>CAVXQZ010000003.1:0-2895000 GCA_963764075.1 uncultured delta proteobacterium
AGAGGTCGACGACCCCATCCGCCCGTAAAGCCGAGGCCGGATCGCGCGACGCGCCACGGCACCTCACTCATCTCTTCTTCCCTCCCCATTGCCCCAACGACACGACCCATGCCCGACCTCGAACTCGAAGCTTTGCAACGCTCCATCCACCTCGCCGACTACGCGCGCAGCGTCGGCTACGAGCCGCGCCCGCGCGACAGCACCCCGGGCGTGACCGTGCTCGAACACCCGCAAACCCACGACCGCATCGCCGTCGCGCGTGCCGAGAACGGACAATGGATCTTTGCTTCGCTCCCCTACTACACGCCGCGCGGCGGAGAGGAGTCGTCCGATCGGTCCCGCGAGCGCCTACGCGACTGCATTGCGCGAACGCCCGACCAGGGGTGGGTCGTCGAGTTCGTGCAGCACTGCGAGCGCGTCAGCGGCCGACGGGAACCCTCCGTCGATGAGGTACGAGATCACCTTCGCGCGTGGCAAGGGGTCGAGCGCGCCGGCATACCGGCGGCGCCGAGGCCGCTTCGCGGGAGGGCGCCTCCCGAGAAGTCCGAAGTGCGCGTGCCAAGCGTCGCGGAGCCTGCTCTTACGGAGGTGGCCCCTGATGCGCCGCTCAATCGGCGAATCGGCGACTGGTCCCCTTCGCCGGCGCCGCTCATTCCCAATGAAACCGAGGTCCAAGAGCGACTCCGGCGGTGGCAGGAGGCGCAGCGCGCGATCGATCTCAAGCTCGGTCGCCCCGCGGAGCACGCAAGCCCGCGGCCGGCGCCGTCGATTGGCGCCGACTCGCGCGGCGTCGACACCGGCCTCTCGTCGGCCGGGCTTGCACGCAACGCTGGCGGCGCGCCGAGCCTGGACCCCGCAAAGCGCGCGCTCGGACAGCGTCGCTACGATTGGACGCCGCCGGTTGCCGACGTGCCGTCGCCCCTGGGCCGGACCGTTCGTGATCGGGGATCGGATCGCGGCCGATGAATACCGCTGTCCAGCTCCGCACCGTGGCCGCGGCCGACCTGCCTCGATGCGATCTCGTTCACGGGTCGCCGCTCCGGCTTCTCGCCGGCGATCTCGGTCCGATCGCTCTTTTCAAGCCCGGCGAGGTTGTCGCCTACCGGCTTTGCAGCCGCCGACGCACGCGCCTGTTCGTCTTTCGCACGGTCGATATCGACGACCGACTCGCTGCCTTCGTCCCCGGTGTGCGGCCTCGCGTGAGGCTTTTGATCGCGGTGAGGTCAGCGGGACGTGTTCGGCTAGCCTGCCGTCTCTTCGCCTATCTCGCGAGAGCCGGCCAGGAGCCGTCTCTTCTGTCCGATTCCTTCTATCTTCGCGTCGGCATCCTCATTTCCGGCCCCCTAACTCGACGCAAGATTCCGCTGTCGCTCTTAAGGCAGCGGGGAACCGCTGGGCCGCGTCAGACGCTTTTCATGGAACGACGAACGTGCACCGTGAAGAGGACGGCATGAGCGAATCACCGGAGGCGAAAAAGCGCAGGACCGCCGCGCGCCCGACCATTTCGGTCCGACCCCTATTTGTGAGCCAAGAAACGGCCTTTGTCGTCCTTGGGATCACTCCTCGCAAGTTTCTTGATCTGGTTGTCCCAATGTGTCGGGACTCTGTCGTCCGCATAGGAAAGAGCGCGCTCATCCCGGCGGACGTCGCAGAGGGAAGGCTCCTCGCGCTGGCAGCGCGCGGCGCTAGCGCGAATCCAACCACGGCCACCGCGCGCGGAGACGGGGACGGGGACGGGGACGGAAAAAACGACGATGGCGAGGGAGCCCAGACCGTCGACGAGATCCTGCGACGCCTCGGGCGACAGAGGACGCCATGAAACCCCCGAGCACCACCTCTGAGGGCGTCAGCCCTTGGCTGCCGCACGAGCGGCGCCTGAACCCAAACGTTTCCGTCGACAGCCCAAAGCCAAGCGGCCTACTAAGCTGAGGAGTTAGCGTCATGCCCACAAGAGCAACTGGAGAGCTCCAGCCCCTAGCAGACGGCTGGGCCGCACGCATCACGATCAAGGGACGGAGCCGGAAGGAGTTCTTCCTTGCCTCGTGTCGTACCGAGCGCGAAGCCGTTGAGCGCAAGACCGCGCTCGCCGAGTTGGCTACTCGCTTGCGTCGCGCCGGCTTTGTCGACGAGATTCCGACGCTGATTGGCGCGGCAGCGAAAGCCCGACCGGGCAGAGCCTGGACAGAAATCTGTGCTGCCGTCGATGCCATCTGTTCAGGCAAGACCCGTGCGATCGGGGGGTCCTTGTGCCCGACGATCGCTGACCTTGCCGACAAGTGGACGAGCGGCAAGCTGCACGCGGCGCACCCCGACCATGTTCGCAAGAAAAAGCCATCGAGCGTCGCGCGCGATGCCGGGATCGTGAAGAACTACATTCGTCCGACCATCGGTGACCTGCGCGTCACTGAGATCGGGCTTGACGAGTGCGAGAGGGTCATGGCCGCCGTACCCGCACGGCTCGAGTCGGCAAGCCGCAGGCATGTGGCTCAGGTGCTGTCCACACTGCTCAAGTACGCTGCGTACCCTTGCCGACATATCACTGCGAGCCCAATCCCGCGCGGGTGGCTCCCCCGGCTTTCGAAACCAAAGGCGATGCAGTACGTTCGGCCCACCGAGGACGCAAAGCACTTAGCGAACACGTCAATCCCCCTCGCGCGTCGCCTCCTGCTTGGCGTACTGCGACGAGAGGGACTTCGAAAGGAGGAACTCGCCGAGCTGCGCTTTCGCGACCTTGACCTCGAACTCGGCGCCGTTCGCCTTGAGGAGAACAAGACGGATGACCCACGAGCATGGGCGCTTGACCCGGGTGTGACGGAAGCACTTCGTCGTTGGAGGGCGTGCTATCGGCCCGATGCCACCGACGACGACTATGTAATCGCGGCTGCGAACGGCTACCGCTATGACGTGCATCGCTTGGCCGAGGAGCAGCGCGCCGACTTGAAGGCGTCGGGAATCGATCGCCAGGAACTGCATCACGACGGTCCGAACCGGCGCAAACTCAGGGCTCATGATACCCGTGCGAGCTTCATCACGTGCGCCATGGCCAATGGCAGAAACGAGGCGTGGGTTCAGGACCGGACCGGACACACGACGAGCGCCATGTTGAACCGATACCGTCGGCTCGCACGCACTTGGGGAGAGCTGCACCTGGGCACCTGGACCCCGCTGCATGAGGCCATTCCGGAGCTCGTTCGCGTGGGTGAACACACGACTCGATTGCCCGACGGATCACCCGAAATTTCACGGCCCCTTGGCGGAATCGGCAGACGCAGCGGATTTAAAATCCGCAACCCGAAAGGGTGTTCGGGTTCAAGTCCCGAAGGGGCCACGTCACCACCGCTCGGTGTGCCGCGGTCGTCTCCGGGAAGCTGGCCCACCAAATGGCTGCCTGCCACACCTCGATGTGGGAAGCTTCAGGCATGAAGTATCCGGCGGCCGTTTTGCTTCTCGCCGCGCTGCCGGCGTGCACGCAACCGAGCGAGCCGGACGCCAACCCGTCACCCGATGCGGCTGGCCCGAATGCGGAGCTCGAAGGCGGCGCGGCATCCACCTCCAGCACAAATGTCGAGCCGCCGAGCTGCGCAGCGAGCGCCATGGGCACCACCAACTGCGGTTCTGCCCGCGAGAGCTGCTGCGTGAGCCCGGAGGTGGCGGGCGGCACTTACGAGCGAACGTACGATCCCATTGAAGACGGCGGGCCGCTCGTCGCGGCGGACGGAGGCCCGACGGGTGAGGCGGACCCCGCAACGATAAGCAGTTTCCGCCTCGACAAATACTTGGTGACAGTCGGACGCTTCCGACAATTCATCCAGTATCTGACCGGCCCAACGGGCGCGACACCGGCCGATGGCAGCGGCATCCACACCCACCTGAACGCGGGCCGCGGCCTCGCCAACAGCGGAAGCCCCGGGACGTTCGAGACGGGGTGGAACGCCGCGGAATGGAGCGAAGAGATCCCGACGGGAGCCGGTGCGCTGGATGCGTGGAATGACAACCTGACCGACTGCCTTACGTACAGCACGTGGACGCCCACCATTGGCAGCCAGGAAAATCTGCCGATCAACTGCGTCACCTGGTTCGAGGCGTACGCGTTCTGCATTTGGGACGGAGGCTTCTTGCCGAGCGAGGCGGAATGGGAGTACGCCGCGGCCGGCGGGAGCCAGCAGAGGGAGTACCCCTGGGGCTCCACCGATCCTGGGGCGACCAATCAGTACGCGATCTACAACTGCGACTATGGCGATGACGGCGGCACGTGCGCCAGCATTGCGAGCATGGCCCCCGTTGGAAGCGCGCCGCTGGGAGCGGGCCTTTGGGCGCAGCTCGACTTGGCCGGAGAAGTCTTCGAGTGGACCCTCGACTGGTACGCGCCCTACGTCAACCCGTGCGTGGACTGCGCCTACCTGACCACCGCGGCCGACCGTGCAACGCGGGGAGGCAACTACGCGGGGATCGCGTTGAACTTAACGGCGTCCGACCGGACCTACTACGACGACCCGACGGATTCCGACAACGTCATCGGGTTTCGCTGCGCACGGCCGCCCTGACGACAACGGCTCGCGTAGGCCCATTCCTGGATGCGGTGCGTTGCAAAGCCCGTCCCAACGGACCGACCATGCAAAATGAAAAACGCGCCAGCGTCCCCCTCCGGGCCGCTGGCGCGTTGATTGGGGCGTCCCTTTTTACGAGAAGAGCTCGGGCAGCGCGCCCGAGGGCCCGTACTGCGTGCTGGTCCCCGCTTGTCCAAAGGTCGCGGACGGGAGGCCGTGCGCCTGCATGATGCTTTCGTGCACCTGGGCCGTCGACTGATTCGGGTTCCGCGGCCCGGCGTAGTTCTGCCAGGTACGCGGCAACGCCATGTCGGTTGCGCTGTAGTAATTGATGTGCCGACCGTCGATCTTCATCTGGCCGCTGGCACCGCCCGCGATGAGGACCGGCATGTCCCAGTGGTTGTGCGTCGCTCCGTCCCCGATGTCGCACGAGGTGTAGAACGTCGTGTTGTCGAGCACGGTCGTGCCGTCCGGCTCCATCGCGCTGTTGAGCGACTGAAGCAGCGTCGCAATCTGCGTCATTTCCCAGGTATCGATCTGCGTCAGCGCAGCCAGTTTGGACGGGGTACCACCGTGGTGGGACGTGCCGTGGTGCGCCGTCGATGCTCCCATGAGGAACTGGTAATCGTTGTTGCTCGTTCCGTTGCCGATCATGAAGGTAATGGCTCGCGTGATGTCGCAGGTGAACGCCAAGGCCATCATCTGGAGGAAGAGCGGCGTGTTGCCCTCGACGTACTGGCTCGGGATGACCGCGTGGCTTCCGCCGGTGGACGGCAGTGGGCCCAACCCGGCAGCCGGCTCCGGCGGCTTGGTACACGTAAGGGGTTGCGCCGTGGACACCGCCTGCAGCTGCATCTCGAGGGAGCGCACGGCGTCCTGGTACTGCTGGAGCATGAGGTTGTCGCCGGGGCTGAGCTTCGTCGACAGCGACGTCGCGTCGGCCAGGACCGCGTCGAGGATGCTCTTTTGCTGGGCGTAGCGCTGCGCCGCGGCGGCCGTGGATGCCGGGGTCGGCGCACCAGTGGAGACCGACGAACCGAACAACTGCAAGAAGACTGTCTGCGGATCGTACGTGTTGGGCATCGCCGCGCCCTTGTTCCACGAGATCATCCGCGAGAAGTTGCAGTTCGTGTTGTCGCAGATGTCGTTGTCTCCCTGGACGCCAATCTGCAGCCCCGTCGGAATCAGCGGAGCGGTGGGGGAGTTGAGCACCGGCAACAGCAACTGGTCGAGGCTCGTGCGGGTCGGATTCGTCGACTCGCAGTTGACCCCCATCATGTTGAGGAAGCAGCCCGTTCCGGACCCGTGTCCGCCGGGCACCGTGTCCGTCGAGCAGGCGGGTGTGGGAATGGCGATATTCTGGTGATCAAGCCCCGTGATGATCAGGGTCTTGCTTGCGACCCCGGCGGTGATCAAGGGATAGAGAATCGACGAAGTCCCTACGTTCGTCGCAGTGTAGGTCGCCGATGGCGAGGCCGCGGGCGTTGCCGCCGTTCCAGCCTTTGCCGTGGTGCTCCACTGAGCGCCGTTCGCGGCTGCCGGCGTCCAGTTTGGCATCACCATGCCGTTCGGGTTGAACCAGCCGATGAACCGCCGAGGCGGGCTCGTGGCGGCGGTCGCCGCAGACGCCTTCCGCGACCAGAGCGCCGAGGGAAGGAACGGCAAAACGAGCGTTACGCCGGCAGAAGCCAAAAACACCCTGCGTGACTTATTGACTCCGATGCTCATCTGACGTCTCCACCTTTCAAGCTGTTCGAGTTCGTTCGACGCTGGGCGATCATTGGCCGCCCCGCGTGGTCAGGAATGCCTGGCTCGTTGCGATCGCTTGCAGAGCGCTTGCCCACGTGCCGCTCTTCTGAAGCGGTTGCGCGACCGTTTCGACATACCCCAGCGCGTCGGTCGTGTCGTAGGTCCGACCGGTCCCGAAAGTCAGCGCATTTTTCACGATGCAGTCCACGAACCGGGGATCCGCTGCGATAGCTTGCGCCATCCCCTGGGCTCCGGTGACGGGCGCGCCCGTGACGCCGTAGCTGCTGTAAAGACTGCCGCTCGCGTCGATCGTTGCGCCGTTATCCGTCGTCCGATAGGCGCCGGTCGCGTCGAAGTTCTCGAACGTGTAGCCGATCGGGTCGATCTGGGCGTGGCACCCGGCGCAAGACGGGTTGGACGCGTGCGCATCGAGCGCCTGTCGCACGGTTTGATTGGAGCCAGCCATTGGGGGAACGAGCGCGGGAACGTTGGCGGGAGGGGGCTGCGGCGGGTCGCACACCATTGAGCTCAGCACGAACGTCCCCCGCAAAACGGGCGATGTTCGAGACGGGAGCGACGTCGTCGTCAGGAAGGTCTCTTGCGTGAGGATGCCGCCCAATCGGTGGGTGCCGGCGAGACTCGCCTTGGTGAAGGTGGTCTGTGAGGCGGGAACACCCGAGAGCCCGTAGAACTGAGCCAGCGTACCGTTCACGAAGGTGTAGTCCGCGGTCAGCAGCTCGGTCAGCGGCGCGTTCGTAGAGATGAGGTTGCCGACGAACGCTTCCGTCTCCGGCCCGATCGAGTTCGCCCAGGCTGTTGTCGCGGCCGGAAAAATTCCCATCGGTGGCCCCCACGTCGCCGGATCTACGGTCGTGGCGATGTTGTTGACCCCAATCCAGGGGTCGACGAAGCCGTCGATGAATCCCGAGAACTTGGAATCCGCGACCATCCGGGTCACTTGGGTCGATATCCCGCTCGTGCCCGTGAGCTGGCCTGCAGCCGCTGCCGCGGTCAGCGTCGCATCCGGCATGCTCGACCAGAGGAAGTACGACAGGCGGCTTGCGACTTCGTAGTTGCTCAACGGCACCGCATCGGACGACGACGGTACGATGTTCGGGCTTCCAAGCTCCACATGATAGAGGAAGTTCGGAGACATCAGGACGTACTGAAGAGCGGCGCTGACGGCGGTCGTTGCCGGGTCCGTCGTCGTCGTCGTCGTGGTGGTGGTGGTGGAACTTTGCGCCGAGGCGAGAACGGCGGTTCCGACCGCGGCGGCCGCAGTCACCTCGGCGGTCGTCACCGGCCGGCGCCAGGCTTTCGGCATGAAGGTGGTCAGGATCTGCGGCAAGCAGGTTGCCAAATTCGCCGCGGTGGGGGTGCAGCTATAGACTGCAGTCAGCAGCGGGTCGGTGGCCGTGCGCGACACGAGCTCGTTGACGAGGGTACCCGACGCGGCAAACTGCTGCGTGATGAGCTTGGGGGAGTAGCTCAGGACGGCTCCGACGGTGTCGAACCCGTCCGACTGGCTGTCGCCCGGGAACGTCGTGGCTGCCAGCGTTTGCTTGGTACCGAGGAGATCCCGCATCGTGTTGTCGTATTCGCGGTCGTTCAGGCGCCGGAGGGCGACGCGGCCGCTGTCGAGCGGGCCCGCCGGTACGTTGCCGAGGGTCCCCGTTTGCCCTGTCGGGGTCATCGTCGACGTGGCTCCCGGCGTAGTACTCCCGCCCTTTCCGGAGGCGGTTCCACCGCCGCCGCCGGTCGCGGGTCCGCCCGTGGCCGAGCCGGCGCCTCCCTGCGAAGGTCCAATCGTGCCGGAAGCGTTGCCGGGCACGCCCCCAACCTGGCCGGCGCTGCAGCCGGACGAAACCGCCACGAGGGCGGCCGCCCATAGCTCACAGCGCGCGAAAACTTCCTTGCTCTTCCTCATGGAAAATTCCTCCGGTGGCGAGGGCTGCGCGTTTCTTGACGCGCATCTCCGAGCATCCTGATTCGTGTGGCGATGATTGACAGCGGCGAAGTCTAGCGGCCGGTGCGTCGAGGGTAACCGGCCTTACGGAGTATATGTGTCTTCTACGCGCGTTTTCCGTTTGTGGGAACAGCGGGGAACTGCGAATACCGGTCGCCACGGAATATTCGATTCTGGGTGCATTTTCGCGGTCCTGCGCGTCTTCAGCGTTGCCTCGCCGACCCGGACACGGGCGACCAGCGCGCCTCCGGCACCCGCTCGCCGCGTCGGGCCGCAGGGGCCGGAGCAAGCCATGGGTCTCCGACTGGAATGCCGGTCTCGCGGCGTGCGCTCTCCGCAGCTGCGCGTTGGTCTCGTCTCTCGAGGACAGTGGGCCGGAGCTTTGAGGTCGCGTCCGTGGATAGGGAGCTACCGAACCCGTGTGGCGCTCACCCCGCCCTGCCCCCCCGCCCACGCTCGCGCTACCGCGCGACGGCGACCACAACGAGCCCGGCATGCGAATCGCATCCGGGCGTCCGTGCCCCGAACAGCGGCGCAATCGCGCGCGGCGCGCCGGATGCCTGCGGCGCTCGAATCCGTCCGAGCTCTGGGATCGCTCCTGAAAGACGCGGGCGCCAGGTGGCAAGGTGACGCGTGCTATCGGCTGGGCGCGTCGCTGGCCTACTACGCGCTCTTCTCGCTCTTCCCGCTCGCCCTACTTTCGCTGACGGCCGTGGGGTTCGTCCTGGGCAGTGACGCCGACGTTCGTCAGAAGCTCATCACGTCCGTCGGAGGCGCCGCTTCTCCGGAAACAAGGGCCATCCTCGACCAAACGCTGCAAAGCATGCAGCTGCACCGAACGGCGCGGGGGGTGGGAGCGCTCGTCGGTGCGGTGACGCTCCTGCTGGGCGCCAGCGGGGTCTTCTCGGAGCTGCAGGCTTCGCTCAACTTCATCTGGAGGGCGCAATCGACGAAGCAAAGCGGCCTCTGGTCGAGCATTCTCGTGACGCTTCGGGCGAAGGCTTTCTCCTTCGCCGTGGTCGTGGTGGCGGCAACCGCCCTTCTCGCGTCTCTCGTCGTGGGCACGGCGTTGACTTCCGCCGCACTGCCCGCGACCTCGTTCGCCGGGGGCGACCTGTGGCGCATTCTCGAGGCGACAGGCTCACTGGGGTTTGTCGCTCTGCTTCTCATGGCAGTCTATCGCATGGTGCCCCAAGCCCCTGTGGGCTGGCGGGACGTCCTCGGTGCGGGTCTACTGACGTCGCTCCTTCTCTGGATTCTCAAGTGGCTCCTCGCGTGGTACCTGGCCCACCTCACGAGCTACGCTGCGTACGGGGCCGTCGGCGGCGTTCTCGGCCTCATGACCTGGATTTACTTGGCCAGTCTGGTGCTCTTCTACGGCGCCGAGTTCGGCCGCGTGTACGCCGAGCGGTTTGGTAGCCTCCGTGGCTCTATGAAGTCTCGGTAGAAGGGGCTTTTCCGCCGGCCGATTGGCTTCCGATCAGCGTGTGCACGAAGCCGAGCTTCTGCTTCACCCGCCCGGAGATCGCAAATGGGTAGGCGTCCTGCAAACCCATGCTGCGATTCAGTGCATTGAGCGCAATCGTCAGCTCGGTCCATTCCTTTATCAAGATGTCGAAGTCGCGAACCTCGGTCACGTTCGCATCGGGTGCGATCTCGCCCGTCAATCCGAAGTGGCTGGCCGTTTCGAGCGTGTCCTGCATGTGGAGGTAATGGGCAAACGTTTCGGCGAAGTCCTCCCATGGATGGGCCGCCGCGTAGGCGCTGATGAAACAGTCCGAGTAATTTGCGTGAGGCTTCGCCGCATAGTGCTTTTGCAGCGCTTCGCCGTAGTTCTGGGTTTCGTCGCCGAACACGTCGCGAAACACCCCCACGCGCGGGGTATCTCGAATGAGTCGATTCCAATAGTAATGCCCGATCTCATGCCGGAAGTGCCCGAGGACGGTGCGATATCCCTCGTCCATCGTCATCCGTATCTTCTCGCGCACTGCGGCGTCCGCCTCGGCCAGGTTCAGTGTGATGAGCCCGTCGGCGTGGCCGGTCAATATGTGGACGGAGCCGACGTCCGCTTTGATGTCGAATGCGAGACCGCCTTCCGGATCATCCTTTTTGGAGCAGAGAGGCAATTTGAGCTGATTGAGCGTGTACACAAGGCGACGCTTTGCCCTTTCGATCTCCATCCAGGGCGTGCGGTTCTCGGGGTGCGAGAGGTCTGGAATGACATGGTTCAGCCTGCACGCCTGACACAGGGTCTCGGCGACGGAGGTCGATACCATCCAGTTGCAAACGCCCTCCGCGACATAGTTCGAGCATTTCCGATAGTCGCCGTGGGACGTCGAGAACGAGGCGGGACCTTTCCCCTCGAGCGCCACGAGAGTTAGCGCATCGGGCAAAAAACCGAGCTCCAGGTGACAGGTCAAGCAACGCGTATTTTCGAAAAAAATCCGGGCCCCGCAGTGACACCGAAAGGTTCGCACGGCAATACCACCTCTACCTCGAGACAAAGGGCAAGCTTCGCGCCGCGTGAGGCCGTCCACGGGACATCGAGATTCGCCGGTTTCCCGCTCGCGAATGGTCGCGCTCGTCGGCAGCGATCGCGCCACGCTGCGCGTGCAATGTGCTCGTGTGACACGAATACGAAACTGCGCACCGAGGACGAGCCCCGGTGCGCAGCTCGGGACCTGCTTTGGCCTACGGCCTTTGCGGGCCCGTTCACTGTCTCGTCTTGGGTGCAGGGCGCGTGCCGGGACGAAGCGGTTCTGCTCGCGCGCGCCGCACGTTGCCCTTTCGATGCCCGTGCTCGCGACGTTGCCGCGAAGGAGGCCGCGCTGGGGGCGGCGACTTTGCCGCGTCTCCCAGGGGGGATGGATCCCCTATGTCCGAATGGGGCATGGGGCGTCGTCGTTCGACCCTGGCTCCACGCTGACCAGGCCCGCCTCGCTGTTCACGAGAAGCGACTCATCGTGAATCACAGCGAAAATTCGGACGATGCCCAATGGTCGCCGTGCGATCCATTTTTCTGTCACCGCGTCGGCGCAGCTCAGTGCTCTTCGCGTCCGTTCGCCCATCGCGAACACATTTTCTCCGCTCCAGCCCTGCGCGCCGAGAGCGTCCTTCCACGTGTCGCTCGGCGCGACGAGCATCACCGCGATCCGACCGCGCGACCCGATTTCGGCGACCGCCGGCGCGTGGGTTCGAATGCCGTCAAAAAGAAGGTCTAGAAGCGTCGCACGGCCGGGTTCCACGCCCGTTAGGATACGCCATGTGGTCACGCTCCGTAGGCTGGGTCACGAGGGCCTTCGAGCGGCAGTGGCTGTGTCAGCCGGCATTGACACGCTGGCGCGACCTTGATGATGCTTTCTCCGTGCGCGGTTCACTCGCTTTGTGCCTCTTTGGGATCCCCTTGCTCGCCGCATGCGGGCCGTCGCCCATCCGTGTCGTGGGCGTCGTTCGTCAGTCTTCCGAAATGCGGCCGCTGCCTGCCGTGCCCCTCGGGGGCTACCAGCAGCTTCGGGTCTTGGTGCTCGCCGCGCCCGGCCAATCGGTCGAGCGGTATGGGTCGGCCGATTGCGGGTTTACTCGGCTCGAGGGCACGAGCGAAGTGCAAGACCTGCGCAACGCCGCGTGCGTGCCGGTCGAAACGCTCAATGAAGCGGTGGGAATCGTCCGTCAGAGACTGCGAGCGTACGGCATCGTGGTCGCTCGGGACGCAGCAGAGCCGCACGACTACACGGTGGAAGTCTTGGTCACCGGGGAAGCGCCGAGAAAGGCGGATCCCAGGCTCGCGAAGGCCCTCGCCAGGGTCACGCTGAAGCGCGCCGCACACCCGGACCCCGACACCCTCGTCGGCAGCATCGACTGGAGCGCGGCCGCCGCGGCGTTTGATTCGGCCGTAGCGGCGTGCCGCCTGCGGCAAGCGGAAGACCCCTCCGCTCTTTCGGCGTCCAGCACCCAGTCCATGACTCCGGATTTCGATCTCATGGCCTTGGCCAGCGACGCGGTCGACAACCTTCTCCGGTGCTACGACGTGGCGAATTTCTTTCTCGAGGCGCGCAGTCGGTTTCCGAAGCCGAACGGTTCCCGGGCCGCGCCAGCGCCATGAATCGACGAGTGATGATCACGGGTGCCTCGCGCGGGCTCGGAGCCGCCCTCGCCGATTCGTTTGCGAACCGCGGCGCGCGCGTATTCGCGGGGACACGGTCGGTTCGATCGGCGCTCGACCGGATCATCGAGCGTCATCGCGACCGAGTCGTCGCCATCGACCTCGACGTGACGAGCGACCCGTCCGTCTCGGCCGCGGTATCGGCGGTCGCTGCCGAGGCGCAGGCCATCGACATCTTGATCAACAACGCGGCGATTCGATCGCCGAGCGTGTCCAACCCCATCGAGACCATCGACTTCAAAGACGTCGCGCGAACGTTCGAAGTCAATTCGATCGGGGCGCTGCGCGTGACTCGGGCGTTCCTTCCGCTTCTGCGGCTGGGTAGCGCGCCCATACTCGTCAACGTATCGTCGGAGGCCGGCAGCATCGGCGCTTGTCGCCGCGATCGCGAATTCGACTATTGCATGTCCAAAGCAGCGATGAATATGGCAACTGCGCTGCTCGGCAACTACCTGCGTGGGACGGTTCGAGTCTTGTCGCTGCATCCGGGTTGGCTTCGGACCGACATGGGGGGCGCGAACGCGGCGCTCGATCCGGCGACCACGGCGGAGGCCATCGTCGAACTTATCGCGCGCGAGTCGGAGAGCAAGACCGGCCCCGCGTTCATCGATTACGAAGGCCGAGCGTTGCCCTGGTGAACTCGGTCCTGGGTGACTTCCCGACCATCCCCTTGTCACTTGGCCTAGGCAAGCGAGCCGACGCCGGCCTGCGTCGCGGCGAGAAGCGCTCCTGTGGCGATGATTTCGTCGACGATCGCAATATCGCGATATAGGGGCCGGTCCTCGGTAAAGGGGGCGATGCGGGCGCGGATGGCCTCGTGAGCCGCGGCAACTCCGCGGCTTGGGGCCAATGGAGCCCGCTGATCGATCCCGGCCGCGGCCGTCAGAATTTCGATGGCGAGGGCATGACGGACGTTGGTCACGACCTGCTGCAGCTTGCGCGCGCTGATGCTCCCCATGCTCACGTGATCTTCCTTGCCCGCGCTCGACGGGATCGAATCGACGCTCGCCGGGTGGCAGAGGACCTTGTTTTCGCTGACGAGCGACGCGCTCGCCACCTGCGCAATCATGAACCCCGAGTGGAGCCCGCTGCCCGGCGCGAGAAACGGCGTCAGTCCTGTCGAGAGCGCCGGATTGACGAGCTGCTCGACGCGCCGCTCACTGATGTTCGCGAGCTCCGCCGCCGCCATCGCGGCGAGGTCGAGCGCCAGCGCGAGCGGTTGCCCGTGGAAGTTGCCCCCACTGACGACGTCAGCCCCCCCGTCTTCGCGAACGAAGACGCTCGGGTTGTCGGTGATCGAATTGACTTCCCGCTCGAGCACGCCGCGCACCCACGAGAGTGCGTCGCGCGTCGCGCCGTGTACCTGGGGAATGCATCGGAGGCTGTACGCGTCCTGCACTTTGCCGCAGTGCTTGTGGCTCTCCATGATTTCGCTCTCGGCGAGAAGCTGGCGCATGTTGCGGGCCACGGTGGATTGACCCGGATGGGGGCGGGCCGAGTGCAACCGTTGGTCGAAGGGGCTGCTCGATCCTTTGAGGGCCTCGAGGCTCATCGCGCCGGCGACGTCGGCGACGACGCATAGGCGCTCTGCATCGAGGAGCGCGAGGGTGCCCAGGCTGGCCATGTATTGGGTGCCGTTGATGAGGGCGAGCCCCTCTTTCGCTTCGAGCACGACCGGGGCGAGGCCCACGTTGCGCATGGCCTCGGCGCTCGGTACGAAGCGACCGTCGCCGATCTGCGCCTCCCCTTCTCCGATCATCGTCAGCGCCAGGTGGGCGAGAGGCGCGAGATCCCCGGAGGCCCCGACCGACCCCTGCGCGGGGACGCGCGGGTGCACTCGTCGCTCCAACATCGTCAGGAGCAGATCGACGAGCTCCGGGCGGACACCGCTCGCCCCGAGCGCGAGGACTTGGGCCCGCAGGAGCATCATCCCGCGCACTTCGGGTACTCCGAGGGGGGGGCCTACTCCGACCGAGTGAGACCGAACGAGGTTTCGCTGGAGAGCGCGAACGTCGGCCGCGGAAATTCGGGTTTCGCTGAGGGCGCCGAAGCCGGTGTTCACGCCGTACACGTGGGGCGCGGCGTCTCCTGCAATGGCGATCGAGTCGACGGCGGCTCGCGACCGAATGACGAGCTCGCGCGCGTCCGCGTCGAAATGCACGGCGTGGCCGGAGCGCGCAACGCTTTCGAGCGACTCGAGCGATAGGGGGCGACCGACGACGACGGGACTGGACATCGAATTACGGCGCTCGAGTCTGCCAGACTACGCCCCGCGTACGCAGATCCTGGACGGTATCGTAAAGTGTTTCGTTGGGGTCGCGGGCAAGCCAGCCGAGCTCGCCGTGCGCCTTGCTCGCGTCGAGGTACCAAAAGCACTGCGCCATCTCGGCGCCGACCGGATCGACAGGGGAGTGCATTCCGACGCGCGAGCTCACCGATTGGGCCCACTTCGCACCGATCCGC
This sequence comes from uncultured delta proteobacterium, assembly GCA_963764075.1. Lineage (GTDB taxonomy): Bacteria > Myxococcota_A > Polyangia > Polyangiales > Polyangiaceae > Palsa-1150. Next base: position 14,888 of record CAVXQZ010000003.1, read on the forward strand.
GCGACCGCAAGAGAGCGCGGCATCGTCAGGACCGGCGCACGGACACCGGACACGCGCTCGAGGCGCCCGAAGAAGTCACGGATGGTGACGTTGCAAGCGCCGAGAAGGTAGCGCTGGCCGGCCCGGCCGCGGTCCATCGCCAGGCACATGGCTTCTGCCGCGTCGCGCACATCGACGAACGATAAGCCGCCGGCAAAAGCCAGCGGAATGGCGCTCTCGAGAAACAAGCGCACATCACCGGTCGAGGAGCCCTTGAGGTCCCCGGGGCCGAGGAGCAAGCTCGGGTTGACGCAGATCACGTCGAAGCCCGCCCGTCCCCGTTCGAGCGCGGCCCGCTCCGCGAAGAGCTTGGCGCGGTAATAGGGCCAGCGAGAAATGAGGCCAATGGGCGGAGGGTCTTGCTCCGTCGCGATGCGCTCCGGCGCTTCGCTCACGGCAATCGTGCCGCTCGTGGAGGCGACGACGACGCGCTTCACATTCTCGAGCGCGCAGGCAGCCAGCACGTTCTTCGTACCTTCCACGTGCACTCGATACATCGCCTCGGCGTCTTCGAGCTTGCGCGATACCCCGCCCGCGCAGTGAAACGCCCCTTCGCAGCCTGCCGCAGCGTTGCGCACCCCATCCGGGTCGAGCACATCGCCGCCGCGCTCTCTCGAGAACGCTGCGACGTCGTGACCGCGGGCCTTCAGCGCACGAACGACGTGCGCCCCGAGAAACCCCGTGGCACCGGTGACGAGATACGTGCCCATCGCCGCGAACTCTTACGCCCCCGCGTCCAGCTGAAACACCTTTTGAAAGGTCATGAGCAGCGCGAGATCGTTCGATTTGATGGCCCCGGAGATGAAGTCCGCGGGGCTCGGCACGTACGACTCGCGCACGATCCTGGCAAAAAGCTCCGGGGTTGTCTTCAGCACGCAATCGGCCTGTCCGCCTTCGGGCTTGCCGGGGCGCACGTCGCATGCCCGCGCGTCGACCCGCACGGTCCACTTCGCGAGCTCGTCGCTACCGAGCGACACGTAGTAACTGAGGGGCTTCTCCACCTCGCCGGCACGAAACTTCGACTCGAGCTCGCCGAACAGCGCAATCAGCGGATGCTCGTCGGCGGCGGCGATCTCCGGCCGTACTCTGGCCCCGGCCAAGTCGAGGACTTTGCCGTCGCTGAGCGCGACCACCGCGGCTCGGCACATCGACGCCACCTCCCGCTCCGCGTCCGCGGGCGGCAACCCTTCGATCAGCCGGCGCAGATCGGCGGCCGCGAGGGGGGGACCGATCCGCGCAACGAGCTCGCGCCTCATCGGAAGCTTCGCTCCTTTGGGCATCGCCGCGCGAGTGCCGCCGAGAAAGAGAGGCAAGACATCGACTCCATGGGTGAGCACGAGATGGCCGACAAGGGGCTTGAACTCACGAATTTCGTCGGTTTCGCCGCGCGTCCCCTCCGGAAAGATCAGGAGTGTCTTGCCGCGCTCGATGATCGCTCCTGCTCGACCAGCAGACTGCGCGAGCGACGCGCCGCGATCGATGCCCTCGATGTTCGTGAGATTCTCGAAGAAACTTCGGCGGATCCGGCCGTCGAAGAGGTCGTCCCTGGCCGCCAGCGACACGAGGTCCGCGCCGTACCTGCCGAGCGCGTGACGAACCAGTCCAACGTCGAGATAGCTTGCGTGATTGGCAACGACAATCACGTTTCGGTTGTGCGGAATATGAAAGCTGCCGGACACGCGCGGCTTCATGACGTCGCCGTAAAAGAAGTCCTGCAGCTTGCCGACGAGCGCCCGACCGGCGTCTTGAACCGGCTCGGGCAAAACCATAGGCGGGGCTTCCAGGCGTTCAACGCTTCGCCGCCGCCCGGCGCGCGCGCCCTCCTTCTGCCCGTCCAATGGAAAGGAGAAGCTCTCCACCAATGTGGCCGCACCGTTCCATTTGTCGCTCTGAGCAAGGCGTACGCCGATGGACTCGAAAAACCGCTGGGTCTCTCGCGGCAGAGCGCCACCTCCACTGATCATCCATTTCATACGACCGCCCATTGCCCCGTGCACCGGGCCGAAAAGGAGGCTCCCCGCGTCGATCCCGAGTTGCGACAGCCACCGGTTCGCGTCGGCGACCGCGTCGAAGGCCATCCGTGCCATCGGTCCGTGCGCGTCCACTCGAGCCAAAATGCGCCCTTCGAGCGTTTGCCACAAATCGGGCACGCCGATCATCGCCGTGGCTCGAGACGCGCGCAGTCCCTGTTCGACATGCTCACCGGAGAGCTCGCCCGAGTAGACGACGCGCGCGCCGCGCGACAGGGGCAGCAGCAGACCGCACGTAAGCTCCAGCGTGTGGTGCAGCGGAACGACGCTCAAGAGCGCGTCACCTTGCGCGAGGGGAAAGGCGGGCGCGAGCGCGGCGACGAGCGCCGTAAAGCTGGCGTGCGTGATCGCCACACCCCGGGACTCGCCGGTGTCTCCCCGCGCAAAGACGAAGGTCGCGACGTCGGTTGGCTGGACCGCCACGTCGGGCGGAGAGAGCGCTCGGTCCTGCTCGGCAATCGTGGCGAGGTCCAGCTGCATGAGGGCGGGATGAGCCGCCGACACCTGCGCCCGCGCGGCGACGGTGTCGCTCCAGATGACCAATCGCGCCCCGCTCTGGGCGAGCCTTTCGGTCCACCCTGCCGCGTCCATCGCGGGATCGACTGGCACGACCGCACCGCCCGCGCGCAAGATGCCGAAGAAGGCAATTGCCCAGTTGGGTCCGTTGCGACCCGAAAGCGCAACCCGATCTCCCTTCTTCACTCCCAGATCGGCTAGCCGGCCGGCGATGGACCAGGCGCGCGATCGCACATCGCGAAAGCTCGTGCGCGTCAGCCCCTCGTCGGTCAGGCGCTGGAGCGCGACGGCGACATCGTGACGCTCGGCCATCTCGTCGAGCAAGGACACCAGCGTCTCATGAGCGGCCAGCGGCCTCTTCGCCTTGTTCAGGCGCCTGTCCATCTCCGGAATGACGCGCTTTTCCATCGCCGGCATGTGGACGTTCATCATCCAGTCCGCCCAGTCGATCGACTCCGGGGCCCAGCGCAGCTTCGCCTTGTCGTCTTCGGAGAGACGGCCGTAGGCGGCGCGCGTATTGGAGCAGTCGAAGGGACCCATGCGAGTCGTCGTGAAGGGGGCGAAGACCTCCTGGACGTCGGCCACCTTTCGCTCTCGATTCGCGGCCCGCTCCAGAGCACTGGCCGCTGCTCGCATTCCCGGAGCGGCCTTCCGGACCAGCGACGCGAGACCGCGGGACGCGCGTGCGATGGCGGGCGGCCCAAGGGCGTGGAAGCGCGCGCGGTCGACGAAGGTCGGCTCGTAGCGGGCCTGGATTGCATTGAAGAGCACGTTGCCCGAGATCTTTGTTCGGTAGTGCTTGCGCTTGTACAAGCCCATGAGCTCACCGAAGCGCTGCACGGTGCACGGATTCACGTCGGACGCCCCGAACTGATAAACGGGCTTTGCGCTCCCTTCCGAAAGCTCGGCGAGCGCGAGGATCATCCCTGCCGCGACGTAATCGGCCGGAATGAAATCCAGCGGAACGTGCGACCCGAGGATCTGCGCCGCCCCCTTCATGATGAGATAGGCGTGCATCGCGCTCGTATTCACACCCTCGTTGTACGCGGGCTGTGGGTACGCGACGGTCGACTCGCAGCACGCCGGGCGACATATCGTGAAGGGGAGCCCGCTCCTGGCGATGACTTGCTCCCCAATGGCTTTCGTATACGTGTAAATGTTCGGCCAGCCCCAGTGTGTCGCTCGGTCGAGCCCCGCGTCGACGAGGCGTTCGCTGACGAACTTGCGTTTGACGTGCGCTAGCTCGATCGCAAACGGCTGACCGCGCGCGGGTTCGCCGCGGGCGAAGAGATTTTTGCGCACCCGCTCGGCGAATTCGCTCTGGCGAAACGCGTCGTCGCTGCGATGCTCCGCCTGCGCGATCAGCTCCAGGCACTCCGCGATCTCCCGGTCCGGGTCCCAGAGCGCCGCACCGAGCTCCTCGGCGCGCGGGAAGGGAACAGCGGTCGGGTGCTCTTCACGAATGAGCCCTCGGCGAGTCCCGGCGACGTAGCAGGTGCTCGTGTGCAGGATGGGCACTCCGCCGAGGGCCCGAGCAAGCGCCGCGAGGTTTTGCGCTCCGAACGCGTTCGCCTTGAGGGCCTCGTCGAGCGGCGGGTTGAAGTCGACGACCCCGGCGACGTTCACGACCGCGCGAATCGTCCCGGCAAGCTCGCTCACGAGGCCCGGCGCGATGCCGCAGAGCGGACGGGCCATATCCCCGTCGATAGGCACTACTTTGTCGCGCAAGAACGCTTCGAAGCCCGCACCCAACGAGCGCCGAAGCGGTTCGAGCGCATCGCTCGTCGCCACCTGCCGCCAGAAGCGCTCCTCGGACAAGAGTCCGCTCTTTTCGCGCACGACGAGGAAAATGCGGCCGACGTTGCGAAAGCGATCGAGCAGCATCGACCAGAAGATCTTGCCGAGAAACCCAGTCCCCCCGAGGACCACGAGGCGGGCTCCGTCGAATATGCCGGATACGTCGAGCGTACTCTGCTGCATTGCTTCGAAGCCTCAGGCGGAGACGTCCGCCATGACAATCGGGGGGACGTGCAGCATCGCGACTTCCGCGCCGCGGTTCCCCCCGCTCGCCATCGCGAGGGCTTCGGCAAAGCTCCGTGCGGTCTCCCAACCCAGAAGCTTCGGGATGTAGTCGTTGTCTGCGCCGACCACGATGACGCGCCCCAAATGTTGCCGGCCCGCCTCCCCCCAGTACCACATGAAAAAAGGATGGCTGGGGTGGTAGGCGTGGCCCTTGCGGTACATCTCCAGGTACGCGGGGTTGTTCGCGAACCGCTCCTCGAACCGCCGGTGCATTTCGACGGCGTCGCGGGTTTGCGGGAGCACGTCGTGGACGAATTCGATATACGGAGTGTGCTGTTCTTTGTCGAAATCATCCGTGCAGGGGTGAAACACGATCATCGTTCCCCCTTTTCGAACCAGCGGTCGGCCCTTGTAAAAGTTGAACAGATACCCTTGGGCCATGACCTGAACGAGCAGCGGATTGAGGAAGGCGTTGACGTTGTAAGGACTGATGTACGGAATGCCGGACACCAAGATGTCGACCTGCCCGTCGAACGGCACGAGGTACTGCGCGGCGCAGCGGGCGAGCGTGTGGCGGTGCACGGCCTCGCATTCGCCGGCGAAAACGCCGGTAACGCCGTACGGACTTGGAACGCGCTGAAAAATCGCCTGACGCGCTGCCCCCGGCAACCTGGAAAGAGCGAACGACAACCCCTTGAACGCTGTGCGCTCCGCACCGGTCCAATCGTCCTCGTTCTTGTGCAGAAACTCGAGGGGGCGATCGAACATGCGGTTGTTGATCGTCGTCTCGATGTGAAACACGTCGAGGGTCTTTTCGACGAGCTGCCCCATCCGATCCACGCTCGTCGCGAGTGCGCTGTTTCCCGGGTCCATGTACGAGTGGCACGCGCGCATGACCCTCGGATTGTGGTGCGCGCGAAGGCTCTTGTACCCGCAGAGCCCAACCGCGACCGACTTGTGCCCGCCGTCCATCGGGACGAGATTGACATTGACGTAGATGAGGAGGTCGGCCTCGACCGCACGGCGATTGAGCTCGACCACCTCGCCCTGGTCCGTCGTGCCGACATACTTCATCCCGCTGGGGTCCTCGGCGTCATGGTCGTAGAGACGCTTGGGCCAATAGGCCCCGAAGATCCGGTCGCCCACGACGTGGCGAACCTCGTCTGCGCGCATTCGGCGGTGCACGCTCGTTGCGATGATGATTTCGACGTCCTCGACGCCATGAGCGGCGAGCACCTCGAGGACGACGGTCAGCACGCGACCGCGTACGTCGGGGCGGCGCATCGGCGGAAGCACGACCGAAACGTCGTCCATCGCGATGACGACCTTCATGCCGGGCCGAAGTTTCGCGTAGAGCGGCTCGCTATCGAGCGGATGGGTGAGTGCATAGCGAATGGCCGCATCGACGTCTTTGAGCGGCTCTATCGGCGGCCGGGGATAAATGACGCGCGTGCCGACGGGGAGATCCACTTCAATGATTTGGTCGCCACTGAAGACTGCACGGGGCGCGCTCTTTTTGTCGATGGTCACAACCTGAGGATGGCCTTCCCGCCCCGCGGCCTGTCGCGGCGTAGTCTCGGAGAACGACGACCAACTGCTCATGGAATGCGCTCCAGAAGACCGGCAAGCGCGGGGCGCCCGGTCAGGTGAATCACGGGCCACGCGTACGTTCGTGCGAGTTTGCCCAGGCGCAGGTCGGGGTTGACGGCGCACGGGTGACCGACGACCGAGAGCATGGGAACGTCCGAATAGCTGTCGGAATAGGCGAAGCAGTCGGCCAGGTCGTGGCCATGAACTCTAGCCCACTCGCGTATGAGACGCGCCTTCTCCGGACCGGCTACGATGGGCCTTAGGAGTTTGCCCGTAGCGTAACCGTCTTTGATCTCGAGGCGGTTGGCGATAAAGCCGGTTGCACCGAGGTACTTCGAAAGGCGGTCCATCAGAAAATCGAGCGCCCCGGACACCAGCACGACATCGTGGCCGTCGGCGCTGCACCGTCGTACGAGATCGCGCGCGCCCGGATAGAGGGCACGCTTGACCACGGTCTCGAAGGCCTCGTCCGCGAGGATGAGCAGCCGGTCGAGCGAGATCCCTTCGTAGGCGGTGAAGAGGAGCTCGTTGAAGCGGCGCCGATCGACCCATTCGGCGAGCGCCATCCGCGGCGCGCCGGCCGCGGCACGTGCGATTGCGCTGAGGCTCCGTAGGGGGTTTGGCTGGTTGACGAGGTAAAAAAGCGTCGGGTGAAGCAGGTTCGTGCGGACCAGCGTCCCGTCGACGTCGAAGAAACTGGCGGGCACAACACGCGCTTTTCGTCCACGCTGGCGCGACTGTCAAGTCGGGCATGACGACCGACTCCTCTCGCAAGCGACCACACCGATGTTACCCTAGGCCGCGCGAACGATGGCGCAGCCTGTCACAGAAATCGCTTCTCACCGACATCAATCCCAGATTCGCCAAGATGAGGCGGGGGCCGAGCCGCGGCCACGGCGCCCACAAAGCGATTCCGCCCATTTGTTGACGCCTCTCGAACGGGCCCAAATCGGTCTCATCCGGGCGAGCCTGCGTCCGGGGACGCTCGACCGCGTGATACGAGGCCTTCAGGGGAGCGTGGGGCAGTGGTGGATCCGGGCGGCGACCGAGCGCCTGCGTCACGTTCACGGGCTCGACCGCCTGCCACGGTGGGATCGCTCGGGCAGCATCGTGTGCGTGGCGAACCATCGGTCGCTCTTCGACCTCTACGTGACCGCCGCGGAGCTCGTCGCCCGCGGCCTGCCCCATCGGCTCTTGTTTCCCGTTCGTTCGGAATTTTTCTACGACCATCCCCTCGGCCCGGCGGTCAACTTCGCGATGAGCTTTCTCGCGATGTATCCCCCTATCTTCCGCGACAAGAAGCGCGCCGCGCTCAACGTGGCCGGGCTCGACGAGCTCGCGGCTCTCTTGGCGCGCGGCGGCTATTTCGTGGGCATTCACCCGGAGGGGACCCGCAAGAAGGATCCCGATCCCTACACGCTCCTTCGGGCCCAGAGCGGCGTTGGGCGGGTCATCCGAAAGGCCCGCGTCCCGGTCGTACCTGTGTTCGTCAACGGGCTCGGCAACGACCTCGTCCGGCAAGTGGTGGGCGGTATCACCGGCACCGGCGCGCCGATTCACATCGTCTTCGGAGCGCCGATCGAATTCGATGGCCTGCTCGATCGCCCCGAGAGTCCCCGGACCTATCGCCTCATCGCCGAGCGATGCGCCGAGGCAATCACCAAGCTCGGACAAGAGGAACGGCGGCTTCGATCCGCCGGCAGGAGCTAGCCGTCGTGGCCGAGGGGCCCTTCATCGTACTCGGTGGGGGCCCATGCGGATTGGCGGCTGCCTGGCAGCTTTGCCAGCTCGGTGCAAAGCCGATCGTACTCGAGCGCGAGCCCCTCGTCGGCGGATTGTGCGCGACCCACGAGCGCGATGGATGGCGCTTCGATCTCGGCGGACACCGCTTCGTTTCCGACGACGTACCCCTTTCTCGCTGGCTGGAGAGTTTGCTGGGCGCCGACCTCTTGGTCGGCGAGCGAAAGAGCGTCGTTCTTTACCGAGGGCGCCGCTTCCGCTACCCGCTCGAGGCGGTAGACCTCGTTCGCACCCTCGGGGTCGTAGAAAACATGGACGCGTTCGCCGGGTGGGTGACCGCCCGTGTGCGCGCTCGCCTATGGCCACGCGAAGAGCGGAGTTTCGAAGACTGGGTTAGGGCGCGCTTTGGCGCGCCGCTCTACGAAGCCTTCTTCGGCCCGTATACCCGGAAGCTCTGGGGCATCGAACCGAGCCTGATTTCCGCGGACTGGGCGCAGGAGCGCATCTCGCTCATCGACTTGCGAGACGTGGCCCTGCGCATGATGCGTTTGCGGACGACTCCCGTGCGCACCTACGCGCGCCACTATCGGTACCCGCGACTCGGCATGGGGCAGCTCTACCGGGCGATGGGCGATGAGGTCGTCGCCCGAGGCGGAGAGGTTAGGGCGGGCGCCCGCGTCGCCGGATTCGAGACATCGGGGGAGCGCGTGAAGGCGGTGCTCGTCGAGGGGCCGCGCGGTGCCGAGCGCATCCCCGTGGGAGAGCTCGTGTCGACGCTGCCATTGCCCGAGTTCGCACGCATGCTTCGCCCGGACCTTCCGGCGGCGACCGAAGCCGCCGCCGAGCGTCTTCGCTTTCGCGCGCTGGCGTTCGTCAACTTGATGCTTTCGCGCCGAGACTTCTCCGACAACACCTGGATGTACGTCGCGAGCGGCGAGCTGACGATGTCGCGCATCCAGGAGCCCAAGCGCCGCAGTCGCTTCATGGCGCCCGAGGGGCACACTTCGCTCATGCTGGAGGTGCCCTGCGATTACGGTGACCGGACGTGGGGAGCGAGCGAAACCGATCTACGCATCCGGATGCTCTCGGAGCTCGGTGCGCTCGGCATGCCCGTACACGACGTTCTATCGTCTTTCGTCGTGCGTGTGGCCCACGGCTATCCCGTGTATCACTTGGGCTACGAGCGCGACCGACAGGCATTGCTCGCGCAAGTAGCGACCTTCGCCAATGTGCGATCCGCCGGGCGGCAAGGCCTCTTCCGCTACGTCTTCATGGACGCAGCGATGCAGATGGGCATGAAGGCGGCGACGCAAATGATCGCCGGAGAACGCGGCGGCGCAGGGATCGACGCAATCGGGCGCTCGAAGCACGTCATCGAGACGAGCGCGCTCACGGCATAGGGTGATCGAACGGTGTGCGCCTTTCAGAAGCCCGCCTCGATGCCGACGCTCGGAAGAATGATCGGGCTCTGCGTCACGATGGTCACCCCCTGACGGAGGGAATAGTCCGCGCCTACCGGCTCGGCCTTGCGGAGCAAGTTGAAGCACTCGGCCGTCGCGCTCAGCCATTTCCCATCGAGAAAGGACCACTTCTTCTCGATGCGCACGTCTACGCGGTAAAACGGCGGAAGCTGCCCGGTCGCGGTGTAGGGGTCGGAGCAATCGGAACAGACAGCCCGATAAATCCGCCCCGACTCATAGAAGAAGCGGGTGCCCACACGCCAGTTCAATCCGAGGTCATACCCGAGGACGACCGATAGGACGTGCGTGCGATCCCAAGCCGCTCGGGACGTTTGGGTGCCTGAGATCGCGTCGGTTCTCGACAGCGTATACGAGACGAACCCGCCGAGTCGTTGGGTGAAATCCCGTCGTAGAAAGAGCTCGATCCCCTCGCTCTGGTCCTCGGCGGGAATGCGGTTGGCAACGAGCTTCGAATAGAACCCCGTTGCACGCACCCGCATGCTCGAAGGAAGTCTGACTTCGACCGCTTCGGAAAACTTGAAGCTGTCGCCGCCCGACTCGCTCACGATTGGGTCGGGGACTTTGGCGGGCACGAACACCTGCTCGGTTGGCTCCTGGTGCGCTACGCCGAGCGCCGAAATCCAAAACACGCTTGGAAGGACGCGGACTTTCGTCGAAAACCTCGGCTGCGGAGCCCACGTCGTTCGACCTTGCGCCTGGTAGCCGTCGAACCGAAAGCCGGGAACGGCCTCCACCCGATTGGTCGGCCGCCACACGACGTCGGCGTAGAGCCCACCCTCGACGTCGGTATGAGGGGCGCGAACGAGCCCCTCGTAGTCGTCCTGCGTGAATCGCTCGACGCCGATGTCGGCCCCGGCGCGCACGCGAGCGCGCTCCGACACGCGCTCCTCGACTTCGGTCCGCAGGCGTGCACCGGGTCCCTTGAGGGCGGCGCTGGCGCCTGCGCCGGTCGCGGTCTGAAGTGCGGTCAACGTGTCGTCGTAACTGAAGGTGCCCGCGACACGGACATTCCCGTCGGCAAGCGGGTGATCGTAACGAAAGTCGGCCCGGTGATACTCGATATGAAATGTCGGCGATCCCTTGTACGAGAGTTCGTCGTGCGAACCGAAGACGAAAAGCGAAACTGTGTCCCTCCCAGCCACTCGGTGCGAGAGCCGGAACTGGTAGTCCCAGTAGCCAACCTTGTAGTCGGGCACGATGAGGGACGTGATGAGATCCGTATACGAATACCTGCCCGCGGCGAGAACCGTGCCCTGCCCGTGGTCGAAGGGCATTTCGACGAACGCGTGTGCGTCGAACACGCGAGCGCCCGCCTCGCCCCGCGCGTGGTCTTCCTGGGGAGGAGTCGTCTCGCCCGCGATGACAGCGCCGGCGTATCGTCCGTACCGCGCCGGGTAAGCTCCGGAGAAGAGGTCGACCGAGTCGACGAGTGGAGCGGCAATCGCCGACGGCCCAGCCCCGACGTGAAAGAGGAGCGGCACCTTGATTCCGTCGATGAAGTAGCCGACGGTCTCGGGCGGCGACCCGCACACGTAGTAGTACGGAAGACCGCTGAAGTAAGGAGCCATGCACGGCAACGCCTCGACGATTCGGAAGGGATCGCCGAAGGCCCCCGGCACGAGCTGCGCCTCGGAGCGGGGGATGTAATTGGCGCCGAGCTCCTCTCGGTGACCCTTGACCGAGACGTCAATCGTTGGAGCCGCGGCGGGCGCGCCGGGCGGAGAGCGGACGCTTGGACGCTTCGGCTCGGGAGTGGCGGCTGGGGCCGCGGCGGGGGCGGGAGGCGCATGGAAGTTGACCGTGACGGCGATGCGGGCCGAGGTGGGCGCTTCGTCGCGCGTCGCAGGCGCGAACCGCCACGTCTTCGCGGCCTGCGCCGCGGCTTCGGCGAAGGGCGGGCTTCCCTGCCGTACACGGACATCCGTGACGACGCCGACCGCATCGACCACAATCACGAGATCGACGGCCGCGTCTCCTGTGCCATCGGTAGGGTATGGGACGGGCGCGGCGTCGAGTCGCCGCGGAGGCAGTACATCCGCGGGCGCGGCCAAGGCGCGCGGGGGGGCGATCGCGGTCGAAATGACCGTCAGGACGGCGAGATGGCAGCGTAGGAGCGTGCACCCTGGCGCCTTCACGGCGCGCGATGGTAGCGGCCGCGGGTCGTCAGGTCACTCGTGTCGAAGCGCTTCGATTGGATCGAGCCGCGCCGCGCGCCGTGCGGGAAAGAAGCCGAAGCCGATTCCCACGGCGGCGCTGACCCCGATGCTGATCGCGATCGGCCGAACGGCCAGCGTCATGTGCCATTCGAGGACGCTCTGAAGGATGGCCGTCGCCAGGGCGCCGACCGCGACGCCCGCGAGACCGCCCAGGACCGACAACACGACCGCCTCGGCCAGAAACTGCGTTCGAATGTCTCGCTCGCGCGCGCCGATGGCCATGCGAATTCCGATCTCTCGTGTTCGCTCGGTAACGCTGACCAACATGATATTCATGACGCCGATACCGCCGACGATGAGACTGATCGCGGCCACGAAGACGAGGAGGAGCGTGAGCATGCCGTAGATCCGATCCTGCATCTCCGCGAACTCTTTTTGCGTGCGGATGACGAAGTCCGGCTCTCGCCCGTCCTCGATGCGGTGGCGCTGACGCAGAATGCCGTCGATCTGGTGGACGGCGCGATCGGTCGCGTCGGTCGATCTCGCCGACGCCATGAGCGCGCCGGCAAAGCCCGGCGGGGTGCGCATGATCCGTGAGCGAAAGCTGCTCGACGGCATGATGACGGCGTCGTCTTGATCGCCGCCGAACGGCGCTTCACCCTTGGTCGAGAGTACGCCGACGACGCGGTACGGGTAGCGACCGAGTCGCACCATGCGCCCGACCGGGTCCTCGGCGCCGAACAGGTTTCTCGCCACGGTGCTTCCGATGACGACCACCTTGGATTTGACCACCTCGTCGTGCGGATCCCACAGTTGTCCCCGCGCAATGGGCCAGTTTCGCACCTGGAAGTACGGGAGGGTGGTGCCGATCACGCTGGTCGACCAGTTTTGATCGCCAGCGACGACCTGCGCCATCGAACGGAGCGCGGGCGCGATCGCAACGATGCTCGTCGATTCGTTCAATATGGCTCGGCCGTCGTCCTCGGTCAGGCGCATCCCAGACCCCTGCGCCCCGTGAGCCCCGGATGCCTGCACCGCCTGGGGGAAGACAATGACGAAGTTCGATCCGATCCCTTGGATTTGCCCCGAGACGTTCTCCCGCGCCCCCGACCCGAGCGCGGTCACGGTGATTACGGCCGCGACCCCGATGAGGATGCCGAGTACGGTGAGCGACGCCCGCATCGGACTCCGAATGATCGCCCGGATGGCCGAGCCGACACCGTCAAGGAAAGCCCTGACCCGCTTCATTCGACCCTCAGGGCCGCGATCGGGTCGAGCTTTGCCGCGCGCCAGGCCGGAAGGAACCCGAAGAACGTCCCTATCGCGACGCTCGTGCACACGGCGATGCCGAGTGCGGTCGCGCTCGGGGCCATCGCAGAAGACAGCAGGCGGCCGATGGCCAGGGTGATTCCGCTGCCGGCGGCGATGCCCAGCACCCCACCGATCATCGTCAACGCCACGGCCTCGACCAGAAACTGCACGAGAATGTCGCCTTCGCGCGCACCGATCGACATGCGAATCCCGATTTCGCGCGTACGCTCCGCCACGCTGACCAGCATGATGTTCATCACACCGATCCCACCCACCAGCAGGCTCACCCCCGCGACCGACAGCAAGAGCGCCGAAAGCGTCGACATGATGGCCTCGGTCGTCTCGCGGATGTCGGCCTGAGTGCTCACCTCGAAGTCGTCCCTCCCCGGCTCGAGGTGGTGACGCTGGCGCAAAATGCCCTCAATCTGCGCTTTGGCGCGGTTGACCGTCTGATCGCTGGTCGCGCTCACGATGAGCTGGTCCGCGCGGCCCGGGGACGTGTGCATCACCCGCGCGCGAAACGAGCCGATCGGCATCATGACCCGGTCGTCTTGATCTTCGCCGAACGGCGATGTGCCGCGTGCCGCGAGAAGCCCGAGGACGGTGTACGGCGAACGTCCGACACGAATCGTGCGCCCCACCGGATCCTCGGTTCCGAAAAGGTTGGTCGCGACCGTCTGACCGATGACGCACACTTTGGTCTTGAGAAGCTCGTCGCTTTCGCTCCACATCGAGCCTTTGGAAACGGTGAAGCGCCGGATGGGCATGTACGAGAGCGTCGTGCCGATGAGGTTGGTCGCCCAGTTCTTGTCGGCGTAGACCACTTGCCCCTGGGTGTTCAGCCACGGCGCCACACTTGCGATGCTCACGGCCTCCCGTGCGATCGCCCGGCCGTCCGCTTCGGTCAATCTCCCGACCACGCGGCTGCGCGCCCCGGACGCCTGGACGGTACGCGGCCAGACGAATAGCCCGTTCGCCGCGAAACTGTCGATCTCGCCTCCGACGGCAGCCGAGGTCGTCGTCGCGGCGGCCGTAACGATGACGACCGCCGTGATGCCGATGAAGATACCGAGTACGGTCAACGCCGCCCGCAGCTTGTTGCGCACGATCGCTCCGAAGGCGAGCCGCGTCGCATCGCGAACCATGGCAATCAAGCCCTGCCTCGCGACGCAAAGAGAATCATGAGCGCGTGCCGCAGGAGGGTCGCCGCCACCAACCATGACAGCACGACCCCGAGGGCCATTGCGACATCACGCGAAGAGGCTGCACCGACCAGGCCCCGGTTGTAGGCAATGGTCCAGGCCGCGAGCGGGAGCGACAGGGCCAGAAGACACCCCGAATAGTAGGCCGAGGCTCGTCCCCACTCGCTCCAGGTCAGCGGCTTGCTGACTCGCCTGCCACCAAACCGCGCGCCAACCCAAGCCTCGAGAACGACGCTGCATCCGAGCGGCACCCAGAGCGCGCGGCGACCGAGCAGCAGCGCGTCGAGGACAATCCCCACGAGCTGACCGCCGACGGTCGCGCCGAACATGGCGCCGTAGACCGCCACGGGCAGAGGGCCCAAGACCGGCGCACTCTCTGGCGCAGTGGGCGTGTCCAACTCAGCGCCTCGGATTGAAAAGCGAGAGAAGGAGATACCGCAACAGCACGACGCAGCCTATTCCCGCGAACACGACCGCGATCAGAACCGTCCATCCCCTCTCCGATACGCGCGTGACGACGTCCATCACGCCGGCGAGCTTCGACGCGATCGAGGACGGCAGCACGACCGCGGCAAGAAGGAGCGCCGCGGTAGCGCCGCAGGTGATCGTCATCGTGTACCAGAGCGCCATACGGACGCGTTGATCGTTGGTCGAGGGACGTCCGAGCGCGCGCCTGGCCCAGCGCGCCCCGAGCCACGCCTTTCCGATTTCGCCGGCGATTCGACCCGCCCATAGAAATTCGACGACGCTCAGACGCAAGACGAAGGCGACGTACGCGGCGACCAGCGCCTCGCCGGCGAGATCGCCGAGCCACATCATCGCGTAGACGCTCCAGGGGACCGGCCCGCCCACCCGGGCGGCGGGGTGGTCGCCCTCGAGACCGACCCCTTGCAACGTAGGCGCGTTCGCGGCGTCTTCGGTCGGGGGCAATCGTGCAAGCTCCGACGAGGCGTCGAGCGGCTGCTCTTGCACCACGTCGCTCACGATCCGCCCGTCGCGCATCGTGACGACACGCGCAGCGCACGCGGCTACGTCGCGCTCGTGCGTGACGAGAAGGACGGTGATTCCACGCTCGCGATTGAGCTTTTGCAGAAGTGCCAGAACTTCCAGACTCGTGCGGGTGTCGAGGTTTCCGGTCGGCTCGTCTGCCAGCAAGAGCGGGGGATCGGTCACCAGCGCTCGAGCTATCGCGACGCGCTGCTGCTGACCACCCGACAGCTGGCTCGGGCTGTGATCGAAGCGTGCCGCGAGACCCACCGCCTCGAGTGCCGCCTTGGCGCGCCTCCGGCGTTCGCGAGCACCCACCCCGCGGTATTGGAGCGGCAGCTCGACGTTCTCGAGCGCACTCGTGCGCGGTAGAAGATTGAATCCCTGAAAGATGAACCCGATGACGCGATTGCGAACGATGGCTCGCGAGTCACCGTTGCGACTTCCCACGTCGATCCCGGCGAGCGCGTAGGTGCCGCTCGTCGGCCGGTCGAGACAGCCGAGTACGTTCATCATCGTGCTCTTGCCCGATCCGCTCGCGCCGACGATTGCGACGAACTCCCCCTGACCGATCGATAGACTCACGTCGCGCATCGCGCGCACGAGCCCGCCGCCCGTCGTGTAGTCCTTTGAAACACGCGACAGTTCGACGAGCGGCTGGGGCATCGACACCGCAGCGGCCATCAGAAAATTTTGCCCTTCTTCTTCTTGTCGTCCGTATCGATCTCGTCGGTAACGACCTTCGTTCCGACCGCCAGCGACGGGTCGCTCACTTGCGTGAAGATGCCGTCGGTGATCCCGATCGATACGAGCCGCATTTCGTCTTTCTCTTGCCCTGGCTTATCGCTCGACAGCACCCATAGACGCCCCTGACCCTTCGCGAGGCTGGGCTCGGGCTGCTGGGGTAGCGGTTTTCCATCGGGTCCCGCCGGCGGCGTCGGCCGGTAGCGCAGCGCAGCGTTGGGAACGCGCGCCACGTCGTGGGCCTCGTGCGTGCGCACGGTGATGGTCGATGTCATCCCCGGGCGAAGCTTCTCTTCCGGGTTGAAGACCTCGACCACCGCGGGGTACGTCACGACCCCGGAGACGTTGTTCGGGCTGTAGCGTATCTGCGAGACCTTGCCGTGAAAGACGTCGCCCGGGAACGCGTCGACGACGCAGTCGGCGTCCATCCCCTCTTGAATCTTGCCGACATCGGCTTCGTCGACGTCGGCGAGTACGCGCATCTTGCGCAAGTCCTGTGCGATGACGAAGAGCACCGGCGCCTGGAAGCTCGCGACCACGGTCGCCCCGGGGTCGATGCCCCGGGTGACGACCACGCCGTCGACCGGCGAGTAAATCTTGGTGTATCCGAGGTTTGCCGTCGACTGGCTGAGCTGTGCCGCTTGCGCGGCAATCACGGCCTCTTGGCTTTCGATATTTGCGACGGACGCTTCGTATTGCGCCTGGACCGAATCGTAGTTTCCCCTCGCGGTATCGAGATCGGATCGGCTGGCCAGGTTGCTCTCGAAGAGCTTGCGAGTTCGATCGAGCGCGATGCGCGCGGTGTTCATCTGCGCCTTGGCGCTTTCCGTCGAGGCCTTCGCCTGCGCGAGCTGCGCACGCTGCGACGCGAGATTGGCTGCCTGCGCGTTGACTTGCGTCCCGTAGATGAGCGGATCGATCTCCGCCAACACTTCACCCTTTCTTACGACCGAGTTGAAGTCGACATAGACCTGAGTCACGCGCCCGTTGACCTGCGCCCCGACGTTGACCTGCAGCAGGGGCTGCACCGTCCCGGTTGCTTGCACTTTTTCAATTACATCGCCAATTGCCACTGTCGCTGCCGCATAGCGCGCGGGTGGCGCAGGTCGGTGTTTGGCACTCCACGTCAGCCCTGCCCCAACGACAAGGGCCAAGGCCCCCGCGAACGCGAGTCGACGCAGCCAGCGCCGTCCTCCATCTTCTGCGGAAAGCGCCTTTTTCAGCTCTTCAGTGACTGCCGTGGTGTTGGACATTGGACTCGCGTTGGTCCGGTGTCTTAGCGGAACACCGGAGAGTCGGCCACGCGGCACATAAGGCTGCCGCGGTCGTATCGGACCACGATTTTTTGTCGCGTACCCTTCCCTTCACCTCTTTCGGGTGCCAAGCTTCCTTACCCCTGAAATTAGGGAAACGCTTGAAACCACGGACGCGGCGAGAGGCCTTACGATAATGACTACTGAGTCGAGGGCGAAAGAGCGGACGAGCTTCCAGGAAGTCGCAAAGCTCGCCAACCAGCCCGAGCCGCCCGAGGAGTCTTCGGAGAGCAAAAACGAAAACTCCGGGATGATCGATTTCGCGGCGCTTGCCGCTGGCCAGACCGCGAAGACCGAAGCGAGAAACGAGACGAATCGCGCCGCGCCGAGCGCAAGCCCGGCGGTCGCGCGCTCTCATCCGCCTCCGCGCGAGCCCGCATTCGGTTCGGCGCAGCCCGTGCCGGCCATGTTTGCCTCCGTCGAGGCCACTCTTGTGAGACCCGCGTCGTCGGCGATGCCCATCATGGGCCTGCCTTTCGGCAGCTCGTCGCCGACCCTGCCAGGAGTTGGCCAGCCGGGAAAGCTTCCCACGCCGAGACCAGCGCCCCCGACGAAGTCTCTTCCTCCGCCGATGGCGCCACCACTTTCCAACCGCGCGGGCATCGTCGATGCCGAGCCTGCCGTGCTACCGCCGCCGCCCGCGCTGCCGCCCGAGACGACGCGGCCGACGACGGTGACTGCAGCCCGCGAGCAGCCCAAGGGATCAGGCGCCGTATGGGTCGCGCTCGGAGGGGGGATCGGGCTCGGTGCGCTGATGACAGCTGTGTTCTTGCAGGCGGGCTCCACACACGCCATCCAGGCGACGGGCGCAGCACAGAATGCGCCGTTGGGCATGTCGACCGGTCTAGCGAGCCCGGAGACCGAGCGCGCTCTACCCGGTCCAAATCCCAATCCAAGCGACAAGACGGAGCAGCCTGGCGTGGCTGTTCCCGGCACCGGCCCCAGCGAGACCCAGCGGATCGCAGAGCACTCGGTAGCGGCGGGCCCGGCACAAGTGTCCGAGCACTCGTCTCCACCTTCGCCCGTCCCACCCGCCGCTGCCAATCCGACGACGTCGCAGGCAGACCGAGCCACGACGTCCGCGACCCGAGTGCCAAGCAAACCCTCTGGACCGGCGGCGGCCGACCAAAGCTTGGAGGCGTTGATGAAGCGAGCGGTCGGCATCGGCGCGCAGCCTGCCCCCGCTCCGCCTCCCACCCTCGCGGCAGCAGGCGAGGCGCCCGGGACAACCCCCGGGAATCTGCCACTCAAACCGGCGATCGGTGCAGTTCAGGGCGCGGTGGGGACAGTCTTACCGGCGACCCGTTATTGCCTCGGCCCCGACGATCCGATCTCGCACGCCACGATCAGCTTCAAATCCGACGGGACCCCCGACAACGTGGTCGTCACAGGGCCCGCGGCCGGCCAACCCGCTGAGGCCTGCATCCGCTCTCGGCTGATGACCGCGCGCGTGCCGCCCTTCTCGAATCCGACGTTTACCTGGACGATCACCGTGCGACCGGCAAATTGAGCCGCTCGGCCTGCACGCGCACTTGACAGGTGCCTCTGCGCCGCTCATGTTGCCAGCCCCCGCTGTTTCTGCGACAGGTGGCCTCATGGTTTCGTCCACGCAACAGTTCGAGCGCATCCGCAAGCGCAAGATGACCACCAACGGAAAGCGCAACAAGCGCGAGCGCCGGCGACTCGGCACGCCTGCTTTCCCCGTTCATGTCGAGGGCTACGACGCGAGCGCGCCGGACGCGAAGAAGTCGGCCAAGTAGAGAAGTCGATCGGGATTGGGACCAGCGGGGCGGACGTGGGGTCGCGCAAGGCAGAGCTTCAGCCTCGGTGGCCGCCTCACGATTCCCCCCGGGCTACCGCTTCGATGGCAGCGAGCACCTCGACCTGCAGAATGCCGCGGCGCTGCGGACGGAGAGGGGCCCCGTCGAACTCGACGACGGTGAAGCGGTCTACGACGCGGCCCTCGCGCGACATCGCTTCCGAAGCGACGATCTGTACTCGCGCGCGCGACAGTGCCTGAGTAATCGCGAGCAGGAGACCGGGGCGATCGAAGGTCTCGACCGACAAAACGGACAGGCCATCGGCCTCTTCGAACGTCACATGCGTGGCTGCGCCGGGGGACGGCGTCGGGCGCGATCCAGTTTGCCGCACGACCGCGTCGATCGTGAGCTCACGCGTGATGAGCCCCCTCAGCACCCCGGCGATGCCCGATGCGTCGGACGCGAGCACGGGAGAGCTCGAGGCGCTGTCTCGGCGCACCCAGAAGAGATCGATCGCTTCCGCACCTTCGGCCACGCTGCGCGTGTATATCTGCGCGGCCACGACGTCCAACGCGTGCACCACCAGTGCGGCGCTTATGAACGACAAGAGGCCTGGTCGATCGTCCGCGACCACACATAGGACCGCGCCCCCATTGGGGAGGCGCCTCCATATCTCGACATGAGCAGGTGCGCGCGCGCGGCGCTCGACGATGGCCGCATGTTCGCGCGCCGCCGCCGCGTCGAAGAGCTGGCGATAGCGAGCGGGCATCGAGTCAACGAAGGGCGCCACGATGTCGGTACGGATTGATGCGCTCATCATTCTGGGAGCATGACGCGATCGAATGCGTGGTGGGTTGCCGCCTCGTTTCGCCGACGTATCGAGGCCTCAGAAGCACACGATCATCGCTTCGTAGAGTTCGTCGTCGGTCGGCGCCTCGAACAAGCCTTCGACGAAGTCGAACACCTCGTCGGTCACTACGAGCGCAAACGTGGCCGCCCCATGCGAATTGCGCTGCCGCACTCGCTCGCGCCGCGTCTCGGCGTCCACATCGAGATAGTGCAGCTTGCAGTATGCCCCTACCGAGGCGGCGCGATTGCGAAACCGGTCGCGGTGTATCCGCTTCGAGAGGCCGACGTCGAAAACGACATCGACCCCCCGCGCGAGGAGCTGGTCGGCGACCGACCACATTTGCGCTTCGCAGCGCCCCGCCCGTTCGCTAGCCCACGAAGTGCTGAGCTGAGCCGGCCGGTCTGGCAGAAACAGATCCGCCATCCATTCGTCGATTGAAAAGCGCACTCCGCGCACGCGGTCTGCGAGCGCCTTTGCATACGTCGTCTTGCCTGCACCGGTAGAGCCACAAACAAGGTGCACGATCGACATGAGGGATCGAACACACCGTAGCCCGCATCCATCGCCAACGCCTCAAGCGCGCCCGAGACCGTCGCCCGGTTTCTTTCGTGACGACCGCGCCTCCTGGCGACCACCCGAACGCTGCCGTACACTCGCGCATCCACCATGCGTATCAAGAAGGCCGTTACGATTTCAGCCCTCGTCGCATTGAGCTCCGCCCTCGGCGCCCCCGCCTTCGCCGACGACGAATTCGACGTAAGCGTCTCCAAGGGCGAGGTCACGGTCACCGCCCACAGCGGTTGGCACATCAACAAAGAATACCCCTGGAAACTCGTCGTCGGCGACACGAAGCTCGACAAAGCCAAGTTCAGCTTCGCCGAAACCAAGGCGACGGTCGTCGGCGCACCCCACGGGTCGGGAACGCTCAAAGGAGCCGTTTGTTCCGCGGATCAGTGCCACACCTTCCAAAAAGAGATCACGATCCAGTAGGGCCGCTCACGCCACCGCCACACCGATCGCGTAGATCGCCAGCGCCGTCGCCCACCCGATCGTGCGCGCTCGCATTCCCGCGCCCCACCCCCACCACGGAGCCAGCGGAGGAGCCGCCAGGGCCAAGATCGCGCGCCACCACGGACGGCGCCGTGCGAGGCCGACAACCAGGGAGATGTGGGCCGCCGCGAAGGCGAAGAGAGCAACCGCCAGGGCAAGACCCATCGAGAGCCACGGTACACGCGCCGTTTGCGCGAGTCGCCTTCCGCGAGCGACACTGACCGCGTGCGAACCACCCCAGCCCTCCTAGGCGCCCTTTCCGCGGGCGTGCTCCTCGCGATCGGAGCGAGCTTGCCCCTCGCACACGGCGACGTGAGGCCCACGACGATCTCCGTCGAGGAGATCAAGGATGGCATGAAGGGCTATGGCCTCACCGTCTTCAAGGGCACCGACCCCGAACGCTTCGACGTCGAGGTGATTGGGGTCCTGCACCACTTTCGCCCAGGCGAGGCGCTCATCGTCATCAAAACGCCGAATCCACGGCTCGACGTAGTCAAGACGGTGCGCGGCATGAGCGGCAGCCCGATCTACATCGACGGTCGACTCGCGGGCGCCTACGCGTACAGCATGTCGCAGTTCGAGATCGAACCGGTGGCCGGCGTCACACCCATTGACCTCATGCTGGCCGAAATGCGCCGCCCCATTCCTGCGGGGTTCTGGCCGCTCGAGCGGGGGGCGCCGCTTCCCGGCGCGCGAGGCGGAGCGCCCTCGTTCGGTGCCGCACACGCATCCGCGGAGACCTTCGACGGACCGCCCGGGACCTATGATCTCGGAGCGCACGCCCGCCAGCTAGCCGCGCGGTTGGCCGGTGCGCACGATCCCGCGCGGGGCATGACGCAGGCCGCCACCCCGCTGATGATGGCGGGCGTGAGCGATCACGCAATGGCCGCCCTGCGCAAACTCTTCGAGCCGCTCGGCCTCGAACCGCTGCAGGGCGGCGGCGGCACCGACGCGCCCGCCGTGGGCACCCCGGCCCATTTCGTCAACGGAGGGGGCCTCGGCGTAGAGCTCGCCCGCGGCGACGTTTCCATCATGGGGCTCGGGACCGCCACCTACGTCGACGGAAAAGGCAAAGTGGCCGGCTTCGGTCACCCGATGCTCAACGGAGGCGACAGCGCGCTCCCCACGTGCATCGGGCGGGTGCTGTGGGTCAACGCGAGCGCCCTCGCGTCCCACAAAGTCGGCGAGTGCGCGCGACCCATCGGAACGCTCGTCCAGGATCGTCAGACGGCGATCGTTCTCGACGAGAACGTGACCGCGCCCACGATCCCCGTCGACATCGACGTCGTCGGCGCAGTCGGCGCGCCAAAGACACACTGGCACGCCGAAATCACCGACGACAAATTCATGGGCCCCGGCCTGGCGTCCGTGGTCCTCGGCTCGGTGATCGAAGCGACGACGAGCGAGCGACGCGATCTCACCTGGAGGATGACGACGAGACTGGAAGTCGCGGGGCACGGTCCAGTCGACCTCGAAGACGTCGGAATCGCCGCCGGCGGCGCGCCCGACGAAGGCGAATGGGCACGATCCAAGTTCGTGACCACCGTGGGGGACGTCCTCAACAACCCATGGGAGCGCGCCCACATCGCTCGGGTGACCGCCAAGTTCGAAGTGAAATACGCGCGCGACTTGTGGCGACTCCGGGGAGTCGAACTGCTCGACCCGATAGTCGACGCGGGAGCGAAAGCGAGATTGCGGCTGCACCTCGTTCCCCAAAACGGACCCGAGATACTGCGCGTCGTCGAAGTGACGATGCCCTCGGAGCTCACCGGCAAGGAGGTCGACGTCGAGGTCGTCCCGGGGTACGACGTCGTGCCCGATCTCGCGCCCCCCGAGACACTCGATCAACTGCTCGCCAACGAGCCGCGCCAGACCGTCTCTCCGCGCAGCCTGGTCTTGCAGTTCCGCGTCCCATCGCAAGGGATTGCATATCGCGGACACGTGACCGAACGCCTGCCCGCGTTCATGCTCGACGCGCTGCGTCCCCAGAGCAGCAACGACGGACCGGATCCCTTTCCGAGCTGGTCGCGCACCGTCCTTCCCATGGATTGGTACGTCGATGGACGTGACAAAGTGAAGGTGAAAGTTCGCGCGGTCGTACGCTGAGCACCTCGACTTCGCACGATTCGCTTGCGAGACGAGCGGACGGCAGAGTAGGTGGGAAACCATTGCGCAATGCACGAAGCAGACGACGAACTGCGCGAGATAAAGCGCGAAATCATCGAGTCCCGCGGTCTCGTCATCAGGACGAACAACCTGACGAACGCCCTCTCGGCCGACATCAAGTCGATCGCCCGGCGCCAGCAGGGCTACGAGGGCCGCTTGCGCTGGAACAGCGCGACCGCGTACGTCGCGTTCGTCGTCGTGGTCTTCGTCGGGCTCAAATTCTTCGTCGACGCCCGGGTCGAAGCGATCGAGTCGACCGGCAAGCACCTGCGCGATGAAAACTCACATATGAAACAAGAGATCGACGAACTGAAACAGCGCGAGGCCGACCGCCACGCGGCCGAGCTCGAGGCTGCCAAGTTCTACAGCCTCGTGCGCGAGGGAAAACGCGTCGACATGGTCAAGGCGTGGGAAAACGTGAAGGTCAAGCCGCTGACGAAGGCCGAGTCGCAGTTCTTCGGTGAAGCCGTCGACCGTGCACGCGTCGAAGAGGCGTCGCTGCTCTACTTGCAGGGGCTGGAGAGCGCGCGGTTGCAACGCTGGCAAGAGGCGGCCAGCGCATTCGAAGAATCCCTGCATTACGACGATGCGGGCGCGGTCGTGCCCGAGGCCAAGCTCGAATTGGCCAGCGCCTATCGCAAACTGCGAAGAGCAAAGGACGCAATACCGCTCCTCACGCAACTTACCGAGCAAGGCCTCGACAAGGAGGTGCAGGACGACGCGCTCGACCTACTGGCTTGGTGCCAGACCGATCTCGAGGCGTACAACGACGCCAAGAACACGTGGCGCGTCCTTCTGCGCCGCTTTCCGGATTCGCATTTCGCGCCCGAAGCGAAGCTTGCGCTGCAGGGCCTGACGCTGGCTCACTAGACCCGATACGACCGCCGGACGACTCGCCTCGGCGACTTGCGACCGCGAACCCTGCTCCATTCGCTCGGGCACTGCTACGCCACGAGCGCCCGGTATGCGTCGTTGATCACGACGAATCGTGCTTCGAGCGCCCTTCGTTCCTCATCGGTGGCCTGGGGGTGCAGGTCCGGGTGCACGGTGCGCGCCAGCCGACGGTAGGCGCGCTTGATCTCCGCTACGTCCGTCCCAGGCGCGACGCCCAAAACACGCCAAGCGCTCGACTCGGCCTTTGGGGGTGGGGCGTCTCCGTGCGCACGCCTGCCCGCCCCACGTTCACGTGCGCGGCGGCGGCCGTGCAAAAACTCGCGAGGATCGAGCGGAGCGGATTGCAAGGCCCAGCGCGGCTGTCGCACCGCGACACGGAATGCCACGCGTGCATCGATCAGCTCTTCGATGGCCGAGAGCCGCGCATCGATCTGGCGGCGGAGCGCGCTGCCAACGATCGTCGGCGAAACGCGAAAATCATGGACCAGCACCTCGCCGTGCAGCCGGTGAGAGGCCATCGCCCGAAGCAGCGACCTCCGCAACACGTCGTCATCGGCGGCTCGCTCGCGGCGGAGAATCTCCGCGAGCGAAATTCCCGCGCCATCGAGCTCCACTGCGGTCACCAGCCCCTGGGTCAGGTGGACGCGGTGCACCCGCCCGCGGTCCTCCGCTAGCTCCAGGGTGCCGCTCGCCCGCGCGCGGTGGAGCGCTCCGAGCAAGTCGCCGAGCGTCGTGGATCGCAATCGGCTGGGAAGGTGCATGGCGGCCGATTGTCGCAGCGGAAATGGCGCAGTGGCCAACTTCTCGACCACCGAGGTGCCCGGGCTCTAGTGCAGCGCCGTCGAGATGGCATTCATCCAGTGGACTGCGCTGCACTAGGGACCGACCTCGACGCGGACCACGACCGGCGCTTCGCGGGGCCCGCACGTCGCGCCTCGGCATACGACGAGTCGCACCCGCGCTTCGACCTCGCCTCTCCCTGGCCCGCGCGCCGCGAGAGCGAGCGCCCAGCGCCAGGTTTCCGCATCGCGCGTTGTCGCGTCGTGGGGCCCGATGCGCCCGCGGAGAGCGGTGACGAAAGGCGGGGTACGAACGATGACGACATCGCCCGCGGATATCGACTCTCCGGAAGCAACGCGCGCCTCCACGTCGCAGCGCACGCGCCCTGGCTCGTCCACCCGCTCGCAGCGCATCTCGGCGTGCATTGTTCCCGCATCCTGCTTCGGCCGCACCTCTGGCCCGAAAGGCACGAGGCAGGCAAATACCGCGAAAACTTTCCGCACAACGTCGTCTGCTATCAGAATCGCACCATGCGCCGTAGTTTCCTGTTTTTCGGCATTGCGCTCACGACCTCATGCGACAACGCGCCGTCGCCGAACCCGCAAGCGACACCCGCCGCCAGCGTTGCAAGGCAGTCGGCCCCTGCCGCGGACACCGCGTCGGCGAGTCCGCCGCCGGTCTCGCAGCGTGCGATGCCCCCGCGACCTGTGCCGACCACCAGTCCAACGGTGCTGATCACGATGCCCCAAGAGGTGCAGCTGCAGGCAATTCAGTACATGGCCGCGATGCAGGCGCCGCAACCGAGCGACGCGCCGGCCGACCCGGACTACGCCAAACAAATTGCGGATCGGCTACGCGCCGTCGGCAAGACGGATGTGATCTCCAGCGGGCGGCGTATCGACCTGCAACTCGAAAAGGGGTGCGATGCCACACTCCCAAGGGAGTCGATCGCACGGCAATCTGGGGCGTCGCTCACCGCCTTGCTGGCGCACGGCGTCCTCGTCGTTCGCTGCGCCGACCACTCGATTCAGTGTCTGCAAAGCACATGCGACGCAAACGATGTCCTTTGCACGCACAAATGAGCAGGCCCACCTGACTAAAACCCCTCCCAGCTTCCGACCCAAGCCCTGCCCGCGTGCACGCACGCGACGTGAGTCGCCCCGTTGCTGACGGCACATTCGCGCTGGTCGGCGTAGCTGCCGTCGAGCTCGGACGCGCGAAAGAGTCGAGCGTAAACGCCACTTCGCACGAGCAGCCCAGCCATGGTGGCGGCAACCAAGGCATTGCCGTCCGGAGAACGCGGTCCACCGGGCGCGACCGGCCCGACGAACGGACCCCCCTGAAGGTAGGCGTGGCCGAGGTCGGGCGAAATGAGGATCGGCTCGCCCTCGACGATCGCCTCGATGCCTCCCGCCCCCCAGGCGATGGGAAGCGTGCTCGCTCGGACTCCGCGCGGACCGACGCACCGCTCGCCGAGAGGAGCGACGGGGAGCGCCACTTCGTGCAACTCGTCGACGTTGGTCGGCGCCAACGCCGCTCGAAGTGACAGACCGTCGCACGGGTCGTAGGCCTCAATCCAGCGCATGGCGCCGTCGGGCGACGTTACACCCGATTTCCAGTCTGCGACGCCCTCGGCGGCGGCCTCGTCGCCCGCGTCAGGGTCCACGCGCACCACGCCCGCGCGGGTTCGTACGAGCAGCTTGCCGCTCGGCTCGAAGGCGAGCGAGCCCCACGTGAGGTCGCGACCGCCGTTTGCGATAGGTACGGCGGACACGGCACGCACCGCGAGCGCGGCGGACAGGGGCGCCACGTGGACGATCCACTTCTCGGCCTCCGCGAAACGAGCGGCAGAGCGCGACGCAGACCCGCGCCAAGCCCGGTCCAGCGCAAGCACCGCACGCAAAGGGTCACCGGCGGTGGCGTATGCGCGGGACTCGGCGAGCCCCAGACTCTCGAGCGCGCGCCCCGCGCCGCAAACGATGGGGCCAGTCCCGATTCCGGTTACCCGTGGGCCGCCGCCCTCGGCACATGCCGCCCGCCAGAGCGCCCGCCCTTGGGCTACGTACGCGGGTACCTGGGGCGCCTCTTTGCGGCGGGCCGCCTTGGCCGCGGCCGTCGCCGCGAGCGACGAAAACGAAGACTCCGTGGCGCTGAGGTCGCGACTGAGTCCGGCCGGGCGATCGACCCACGCAAAGGTGGCTGCCACGCGAGGCCCAGGCTCAACAGGCCCACCGCCCTCGAGAGCGACGCGCACGGCGAGATCGTCCAGTCCATCGCCATCGCGATCGGCGGTGTCCGCTTCCACCGAGAGCACGGGCGCGCCAGGCGGGTCGGCGACGGCAAAGGCGAGCAGCACCTTTGGCGGGGTCCCTCCGCGGACCACGGCAACCCAACGATCGGGCGCGCCCGATCCTTGGCCCGCACATGCCGAGGTCCCCAACTCTGCGAGGACCGCCCGCGGGCCGACGACCGCCAGACGATCGACAACACCACAACCGGGATCATGGCCAAAGCCCTCTCCCGGGGGAGCGAGTAGCTCGGGCGCATCAAGCCCTTCCGCGCGGACCTTCCCCCGATAGTAGGCGAGGACGCCCGGGTCTTTTTCATTGCCAGCGCGTACAATCGCAAATGCGTCGTCGATGCCGTCCCCATCGAAGTCACGCACGACCGCCGAGACGAAAGCCATTCCTTCCGGCGCCTGGAGAGCAATCCCGTCCAGGGTCCAGCGCGTCGCGCCGGACGGGGCGAGGGTCGCGGCAACGGCAACGAACCCACCACGCCCACCGTCGCTCGGGGGCGCCGAAGCGCTGGCAGAAGGCTGGCCGGCGTTCCCCCCGGCCGCGAGCGGGGGAGACCCGGATTCGATCGTGTACGGTACGTACGGATGACTTTCGTGACATCCGCGGCAGCCGCCCAGTGCAGCGGCGATGGCGAGCGACGCGGCTTCACGCACGTTCATTCCGCTGGGTCTCTCTATAGCAGGGGCCGGTGCGGTCGCGGATGTGGGCACATGGACAAGCTCTGATGCGCGTGGAAGCTTTCGCCCTACGGTGCCGCTGACTTCGATAGCGCTCCTCTCTTGGTCATTCGGACTTCTCGGACCGGTCCCTGGCGACGTGCGCCCCGCAGACGAGTCGCGCGTCGGAATCGATCGAGCGAGCCTCTCGCTTTCGTCGCAAGCGCGGGCGATGATCGAGCGGGAGGCATCGAACGCCACTGACCGGGACGCGGGGGCCGAGGCGCTCTGCCGGCTGGGCGAGATGGACGAAGAGGATGGCGCATTCGAGCGTGCGATCGAACACGATTTGGCCTGCGCTGCCGCAGCCCCCGATACGCCCTGGGCGGTGCGCGCTGGCGAGCGCATCGACTGGCTCCGTGCGCGATCAGAGGGCGGATTCGTTCCACTCGCGCACCTCGAGCGCGTTCGCCGCGACCCGGCCTTGGCAGACGACCCGACCGCGCTCGATGAGCTCGCGCGCGACACCGAGACGTTCCCGCCGGGAACGGTGCGCATCGAAGCGCGGATGCTCCTCGCCGAAGCATGGCTCGGTCGGATGGGACGCGCGCGCGACGGCATCGCAGAACTCCGGCTCGTCGCGAATGACCCCCGCGCGGACCCGCTGACGGCGGATCTGGCCGAGCGCGAGATTGTCGGAGCGCTGGCGACGACAGGGGCGCTATCGGAGGCCGCGGCGGAAGCGCGGGCACACGCGATCGTGCTAGGCCCACGTGTCGTGCGCGATATCACGCGGCTGCAACGTCGGAGGTGGGTCCGGCGCGCGGCCGTCGTGGTGCTCCTGGTATTCGTCGGGTCGGCGGCGGCGGCCCTCGATCGCGCACGGCGTCGGAAGACGCTGGGTGACGCCATGCTCGCGCTACGCGCTCTGACCCCGGTCGCGGTTTCACTTGCCGCCTTCGTGAGTCTGGCGGGCGGCCTCTTGGCCTCGAAGTACGAATCTGGAAACGCGGGCCCGTTCTTGCGTCTCGGAGCCGCGGTGCTGCCGCTTGTGCTCGCGGCCCGTGCGTGGAGCGCCGTGGGCTCGAATCGCCGCCCGGCTCGCGTCGGCCGCGCTTTGCTCTGCGGTGCCACGATCCTCGCGACGGCCTTCGTCGTCATGGATGTGGCGAGTCCAGACTATCTCGAAGGCTTCGGCCTGTGAGCCACGAGAGCGGACGCGACGTCGCCAGCGACCGCGGCGAAGGCTCGTCTGCCGCCCCCCGACATGTCGACCCTGAGGACTTGAGCGACCACGTCGTGCGGGTGCGGTTGGGATATGGAGCGAACTGCTCGAGCATCGGCAGCGTCGTCGACACCCTCTTTGCCACCGCCACGGCCGGGGCCGCGATCTTCGCGG
Organism: uncultured delta proteobacterium; assembly: GCA_963764075.1. GTDB lineage: Bacteria > Myxococcota_A > Polyangia > Polyangiales > Polyangiaceae > Palsa-1150. Next base: position 43,874 of record CAVXQZ010000003.1, read on the forward strand.
CGGTCGTCGCGGCTCTGGCCAGAGAGCCGGTGCGCGTGGCGCCGGCGTCCGAGACGCCTTCCAAGGAGACGAAACGCGACGAGGCGCCGCGATGATCGTGCGATACGAGCCGTGGGGCGCGTGGGTGAAGCTCGAGTCGACCGCGGCGATCGTGGGGCTCGACCGTGAAGGGGTGCGCGCCCTCGGGCTGGACGGCGGCGTCGCCTGGTCGGATTGCGACGGGGTGAGTCCCCCTCTGGAAGTCCACTTGGCCGTCACTGCTCGATGCGGTGCGGGCTGCGAGGGGTGTTACCTCGACGCCCGACCGAACGGCTTCGAACCGCCGCTCACCGAGCTCGAGCGCAGGCTCGACGCGATGCGGGACGCGGGCGTATTCACGGTGGCGTTCGGGGGGGGTGAGCCGACCACGCGCGACGACCTCGATGTGCTCGCCGCAGCGGCGCTAGCGCGCGGCATCACCCCCGTTCTTACGACGAGCGGTCTGGGGCTCACGGACGCCCGGGTCGAAAAGCTTCGTGCTTTCGCGCAAGTGAACGTGAGCTACGACGGTCGAGGCGAGACGTATTCACGCGTGCGGGGCTTCGACGGGAGCGCCGCCGCGGAGCGAGCGATCGCGCGCCTCGTGGCCGAGGGCGTGCGAGTGGGGGTCAACGTGGTGCTGACCAGGGACAGCTTCGTGGATCTCGCCGAGACGCTCGCTCGTGCGCGCTCGCTCGGTGCATGTGAGGCTCAGCTGCTTCGCTTCAAGCCAGCGGGGCGAGCTGCGTCGCTCGACTACTTCGTCAGGCGCTTGTCTCCCGCGCAAGCACGCTCGCTCGCTCCGACGCTGCGGCTTCTGACGGGTGCGTTGTGCAAAGACGGTGACTTCCGTATCCGCGTCGACTGCGCCCTCGTCCCGTTTTTTTCGGCCGACGACGCACTGGCTCGCGACCCGGACCTGCTGGTTCGCTTCGGCGTGATGGGTTGCGAGGCGGCAGGCGCGCTTGCGGCGGTGACGGCCGATGGATTCGTGGCACCCTGCAGTTTCGCGTCTGCCAGCGCGCTCGCAGCCACCGACCTCGCCCACCGCCATGGTCGCGATCCGGAGCTAGCCCGCTGGCGAGGGTACGTCGCCGCGCCAGCCGAGCCGTGCGCGTCGTGCACTCTGCGCTCGGTCTGCAAAGGAGGTTGCAAGGTGGTCGCGTCGTACGTGAATGGCGAACTGGGGCCCGACCCCGAGTGCCCGCGCGTCGTGGATTTCGGAAGAGGACCCGCCACGTGACGCGCGAGCGGGCAGACGTCGTCGCGTTCGCCTTGTCGCTCGCGTGGGGCATGGTCGTCGCTGTGATCGCCTACGCGGTCGTCCGTTCGATCCAGTTCGCCATCTACCCCGATCCCAACCCTGCCGCGGTCGTGTGGAGCGCGCATTCGGGCTATTTCTGGCGGCTGTGGACCGTTGGCTACGCAGGGGGCATCGCTGCTTTCAGCGCCTTGGTGATTGCACGCCGACACGTCGAGGTATGCGCGCGTATGCTCGCCCCCGCCTTGGCCGTGGCCGCGACGCTGCTATCGCTGCAGGCCGTGCTCTTCCCATGAGCAGCCCACCAGAACAGGCTCGGGGTCGAGCGTCACGCCGAAGCGCGCGCGAACGCCGTCGCGGATCGCACGGGCGAGCCCCAAGAGCTCACTGGTCGTCGCTCCGCCGCGGTGAACGAGCGCAAGCGCGTGCTTGCGCGAAACCCCAACCTGTCCCGGGCCCCAGCCTTTGACGAAACCGGCGCGCTCGACGAGCCACCCCGCGGCGATCTTGAACCGCCCCTCGGCCACCGCAAAGCTCGGCGGCGGCGCCCCGGCTCGCGCGGCGACCGATGCGAGCACAGACGCATCGACGATCGGATTGACGAAGAACGACCCCGCGCTGACCGATTCCGGATCATCTGGGTCGAGCACCATCCCCTTCGCACGACGCAGCCCGATGACCGCCTCGCGCACGCCGCGTGAGGGCGCGAGCGCGCCATCTGCGACTGACAGGGCACGCGCGAGTTCCGCGTATCGTACCGGTGTCGTGCGTCCGGGAACGAACGAAAACCGCACGCTCATCACGATCCAACGCTCGCTCCCTTTGAAGGCGCTGCTTCGATACCCGAAGCGGCAGTCGACCGGTCGGAGGTACACGAAAGTGCCCGTCGCGCGGTCGAACGCGCGCACGCTCTCGATCGTGTCGCTCACTTCTTGGCCGTACGCGCCCACGTTCTGGATCGGAGTCGCGCCCACGAGCCCCGGGATCGCGCTCAACGCCTCGACACCGCACCAGCCTTCGTCGACGGCGCGGCCCACCAGATCGTCCCAGGTTTCGCCCGCCGCGACCTCCACGACGACTCGCCCGCTCTCGGTTTCTACCCGCATTCCGCGTGTCGCCATCCGCGCGACCAACCCGCTGAAGCCTTTATCGGCCACGACCACGTTGCTTCCCGCTCCGAGCACGAAGATCGCGTCGCCGCGAGCGTCCGCGTCCGTGGCCGCGTCGACGACGTCCTCGTCGCGCTCGATGTCTGCCATGCGCGCCGCCGCGCCACCGAGGCGCAGCGTCGTGAGGGGCGCCAGAGGGACTTTCGTGCGCAGGCGCATCGTTGTCTTAATACAAGAATACAAGGCGTAGGGGATGCAGCCGCTGCCGATTGACCCGATCCTCGGCGCCATCGTCGAGTCGCTGCGCGCCCATCCGACGCTGGTCGTCGAAGCGCCCCCGGGCGCAGGGAAAACGACGCGCGTCCCGCGCGCGCTGTTCGATTCGGGCCTCGCCGCGGGCGAGATTGTCGTGCTCGAGCCGCGAAGGCTGGCCGCGCGCCTCGCCGCGCGCCGCGTGGCCGAGGAACTCGGTGAGAGCCTAGGGGAAACGGTCGGCTACCAAGTGCGCTTCGAGGATGTGTCCAGCGAGCGAACGCGAATTCGGTTCGTCACCGAGGGGGTGCTCGGACGCAGATTGCTCTCTTCGCCCGACCTCGACGGCGTGTCAATCGTCGTGCTCGACGAGTTTCACGAACGACATTTGCAAGGCGACGTGGCGCTGACGCTCGTCGAGCGATTGCGGCGCAGCCGGCGCCCCGAACTGCGGGTCGTCGTGATGAGCGCCACGCTCGCCACCGAGGCGCTTGCCTCCTATCTCGGCGCGCCCGTGCTGCGCTCGCAGGGACGGCGGTTCGACGTGGCGGTCGAGCATCTGCCTTCGCCCGAGGATCGCCCCCTCGCCTCGCAGGTGGCCTCTGCCGTGCGTCGCCTGGTGGTCGAGGGCATGGACGGCGACGTCCTCGTGTTTCTTCCCGGCGCGAGCGAGATCCGCCGGGCGCGCGAGGCGTGCGAAAAGATCGCGTCCGACGCGAACCTGCTACTGGTGGCGCTGCACGGTGACCTGTCGCCCAAGGAGCAAGACGAAGCGGTTCTCCGTGCCGACCGCCGAAAAGTGATCCTATCGACCAACGTCGCGGAATCTTCGGTGACCATCGAGGGCGTCTTTGCCGTGATCGACTCCGGGCTCGCTCGCGTCGCGTCGCATGCGCCCTGGTCTGGACTGCCGCGGCTGCGGGTCGAGAAAGTGAGCCGCGCGTCCGCGATCCAGCGTGCGGGCCGAGCTGGCAGGACTCGCGCTGGACGTTGCCTGCGTCTCTACACCCGCGCGGACTTCGAAGCGCGGCCGGAGCATGACACGGCCGAGATCCGCCGGCTCGACCTCACCCAAACGCGTCTGGAGATTGCGACCCTCGCCGGCGTCGACGGCGAAACGATCTGGAACCTCCCGTGGCTCGAACCTCCACCCCAACCGCACGTCCGCGCGGCGGAGGACCTTCTCACGCGGCTCGGCGCCATCGACGAAAGCGGCACGATCACGGACACGGGGCGCTCGATGCTCCGCTTCGCAGTTCACCCCAGGATCGCCCGGGTCGTCGTCGAGGGAGAGCGACGCGGTGTGTTCGACGACGCCTGCGTCGCGGCGGCGATCCTCGCCGAAGGCGACATCCGAGCGTACAGCCGCCAGAGGTTCGGCGCCGCTCGCGCTCAGGACGAGCCGACCGAGCGATCCGACCTCGGAGCACTGGTCGACCGATTCCGCGAAGTGCAAGAGTCGCGTTTTTCGGCGGGCTCGGTTCGCGCCGCAGACCTGGACGCGGGAGCGACGCATGCCGTCGCCCGCGCCGCGTCCCAGCTCGTTCGCGCCGGCGATCGCCGGCGAGCACACGGTCCTGCGAACGTGGAGACCGCACTCGCGATGGCGCTTCTGGCAGGCTACCCGGATCGTGTGGCCAGGCGTGTTCGTCCTGGCGGACGGCAAATCGCGCTTGCCGCAGGCGGGTCGGCGGAGCTCGCAGAGACGAGCGTGGTGCGCGACGCCGAATGGATGGTGGCGCTCGACGCGGAGGAGAGGACCCAGGGCGCGCGCGCCGCGGTCGTCGTGCGACTGGCGAGCGGCATCGAGCCGGAGTGGCTCATCGAGTTGTTCCCGAGGGACGTGAAGGAGCTTCGCGAGGTCTCTTGGAACGCGCAGACCGAGCGCGTGCAGACACGCGAATCGATTTCCTGGGAGGGCCTGGCGCTGTACGAGTCGGAGAGGGGCGAGTCGAATGCGGAAGAGACCTCACGGGTTCTCGCCCAAGCCGCGCTCGCACGAGGACCGGCCGCGTTCGCGGCAGACGGCGCACTCGACCGATGGCTGGCACGCGCCCGGTATGCGAGCACGATCGATCCGTCGATTGACGCCCCCGACGACGACGCTGTGCGTGCCGCCCTCGTACGGCTCTGCGACGGACGAGCGTCGTTCGCCGAGCTAAGGGACGCTGGGCTCCTCGATGCTCTCCGGCTTTCCTTGGGGGGGCGCGCGAGCGACGTCGAGCGGATCGCCCCCGAGCGCGTTGCGCTCGCGGGAGGGCGGTCCGTGGCGGTCGAGTACGAGAAGGGCAAGCCACCCAGCATCGCGTCTCGGCTGCAAGACTTCTTCGGGATGGTCGACGGACCGCGTCTGGGCGGTCGCGCGCCGGTCCTCCTCGAGCTGCTATCGCCCAACGGACGAGCGGTGCAGGTCACGACCGACCTCGCCGGATTCTGGCAGCGTCACTACCCGGCAGTGCGCAAAGAGCTGATGCGCCGTTACCCCAGGCACTCCTGGCCGGACGACCCAACCAAGCCGACGCCGCGGATGCGTCCCCGATCGTGACGGAGAAGGGTTCCGCCCGTTGCGTCGAACGCGAGCCTCAGCGCCGCACAGCTCGTCTAGAATCCAGGGCCGGGTCGATCGGGCCGAAACACGGGAGCGACCGGCTTGGCGTTGGCGGAGGACGAGGGGCGCGGCTTTGTACGCAAGGGAACGGCGTCCCGCGCGGAGGCGATTGCCGTGACTTCGCCGCTCGAGGGGGATGCTTGGCCTGACGCTCTCACCGGGGCCGAGACAGCGGCCGGCTCGTCGGTTGCTGCGACGACGGAAGACGCCGGGGCCGCCCCGGCGGCCTGGGCACGCCGCGTATGCCCAGCAAATGGACGCCACGCGAACACCAGCACCACGACGAGGACGGCGACCAACGCCGCGATGCCTGCGGCCACCTTCGCTGCCGAGCGCAAGGATGTCGGCGGCGCAACCGAGAAGGTTTGAACCTGCAGCGCTTCGCTCGTGGCCGAGACTCGCTCGTCAGGCCACCGAAGCTGCGGCGAGTCGCCTTGTGTCGATGGCGCTGGCGTCGCCGAGACAGGCGACTCGCCGGTGCCCAAGCCAAACGGTACCGTCCCGTGCTTGGGCGCCGGCATCGTGTCGGGCACGAAGCTGCTCGTCGGGACCATGCGGTCGATCCCGTCGGGTGTCGTGACCGTCGGCCAGTTCGGAGCCGGAGCCGCGAGGGGGGGGCCGAGGGTCGGCGCGGTACCCCCTCGGATCGTCGTCTTCGGGAAGCTCGTCTGGGTCGGTGAACGGAGCTCGCGCGCGGGCGAAATGACGTAGGGACCGTCCGATGACGGTGCCCTCACCTCCACCAAGGGCATTGATTCTGGCCCCATGAGCGCCGCGGCCGTTGCTCGATCCTCGGTCGACTCGCGCGCTCGCCCGCCGGACAGGGTGCGCTTCAGCTTTCGCAGGCTGGCCGCGAACGAAAACGCGTCGCGGGGGCGCGCGCCGGGATCTTTGGCGAGCGCCGCCATGACGAGGGCTTCCAGCTCGGGCGCCACGGAAACGAAGCTCGACAGCATCGGAGCAGGCTTGTGCAGATGCGCGGCGCCGACCGCCTGGGGGTCAAGCTCCTCGTCGAATGGACCACGTCCTGCGATGACCTCGTAGAGCACCAAGCCGGCCGCGTACACGTCGACCTTCGGCGTCGGCCTTTCGCCACGGAGCTGCTCTGGTGCTGCGTAGCGCAGCGTGCCGAGGAAACGGCTGCCCGTTTCGCGGATGCTCGCGTCGAGGAGCGACAAGATGCCGAAGTCGAGGAGCTTGGTGACCGTCACGCCAGCGGCGGTACGATGCAGAAAGATATTGTCCGGCTTCACGTCGCGGTGGATGACCCCCTTGTCGTGGGCGTGGTCGAGCGCATCGAGCAGATCGATCCCGATGTGACAGGCGTGCGGGAGTTCGAGCTGTCCCTTCTTTTCGAGCACCACCCGCAGCGACTGACCATTGAGCCGCTCCATCACGTAAAACGGGAGACGAAGGTCGTCGCCGGTGACACCCGCCGTGATCACTTCGACGATATTCGAGTGATTCAATCGCGCGAGGGTGCGCGCCTCTTTCTGCATGCGACGGGCGACGTCCTCGCGAGCCCCAAGCTGAGGGTGCAGGGTCTTGAGCACATACCGCTTGCCGATGCTCGTGTCCTCGACGTCGTAGACGGTACCCATACCGCCGGCGCCGATGAGGCGAACAACCTCGTAGACGGTGCCGGGTATACGTTCTTCGGGTTGGTATTCGCGACCTCGCGACGGCATGCGAGTGAGCGGGAAGCTACCACCAACGACCGCGTCTAGCGAGAGACGGGGGCGACGGGCGCTGCCGGGCGGCTTCCCGTCGATTGGCACCAAGCCGGAAAAAGCTGCAGCCAGCGCTCCATCGTGATGAGAAGCCAGATCTTGTACTCGTGGTCGTGGAGCCCCGTTTCGTGCTCCTCCAGAAGACGGAGCACGACGTCGGGGCGAACGTATTCGTAGAGACGGGCCGAAGGGGCGAACATATCGCGCAGGTAGCCGCGCAGGCCCGTTCGAAACCACCTGCCAAGCGGGATGCCGAATCCCATCTTCGCCCGACGCTGAATTTCGCGAGGAACGAGGTCCCTGAACGCACGCCGCAAGATCCACTTGGTCGTGAGGCCGCGCCTCTTCATGCTGTCGGGCAATGCCGTCACGTACTCGACGAGCGCCGTGTCGAGAAATGGCGATCTCAGCTCGAGACTGTGGAGCATTGCCGCGCGGTCGGATTTAACCAGCAAATCGTAGGGCAAGTACGACATGAAGTTGATTCCCAGCGCGGTCGCGAGCGGCGACGCGCGTCCGCATGACTGCGCGAGGCCGTCCATCCAGCGCGCCGCGGCGGCGGCATCGACTTGCTCGCGAAGCGCGGGCTGCAGCAGCGCGTCGAGGTCGTCCACGAAGAAGGACTGCCAGCGCAGCATTCTCTGGGGTAACGCGAGCGACAGGGTGGTCACCATGCGCTTGGCTCGCCTCGCCCACGAGCGAGGCGAGCCCGAATCGGAGACGAAGGACGCGAGGTGGGCCGCTTGGCGCAGCAGGGGCGGCGGAAGGTAGTCCCCGGCCTCAGCGGCGACCAGCCGCGGGTATCCGCAAAAGAGCTCATCGCCGCCGTCGCCCCCCAGAGCGACCGTCACATGCGCTCTCGTCAGCCGCGAGACGATAGAAGTCGGAATCGCCGATGCGTCCCCGAAGGGCCCATCGTAGACCTCGACGAGCTGGTCGATCAGATCGAAGGAGCTCGGGTCGACGACGAACTCGGTGTGATCGGTCGCGAACTCGGCCGCCGCGATCCGTGCAAACCGGGTCTCGTCGAACCGGCGATCGCCCGAGAAGCCGATCGAGAACGTTTTGATCGGCTGGGTCGACGCATGCGCCATCAGTCCTACGACAATCGTGGAGTCGATTCCCCCTGACAGGAACGCTCCCAGCGGTACGTCCGCCTCGAGACGCCTTCGGACGGCCGCGTCGACCAAGCGACGCACTTCGCGCTGCGCCTCGTCCGGTGACACGCGAAGGCGAGGACCGTCGAAGCGCGCGCTCCAATACTTTCGAATGGCCGGCTCTCTGCCGGGTTCGAGATGCAGAATCGACGCCGGGGCAAGCTGCCGGACGCCGCAGTACAGAGTATCGGGAGCAGGCACGTAGCCGAGCCCCAAGAGAAGTGGCATCTTCGACGCGTCGATGTCCGTACGAAACCCGGACCCGAGAAGGGCCCGGATCTCGGAAGCGAACCGCAGTGAGCCCGACTGCCACGTATAGTAGAGAGGCTTTTTCCCTGCACGATCGCGTACGAGAACGAGGCGCCGGTCGACACAGTCGAAAATCGCGGCCGCGAACATCCCGTCGAGACGTTCCAAGAAGCGCTCGCCGCCGGAGGCGTACCCCTCGACGATGACTTCGGTATCCGAGCGCGAGCGGAAGCGGGCGCCCCGACTCTCCAGATCGCGACGAAGGTCGTGGTGATTGTATATTTCGCCGTTGAACACGGTTACGTAGCGGCCGTCCGCACTCGCCATCGGCTGGTGACCACCCTCGCTGAGGTCGACAATGGCCAATCGCGTGTGGGCGAGAACGGTGTCGCCGGAGCGAAATACTCCGTGCGAGTCGGGTCCACGATGGTGGAGCACGCCCAGAGCCCGATCGATATCCACGCGCTGGCCTGGTGCCGTGAATACCGCCCCGAAAATGCCGCACATCTCTTGCTCGCACGCGCTTGGTAGCCCAGCCGCCGACGGCGGGCCAGGACTGGGAGTCCAGGCCCTCGCGGCAGCCTTTCCGCGGCCGCCTTGTCCCACGCCCTTCGCCCGGGTACACAAGCTCGCGCGAGCCATGGCTGCGGACGTCCTTTACGTCTCCTTCGACGGCGTTCTGCAGCCGCTCCCCTTCTCCCAAGTCGTACGCGTCTTGGCCGGGCTTTCGCGCCGCGGGCTTCGATATCACCTGCTATCGATCGAGCGCGCCACCGACCTCGACAACGAGGCGCTACGCAAGACCGTCGGCGATACGCTGCTCGAAGCACGCGTGGCGTGGACGCCCGTGCGGCGCGACGGGTCGATGGGCACGCCCCGACGGGCCGCTGAGATCGCGGCGCGCATGACGGCCGAAGCCCATTCGATCGCGCGACGGGATGGGGTGAAGCTCATTCATGCACGCGGCTACCAGAGCGCGGCAATCGCGTGCGCCCTCAAGCGGGTGCTCGGGGTCAAGTTCCTCTTCGACCCGCGAGGCTACTGGATCGAAGAGCGCTCCGGCGCCGGCGGCTGGTTCTCGGCTCCGAGTTCCTACGCCGCCGGAAAGTTCGTGGAGCAGAAGCTTTTTCGTGCGGCAGACGCGGTCGTGACGCTAACCGAGCTCCAAGCAATGGACGTGGCCTCGGGTCTCTTTGGTCCACCGCCCAAACTGCTGCATGTGATCCCCACGTGCGCGGACTACGACGCATTTTGTCTGCGCGGGGACCGGCCCCAGAAGCGTCCGGGAGCGGGACGCGTGCCGGTTTTCGTTCAGCAGAGGCTCGTGGGCAAGATCGTGATGGGTGTCGTCGGCGCGTGGAACGCCACGTATTTCGCGAGGGAGACCGTGGAGCTCGCCAAAATCGCCGCCGAATGGAGCCCCGCGATACATCTGCTGGTTCTCTCTCCGCAGCTGCGCGAGTACGGGGCGGCGCTCGAATCCGCCGGGCTGCCACCCGACCGGTACACGCTGGCGTCCGCGGACCACTGGGACATGCCCGAATGGCTCCAGTGGATCGACTGGGGGCTGCTCCTTGTCCCCGAGACGGCGGCGAATCGGGCAAAAATGCCCACCAAGCTCGGCGAGTTCTTCGCCGCCGGTGTGCGGCCCGTATTCTTCGGTTGCAACTCCGATGCAGCCCGGTGGGTGGAGCACGCGGGCTCGGGACACGTGCTCCGCTCGATCCATGACACGGATCTGCGCGGCGCGGCGCGGGCGATTGCAGACTCCGTGTGCGATGGCGAACGACTTCGAGTTGCGCGCGAAGTCACGGCGCCGCACTTCTCCCTGGCGTCGGGCCTCTCCAGCTATCACCGTGTGGTGGATGCTTGTCTCGGGGACAGAGCCGGCGCCGGTTCGGATTCGAACCTCAAGCCGACGTCGCGCTTCCGCATGCTTGGCGCGAACGGAGTAGAGCGCATACAATGAGCGCCAACTGCTTCGAATTCTGGTGCACTCTTATCGCGCGATGAAGGCTTAATGATGGGAGGGCTCAGCCGAGCCAAAGTCTCCGGGCGCACACGGTGGTTGGCTCTCGCCCTGCTGCTCTTCGCGCAGACCGCTTTCTTCGCGGCGTTGGTGAAACGACCACTCGCGGTAGAGGGGGACAACGATCGGTACGAGCAAGCGGGATGGAACGTCGCAACCGGACGCGGTTACGCATTGCCGCTCACGGGATACGGCGCAAGCAACGACCCGGAGGTCTATGAGCGGGTGTGCACGCGACATCCCGCCGCGTGCGATCCCGACACGACGCACCCGTCCGCGCTGTACATGCCGGGCTACTCGATGCTCGTCGCAGGCGTGTATGCCGTGTGCGGCCGAAGCTTGCTCGCCCTCTGCTTGGCCCAGCTGGTTCTGCTTTGGCTCCTCTTTGCACTTTTCGAGCGGCTGGCCGCCCGGCTCCTCGGACGGTACGGCTATTTTTTTGCCGTGGCGGTCGCGGCCACCTATCCCTTTTTGGCACGACAGGCGACCATGGTCATGTCCGACCACCTTCATGCCGTTCTATGGCTGGCGGCGTTCGTGGCGTTCATGGAGATGAAGCCCGGGCCTTGGCGCGGAGTTCTATTTGGCGGCCTCATGGCATTCGCGACCCTCTGCCGCCCCTACAGCCTCTTCATCTTCCCGACGATATGGGGCTTGGGGGCGATTTGGAAAGCGGTTCGCCTCTCCCGTCACGAATGGCTCGCGGGGGCGCTTGCGTTTGTCGTGCCGTTCGCGGTGTGGACGGCACGGAACGCCTATTGGTACGGGCGCTTCCTGCCAATGACGACCGGCGGGGCGGGCGTCCAGCTCTACGAATCGACCCTGGAGTGGGACGTCGACCTCTCGAATGCCGAGAACGGTCATGCCATGTTCCTCGAAACGACGAAACGATACGGCGACGTAACCAGCCGGTACGCGAACCGGATGCTCATGGCCGACGCGCTTCAGCGCATCCATGACCGCCCGTGGAGGTTCGTCGAGGGGCTCGCGATCCACGTACCCAGGCTGTGGATCAGCATGAGCTCGCGATTGTGGTTTCTCTCCGTTTTGTATTTGGGAGGATTGCTCGTGCTCGGTCTCGCGGGCGGCTGGGCAGTCCGCCGCGATGCCCGTTTCTATCCGCTGCTCCTGGCGATCGGCGTCAATTGGGCGTTCCTCTTGCCTTTCCCCGGCGAGGCGCGCCGCACGCTCCCGCTCCGCCTGCCGATGCTCATTCTCGCGGGCGTATTCGTCGGCCCACTCATCGAACGCCTGGTCAAGCGACAGCCTCGACTGCTGGCATTTCTAGCCGAATAGGATCTCGACATGGCTCTCACGCACCCGCAGCTTCGGAACGGAGACTTGGCCGCGGCGGGTGATGCCCTCGGTCTGGTCGGCGCGCTTGCACCCGCTTGGCGAGAGTACTTCCTCGCGCTGCTCCACGATCAGCCCCGCTTCGTCGCAAGGCGGCGCTACCTCCGCTCGGATATCGCCGGGGTCATGCGCCGCCTCATCCCCGAAGATACCCGGGTGCTCGAAGTGGGGGTCGGCGGAGGACACGTCCTCGCCTCGCTTCCGAACGAGGTCCGGGACGGAATCGACGTGCTTCCCGAGGCCATCGATGCGGCGCGCGGGCTCGACCCGACGATGCACGTGGAGCTCGGAGACGTCCGATCCTTCACGGCCAAGACGCGCTACGGGGCGATCATCTGCGACCGCTTGCTCCACTCGATCGCCGACGTTCAGGCAATGCTCGACAAGCTCGTGGCACACCTCGAAGAGGACGGACGCATCTATCTCACGTGCTTCAACTTCCTCTGGGGCCTGCCGCTCGCCGTCGCGAGCCGACTCCGTCTCATCGAACGATCGCCGCCCGAAAACTGGTTCTCCGAGAGCACGCTGCACAACCTTTTTTCATTGTCGGGACTCGAACCCGTTTATTTCGAGGATCGCATTCTGGTCCCGTTCGACGTCCCTTCGCTCAACAAATTCGTCGCTCAATTCCCTCCCTTCCGCTATGGCTCGCTCTACCGCACGTACGTGCTCCGCCGCCGCAGGGTGCACCGCGAGTCGAACCCGACGGTTTCGGTCATCGTACCCGCGCGCAACGAAGCAAAGAACATCGCTGGCGCTGTGGCTCGGACTCCGCTCATGGGCGCACGCACCGAAATCGTATTCGTCGAGGGCGGCTCGACCGACGGCACGTGGGACGAGATCCAAAGGGCGATCGCGTCCTACGGTGGACCGCTCCACCTAGCCGCCTTTCGGCAGTCAGGAAAAGGAAAAGGGGACGCGGTGCGCCTCGGGTTCGAAAAGGCAACCGGTAGCATGCTCATGATCCTCGACGCGGATCTGACCGTACCGCCAGAAGAGCTTCCGAAGTTTTATCACGCAATGTCGAGCGGTCTGACCGACTACGTCCACGGGACACGCATGGTGTACCCCATGGAAGACGAAGCGATGCGCTTTCTCAACAAAGCGGGAAACGCGTTCTTCGCAAAAACCTTCTCGTTTTTGCTCGGCCAAGCACTCAAAGACACGCTGTGCGGCACCAAAGTGATTTGGAAGACGGACTACGAGCGGCTGGCCCGCCGGCGGGCATACTTCGGGGAGCTCGACCCGTTCGGCGACTTCGACCTCATCTTCGGCGCGCGAAAGCTAAATCTCAAGATCATGGAGATTCCCGTTCGCTACAAGAGCCGCGTCTACGGCGAGACGAACATCTCCCGCTTCCGCGACGGAATGCTTCTTCTCCGAATGACGGCGCTCGCGGCGCGAAAAATCAAGTTCGCCTGACGAAACCCGGCGTCGAGGCGAAAACCCTCAGACGCGAACGACCACGATCAACGCGAAGATCCCGAGTCGATCGTTGCCGACCGCAATTCGGCGGTCCCACGCCACGAGTCTCCGAGCGACGAAAGCGGGCACCCGCGTGTTGAGTCTGAGTCCGCCGCTAAGAAGGTAAAGCCATTTGTGGAAGGGCTCGAGCTTCACGACACGAAGCGAGGGGAACTCGCGCCCGAACCGCTCTTCTGAATCGCGGAAAACGCTGGTGGGCAGGCGCGTATTGGCGGCCGTCATGCGGCCTTCGCCGACGACGCCCCAAAAGTCTGCGTCGGTCACGAAGGGCTCGTGATGAATGACGCGGTGAAACAGCTGTCCGACGTCGGTAAACCAAGGTTCGACCAGCACGATTTTGCCGCCGGAGCGAAGGACGCGGGAAGCGCCCCGCAGAAAACCGGCGGGGTTCGGCAGGTGGTGGAACACATTGAGAGCGCAGATCGCGTCGAGCTCTCCTTCGCCGAAGTCCTCGTCGATTTTGCATGCATCGAGGACGCGCTCGATCCCGGGGACGCTCACGCACTCGCTGGTCGTCACGTGGGGCGCGAGCTGCTTGAAGAACCCGCCACCCGATCCGAGCTCCAATGCGCGCGGAAACTCCTCCGGCGGGATTTCGTTCAGGATCCGCGCGTAGAAGTCCCTGTAAATCTCGGCAAGAAGTCGATTTTCTTGATCTTCTCGGCGTCGGCGCCGATTTCCACCGGCGCGCTTTCGTTTGCGCCGTACCTGGGCACGATGCGTTCTCCTATTCCCGCGACGGTCTGGCGGCGGGGGTAGCACGCTCTTCGGAAGCGGTCGAGGCTGCGCCCGTCAGGATCGAGCGGCAGCACGCCGCTCGAAGAGGGCTGCGACCGATGCCTCGGACTCGAAGGTGCGCTCACACCAGGCGGCCAACGAGAACGCGTGCCAGAGGAGCTGCGGTTCCGTTCGAGCCCAATCCTGCCAGCGACCATTCGCGAATGCCTCACTCCTCAGCAGGCCATATCGCTCGATCCGAGCTCGGGAAAAGAGCTCCTCGCAAACCCCGTGTAGGCTCGACCGAAGCCACCTCTCGACCGGCACCATGAACCCATGCTTGCGCCTGGCCGCCAAGCGCTTTCCGAACGCGCGCCTGTGGAGGGCCCGGAGAACCCCCTTCCCTCCGTGGCCTACGGTGAACTCCGCCGGCATCGAGGCCCCCAATTGGACGAGCTCGTGGTCGAGGAAGGGGACGCGCACTTCCAGACTGCACCGCATGCTCGCCCGGTCGACCTTCGTGAGCATGTCGTTCGGGAGTGGGTTGGCGAAATCGCCCGACTGATATCGCTGGAGCTGGGTGCCGCTCGCGTGCGCGTAGCGGTTCTTCATCGCTTCGACGAAACGGCCCGCGGCGTCCGGCCGCAGCACCAAGGGGGCGGTTCGGGCGAGGCTCGCGACCTGGGTGAGCGCCACGTAAGCGTCGGCGTCGGCTTCTTGCATCCCGTGCGCAAGTCGCCGCGCGGAGCGGAGCGCCTCCGACCACCAGCGGGTCCTGTCGGCGTGCTCGGGCAAGAGGTCGCACGCCCTTCGGACCGCACCCCGAATCATCGGCAGTCTCTCGAGGACTTCGCGCGCACGAACGACACGGTACTTCCGGTACCCGGCGAAAGCCTCGTCACCCCCGTCGCCGCCCAAAGCAACCTTGTGCGCCTTCGCCACTTCCTTGCTCAAGACGAACGTGGCCAGACTCGACGAGTCGCCGAATGGCTCGTCGTACGCGGCGAGCGCGTCGCACAAATGATCGAGAAGCACAGCTTCGTCGAGGTAGGTCACGTGCACGGGAAGCCCGAGCACGTCGGCAGTGGCTCGCGCATACGGGGCTTCGTCGAAGCGCGGCTCGCGAAAGCCGATTGCAAATGCCTCGATCGGCTGCGACGACGATTCCAGGGCATACTTCGCGATGAGGGCCGAGTCGATCCCACCGCTCACGAAGGCGGCGATCGGCACGTCCGACTCGAGGTGCTCTTTCACCGCGCGGCGCAGGACCGGCTCGACCATCTCCCGCGCTTCGCTCATCGACCGCGGCCGCACGGCTTCGGCCGAGGCGCGCAGCGCCCAGTAGCTCTTCTCCGAGCGGCGGCCGCCGACCAGGTCGATCTCCATTCTCGTGGCCGGGGAGAGCCGCCGCACCCCCGAAAAGATGGTCTCCTGCTCCGGCACGTAACTCCACGCAAGAAGCGCGTGCGCCGCGCCCGGATCGAGCGCGAAGAGCCGCGAGAACTTCTCGAAACCCCGGAGCGCCGAAAAACACCGGAGCTCGGACGCGAACGCCAGCGGACCGCCCGTATCGGCCACGAAAAGCGGCTTGATACCGAATCGATCCCGGCTGAGCACGAGCCTTCGCCTCGCACGATCGTGAATCGCAAAAGCCCACATCCCACGCAAGAGGGGTTCGACGCGTTCCGGATCGCGAGCGTAGAGGCGCAGAATGACTTCGGTGTCGCTGCGTGATCGAAATTGCACCCCCTCGCGCCGGAGCGACTCTCGGAGCTCGGGCGCGTTGTAGATCTCGCCGTTGAATACGATGACCGTCGAACCGTCCTCGGTCGCCATCGGCTGGTGCCCACCCGCGATGTCGACGATCGAGAGCCTTCGCATTCCGAGGTGAACGCCCTCGGCCGACGCGGTGCCGGCGTCGTCCGGTCCCCGGTGTCGAATCCACCCACACATGTCCGCGACCGTTTCGACGCCGAGCTCGGGTCCGGCGTCTCCCACAATGAGTCCCGCGATCCCGCACATCAGAAATGGTCCGTCGATTCCGTTCTTGCGTATTCGAAACCCGTTATCGGGCGGCTTCCTTGCCGGTCCATCCTCCCAGTGTATCATGCATCTCGATGCTCGAAGAGACGCTGCTCGTCACGGGAGGCGCAGGCTTCATCGGTTCGAACTTCGTGATCTCGACCTTGCAATCACGCGTCGGCTGCCGCATCGTCAATCTCGACAAGCTGACATACGCGGGCAACCTGAAGAGCCTCGAGTCGATCCTCGGCGAACCGCGACACGTCTTCGTCCAAGGCGACATCGCAGACCGCGCTCTCGTCGCCAAGACTCTCGACGAGCATCGAATCACCGCGGTGGTCAACTTTGCGGCCGAATCGCACGTCGATCGCTCGATCTCCGGGCCCGGGGCGTTCGTTCACACCAACGTCGTCGGCACATTCGAGCTTCTCGAGGCGTGTCGCGCGCACACCGCAAGAATGACCCCAGAGCAGGCCGGAGCGTTCCGGTTCGTGCACGTGTCGACCGACGAAGTGTTCGGGTCTCTCGGTCCGACGGGCCACTTCACCGAAGAAAGCGCCTATCGGCCGAACTCACCGTATGCGGCATCCAAAGCAGCGGCCGATCACCTCGTGCGCGCGTATTTCAAGACGTACGGGCTTCCCACGATCACCACGAACTGCTCGAACAACTACGGTCCAAGGCAGTTTCCCGAAAAGCTGATTCCGCTCGTCATCCTCAACGCCCTCGAAGGGCGCCCGCTGCCGGTCTACGGCACCGGCCAAAACGTGCGCGACTGGCTTTACGTCGAAGACCATTGCGAGGCGCTCCGCCTCGTCCTCGATCGCGGTCGCCCGGGCGAAACGTACGCGATCGGCGGGCGCCAGGAGACGACCAACATCTCTCTGGTCGAGACGATCTGCGATTTGCTCCAGGAGCTCGCTACCCAGCCGCGGGAAAGACCGACACCCAAGTACCGCGACCTCATTCGTTTCGTTGCAGACCGGCCCGGGCACGACCAGCGCTACGCGATCGATCCCACGAAGGCCGAGCGCGACCTCGGTTGGCGCCCTCGACACACGACAGCCACCGGTCTTCGCAAGACGCTCCTCTGGTACCTCGACAATCGCCCGTGGTGCGACGGCATTACGCAGGGCGTGTACCGGCGTGAACGACTCGGCTTGCTCGAGCACCACAGTCTCCAACCGACCTCCACGCAGACATGAAGGGACTCGTACTGGCAGGCGGAACCGGGACCCGCTTGCGGCCGCTCACGTACTCGGGAGCCAAGCAGCTCGTTCCGGTGGCCAACCGCCCCATTCTCTTCTACGTGCTCGACAACCTGGCCGAGGCCGGAGTGCACGAGATCGTCGTCATCGTATCGCCGGAGACCGGTCGTGAAGTGCAGGCAGCGCTCGGCGACGGCTCGCGGTGGAAGTCGCGCCTTCATTTCATCGTGCAGCCGCATCCAGGCGGGCTCGCGCACGCTGTGAAAGTCGCCGCGCCCGCGCTCGGCACCGACGACTTTTGCATGTTTCTCGGCGATAACCTCATCGGCACGAAGATCGGGCAGGCTGCCGACGAGTTTCGTTCGTCGCCCGAGCTCTCGGCCCTCGTGATGCTGAAGGAAGTGCCCAACCCTTCGGCCTTCGGCGTCGCGGAGGTCAACGCGGCAGGCGACGTCGTCCGCCTGGTCGAAAAGCCTTCCAACCCAAAGAGCAATCTCGCCCTGGTCGGAATCTATTTCTTCCGCCACAGCATTTTCGGAGCGATCGAGCGAATCCGCCCGTCCGCGCGCGGAGAACTGGAGATCACCGACGCCATCGGCGAAATCCTGACGAGCGGCGGGAGCGTTCGCTTCGCGCGTGTCGGCTCGTGGTGGCTCGACACGGGCAAGAAAGACGACCTGCTCCTGGCGAACGACACGGTCCTCGACTCCTGGCTTGCCCCGGACATCTTGGGCACGGTCGACTCCGACAGCAAAATCATCGGTCGCGTGCGCATCGAACCGGGCGCCCGGGTCGTTCAATCCGTGGTCCGCGGTCCCACGATCATCGGCGAGGGAGCCGCCATCATCGACTCGCGCGTCGGCCCGTTCACGAGCGTGGGGCCTTCGGTCCGCATCGACCGCTCCGTCGTGGACCGATGCGTCATCATGGAGGGGAGCACCATCGACGGAGTCGAGCGGCTCGAGGACTCGCTCGTCGGCCGCCGCGTCGCCGTTCACCGAGCACCTCGCCCCGGCCAAACGCTGTCCCTTCTGGTCGGCGATGATTGCCGCATCGAGCTCTGACGACTACTCCTGTCGGGATCAAGGATGACCACACTCGTATTCGGAGCCGGGTTTCTTGGCGAACGGCTGGCCGGGTCACTCCCGCACGCGGTCCTCGCGCGCGGCGTCGACATCGGCGACAGGCAGGGCGTGCTCGCCGCGTTGCGGGCGCACTCGCCGACGGCGGTCGTCAATGCCGCGGGCAAAACGGGCCGCCCCAACGTCGACTGGTGCGAACGACACCAAACCGAGACCACCCGCTCGAACGTCATCGGCGCGCTGGTCCTGGCCGAGGCGTGCGCCGAGCTCGACGTGCACTTGCTGCATCTGGCCTCGGGCTGCATCTTTTACGGGCCATCGCCGTCTGTAGGAGGCTGGCGCGAGGACGACTTCGCCAATCCGATATCCTTCTACTCGCGCTCCAAGTACGCGGCCGACCTCGTCCTCTCGCAGATGCCCAAAGTCGCGGTCGTTCGGCTTCGCATGCCGATCGACGCGCAGCCGGGGCCTCGCAACCTCATCACCAAGCTCGCGGGATACTCGCAGGTCGTCGACGTAGAAAACTCGGTGACGATCGTGCCAGACCTCGTCGAAGTGGTCGGCGCGCTCGTCGAACGCAAGGCCACCGGCGTGTTCCACGCGACCAATCCCGGACCCGTTCGCCACGCGCAGCTGCTCTCGCTCTACCGCGAGGTCGTCGACCCGAACCATCGCTTCACGCTGATCGGCGAAGACGAACTCGTCCGCCGGGGCCTGACGGCCCGCACGCGATCGAACTGCATTCTCTCGAGCGGCCGCCTCGAAGCGCTCGGAGTGACCATGCGCCCTAGCGCGGTGGCGTTGCCCGACGTGCTGCGTCAGTATGCGGCGGCGACGAAGGCGGCCGCTCGCGCGTGACCGGGACGCCGTCTCGCATTCTCCCCCGGCAACGGTGAGCCGCCCATGTTCAGCCTCGTCCTCATCGTCGGTCTCGCGGGCGCGATCGTCGCTGCCAGCATCCTTACGCAGCGGCCCAACGTCGATCACCGGGTTACGGCGCTTTTGCTCGGCAACTACGTGCTTCGCTTGGTGCTCGCGCCGTGGACGCAGAACCTCAACGCATTCACGAGCGCGCCGACGGACTTTTACGGCTACGAGTGGAGCGGGGGAATCATCGCGCGCTTGTGGCGCTACGGATCGATCCACTACGTGGGCGGTGACGAGATTCCCTCGCTCGAGAACACGTCCCTGCCGTCCAACATCTTCGCGTGCGTGATCTACCTCAACGGCGAGCCGACGCACTTCGGATGTACGGCGGTCGTTGCAGCAACCGCCTGCTTCGTATGCCTGAACTTGTATCTCCTTTCGCTGTTGCTCGGGGCGCAGCCGAAACACGCGCTTTGGACCGCGAGCATGGTCGGAATTCTCCCGAATTTCTTGTTCTATACGTGCAACACGTTCAAAGACGGCTTCGTCGCGTTCTTTGTAATCGGGCTCTTTGGCTGTGCCATCCGGCTCGCTCGAAAGATTTCGATCGCACAGCTCGCGCTCGGGGCGGTCTTCCTCGCGGGCCTTTGGCTCACGCGCTTTTATCTCGTGTTCGTCGTGCCGGCGCCGTTCCTGCTCGGCTTTCTCGGCTTGCGCTCGCGATCCGTGCTCCGGACCGCCGTAGCGACGCTGGCGGTGGGCGCGACCCTCATTGCCTTGTATGCACATTCGAGCGCCCCCGACGCCGTCATCGGTCACGCGAGGACGACATTCGAAGAGGCAACTTCCGACGGCGTCCTCAGTGGGAACGCGGAGGGCGGCTCCGGCGTGATCTTCGACGGCGCCTCGCCTGCGGCCAGCTTCCTCCCGAAGCTCACGTACACGCTCTTTTCACCGTTCCCGTGGCAACCCGGCTCCCTCGCGCTTCAGATCGGAAAAATCGAGGCTTTCGTGTGGTATTATTTCTTTTATCGAGCCGTGCGCTCCGCCAAGGTGATGTGGCGCGAACAGCGGGCCGATCTGCTCATGTTCGCCAGTCTCATCGTTCCGTTGACCGTGGCCTACGCACTTTCGTTCTCGAACATCGGGCTCATCGTAAGGCAGCGAACGGGCATCGTGATCGCAGTCATGCTCATGGCGTCGCTGAGCTGGGGCCGAGGACGCGAGGACGAGCCCGAGCGCGACGAGAATGAGGAAGTCGACGCCCGCCGAACGTTCGCTACCCGCCGGGTGGCTTGATGCCGTCACTCTGCGGCCGGCAAAGCCCGGACGGGATGCACCTCTTCGAGCATCAATCGCATCCTTCGCACGCGACTGGCGCCCACGGTCGCGACCACCGCGGCGATTCGCTCCGCCGAAATGCGTAGCGATGTGACCACCACGAGGTTCGCCGCACCGCTATCGAGGAGCCCTGCTATCGCCCCGCAGTCCCCGTGGACGCGAAGTCCGTTGACCAGCCGCCCCTTCTTCTTCGGATCGTCGTCGACGAAGCCGATCGGGGTGAGCCCTTCGCTCAAGTGCTCGGAGAGAGCCCGCGCAATCTGCACGCCGAGATCGCCCGCCCCCCAGAGAAGGACGCGGGTGCTGCCGGAGTCCGGAGCGGCGGCGGGCGGAGCGATGAGGACACGAAGCAACCGGAAAGAGACCCGCGACGCGGTCAGAAGGGCGGCGAAGACCAGCCCGTCGATGACGAGAGCGCCCCGGGAAAGCGCGTCGAAGCGGAGCCACAGACCAACGATCACGATGACTGCGGCCGAGCCCGAGACCGCTGCGCGCCCCAAGAGGAGCAAGTCTCGGATCCCTGCGTAGCGCCAAAGCCCGTCGTAGGCGCGCATCAAGTAGAGCGCAGTCAGCTTGGTAGCGACGACGACGATGAAGACCCGCGCGACCGATTGCTGCACCGGCGCCGGGATGGCCCCGTCGAAGCGGAGAAGGAACGCCGTGAGAAAGGCGACCATGGCGAGCACCGCGTCGAGGAGCACCTCGAAGACACGCCGCCGGTAGCCGAAGGCCGTGAGTGACGAGAGCAGGTTTACGCGATCGGGAACTTCGGCAGGCTGGTCCGTGCGAGCGAGATGGATGCCGAGGAATACGAGAGCTACGGCGATGAGCGGGGCGCCGACCCAGACGCCCGAGCGCATTCCCACCCGCGCAAGGACCGCCACAGTCCCGCCCGTCAGACCAATGCCGATCAGCGTCGACACGGCCGTCCGTTCCGACATGCCCAGTGTCACGAGCCGGTGTGACGTGTGATCTCTGCCGCCCTGCGAAACCGGGCGACCGCGCAGGATGCGAGTCAGCGTCACGAACGTCGTGTCGAAAATCGGGACGAGCATGACGAGCACGGGAACCGCAATCGTCGCGAGGAGCTCGCGCGACCGACCGTAGCTGCTCCTCATGGCGAGCGAAGCCAGGACGTATCCGAGAAAGAGCGCGCCGCAGTCGCCCATGAATATCGACGCCGGGTTCCAGTTGAAGACGAGGAAACCGAGCAACGCGCTGAACAGCGCGGCCGCGCAGGCCGCCTCAGCCTGCTGATGCTGGATGAGGAAGAAGATGGCCTGGAAGAGAGCGGCCACGCACGCGATCCCGGCGGCAAGGCCGTCCATGTTGTCGAGCAGGTTGAGCGCGTTCGTGATGCCGATGATCCAGAAGAAGCTGATTGCTTGGTTGACTATCGCAACGCTGGTCCAGGGCAGCACGGGGCCCGCAACGACCGCTAGCGCGGCGATCACCACCTGCCCGATGAGCTTCGCGTAGGGCTTCATGTGGACAACGTCGTCCACGAACCCGAGGACGAACATCGCCGAGGCCCCGACGAGGAGCCACGGCAAAGTCCCGCCCCCGATGAGCGTGCCCGCGAGAAACGCCGCGTAGATGCCCACGCCACCGGCCAGGGCGGTCGGCTTCCGGTGCCACCGCTCCGCGCGAGGTTTCGCGACGAAGCCCACGCGATGGGCCAACGCGCGGACCGCGAAGACGGAGAGGAGCGAAAAGGCGAACGTCGCGCCCGCAATCGCCGCCAGCAAGAGGAGTGAGTTCTTGGAGATCAACGTTCCCATCCGCGCGAGCTCCAGCGCGCGCGGACCTCAGTTGTTGCGCTCGTACGAGATGACGTCCCGCAGAATGTCGTCGAGGCCTCGGGTCGGCTTCCACTGAATGACGCGCTCGACTTTGCTCGTGTCCGGAACTCGCCGCATCATGTCCTCGAAGCCTTGCTCGTACGCCTCGTCGTACGAGACGCTTCGTATCGACGAGGTAGACCCCACGAGTTCCTTCACCCGCTCGGCGAGGGCGCGCATGGTAATCTCCTCGTGGCTGCCGACGTTGAACACTTCGCCGACCGCAGCGTCCGACAACGCCAGGGCGTGAATGGCGCGAACCACGTCCCCCACGTGGCAGAAGCATCGCGACTGCTCCCCGCTGCCGAAGACCGATAGCGGCTGCCCGGCGAGAGCTTGCCGCACGAACGTCGGGATGACCATGCCATAGCGGCCAGTCTGCCGGGGGCCAACCGTGTTGAAGAAGCGGACGACGGTCGTCGCGAGCCGTTTCTCCTTCCAGTACGCAAGGGCCAAGAATTCGTCGATCAGCTTACTCGCCGCATAGCTCCATCGGCCTTTGGTCGAGGGGCCGAGCACGAGGTCCTGCTCCTCACGGAACGGGACCTGCTGGCTCTTGCCATATACTTCGGAGGTGCTCGCGACGAGCACGCGCTTTCCCTTCTTCGCGGCCGCCCGCAGCACCACCTCGGTACCGTGCACATTGAGCTCGATTGTGCGAACGGGGCTCTGCACGATGAGGCGAACACCCACAGCAGCCGCAAGGTGAACCACCTGGTCGGCCATGTCGACCAGCTCGGTCACGACCGGCGGATTGGTCATGCTGTCGACCACGAAGTGGAACCGGTCGCTGTGCCGGATAGCCGCGATATTCCTGGCGCTTCCCGTAGACAGGTCGTCGAGAACGTAGACCTCGTCGCCGTGCTGGATCAGGTATTCGCAGAGGTGGGAGCCGATAAAGCCCGCGCCACCGGTGACGAGCCAACGCATGGGAGCATCCTCTCACGGGTGTAGGGTCTAGGGGAATACGGTGCGCGGGCAAACGCGATCATTCGATGCCCGCGCGGCGCAGGAGGTCGTCGTACATGCGGACGTGGTCGCTGACCAAGCGGTCGACGCCGTATTTCCCCAGGACGTAACTCCGTCCCGCGTCCACCGATGCCGCGGAGCGCTCGCGGTGCTCGGCGAGGGCAGCCTGAATGCCGGCCGCGACGGCCGCTGGGTCTCGCGACGGGACAAGGCGCCCCCAGCGACCGCCCTCGAGTACATCCGCCACCCCGCCCACCGCGCACGACACGACAGAACAGCCGGCGGCCAAGCCCTCGATGATGGCCACCGGCGTGCCCTCGTTCTTCGAAGTCAGAGCGAGAACATCCGTGTCGGCGAGGATTGCGTCGAGATCGTCGCGAAATCCAACGAAATGGATGCGTCCGGCGAGTCCCAAGCGCTCGCTCAGGACCCGGAGAGAAGCCTCTTCCTCTCCTCCCCCGACGACGCAAAGGTGCACGTCCCGGCCGAGGCGAGCCAACGCCTCGAAGAGAAGGGGGTGGTCTTTGATCGCCGTGAGTCGACCGACGATGGTGACCAAAGGCGCATCGATGACCCCGACTTCGCGCCGGAACGCGCCTTTCGCGATGCTGCCCACGCAAAACCTGGCCAGGTCGAACCCGAGAGGCACGACGTACGTGCGATAGCGCGGGACGATTCTGTAGCGTTCGTTGATAGCCTCTCTCTGGGTCGGCGAGAGCGTGACAATCGCGTCGGTGAGGCGCGCCAACGCGCGCTCGATGGCGACGAACACGGTGGATTTCGCGGGGGAAAAATAGCCTTCGAACACGTGGCCGTGAAACGTGTGAACGACGATCGGAACGCGACAAATCGTGGCCGCCAGCCGTCCGAGCGTCCCAGCTTTGGCCGTGTGCGTGTGAACGATATGGGGGCGGAAACGACGGAGCTCGGTCACCAGGTTGAGCACGGCTTGCGCGTCGTGACGGCCCCGAATCGCGCGACCCAACCCGGAAATGCGGACCGGCGTGACTTTCTCGCGAATCAAGGCGGCCGTCATCTCCCCCTCGCCCGGCGACACGTCGCCCGCATAGAGGCGCGACTCGAAGCGGTCCGACGGAAGCCGGGCGGTGAGCGACGTGACATGGAGCGCCGGACCGCCCACGTTCAGGCGCGCAATGATGCGAGCGACTCGAATGCGGCCCGATGATGGCGCCTTGGAACCGAGCCCCCTCTCTTTTGCCGTCGACATTTCGCTGTCGCTTTCTCATGTTGGCACCAAGGGCCGCAAGGAATGGCGCTTGAGGACCGGCGAATGGCGCTTGCACTGGACGCAACCAACTGATACCCGCATCGGGCGAGTGGAGGTCATCCGTTGGGATTTCGCGTAGTTAGCCCCCGGGAGAACGCAGCCCATGCGCCCGAGTGAGCCCAAGCCCAAGAGCCCCGCACCGGCGCAGGGGTGGAGCGCGGACGCGGCGAGCGTGCTCAAGGCGCTCCGGCGCAATTGGCCGCTGATCGTCGCCTGCGTCATCGTGTGCGCAGGCGGAGCCCTCATGCGCTCCAAAGCGCAGCCCCCGATTTTCGAGGCCAGCACGCTCGTCGAGATCACGCCGCAGCCCGTTCAGCCTCTCGGCGACAAGGGCGCTTCGTCGCTCGACATGGGCGCCGGCCTCTACTGGGACGCGCAGGAGTATTACCAGACCCAGTACCAGATCATTCTCTCCAATCAGGTGCTGGGCTCGGTCGCGCGCGACCTCTCCCTCGGAAGCGACTTCGACTTCCTCGGACTCAAAGCAGCCCCGAGCGTGCCCGTCGACATCGAAACGGTCACCGCGATGCTCCGCGGTCGAACCTCGATCGACCCGATCAAAAACAGCCGGCTCTTCCACGTCAAGGTCGAAGACACCGATCCGAAGCGCGCCAAGCGCCTGAGCGACGCCATCGCCACGGCGTTCATCGACCAGAATCTGCAGACGGCCATCAATTCGAGCTCCGAAGCGGTCTCCTGGATCACCGGCCAGCTCGATCACATCAAGCACGACCTCGACCAAAACGAGAACGCGCTCTACGCGTTCAAACAACAGAACGATCTGCCCAGTACGTCGATCAACGACGCGTCGAACATGCTGCGGCTTGAGATGCAGCAGTACGACACGGCCCTGACGCAGACTCGAACGCGCAAGCAAGGGCTCATCGCTCGCGAAATGGAGCTCGCCAAAGTCACGCAGGACAACCCGGACGACGTGCCGTCGTCCGAGCTCCTCTCGAACGCGTACCTCCAGCAGCTCCGCACCCAATACCAGCAGCAGAGCAAGGACAAGGCGGCGCTCATCGGCGAAGGCAAAGGCGAAAACCACCCCCTTCTGAAGAGCCTCAACGCGCGCCTCGAAGAGACGAAGGCTGAGCTTTTGGCAGAAGTCCGGAACATTCGGAGCGCGGTCGAGCGCGACCTCGCGGTCATCGAGCACCAGGAAGCCGGCGAACTCGCGCTCTTCGAGGAGTCCCGACGCCGCGCCGTCGAGCTCAACATGAAAGAGATCGAGTACCACCGGCTCGATCGGACGCGCGAAGAAAACGAAAAGCTGTTCGAGCTTCTGACCAACAAGATGAAGGAAGCCGACCTGGCCCGAATGATGCGCGTGAACAACGTCCGTATCGTGGATCTTGCGGAGGACCCCGGGGGACCTGTGCGCCCGCGGACTTCCGCGGATGTCGGGATCGGAGTCCTCGCGGGTTTGATTCTCGGCCTCGCGCTGATGGCGGCCCGCGAAGTGCTCGACAACTCCGTCAAGACCCCGCAGGACGTCGAAGACCAGCTCGCGGTGACGTTCCTCGGCCTATTGCCCGAGATGGATGACGACGGGGAGAGCCGCTCCCGGCGTGGAAAACGGCGAGGCAGTGGATCGCTCCCGCCGAAGGCCTCGGAACACCATGTGGAACTTGTCGTGCACGAGCACCCCCTCAGCGGAATCGCCGAGGCGGCGCGGAGCATTCGTACGAACCTCATGTTCATGAACCCGGACCGACCCTTTCGGCGCCTTTTGGTTTCAAGCGCCGCCCCCATGGAGGGGAAGACGACCGTGGCCTGCAGCATCGCGGTGGCTCTCGCCCAAGGCGGACAGCGCGTGTGCATCGTGGACTGCGACCTCCGCCGGCCGCGGTTGCATCGAATCTTCGACCGCGTCGGCGACTCGGGCGTCACCAACGTGATTGTCGGGGACGCGACCGTCGCCGAAGTGGCCAAACCGACCGTTGTCGCCAATCTTTGGGCCATTCCTGCGGGACCGGTGCCGCCCAACCCCGCCGACATGCTCCACTCGGCTCGCTTCCGGGACTTTCTCGAAGAGCTGTCCACGCGCTTCGATCGGGTTGTCATCGACAGCCCTCCAATTGCGGCTGTGACCGACTCGGCCGTCTTGTCGACTCTGGTCGACGGCACCGTATTCGTCGTTCGGGCGTTCAAAACATCGAGACAGCTCGCGCGGCAGGGGCTGCGCATTCTCCTCGACGTCGACGCGCGCGTCGTCGGCGCGGTGCTGAACGCCGTGAACCTCAGCAAGCACGATTACGGCTACTACCAATATTACCACTACAAGGCCGAAGGGTATCAGCCGCTGCCCACACCGGAAGACCACGACGGGTCTTCTGGTCGTGCGGCCGCGCCGCCGAACTGACGGCGTTGTCCAACCGACGCCACGAACCGTCTATCTCCAGCTGAGATTTCCCCAAGGACCATGCTGCGCGCACTGGCGCTCGTGAGCAAGGAGAAGGGCGTATCTCCTGGTCAGCGCTTTCGGATCGAACAGTGGGAGCGCGCCCTCGAGACACAGCACGGAATCAAAGTCGAGTATGCCCCCTTCGAATCGCGGGCGCTTTCGCGTGTTCTGTACCAAGACGGCAAAGCGATCGAAAAAGGGGTGCTCCTGCTAAGAGACACGCTCAGGCGGCGCCTCGCTTTGAGAGGATTGCGCCAGTACGATGTCGTCATCATCTATCGCGAGGCGGCGTTGGTCGGCCCGCCAATCTATGAATGGCTGATATCGCAGGCGGGCGTTCCCATCGTCTACGACTTTGACGACGCCATATGGACTACGCCGAACCGCATCGCCGGCACCATTAACCACCGGTTTCGGTCGCTAAAGTTCACCGGAAAGACGGCGACGATATGCCGCTTGGCGCGAGTCGTAACCGTGGGAAACGAGTATTTGGCCGCCTGGGCGAGGCCGTACTGTCCGACGGTGCACGTCGTGCCGACCAGCATAGAACTCGAAGCCTACCCCGTTCAGCCCCCGCACCCAAAGGAGGAGCCCTTTACACTCGTCTGGTCCGGGACGTTCTCGACTCTCGAACACCTCGAGCTTGCCCGAGGGCCGCTCGAGAGCCTCGCACGGCGCCGCCCTCTGCGACTGACCGTCATTTGCGACAGACCGCTGCGGCGACCGATGGCCGGAGTGGACGTGCGCTTCGTTCCCTGGAGAGCCGACGACGAGGCGCGGGCCATCGGAACGGGTCACGTGGGGATCATGCCCCTTCCGGACGACGAATTTACCCGTGGCAAGTGCGGCTGCAAAGCACTCCAGTACATGGCGGCCGGCCGTGTGGCGGTTGCGGCGCCCGTGGGTGTCAACGCCGACATCATTCGTCACGGACAGAACGGATTTTTAGCCTCGTCCGAGGACGAGTGGGTCGAAGTTCTCGACCGCCTCGCACGATCTCCCGACGTCCGCGAACGGGTTGCCGCCGCGGGTCGCGTCACCGTCGAAGAGCGGTTTTCGTCGGGGCGGTCTGCGTCGCTATTTGCGAACGCCGTCCGGGTCGCGGTCGGCAGCGGAGAAGATATTCTGCAGGCGAAGCCGCTGGACTCCCGCTAACTCGACGCACGAGCGTGCTCTGCTTTTCATCATTTGCGCCGCCAAGCACCCGAGATTTGCATACCGTTGAGCGCGCGCGTGTCCGTGAGACGCGCCTCTTCGCGCTGAAACGACTTCGGAAGCTCGCTCGCCATTCGCCCGAAAAATGAATAGGACGGCGTGGATATGGGCTCGTAGCCTTGAAGCTGTTCGGCCATTTTCGTAACGATATTCCTGCACCAACGTGAAGGTCCGTCACGCTCCATATCTCGGCCTTGGTCATCGGCCTTCGTATGATACCGGAGCGGAGGAGCACCTCGTTCGTCTTGTCGATATAGGTTTTGTGGCCGTGCGCGGCGAGGAAAGTCTGAAAGCGCCGGGCCAAGAGCGTGGAAGAAACCCTCTGGATGATGCGTTCGCCGACGATTCGCGGCGTTCTGGCGCACCGCTTCGTCCGAGCCACGAGGTCGTGGTCGCCGAGATAGTCCCCGTTGGGATCTTGCAAATGCATGAAAAGGCCCCCCGGCTTTTGCATTCGCGAGATCCGAGCGAAAAAGGCGGCCAGATCGGGCACGTGATGGAGCACGGAACACACCAGGATGAGGTCGTAGCTCTGGGAAGGGGCTTCGTCGCTGGTACCCAGCGTCGACGTAACCTTGACGTCCCAGGCTGCTGCGCGGGCGGTCGCCGCGCTCAGCATCTTCGGGGACGTATCGACTAGGTCGATCGCTCGTACCAGTCGCCCGAGCTTGGTCCGAAGCAAGAGTTCGCTCGCGAGACCCGTCCCACACCCGACATCGAGCATTGTGAGTTCCGCCGGCAATGGTCCGGCGTTCCCAAGGACGTCCTCGGAGAGCAGGGCGAACTGCCTCGGCAAGCTTTCCCACATCGACCGATGAACCTCGTCGTAACAGGCGGCCTCGAAATCGTGAAATGCCACGTTCACTGCGTCGTGAAACGCCACCGGCGTAGCGGTCACACCGAGCGTATCCATCAAGGGACGCAATCCGTCGTACGCACTGGAGCTGGGATTCATCCTGTCTCTCCGATTCATCGCCCGCGTGGCCGTGCACCTCGTAACACGTTTGGTCCGCTTGATCTGCCCTGCTTGCACTGACAGACGGAGGCCGCCGGAAGCGAGCCGCTCCGCACGGGCGCCAGATCGACGACCATGAATGCGCGGGCACTCGGAGACTACCAACTCGGGGACTACCAAGAGGGTTGCTCGCCGTCGCGTCTCAGGCGGGGGGTGGAGTGCGAAAGTCGGGGAATGGCGCCCGAGCGGATTGCTCGGCGCAAGCCGTCACGGACCTAGTGGTTCGTGCGCGACTCGCTGCGATGACGTCGGCCCATGGCGTGGCCACGAGATCTTGGACGCGAGGCATCGAGAATGTCGAACTGGAGCTTGCTGAAGCCGAGGTCAAGCGCGCGCGCCGTTGGCGATGGGATTCACGTGGCGGCGCGCGACAACGTTCACCCCTCATGCGGACCGCTGCGCGGGCTGGGCCTCATGCCGTACATTCCACCGCTCGACGGCCTTCGGGCGATCGCGATACTTCTTGTCCTCTCGACCCACTTCCAGCTCGTCCCAAAAGTGTACTTCGTCGAAAGGGTACTTTTCTGGTTCACTGGCGTCGGTTGGGCCGGCGTCCAACTGTTCTTTGTGCTCTCTGGCTACTTGATTACGAGCATCCTTCTTCGATCCCTCGGATCCCCGACCTACTACTCTGCGTTCTACGCGCGCCGCGCGCTCCGGATTGCGCCGCCCTATTATTTATTGCTCGCCGGCTATTTTCTCGGCGCTGCTTTGCTGGGTAACGCCTCCGCGGTCAGTTCTCTCGCGCCTTGGTATGGTTCCTATCTTCAGAACATCCAGATGTCGGTTTCCGGCAATCTGGGACCGCAGTCGCTAGGCGTCACATGGTCACTCGCGGTAGAGGAGCAATTCTACCTGATATGGCCGCTCTTCGTCCGTGCCCTCGGTTTGAGAGCGCTCAAACGTGTGTGCCTGGCCGCGGTGGTTGCCGCTCTCGGAGTGCGGCGCATCATGTACTTTTCGGCCCACGCGCCACTCGCGGCCTACGTGCTCATGCCCGCCAGAATAGATGCCATCGCCGCAGGCTCGCTCGTGGCCATGTTGCACCTCGAAGGAGGATTGTCCGCTTGGCGTGCGCTCGGGTGGCCGTGCCTGGGACTTGGCGCGATGACCATGGCGGGATGCGCGTGGATGGATCACGGCTTTGGGAACTTGAAAATGGCCAACCTCACTGCGGGGCTCGCCGCCCTCACGATGATCTTTGCGACGATTCTCGGGGCCGTTGTACTCGCCCCGACCGGCGGCTCCGTCGCGCGGATTCTGTCGTGGCCACCGTTGCGCTCTATCGGCCGATATAGCTACGCCATGTATTTGTTGCATATCCCGGTTCGCCAGGGACTTACGCAACTATTGCCTATGCTCGCCCGGGCCGATCGGGTGCCTCGCGTTTTGGGTACGCAGTGGATCGCGCAGGTCCTCTTCTATTCGGTGGCCGGGCTCACGACGTACGGCCTTGCTCGGCTTTCCTGGGTTCTCGTAGAAAGCCGTTTCTTGGCCATGAAGTCTCGGTGGCCCTATCGGCTCGCCTTGGCTGAGACGGCGGTCATCGGCGCCCGGGCGGCAGCATTCCAAGTCACCGAGAACCCAGAGACGAGCTTAGCGGGGCGGCCGCGGTAGGTGGACCGCGCTGGCGGCTGGCGCAGGACCGACGGGTCTCCTCAGGAGTGCCGTATCACCAGCGGGCTGCATCGGCCGATCCTGCGGCCTTGAATGCGGAAGCGGTCGGGGACTACCAAGAGGTTGCTGGCTGCGACTCTTAGGCGAAGGTGACGTGAGAGAGTAGGTGAGTACCGCCCGAGCGGTGCTCGAACGTTGAGATCCGGGATCGAGCTGGAAGTTTCGACAGGGAATGGAGCGCACTGGTAGGCTCGGCCCAGGCTGCGGGACCTGTGGCTACAGCTTATCGCTTGGAGGGGTTGGTATGCGGCGGTTCGGCTTTGTTGGGGTGTTCGCGGCTCTCATCTCGATGGAATGCGGGTGCGGGTCGGGTGGTCAACCGCCGACCCCAACGGAAGGCTCAACCGATGGCGCGACTGGAGCGACCGACGCGCCGCTCGGTGATGGGTCGCCCAGCGACGCATCCGCGCCCGACGGACCAGAAATGGACGTCGCGCTCCTCGATGGCTCGGCTTTGGACGGAACGGCGCCGGACGCAGCCGTCCTCGACGCGGCACCGGTCGACGGGGCTTCCCTCGACGGCCCGACCGACGCGCCCGCCATGGTGATGTCTGCGTGCGACAATAGCGCGCTCCTTGCCGGCTGCGTCGTCGGACAATGCACGGTGAGCGCCGCAGACTCCCCGCTACCGGCCGGCGCCTCGATAACCGTCACCCAGAGCCCGATTCCCGCCGATTTGAGCGGGGACACCCTCGGCTCGGCGCTGTGCTCGATCGCGCCTCCGGCGGGCGTTTCCTCGCTCCCGAACCTCACTTTGTCGATCGCGCTCTCGGCGCCCCCCGCGGCAAGCGCAGTTCTGTTCCAGTACGTCTCCCCGAGCATTTCACGCGGAATCGTCACGTCGCAATCCTCGGGGAGCGCGGTCGTGGGGCTCGTCGCCGCGCCCGGGACATTCGGCGCGACCGATCGCCCGACCGGGTGGACCCTGCAAACGGACGTGGGACTCGACATCAGCTCGTCGGCGGATCAGGCGTCGCTTTTGCGAAACCTCTCGTCCAAAGCAATGAGCGGCGCCTTCTTCGATGGCACACGCCTGTTTCTATGCAACGGGTCGCGCGTGCTCATCTACAACGGAATTCCCGCGAACCCCGGGGTGCTGCCCACCGTCGTGCTGGGACAGCCCGACCTCAACACGGTCAGCACGGAGACCACGTCGTCGCTTTTCGGAGCCAGCGGCTGCTCCGGCTTGTGGTCGGATGGAACGCGTCTCGCCGTTACGACCGGAAACCGGATTCTCATTTGGAACGCGATCCCCTCTTCGAATGCGGCCCCCGCGGATGTCGTCCTTGGTCAGCCGGACTTCTCGTCGACCGCCGCCAATAGCGGAGGGGTAGGGGCAGCAAGCCTATCGTCCCCGGCGGGCATCGATTCGGATGGAACGAGGCTCGCCGTCGCAGAGATTTTCAACCAACGGGTGCTGGTCTGGAACACGTTTCCCACAGGCATCGATCAGCCGGCAGACGTCGTCATTGGGCAACCGGATTTCACGACAGATTCGATCAATGTGGGGGCCGCGCCCATTTACCAAGCGTGGGGCGTCGCCTTTGCTTCCCAAGGCATGTTCTTTACAGGGAAATTTGATCCGGGACTCGCATATATCGCCGCGACCACCGCCAGCAATCCACCCATCGACTTCACGGTCCTTCCGATTGGCTATACGGTAGACCCACCCACGGACCTGATCTACCCGGGCCTGATCGCGCGCACTCCCGGGGGTGGTCTCGCCGTGCGCGATTCCGCACGCGTTGCCATGATGAAGGCCATTCCGACGGCCCCCAGCTCCATCGACTTCGTTCTCGGCCAACCCGATCCCACCCGCGTCGTCGAAAGCCAGGTCTCCGCGTCATCCCTGTCAGCCGGCGACGACCTCGGCGCCGGCAAGGTCGTGCTCGTCCCGGACTCGCGGCGCCTTCTCGTATTCGACAGCCCGCCGACGTTCAACTTCGAACCGGCAAGTCGGGTCGTCGGTCACGCCGGCTTCACGACCAACGGACAGATTGACTATCGCGGCATATCGGCCACGACGCTCGCCGGACCCGGGGACGTGGCCATCGGGGGCGGCTTCGTCGCCGTAGCTGACACGAGCAACAACCGCGTCCTCTTGTACCGCGCTACCGACATCGCGGCGGGCAACCAGGCCGCTTCGGTCGTTCTCGGTCAAACCGACAGCGCATCCTATGTGCCCAACTTCGATCAGCAAACGCCGAGCGCCGCGCGCATGTCGGGCCCCTCGGGCGTGGCACTCGACGGTACCCATCTCATCGTGGCCGACACCGAGAATCACCGCGTTCTGGTCTGGAACTCGGTTCCCTCGACCACCGGTGTGCCCGCCGATTTGGTGCTGGGGCAGGCCGACTTCTCGGGCCGCAAGCCGAACCGCGGGAACGGGGATCAAAACGGCGACGGGTACTCGGACGCCGATGCCCTTGGCTTTTTCTATCCGACGGGAGTGGCGAGCGACGGCACGCACCTCTTCGTGGCGGACCGCTTGAACAATCGCGTGCTTGCGTGGACCACGTTCCCGAGCACAAACGGGCAGGCAGCCGACGACGTCATCGGACAAGCGGACTTCACGAGCTCCGGGGCGAACGCCGTCAGCGGCCCGTACGCGTTCGTTCCTGACGGGCTCGATCTGCCGACCGGGGTGACGCTCGCCGGGACCACTCTTTGGGTGGCGGA
This sequence comes from uncultured delta proteobacterium, assembly GCA_963764075.1. Lineage (GTDB taxonomy): Bacteria > Myxococcota_A > Polyangia > Polyangiales > Polyangiaceae > Palsa-1150. The sequence goes on from CAVXQZ010000003.1 coordinate 77,453, forward strand.
CACCGAGAACAACCGCGTCGTCCGCTGGGACGACGCGACGACCAGTCCTATACCGGGTGCGTTCGCGGGACAGTCTTCGGGTACGTCGGTGGCCAATCCGAACTACTTCGTAGCCCCGGGCACTGCCATCGGTCAGGCGCAAACCGTTCCGACGACGGCCACTTCCGTGCTGCGCCCACGCGCCGTCGCGGTCGTCGGCGGCACGCTCTATGTCAGCGAGTCGGATTCGAACCGCGTACACATGCTCGACTCGACGACGCTTGCCTCCCTCGGCGAGCTGGGCCAAAGCGCGGACGGGGTGGGAACTTCGAACACCAACGGGATCGGCCCTTCTTCACTGGCCACGCCCCTCGGTCTGGCCAGCGACGGTTCCACGTTGTGGGTCGCCGATTCGGCGAACAACCGCGTGGTGGGCTATGGTGTCGCAACGACTCCTTCGACCGGAGCCGGGGCCACCAGCGTGCTGGGCCAGCCCACTTTGCTCACGAACGGCTTCGATCAAACGAGCTCGGCGGCGAGCGGCGCAACATCGCAGCCGCATGGAGTGGCCGTGGCGAACGGAAGCCTCTACATCGCCGACACGAGCAACAACCGCGTCCTCGTCATGACCCTGCCGGTCGCCCCCGGACAGCAGCCAGCGGCCGTGTACGGTCAACCCAATTCGACCCTCGCGCTGCCGAACTCAGGAGGCCTCGCCACGGCGACCTCACTCAGCGGTCCGCAGGGTGTTTTCGCCGACTCGACTCACGTCGTCGTCGCCGACAGCGCGAACAATCGGGTTCTCATCTACCCCGCGAATGCGGCGAACGGAGCCGCGACGCTCGTCCTGGGGCAGGCGACATTCGCGACGACCGCGGCGAATCCTGGCGGCCCGAGCGCGACGACCATGATGCGCCCTACGGCGGCCTACAGCGACGGAACGGCGCTCTGGGTCGCGGACACCGGCAATCATCGTGTCCTCGGCTGGAAGAGCTTCCCCACCGCCAATGGTCAGGCCGCAGACGTAGTCATCGGGCAATCCACCTTTTCGGCGATGCTCCCGAACCAGGGCAACGCGGCGGCCAGTGCCTCGTCCCTCTCGTTTCCGTCGGGCATCCTCTCGTTCGGCGGTGTTCTGTACATCGCAGACTCAGGCAACAATCGGGTGGTCATCTTCTCTACCCCCCCCGCTTCGGGGGGGAGCGCGGACGGCGTGCTCGGGCAGCCCGACCTGGTGAGTCGGACCCCTGCGGCGAGCGCGAACGACTTGACGGCGCTCGCCGGCCCCGTCGCGCTGACGCAAGATGGCGAGAACCTCTACGTCGTCGATCGCGATCTCGCGCGGGTGCTGACGTATGACCTGGGAACGCTGAAGAGCGGCTCCCAGGCTGCATTCAGCATCGGCGCCACGGGCGGGCTCAGCCTCACCGGGCCCCAAGGCGTCGCCGCCGAGCGTACGCCGTTCTTCACGTCGCGCCTGTACATCGGGGACACGGGCGACAATCAGGTCGCGATTGTTCAATCGGTGACCCGTTTGGACCTAGAGTAGCCGGCGGCAGGCGGTATGGAGAACGCGCACGAACTGACCGTACGTGGCTTCGGCCAAGAATGGGCGCGGTTCGACCAAAGCCCGGTCGACGAGAGCGAGCTCGAGGCGATATTCGACCGCTACTTCCAGGTCTTCCCATGGTCTCGCTTGCCGACCGACTCCGAGGGCTTCGACCTCGGCTGCGGGAGTGGGCGTTGGGCCAAGCTCGTCGCGAGGCGCGTCGCCCGGCTGCACTGCATCGATGCGAGCGCGGAAGCGCTCGGCGTCGCGCGAAGAAATACCCGAGGCGCGCAGAATTGCGTCTTCCACCACGCCAGCGTGGACGCCATGCCGCTGCCGGACGATTCGATGGACTTCGGATATTCCCTCGGCGTTCTGCACCACGTTCCGGACACCGAGGCCGGCATTCGCGCGTGCGTCCGCAAGCTGAAGAAGGGAGCCCCCTTTCTCGTTTACCTTTACTATGCCTTCGACAATCGCTCCGCATGGTTCAGGCGCCTGTGGGAGACGACCGACCTCTGCCGGCGGGTCATTTCGCGATTGCCGTTTCCCGCTCGCTTGGCCGCGAGTCAGGCCATCGCAGCGGGCGTGTATCTCCCTCTCGCGCGCGCCGCGGCGTTGCTCGAACGCTTTGGCATCGACCCGCAGGCCCTGCCCTTGTCGTACTACCGGCGGCGGTCGCTCTACGTCATGCGTACGGATGCTCTCGATCGATTCGGGACGCGCTTGGAGCAGCGCTTCACCGCCGCCGAGATCCGGCAGATGATGACGGCGGCCGGGTTGGAGAATATTCGGTTTGGCGAGGGCCCGCCGTACTGGTGCGCGGTTGGGGAGAAGGCGTGATGTCAACAGCTGGCCACCGGACAATGAGGTCGTTGGTCAACTCGCCAGTCTCCATCGAGCCAGAAGAGCCAGCCCCCGCGACCGTACCCCGGGCGTGATAATCCCGGCCCCGATCATTGCAGCAGCGGCCACCGAGCCGAGATACCCACAGATCGCGAAGCGTCCCTCCGGAACGGTCATGAAGACGCGTACGGGAACCAGCACGATTGCCACGCCCAGCAATGGGAGGCCCACGTCTGTCGAATACCACCGCCATTGCTCGCCCCGAAGAAGCCGCGCGTGTACCGCGCCAATTTGGAACACGACGTAGCCAGCATTGAGGATGACCCACCCGGCGGCGGCGCCCACCAAGCCATGCCTTCTTGCGAGCCAGTATTCGAGTGGGACCATAACGCAGACGGAAATCGCATTGACAATCACTGTCAGCCGCGTCCAACCGAACGCCAACTGGAGCGCGTAGGGAGTGTTCATCAGGCCATTGAGAGCCGTACCGATAGCCACCAACGCGACAACAGGAGAGGCCACGGCAACGAGACGAGCGTCCCCACTCCACGCGATCAAGACCTCTCGCGAGAAAAGCGACAAGACTGCAGCTGCCGGTAAAAGCAGCACCGAAATGGTCTGACAGCCGTCGTGATAGACTCGGGACAGCTCTCCCGAGTCGTCCATTTTTGCCAGTTGAGCCAATCGAGGAAATAGGGCGACGAAGACAGGGTTAGTCAGGTTCGCCAGCGCCCCGCCTACCGCCCATGCAAGGGTATAGTAGCCAAATCGCTCGAGCGACAGCAGCTTACTTACCACGATCTTGTCCGTCTGGGTAAGCACAATCGCTAATAGCGAGATGAGGAACATCCCCGTAGAGAATCGCCAATTTCTCGTTAGAAGCTCCCACTGGAAGACCCCGGCCCGGGCGCGGCCCGGAAGGCTCCGGGCGAGCGTCACATAGGTGATTAATGTTTGCGCGCCCATCACGGCGGCTTGCCAAACGAAAAACGTGAGGATCGACGCACTGATCTTCCAGATGAGCATGGCCACACCGACGACACGAATCGTCGTAAATACCGCCTGAATAACATTCGCGGCGACCTGCTTCTGAAGCCCCAGTAGGCCCCCGTTGTACATACCCATGGGCCACTGCAAGGCGAATGCAATGCCCATGACACGGATGCTGGTTTCAACAGCGGTGTTCGAGAGGCGTTGGGCGTTCACCCAATGACGTGAAATGACTGGCGCAAGAAGGATGATGCCGACACCCGCCGCTGCCCCGAGGGTCCAGAAGACGACCTCGATTGTTCGGACCACGTCCCGCATTTCCCGATGCGAAAACTCGTCATCCTCGGTTGAGTAGCGTGCCAGCTCGCGGGTCAACGTCGTGGAGAGACCGAGGTCCAGAATCCCCAGCACCGCCGTGAGTGAAGTCCAAACGCCGACGAGGCCGTAGGATTCGATGCCAAGAAGGCGCGCATAAATGGGGGGAAAGACAAGTCCCAGAACCATGCCCCAAACCCTGCCGAACAAGTTTGCGGTGATGTTCCTACGAAGGCTCGACAACGCGGTACCTAGCGGAGCCGGCGCAGGTACGCGCCCGGCCAGTGAGTCACCTGCTGTTCGGTGAGCGCTTCTGAGAATACAAACGGCGGCGTCTCGAGGGTGAACTCCGGATGAGCGCCCGCGAACTCCCGTGCCGCCGCCTGTGGATTGTCATCCTTCCACGTCGGTTTTCCGCGGGGTACGTCATGAAGGTCTCCCATAATACCGTCCGTTGCTACGATGTACGACTCGACATTGACGAAGGGTGAGTACAACTCGAGCTCCTGCCGGACGTGCGCCTTACTGTGATTCGAGTCGAGAATCACTAGAACTCGCTCACCCGAAGCGATGCAGCTCCGGACTTGCGCCACTATTGCTGGATCAATAGAGCTTCCTTCGATGAGCGTGATGAGGTTGGAGAGCTCATGCACTTCGATCGCAGCCCGATTCTTGGGGCGAATCTCGATATCCACACCCACGACTCGGCCATGACCCATCGCGCGGAACAGACTCGCGTAAAAAACCAAGGATCCGCCATGCGCTACGCCCGTTTCAATGATGAGATCCGGACGAACCCTGTATATAGTCTCCTGAATGCGAATCATGTCCTCCGGAAGCTGAATTATGGGGCGGCCCATCCAGGTGAAACCGTAAGGATACTTCAGGTCCCATCCAACCTTGACCCAAAGTCGCGATAGCTGCTGAAACGCTGCCGGTGAATAGAGAGATGCCACGTGCTGCTCGCCATTCTCCTCCCACGCGACGGTATTCTCGGTTGTGTTGATCGACAGCATCATGAGGATCTCTCCGAGTAGAACAAAGGGCTAAGGCGAGGAGATCGCCCGAAGGATCCCCGCGCGCTTGTAAGTAAATCCACAAGGGCTTCGCATATTCGTCTGGCTCGTACCCTGCGCGAGAAGCGCGAGCGGTTCAAGAGCTTTTCCGCGAGGCGAGGGCTCATAGGACGGAGCGCCACCATTCGATCGCGTTCTTCAAACCCTCGCGTAGGCGGAACCGAGGGCGCCAGCCCGTTTCGGTGCAGAGACGACCGGTGTTGGCACATACGAAAGGAGGATCTCCCTTTGCGTAGGGGAGTGCTCCGATCTTAATCAGGTCCGGCCGTTCCATGATTTCACCAATCGCCGTGGCCAGGTGAGCGACGCTCACAGGTGAGCCGGAGCCGACGTTGATCGCTCCGGCCGCCGTGCTTTGCGCAATGCTCCACAGCGCCGCCGCCGCGTCTTCGACGTGAAGAAAGTCGCGGATTTGCCCGCCAGGGGTGCAGCGTGCTTCTTCCTCTCGCAGCACCGCCCGAACGACGGACGGGACGAGTCTTCTCTCATTCTCGTAGGGTCCGTACAAGTAGAAGAGGCGCGCCCAGGCCATGGTCATGTCCCCGAGCGCCAGATTGTTCAGAGTCATGTAGGTTCCGGCCTTCGCCGCAGAATAGAGGAACGTCGGTTTCAGGAGTGTGGTCTCGCTCAGGTAGCCCGCGTCCGTGTCGTACTCGAAGCAGGTTCCAATACCAACGAATCGACCGCACCCAATTTCCGCCAGCTTCGCCGCAAATCGGACGGTCGCGCCCATCAAGTCGACGTTCTCGAGAGAATGAAGGTACTCCCCCGGCTTGGCATACCAGGCCAGGTGAATACAAACGTCTGGCTTGAACGAACGCAGCGCTTGATGAAGACCGTCTACGTCCCGGACGTCACCTCCGAGCAATTGCATTCGGGAGCGGACGTCGGTGATGCGGGACAGGTCCGTGTCTTTGCGAACCAACGCGCAGATCTCGCGATCTTCTCGGACGAGAAGTCGTGCGAGATGCGATCCGACGAAGCCTCCGGCGCCTGTCAGCAGCACCCTCATATTCGAAAACTCGGATACGTCCGGTCCCGCTCGGACATCACCCGCTCCGCGCGCGGCCATTCGATCCCGAACGCCGGATCGTCCCACCGCACACCGCGCGCGCACGCGGGGTCATAAAACTCTGACATCTGGTAAAGGACGTCCGAACCGTCCTCGAGCGTCTGAAAACCGTGAGCGACCCCCTCCGGAACGTAGAGAGCCAGGCCATTGTCTGCCGTGAGAGTCTCGGCGATCCACGCCAAATGCGTTGGCGAACCAGCTCGCAGATCGAGGAGCACGTCGTACACCGCTCCGCGGACGCATCGCACCACTTTGGCCTCCGCGTGGGGCGGCACCGAGTAGTGCATTCCTCGCAGCGTTCCCTTTCGCACATTGGTCGAGAGGCTGCATTGCGCGAGGCGCGGCCGAAGGCCGTGCTCTTCGAGCTCGCGCGCGCACCACACCCGCGCGAACGTCCCGCGGTCGTCCACGTGTCGCTCGAGCTCGATCGCGAAGGCGCCGCGAATCTCGGTCTCACGGAAAATCACGGCAGCACCGCTACTTCGGGGATAGGAACGAAGAGCTTTCCCCCCCATTCTTTGACGAAGGCGAGCTGGCGGGCGATCTCGTCTTGGATGTTCCAAGGAAGCACCAGCACATAGTCGGGCCGCGTGTCGCGGATCCGCTCGGGCGGCTCGATCGGAATCCGGGTTCCGGGAAGGAGCTTGCCTTGCTTCAAGGGGCTCCTGTCGGCTGCATAGTCGATGAAATCGGTTCGAATGCCGCAGTAGTTCAATAACGTATTGCCCTTCGCGGGCGCGCCGTACGCGACGATCTGTTTTCCCTCGCGCTTTCGCGCGATCAAAAACTCGAGCAATCCGCGCTTCGTTTCGCGGACTCGTTCGGTGAAGCGCGCATAGGTGTCGATCTCGTGAAGCCCCTGCGCCCGCTCAGCCGCCCGGAGCGCAGCCACCCGCTCGGTGATGGCTCGCGCTCGGTTCGCATCGTGCCGGCCAAAGATCCGCAGCGAGCCCCCGTGCGTCGGCAGCTCCTCGACGTCGAAGAGCACCAGGCCATGGGCTTTGAACACTCGCTCGGCCGTTGCGAACGAGAAGTACGAGAAGTGCTCGTGGTAGATCGTGTCGAACTGGTTGTGCTCGATGAGCCTGGCAAGGTGAGGAAACTCCATCGTGAGCACGCCTTCGGGCGCGAGGAGCGCAGCCAGCCCGCTCACGAAGTCGTTCAGGTCGGGCACGTGCGCGAGCACGTTGTTTCCGACGAGGAGATCGGCGCGCTTTCCTTCGACGACGAGCTCGCGGGCCAGCCGGGTCCCAAAGAAACGCGCCAGCGACGGGATTCCGGCTTTCGACGCGATCGCGGCGACGTTGGCCGCCGGCTCGATTCCGAGCACCGGAATTCCTTGTTGCTTGAAGAACTGAAGAAGGTAGCCGTCGTTGCTCGCGACTTCGACGACGAGGCTCGACGGGGTCAGCCCGAGTTGCTGGACCATTCGGCCGGCGTAGCGACGGCAATGGTCCAGCCACGAATCCGACATCGACGAGAGATACGCGTAGTCCGAAAAGATATGCTCGGGCGACTCGAACTCGGAGAGCTGGACGAGGAGGCAGGCTTCGCAGACGAATGCGTGCAAGGGGTAAAAGGACTCCGGCTTGTCCGCACGTCCCCGGTCGACGTACGCGTTCGACAGCGGCTGCACGCCGAGATCGACGAAGGAGCGGGCGACCGCGGCGCCGCAGAAACGGCACTTCACGGAAGCTCCTGGTAGCGCTGGATCTGCCTCCGCGTTTCGTCGGCCATCTCCGCGCCCGCGCTGTGGGCCTTGTACCACTCGACTGTCCATCGGAGGGCATCCAGGTAGTCGAGGCGGGGACGCCAGGCCAGACGCCTCCGCGCTTTGGACGAATCGAGCGTGAGAATGCGCGCTTCGTGCGGCTGGGGTTGCTCGTCGCGGGTCCAGGAGGCGCCTGGACCCCACCCTTTGCAAACGGCGTCTGCCACGGTCGACACCGACTGCACGCTGTCGGCGGAGGGGCCGAAATTCCAGCTCTCGGCGAAGGCTCTTGGTTGCTCGAAGAGGTGCTGCGCGAGGAGCAGATACCCGGAGAGCGGCTCGATCACGTGCTGCCACGGGCGAACGCTCGCCGGGTTCCGGATGCCAGGTGCTCGGCCGGTCGCGAGCGCCGAAACAATGTCCGGCACGAGTCGGTCCCGCGCCCAGTCCCCGCCGCCGATGACGTTTCCGGCGCGCGCCGTCGCCACCCCCGCGGGACTCTCCCCGAGAAGGGCCCGTCCATAGGAAGCCGCGACGAGCTCTGCGCACGCCTTGCTGCTCGAGTACGGGTCGTGCCCGCCGAGCCTGTCGTTCTCGCGGTACGGCCAGTCCCACTCGCGGTTCTCGTAGCACTTGTCGCTCGTCACGAGCACAGCGGCACGCACATCCGGCGTCGCGCGAACGGCCTCCAGCACGTTGACCGTTCCCATGACGTTCGTATCGAACGTCTCGGCCGGCTGCTCGTACGAGACGCGGACCAAGGACTGCGCCGCGAGGTGAAAGACGATCTCCGGCCGCCAGGCGGCGACCTCACGCACGAGCCGCTTCCGATCGCGCACGTCGGCTTCGATCCAGTCGACCTCGGCCTCGAGCTTCGCCGCGGCGAAAAGGCTCGGCGATGTCGGAGGCGAGAGAGAGTAGCCGCAGACTCGCGCGCCGAGATCCTTCAGCCAGAGCGCGAGCCAAGCCCCCTTGAACCCCGTGATGCCCGTGATGAGAACGCGCCGGCCGGCCCAGAAGCCAGGGTTCATTCCCACACCTTCCAGGGGGCCTTGCCGCTCGCCCACAAACCCTCGAGGTACTGGCGATCGCGCAAGTGATCCATCGGCTGCCAGAAGCCCTTGTGGAAGTGTGCCGCGAGCTGCTTGTCGGCCGCCAATCGTTCAAGCGGGGCGCGCTCCCAGACCGTGCTGTCCCCCTCGATGTAGTCAATGACGCCGGGCGAAAGGACGAAGAAGCCCCCGTTGATCCAGTTGCCGTCACCCTCGGGCTTCTCGCGAAACCCGGTGATCTTCGCATCGTCGACGGTGATGATGCCGAAGCGACCGGGAGGCCGCACCGCCGTGACTGTGGCCAGGACCTTCTGCTGACGGTGGAATGCGAGGAGCGCTCCGATGTCGACGTCGGCCAGGCCGTCGCCGTACGTCAGGCAGAAATCTTCCGTTCCGAGGTACTCCCGCACGCGGCGCAGCCGGCCCCCGGTCTGCGTTTGCTCACCCGTGTCCACCAGCGTGACGCGCCACGGTTCGGAGTACTTTCGGTGCGTCGTCATCGAGTTCTTCGCGAGGTCGAACGTCACGTCGGACATGTGCAGAAAGTAGTTCGCGAAGTACTCCTTGATGAGGTAGCCCTTGTAGCCGAGGCACACGATGAACTCCGTGAGGCCGTGGGCGGCGTAGATCTTCATGATGTGCCAGAGGATCGGCTTGCCTCCGATCTCGATCATCGGTTTCGGCTTGAGGTGGGTCTCCTCGCTGATGCGGGTGCCGAGGCCGCCGGCTAGGATCACGACCTTCACGGCGAAAACCTTAACATCTTGCAATCACTTGGTGTCTGGCGGTCTTCGTAGTGTTCATGCGCGAGCGCACAGGAGGCTCCGGTTCCACGAGCAGCAGAGGGTTGAAGGACATCAGGGCTACCGACGCCGAGCCAACGGCGCATCCTTACGTTGAGCGTGCCGTAAGCGGCGGCAACTTTCCACACCAAGTTACCGGACCCAGGCAAGCCGCCCTCGCAAGCTGCACGGGGGGCACACCCATTGTTAGACCATCGCGTGAGACCAGGTGCGTGATGGCTGTCGCTCTCACCATGCCAACGCTCACCGGCCACGGTACATATCCAGGAGGTAAAGCGCATATGCAGCGGGCAACAGCGACCAGCATAGGGCGCGCGCCGGCGGTTGCTCGAGTGATGCGATCTGCCTTTCGATGGACCCGCCTCCATGGAGACTAAAACGGTCGAAGTGGAACGCAGACTGCCCGATCTTTATCGGCGCCTGCCTTAGAAACCGCCAGCTATTGTCGAGCAAGCTCTTGTGCATAAGCGCCAGTCCTTTTGCATACCGCATTCCGGAAATACGGGTGATCTGATCGGCGCGTCCCTCGTTTCCTGCGAAGTACACGCGCAGACATTCATCGTGAAGAAGCAAACGGTGGTGGCACGAAATTTTGTGCAGGATTGTTATTTCTGGAAGATACCGGACACGAACTTCGGGAAAAGGATTGGCGCGTAGGACGTCCGAGCGGAGTGCCATCCACATTTCCACCTGAAAGCCATGAATTAGCACCAGTTCGATGAAGTCGGCGCTGTCGGTCTTCGGGAAAGCCGGACCGATCGGCACACCGGTCGGCGTCTGGCAGCGCACGAGGATTCCGGCGAGCTCAGGGCGCTTCTCGGTTGCCCAAAGTGAAACGAATCGGTCGAGAGCGCCAGGAACGCATGCGTCATCCGAATCCATGCACACAAAGAGCTCTCCTCGAGCGTCGGACACGGCACGATTCCAAGCGACATGCTTCCCGGCGTTCGGCTGCCATGTGTAACGCACTGTTATCGGGCCATCCATCCATGTCTCTACAAGCTCGCGCGTTCCGTCGGTCGAGCCATCGTCGACGATGAGCCATTCGAAGCGAGAGAAAGCTAGCGTCTGCGCGAGAAGGCTGTCTCGAACCCGATGCAAGGTGTCAGCCCGATTGTATGTCGGCGTGAAGACCGTTATATCGACCATCGAGGCTCTACGATTCCAGCGCGCTCGAAGAGCGTTCAAGGATCTTTCGCACGCCGCGCGCTTCAATCCGTCTTTGATTCGACTGAGGGGGTGAACCCGTTTAGGGCCGAGCGATGATGTCGAAGTGCCTTCCCTCCAACCGATCCGCCTTTCTTATCAAGCAATTGCCTTCGGCGCTCGTCACCCGATAGCGCCACCGCTCGAGGTGCTCCATTAGCTCGGATGCGTTAGACCCTTGCTGGCGAAGGTTCTCATCATCCACCTCGATGAACAGTGTGGGCCGAAACTGTTCAATAGTCGCTTGTGCCCCGCGAAGCACGTTCACTTCGAAGCCCTCCACGTCGATCTTCATGAGGTCGACCCGCTCGATGCGCTGCTCGCGAACGAACTCGTCCAACGTCGTCACTCGAACGGAGATCCCGGACTCGGACGCGATGCTTATGATCCGATCCCCGCCGCTATTTCGGGCAGTGGGACGCGCGAGGGCAAATTCGCCCGCTTCGCTTCCGAGGCCTACGTTGAAGACTCGAACGTTCTGGAACGAATTCAACGCAACATTGTGCATGCAGTGTCGAAAGGTGCCCGGGTTGACTTCGAAGCCGAACGCTTCGCCTCGCTCGCCGACTCGCTTGGCGAAGTTGAGAAGGACTTCTCCGACGTTGGTGCCCACGTCGAGCGCAATCTGCCCGGGCTGAACCAACTCATACAACTGTGCGCGCGGCTCAATCGATATTCCGAAATAGACGCACCATTGCATGTAGTCGCCTAAGTCAAGCTCAAAGCGGATGCCGTTTCGCACGATGGTGCGCAAGGTCCCGGGTTCGTAGTGAAGGTGATCGGGAGCGAGCCGTGCGCGCAGCGATTTCACCGGGGCTCCGGTCGTGAACTCAGCCAAGACGCGATCCCCGTGCGAGCGCACGAGCGCCGTGCGCACGGCCGCAGCAACCTTTTTCGCGGCCGTTCGAATCGTTCCGGAACGGGGTTCGTCTCGCATGGGAGCCACGCTGCCTAAGCCTAGCGGTCGCTAAAACGACGTCCAGCACTAGTCCTAGTGCTAGTGCAGTCACACACACCACAGCGACACAGGACTTTCGCCGAGGCGACAGCAGCAACCGCGCAAACGCACGGTACGGTTCTACGCTCGCGCGACGACAATGCTTCCGACGACCCTTCCGGGAAGCGGTCGGGCCGCGATTGCCCGAGCAACCGAACTGAGGAGAAGGGCGCGCGAAACCTCCAACGATTTCTTGCGCAGCGCTTGGGCGACGGGTAACTCGCTCGCCATGCTAACCTGCTTCCTCTCAGAGTGGCACGAAAAAGCATGGCCAACATCGTCTATTCGCTACTAGTCCCGACGCGCAATCGAACGGCTACCGCGGCATGTCTCGTGCGGCACGCCCTAACCTTCTTCCCCAACGATTACGAGATCGTTGTCCAAGATTGTGGGATCCCAGGCCAACTCAGCGATTTGCTCCGGGACGTCGTGTCGGACCCTCGCCTTCGCTACGAGCACACGGGGCGGCTTGTATCGATGACGGACAACTGGAATCGTGGATTCAACCGTTGTCAGGGGGAGTACATGTCCATATTAGGTGATGACGACGCTGTTACTAACGAATTGCCCAACATCGTCGACTGGATGAGGGCGTGTGGGCTCGATGTGCTGGTTGGAAACATGAACCGCAGTTGGTATCATTGGCCAGATTTTCCCGATCAGCCAAAGGCCGGTTGTTACACGATGTACAGGCACACAGGAGAACTGGTCGAATATACATCTAACTCTCTCCTGGAGCAGGCGGTTCGCTCGCTTGGATACGCTGAAGTCCGCGCGATGCCCAGTGTCTATTACGGAATAATCCGTAGGACCTACCTAGTTCGCATGGCGGAGCGAACCGGGAAATGTTTCCATGGATATACGCCGGATTTCTATTCGTCATTTCTTTTGGCTGCGACGGTGCCGCTCACTCATTGGGTGGATTTCCCCCTCTTTGTCCCAGGTGTCTGCGGCTCAAGCAACAGCGCGGCCCACGCTTCCGGTCGGTCGGTTGAAGCGCATACGCGTGAATTCAAAGAGATGACCTGGCCAGATATCGTTCCGGAAGGATCCATCATGCAGGTGCTCGTTGCGGAGGGAGTCGTTCGCGCGCTGCATGACTGTGGCCGCACAGATCTCATCAAAACTGTTAATTGGCCCGACTTCTACCTCCTTTGCATGCTGCACGATCCCGCCTTTCGATGGCGGAACCTACGTCGTTACTGGGCAGAGAGCGGTCGCGTCCTAGGTCGATCCAAAGGACAGCGGGTCTCGGATCTGGCGCTCGGGCTACTTCGACGCGTGGAAGGGAAGATCAAACGCAGGCAGGGCTACCTCGAGCCCGAATTTGCTGCACCTCCGCGCGAGGTGTTCGAACGCTACTCCGGAGTGCGCGACACGACCGACCTCGTCCACCGCCAGGCCGACTCCCTTCGGCGGCAAGGTGTCATTCCGCCGTGGGGCGCTCCCACCTCCCAGAAAGCCGCGGAAACTCTCCGGATTGCCGGCTAGGGCTCGGCGCATGTCCACAATCGCGTGTCCGCTTTGCGGCTCGGGACGCCGCGGGCGCTCCTGGAGAGGGTCAACGCTCTTCCAAGAACAGTTGTTCGAGTATGTGCTCTGTCACGGTTGCGGCTCCGAATATTGTTCTCCCATGCCGGACGAGAATGTTCTCGCGCGCATGTATGGGCCCGACTACGGCGGCCGAGGCCCGAAAGATGGCGGCATAGAGGCCGTTTGTGATGAGGAATGGGTCGCGTCTTGGCTTCGCAGACGGTCGCCCCTACTCGGCCCTTTCGTGGACTATGGGTGCGGAAACGGCGAGCTCCTCGCCGTCGGCCGCGCGGCTGGGTGTGACGTCGCAGGCGTAGAGTTCGGTGCGGAAGTTGCGCGGCGCGTGGAGCAGTCGAGCGGCGCGCGCGTGTTCGCGGTGGGCGAGCGCGACCTATCCCAGCTGCAAGGCCGCGTTGCGGTGCTGCATCTAGGTGACGTCATCGAGCATCTGACGAGTCCCCTCGCTGCCCTTACGGAAGTTCTTCGCCTGCTTCGCCCGGACGGAGTTCTGCTCGCGCAGGGGCCCCTCGAATCCCAGGCGACCGTGTTCAACGTATTTCTCCGCGCGAAGCGAGCATGGAGCGACAGCACGCCGGCGAACGTGCCTCCGTACCATGTGCTCCTCGCGACTGCGGCGGGACAGCGCACGCTGTTCGAGCGGTTGAACTTGCGTCAGCTCGAGTTTCTCCAGAGCGAAGTCGATTGGCCGGCTCCCTCGCGATTCTCTCCTGCCATGTTTCGGCAGCCTCGCGTCGCTTCGGTGTATTTCGCGCGACGCCTCTCTCGCGCGGTCTCGGCCTTCGCACCCAGGTACCTGGGCAATCGCTATCGCTACGCGGGAGTTCCTGCGGGCGGTCCTTGACGAGCGAGACGCGACCCCATGCAGCCGATCGTGTGGCATGTGATTGAGACTCTCGGTCGAGGCGGCGCCGAAGCATGTCTCGTGGCGGGCCTTCCTGCGCTTCGCGACGCCGGTTGGGACGCCCGTGTGCTCGCGCTCCAGGGCCCGTACGACCTGGCCGCTGCTCTTCAAGACGTCGGTGTACCCGTGTTCTTGGGCACCGCGGGCGCGCTGAAGTTGGCTGTTCAAACGGGCCGGCCGGCTATCATCCATACTCACCTTTATCGCGCCAATATGCTCGGACGCCTCGCGTCGCTCTTGCTCCGAGTCCCGATCGTCACCACCTTGCACAACCCGGATTACGGCGCAGAGGGACCAGGGCGCCTTGGAATGCGTCGGCGGATCGACGCGTGGACATTTCCCTTGGCGAGCCCTTATTTCATTGCGGTGAGCGATGCCGTCGCGGAGGACTACCGCGCGCAGCTCGGGTACTCGGCCACGGTCGTTCCCAACCCGATTGACGCATTCTGGCTATCGAGGCAAACGGTGTCGCGGCGCGACGCTCGCGCCGACCTCGGTTGCTCGCAGGAAAGGTCGCTGATCTTTTCCGCGGGCCGCCTGCACCGGCAAAAGGGCTTTGACCTCCTCGCCGAAGCGGCCAAGCTCTTGCCCGACGTGGACTTCGTGGTCGCGGGCGAGGGTCCGGAGCGAGGAGCGCTCGAGCGGATGGGTTCGTTGCGATTGCTCGGCGCGCAGCCGCGACAAGTCATCCGAAGCTGGATCGCCGCCGCCAATCTCGTGGCGATTCCATCGAGGTACGAGTCTTTCGGCATCTTCGCCGCGGAAGCGATGGCTTGTGGGCGGGCCCTTGTGGCGACAGACGTCCCGGGGCTAAGAGCCACGGTCGACGGGGCTGCCATGCTGGTGCCGACTGAGGAGTCGGGCACGCTCGCCGCCGCGATCGAAGAGCTACTCAACGATCGGGATCGCCTCCGGAGTATGGAGTCGAGCTCGCCTGCGCTGGCCGCGCGGTTTACGCCGTCCGCCTGGGCGATGGGCGTATCGAAGGTGTATGCGTCGGCGTGGCCGGCCTCGGCCAGGCTGCCTTCGACGAATCTTGCCAGGTCCCGCAAAGCTCGCGAGAACGATGCGGCGTGAGCTCATGCCCTGCCCAATTGCAACCCGCATTTTCGGCGCCCTGCCCGGAGCCTTGCTCGCCTTCGCCGCAGCCGAGGGCGCCGTGCGGTACTTTTACGACGTTCACTACGTCTATGACGCGCAGCTCGGATACCTCCGCGCGCCCGGCGTGACCCGCAGCACCGGCGAGTCGCCGCCAGCCGTGTCGACCTGGACGACGGACGGCCTCCGGCGCAAGACCCCACCGGATGCAACACGGCCGAGAGTTCTCGTTCTCGGAGACTCGTTCACCGACGCGGCCATGATCGACGACGGGAACGTCTACACGGATCGGCTGCAAACGGAGCTACCGCAGTATGAGTTTCTGAACGCGGGCCGCGTGAGCATGTCTTCGGCCGACTACGTGGCGTTCGCGCCGGTCTACAAGGAGCGATTCCGTCCGCGGTGGACCGTCATTCAGATGAGTCCAAACGATCTCGCGGAGGACGCCTTCGACAAGCCCGATCTCTGCCACTTCTCCGTCTCGAGCGACGGCGAGCTCGTACTCCATCCTGTCGTGCCCCCGCACAAGCGCGGACTTACGTATTGGCTACGCGAACGCTCGATGTTCGCCTTCTTCCTGTGGGTGCGCTACGGCATGTATCGACTCGGTCTGAGTCAGGAGAAGCCACTCTTTCGCGCGGCCAGACCTCCGCCGGTCACGCGAGCCGCGCCTGACTATCCCGTCGAAGCCGTCATGGACCGCCTCGCAGCTGCGTACGAGGAGCGCGTCACGTTTGCCTTCATCGTCTCCTACGTGCCGGAGGCGCCGACCGAAGAGACACCGGAAGAGCGCCGCATCTTCGCGCGTTGCAAGGCCCGCGGTTATAGCTGTGTGTCTACCCGGGCGGGCTATGCGCGCTTCTCGGAGGAGGGGCGTGCGCCATTTGGGTTTGAGACGAGCCAATTCAACGTTGGGCACATGAACGAGGCGGGCCACGCGCTGCTCGCTCGGGTGGTCGCGGAGGAGCTGCAAAGGCTTCATGCTCTTCTATAGTCCTCGCTTTTTTCTGTTTCTGTTCGTGCTCCTCTTGGCGCTTTCAGCGCCGATCGGTCACGAGGCCAAGAAGCGAACGCTCGCGGTCGCCAGCTGCGTTTTCTACGCCGCGTGGGACTACCGATATCTCGCGCTCCTTCTTTTCATCAGCCTCATCGACTACTGGTGTGCGGATCGCATCGCGGCATCGGAGTCTACTCCGGTGCGCAGACGCTATCTGTGCTTCAGCATCGTGTCGAACCTCGGGCTTCTGGCGTATTTCAAATACACGAACTTCTTTCTCTCGAACCTAAACGGTTTGCTCCCCGGACACCTCCGGCTGCCGCATCTCGACATCTTGCTTCCGGCGGGGATCAGCTTTTATACGTTCAAATCGATGAGCTACACCATCGATGTGTTCAGGAGGGAGATTGCGCCGTGCGACGCGTGGATGGACTACGTCACGTTCGTCACGTTCTTCCCGGAGCTCATCGCCGGTCCCATCGTGCGGGCCTCGGTCTTTCTCCCCCAAATGACCCGGCCCATCGGGCCGACGTGGGCGCGCATGCGCCACGGGCTGAGCCTATTTCTTCTTGGCCTCACGAAGAAGATTGTGGTCGCCGACACGCTGGCGCGTGTGGCCGACCCCATGTTCGAACGACCGGACCGGTACGCGACCGTGCCCCTATGGTGCGGGGTGGTCGCATACAGCATTCAAATCTACTGCGACTTCTCCGGTTATTCCGATATGGCAATCGGGATAGCAAAGATGGTCGGCTACGATCTCCCCGAGAACTTCGACATGCCGTACCTCGCACAGAATCCGGCCGAATTCTGGCGACGCTGGCACATCACATTGAGTCAGTGGCTGCGTGACTACCTCTATATCCCGTTGGGTGGCAATCGGAAGGGTGCCGCTCGGACGTACGCGAACCTTTTCGGGACGATGTTGATCGGCGGACTATGGCACGGGGCGAGCTGGAATTTCGTCGCCTGGGGTGGTCTTCACGGGGCCGCGCTCATGCTGCATCGACTTTGGCTGAGGTGGAGGCTCCCCGTGCCCCCTGCCCTCGTCAATCGCGGCCTGATGTTCGTTTTCGCGACCCTCTGCTGGGTGCCGTTTCGTGCGGCGCGCACGACGGTCTCGCTGGCGATGTTCAAGGGGCTATTCGGACTCGAAGCGGGGCGCGTCGGATACATCCCGGCGATGCTGTTCGTCATGGTGCCGATCGTGGCCGCCGGCCATGCGATCGGGCTCCTCCTCTTTGCCGATCGCCCGCCTGCCATGGTGCGCTCACTCCGCGGCGTGCTCGACGTCGAGCTCGTGCGAAGCGCGATTTCCGGAAAGTACGTCGTCCTCGGAGCGTCGACGGTCGCGGGATCGTTCGCGCTCACCGCTTGGGTGCTGTTGATTGTCTCCCTGGCGTCGTTCGGCGGACAGCCGTTCATTTATTTTCAGTTCTGAGAAGTTCCCCGGTCAGCGCTGCCACGGGCGCGAACCGGTTCACCGGCACGGGCTGCGCTTTGTCGACTCCTCCTCGGCTGGCCCCTCCCTCAAAACGTAACCCCCCGAATCACCGCCCCCCGCTGCCGCTCCACTTCCGTCTTCCACCGCGCGTCCCCGGGGTGTCGTCGCGCGAGTTCCTGGTAGTCTTTGAGCGCCTCGGCGCTCAGCCCGGCGGTCCCCGCCAACCGAGCGACGTTCTCGAGAATCGCGTCGTCCTCGGGCGACCGCTCGTACGCTCGCTTGTATGCCGCGAGCGCGCCGCGCGGGCTTCCCCGCGCTTCCTGCGCCTGCGCCACCCACAGGAGGTTGCCGATGCACTGCTTCGCGTCGGCGCACCCGGCCCGTGCCACTTCGCTCAGCGCTTTGTCGAGGCGCCAATCGTCGTGGGCAACGTTGGCGAGGGTCGCCAAGCCACGCAAACAGCTCACGCGGTCAACGACTCTGTCGACGCTGCGCTCCAGCCGAACGAGCGCCTCGTCGACCTCCCCAGCCGCAGCCAGCGCCCGGGCTTCCAGGGCGTAGGCTTCGCAGGCCGAAGGCTCGATGCCCTCGAGCCGCCGCGCCAAAGAGAGCGCCTCGCTCGTGCACGCAGCGCGATTCGACCGCTCGCACCAAGGCGCGACACCCCCTTCTTCGAGGTCGGCCAGCGCCGCGACGGCAGCGCGCCGCACAGGCCCGGGGTCCCGAGGCGCCCTCTGGCTCAATACTTCATCCAGGCGCTCACGGGTCGCCGGCAACCAATCGGCCACCGCGGGGACCAGCAAGGTGAGCACCGCGGTGCCCAGTGTGCCGTCCGATACAAGCTCCATCGCGTCGTCGTATCCGCCCACCCAGCGTGCGGCTTCGGGCGCGATTGTCCCGAATAGCTCGGGCGCCTGATCCATCGCCAAGCGATACTCCAGCCGAGCCTGCGACGGCGACCGGGCGGCCACGACGCGCGCCAAAAGAAGGTGCGCCGGCCCATACACTCGCGCCCGTTCAATCGTGGCCCCGAGCCACGGCAGGGGATTGTCGTCGTGCGCACGCGTGGCGCGGAGAGCGGTCACGAACGGAATGTACGGCTCCGCGGGATGCCGGAGCATCGCCGCCCGCGCGAGATCGTGCATCTCTTGAACCGGTACGGAATGCAACACCACGGCGTCGTGCAGACTCCGGCGTTCCTCCCTGACGTGGTGCCCCAGCGCCGTCACCCCGCCGAAGATCGCGAGCACGGAAGCGGCGGCTCCCACCAGCGCCACGCGCGTGCTCGAACGCGACCACCGCTCGGCGACCCAGCGCGGCGCAAGCCCCGCGCTTCCCGCGACCACGATCGCCGCACACACGACGGCCGAGAGCATGACCCCGGGCAATTCGGAGCTGAAGTCCGCCATGTTCTGCGCGGCCATCGTCGCCAGCGCCGCCCACGCGCCCGCGGCGGTCCTCGAGCGAGCGAGGGCCGTCGTCGGACGCAGCGCCACGACGATGAGCGCCAGGCCAAACAGCCCGACCGGCACACCCCACTCGGTGACCCATTGCGCGACGATGTTCTCCGGCGTGACGAACGTGAGGTGCCACAAGACCGCGTCGCCACGAAACTGCGGATACGCGCTTTCGAACGCGCCGCGACCCGCGCCGAAGATTCCGTACGCGGGCAGCATCTTGAGCGCGTCGAGCGCCATCGCAAACTTGGATACGTCGGTGATGAAGAGCTCGCCCTGCGCCTGGCGCGAGCTCCCGAGCGCAATGAGGACTCCTCCGACGAACGTCGCGGCGCCGCATCCGGCCGCCAGCCACACGCGCGGATCGCGGCGTTTGACCCGCTCGCTCATCGTCAGCGAAGCGACCGCCACTCCGCCGATCACCATGGCAATGACCCCACCGCGCGACGCCACCCACACTTGTGTCGCCGCGAGAAGCACCGTGACGGCAATCACGATCGCGCGCGGCACCAGCGGCTCGCGCGCCAGCGACGCCGCGAGCGCCAAGCAAAACGCGATGTTGAGATACCCGGCGAGGTTGTTCGGGTTCATGATGGGAGCGATATGGCTCTCGCCGATTCCCGGTCCCGGTTCGTAAATCCCGAATAGCTTGTGCGCTCCGAACGCGGGATGCAGCAGCGCTGCCGCGGCGAGCACAATCCCGGTCGTCACGATCGCCGCACCGAGAAATTGGGCCCCCTCTCTCCGGTAGGCGACCCGGATCGCCGTGACGAACGCCAGGAGGTAGGCCACCCCTTTGAGTATTTCGATTCGAGACGCGGTGGGATCGACCGTGAGCGGCGCCCAGCGCGGCCCAGGTTCATGCAGCGGTGCAAGCGCGCGCGACCAGACGTCGGCGTTGTGAGGCGCGATGGCCGCCAGCCAGCGCAACGGGAGAGGCACACATTGCAGAACGGTGTACGAGACCAGCGCGATGCCGACGAAGAGCAGCAGAGTCGCGGCGGGGCGGACGCGGATCGGCTCGGCCCGCCACCAGGCGAGGGTCGCGGCCAGCGCGAGGATGGCCGTCACGATGCAGAGCGTGATCGTGTGCGCGCTGCCGACAGCCAGGGCGGAACCTCCGATGGCGACGGCCAGCGCGCAACGGCTCGCGAGCGCGGCTCGGGAATGCGGAGACGTGCGACCGGGGGAGGGCATGATCCGGGAGGAGGCGATCTTCGCCGCGGTAGAGCATACCAAGGCGGAAGGGGCCCGTGCGGTGAGGCGCCTCGGGGAATACGCCCTTTAGGTCCCCCGCGGGCTTGGTCACCCGTCACCATCGCGCCTCGCCCAAGCAACGACGTCTCCGGCCAGCCTCTTCCCCGGCGTGACCACCTTCAGGCCGCCGTATCTCACCGAAATCCTTCACATGAGCCACTGGCCTGGTCGTTGCTGTCCTTCGCGTCATACTGACGAGAAGCGTGAAGACCGCGTCCTGAAAGGACGTGTCGATGACCACGAGCAGCATCGCGGCCATTGAGACGCGCGCCGGGCTGGAGCTACCGGGAGCTCCCGCGACGCGGCCCGAACAAGACCAATCTCCTCATCGC
This sequence comes from uncultured delta proteobacterium, assembly GCA_963764075.1. Lineage (GTDB taxonomy): Bacteria > Myxococcota_A > Polyangia > Polyangiales > Polyangiaceae > Palsa-1150. The sequence continues at coordinate 98,089 of CAVXQZ010000003.1, forward strand.
GTGAGCGCGAATGCCCTCACACCTCCGCCGCGTCGACTTCGTCGATGAGCCCCTGCTCGACGAGACGCGCCATAGCCATTTGAAAGGTCTGCATCCCGTAGGGATGGGCGCCCTTCTCCATCAGGGATTTCAGCGCCGGACTGCTCTCCGGACGACGAATGCAGTCTCTCACCAGGTGCGATGCGACGAGCACCTCCGCCGCGAGGACGACCCCCTCGCCGTCCACCCGCCGAACGATGCGCTGCGCGATGATTCCCTGAAGCGAGCTGGCGATCCGAATGCGATTCTCCGCCGGGTCCCCTCGCATCATCGCCAGCATGCGGTTCACGGTGCGCGCGGCGTCGCTCGTGTGCAGCGTCGCCAAGACGAGGTGCCCGGTCTCCCCCGCCTTGAGCGCGATTTCCATCGTTTCTTCGTCCCGGATCTCGCCGACGAAGATAACGTCGGGGTCCTGCCTCAATGCGGCCCTCAGCGCCGAAGTGAAGCTCGTCGTGTCGAGCCCCACTTCGCGCTGGCTGATGCTCGAGAGCGCGTCGTGGTGGAGAAATTCGATCGGATCTTCGACCGTGACGATGTGGAGCGCGCGCGTCGCGTTCAAGTGAGCGATCATGCTCGCGATCGACGTGCTCTTGCCGTTGCCCGCGGCTCCGACGACGAGCACCATGCCGTTCTCCTTTTCCGCGAGATCGCGCGCCACAGGCATCGGCAGCCCGAGCGACTCCATGCTCGGGACATCGGTAGGAATGAACCGCATCACGACGGCCAGACTGCCGCGCTGTCGATACACGTTCACGCGGAAGCGCCCGATGCCCTCCGCGGAGTACGATGTATCGTGTTCTTTCAGGTCGTGCAGATTCGCCACGACCGGAGAGTTCGCGAGGACGAAGCGCGCGACCGCTTCGGTGTCCTCGGGCTGCACCCGCTCGGTGCGAAAGTAGACCATGTCGCCGCGGATTCGGGCGCCCGGGGGTTGGCCGACTTTGATGTGTACGTCGCTCGCCTTGCCGGCAACGGCCCTCGCGATGAGCGCGCGGAAGAAGTTCTCGTCGGCGTACGGGCTCGGCACGATGACCAATCGTAGGACGTTTGCACGTCAGCCGGCGCTTTGATCGAGGACACCGATGTAGGGCAGGTTGCGGTACCGCTCTCCGAAGTCGAGCCCGTACCCCACGACGAATCGATCTTCGATCGTGAATCCCACGTAGTCGACCGACGCGTGCACGCGCGATCGGGAGGGCTTGTGCAGCAGCGCACACACCTTGATGCTCGCCGGGCCGCGGGTACGCAAGAGATCCGTGAGGTGTGCGACTGTCAATCCCGTGTCCACGATGTCTTCCACGAGAAGAACTTCGTCGTGCTCGATCGGACGGGACAAGTCTTGGGTGATCTGAACGACGCCGCTCGATTCGGTGCCCTCGCCGTACGAGCGCACGCCGAGAAAGTCGACGCGAAGGGGCAGATCGATCGCCCTCATGAGATCGGCCGCAAACACGAAGCTACCCTTGAGAACGCAAACCACGACGAGGTTTCGCCCCGCGTAGTCGCGCGTGATCGCGGCGCCGAGCTCGCGGACGCGAGACGCGATTTGATCGGCGCTCAGCATCGTAACGGGGCGTTCGGGCATGAGCGTGCCCGACAGATTACCATCAACCGCGGCCGACGCGGCGGCGCGTCAGCGGCCGCCCAGCGATCCGATCGCCAGGGTGCGTCCGTCGGTCGTGACAGTGATTGATCCGTCGCGGTCGGTACGCCAGACCCGCACCTGCTGCGCCTGGAGGGCCGCCAGCGTGATCGGGGCGGGGTGACCGAATCGATTCCGACAGCCGACCGAGACGATCGCGTCGCGTGGCGCCACGGCGGACAAGAAGGCAGGAGTCGATGAGGTTCGGCTCCCGTGATGCCCGACTTTCAACACGTCCGCGCGAAGGGCGGCAGCAGGCGCGGTCGCCAGGAGGATCGCCTCTTCTTCGTGCTCCGCGTCGCCGACGAAGAGAAGCGAGCGGGTACCGTAGGAAATCCGCAAGACCAATGAATTGTCGTTCGGCCCGCGGTCCGACGAGAACTCGGGACACGGCGCGAGCACCTCCACGAGGGCTCCCCCGAGCTCGCGCGCCCCGCAGAGGCGGTCGGGGTGGAGAACCGGGACGCCGAGCCCGCGGGTCCGGTCGATGAGAGCCGCGTATGCGCCTCCCACCCGTTCTCGCTCCCCTTGGCCCGTGTCCCAAAGGGCGCCCACGTGGACCGCGTCGAGCCCCGTGGCGAGGCCGCCGAAATGATCGGGGTGCGGATGCGTGAGCACGACCGCGGCGAGGAAGGTTCGGCGTCGCGACCGCAGCTCCGATGCGATGACGCGCGTGCCGACGTCGATCGGGCTGCCGACGAGACCCCCCCCATCGATCAACATGGCATCGCCGTTCGGTAAATCGACGATCGCCGCGTCGCCTTGTCCGACGTCGAGAAACGTCGCGCGGAGCAACCCGTGAGGAGCTCCGGCGCGACGCGCCTGGATCTCGAGCGCCAAGAGAGCGAGGCACGACGCGGCACTGATCGCGAGCCTTTGCGCCCTCAGGAAAAAGGCCGCCAGCACGACGGCCAGCACGGCGAGCTGCCAACCTGTGGGGGGCGGCACTTCCGCCGTGAGCCCCGGAGCGGCGAAACCTCGAGCAATCCACCGCACGAGGACGAGGGCCCCGGTGGCGGCGATTGCGCAACCCCGCTCCGCCGTGGGCCAGACCGCGAGAAGCGCGTGCGCCAGGCAGAGCGGCAACGCGGCCGCTTCTCCGAGCGGGACAGCCACGAGATTGGCGATGACGCCCGCGAGCGGAACGGTCGACGCGAAGAGCGCCAGGATGGGCACACAAGGAATGGATGCGGCGACCGTCGTGGCAACGGCCACGGCAACCGGCGCGGCCCGCGTGGGCAACCGCGACGACAACGTTCGCCCGAGCGGCTCGGCAAACGCGAGAAGCCCGGCGGTCGCGCCCGCGGACAGCGCAAACGAGAGATCGAAGGCAACCAGCGGGTCGGCCGCGGCCATCCCTCCGAGAGAAAGGGCAAACGCGCGAGCGCCGTCCGTCTTTCGCCCGGCCGCGCGCGCGGCGAGCGCGGCGGTCATCATCCACGCGGCGCGCACCGTCGAGCCGCCGGCGCCCGCGAACTCGGAGTAGATCCAGGTGACTGGCACCGCGATGGCAGCAGCGATTCGACCGACATCGACGCGCGCGGCCACGACCTCTGCGCGCGAGAGGATCGCTTCGAGTGTGGTCACCGCGAAGGCCAGGACGATGACCAGATGCATCCCGGAGACGGCGAGCAAATGGGAGAGTCCGCTCGAATCGAAAGGCCCTGTCCTCGTCGGGCGCGAGATCACTTTCGCCGAGCACCAGAGCTCGTGCCATCGAGGCAACATCCGGGGGAAACGTGGCGTCGATGCGTCCGCGCACCCGTGCGCGGACGCGATCGAATCCAGGCGACGAGACTGGAACCGCGGCGAACCACTCGGGCGTCGAGGAGCCCTCCGGAGCGCGCAATGCGGCGACGCGCCTCCGAAGGACGAGGGTCCCCGGTAGAGGCGTTCCAAAACCGTTGAGGCGGCGCGAGCGTGGCCACGACGTCGAACTGGTCGCCTCTCGCGAAATCGTCCGGTCCGCCGTACAGCGTCGCGCGCCCTTCCCAGCCGATGCCCGCGTCGGCACACGTCACGCGCGTGAGCTCCGCATCCCAGCGGAGTCCGCCGCGAACACGAACTGGAGACGAAGCGACGCGGGCGCGGGCGCTGCATCTCGTGGGCGGTCCGAGGGCCGCTTCCGCAGCCGCACGTTCCGTTTCGTAGAGGGTCACCGCGGAGCGCGCCCGCAGTCCGCCGAGGCCGATCGCGATTACACCCACGGCGGCGGTGAGTCCTGTTGCACGGCGCGATGCGACGAGCAGACAAGCGATGGCCGCGGCCGCGGCAATCACCGGCCCTGGCGCCGAGAGGAGCAAGCCGCCCGCGACGAGCCCGGTCGCGCAAAGCAGAATCGGATCGACCGGGCCTCCTATCTCGGGCGGCATTGTGCGTCGCAGGGCCATCGTCTCTCGGGTCGCATGACCCGTGCCCGCATCGACCGCGCGGCGATTCCCTGCCCCACCGTTTCTAGACTTGCGTCTGGGACAACCTCGCATGTGTCCCGGACAGCGATCCTCGGAGCACCCACGGCCATTTTTCACGGCGCGGCGTCCGGGCGCACCGATTGCTCCTCCCATGGGACCGACCATGAGCCACCGCTTCTTTCGATGCCCCGACTGCGGTCTACCCCACGATGCGCGTCTGCCCGTCTGTCCGTCCCGGCGCAAACCCAGCGAACATGCCAAGCCCCTGTCTTCCTCAGGCCTGGTTCCTGTCCGGGCGCCACCCTTTCCGGCGCCCGAATGCTCCCTCGTTGGCAAGACAATTGGCGAGAAGTACGTCATCTGCCGCGTCCTCGGCGGCGGAGGGATGGGAACGGTCTACGAGGCCGAGCACGTGTCGCTCGGGCGCTCGGTCGCGATCAAGGTGCTTCACCGAGCCCATGCCGCGGGCAGCGAGGCGGTCGTACGCTTCTATCGCGAGGCGCGCGCCGCCGGGTGCATCGGACACCCGAACGTCTGCGAAGTCTACGACGTCGACCAGCTTGCGGACGGCAGACCGTATCTCGTCATGGAGAAGCTCGTCGGAGAGACGCTTGCCGGACGGATCGCGCGGCACGGTAGGCTGCCCCCTGGCGACGTGGTCCACATCCTCGTGCAGATTCTCTCCGCGCTCATCGCGGCGCACGACAAGGGCATCATCCACCGGGACATCAAACCCGAAAACGTGTTTCTCGCGGAGCGCTCCGGCTGCCCGCCACTGGCAAAGCTACTCGATTTTGGCGTCTCGAAAGCCACCCCTGGCAAAGGCGGGCACTGGATCGACGAGGTCGATCTCACGCGGCGCGGAAGGGTGATGGGGACCCCCCAATACCTTTCTCCCGAGCAGGCTCGCGGCGATCGCGATCTCGATAGGCGGGTCGACATTTATGCGTGCGGCGTTCTCTTGTACGAGGGACTGACCGGCCAGAGGCCGTTCGCCGGGTCGAACCATGCGGATTTGCTCCGCGCCATCGTGAAGGAAAGACCTCGGCCGGCCCGCGAGCTGCGGCGGGCGCTTCCCGCCGGGTTCGACGCGGTCCTGGCGAAAGCGATGGCGCGCAATCGCGGCGAGCGCTACGCGACGGCCGCAGAGTTCCAGCGCGCCCTGCAGCTGCTCCGCGACCGCTCGGACGAGCCGCCCCGGCCGGCGACGAGGCCAATTTCCTCGCCGCTGGCGGGAGCGGCCAAGGGTCTGGAAGGCGACGAGCATGCAACGGAGATTTGGCGGGGTCGCTTGTCACGGGCCGTCGCTGCGCACGCAGCCGCCAAGGTTGCGCAGCCCGAGCCCTCGCCATTCGTCCACGGCGAAGACCAAGACACGGTCGTTCGGTCCCGGCTGAGCGAAAGTCTGGCTCGGTCGGAGCGCGACCGAGTTTGAGCTCCGACTACCACGCGCCTCCGACGGCGACCCCGACGCCCTGGGCCACCGCATGCGCGCCGGCATAAAAGCGACCGGTCGCCGACGTCGCGGAGGACGAGGGCGAGAGCACGAGCCACACTCCGGAGGCAAGAGCTGCGACCCCTACGCCGAGCGTGACGAGCGAGATGGTCTCGGAGGCCTTGGCCGGTCCCGCGTCGCAGCCGCGCTTGCACGAAGATTCCAAGCTGCCCATTTTCGACAACGAATCGCCGCCGAAGTAGGCGGCGACCGAGAGAGAGACGAGCCCGACCCCACCGAGGATCCAAGCGGGGGTCCGCTCTGCGCTCCCCGACGCCTGGGATCGCTCGCCGCGCCGGCCCTGCGCAGAAGCGTGGGACGCGTCATCCTTGAGCGCCGGAATCGTCACGACGAGCGGACCGGAAGAAGCGCCGGCGGCGACTGTCACGGTCGACTCGTACCGTTCGCCGCCCGGCGCCGTCGCTGCGATCACGTGGGTGCCCGGGTCCAGAAAGACGGGGAAGGCCTGTCGCGAGTCGGCGACCGGCTGGCCGTCAATCTCGAGATGGGCGTGGGCCTCCGAGGGGAGCTCGATTTCGACCCGGAGCAGCCCTCGTTCGAGCCGAAGTGCATGCTGGTGAGCGAACTCGCCTCGGTCTCGCTGCGCGGAATCGCTCGCCCAGGCTGCCGCGTACGTGAACTCGAGCCAGGCGCTCGCCGTTTTTCCCTGCTTTTCGTGGCAAAGAGCGAGATTGAGCAACGTGCCGAGCGTGGGGAAAAGGTGGAGGCTCGCGTCGAACGCCGCACACGCCGCGTCCAGCCGGCCGGCGTCGAAGGCCGCCGAAGCTTCGCGAAAGCGAGCCTCGGCTTTCGCCTCCCTGGTGCTGTCGGGGGCGGACGGAGGCGGCCCCGCGATCGCCAGCGAGGCCCACGCGGTACCGGCGATCGCCGAACAAAGCTGCACGGACATGCGGGCCATCCAATGCATCGCCGCTCGCATGATCCGGCTGCGTCAACGCCACGACTTCAGAAAAGTCGGCCGTGCGCCGAGCTCTGGTTTCTTGGGAGGAGCGCGTCGATTCGGTGGGAACGACGCGGACTCTCCCGCCGCGGAACCGCTCGGCTGCGGGGCTGCGGAAGGCGGATGCAAGGGAGGTGGCTGGGAAACGCCGGAGTTTGCGGCAGTGGACGGGGCTCCAATGCCGGCGCGGATCGCGGGAGGGCTGTCGGCGCGGCGGATGAAAGCGGAGCTCGACGGCGACGGGTGGTCGCTCGAGGGGGGGAGTGGCTCCGCCCCGGAAGCTCGAGCCGCACCGTGAAAACCGCTCCGCGAGCCGATTCCGAGGATCGAGAAAGAGATCGCGGCAGCCGCCGCGACGGTGGGCCACAAGGTGCGGCGGCGCTTTGTCGGCACGGACGTGGGCAGGGAATCGGCCACGAGTGTCCTGCCCGTTCCCAAGGTCATTTGACTTGCGGCCGAGAACCCGGCGGACGCGGGCGCAGGCGGTGGAGACTCGGCCCCGACGGCGACCGCGGCTTCCAGGTCGTTCTCCGTCGTGGCGGATGATCGCAGCGACCGAGCGAGCACGCGCTCGGTTGCGGATGCGGCGTGTTCCCATCGACGAGTTCCGAGCGGTCTCAGGAGGCGGGTCATCTCGCCTACGTCCTGGAAGCGCGCATCCGGGGCCCGTTGCAAGCATCGCATCACGATATGGTCCCACTCCGGAGGCAAGTCCGGGCGGTGTGCACGCAGCGGAGCCGGCGATTGTTCCAAGATTGCGGCGAAGATTTCGCCCGGAGCCTCGCCGTCGAACGGGAGCTTCGCCGATAGCAGTTCGTACATCACGACACCGAGCGACCAAATGTCCGCACGGGCATCGACGGCCTTGCTCGACCGAAGCTGCTCGGGCGACATATAGGCAGGAGTGCCAAGAAGGGCCTTGCCGGTGAGCTCCTTCCAGCGCGTTCCCTCCGACTTTTGCTTGGAGATTCCAAAGTCCAGAATTTTGATGATATTCGACCCGTCGCCACGAAGAGCAAGGAAGATATTCGCCGGCTTGAGGTCGCGGTGCACGATTCCCGCGGTGTGCGCGAGTGCGAGTCCGGCGAGCACTTGGAGCATGTAGTCTGCCACGTCGTGAGCTGGCAGCGGCCCATCGAGGGCCACGAGCTCGGCGAGGTCGCACCCCTGCAGATATTCCATGACCAGGAATGGAAGTCCGCTGTCCAACGCGCCCGCGTCGGTGACGCGGACTACGTGCTCGGTCCGAAGCCGGGCCGCCGCCTGCGCTTCGCGAACGAAGCGCTCGACGGTTTCTTCGCCGCCGGGGGAATCGACAAGAAGGAGCTTGAGCGCGACGCGCTGGTTCAGGGCCACGTGGTGGGCCGCATACACGACCCCCATCCCTCCCTCGCCCACGACGGTCTCGATGCGGTACTTGCCGGCGACGATGTCTCCCGGCGAAAGGAGCGTGGGTGCACCTTCGCCCTTTCCTGCGGAATCGTGCGCCAGGCGCCTGCTCCGTGCGGGGCTTTGGATTGCTTTCATTGGGAGCGGCGGTACATGGTCGGAAAACGGCCGTTCGCTCGAAGTCTTGAGCGAGCGCGACCTTCACTCGCCCAAGGAGAAGCGTGGCGCTCGGCTCCGGCGTGATAAGCGAGCGGATGGCCGCCGCCCAATACGGACGGGAAGCCCGAGGGCTCGCCGACGCCTCGGCTCCGAAGCTCGGGGCTCTGGTCTTCCTGGGCGAACGATTTATATTGGCGACGATGCAGGGCGAACCGAGACAGGCCGACGGTTCTCAGTCCGAGGAACGCGGCGCGGACGCGAACGAAGCCGAACCTTCGAGCGGCACGAGCGGCCGTGGATCGCAGCCTCCAGGCGTGGAAGAGCCGGTGGAAAAGTCCGATCCGCTCGCGACGGCCCAAGCCGACGCGGCGCGCTTCAAGGATGCATGGCTGCGCTCCGCGGCGGATTTCGACAATTTCCGCAAGCGGACCCGCCGCGAGCTGGAAGACGCGCGACGAGGGGGACGCGAAGACCTTCTCAAAGCCGTGCTGCCCGTCTTCGACAACCTGGAGCGCGCCATTCAAAGCGCCAAGCGAACCGCGGATGTCAAGGCAGTGGCCGATGGCTTGTCGATGGTGCAGAGGCAGTTCGTGGACGCCCTCGGTCGAGAGGGGATAACGCGTGTTCCCACGGTCGGTTGTGCGTTCGACCCTGGAGTTCACGAGGCGATTCAACAAGTGGAAACGTCCGAGCATGCGGCCGGTACGGTGATCGCGGAGGTTCAGCCGGGCTACACACAGGGCGAGAAGCTGCTTCGGGCGGCCATGGTCGTCGTGGCGAAAGCGAAGTCGGGGGACGGCGCGGCGCCAAACTCCAAAGAGGCCGCGAGCTGACGATCCGGGGGACCGATTGGGAAAAATCATCGGGATCGATTTGGGCACGACCAATTCTTGCGTCGCAGTCGCCGAGACGAACGCGAATGGCAAGCTCGACGTTCGCATCATTCCCAATGCCGAAGGGGCCCGCACGACGCCGTCGATAGTCGGCCTCACGACTGGCGGGGAGCGCCTCGTCGGACAAGCCGCCAAACGCCAGTCGGTGACCAACGCGAGCAACACGGTCTACGCCGTCAAGCGTTTGATGGGTCAGAAGTTCACCCACGAAGAGGTTCGCAAGCAGGCGGCAGCGGTCCCGTACACGATTCTCGGAGCCCCGAACGGGGACGCCTGGGTCCAGGCCGGAGGACGCGATATGTCGCCGCCGGAGGTGAGCGCGATCATCCTCGGCAAGATGCGCGAGATCGCAGAAGCCTTTCTGGGGGAAAAGGTGACGGAGGCAGTGGTCACGGTTCCGGCATATTTCGACGATGCGCAGCGGCAAGCGACGAAGGATGCCGGGAAGATCGCCGGACTCGACGTCAAGCGGATCATCAACGAGCCCACCGCCGCAGCGCTCGCCTACGGACTCGACAAGAAGGAAGCGGAACGCATCGCGATTTACGATCTCGGCGGGGGCACGTTCGACGTCTCGATCCTCGAGATTCGAAACGGAGTGTTCAGCGTCAAGTCGACCAACGGGGATACCCATCTCGGGGGTGAGGACTTCGACCGCCGCATTCTCGACAGTCTCGCCGATCGCTTCCTACAGGAGCACGAGATTGACCTGCGATCGGACAAGCTCGCGTTGCAGCGCCTGAAGGAGGCGGCCGAGAAGGCCAAACACGAGCTGTCTTCTTCGCTCGATACCGAAATCAATCTTCCGTTCATCGCCCAAAGCGCGCGCGGAGAACCTCTGCACATCGTAAAGACGATGACCCGCATGGAGCTCGAACTGCTCACGTTCGATCTCGTCGAGAAGACGCTCGAACCTTGCCAGAAGGCGCTCGGGGACGCAAAGCTGACGCCGGCGGACATTCACAGCGTGATCCTGGTCGGCGGGATGACGCGGATGCCCGCGGTTCAGAAGGCCGTAAAGCAGTTATTCGGCAAAGACCCTCACAAAGGCGTCAATCCGGACGAGGTCGTCGCCGCCGGCGCGGCGCTGCAAGGCGCGGCCCTCGGGAACGACCGAGTCGAGGTGCTGCTCCTCGACGTGACCCCTCTTTCGCTGGGAGTCGAGACCGGAGGCGGCGTGTTCACGGTGCTGATTGCCCGCAACACGACCATTCCAACCGAGAAGAGTGAAGTGTTCACGACGAGCGTCGACAACCAAACCTTCGTCCCAGTGCACGTGCTGCAGGGCGAGCGACAGATGTCCGCGGACAATCGCAGCTTGGCCCGCTTCGAGCTGACGGGCATCCCCCCTGCCCCGCGAGGCATCCCGAAGATCCAGGTCTCTTTTCGGATCGACGCAGACGGTATCGTGAACGTCGAAGCCAAGGATCTGGGTACGGGAAAGGCTCAATCGGTCAAGGTGAAGGCGACGAGCGGGCTGTCGCAAGAGGAGGTCGACGGCCTCGTGACCGATGCGGACAGGTTCAAGTTCGCCGACGAGCTTCGGCGTGAGTTGGCAGAGATGCGCAACCAGGCTGAAACCCTGCTTTACACGACCGAGGCCGCGCTCGACGGGTACGCCGATCTCGTCGAAGCCAAGATGCTCGACGATACGGGGATCCTCGCGCGCGACTTGAGGCGCCTGCTCGAAGCAAAGGCGGACGTCGCTCAGATTCGAGATGCGTATCAGAAGCTCGAGGCGATGACTTTCTCCATCGCAGAGAAGATGTACGGCAGCGCGGCAAGTAGCTAGAGCTTCGATTCCGCCGAATTGGTAGCGCGCGCGGAGACTCAGAATGAGATCGGGAAGTTCAAGGAGGTGACGAGGCGCCGATCACCACGCTTGAACCTATCCTCATCCTTCCCGATCTTCTGATTTCGTAGCGAAAGCTATTGGATGAGATCCTTGAGCGCCTTGAGGGCAGTCGCACGAACCTTCTTCTGGGCCGGCTTTCCTTTGATCGTGATGGGCTCCTTGGTGAAGGGGTTGATGCCCGGACGATCCTTGGTGGCCGGCTTCTTGATCGCCCGCAACTTCAGCAGGCCGGGGATCACGAACTCGCCGCTCGGCTTGCGCAACTCCTTTTTGATCAGCTCTGTCAGACCATCGAACACGCGGCCGACGCTCTTCTTATCGAGCTCGGAAGCCTCCGCGATTTCGGCAATGACCTGCGCCTTCGTCAAACGCTTTGCAGACATTTCGGTTCCTCCTGTCGACTCCAATCGACCGAACTCATTCTGCCCTTCCCGATATTTGGTAGAGCGCCAAGACGCTCCGGTGGGCCACGCGCCAGCCACCTATGGGCTTCAATGCGAGAACGACTAGCATTCCAAATTCGCACTCCGCAAGGGAAAAACAGCGGGTTTTGGCGATTTCGTGCTGCGTCATCCGGCGGCCGCACGGGCGACGCGACGCGGGAGCCCCCGCTTGACACGTAGAGAATTGCCCCTAGCGCACCGCACGCGCACGCCGCTTGAGGTTCAAATCGTCATTGGAGGGCGGGAGGGGCCTGCCTCGGGGAGCCTTGTTGGCCGGTGCGACACAAGCCGCGCTCGCCGCGGCGCAAAGGCGATCCGCTTCCCGGCGCATGCGTCGGTCTTTGCCTGGTGTGTCGTGGTCCCACCCGAGCAGATGCAAGAGTCCGTGTGCGAGGAGCATTGTCAACTCGGAAGTCAGGTCCGCACCGCGCGCGGCAGCCTGCCGTCGGGCGGTGGGAACACTGACGACCAAATCACCGAGGAGAGACCCCGCGCGGTCACCGTGCTCCCCTTCACGCTGGGCAAACGAAAGGACGTCGGTAGGGCGATTCTTCTTGCGATACGTTCGGTTCAATAGCTTGATTCGACCGTCGTCGGTCAATAGGATCGAAAGCTCTGAGCGTGGCAATCGAAGCGCGTCGAGCATGGCCTGCGCTCGTCGCACGATCCCGGTGCGCGACACACCCGCATAGGGTCCTCCCTCCACGACGATTTGTACGGTCACCCGATCACCGCGGCGCTCACGGCCAATCCGCGCGAACGTTCAGAGCGCCGCATCGCGGGCGGGTCGCAGAGCGAGCCAGTCACGTGGCGGTGTAGAAGAGGGAGGAGGTTGCCGTGGAGAGAGCATGCGTGGTCGTGCCGGCACTGGATTCTGCCGATACAATCGGCCATGTACTAGACGAGCTCCGCGCCGATGTCCAAGTGCCGGTCATCGTCGTCGACGATGGATCACGGGACGCAACGGGCGACATCGCGCGGGAACGCGGAGCCCAGCTCGTCCGCCACGAGGTGAATCTTGGAAAGGGTGCGGCGATCCGTACGGGCCTGGTGGAGGCGGTCCGGCTCGGTTTCGAAGTGGCCGTCACTGCCGACGCCGATGGGCAGCACCCGGGCCGCTCGGTCCGCGTCGTGCTCGACGGGAACGACGACCGGCGCGCGCTCGTGCTCGGCGTTCGCGATCTCGTCCGCGATGGCGCGCCGCGCTCGAACCGGTTCGGCAACGGCGTATCCAACCTTTTCCTTTCGGCATTCGCGGGCCGGCCGCTGCACGATACGCAGTGCGGCCTGCGCCGGTATCCCGTGCGCGAAACCCTCGCGCTCGGCGTGGGGTCGGACGGCTACGCATTCGAGGCCGAAGTCATCCTGCGCGCGATCGCCGCAAACCTCCCAATCGTCGAAGTCCCCGTGCGTGTCTTCTATCCCGCAAGCGGAGCTCGACGCTCGCACTTCCGGAACGTGCGCGATCCCGCGCGCATTGTCGCGTCCGTCGTGAAAACCGTGATCGAGCTACGTATCCGTGCCATGTGATGGGCGTGGGTTGCTCCCCGAGGTTGCTCCGGCGCTCGGCCACGTGGGCGGCGTCGCTCGCGCTCGTGCCGCTGGCCGTGCACGCGCTCATCGTCGGCGCGACCGGCATCGAGCCCCCGCGCGTGGACCTTCCCCCGGCGAGCTCGACGCGATCGTGGACCCGGGTCAGCGCGGGTTTTCGCGAGGTGTACCTGGAAGGGTCGCCGGAAGCCATCGGGGCGTCGGAGGCGCGCCTACTCCGTGAGCCGATGATTGACGTCGAGTCGCGCCTCTGGAAGGACTACGAAATCTTCGTTCCACTCTGGATTGCTCGGGTCGGTATCCAGGATGTCAGTCGCCTTCGATATCGACACGTCGATCGCGGGATCCCCGACGCCCGCAGGCGTGAGCTCGCGGCCCAGTCGTTTGCTTTCGAACCCGACCCGTTCGTTGGGCGAATGCCCACGTATCATCGAATGATTTTTCTCCACGCGCTCTACGACATCGCGCTTTCGTTCGAGGACTCGCCCCTCGTGGGATGTTCGACCTTCGGGCTCGGCCGCGCTCTCTCGAGCGACGGGCACACGATCGTGGCGCGGGCGTTCGACATGGAAGGGGACGACGCGCTCGACCGGGACAAGACGGTGTTTCTGGTGCGCGAGGACGACGCGATTCCCTTCGCGAGCGTCGCGTGGCCTGGTTTCGTCGGCGTGGTCACGGGGCTGAACGTCGACGGGGTGTTCGTCGCCGTGCACGGCGGTCGAGCCGGCCAGCCGCGCGCCGAGGGGATCCCGGTCGCCTTCTCACTTCGAGAGGTGCTGGCCCATGCGCGCGACGAGAAACAAGCCGTAGACATCCTCCGCGCCCAGGAGGTCATGGTCTCGCACATCGTGTTTGTGGCCGACGGGCAGGGGCGCTTCGCGGTCGTCGAGCGTGCGCCCGGCGTGCAAGCGTACGTACGCGAGACGGAGGGCAACGCCGTGCTCGCGAACGAGTTCGAGGGACCGCTCGCGCGGGATCCGAAGAACCTCCGGGTGCGGGCCAAAACGACAAGCGCGGGGCGCGCCCTGCGGATGAAACAGCTCCTGGCTCGCGTCGCGCCAGGCACCGGCTCGGCGAAGGTAGCGCTCGACATTCTGCGCGATCACGGCTGCGCCGACCGCGAGCCGTGCGAGCTCGGCGATCGGCGGTCCATCGACGGGCTCATCGCGACCCACGGCGTGGTCGCGGACACGACCGGGCGGATCCTTTGGGTCGGCGTCGGCCCCCACCTTTCGGGCAAGTTCGTCGCCGTCGACTTGGGCGCGCAGTTCGCGCCCGGCCATGAGCGGTGGAGCGATCCGGATCCCGAGACCATGCCGGAGGACCCGATTCTCGACGACGGGAGGTACGAGAATGCCCAGACTCGCAGGGCCGGGCGAGTTCGATGAGAATCGGGCGTCGGGGCTTCGTAGGGGGCGCTCTGCTCCTTTTCGGGTCTCGCGCCAAAGCAGCCCCGCCGGACCTCGGCGGTCTCCTCGCACGAATCGCGCGCGCTCGGGAAACCATGCGCACGCTGGAGGGGCCGTTCGAGCAAACGCGCACAATTGGGCTGCTTGCGACCGACGTCCGTTCGAGCGGAAAGCTGACTCTGGTGCGCCCCGATCGGCTCCGCTGGGAGCTGGCGCCGCCGGACGAGGTGACGTTCTGGGTCGGTCCCGAAGGGCTCGCGTTCCAGAGCGCCCATGGGCATGGGAGCTCGCGAACCGCGAGCGGGGGACTCGGCGCCGCGCTCGACGACCTTCGCACTCTTCTCGGAGGGGATCTCATGGGGCTGCAAACTCGTTGGGATCTGCGCGTCGTCAAAGACGACGCGACCGGGGCAGAGCTCGAGGCAGCACCGCGCGCGAACGCAGCGGCACCCCTGCGACGCATCGAATTCTCGCTTGCCCCGGACCTCGCGCGCCCCAAGCGCGCCGTCCTGATCGAGGGCCCGCGCGATCGCACGCTCATCGAATTCGGTACGCTCGCGATCAACGTGCCGGTCGACGACGCGCGCATGCGCCCGCCGCACTGACGGTTTCCTATGGGCCGTCCGTTCGGCGGTTCCGATCGCGTCAACCGCTGTATCCTCGCCTTCCATGTCGCCCGACCACCCAAAGCAACGGCTCCTTCGTCTGCTTCGTCGCGCCCCCAAAGCAGCGCGCGGTTCGGTGGACCGCGCCGCCTCCGAGGTGAGCTCGCTGTGGAGCGCACACGAACGGGCTCTCGTCCGAGCGCGCGACGCGGGGGCGGCGGCACAGCGGATCGCCGCGAGCGCCGCGAGACAACGGGCGGCAATCGACGGTGTGGCGGACCGAATGCGTGCGATTCTCGTCTCGCGCAGGGGAGGTGCAGGCCGGCTTCGCGCGCGTGATCGACGCGTTCGAGCGGCTCGCCTTGGTGGCGCTCAACGCGGGACTCGAAGGGGCGCGGCGTGGCGAGGCCGACGGCCGACAGCTCGGGCTGGTCAGCGACGAAGTGCGCGCGCACTCCGCCCGCGGCACCGAGGCCGCCCGCGAGCTCGGGTCAGGGCTCGCCCAGCTTGTGGCCGAGCTTGCGCAGCTCGACGCGAACGTCGCGCAGGCACAAGCGGTCGTGGCCGAGGTGACGCAGGACTCCGCACGTGCCCTCGGCGCCGCGAGCGACACCGAGTCCGCGGTCGCGGACATCGGCGATCGGGTGAAGAGAGCGACCGGGAGCGACCCGGAGACCGTGCGCGCGATCGCCGAGACGAGCGAGCGCGCGCGGGCCCTAGTGAGCGCACTCGGCACGCTGAGCGGCAAAGTTCCTCGGGCGCTGCTCGCGGCGGCGCTGCGCCCGGCGCTCGAACCCCTGGCACGCTTGCTCGCCGACGAGGAGTCCGAACAGGCCGGGGGAAACGATTGACCTTGCGCCCGACGGAGTCCGACCCGGAGCTGCTCAAGCTCCTTCTCCAGGAGCTCGAGCGCCATCTAGTGACGCTGGAAGCCCAACCGACCGATGGCGCCCAGGCCGAGCGGGCGGTGCATGCGATCAAAGGAAGCGCCGGGTTGGCGGGCGAGCCTGAGCTCGCGGCGACCCTCGAACGGCTTCACAGGCGGATGACCGAAGGCGACGAGCGCGCGGTCGGGCAGGCCGCGGTTCTCGTGCGAACCGCCATCGATCGACTCGCCGCGGGCGACACCGCAATCGTCGCGCGGTGGCCTGTCCCCCCCGACGACCTGCTCGCAGGTCCGATCGATCCGCTGGTGCGTGCACAGTACACGGCGGAGGTCTCCGACCGTCTCGCGCGCATCGATGAGGCGCTCGCCACAGGGCACGATCTCATCGACGCCGCACGCGCGATTTATCGGCATCTTCACACGATGAAGGGAGCGGCGCGCGCGGTCGGCGACGAGCCGATGAGCTGGTTTTGCCACGGTCTCGAGGACAAGCTCAACGCGGCCAGCACCGACGACGCGGCGCGCGCGGCGATCCAGGACGTCGCCGAGTGGCGGTTGGTCCTCGGGTGGCTTCTCGACGAACCGGAGACCGCACTCGCCAGCCTGCGCGGCGCTGTACGGTCCGCGACGACGGCGGCCGGCGCGTCGATGCCGAGCACACGCTTGCCTCGTCGCGCCGAGACGGAGCCCCCCCTCCCATCGCGCTCGTTCGACGAAGGAGGCCCTACTATCCGCGTGGCCGCCGCGAACGTGGATCGCCTGCTAGAGCGTTTCGATTCCATCGACCTCGTCCGCGAAGGAATCACGTCGCGCGCCGAGCGCACCCGGGAGACGGCCGTCGCATTGCGCGACCTTCGAGCGTCACTCATCGAGGCGCTGCGGCTCATCGGGCCGGCGCGACCTTGGGGCGCTCCGTCGGCTGCGCTGCGACGCATCGAGCGCGTCGTCGGAACCCTCGACACGGTCAGCGAGGAGTTCGACGCGACCTCGGCCCGTCTGCACGCCGTCGAGCATGCCCTGCGCGACGAAATAGCGGACGCCAAAAAAGAGCTCTCGACGATGCGTCAGACCAGCGTCGGACGCATCTTTGCGCGCTTGACGACGGCGATCGAGTCCGAGGCGCGCCGCGGCGGACGCGCGATCATCGTTCGCACGAGGGGCGCCGACGAGACGATCGACCGGCGGATCGCCGAGCACTTGGTCGAGCCTTGTCTGCAGCTCGTCCGCAACGCGGTCGCCCACGGCAGCGAACCGCCCGAGCTCCGCGCTTCCCTCGGCAAGCCCGCGAGCGGAACCATTTCTCTCACCGCCCGCAAGCGCGGCAACCGGCTGAGCATCACGATCGAAGACGACGGGGCCGGGGTCGACGTGGCCGACGTGCGTGCGCGCGCCGTTTTGGCGGGCCTGGTGACTCCCGCGATCGCCGACGCGGCGGACGACGACACGCTGCTCTCGCTTCTTTTCGTGCCCGGGTTTTCGACACGCGAATCGAGCGATCTTCTGGCCGGGCGCGGCATTGGTCTCGAGATCGCGCGGAGCGCGGCGCACAGGATGGGCGGGGTAATCCGGCTCTCGAGCCGGGCCGGCGAGGGGTTCAGTGCACGGATCGAAGTGCCCATCGAAAGTGGACTTGTGACCGTGCTCTGGGTCATCGCCGGCGAGAGCGAGTTTGCGCTGCCCGCGGCCAACGTGCGCTCCGTCCGGAAGAACGACGGGACGGAAGGTGCACGTGTGCCGCACCTGCTCGCCTGTTTCGACGTCGCGGCGAGCACCCCGGGAGCCTTCGCCGTGGACCTGGATCTCCAGGCGGACGACGAACCCCAATCGCCGGTCGCGATCGCGGTCGACGCGGTCCGAGGCACCGAAGAGCTGCTCGTACGCAGGCTGGGGCCGTTGGTCGCGGGACTCGGTCCCTACGCGGGGGCGATCGTGCGCGGCGATGGCTCTCTGCGCCTGGCGATCGACCCGTGGGCGGTCGCCCCGCGCGCCCGGGCCTTTGCAGCGGCGCACTCGAACGGTCCGAACAGTTCGCGCTGAGACCATGCGCGCCTCGATCCGGATCGACCCGATGACCGCCTCCGACGCGCCCGCCGTCGCCGCGATGGAACCGTCGACCCACGTGGACGAGGCAGCTTTGCGGGAGGAGCTCGGCCGTTCTTGGTCGCGGATGTGGGTGGCGCGCGAGGAGTGCGAGCGAGGCGCGGAGATCGTCGGGTTCCTTTCAGTTTGGCAGGTCGCCGACGAGCTCCACGTGCTCAACGTGACGACCCGGGCAGACCAACGCCGCAAGGGAATCGGCCGCCAGCTCATGGAGACGGCTCTGGCGTACGGGCGAGAGAAGCGCGTGAAACACGTGCTGCTCGAGGTACGACGATCGAACCGTGGGGCCATGGCCCTCTACCGAAGTCTGGGCTTCTTCGCGACGGGCGTGCGCGCTCGGTACTATCCCGACGACGAGGATGCCGTGGAGATGCTCCTTCTCTTCGACGCCGGCACGGGCGAAGTGATCTGGCGCGAGGATGAGACGAAGCTCGATTAGACCGTGGGACGTCGCGAGCCGCGAAGGCGCGCGGCCGGCCCGGATGCTACCAAGAAGAAGAGGCAGTCGATGAAGCTCGCGCTCTTCGTGTCCACGCTCGTCCTCCTCGGTTCGCAATCGGCAACCTCGCACGCGCAAGCCCCGCATGCCACGTCTGCGCCGGGATCGACATTGGCCGCCGCGCTCGATGCCGCCCGGACGACCGACTACCCCGCCGCCGAGAAGGCCCTTCGAGCCGTGACCGGACCCGATTCGGGGCGCCGCGCTCGTCGCCCTCGCGCGGATCATGCTCGAGCAGGGTCGCCTCGGCGAAGCGGACGGCTACACGCAGCAAGCCGCGTCGAGCGGGGGCGCGCAGCGGCTTGTCGGCCTCGCCCTGCGAGGAGAAGTTCTGGCGGCGCAAGGCAGGGTCGACGAGGCGATCAAGCTCCTCGAACCCGAGAAAGACGCGGTCGGGGTCGGAGGGCGCCGCGTGCGGCTCGAGCTCGGCACGCTCCTCATTCGCGCCGGGCGCCGAGCCGACGCGGAGCCGATCCTGCTGAAGTTTGCCGACGAATATGGGAGCGACGCGATCCCCTCCACCGACGGCGAAGGTCTCGCGATGGTCGGCCGTGCGATGCACCTCTTGCGGCACGTCAAGGACGCCAACCGCGCCTACAACGAGAGCGAACGCGCCGACATGGCCGCGTCGGGCGCCGCGGCGCACGGGTCAGGGGGCCCGGACGGACCGGTCCACGGCAGCGAGCGGGTGGAAACGCTCCTGTGGCGCGCCGAACTCTACATCGACAATTACGATCCGGGGCACGCCGAGGGCGTGCTCGGCGAAGTGCTGAAGATTGCCCCTCACCGCGCCGACGCAATGGTGCTGCTCGCGCGACTCAAGCTCGAGGAGGCCTTCGACTTCGAAGCGGCAGAGGGGCTCGTTCGCGACGCGCTCGCGGTCAATCCGAAGAGCACGCGCGCGTTCGCGGTGCGGGCGGCCATTGCCCTGCGCGACATGAGCCTCGAGGCGGCCGACAAAGCGATAAGCTCCGGCCTGGCCATCGACGCGGGCGACCTCGAACTCCTCAGCCTACGTGCGGCGGCGCGCTTCCTCGCGGACGACAAGGCGGGATTCGAATCGGCCAAGCGCACTCTCTTCGCGCGCAATAGAGAGTTCTCGACCGCCTTCGGGATCATCGGCGAATACGCCGAGTGGGAGCATCGCTACGACGACGTGGTCGCGATGATGAAGGAGGCCACGCAGCTGGATCCGAAGGACAGCAAGGCGTGGGCTCAGCTCGGGCTGATGCAGACTCGCGCGGGCGACGAAGCCGACGGCGTCAAATCCCTCGAGGAGGCGTGGAAGGGCGATCACTTCAACGTGCGCGTCTACAACACGCTCGAGAAGCTCTACGGACAGTGGGTCCCTCAGCAGTACGATAGCGCCCGCGAGGGCATCTTCGAGCTGCGCTATCCGAAGGACGAACGCCCGCTCTTGGAGCGTTACGTGCCGCGGATGCTGGGCGAGGCGTGGGGCGCGATGAAGGTCCACTACATGTTCGCGCCGGCCACGCCGGTCGCCATCGAGTTGTACCGGAAGCGCGAGCACTTCAGCGTACGGACGAGCGGCCTGCCGAACATCGGGATCGAGGGGGTTTGCTTCGGACACGTGGTGGCCGCGATGAGTCCCGGCAGCGAGCAATTCAATTGGGGCAATGTCGTTTGGCACGAGCTCGCGCACGTATTTGCCATTCAGCTCTCGAAGAGCCACGTGCCCCGGTGGTTTACCGAGGGACTTTCCGAATACGAAACGATGATTCGCCGTCCCGAGTGGCAGCGCGAACTCGATCCCGAACTCTATCTCGCCCTCAAGAGGAACGCGCTCCCGAGCGCGCTCGAAATGAACCGAGCGTTCACCCACGCCGAGGGGGACCTCGACGTGACCGTCGCGTACTACGCGGCGAGCCAGATGCTCGCGTTCACGGCCGAGCAGTTCGGCTTTCCCGGGATCACGCGGGCGCTCGAGCTCTGGGGCGAGGGCAAACGCACCGCGGACGTCATCCGCGAGGCGTTCGCCGTATCCCCCGAGCAGTACGACGCTCGCTTCCACTCGTGGGCCCTCGCGCGACTCGCCCGCTACGACGGCCAATACATGCTCGACCTCAAGCCCGGGACGGTCGAAGACGCCCACGGGGCCGCGGTCGCCAATCCGAACGACGCCCACGCGCACGTGGTCTTCGCGCTCGCGCTCCTGCACGCCCACCGGCCGGCAGACGCCGCGCACGAGATCGCCGAAGCGCTGCGCATCGCTCCGACCGACATGGACGCTCATTTCATCGCCTCCAAACTGGCGGCGTTCGACAAGGACGCTCGAGCTCAGGCCGCACATCTGCGCGCCATCAAGTCCGCCGGTGGCGACGGCTACGTCGTGGAACTGGCACTCGCCGAAGCTGCCAAAGATCGCAACGACCTGGCCGAAGAGCGAGCGGCGCTCGAGGCCGCTCACCGGTTCGACCCGACACAAACCGAGCCTCTGCACGAGCTCTACGACCTGGCGAGCGCCGACAAGCGGGAAAACGACGCGCTCGCCATTCTGCGGGACATCGCGCGCCTCGATCAGCACGACCGGCGTGCATACGGGCTCCTGCTAGGCAGCCTCGTTTCCGCGCGACGCTGGGAGGAGGCGCGGCGCGTGGGAGAGGCGGCAATCTTCGTCGACCTCTCGAGCGCGGCGATTCACGTAAACTACGCGCGGGCGCTCTCCGCGACGGCCGACCACGACCTGGCGGCGTTCGAACTGGAAAGCGCACTCCTGTGCGACAGCAAGCCGCACGATGCAGCGACGACGCACGCGCTTCTGGCCCGCGAAAAACTGGCGCTCGGCGACGTGGCTGGGGCGCGAGCGCAGCGCGACGAAGCGCTCAAGCTCGACCCGGACAACGTGGAAGCGCGCGCGTTCAAACCGTAGTTTGACCGCCCCTCCGATGCGGAACCTCCCTCACGCGGCCATGAGCGGCGAGACGAATGAGACATAGGCTCACGCCGGAAGACCTTTGCGGCTTGCCCCGCACACATCGAAGTGCACTTTTTCGCGGCAAAAACACGAACCGGCGATCGCGCGCGTACACACTCCTACGAGCGATCGAAGCGAGCCCAGACGATCTTTTCGGAATCGGGTATTTTGCTGCAGCATATTTTTGCGAATAGCCCACAATAAGGAGCGCCGTCCGCTTCCCCCTTGGAAGCAGGAGGCACGGGAGGCTCGCTCGATGGGCACGCACGTTGAGAGTCAGTGGATTGGCCGGTTCGCCCTCGCGGTTGCCCTGGGCGCCGCGGTGATTTCTTGCGGTAGCGCGGCGACCAGTAAGTTCGGCGCCTCTGGTGGCGGAGCCGATGCCTCGTCGGTCATCCCGTCGTCTGACGCCTCGTCGAGTTCCGGCCACAGTCTCCTGACACTCCCCGATGCGAACGGGTGCACGGCAAAGACGTGCACCGACCTCGGATACAACTGCGGAATGAACAGCGACGGATGCGGGGGCATCCTCGACTGCGGCTCGTGTCCCTCCGGGCAAACCTGTGGGGCGGGTGGATACA
Organism: uncultured delta proteobacterium; assembly: GCA_963764075.1. GTDB lineage: Bacteria > Myxococcota_A > Polyangia > Polyangiales > Polyangiaceae > Palsa-1150. The sequence continues at coordinate 119,942 of CAVXQZ010000003.1, forward strand.
GCATCTGCGGAACGGGCAGCGTCGGGTCGAACGACGCCTCCGTCGGCGGCGGAGCCTCGGTGCCGTGCGTTCCGAGCACGTGCCAATCCACCGGCTACACCTGCGGCCAGAACGGCGACGGATGCGGCGGCATCCTCGACTGCGGCACGTGCACCGCGCCGGACACATGCGGAGGAGGCGGCTTTAGCAAGTGCGGATCGTTCGGCGCAAACTCCGATAGCGGTTCTTCTTGCAACCCGACGACGTGCGCGGCGCTCGGATACACGTGTGGACCCGCGTCGGACAGCTGCGGCGGGCTTCTGCAGTGCGGCACGTGCGCGGCGCCCCAGACCTGCGGCGGGGGCGGCTTCAGCAAGTGCGGCCTGCCGCCCGGGATCTCCGCCGACGGCGGTCCTATCTCGTCGTGCGTGCCCACGACGTGCGCGGCGCTCGGATACACGTGCGGCGCGGCGGCCGACGGTTGCGGGGGACTCATCCAGTGTGGCACGTGCACGGCGCCGCAGACCTGCGGCGGAGGCGGCTTCAGCAAATGCGGCCTGCCGCCCGGGATCTCCGCCGACGGCGGTCCCATCGTCTCGTGCACGCCGACCACCTGCGCCGCCCTCGGATACGCGTGCGGCCCCGCGAGCGACGGGTGCGGAGCGCTCTTGCAGTGCGGTGACTGCACGGCGCCCGAGACGTGCGGAGCGGGCGGGTTCAACAAGTGTGGACTACCGGCCGGCGTCGGCGCCGACGGCGGGGCGATCAGCCTCTGCGTGCCGGCGACCTGTCGGTCTCAGGGCATTGGCTGCGGGCCGGCCGGCGACGGGTGCGGTGCTCTTCTTTCGTGCGGTACCTGCGACGCGCCGCAATCCTGTGGCGGCGGGGGAGTGCCCGGCCAATGCGGCTGTCAGGGGCTCTGCCAGCAGCTTGCGGTCTGCGACGGCGGTGCCGTGACGACGGTCACCGGAACCGTGCGAGCCGGCCTGTCGGCCTGGACCAACCTCTCGGCCGACCCCGTGCCGAACGTGCTCGTGTACGTACCGGATTCGGGGGCCAGCGGCCTGCAACCGTTCACCCGCGGCGCCGCGTGCCGCCAATGCGGCGCCGACGTCTCCGGCAACCCGCTGGTGTCGACGTACACCGACTACAACGGGACGTTCACGCTGACCAACGTGCCGGCGGGAGACAACGTCCCCATCGTCATTCAGCTCGGTCGATGGCGCCGCCTCTTTCAGTTCAACGTGCCCGCCTGCGCGTCGACGGCCCTCGGCGACCTCAACTTGCCACGCAACAAGAGCGAGGGCGACATCCCGCTCACCGCGATCTCGACGGGCTCGGTGGATCCGCTCGAATGCGTTCTCCTCAAGATGGGAGTTGATCAAGCGGAGTTCACGCCCGATAGCGGAAGCGGGCGAATCCACATCTACGGCGGCGGCCCCAACGGCCCCAACGGCGGCTCGCCCGGCGCTACCGCGGGCGCCGCGACGCGCGCCGAGAGCTTTCTCCTCGGCACGGGCGGTACGTACATGAACTACGACCAGGTCATGCTTCCGTGCTGGGGCGCCCCGGCCACCAAGAGCGCCGCCGAGCTCCAGAACCTCATCTTCTACGCGGACAACGGAGGACACTTTTTCGCGACCCACTACAGCTACTCGTGGCTATATGCCAATGGCGAGTTCAACGGGGTCGTGCAATGGCATCCGGACTTCAACAATCCGGGAAATGTCAACTGGACGCTGGACACGAGCCTGACGACTCCCCCGTCGCCGCCCGCGGCCCACGGTGGAACGTTCTCCAAGTGGCTCAATCTGGTGGGGGCGCTGTCGAACGCCGCGACGCCCATGCCGGCACAGCCCGAGGTGTCGATCAACAACCCGCGCCACGACGCGGATCGCGTCCTCGGTCAGACGCTCGACTGGATAGACGGCACAGACCCGCAGAAGCAAACCGCGATGGTCGAGCACTTCACATTCGACACGCCGGTCCCCGCAGCGGACGCCGGGTCGACGGCTACGTGCGGCCACGCCATCTTCAGCGACTTTCACGTGTCGCAAATTGCGGGCGGCGCGGGCAGCACGAATGGGCTGGTCTTTCCAAACGAGTGCACGACGACATTCAGTGCTCAGGAAAAGATCCTCGAATACATGGTCTTCGATCTCGCTTCGTGCGCCGGACCGACGATGACCACATGCGTTCCGCGCACCTGCCAGCAGCAAGCCATCGGCTGCGGCCCGGCGGGCGACGGCTGCGGCGGTGAGCTCAATTGCGGCACGTGCACGCTCCCGCTCACGTGCGGCGGAGGCGGCGTGGCGGGTCAGTGCGGCGCACCCGACGCGGGCGCGTGCGAGCAGCACAGCTGCCAGGAGCAGGGGCTGCAGTGCGGCGAGACCGGTGACGGATGCGGCAACGTTCTCAACTGCGGAATGTGCACCGCCCCCGCCGCGTGCGTCGGCGGACAATGTGTCACGTCCGACGCGGGAGGCTGCGTGCCGACCTCGTGCCAGCAGCAGAATCTCGCGTGCGGCGAGGCGGGCGACGGGTGCGGCAACGTCCTCAATTGCGGCATGTGCACGTCTCCGGCCGTATGCGTCGCGGGCCAGTGCGTCGGCGTCGATAGCGGCCCTGCGTGCGTGCCCGAGTCCTGCAGCCAACAGAACCTCCAGTGCGGCGAGACCGGCGACGGATGCGGAAACGTTCTCGAATGCGGGACCTGCCCTGCCGGCACATCGTGCATCAACGGGAGCTGCAGCGGCTCGGACGCCGGCGGTTGCGTCCCGTCGACGTGCGCGCAGCAGAACCTCGCGTGCGGTCAGGCGGGCGACGGATGCGGCAACGCGCTCGACTGCGGGCCGTGCACCGCACCGGCGACCTGCGTCGCGGGCCAGTGCGTGAGTCCGGACGGCGGCGGCTGCGTGCCGCTCACGTGCGAGCAGGAAAAGATCACCTGCGGACCCGCGGGCGACGGGTGTGGCAACTTGCTGAACTGCGGGACCTGCACTCCGCCCGCGACCTGCGGCGGCGGCGGCACGCCCGGCCAGTGCGGCGGGGCGGCCCAGTAGCCCTCCGCGAGGGCGGTGCACTAGGGCCCCAGCGCGAGCGAACCTTCGCGGCGGGGCTCGGCGGCTCCCATCCATAGCCCGCGGTCGAGGCCGATCGCGGGCGCGTCGGCGATGTGTGGCACGTCCTTCGTCGCGTGGCCCATCCTCTCGAGCTCCTGGCGCACCTCGTCGGCCAGCGCATGCGGCTCGAGAAGGATCACGTCGGGCAAGTCTTGCTGGTGGAATCGTGGCGCCCGGACCGCGTCGCTCGCGCTCATCCCGAAGTCGATCACGTTCGAGAGCTCCTCGAAGACAGTCGTGATGATGTGCGACCCACCCGCGGCTCCCAGCACGAGTTCGACCCCACCCGCCGATCCGAGGACGATCGTGGGCGACATCGACGAGAGCATACGTTTGCCCGGTGCTATCGCGTTGGGTTCGCCCTGCACGAGGCCGAAGGCGTTCGCCGTTCCGGGGACCGACGCGAAGTCATCCATCTCGTCGTTCAATACGAAGCCCCCGCCCGCGACGGTGACTCCGCTGCCGAACCATAGGTTTAGCGTGGTCGTCAGCGCCACGGCGTTGCCCGCCGAATCGACGACGGCCATATGCGTCGTATGGGGCCCCGTTTTCTCGGCGGCGAGGTTCGGAAAAAGCTCCGCGGTCGGTCTCGCGCGGTCGAGCTTGATGGTCGACTGCTCGTGTCGCGCCCACGCGTCGCCGAGCAGAGCGTCCACCGGATTGTTCACGAAATCCGGATCCCCGAGCTTCTCGTTGCGCGCCGCGAACGCGCGGCGCATCGCCTCGACGGAAAGGTGCACCTCTTCGGCGGAGTGCCACCCCATCGCTCGAAGGTCCCAGCCTTCGAGCACGTGCGCGATCATCGCGGTTGTGAGGCCGCCAGAGGACGGGGGCGGCATACCGACGACGTGCCTTCCGCGGTACGTGTACTCCACCGGCGCTCGCCACTTCGCGCGGTAGCCTTTGAGATCCTGGGCCGACACGAGGCCTCCGCCGTCCTTCATCGCAAGCGCGATCGCGTCGGCCACCGGACCCTCGTAAAACCCCGCGGGACCGTCCTCTGCAATGCGGCGGAGGACACCCGCGAGCTCCGGGTCGCGCCACGTGCTCCCGACCGAAGGCGGCGCGCCGTTCGGAAGAAAGAGGGCGGCCGATGCGGGATAGGTCGCGAGTCGAGACTGCACGAGAGCGATGGGCTTGCGGAATGCTTCGTCGACGACGAAGCCTTCGTCCGCGAGCTTGATCGCCGGCGCGAGGAGTTCGGCCCAGGTTTTTCGCTTCGAGCCGAGCGTTTGCCACGCCTCCCACAATCCGGCGACGCTGCCGGGGACACCGACGGACCGCGGTCCGTCGCGCGATTCCCGACTGGGTTTGCCGTCGGGACCTGCGTACATGTCGCGCGTCGCCAGCGCCGGGGCCGTCTCGCGGAAGTCGAGCGCGTAGGACCTACTTTCGACCCGCGCCACGAGCACGCCTCCGCCCCCGACGTTTCCCGCCGTCGGGAACACCACCGCGAGCGCGAACGCCGTCGCGACCGCGGCGTCGATGGCGTTGCCACCATTGTCGAGGACGTCGACGCCGACCCGGGTGGCGAGCGCAGCGTCGGTCGCGACCATGCCCTGGGCCGACTCGGGCGATGGTGCGCCCTGCGCATATGCCCAATCGGCCGGGAAGCGCGGGGCCGGGGCGGCGGGCTTTGCCGAGGCAGCCGGGGCGGGAGCGGTCACGCCGCTTCGCGACGGAGCGGGAGGCGGGGTGCACGCCACAAACGCCGCGGCGAAGAGAGCGAATGTGCGCCGGAGGGACATGGCCTCTCGTATCGCACGAGGGAGGGGCGATGGCGACCGGTCTAAATGGCGAACGCGGCCACGCCCAAAAAGCGCGTGCTCCCGAACGTGGGCGGCCGCCGCCGACGAGAGGAGACGAGGCTCGGCGCGTGCTATCTTTCATCATGTCCCATCCGAAGCCCGCGAGATCGATCTCGCTCGAGCTCATCGAAAAGCTCCCCAAGACGGACCTGCACGTTCATCTCGACGGGTCGCTGCGTCTATCGACGATTCTCGATCTCGCGGAGCGGCACAAGATCGACCTTCCGGCAGACGACCCTGACGGCCTTCGCACGACAATGCACCTCGGCCATGCCTGCGGGTCCCTGGTCGAGTACCTGAAGGCGTTCGACGTCACCCTTCGCGTCATGCAGACCGAGGAGGCCCTCCGGCGAATCGCATACGAGCTGGGAGAGGACGCGTCGCGCGAGAATGTCCGCTACATGGAGGTGCGCTACGCGCCGATGCTCCACACGCGGCGAGGGCTCAAGCTGACGACCGTCGTCGAGTCGGTGCTCGAGGGCCTGCGCGAAGCACAGGAAAAGCACGGCATCGAGTCGAACGTCATCATCTGCGGCATTCGCAACGTGTCCCCGGAGCACTCGCTCGAGATGGCCGAGCTCGCGGTCGCGTACAAGGGCAGAGGCGTCGTCGGCTTCGACCTCGCAGGCGCGGAATACGATCATCCCGCCAAGCACCACAAGGCTGCATTCCAGCTCGTGCGCGACAACAATATCAACGTCACGATCCACGCGGGCGAGGCCTACGGTCCGGAGTCGATCGCGCAGGCGATTCACGTCTGCGGGGCGCACCGAATCGGCCATGGGTGCCGGCTACGCGAAAACGGAGACTTGCTGCACTACGTCAACGATCATCGAATCCCCCTCGAGTGCTGCCCGTCGTCGAACGTGCAGACGGGGGCAATACGCGATTTGGCAAGCCACCCGCTCAAGCTCTACAAAAACTTGGGGCTCCGCGTCACGGTCAACACCGACAATCGCTTGATCACCGATACGACCGTGAGCAAAGAGCTCTGGCTGTGCCACACCCAGATGGGACTTGGGCTCAGGGACATCAAGCAAATCATTCTGAGCGGCTACAAGAGCGCGTTTCTGCCGTTTCACGTCAAGCAGCAAACCCTGCGCAAAGTCAGCGAAGAGCTGGCGGCTTTCCCGGACGAAAACCCGGTCTCGCCGCAACAGGCGACGCCGCAGTCTGTGCAAATGAGTTCCTGACCCCGCTCGGGTCCCAGCGGCCGCGTTTGCCGGAGGCTTTGCTATGTGCCCGCCCGCGGCGGGTGTATTTTGCCGCGGCAGCGAGACTTACCGGCCGCGCTCCTTTTTGTCTTGCGCGAGAATTGGGATTGGGGGCTTAGCTAGGGGTCCGATGGCTTTGCGGCACGTTCGCGCCCTCTTCGCAGCCCGACGCGCACTACGGGAAATGGCGTTCCCCGTAGGGGTTGTCGCATGGACGTCGGCAGCTGGTTGCTCGCCGGGATCGAACGTCCAGGCGAGCGCCGCAGGCTCCGGCGACGACGGCGTCGGGGGGGCGAGCGGGTCGTCCGGAGGGGGAACCTCTGGAGCGGGGACCGTTGGCGCCGGCTCCTCCGGTGCGGGACCGGGAACGACCGGGCTTGACGCGACCGTTGCATCCGAAGACGCCTCGACATCGGTGCCGGGCGCGGTGGCGACGGCGGCGGGTCCCGATTCGAGCACGGCGAATCCGGACGCGGGTTGCGCGGCGGGCACGACTCTTTGCGCCGGTACGTGCGCCAACCTCGCGACGAGCGCGAGCAACTGCGGCGCGTGCGGCGCGAGCTGTCCCGCCGGAGAGGTGTGTCAAAACGGTGCGTGCGGCTGCGCGACGGCTATGTCCACGTGCTCGGGCGCGTGCGTCGACACCTCTTCCGACGCGAAGAACTGCGGCGCCTGCGGAAATGCGTGCGGGTCGGCCACGGTGTGCTCGGAAGGCAAATGCGCATCGGGATGCGCCGGTACGCTGACTGCGTGCGCGGGCTCCTGCGTCGATACGAGCGGCAGCTCGGTCAACTGCGGCACGTGCGGTCACGCGTGCGTCGGGGGCCAGACGTGCTGGATGGGTGCGTGCACGTGTCCGACCGGGCAGGACGCGTGCGGAGCGAACGGGGAATGCGTCGATGTGACTATGAACGCGCAGCACTGCGGCGCGTGCGCCACCGCCTGCGCCACCGGCGCCTCCTGCACCGCGAGCCGGTGCGCTTGCCCGGCCGGGATGACGGCCTGCAGCGGCACCTGCGTCGACACGAACACAGACGAGACCAACTGCGGCGCCTGCGGCACGACCTGCACGACCGCCGGCACCCAGTGCCTCGACGGCGCCTGCATCAATCCGACGAGCGTCGACTGCGGGGGCGGCGCGATGACCGGCTACAGCTGCACGGCGTACGCGTCGACGTCCCTCGGGGAGTACTGGGTGAACAACAACGAATGGGGCGTCGTCGACGGCGGCACGGCCGGTCAGCAATGCATCTGGGGAACCTGCCAAACCGGCGACCTCGTCGGATGGGGGACGAACTGGAATTGGACGCCCGGAAACGGCCAGGTCAAGACGTACGCGAGCCTGGTATTTGGGTGGCAGTGGGGATGGAAGGTGACGACCACGGGCCTTCCCGTGCAAATCTCGGCCAACCAGTCGGTCACATGCGGCTGGGACTTCACGGTCTCGCAAAATGGGACGCTCGATATCTCGTACGACACGTGGCTGCACACGATCCCCGACCCGGGCTACGCGGATACCCCGTCCGAAGAAGTGATGATTTGGCTTTACTACGCGGGAGGCGCCGGACCGATCGGGCCGACGATTGCGTCGGCGGTCAGCATCGCCGGGGCGACGTGGGACCTTCACCAGGGGCAAGCGTCCGGGTGGCCGGTCTCTTCCTACGTACGGACCAGCAACGCAACGACGGCGGTCATGGACCTGATGGGCTTTTACAAGGACCTCGTTTCTCGAGGTTGGATCCCGAATACCCGCTACCTGACCGGCGTGCAAACGGGCACCGAGGTGTTCACGGGAACCGGTACGCTCACGACCAATGGATTCTACTGCCGTATCCAGTAAATCCATTTGAACAAACTCGCCGCGTTTGCGGCAGACACGGACCCTACTAGGAGTTCACGAATGGCATCGTCGCCTCGATCGAGCCGAAGCCCCCGCTTCGCGGTCTTTTCCCTAGTCGGCTGCGTCGGAGCCGGATTCGGCGCATCCGGCGCGTGTACTTCGTCGAATCCGGGCGACACGGGGAGCCCGGCCCAGGGCAACGGCGGCTCTTCGGGAACGGTCGGCGGCTCGTCCGCCGGCGGCTCGCCTTCGAAAGGCACCTCTTCCGGCGGCGGCTCTTCGGGCGCATCCAGCTCGTCGGGGAACAGCCCATCGGGCACGGGCAGCTCGAGCGGCAGCGGCGTATCGGCCGCAGGACCTTCCGACAGCGGCGGGTTGTCGTCCGGCTCGAGCTCGACGGACGGCTCGGATGCCGCGGCAGGGTGCTCCCCGGTCACAGGCGGTTTGCTGATCAACTTCGAGAACTACAATCCGTTGCTCGACGGGGGCAATTTCCAGACTTCCTTCGGCACCTGGCCACAGCTCGGGTACATCGGTCCGTACGCGTTCTCGGGCGGCAGCCCGGACGGGGGCCAGAACTACACGCTCGACGCGGTGACGGGACGAACGGGCGGTCTCATCGACGGCGGCCAGGACTGGGCCGTCGAGCTCAACGTCATGCAAGAGACCCATTTCGGCGCGGGCCTCGGCTTTTGGATCAACCCATGCGCAAATGCCGCGGCGTACGGAGGGATTTCGTTCTGGGTGAGAGGCCAGACGCCCTCGAACACGATCTCGCTGACGTTGAGCACGCTCGACACGACACCGACTTCCGCGCAGCCGCCCGGAACATGTCCTGGCATGACCAGCCAAACGCTTTGCGGCACCCCGCCGGCGGCAGGCGCTTGCTGCGCCCCCTACGCTTCCGCCATTCCGATCACGATGGAGTGGACCAACATCCAGCTGCCGTGGGCGAAGTTCACCGGGAGCGGCGGCGGCGCGGAGTATACGCTGAACGGCGCGAACATCACCGGCCTGACGTTCAACATGAATCTGAGCTACGCCGAAGTGGACGCCGGACCGGACGGATCGGCCATCTACGGACCGACCCCGGCCAACCTCGATCTTCGAAATCGACGATATCACGTTCACGCCCTAGCGGCGCTCCCCCCCAACCGGCGCGTCCTACTGCGCGGTGCCCGCCTCGATGGGCGGAGGCGGCGTAAGGCCCGGCGGAATCGTGAACTCGCCCCAGGCGGGAATCAGGTTGTTCACTGTGAAATCCTGGTTCCACAGGTAGATTGGCGCATACGTCGTGATGGCCTGCGTCGTGTTGTCGACCACGACTCCAGCCACGTAGATCTGCTGCCTTCTCTTGTTGCCGTTGAGCGGATCGGGCGGCGACGTGGGGCTCCGGGTCGAAGAGAACGTAATCCAGTAATACGTTTTGCCGTCGACCACTTGCGGGGTGGGCACACCCGCTCCGCCGTCGGGGTTGCTGCTCAGCGGGTTGGGTGCCCACTTCGGCCACGTGTTCTGGACGGCGTGGGGCATCGCGCCCGTGCACGCGACCGGGTTGTTCGACTGGAGAGCGGTGGCCGTGCCGCCCATGCCGCCGTTGTAGGGGACGACGTAAATGTCGGCTTGCGGCTCGTTGTACATGCTCACGCCGGTCGGAACGCGGTTGAACGCGATCAACTTGTCGTCGGGCGACCAGGACGGGTAGTACTCGCTTTGGGTGGGATCGGACGCACCGGGAAGCGCCGCCGCAGCGCCCCCGGCCCCGTTGTTGTAGGGCACGACGTAGACGTCCGACGTGCACGTCGCACCACTCAGCTCGCAGTCCATCCGGCCGTCTTTGGTGCCCAGATTGGTCGAGCCGTACGCGATGGCGTCGGTCCCGTCGACGTCGTGACTCCAGCTGGGACCGCCCGCGCTGCGGGTGTCGCCCGTGCGGGCGATGAGTCCCCAGCCGCCAGCCGACGCGCTCGACGTGGCACACCCCACGCCGGTACACGGAACCGCCAGAGGAAGCGGAGAGGTGAGCATCCCGGAGGACCATGGGTTGTAAGCCATGCCTGTCGGCAGCGCCCCCGGCCACTCGAGGTCGACCCACAGGAGCTGAGAGACAACGCCCGTCGGCGATCCCGCCGCGTCTGCCAGGATCTGCGCCTCGGTCTGGTTCCACGCCGCGCCAAGGGCGGCGACCAGCTTTCGGTCCCCGGTCGTGTAGTGCGCCGGCGAGAACGTCTGGATGCCCATCATCACTTGGTTGACGCTGGGCGGCGCGTAGTACCCATTGATGTTGGGGCTCAGGTTCGACACCGCGCCCGTGGTCAGCCAAGGCGGCGGACTTCCCACCGCGGACGCATCGGGGCCCGTCGCCACGGACGCGAGCGCCGTGGCCCAGGGCCACTGCGACGTGAACGACACGTACTGCCCGTCGGGTGTAGCCGTGTGACAGCCCACGCAATACACCCCGTTGTACGCAGCCGGATTGAGACCGCCGCCGTCGACGGGCTGGGCGCGAACGGGCTGCACCACCTGATTGGCGGTGAGCGCGGTCGTCGTGCCCTCGTCGCCCACGTGGAAGCCCTGGAGCGTCGTGTTGGTGGCGGTGATCGCGAACGACGAAGTCGTCCAATAGATGAGCGCACCGTCGGCGATCGCGGGCGCGATCGTGAAGGTGGCCGAATTGCTGATCGCCGGTGTTCCCCCGGTCGCGCTCATGCCTCGCACGGTCACCGTGAGCGTCTTGCCCACCAGAGTTCCGTCGATCGAGTTTGCACCGCCCATGTACGCGATCGACTGCCAGGTCGCGAGGGGCATCGTCCACGTGGTCTGGTCCGTGTAGACGACGTAGTCGTTCGCTTCGCCATCGGCGTGCACACGCACCTCGAACAACGTTTGGCCGGTGGCAGGCAGCCACAAAACGCGCGGTCGCAGCCAGTTCTTGGGGTATAGGGCGCCGTCGGCCGGCTCCGCCAGACAGGGTCCGCCGGTGGCCGATCCCGTTCCGGCGTCGCCGAACATCATCGGCGCGTCCATCGGCGCCTTGCCCTCGAAAGCCGGGGCAGACGGGAAATCTTTGCACGGACTGGTCGCCGTGCACTTGGACGCACTCGCATCCGGCCGAAACATGAACGAAATGCCGGGAGCGGCGTCCGCTCCCATCGGCGACGCGGTCCCCACCATGAAAGGTGACGCCCCGTCGTCGTCGCCCAATCCACCGCTCGGCCCACTGCCAGTGCTGGCGTCCTCGACGAAAACGTCCCCGGACGGGGCGAGCTTCTTGGCGCAGCTGGCGGCGATGACGATTGTGGAGGCGAGCGCAAGCAGCGGCACGTGGCGGGGCAGCGAGCGTCCGATGGGTCTAGACGGCGACATGGATCCTCGGTCTTTCGGGGGGTCGAGCGGCGCTCGCCCGGTGGAACTGTTCCCGGGGGCCGGCGGCACGGCTCAGAATACGTCGTACTAGGTAGTATGGCCGGTCTTCCGCGGTTCAGTCATTCGATTCGGCTCGGCGAGCGCCCGTACATGCTAAGAGCGCGCTCCCTCGCATGCCGGAACCGCCGAAATCGCTCGAGCCCGCCGGCTCTCCTCCACCCGGAGGCGTCCACCATGTGTTCGACGCGCTCGAGGCCGCGGCGCTCGCAGCCGAAGGCCGTCCCCTAAGCCGCGAAGCGATTCCTGTCTCGGTGAATGATTTCCAGGCCGCGGTAAAGCTCGACGCAAGGCAGGTCCGTGCCCGCTTGGACCGCGTCGTCATGAGCGAAGATCCGGAGCGGGGGCTCGACGAGCTCCTCGAGGCGGGCGCGTTGGCAGCGCTCTTCCCGGAGGTGCACGCCATGGTCGGCTTCGGAGACGGCGAGTGGCGTCACAAGGACGTGTGGAAGCACACGAAACAAGTCGTGCGCCAATCGGTGCCGCGGCTCGAAGTCCGGTGGGCCGCGCTCTTTCACGACATCGGCAAAATTCGAACACGCTCGTTCACGCCGGACGGCAAAGTACATTTCCTCGGGCACGCCGAGGTCGGGACGCGGATGTTCGACAAGCTCGATCGGCGTCTCGGGATGTTCGTATACGAACCTTCTCTCAAGGAGACGGTGCGCTTTCTCATTTTGCACCATTTGCGCGCCAACCAATATTCGCCCGACTGGACCGACAGCGCCGTGCGCCGCTTCGCCCGTGAGCTCGGCGAACACCTCGAAGACCTGCTCTGCCTCGCGCGGGCGGACATCACCACCAAGCGGCCCGAAAAGAAACGGCGCGGGCTTCAACAAATCGACGAGCTAAAGCTGCGCATCGGGCAGCTTGCGGCCGAAGACGCGCGCGTGGCTCCCCTTCCCAGCGGGATCGGCGACGACATCATGCGCGCCTTCGGGTTGCCCCCATCGCGCTTGATCGGCGAAGTAAAGCGAGCGCTCGAGGGAGCGGTGGAGGCTGGCGAGATAGCGCCCCAGCAAGAGCCGGAAGCCTACGTCGAGTTTCTCAAGGCCAACCGGGAGCGCTTCGGACTCTGACAGAAATCGAGCGACTGCCAGCGCAACCCCGGCGTAGAACCCTTGTGCTTTTCGTCGAGAGCGAGCGAGGCCGGCCTCGAGCGCGCGGAGCGTACGACCGTACGCGAGCACGCCCGAGGCCGGGATCGCGAAGCTATCGGCGAAAAGCACAAGGGTTTCTACCGGGCGGCGCGGTCCTCGATGGCACCCTTCGCTTCCCAGAGTAGCCGGTCTTTGTGCATGCACGGGTAGCAGTCCGAACGCCCGATGAATCCACAGCCCCGCGAGGACTCGTACGGCTGCAGGGCCGTCAGAAAGCGAGCATCGCCCTGGTCGCGCGCTCGATCGAGCAGCGCGTGCTTGTCTTCGCACGTCTTTGCGTCGCGAAATTCGAGAAGCACCGCGAGCGCAGGACTGGCGCGGCCGCGCACTTCGGCCGCGTCGAGCGAACGCTTGGCACGTCCTGCAGCCTGGGGGTAGAGGCGTCCCGAGGCGCCGAAAGCGATGTCGTACAAGATGTCGATGCCCCGCGCGCCCATCCTCGTTTCGAGGAGCGCGAAGGCCTCGTCTTGTGTTTCTTTGAGCAGCGCCGCGTTGCGCACTTCTTCTTCCAACTTGAGGTCCGCCGCCGCGCGCGGATCCACGGCCAGCCAAAGCCCCGCCTCGCGCATCGCTTCGCGGGTGTTGCGCACGCCCGTGTACGCGCGCTCGAGGAGCATGTGCACCTCCCCGCGATCGGGACTCTTCTTCTCGACGTCGGTCAGCATGTCGATCGCGGTCGCAAAGTCGCCCCGGTCGATGGTCGCCTGCGCCGCCGCCATCACCGCGTTCGTTTTCGCATCGGGCGCCATCGGCGCCGGCGCTTTGGGGGGCGCGCTGGTCGCCAGGGCTCGCGCGGCCACCGGGGCGCCGTGACCTCTCGCGACGAGCACGACGACCACCGCGACGACGGCGCCCAGGACTGTCGCCGCGACGGCGACCCGCTTCGATTTCGCCCAATCTGGCGCCGAGCTCACCGCACCACGAAGCGACGAACCGACCCGGGATGCGAGCCGCGACACCGCGATCCCCTGCGGAGGCTCCGACGCACTGATTGGCCCGAGCGCGATCGGCGACGAGCTCGATGCGTCGCTCTGGGACAGACCGGTCGCATGGCCGGAGCCGACCGCGGCCTGCGGACTGGCCGCGTCGATGGCCTCGATGAGGCCCCGGGCATCCGCGAAGCGCTCGGCCGAATCCTTCGCGAGGAGACGCGCGACAATGGCGTCGATCTCGGCGGGGATGTTCGCGTCCGGCGCGCGCTCGCCCATGCGGGGGATCGGCGCGGTCACGTGCATTCCGAGCAGCGTTACTTTGCTTTCGTGGTCGTAGGGCCGCGCGCCGGTGATCATCTCGAAGGCCATCACGCCGAGCGCGTAGAGATCCGCCCGCGCGTCCACCGGCTGTCCGAGCGCTTGCTCCGGAGCCATGTACTCGGGCGTGCCGTACACCATTCCGAGCTTGGTCAGCGCCTGGCCCGGCTGCGGATGGGGGCTGCCAAACTCGCCCATGGGTACTTTCGCGATGCCGAAATCGAGCACCTTCACGAAATCGGGAGCGCCGTCGCGATCGACGAGCATGATGTTTTCCGGCTTCAGATCGCGGTGCACGATGCCGAGTGCGTGGGCGCGCGCGAGCGCACTGGCAATTTGCTTCGTGATGTAGAGCGCGCGCCCGAGCTCGAGGCGGCCTTTCGTCACGGCGTCGCGCAAGCTCTGCCCCTCGACGTACTCGAGAACGAGAAAGAACGAGCCGTCGTCGAGCTTGCCGAAGTCGGTGGCTCCGGCGACGTTGGGGTGCTCGATGTGGGCCGCGGCCATCGCTTCGCGCTCGAATCGAGCGACCACCTCGGGCAAGCGCCCCATTTCCGGGTGCAGCACTTTGAGGGCAAAGCGCTTGCGCATGAGCACGTGCTCGGCCTGATAAACGGCGCCCATTCCGCCTTCGCCGACCACCCGCTCGAGGCGGTACCGTCCGGCCACGACGAGGCCCACGAGCGCCTCGGGACCACCGGGGCGCATGCTCACTCGCGCGGTCGGTCGGCGACTCGGCGCGTTGGGGCGTTCCTGGCCCTCGCCGTCCGGAGGGGCGGGGCGGGTGCGGTCTGACGGAGTGCTCATTGCGAAGTGCCCGAGCACGCGGCGAGCGGGCCGCCCGCGCTACAGCGCCAAGCTTACTCCTACGCTCAAAGATACGGCCAGCAAGTCATTGCCCACGAACGCGGCGGGAGACGAAGACGCCAATCCAGAGCCGCCGATGCCGGCCAGATTCAAGCGGGTCCCGAGCTCGGCGTACAAATCCCAGGGCCCGTGCACCCTGTGGCCGAGCCCGACCCCGATGGGCAGCTCAGGCAGGATCACGGAGTCGGAACGAAACGACCGCGAGCTCGGCATATACGCGTACGCAAGACCGAAGCCCAAGAATCCCCAGAGACGCCAGGGGGCCGAAAGCCACGGCGGAGTCACCTTCGCGCGCAAGCCGCAAGCGTACACTTGGCGGTCGGGGAGTCCGGACACGGGGGACAGGTCGAACGCCGCGTAGGGTCCGACGCGTAGCATCGGGTAGAGCGCCAAGTGCACGTGAATCTCGCCACTCGGTCCGGGCGTCCGGCCCGGTACGTCGCCGAGGGCCACCCAATCGGTCGCGCCCGCCTGCGCTCCCACGTCCCAGTGAACCTGCGCCTCGCCGGCGCTCGTCGTTGCCACCGCGGCGGCGCAAAGTCGGAACGCGAGACCCCATCGCCTGCCCATGCCCATCGGCCGAGAGCCTAGGCGCTGACCTGCGGTTCTGCCCAGGTCCGCCGCTCGGAATATGCGTCCCCAGGTCCCCGCGCCGCGGAGCGCGCGGGGGGACCTGAGGGGGGGCGCTCAGCTCCCGTGCACGACCGTGCAGACGCTCGCGTAAATGCCCAAAACGCTGAAAACCTTGTGATCGACGGCCCCGACCTGCCCGACTCCGCCGTTCGATTTGGCGGCCTCAATCGAGCCGTCGCCGAGCGCTACAACGCCGAGAATCGAAATCGCGCAGGCCTCGCCGGTCTTGCTTCCGGACCCGGGACCTGCGCTCGAGCCGAGCGTGTACCCCGAGTAAACGCTGCCAGTGACGGCGCCCGGGCCGGCAAACGCGGCGCAGCCGGACAGCATGGTGAGTCCCACAGCGGCGGCCAAAACCGTGATCGTTCGTTTCATCATTTCCTCCACGTGAGCGGCCCCGGATCCCTTCCGGAGCTCCGCGTGACCGCCGAGGCTAAGGCCAGCCAGCTGAACAGGTCAATGAACGGATGAGGTATCTCCGTTTCGTCCCGTCGCCGCCACAACGAGCGAGAGCTCGAACGCCACCCCGCGCAGGAGATAATCGCGGTTGCCCAGCCATCGCCACAGGTATTCCCCGTAGGCGTGGGCCCCCACCCGCACCTTTCCAAGGTGGACCCACAAACCGGCCTCGGCGCGCGGCGAGAAAAGCTCCGCGCTGAAGTTGCCGTGAAACACATCGACGGTGAGCGTCGACAGCCCGGCTCCGAGCTCGGGCTCGATCGGTCCGAGGGCGAGACCGGCAAAGACCCGTTGCATGACCGACAGGGCGAACGACTTCGAATCGAGCACGCGGAGCGCTGGCTCCGAAGACCACGACACGAGAAACGGCAGAACTCGGGTCGTCGTGCGGGCGCCGAAACCGACTTCAAAACCCATCGGCCAACGCGGGTCCCCGCTGCCGACCGGGCGGTACCAGACCGGGGCATAGTGAAGCTCCCAGGTCGTTTGCTGGCGCTCGGGGGTCCACGCGCCCATGTCCCAGCGCCAGGGCGTGTCGGGGCGAGCGGGCTCCGTTTGGGCCGCGACCGGCGATTCGCTCAGCGCCGCCAGCGCCGCTAGCGCCGCCAGCCGGCGCGCCGCCCGCCCGACGGCCGTCATGAGCCGGGCCGGACGAGCCCGCGTGGCGCCGGTGTCCACGCCCCGATGGGTCAGTTCAGCACGCTTCTTTTGGTGCGAAGCTCTTCGAGCCGCTGACGAATCGACACGGCATCGGGCGCCTGGGGCACGAGTTCGAGCAAGCGGGACAGGTCCGCGCGGGCGGCTTCGACGGCTCCCAAACGAGCCGCGAGCATTCCGCGCTCTCGAAGGGCGGGGACCGAATCCGGCGTGAGCGAAATGATGCGGTCGAGGGCGAGCAGCGCTCGCGCGAAGTCGCCGCGCGTCGCGTGAATCCATTTCAAGTTGATGAGCATCCGAACGAGGATCGTTCGCGCGCTCGCCGGCGCGAGGTGCTCCGCAATGGAGACTTCTGCCGACGGGGCGGCCCGTTTGAGCAACGTCTGCAGACCCACTTGATCCAGACGGCGGCCGCCGAAGAAGGGGTCGATGGCGACGGGCGCGTCCTCGTGCCCCGGCGAGTCCACCCGAATGAGAAAGTGGCCGGGAAAACTGACCCCGCGCGCCCACACCCCGACGCGTCGAGCCACTTCGGAATAGACGAGCGCGAGGGTGATCGGGATCCCCAGCCGTCGGTCGAGAACATCGGGAAGCAGGCTGTTCTTCGGGTCGTAGTAGTCGTGTTCGTTGCCGCGAAAGCCGAGCTGATCGTACAAATAGAGCGACACCGCGCTCGCCTGCTCGGCAGGGGGCAGAGCGCCGAGATTGCGCGCGGCGAGCGGCGCCGCCATGTCGTCGAAGCGCGCGATCGTTCGGTCGACGTCGAGATTCGCGTGCGTGTCGCGCGCGATGAGCGCCGCGCCCAGCGCCACGTCGATGCACTCGTCGGGGAGCGCAGCGAGCTGTTCGAAGGTGGTCGGCCGCCCGATGGCGGGGGGCTGATCGGCCTGGGATACGCTGAGCGGCCGTAACGTCGTCATCGACGCCATCAAATGCACCCTTTCGCCCTCGCCCGCAAGCGGCGCTTGACTCCGGAGCCCGGTGCATGTTGGTCAGGTGCCGAACCGCGCCGCTGCTGCGGACGCCCCGCCCCCCGGATTGGCCCCCCCCATGCCCTCTCCCAAGAGCAACCAAACCTCCTTTCGACGTCGCTTCGAACGAGCCCGCGACGTCGGGCCATCGGCGATCACCGGCCGAGAAACCCCCCGCGAAATCCTCGACCTTCGCTTTCCGGCCTACGTGGGTCGACAAGAGCGAACCGCGCACGAGCTCATGCGCCGAAGCGTCGAGCAAGGTTGCGCCATATTCTTGACGTTCAGCGGGGCGATGACCCCGGCCGGGCTGCACCAGTCGTGCCTCATTCCGCTCATCGAGCGCGGATTGGTCGATTGCATCACGACCACGGGCGCCAATCTCTATCACGATGCGCACCGAATCATCGGCCACCGCATCCGGGAAATCGATCCGAGCGCCGGCGATCTGCAATATCGCTTGGCCCGGATCATTCGCATCTACGATCTCGGCTTCTGGGAGGAGACCCTCCTCGAGACCGACAAGCTCTTCTCGGCCATCATGCGGGGCCCGGAGTTTCAAAAGCGGATGACGACGCCCGAGCTTCATTATCTGCTCGGAGCGCGCCTCGCCAAAATCGAAAAGGCGCTCGGCGTGAAAGAGCCCTCGCTTCTGTCGACCGCCTGGCGTCTCGGCGTCCCTATATTCGTCGGCGCGGTTCAAGACGGGTCGATCTTCCTCAACATCGTGAAGCTTCGCAGGCTGCTCGGCGAGGCGTTCAAGCTCGAGATCGACGTTTGCGACGACGTGTTCGAAATGGGGGCGATGCAGCACCATTGCTTCGCGACGCTGCGTTCGCCGATGGCCGTGTGGATTTTGGGCGGCGGCGTTCCGAAGAACTACACGCTGCAGGGCGAGCCTCTACTGGACCAGATTCTGGGCGTGCCGACCCACGGCTTCGACATCGACGTGCAATTCTGTGTCGACCCCGTCGACAACGGGGCGCTCAGCTCGTGTCCCGCCGGCGAGGGCCACACCTGGGGGAAAGTTTCTGCCGAGAGCGTGGAGACCGGCAGCATGTACGTGCATACCGACGTGACCGCTGTCTTTCCGTGGCTGACCTACGCTCTGCTGAGCGACCCGAAAATGGCGCGCAGGCCGAGACGGCTCTACGAATCGAGAGCCGCAGCCGTCACCGCACTGCAGCGCGAGGTGGACAAGCGCGCACGGAAGCTTCGGGCCACGATCGACTATCCCCTCGCGGACGAGCGCAAGAAACCGGGCCGAAGCCGATCGAAATGAGCGCGTGAACGAAGAG
The DNA here is from genome assembly GCA_963764075.1 of uncultured delta proteobacterium. Classification (GTDB taxonomy): domain Bacteria; phylum Myxococcota_A; class Polyangia; order Polyangiales; family Polyangiaceae; genus Palsa-1150. Next base: position 138,623 of record CAVXQZ010000003.1, read on the forward strand.
CGTGTGAGCGGAGAGTGTGCGCAAGGCGGTCTTCCCGCCCCGGCTGGTTCTTGGAAATTTCACATCCGCTCGCTTCGATTCGTACGGGAGGGCTCGCCTGCCCGCGACCCGCTCTCGGAGCCCTGCGCACATCGTAGCCGACCCATGTTGGCTTTTTCGTGCGCGGACGGGTTAAGATGGCGGGAAGTTTCGAGCAGAAGCGCCCCTTTTGGCTCGAGCTTCTCCCGGAGGGAGACGGCCCACGATGACCCAGGACACCCGCAAAGACCGGCGCGTGAAAATCGTCAGCTTGAATGTGCGCTACAAGAGCGCGACGGTAGACGAGTTCATCGAGAACCATGCGCACGACGTCAGCCGGGGCGGCATCTTCATCAAGACGGCCAATCCCTTTCCGCCGGGTACGCTCCTCAAGTTTGAAATTCGGCTGTCGAGCGATCAAGCGGTGATCGCGGGTGTCGGGCGAATCGTCTGGAAGCGGGATTCGGGGACGACGAGCGGAGAGCGGCCCGCGGGGATGGGCGTCAAGTTCATCAAGATCGACGAGCCATCCAAGGCGATCATCGACAGACTGGTCAATACCAAGGACGATGCGGGCAAGTCGTTCGAGAGTGGCGACGAGGCGACCCTCGCCCCGGAGCGAGCGAAGTCCAATCCGCCTGCAAAGCCCCCCGCGACGCCGTCGCCGTTGCCCGAAGCCGCCTCGCAGCGGGCGCCCGCCGCCCGCTCCGCGACGCCCATTCCCGGGATGCCGGGCGCCGGGCAACCGCTGAATCGCAGAGCCACGATCATGGGTATGGGGGTAGTCCCGGCAGCCGGATCCTCCGCTCCTCCGGCTCCGCCGTCGCGACCCACATTTTCAATCCACTCGTCCGCGCCGCCTCGCCCCACCGCTGGCAATCCGATGTTCCCCGCGATGGGAGGGGAGGCGGAGATGCCCGCGAAGGAAGATCAGACGGTGATGCGGCAAGCGGCGGAGCTCTTGGAAGACGCGCTCCGTGAAGCCGGCGGGTCGATGTCCGAGATCGGCACGAACCCGCTGTTTTCGGGATCGGGCAGGGGTCCGTCGGAGAACATCCCCTCCGCCTCCGTTCGTCCGAGCTCACCGGTGACCCCCGCGAGCGAGTGGACGACGGCCGATACCCCCAAGGCGCTTGCGGCCACCGTGGCAGCGCTTCGGGCCGAGGAGTCTCACAAGACGGCCGAAAAGCGACGACCCGACGTGCCCCCAACCGCCCGCGACACTCCGACGAGCAAGCGTGCGGCAGCCGCCGTCGGCGCTGCAGCGAACAAGAATCGAAATACGGGGACCGTGGTCGGTGTGGTGATCGCGGTCGCGTTCGCCGTCGCGGGAGCGGTGTTTTTCCGAGATCAGCTGTTTGGGTCGGCGGCTCCTCCGGAGCCCGTGGCGGCGCCCGCGCCGCCGCCCGCGGCGCCCACGACAACGGCGCCGGCGGCCACGACGATGGCCAGCGTCACCACAGTGACCATCCCTCCGCTGCAGACCGCGTCGGCAGCGTCGGCGGCGACATCATCCGCGCCTTCCGTCGCGTCGGCGCCATTGGCCGCGTCGGCGGCGACCAGCAAACCGACGCCGGGGGCGGCTCGGCCGACCGCGAACGTCGCACCCACTCCCGCTGTCGACACCGCTCCGCTGCCGCGGCCTGCCAAGCCGCCGCCCAAGCGGGCGCCGTCCCCTGCGGTTACCGAGGGCAGCCCGGCCGAGTCGGCGCCGTCCGCGTCCGAGCCGGCGCCCAAGCCAGCCACCGCGCCAAAGCCGAAGCCCGAAAAGCCGTCCGACGACAATCCTTACTGAGCTGAGACTGGCGGGGAGCGATCGGCCCCATGAACGCCAAGATGCGCACACGCGAAATCGACCGGCACCCCGCGCTCACCGGCGACCGCCGGGTCGGGGCGCGCGCCCTTTTTGCCGTGATCCTCGTCGCCGCGCTGGCCGTCGTCGGATGCAGCGGACAGCCGAGCACCGGCAATCCGCCGCGACCCGTAGAGAGCGACGCCTCTGCCGATGCGGGCGCCGATGCACCGGAGGGGGACGGCTGCGCCGGGGCACAATGCACAGCGCGGTGCGGCGCCGAGACATGCCCCACGGGCTGCTGCGACGCACACGGCACTTGTCAGACTGGCACTGTCAACACCGCCTGCGGGAGCGGCGGCTTGGCTTGTCGAGACTGCACGCTCTCGGAGCTCGATGGCGGAGCCTTGGGCGGGGGCACGTGCACGGACGGGCAATGCGCTTCTTCCGCGGTCTGCACATGCACGAGCGGCTGCTGCGACGGCCACGGCGCATGCCAACCCGGCGCCTCGAACAGCGCATGCGGCTCGCCGGGGCAGGCATGCGAAGATTGCACGGCCGCGGGCGGGCAGTGTTTCGGTCAACGCTGCGTGCAGGGCATGGACGCCGGCGTATGCAACGCACAAACGTGCGCCGGAGGCTGCTGCCAATCGGGGATTTGCGAGCAAGGCATCACGGGGGTCGCATGCGGCGGCTCGGGCACCAATTGCCAGAATTGCCTGGTCCTCGACCGCGTTTGCTCGAATCAAGAGTGCGTCGACGATCCGAGCGAGCCGCCGTCCTGCGGCCCGGCGAATTGCAACTGCGGCTGCTGCGACGACAAAGGCGTATGCCTCGGCGGCCTCGACGCGCAGCAGTGCGGTACGGGCGGGAGGCGCTGCGTCGACTGCACAACGAGCGGCGACTCGTGCGTCGTCGGCGTGTGCACAACGGCCGACGGGGGAGAGCCGTGCTCGCAGACCTGCGCCGGATGCTGCGAGCCGGACGGCGGCTGCGAGCCCGGGTTCACCGACACGCAATGCGGACAAATCGGTAGCGCTTGTCTCGACTGCACGAGCCTGAGCCCGGAGTCCACCTGCGACGTCAACGTGGTGCCCCGCACGTGCGTGAGCTTGCAGACGCAGTGCCCCGGGGTCTACCCGAGCTGCCCCGCGGCACTTCAACAGCCCGCGCCCGTGCGCCAAACCGTCTGCTCCCCGATCGACATTCAGAACGCCGCGGCGGGATGCGCCGGGGGACCCGACACGGCGGGGTGCAATGCGTTCTTCAACCTCGAAGCCACCTCCAACCCCGCGTGCTTCGCGTGCCTGCAGCAGTTCAGCTACGACTTCGCCGACGGGACCGGAATTCGCCTCTGCATTGAACCCTTCGTCGACGCCGCGTGCAATCACAATAGCGCGTGCGTCCTCGAGTGCGTTCGAGAGGCTTGCTACAACTGCCCCGACACTCCGTCGGCGGTGTTGTGTGCCGCGCAGGTGCAGCCGGGGGCGTGCGCTCAATACTACCAAGCAGACGAGTGCGTGACGTCGGCCCTGAGCGACGCAGGCGCCGTGTGCAACCCGGCGACCTACCAGCAGAGGTACGAGGACTGGTTTCAGGCCGTGGGCGGAACGTATTGCGGCCCGTGAGGCGCGAGCCCGCGGTGGAGTAGGGCTATCCACGCGAACGAGCGTCTGGATCGACCCGAAGGGGCGGAACGAGACGGCCGAGAGATGTTTTTCTTACGCCCCGTTCACCAGCCGAACGAGGTCCGCGATGATGGCGGCCGTCGCGCCCCAGACCAGCTCGCCGTCGACGTGCCAACCGCGCCTCCGCGGTTCGCCGGTAGGCGGCGCGAGAAATGATCGCAACGGAACCGCGAACGCCCGCGCAACCTCGCTTGGATTGGGGCGGACCGGCGTTCGGTCGGCAAGCCAGCCCACCCATGGCGTTATCGTAAAGCCGGTGTTGGTCACCATGTCGTCCAGCGCCCCGAGCACTTCGACATGGGATCGCGCGATTCCAAGTTCCTCCTCCGTCTCGCGCAATGCCGTGACGAGCAACGAGCCGTCGCTCGCGTCGTTCTTGCCGCCGGGGAAGGCGACTTGCCCGGCGTGACTGCGCATCGACGTGGGCCTGCGCACCAGCCAAAGATGCACTTCCCCGTCTTTCTCGAAGAGCAAGACGAGCACGGCGGCCGCCGTCGTCACGCCGAGCGCGAGCTTGCGCGGCAGGCGACCCCGCAGGGTAGGCTGGAGCGCTTCGCGAAGGCTGGCCTCGGTTATCGGGAGAGTCGCTTCGCAGCTCGCGTTCATCGCTTGCAAGGAGAAACGCCCCTTCAACGGCGCGATTCGAGCCAGCGAGCCAGCTCGAGAGGCCGTAGCGCAGGCGGGCCGCTGCTTTCTGGGGATTCGCGCAGTTCGTCGCGAGAACGGGCGGCGTCCCCGCCCGTCCTCTCGGGGGAGCTTCGCGGCGGGGGCTCCTGGGGCCGCGCGGGCGGCGGAGTTCGTCTCTGTGATTCGGACGGCCCTGCCCTCCGGATGGATTCCAAGATAACGCGAAGAGCAGCGCCGCGGATCGCGCGTGGCGCGCTACTTACCGGAACGACTGGGGCGCTCTCCGCACGCAACATCACCCCAAATAGGTAATTCATCGCGGCGGAAGGTCAAATGCGCGGCGGGGCGAACGCTCTTTACCGCCAAAGTCTCACCGCCAGAGTTTTCGCCAGAGCTGGCCGACCCAATCAGGGCAGCGATTTCCGGAGCTTCTCGAGCGCTTCGATGGCTTCGGTGACCGCAATCCGCGACGCCTCGGACGCGGTCTTGGCCGCCTGTTCGACGACGTCAGCCACGCGAGGCTCGAGCTCGTGCCACCTATCCTTCACGTCCATCTTTGCGAGGTGCGCCCGCACGCGGACCTCGTCTCGCAAGGTGCGGAGCTTTTCTAGACTCTTCTCGAGTTCGCCGCTCACCTTCTTCGTGGTCTCATCCATTGGAGTACCTCTCGGCCGCTTTCCAGCATAGTGCGTGCCGCTCCCATTTCGCCCCGGCTCGCGCGCCTCCAACCGACCCGGATTTCCGAACGTCTCGGCGGGCTCTCGCGCACCATTTGCACGTGCGCGCACCCGCGGGCCCCGTCGCCGGCCTTCGCCGTCCGCTTGAAAGGCGCGCGATTCTGGATGAGCGCGACGGGGAGACGACGTACTCTCTCGACCCGTGCGGTTTCTCAGTGCGCTTCCGCTGACCCTGGGCGTCGTGCTGACCGCTCCCACCGCGAGCGCGGAGACGCCGGACCCTGCGCGCGCCGTGTTTGCCGGCGCCTTTCTGTTCGTGGCGGGTTTCACCGCAGGGGGCCTGATCGTTGCGACGAGCAACGGCAGCAACGTCCAAAACAACGTGGGATGGCTCACGATCGAAGGGGCGTTCGCGGCCGCACCGCTCGTCGCCCATGGGTTCGCCGAAGAATGGACGCGCGCGATCGTCTTTGCGGCGCCGCCTGCCGCGGCGCTGGGGGGCACGGCGGGGCTTTTTGCCATGAGCCCGGGAACCATCGAGCACGGATCGCTCGAAGAGCAGCGCGTGCTTTGGGCGCTCTTCGGCGTGGGGCTGCTCTCGAGCGGTGTCGGGGTCATCGACTCCGCGTTCGCCGACAAGCGGGCGAAATCGATTGCGATTGCCCCGCTCTTCGGCCCCGGGCAAGTGGGCCTCCGAATCGGAGTGACGCTGTGAGCGATCGCGTTATAGCCCTCGCGATCCTGTCCGCGACCCTCGCCGCCTGCGCAACGGTTCCGCAGAACCGCCGCGCGCATTTCGCCGACCCGATGATGGGACTCAGAGACGAACCACTCGATGCAGCAAGTCGACAGAAGCTCTACGATACACGCGAAGGCGCGGCCGGCGGCGATGGTACCACCGCGGGTGGGGGCTGCGGGTGCCAGTAACATCGCGCGGATTTGGGCATGCGCGCTCTTCGTGGCGATGCTGGTCGCCGCGATGCGAGCGGGCGCCCAGCAGGGCGACGGCGCACAGAGCGCCGCGACCTCGTCGGCTGACACGGAAATCCTCGGGCACCGAGACGATACTCTTCGCCTGCAGTCGGTGATGACCCGCATCACCGCCTACGATCAATACGGCTACGGCTACCAGTCCCAAGCAGGCCCCGTCCTCGGACCGGGCTCCGAGCGCACGACCATTATGGAGCCACAAGTACAGGTCGTGGCGTCTCAAGGGGATCGCTTGACGCATGTCGTTACGGTCCCCATCGACGTCGTCACGGCGGCGTCGCCGAATTCCATCAGCCCGAAGTCCGTCGACGTGATGAGCGGCGCATCACGGCACGTGGTTTCCGGCACCCTCGATTGGGCGGCGACGTACCGCGCGGACCCGACATCCGACGTATCCATGATGAGCGGCTTGCACCTCGAGGAGCCGTTCCGCTCGTGGCACGGCGGGCTCGGCGTGAGTCATTCCTTCGCGGAGGGGGACACGGTGCTCTCGGCGAATGTGATCGAAGTGTTCGACTGGTTCGATCGCTTCGACATCACCGGCCACCGCTTTGGACGGGCCGAGCGGTCGAGCACGACGGCCAGCGCGGGTGTGACGCAGATCGTGACGCCGACGACGATGGTCGGCGCCAATTATGGTCTTACGGTTCAACGTGGAGAGCTCGGAAACACCTGGAACAGCGTGCCGCTCACGAGCGACCAGCGGGGCCCCGAGCTCCTGCCCGAAGAGCGCGTGCGGCACGCGCTGGTCGCGCGGGGTGTCCAGTTTCTCCCGTGGAACGGCGCGCTTCGGCTCTCCTATCGCTTCTACGCCGACGATTGGGGGCTCGTGGCGCATTCGATCGAAGGACAGCTCATGCAGCGGCTGTCGCGACTCGTCTACGTCGGCGCGCTTTACCGGTATCACACGCAGAACGGCGTCGATTTTTTCACGACGCGAGCCTCGCCCGATCTCCAGCTTCGAACGGCCGACAGCGATCTCGCTTTGCTTCGCTCGCAAACCGTCGGAGGCAAGGTCGTCATCGATTTGCCCATCGACGCGCAAATACGCCTGCTCCATTTCGAGCTCGGATACGAATACTACTTTCGAAGCAACGATCTCTCCATGAACATCGTCACATGCGCAACGGGCTACCACTTTTGATCGCGCTCGCAGCGAGCGTCGGTATCGGCTGCAGGTCGTCCGCACAGTCCGCGACCGCCGTCGACTCCGCCCGTTCGCTGCCCTCGATCGCGGTTGTCGCCCTCGATGGAACGGCGACCGACCTGCGCAGCGTGCTGCATGGCCGCGTGGCCCTGATCTCACTCTGGGCGACGTGGTGCGACGTTTGCGTCAGCGAGATCGACGCACTCGCGCGCTTGCAGGAGCAGGCCGCCGCGAGAAATGACGCCGTGGTGATCGGTGTCGCAGTGGGCGAAACGCGCGAAGCAATCGCTTCCTTCGCGCAAAAGCATCCGCTTCGGTACTCGCAGGTGGTCGACCAAGACTTCCGCCTGGTCGATGCCCTGGGCGAGCCTCGCGTCCCGACCACCCTCGTGATCGACCGCGGAGGGCGCATCGTCTTTCGCGGCGGTGCGCTCGATTCCGGAGCCCTCGCCGCATTTCGCGGCGCGCTCGGTGGGGGACCATGAGCGACGTCGCGAGGCGGATCTCTGCGTTTGCGACCAACGCGGGCTAAGCTCGGCGCTATCGTTCGCTATCCGCCCTTCTCCCTACCGCCTTGGCTCTCCAGCAAGCACCTGCAATCGCTGGGCGCCGCGCTCCCGCTCTGGGCGCCGCCCGCGTCCTTCGAACCGGCGCGCACCGAGTTTCTCCGCATGCCTCTGGCTTCGGGTGGGGCTCTCCATGGTCATGCCTGGTGGCACGACGGCATCCCTCGCCGGCGTCCGGTTGCCATCGTCGTTCATGGCGTGGGCGGCTCGAGCAACTCTCGCTACGTCGTCCGCGCCGCGGTATCGATGTACCGCATTGGGTGGCACGTCGTGCGACTCAACCTGCGGGGCGCGGGCAACTCGATCCCCGACGCACCCAACCTGTACCATGCGGGGCTGACAGAAGACTTGCGGGTCGCGATTGAGTCGGTCGCGGGCCGCCCGCTCGCCGACGGCGTGGCCCTCATCGGCGTCTCGCTCGGAGGCCATGTCGTCTTGCGCCTGGCCGGAGAGCTCGGCGGACGTGACGCGGGACCGCTTCGCGCGGCGGTCTCGATCAGCGCCCCGCTCGATCTCTCCCAAGTCACCCGCGCGATCGAGCGCTTTCGCAGCCTGCCCTACCACCGGTATGTTCTCAAAAACCTCGTCCGCCAGGGCCAGGCATTCGCCCTGGCGCACCCCGAGCGCGCCGGTTACGACGGGGCGTCGCTCCTTCGCCTCCGGAGCATCCGCGCGTACGACGGGCACGTCATCGCGCCGATGCACGGCTTCGCGAGCGCCGAGGACTACTACGCGCGCGTCAGCGCAGGCCCCCTCGTCGAGGCCATCCGCCTGCCTACTCTTCTGATCCACGCGGAAGACGACCCGATGGTCCCGGCTTCATCGGTGCGGCCGTGGCTATCGAAGGCTGCGCCGTGCCTCGAGCAAGCATGGACCCGTCAGGGCGGCCACGTCGGCTGGTTTGCCGGGATGAGTGAGTCGCTCTGGGTCGACACGTGGGCGCTCAAGCGAGCACACGCATTCCTGCAAGCCCAACCGCGCACCTGAAATGAACGAATCCCCCGGCTCCGCTCGGAACCGGGGGGACTCGCCAGACGCGCAGCCTGGTCTTTTAGGTGAGACCGGTGAGCGGCGCGGTCCCGTTCATGCCGAAGCTCGTCGCCGGAACTCCCAGCGTGTTGAGCAGCGTGATGAAGAGGTCCGCCTGGATGCCGTCGTTGTATTGAACACAACGGCCGGTATTGAGCTTCTTGCCGCCGCTGCCCGCGACGAGAATTGGCTTGCCCGTCGTACCCGAGAAGTTGGCGTACGTGGTCTGGCCCTGGTTGTGCGCGTTTCCGTCCGAGAGCTCGCTCGATAGGAAGATGATGCTGTTGTCGAGGATCGTGTTGCTTCCTTCGCTGATCGCATCGAGCTTCGCCAGGAACGACGCGAACAGCGAAATCTCCCACTGTTCGACCTGCGCCAGAAGCAAGCCCGTTGCGACGTCGCCGTTATGGTGCGACATGCCGTGGTGATCGCGATTGATGGCGGGTGTCAGCCACGGGAAGGCCGAATACGACGAGTGGCCTCCGTTCATCTGCTGATAGCTGATGACCCGGGTGGCGTCGCACTGGAACGCGAGCGTCATGATGTCGATCATCGTCGCGCAGTAGGTCGGCGGGTCGAAGATCTTTGCTCCGTTCCCGTTCGTGTCCGGTCCTGCCGTCATTGCAGGGACGGTCACCGAGCTCGGGTTGCAGCTCGCGGAAGTGGTCGCGGGGGCGGACATCTGCTGCTGAACCGACGTCTCCGCAGCGCGCACGGCGGTCAGATACTCATCGACCTTGACCTGGTCCGTCTTCCCGAGCCGCGCATTCAGCGCCGTGGCCTCGGCCAAGACTTCGTCGAGGACGCTCTTTCGCAGCGCTTGGCGCTGCATGAGCGTCGCCGCGGTGGCCGGGTTGGCCATCGTGGTGGCGCTCGTCGTGCCCGAGAAGAGCTGGTTGAAGACCGTCGACGCGTTCGCGAGCGGAGAGAGAGGCTCCGTCGCGCTGGACCAGGCTGTCGTGCCGTTGTAGACCGACGGGTATCCGGTATCAGAGAACGTCGAGTCCGTCCCGCTGACCTGGAGCGAGGGGATGCGGGTCGCCGTTCCGAGCGACTGTGCGTAGACTTGGTCTACCGAGATCCCCATCCCGATGCCGGGTTTGGTGCCCTGGGTACAGGTGGTCATGCCGGGGGGCCCGCACCCGTGCGAGCCCTGCGAATTGACGCACGGCGCGTTCGTCATACCCACGAGGGTCAGCACTTTGCTCTGAACCGGCGCCAGCGGCGTCAGGGTCGGCGACAGGGTGTAGTTTGCACCGTAAGTGGTCGGGAACCAGCTCGGACCCCAAACTCCGCACGAGATGTGCCAGGTCATGAAGCGAAGGGCCGGAGTCGCGGCCTGGGCGCGCGCTTCCTTCGCCGTGAGAAGCGACTCGAGGAGCGGGAGCGCGACGCAGGCCGCCGTGCCCCGGAGAACCGCGCGCCGAGGTACCGCGATTCGCGTAGGGTTTCGCCGCTCGGCGGCGATCGCCTTCGGATCGAAGGAGACGTTCTTGTCGGTAATACGTGCGATGCTCATGACATTCCTCCAGTTGCGGTGCTCACGGGTCTCCGCGGCGCATGCGGAACGTGTCACTTGCGACGACATTCATCAGGACGTCCTGCATCCCAAGACTGCCGGTCTTCGGAGCAGTGGTGATCGCCGTCAGGTACGGCGCATCAGTCGGCAGTAGCGCTCGACCGATCGAGTAGCTCAGCGCGTTTTGTGCGACGCAGGAGACGAACCTCGGGTCCGCGGCGACCGCCGCGGCGAGCTGTACGCCACCGACGAAGGTGGGGCCGTTCTGTCCAGCGGGCAGATTCGGTTCGGCGATCGCGCCGGTGAACTCGCCCGATGCGTCGATCGCGATCCCGTTTTCCGTCGTGCGCCAGGCGCCAACCGCGTCGTAGTTCTCGAGCGCGAGGCCGATATTGTCCATGCTGTTGTGGCACACGGCGCAGGAAGGACTCGTACGGTGGGCAGCAAGAATCTGCGCTTGCGTGCCCGTTGTAACGCTGTCCGCTATCGGCGGGACGTTGGCCGGCGGGGCCGGGACGGTCGCGCACATCAATTGGGTCAGCACCCAGGCGCCGCGTTTCACGACCGAGGTACGCGCGGGATACGAGGTCACCGACAGAACCCCGGCCATCGTCAACATGCCGCCGCGCTGCGGGGTGCTCAGCGTTGTTCGCAGCAGACCCGTGCCGGTCGGCGCGGGGATTTGATAGAGAGACGCCAGGTTGCTGTCGATGTAGGAGAAGTTGGCCGTCAGAAGCTGCGTGATCGGCTCGTTCTTCTGCACGAACTCATTGAAGAAGTCCGTCACTTCGAGGTTCATCGAGTTGGCAAGATTCGCGTTGAACTCGGGGAACAGCGTCGCGTCGAACGACTGGGTCGATACGGCGCTCGTTCCGAGCCACATCGAGACGAAGGTCGGCCCGAAGACCCCGCTCGGGGCCGCGAGCATGCGCGTCAGCTGCGCCTGCACATCGGCGACCGTGCCAAGCTGGCCGTTGGCGGCCGCAGTGAAGAGCGCGTCGTCCGGCATGCTGCGGTACACCATGTACGAGAGGCGGGACGCGGTCTCGTAGGGGCTCAGCAGGTGCGGCGTGAGCGACGTGATGTCCTGGTCGAACTCCGGACGGAAGAGGAAGTTCGGCGACTGCAGCATCGCCTCGATGACGGTGCGGAACTGGTCGTCGGTGCTCGCACCCTCTCCCGCCGCCGTCGTCATCAGCGTCGTGAAGTTGGTGACTTCCGCCGTCGTCAAGGGCCGGCGGAAGGCGCGCAGGCCCAAGTTCTGGATCAGGGTCTGTGCGCAGCTCATTCCGGTCGTCAGGTCGCAGGTGACGATCTTGGCGCGCTCTGCGGAGCCCACCGTCATCGCCTCTGCGGCCAGCGACTCCGCCGCCTGTTGGTACAGCGTGAACTGCACCGGCGACAGCGTCTGAAGGTCGCCGTCGTTGTCGAAGCCGAGCTGCGGCGCATCGTCCGGGAACGTGGTGGCACCGGGCGTCTGCGACGTTCCCAAGAGGTCGCGCACCGTGTTGTCGTACTCGGCGCGGTTCAGCCTCCGGATGGTCACCCGACCCGGGTCGTTCGGACCCGACGCGGTTGCCGTGGCGCCATTGGCCGCACCACCGCTGGCGCCGCCCGTGGGGCTGCCGCCAGCACCGACGGAGCTTCCGGGATTGGCGGTCCCCGTGGAACCCCCGTTCCCGCTAATGACCCCGGTTCCCCCGGGACCTTGCGATGAACCTATTTGTGCGGTGCAAGCCGCAGCCATCAGAGAAACGAGAGGCCACCAAGCCCGCATCGACCGGACTTTTGAGCCATTTCCGTGAATCATGTCGGCTCCATTCTCCACGAACGTGGGACCGCCCTGGCGACGCCAGGACTCACCATGATGAAGGAAGGACGTGTGCCAGGGCGAAAGTTCAGTCGCTCGTCCCTTTTGACCAGCAATTCTCGCGACATCGGAGTATTCCAGCACGGCGGTGACGGCCGTGGCCGCATCGCGATGCTTCCGCCGTTCAGGCGGTCACGCACATAATTCGGCTGAAGAAAGAACAAACCGTCTGGAACGGAATGGTTCGAGTGCGCCGAAACGGGGGGGGCCATGCGGCCCGCGTAACCCGGAATCGATCGGCGACGCATCGTAGATTGTGAACCTGAATTCGACTGGCTCGACACTGTGAAGTTGATCCGACGCCAGCGAAGTGGTGATTAGCACGTTTTGGTGGTGCTCGCGATACTGCCCTCGGAGGCACGAATGACTTGCTCGCACCATCGAAAATTTCTTCTATTCGGCCTCTCTCTTCTGACCGGCGCGACGGGCGCCGCGTGCTCGTCGCAGAGCGGTCCCACTTCCTCTAGTAATGGCGTGGGCCCCCGCCAGGGAGCCATCGGGGGGGGATTGGGGAGCAGCGGCGGGACGAGCGCGCCGGGCAACGTGAGTGGAGCGGGTACGAGCAGCGCAAGCTCACCGGGGCCCACCGCCGGCGCGACTGGGGGCTCCGGTGGGTCTTCGAGCGGAACCGGCGGCGGGACTTCGAGCGGCGCAGCGGGCGCAGCCGGATCGTCGAGCGGCGGAGCGGCCGGAGTGGGCGGACCCAGCCTCGATGCGGACGCGTCGGTTCTTTCGGATGCCGCGACGGCTCTTGGGGATGCCCCGGGATCCGATCTCGGAACCGACGCCGCCCTCTCTCCTTATCCAGGCGCCGTGGGCAACGGGGAATACATGGTCGGACCGACGTATACGAAGAGCCCGGATTTGATGTCCAAAGGCGCGCCGGCGGGCCAGAGCTTCCAGTTCGTGATGAACTCCACGAGCAGCATGATTTTCACCGGGAATGACTCCACCCTCCTCCCTGCAAATCAACATGCGTTCACGCGCGACGTGAACGTGTACATTCCGGCGAAGTACAAGGACGGAACGTTGGCGCCGTTCATGGTGATTCAAGACGGGCCGGGGCAGCTCTCGAACGTGCAGATCGCGCTCGACAACTTGACGCAAAGCACGGACCCCACGAGGCAGCTGCCCGCGTTCATCGCGATCGCCGTGGCCAATGGCGGCGGAGACGGTGTCGGCAGTGAGCGGGGACTGGAGTACGATACCGTGTCGGACCGCTACGCGCGCTTCGTCGAGACCGAAGTTTTGCCAGCGGTCCTCGCCGACGCAACCATCAAAGCGGCGTACCCCAATCTCGCGTTCACGACCGACCCCGACGGACGGGGCGCGGTAGGCTGCAGCTCGGGCGCCGCTGCGGCCTTCACCATGGGTTGGTTTCATCCCGAGTGGTTTCATCGAATCGTGACGTATTCGGGGACGCTGGTGGACCAGCAGAATCCGGCCGACACCGCCGACCAGGCCCTCTATCCCCTCGGCGCCTGGGACTACCACTCGGGCCTCGCGCTCATCGTCAATACGGCTCCGAAGCCGCTCCGCGTGTTCGTCAACGCGAATCAGATGGACAACGGGTACCAGAACCCGGAGAGCAGCTATCACAACTGGCTGATGGCCAATTTGCGAACCGCCGCGGAGCTCGGCTCGCAGGGCTACCAATATCGATTCGTCGAGGGCCTCGGAGCCGGACACTGCGACCAGAGGGTCCAGGATCTCACGATGGCCGACACGCTTCTGTGGGTGTGGCAAGGGTATCCTCTCAACTAACTCCAATCCGACGAGGCCCCCCGCGCACGCCTCGACCTCGCTATGGACTTCGAGACGGTCCCGACGCGGGGAGCGTCGGCCCCGTGTTTTCGGTCTCACCACTCGCGTTCACGACGGCGGACGAGCCGACGATCGCGGCGGCGAGCGGCGCAGGCGAGTCGATCGGCGAACCGCTTTTGTCTCGCCAGACCCCGGCCGCGTGCCACAGCCGGCCTTCGGGCCCGCGCACGAATACCCACGGGGAGAACTTCGCACCGGCCGGCGCCCGCACCCAGCGGCCAGGGAGCCACGCCCACCGCGAGCGTACCCATAGCCACTCGCCGTCGATCCAAACCGCGGACCCGGTAGGGCAATCCGGAACGGCTTCGACTCGACCCGGGGGAAGCGACGAGGTGACCTCTTCGAGTGCGCTCTGGGGCTGAGGGACGTACGGCGGGTGCGCAAGCGCCGGCGAGCATGCGACGACGAGAAGGGTCGCGCTTGCGGCAGCTCGGACGTGCATTCCGGCATTATAGTGCCAGCGCTTCGCACCCGATGTCCGCCTCGTTCGCATTTGTCGTGGCTCGGACGTGCGCTCTCGGTGCGCTTCTCGCGCTCATCGCGGCGCCATGCGGCTGCGCGTCGATCCCGGCGGGAGGCGCCGCCATCGACTCCGTGCGCGTCGTCGGAACCGACGGGATCGACGCCCACGCGCTGGGCGAGAAGCTCGCCACGACCGAGAGCCCGAGGTTTTTGGGCCTGTTTCGCGGCGTCGCCAACGACTACAGCATCTACGACCCTTCCGTGCTCCAGCGGGACCTCGCCCGTGTCGAGCGCTTCTACCGGGGTCGAGGCTTCTTCGATGCGCACGCGCGCGTCGCTCGCGTCATCCATCTGAGCGCAGACCACGTTGGGGTCGAGATCGTCGTCGACGAGGGACCGCCGGTCCTGAATCGCGAACTGACGATAGAGGGCTTGGCTGGGCTCCCGGGCGCGGTGGCCGCCGACGTCCGCGCCGCCCTCGAACACGCCCTGCCGAGAGGCCAGCGCTTCGACGAGAACGCGTACGGCGATGCCCAGGCGGCCCTTCTGCGCGCGCTCACCACGCGCGGATACGCGTACGCGACCGTGCACGCCGAGGCGCGCGCCGAATTGCCCGCACACGCGATCGACTACGCGTTCGTCGTCAGCCCGGGCGTCGGCTGTGTCTACGGCCAGATTACCTTCGTGGGGCTCGATCCGGACGGCGCCGGGCCGAAGCCGCAGGAGATCGACGAAAGGGTCCTCCGCCGGGTAATGCATATCCGCGAGGGGGCCCCGTACTCGACCGCGGAGATCGATTCCAGCACGCAAGCCCTGCTCGACCTCGGGGTGTTCAGCGCGGTCCACATCGCCCCGAGCCTCTCGGACCCGCCCAAGCCCGTCGTGCCGCTCGTCGTCGAAGTCGAGCCGGCGCAGCTGCGCACGGTCCGACTGGGTGGGGGGGGAGAGCTCGACCAAATCAAGACCGACGTGCACGCTCTTTTCGGCTGGGAGGACCACGATTTGCTAGGCGGGCTGCGCGACCTCAGCATCGATCTCAAACCCGGCGTGGTTCTTTACCCAACGAGTCTCAGCGATTTTCGTGCCCCCCACCGGCTGTTCTACGAGCAACACCTCCGGCTTCAATTTCGACAACCCGGAGTTTTCGAGGCGCGCACGACGGGGTTCGTTCGGCCGGTGCTGAATGTCTACCCGCTGCTCGTCGAGCCCGATCCGAACGTCAGCAACCCCGTCGTCAATTACCTCGAGCCGAAGATCTCGGTGGGGCTCGAGCGGCGCTTCGGCAAACACCTATTTTCGACGCTCGCGTACAACTTCCAGGGCGAAAAGCCCTTCACCTACCCCGGCCAGCACCTCGACACCTCCCTGCCCACAGTCTTTCTCTCGTTTCCTCAGCTCGTCGCGCAGCTCGACTACCGCGACGATCCCGTTCACACGCACGCGGGCTTCGCGGCCAATCTCGATCTTCAATTCGCCGGAGGTCCCTTCGGCGGAACGGCGACCGACTGGCGAATCCAGCCCGACGTGGAGGGCTACATCCCTGTCGCGAAAAACGTGACGTTCGCGGTGACCGGCACGCTGGGGCTCCTCTTCCCGTTCAACTACGGAGAGAGCGTGGAGAGCGGCCTTCCCGCGGGCGCCACCGCCACCGACGTTCAGACCGTGTACTTCCGCGGGTTCTTCTCGGGCGGCCCGAACTCGAATCGCGGCTATCCGCTACGCGGCGTCGCCCCGCACGGCTTCGTCCCATTTCTCAACCCGGCTACCGCCTCGACGCAGGCCGCGACTTCCTGCGATCCGAACTTGGTGTCGCCGAGCGCCCTGCAGAAGAACCCACTCTGCTCGAGCCCGGTCGGAGGGTTCACGCAGTGGGAGGCCTCTGCGGAGCTCCGCCTCGCGTCGTCCGGCCCGTGGGGCGGCGTCTTCTTTTGCGACGCCGGCGACGTCTCGCAGTACGTGCTCTTTCACAAATATCCCGCGAAAGAGGGCGCGAAGGCCCTTCGGTTCAACTACCTCCATATGTCCTGCGGCGTCGGTGCGCGCTACGATACGTCCGTCGTGCCTATTCGACTCGACATCGGGTACCGGATTCCGGGGCTCCAAATCCTGGGCCAGAGCGATCCGACGAAATACGACGCGACGTTCGGCGAGCCGCCCCCGCTCTTCAACGTGCTGCCGATCGCGGTCGCGTTCGGAATCGGGGAGTCCTTCTGACCATGCCCTGGGCGCGCCGCGTCGCGCGCGCGGTGACGGGGGCTGTGGTGGGCCTGTCGCTCGTCCTCGCCGGCGCTGCGCTCTCGCTCCGCTTTTCGCAAGTCCGTGGCCTCGTGACCGCGAAGATCAACCGCGTCCTCGCGAGCACGTTCGTCGGGAGCGTAACGGTCGACGGCATCGGCGCTCTCGGCCTGACCCACGTCGAGGGCATCGATGCGCACGTGGCCGACGCGAGCGGCCGGACCCTGCTCCGCATCGAGGGGGCCCGCGCCCGGGTATCGACGTGGACCCTCGTTCGCTCCTGGATGGCCGGCCACGGGGAGGTTGCCGTCGATATTCCCGAGCTGGCCTGCGCGCGCGCCTACGTCACACTCGACCCCGACGAGAGGGGTGCGCTCCGAATCGCGCGCGCGCTCGAGCTTCGGACGGACCGACCCCGTGGCGAAACCCCCGGTCGCGGCGTACGCGTCTCGCTGTCGCGGATTCTCGTTGGAGCACGCGACGATCCACGTCCAACCGAACGCCGCGCCCCCGCTCGACGCCGAGGTGGACGGCGCCGAGGCAAGATTGCGATTCGCCGGCCACAGTCTGGCGATCGATCTGGACCGCGCGCCCGTCGTCGTCCGAGGGTTGCCCGGCGGGGTGCAGGCGCGCGGACAAGTCGAGGCCCACCTCACGCAACCGTCGCTGCACGTGCGGGCTCTTTGGAGGGGCGCGGTCGGCACGATTGCAGATCGAGCCGAAGTCACCTACGACGACGGCCGGATCGACGCGGTGCTCGACGTGGCGCCGGCGACCCCCGCGCAGATGCGCGCGGCGTGGCGGGATTGTCCGATTTCCGCCGACGCCGAAGCGCACGCCGAGATCCACGGCGGGATGCCGCGCGTCGATGTCTTCGCACGCGTGGCGGTGGGTGGAGCGGCGCTCGAAGTCAGCGGACCGGTCACTATCCAGCCGCTCGTACACGCGGCGCTGCACTTCGCCGGACATGGCCTCGACGCGCACGCGTTCGCCGCGTCCGCGCCTGCGTCCAGCCTGGACGCTTCCGGCGACGTCGAAGTGAACGCCCGGCCGTCGGGCGCGGTCGACGGCCGGGGTACCTTGTTCCTCGCGGGCGGAAGTGTGGGGTCGACGCGCGTCCCTTCGGCCGCCGTCGCCGGACAATTTGCCCGATCCCCCGAGGGCGAAGAGACCGGTCGCGCCGAAGTCACGGTTCGCGGGCCCGGCTTTTCGTCGGTCGTGACGATCCGGATTCGAGCCGAAAGACGGCGCGCGGGTCGCGACGCTGGAAGGAGACGTGAGTGTCGCGCGCCTCGAAGACGTGGGGGTTCTCCGGCGCGCGGCGACCGGGAGCGCAAGCGTGCACGCGACGGGAGCCTTGAACATCGAGACGCAGGGGGTCGACGCGAGCATCACGGCGACGGTCGCAAACCTGGGTGCGCCCGGCGCGACGTTGACGAGCGGGCATGTCGAGGCCCATGCAACGGGCACGCTCGACGCGCCCTCCGTGGCGGTGGCGATCGACGGCGAAGGCCTCGAAGCGGCGGCCATACGGCTGTCTGCGCTGCGCGCAGAGGGGCTGGTCACGACCGTCGGCGGCTTGGCGCTGCACAACGTGCGACTGGATGCCACGGGATCGGGCGAGCCGGCTCATGCGCGCAGCGCCCTCGTTCGGGTGTCGAGCGACACCGTGACCGCCGAGGCCATCGTGGTCGAAGGGCTCGGAAGCACGCTGACCGCCACTCTGAAGGCGTCGCCGTCGGCGTGGATGGCAAAGGCCAAGAGCGACGGCCTCGACCTCGCGCGCCTCGCGACGTTCGCCCGGGCAGCGACGGCACGTGGCGCGCTGGCGCTCGATGTGGACGCCACGGTGCGGCAGGGCTCGGCCACGGGGCGCTTTCGGGTCGACTTGGAGCACGCTGCCTTCCCGGGTGTCGGCGACGCGAGCGGGCGGGTCGACGTCTCGATCCACGGTCGCGAAGCGTCGGGGCACGCGACGGCGAGCGTGGAGGACATCGGGGCGATCGACCTCGATTCCACGTCGGTCCACATCGGCGGCGGCTCGCTTCTCGCCGCCTCGCCGTGGCGAAAAGCCTGGGGCACGGTGGAGTTCGGTGCGCACATCGACGTGGCCCGGCTCGCCGCGCGGTTGCCGCGACTCGCCGGTCGGATCGACACCATCCAAGGGGCCCTAGAACTGAGGGGCCTGGCTTCGCGCGATGCGGACGACGACGCCACGCCGCGCGTCGAGCTGACGGCTCACACGAAGGGGCTGGTGATCGCGGGCCGATCCGCGTCGAGCCTACCTGGGCCGACCGAAGGTGCCGACGCCACGCCCGGTAGCACCGGTGCATGGCGAATCTCGGGCATCGATCCCGTGCTGCGCATGGCGGTCGACGGCAACACGGGCAACACGGCTGTCCAGACCCAAATCGCCGACGCGGCCGGACCTCTGGCGGTACTCGATGCGCAATCGAGTGCAGTGCCGTACGCCGTCCTCTTTTCCGACGAGGACCCTAGCGGAGCGCTCGAAGCGATGCCGTTCGACGCGCGCATCGCGATTCCCGCGCGCCTGCTCGCCTCCCTTCCGGCGGCGTGGGGCGTCGGCCGTATCGGCGGCGAGCTGCAGGCAAACGTGTCGTGGCACGGATCGCTTCTCCGTCCCATGATCGACGCGTCGGCCTCCCTCGTCGGCGGAAACGCGGATCCCGCGCTTCTGGCCGTTCCGCTCGACCTCGCGTTCGGAGCCCGCTACGACGGCGTCAAACTCGACGCCAACGTTCAGGCGACATCGCACGACCGGCCCGTCGTGGCCGCGAGCACGACCCTGGTCGCGAGCGCGCCCGATGTTCTCGCGGGCCTATCCGATGGATCGATCCCCTGGACCGCGTCCGCTAGGGCGACGATCGATCGTTTGCCGCTAAGCGGGATCTCGCTGCTCGACGACAGCCAGGTGCGGGGGACGGTCAGTGGGCAAATTTCGCTCGACGGCCTGCGTTCGGACGCGAGATCGAGCCTCTCGCTCGATTTCGACGGGCTCGAGGTGGGCGGTGTCCGGTGTCGCTCGTCGAGCGTGAGGGCAACAATCGACGGCCGCGGGCTCGAGGCATCGGCGCGCCTCGACCAAACCGACGGGTTCGCGGAAGGCCGAGTTCAAGTCGGCGCGAAGTGGGGACGCGCGAACTTTCCTACGCTCGACGCGTCCCAGGATGCAGAAGTAGCGGTGTCCGCAAAGAGGTTCCGGGCCGCCTTTCTCCTACCGTTCGTATCGCGATGGGTGAGCGAGCTCGATGGGCGGATCGACGCGGACGTGCGAGCGCGCGTCGGTGGCGCAGGAGAGACCGTCCGCCCTGAGGGGAGCGTCGCGCTCGACGCCGGCTCTTTCCAGCTCGCGTCGTTCGGCGGCCCTTTCCACGGGGTGTCCGCGAAGCTCACTCTGTCGCCCGACGGCGTGCTCCGCTTGCAAGACGCCGTCGCGCGAGGGATCTCCGGCACGGTCCGCGGCGCCGCGTCCGCCCGGTTCGCGGGACTTTCGCCGGCGTCGATCCGCGCCAGTCTGCGGATCCCATCGAAGGACCCCCTCCCGCTCGTCTTCGATGGAGTGCAGATGGGCGTGCTCGATGGAAGCTTCGAAGTTTCGGCCAAGCAGGATGGCGTGAAGCCCGCTCTCGACGTCGTCGTCGACGTCCCCTTCGCGCACGTGGAGCTGCCCTCCGGCTCGTCCTCGTTGACCGTCCAATCGCTCGGCGCGATCCAAGGGGTTCGAGTCGGCATGAGGGCCGCCGACAAATTCGTCGAGACGCCGCTCGACGGGCCCCGGGAAAATGCCGGCGATCGGTCCGACCCTCGCCGCTCGCCGGTCCAGATCACGACGCGCCTTCTCGACGTGCGCGTGAGTCGAGGCACCGACCTAGACGTTCGCCTCGAGGGACAGCCCACGATCACGATCGGAAACGAAACGAAGGTTCTGGGCCAAATCCGCCTGCCGCGCGGAACGATCGACGTGCTCGGAAAGCCGTTCGCGATCGACCACGGGACCGTGACGTTCGTCGGTGACGACGCCTCGAACCCGCAAATCATCCTCACGGCGGGCTGGACCGCGCCCGACCTCACGCGCGTCTATGCAGACTTCGTCGGGCCACTAAAGACGGGTAAGGTGAAGCTGCGCTCGGAGCCATCGAAGTCCCAGAGCGAGATCCTTGCGCTCATCTTGTTCGGAACGACCGACGCGCAGTCCGGACAAGAGCAGTCTGCGCAGGCGAACACCATGGCCGCTGCCGCCGGAGGAGCCGCGACGCAGCCGCTCAACAGGGCCCTCGGCGGAGTCGATCGGGCGCTACAGAACCTCGGCCTGGAAGGCGGCATCTCGACGAAAATCGACACATCGCAGACCTATCCCCGTCCAGAAGTCGAAGTTCAAATTGCGCGGGATATTTCGCTGCAAATCGCCTGGGTGCTCGGCGCGATACCGCCCGGGACAAACCCGGATTCGACCCTGGTCACCCTGAACTGGCACTTCTTGCGCAGGTGGTCGCTCGAGACGACCGTCGGCGACGCCGGGACATCAATCATCGATCTGGTTTGGCAGCACCGATATTGAGGCTCCTCGATACGAACCTCCCGTGCGAGGTCCCGTTCCCGGGCGAACGCCAACTCGGCGGAGGAGGAGGGATTCGAACCCACGGAGGACGGTGAAGCCCTCGCCGGTTTTCAAAACCGGTGCCTTAAACCACTCGGCCACTCCTCCAAGATGAACTGCTCGGCGTTTTCCTCCACTCGCTCGTCGTCCAGTCGTCGTCGCCGTTCGCCACCGACCTCGCCGAGGCCGTCGATGAGCGATGGGTATACCACGCCCGAGGCGTCGCCTCGATACGATCGACGAACGCACTCCCTCGATTCGCGTCTCCCCCTTTCCACCGCCGGCGCCCGTTCGCGAAGGCCGGTCGTGACATATCGTGCGCCGGCGAACTCTCCATCGGCCTGCTCGTCCACTTCAATGTGAGCATGCTTCGAAAGCGCATTCGAGGATGTGCTTCGGACGGGCATTTCTCGATTGACGCCCGGGCCGCCTAAAGAGGCGGTCCGCCCCTCTGTCCATAAAACCGCGGCGAGGATACGAATCCGATGAACGAGGCGATTCGTGAGCGTTTCGTTACGAGCTCCGAGCGAGGCTCTTGAATCGACGCAGGGTGAGCGAAGGTGAGCGGCGCAACCCGCTATCGGTCGCGGTTGGCATCGCCGTCATATGGGCAGAGCGGGCGAGTGGACGAGTTCGGCGTCGCGGCCGTGTGGACCCACGCTTCAATCCTGGAGCGTACTCCTCGTTTCGACCCTCTCGACTCGCAGTTGTCGACGGACGGCGATCCTTGCCAAAAGCGATAGACGGCAGCGGGCTGTCTCTTCCGACCCTCCCGCCCGTTGACCGTTTGGATCGTTTCCATTGGAAGGCGGGTTACGAAAAGAAGAGTCCCCTGAATTTCAGACGCGATGACCGATTTGTGCTAGTGGGCTTCTCATGTCAAATCTTCATTCCCAGCTCACGTCCCTCGCCACCTCATTCGCAAACGCCGTGCTCGAGGCGATTCGGGGAGCGTCGCTCGAAGACCTGCTTTCCGAGTCCTCTGCCCCCACCTCACGGGCTCGCCGCGAGCAGCTCAATGGCATACCGCGACCCGTACGGGCTCGCTCGTCGGGCCGGCTCAAGCGGCGCTCGCCGGAGGACATAGCCGGAGCGCTGGAACAAGTGGTCGCTCTGGTGAAAAAGCACAAGAATGGGCTTCGCGCGGAACAGATTCGCGACGAGTTGAACATGCAAGCCAAGGAGATGCCGCGCGTCCTCAAAGAAGGCTTGGCGAAGAGGCAACTCAAGAGCCGCGGTCAAAAGCGAGCGACGACGTACTTCGCGTCATAATCCCCCTTCGCTCCAGCCGAAGCTTCGCGCGTAATCGCGCAGCCGCTCGTTTTCGACCGATACCGGTCGCAAGAACTCCCCCACACGCTTGCGCGTCCACCAGGCACCTTGGGTGCGGTCGCGTGTGAACGCGTACTGCCAGATGTCCGCGCGGATCCACTTCGGTGGGACCTCCTCGAAGGGATTGCGCGAAAATAACGACTTCGGAGACTCGTCGCCGACGAGCAGCTGCCAGACGAGGTGCACGAGCCACGGCTCTCGTTCGATCGACTCTCCACGAGCGGCGCCATTGCCGACGAACCACATCTGCCAATCGAGCCGATAGTGGTACGGTGAGACGAGGCACGGACGGCGTCGCGGATCTCCGGGCATGCACGGGAGCTCGTACTCCTCCCATCGTGCGGAGCGAACGGGCGCGTCGTCGCGCGTCCCTTCCAGAATCACTTCGTATCGCGCGCGGTCCACCGACCCAAAGGCGCCGTACGTGTTTACGAGATCGAGCGGAAAGAACGACTGATTCATCGCCTGGTCGCCCGATGCAAGGTTGACGACCGGCGCCACGCTCAGCACAGCGACGACCACGGCGAGGCCCGCGGCGAGGCGCCGCTGGGCCGGCGACGGCCGAAGGGCAGCGAAGCGGGCGAGGAGCGCGGATCGAGCGCCTCTGCGAAGAAGGACCGATAGCGCCGAATCGTCGAAGCACGCGAGCGCCGGAACGATGGTGAGCCAATTGAGAAACGATAGGTTCCCGCTGGAAATGAGAACGATCTGAAAGGCGACGAGCAGCACGCCGGCCGTGTGTCGATACCGACGAAACGCGAAGACGAACCACGGGACCACGAGCTCGACGAAGTGGTTGACCAGAACGCCGAAGGCGTGCGCCGCCCGCGGCGCGTGGTGCAGCCACCACGAAAGCGGGTTGGGGTTCGGTTGGGTCTCGAAGTGGTAGTCGAGGCACGTGAGATCGCGCCAGCATGGGTCGTTTCGAAGCTTGATGAGCGCCGCGCCGAGCATGATTCGGAAGATGAGCCAGCGAAACAGCCAGATTGTCGCCTGGGGAGTCGCCGCTTTCGGTAGGGGCGTGACGCTTCGCCATGGACACAGGAAGGCGGCGAGAAAGCCGGTCTCGAGCAGTTGAATCTCCCAGCCGTAACCGTAGAAAGTCTGGCCGACGTGGACGAACGAGAGATAGAGAGCCCAGAGCCCCAGCTGGACGGCCGCGTTCGTGACGCCGGCCAGCGCGGCCGTCGAGAGAAGAACGCCCGCCCAACAGGCCGCGTGCATCGCCGCGTCGGACGCGTCCAGCCAGAAGAGCGTCGGCACGCGCCAATACGCCGATTCGCCCAGGCGCGCTCGCTCCCATTCGAGAAACGAACGGACCGGCTCGAGGCCGCGCGAGCCGATCAGGGGATCCAGCTGTCGACACAAGATCAGGAAAGCGACCAAGTACACGAGAGCGAGGAGACGGAGGATTGCGAAGCGGGTCAGCTCGTAGGTCGACCGCTCCGCAAAGAGGCGCTGCCACCAGGCCGAACGAAATCGATCGAGACCGTCGCCGTCGTCGAGACTGACCATCGCCACGATGGTACGCTGCTGCGAATGATTCGTGCCCTCAGCCGACCCTACTCATGCCGATGGGGCGCACCCGTCGTCGATCGAGTCGATACGACCGTATTTCTCTACACGTATTTCGTGGAATGCATGCGCTGCTCCTACTGCCACGACTCGTGCTGCCAGTACGGCGTCGACGTCGACGTCCAAAACGTCGCGCGACTCGAGGCTCGCGCGGCCGACATCGAACGCTTCACCGGCGTACCCCGCGATCGATGGTTCACCGGCGAGTGGACGGACGACGCGGAGTTCCCGGGCGGAAGACAGACGAGAACACGGGTGGAAGACGGCGCCTGCGTCTTCCGAAATAGGGCCGGCCGCGGCTGCACGATACACTCCTTCGCGCTTGCCGAGGGGGTCGACTACCACGAATTGAAGCCCATGGTGAGCGTGCTTTTTCCGATCACCTTCGACGGCGGACTCCTGCACCCGAGCACCGAAATCGAAGACCGGTCTCTGCAGTGCTACGGCGACGGGCCGACGCTCTACCGCGGGGTGAGGGGTGAAATCGCGTGGTACTTCGGTGAGGGCTTGGTAAAAGAGCTAGACGGGATCGAGGCGGTTCGACGTGACAACACCGCCTCGCCAAAGTAAGGTACCTACCCACTTTTCGGAAAGCGTGTACCCATGGCCCGTGTCACCGTCGAAGATTGCCTCGAGCGCGAAGAGAACCGCTTCGCCCTGGTCGTGCTTGCGTCGCAGCGGACGCGCCAGCTCATGAAGGGCGCAACGCCGTTGGTGCACTCCAAGAACAAGGCAGCCGTGACGGCGCTGCGCGAGATCGCCGCCGGCAAAGTCCACTACGACCGGCCGACCAACGAGGCCGTCCAGGTCTATATCGAAGAGTTGAACCGGCGCGAGTTCGGTTGAGACGGCGCGACCGCGAGCTCGAGGCGGGCTCGCGGGCGCATTACGAGGACGCCGCTTACTACACGAGCACGTACGCCAGGCGAATCGACGACGTCGCCTACTATGTGGCGCTGGCGCGTCGCGCAGGCGGACCGGTGCTCGAGTATGGCGTCGGAAACGGACGGATTGCGCTCCCCATGGCGAGACACGGGGTCGACGTCGTGGGCGTCGACTGGTCGCGACCGATGCTCGATGACGCGCGCGCGCGTCTAAAGGCGGAGCCCCCCGAAGTCCGCCGGCGCGTTCGCTTGGTCAAGGGCGATATGCGCCGGGTGCGTCTCACGCGCCGGTTTCCGCTCGTGGTCTCTACATTCAACACGGCCCTGCATCTCTACACGCGGGTCGACGTCGAGAATTTCCTGGCCCGGGTTCGCGCTCATCTCGCCCCGCGCGGAGTCTTCGTGGTCGACTTGTCCGTCCCGTCGCTCGAGAACCTCTCGCGAGACCCGGCACATCCGTATCACGCGCCGCGATTCCGGCACCCGACCGCTGGCGTGATCGTCAAGAACCGGGAGCGGTTCGACTACGATCCGGTGCGGCAGGTGCTGTTCGTAGCGATGGAGTTCCAGCCGATGCAGGAGCCCGAGAACATGTGGGTCACGCCGCTCGCGCACCGTCAGTTCTTCCCGCAGGAGTGGGAAGCGCTCTTGCATTACAACGGCTTCGAAGTGGAGCGCGTCGAGGGAGACTTTCAAGGCGGACCCTTGACCAAATACAGCGACGTGATGGTCTGGCATGCGAGGAAGCGGTGAGCATCGCCGAGCGGCTCGCAGCCGTGCATGCTCGAATCGAGCAAGCGGCGCTGGCCGCCGGGCGCGACCCCAGCGGAGTCAGGCTCGTCGCCGTATCGAAGACCAAAGGCGCCGAGGAGATCCGAGAGGCCTACCTCGCCGGTCAGCGCGCCTTCGGGGAGAATTACGCTCAGGAGCTGGCAAGCAAGGCTCTCGCGCTCGCGGATTTGCCTGATCTCGAGTGGCATTTCATCGGGCACCTGCAAGTCAACAAGGCCAAAGTGGTCGCCCATCACGCCGGCGTGGTCCACTCTGTGGATTCCGCCGCGCTGGCGCGCGAGCTCGGTCGCCGTGCAGCGAACGGAGCGCGCGCGACGCCCCTGCCCGTGCTCGTGGAAGTAAACGTCGGAGGCGAACCGCAGAAGTTCGGGGCCACGGCGGGAGAAATATCGGAAGTGATGACCGCCGTCCGAGAGCAGCCCGCGCTCGCGCTTCGTGGCTTGATGACGGTTCCGCCGGCCGGGGACCCGGACGCGGCGAAGCGCATCTTCGAAACGCTGGTCTCGCTGAGGAACCTCCACGGTGGCCGCGCGGAGCTTCCCGAGCTGTCGATTGGAATGACCGCGGATCTCGAGGTGGCGATCGCGTGCGGGGCCACGATGGTGCGCATCGGCACCGCGATCTTCGGTCCGAGAGGGCAACGTAGCTCGCGATAGCGAGCGCATTCGCCGAAGGCGATTGCTCGTATCGCGACGGCGGCGCACTAGAAGCGTCCCGTCGCCGTGAGCCCCGCACCGGCGGTTCCAACGGAAGGCGTCAGCCGCAGCGCCGCCGGCGGACCACGGCGTGCTCCGGCCGCATGCGCCCCACTCCCCGTTGAATCCTTCGGCCAGACGAACCATAAGACTGCCGCGCCCGCCGCGAGCACTCCCCCAGCGACCCAGAACACGTCCGAGACGGTTGCGTCCCGGCCCTGCGCCTGCACGGCGTCGTTCCACTGCGCGCACACGCTGTTCGTCATTTGGAAACAATAATTTTTGGGGTATTGCTGCCGAAAGCCTTGTGCCGTGTTCTCGTCGCTCAGCGACTGGATCATGAAATAGGCGCCAAAGGCCAGCGACACGGCGGCCGCCGTTGCGACCGAGACGACGGTCACCGCTCTTGTGGCCGACGGGCCGCTCCTCTCTTCTCGGTTCTCTCCCGGGGTCGCTGCGCTGGATGCGGAATTGCCCTCCTGCGCGATTGCGGGAGGAGCCGGCGGTCGCACCGCTTCGCGCGGGGGCATCAGATTCACGTGCACGATCTGTCCGGCGGCGACGTCCACGGTCGTGTCTTGCGGTCCTTGGATCGTTTGCGCATGGAGGTGGTGTCGGCCGACCGATACGTCCAACGGATCGGCAAAGGGTGCCACTGCGGCGGCCGCACTGTCGACGAAGAGCGGAGTGCCCGCGGGGGCCGAGACGTCCAAGTGCCCGGTCTGGGCCATTAGCGCGCCGACGTGCTTTTCTGCATTCCCTCAATCGTCTCCCCCGTCTTGAGCGCCGCGCGCGAGCTCCTTGAAGTGGCCCAGGGCTTCGACCAGGTGACCGGTCTTTTCTTCGGCGAGCGCCAGATTCCATAGAATCGTGGGTTTGTGAAGGACCGTGTAGGCTTGCGCGAAGGACACGCGCGCCCCCTCGATGTTGCCCGCCTTCACGCGCGCGACTCCTTCTTCGAACCGGGCCTGGGCCTCGCGTTCGAGGACCGAGTCATCGGCGCGGGCAGTCCGCGGAAGCGAAAGGGCCAGTGCCGCCGCGAGCGCTCCGCAAATGAAGGCCGGCCTCATTGGGCTCTTTCTACCGCGCATCAAGCGCCCGCGACAAACGGTCTTCTCGTTCTTTCCCCTTCGGATCTCGGCGCCCCCGCGGTCCCTTCAACCCCTATAGTGCTCCTTTGAACTCCCCTAAGTCCACGGCCGGGGGTTTCGACGCCACCGGCGGCCTCGGCCTCTGTTTGGCGCTCGCCTTTGGCGCGGGGACGGGCTTGCGTGCGCTCGGCCCGGATGCGGAGGCGCCCGGCTCCGAAGAGCCGGCGTCGACGACGTCGGGGACGGCGGTCGACGGCGCCGGTTCGGCGGGCGCTACGGTCGAGGTGGAGGCCCGTACTTCCTCGGGCGCGCTCGCGGCCGCCGACGGATGGCGCGAGAGTCGCTGAAGACCAACGAAGATGAGCGCCACGACCATCAACCCGGCGAGAATGGCGACGGCGACACGGGGCGCGAGAGACTGCCCGCCGGAGTCCGTCGACGCCTTCCACGCGCTTGGATCGACGCGTGGAGCCGACCCCGCGGCAGGTCCGCGAGGGACAGATTGCCCGAGCGCGTGCCGGTCGATGATGACCTTGGGTTCGTGATACGGCAATGTGCTGTGCGTCCGAAGGGCGGGCTCGGTGGCCATCGAGCCAACGGGCACGCTCTCGCGGCGGGGACTGGCCCTCGGCTGCTCGGGCTGCTCGCGCGCCATCCCATCGAGGAGCACGTCCACCGAGTCGTCCGCGTCCGGCGGTGGGCCCTTCTCGTTCGTGTCATCGACCGGTGCGGAGGGCACGACGATCCCCATGGGCTCCATCGGGACCGGGAGCAGAGGCGGTGGCGGCGCGACGCCGGGGTCCGTCGTCGGCCTCCCCCGCGACGAGTTGCGATGCTGACCCGGCCCGGGCGGCGGCCGCGAGCTCGTGAACCGGGGCACCGCCTCGTCGCTCCGAGTCGCCGGATCGCCACCGGGCGCCGCACCGGTCGCGGGCGTCTGGTCGGCTGGCCGCTTGGCGCCTGGCGTCGAGGGGTCCGTATCGTGGTCGTAGGTCGTCATCGGCCGCCTCACGCGCTGCGGCGCCGCCGACGGGTACACGCCGGCGCTTGCGCGCAGAGACTACCGCCGAAACCGGCCCTTCACCAAGGGCGGCGGCAAAATGCACCGGAGACACGTCGGCGCGCCGGGGGTATACATCTGCGCGAACCATGACGATTCTCGGCGGTTTGGGAGGCGGCAGCGGACGGAGCGGCGGCGCGGGTGCGAGAGGCGCGACCGACGGCGCCGTTCCGTACGTCACGGAGCGAGAGTTCGAGCGCGACGTGCTCCGCAGCGAGCTGCCGGTCCTCATCGAATTTACGGCCGACTGGTGCCAGCCGTGCAAGGCGATCGCCCCCGAAGTGGAGGCCTTTGCGCGCGAGATGGCGGGCAAGGCCAAGGTCGTCAAGATCGACGTCGACAAGTCGCCGGTCATCGCCCAGCAGCTGCGCGTCCAGAGCGTGCCCACGTTCATGGTGTTCGCCGAAGGTCGGATCCAGGACGGGGTGGTCGGAGCGATTCACAAGAAGAAGATGCAAGAGCTCGTCGAGCCCTTCCTGCCCCGGGCCGCGGGCGCGCTCAAGCCGGCAGAGCTCGCGCAGCTGCTCGCCGGTGGAGCGGTCGTGCCGGTCGACACGCGCGACGCGGCCGCATTTGGGCGCGCTCATCTGCCGCGCGCCGTTCACATTCCGATCGATCAGATCGAGTCACGTCTCGCGGAGCTGCATATGCTGGCCGGGCAGCCCGTTCTCTACTGCCGATCGGGGGAAGCAACGAAGGAGCTTGCGGGAAAGCTCGCCGAGCAGGGGATGCCCGTCGCGTTCCTCGAGGGGGGCATTCTCGGCTGGGAGGCCGAGGGTTCGCCGATCGAGAGGCCGTAGGCCAAGCGAGCGCAAACGACCCGGGACAGCACGTCCGCGTCGCCCCTGGACCACCCGGAACACGCGGACCAGGGAACACGGGGCAGGGCGCGATTGTGGGAGAGTGCGAGCGCGGGTGCGGAACGGGCAATTGGCCCGTTCTTCGCGTATGCTTCAAACTCGAGTGGCCATGCCGACAGCAAGCGAGCGGCCGACGGTGCCCCCGTCGTTCGATGCGTTGGACCCGGAGAGGGACTCCGAGGTCCACGTGAGAGCCGCGCGACCTCACCCGCAATCGCCGGCGGACGAGCTGCCGGCGTCCGAGACGCGCATCGCGGCCCGCCCGAAGCTGAATAACGCCCTGACCGATGAGGCGTGGGCTCGGCAAACGACCGGTGAACCCGTCGTCGCGATCTCCAACGCCCTGCTTCGGAGTCTGCCGCTCGACCACCGCGCCGGATTCTTGTTGTCTCTCATGGACGGAACGATGGACCTCGAAACGGTGGTCGATCTTTCGGCGATGCACCGCGAGGATGCGCTGCAGATTGCCCGGTGCCTCCACGAGTTGGGGATCATCACGTTCCGCTGAGGCACCGCTCACGAACGGCCGCTGCCGACGGCGCGAACCAGGTGCTTCTGCGCCAAGACGAAGAGGACGAGCACCGGGGCCGACAAGACCACGTTGCCGGCCATCACGATGTGCCAGCGCACCCCGGTACCCTGCTCGCGAAGCAGCGCGACCCCGAGGGGCAGGGTGCGCACGCGCTCGCTCGTCGTCATGACGAGCGGCCAGGAAATAATCGTTATAGTGAAGGACGAAGCTCACGAGGAGAAGCGACACGAGCGTCGGCCTGATCATCGGCGCGACAATCCGATAGATGATCGTCCACTCGCCGGCCCCGTCCATGCGGGCCGCTTCGATAATCTCGTCGGGAACCCCGAGAAGCGCTTGGCGGACGAGGAACGTTCCGAGCGCGCTGGCCGCGAACGGCAGCACAAGCGCGCCCATCGTATCGACGAGCCGCAGCTCGGCAAAGAGCAAGAACACGGGAACGAATGTCGCTTGTGCGGGAACGAGGAGACACGCGAGCACGACGCCGAAGGCGAACTTGGCGCCCGCAAAGTGGAGCTTTGCGAGCGCGTACCCCGCGGGAAGCGCCAGGGCTATCTGCGCCACCGCGATCGCCGCGGCCATGAAGATCGTCACGGCCATGTAGCGCGCCACGGGGATGGAACGAAACACTTCGCGATAGGCGGCCGTGTCGAGCCTCTCCGGCAGAGGAGCGGTGGGATGCGCGACGATCTCCGGGAGGGTCTTGAAGGACGTAGCGACCATCCAGGCGTACGGGAGGAGCCACGTCGCGGCCGCGATGCAAGCGAAGGCAAGCGCGACGTGCGTGAGAGTTGCCCTGGTCCTCATCGCTGCCCGCCCCCGGCGTCTCGCCCGCTTCGCGGTTTCGCCCGCTCCCCCGCGGCACCCACGCGCACCCGCCAAACACGCAGCTGAAGCGCGGCGAGCGCCAGAAGGATCACGAAGAACACGACTGTGAGCGCGCTCGCGCGACCCACGCTGAGATTCAGAAAGATCTGTTCGTAGATCGCGTAGACGAAAAGCTCGGTCGCGCGCCCAGGCCCCCCCTGCGTCATGATGCGCACGACGTCGAACGCCTGGAAGCTCGTCACCAGACTGGTCGTCGCAATGAACGCCGTCGTGGGGGCGAGCAGCGGCATCGTGACGTACCGGAAGCGCGCGAGCGCGCCCGCGCCGTCGAGCGCCGCCGCCTCGAGAAGGGCGCGCGGCACGCCCTGCAGGCCGGCGAGAAAAATGACCATCGCGTAGCCGGTGAGCTTCCATACGGCCACGATCGCGATGGTCGGCAGCGCCCAGCGGCGGTCTCCGAGCGGCGATACGGGATGGGCTCCGATCGCGCGGAGCGCCCCGCCGAAGATGCCGGAGTTGCCGTCGAGCAGCCACATCCAAAGCAGCGCAACCGCCACCCAACTGACGACATACGAGCTGAACACGCTGGCCCGCACGAACGCGAAGAAGCGGCCGGGCCGATCGAGCAAGAGCGCGAGGCCCAGCCCGAGGAGCACCGTTCCGGCGACGACGATCGCGCTGTACCCGAGCGTTCGCAGCGCGATCGCAATGATCTCGCCGTGCGCGGCGAGCGCGCGATAGTTCGCCGTGCCGACGAACCGATGGGGTGTGAGCAGGTCCCACGAAAAGAAACTCTCGCAGGCGGCAACGCCGACGGGAACGATGAAGAAGAGGACCAGCAGGGCCAGCGTCGGGGCGAGCATCGCCCACGGATGCCAACCGGCGCGCGGCTTCACGCGGGCCTCGCCGCTTCCTCGCGCGCCTCGGTCATCACTTCGTGGGCGTCCCGGCCGCCGAGCACGGCGTCGTCGAGCCGCGGTTCGACGACGTCGCGCTCGATGCGAAAGAGGTCGGGCGCCCAGGGCCACGGGGAGGCGTGGGCGAGTTGATCGTAGGCGACCCGGTCGTTCGGATGGCGCGCGTACCAGCCGTCCTCGCTCAGGCGCTCGACCGCCGGGCGCGTCGTCGGCATGTACCCGGTTCCGGTCGACCACGCGATCGTCTGATCGACGCCGCACATCCAGCGAACGAACTCCCAGGCGGCGCGCTTCTCTTCGTCGGGCGCCGCGCGAAGCAAGACGAACATCGTGCCGCCCGTGGGCACCGACGCGCGCACGTCGCGCGGAAGAGGGGCGGCGACCACGGGAAAGCGAGCGTTGTTTTCGAGGTACCGCACGTGCGCCGTGCTGCTCCACATCATCGCTACCCGGCCCTGCAAGAAGCTCTCGTTGGACGATTGCCACGCCTGGTAGTCGCGACCGGGCGGTGGACGCATCGAACGCTCGCGCACGAGCCGTTGCCAGAAGCGGATCGCGCGCTCTCCGGCGTCGCCTCCGAGCGACACGCGCCCGTCGGCTTCGACGAGCGTGCCGCCCGCCTGACCGACCATCGCGACCCAATACCACCACGAGATCGGGACTTCGAAGCCCCAGCGCACCTCGCCGTCGGCGCCCCGCCGGGTGAGGCGGCGGGCCAGCGTGGCCAGCTCCTCCCAAGTGCCCGGCAGCGCCGCGCCTTCTCGGTCGAACACGGCTCGGTTCGCGAACACGATCGGCGTCGACCGGTTGAAGGGAATCGCCACCAGAGGCTGCTGGCTCGCACCGCCGAACGATCCGCGTTGATCGAGCTCCGGGACGAACGGAAGGTCGAGGGCACCGTCGTACCCGTCGAGGGGCTCGAGCACACCGGCGCGCGCGAGGTAGGGGACCACTTCGAGGACGACGTGCGACAGCGTCGGCGCGACTCCCGCCGCGATCGCCGTGCGGAGCTTGGCGAGCGCTTCGTAGTAGTCGCCCTGATGAACGGCCTTGACGAGCACGCGGGTCTGACTGGCGTTGAAGCGGTCGACGAGCTCCACGAGCACACGCCGAACGAGATCGCCGTAGGCATACCAGAACGTGACGACCACCCGTCCCCCCTCGCGCAAGGGCCGGGCTGCCCGGGCGCACGCGAGCGGCGCGAGCGCGATGGACGACGCGCATGCACGGAGCACGGCGCGGCGCGAGGGGGATGCCACCGGGCCTACCTGTACCCTTCGGCCTGCAGCTCGAACATCCGCGAGTACCGGCCCTTGAGCGCCCGCAGCTCGTCGTGCGTTCCCTGCTCGACAATCTGCCCGTGCTCGAGCACGACGATGGTCCGCGCCATTCTCACGGTAGGGAACCGGTGCGAGATGACGATCGTGGTCCTTCCCTGCGCGAGCGCCCGGAAGCGCTCGAATACGGCATGCTCGGCCTCGGCGTCGAGCGAAGCGGTCGGTTCGTCGAGGACGAGGATGTCGGCCTCTTCGCGCATGAAAGCCCGCGCGAGCGCGATCTTTTGCCACTGGCCGCCCGAGAGCTCGGTGCCGTCTTCGAACCATCGGCCGAGCGGCGCGTCGAGGCCTCCCGCGAGACTCTTGACGATCTCGCCCGCGCCGCCCCGCTCGACCGCGCGGCCGATGCGCGGCTCGTCCCCCATGTACGCGACGCTGCCGAGACCGACGTTCTCGCGCACTTTGAGCTGGTACTGATTGTAGTCCTGAAAGAGCACACCGAAGCGGCCGCGCAGATCGGCGATGTCCCAGGCCTGGAGGTCGCGCCCGTCGAGCCATATGCGCCCTTCGGTCGGTTCGTACAGGCGCGTGAGGAGCTTCACGAGAGTCGTCTTTCCCGCACCGTTCTCGCCGACGAGAGCGAGGCTCTCGCCCGCCGGAATCGTCAGGTTCAAGTGCCGGAGCGCCCAGGCGTCCTTTCCGGGATACCGAAAACCCACGTCTTCGAGGACGATCCCCGCCGACGGCGCTCCGAGCGGACGCGGCGAAACCGACTCGTCCGGAGAGACCGACGCCGGCAGCCGCGCCGACTGGTCCGCGACGCGCAAGTATTCCCATAGATTGGACATGTAAAGGTTGTGCTCGTACATGGCTCCGATCGCCGCGAGGGCCGACTGAAACGCCTGCTGCCCCTGACGGAACGCGACCACGTACATCGTCATGTCGCCGAGCGTGAGCCCCCCTGCCGCCGCAAGCAGAGCCATCGTCGCGTACGACGCGTAGAACGCCCCGGTGCCCACGAGCGAAAGGGCGTGCGTCCACTTGGTGCGACGCACGTAGAGGCGGCGGTCCTCTTCGTAGAACTGCTCGGAAAGCGTGCGGTACCGCGCGAGAAGGAGCGGCCCGAGCCCGAAGAGCTTCACTTCCTTCGCGTGCTCGTCGTTGGCGAGGACGTACTCGAGGTAAAGCAGGCGCCGCGACTCCGGCGAGCGCCAATTTCGCACTTTGAACGCGAGCTTCGAAAACCGCATCTCCGCGACGGTCGCCGGAATCGTCGCCGCGAAGAGCGCGAGCACGGCCCACGCGCTGAAGCGCACGAGGAGCGCAGCGTACCCGGTCAGCGTGATGATGCTCTGGACCAGGCCGAAGCTCTCGGTGACGAGGGCGATGGGACGCGACGACGCCTCGCGGCGGGCGCGCGTGAGCTTGTCGTAAAACTCGGGGTCTTCGAAATGACGGAGATCGAGGCCGAGCGCCTTTTCGAGGATCGTGACGTTGATGTCGATGCCGAGCCGGGCCCCGAGCACGCTCCGCACCAGACTCAGGCCCC
This sequence comes from uncultured delta proteobacterium, assembly GCA_963764075.1. Lineage (GTDB taxonomy): Bacteria > Myxococcota_A > Polyangia > Polyangiales > Polyangiaceae > Palsa-1150. Next base: position 173,077 of record CAVXQZ010000003.1, read on the forward strand.
GCTGGACGGTCGCCATCGCCGTGACCAGCGCGAGCTCGACGAGCACCCAGCGGAGCGTTCCGTCGCGAGAGCGGGCAACGACCGAGTCGACGATCCGTTTGCCCACGTAGGCCACGCCGAGCGGCACGAGCGCGCCGACGAGTGTGAGCGCCCCGAGCGCGACCGTCATCGACGGCGACGAGCGCCATACGAGGCGCAGCGTCATTCGCGTATGCTCGAGGCTCTCACGGACTTGGGTGAAGAGCCCTCGCTTCGGCCGGGTGCGTTCGATGGGCGGCGGCGACACGCTGGGTCCTGTGCTCTATACCTCTCCTCAGGCCACCCGCTCGCCCTCACCTTCTGCGTCGAAGACCATGATTCGATCGGCGTCGATCGCCACGCCGACCTCGTCGCCCCGCTTGGCCCCATCGAACCCTCGCCTCTGCGCGCGCACGCGGAAGTCCCCCACTTGCACGACGACGTGTGTTTCGGCGCCGAGCGGCTCGACGGCGACCACCTCGCCGCGCTCGCCGGCGGCGCCGAGGGTGACGTGCTCCGGCCGGACGCCGACCTCCACGCGCGCCGGGAAGTGGCCCTTCGGTCGCGGCAGCCGGAAGGGCCCGGCGACGAGGGCGTCCTCCACGGCGTACCCTGCGAAAAGGTTCATGCGCGGCGAGCCCAGAAACGCGCCTACGAACGACGTGGCGGGCCGCTCGTACACCTCGCGCGGCGTGGCGAGCTGCAGGAGCCTGCCCGCTCGCATCACTGCGATTCGGTCGGCCAGCGTCATCGCTTCGACGTGATCGTGCGTGACGTAGAGCGCTGTCGCCTCGAGTCGCCGGACGAGCTGGCCGATTTCCAAACGGATGTCGCCCCGCAGCGAAGCGTCGAGGCTCGACAGCGGCTCGTCGAACAGAAAGACGCGAGGCTTTCGCACGATGGCGCGCCCCATCGCGACTCGCTGGCGCTCGCCCCCCGAAAGCTCCGCGGGCCGACGATCGAGCAGCTGTTCGATCCGCAGCGCGGCGGCGGCCTCGTCGACCGCCCGTGCACGCTGAGCGCGCGAAGCTCCGCGCATCTTGAGAGGAAATTCGATGATGTCGCGGGCGGTCATTTGCGGGTAGAGGGCGTACCCTTGAAATACCATCGCCACGTCACGGTCCTGCGGAGGCACCCCTTTCATCGGTCGGCCGGCGATCGTCACCGTCCCTGCGTCCGGCGCGTCGAGGCCGGCGACCATCCGGAGCGCCGTCGACTTGCCGCAGCCGCTCGGCCCCACCAAAACGACGATTTCTCCCCGCTCGACCGACAGCGTGACCCCATCGAGCGCCGCGGGTCGGAGGCCTTTGCCCCCGCTCGACGGGAATCGCTTGCAGACGCCGTCGAGGGCGACCTCCGGACCGGTTGGCTTCACTCCGGCGCCGACTCCCGCCACCACTTCTCGGCGCACGCGAGATCTTCCCGCGTGTCGATCTCCATGTAGCCGCCGTGCGTGTCGACGCGGTGAAATGCCGAACCGCCCTCGATCATCTCCTGAAAGAGGTCGATGAGATATGCGCGCTCGAAGGTGCGCCCCTCCCGCCACGTCTTGCCCGACCACGCGTGCTTCGCGGAATCGAACGAATCGCCGAGCTCGCGAGCCCCTTCGCGGCTGAACTTCGCGACGCCGATGAACTCCCCGCTGGCTCGATCGGACGGAATGCGCCGCGAAAGCTCGACCACACGCGCCCCGTCTGCGCGCATCTTCTCGCCGTCGCTCTCGGGGTGCTGAGAGCGGTCCACGTAGCGGCGGCGCCAGTCGGTGTCGCATACGAGGACCTTGTCGTGGGGCGACGCGACCAGCTTCTGGACGGCCGAGCCGCGGTACACGATGTCCGCGTAGGTCGACACGAAGCCGCCGGCCCAGAACTCGCGCGCACACAGGAGCGAGGCGAGGATATTGTTGTGCTCCCAGTCGCGGTTGTCGACGAACGCAAACTCGGGGTACCGCGCGCGAACGACATCGGCGCGGTAGCCGCAGATGAAGACGACCTCGTTGCGGGCAAACCCCGCAGCGCCGAGCGCGTCGAGGATCCACTCGATCATCGGTCGCCCCATGACGGGGACCAGGGCTTTGGGAATGTCGTCGGTGTTCGGGCCGAGGCGGCTACCCCGGCCCGCGCCGATGATGATGGGGCGCATGAGATTCGGCAAGTATACGCTGTGACGCGACCATGGCGCACGAGCTCACCCTAGGCATCGTCACCGATCTTCACTTCGGCCCCGAGGCTCGCTTCGCAGGCAAACTCCGGAAAATGACGCACCAGGCGGGAGCTCTGGCGCGCGATTTCGTCCGACAGATGAACGACGAGGTTCGCCCCGACTTGGTCGTCAACCTCGGCGACGACATCGAGGACGAGTCGCGCGACGCGGACATGGCCCGCTACGGCGAATGCCAGGCGATTTTGCGCGGAGCGCGTGCGCCGCTGATCAACGTGGCGGGCAACCACGACATGGTGAACCTCAATCGCGAAGACCTCAGCCAGTTCTGGCAGCGCAGCGGGCCGCTCTACTATGGGTTCGATCAGGGCGGTTGGCACTTCGCCGTTCTCCACACCATCGAGAGAAAGGACGTGGAAGTTCGCGTTCCCGAGCCGCAGCTCGAGTGGCTCCGCGCCGATCTCGGCGCGGGACACGCGAGAGCAGTCGTCCTCATGCACCACTCGGCCAGCGAGCAATCGCTCGACGACTCCCGCTGGTGGCCCGGCCGCGCACACCTCGCGCTCGTCAAAGAGCGCTCCGCGCTCCGGCGCATCTTCGAAGAGAGCGGGTGCGTGCGCGCGGTCATCAACGGCCACCTCCACTGGAACCACCTGGACGTCGTCGCCGGCATTCCGTACGTGACGATCCAGAGCCTCATCGAGAACGTGGACGACGACGAGCCCGGCCGCGCTGCCGCGTCGCATGCGGTCGTCCGGTTGACCGAGCGGCGAATCGTCGTGCGAGTTCGTGGAAACGATCCGGCGCGCTATCAATTCGAGTGGTGAGAATGCGGCGAATCTTGATTGCGATTTCGCTAGTCGAGTGCGCTTGCCACCACGCCGGCCCGCCTGACCGAGACGCCCGCCAACGGCCGACCGGCCAGCCCCCGGGCGCCGCGGAGTCGGGTGTTGCGACTGTTGCGACTGTTGCGACGTCCGCGTCCACGTCCACGTCCACGTCCACGTCCACGTCCACGTCCACGTCCACGTCCACGTCCACGTCTGCGTCCACGTCTGCGTCCGCGCGCAGCGAATTTCCGTTCGGTCAGCCGGCGCCGGTCGCGCGCTACACGTGTCCCTCGGTGGTCGCCGGGGGCCCGTTTCGCGATTACCTCGCCGCAGCCGACACGCGCGTCTCGTTCGTCGACGGCGACGATCTCCTGGCACTCGTCAATCGCGCGCCGACCGGGGCGTTGCCCCCCTCCTACGCGCCATCGGACCTCATCGACTTGCGCGACGGAAAAGCGCGTTCCCCTTCGGAGTGCGACTCCGGCCACTCGTGCCTGCGCCGCGAAGCCGCGACCGCGCTCCACCGCATGCTCGACAAGATGGGCGAGAACGGGCTGAAGGGCCTCGTTCAGTCGGCGTTCCGCGGCTTTGGGACGCAGTGCTGGGTCTTCGCGAGCTGGGCGCACCAGGCGTCGGGCGGCTTCTGCGAAGCGACAGAGCAGAGTGCCTTGCCCGGTCACAGCCAGCACCAGCTCGGGACGACGCTCGATCTTTTCACGAGCGAGTGGGCGGAGCGAGGAGCGAAGAACGGCCAGGGCGTATTCCGCAACGGCTTCGGATGCACTCCGGGAGGCAAGTGGCTCGACGAAAACGCCTGGCGCTTCGGGTTCGTCGTCCCGTATCCCATCGATCCGGACGACCGCCAGGACGGCTCTCGATGCCTGCCTCGGGCGGATCGCGCGGTGCCTATCGATCCGAAGACGGGATACAAGCAAGAGCCCTGGCACCTTCGTTTCGTCGGAGCGGAGGCGGCCGCGCAGTACCACGATGCGTGGCTCGCGAGCGTCCCGGGCTCGCCCGGCGAAATCACTCTCGAGCAGTGGATTCGCGGGCGGCGCGGGCTCGTCGGTGACACGGAGCTACCGGTCTGCGACGGATGCGGCTGCGGTGCGTGCGCGACGCTCGCCGACGGGGGCGAGAGGACGCTCTGCGGAGACGCAACGCTGCGACTCGACGGATCCGGTCAGGTGCGCGCACCCGGGGAAGAGCCGCGGATCTTGAGCGCGCGCGCATCGGCCGCGGCCGACGGAACGACGCTCGTCGAGGTGGGCGTGCACGCGGCGCCGCACACCCCCACGCAAACGCCGGTCACGAATGACGATGGCCCGACCTATCGCGAGGGAGACACGTTCGCGGCGCTCGTGCCGTATCCCGAGGCGCAGCCACATCGATACGACGATTTGCCCGGCGCGTGGAGGGTCGCCGTCGAGCCGGTCCCCGCGGGCCCGGCGCGCTGGCCATGGCGAGCGTCGCTGGCGAAACGCGACCTCGCGGCGACGTGGAATCGCGCCAACGTGGTTTTGCCCGCCAAGGCGGGGGACTCGAGCGTGCGACTGCGGATGGCCGTACCCGCGAGCGCGGAGTCTTTGAGGGTTACGCTGCTTCGCGACGGCCAAGAACACGAAGTGCGGGCGGTGACGGTGTCTCACTGACAAGAAGGGGCAGCCCATCGGTTCGCCGAAGGCTTCCGCGTGTCCAGCACTGCAGGTATCACCCACCCCAGCGGCGTCGGGACGCAAAAACGGCGCTTGATAACCCGCGCCATCGCTCGCCCGACAAACGCCGTTCAGTTGGCTTCGAGGCGCAGATAATCCCATTCGAGAGCCGCGCCAGAGCCCCGTATGGCGAGCGTGTTGGCGCCGGCCTTGAGGGCGCTTGCGTCAAACACGATCTGTCCGTCCCAAAAGTAGCCATGGCTGCCCAGGCGGGTGACCGCGTCGCTTGGATTCTGCGGCGCGAGGGTGCCGACCTGCGTCCCATTGACGGTCACCGACAGGCTGCCGCCCTCGTTCGCCGCCAGGGCCACGTAGAAACGCGCCTGGCCGGTCGGAGCGCCCGCCATGGTGAAGTTCACGGTCCATGGCGACGTGTCCATGTACGAGTAGTTCCAAACCTGGGAATAGTCGTCTCTTCCCACGGTATAGGTCACGCCGTTGCCAAAATTTTGGGCATACGTCTCGAACGACGTGGCCCAATTGGTGTAGTTCACGGCGCCATTGAGGAATTCATGCGAGTCGCGATCGGGCACACCGATCTCCCAAACGGTTGCCGCGGTTCTTGGCGGCGTGACAGTCACCGTTCCGAGATTCTGCGTTTGCCCGGCGGTGGCGGTGATGCTGGTCGTCGGTTTCGTGAACGGGGTCAAAATGCTCGAATCGGGGATGTTCCCGGCAGCCGTGGTGAACGTGCCCGCTGCACCGCGCCCGAACGCCCACAGCGCGTACGTGCCCGGAACGACGTGCGGAATCACGAAAGACCCGTCACACCCGGTTCTGACCCAGTACTGATAGGTAAAAAACTGGGCCTGAGGATCCAAACCATCGTCGGGGGCCAAGCCAATCCACATGTCCCCAGGCGACGCCCCCGTTTCGGAGATGGTCAAGGTGCCGGCCACCGTGGCGCGTCCAGACTCTGGAACATAAGTGCCCTCGCCGCCCGCCGGGTTCACGAACCAGGAGTAAGGCCATGCGGCCTGCTCGGCCTTGGCCTGGGCGATGGCGTCGGCGAAAAGCACGCTGTTCGCGTTGGCAGTCCCCGCTGGAACACTATTGTTGTAGTAAAAGAAAGGACCGTAAACTTTGCTGAGCTGAGTCCCGGCGACAATGAGCTCGGAGACCTCGTTCTGCGTGTAGTGGTCGCCGCCGAGCATGTTGAGCAAGTCCGGGCCGTTCAACATGCTTCCCATGAGCTCACGCTTCTTGGGGCCGCCGTTGTAGTATTCCTTGCTGCCTAGAGCGATGAACATCCCGATGTTCTTCGTGCTGGAGCTCCATCCCCAAGCATCCGTGTCGCCGAAGTCAGCGGTCCAGCTGTACTTGCAAACGTAGACGCCGTCCGGCGCCAGCTCCACTTCCTTGGGGGCGCCCGATACCGCGGTGCCGTTGACCCAATCGGGCTCGGTGGTATCCAACCAGCCCGTGGCACCCCCGGCACTGTCCGCCCCGTTGCGCAGGGCGTCGAGGCTATTCCAGTCGAAGACGGACCCGTTGTAGACGTTGGATCGCCACTCGCCGCCATTGGTGGCCGCGTACGACGCCGCGTGCGTGAGAATGCCCGTGGCGTAAAAGCCGCTGCTACCGCGCAGCAGCGCGTAGTCGATGTCCACGTCCAGGTTGTTGGTGCTGCCCGTCGTGTGAATGCGGATCTCGGCTTGGTCCCCGCCGTTGGTGCTGGGATCGGATGTCAGGTTGCAAGTGCCGTTGCCCGCTTGCAGCTCCCAATAGACCATCCCACCTTCATCGCCGCCGGCGAGAACGTTCGTCCCATTGTAGGTCCACGTGCCGATGCTTCCGTCCGCACAGGTGATGACGATGGAGACGATCCCGTTCGACAGCGTGTAGGTGCCATTGCCTTGGGTCGCCGTGACGTCGGCTCCGCCCGGCGTGACCGCTCCCGCCACGTGAGTGCCCGTCGGCGGGCAGGCCGTCGCATACATCCCCGGGTAGTCCGTCCCTTGTGCAATGAGGGAACAGGCTCCCGCATCACCTGTCGGCACGCAGCTTCCCGAGCCGGTGGACGTGCCACCGGAGCTCGTCCCGCCGGAGCTGGAGGACCCGGAGGCGGACGCTCCCGAGCTGGAGGACCCGGAGGCGGACGCTCCCGAGCTGGAGGACCCGGAGGCGGGCGCTCCCGAGCTGGAGGACCCGGAGGCGGGCGCTCCCGAGCTGGACGAGCTCGAGCCGCTCGCGGCGCCCGAGCTGCTGCCGGTGCCTGCATCGCTGTTCGTGCCAGCGTTCGGGATTGCACCGGAATCCATGCTCGACGACGATGCGCCGCCTGAGCGCAGGGAGGTGTTCGTTCCGCACCCTTGCGAAGTCACGGCCAAGAGAGTCCACAAGGCCACGCTGGGCGAGAGGCGATGCATTCTGGCTCCAGCCGAACCTCGAGTGGGGGTGCAACGCGGGTCCCCCTTTCGCTGCAGAACGTCACTCGTCGGCGGTTTGCGCATACGCGTGTGACCCCTTCCTTGAATGGTAACGCCTCGGTGGCCGTCGCGGGTGCGCGGACACGCCCTACTCCACCTCGAGCACCACTTTCCCGAACGCCTCGCGCGCCTCGAGCACCCGGTGGGCTTCGCGCGCTTCCCAGAGCGGCAACACGCGATCGACGACGGGCTTGAGCTCACCCGCTTTCACTCGCTCGAGTATCCCGAAAAGAAGTCCCTTCGAGCCCATCGTCGAACCGATGATCGCGATTTGTCGAAAGAAGACATGGCGCAGATCGATCAGCGGATGAAAGCCCGCGGTCGCGCCGCACGTGACGATCCGCCCCCCTCTGGCCGCCGCAAGGACGCTCTTCGCGAGGGTCTCGCCGCCCACGTGATCGATCACCACGTCGGCGCCGCGTCTGTCCGTGAGCCTCTTGACCTCTTTCACGAAGTCGCTCGAAGTCGTGTCGATCACTTCGTCGGCCCCGAGCGCGCGGGCACGGTCGATCTTCGCGGCGTTGCTCGTGGTCGCGATCACCCGCGCCCCCCAAAGCCTTGCGATCTGGATGGCCGCACTCGATACGCCGCTACCTGCGGCGTGCACGAGCACCGTTTCGCCGCGGCGCAAACGGGCCTTTCGGACGACCATTTGCCACGCTGTGAGGAACACGAGCGGAATTGCGGCCGCTTGGGCGAAAGGCAATTCGCCCGGGTACGAAATCAGATTGGTGTCGGGCACGACGAGGTGGCGCGCGTAGCCGCCCTGGGCGCTCTCTCCGAGTATTCGGTAGTCCGCGCACATCGTGTCTTCGCCCGAGAGGCACCGCTCGCATACTCCGCACGAGAGACCGGGATTGACCACGACCCGGTCACCCGACGCGACCCCTCTCGCGCCCGGTCCCAGCGCGTCGACCTCGCCGACTACGTCGCTCCCCAGCCGATGGGGATACTCGAGCCGCAGATTCGGCAGTCCCCGGCGGACCCACAGGTCGAGATGATTGAGCGCGACAGCGCGAACGCGGACGCGCACTTCGCGAGCCGAGGGCTCCGGCAATTCGATGGTCTCTCGGCGGAGGACCTCGGGGCCTCCGTGCTCGCGGAGAACGATCGCCTCGGTCTTCACAGCGCGGTCACGCCATGAGCTCGGCGTTTCCGCGCGAAGCACCGTCCACGGGGACGACCGCATGCGACAGGCACAACGTGAGCAGCACGATGGCGCGATAGACCGCGTGCACGTCTTCGACGTCCACTTCGTGGCCCTTGCCTTTTTGAGCCGCGCGCGCAGTCGGATCGAGCGCGGCGTCCACGTGCTCGTGGACGAACGAGAGCACGTTCGGCTGCTCGATCGAGACGATGTCGTCGAGATCGAGCGGCTCGTCGCCGTGCGCCGCGCGCAGCTCTTCTTCCAGCTTGATGGCCTCGTCGGTCGCCTTGAGCGCGTCCGGCGAGACTTCCCGGAGGCGCGTATCGCCGAACGTGCGCTCGAACGAGAGCCAGATGGCGATCGAAAGAAAGTATCCGAGCGCGAGCGCCGTTTCGTCGAGCGGCTTCGACAGCAGCGACGAGATCGCATCGGCGAGATGCGGCTGCGTAGATTCGAATCTGGCAAATGCCTCGTCCAGCTCTTCTCGCGCGCGCTCGGAGTCGTCTGCCAGCGCGCTCTCCACCTTTTCGAGCGTCGAGGCGCCCACGACGGCATAGCGCGGCACGGGCCGGATCGCCGCGCCTCTCACCCACATACTGGCCATGCTAGCAGAGCGCGAGGCGTTCAAGGACAGGTAGTCGGCGAGAGTTCGTGCGATATTTCTTTCGCTATCACGACTCAGCCGCCATCGTGAGCAATGCGCGTACTGTCCAGGCGAGCCCCAGGGTGAGCAGAGACCCCATCAGCAAAACACCTTTGCCGAGCGTGCTCGCGCCGATGGGCTCCGTTCCGAACTGACCGTGAAACTGCGCGTACGTGCCGCTCACCGCGAGGCGGTGCACGGAAAGAGCGAGGCCGATCGCGACGAGCGACGCGGGCACGACCACCATCGCGGCGACTGGCGCGAGGCGTCGTTTGCGCACTGGGCGGACGGACAGCCAGAACCCGCCCACGACCGCGACGCCGGAAAGAAGGATTAGTCCGAGGTCGACGGCGCTCGGAACTCGCTCCCAGGGTACGAGGTACAAATACGACCAGTCGCCGTGAAATCCGACGAAGTAACCGACAATCGGCAGCCACAAGAGAGCCGCAAACGAAGCGACAACGGCGAACGGTCGTGAGAGGGCCACCGGCCCGTCGTCGCGGACGAGCTCGGGCGCCGCGACCCAAGCGAGGGCGGCGCCGATGGCGAGACCGAGGAGCGGCGCAAAGGGGATCGGCACGGACGCGCAGGGTACCGCAATGCTACAGTCCCGCACGATACCGATGGATCCGGCGCGCCTTCGTGAGCTTCTCGAGAATGTGCAGCGTGGAACGAGGAGCGTCGACGGGGCGCTGGCCGAGCTCCGCGATCTGCCGTACGCGGACCTCGGCTATGCATCGGTCGACCACCACCGCGCGCTGCGTCAGGGTGCGCCGGAGGTGGTGTTCGGGCACGGAAAGACGCCTGCGCAGATCGTGGGGATTGCCCGCGAGCTCGCCCGAACGGGCCAGAATGTTCTCATCACGCGGCTCGGAGCCGACGCGGCGCGCGAGGTGACCGCGGCCATCCCCGAGCTCAAGTACGCTGCGCTCGCACGCACGGCGACCCTCGAACAAGGCGCCATCCCGCCCCTCGGCACGCGGCCGGTCGCTCTCGTCAGCGCCGGGACCGGGGACCTACCGGTCGCGGAGGAGTGCGCCGAGACGCTCCGGATGCTCGGCGCGACAATCGAGCGTGTGTACGACGTCGGAGTCGCGGGCATTCATCGTGTGCTCGACAAGCGGGACGTGTTCGAGCGAACGAGCGTCGTCATCGTCGTGGCGGGCATGGAGGGGGCGCTGCCCAGTGTGGTCGGCGGCCTCGTCGCCGGACCGGTCATCGCGGTCCCGACGTCGCTCGGGTACGGCGTGAGCCTCGGAGGGTTTGCGGCTCTTGCCGGCATGCTGTCGAGCTGCGCATCGGGGGTGCTGGTCTGCAACATCGACAATGGCTTCGGGGCGGCGTATGCGGCCGCGAGGATGTTGCGCGCTCGCGAGCGGTACTGACGGGGCTTGCCGAACAGAAAGGGCGCGATGGGGCACGAAGGGCACGAGCACTCGGGCGATGACGGGGACGAATACGGGGTTCAGGGGAGCCGGGACGCGCGCGCGCATGGGGTTCACGGGGCCGACGTCCACGACCACGTCCACGCCCACGACGCTCGCGGGGGGGGTTTGGGGGATTTGGTGCGGGGGGCCGGGCGGGCGAAGGTGCTCTTCTTGGATGCTCCTAGTGGGCTCGCCGGCAACATGATCGTGGCCGCGCTCGTGGACCTCGGGGTGCCACGGGAGGCGGTGGCCAATGCTCTCGCGCAGCTGCCGGTGAGCGGCTTTCACGTCCACTTCGGGACACGAGTGCGAAGCGGAATCGTCGCGACGGCGTTCGAAGTTCACGTCGATGAGGGGCAGCCGCTGCGGACCTACGCGGCGATCCGAGCCATGCTCGACGAGTCGGGTCTGCCCGAGGGGGTTCGCGCGCGCGCGCAGCGAACATTTCGTCACTTGGCCGTGGCCGAAGCCAAAGTGCATCGCACTCCGATCGACGATGTGCACTTTCACGAGGTCGGTGCCGTCGATGCGATCGCCGACGTGGTCGGAAGTGCGGTGGCGCTCGAGCACCTCGGAGCGGACCTCATTGTATCGCCGCTCCCGATGGGCCGCGGAATGGTGACGGCTGCGCACGGCAAGCTGCCCCTTCCGCCGCCGGCGACCGTGGAGTGCCTCGTGGGCCTCCAAACCTACGACGGCGGGCTCGACTTCGAGTTCGTGACCCCGACGGGCGCTGCCATCGTCGGGGCCCATGCGATCGGTTCGCAGCGGTGGCCGTCGATGCGGCCCGAGCGCATAGGCTGGGGTGCTGGAAGCGCGAACCTGGCCGACCGACCGAACGTGCTTCGAGCCGTGCTCGGTGTTCCCGATCGACCTGCCGACGGCGCGGGCCGAACTCCCGCCACGCACGCCGTGCTCGAGGCGAACGTCGACGACGCGACGGGCGAGCTCGCGGCGAGCTGGATTGAGTCGCTTCTGGCGGCGGGAGCGGTGGACGCGTGGGCGACGCCGATCACGATGAAGAAGGGACGGCCGGCGTGGACGCTCTCCGCGCTCGCCCCGGTGGCGTTGGCCGATGTCGTCGGCGGCGCCATGCTGCGCGAGACGACGAGCCTCGGCGTTCGTCGTTACGACGTCGTGCGGGCCGAGCGCCCGCGGCGCCTGGTGCAGGTGGCGACGCCGTACGGCGTGATTCCGGTGAAAGTGGCCGAGGGACCGTACGGTCCGGCGCAGGGCAAGCCCGAATTCGACGCGTGCGCCGAGGCAGCGCGCGTCCACGGCGTTCCCGTTCGAGAAGTGATGCGCGCCGCGATGAGCCTCTGGAGGGGCGGTCCCTAGTGCAGCGCCTTCGAGATGGCATCGATCCAGTGGACGGCGGTGCCCTCTAGGGAACTCGCGGGAGCGAGTTCGGGGTTGGGGCGGAGCCCCGGGGACAAAACTGGTGCGAGGCGGGGACCTTCACTCAGAACGTCAGCACCGCCCGAAACCGCACGCGGTTCTCCATCACGGACGAAAGCGCCTGGTCGGCCTGCTCGAGCTTGAAGAGCTCCACGCGCGGTTTGACCCCGGCGAGGGCGCTGAACGCCATGGTGTCTTCCGAGTCGATCGAGCTGCCGCTCGGCCAGCCGGCGATGGTTTTACCGGAAAGCAAAGCAAACGCCGACACCTGGAGCGGCTCGAAAGGCGCGGCGACGATCAAGAGCTTGCCGCGGGCGTTCAATCCGTCGACCGTGCTGGCGATCGCCGCGCTGTTGGGCGCCGTCGCGAGCACGAGATCTGCCCGACCGAGCTTTTGCAGACCTTCCGCCGCGCTCACGCGCGATGTGTCGATGAATTCGTGCGCGCCGAGAGCGCGCGCGAGCTCCTCTTTGTCGGCGCCGCGGGAAATGGCCACGGTGCGAAAGCCCATCCGTGCGGCGTACTGAATCGCGAGATGGCCGAGACCGCCGATGCCCTGGACCGCGACCGTGTCACCCGCGCGAGCGCCGCTGTTTCGGAGCGCGTTGTACGTCGTTATCCCCGCGCAGAGCAGCGGACCGGCTTCGACCGCCGTCAGCCCCTTCGGCATGCGCGCAACGGCCTCCGACGGGACGACGACGTACTCGGCGTAGCCCCCGTCGAAGCTAATCCCGGTGATGCGCCCGTTCTCGCAGCTGATAAATTGCCCCTTCCGACAGGGCCGACACTGAAAACAGTGACCACCGTGCCAGCCCACGCCAACCCGGTCGCCGGGCTTCCAGGCGGTCACCGCGGCGCCCACGCGGTCGACCGATCCGGCAATCTCGTGTCCCGGTACGCGCGGAAGGGAAAGCCCAGGAAATGCGCCCCCCTTCACGAACGCATCGCTGTGGCACACGCCGCACGCCTCGACTTTGATTCGAACTTGGTTGGCCCCGGGCTCGGGCACTTCCCGTTCGACGATTTCGAACAATCCACCGGGCTTCGATATCTGCGCAGCTCTCATCTTCGGCACGATCGCGTCCTCTCTTCTACGCATCCGCTGCGGAGGCGCGGCGCGCACCCCGGAACGATGACCGGACGGACTCGTTGGTTGCATGAGGTGGACCCCGGGCGCGTGTGCGCATCGGTCGCCGCGCATCCCGGCTGGCCCTTTTCCCTGCGATTTCGATATGCTCTTCGTCCGAGGCCCGAGAACCATGAGCGCATGCCCGCAGTGCGGCGCCGCCGCCCGGCCGACCGACAAGTTCTGCAACGCGTGCGGCACGCCGATGCCGCGCACCGGACCGCCGCCCGGTCCCGCCGCCTACGGAGGGCCCCCGCCCCCCTACACCCCTTCCGCGGGGACGCCCGGGTTCGGCGGCGCCCCCGGTCGGTCCCCGCCGCGGTGCCAGCTGGGACACGACTTGGCCCCCGGATCGAATTACTGCGCCCAAGGACATCCTATCGCGCTCGATCAGATTCAGTTCACGCCGGATCCCTTTCCGGGCGGCCCGGGAGCGCCGCCGCCCCCCCCCGCATACGCCGCTCCCCCGCCGTATGCGGCGCACGCTCCCTATGGTAGCCCCGCTGGGGCGCAACCCGGCTTTGCGATGCAAGCGCCCCCCGCGATGGCCGGCGCAGCACCGCCAGTCGCCTTCGGCGCCTACCATCCCGCGCCGGGCGAACCGTCGCGCGAGCCCGCGCCTCCGAAGGCACTTCGAGGCTTTCTCGTTGCCTACGCTCCGAATGCCAGCGGCGACTTCTGGCCGCTGACCGGCGGGCGCCTCACGGTAGGCCGCTTGGGGAGCGCGGAGCGAGCGGACATCTCGCTGCAAGACCCAACGATTTCGTCTCGCCACGCCGTCATCCTGGTCGACGTGGTGAGCGGTACGGTAACCGTCGAAGATTCCGGGTCCACCAACGGAACGTTCGTCAACGACGAACACATAGGTTTCAACGGCCGGCGAGACCTTCGCGACGGAGACCGCGTACGCTTCGGCGCGTACACGACCATCGCCAAGGTGATGGGCCGCGTCTGACGAGCTCGCCCGCAGCGAACAGCAACCGACGAGGTCACGCCGAGATGGTCCGACGACTGTCGCTTTTCCTACTGCCGCTTCTCATCGCGGTCGGCTTTTTGCCGGCGCGTCACGCGCATGCGGCGCCCGAGGCTCACATCCTTCGCATCGACCCGCGTGCCGGATTGCAAAACGGCAAGCCCATTCTCACGACGGTGATCGAGGTCATCCAGTTCAAGCGCCTGAGCGACGTTTTGCAGCCGTGCTCGGGGGTCGTCGGCGCGAACACCCTCTCTTGCTGGAGCGAGCAGCTCGAGAAGCCCGGCGCGCTCTGGGACCCGTTCCCCTTCCCCGAGCAGAACGCACACTTCTTCGTCAAAGTGGCCGGTGAAGACCAGCTGACGAAGTTCATCGACAAGACGCAGTGGGGGAAGGCCCAAAACCAGCCGAACGTCGGAACGGCGTGGCTCGTGGCGGTCGACGCCGCGAGCAGCATGGGGTCGCGCTTCGGCGACGCGCGCACGATTGCCCACGAGTTCATCGAACAGATGCAACCGGGCGATTTAATGGATCTCATGTTCTTCGACGACGTGCAGGTCGTGAAGGACACGAGGTGGAAAACGTACAAGCAGCGGGCGGATCTCGGCAACGCGCTCAACGATTTCAAGTCGCCGACGCCGTCGCACGGCCGCGACCGCGCGCTCTTCAGCGAGATCAAGAGCATGACCCAAGACGCATTCGGGTCGCTCGGCAATTCGGATCAACCGGACGCCGTCCCGCTTCACCAGGCGATGGTGCTCCTGTCGAACGGCGCGGGACGGGGCGACCCGGAGAGCGCGAGCCCGAACGCCGACGTCTTTCACCAGTATCTCGATCAGGGCCGATTCCCCGCCGACAACACGTCGCTCCCGAAGACGCCGCTGCCCGTCGTCTCGATTTGGCTACCCAATCAGGCGAGCCTGACCGAGACCATTTACCGCAACAACGAAGCGACGTTCATGCAGGCGCTCGCGAATCCGGAGATCGGCGGCTTCTTCGACATCGTCCAGGAGGGGCAAGGAGCGTCGAAGGCCAAGACGATCTCGGGGCTGGTGAGGACGCGGTTCAACGACATGTGGATCGTCCACTTCACGATGAGCTGCCTGAATCCCAGTGTCGAGCAATCGTTCAACCTCGTATTCGAGAATACGCGCCCGATGATCGTGCCCGACGGCACGTTCAAAGAGGTACCCCTCGGAATCGATCCGACGCAGTGGCCGCTCGACCTCGATTTCTCGAGGACGATGCAGGAAGCCCAGGCCAATCCCCTCTACCCAGGAGGGCAGTTCACGGTGTACGGCGACTTTTGCTGGGGCGGCGAAAAGCAGCGCGCCGAAGCGTACTTCATTCCGGCAGGGACCAAGCCCACCCCGCAGCAAATGGCTACGCGCGATCTCGAGGTCGCGAAGAAGGCGATGCAGCAGCTGCAGGCGCAGCACATGCTGGGAACGGCCGTCGCCGCCGGAGACGGGTACGTCACGTTCAACGTGCCCGACGACGACAAAGTGCTCGAGGGCACCGGGGACAGCACGGTGGCTCGCCTCGTCGTTTACGACAACAAGGCACATCGGGCGTCGGCAATCGACGAAAAGACCGTGCTTACGCTGAAGGCGACGAAGAAGCCTCTGTCTTGGCCGCTCGTCGCCGGAATCGCGGGATTGCTCGTCGTCATCGCGCTTCTCGTCATGGTTCTCGTGCGCGGCGGCGGTGGCCGACGGCGAGGCGGCGGAACACCGCCCCCGGCGCCCGTGGGCGGACCCGGGTACGGCGTTCATCCCGGCGCGGGCTACGGCGCGCCCCTGCAGGGCAGCGGATACGGCATGTACCCGCTCGCCAATCCGCTGGCCGCGACGGCGGCCGCACCCGGCGGCGCGGGCGCGGGGACGCCACGCCCGCTGGCCGCGATGCCTGCGCCGGCCCCCACGCCGCCTCCCGTGCAAGCCAATCCCATGGACGCCTACGGCGGCAGGCCCTTCGTCGAAGTGCGGTGCCCGGCCTGCGGCAGGGCCGCGATGACCACACCTGGCCAGCCTTCGGTGTGCTTTTCGTGCGGACAGCCGCTCCCCGCGGATCTCGCGACAGGTGGAGGACACGCCAGTGCACCCGGGTTCCTGCGGGCCGGCGGGGGGCCGGCGAACGCTCAGCCGTCGCCGCAGGCACAAAACGCGTATGCGCCGACGGCTGTGGCCGCGACGATCCGCGGCGCGGCGGGCCAGTTCACGATTCGCTCGGGCTCCGAGGTTCGCGTGGGGCGCGACCCGGCGCAGTGCCCCATCCTCCTCGGCGAGCCGCGCGTCAGCGGCGTGCACGCTACGCTCCGGTTCGACGGGGGCCACCTGATGGTGCGCGACGAAACTTCGAACAACGGGACCTGGGTGTACGGCACCCGGATCGCGCCGGGCGCGTGGACAGCCCTTCCGGCGGGGGCGCAGGTTCGCTTCGGCCCTGTCGAGTTCACCGTTCAGCTCGAGGCGTAAGCGAGCCTCTCGCGGAGCATGCAGAGCGCGCTCGATCTTCCGGCCGTGGAATACGCGGAGCGGTCGGACCCCGGCCGCGACCCGGAGAAGCAGGTCAACGAAGACGCGTGCGGCCACCGCGAAACGCGCTTCGGGCATCTTTGCGTCGTGTGCGACGGAATGGGGGGTCACGCGGCGGGACGCGAGGCGGCGGAGCTCGCGCTGGAGACGATCTTCGACGCGTTCGACCGGGCCGACGACGAAGCACCTCCGGCGCAGGTGCTCAGGTCCGCGATCGAAGACGCGAGCCATCGCGTGCATTTCATGCGCACGAGCGAGATCGGGGCGGGGCGGCCCGGATCGACGGTGGTCGCGATCCTCCTGCACGCGCTCGGGACCGAGGTCGCGCACGTGGGCGACAGCCGCGCATATCTCGTCCACGAAGGACGGATTCTGCGATTGACGCGCGACCACTCGATCGTCCAGGAGCTGGTCGACCGCGGCCTGCTCACGCAAAAGCAGGCGATCCACCACCCCGAGGCGAACCGAATCACGCGCGCCCTCGGAATGACGCCCGACGTGAACGTCGAAGCGCGCCCGCGCCCCGTGCACCACGTACCGGGCGACGCCTTCGTCCTTTGCACAGACGGGCTGTGCAATCTCGTCGAAGACGCGGAGATTCTCTCGATCGTCGGAGGCGAGCCGGCGGAGCAGGCCGTCGGCAAGCTCGTGGATCTCGCGAACGCCCGCGGCGGCCACGACAACATCACGGTCGTCGTGCTGCGCGCTCGGGAGCCCGCGGCCGCTTCGACGGCGGCCGTCCCGCCGACCGTCGCGCAGACGAACCCGAAGCACGCCCCGACGACGGGGTCTGGTTCGACGCCCACGGTGCATCAAGAGCCCGTCGCATCCATGGCGCGTCCGCTCGAGCCGACCCCGCCACCGCGCACCAGGGGACCGGTTCGGTCGGGGCGGCCGGGCGTCATCCTCGTCGTCGGACTCATCCTGGCCGCCGCGGCCGCGTTGCTTCTCTTCGGCGTGCTCTTCTCGGAATTCACCGAGCGGCGCGGCAAGCGCAACGCGACGACCGGCCCCCCGGTCCTCGACCTCCCGCCGGCGGACGGCGCGAGCGACGCGCCGACTGCGCTCGCGCCCGGCACGGTCGTCTTGCCCGCCCAGAGCGCGCCCCCAGACCCCATCGTCCCGCTGGACCCCGCGCCTCCCCCAAAGGCGCGGCGCAAGCACTGACGGCACCGAGGGGGCCAGACGTCGCGTCCCGCCGCCTCGCCGTGGGTACACCGCGGCGGCGAGACGACGCCTTAGCCCTGGACCGCGTCTGGTTGCCGATCGGCGTGCGCGCGAGCGAAAGGCTCCATCGCGGAGCACGCATCCACGATGCGCACGAGCGTCGGATACGGCGTCAAGTCCACCCGAAAGCGACGCGAAAACTCCACCTGCGGAACGAGGCACACGTCGGCGATCGTCACGGCGTCGCCCACGCAAAACCGGCCCGCGCCGGCCGAGACGACGCCTTCGAGCGCGGCGAGACCACGCGCGACCCAGTGGTGCACCCACTCGGCGTCGTTCGCGCCGATCTGGCGCAGGTGCGCGAGGACGCCGGTATTCTGAAGCGGCTGAATGCCCGAGTTGATCATCTCGGCGATCTGGCGGGCGCGAGCCCGTTCGGCGCGCGTGTGCGGCAGAAGCGGCGGCGCAGGCCACCGCTCTTCCAGATACTCCACGATGGCGAGCGATTGAGCGAGCCGCAGGCGGCGTCCGTCGTCCTCGACTTCGAGAAGCGGCACCTGACCCATCGGGTTTTTCGCGCGGTACTCCGGTCGATTTTGGTCGCCGCCTCCGGGGCCCCGAAGGTCGACGGGGACGAGCTCGTAGTCGAGGCCCTTGTACGCGAGCGCGATCCGCACGCGCCAGCTCGCCGAGCTCCGCCAGTATCCGTAGAGGATCATGCGCCAACCATAGCTCACCGCCATCACGGCCCCTGCGCATCGGAAACCATCTTTCCGGGCGCAACGAAATCGCCGCGTTCTCGATTAAGGGGAGAAGGGAGGCGTCGTCGCCCGGCCCCGACCCGACACTGCGCCGAAAACGACACGGACCACTGGGCGGACCACGCTGCCAATGCAACACGACGCTTTGTCGACTGGACGCGCCACATCGCCAACACAAAACGTCGCTCTGTCAACTCGACGCGACACATTTCCTCTTCACCACGTCGCTCTGACAAGAGGTCACGTCACATCGCCAATCCAAAAGGTCGCTCCGTCAATTGGACGCGACACGTTTCCTCTTCACCACGTCGCTCGGACAAGAGGTCACGTCACATCGCCAATGCAAAACGTCGCTCGGTCAATTGGACGCGACACATTTCCTCTTCACCACGTCGCTCGGACAAGAGGTCACGTCACATCGCCAATGCAAAACGTCACTCTGTCAACTCGACGCGACACATTTCCTCTTCACCACGTCGCTCGGACAAGAGGTCACGTCACATCGCCAATGCAAAACGTCGCTCTGTCAACTCGACGCGACACATTTCCTCTTCACCACGTCGCTCGGACAAGAGGTCACGTCACATCGCCAATCCAAAAGGTCGCTCTGTAAACTCGACGCGACACATTTCCTCTTCACCACGTCGCTCGGACAAGAGGTCACGTCACATCGCCAATGCAAAACGTCGCTCGGTCAATTGGACGCGACACATTTCCTCTTCACCACGTCGCTCCGACAAGAGGTCACGTCACATCGCCAATCCAAAAGGTCGCTCAGTCAATTGGACGCGACACGTTTCCTCGGTCATGTGCCCGGGCGCCCCAAAACGCGGGAGGGTTGGACTGCGACCCTCGCCCGGCGCCAGACCGTCATGGGTAACGTGGATCCCCCTGCTCGCTCGTCCGCGAGTGCCGCTCCGGCTACACTGCGGGGCATGACCGCTGGAATGCGCCTGCGACCTGCCCGAACCCACCGCTCGTGGTGGCACGGCTTGGCACGCGAGCCGGTTTCAACCTGACGAAGGGAGGAGGCGGCCGGTCGGCCTGTCTCCTCGCGCGCAAGCGAACGTCGTAGGAGCAGCCGAGCGAGCCGCCCACGACGACCATGACCCATCACTACACGTTTGGTGACAACGACCGCGCCGCAGCGCGCCTCGAGCTGCTCGCGGCAGTCTTCGAGCCGACTAGCCGCAGGCTCCTCGGCGAGGTCGTTGGATCGCCCGTCGATCGCGCGCTGGATTTGGGCTGCGGTCTCGGGTACTCGACCGAGCTCCTGCACGCGACCGTCGGTGCCCGCGAGACGTGGGGCCTCGACGCGTCCGAGAGGCTGATCGAGCGCGCCCGCGCACGTGTCGGTCCGCACATCTCCTTCGGCCTGCACGACGTGACCCGGTCGCCGCTTCCCGTGTCGCACGTGAACCTCGCGTTCGCCCGCCACCTGCTCGCCCACCTGTCGAGCCCCCGGGGCGTGCTCACCGCGTGCGCGGGCGCTGTTCGACCGGGGGGCCGGCTCGTGCTGGAAGAAACCGGTGCGCTCGATTCACCGGATCCGGTCTTCGCGACGTACTACGCGCACGTGCGCGCGATGCAGCAGCACTACGGCCAGAACACGTTCGTCGGACGGGAGCTGGATCGAGTCGCCGAAGAGACGCCGTGGACGGTGCAGATCTTCGAACAGACCCACGTCGTGCTCGACGCGCGATCCATGGCGAAGCTGCACGCGATGAACGTGCGAACGTGGAGTCACGACGCATTTGCGGTGGCGTCCTTCGACGCGAAGGCGATCGCGTCGATGACCGAGGAGCTCGACGCGGTCGCCGCGGGACAGCGCGACGCGCCGCCGGTGCGGTGCGTCTTGGGTCAGGCGGTGCTTCGATTGGGCTCCGTCCCGTGAGGCCGCCCGCACGAGGAGGAGATGGGGACAGGGACGACAAGGCCTAGCGCGCGGATTGGGCGACGGCCTTTGCCGCCACGAACTCCAGGCGATTGCCCCAGGGATCGTCCGCGAAGAAGCGAGCTGTGTCGGCGAGACCTTCTCCGTCGCGCGTCGCCACGCCGGCGCCTTCGAGCCGGTGCCTCAGGGCGTCGAGCGATGCCTCGTCGGCGAGGCGCAGCGCGGGGTGGGCCTTCTTTGCGGGGTGAAAGTCCTTCTCGGCGCCGATGTGGATCTGCTGGGCGCCGCATTGAAACCACGCGCCGCCCCGGACGGCGAGAACGGCGGGTTTAGCGAGCTCGGTCAGACCAAGGAGCTCGCCGAAGAAGCGGCGCGCGTCGGCCTCGCAGCCCGGCGGAGCCGCGAGCTGCACGTGGTCGATGCCTTGAAACGGGACCGCATTCGGAGTGGGCATGGTGAGGAGTGTAGCTTCACGAATCAGAAGCTCCCCACCAGGCCGAACGCGGCGCCGCCGTGCACGGGCGCGACGGTCGGCTGAATCTGAATCAAGCCAGGGTCGCGCCGCCAGACCGTCGTCAGCCGTTCGATCGGCGACTCAATGAGAAACGCGGAGCCGAGCATCACCGTGCCAAGCACGATACCCGCACCCCCGAAGGCCCGCGTATCGAACCGGCGTGCGGCGCTCGCGCCGGAGAGCTCCGTATCGACGATCCAAGCCGTGGAGCCCGCGATGAGCAATCCCCCGACAATCCCCCGTGCCCATCGCGCGCGGGACTCCGCCGCGGCGCGCTCGCCCAGGCGCTCGTTGGCCACGGCAAACGCGCGCGCGTAGTCGCCGGTGCTCAGAGCCGCGTGATATTCCGAGGCCACGCGCTCTCCGGCCGATGAGCTCTCGAAGAGATACGTGCCGTACGCGAGCGCGAGGCCGCCCAGTCCGAGGAGGATGACTCCGGCCGTGTCGGCGGAAGTCTTCGAGGTGCCGGGGTCGCTGCGGTCCAACGCGAGCGCGCTTGCTCCGAGCACGCCGTAGAGCGCTGCGACCGCGAGAGATGCGGTGCCCCCGAGGAGCCGCTGGCCGCGGTCCGCGCTCTCGATCTGGCCGAGGAGGAGATCCATGCGATCCGCATCTTCGCGTGACACGCCGTAGACGGGAGGAGCCGCGGCGCTCGCTTCGGCGACGTACGAAGCGACCGCGCTCGGCCCGAACGGGCGGATGAAGAGCTTCTGGAAGATCTCGGCCGGCCCTCGCGCGACTCCGCGCGCGTCGATCGGTTGAAGCGCCGCGACCGTCACCTCCGAGGTCGACGGCGGAACGGCGAACGTCTGGATCGCCCCTGCGCCGCCCGATGTCGCGCGCTCGATGACGGCCCCGTCGGTCCATTCGTCGGGCAGCGTGAGGACCAGCGCGTGATCGGCCTCTTGATTCGCGTCCACCAGGGGCAACGACTCTCGGTCCCGCAAGCGAACGCGCATCGGAGCGGGGTCCACTAGTCGGATCGTGCGCGACGCGGTCCGACCGCTCCCGGCGAGGATGGGCTGGTCATCGCGGCCGCCGGGTCCCCGCGAGAACACGTGGGGACGCATGTTTGGATTCGGCACATCGGCGGTCGCCGTGGCGACGAACGCGGCGAGCTCGAGGTAGCTCACGTTTCCGTCGCCATCCGCGTCGGCCGCACCGAGGAGTCCCGACCGGACGACGTGGCTGAAGACTCCCGACTGGATCTCGGACCACTCGAAAGACTCGCCCTCGGCGCTGGTCGAGAGGAACACGCCGACGTTCGGCAGCCGAGCAGCGAGTGTGCGCAGCGCGTCTTCCGGCGTCGCGTAGTATCGGCCGCCGGGCTTTCGCGACCCGAACATGAAGAACGAGTTGCAGCTGTCGAGGATGACGTGGGCCCGCGAAAACGGGATCGCGCGGAGCCATTGCTCGAGATCGACGGAGGTGAAGCGCGCGTCCGCGAGGTCGACGAACCCCATCCCCTGGTCGACGTCGCCGTGGCCCGCGAAGACGAAGTAGACGTCCGTCTCGGTGCCGGCGTTGGCGGCCGCCTGCACGCGCGCGCCGAGCTCGCGGCCCACGCGAAGGAGCTCGGCGCGCGTCGGAGCAACCGCGCGGGCGCGCGCGGCGGGAAAGAGCCGGGCGGTGTCTTCGTCGAAGTCGGCCAGCAGTGCCACGTCGTCGCCCGCGATGGTCTGTAGGATGGCGTAGTACTTTGCGGCGTCGTCGTCGGCATAGTGCAGATCCGGGCGCCGGCTCCCGAGGCTGTGGTTGTTTCCGATGACGACCGCGAACGCCGCGCGCCGCGCAGGCCCGGCCGCTCGGCCGCGGGCAGGTGCGGTCGAGAACGCGACGATCGCCAGGAGAACCAGGAGAATGCGTCGTTTCATCGCGTGCCTCCTTCGTCGTCGCGCACGTCCACGATCGTCTCACGAACCTCGGCGCCGGGAAGCCGCCGCGTCAGAACGGCCGCGCCGAGCTCGGCCCCGGCGAGCGACTCGACGTCGGACACGTGCGCCGGTGCCGAGGTGATTACGGCGATCACCTGGAGCGGGCCGGCGCTCACGTCGTCGAACACGACGGTCGCATCGAGGATTCGCTCGCGCGTCGAAGGCGTCAGGGTGGTAGAGGCCGGGTCGTCTTCGGACCGCGTGAACATCGGAGAGATCCAGTGCACGACGCGATGGGAATCGACTCCGAAGAGAAGGAGGAACGCCGGCGCTTCGCCCAGATTTCGAAATCCCGCGGTGAGCGGCGTCGTCCGGTCGATTGTCGACCCCGACGCGAGCGGACGGAGTCCCGCCTTCACCGCGTACGGCTGCACGCCGACGTCGCGTCCGATCGCCGCCTGCGCGGCGGCTCCTCGCGCCTGCCACGTCTCGGTATCGCTGCCCGACCGAGCGCGCACGCCCCGGTAGCCCGCGGCGACGAGCGCGGCCGCGGCCGCCGCGCCGACGAGCCACGAACGTCCCCGCGGCATCGATCTCACCGCGACCGGACCGTCGAGCCTGTCCAGGACGGCCCGCGCATGGGCCTTTGCGTCGAACTTCACCGAAGCCGCGCCCTTGACGTCCGCGATGAGCTCGCGCAGCGCGTGGTCGCGATCGCGACACAGCGGGCAGCGGGCCACGTGGCCGCGCAATCGGTCGGTCTCTTCGTACGAGAGCGCCCCATCGACCAAGCGCACCATTTCGTCCTCTGTCGGACACGGGATCATCGGTTTTTCTCCAAGAGGCTTCGAAGCAGTCGGAGCCCGTGGTGCACCCGCGAGCGCAGGGTGGACTCGCCGGTCCGGAGCACCTCGGCCATTTCGTCGTAGCGGAGCTCTTCGGCGTACCGCAGGATGAGCGCTTCTCTCATTCGCTCCGGCAGCCGCGAGAGAGCGCCCGCGACCCGGCGCCTCCGCTCTTCGAGAAGGAGCCTGTCGATCTGGTCGGGCGAGGGCGGCTCGGGGCCCGAGGACGCGGCCTGCTCCGCATGGCGCCGCACGATCCCGTGGCGTCGGACATGATTTCGGCACCGGTTGCGAGCGGCCGTGATCAGCCACACCACGAACCTTCCCTCGGCCCGATACTGGGCTCGCTGCGCCCAGACCGTCACCCACGTCTCTTGTGCGAGCTCGGCTGCCATGCCCGAATCGTGAACGAACGCGGTGCACGCGCGGACGAGTCGTTCGGCGTGGCGCTCGACGAGGACGGCGAAGGCGTCGCGCACCCCCGCTTGCGCAAGCGCCATCAGGTCGTCGTCGCTGCGCTCCGGCAGCGAGCCGGGGGTCAGTCGCACCAAGCGAGGCGAGGGCATCACAACCCTGAGAACACGGCCGGCGGTTGAATCGTTTACGGAAAAAGGAGGAGACGTCGGGCCCGCGCCGGAGCGGTGGGGAGCCTCAGTGCTCCTTGACCCATTCGCACGCGTACCCGTTGCCCATTCGACACCCGCGATTCATCGCCTCCAGGCTCTTTTCGGTGTCCCGACTGAGATCGTCCGGTCCGTCTTCGTAGATTACCCCGACGAAGGCGCACGCTCGCGCGTCGGACGCGGCGCAGGCGCGTCGCCAGTAGACCAAGGCGCGCTCGGGATCGCGGGGCGCTCCGGCGTCTTCTGCCGCGAGCATTTCGGCGTGCAAGCATCCATAGATCTCTCCCCCTGCACACGCCGTGCGATAGAGATCGGCGGCGCGCCGGCGGTCGCGTACCACGCCGTCGCCTCGCTCCGCCATGTGGCCGAGGTTCGCGCAACCCAGCTCTTCCCCGAGGCGACAGGCCCTCTCGAAGGTTGCCGCCGAGCGGACGAGATCGCGTTCGACGCCTTCGCCGTACGCGAGCGCGTCGCCGAGATTGTTGCAAGCCCTCGAATCGCCGAGATTGCATCCCCGCTCGTATGCCTCGACGGCCCGGACGAGGTCGCGCGGGAAGGCCCCGCGACCAAAATAAAAGCACCTGCCGGCCTCGTAGCAAGGCTCGCCCGGGTCGCCCGCGATGCATGCCCGCTCGGTCTCGAGTCGCCCCCGCAGCTCGAGCGGCTCCTTGACGGCGCGGGCGTGCGCGGGGTTGTCGAGCCACCTCTCGGCGGCGGCGCAGGCCAGCGCGAAGCCGCCGTCGCACGCGCGCACGAGCATAGCCATCCCTCGCTCGACGTCCGCGTCGACGCCGCGACCGTCGAGCCACAGCCGACCCGCGAACCCGCACGCGTGCGCGTCGCCGGCGGCGCACGCGTCGCCGAGCGTTCGAGCCACGCAGGCGATAGCGCGGTCGTCGGGCGAGTCGCCCCACGCCTTCAGCGCCCGGCGCGTGCACTCGCTCGCCGCCAACCCGGCACATGGCGATTGCTCTGCAGAGCGGCAATCCAATGTGGCCGGTGCGGGTGCGGTCGGCGCCGCGCCCTCGCCGCATCCGTCGATTGCGCACGCGGGCGCCGCGGGGGGACGTGGGGTCAGATCGAGCGGTGCGCTCGCGCAAGAAGGCGCGCCGATCAGGCACGCCGCGACGAAAAGGAACCGACCCATGGCCACGACAGCCAAATAGTGTAGCAACCCCGGGCTCGCGCGACCCGGCCCGCTAGGCGCGTCAGTGTCCGCCCTCTTTGACCTCGCCGATCATGGCGAGAAGAGTCCTCTTCGCGTCGCCGAGTACCATCATCGTGTTTTGCTGAAAAAAGAGCTCGTTTTCCACGCCGCTGAAGCCTGGGTTCATGCTGCGCTTGAGGACGATCACGCTCCGCGATTGCTCCACGTCGAACACGGGCATTCCGTAGATCGGACTCGATGAGTCCCTCTTCGCCGCGGGATTGACGACATCGTTCGCCCCGACGACCACGACGGCATCGGTGCGCGCAAAGTCGTCGTTGATATCGTCCAAATCGAAGAGCTTGTCGTACGAGACGTTCGCCTCGGCGAGAAGGACGTTCATGTGCCCCGGCATCCGTCCGGCGACGGGGTGAATGGCGTATTTGACGTCCACGCCTCGGCGCTCGAGCGCGGCGGCGAGGTCGCGAACCGCGTGCTGGGCCTGACTCACCGCCATCCCGTAGCCCGGCACGACGATCACCGACTGCGACGCCTTGAGGACCGCTCCGGCGTCCTCCACCGTCGCTTCGTTGTACGATCGACCGAGCTTCGGCGGCGCGGACGCAGGCTCGAGTGGAGTGCCGAACGCGCCGAAGAGGACGTTCGCGAAGCTACGGTTCATGGCCTTGCTCATCAGAATCGACAAGAGCAGGCCCGACGAACCGTCCAGCGCTCCGCAGATGATGAGGATCTGGCTGCTTAGCGCGAAGCCGGTCGCGCACGCCGCCAAGCCTGCGTACGAGTTGAGCAGCGAGATCACGACCGGCATGTCGGCGCCGCCGATCGGGAGAACCGCCATGACGCCCACCGCAAGCCCGGTGCCCGCGATGCCGAAGAAGACCAGTTGCATGGCGGGGCGCAGAGCCAGAAGCCCGATCGCCGCCAGCGACCCGACGAAGAGGCCGATATTGAGGACGTTCTGCCCCTTCCAGGTGATGGGCGCGCCGGTGACGAAACCCTGCAGCTTGCCGAACGCCATGATGCTGCCGGTGAACGTGAGAAAGCCGAGGAACGTCTCGAAACCCAGAGCGGCGGTCTTGAACTCGGTCAAATGGCCGCCGTCGCGCAGGTATTCGGCGACCCCGACCAAGGCCGTGGCAAACCCGCCGAACGAATGCGACAGCGCGATCCGCTCGGGCATCTTTGTCATCGGGATCCACGCGCTGATCGCGACGCCGATGCCGCTGCCCACGACCAGACCGGCGACGATCCAATCGTAGCGAATGATGTCGCGGTGAAGCAGGGTGCCGACGACCGCGATGAGCATTCCGACTTCGCCGAGGACGAGGCCACGGCGGGCGGTCTGCGGGCCGGAGAGGCCGCGCAAGCAGAGGATGAAGAGGACCGCCGCGACGACGTACGAGAGGCTGTAGACCACTTCGGTGGGCGTCACGACGTCTGCGCCTTTCGATCCGGGGCGCCCGCTTCGGACACGGCCGGCTTGCGGAACATGCGCAGCATTCGGTCGGTGATGAGAAAGCCGCCGACGACGTTGATGGTCGCACACGTGACGGCGAAAAATCCGAGGATCTGGCTCAGCTGGTGGTGCGAGCCTGCCGCTTGCAGCGAGGCGACGAGCGAGATTCCGCTGATGGCGTTGGTGCCGCTCATGAGCGGCGTGTGCAAGAGCGGAGGAACTCGCGAAATCACCTGGTACCCGACGAAGCTGGCGAGGACCAGGACATACACGTTGAACACCCACTCGCCGCTCATTGGCCCGCCTCCGCCAACCGCTGGGCGACCTGTGACGGGGGCGGCGGCCGGAGCTTCGGGTGAACGATCCCACCCGCGTGGGTCACCACGCTGCCGGCGACGATTTCGTCCTGGAAGTCGAGCCTCCAGGTTCCGTCCTTGGCCACGTAGAGCAAGAGCTTCTCCATGTTGCGCGAATACATCTGGCTCGCGTGCGCGCACATCCGGCTCGTGAGGTCCGTTGCACCGATGATCGTGACGCCGTGCTCGACCACCGTTTGATCGGGTCGACAAAGCTCGCAGTTTCCCTGCTGCTCGGACGCGAGATCGACGATCACGCTTCCGGCGCGCATCGATCGGACCATGTCGGCCGTCACCAACACCGGCGCGCGCCGCCCGGGGACGAGCGCCGTGCAGATGACGACGTCCGCTTTGGCCACGTGCCGCGCGATTGCCTCCGCTTGCGCCTGCTTTTCTCGCTCGTCGAGCTCGCGCGCATACCCGCCGTCGCCTTGGGCATCCCCTTGGGTCTCGACTTCCACGAACTTCGCGCCGAGGCTCTCGACTTGCTCTTTGACCACCCTGCGGACGTCGAACGCCTCGACCACGGCGCCCAGCCGCCGGGCGGTTCCGATCGCCTGCAGGCCGGCCACGCCCGCACCGAGCACGAGCACGCGCGCCGGCGCGATCGTCCCGGCGGCCGTCATGAGCATCGGGAAGAACCGCGGCAGCGTCGCCGCGGCCATCAGCACGGCCTCGTACCCGGCCGCCGTCGCCTGCGACGACAGCGCGTCCATCATTTGCGCGACGGTGGTGCGCGGGATCATGTCCACCGCGAGCGCAGTGATGTTGCGAGCGGCGAGCGCCTCGACCACCGCCGTGTTGGCGAGGGGGTAGAGCAGCGACACGAGCGCGCTGCCCTCCTTCAGCCGCCGCACTTCGTCGACGCTGGGCGGGCGAATCTGGATGACGACGTCGGCATCGGCAAGGAGGGCCTCGGGGGACGCGTCCACCCGCGCCCCCATCCCCGCGTACTCTTCATCGCTCGCAAACGCGCGCGACCCCGCCCCCGCCTCCACCGATACGTCGATGCGCTTCGCCCCGAGCCTCTTTACCGACTCGGGAAGCAATGCCACTCGACGCTCCCCTACCGAGCTCTCCTTACGAACTGCAATCCTCATCGGGCGGCGCGCAATAGAGCTTGCGCTCCGAGTCGGGTCAAGGACGATCAGAATCCATAGAGCACGCCAATCTCGGGCCCGAACGTGGTCATCAGTCCATTTCCGCCGATCACCACGTTGAGCCGAAGCGCGCCGGTCAGTGCGGCGCGCTCCGAGAACTGGTAGCGACCGCCGCCGCCGAGAACGACGAAGAACGGGGCGTCGGTCAGCCACGCGTCGACGGTTTGCGTCGGCGGATTGGTGGTCAGACGCACGGCGGTCGATTGATGCCCATCGAACTCCGACAGCCCCAGGCCACCGAACGCCATCGGCGCGAAGCCCACGTGGGTGAGCGGCGCGACGCCGAACAAGTACGTCGCCCTCGCCTCGATGTGGAGCGGCGCAAAGAAGGCGTGACCTTGATCGACCGCGCTCTTGCCGGGGTATGTGTTGGCGACGTATCCGAAGCGACCGCCCACGAGCACGCTCGGGTTGACGGCATAATCGAACGCGAAAAGGATGCGGATGTCGCCCCCCTGCAGGGCGCCCGTGGCCGTCCCGGATTCCTTGGGCACGAGCGTGTCGTTTTGCGCCATGTTCGCCGGGAAGTCCGCCTTTCCGACCGGGTCGTAGCAGTAGTAGCCCTGCGAATTGGTCGGGCTCCCCGTCATGTCGCTCCGCGAGCAAACATCCGAAGATCCGGGGAGCACCAAGAAGTCGACGGCGAGCGACACGCCGAACCAAATGCGCCTATAGCCTGGCCCAGCGCGAACCGGCGTCTTCTTCTCTTTGACCTCCGTCTCTTCCGCCCCGCCTTCCTCCGGCGGGCCGCCGGCACCCCTCTTCGTGCAGCCGGGCAAGCCCGGGGGACAGTCGGATTCCTCGCATGAACGCGGCGGCTGCTTGCCCGGCAGGCGCGGAGGCTCGCTCGTTATCTTGTCTCGAATCGCGACGGAAAAGGGGTGCTTCGGATCGCCGGTCGCCGCGGCCGGATCCCCGGTCGAATCGAACCCTTGAATCCAGTAGCGCATCATTCCGCGTGTGACGTCCGCGCACGGGATGAGTCCTTCGTAGACCGCCGGTCCGACGCTCTTCAGCTCGACACGCGCCCACTCCCGCATCTGGGCGCCCTTGTACTTGACGATGACTTGCGCGAGTTTCGAGTTTCCCGTGTACTCCACGTGAATCGGCAGCGGGGTGTCCTCTTTCTGCTCGATCGCCGGATCGTGGTCGAAGTCGCCGCCGTTCGGCTGCTCCGGTGGAGGGCCGGGCGGCGGGCTCGGCGCGACGTGCACGGGCGGGGGCTCCGGTGGGGGAGCGGCGTGGGTCGGTGCCGGCGGGGGAGCGGCAGGCGCCGGTGCCGCTGCCGACGGAGGGGGAACTCCGGCCGGGTTCGGCTTCGAAGAAATCGGGCCGGCGGGCAGCCCGGCGGCCGCTCGCGCGTCTTCCCAGGCGGCGCCGACGTCCCACGCGTCGTAGGCCGGGTTGATGCCGAGCGTCTCGTCGATTGCGAGCGCATCGTTCCAGTATTTGCCCGCAGCATCCTTGTCGCCGGAGCGAAACTCCATCGTTCCGAGGTCACGAAGGAGGGCCGCCTTCGTCTGAGGCGAGCAGTTCTTCGCTCCGCACGCTTGGATGGCTTTCTTGAGGGCCGCGGCCGCGCCCGTGTAGTTCATCGCCTCGTAGTCCGCGGCAGCCTTTTGCTCGCCCTCTTTGACCAGGGCCTCGGTGTGTGGATCAGCGAGCACGTCGCGGGGCGTGAACCACGACAGAAGCAAGAACACTACGACGCTGGCTGTCTTGGCGAAGCCGCTCATTCTAGAAACAATCCCTCTTGTGACGGGCGGCTTCCGTGATCCGCCGACGATGGTCCCTTGTCCTGTGCCCCGGCAGCGACCGACGCGACGATGGCACAGGTCGCTGCCGCGGCGATGCCATTTGGATCCGGAGGCATACTATCGCCGAAGGTTCGAGCGTTACCGGTTGAATTTGTCCAACTCCAGCGGCATGAAGGCCCTTGACCGCGCCCGCGTGGCGCGGGAAACGATTCGTGTGTGGACGGGGCAAGAGGTACCGCTGCTCGAGACACCACGGCTCAAGCTCCTCGCGCTGACGCTCGGTATCGTCGAAGCGGTGCTCGAGGCCCGCCGCGAGGACGCCGAGGCGCTCGTCGGCGCGCGGATGCCGGAGCGCTGGCCCAACCGCGAGATCGTCGAACGCGCGTTCAGCGCATCGCTCGACGAGATACGCGAAAATCCGGAGTTGTGTCTGTGGGGCGATCGCGTGCTCATCGCGCGCGACCGAGCTGACGATTGGTGCGTAGTCGGCAGTGTGATCTTCCGTGGCAAACCGGGAGACGACGGAATCGCTGAAATCGCCTACGGCGTCGAGGAGGCTTCTCAGGGACGAGGGTACGCGACCGAAGCGGTGGCCGCGTGCGTCGCCTGGGCGCTCGCCCAGCCCGACGTGCGCGCCGTTCAGGCGGTCACGTTCGAGTGGCATCGCGCTTCGCTCCGCGTCATCGAGAAGGTCGGAATGAGGCGGGTCGGTACGCGAGAGCACGAGACATTGGGTGAGCTTCTGGTCTTCGAGCTACGAAAGGGGTAACGGAGAACGTTCTATGGCGAGAGGCTCGGGAGCTTTGGGATGGATTGCCGCGCTGGCGCTCCTGAGCGGCTGCGGCGGTAGCCCGTTCGTCTTGGGCGGCTCCGGCTCGTCGGCGGATACAGGGTCGCCCGCCGACGCCGGGTCGCCCGCCGACGCCGGGTCGCCCGCGGACGCAAGCCAACCGACGGACGCAGACTCGGGGGCCGAAGGCGAGAAGAGCCTTTCGGACGCGTCGTCCGACGGGAGCGGTGTGTATTGCGGCCCCTCGCTGACGTGCGAAGAAAAGCCGGTTTGTTGCACGGGCGTCACCACGGGAACCTCCTGCGCTCCATCGGCGGCCGTGTGCGGGTGCGTGACCAGGCTCGCTTGCGCGAACGATTCCAACTGCCCCGCCGCCCAGCCGCTGTGCTGCATCCGCTCGACCACGCAGACGATGTGCGGAACCGCCCCCGTCTTCCAAGCGACCTGCACCCTCGCGTGCATCGACGGCACGCGCTTGTGCACGCCCGACGCATCGGCCTGCTCGGGTACGAAAACGTGCGTGACCGACCCGGCCAACCTCGAAGCGGTCGGCCTCCCGACCGATCAGGGATTCGGCGTCTGCGGGCAGTAGCCCCGTCCCCCTGGCCCCTTTTTGACGACCGCGCTCGCTCACTCCACCAAGTGCAGACCGAGCGGCAGCGAGTCGCCGAAAAACGAAGCGCGTTCGCGCTCCTCGACGGGCACGACCTCTCGAACCGCACGGACCCACGCCTCGTCCGCGCCCACCGCGACCAGCCGTCGCTCCACTTCGCGGCGGGCGGCATCCCCGAGGTCGCGGGCGCGATCGCCGGTTCTCCTGGCGAGCCGCATCGCGGCCTGCGCCGCGGTGGGCACGGCCTCCCATTTTTCACGCAGCAGATGGTCCAGCCAGCGCTCGGCCGCGGCGGGCGAGACGACGTGATGAACGCTCGCAAACGCAGGGACGCGCGCCCCGATGCGACCGATGGAAGACCAGAGGCGCGGATCGCGATCGGTCCAGGTTCGCTCGAGCACCCACCCCCCGAGCTCGACTCGCCGCACGGGAGCGACGCGCTCGAGCGATGCCGCCATGTCGAGCGCATCGTCGAGGGATAGCGCAGGCTTTTTCGGGCGCTTGTGACCGGCCTGCGCCGGGGCGAGGTACGCATCGACGAAGTCGCGAATCCGCGTCTGCGCGGCTTCGTCGAGTCCGCCCGCGCTGCGCCGCCACGCGATCCAGAACTGCTGCCAGCCGCGGGCCTCGCCGGGGAACGCGAGTCGCTCGTCGAAGAGCCGTGCGAGTGCGCCGACCCGGCCCGGATCGCGCGGGTCGCCGAAGCCCGGACGGACGCACCACCCGGCGAGCAACCAAAAGACCCGCTCGTGATCGCCCGATCGGCGTCGAGCGCGGGCTTCTGGGATGAGCGCGTCGTAGAGGGCACGGTTCGTCTCGGTGGTCCATTGGGCCCGCTCGCCGATGGAGCGCTCGAGCTCGCGCAGCAGATCCTTGGCTTCGCGGCCGCTCGCGTCGGGGCGGGCCCTGCCGAAGACTCGGCCGATGAGCTCCAGCGCCGGCTCGATGCGCCGGGCGGAGACCGATGGCGAACGCGCCGGCGCTGCCTGCGGCGCGGAGGGATCGCGCAGCTGAAAGGCGAGTCGAAAGCGGCGCGCGGGGGCTGCGTCCACTTCGACGCATGCGAGGTCGAGGGTCCCCACCGGCGTGAGCTCGCCCTCGAGCGAGACCAGGACGTCGCCCCGGACGGAAGCCGAGGAGGGGCCGTGGCCCCCCGCGATCGTCGTAGCGATCGGCGGAAGGGCCTCGAAGCGGTCGTCGTCGACGTCCACGACGTCGCCGGCCTGCGCCCGGCTCGCGTCGCTTGCGAGCAGATCGAAGCGCACCGGGCGGTCGACGGACAGGGCAAACGTCCTGCCGCGCGCGGCGTGTACCGCCCCTTCGTCCGCGCCCCTCGGCACGACGCAGACGGCGCGCGCACCGCCTTCCCCCGCGATGCGGACGAAGTATCCGCGGCCCGTCCCCCCTCCGATGCGAACGCCCCGCCCCAGCCGCGCGAGCGCGTACGAAACGGCGCCTCGCGCCACCGCCAGATCGGGATCCGCGTCCGCCAAGCGCGTCAAGGGCCGGCGGCCTTCTCCCCCGCCCCATCGCTCGAGCGTCGCGATCAAGCGCTCCGCGATGCGCGCGGCGCGGAAGACGCCACCGTTGAGCAGCACCGCGTTCGGGGACGTACCCCTCGGCACGTGGCGTGAGAGGAATGCCGCCATGTGGCGCGTGACGGCCACGTCGCGCTCGTACGGCAGCCCCGCCGCGACGAGGCCGCCGCGAGGGCGCTGTGGCCTGGCGTCCGGTTCGACGAACGGAAAGAACCCTTCGAGCACCATCTGCTCGGCTTCGTCTCGCGTGAGTCGGGTCGACCGCGTCGCGCCGACGAGACTCGCACCGCTCGCCAGCAGCGTGACCGTGGCGTCGGGGGGGGCCGCAATACCGAGCAGCTGTTCCTTCGCCACGCGGCAGGCGGCCACGAGCTGCCCGAAGCGGCCGGCGTCCAGCTTGTGTCCCGCGTCGACGAGCCGGGGCTCGCACGCGTGTGCGAGCGCGAGGTCCATGTTGTCACCGCCGAGCAGCAAATGTGGGCCGACCGCGACGCGATCGATGCGATCGACGCCCGATGCCCGCACGAGCGAGAGGTCGGTCGTGCCTCCGCCGACGTCGACGATGAGAACGAGCGCTTCGCCGGCGACCGCGTCGAGGACCCGCCCGAGGTCACCTCTCGCCGGGAGCCAGTCGTAGAACGCCGCCTGCGGCTCCTCGAGGAGCTTGGGGGCGAACCCGGCGCGCCCCGCGGCTTCGATCGTTAGTTCGCGCGCGACTTCGTCGAACGACGCCGGAACGGTGAGCACGATCTCTTGCTCGGCCAGCGGCGCATCGATGTGGTGCCGGTCCCAGGCCCGACGAACGTGGGCGAGCAGATACGCCGCCGCGTCCACCGGCGATAGCTTGGGGACATCGTCGCCGGCGCCCCACGGCAGAATCGGGGCCGAGCAATCGACCTCCCCGTATGCGAGCCAGCTCTTGCTCGATGCGACCAGTCGTCCGGGCACTTCGGCGCCGCGCCGGCGGGCGTGCTCGCCGAGGACCCAGGGGGCATCGCCGAACGGGTCGGAGAACTGCTCGTGCGCGAGCGGCGCGTAGAGGGCGGACGGAAAGAGCGGCCGCGCGCCCACTTCGCCGAGGGCAACGAACTGCGGCACGTCGAAGACACGCGCCTGGATTGCGCCCTGCGGATCGTCGTCCCGCACGTCGAGAGGAGCCCATGCGACGACCGTGTTCGTCGTGCCGAGGTCGATGCCGACGGCGAAACGCGCGGGCATGGCGTGTTCGTGGCTCCTAGCACGGCGCGGCCGGGTATCATGCGCCCCGGAAAGGCGAATACCCCACGACCATGAAGACGTTGCCCAAGCTGGCGCTGCTCGCGGCCGAGTTCAATACGCCCCTCATCGAGGCCATGCTTCGTGCCGCGCTCGACGAGGCGGAGCGCGCCGGCGCGTCCGTGGTGTGCACCGTGCGCGTGCCTGGATGCTACGAAGTTCCCCTGGCGGCCAAGCGTCTCGTCGCGCGCGACGATGTGAACGCGCTCATCGTTCTCGGGTACATCGAACGGGGCGAGACCCTCCACGGTCTGGTGATGGGCCACGTCGTGCACGGCGCGCTGATGGACATTTCGCTCGCGCGCGACAAGCCCGTCGGCCTCGGGATCATCGGCCCGGGCGCGACGCCCGAGCAGGCGGAATTGCGCAAAGACGGGTACGCGCGCGCCGCGGTACGAGCGGCTCTGGCGGCGTTGGGCTAGGCGATTTCGTGCTCTTCCCCGTCCCCGCGCACGCTGAGCTCGACCCGCCACCGCTCGCCTTCCTTCAGCGGTCGGATCGGCTCCGCTTCGAGGAGCAGAGTCCCGACTTCGGTGATTTGAGACCGGAGCTTCACCGGCACGACGTCCCCCTCGCTCCTTCCCTCCGCCGGGAGCGTCAGCTCCATGGGGGGTAGCTCGTCGAGCTCGTCGCGCTTCCAGTCGTGAAGTACGACACCCGCCACGTCGTCGCGCCGCACCGTCGAACCGTAGAAGCGAAAGGACACCGGCTCGCCGACGACCACCCCGAACTCGTGCGGCGGGAGCTTCGCCTCCGTCCCCTCTTCCATGCCGAACGGCGCGACGCACATCGCGCTCACGGGAGGCTCGATGCCGGGCACCGCGGGGACCGAGCTCTCGATCCCGACGTAGTACGCGCGCGCCGTGCCGCCGCGGATGCGAAGACCTTTGCCGCGGCGCACGAGCGCGTACGCGGCGGCGCCCCGGGCGACAGCGAGATCCAGGTCGGCGCCCTCGAGCACTCGGACCGGCTCGCCCCCGTCGGAGCCGAGCCACACGTTGATCGTGTCCACCAGCCGCGCGCGGAGCCGGTCGGCCTTCATCACGCCCCCGTTGAAGAGGACCGCCGTCGGGTGGAGCAGGCGCGGGGGGCGCCCGGTCGGCGGCGAGGGGCGTTGGAGCTTCGCGAGGGCGCCCGCCTGCCGCGCGAGAAACGCCGCGAGATGGCGCGTCACAGCGGGGTCGGATGCGTACGGCAAGCCGAGCTCCGTCAGACCCGCTCGCGGGCGCGTGCTCAGCCGAGAGTCCACGGCGACGATCGGGAAGAACCCGTCGACCACGACGCGCGTCACTTCGTCACGTGTGAGCTCGGTGCGCAGCGTGGCCCCGAGGAGCGTCGAACCGCGCGACGCGATCGCGATCGGCGCCGAGTCGAGCGTCGGATCTCCCAAGAGCCGCTCCTTGGCCACCCGGCAGGCGTGCACCAGGCTCGCTTGCTGACTCCGGTCGACGGGCTTGCCCTCGGTCTCCAACTTGTGTCGAAGGAGGTGCGCCAGCGCGAGGTCCATGTTGTCGCCGCCGAGGAGAATGTGGTCGCCCACGGCGACGCGCACGAGCTCGAGCGAACCGTCCCGTTCGACGGCGGCGATCGCGCTAAAGTCCGTCGTTCCGCCCCCGACGTCGACGACGAGGACGACGTCCCCCGGGCGGACCTCCTTTCGCCACGCGTCGCCCCGCGCGAGCGTCCACGCGTAGAGGGCCGCCTGGGGCTCTTCGAGCAGCGTAAGCTTCTCGATCCCCGCCGCGATCGCCGCCTCGACCGTGAGCTCGCGCGCCGACGCGTCGAACGAGGCCGGCACGGTGAGCACGACCTCCTGGTTTGCCAGAGCTGCGTCGCCGCCGCCGAAGCGTGTGTCGAACGCCTCGGTCAGGTGCTCGAGGTAGCGCCACGACGCCTCGACCGGGGATATCTTTTCGATGTCCTCGGGGGCGCCAAGCGGCAGAAATCCTGCACGCCGGTCGACCGTCGGATGCGACAGCCAGCTCTTGGCGCTCCCGATGACCCGGGCCGGAGCGTCGATTCCGCGGGCTCGCGCGTACTCGCCGACGGCGAAGGTTCGCTCGGCCTCCCACGGAAGCGCCTGGGGCCCTTCGGTCTCGTGCGCGAAGTACAGAAACGAAGGGAGGAGCGGCCGTACGTCGAGCTGACCGTGCGCGACGAATCTGCGGCACTTCCATGATGTCCGGTCGCTGCCCCTCCTCCCCGTCGAGCGGCGCAAAGGCCAGCGCACAATGCGTCGTGCCGAGATCGATCCCGACGGCGTAGCGCGTCATCCGAGCTCCACTTCCGCCGGGGCGAGGACGTGGGCGTCGTGTCCGCCGACGATGAGCGGAAGCTCGAGCTTGGTCGCCCGCCACCCTCGGTGGCGCAATACGCCGGCATAGGGAGGCTGGCCTCGCACGTCTCCGACGAGCTTGACCTCATCGGCGTCGAATCCCGCGGCGAGCTCCACGCGGGCGCCT
Source organism: uncultured delta proteobacterium (assembly GCA_963764075.1). Classification (GTDB taxonomy): domain Bacteria; phylum Myxococcota_A; class Polyangia; order Polyangiales; family Polyangiaceae; genus Palsa-1150. The sequence continues at coordinate 209,733 of CAVXQZ010000003.1, forward strand.
TCGGCTTGCCGCAGCACCGGCTCGATCGCCGCGTGCGCGCGGAGCGCCCTGCGGCAGCCTTCGTGAACGACGCGCGCCGCGGCGCCGATGTCCGCGTCCGAGAAGGCGGTTATGTCCTGCTGCAAGAAGTCGACGAGGCGCCCTTCGCGCTGAAGGAGGGAGAGGAGCTGGAGCGCAGACGACGTCGGGGGCGCGGGAGGGCGCGGGGCCGGATTCGCAGGGGCCAGACGCGGGGTATCGCGCACCGCGCTCACCCGCGCCGCGAAGCGCCCGTCGACGAGCACACGAAAGAAGCAGAGCCACGCGAACCACAGCCGCGTGGCGAAAGGGAGGGGGGGCACGTCGGGGGGAGCGTCCACGACGGCGAGACTAGCGCCGGCGCGTGGCCGCACCAATGGCGCACGGCTCATTCGTACGCGATCGCCGTCGTCGGCGTGCGCTACGGACTGCCCGAGTCGGTCGGGTCCACGATGTGGCCGAGCGCCAGCACCGCCCCCGTCGCGTCGACGATCCCGACGAGGTACGGCCGGTCGACGATCATCGGAACCGGAGGCGACGCGGCGGCCGCGGTCGCGTCGGCGACCACCCCGGTCGCGGCCGCGGCCTCCACGCCGGCTTCTTGCATCGAGATCATCGCCTTCTGGAACACGTCGGACAAGTAGACCCCGCTTCCCATCCCCGAGAAGTCCGCCGTGGGCCCGAAGGCCTGCATCATTCCCATGGCCTTGAGCGCGCCGGCGAGCGAGAACGTATTCGACGTGAACGTGGCCTTGGGGGTCCCGAGCGCGACCAGCGCGGTCGACGTGGGCTGGACGATCGCCGCCGACATCGCCGTCAGCGACTGCTCGTAGGTGGCGAGGTCGACGCCCGCGTGCGGCAGCGCAATCACCACCGAGATCTGGTTGTTCGAGAGCGGAAGCCAGGCGACCTGCGCTTGCCCATCGTCCGCATACGCGATCTGCGTCGTCTGATTCATGAAGCTCGGCGAGACCGTCGTCCCGTCGGAGCGGGTGAATGTCCCCGCCGCCGTCGCCGAAGGATCGAACGGAGTCGCCCACGGGAACTTCAGGTGAAACGCGTCGACGAGCACAATCCGGGTGGTTTGGTCGATCGAACCTTGCGGAAGGAGGTTATTGATTCTGCTGCTCGTCTGCACCCGGACCCAGTCGTTGATCGCGAGCCGCGCTTGCTCCGCGTGGCCGATGAAGTCTTGCAGATAGACGCCCGAGCCGTAGCTCGTCGCCAGCGTGTTCAAGAACGGCCCCGCCCAGGCTACCGTCTTGTCGCCCCACACCGCGTTTACCACGCGAAGATCGTAGTCGCTCGGTTTGGGGCTTGGTTGCGGGGCTGGGCCGCCTGCGGGGGGCGCTGCCTGGGCGGCAGCAAGAGCGGCCGGACCGCGCATCGCGATGGCTTGGGTGAGCGCGTTTTGGCCATCGAAGATGGTCTGGCCCGCCGCGGCGCCCAGGTGGAGCGCGGAGGCCATCTCGGAAGCCGTCTGGCCCGCGGCGCCGGCGTACGTCATGGTCAGCGCCAGCGACGCGCTGAGAGGCGACGTCATCAGATTGCTCGATCCGGAATTGGCGCTCACCCGCGCGTACAAGTCGAGCGCGAATGCGTTGTTCGCCGTGACCGCAGCGGCAAGCGACTGCGGCGCGATCGACGCGGCGGGAACGCGGGTCGCGGACGCTTGCGCGACTTGAACCGTCGGACCGTTGTCCACCGGCGTGGCGACGCCACTGCACGCGACGAGAGCAAGAGCGGCGATACCGGACGAAAGGCGCGGGACGGGATTTCCCATGAAGAGTCAACGTACCACCGTCTTCCGAGTGGGGCCCAACGGCAATCGACTGGCACGACGATTGCGGCGTTCGGATCTTGACCCTCGGCGAGGGCACCATGACGACTACAACGCAAAGCCGCAGTGACGCGGTCATGGGGGAGTCTTTCCGGAGGTCCAGTGATCAAACCGTTTCACACCCTTCCTTCGATTTTCATCGGATGCCTGAGTGTTTCGGCCTGCGCCAACACGGCGAGCCCCGCCGAACCTTCCGGCGCCGACGGCGGCGTTTCGACCAGCAGCGGAGGGAGTGGCTCGTCGGGCAGCAGCAGCGGCTCGGGGAGCGGGAGCACGGGTTCGAGCGGCAGCGGCGGCGGCTCCACCGGGGGATCGAGCGGCAGCTCCAGCTCCGGCGGCGGGTCGAGCGGCAGTACCAGCGGGGCCTCGAGCGGCGGCGCCGGCGGGGGCGACGACTGGCTGACGACGCCGACGCCCGCCAACTCGACGGGGAGCTTTCCGTTTCCGCAGGACCGAAAGAGCGCGAACTGCACCTATCCGACGAGCATCTCGCACGCGCGCGTCACGGCCATCTACCAGAGCTGGATGTCCTCGATGGTCACGTCGATGGGGGCGCCCGCCGGGGCACTTCGCGTGCAGGACCCGATGACGTCGAACCAGACGTCGTCCGAAGCCATGGGCTACGGCATGCTGATCGCCGTGTACATGTCCGACAAGAAAACGTTCGACTCGTTCTGGACGTATGTGCAAGCGCACATGTCCAACGGGCTAATGAGCTGGCAAGTCGGCTCCGACGGAACGTCGAGCGGAACCCAAGTGAGCTCCGCGACCGACGCCGACCAGGACATGGCGTGGGCGCTCATCATGGCCGACAAGCAGTGGCCCGGGGGCAGCTACCTCTCGGCCGCGAAGTCGATTCTCACGAACATCAAGTCGCAGGAAGTCGCCTCGTCGAACGAGCTGAAAGACGGCAATTTTGCCAATGCCCCGTCGACGTACATCGATTACGCGGCCCCCGATTATTACAAAGTGTTCGCCTCGGTCAGCGGCGACACCGGCTGGAACGCTGTGTACACCGCCGAGTACGCGAAGCTCATCGGCGCGCAAGACCCGACGAGCGGCCTCATCCCCGATCAGGTCGGCGGCAGTACGTTCGGATTCGACGCGTGCCGCGCCCCGTGGCGGGTCGGCATGGATTACTGCTGGTCCGGATCGGCGAGCGCGAAGACCTTCCTCACGCCGATGGTCAGCTACTTCGTGCAGTACGCCAACCAGAACCTTGGGCCGAAGAGCATCAAGATTCCCATCACGCCGCTCAGCGGCGGCACGGCAGGAGAGTACGTGTCGGGCGCGATCACGGGGCCGGCGGCGATCGCGGCGATGATGAGCTCGAGCAACCAGAGCTTCGTGGACGCCTCGTGGACGTACCTCTACTCGGTCGCTTCCACGGCCACCAACAGCAGTCCCAATTACTTCAGCAGCAGCGTCGGGCTCATCGCGATGCTCGCGCTGACTGGGAACTTCATCGACTACACAAATCCCCCGCAATAGCCGCGCTGCCGCCCGCCGTCCCCCCGGCACCCTCGGGCGACGCACCCACGTGCGCCGCCCGGAGGTGCTTCGCCGAATCAATAAAACGAGACTTCAGCGACGCAGAAGTCGAACGGGACCGCGGACGCGTCCGCCGCTTGGAGCTGCACCTGCCATTGAACCTGCGTCAGGCTCGTTGTGTCGAGCATCATCTCGTTCATGTTCCCGTAGCCGGAAATGTCGGCAAACAGAGTGAACGGAACTTTGATGAGCTGCCATCCCGGGGCAATCGTGACGGTATACTCTGCTCCCCCGCAGGCGCTCGGGCCGGGGGCGGTGGGCGACGCGTTGCAGACCCCGAGTCCCGCGGTCTCGTTCCTGTCAGGCAGCTGCACGATGACGCTCTGCGTGCCCGCGTCGGCGGGGCCCCAGGCCCAGAACTGGATGCCCATATGGCAGCTCGCATTGATCGGGTAGGGCGTGCCCGCTCCCCCGTCGGGGTTCGGGGACACGGCGAGGTTGAATCCCATGCCCTCGGTCGAGTATTGCGCGGTGCCGGTCGCGCCGCTGATGCACGCGGCGTTCGGGCCGCCGCCGTCGCCGCCGCCGCTCGCCGGTGCGCCCGCTTCGGCGGGAATGCCCATCGGCAAGGGCGAATATGTGAACGACGGGGCGGTGGCGCTCGGGGCATTCGGTGGATTGCCGATCGTTCCGCCGGTAGCCGTGTACTCGAACCAGCTCCCCTGCACCGCGCCGGTGGGAGGCGCGAGGCTGATTCCCGTGCCCGTCGGAGCGGTTTCGTTGTCGATGAGCGTCACGGAACCAGCGGTTCCGACGCAGGGTCCCGGCCCCGCTTCGCTCCCGCTGTCGTGAATGCCGCCTCCGCTGCTTCCACTTCCGCTGCTGCTGCCGCCCCCGCTGCTGCTGCTGCCGCCGGAGTCGCTCCCGCCGCCGCTGCTGCTCGACGACGCGCCGCCCCCGTCGGCGGCCGTGCCCGAGCTGCTGCTCGAACATGCGACCGCCCAAGACAGGGCTGTCCCCGAGAGAATGGTCAGTGCTACTGGGATTAGTTTCTTCGACATGAGCGTTTCACCTTTCCGCGAGTCTGGTCTCTTGGGCGGCGAACCATAACCAAAAAAACTCGCGGCAGCGGTCAAAACGACACGCGTGTCGGCCCTGTGACTGACGCACCACAGCAAGGCCGGCAGCATGACACGCGCGCCAGACCATCGGGGCGTGCTACGTCGGACGCCGCATGCCGCTCCTCATCGCACTAGTGCTCGGCATCGTCGAAGGCTTGACCGAGTTTCTGCCCGTGTCCTCGACTGGCCACCTCGTTCTGGCCGGGCACTTGGTGGGCCTGTCCGACGAGGACCCCGCGACGTCGTCGTTCGAAATCGTCGTCCAGCTCGGCGCAATCCTGGCCGTCGTCGCGCACTACCGAACGCTGCTGATCGAGCGCGCGCGCGGACTCTTGTCTCGCGACCCGGCGGCGCTGCGATTGCTCTCCGCGATTGCAATCGCGTTCGCGCCGGCAGCCGCGACCGGACTCCTCCTGCGAAAGACGATCAAGGCACACCTCTTCGGACCGCTTCCGGTGGCCATGGCCCTCGTGGTGGGCGGCGTTGCGATGATCGCGATCGAGCGGCTCCTGCGCGCGCGAAGGCCCGGCGCCGGTCGGGTCCCCGGCGGCGCAGAGGGGCTGGACCAGGTGACACCGAGACGAGCCCTGGCGATCGGCCTCGGTCAGTGTCTGTCGCTTTGGCCCGGGGCGTCACGCGCCATGTGCACGATCGTGGCCGGGCAGCTCGCCGGATTGTCGACCGCGACGGCGGCGGAGTTTTCGTTTCTCCTCGCGCTGCCCACGTTGGGCGCGGCGACGATCTACGAGGCGTCGAAGGCCCGCTACGTGCTCGCGTCACACGTCGGCGGGGCAAGCATGACCGTCGGTTTGCTGGCGTCCTTCCTCGTGGCGTGGGCGGTCATCGCGAGCTTTCTCAAGTATCTGCGGACACGCGGGCTCGAGCCGTTCGGCTGGTACAGAATCGTCCTCGGGACGGTGGTGCTGTGGGGCTTGTATCGATAAAAGGCCCCTCGCTGCAAAAAGGCGATTTCGATATGCATGCAGAGAGAGCGACGCCACCGTGGCTCGCGACATCGGAGATTCGGACGAAACCCCACGACAAAACCCCACGAGAGGAGCCAGATATGCGCGAAATAGTTTCCCGCCGCGAGCTACTGAGGCAGAGCGCCGCCGTTGGCGTCATGTCCGCGTTCGGCTCGGCCGCGTCGGCGTGCGGCAAAGAGAAGCCCGCCGCCATCTCGTGCAACGACACCACCGGCCTCTCCGCGGCCGACGTGCAGCTTCGCACGACGCTCGCCTACTCGGACATCTCGCTCGAGGCGGGCAAGTCGTGTGCGCGCTGCCTGCAGTTTCTTCCTGGTCCGACGCCGGACGCGTGCGGCGCGTGCAAGATCCTGAAGGGGCCTGTAAATCCGAAGGGAAACTGCAAGTCGTTCGTCCTCAAGGCGACTTGATCGGCGGAGGTCTGCGGGTATGCCGCCGCGCGGGCCATACGTGGACCAGCCCCAACAGGGCAAGGGCTCCGAAGGCAGCGAAGAGCAGTCGCGCCGACCCGTCGCGGCCCTTCGGCAACACGGCGAAGCTCGCGAGCGCCGCCACGAGCGCCCCGCCGATCCCCGCCGCAAAGTTGACCGCGATGCCCTTCGCACCTCGCCGGAATGGCCAGATCATTCCGGCGAGGGCGGCGGCCGCGCCGATCGCGATGGAAGCGAACACAGTATCGGAATGCATGGATCGCCTTTCACTCGGCTACCGAGTCACCGTCCAGCGCTTCGACTTCGCACAACCACCATTCGTCTTGCGGGTCGAGCGGCGGGAGCCTCAGGAGAACGCGCTCCCCCGGATGAGCGTCCCCGAGCTCTGCGCGCGCGACGCGCGACGAGCGGATGACTCCAGCCTGCACCCAGTCGACGAGAGAGCCGCGCAGCCTCGCGGGACCTACCGGTTGAAAGAGCTCGTAGGTACCTCGCAAGATGGGCTCGTTCGGACCGAGCTCGTACACTCCAGCGCGCGCGACGTCGCGTACACGGATCACCTGGGGCATCGATGTTCTCTTCTCTGCCGAGGACTCGAGGGAGAGCCGCGCTTGCGGGCCCCGCGGGCGGGGCTTTCAGCGCATGGCCCGTTCGAAGGCCGCGTGGGGGAGGGTTAGCCAGAACCGTTCCAACGCCGCCGTCGTCTCCCAAGGCCGTTCGAAATGCGGCATCCCGCGCGTCGGCGACACACGCAGCGCGAATCGGTTGTGGCGGCCGTGCAAGAACGCCTCGAGCCCGGCGGAGCGGGACCCGCGGCCGTCGTGGACCACCAGCACCGGCACGGTGAGCGCGCGATAGAGGCACGCCATTTCGCCCGACGCGATCGCGCGGTGGGCCATGGCTGCGAGGCGCGCCCCGTCGGCACCCGCTACGCGGGCGCTCGCGTGCGTGTAGTTCACGAGTCCCTCGTCGGGCGGCCCGTGGAAGCGGGCGCCGAGCGAGAAGCGAACGAGCGGCCGCGTCGTCGACAGGGCGAAGAATGCGCGCCCGGCGCGTTGACCGAGCCAATCCTCCACCCGAGCTCCGATCGACTCGAGGATGGCGCCTCGCTCGGCGAACAACCATGGCGGCTCGAGCATGACGATCGACCGGATGAGACCGGGCTGGTCGCGCGCAACTCTCGCGGCCAACTGCGAGCTACGCCCGAGCGTCACGAGGTCGATCGGGAGATCGGCGCGGCGCAGCTGGTAGAGCAGTTCTCCGAGCAGCGCGGCCGAACGCGCGGGAGCGCACGGAGTCGTGAACCCGCTGGAGAGTCCGAAACCAGGCAGGTCGACGGCGAACGTAGGGCGGCGCCATCGAAAGCGCTCGAAGAGCGGGCGGACTTCGTAGGCGGTCGAGGTCGCCCGGAGGTCATGCAAAAGAACGAGCGACCGGCCGGACCGACGGTCCGCAAAGTAGAGACACACCCGTCCCGATTCTCGGCCAGTCGGCTTCCACCGCCGGCGCTTTCCATCGATCGCCGGGCCGAGCTCGTCCGCGCTACGGCAAGGCTTCATCGCTGCGCGCCTCCGTCCGCAAGGTCCCACGCCGCGCACGCGAGCGTGGTTCGCACCGGCGTCGTGCAATCGATGTGCCAGCCCGGCTCTTGCAGAGCGTCGACCTACTGCGCCTGGGTCGGGCCGCTCCGCGCCTGGGCCGCCTCCGCGGCGCGATCGACGCCGTGGTCCGAGATCGCAGACGCGGCCATCGTGAGCGCGATGGCGAACGCCGCCGCGGGCGCCACGCGCAGAGGCCTCGAAGCGGGCGCAGGCCGCGGTTCGGGAACGGGCGCACGCATGGCCGCTCGGAGCTCTCGCCAGAAGCTCCCCACCGTCTGCCATCGCTCGGCCGGATACACGGCGAGGGCGCGCGCGAAGGCGCTCTCCACGGTGTCCGGAACCGAAAGGCCGAGCGAGCGCGGTGTCGGCCTCCTCTTGGGGTCGGTCGAGACACGCGCAAGCTCGAGGGGCGAGCCGTCGCCCATCGGCTCTTTCCCGGCCAAGAGCTCCACGAAGATGAGCGCGACCGCGAATACGTCCGTCCAGGGTCCCGTGACCCCGTAGCTCGCCGAGAACTGCTCCGGTGCGCCGTATTGCGGCGTGAAGGCGCACGACTTCAAGGCCGGCCACCGGTCGGACATCGCCCTGCGTGCGTCCGAGAAGAAGCTGGCCGTCCCGAAATCGAGGAGCTTGGTCCTGCGATCGTCGCCCCTCGGGTCGCCGAGCACGATGATGTTTCCCGGCTTCAAGTCGCCATGGCAAATGCCCTTGCCGTGCGCGAGAGCGAGCGCCTGCGCCACCGGATCGAGCAGGTCGAACGCTTCGTCGAGCGTGCGCGAGGCAAGCCCGACGCGGCGCTCCTGCCAGAGCACCGCTTCCAGCGTTTCGCCTTCCAGCCATTCGAGCACGAGATAGGGCACCCACTCGCCGCCGGGGGTGACGAGCGTCGCCGTGTCGCGCGCTTGCACGATGGCGGTCGTTCGCTCCGAGAGCTCCGCGAGGATCGCTCCTTCCTGCACGAAGGCACGGAGCAGACCGTCGCGCGCCTCGGAATCGAGCGTCTCGAATCCACGAAAGGCCTTGATCGCCACCGGGTGGTTCCACAGCGTGTGCCGAGCCCGGTAGACGACCGAGAAGCCGCCCTCGCCAATGAGCTCTTCCACGGCGTAGCGACCCGCGATGATGGAATTGACCAGCCCAAATGGGTCCGAACTCTTGGCCATTTTCGGACTCTCGGGACGTGCAAAGCGCGTGCGAGTCGGAGCGTGACGGTCTCAGCGTCGTCCATCGGCGCGTGCTGGGTGGCGAGGCGCAGCGCGATCGGCCGGGCTCGCTTCGCCCCCGGCGCACACCGCGCTCGACGTCTCGGCGATCAAGCGCCTGCGACGAGCTCGATTCGCGTGACCTCGGCGCCGGAGCCCACGCGCATCGGAGGCCCCCAGTAGCCCGTCCCGGTGCTCACGTAGATCCAGGTCCGCTCGACGAGGTGGAGGCCGGAGATGACCGGCTGGTCGAGAAGCGCGATCCAGTTGAAGGGAATCATTTGTCCGCCGTGAACATGTCCCGATATTTGAAAGTCGACGTCGCACCGGCGCGCCTCTTCGAGCGCCTTCGGTTGGTGCGCGAGAAGGACCACCGCGCGAGACGGGTCTCTTCCCGCGAGCGCTTTGGTCACGTCTTGACCGTGGTCCGAGAGCATCCGGTGCGCGCTCGCGTCGTCCACTCCCGCCAGATCGAACGCGTCGCGAATCGACACTCGCTCGTTTCGCAGCACCCGGACACCCAACGTCCGAAGATGCGCGATCCACGAGTCGGCACCGGAGTAATACTCGTGGTTGCCGGTGACGAAGAAAACGCCGTCCCTGGCGCGCAGATCACGGAGAGGCGCCACGAGCTCGCCGAGCTGCTCGACGGAGCCGTCGACCAGGTCGCCGGTGATGACGATCATGTCCGGGGCGAGGTTGTTCGTTTCGCGGACGACCCGCTCGAGAAACTCGCGCCCGATCGTCGGACCGATGTGCACGTCGGTGAGCTGCACGATGCTGTAGCCCGATGCGGAGACCGGCAAGCGAGCGAGCGGGACACGGACGCGACGGATGTCGAAGCCTCGCGCAACCCGGACGATGCCGCTCAAGCCGATGAGCCCCGCTATAGCGCCGACCGACGCAGCGACCGCGCGCCCGAGGAGAAGCCTGCGATCCGGATCCGTGGGGAGCGCGCCCACGAGGCCGCCCACCGCTCGGCCCGCGTCCGAGACGACCGTGAGCAGAAACAGGTACAGCGCGAACCCGAGCCAGGTGTAGACGACCCAAGCGAGCGGCGCGTTCAGGTAGCGCGGCAGCCAGCGCATCGCGAGAAAGACCACCGGCACGAGCGCGGCGAGCGTGAAGACAGCGACGGTGAGCACCCTTCCCCAGGGCGCCGCCCAGGCCGCATCGCGAACGAGGCGCGCCCACACGTACCGGTGCATCAGCCACGAGAGGCCCGACAGCACCAGCGCCGCAACCAGCATCCGACTCGCGCTCATGGAGAGCTAGGATGCACCGGAGGCCCGAACAGTCGCCGCCGGGCGACCCTCAGGCGAGGTTCCCCCCGCGCCGCGCGCGGGGGGACCTGAGGGGGGGGGACCTGAGGGGGGGGACCTGAGGGGGGGACCTGAGGGGGGGACCTGAGGGGGGGACCTGAGGGGGGGGACCTGAGGGGGGGGACCTGAGGGGGGGGACCTGAGGGGGGCCGTCCGCTAAATGTCGAAGTAGAGGTAGAACTCGTACGGCGTCGGACGCATCCGCACCGGCGTGAGCTCGCGGGTGCGCTTGTAGTCGAGCCACTCGTGGATCGCGTCCTTCGTGAAGACGTCGCCACGGAGCAAAAACTCGTGATCGTGCTCGAGAGAATCCAGCGCTTCTTCGAGGCTTCCCGGCATGTGGGGCACCTCTTTGAGCTCCTCGGGGCTCAGCCCGTAGATGTCCTTGTCCAGCGGGTCGCCCGGATTGATCTTGTTCTGAATCCCGTCGAGCCCGGCCAAGAGCATCGCGCTGAACGCGAGGTAGGGATTGCAGCTGGGATCGGGGAACCGAACTTCGACGCGGCGCGTCTTCGGGTTCGGCCCCGTGATGGGGATACGGAGAGCAGCCGACCGGTTGCGACTGGAGTACGCGAGATTGATTGGCGCTTCGAACCCGGGAACGAGCCGGCGGTATGAGTTGGTGGTCGGGTTCGTCAGCGCCGCGATCGACTTCGCGTGCTTGATGACGCCACCGATGTAGTGAAGCGCCAAGTCGGAGAGGCCTGCGTAGCCGTCGCCTCCGAAGAGGGGCTTGCCCTCCTTCCAGACCGACTGATGGGTGTGCATGCCGCTGCCGTTGTCGCCGAACATCGGCTTGGGCATGAACGTCGCCGCCTTGCCGTGCTTTCGCGCCACGTTCTTCACGACGTACTTGAACCACATCAGCTGATCGGCACACTCGACGAGCCGCTTGAACTTCATGCCGATCTCGCACTGACCGCCGGTGGCCACCTCGTGGTGACCGACCTCGACCTCTACCCCGGTCTCCATCAGCGTGGTCATCATCGCCTGACGGATGTCGCCGAGCGTGTCGGTCGGCGGAACGGGGAAGTACCCCTCCTTGTGGCGCGTCTTGTAACCGAGGTTCGGGAACTCTTCCCGACCGCTGTTCCACGTACCTTCGACGCTGTCGATGTAGTAGTAGCCGCAGTTCGGCTGAGACTGATCGTAGCGGACGTCGTCGAATAGGAAGAACTCCGCCTCGGGCCCCATGAACGCGGTATCGCCGATACCTGTCTGGCGGAGGTAGGCTTCGGCTTTTTTCGCAATGTGCCGTGGATCGCGCGAATACGGCTGCTTCGTGATCGGGTCAAAAATCGAGCAAATGAAGCTGATCGTCGGCGTCGCGTAGAAGGGATCGATCACCGCTGTGGCCGCGTCGGGGATCATGACCATGTCGGAAGCATTGATGGGCTGCCAGCCGCGAATCGACGAGCCGTCGAACGCAAGGCCATCTTCGAAAAGCCCCACGTCGAGGCGTGTCGCCGGGATCGTCGTGTGTTGCCAAACTCCCGGGAAATCGATGAACTTGAGATCGACGAACTTGACGTCGTGCTTCTTGGCCAGCTCCAAGGCTTCCTTCGGTGTCATGTTTCCTCCGCGGACCGCGAGGCGGGTCCTTCAAATCGCTTCCTTACCACGCTCGCCCGTCCGGATACGAACCGCTTCTTCGACGGAAACGACGAAGATTTTTCCATCGCCGATACGCCCGGTCTTGGCGCTTTTTTCGATGGCATCGAGCACGTCGTGCACGATTTCGTCGGGAACCACCACCTCGATTTTCACCTTGGGCACAAAGTCGACGACGTACGCCGATCCCCGGTACACCTCTTTCTTGCCACCGGTGCGGCCGAAGCCCTTGACTTCCGTCACGGTCATCCCTTGCACCCCGACCTCGGCGAGGGCGTCCTTCACTTCGTCGAGTTTGAATGGCTTGATGATGGCTTCTATTTTCTTCATTCGGATTCTCTTCGCGGGGACGGATGGAAGCCTGGCGCGGCGCCTGATGCAAGCCTCAACAATGCGGCTACCAAAGGCACGTTTCGGGCTTGTTTCGGTTGGATGATGACGCGGCGCGCGCCCGAGCAGCCCTTTCCCGCCTTCGCCGCCCCCGCGGCGCTGGGGCATTACCCCACCGCGGTCGAGCACCTGAGCGGCCTCTCGACCGAAGACTCCGCCCTCTGGGTGAAGCGCGACGATCGGACCCACGAGGTATACGGCGGGAACAAGGTCCGCAAGCTCGAGCGCCTCCTCGCGGACGCGGCGGCTCGCGGCGCGAAGCGCATCGTCACGGTCGGGGCCGCGGGCAGCCACCACGTGCTCGCGACGACCTACTTCGGGGCGCGCGAAGGGTTCGCCGTCGAGGCGGTGCTGGTGCCCCAGCCGCGCACCAATCACGCGGTCGAGGTGCTTCGAGCGGCGCTAGGGCTAGGGCTGGAAGCGTTCCCCGTCGGATCGTGGGCGGCGGCAGTGCCGGCCCTATGGAGACGGATGGCCGGGCGCGGACGCGAGACGCGGTTCATCATGCTGGGCGGTTCGAGCCCGGTCGGCGCGATGGGGTACGTGACCGCCGCGCGCGAGCTGGCCGCACAAGTGCGCGCGGGAGAAATGCCAGAGCCCGACCTCTGCATCGTCGCCCTGGGCTCGGGCGGAACCGCAGCCGGACTCACGGCGGGGTTCGCGGAGCAACGCATGAAGACGCGGGTCGTCGGTGTGTGCGTATCTCCGCCGCGCTGGGCGCTCCGCGCTTCGGCGCTCTTTCTGGCGCGCGCGTGCGCGCGGCGGGCCCGAATCGAATCGGACCGCCAGCCGGGGAGCGTCCGGGCTAGCGCGGGGGCGGCAGGCGGATTCGTCGTCGACGGGCGGTTCCTCGGGCGCGGATACGGGCATTCGACACCCGAAGGTGACGAGGCCACCGACATGGCGCGCGAGGCAGGGCTGACTCTGGATCCGACGTACACGGCGAAGGCGTTCGCCTCGGCGCTCTGGAGAGTGCGCGCGCGCCAGGGTCGGACCATCCTCTATTGGCACACGCTCTCGAGCGCCCCGATGGGCCCGCTCCTAGCGGGTGCGCCAACCGAGGCCCGCCTATCCCAAGGTATGAGGAGGCTTCTTCTACCGGGAAATAGCGGCGCGCGCTCGATGGCTGGGCTACGAAAGTAGCCCGCGAAGCTCGCGGCCCCGGCCCCTCTGGGGTAGCGTTTGCAATTGCGCGTTTCCGCGCGGAAACGTGCTGACGACCCCCGGGGCCCCTATGCCGCGAAAGCAACGCTTCCCACCGGAGCCGGACACGAAGCCGGACCTAGGCCGTCCGCTCGTATCGGCACCGCGACCGAGCGCGCCGGCCCCCAAGAGTCGGCGCGAGCGAGCCGAGGCGCCGACGCTGCCGCCGCCGCGTGGGCCGGCGTCGGCCGGCTCCGTGGAAGAGCCGAGCGGATCGGACGGGTCACCCGGGCTGGATCGACAGGGTCGAGAGGAAGGCTACGAGCGGACGTCCGGAATGCGCTCGCGGCGGCCCGTTCGGCAGTCGACCCCCGCAGCAACCGTCGACGAAGTGGTAGCGGATCTCGTCCAAGGATCCGCGACATGAACGCGACGACGACGGGTGAGCCCTTGCGCGCGATCGCGCTCGCCGCCGTGGGCTTCCTCTTGCCCGGCTGTGACGATGGCCAGGCCGATGCGTTCGATGCGACCGCGCCCGAACTCACGCCGGAGCCCGAGGGGACCGCGACGACCGCACCCTCCGCATCCCCTTCGGCGGCGACCGCGGAAGCCGACGCATCTTCGTGCCCGGACGACATGGTCCTCGTCGACACGACCTTCTGCCCGGACATCGAACGTCGATGTCTCGACGTCGAGCACGAGCAGATCAATAACCTCGATATTTGCCATGCATTCGCGCGCGCGCAGCACTGCCGCACGACGCCGCGGCGCATTGCCTTTTGCATCGACCGCTACGAGTACCCCAACCGGCCCGGCGCACACCCTGTTTGGATGCTCGACTGGTACGAGTCGCAAGCCACTTGCGCCGCGAAGGGCAAGCGTCTTTGTTGGTCGAGCGAATGGACGGCGGCGTGCGAGGGGCCCGACCATACGCCGTTCCCCTACGGGTTCGAGCGGGATCACGACGCGTGCAACATGGACAACTTCTATATCGAGCCGATGCGCCCAGGCCCGGGGGCGCAGTTTTTCTTTTATTCCAAAGAGCCGGATGTCGCGTTCAAAGAGCTATCGAGACTCGACCAAAGCGTCCCCAGCGGATCGATGGAGCGGTGCAGCAGCGGCTTCGGCGTCCGCGATCTGACCGGGAATCTCGACGAGTGGGTCGTGAGCGACGAAGCGCCGCGCGAGAAGTCGCGCTGGGCCGGGCTGAAGGGCGGGGCGTGGGGGCACGTCCGCAGCCAATGCCGCGCGATGACCTTCAGCCACGAGCCCGACTTTCGATACTACTTCGTCGGGTTTCGGTGCTGCCGCGACGCCGAGGGCGCCCCGCGGTGGGAGCGGTCCTCGCAGGCAATCGCCGCCCCCGACGTGGAACCGAACGATTTCGCTCCCGACCCGATTGTCCCTGTCGATGCCCCCGGCCCGTCGAAGACGAAGTTCACGTGGGTGGCGAAACGGGACTGAGCGAAGAGCTCGGGCCATCGCGCACGGCGGCGGTCGGTACGCGGCCAGTCCGCGGGACATTTTGTTGGCAAGATCTCTTCCACGTTCGCGAACGCCGGTGAACTCCGCCCGAAGCGAACGCTCGAGCTCGGCGGTCGATTGCGCGCAGGGACGCAGCGTGGGAGATTGAAGGAGAGCGCGCGGGCGGGCCCCGCGCGCGAGTGGGTCAACGCGAAGTGAATCCCGTCCAGCTCTCGCTGCCGATCGACGAGTTCCTCGCCCGACCTCAGGCCCACGGCATTCCGCGCGAGCGGCGCATCTTCAGCAACCGCAACCTTCGCATGAGCGGAATCTCGTGGGTCGGCTTCGACATGGACTACACGCTGGCCATCTACAACCAGCAGGAGATGGACGAGCTCTCCATTCGGGCCACCATCGCGAAGCTCGTCGAACGCGGCTACCCCGAATTCGTGCGCTCCATTTCGTATCAAACCGCGTTCCCCGTGCGCGGACTGCTCATCGACAAGCGCTTCGGTCACATCCTGAAGATGAACCGCTACAAGTTCGTGACCAAGGGCTACCACGGCCTTCGCGAGCTCGCGAAGGACGAGCTACGCGAGCTCTATCACTCGAAGAAAATCCGCCCCGCGACGCCGCGGTATCACTGGATCGACACCCTCTACGCGCTCAGCGAAGCAACGCTCTACGCGGCTCTCGTCGAAGCCATGGAGCGTCGAGGCCTCGCGATCGACTACGCGAAGACCTTCACCGACATTCGCGAGTGCATCGACGAGGCACACCGCGACGGGACCATCCTCGAGACGGTCGCGGGCGACTTCGGCCGCTTCGTGAACAAGGACCCCGAGCTCGCACCGACGCTCCACAAACTGCGGAGCGCGGGCAAGCATCTCTTTTTGCTCACCAACTCGCGCTGGCCGTACACCGACAAGATGATGACCTATTTGCTCGACGGGGCGATGGCCGAGTACCCCCATTGGCGCAATTACTTCGACGTGGTCATCGCGGCCGCGATGAAGCCCGCGTTCTTCCAGGAGCGCCGGCCGCTCATGGAGCACGACGGAGGCGGCCTCGTTCCGGCGACGTTGCCGCTCGAGCGCGGCAAGATCTACGAGGGGGGCAACCTGCAGGACCTCGAGGCCGCGCTCGGCGCAATCGGGGACGAAGTGCTCTACGTCGGCGATCAGATTTACGGAGACATTCTGCGGAGCAAAAAGGAAAGCGCCTGGCGGACGGCGATGATCATTCAGGAGCTCGAGGGTGAGGTGCAAGCCCACGACTCGTGCCGCGAGGACTTCGCGCGCGCCGAACACCTGGAAGACGCTCGCGACCGGCTCGAAGACGAACTCCGCTTTTACCAGGGTCGATTCAAGGAGCTATCGCGGCGAATCGAGCACGCGCCGACCAAGACCAATGGCGCGCCTGCCGCCGGGGCGGAGGTCGAGCGCGGCCGCATCAAGAGGGCGATCGACCGGGTCCGCGGGCGGCTCCGGCTGGTCGACAGCGAGCTTCAAGCGATTGAGCGCCGTGTCGATCAGCGGTTTCACCCTTTTTGGGGATCGCTCCTCAAAGAGGAGAACGAAGAGTCGAGCTTCGGCTCCCAGGTCGACGACTACGCGTGCCTCTACACGTCGAGAGTGTCCAACTTTCTTCTTTATTCCCCGCAGCAGCACTTTCGCAGTCCGCGAGACGAGATGGCGCACGAGCTCGAACGCGGCACCGATTGATTGGTCGTTCGGCGTCTTTCCGGCTCGACGAAGGCGCGTTACCGATTACCCTTGGCGCGCCGTCAATGCTCGAACTGCCGCGCGGTCGCCTGAAGCGCCGCCCCGAAGACTTCGTCGTCGAAGAGATCCCCGCCTACGCGCCCAGCGGCGCGGGCGAGCACGTCTTCGTACGCTTCACGAAGCGAGACGCGACGACCCTCGACGCCGCACGCCTCGTTGCGCGAGCCCTCGATTGCGACCCCGGCGAAGTCGGCTTCGCGGGGATGAAAGACAAGCGCGCGGTCACGACGCAAACCATCTCGCTCCACGCGCCCCGCGGCGTCGACCCGAAGAACATCGCGGCCCGGGCGCTCTCGCTCGAGATGAGCGGGATCGTCGTGCACGAGGCGGCGCCTCACGGCAACAAGCTCAAGCCAGGTCATCTCGATGGAAATCGATTCGCGATCACCGTGCGCGACGTCTCCCGGGATCGGATTGGGGAGGTCACGGCGGCGCTCGACCGCATCGCGCGGGGCGGCGTGCCGAACGCGTTCGGGTCGCAGCGGTTCGGCGCTGGCGGCGACAACGCCCGCCGGGGGCTCGCCTGGCTGCGGGGCGAAGAAAGAGGCCCGCGCGACCCGCGCGTACGGCGCCTTCTGTGGTCGTCGGTGCAGTCGGCCGTCTTCAACGAAGTGCTCGATGCCCGCGTGAAGGACGGGACTTGGACGACGCCGATGGAGGGGGACTTATTAAAACTTCGTACATCCGGGGGTCTCTTCGTCTGCTCGGCCGTTCGAACCGACGGCGAACGCGCGGCCCTCGGCGAAGTATCGCCGACGGGACCCATCATCGGCGATCGAATGCGCTGGCCGGATGGGGCGCCGGGGGAGCTCGAGCACCGGATCGCCGCGGCGACGCTGGGTGAAGGGTTCGACCTCGCGAGCACTCGCCGTCTCGGCGAGGGGAGCCGCCGGGCGCTGCGCTTGTGGGTGCAGGACATGCGCTGGGAGATCGTCGACGACGAACCTGGGCATCCCGCCGCCTGCGTGCGGGTTTACTTCGTGCTACCGAAGGGGGGCTACGCGACGACCGTCCTCGGTGCTGCTCTGACCGTCGACGAAACGGACGAGCCCAACGCGGCATTGTCCCAGGTACAGGACGAATCCACATGAATTCTCTCATCGAACGCGTCAAGAGCGCGATGGTCGGCCTCGGGACGGGGTGGATCCTCCTTCTCATGTTGTTTCTGAGCGTGGTGTCGCTTGCGATCATGCTGGAACGAGCGTGGCTGTATTGGTCGCTGCGCGACAACATCGACGACTTGATGCGCGACCTGGGTAGACTCCTGCGCGGCGGAGACTTGGACGGTGCGCGCCGCCGGCTCGAGGAGTCGCGAAGCGCGGAGGCAGCGGTCGTCATCGCCGGGCTCGTCGAGGCCGACCGGGGCGTCGCGTCCGCCGAAGAGGCGATGGACGGTGCCAGCGCTCTCCAGCGTCTCAAGCTGGAGAAGCGGCTGGCCTTCCTCGGAACGCTCGGAAACAACGCCCCGTTCATCGGGCTGCTCGGGACGGTCATCGGCATCGTGGCCGCGTTCGACGAACTGAGCAAAGTGAAAATGGCTGCGGCGGGCGGGTCGACGCAGCTCGCACCGGAGGCGGTCATGGCACGGATCTCCGAGGCCCTCGTCGCGACCGCGATCGGCATCCTCATCGCGATTCCCGCGGTGGCCGCCTTCAACGCGTTTCAGCGTGTCGTCCGGGGCACCATCGCGAACACCGAGGCCCTCGGGCACGTGCTCCTCGCTCACCTCAAGGCGTCGCCGCTCGCGGCGGGTCCGGGCGAGCCGTCCAAGGACGGGCGCAGCGACTCACCCGGCTCGGGTCTGGCCAGGGGCGACAAGTCCGAAGCCTCGGAGAGGAATTGACATGGCGGGCGGCGCGCAAGAGGCCGACGACGCGATCACGGGCATCAACGTCACTCCCCTCGTCGACATCACGCTCGTGCTCCTCATCATTTTCATGGTGACGACGAAGATCGTGCTCAATCAAACGGTGCCATTGGATCTCCCCAAAGCGGCGACCGGGACGAGCGACGTCCAAATCGTCTTCAGCATCATCCTCGCTCTCGACGGTCGAGCCGTCGTCGACGGCAAGGATGTCGCCAACGACGATGCCATCCTGCCGCTCGCGCGCGACGCGCAGGCGCAGCACCCGGACCTACGCGTCGTCATCAAGGCGGATTCCGCCGTGACACACGGCCGCGTGATTCATGTGCTCGATCTGCTAAAACAAGCGCACGTGAGCAAGATCGCATTCGGCGTGACGCCGGCGCCGCCGGCGCCCCAGCATTGAGAGAATCGCGATGCAGGGCGCGAGCCGGAGGGACATTCCCAAGAACGGCGGCACGCCCGTGCCGCCGTTCGCGACGGCGGAAGGCGCGCTGGCCCTCTACGACGACCCGATGAGCAAAGTGCTCGGGCTCGACGCGAAGACGTCGACGCTGAGCGCCTGGTTCGGGTTCACGTCGGGGTCCACGCTGTTTCTCGTCGGACTGATGGCGCTGACCAGCGTCGTCGCTTGGTATCAATCGCTGCACGCGCATGTGGACGCAACGCCCGCGGACGAGATCGACGTCATCAAAGAAGACCCGCCGCCCCCGCCCTCTCCTCCTCCGGAGCCCGAGCAGCCGAAGCCAGAGCCGGTCGTTGCCCCGCCGCCCCGCGCGCACGAGGCGCCCCCGCCGCCCCCGCCTGCGCCCGCGCAGGCGGCGAAGGTCATCGCGCGCGAACCCGACCCCAACGAACCGGTCGACTTGACGGGCAACACGATCGTGCAGGGCAACGCAGACAGCTATGCGGGCGGGTTCACCGCGGCGACGGGCACGAATCCCAACGCGGTCCGCAGCATGCCCTCGCCGGACGGGGTTGCCGGAGGGACCGGACCCGCGCCTGCGCCGAAGGTGGCGGGGCCGGACCTCACGCGACCCGCGTCCGTCGGGAACACGGACTGGACGCAATGCCCGTTCCCCCCAGAGGCCGACACGGCGCAGGTGGACGACGCGTTCGTAACCCTGCAGATCGACATTCGCTCGGATGGACGGGCGTCGGACGTTCGGGTCTTGAGCGACCCGGGCAACGGCTTTGGGCGCGAGGCCCGCCGGTGCGCGTTGCCGAAGGTTTTCGTGGCCGCGCGCGACCATGACGGGAACCCCATCGCGGGGAGCACCAAGGTCAGGGTTCACTTCTCGCGCTGAGGCTCGTAGATCGTACGTGGTCATGGTGGACGATCCGCGAGCTGAACTTGCCGGCCTGACCGCTTCGCTTCGCGCATACCTCGAATGGCAGGGCGAAACGGGAGCGAGCGGAGTGCCTCGGCGTTCCGCGCCGCCGGCGGCGCACGCGTCCGCGCCGTCTCCGGCGGCAACCGCTCCGGCGATCCCGGACCCTACCGCCGATCATCGCCGCACGCGGCTCCCACTGCTCGCGAGGCTCGCGAGCGAAGTGGTGGGCTGTCGCAAGTGCGGCCTCGCCGCGACGCGCACGCAAACCGTCTTTGCTCGCGGCAATCCCGAGGCGCAGCTCTGCTTCGTCGGTGAAGCTCCGGGCGCCGACGAGGACGCGCAAGGGCTTCCGTTCGTGGGCAGGGCCGGCCAGCTGCTGGACCGGATGATCGCTGCCATGGGCCTCTCGCCCGAGAGCGACGCTTACGTCTGCAACATCATCAAGTGTCGCCCGCCGGACAACCGCCGACCCGAACCCGATGAAGTTGCGACCTGCATTCCGTACTTGCACGAGCAGCTCGCGCTCGTCCGCCCGCGCGTGGTCGTCGCGCTCGGCAATACGTCGGTCGCGGCATTGCTCGACACGAAACTGGGGATTACCAAGGTTCGGGGGCAGTGGAAGCTCTATCGCGGGCGCACACTCGTCATGCCGACGTACCACCCGTCCTATCTTCTGCGCCCCGGGCCGCAGCAGGCGGAGGCGAAGCGTCAGGTATGGGAAGATCTTCAGCTCGTGATGAAGGAGCTCGGGCTGGCGCTGCCGACGAAGAAGGGCTGAACGACCGAGCCCGGTTGCCCTGTCGCTGTTGGCGAGCGAGCAGCCTCGGCCGTCACGGGTCACACTTGCCGCCATCACCTTTATCCACGATGGTGCGCGGTTCGTGTCCCAACCAGACGCAGGTCATGACAAGGCCCCGGAGGACGCGACCCCGGGCGGAGCGTCCTTTCCCGTCGTCGGCATCGGCGCCTCGGCGGGCGGCCTCAAGGCGCTGACCGAATTCGTCAACGCAATCACCTTCGACACCATGGCGTTCGTCGTCGTGCAGCACCTCGCTCCGGCGCGAGAGAGTCTCCTGCCCGGGATCCTCGGTCGGTCCACGCGAGTGCCGGTCCTTCCGATCACCGACGGCGTGCGTCTCGAGCCGAACCATGTGTACGTGGCGCCGCCCAACGCCGACGTGGCCGTCCAGGACGGCGTGCTTCACCTCAGCTCGCCGGCGTCCCCGATGCCGATCGATCGGTTTTTTCGATCGCTCGCCGAGGGGTTGGGAAACAAGGCGATCGGCGTCGTCCTGTCGGGAATGGGCAAAGACGGAACGCAGGGCCTGAAAGAAATCAAGGCGCGGGGCGGGCTCGCGTTCGCACAAGATCCGCTGAGCGCCGAGTACGATTCAATGCCCAGCAGCGCCCTGGAGAGCGGCGTCGTCGACCGAATATTGACCCCGGACGCGATCGCCGGCGAGCTTGCCCGCATATCCATGCATCCGTATCTCGCGCCGACACCCGCACCCGCCTCGTCGCCGTCCGCGCCCGAGGCGATTCAACGGCTTTTCGTTCAGATTCGCCAGTCTTTCCGCAACGACTTGTCTCTGTACAAGCCGACCACGGTCAACCGCCGCATCGAGCGGCGGATGGCGCTCCTTCGACTCGAAAAGCTGACCGACTATGTGGAGTTCGTTCGAACGCACCACGATGAGCTCACCGCCCTTTACTGGGACATTCTCATCAGCGTCACGAGTTTCTTCCGCGACGTCGAGCCGTTCGAAGTCGTAAAGCAGGTCGTCGTTGCTCGCATTCTCGAGCGCAAGAAGCCAGGCGCGCCGATTCGAATCTGGGTCCCCGCCTGCGCGTCGGGCGAAGAGGCGTACTCGCTCGGCATCTGCCTGCTCGAGGCGCTCGACCAGAAGGGCAAGAATCGAAACGTCCAGATCTTCGCCACGGACGTCGACGAAGAAGCGATCGAGCGCGCGCGCCGCGGGGTGTATCTGCCGAACATCGAGGCGGACGTCTCGAAGGAGCGCCTGCAGCGGTTCTTCGTACGGATGGGCGAAAACTACCAGGTCTCGCGACGGCTCCGGGATTTGGTCGTCTTCTCGCCGCAGAACATCGCCAGCGACGCCCCCTTCTCGCGAGTCGACCTCGCTAGCTGCCGCAACCTCCTCATCTATCTGCAGCCCGCGCTTCAGCGCAAAGTGTTGCGCCTGCTGCACTACGCGCTCGTGCCCGACGGGTTCTTGATGCTCGGCACGTCCGAAACGGTGGGCGACTGCGCCGACCTATTTTCGCTCGCCGATCGAAAGAACAAGATTTACGTCAAGAAGAATCTGCCCGCGGTGACTCGCCTCGAAGCGATGGCGTCCTTCGGCCCTTCCAAGGATCCCGGGGGCTCGCGCAAGCCGACTCGCGACCAGCGCACCGGACCGACCGCGCAGCAGATCGCAGACCGAAAACTCCTCGATCTCTACGGTCCGCCGAGCTTGCTCGTCGACGAAAACCTCGACGTGGTGCAGTTCCGGGGAGACACGGCGCCGTACCTCGCACCGGCCCCCGGCGCCGCCGCTCTCCACCTGCTCAAGCTTGTGCGACCGGAGCTTCACCTCGAGCTATGGCGTCTCGTGCAAGGGGTGCTCAAGAGCGACGCCGCCACGCACGGCGGGCCCATCCGATTGCCGCGGGCGGGCGCCCCGGATGGCCTGGTCGCCGTCGACGCCGTCCCCATCCTCGAGCCCGAGACGAACAGCCGATGCGTGCTCGTCGTCTTCAAAGACTTCACCCTGCCCGAAGCACCGCACCCTCCCGCGCCGTCGGATTCCGACGTGGCGGACTCCCGCATCCGAGACCTCGAGCGAGACATCGCCGCGACCAAGGAGTACCTGCAGTCCACGGTCGAGGAGCTCGAAACGAGCAACGAGGAGCTCAAGTCGACCAACGAGGAGCTTCAAGCCACCAACGAAGAGCTGCAAAGCACCAACGAGGAACTCGAAACGGCGAAGGAAGAGCTTCAGTCCACCAACGAGGAGCTTTCGACCATGAACGACGAGCTCCAGTTTCGCGTGAGTGACCTCGGTCGCACCAGCAGCGATCTCGAGAATCTGATGCGGTCGATCCCCGAACCCGTCCTCTTCGTCGACGCTGGGATGAGCTTGCGCCGGACGTCGGATTCGGCGCGCCGGCTGCTTTGCTTGGGGCCCGACGACTACGGGCGCTCGCTCTCTCAGATAAAGCCGCTCTTTGCGGGGATCGACATCGAGCGGACCGTGCACGCGACCCTCGACCGCCTCGTAGCGACGACCGAACAAGCCCGGATCGACGATCGCTGGCACGAACTCCGCGCGGTCCCCTATCGCTCCCCCGGCGGAGTGGTCGACGGAGCGCTCCTTTTTCTTCGCGATATCGACGCCGAGAAGCGCCGGCAAGAGTTGGTCCTCGACGTCGAGACCTACGCGAGCAAAATGCTCGCCGCCATCGCGCATCCTCTCGCCATAGTCGACAAGGAAATGCGCGTGCTCTGGGTCAACGAGCCGTTTCTCACGACATTCCGGGTCGACGCGCACGCGACGATCGGAAATCTGTTTCAAAACCTGGGCTCGGTGGAGTGGGCACACCCCAAGCTGCGTCAAGCCATGGAGGGCGCCCTCGCGTCCGGTCTGCGGTTTGGGGACATCCGCATCGAGCACGATTTCGAAGGGATCGGTCACCGGATCATGATGGTGAGCGGAGCCCCGGTTACGGGCGTGGCAAGCGCGCAACGTCTTTTGATGCTGACCATCGTGCAACTGGGAGAAACGGTCGAGGTGTCGCCCCAATAGAGGGTTCGTCGGCGTGGCGGGGACTCCTGCGGGGGCACGCTTGAGGTCGCACACGTGGCTGCGATGGGACGGCTGGGCTCTCGGCCCAAACGGCTGGTCGAAATGAGGGCTTCGCCGATTGCAGTCGGCGGCCGGCAGGCATAGAGACGATTGGGGACGGCGCTGCGGTGGGACACCAGCCTTTCTATGCACTCGAATAGCGGTGGAGGAGCTCTTCATGAAGACAGGGCCAACCTCCAATGAGCGCGACATCGCCAACGCCCTTCAAGAGCTCCGGGTCCACCAGCTAGAGCTCGAAGAGCAGAACCGCGAGCTCCGCGAGAGTCGCGAGGCGCTCGAGGCATCTCGCAGCCGCTACGCCGATTTGTTCGACTTCGCGCCGATCGGATACATGTGCCTCGACCGGTCCGGGCGAATCGTCGAGTTGAACCTGACCGGGGCGAAGCTGCTCGGTCACGACCGTCTGACGATTCTGGGAAAGCCGCTGCGCGCGGTCGTGCGCTCCGACGTGTCCCGCGAGATTTCGGATCACGTGCGCCAATGCTTGACGTCTCGAGACACCGTACGTGCCGAGATCGGCTTCGTCCGCAAAGCGGACGGGGCGCACGTGCAGGTGCAGGCCGTCAGCGCCCCCATCATCGGGCCCCAGGGAACGTCGCTCGGCAGCCGGACCGCACTCATCGACGTGACGGAACGCCACGTCATCGAGAGAGAGCGCGAAGCTGCCCTCGAGCGCGAGCAAAAGGCCCGACACGGGCTCGAGCAAGCCCGAGCGCATGCCGAGCAGGCGAACCGATTGAAAGACGAGTTCCTGAGCGTCGTCTCTCACGAGCTTCGCACTCCGCTGAACGCGATTCTCGGCTGGAGCCACATGCTCACGTCGCTGCCGTTCGATTGCGGGAGGATTCAGCACGGGCTCGCGGTGATCCGCCGAAACGCGGAGACCCAGCAGCGCCTCGTCGAAGACATCCTCGACGTGTCGCGGATCATCACCGGAAAGCTGCGGGTCGACCTGAAGCCTGCCGTGCTTCACGAAGTGGTCCGCTCGGCCGTGGACACCATGCAGGCCACCGCGTGGGCCAAGCGCGTGCGGCTCACCCTCGACGTGACGTCGGATGCGCCCATATCGGCGGACGTCACGCGTTTGCAGCAGGCGATCGTGAACCTCCTTTCGAACGCGATCAAGTTCACGCCGGCCGACGGCCAGGTCAGCGTGATCGTGCAAGAGCGCGGCGACGCCGGGCTCGTCACCGTCCACGACACGGGGATAGGGATCGATTCGGCGTCCCTCCCCTGGATCTTCGACCGCTTTCGGCAGGTCGACACCTCGTCGAGCCGGCAATTCTGCGGGCTCGGGTTGGGCTTGGCGATCGCGCGACACATCATCGATTTGCACGGCGGCCGCGTCTGGGGCGCTAGCGACGGCATCGGACGGGGAGCCACGTTCGCGATCGAGCTGCCGCGCGCGACGAGCTCGGCGAGAGACTCGAACCCGACGAGCACGCTGGAGACCGCAACGGGGACTGCGCCCGCACCCTTGATCGATCAAACCCGGCTTGCGGGCGTGCGGGTGCTCGTCGTGGACGACAACGAAGACGCACGGCTGCTCGCGGCCACGCTGCTCGAGACCAACGGAGCGACGGTGGTCGTCGCGGAATCGGCTGCAGAGGGACTGGCGACCGTGGCCCGCGAGGCGCCCGACGTCATTTTGAGCGACCTGGCGATGCCCGGCCAGGACGGGCTTTCGTTCGTCGCGAAGCTTCGGACGCTGCCACCTCCTTGGGGCCAGATCCCGGCCGTCGCGATCACGGCGTGCGCCCGCGCCGAAGACGCGGACGCGGCGATGGCCGCGGGCTACGACGACTTCCTGTCCAAGCCGGTCGCTCCGAGCACACTCGTCAGCACGATCACGCGGATGGCGCGCTCCGCTCCAAAACGCGAACGGACGCTGGGCAGCGAACGTTGATTCCGACTCGCCGTGAGGCGCACCCGCCGGGGGGGGGCGGTTCACGAACCCGCACGCTCCGCCCTCAGTGCCCGAAGTCCATTCCCTGTCGCACCGCGGGCCGCGACGCCATCCGGCTCATCCACCCACGCACGGCCTCTGCTCCGTCGAGCACTTCGGGATGGAACTCGGCGGCGGCCGCAAACCATGGGTAGTTGATGATGTCGGCGATCGAGTAGTCGCCAGCCACCCACTGCCGGTCGCGCAGGCGGGCGTCCAGCACGCCGACCAGTCGCTTGGACTCCGCGACGAACTTGTCGAATGCCGCGACGTTTCGTGGCTCTTGGCGCCCGAACGCGATCATCTGTCCGAAGAACGGCCCCGGGCCCCCCACTTGCCAGTAGACCCAGGACAGCACTTCCGCTCGACCAGGCTCTTCCTTCGGCAGAAACCTACCCGCTTTCGTTGCCAGATATTGCAGGATCGCGCCCGACTCGAAGACCACGACGAGCTCGGCGTGGGCACCTTCGGTGTCGACGAGGGCGGGAATCTTGCCATTCGGGTTGATTGCCAAATACGCGGGTTTCTTCTGATCGTTCTCCGCGAGATTGACCAGATGCAGCTCGTACGACCACCCGAGCTCGGCGAGCAAGATGGGAGCCTTCTTCCCGTTCGGCGTGTGCCACGTATAGAGGTCGAGCATCCACTGCTCTGATGTCGTCACGTGCCGGCGCGTCTCGCCAAATGCGCGATGCACGGCGTGGGGGCCCGAAATGCTCGCTTCCGCTGCGGGCGGAAGCGATCGAGCACGCGTACGCCTTGGACCGCATGGGTCCCGCTCTCACCCACACGGAGCGTGCGACGACGATTGTTTTCCTCGCGTAGAGGGCTCGATCGTCGGACAATCGAGTTGGGGAGTGTTCGCGGCGTAGGCAGCGCGCGTCACTCCCTGCGCATGGTCGACATGATCGAAGACCTGGTCCAACGCTGGAGACAGAACCCGAGCCCGGCAACGACCGTCGCGCTCTGCGAAGCGCTCCGCGAAAATCCGCGCGGGCCCTTGGTGCAGCAGGTCGGTGAGTTCGCCAAGCAGCGACTGGCCGGCGACGTGTCGGTGCTGGTTTCCGTCGCGCGGATGTACATCGAAGCGAGTCGCTTCATGGACGCGCAGGCGGTGCTGGTCGCCGCGGGCAAAACCGCGCCTCGCGACGCGCGGGTATATCGGTGGCTGGGCGAGGTGCTCCTGCGCCGGGGCGACGCCGAGCGGGCGGAGAAAGTGCTCGAGCGCTCCATCCAGCTCGGCCCGGGCGACGGCGACGCGAAGCTCTGGCTCGATCGGGCCCGTTCCTACCGGGGGTTACAGGCAAGCTCGGGAGCGGGCGCGGTCACGGCGGAACTGGCGCGCGTGACGGGAAACGCTTCCGATGGCGCCCTCCCTCGCTTCTCCTCGGAGCCCGACCCCGACGAAACGGACACCCGAGTGTTCGAGGAAGCAGTGGACACGAGCGAGATCGACACTGCGATCCCGGAGCCCGCGCCGACGGCCCCTCCCATCCCGAAACACGTCGACGCGGCGCTGGCTCTGGCGCTCAAGCCGCTCGCGCCTCCGCCGGTCCGCAACGGCGCGGCTCCCCCGGTCCGGCATGCCCTCTCCGCCGCCGGCGGCGCGTTCTCGAAGGGTCAGGTCCTGGTCCCCCATCCGCGCGACGTCCTCGACGCGCTGGCGCTCGCGGG
The DNA here is from genome assembly GCA_963764075.1 of uncultured delta proteobacterium. Taxonomy (GTDB): domain Bacteria; phylum Myxococcota_A; class Polyangia; order Polyangiales; family Polyangiaceae; genus Palsa-1150. The sequence continues at coordinate 236,823 of CAVXQZ010000003.1, forward strand.
AGTCTACGAACCCACGGTCGACGGCCCGTCGCCCATGTCCGCATGGGATCGCGCGGTACGGGGTCCGAAGCGCAAAGGGGCTCCGACGCTCGTCGCTGCGATGGCCATGTTTCTCGCCGCGAGCGTGGGGATCTTCTTTTTTTACAAGCACAAGCGCGAAGTCGAACACCAGCAAGCCGAGGCTCTCCTCACGACGGTCGAAGCGGAGCTCCACGCGGCGAATCCCGACTCGCTTTCGTCGATGGAAACGATGCTCGCCAGGGCGCTCGCGCTCGAGTCGCGCAGCCAACGAGCCGCGCTCGATTGGACGAAGGAGCGCGCGTTGACGGGGCTGGTCAAGAGCGGGTCGGACATCGCCTTCGAAGACGCGATGGCGCGGGCCAAGGACGTCGGTGTGCCGCAGGTCCAGTACGCCTTCGCCCACGTGGCATCTTTTCTCTTTCAAGGAGACACGGCGGGCGCGGCGGCCGCCCTGGGTCGCTGGGAGCAATCGGCCCGAGACGACGCGTGGTTCCAGATGGTGGCGGGAGCCGCGCTCGAGCGCGCGGGCGACGGCCGGGCGCGCGATCGCTACGCCACGGCGGCCAAGCTCGATCCCGAGCTCTTTTCGGCGAAGGTCGCCCTCGCGCGTTCGACCGCCGTCGACGGGGACACGCAGGAGGCGATGCGGTTGGCGCGGATGCTCCGCATCGCGATGCCGGAGCGGGCCGAGCCCGTCGCGCTCGTCGCACTCGCGTGGGGTCGCGATCCCAAGCGCGAAGATCTCGGACGGCCTGCGGAGGTCGATCAGGTCGGCAAGCGCGAAGGGGAGCTCCCGGCGAATCTGAGGTTCGTCCCGCACGCGATCGCCGCGTTGTCGGCGATCGATCGGCGCAGTTTTGGAGACGCCCGCGCGGCGCTCCAAGAGGGGCTGGCGGTCGCCGAGTCGCCCGGGCCGGCAGTCTGGCTGGGGACCATCGCGCTGCCCTTTGGCGACGAGAGTCTCGCCCGCAAAGCGGCACTTCTTGCCCTTCAGTTCTCGGCGGCATACGAGCCGGCAAGGGCCCTTGCCGCCCGCGTGGCGCTGGTCGGCGGTCGGCTCGACGAAGCTCTCAAGGCGACCGAGGACCTCGACCCGACGTCCACGGACGTCGCCGTCGTGCGGGCGGCGTCGGCGTACGAACGGGTGGACGTCGACGCCGTCACGCGCGCACTCGAAGCTCTCGCGCCCGACGCGCGAAGGCTGCCGTTCCTCGCCGCGCTCGGGCTCGCCGAGCAGGCGCTGTCGGGCAGGTTGCATCTCGACCCGGCCAAGCTCCGGGTGCTCGCCGAGGACGACGCGCCGTGGGCGAGCCTCGTCGCGATGGACGTCGCGCTGGACGAGGGAGATCTCGCTTCGGCGGACAAGATCGCCGCGGATTGGGGGAAGGACGCGGAGTCTCATCCACTTCGCGCGATTCGGCTCGCCCGGCTCGCGCGTTATGAAGGGCGGCTCGACGCGGCCGAGGCGCTGACGCAAGCGTCACTTTCGCGCGGCACGGTGACGCCGCGAGTCCTCTGGGAGCGCGTCTATGTTCTGGTGGCAAAGGGCCGGGCCGCCGAAGTCGGTCCGCAGCTGGCGCGCTACCCGCTCGTGCTGGGACCTCTCGCGACGTGGCTGAGCGCCTATGCGGTCGCGTCGGCGGGCAACAGCGAAGCAGCCAGAGCGAGGACGGCGTCGATCGACCCGCCGCCGCAAGGCGCGCCGCTCGACCTGCGCGTCGTCGCGGCGTCGGCGCTCGGCGCGATGAAAGACAAGAAGCGGGGAACCGACTACGTGAAGGACGTCCTTGGCTCGGGAGACCTGCAGCCGGACCTGGTCGCAGCCGCGCTTTCGCTCGGCCTCCGAAGAGTCGATCACGGAAGGCGCGGTCCGACGTACGAATAGTGCCGACGATACGCGCGGACAGCGGCGCGCCCGACCTCAGCGCTTGTTGACCTGCACCGAGGTGATCGACTGATTGCTCGCCGTTTGCGCTGCCGAGCGGCCTTCCATCATCATGCGGAGCTCCTCGGTCTCGAGCGAGCGGCCCATCGCCTCTTCGTAGGATATGAGCCGGCGCTGGTGAAGCGAGTACAAGCTTTGATTGAGAGTCTGCATTCCGAACTTGTCCTGACCGACCTGCATTTGCGAGTAAATCTGGTGGACCTTGTCTTCGCGAATGAGGTTTCGGATCGCCTGGTTGGGCACGAGAACCTCGAGCGCGAGCACGCGCCCGGGCGCCCCCATGCGCGGAAGGAGCTGCTGGGAGATGACCCCTTGCAACACGAACGACAGCTTCGATCGGACTTGCTGCTGCTGATGCGGGGGGAACACGTCGATGATTCGATTGATCGTCGAGACGGCGCTGTTCGTGTGGAGGGTGGCGAACACGACGTGGCCCGTCTCGCTGATGGTCAGTGCCGCCTCGATTGTCTCGAAATCGCGCATTTCACCGACGAGGACGACGTCCGGGTCCTGGCGGAGCACGTATTTGAGGGCGCTCTTGAAGCCGTCGGTGTCCGTGCCGACCTCGCGCTGATTGACGATCGAGAGCTTGTGCGGGTGAAGGTATTCGATCGGGTCTTCCACGGTGATGATGTGCAGGCGCTGCTCGGTGTTGATCTTGTCGATGATCGCCGCGAGCGTCGTCGATTTGCCCGAGCCCGTCGGCCCCGTAACGAGAATGAGGCCGCTCGGCTTGTTCGCGAAGTCCGCCACGATCGGCGGCAGTCCGAGCTCGTCGGAGCTCAAAATCTTGAAGGGAATGGTGCGGAACGCGCCCGCGACAGCCCCACGCTGCATGTACACGTTGGCGCGGAAGCGCGAGAGCCCCTTCACGCCGAAGGACAGATCGAGCTCGCTGTGCTTCTCGAAGTGAGCGCGCTGCTCCTCGGTGAGGACCGAAAAGCAAAGCTGCTTGGTCTCGACAGGGCCGAGCGGCGGCAGCTTGAGCGGGACGATGCTGCCGTCGATCCGAAGGAGCGGCGGGGTCCCGGTCGTCAGGTGCATGTCACTCGCCCCCTTCTCAATCATCGTCTTGAGAAGCTGGTGCAGGTTGACTTTGAACTCGGACTGCTGCGTCATGCCTGTCTCTTCGAATCTACTCCACCGCTCGAGCGCACGATGTGAACGTCAGGTGGACACGGGAAGGCGGAACTAATCCGCCATCGTCACGCGCATGACCTCCTCCGGGGTGGTCACGCCGTCGATCACTTTCTTGATGCCACTCGCACGGAGCGAGCTCATACCGTTCTTGATCGCGCCCAGTTTGAGCTCGGCCGTCGACGCGCCCTGAAGGACCATCTCCTTCAGATTGTCGGTGAAGCGCATCACTTCGTAGAACGCGATACGGCCCTTGTAGCCGCTGCCATTGCAGGTGCGACAACCGGCGCCCTTGACCAGCTTCGCGTTCGCGATTTGCTCGGGCGAAAATCCGCAGTCTTCGAGGATCTTTCGCTCGTATTTGATCTGCTGGCGACAGTCGGAGCAAATCTTGCGCGCGAGCCGCTGCGCGAGCACGAGATTCACGCTCGCCGTGATGAGAAACGGCTCGACTCCCATGTTGAGCAGACGCGAGATCGTGGCCGGCGCGTCGTTCGTGTGCAGCGTCGAGAGTACGAGGTGGCCCGTGAGCGCAGCCTTGACGGCGATTTCGGCCGTTTCAAAGTCCCGGATCTCGCCGACCATGATGATGTCCGGGTCCTGCCGGAGGAACGCGCGGAGCGCCATCGCGAAGTTGAGGCCAATCTCGTCGTGCATCTGCACCTGGTTGATTCCGTGGAGGTTGTACTCCACAGGATCCTCGGCGGTGCTGATGTTGTGTCCGACTTTGTTCAGCTCGGTCAGGGCGGAATAGAGAGTCGTCGTCTTGCCCGATCCGGTCGGACCGGTGACCAGCACCATCCCCCACGGCTGATTGATCGCCCATTTGAAATCTTCGAGGGGTTTGTTGTCGAAACCGAGCTTGGTCATGTCGAGCTGCAGGTTGCCCTTGTCGAGCAACCGCATGACGACCTTCTCACCCCAGATCGTCGGGAGCACGGAGATGCGAAAGTCCATCTCACGACCCTTGCCGAGCTTGAGCTTGATGCGCCCGTCCTGCGGCAAGCGCCTCTCGGCGATGTCGAGTGACGACATGATCTTGATGCGGCTCGTGATGGCGTTCTTGAGCTTGAGCGGCGGCGTCATCTCCTCGGCGAGAACGCCGTCGATGCGATACCGCACGCGGAGCTTCTTCTCGTACGGCTCGATGTGGATGTCGCTCGCGCCCTTCTTGATGGCGTTGAGGAGCATCATGTTCACGAGGCGCACGACCGGCGCGTCCTCGCTCGCCTTCTCGAGCTCGAGGAGGTTGACGTCCGCTTCGTCGCCGGTGAATTCGATTTCCCTCTCGTCGAATCCGGCCATCACCTCGTCGTACGAGGGGCCCGCGTTGTAATACTTCTCGATCGCATTGTGGATCGCCGTCTCGCTCGATATCACCGGCTCGATGTTGTAGCCGGTCAAGAACTTCAGATCGTCAATCGCGTTGAGGTTCGTGGGGTCCGCCATCGCGACGATGAGCGAATTGCCGGTTCGCGAAACGGGCACGACCTTGTGCCGCTCGCAGGGCTCCTTCGGTACGAGCTTCAAGATCTCCGCGTCGATCTCGTACTCCTCCAGATTGACCGTAGGAACTCGGTACTGCTGAGAGAGAAAGCTCGTGATCTCGTCGTCGCTGACGTATCCGAGCTTTGCGAGCGTGTAGCCGAGGTTCTGGCCGGACTTCTGCTGCTCCTCTTGCGCATGCCGCAGTTGGGCCAGCGAGATAAGCTTCTCGCGAACGAGCAGCTCACCGAGCCGATTGTTGTTGGCCATGCTCGATCAGACTAACAGGGTTTAGGGTAGGTATGGCGCGCGTCTTCGGGACTTTGCTCGGAAAAGGGCGCTCGCTCGCGCAGGCGCGAGCCGCCGAGCTCCGGGGCGAGCTAGGCCAGGCGGCGGCCCTTTTCGCGTACGCGGGCCGGCCCGACGAGGCGGCTCGCGTCATGGTGCTTCGAGGCGACGCCGAGCGAGACCTGGCGCAGCGCCTGCGTCACTACGTCCAAGCCCGCGAGACCGCTCCGGAGGGAAGTCGTATGCACACCCACGCTCGGCGCAAGCATGCGTCGGCCGTGGTCGCAATGGCGGCCGACGCACTGCCGACAGCGGCGCGCAAGCGTGATCTGGCCGGCGCGGCGTCGGAGCTCGAAGCGATTGGCGATCACGCGCACGCGGCCCTCGCTTATGCGCTCGCGGGCGACATAGAAGGACAAGCGCGGGCATTGGCCAGGGCGGGCGACGTGGACGCACTCGACAGGCTGCTCGGCAACGAACAGAGACGCGACAAGGAGGCCATCGCGCGCCGTCAGGACTATGGCGAGGTGGCTCTCCTCTTCGCCAGCGGTCGGAGACGCGAGGCCGCCGAGATCGCCCGCGCCTCTGCGGACGAAGCCCTCCGCGAGCGGGCAGGCGCGATGGATCGACAGCGCGTCGCCGGGAGCGTCGTGAACGCGACTCTGCGCGGGACCGATATTGCGATTGCGCTCGGCGAGATGATTGTGATCGGGCGCGCCCCCGAGCAAGGCGAGCACGGCTCGGTCGGCCACATCGTCGTTTCGGCGGCGACCGTCAGCCGGCGGCACCTCGCCGTCGCAAGGCAAAATGGGGAGGTCGTGGTGCGCGACCTCGGGAGCCACAACGCGACGACCGTGGACGGGGCCGCGCTGGCCTCGGACGCGCCCGTGCGCGACGGCATCGAAGTGCGTCTGGGCCGCGACGTGCCGCTCTTCGTGAGGCCGACCTGCGAGATGCCCGGTGCCGTGGCGATCGAACTGGCGGCTGTCCGATGCGTCGCCCCACTCGGACCGGCGATCCTCGGCGTCGGTCGCTGGCGACTGCAGCGCGGGCCTGACTCGTGGGTCGAGCTGCACACCGACGACGATCCCCCCGCGTTCGTCGGAGAATTGCGGCTCGCGACGACCATCACCCTCCTCGAGGGCGACGCGATCTCGGCCGAACGCGGTGGACCCCCCGTTCTGGCGATAAGGCGTTCGTGAAGGTGGACCGATCGATCCTCCCTGACCTCGATCGCCTCGCGGCCTTCGGCACGCCGGGAGGTCCCTCGCTCGAGGAAGGACTGAGGCTCTTCGCCCGGTTGCGGACGACGCAGCACGAGCGCTTCGCGATCGAGCGGCTTTTGGCTCTCGACGCGACTTCGCCGTTGCCCGACCCGCTTCTCGTGGCGGTCGCCTCCGCGCTGCTCGACAGAGGCGACAAAGCGTTTGCGGCCCGCGTGGTCGCGCGCGCGACCTCATCGCCAGGGCTGATCCTGCGCGCCGATTTGGCCGCGGGCTCGGGCGACTTGGAAGCCGCGATCGCCCTGGTCGAGCGAGTGCTCGCGCGCGACATCGATTGGCCGGGGGCACGCGAAAGGCACGCGCGATGGGTCGGCGGCCTCGGTATCTCTCGGCCGACCGCCGGGGCAGGGCACGGCGTGGCAGCCGGCGGCGTCCCGAACTCGCCTTTCGAGGTCGTGCGCGAAGTGGGCCGCGGCGGGGCCGGCGCCGTACACGAAGCCATCGACCCCGTCCTGGGCCGGCGCGTCGCGCTCAAGGCCTACCATCGGCCCGAGCGCGACAGAGCCCAGCTGCTGCACGAAGCCCGCGTGGCCGTGTCCCTCACGGGGCCGGGGATCGTGCGCGTCTTCGACGTCGACCCGAACCATGGTTGGCTCGCGCTCGAGTGGGCGCCTTTGGGGGCCTTGGCGACGCTGCTCCGCGCGAGGCAGGTCGAGTCGCTCGTACCCGCCGAGCGATGGATCTTGCCGCTCGCGGCCGCCCTCGCGCGCATTCATGCGGGCGGGTGGGTACATCACGACATCAAGCCCGCCAACGTGCTGATTTGCGGGTCGGGCGTCCCCGTGATCGGCGACTTTGGCACGGCCCGGCGTGCGGGCGAACCGAGCCCGCCCGGCAGCCTGGGCTACGTGTCACCCGAGCGGCTCGGGGGCCGCCCGAGCGATCCGAGCGACGATGTCTACGGCTTCGGCCGGGTTCTCGAAGAGGCGCTCGACGCTCTGGATGAGCCATTCGCCCGGGCCTGGGGCGGACTGGCGCGGGCCTGTGCGGGTCCGGCCGAGACCCGTCCGCGTAGTGGGGCCGAGCTCCTTTCGTGGGCGACGCTGGAGGCCAAAAAGGTTACCGGCTAAAGAGGCTGGTCTCACCCGGGCGACCGATCACGCCCGACTTCATCAAACCCCACACGTCTCGCGGTCTTGCCATGCCCACCACCTATACGGACCTCATCGCCGACATTCGCAAGCGCACGAAACAAGTCTCTCTGGAAGAGCTGAAGCGGCGCCTGGACGCGCGCGAGAAGATGACTCTCCTCGACGTGCGCGAAAAGGACGAGTGGCGCGGCGGATACATCCCCGGCGCGGTCTCCCTTCCCCGGGGGTTTCTCGAGATTCAGGCCGAGCAGAAGCTCCCGGACAAAGGGGCGCACATCGTGGCGTACTGCGCGGGGGGCACCCAATCGGCGCTTGCGGCTGCCACCCTGCAAGACCTCGGCTACACGAACGTCGAGACAGCGAATCCCGGGTTCGTGCGGTGGAAGGATCTCGGCTACTCGGTCGAGACGCCGCCCGAGCTCACCGATAGCCAGCGGGACCGATACTCGCGGCACATCCTTTTGCCCGAAGTCGGCGAGACGGGACAGGCGAGGCTCTTGCAGAGCAGAGTGCTCCTGCTCGGCGCGGGGGGGCTCGGCTCACCCGCTGCGCTCTATTTGGCTGCGGCGGGCGTGGGAACGCTGGGGATCGTCGACGCCGACGTGGTCGACGCATCGAATCTGCAGAGACAGATCATTCACGCCACGAGCCGCGTGGGAACGGCGAAGGTCGAGAGCGCGGCCAAAGCGATCGCGGACCTCAATCCGGACGTAAAGGTCGTCGCGCACAAGGAGCGAATGACCAGCGCAAACGTGGACCGGCTCTTCACGGATTACGAAGTGGTGATCGACGGCACCGACAACTTCCCGACGCGGTACCTCGTCAACGACGCGAGCGTGTGGCTCGGCAAACCCGTCGTTCACGGCAGCATTTTTCGCTTCGACGGCCAGGTGACGACGTTCATCCCGGAGAAGGCCGCGAAGAAGCTCGGGATGTCGGAGCCGAGCCCGTGCTACCGCTGCCTCTACCCCGAGCCGCCGCCGCCGCACCTCGCCCCGAGCTGCCAAGAAGCCGGCGTGCTCGGCATTCTGTGCGGGATCATCGGAACGCTTCAAGCAACCGAGGCGATCAAAATCCTCCTGGGCAAGGGCACGACGCTCGCGGGACGACTGATGACCTACGACAGCTTGAAGATGAAGTTCAAAGAGCTGAGACTTCGGCGCGATCCGCGGTGCCCCGTGTGCGGACCCCGGCCGACCATCACGAGCTACATCGACTACGAGGGCTTCTGCGCGACGGGCTGAGCAAGCGCCCATCAACCAGGGCGGCGTGAGCCGAAGGGTTCAACGCCGCGACCGTCGAGGAGCGGTCAGGTCTACGGTGCCCAACCCACTTGCATCGCCGTGGACGCGAGGCTCTGGACGGCGGGCTCCTAGAGCACGTGCGCGGCTTCGTCTCTTCCGGCGAGCTTTTCGCCATCCCTCGATTCGCCGTCTTGCGCGGGGAGCGATGGGAGCGCGCGAGACGTGTCTTCCGTCACGTAACGCGGCGCTTCACCCCGTCGACTCACGTCCGTCCATGCGACGTGGCCGGTACCCGCTTCGCGGGCGTCCATGTGGACAAAGCCGCCATTCGGGTACGAGCCGCACCCGGTGTCGGGGAGCGTCTTGCAGAACGAGACCAGGGCCTCGTTTGCGACCCCATCGACCCGAAAGTCGATCGCGCGACCGGTCGAGTGGTAACTGCCGGCGCTGCGCGGTCGGAATCCGGACACGAGGACGACGCGGGCCAGCTCGGTCCCCTTGCGAAAGTGGTCCACGACGAGCTCGAGGCGCTCGACGAGCCGCACGTCGAGACGGCGAGCGCCGGGGGCTCGGGCCAGCGCCGAGAGCTGCTCGACACCGACGGGTGCCGCGACCCCGTCGCATTTGGCGAGCGACAGCTTCGCCGACTCGGCGCCGGCAATCACTTCGATCGGCGCCTTGACGCACTCACGAAGCTTCGACCCCTTGGTCGCATGCGCTTCTCGCATGCGATGCGCTCGGGCTTCGTGGGGCCGGGCGTCCGTGCGCGGTGCCGCGCCGGCAACCGCAGGGACCAGGGAGAACGCTAGGGCGATGACGCATCGGGTTTTGATGAGTACGGGCATCAGGTGTCCCACATTGGGGCACAACACGCCCAAAGGCCAAGAAAGTGACGGCGAGGCGGATCCGGGTGCTTGACCGGGGCGCCCCGAATCGCGAACCCTCCCCGCCGATGAATCGAGTGGAGTTCGAGGCGGCGCTGCGCGACCTCTTGGCAAATGCGTCCGGCGCCGGAGGGAACGTGTCGTGCCTCGCGTGCGACCAATGCCAGGGCTGTAGCGAGTGCACATTCTGCAAGTCTTCGAAGGGGCTCGCGCGATGCCACTATTGCGCCGACTGCGCGGATTGCACCGACTGTGCACACTGCACACGCTGCACGCGCTGCCTCGCTTGCCAGCACTGCGTCGAAACCGAGCGCTGCCTCGGAAGCGCGTACCTCGTGCGATCGGTCGGCTGCAACGGATGCAATTACTGCTTTGGGTGCGTCGGACTGTCGAGACGCGATTTCCACATTCTGAACCAGCCGTACGAGAGGGCGACGTACTTCGAGCTGACGGCTCGCCTTGGGCGCGAGCTCCGGATCGCACTCCCATGAGGGCCGTCGTGCAACGCGTTTCGTCGGCACGCGTCGAGGTCGACGACGCGGTGGTCGGGGCGATCGATCGAGGCTTGCTCGCGTACATCGGGTTCGGACGAAACGACTCCGACGCCGACCGGGCTTGGGTGCTGACCAAGCTGACGGGTATGCGCGTATTCTCCGACGATGCCGGGAAGATGAGCCGCAACGTGTGCGACGTGGGCGGCGCGATCTTGCTCGTGAGCCAGTTCACGCTCTACGGCGATCTGCGCCGCGGCCGGCGCCCGAGCTTCGATGAAGCGATGGCGCCGGAGCAGGCGGAGGCGTCGTATCACGCGGCGGTGCGCGAGGTGCGGGCCATGGGTGTGCGCGTAGAAACGGGGCGATTCCGGGCGGACATGCGTGTGTTCTCGGTCAACGAGGGCCCCGTCACCATCACCCTCGATTCGGCGCTGCGGGGGGCCGTGCCGCCCGCGGGAGGGCAACAGGGATGAGCGCGCCCGATCGCGAAGAGACCGATCCGGTGTTCGAGGCGCTCTGGAAGCGCGTGCTCGAGGTGTGGCACGATGACGCCACGCACGCGGCACTTCTCGACCACGCGATCCGCGCCGAGGCGCTGCCTGAGATCGCCAGTCGATACCGCGCCCTCGTCGACGACCCGGACAGGGGGCCCGTGGCGAAAAAGAAGCTCGAGGGAGTCGTCGTCGCGGCAACTCAGATGCTCATGTCGATGAAGACCCCGACTCCCGGCAAAGTGCCGCTGCCGATCACGCTGAGCGCGTTTGCGATCTCCGCGCTCTTGCTCGGATGGCTCGCCCTGGCGCTGTGGGGGAGACACTGAAGTCGCCGCACGGGGCAATGCGCGCGGGGGCCGAAAGGCTCAGGCGCGGACAGCGAGCGGCACGCCCCGCGCAATGAACCTCGGCCCATGCGGCCGGAGCTCTGTGCGCGCGGTTTCGTCTTGCTTGCCGCCGCACTCCCGGTTTTCGCGTCGTCCGGGTCTCTGCACGCCGAAGGGGCACGTCCGCCGGGCATACCGGACGCAGCCCCGGGCGAACGGCCGGCCCCGGAGCCACCCGTGCCTCCCCTGCGCGTGGGAGTCCTCGGTGGGGTCGGTTTTCCGCAGCCACTCACGGTCGAAGGTGTGGCGGTACTCGGCGGTTACGTGGCACTGGGCGCCGAGTATGGGGCGCTTCCGAGCACCACGATCGGCGGCGTGCACGCCAGCCTCTGGTCTCTATCGGGCGACGCCCGTGTATTTCCGTTTCGCGGCGCGTTCTTCGTCGGTTTGCGCGCGGGCCATCAGCGGCTGATGGCTTCGACGACGATCACCGTCGCGTCCGTCATTTCGTTGCCGGAGGACCTGACCATCGACTCCTGGTTTCTCAATCCGCGCGTCGGGTTCCTCTGGACGACTCGAGTGGGTCTCGCGATCGGCGTCGACGTGGGTGTCGAGATCCCTGTGAACGCGTCGATCTCGAGCACTTTGCCGCTGGCGCTGGCGCCCTCGGCGCAAAACACGATCGAGGCGCTCGCCAACGGCGTGGTCCCGACCGTCGACCTTCTTCACGTAGGACTCATCCTGTGAAGTGGGGGGGCCGCACTTCGCTCCTCACGCGCGTACCGCGCCGCGGCGACTTCGCGCGCTTCCTTTGCGAAGCTTTGCCGCAAGCGCGATCGCCGCCTTCATTCCACGCGCGTCGGCCGTCCAGGTCCCCGCGCGGTCGTAGGCCGTTCCGTGGTCCACGCTCGTGCGGACGATGGGCAGCCCCAGAGATACGTTGACTGCGTCTCCGAAGCCCGTGAGCTTCATCGGGATCGTCGCCTGGTCGTGATACATCGCGGCGACCCCGTCCCATGCCCGCGCCAGCGCGAGCCGAAACGCGCTCTCCGCCGGAATGGGACCCTCGATCGCCGCATCGATGTGGGCCGCACGAAGCCGAGCCCGGGCGCGAAGGATGCCGGGGACGATGCGCGTTCGCTCCTCGGTTCCCAGAAGCCCCCCTTCTCCCGCGTGAGGATTCAACCCCGCAACGGCGACGCGCGGCGCCGTTCGCGAGGTGCTCGCCAGCAGCCACGCCAACCAGTACGTGGCCCGCGCAACCGCCGAGGGCGTGATTGCGCGGGGCACGCTCGCCAGCGGCAGGTGCGTCGTGACGAGCGAGGTCACCAGGGTGGGCGACCAGAACGCCATGACGACCTCCCGCGCCTTCAGCCGTCGCTGAAGGTGCTCGGTGTGCCCGAGAAACGACTTGGCGCCGGAGCGCACAATCGCCTCTTTGCTCACCGGTCCGGTCACGAGCGCGTCGGCCGCGCCATCGACGACCGCGTCGCACGCGGCGTCGACCCACGCGAGCTGGGCCGCTCCCGACGCGCGCGTCGGGGCACCGGGCTTCCGATCGCGCTCCGGCAAGTCACCGGTCGGCTGCCAGACCGCAATTGCACCGCGCGGGAGGCCCCACGCTTCTCCCGGCTCGGAGACGCGCACGACTCGCCCGGCGTCCACCCCCCTCCCCTTCGCGGCCTGCCGAATCGTACCCGCGTCGCCAACGAGGAGAACGCGCGACGCGCGCTCGTCGGCGGCGGCGGCCACACTCACTTCAGGACCTACGCCACAAGGGCAACCGACCGACAGCGCGACGCGCGCCGTCATCGACTCTTGCCGGCTTCGCTCGGAGCCCGCAGCTTGTATCCGGCCCCGCGCAATGTTTCGAGAGGCAACGCGTCGCCGACCTTCGCTCGCAGACGGCGCACGTGAATGTCGACCGTTCGTGCTCCGCCTTCGTAGCGGCTGCCCCACACTCGGGCGAGCAGTGTTTCGCGAGAGAAGACGCGGCCACGGTTCGCCGCGAGGAAGGCGAGCAGCGCGAACTCCTTCGCCGTCAGCGTGACGCGCCTGCCCTCGACGCTGACCTCGTGGGCAGCCCGGTCGACGACCAGCGCGCCGACCTTCAGGCGCTCTTCGGTCGCGAACTCGCTGCGCTTCCACTCGAGGGCGCGGATGCGCGCATAGAGCTCGGCGGGCACACAGGGAAGAATGATGAAATCGTCGAATCCGCTCGATGGATCGAAGGAAGTAATTTGGCGGGGTGGCAGGGCGACGATCGTGGCGGTTTCGGCCAGCTCGCTCACTTTGCGAGCCGCGCGCAGCGCCGCGGCGGCCAAATCCGGGCGCTCGCCCGCTTCGAACACCATCGCGCGCACACCGCTGCCGCGCGTTTGATCCACCATATCGGTGAAGTCGTCCCAGAGATCGAGCGTGCGAACCTCGGACCCGAGGGTCCGCAGCATCGCGGCAACTCCATCGGCGCTTTCGACTTGCGGACGATGACCGACTACGAGAACGAACGACCCTGGCTTTCCTGTGGTGCCGGCCACAAGGGTCTGCATATCCTGCTTGCTGCTTCGCGTCGAGCGGCTATCGAATCCGCTAATCGGAAAAGCCGGCGTCGGAGGCATCGCCGAGCGTGCCATCGAGTGCGGTCTGCGCGTCGATCGCCGCATCGGCAGGGCTCGAATCGTCGCCCGCGCCGCCCTCCGGGACCGACATGGACGACGCGTCAGTCGCGCCGTCGATCGGGCCAGAATCCCGGCTCGCCGCACCGTCGACCGACGTGGACGCGGTGTCACTAGCGCTGTCGATCGAGGCCGAATCCTCGCCCGCCGCGCCGCTCGCTCCCGCGCCTGCATCGCCCCCATCACCCCCGTCGACCGGGGGGGGCGCGGAGCGTGGATACGCCTGCAATGCTGCCTCGACGACGACCCCCTGTACCGAGGGGGTCGCACTCCAATCCAGAATCAGCGCGGGGAAACTACAGCCCTGCGGATCATCGGAGCTGACTGCGGGGTACCAGGCCCACGCGGTCCACGATATGCCGCGGGGGTTCGCGAACGCGATCAGCGTTTGATCGTACGCCCCGGTGCACTGCCCCTTCCTACCGTCGCCGAACTCGGTGACGACAACCGGCGCAAAGTCGGCGGTGACGAGATGCCCGAAGCTTCCCTCCCAACCGCTCGGCGGAGCCGACGATACGTAGGGATGGGTGGCGTACATGACGTTGTATCCTTGGACATACGAGCCGCCCGGACCGACGCCGGAGAGGTCGTAAGCCCAATCGAGGCCCCCGGCGATGACGACGTTGTTTGCCCCCGCGCCGCGGACGGCGTCGTAGAGCTGCTGCATGCCAGCGGCGGTGTAGCGGCCAGCTTGACCGCCGCTCAGCCAGACATCCCATGAAATACCGTGAGGCTCGTTGTAGAGTTCGAAGAGAACGTGCCCGTCGCCCTGGTACTTGCTCGCGACTTCTTTCCAGAATTCAATTGAATTGAGGTCCGCCATCTCTTGCTGATTGCTGTTGCCCGGCCCTTGCGACTGCGTCGAGGTGACGGTGAGATCCCCGGCGTCCGACCAGTGAAGATCCAGGATCACGTCCAGGCCCGCCGCTTCGGCCCACCGGACGGCCTGGTCGACGGTCGCCGGATAGGTGGGATCGTTCAGAGCGGCGCCCGACAGCCAAAAGTCCTGGTTTAGGGCGATTCGAACGACGTTCGCTCCCCAACCGGCCATCGCCATGAAATCGGCGGACGACACATTCTCGCCAGTCGAGGACCATTCCAAAGAAGGTCGGTCGACGCCGTGAAACTGGTGCGGCGTTCCGTCGGCGGTGCACACGGTCGCGCCGTTCGTGTAGTAGCCGTTGGGCGCGGTCGCGGGCGGCGCTCCCCCTTCGATGGCGCATCCCCGCGGGGTGACGGGAGTGTCGCCTTGCGCAGAACTCGGCGCGCTCAGGCAACCGACCGATCCGACCGAAGCGCCAACGCTGACACAAATGAGCGCGCCGACCGCGCCGAAAGCAAAGCTGCGACCGAGGTTCATCTACTGTAGGCATTACCACCTCTCGGCCGAACAGCGGAGCTCGTCGAAGGAGGGCCGCTCGGCGTCTCGCCACGAACCGTTGCGGGCCCCCCCTCCCCTTGTCCGGCGTCCCGCGTCCCGCCTCCCGCGCAGCGTCCCACCGCCCCGCGCAGGGACCTGAGCGGGGCAATGAGGATCCAGCAGAAGCGACACAGTGAGGCGGTATGCCGCTGCCGCCAAGGAGGAGTCACGCCGGCGAGCCCACATCGGCGCTCTCGTCAACGCGTACGGGAACGTCTCCTCGCTGCGCAGAAGACCAGCCCGAGCGCCAGGACCGCTGCCAGGCGCCACGAGAACCGCGTCGACCCGCGCGGTGCAGCCGCTGTGCACCCTGCCGAGCTCGGAGTGACGGCGGCCGCCACCTGCGCGATCGGCTGCTCGTTCGCCCATGCAGGCGCGCTGTATCCTCCCATCGATGCCGCGAGATTGGCGGCGTCGATGAGCAGTTGCCCCCACGCGTCGAACCGCTCGTACACCGGGTCGACGCAGTTCGTCCCGTCGGGGCTCACCCCGCCTCGCGAGAGAACACCGAAGCTGACCCACCTGCCGGCGTTGAAGCTCGCTTGGTCGAACGCGCCCGATCCAGAGTCGCCTTCGCATGTGCTCGCAACTCCGGATTCGAACTCGTCGGCCAGAAAGACGCCTTGGTCGGAGCAGTTGCCGAACGCGCTGTCGTCCGGAACACACTGCAACGGAACGTTCTCTAGAATTCGGCGGACGCCCGCCGTCGTGCCGGCATCGTCGGTGGGCGTGTCGATCCCGTATCCGATCGCCGTGATGCTCGTCGAATAGACGGGGGCCGACATCGCCGGGTTGATCGTGGGCGCGACGTACTGCGGAAGATCGATGTTCCTGTCGAGGATCAAGAGCGCGATGTCGTTTCCACAGACTTTGTTTTGGTCCGATCCGGACGGCTCTACGATTTGCAAGACCCCGGCGAAATCGCTCGTGGGCGTGATCTGCGTATCTGTGGTGACCCTGAGGTCGCCCACCGGCAGCTCGCCGCCAAAGGTCGAAGACGCGCAGTCGATCTCCGCGGAAGCGAGCTGCACGACGCAGTGCCGTGCGGTCGCGACCAGATTGGGGGCAAGAAGCGCCCCCGAGCAGAAAATGACCTGATCCTGCTCGAGCTGGCTCAGTTGCGCGATTCCGACGGCGAAGGTGTGGGTCGAGTCGGTCGCGCCGTCCTCAATCGAGCTGGACACGGTTGCAGTCGGTTGGCCGCCGTTCGGCCCACCGCCGCAACCGGCGGCACACACAACGACGAGCACGCTGGCCCCGCACGGTCTCTTCATCTCGGTCACCTGGGGCCAGGGGGCCCCAACGGCAAGGCGAAGCTAGTGCAGCGGAATGACGACGCGGCGCTCGCCGATTCGGAGGACGCTCACGCGGTCGCGCAGGCCACGCGCCTGCGCTCGAAGGACGAGGAGCTCGCGCGCCTCGCCGGGACCATCCTGCCCCGCGACCAACGTGTCGAAGTGAATCGGAATCATCATTTTGGCGCCGAGATCGCACAGAGCGTCGAGCGCCTCGTCGGGGTCCATGTGCAGCGTTCGCATGTGACCGCGCGGTCGGATCGGCGCGATCGGGAGGAGCGCGAGGTCGAGGTGGGGAAAGATCTCGCGCGTTCGCCGGAAGTCGCCCGGATCGTACGCCGTATCGCCGCCGAAAAAGACGCTCATGCCGTGGTACTCGACGACGTAGCCCGTGAAGCTCTTGGTCATCCACGCCGCGTCGATCCCGTAGCGCCCGCCGGCGTGCAAGACGGGCACCGCCGTGATGCGCAGTCCGCCCCGTTCGAACGAACGCCAGGAGCGAAGCTCGCGCGCGTCGAATGAAAAATCGGTCAGGTACACCAAGCCCCCCTCGGGCAAAAAGAGCATGCGAATCCGCTTCTCGATTCGTTCGAGCGATCCGAGCGACAGATGGTCGGGGTGCGTGTGCGAGATCAACACCGCGTCGATCGCGGGCAAGCGACGGACGTCGAGTCCTACCGGCGACACGCGCCGCTGGATCTGCCCCATGGTGTCGACCAGGAACGGATCGGTCAAGATCCACTTGTCGTCGAGCTGGATGAGCATGGTCGCGTGCCCGAGCCAGAGCACGGAGAGCCGTGAGCGCGAGGCACTCGGCTGGTCGTGCGCCGGGGGCTCGAAGAACGGCGTCGCGGACGGCGGCCCCATCCGAGTGCATCCCGCCCCGGTTCCGACGCTTGCGGCGACGACGAGCGCGACCGCCCACCTGAAGCGGCCAATCGTCAAAAATACCTCAGCCGAAGCGTTGCGATCGTTTGGGCGGGACCGCTCCTCGGCGACACCGTGAGCTGGACGCCGACGATTCCGAACAGCACGTAGGCCCCGATTTCGTACGAAGCCCCCGTTCCTCCGGCGAAGGCGTAGCACGAGGCACCGAACGAAACCGACAGATAGTCCCCGCGCTCGATCATGGGAAGGTACGTGCGCACGCCCGCGCGCCAGAGCCAGCCGTCCCCGAAGGTCGGCCCGCGCACGATGTACTCCGGACTGAGGAAAAGCTCGATCGAGCCGCTCTGCCGGACGAGCGGTTCGACGACGATGGCGCGCCAGGGCGAAAGACGCCGGTTTGTGCCGAACGAATAGAGGAGCGGAGTCAGCTGCCAGCGAAGGCCGAAGCGCGCCCCCGAGTCGCCGTACGCCAACTCGGGGCTCGGTGCGAGCTGAGCGGCCAACCAGAGCGGGGTCGGTCGAACGCGCGGCTCCGTGACTTCTTCTTCGTCGCCCGCGGCGGCGCGGCCCCCGAGCGAAATGGCAATCGCGGCGCCCACGGCGACAGCCGAATAACGAAACGTCACGCGCGAGTCTTGCGAACCGCGGTGTCCCCGTCAAATTGCCCTCGCCGGGCGCAACCGATTGCGGTCGCGCTCGGGCGCGCCATGTGCATCGAGCTGCCGGCCCGGACGCAATGCGCGCCTGCACCGTCTCGCTTGCGGTCGCCACTCTCGTCGCTTTCCTAGCGCCCTCCGCGCTCGCGCAGGGCAACCCGCGGCCATCTCCCCTGGGCGGTCGCTCGGTCTTGATGGGCGGAACGGGAGTGGCCTTGGGTCGCGACGCGGAAGCGCCGTTTCTCAACCCCGCGACGGTCGCTCGAATCGACGACAACGGCGTCTCCTTCAGCTCGAACTTTTACTCGTTCACGACGACACAATTCACCGGCTTTCACCAGCCGGGCCCCGTCAACGCGGCCCAGTTCGGCGCGTTGAACTTGCCCGACACCGATCTCTCGCGCGGTCGCATCGATGGACTTCCGTCGACGCTCTGCCTCTTTCTGCGACTCGGGAATCGATCGGCGCGAGCCGTCGGCGACGAGCACAGATCCGGCCGTCAGAAGATCGCGGCATGCCTGGGAAACGTCGAGAGGCAGTTGTTCGACGCCACCGGGCAGGGCTATTCCGGGAGCTCCGGGAGTCTGCACACGACCCAGGCGCTCTCGATTTCTCGGCGCTGGAACCGGCTTTCCATAGGGCCCAAATACAGCATCTACCTGACCGACCGGCTCGCGGTCGGCGGCTCCCTGGATGTCGTCAGCACGACAGCGTCCTCCACGTGGAGCGTCAACACGCTGTCGTACGGAGGCGCGACCGCCCCGGCTTCGTCGAGTTTCGACACTTCGTACAATGCGTATTCAATCGATCTCGGCGCGCTCCTGGGCCTCATCTATCACATCGACTCGCACCAGATCGTGGGCCTGAGCGTCTCTACGCCGACCCTGCATATCCTCGGTGCGTACAAGTCGACGGCGACCATCGGGGAGCTGACGCCGACCGCGGCCGAAACGCTGACGACCTCCACAGGCGGCTTCATCTCGACGCCCCCCTTGCGGATCAGCACGGGGCTGGGCGCCGAGCTCGGACGCCTGCGCATCGAGGCCGACGCGAGCCTCTGGATCCCCGTCCAGCCTTTCGCGCGCTCGGAATCGCAGGTCTCCCAGACCACGCTCGTCGGGAGCGTCGCGACCTTGCACACCTCCAACGTGGTGGTCGACGTCGACGCGACGACGATCGTGGACGCGAGCTTTGGCCTCGAGTGGTTCTTGAACCCGTCTTGGAGCTTCCTCGGGGGCGCGAGCACGGATTGGTCGGTGCTCGACGCCTTGCCCCAATCGCCGCCACCCGCCACGGTCGCGGAGACCCGACTGCAGCGCTTGACGACGTCCTTCGGAGTCGGAATGCACGGCGTGGCGACCGAGCTGCTGCTCGGCACCGAGCTATCCTACGGCTGGGGCCAGAGCATCGCGGTCGATCCCTACGTCGATCCGCCGCGCCTGGCCCTGGTCGACGAGCATGCGTTCGGCATCATGCTGATCGTCGCGGGGCGCACGAGCCTTTCCGTAGTGCGCGAGACGCTGTCGAGGGTCATCGGGGCGCAGCCCTGAACGCCCTTCGTTCACAGCGTGTTCGTCTCAGTGTCGCGCGGAGCGCGTCCACGAATGGTCGGGCTCTCCGAGCGCTGACCACCGGCTCGACAGCGAAAAAAGATCGGGATTCATCGGATGCGAGGCCGTGGGAGGCTTGGCCAATCGGGCGCATCAAGCCCGGACGGCCCGGGGGGCCGACGTCTTGCACCGCCATCTTCGGATGGCCGACGTTCTGGCGCCAACTCGCTCCGGATCGCGGGACTTCGTGTCCGGGGGAGGGCCCGGGCGCGCGGCGGCTGCGACAGTTGGGCACCGCGTCACATTGGCGACGCACAAGCGACGTTCTCTTCCTATAGTAGGGCTCAGGTGAGGGTGGGGTGGGACATGGCGAGCAACCAGCTTCATGGGAGCGCTGCGGCTCCGAGAAGTGGGTGGGGGCCTGCAGATGGATGGCTCTGGCACTACGTGGTCGAGCGGTCGACCGACGCGGTCGCCGTCATGCGCGGCGCCAGTCACGTCGTCGAATACGCAAACCAGTCTTTCTGCGATCTCGCCGGACTGCCCAGCGAGCGCTTGATTTCGTGCGGATACGCCGACGCGTTCCCCGAGGTCAATCGCGTACCCCTCGCGCTCCTCGATCGGGTCTACGCGACGGGCCAACCGGAGACCGCTTCGGACCGCGAACACCGCATGCTCGGAGCGCCGGTTCGCTACCTAAGCTACGCCCTCTGGGCGCTCCCGGATTCCTGTGGACGCGGCCGCGGCGTCGTTCTCAACGCGAAGGACGTGACGGACCCTGTTCTCGCGCGGCGGGAGCAGGCTCGTCTCGCGCGCGAGCTTCGGGCTCTGAACGAGCGGCTCGTCGTCACGAGCGTTCGAGAGCAGGAACACGCGGAGCAGCTCCGGCGCCACAAAGCGGAGTTCAACGCTCTGCTCGAGACACTGGCCGAGGGGGTCATCATCGCCGACGGCAGCGGACTGCTCCTCATGATGAATGCAGCCGCTCGGGGGGTCCTCGGCGTGCGCGAACCGGCCATGCGCACGGTGGACGATCTCCTGCGCCTCGATGCCCGCCTCCCGGACGGTTCGCCGATGGCGCGCGAAGAGCGGCCGCTCGCCAGAGCGCTTCGCGGCGACGTCTTCTCGGAATACGAGCTTCTGTATGTCCGAGCCGACGGTGAAACGAGGCGAATCGTCGCCTGCGGCACGAGCGTCCGAAATGATACGGGCCAGGTGGCGCTCGCCACGGTCGTCTTCCGGGACGTCACCTCCCTCCAGCGACTCGCGCAGCAGCGGGAAGAATATGCCGCGCTCATCTCGCACGATCTGCGCGGCCCGCTGAGCAGCATCGTGTTTTCCGCGCAAGTCTTGAAGCGCACGCTGGAGCGGGAACAGTCGGGCCCCGAGTGCGCACGGATAATCGGCCGCATCGTGGCGAATGCCGATCGGATGACATCGATGATCACGGAGCTCCTGGAGGCCGCGAGCCTCGAAGCGCGCTGCGGACGGCAGCGTTTCGTAGCCTGCGATCTGGTCGAAGTGGTCGCCGAAATCGTCGAGCGGATGGAAGACGCGCTGCGACGCCGCGTGGAGGTCGAGACGCGCGATCGGCCGTGCCCGGTTTCGGGCGATCCGGAGCGGCTCGAACGCGCCATCGTGAACCTCGTCACGAACGCCCTCAAGTACTCGCCCGACGACGCCCCGGTCCGCGTCGTTCTCGCGAAGGCAGACAGGGAGGTCAGCGTCGAGGTGATCGACCGAGGCATCGGCATCTCGCAAGCCGACATCCCGAAGCTCTTCGAGCGCTACTACCGCGCCCCCTCGGACAAGCGGATCGGGGGGCTCGGACTCGGCCTCTACATCGCGCGGTTGATCACGGAAGCGCATGGCGGGCGGATCGCCGTTCAAAGTGAGATCGGCAAGGGAAGCTCGTTTCGCATCATTCTGCCCCGCGCCGCGGATTTCGGCCCCTAGCGTCGCAGTCGTCGCCGAGGGCTGGGCCGCCGGGAGCTGCCCGCGCTTGACCCCGCCTCGGCCCTCGGAGACCATGAGCCATGGGCTACCGAGATCCGCTCTTTCTCATCGACGGCGCGCAGCCAATCAGCACTGTCGCAAACTCGCTCGTCGAGTTCGTCAAGAGCGCGAAGGTGAGCGTGCATATAGCGATATATGACTTTCGCCTCGAAGACGCCAAGATAGCCAAGCAAGTGGTCGACGCCCTGGAACACCAGGGCAAGGCGGGGGTCGAAGTGCAAATCGCCTACGACCACCGAAACGCCCCGAAGTTCGCGATTGGAAGTGGCGACGATCCGGCCCCGCACGGTACACACGAATTTTTGAATTCGAAGTTCTCGAAACAGTCGACCGTACAGCTTCAACCCATCGAGTGGACGGACGTGGCCTCGGAATCGATCGAAGGTTCCAAGTTGATGCATAGCAAGTACGTCATCGTCGACGGCCACACCGACGCAGGCGCCGTCTGGATGGGATCGACCAACTTCACGGACGACGCGTGGACGCATCAGGACAACAACGTTCTCGTCCTCGATTCGCCCGCGCTGAGCGCGTACTACGAGACCGACTTCAACGAGCTCTGGGCGACGGGAAAAATCGGCGGCACGGGCGTCAACGACTTCGGGACGATTTCGAGCGATCGGTTGAACGCGGACGTCGCGTTCTCACCGGGCGAGGGCCGTCGAATCGACGCCGAGATCGCGAAACTGATCTCCGACGCGCAGGACTCGGTCCACATCGCGTCCATGGTGATCACCAGCGACACGATCCTCCGTGCGATCAGTCAGGTCATCGAGACCGGGCGCGTCAAAGTGACGGGGGTCTTCGACGGTCCGGAAATGGCGTCGTCCGAGCATCAAATGCAGAAATCGTCGGGTGCGGCGTCCGCGACGAAGGTCGCGCAGATCGAGCAACTTCGAAAGGTCCTCGTCGCAAAGAAATCGAAACCGTTCGATCCGAAGAACCCGACGGGTCTCCACAACTTCATGCACGACAAGGTCGTGGCGGTCGACGACGCGGTCATCACGGGCAGCCACAATTTCTCGCTATCGGCCGAGCACAACGCCGAGAACGCAATTCTGCTCCGCGACCCGAATCTGGCGGAGCAATATCGCGCCTACGTGGAGAAGCTCGTGAAGAGGTACGGCCGATAGAGGGGTTTCTCGTCAGCGCGAGCGGCGAAACGGCGCCTTTAGCGCGTCTCGCAAGAAGTCACCCGTGTAGATCGCGCTCGGCACGACTTCGCACTCCGCCCAGCACCCCGGGCACGCGTCGACCCACGCGCGGGCCGCGCGAGTTTTGGGCTCACGGGCGATGTCTCGCAAGGATTGTTTGGTCAGATCGCCCACGATTTCGGTGTTGAACTGGCACACCGGCATCCGCCCGTCGGGGAGCAAGCGGACGTGGCTGCGGAGCGCGACGCACCGCGGGCGCGGGCTCGGCGACGGGTCCCCTCGCAATCGCGCGAGCAGGCCTCGAAGGTAGTAGCTCTTTCCGAGCCGGCGAAGGGGACTCGTCAGCGTGCGAGCGCGCTCGAGCTCGCGCTCCACGAACCCCACGACGTCCGCGCCCGCGAGCCTGGGATGAAGGGGGTAACCCGTGCGGGTGATGACATGTTCGGCGCGCTTGCCGCGGAGCTTGATGCCGTACATCGACGACTCGGAGTATGCGAGCACCGACTGCACGTCGACGCGAAGCCGCCCGAGCTCGGCCCGCACGCGATCCGCGTCGTCGAGCGACTGCGGGGAGATGACCGTATGGTTGACGCTCACGTCGAGCTTGCGACGGCGACGCAGCGAGACCAGGCGACGCACGGTCTCGAGGGCCGTGTCGTACGTCACCTGCTGCCCGCGATTCGCGTCGTGCTCGCTGCGGTGTCCGTCGAGAGAGACCATGAATGCGAGCCGCCGCGGCGCGGAATACTTCTCTGCAAAGTCGGCGACTCGGTCCGGCATCGAACCGTTGGTCGTCACGTGAAGAACGCGCGGACGGGAGGCCTTCGTGATGACTTCCGCGATTTCGAGCATGTCTTCGCGAAGAAACGGCTCGCCGCCGCTGAGACGAACGACGTCCAGCCGGCCGAGGCGCCCAAAGACTCGCGCAACGTCCGCGGGCGCCAGCTCCGTGCCCGGCTTCATTCGCCACGAGTCGCACATCGTGCAGCGCGCGTTGCAGCGGTACGTCACGAGGTAGGTGCACCACGAGGGGCTCGGGACGGCACCCACGCGGTTCTTGGCGACGGCGAGGGCGAGGGCGGCAAGAGCCCTCACGCGAATCTCCACGCAGGGTGGCGACCCCGGCGGCGAGCGCCCCCGAGCTCACGCGCGAAGCGTTCGATCGCCGCCAGCGCCGCGGGACGCCCATCGCGCACTGCGTGGCGCATCGCTCCACGAAAGTCTCGCTCGTCCGCGAGGAACCTCTCGACCGCGCGCACCGTCACGTCGCGGTGGCGCACCTGCCGACCGATTCCGAGGCGATCGACTGCTGCGGCGTTGAGACGCTGCTCGACGGTGTGCTCGGGCATGACGAGCATCGGCTTGTCGAACCACAGCGCCTCGCCCACGAGCTGATTGCCCGCCGTGCTGAAGACCGCGCGACACCCCGCGAGGTCGTCGAGGAAAAGCTCGTTCGACGGGGCGCGAAAGGTGAGATTGCCGTCCACGCCTCGGCGCGGAGTGCCATAGACGATCACCGGGAGCGGCAGTCCGCGTAAAGCGGATTCCACGTGCGGGGTGAATTGGTATGCCCCGCAGTTCAAGTAAACGAGCAGGTGCTCGCCGTGCCGCGCGGTGCGGCTGGACACCTCCGGACGAAGGAGAGGCCCGACGAAGCGCACCCGGGGGTCCCGTGGGCTAGCCTCGTAGAAGCTCGAGACGATGACCCGATCGGGCCTGCCCATGAGGGCTCGATACGCGAGCACGTCGCGAAAGGACCTCAGACGATCGCCCAGGGCAATCGGCGGCCGGCAGTAGGCGAGAACGCCGAAGTGATCGAAGCTGATTCGAGGAAGTCCGATGCGGGCTGCCGCGGCGTGCGACCAGGGCTCGGCGTCGCAAACGGCCACATCGGGACGAACATCGCGGATCACCCGCGCGACTTCCCGGTAGCCGGGTCCACCGAGCGCAACGTCCGCGACGTGCGACAGATTTTCGCCCAGGGTGCGTGACAGCGAGCGCTTGCCATCCTCGCCGTACCCGTACCGGAGTGTGGGTATGCGCACCACCGGGTGCTCCGGGGCGATCGCGTCGTACGCGTCCCCGCCGGCGACGACGACGACGTCGTGGCGCCCTCGAAGGTCCGGAAGAACGCTGAGAGCCCGCGTCGCGTGACCGCGTCCATAGCCGAACACGCCGTAGAGAATGCGCATGTATGCCCGTCCCGGGTTCTCGCGTCCCAGGGCACACTACCGTTTGAGAACGGCTGTTCAGCGCCATCCGAGTGACCTTTTTGCGTCGATGGCTGCCCGAACGCGCAGCCCTTCATTCATTCGAGCCAAGAGCGTCACACGGGCGACACGTTGCTCGTGTCGACTCCGGTAACGATGCGAGTCGCAGACGAGGCGTTTCAGCAGCTTTTCCGCCATCTATTCGTTTACAATATGCTTTTCGAAGACACGGAGGTGGACGAGCGCTTCCTGCAGGTCGGCCCCTCCTCGCGGATACTGGGGATTTCCGGCGCCGGCTGCGGAATCGCAGGCCACCTGAGCCGGCGGCCCCAGAGCATCGATGCGGTCGACATCAACGCGCGGCACTTGGCCATCACTGCACTGAAGACCAGCGCGGCGCGCGAGCTCGTCAGCTACGAAGAATTCTACCAGCTTTGGGGTCACGGCACGCACGCCCAGCCCCAGCGTCTGACCGGCCGCCTCACCGAAAGGTTGCCTCGTTGGCTGCAGTGCCACTGGCGCTCCAACTATCGAATCTTTGCGCACTCGTTTCATCGACGCGGTCTCACCGCGCGCCTATTCGCGCTGTTGCGGCGCTTGTCGGGAGTCGACTCGACATGGCTGCGCTCGGTGATCGCCCAGCCCGTCAAGGAGCGCCGCCGGATCATTCTTCAACGATTCGCGCCTATCCTGCGAAAGCCGTGGGTGGCCGCGCTCCTGAGGTCGCCCGTGCACCTCATCGCGATAGGCGTCAACCATGCGCAGCGCGAGCGAATGCTGCGCGCCGAGCAGCTCGACGACGTGGTGGATTTCCTGCTCATGCACCTCGGCCGCGTCGCGGAGACCGATCTCGAACGGAACTGGTTCGTGTGGAACGCCGTCGCCGGCCACTACAATCATGAGCGCAGCGACGCCGTGCCGCCGTTCCTTCGCCGCGACCACCACGAAGCGTCGCTCGGAGCAAAGACCGAAGTCGCGTTTCATCACAAGAACATCTTCGATGTCCTCGCGGCCGCGGGCACGAACAAGTGGACACACTACACGCTTTGCGACGCGCCCGATTGGATGTCCGACGAGGCTCGCCAGACGCTCCTCCGTGAGATATTCCGCACGAGCGCGGACGGGGCGGTCGTGCTTCACCGTTCGGTGGACGACGGGCTCTTGCCCGAGCGCTACGGTCTGGAGCGACACTTCCGCCTGATGTCCGAGGCCACCGAGGCGGCGACCCAGATGGATCGCACGCGGCAGTATCGACGAGTGGCCTTTTACCAGGTCGCGCATTGAGCGATTCGAAGACCGAACATCGCGCGTTTTTGAATCGCTATTACGGGATGTCGCGTCGAATCTACGACGTCACGCGCAAGTACTATCTTTTCGGGCGCGACACGGCGATTGAGCGGCTCGCGGGCGAAACCGATTGGCGACGGCTCGTCGAGATTGGCCCTGGCACGGGGCGCAACCTCGAGCTTTTGCATCGGGCTCGACCCGACGCGACGCTCGGCGGGATCGATGCCTCGGACGCGATGCTCGATCACGCGCGGGCGCGGTGCCCGTGGGCGGTCTTCGAGCACGGCTTTGCGGAAGACGCTCCGCTCGGCCACGTCCTCGGAGGCCCCCCCGATCGCGTTCTTTTCTCGTATTGCCTGTCGATGGTGCACGACCGCACTGCGGCGCTCGACAACGCGCGAAGGTCACTGTCCGACGGGGGAAGCGTGCTCGTCGTCGATTTCGCAGACCTCGCCGGAGTGCCGTCGCCGCTCGCCCGCGGCTTCCGCGCGTATCTCAACGCGTTCCACGTCGAGCCGCTCGACCAGGCGATCCTCGAGAGCGCGACGTCGATTCAATTCGGACCGGGGCGCTACTACGTCATCGCGGCGTTCGGATCCACCGGACGATCTACGCGGGTGCGCACTCACCCATGATCCCGTCGAGGGCCGACCACATTGCTTTGCACATGCGCTCGCACGAAAATCGCGCCCGGACGCCATCGCTCGCGGAGAGCCGCGCGGCGAGCTGGCGGAGGTGTTCGCGCTCACCGTAGTCGCCCGCATGAATTCGAAAGTACGCCGTTGCGTGCTCGGGGATCGCGTAGTGCTCGCGAAGGCCGTCCAACTTGCTCCGCGCCGTCGACGGCTGCTGGGACTCGAACGCATAGAGCGCCCCCACCGACCCGGCGGGATCCGCAAACGCGTCGCGGCTCGCGTCGACGAGCGCTTTCGCTTCAGGGCACAACGGTTGGCTCAGGGGGCCCAGCGCGTCGCGAAACCGAACCCAGAGCTCGGCGTGTTCTCGCTCGGCGGCGGCGTGATCGGTCTCGCCGAGCGCCTGCCACCCTTCCGCGATCGCCTCGATGAATGGGGCGTACTCGGACGCGTAGGTGGCGAGCTTCGAGACCGGGAGGGTGCCGGCGCGCCAAGCGCGGTAGAAGGGGTGCTCGCTTAGGTCATGGCGAGCGACGATGAAGTCGAAATCGAGAGCGTTCATCGCGGGGCAACCGTAGGCGCCCGGCTCGGCTAGGTCAACGCGAAGTGGTTGCTCTTCCCGTTCCCGTATCGACCGGCAAAGCGGGCGATGCTATGAGATTCGCTCGTGGAGCTCGGAACTTCTTAGGGCCAGGGTCGAACGGCCGAGAAGCATGGCGACTTTCGTCAACATCGAGCGACCCCGGAGCGGCCGCGCTGCACCAGGGGACATCCGGTACGGGGCGCTTGCACCGGGCCGCTCCCTGACGGTCGCGGTACCGAAACGCCGGCTTCGCGGTCGCTGGATCGCCACACCCGCGCACACGCGTGCCGGCGAGGGTACGAACAACAGTGCCTAACTTGCTTGCCATGTCTTTCGAGGGGGAGCTCGCCCCCTCGTTCGATCTGCGTTGCCTACGCTCCGGGCAAACACTCCCCGACGGCTGGGGTCTCGGGTACTACCCCGCCGGCGAGCCCTCGGCCTCCGTGCTCAAGGAACCCGCGCCTTCGCAGGCCAGCATCCGCGGCGAACTCGTCAAAGCATGGGAGCACCTCGAGTCGTCACTCTTCGTGCTCCACGTTCGCACCGCCACGTGGGGCTCCAACACGGACGCGAATACGCAGCCCTTCGTGCGCAGCTGGGGAGGCCGAGAATGGATGATCGGCCACGCGGGCACCTTGGCTCACACGCTCGAACCGGGCTCGGATTCGCGCTTCGAACCGGTCGGCGCAACCGACACCGAGCGGGTATTTTGCACCCTGCTCGAGCGCATCGCGGAGCGTGGCTGGCGGTCGCTGGACGACGCCGATCTTGGCGTCGTCCACTCGTGGCTGGCTGAGCTGAACACGCTCGGATCGCTCGATCTCGTCCTCTGCGATGGCGTGGATCTGCTCGCGTACGCCGACCGCTTCGGCCCGGAGAAGCTGCATCTCGGGGAGCTTCTTCCGCCTTACAGCAAGCTCGCAATCGGCGACGACGACGTGCAAATCGACCTGACGAGCCGCGGCAAGAGCGAAAGAAAAGGGATCATCGTCTCGTCGTCCGCGCTCCGCAGCGAGGGATCGGCCCACCGCCTCTCCTGGCGCCGGTTTCGCCCGGGCGAACTCGTGGTCGTCCGTCAGGGCGCGATCGTCGACACGCTTGGCATGCCCACGCAGTCCGCGGACGAGACGAAGCCGGACGTCGGCGCGCTGCGCTCGCGCGCCCATCGGCGCCAGGCCGCGATGGCCTCGCCGATGCGGCTCTCGATCGTCCACCGCACGGTCTACAGCTACGGCAACCCGGTCGAGCGAAGCACCCACTTGCTGCGACTCGTCCCGGTCCACGACCGCCTGCAGACATTGATCAGTTCTCAAGTGGAGGTCTCGGTGGCCGGCCGCGGCCGCGACTTCGACGACGTGTTCGGCAACCGCGTGCGTCGGGTGGCGATCGACAGCCCGTATCGGGAACTCTCGATCGTCGCTCGCTCCAAGGTCGAGCTGCTCGACACCAACCCCCTCGGGTTCGACTTGCGCCGTACCCGCACGACAATCCCGCTCGTCTGGATGCCCTGGCAGCGGAACATGCTCGAGCCGTTTCTCTTGCCGCCGGAGCTTCCCGAGAGCCATCTGGACGAGCTCGTCGACTACGCGATGCGCTTCGTGGCGCGCAACGACGGCGACTTACTGGATACGCTGCTCGATTTGAACGACGCGATCCATCGCGAGTACGTCTACACGCGAGGGGCGACCACGCTCGGCACCAGCGCGTTCGACGTCTACGTCAATCGGCGCGGCGTCTGTCAGGATTTTGCGAACCTGTTCATCTGCCTCGCTCGGCTCATGGGCGTCCCGGCGAGGTATGTCTGCGGATACCTCTTCACTGGTCCGAAGGATCCGAATCGCCAGCAGGCGGAGGCGTCCCACGCCTGGGTGCAGGTGTACTTGCCGGAAGTGGGCTGGCGCGGCCTCGATCCCACGAACGGCGTCGTCACCCGAACGGGGCACGTCCGCATCGCGGTCGGTCGCAACTACATCGACGCCACACCTACGTCCGGAACGATTTATGTGGGCGGCGGTCTCGAGACCCTCGACGTCGCCGTGCACGTGCAAGAGGTCGGCTGAGGGCAATGCGAGCGCTCAGGTGGGGGGCGGTGGTGCTCGCGGCCAGCACCGTTGGGAGACAGGCGCAGGCGCAGGCGCCGACGCCAGCGCAGCCCCAAACGCAGGAAAGCCCGAAGGCCGCGCCGGCGCCGGAGTACAGCATCGAGGGCCATTTTCTGCGGATCACTCAGATCGGCGCGAGCACGACGGTCGACATCGGTTGCGTCGGGCGGTCCGCGCTGCGGGCGGGCGAAAAGCTCTTCGTCGCGTGCGGAGCAGCGGGCGTCGTGGAGTTCGATCTCACCGACCCGGCCGTGCCTCGCCGCGACGGCGAGATGCTTGTCGACGGAACGGCGACCGACCTATTTCTTCACGACGGCCTTCCGTGGGTCGAAGTCGCTCACGTCGACGCGCGGCCCGTGCGCGTCGGGTCTATGGACCAGACCCCCGCGCGGACGATGCCCATCGTCGTCCCGACGCGCGACCTCGCCCCTGCCGTCGTCGGCGGGACCCCGAAGAAGGAGCCAGAAAGCATCGTGGCCCCCGCTCGCCACGGCGGCATCTGGGAGCTTTCGCTGATCTCGGGCGCCTTCCTCGGGTTCGGCAACCTGGGCTTCGGAGTCCTGGGCTCGGCGTCCGTTGCCTATCGCTTTGAATCGCCCTTCGTGCTGCGCGCGGAGATGGCTCCATTTGGCGTGGCGGGTCCGTCGACGACGACGAACTGCTGCAGCAGCCCCCTCGGTCAGACCAGCACCAGCGGCGGAGCGGTCGGCGTCTTCGCAGCAAACGTGTTTTTCGGGCTCGACACGCAACTCGTCGAGGTAGGCCTGGGTATCGGCGGCGCCTCGGTCAACTCGTCGTCCTCCACCGGCGCAAGCCCGCAAACCGGATCGGTGTCGATCGTCGAGTCGGCAAGGATCGGCGCCCGCGACGGTCTCGCCCTCAACGTCGAAACGAGCGCGATCGCGGTCAATCACCAGTTTTCGCTCGGATACTTCACGACGAGCGTTCAGATTCCTCTCTCGGCGAAGGCCATGCTGGTCGCGCGCGGCGGCGGCGGCGACGTCGGCTTCGGCTACGGCGACCTCGGCGTACGGGTCCTCGTTCGAGGAGACGGCGGCAAAGGAACGGTGGCGCTGACCGGGTTTGCGGGGGTCGATTTGATCCAAGAGAACCTGTGCACCAGCAACTCCCTTCCGCCCTTCACGACGGCGTGCAACACCGCGACGCTGCTCGGGCCGGCGCTGGGAGGCGGTGTCGAGTGGAGGCTGTGAGCCGACGCGCCCAATGGGACGTGGACGTCACGTCCGCGACTGGATTCGGAGCCAAAGAAACGCCGGTGCAAGCCCCGACTAAAGCGAATTCATGAAGGCGACGAGATCGGCCACTTGATCGCTCGTGAGATTCGACGTCTGTCCGTGCCCGGTGGTCGCGCACGACGTGAAACGATCGGTCAACGTTGCGGCGCATCCGTCGTGCATGACGGGGAGGCGAGCCCCTACGCCGACGAGCGGCGGGACCTGAAGCTTTGCACCGGTTCCGACGTCCACAGTCGCGTTGTTCGTGTAGGAAGGGCCGGAATGGCAGGTCGCGCAGGCTGCTTCGCCTTGGAAGAGCGCTTGACCCCGCGCGATGGATGCCGCGTCGCCCGCGGGGCGTTTCGGCGGCGGCAACTGCTCGAGCCAGGCTTGCAGCGCGGACACCTGATCGGGCTCCAGAACGCGCCCCGACATCCGCACCGTGTAGACCGCGAGCGCGAGTGAAGGGACGTCCGGAAAGTCGGCGTCCCAATGATAGGGAGCCGTGCCCTTCACCGTTCCGAGAAGAGAGGGCGTCCGACGAGGCTTGACACCTCCGAAATTCCACGTCTGGGCGTCGTCCGCACCTTCGCCGTGACACGAGGCGCACGCGACGGCCCCACCGGAGTTGGTGTGGAAGATCGTGTGCCCGGTGTCTTCGCGGCTCGCGTCGGAGAGCGTGACGGCGCTTCGTACTGTGTCCGCCTGCCCCGTCGCGCCGGGCCGGACGAAATAAAGCACCGCCGGCTCACGGCTCTGAAAGAGGTATGTCCCGTCTTGTGCGATCTCCGTGGCGATCACCTGCCCGTCGATCGACGCGGCTTGCGGGCCGCCGACCGGACCGCCGGCGACCGACGAGAACGTGGAGTAGGCGTGCGTGAGCTCCGACCTCCAGTTGCCGGCGGCGACCATCACGGCCAGGCCACCGACGAGCCCCGTCGAAGGGGGCAGCGCGAGGTCCACCGGGAGCACGTCCGATTCGACGGCGCCGGCTCCGACGGCGGAAGAGGTGACGGTCAGCCCCGTGGTGGACAAGGAGGCGATCGCCGTGTGCACGATCCCGCCTCCGAAGGAGTCGGTTGCCAGGGCAGGCGAGCTCGCGCTGCCGCCGAACGACACCGGGCTTGGAGATCCGGAAGCGAAGCCTGAGCCTGAATTGCCGTATCCGCCGGGTGTGGTCGGAACGAAGCTCGTCGAGTCGACCTGGTAGGCGACGAAGAGCTGATGGTCCGGCGTTGCCCGCATTCGCCAGGCCATCGCAGGCGAGCTCCCCGGTACGGCGGGGAGCAATGTCCGCTGCACGATCGTGCCGCTGCGGGTGAGTTGAAGGATCTCGGCCGTGCGGAACTTGCTCACGAAGATCGAGTCGCCGTCAATCGCGACGTCGCGCAGACCGGGTTCGACGGTCACCGTCTGCACCGCGGCGCCCGAGGCCGCGGGGAGGGTGACGAGCTCGCCGCTGGCGCACGCGACGATGATTTGGTCCATCGCGCCGTCGTAGGCGATGCCTCGCGGCTGCGCGCATAGCGTGCGGCGCGCCACGAGGTCCCCCGTCGCAAGCGACAGCGTGGCTAGCTCGCCCGCGCCGCGGAGCACGACGTGGACGAGTCCCCCCATGTCCTCCACGATGCGGCCCGGCTCGTCGTGCGGAGTGAGATTCGTTTGGGTGCGCAGCGTGGCCGTGGCCACGTCGATGAAGCTCACCAAGTCCCTATCGGGATCGGCGGCGATGGCGGTCGTCCCGTCTTGGGACAAAAGGAGCGTTCCGCCGGAGATGGGCGGGGGCGCCACCGATTGGATCGTAGTGGCGCCGAGATCGGGCGCGGCCGCCGGTACGGGATTCTCCGGGACCGGAGGGGCGGCATTGCACGCTGCCAAGAGGACCCCGACCCCAAGCAAATGCTTTTGCCCCATCGAAAGCTCCTCCAAGCACGCGCCCCGACAATACGCTTGTGCTCTTTCTCAACCGTATGCCCCGAGGGGGCCCCGCGCAAGGAATGTTCGCCGCTGGGGAATGCACCGGCGGCCTCGCCATATCCCCGGAGTCCGCCGTGTGCGCCCTGGGGCGCGGCGCCGCAGGGGGACCCCTCTTCAGGGGCGGCCGCCGTGGGGGAGGACTGCCTGGGGCCTAATGCGTCGCCGTCCACACCGTCTGCGTCTGCGTCTGCGACTGCGTCGGGACGGGCTTTTCCAGTGGCTCTGCGGCGTGCGGACGGACCGCGAAGAAGGTCTCGTGGATCGATCCCCCCGCGTCGTTCAGCTTCGACTGGAGACGATCGAGGTGCGTGTGCAGCCCCTCGGCGAGAATCTCTTCGACGGCCGCGTACTCGTATTCCGCGCTCAGCCGGCCGAGGCGACGCTCGGGCAACGTATCGCCTGCGTCGGCCGGAGTCCCCGTGATCGCGTGCAGCGAGCGGGCAGCCTCGTTGAGGCAGTAGCGAACCGAGCGGGGAAACCCCTTCTCCAGGAGCAGGAACCCAATCACGGTGGGAAAGGCGATCATGCCGTGACGCTTGCGATACATCTCGAGCGCGCTCACCGAACGGAGCAACGCCGAGAGATTGACTCCGTCGACGCTGGACCCGAGCTCGGTCGGGCGCGCGTGGAGGAGCGCCTGCTTCGCGTCGATGATTCGGCTCGTCTGGTCGGCGCGCTCCAGAAGCCTGCCGATCCTTCCGAAGTTCCAGCCCTCGCCGTGGGTCATCGTGAGCGCGGCGATCCCGACGAAGAGGTGCGAGGCCTGCTTGACTTCGTGCAAAAAGTCGTGCGGGTCGTCGAGCACAGACTCGCTCTCGGCGGCGTCACGGACGGTCAAGTACCACTTGTTGATCTGCTCCCACATCTCCGACGAGATCACTTCGCGGACCGAGCGAGCGTTCTCGCGGGCTTTTCGAAGACACGAGAGAATCGAATTCGGCGAACCGGTATCGAACGTGAGAAAGCGCACGACGTCGTCCCGAGTCGCCAGCTGGTAGCGCTTCGCGTAGAGCGCCTCGTCGCCGGTGGCGTTCACGACGCCCGCCCAGGGATCGCCGACGGGGTCCGGCAAATCGAGCATCACCTGGAAGCTCACGTCCAGAAAACGCGCGACGTTCTCCGCCCGCTCGGCGTAGCGACTCATCCAGTAAATCGCCTCGGCCACTCGGCTGAGCATGGTCAGTCTCCTACGCTCGAACCGTTGGAGGCGAGCACCCACGTATCCTTGCTTCCGCCGCCCTGCGACGAATTGACCACGTACGACCCCTTCTTCAGTGCGACGCGGGTGAGACCGCCCGGCAAAACGAAGATGTCTTCGCCGTGGAGAATGTAGGGACGGAGGTCGACGTGCCGGCCTTCGACGGCGCCCTCGATCAGCGTCGGCGCGCGCGAGAGGCCGAGGAGCGGCTGCGCGATGTAGTTCCGCGGATTCGCGCGAATGCGATCCGCGAAGGAGGCTCGCTCCGCCGCGGACGCCTGGGGCCCGATGAGCATCCCGTAGCCCCCTGACTCGTTGGCCGCCTTGATGACGAGCTTGTCCAGGTTCGCGAGCACGTGTTCTCGCTGCTTTTCGTCGAAGCAGACGAACGTATGCACGTTGGGCAGGATCGCCTCCTCGCCCAAGTAGTAGCGAATGATGGCCGGGACGTACGCGTAGATCACCTTGTCGTCGGCGACCCCGGTGCCGGGCGCGTTGGCGAGGGTCACGCGTCCGGCACGCACGACGTCCATCAACCCCGGCACCCCGAGCATCGAGTCGCGACGAAAGACGGTGGGGTCGAGAAAGGTATCGTCGATTCGACGATAGATAACGTCGACGCGCGACAGGCCGCGGGTCGTCTGCATCCACACGAAGCCGTCGCGCACGGCCAAGTCTCGCCCCTCGACCAGCTCGATCCCCATTTGCTGCGCGAGAAACGAGTGCTCGAAATAGGCGGAGTTGTAGACCCCTGGCGTGAGCAGGACGACCGTCGGCTGCGCGACGTCGCCGGGGCGGACGAACTGCAGCATCTGAAGGAGCTGGCTCGGGTAGGCGTCCACCGGTCGGACGCGCGACGCTTCGAACACGCGCGGGAACGTTCGCTTCATCACCCGGCGGTTTTGGAGAACGTACGAGACGCCCGAAGGGCACCGGAGGTTGTCTTCCAGAACGTAGTACCGGCCGTCGCTATCGCGCACGAGATCGGTGCCGCTGACGTGGCACCAGACGCCCCGCGGCGGGTCGAGCCCGCGACACGCAGGCAGATAGGTCGCGGCCGTCTCGACGAGCTCGCGGGGGACTACCCCGTCCGCGAGGATGCGCTGGGCGTGGTAGAGGTCGTCGATGAAAAGGTCCAGCGCGCGTGCGCGCTGCTTGAGACCCACCTCGAGGTGCTTCCACTCCGAGGCGGGAATGATGCGCGGGATCATGTCGAACGGAAGGATCTTTTCGACGCCGTCTTCGTGGCCGTACACGTTGAACGTGCTGCCCATGTGAAGGAGCGCGCGCTCGGCCGCGCGCTGGCGGCGCAGCACCTCTCCGTCCGGGATTGCCGCGAGCGTTCGGACTACGAGCGCGCATCCGTGGCGCGGCTGGCCGGCCGCATCGAACATTTCGTCGTAGAACGAGGCAGATTCGTAGCGGTCAAACTGCATGTGATTACTCGACCAGGCCACGCGAAGTTATCCACCGGCAAGTTTCCGAAAAGTTTCCTCCGGACGAGCGCACACGTTCGGCGCGGAATCATTACCCCGCCGCACGCGGCGCGTTCGGCGGCGACGCCGGCTGCGGCCGATCGTCCGGGCAGTCGCCGAGCTCGAGCAGGCTTCGCGGCTCGACGGCCGTTTCTCGTCAGGTCGTCCTGAGCACCAAGACTTCGCCGGGACCGAGACGGGCATCCCCCGAAAAGCTCCTGCCGGTGAGCAGGTCGACGTGCGCGCGGGCGGGGATGGCCACGTCGCACGAAGCCGAGCCGTGATTGAGGAGAAAGAGAAGCTCTTTGTTCTCGGGGGACGCGCGCACCGTCACTTCGATTCCCACGGGGGGTACCGCCCCCCGGGCAAGCGGCGACGAGATCCCGCGCTCTGCGCAGACCGCTCGCAAAAAGCTTCGCCATGGCCCCGTCTCGAGGCGGGTGGCCACGTAGTAGGCATTCCCCTTGCCGTGGGTGCGAACGGTGATGGCCGGCTCCCGCGCGTAGAACTGCCGCGTGTATTCGGCGAGGGACTTCGCTCCGTGCAGCCAGAGGCGTTCGCACATCAGCGAAGCCGG
The DNA here is from genome assembly GCA_963764075.1 of uncultured delta proteobacterium. Lineage (GTDB taxonomy): Bacteria > Myxococcota_A > Polyangia > Polyangiales > Polyangiaceae > Palsa-1150. The sequence continues at coordinate 272,448 of CAVXQZ010000003.1, forward strand.
GTACTCGACGTCGGCGGCAAGGTCGCCGAACGGGCCGCCGAACTGCACCCCTTGGGCGACGCCGGCGGGCAATGCGTCGAGCTCCTCGACTGTGATTCCGAGCACGTCGCGAAGAGGACCGGGCGGTCCCCCGTCGTGAATGCGATCACTCTCGTCGACCACCCCGCTGAAGAACGTCGCCACCAGCGTGGCTCCGGCCTCGACGCGCGCCGCAATGGCCGCAGCCTGGTCCGCGCGCATCAGGTACGAAACGGGCGCGACGACGACATCGTAGGGTGCAAGGTCCGCGTCCGGCCCGGCGACATCGGTCTGGATGCCCGCCGAGTGAAGCGCCGCATACGCTTCTACGACTTCGCGATGGTAGTCGAGATCCCGGCTCGGCCCGCTCGACGCGGAGAGGGCCCACCAGCACTCCCAGTCGAAAACCACGGCGACACGCGCCGGCGTCCGCCCTCCGATGGTTTGCACCCCGAGCCCGGCGAGCTCCGCTCCGAGCGCCGAAACTTCGCGAAAGACTCGAGCGTCCGATCGCCCATGATGCTCGACCACCGCGCCGTGGAGCTTTTCGATCCCGCCGCGCGATTTGCGCCACTGGAAGTACATGACGGAGTCTGCGCCGTGCGCGATCGCCTGATACGACTGAAGGCGGAGCTGGCCGGGGGCTTTGGGGCGGCAGTACGGCGCCCAGTTTTGATGGGACGGCGACTGCTCCATCAAGAGAAATGGCTGACCGTCGCGCAGCCCGCGCATCAAGGCGTGAGAAAAGGCGACTTCGGCAAACGGCGTATCGGTCCGCGGATAACTGTCCCACGAGACGACGTCCATCGATTGTGCCCAGTGCCTGTAATCGAGGGCTTGAAACGCGCCCATGAAGTTGGTCGTCACCGGGATCTCGGGCGATATCTCGCGCAAAATGGAAGCTTCGTGCTCGAAACACGCCAAGTAGCTCTTCGACTGGAATCGGCGCCAGTCGATCTTGAGCATTTGAATGCTCCCCTCTCCGTGTGAAAAGGGGGGATCTATCTGGCTGAAGCTCTGGTAGGTGTGGCCCCAGAACGCGGTCGACCAGGCCGAGTTGAGCGCGTCGAGGCCGCCGTAACGCCGCTCGAGGTATCCGCGGAAACCCGCGGCGCAGCGCTCGCAGTAGCAGTAGTTCGGCCAATTCCCGCCGTACTCGTTGTTGACGTGCCAGAGGCGGAGCCGCGGATGGCCTCCGTACCGCGTCGCCATCTCGCGAACGAGCGCGCCCCCGAGGCGGCGATAGCTCGGCGAGCTTGGGCAGAACGCGTGACGGTTGCCGTGCGGCCGCTTGCGCCCCTGTTCGTCGACCGTAAGGACGTCCGGATACTGCTGGTCCACCCACGCGGGTGTCGACGCAGTCGCGGTCGCGAGGCAAAGGTCCACACCTGCGCCCGCAAGTCGATCGATGGTCTTATCGAGCCAGTCGAAGGTGAAGACACCTTCGGACGGATTGAGGTGGGCCCAGCTGAACACCGGCAGCGTCGCGATGTTCCAATGCGCAAGGCGCATCAAGCGCGCGTCCTCTTCCTGGACGGCTTCGGACCATTGGTCTGGATTGTAGTCGCCGCCGTACGGCAACCGGGCGAGCGTGAGCGGACGCGCGGGAAGTCTCCCATTCATCGAGGGGCGCCCAGCATACACGGCCGAGCGCTGGGTCACGCGGGTCGCGCTGCCCGGCATTCCCTCACGTGGTCTTTGCGCGTACCCTCTCGCCCCGAGCCGCCGGCGCGGACGCGAGAGGGATTCAGCGATGACGAGGACTTGGAAGAGCTACGGGGGCAGGCTGCGGCTTCGGGTGTCGCCTCTCGTCATTGGCATCGCAGCGGTTGGATGCGGCGGCCAGCAGACCGCACCCGCCTCGCCACCCGCGCCCGTTCGGGCACCGGCGCCCCCGGCCCCCGCGGCGAGCGCAGGTCCTTCCCACCTGACGCGCGCGCGCTTGGTCGAGCTCCTGCAGGCCACGACACCCGTGGCCCCGAGCCTTCACAACCTCATCAAGAATGCCACGTTCGACGGCGGCCGGAGCCTGCCGTGGATGGCGTCCTTCAGCAAGCCGGGCGAAGGCGACACGTCGGCCTCGGGCGGCGCGTACTGCCTCGACATCGCCAACGCGGGCGCGAACGCGTGGGACGCGCAAGTTCGTCACCGGGAGATGGCCATCGAGAAGGGGCACACGTATGCCGTCCGATTCAAAATCGGATCGACGGAACCGACGACGGTGCTCGTCAAGATCGGAATGTCAGGACCACCGTACAAGGCATATTGGCAGCAGCAGCTGGAGCTCGGCGGGGAACCCAAAATCGTAAGGTCGGAATTTACGATGACCGAGGCCGACGATCCCACCGCGGAGCTCGCGTTCCATGCCGGAGGGCACAACGCCTCCAAACAGGTTCCTTTCGACGTATGCCTGGACGACGTGGTGCTCGAGGATCCGCAATTTGTTCCCAAGCCCAGCCCCTCGCCCCTGCCGATTCCGAACGTTCTCGTCAACCAAGTGGGTTACCTTCCGGGCCTCGAAAAGGTGGCCATCGTAAAGACCGACGCGTCGAGCGCGGTGAAGTGGGAGCTCCTCGACCCATCGGGCATGGTCGTGGCTTCTGGCGACGCCGCCGTGCACGGCCCGGACGCGGCGTCGGGGGATCGGGTGGCGCAAGCCGACTTTTCTGCGTACACGAAGCAAGGCGCCGGATACACGCTGCGCGCGGGCAGCGACGTAAGCCACCCATTTTCGATCGCGCCGAATGGGTACAACAAACTAAAATACGATTCGCTCCATTTCTTCTATCATATGCGGAGTGGAATCCCGATCACGATGCCCTACGCGGGTGACCCGAAGTGGGCGCACGCGGCCGGACACCCGGGCGACAAGAGCGTGCCGTGCGCGCCCGAGGCTCGGTGCGACTACTCACTCGACGTGAGCGGCGGATGGTACGACGCGGGCGACCACGGCAAGTATGTCGTCAACGGCGGCATCGCGGCCTGGACGCTGATGGACCAATACGAGCGGACGAAGTATCTCGGCAGTTCGATAGGCGACTTCGGCGACGGCAAGATGAACATCCCGGAGAATCACAACGGCGCGCCCGATCTGCTCGACGAAGTCAGGTGGGAGCTCGACTTCCTGATGAAGATGCAGGTCCCCGAGGGCAAGCCGCTCGCCGGAATGGCGCACCACAAGATACACGACAAGGAGTGGACCGGACTCGCGACTCGGCCCGACCAGGACACGATCGCGCGCTTTTTGCGTCCGGTGAGCACCGCAGCCACGCTGAATCTCGCCGCGACCGCCGCCCAGTGCGCCCGAATTTGGAAGACGATCGACGCCGCGTTTGCGGCCCGCTGCCTGAAGGCCGCCGAGCGGGCGTGGACGGCGGCGACAGCCAACCCCGCGATATACGCGTCGGACGCGGACTCGGTCGGCGGCGGAGCGTACGGGGACGGCGACGTATCCGACGAGTTCTACTGGGCGGCGTCCGAGCTTTACGTCTCGACGAAGAAGGACTCGTACAAGGACTTTTTCATGAAGTCCCCGCGAAGAAACGTCGTGCCGAGCGGCGACGGCGCCAGCGCAATGGGCTGGCCGCAGGTGGCCGCGCTCGGCACCATTTCGCTCGCGATCGTTCCGAACACGCTGAATGCAGGCGAAGTCGGGGCGGCTCGGGAGGCCATCGTGAAGGCGGCTGACGCGTACATCGCCGCCGACCATGACGAGGGATACCGCGTCGGCTTCAAGCCCGATTCGACAGGGTACCCGTGGGGCTCGAACTCCGCGGTGCTGAACAATGCCATCGCGATGGCGCTTGCCTACGACTTTACGAAAAACCCGAAGTACCTCGACGGCGTCCAAGACGCGCTCAGCTACATCCTCGGTCGAAACCCAATGGATCAATCGTACGTGACCGGGTACGGCTTTCGCCCCCTCGAGAATCCGCACCATCGGTTCTGGGCACACCAAGCGAACGAAACGTTCCCCAGTCCGCCTCCGGGCGTCTTGTCGGGCGGCCCGAATTCGGGTCTGCAAGATCCTTACGTCAAGGCGGCCGGGCTCGCCGGGTGTGCACCGATGAAATGCTATGCCGACAATATCGAAGCCTGGTCGGCAAACGAAGAAGCAATCAACTGGAACGCACCGCTCGCCTGGGTCGCGGCCTTCTTGGACGAGCACTCGAAGGTCGTCGAGGGCCGAGCGCAAGCTCTCGTACAGGCCGCGGCGCACAGCAAAGACAGCGCCGGAGCGAAGAAGAGCGATTCGGCGGCGCGCTGAGGACAATCGGAATGAGCCCCCTCGAGACATTGGCGGCGTGGATTGAAGAGGCGCGGACCCGGGGTGCCTCCGAGCCGGAGGCGATGGCGCTCGCCACGGCGACATCGGCCGGCGTCCCCTCGGTGCGGATCGTCCTCTGTCGCGGGATCGACGCGCGTGGCCTGCGATTTTTCACCAACTACGAAAGTCGAAAAGGGGCCGAGCTGACCGAGAACGCTCGCGCTGCGGTCGCTTTCCACTGGCCGGTGCTCGCGCGGCAGGTGCGCGCCGAGGGCACCGTGGAGCGCCTCACCCCGACAGAATCCGACTCTTATTTTCGCAGTCGCCCCCGCGGGCACCGGCTGTCGGCCTGGGCGTCGGCCCAGAGTCGGCCGCTCGACACCCAGGACGAGCTTCGACGCCGGATGGACGAGCTCACGGCGCACTATGCCGGGACCGAAGTGCCCCGTCCTCCCTATTGGGGGGGATATCTGCTCCGACCGAACGCGGTCGAGCTATGGGTGCAGGGGTCGGATCGGATTCACGACCGGGTTCGCTACGAATCGCACGAAGGCGTCTGGACGCCGAATCGTCTGGCGCCGTGACGACGCAAGCGCCTCTCCCCGCCTGAGCGATACCCAGGTTCACCACTTGCTTGCCCGAACGGAGGCCGAAAAAGAGGCCCCGCTGGGGAAAGCACATGCACATCATTACCATGCTGTTCATCGGTCTCATCGCCGGCGCTCTTGCGAAGCTCGTCATGCCCGGCAAGGACCCCGGCGGAATCTTCGTGACCATGCTGCTCGGAGTCGGCGGGTCGTTCGTCGCTGGCGTTCTCGGACGCGCAGTTGGGCTGTACCGGACGCCCGGGCGCGGCCCCGGGCTCATCGCGTCCATCGTTGGCGCGTTGGTGCTGCTTGCCATCTACCGCCTGGCGATCGGCCGTGGGCTCGGCGCGACGGACAGGCGCGGCGATCGCCGCCCGGTGGCGTAAGCCGGCTCGGCTGAAACGAATTCCTCGTCCCTGCCCGGTGTGATCTATGCTTGAGCTCGACCATGCCCGAGGAACGCCGCAGCGCCCCCCGCGCGCGCATCTCCGGTGCGCGCGTCGTCTACGAGAGCGCAACCGGAGACCACACCGAAACGGACGCGCTCAACCTCGGACGCGGAGGGCTGTTTCTTCGCGCCGCAAAGCCGCTGCCCGTGGGGAAGAGGCTCGCCCTCGAAATCCAAGTGGCCGGCGAGCTCGTGCCCTGGTCGGCGCTTGGCCGAGTCGTCTGGGTGCGCGAACACGACGATGGCGAGCGCCATCCGGCGGGCATGGGCATCAAGCTGATCGATGCCGAGGACACGGTGGTCGGCACCATCGAGCGGCTCGTCGCCGGACGCGTGCACACGGAGCCAGGAGGCGTTGACTCTCCGCCGCAGCCTGCGCCCGTGGCCCCGATCGTGTCCGTGGGACACCCCCGCGAACGGACGATGCAGGGCGTCGGAGCTTCGGGATCTCCCGGTGCGTCGCGGTCATCGCCGGCGCCGGACGCCCCTCGAGAGCGAAGCTCCGCCCGAGAGCACGAAGCGAGCGTCGTGCTCGATCTCGTCGCGAGAGACACCCCGACCCATCCGGCCAAGGAGCAAGGTCGTCGGAGCAAGGAAACTCTGCGTCCAGGTCCCTACGTCGAGATGCAGGCGGCTTCGAAGAGGGCCTCCCCCGCCCGGGCGCGGACGGGTCGTGGCTGGCTGCTCGTCGTGCTCGTCGTCGTTGCGGCCGCCGCGGCGGCGTATCTGCTTCTCGGCGGCGACCTGGACCGCCAGGCACGAACGTCCGAGCCGGCCTCTCCTCCCCGAGCACCCGCTGACATGATTCCCTCGGTGTCCCCGACTGCGACGGCAACCGCCACCGAGCCCCCGTCCGACACGACGGCGGCTGGCTCGAGTTCGACGCCGAGCGCTCCTGTGGCCGCCGACGCGACCCACTCGGTTGCCGCTGCGCCGTCCGGGGTCACCTCGGGGCAAAAGGGGGTCATCGCCGCCCCGGCGGCCCCCGCTCCGCGCGGCACCGTGACCAAGAAGACGACGGGAAACGAGGGCAACCCTTACTGAGCCGTGCCAGATTTTCCGGACTTCGGGGTCGCGTTTGCGGGGTGGTGGGGCCCGGGTGTCTTTCGCACGCTGCCGAGGCCAACGTTTGCGGGCGAACGACGCACGGTCGCTGCCGGCGCGACCGGAGAGCCAGTCGTCGGACGCGCCGGGCCGGCGGCCAATGCGCCGTTCGGTGCGGCGTCCTCGCCGGCCGAGGCTCCCGCGTCCAGATGCGGGTCGACCGGGCTCGGGGGTGCACTGTCGACGGCTGCGACGGCAAGAGCCGAGGAAGCCGCCGGGCCCGCGCCCCGCGCGGTCCGTGCGCGCACACCGAGCCATGCCCTTGCGCCGATGCCAGAGAGCAGGAGAAGCGAAAGCCAGAGCGCGAGCGGACGACGGCGAGGGATTGGGATCGACGCGTCGATCGGTCCAGCGGCCAGTCGCCCCGGCTCTGGCACCACACAGGGCGTCGTCTTGCGCGCGGCCGCCGAGCTTTCGAAGTCCGATGCGCTCGCCTCGATGGTCGACTCGGACCTCTCGGCATCGCGCACGGCCGGAAGGGCGAGCTGGGTGGCGGTCGTTCCCGCGTCGAGTTCCGCGATGGCCTTGCGGACATCGCGAAGCATCGCCGCCGCGCTTTCGTATCGGTCTTCTCGGCGAAATTCGAGCGCCCGATCGATGATCCGGGCGAAGGGAGCGCTCACGTCGGGGGCCACCATACGGATGCGGGGCGCGGGGACGCTCGCCATCTTCGCCACGAGCTCGACGGTGTTGCCGCCCTCTTGAATGCGACGCCCAGTGCGCAACCGAAAGCCGGTTGCCGCGAGCGCGAAGAGATCGGTGCGACCATCGATTTCGTCGACGCGACCAGCCGCCTGTTCGGGCGACATGAACGACGGCGTTCCAAGAGCCAATCCATAGGTCGTGATGGTCTGTCCCTGAAGCAGCCGTGCCAGCCCGAAGTCGAGGATTTTCAGGCGAATCTTCCCGCGATCCTCCAAGGGGATCTCATCGGGGTGCGCGCTCAGGAGGAACAGGTTTTCGGGCTTCAAATCGCGATGAACCACGCCGCGAGAATGCGCCGCCTCGAGCACTTCGAGCACGCGCTCGGCGATCGCGAGGAACTCTCGCTCGCCCATCGGAGGCGGGCGCTCGAGCCGGTCCTGCATGGACTCTCCCACGAGGAGCTCCATCACGAGGTACGCGGTCCCCGAGTCGGGCCCGGAGACGATGACGTCGTCGTCCAGAACTTTCACCACCCCCGGATGCTCGACTCGGTTGGCAGCGTAGCCCTCGCGCAAGAAACGCTCGCGAACGTCGGCGTGTCGGGAGAGATCCGCGTGGAGGACTTTCACCGCCGCCCGCGCGCCATTGCGATGGAGCGCCGCGTAGACCGCCGCCATCCCTCCGACGCCGAGCACGCGCTCCAATCGCCACTTGTCGTTGAGGACGGTCCCCACGCGCTCCTGCGCCCGAATGTCGGCCTGTTCACTCAACCGCCCCAGTGTACCCCGGACGCGTCGGTGCCCGCACAGCGGCAGGCCGAACCCATGGAACTACACGGGTTTTAGCGCTCGGTCAGGGACAGCCCGTGAAGGCGACATTGTCGACCCAGAGATCGTAGTCGGCTCCCGGCGCGTTGATCTGCCACTGCATGCCGTAGATCTTGGTCTTGTCGATTCCCTTGGGATGCGGGTTCCCCCACCCTTCCATCTGCGACATGTCCGAAAAGGGAATCACGTACTGCTTCCACTGATCGCTCAACGTGAGGTCTGCGCCGAAGTCGTTGAAGCACTCGGTGCAGAGCTTGCCGTCGGGATCGGTCGCCACGTCGGGCACTTTGAGTCGAACTGCTTTGATCGCGCTCGGCCCGACCTTGGCATAGAACGACACGCCGGTATATGCGCTGGCGTCGTACTGCCCTTTCGGATTGGTCAAGCTGAAGCCCAAGCCCGCGTAGAGCGGATCGCCGGTCGCCGAGATCTTCCCCAGCATGCGCGCCGCGTACGCCGAGCCGTTCGGACCGCCCTGCGACATGATGAACGTCTTGCCCGCGGGCGGCGAGATCGTGCTCCCGACCTTGTCGACGAACGTGTACCAGTAGCCGTTGCGCCCTTTTTGGACCTTGATCTGGTTGGTCCCGTCTTCGCAGTCGTCGATCGTGTAGTCGGCCGGACAATCCTTTCCGCCAACGACAGCGGCGCTCTGCGGTGCGGCGCCGGGCGCTCCAGCGGCCGCCGGCCCCGTCGGGCCCGGCTCGTTGTGACTACAGGCCACGCCCACGACCGACGAAAGCGCGAGTACCACTCCAAAAGACGATCTCATGGACCTCATGAATCCTCCGACGCACGCGTCTCTCTCGGGAACGCGGCGCGCGAGAGTACTCGCCGCTCGCCGGTCCGCGCAAGCGGCTCATTCGGTATTGGGCAGCGCGCGGGCGTACGCGCTGAGGATCCGGTCGAAGAGGGCGCTCGTCTCCGCGTGGACGGCGCGCCGTTTCGGGTCTTCGTCGTACCAACCGATTTGCTGCGTCGCGCCATATCCGTAGGGAATGACGGCGCGAAAATCGGGAACACATCTCTTTATCTTCGTGTTGTCGAAGACGAGACTGTGCGCTTTGTCCCCGAGCAGGCTCGCGCCCCACTCGGGATCGAACTTGGCGATCAGATCCGAGGGGACGTGCACGAGCTCCGGCCGAACCCCCGCGGCGCGGCCGAGCAACTGATGAATTTGATCCCAGGTCAGCGTCTCATCCGACGTGATGTGGAAGCTGTCGCCCACAGTTTCTTCGCGGCCGAGCAAACCCACGAATCCTCGCGCGAAGTCCTCGTTGTGCGTCAGCGTCCAGAGCGACGTTCCGTCCCCGTGGACAACGACGGGCAACCCGCGGCGCATGCGGTCGATCACCGTCCAGCCGCCGTGAACGGGCAGCAAGCCCGAATCGTAGGTGTGCGAAGGCCGGACGATGGTGACCGGGAAGCCTTCGCTGCGATACGCGTGCACGAGACGTTCTTCGCAATCGATCTTGTCGCGTGAATACTTCCAAAAGGGATTGCGAAGCGGCGTCGACTCCGTGACCGGCAGCCGCGACGGAGGGGTTTGGTAGGCGGAGGCGGAGCTTATGAAGATGTACTGGCGAGTGCGGCCGCGAAACAGGTCGATGTCGAGGTCGACATGCTCGCGCGAGAAAGCGACCCATTGCACGACGACGTCGAAGCGGCGATCGCCGAGCGCGGCACGCGCCGACCGGGGATCGCGTATGTCGCCGTGAAGGACCTTGACCGTCGGCGGGGGCGGATGGCGCGCCGACTGACCGCGACACAAGAGCGTGACGTCGATACCCCGCGCCGAGGCCTCCCGGGCGCAGGCAGAGCTGATTATCCCGTGCCCCCGACGAAGAGAACGTTCATCGCGGCCGGGGATGCTACTCCTCGGTGACCGCACTCTCCACCCGCAAGCGGACCCGGCGATCGAGCGCTGCGGCAAAGGCCGATGCGCAGGCCGAAACACAGGCGGCAGTCCCGAACACCGCCGCGCCTCCGGCCCGTTGATAGACCGACCCCCACACGAGCATTCCAGCCACGGACCCCGCGCCCGTCGCGGTCGCGAAGAGCCCTTGGGCCGTTCCGAGGGATTGCGGCGAAAACCGGCGCGACGTGTAGTGGACGGCCGAAAGCCACGTGAGTCCGAAGGAGAGCGCGTGCAGGGGCTGGAGCGCGAGGATGACGGCCGGCGATTGCAGGAGCGCGAGAGCGGCCCAGCGAAGCGATGCGGCGCCGATTCCGAACGCGAACAGCGACAGGGGGGCGAACGCGCGAAAGAGCGGGGCCGCGAACGCCATCATGATCACTTCGGTGCCCGTTCCGAGCGCCCACATCCAGCGGATGGTCATTCGCGGCGCGCCGAGGTCGAATAGATGAATCGAAAAGCACAAATCGTACGCGGCGTGGCCGAACTGGGCGAGGAAGACCGCGGCGAGAAAGAGGCTGAAGTCGCCTTCGAGCAGGAGTCGACCCGCGCCGCGACGCGCACCCCGGTCGGGCAGATCGGCCTTCCGGGGGAGCCTTAGCGAGGCGAGAAGCGCGGCGGAAATCACGCCGGTCGTCACCGCCGGTAGCCCGACCGCGTCGCGCGGATCGACCGCCGAGGGCAAGAGGACGGCGCACATGAATCCGATCGACCCCCAGAGACGGAGCCGGCCATAGGTCGTGCCCGCGGCTGGGGCGAGCTCGATGGCGACGATGTCGGCGACGAAACTCATCGGCGAGCGAAAGAGGGCGAAAACGAGGGCGCCGAGAAAGAGGACCCAGAAGCCCGGAGCCAACCCCGCGGCCTCGGCTACGGTAAGCGCTCCGCAGAGGAGCAGCGATCCCGCGCACGCAAGCTGGAGCAGCCCGCCGCGCAGCTTCAACATATCGGCGAGCGCGCCGAACGCGGTCGGCGCGATCATGCCCATCGCGGGAGCCGCAGCGGCGACGAGTCCCAGGCGAATCCCGAATATGCCCCGAGCCTCGAGCCAACTCGGGAGAAAAGGTACGTATACGCCGCCGACCGCGAGCGCGGTCGCGTAGTAAAATCGAATCGCGAGCGTGCCGCGCGCCTTCTTCGTCATCGTCGTCGTCGAACCGGGCCCACGTTGCGCGTTACGCGCGTTACGGACACTCCGCACGATCGGTTTACGTGCCCGCGGTTTGGGTGCCCGACGAGGGGCAGCGCGCTCACCGTCCGGCCATCACCGCGAGGGTCACCGCGCCGCCCAGCACGAGAGCGAGCAAACCCACGAGAACTGGCAGCAGCCATGCCGGCTTTTCCCCCGGCAAGCCCTGCGGGGCGAGGTCGGACTCGGGCATCGTGAGGGCAAGTCCGTCTCCGTCGCGCGAAGGGGTTGCGCCCCATGGCGGCCGAGGGGCAGCGGCGAAGGGATCGGACGCGATGGCGAGGGGCGCGACGGGCGCGATCATCGTTCGAGGCATCGCTTCGGCGATGCGCCGGGCGATCTCCTGCTGCGGCAGAGTGGCCCACTGCAGGTGGTCCCCGGCCAGGCCGTATGCGCGGCCCACGGCGTCGGCCAGGGCGCCCACGCTGCGCGTACGAATAGTGTGGTTTTTGGCGAGCCCCGCCTCGAGGACTTCGTCCAGAGCCGGCGGGACGGGGTACCTTCCTCCCGCCGCCTTCGCGGTCGGCGGCACGGGATCCTTCGTCATGATCGCGAGAAGAATCGAGGGCCCGTTGTTCCCCGCGAAAGGGACCTCACCGGTCACGCATTCGTACGTGACGGCCGCGAGAGCAAAGACGTCGGCGCGGGCGTCGATCGTGTCGAGCCCCTGCGCCTGCTCCGGGGACATATAGTACGGACTGCCGATGGTGGTTCCGAGGACGGTCAACTTCTTGCGGCTCCCGCTCCGGTCTTTCACAGACCCGAAGTCGAGCACTTTGACGGCGTCCCCCTCACGGGTGCCGCAAAGAAAGAGGTTGTCGGGCTTGAGATCGCGGTGGATGAAGCTCCGCGCGTGCGCCTGGTCGAGGCCGATGGCCACCTGCGAAAGCATGCGAATCAGGCGGGCCGGCGCGAGCACGCGCTCGCGCTTGAGCACGTAGCGAAGCTCTTCTCCGTCCAAAAACTCCATCACGAGCAGCCAGGTGCCTTGCGAGGGGTCACGCTGGAAGTCGAGCACCTGGACGATGTGCTCGTGCGGCAAAAGGGCGCTGATTCTCGTATTCACGCTTGAATCGCTCGAGGGCGACTTCGTCCCGGGCGACGTTCTTCGTGGAGCACTTTGAGCGCGATGCGCGAGTCGGTCCGCTTGTCGATCCCCTCGTAGACGCGTCCCATGCCGCCGTCAGCCACGACGCGACGGATCTCGTAGCGGTCGCACATGCGCGCGCCGATGCGGGGATCGTCGGCCGACGGAGCGACCGGCGCCAGGCTGGCCGTGGTGAGCGCGGTTCCGTCCGCCGGGCAAAATCCGGCGTCGTTGGGGAACACGCGCTTGCAGATCGGGCAGCTCTTCATGTCGGCGGGACCCGCCCGGCGAGCATCGTCTCAGCCTATCTCGGGTCTTACGCGAAGTGTGGCGCTTTTCGACGATCCCGTTCCGATCCAGCCCGCTCCCGCCGAAAAATCGCCACGCTTCGCAGGGAGCACGACCGGGTGCGAGCGGCTACCACGCCGGAAGCGGCCCGACCAGGCGAAAAGCACGGCGTTTCCGGCTCAGCCTCGCTCCGAAGACGCATCGCTGCCGACCCCCGCGGGCGACACGAAATAGATCAGCCGGTGGCATGAGGGGCATTGCTCGAGGATGGGTTCTCGGCGCAGGCGGTGAAAGAGCTGCGGCGGGAGCGACATGTGGCATGCTTTGCACGTCCCGTCGGTGGTTTGGGCAATCGCCGTCCCGCGCTTGGCGCGGATCATGTCGTAGCGACGGTAGAGCTGTGCGGGCAGCGCCTTGAGCGCCGCGTCGCGCTCGACGCGCTTTCGCTTCACGGAACCGTCCACTTCGCTCAGCTTCGAGCTGATGTCGCCTTCTCGCGCCGCCAGCTCGTCGACGAGCTTCTTGTGCTCCGCCTCCGTCGACTCGATATGCTGTCGCGCGGCGTCGGCGTCGGCGGTGAGCTTGCCGATCTCTTCCTCGCGATCGCGAACGAGCTTGCGGAGCTCTTCGAGCTCGCGCTGTGCCGCGTTGGATTCGCGTTCGGTGCGAGATCGCCCGAGCTTGTCGCGCGAGTGGTCCAGCTGTTGATTCATGTTCCGCACGTCTTGAATCAACTCGCCGCGGGTCTTGTCCATGACGGCGAGAGCGGCGCGATCAGTTCCAAGTCGATCTTCGAACTTGGCGATCCCGGATTTGAGTCCGTCGAGGGTGGAGCGCTCTTGCGCGAGTTGATCCTCGAGTTCTTTCAGTTGGGCGTCGATTTGCGCGAGTTTCTCTAGGGCTAGGATCTGGTCGGGGATGCTCAATGCGTGACTCCGGGACGAAGGAGACGGCGTGACCGGGTACATAGCGCAGGCGCGAAGAAGCGACCACGGCATCAATAGGGTGGCGGTCCCCGGTCTGTCCGATACGAGCTGGACGCAGGGAGCGTCATCGCTCCAATGGCGCGGGTTTTCGAGGGGAGCGAGCGGGCTCCCCTCGACCTGGGTGGGCCCACCTGGGTTCGAACCAGGAACGGCCCGGTTATGAGCCGGGGGCTCTGACCGATTGAGCTATGGGCCCCAAGCTCGTGCCGGGCGGCGGATGCCACGCGTCGAAAGTAGTCCAAAGGACTCCGGGACGGAAGCGTTGGTCAACGCACGCACTCAAAGACGCGGAGCTGCGCCAACTTGTCTCGCGGCGCCGCGACGAGGATGCTTCCGGTGTTGGCCTCGGCCGCCTCGCCAGGGACGGCCCGAGCGCCCGAGCCGCCTCCGGAGCCGAGCGCGATCGAAAATCGCGCTTCGTCGAGGCCCGGCTCCGCGCTGGCGAGGCCAGCGACCTCGCCGTTCGGGTCGAGCGGCAAGAGCCTCATTTCTTCGTTCGGTCCGACCCACGCGAGCCACGGCAGAGGCGCGTCCACGAACGCCGGCGCTCCGCGCCCCAGACCGTCGGTCGGAAGCTCCGAGGGCACGTCTGCGCCGTCGCTTCGCAAGCGCAACCGGACGAGCGTTCCGCCCGCGCCGTCGACCGATTCCCCGTCGTCGCGTGCAGCGACGACCACCTCCGAACGGTCGCCCTCGGAACGCGCGAGAACGTCGTACGCGGAGATGTGGCCCGCCGTCGACGTCAGGCGTCGGGGCGGGCCTGTCGTCTTGCCCGTGATGTCGACAGGAACCATTTCGAGCCAGCCGAAGGCGCGCGCCTCGCCGATCGCTTCGATGTCCGCGGAGCCGTCCGACACGTGCTTGGCCTCGGGCCGACGCGCAATCCAGAAGACGAGGAACCCCGCAGCGTTTCGCACGACGCGCGGCATCTCCGCGTCCGAGTCGGCAGACGACACATCGGTCACCACGGCGCTGCCCTGACCGACTTGGAACGATGCCCCGCGAACGACCCCGCGCGCGGCGGCGCCCGACGCCGCCCCGCCCGATCCTGCCAATGTCGCGGTTTCGTCCCAGACGGCAAGCCCGCTTGCGCTCGAGCACGCGAGATCGAACGCCAGCGATTCGTCGCCATGCTGGGCAACGCGAATCGCCGCTGCGGGAGGGCCCTGCCGGCCGACATCATAGAGCGCCAGGTCGCGAGCCAAATACGGCGCCGCGGCGGCTTGGGGCGGAGAGCGCACCGGCGGCGAAAAAGCGGCGGCCACGAGCTGGTCGCGGCACAAAGCCAGACGCGGCGGAGGCGCGTCGCCGAGCGTCGGCCCAAGATCGACCACCCGCGCCTCCGAGGCGCCGCTGCCGAGCAGCGCCACGGCCGCGACGCGCCCGGCGGCGGAGCGATGGACGATCCCGACCGCGTACCCGTCGGCATCCGCCAGGCCGTCGCCGACATCGAGTTCGTCCAGGCCTCCGCCGTCATCGAGCTGGATAGCTCGCCCGGTGGCGCGACAGCGCGCTCCGAGCACCGCCGGCCGCGCGGGGGAAGCCCCGTCGCTCGTCGACACGGAGAACGAAGCATCCGCGGCGAGCGTAGCGCTCGGGCCAGTCTCCCTGCGGCATGCGACCAGCGAAGCGGTCAGAGCGGCAAGGCCAAGCGCAGACCGGAGCGCTCGGGAGAACGCGCGGACCTGGGGGTGAGCCGGAGAAAGGACGACCACGAGTTTCATCACGGGTCGAGAAAGCCGTCGATCACCTCGAGGGCGAGCTCGTGTCGCTCGAGGGGCGGCATCACGTAGGCCCCAGCGACGCGACCACGGACCGCCGCGAGCATCTCCCGCGCGATCGCCACGCCCTCTTTGCGCGCCGCCGGACCGCTGCCCGCCTTTCGCATTCTCTCGCGGACCCCTTCGGGAACCTGCATGCCGGGGACTTCGTTGTGCAAAAACTCTGCGTTGCGGTAGCTCGCGAGAGGCAGAAGCCCGACGAGCACCGGCAGGCCGAGGGGGGCGCAGTCGTCGAGGAACCGGAGCAGGAGGGCGGGGTCGTAGACGGGTTGGGTCATGACGAGCTCGGCGCCCGCGGCCTTCTTTTGCTTGAGGCGCGCGACCTCGCGCTCGTAGTTGAGCGCGGCGGGCTCCGCCCCCGTGGCCAGGACGAAGCTGGTCACGGCGCCGAGCGGCTTGCCGCCTGGATCGACGCCATGGTTCAAGCGGGAGGCGAGCTTGAGAATGCCGATCGAGTCCAGGTCGTAGACCGCGGTGGCGTCCGGGAAATCCCCCATCTTGGGCGGATCGCCTGTGATGATCACCAGGTTTCGAATCCCGAGATCGTGCGCGCCGAGCAGGTGCCCCAGCGTTCCCAGCAGATTCCGATCGCGTCCGCACACGTGGACGATGGCCTCGATGCCCACTTCGCGTTGAATGCGCACGGCCATGGCGAGATTGCTCATGCGCGCCTGGGCGCGGGCCCCGTCCGCGATGTTGACGACGTCGATCCCGCCCTTTTTCAGCATCGTGGCGGCGGCCACGGCCCGCGACGGGTCGGTCCCGACCGGGGGATTGACCTCGACCGAGACGACGAACCGCCCGCGGGCGATCTTCGAGGCGAGGTCGCTCCGCTGGTCGAAGGCCGTGGCCTGAAGCGCACCCGGCACGATCGAGTGGACGGTGGAGACCGGCTCGACAGCCAGAGGAGGGGGATCGGTGGTCAGCCGCGACTCGAGACCGCCGCCGGTCATCCGCGCCGCGGCCGCGATGCGTTTGATGTGCTCAGGGGTCGTTCCGCAGCAACCCCCGACCAGACGGACTCCCACCCGGATCATGCGACGCGCGTAAACGCCGAAGTATTCGGGCGTCGATACGTAGACCATCCGCTCGTCGACGCGCCGCGGAAGTCCCGCGTTGGGCGCCGCGAGCACCGGAAGGCCGGCGGGTATCATCTTCTCGGCCGCCGCCAGGACCGACATCGGCCCATCCGAGCAGTTCACCCCGACGACGCTCGCCCCCCATTCCTTCGCCAAGCGCGCGACCTCGGCCGCGTCGGTGCCCTCGGCCATTCTGCCTCCTTCGTCGAGCGATACGCTCGCGATGACCGGCACGCGCCCCTCGCTGGCTTCCACCGCCGCCTCGACCGCCATGCGAAGCTCCGGCGTCTGCCGCATCGTCTCGACAATCAGCGCGGCCACTCCCGCCTCGACCAAGGCCTTCGCCTGCTCCGCAAAGACCGCCTTTACTTTGGCCAGGTCCTCGGCGCTTGCCGCCGCGCTCTCCCCTTGTCCCGGCTGCCCCAAGAAATAGCCGCTCGGCCCGATGGCACCGGCGACGTAGGCCTTCCCGGCAGCGCTTGCCTGGGCGATTCGAACGCCGGCGACGTTTAGCTCGCGTACCCGCGATTGCAGCCCGTATTTCTCGAGCCGCAGCGCGTTGGCGCCCGATGTGTTGGTCTCGATGAGCTGCGCCCCGGCTCGGAGGTAGTCGGCGTGCACCTTGGCCACGAGTTCGGGGCGCGACACGTTGAGCTCTTCGAAGCACGAGCTGTAGAGGACCCCCCGCTCGTAGAGCTGAGTCCCCATGGCCCCGTCGACGACGAGAACACCGGCACGGACGGCATCGAGGAAGGAGCGGTCGGTGGGCGAGGAGGAGCTGGAATCCATGGCGCGAGCTGCAGATGCTTGCACGTACGACCTCGGCCTGTCGGGCGCAAGCTCCGGCACCGATCCTGCTTCGACGTCGAGGAGAGATTCGGAACCGCTTGCGCGGGAGCGCGCCATGGCCAGAGTCGGGGCTGTCCTCGTCGTAGACGACGATCGCGATCTGCGCGACACCGTCGCCGCCGTGCTCGAGGCCGAAGGGTATGACGTCCGATGTGCCGAGAACGGAGCGCAGGGGTGGGCCCTTCTGCACGGGCCGCGGCCTGGCCTCATTGTCCTCGACCTCCTGATGCCCGTGATGAGCGGCTGGGATCTGCTCGACGCGATCCAGTGCGACGGTGAGCTTTCGCATATCCCGGTGGTCGTCCTCTCCGCCCTGCGCGCGCCGGAGGGTATTCCGCATCTGGCGAAGCCAGTATCGCCGGACAATCTCATCGCGACCGTCGACCGCGTTTGCGGACGCTGATACGTTGCCGCATGCGGTGGTTCGGCTGCGGCGCGGACGTTCGAGCGGCGCTCATCCTTCTCGTTGCCGGGTCGCCTTTGCCAGCTTGCGCCGGGCCCCCGCCACCCGGCGTGGCGCGGACCCCCGTCCTCAGCGTAGCGCCGCCCCTTGCGCCGGCCTCGCCCCCGCCCGACCGGGTCGCGGTCTGGCCCGAGGCGTGGAATGGCGTGATGGCGGGCCGAGGCGACCCGCACGCCCAGCCAATCGCGCTTCCCTTGGACCCGAAGGGTCGTTCGCGGTGGCTCGCCTTTTCCGGAACGAGCGAGGTGGCCTGGGGCGCTTGGCGAGTCACACGCGCGGAGGACGGCTCGACAGAGATCGAGCCTGTCGAGCACTGGCCATCCGGAGTTCGGGTCGTGGGGGGGATCGTCGACGGCGGCGTGGCCTACGTTCTGGTCGAGAGCGTTGCCGCCCTCGATCGACCATCCGGGCTTCGCGCCGCTTGGATCGACGCGAGAGGACAAGCGTCCCCGTTCGAGGCCTCGCCCATGGCGCTCACCGACCTCCACGACACCGAGGAGCTCGCGTACCGGGTGAAGCACCCGCCCGCGCCCGAGCGTGACCCGGCTGCGCTCCTTGCTGCGCTGCGCGGGGCGGGCGCATCCACGACGACGCTCGCGAGCGGAATTGCCCGCGAGGGGGCCGACGTTCGAATCGCCTGGCAATCGCTCTTCACGCAACGGGTCGGCCACGTCGACGCGGACTCGGCGGCGGCTTCGCCGCTCGCCAGCGCCTTGCTCGAAGTAATCCGAGACGCGCTCACGACCCAGGCGTGCGGCGTGGACGCGTGCGAGGCATGGACCGAAAACGGCCGCGCAATCGTTCGCTTTGCACGGCAGGAAGGGCGCTGGGTCGTGCGCGCCCTCATCGAAGACGCCCCCGTCACCCAGCCGTCCGATGAAGCGCAGCCACCCCGCTCCGTGCCGTCCGGTCCCGACACGACGGAGACGCGCACGCTGCTTCTCGCTCGCGCCCGGGAAGTGAAGCAGGTGCTCGGCCAGGCCGAGCTTTCCTCGAACGGAGGCACGATCGGGGTGGGTCTGACCGATTTGGCGCCCGACGCGCCGGTGGTCGTCACGCGGGAGGGCGCCGCGGTGCGGGCCTTCGTCATCGACGCCGGCGCCGTCCGAGCGGACGTGTCGGATGCGCGCTGGGACGCGGCGTTCGCGGACGTCAACGGCGACGGACGCACGGACGTCGTGGTCAGGTTGAGCGGAACCGGAGCGGCCGGACTGCCCATCGCGTGGACCCAGGCGTTTCTTACGCCCCCTCCTTCCATGCAGGTGTCGTCGATGGAGGCAGACCTGCCGAGCGCGCTCGCGGTCATGGACACTCCGGACGTCGGCTCGGCGGCCAGCGCCGCCGTGGCCATCCCCCTGCGAGGAGTGTCGCGCGACGACGCATGCCGCCTTCTTGCAGCCTCGACCACTCCGTCCGGCTTCCGAAGGCATGCGTCGCCGGAGGCCCGCCTGATCCACTTCGACGTGCCGAGTACGCCCACCTGGAGACCGAAGGTCGTCCCACTCGGCAAACTGGCCACCGACGATCTTCGTGGGATAAGCGCGCACTGCCCGGACCTCGCTTGCAGCGCGAGCAGGCCTTACTGCGCGTGGGTGGGCGGCTCGGACTCGGAGCATTTCTGGTTCGGCTGGCGCGACGGTCGGCTCGAGCTCCTCGGAGCCGCCGACTACAACGGCGAGTGAAGGGCGTGTACCGATGACACGGCTTGCCCGGGCGCTCCTCCAGACTTTCCCCGAGATGCGTTCGAGCGACGACGAAGCGGACCGGGTCGCGTACGCGCGCGACATGTGGCCGCGTCATCATTTGGCCGTTCGCGCGGGCCTCGCGGCAGAGCATCGGCCCGGAGCGATCGTATGGCCGACTTCGACGCCCGAGGTGGCCCGCCTCGCGCGGTGGGCCATGAGCCGCGGAGTCCCGCTCGTACCATTCGGCGCCGGGAGCGGCGTGTGCGGCGGGGTGCTCCCGAGCGCCGACGCGGTCGTCGTCGACATGAAGCGCATGACGCGCATTCGAAACCTCGATGCGCGCGCGCCGTTCGTCGACGTCGAAGCCGGCCACATGGGGGTGCCTCTCGAGCAGACGCTCGGACGCGCCGGCTTCACCCTCGGGCATTTTCCGTCGTCGATACTTTGCAGCACCGTGGGGGGATGGGTGGCCACCCGCAGCGCGGGGCAGTGCTCCGGAGCATACGGCAAGATCGAAGACATGGTCGTCGGCCTCGAGTGCGTGACCGGGAGCGGCGAAGTGGTCGACCTCAAGCGGCGCACGAGCGCGCCGGATTTGGCGCCGCTCGTCATCGGCAGCGAGGGCACGCTCGCCATCGTCACCAGCGCAACGCTGCGCCTGCACCCGGCGGTGGCATCGCGCGGCTTCGGGGCCTGGACGTTTCCGACGACCCGACTCGGCTGGGAGGCGATGCGCGTGCTCTTCCAGCGAGGGCTACGACCGGCCGTCGCGCGGCTGTACGACCCGTTCGACGCGGCCCTCGCTAGGTTCGCCCGTTCGAAGTCGAAGACGCGAGACGCGCGCAATCGCAATGAGGCGGGCTTCGGCGGGTTCGCGCTGCGGACGCTTCTCAGGCGCCCGGGGGGGATAACCGAGCTCCTTCATTCGAAGATCGGCGCGTGGGTGTTGGGCGGCGCAATGCTCCTCGTCGTATTCGAATCGGCAGCAGAAGCCCTCGCGGGATTCGAAATGACTCGCGCGCGGGGCATCGCGGAGTCGATGGGCGGAGAGTGGCTCGGCGAGGCGCCAGCGAGGGATTGGCTGGCACATAGGTATTCGGTGAGCTACCGGCAGGCGCCGATATTTGCGCATGGCGCGTTCGTCGACACCATGGAGGTTGCGGCGAGCTGGTCGAATCTCGGCGCCTTGTACGACGGCGTTCGACGAGCGTTGGGCCCTTCGGTGCTCGTGACGGCGCACCTCAGCCACGCGTATCCCGACGGCTGCTGCATTTACTTTTCGTTCGCTGGCAGCGCGGCACCCGAGCTCGTTTCCAAAGTCGGTTGGGACGCGGCGTGCGAGGCCACATACGATCGAGCCTGGCAAGGGGCGCTGGCGGCCGCGACCCAGGCGGGAGGCACCCTCTCCCATCACCACGGAGTCGGCCGGTCCAAAGCGCCGCGTCTTCGGGCCGAGCTAGGCGCCGGGGTCGGAGTGGTTCGGGCGCTCATGCGCGCGTTCGACCCCGCCGGGATCTTGAATCCGGGCGCGTTGGTCACCGCGTCGACTCCGTCCACGTCCACGTCCACGTCCACGTCCACGTCCACGTCCACGTCCACGTCCATGTCCACGTCCACGTCCATCGATATCGATCGGGAGAGTCTGCTTGCCCGCATTGGCGGCACTGCCAATCTGGCGGCGGCCGAGGCCGCCCTGAATCGTGTCGGGCTCACGCTCGACGTGCCCGCCGGGCTTCCCCCACTTGCGGTGGGTGAGTGGCTCGCGCGAGGCGCCCCGGGTGCGCGCGACCACTGGCTCGATCCGGCTGACCACCTCGTCGCAGGTCTCGACGCGACCCTTGCGGGCCATGCATCGCTGACAATCCGTCCCGCACCGCGCCGCGCAGTCGGTCCCGACCTGACCTCGCTTTTCATCGGGGCCCGAGAGCGCTTTGGCCGGATCGATGCCGCGTGGCTGCGCGTCCACCCCTGCGGCGTCGTTCGGCCGACCGCCCCCGCGTTCGTTCACGAAAGCGACCCACCACCGAGCGCCGGCGAACGCGCGCTCGTCGAGGCAATCGAGCGAGCGCTCGAGACAATCTAGCCCCCCTCAGGTCCCCCCGCGCCGCGGCGGGACCGGTGGTACTCTTGCGCCATGTCGAGCTGCCTCTTCTGCAACATCGTCGCAGGGGCGATTCCTGCGCAGGTCGTGCTCGAAACCGAACACGCGGTCGCGTTTCGGGACATTCGTCCCGTCGCGCCCGTGCACGCGCTCGTCATCCCGAAGAGACACATCACCGGTGTTCATGACGTGACGGCCGAGGACGTGGAGCTCATGGGGCAAGTGGTGCTGACGGCGCGGGACGCCGCGGAGAAGCTGGGCCTTGGCGCCGGCGGATATCGCCTGGTGATCAATCAGGGCGCCGACGCGGGGCAGAGCGTCGCCCACGTGCACTGCCATGTGCTCGGAGGCCGGCCCATGGCATGGCCGCCCGGATAAAACCGGAAGCGGGCACTCGTAGCGACGCGCGCTACTCTGATTCTCCCATGTGCGGCCGAACGGCATTGGCGGCCAACCCGGAAGACCTGCGCGCGGCGCTCGGCCTGGACGAAACGCCGGCGCTCGCGCCCCGATACAATGTGACTCCCTCCCAGGCGATCGCCGTGCTTCGGACGCCCCGCGGCTCGACGTCGCGCAAGCTCGAGCTCTTGCGCTGGGGACTCGTTCCGGCGTGGGCCAAAGACGTGCGCACGGGCAACAAGCTCGGGCTCGCCCGTGTGGAGCGCGTCACGATCACGCCCGCTTTCCGCGATGCGGTTCGCCGACGACGCTGCCTCGTGGTCGTCGACGGCTTCTTCGAGTGGCGACGCAACGGAAAGCTTCGAAGCCAGCCCTTCTTCGTTCGGCGAGCCGACGGTGCCCCGTTCACGCTCGCGGGCATCTGGGACCGGTGGGTGGGGCACGACGGCGAGGTAGTCGAATCGTGCGCGATCCTCACCCAGCCCGCGCGACCGCCCGTCGAAGCCATCCACGACCGGATGCCCATGGTTCTCGAGCCCGGCGCGTGGGCCCGCTGGCTGAGCCCGGAGCTGACTCAGACCGATTTGCTCGCGCCTTTGCTGGAGCCGCACGACCCCGCGCTCGTCGCATTTCCCGTGAGCTCGTTCGTCAATGACCCTCGCCATGACGACGCCCGCTGCGTCGAGCCTTGCGCTCCCGCCCAGCTGAGCCTCATCGCCTGAAAGGCTGTTCGCGGGCCGCCACCCGCGCCCTTCATACCCCCATGCCGGCGTCGATCTCGGCGAGGCGCAGCCCTGCAGAAAGCCGCATCAGCGCGGCATCGATGGCGGCACGGTCCTCCTCCGTCGCACGGAACCCAGCGACCGATGCGCGCTCGGCGAGGTACCGCACGCACGCGAGCTCCACTTCGTTGAGCAGCGCCTGGCGCCGCATCTTCATCGCCGGGAGCTGGTAGCTTAGTTCGATGCGCGCCGCGACGCGCGCGACGCGAATCGAGTCGATCGCGCCCTGCGCTCCCGCGATTTGCCGCACGATGCCGCGGAGCAAGGTCGCCCTTCGACGCGCGCGGTGCACCTCGGGGTTTTCGAACAGGGCGAAGCTTCGGTTGCGCGAAAGAAGGCCGGGGACCAGGGTCATCCCGACGACGAGCGCCTCGCCCTCCGTTCGCACGTCAGGCCTCGGCGTCCTCGGCCGCCCCGGCGGCCTCCGAAGGCAACGGCCGTGCGACCACGACTCCCGCTTCTTGCAACCGCTCGGCTTCACGGCTCGTGCGAAGGGCGGTGACGAGCTCGTCGAGATCACCGTCGATGATGCGGTCGAGTTTTGCCAAAGTCAGCCGGATTCGGTGATCGGTGACGCGGTTCTGCGGGAAATTGTACGTCCGGATCTTCTGGCTGCGCTCACCGGTCGACACCATGCTCCGGCGCGTCGCGGCTTCGTGCTCTTCCTGCTTTACGCGCTCGCGCTCGAGCAATCGTGCCTTGAGCACCTTGAGCGCCTTGGCCTTGTTTTTGAGCTGCGACCGCTCGTCCTGGCATTTGACGATGATTCCCGTCGGCTTGTGCACGAGCTGCACGGCGCTGTTGGTCGTGTTCACCCCCTGCCCTCCGGGGCCACCGCTTGCCGCGATGCTTATCTCGAGGTCCTTCTCGTCGACGTGCACCTCGACGTCGTCGGCTTCCGGAAGGACGGCCACCGTTGCTGTGGACGTATGAATGCGGCCCTGCTGCTCGGTCGCCGGCACGCGCTGCACTCGATGCACTCCGCCTTCGAAGCGAAGCTGCGAGTAGACGTCTTTGCCGCTGACGAGGGCGATGCACTCCTTGTAGCCCCCGGTCGCGCTCTCGCTGAGGGACAGCACCTCTACCTTCCATCGCTTGCGCTCGGCGTGGCGCGCGTACATTCGAAAGAGATCGGCCGCGAAGAGCGCGGCTTCCTCCCCTCCTTCCGCGCTCCGAATCTCGAGAATCGTGTTCTTCTGGTCGGTCGGATCCGGCGGGAGAAGCAGAAGCTGGATCGATTGCTCCAGCTTCGCCCGCTCCGTTTGAAGTTCGGCGAGTTCGGCCTGGGCGAGGTCGCGGAGCTCCGGGTCGGAGAGGGCCTCCTCGTTGTCCGAGATCCTCTTTGTCAGATCTCGGTACCTGGAGAATGACTGGACGAGGGGCTCGAGATCGCTCCGCTCTTTGTTGAGCTTGAGCTGCTTGGCTCGATCCGCGAGCACCTCCGGTCGGCAAAGCTGCTCCGCGAGATCGCCATAGCGACTGGCGAGCTGTTCGAGCTTGTCGATGGGGAGCATTTGGCCTGCCGTAGCATACAGGACAGAGCGTTTCTGCGCGCTCTTCTACCCCGCGCCACCGCGCCGACGGACGGGCCGATCCCGTCAGGCCGCAGGGCGAAGTCTCTCGGCGGCGAGCAGCGCTCCGTAGCTCGGAAAGGAGACGTCGCTCTCGCTCGAGTACGTGTGCCCCTGCGCTTGTCGGAAGAGCGTCACGCGCAAGCTCGCAAGCGCTACTTCCAGCTGGTCGTCGCTCGGTTCCGCGGTCGTTATTTTCTGCACGAGAAAGCCGGGCCAAAGGAGGGCTCGGAGGGGTCCGGTCGCACAGAAGCGCGCCAAGACACGCTGGAGCTCGAAGGTAACGGCCGCGATGAACGGCAAAAACGGGAGCTTTTCGAAGAAGAAGGCCGCGTTGTCGAGAAGGGCGCTTCCCGTGTGAATGCGCGGGAGGCTCGCCCCGATCGCCGTGAACACAACGATGGAGACGAGCGCCACCATCACGAGAAACGTCGTACCGCAGCGCGGGTGCAGCGTCGTCTTCGTCCGAGCCGCCTCCACCGTGAGCGGGTCTCCCGCTTCGTAGTTGGTAATCGTCTTGTGCTCGGCGCCGTGGTACTGAAAAACGCGTCGAATTTCGGGCACGCGACGGATCGCGAGCAGGTAGCCGATGACCACCGTGAGCTTGAAGGCCCCGGTGAGCGCTTGAAAGGGCGCGCTCTGAACCTCGAGCCCGAGCCTCATGACGCGGCTGAATCCGGCGGCAGCTGCCTGCGGGATCGCGACGAAAAATGCGATCGCGACGGCGAGCATGAGCCACGTACCCGTTCGGTCGCGCGCGCGGCCGGAGTCGACCGACTGCGATCCGCCCCCGTCGCCGGTGACCAACGAGAAGAGCGCGAGCCCAAACGCGCTGAGAAGCCCGAGGCCGGGGCGACCCGTCTTCATCGGCGTTTTTTGCGTGCCCGGCCGCGCTGCCAGGTCTTGTTCCATTTGCTCGACGCTGAAGCGCAGAGCCTCGTTTCCCAGCTTGAGTGACTCGACCACCGACGCTACGCCGCGGACGAGCGGCCACCGAGCGATGCCGCGAGCTCCGTCGCGCATCGCGCGCTCGCGCACCTGCAGCGACCCGTCGCTTCGCCGGACGACGATCGCGAACGATTTGGGCGCGCGCATCATCACGCCCTCGAGCAGCGCCTGGCCTCCGATATACGGTCGGGGCAGCGCGTCGGAAGCGAGGGAGACGGGCCGAGTCCGGGACGACATTCTGCCAGTATAGGCCAGTCGAACCCGCGCGCCGGCCTCGCCCTTATTTCGAAGTATCGGGTGCGTCCGCCGCCGGTGCCGGCGCGGCTGCCTTCGCGACCGGCGCCTTCTTCTCGTAGCGCTTTCGGAAGCGGTCGACTCGGCCGGCGGTGTCGATGAGCTTTTGGGTACCCGTGTAGAACGGGTGGCACGCGCCGCACACGTCGATTTGGAAGTCGCCGCGCGTGGACCGCGTGACGAAGGTGTTTCCGCACGCGCAGGAGACGCGCGCCGGAACATAGCTGGGGTGAATGCCGTCCTTCATGGCGAGGCGAGACAACGTAGTGGCTGGCACGCCCCTCCGCAAGGATCGAGCGTCCAGGTAAGCGTCTTTCTTGCGTTTGCGCTCGTGCTGCGTCCGGGACGCAGAAGCTCGGCCACCTCCGCGATAGGCGCAACTTCGAACCTCCCGCGACCGATGGGGAATGGGCGCACGGTGGCGGGAGTCCGGCGAGGACTTTGGGCAAAGTCCCCGCCTCTCGGTCGCCGTGTGATATCACAACGCGCCGCCGCAAGGGCAACTAGGGTAAGGAGTAGCGCCGATGGCCGAAGGCTTGAACCGTGTGATGCTGCTCGGACATTTGGGCGCCGACCCGGAGCTCCGGGTGACGCCGGGAGGGCAGGCGGTGCTGAAGCTCCGCCTCGCGACGAACGAGACGTATCTCGATCGAAGCAACGTTCGCCAGGAACGCACCGAGTGGCACCGCGTCACCGTGTG
The DNA here is from genome assembly GCA_963764075.1 of uncultured delta proteobacterium. Classification (GTDB taxonomy): domain Bacteria; phylum Myxococcota_A; class Polyangia; order Polyangiales; family Polyangiaceae; genus Palsa-1150. The sequence goes on from CAVXQZ010000003.1 coordinate 298,461, forward strand.
GGGCCGGCGAGCCGAGGCACTCGGCAAGATCTTGCAGAAAGGCGATCTCCTTTTCGTGGAGGGACGCCTTCAAACTTCGAGCTACGAGAAAAATGGCGAAAAGCGGTACTCGACCGAGATCGTCGCCAACAACATCGTCCTCCCCGGCTCGGGCCGCGGTCGCGGTGAAGGCGCCCCGATGCGCGAGGGAGGGGCCATGGGGTCCACCGGCGGCATGGGTGGCACCGGGCGCCCGCCACGCGAACCGGTCGGGGTGGACGCTCCCTTCGACGACGGGGGCGAAGTGGGAGGAGGCGGGTCCTTGGGAGGCGGGGGCAGCACCGAGGACGACATCCCGTTCTGAACCGCAAACGTCCCGTTCTGAACGGGGTTTGCTCGCGCTATCGTCCCACCTCTCTCCCCTGGCACCTCCCCCATGGCTCTCGACACCCTGCGCGAACGCATCGACGACCTGGACGACCGCATCCTCAAGCTCCTCGACGAGCGGGCGCGCGTGGTCGGGGAGGTGGCACGGGTCAAGCGGGAGGCAAATCTTCCGACGTACGATCCCGAACGGGAGCGCATGGTTCTCGATCGGCTGGCCGCGCGAGCTGGCCCATTCCCGGCCGAGGCCATCCGTGCCGTGTACCGTGAAGTCATGAGCGCGTGCCTCGCGCTCGAGCAGCCCATCAAAGTGGCCTATCTGGGCCCCGAGGGCACGTTTTCGCATGCCGCCGCGCGGGCGCTCTTCGGCCTCGCGGCGCGCTACACGGAAGCGGCGACGTTCGAGGGGGTCTTCGATGCCGTCGCCCGGCGGGACGCGCAGCACGGGATCGTCCCGATCGAGAACTCGACAGAAGGTTCGTCGAACACCGCGATCGACGCCCTCATCGACGGATCCCTTCTCATCCGCGCCGAGCTCGAGCTCGAAGTTTCACAGTGCCTGCTGACGAGCGCGAGCGGGTTGGCGTCGATCGAGCGGGTGTACTCGCACCCGCAGCCGCTCGGACAGTGCCGTGTTTGGTTGGCCAAGAACCTGGCCCACGTCCAGTTGGTGCAGGCTCCGTCCACCGCGGCCGCTGTGCGCGAGGCGGTCTCCGACCCGCGCGGCGCGGCCATCGCCAGCCGACTCGCCTCCGAGCTGTACGGTCTGCCGGTCGCTCGCGAGCGCATCCAAGATCGTCCGGACAATGTCACGCGATTCGCGCTCGTCTCGCTGGAAGACGCGGCGCCCACCGGGGACGACAAAACGACCATCGCGTTTAGTCTCCGCGAAGGCCAGGGTCGAGGTGCGCTGATGCGCGCGCTCACCGACCTCGATGAAGAGGGTATCAACCTCACCCGCATCGAGTCGCGCCCAAGCCGCGAGAAGCGCTGGGACTACGTTTTTCTCGCGGACCTCGAAGGGCACCGGCAAGACCCGAACGTTGCCCGGGGACTCGAGCGGCTGCGGGCCAAGTGCCCGATGGTCAAGCATCTCGGGAGTTACCCCAAAGCGCGCAAATCTTCCGCAAAGACGGCGCCAGCAACCTGACGCGAGCGACATGGAGTCCGTACGCACGCTGATCGTCGGCGCTGGAATCACGGGCCTGGCCACCGCCGCCGCCCTGTCGGCGCGGCGCGACGACGATTACCTGGTGCTCGAATCCACCGACGCAGTCGGCGGCTGGTGCAAGACGGTCAAGAAGGCGGGCTTCGTCTGGGACTACTCGGGGCATTTCTTCCACTTCAAGCACCCGGAGATCGAGGCTTGGCTCAGGCAGCGAATGGTCGGGCAGCGCATTCGCGTCGTCGAGAAGAAGTCGTTCATTGCGTACAAGGGAAAGCGGGTCGACTTTCCTTTCCAGAAGAACATCCACCAGCTCCCGCAGGACGAGTTCATCGACTGCTTCCACGATCTCTACTTCGCGCGGTCGAGCGACGTGCAGCGCTCGGAGCCCTCGCCCGAGACCAACTTCAAGCAGATGCTCTACGCCCGATTCGGCAAGAGCATATGCGAGAAATTTCTCGTTCCGTATAACGAGAAGCTCTACGCGTGCGACCTGACGACCCTCGACCGCGACGCGATGGGACGGTTTTTTCCGTACGCGGACCTGACCGAAGTCGTGCGCAACATGAAGCGACCGGACAACTCGAGTTACAACGCGACGTTCACCTATCCGGAGGGAGGAGCGATCGAGTACGTCCACGCGCTCGCAGGCGAGCTTCGGGCGGGCGGAGTGGCCCTGGGCGAGTCGCTCGTCTCGGTCGACATCGATCGGAAGATCGCCCGCACGACGCGGCGCACTCTGGCGTTTCAGCGCCTGGTTTCGAGCGCGCCCTTCGACCGCTTCGCGGCGCTCTGCGGCCTCGAGCACGACCCGAGCACGTGGGTATACAGCAAGGTCCTTATTTTCAACCTCGGCTTCGACGGCAAGGGTGCCCGAGACGTGCACTGGGTCTACTACCCCGCGAAGGACACCACGTTCTATCGAGTGGGCTGGTACGACAACATTTTCGACACCGACCGAATGAGCTTGTACGTGGAAATCGGTTTCCCAAAGGACGCGACCATCGACGTCGCGGCGGCCCGCGAGCGCGTTCTGGCCGACCTCGTACGCGAAGGGGTGGTCACGACCCAGCGCCTCGTCGCCGAACACTGGGTCGTGCTCGACCCGGCGTACGTGCATGTCACCCAACGGTCACTCGCCGAGCACAAGCGCCTCACAGCTCGGCTTCGCGAACGCGAGATCTGGTCGCTGGGCCGTTATGGCGGCTGGACCTATTGCGCGATCGAGGACAACATCGTCGAAGCAAGAGCGCTCGTCGACAGCTTCGACTCCGACGTCACCGCCCCCGGTTTTCCGGGGAACGGTTGAAAATAACCCACCCCAATCGCATATCAGGGTATCCCCTCGATGGCAGCCGCCGTGCAACGAAGCCAGCCCGCCGCAGAACCGGCGGATCCACACATCTCGATCGTCATTCCCGTCTACAACGAGCAGGCGATCTTGCATGCCGCAGTCGTCGATCTCCGCGAGCGGCTGAAGCCATTCGGCTGGAGCTACGAGATCATCCTGGCCGAGAACGGCTCCAAGGACCAGACGATCGCCATCGGCCACGAGCTCGCCGCGAAGTACGACAACCCGGAAGACGGACAAGTGAAGCTCATCTCGCTCGGTGAGCCGAACTACGGTAAGGCCCTCAAGCAGGGCATATTGCTCGCGAGGGGCGACATCGTGCTTTGCGAGGAGATCGATCTCTGCGACACGACGTTTCACAAGAGCGCGATCGAAATCCTCGAGACCGGTGAAGCCGACCTCGTCATCGGCAGCAAGCTGGCCGTGGGCTCCGCCGACGATCGGCCGCTCATCCGGCATGCGGCCAGCATCGCGTACTCGACGTTGCTGAAGGTCATGCTCGGCTACCGGGGGACCGACACGCACGGTCTCAAGGCGTTCCGACGCGCGCCGCTGCTCGACGTCGTGCGGGCGTGCCTCGTCGACAAGGATGTTTTCGCGAGCGAATTCGTCATTCGAGCGGACCGCGCCGGCGTTGTCATCCGCGAGATCCCGGTGCACGTCATCGAAAAGCGCCCGCCGAGCATCAACCTCTTCAAGCGCGTCCCCAACGTCCTCAAGAGCGTGGCGAAGCTCACGTGGTCGATTCGCGTGCGGGGATGAACGGACGAGGCCGATGCGCATTCTTTACGGCGTCGTCGGCGAGGGGCTAGGGCACGCAATCCGCAGCAGCGTCGTTTGCGAACACCTGATCGCGAGCGGACACGAAGTGAAGATCGTCGTCAGCGGGCGGGCCCACGCGCTGCTCGCGAAGAGCTTCCGCGACGTCGTCGAAATCAAGGGGCTCACGATACGCTACGTCGACAACCGAATGGACCGCGACGGGACGCTGGCGAGAAACGTGCTCGCGGCTCCCTGGATGCTCGCCGCAAACGTGGGCGTGTACTACGACCGGGTCGCCTCGTTCCGGCCCCACGCGGTCATCAGCGATTTCGATTCGTTCGCGTACTTTTTCGCCAAGCGGCACCGGCTGCCGATCATGTCCATCGACAATCAGCAGATCATCAGCCGCTGCAAGCTGGGCAAGTTCGCAAAACACGGCGTCAAAGTCGACTACCAGGCGACCAAGGCGTTCGTACGCGCCAAGCTGCCGGCGTGCGACCACTACATCGTTACGACCTTCTTTTTTCCCACGATTCGCAAGCGCTACGAGAAGGAGACGACCCTCGTGCCGCCGATCGTTCGGCGCGCGATACTGGACGTGAAGAAGCGCGCGCATCCGGGGGACCACGTGCTGGTCTACCAAACGTCGACGAGCGACACTCGACTCGTCGACGAGCTTAACGCGGTGGACGAAGAAAAATTCGTCGTCTACGGGCTTCGCAAGAACGCGCGCCGCGGCAATTGCACGATCAAGGAATTCAGCGAGGAAGGGTTCGTGGAAGACCTGGCGTCGGCTCGCGCCGTCGTGACCAATGGCGGGCTCACGCTGATCGGCGAGGCGGTGTACCTCGGCAAGCCCGTATTCAGCGTTCCAGTTGGAAACCAGTATGAGCAGATCCTCAACGCGCGGTATCTCGAGGAGCTCGGGTACGGGCTCGCCGCCGAGAGCATCGAGGCAGAGCTTCTGCGGCTCTTCCTTCGTGAGTCTCCCAAGTACGCGTCGCGCGTAGCGAAGCACAAGCAGGACGGAAACCGCGAGCTCTTCGATGTGGTCGATCGTGTGCTCGAGCGTTTCGCGCGCAAGGCCAAGCGTTCGAAGCGGTCGCTTGCGCAGAGCGATGCGTAGACCCTCGAACCGGTCGGCGCTCGTCGACTTTGCTCGGCTGCGCCGACACATGCGGCGCTCGCGCCGGCTCCGCCGGGGCAAGCGCGCCGCGGGTCTGCGACCGATCTGCTAGAGGGTGCCACCGTGCCCGAAGATCCGCTCGTCTCGGTGCCTCCGCCGCCGCTCGCGATGGCGCTTGCGCAGGAACCCCTCCCGGCCGAATCGGTGGACGTAGCGATCGTCGGCGGGGGGATCAACGGGGCGGGTGTAGCCCGCGACCTTGCCCTGCGCGGGCTCGCCGTTGCGCTCTTCGAGCGCAACGACCTCGCCTTCGGCGCGAGCGGCAACTCGAGCGGAATGATTCACGGCGGGGTGCGTTACCTCTCGCGCTCACCGCGGGTGACCGAAAGCTCGTGCCGCGACTCGGGGTACATCCAGCGAATCGCGCCCCATTTGCTCTTTCGCATCCCATTTCTCATGCCGGTCCGCCAGAGCGCCAAGGGCCGGATCGCGCTCGAGCTCATCGACGCCTACTTCCGCGCGTACGACGATTACCAACCGCTCAAACGGGGCGAGCCCCACTGCCGGCTCGACGCGAGCGACCTCGCCCGGCTCGAGCCAGGCCTGGTCGGGCCGGTGGTCGGCGGCATCACGTTCGATGAATGGGGCGTCGACGGCGCCCGACTGTGCGTCCTCAACGCGATCGACGCCGTCTCGCACGGGGCCCGGATTCACCTGCACACGACGGTCGACGCGATCGAGCGAATCGTCGGTGGAGAGGCAAGAAGCGGCCGCTACCTCGTCGTCGCGCACGACCGACTCACCGCGCAGCGTGTGCGGGTACGCGCGCGCGTCGTCGTCAACGCAACCGGCGCGTGGAGCCCGGTGACCGCGGCGCTCGGCGGTCTGCCTCAGGCGCGCGTGCGGGTGCGCCCCGGCAAGGGGATCCACGTCGTTCTCGATCGGCGGTTGACCAACTACGGCATTCTGTCGGAGGCGATCGACGGCCGGCAGGTCTTCCTCGAGCCGTGGCAGAACATGAGCGTGCTCGGCACGACGGACGACGACTACTACGGGGACCTCGACGACGTTCGAGCGACCAGCGAAGAGGTCCGGTATCTGGTCCAGGGCGTCGCGCACGTGTTCCCGAGCGTTCGTACGGCCCGCGCCATTGGAACATGGGCCGGGGTTCGCGCCACGCTGTACGCGTACGGACCGAACGAGGACGCCCTTTCGCGCGAACACGAGATCGTCGATCACGCCACCGACGGCGCACCGGGAATCTACTCGATGATAGGCGGCAAGCTCGCGAGCTATCGCCTCTTCTCCCAAGAGCTGAGCGACCGGGTCGCTGCGCGCGATTTCGACCTCCAAGTGCCGTGCACCACCCACGTTCGTCCGCTCCCCGGCGGCGACGGGATTCCGAACTCCCTCGATCTCGCGTCCGAATACGGCATTGCGCCCGTGGCGGCCCGTCGCCTGGTGTATCGCCACGGCACGATCGCCCTGCGCATCCTCGATCGGACGAGGATGCGGCCCAGCGAGCGCGACGTCACGTGCGCCTGCGAGCCAGTCGTCGAGGCGGAAGTGCGCCACGCGATCTGCGACGAAATGGCGCGCACGGTGGACGACGTCTCGCGGCGGACGCGGCTCGGTCTGGGCGCGTGCGGCGGGATGCGCTGCGCGATGCGATGCGGTCAGATCGTCGCCGAGGAAATGGGGCTTTTGCCTCGGCAAGGGCAGGCGCTCGCAAGCGAGTTCCTGGTGCGACAGGCGAGGACGCGTTTGGTCGCGCTCGGGCCCGAGCAGGCGCGTCAAGAGGCGCTGTCGCTCGCGCACCTGCGGGCGTCGGTGGGTGAATCGTGAATCGCGTGCTCGTCGTGGGGGCGGGTGTGGCCGGAACCGCCGCGGCGCTGGCGGCGGCGCGCGGGGGTGCGCGCGTCTCGGTGCTCGACGGGGGGACCGGGGCATCCACGTTGGCGACGGGCGCGATCGACGCGCACTTCTGGCAAGACGCCCCGATGCAGCCGACCCCCATCGCCCGCGGCGCGCGGGACATTCTCGATCTTCTCGGTGGATACGCCCTTCCGGACACGGGCGCGCGCCTCCTGACTCAGTCGGGCATCGTGCGTCCCGCGCGTGGTCACGACGACGCGGTGATCGACGTCAAGGCCCTCGCGGTCGGACGCGTCGGCGTGGTCCGATGCGAACGCCCGGGGTGGGACGCGGGCGCGCTGGCGAGAGCATGGGGAGAGACGTTCGACCCGATCGACGCCGTCGTCATTCGGTACGCCGACGAACGGGTGCTGCCGGACGCAGATTTTGCCATGCGACACGACGACATGGCCCGCTTGGGCTGGCTCGGCGAGCGACTGCGGGACGCGCTCGCTCGGGCCCGCGACCCAGTCCGCGCGCTCGTCCTGCCCGCTTGCCTGGGGATCGATCGACCGACGGCGCGTCAATTGTCCGAACTCGTCGGTGTCCGGTGCGGTGAGGCAATCGGGTCGCCGGGAGGCCCCTCTGGGCTGCGGTTCGAAAGGGCACGCGACCGGGCGCTCGCCGCCGCCGGGGTGGAGCACCTACGCGGGCGCGCGGCACATGTCGCCCGAACTGGAGACGGCTGGCGCATCGTCACGGAGGGTTCGGAGGACGGACCGCATCTCGAGGCCGACGCGGTGGTCCTCGCAATCGGTGGTCTGGTCGGAGGCGGGATCGAGTATGCGCCCGCCGAGTCGATCTTCGCGTCCGCGCTGCCGCCCTTTGCGCGCCTCCCATTCCGCATGACGATCGCCGCCCCCGTCGTCCTCGGCGCGCACGGTCGCCCGCTCGAGCTCCCGAGCACGCTCTTCGGCCGGCCCCCGGAAGCCATCGCGTGGCCAGATGCCCGCGACGCGATGATGGACCATGTCGGCGTACTCAGCGACGCAGAGGGCCGCACCGAATCCGGGCTGTTCGTCGCTGGGGATCTGCGCGCCGACCGGCCCCGTGCGTGGCTCGACGTCCTTTCGACGGGCGCCGCGGCGGGCACCGCAGCCGCGCGCGCCCTCAGCGGGCGGGCTGAGGCGCGATCGCCCGATGCAGCACCTCCCATCCGACCTTGAGGACGGCGTCGCTTCCGTCTTCCGGGTTGTCGGGGATGTTGCGGGCGTCGCTCCGGCTCGGTTCGGTCGGAGTCGAGCCGGCATCTCCCGCCAGGACGACGACGCCCGAGGGACGCGACCCCGGCCCTGCGCCCGACTCCGGCGCGAGGTGCCCTTCGAGGTCCTTCTCGCGGAACGACAGCGAAGCCTCGTTCTTCTTCATCTCGACCGCCACATCGGGGTGCACCCCATCGGCCTGAATGGCGTGTCCCCCGGGCGTATAATACCGGGACACCGTGAGCCGCATCCCGGCCCCTCCCGGGAGCGACACAATCGCCTGGACGCTCCCTTTGCCGAAAGTCGGCTCGCCGACGACGCTCGCGCGCTTGTGATCTTGAAGTGCGCCGGCGACGAGCTCCGAAGCGCTCGCCGTGAACTGATTGACCAGGACGACGCAGGGGCGGTCGACGAACGCACCCCCCGAACGAGCCTTCACTTCGTCGACGATGCGCCCTCGGTGGCGGGCGGTATAGATGACACCGTCGTCGAGAAACTCGTCGGCGACGTCCGCCGCTTGATCGACGAGGCCCCCAGGGTCACTGCGCAAGTCGAGAATGATGCCGGCGAAGTGGCCACCTGCCCGCACCCGGAGCTTGGCGGCCGCTTCGAGGAGCTCGTCGTGGGTTCGCTCCTGAAACTGCTTGATCCGCACGTACGCGACACGACCCACGAGAAGCTTCGAGGCCACGCTCGGCACGTGGATTACTTCGCGCACGAGATCGAACGACAGCAGATCGGGCGCGCCCTGGCGTCGGATGCCGATCTTCACGTGCCCGCCGGGAGCGCCCCGGAGATGCTTGACGAGTTTGTCGAGCGGCTGCGCGCTCGCGTCCCTGCCTTCCACGCTAACGATGACGTCGCCGCTCTGGATGCCGGCGCGCTCGGCCGGAGAACCCTCGATCGGAGAGAGAATGATGAGTTGATCGTTGCGCGTCTCCACTTCGACGCCGATACCGCCGAACTGGCCCTGCGTATCGCTCTGGAAGGCTTGAAACTCTTCGGCGTCCATGTAGCTCGAATGCGGGTCGAGCTCGGCGACCATCCCTTTGATCGCGCCATTGACGAGCTTCGTGCGGTCGACCGGGTCGACATACTCGCCTTCGACCTCGACCAGCACGCGCCCGAGCTGCTCGACGACGGCGTAGGGCGATTCGCCGCCAGCCGCGCGGGAGCCGCCGCCAAGCGCCGTGATGCACGCACCACCCGAAAATGCAAACATCGCGAGAAGCACGCTTTTGAGCCCGACAAGCCGCATTTCGGTGCACCGTAGCCGCTGGGCAGACGGTTTTCGACAGGACGAGAGGTGGGAGGACACCGCAGGCGTCGGAGTCAAACGCCAAGGCGAACGCGAAGAAGTTTTCTGCGGCGGCCGGTAACCTGTAGCCTGGCGTAGCGCGCTTGCTCAGCTTGATCCCCCTCGTAAGTCAACCGACAATCGAGGTATCCTCGTGAAGGCAAGCGCAGCGATTCCCGCACCTTTCCGGCGGCCTACACGAAGGAGGCTCCCCTTGGCGACGAGTGAGAAGGAACCGATGGCCAATCTGCCCGGCTCAAAGACAGACAAGCGCAAACAAAGTCTCTACTTCCCGGAGTCGATGCTCCAAGAAATCAAGGAGGAGGCGGCGCGACTCGACCGGTCGCTGTCGTGGGTCGTCCAGCGCGCCTGGAAGATCTCGCGCGTGGAGATCAAGAAACTCCCGAGCGTCAACGATGTCGAAGGGGGCGAGGACGAGGAGGGGGGCTGAGCCAGACTCGGGATCGGCTCTTCGACAGGCGCCGGCCCGATAGGGCGGCCACTGACGACCGAACGTCGTTCGCGCTCGGCGTGGACGGGACTCGTTTGTTCGTGCGCACAAGAACCGGCGGCCACGCGCCGGGCGATATCCACGCGATTCTCAGCGATGGGATCCTGTGCGACGGATTCATCTGGAAGTACTTTTGGGAAGAGCTTGCGCCCGTGGTTCCGCTCGTGCACTGGCATTATCGGGGGCATGGGCGCAGCGCTCTCCCGGCCAACCCCGCCCGGATCGACATCGCGGCCCACGCCGACGATCTGGGGTGCGTCCGGCTCCACGTGGGCGACCCGCCTTGCGTCCTCGTCGGCCACTCCATGGGGTGCCAGGTGGCTCTGGAAGCCTACCGCGCTCGTCCGGAGAAGGTGCGCGGGCTCGTACTTTTGTGCGGGAGCTTCGGAAATGTCACGAGCACCTTCCACGGCGTCCCCGTGCTGGAGCTCATCTTGCCGAAGCTGCTCGATCTCGCCGAGAGGTCGCCGCACTTCGTGCGCGCCGTCTGGAGCCGGCTGCCGCCGCAGCTCGGATTGAAGATCGCCTTGAAGGCCGGAGAAATCGACCCCGAGCGGGTGCATCCGGAGGACGTCCTCCCGTATCTTTCGCACATGACCGACGTCGACTTCCCGATGTTCTTGCGCATGCTGCGCGCCGCCGGGGAGCACACGGCGGGCGACCTCTTGGCGCGAATCGACGTCCCCGCGCTGGTCATCGCCGGAGAGCGCGACACCTTCACGCCTCCGTTTTTGGCGAAAGCGATGGCCGAAGCCATGCCCCGCGGCGAAATACTGATGGTGCCGCGCGGAACGCACGTCGCGCCGATCGAGCAGCCCCAGCTGGTCAACGACCGGATCGAGCAGTTCTTGAGAGAGCGAGTGATGGGCTAAGGGCGCTCCAAAGAAGAGTCCGCACGAGGACAACTTCAGGCTGCTTGCCGCCCTGGGAAGAGCGAATTCTGGGCTCGGCTGGCATCTGGCAGAGCGGGTCTCTTCGGGCTTAGTTGCCAAGCCATGAAGATTTCGATCCTGGGAGCATCGCAAGGCACTGGCGCGGAGGCCGTCAAAATCGCGCTGTCGCGCGGACACGACGTGACCGCATTCGCTCGGAGCCCCGAGAAGTTGGCGCTGGAGAACCCAAAGCTGACGAAGCAAAAAGGCGATTTCCACCGGCGCGACTCGGTGGACTCCGCAGTTCGCGGACAGGACGCGGTCATCATCACCGCGTCCGCGACGAGCCTGAAAGCGTTCAAAGAAAACCCGAGGTACTTTTCTCTGGGCACCGGCTTCGCCATCGAAGCGATGAAGGCCCACGGAGTCCGTCGCCTGGTCGTGCTGAGCGCGATGGGAACGGGCGACAGTCGCAGGGTCATGAACTTCTTGATCGAAAAGCTCGTCGTCTCGTTTCTGCTGAAAACGCCGTTCGAAGATCACGAACGTCAAGAAAAGCTGGTCCGCGACAGCGGCCTCGATTGGGTCATTGCCCGACCCGGTCGGCTGACGAACGGCCCCGGACGCAAGACGTACGTTGCGAAGAGCGAGATCGCGCGCGTCCCCTTCTCCATCTCGCGGGCAGACGTCGCAGACTTCCTCGTGACCGCGGCGGAAACCGATACCTGGCTGCACAAGGCCGTGCAGCTCGGCGGTTGAAGACGGGTGACTCGTCGCCTTCTTTTCCAGCCGAGCTGCCTCGGAATGGCATTCGCGTTCAACGGGCTGTCTGCGCTTCTGCCCGTGACCTCTCCACGCCCATGCGCTCCGCGACCCCGTCGCGGTACGCATGCCACATCGCCAGCGCGCGCTCGCACGCGTCAATCGCCGCACGCGCTTCGTCGGTCGTCTGCACCGCCGCGAGCACCATTCGCCACGCGTCCTGCCGGTGTTCTCCCTCCACCTCGGCGTGCGCCCGCGTCAACTCCATCGCCTCGGGCGGACAGCCGTAGTGCTTGACCAGGACGTGCTCGGTCACCGCTTGCACACTTTCGCGGCGCACGAAATCGCCCGCGAGCTCCGCCCGCTCGTGCACGCTTCCCTCGACGAAAATGGTGAGGAGCGCGAGAGCGGCCTGCCAGGGCGGCGCACAGGCGCGCTCCCGAAGAAAGTTGCGATACCGAAGCGCGGCCGGGTGAAGCCAGGCGTCATCGTCCGCGAAGGTGGCCGGGTCAAAGCCGAGCCCGGCCATCATGCGCAAAAAAAGTCTTGGATGTGCCGCCGTGCCGGAGATCCCGCCGGTTTGCTCCTCGTAGAGGTTCCGAGCGAGGCAAGCCCGTACGTCTTCGATCGGCGGGACGATACCGAGCGTCCTCGCGAGAAGCACCGGAAAGTCACGCACGTAGACCAGGTACTCGTGGCGGAAGTGGACGAACAGCTGCGCGCGCGTGAGGCCGGGCCGGGTCAACGCCGGGTACGCCCAGTGGTCTTTCCAATCCATCACGCCGAGGAGCGCGTCTCGAGTCGAAGTCACGGACGAGCTCACCCGGGGACGGCACAAAAAACAGCGGGCGGCGCTTCAGAGCAACGCCGCCCGCTTGGGGTCGTTCCTACCACCTGAGCCGTGTGCCGGACGACATGAACCCCTAGCCAACGGCTAGGTGGGAAGCGCTGACCGCGCTTAAGGCTTCCGAGTATTGTCCGCCCCGTAGGAGCGGCTCGGCTTGCACACCGAGCGGTCATAACCTCCCGGGTTCGTGGTTGTTCGGGATCCATGTGATGCCGGCAGTCACGTACCCTGCAGAGGGAACGAAAGAGAAGATACCATCCGCTCTCGGACGGTCAACGAGCGCCACAAACTGGGCCAACGGACGAGCCGCGTGCCTACATCATGGCGCCATGATGACGTTCGACCCGGAGCGCAGCGCGCGTTCTTCGCCCGAAGTGTCCGAAGTGCCCGACGGCGCTCACGGCGACTTGCGTTTTGCCACGACCGACGAGCGCGATGAGGCGAGCGTTCGATTGGGGCGCGCCGGGATGCTCGTCGCCGAGCTCGAAGGAGTGGGGCCGTCGGCTCGCGGGCGCCTGGCCGAGCTCATCGCAGAGACGATCGAACGCGAGCTCGCGGCGCGAGGCGAGGCGAGCCCGGGCCTACTCTGCGCGACCGATCCCGACGCCTTGCTCAGCGACCAGCTGTTTCGGGCGCGCCGCTCCGGGGCAACCGGGATCGCGGTCGTGCTGGGCCCTCTTCGCGCTGCGACTGGCGCGCTCGGCGCCTTGGACCCGAGCGACAGCGCCACTCTGCGCTTTCTGGCCACCGCGACCCGAGAGCGACCAGTGACCGTGCTGCTCGACGCGCGGGACACGCAGACCTCGGCGTTCGGCGATCCGGTCGCGCTCGGGGCCCTTCTGATGCCCGCCGTCGTGGCCCCTGCTCCCGGTCTCTCAGCCTCCACCCAGAAATCGGCGGCGGACGTTCCCGAATCGCCGCGCACCGACACGACCTGGCGCACGTGGACTCTGCAGCTTGCCGCGGCAAGAGGCCCCCAACCCATCGCGGCGCTCGAGCAGCTGTTCGCCGACGCGTACGTGCCGCTCGCCAACGCCGTCGTAGCGGGCCTCGAGGATCCGCGCGCCCGCCGCGCTCGCGACGACTTCCGCGACACGTTCGCGGCGGGCTACGTCGAGTCCTTCCATACGTTTGCCGCGACCACAAAGCGGCCGCGGATGGTCCTCGACGTTCACGACGTGGCGGGACGCGTCGCACGTCTCCACGGTGCCCGCACGATGCGGCTCCTTCTCGTCGATGCGATGCGGTGGGACCTCTCGCGCGCGATCCAGGGCCGGCTGGCGGCGAAGCTCGGCGCGCGCGCGGCGATCGCCGACGAGATTCTCCTCTGGAGCGCGCTTCCGACGACCACGAATCGCCAACTCGAGACGATCGCACGGGGCGTGGACGCGCTGCGCGCGCCGTCGGCGGTTGAGCCGGAAGGGCAGCCGCTGCGGGGGCGAAACGCAGAGCACGTGCGCCGGATGCGTGTCGGCCCACGCGAATTGAACAAGCTCGACATCGTCGAGTCGAGGCTGCACGAAGCCCGCGGCGAGGTCATGCGAGAGCTGCCGGAGATCGCGGAGGTCACCGCCGAGGCGGTTGCGCGCTACGTCGAGACGCTCGCTCCACGCACGCTCCTGTTCGTTTTCGGGGATCACGGATTCACGATCGACAAGAACGGCGTGGCCTGCCAGGGTGGCGCCTCGCCCGAGGAGGTTCTCGTGGGCGGCTTCGGCCTGCTCGTCGGCGAGGTGCATTAGCCTGCGGCGCACATCCTGGGAGAGATCTTTTGATACCTTGATGCATGACCTTCGGCCGCCGCGGTTCGACTTCGCTGACGCTGATTGCGCTAAGGCTGCTTTCGGCGTGTCACTCGGACACGGCAGGCGCACCGAGCGAAGCCCGGGAGAGCGGGGCCGGGGGCTTGGTCGACGCGGGTCTTGAAGCCAGCGGCGCCAACACCGGGGAAGGCGACGACACGGGCACGAGCGGTGGACCCGACGGTCTCGCGAGTGGGACCCCGGAGGCCGGCGCGGTCGCGGCGGGCGCGGTGGAGGGCGGAACGGTAACGGAGGCCGGCGCTGCGGGGAGTGGGACCGGCCCCGGCGGGAACGACGCGAGCGCTGGAAATCCTTGTGCAGCCCGCCCGGGGCTACTCTTCTGCGACACGTTCGAATCGTCGACGGCCACGCCCGAAGCCCCGTGGTCGACCTCGATCATCGGGACTGGAGCGGTGACCGTCGACAGCACGACGCCGGCGCACAGCGGGACGAAGTCGGTTCACATATCCGACGGCGACGCCGACTACGACACGCTGCTCGTCCTCCACGACGCCTCGGTTCTCCCCGCGCCCGCCGGCCGCTTTTACATTCGAGCGTTCGTCCGGCTGGGGGCCGCGATGAGCGCGGGCCATAACGCGTTCATCTTGGCGGACCTGTTCGCGTCGTCCGGGCAAGGCAATAACCTCCGCCTCGGCGAGGACAACCAGATGCTGATGTACACCGTCATGGGCGACGCGCACGGCGCCCTTTCGAATGCCAACTATTATAGCGACGGGATGCTCCCCGGAGTTCAGTTCGATCCGGATACCTGGACCTGTCTCGAAGTCTTGCTCGATTCGAACAAGCCGGAGATCGATGTTTGGGTGGCGGGTGTGGAGATTCCGGACCTACACCACACCGACTACCCGCTCGACGACTACGACGACGTGCGGTTCGGGTTCGAAAAGTACGCGGGCCCCGCGATGGACCTTTGGTACGACGACATCGCGGTGGGAACGCAGCCGATTGGGTGCAATTGAGACCCTCGAAAATCGTCTCGTTCAATTCGCAGAGCGTCGTTTCTTCTTGGCAACGCGTCTCGTTCAATCCGTAGAGCGTCGTTTCTTCTTGGCAACGCGTCTCGTTCAATCCGCGGAGCGTCGTTTCTTCTTGGCAACGCGTCTCGTTCAATTCGTAGAGCGTCGTTTCTTCTTGGCAACGCGTCTCGTTCAATTCGCAGAGCGTCGTTTCTTCTTGGCAACGCGTCTCGTTCAATTCGTAGAACGTCGTTTCTTCTTGGCAACGCGTCTCGTTCAATTCGCAGAGCGTCGTTTCTTCTTGGCAACGCGTCTCGTTCAATTCGTAGAACGTCGTTTCTTCTTGGCAACGTCTCTCGTTCAATTCGCAGAGCGTCGTTTCCTCTTGGCAACGCGTCACTACCATTCGTCGAAGCGACGGCTCCCGTTGGCAGAGCGCCGTTTTCGCGATGGCGCAGGACCTTGCTTGGTCGACGAGGCTTCTCCGTGCTTGGAAAGTTCACGTTCCTCCGTGCCAGCGGAGCGCCGCGGGCCGCGCTTCGATCCGTGTACCTTCTTAATCGGAAAGGGCGCGCCTTCGTTTCACCGGGAAAGACGAGTTTTGCACGACGCCGGCGCCACTCAGCGCGAAGGCCCTCCGAAGTCGAGCGCCGTCAGCCTGTAGAGGACGTGCCGTCGAAGAGAATGGCCTTCCGGGATCCTGGGATGCTCGAATTCGGAAGAGCGGCGCATGCCAAGTCTTTCCATCACGCGAATCGAGCGCCGGTTGCTCGCCGCCGTAAACGAAACGATCTCGGCGAGACCGAGGTCCTCGAACCCCCCGCGTACCGCTTCCCTAGCCGCCTCCGTCGCGTAGCCTCGGCCCCAATGCTCCGCCGCGAGGCGCCAGCCGACCTCGATGCACGGAGTGAAGGGCGACTCGAAAGTCGTCCGGGAGAGACCCGCAAAACCGATGAACGACGCCACGTCCTTTAGCTCGATCGCCCAATAGCCGAAGCCATGCTCGGCCCAATGCTTCCGGATCCGGCCGGCGCTCGCGGCGCTCTCGGCCCGCGAAAGAGGTGCGAGGAAGTACTCGGTGACGCGTCGGTCCGAGTTCATTTCCGCGAACGCATCGACGTCGCTGTCGCGCCAAAGGCGCAGGTGAAGCCGCGCGGTGCGGATCTCACTCGGGAAGCCCACGGGCCTTATGAGAGCACGCTCCTAGTCCGGGTGTAAGCGAGCGTCGCGCCTCCGGCCTAGAGCCTTGCGCGCGACCGCGAGCCGTGCGACGGCCGTTCGATGTCCGTAAGGCCTTCGCCGGTCATCTCCCGCTGGATGGGGCATGCCAACGACGACCGAGTCGTCGCGTATGACGACAGGGGAGAGACGACCTGGCGCGACGCCGTGGCCGCGGCCGATCGGACGGCCGCCGGGCTGCTCGGAGGACGCGCGTCGCTCGAAGGCGAAACGGTCGCGCTGCTGGTCTCGCCTGGAGCGAGCTTCGTCACGGCCTTCTTCGGCGTGATCCGCGCCGGCGGGACGGTCGTCGTTCTGTCGACCCTGCATCCCCCTCCCGAGACAAAGTTTCTCTGCGACGACGCCCGCGTGAAGACCGTGGTCGCGTCTGGCGACCTCGCGGAGCGAGTCGCGTTTCTCGCGCCCGAGCGGCGCATCCTGATGGCCGAGCGGCCGACGACTGGCATGGGAGGTCCCATCGCGGCCCCCCTGAGCGAACAGTCGGCGCTTCAGCTTTATACGAGCGGCACGACCGGAAAGCCCAAAGGGGCTGTCCTCACCCACGAGAATCTCGGCGTGCAGCAACAGTTGCTCGCTGAAGCCTGGGGGCTTCGCGCGGACGATGTCCTTTTGCACGTTCTGCCGCTACACCACATGCACGGCCTGGTGATCGCGCTCCTCGCCGCCCTCGGCGCCGGCGCTGCGACGCGATTCGTCGGTGCCCGAGACGGGCGATTCGATGCCCGGGCGACCTGGGACGCGATGCAAGACACGACCGTGTTCATGGGTGTGCCGACGGTCCACGCGAAGCTCTTCGCCGCCTTCGACGCCGCCGACGATGCGACGCGCGCTCGATGGGGTAGGTCGGCTCGCGCGCTTCGTCTGGTCACCAGCGGCAGCGCGGCGCTTCCGGTCGTGATCGGCAATCGATGGCGGGATCTCACCGGCGCCTACCCGCTCGAGCGGTTCGGAATGACCGAAATCGGCGTCGGGACGAGCAACCCTCTCGACTCGTCGCGCCGCCGCCCGGGAACCGTCGGCACACCGCTCCCCACCGTGCGCATGCGGATCGTGGGCGACGACGGACGCGAAGCCACGACCGGCGAGCTGTGGGTCGCGGGGCCAAGCGTATTCGCCGGCTATCACGACCGTCCCGAAGCGACGCGCGAGGCGTTCGTCGTCGATGGGGCCGACCGGTGGTTCAAGACGGGCGACACGATCACGCGAGACGCGGACGGTTACGTCCGCGTGCTGGGCCGAACGAGCGTCGATATCCTCAAAAGCGGAGGCTACAAGCTGAGCGCACTCGAGATCGAAGGGGTGCTGCTCGAGCACGGCGCCGTGGCCGAAGTCGCGGTCGTAGGAGTCCCCGATGAAACGTGGGGCGAGCGCGTCGTGGCGTGCGTCGTCGCCCGCGAAGGAAAGGACGACGAGTGCAGCGAGGAACGACTTCGCGCGTTCGTTCGAGAACGGATCGCCGCCTACAAGGTACCGCGGCAGGTGGTCGTCATGAGCGACCTGCCGCGAAACGCTCTCGGGAAGGTCGTCAAGCGAGATCTCGTGAGAAGGCTGATGGATTGACCGGTCAGAGGCCGCGCATGGCGCCACGCAACTCGTCGCTCTTTGCCAACCGGCCGTCCGCTCTCCAGACAATCCGGCCACCTCGGTCGAGGATGACGGTCACCGGAACGGCCCGGATGTCGCCGAACGCACCGGCACCGGCCCTCGTCGAGGCATCGGCCATCGCGACCGGAAATGGAATCGACAGCGCCCGCTTGTAGAGCTCGACGATGTCGCGCGTGTCGCGGTCGTCGACCGCAACGACGGCGTAGTGAACGCGATCGCCGTCGTTTTTTGCCATCGCGACGAGAAAATCGACCTGCGCCTGGGCCGCGAGGCTCTCGGTCGTCACGAACGCGAGGACGGTCGGCTTGCCGCGGGTAGCCTCCGCCGTGATCGGTCAATCGTCGAGCGAGTCGAACGCGAAGTCGACCGGACGCGCCGGCGCGCCCGCGCTCCCCGCCGCCCATCGGTCCGTCCCGGCGGGGCTGACGGGCGCCGCGCTGCCCCCCGCGCAAGAACCGGCGAGCGCGGCGAGCGCAACGGCCGCGCTAATCTTCGCCCTTCTGTCCGATGAATTGGTCGTCACGGTCCGCAAAGAGCACATTGAACGTGGTGAGCGTTCCGTAGCACCCGGTAACGTACTGCTGAAGCTGGACCTTTTCGTCGTCGCCGAGCTTCGCGTGGCTGTTGATGCGCTGTTCGAGCACCCGCAGCTTGTCGCGGATCGTCACGATCTTTCGAAATAGCCCCTCGATGGGGATCCGCTTCTCTTGAAGCCCCTCTTTTCCGGGCTTGAGGATCATCTCTCCGCCTTGCCACTTGCCGGCCATTTCCACTTCCCCAACGCCCAGCTCGTCGCGGATCACTTCAGAAAGCACCCGGCGAAATTGTTCTGCATCCATCTCGAGTAGGTCCTCCGGAAAGGAAAGAGGTGTCCGGTCCACGACACGGGCGGGGCCCGGCGCGCGCATGGGCGCATTCGACCGGTCCCGCGAGCGCACACTGGCTGCCCGGGCCGGCGGGCGGGCCTTGAACTCGCCTCGGCGAACCCACTGGGAGCAGGTGTTGGTCTCGTAGAGGGGGGAAGGCCAAACGCCGAGCAAGCAGTCTCCCAATCGCCGGACCTCCCCGGCGTCGTCGATCTTTTCTATGACCCGCACGAAGCGCGCGCACGTCCCGCAGCGGCGTTCGAGGTCGTCCGGCATGTCGCGTCCGGGTGAGTTTTATCAGGGCCTCGGGGGAGCGGCACCCTCATCTTCGTCGAGATCGGGGCAAAACAAGTGGGCGAACGACGCGATGGCGGAATGGGGCGGGCGTTGCTGGCGCTTGTCCGCGAGTATGGCATGCGCGAGCTCCTCGACCACGATGTGCAGCGGGGTCGGCTCGACCGCGACCCCCTGGACCTCCCGGAGCGGAGGGAGATCGCCCGCGTGACAAAGCGGGTCATGACGGACGACGAGAAACCCGCCGCTCGGCGTATAGTGACAACTCAGCACCTGCACGAACTCGAGGTAGAGCGGCGCGACCAGGACGCATGCGTGTGTCCCGTCTCCTGCTACGCCGCGCAGCGCGTACGCATCGCCGGGACAATCGGTTCTCGGCAGCGGGTGGACCGCGAGAGCGCGCTGAATACGGCTTCGCCGGGCCGCGTCGAGCTCGACGGCGAGGAGCGGCGCATAGAGCGCGACGGGGGGAATCGCCAAAAGGGGCGCGTCGACGTCGAGCGCATCGAGCCACGCCTCCCGCGCCTCGGCGGGCAGAGATTCGTACGCTACGGCGGCTGCCGTGGCGGCGTCGGCGTCGGATGCAAGGGCAGACAACCAACTTCGCCACGCCGCGCCGAAGCGCTCGTCGTCGGCCGCATGGTCGGGCGGCGGCGGTTGGGAGGGCCGAGCGTCCCTTCCTTTCCTCGGCGGCTGATCATCGTGCTCAGTGCCCATCCGGGATCGAACAAGATACCAACCTACATCGCTCGGCCGCAAGAGCTCGGCCACTCGCCCCCGCCAGAGGCTCGGCCGCCGAAAGGCCCGCCGGGCGGATTTCGGCTCCGGACGCCCAGACACCCCGCGCGCCCGCATGCCCCGTGAGAGCGGCAACTCGATCCGGACCTTGCCAAGCTCCCCGCCTGCCAAGTACGCCACCCAGCGCACTCCCGTGGACACCCGTCGTCAGGCGAAAGCAAGCGATGATCCGGAGGTCCTCGCGCGCTTTCATGCGGAGCTCGACCTCGTGGACATCGTTGCTCGCCAAATGAGGCGCCGCATCGCTCCGGCGGCGTCTCTCGACAATCTGCGCTCCTTTGGTCGCGAGGGGCTTCTTTCGGCGGCTCGCACGTTCGATGAGTCGCGCGGGGTCCCATTTCGCCGTTGGGCGAACCTTCGCATCCGCGGCGCCGTCATCGACGGCGTGCGCCAGTGGGGCGAACTTCCCCGGGGGCTCTATCGGGACCTCCGCGCGCTCGAGGCGGGCGACAGGATGCAGGAGGTATACGATGAGGAGGACGCCGCGCGTCAGGCGACGACGCCGGAAGAGGCGGACGCGCGCTTGACCTCGTACCTCGCCGGAATCGCCACGGCGATGGCAATCGGCGGAATGGCGCCGGCGTCCGGAGCGGCAAGCGTCCCGGAGTCGGGCGACGCGACCCCGGAAGAATTGGTCGGCAACGCGGAGCTCTCTGCCCGCGTGCGATCGATCGTCGCCAGCCTGCCGGACCGAGAGCGGGCAATCGTCGAACGACACTACTTCGGCGACGAGACGCTGGAAGCGGCCGCCGCCGGGCTCGGCTTGTCGAAGTCCTGGGGGAGTCGGCTTCACGCACGCGCGATCGAAGCCATCGCCCGCGAGCTACGGAAGCTCGAGTAGGGCTCTCTCCGCGAAGGTTGGCATGCTAAGCGGAGGCGGCATGGCCGGGCGTGAGCGAATTCTGGTGGCGATGAGCGGCGGAGTCGACTCGTCGGTCGCCGCCGCCCGTCTCCACGACTCCGGCCTCGAGGTCGTGGGCGTGACACTGCACCTCTGGGACTACCCAGAAGCCGAAGGCGGTGAACAGGGCCGTGGTCGCTGCTGCGCACCGGAGGACCAGTACGACGCGCGGCGCGTCGCCGATGCGGTCGGCTTTCCTCACTTCACGTTCGATCGGCGGACCCTCTTTGCGCGATCGGTCGTTCAGCCATTCGTCGATTCCTATCTGTCCGGCGAAACCCCGAGCCCATGCACCGCGTGCAACCGCGGGGTCAAGCTCGGCGAGCTCCTCGCCATCGCCAATCGACTCGGTGCCAAGCGCATCGCGACGGGCCATTACGCCCGAATCGGGCAGCAAGCCGACGGGACGCCCCGGCTGCGCAGAGGGGCCGATCGGACGAAAGACCAAAGCTACTTCCTTTACGCGAGCCCGCGCGCCTGGTTGGAGCGCTTGGTCTTTCCGCTGGGCGAATCGACCAAGGCCGAGGTCCGGGCCGAGGCCGCCCGGCGATGCCTCCCCGGTGCCGAAAAGGGAGAGAGCCAGGATCTTTGCTTCGTCGGAGGCGGCGCCAGCGCGTACGCCGAATTCGTCGCCCAGCGTGCTTCGGGTCGCGTGCGCCCCGGAAGGATCGTGGACGACGCGGGGCGCGCGGTCGGTGACCACGACGGGGTCCACAAGTTTACGATTGGCCAGCGAAAGGGACTGGGCGTCTCGCTCGGCAAGCCCGCCTTCGTGACGCGCATCGATGCGGCCGAGGGCACGGTGCACTTGGGGAGCGAGGGCGCGCTGCTCGCACGGGGCGCCGCGCTCGACGATGTGTCCTTGGCCGATGGCGTTGCGCTCCCGGCGCGCGCCCGTGTGCGCGTTCGGTACCGGCACGAGGGCGAGGACGCGACCGTGGTCGCTTCGTCCGGGGGCGGCGCGAGCGTCCTCTTCGACGGCCCGGTGCGGGCGATCACGCGCGGTCAGATCGCCGTCTTCTACGAAGGCGACACCGTTTTCGGTGGCGGACGCATCACCGCGGCGCTTTGAGCGCTCTCGAGGGGCGCGGGGAGACAAATCGTGGGAAAGAAGGGCTTCCGCGCTAGGCTCCGGAACGCGTGAAGACCCTCGTCTGCTTGGCGCTCGTCGTATTGCTCGCGGCGATCTTCGCCCCCGCATGCTCGGTGGGTCAGGGCGTCGGATGCGTATCCGGCACGCTCGACGTGCAAGACTGCTGGTCGGGAGCGTTCGACCTCCACCCCGACTTCTTCGCCGCCGTACCCACGAACAGTGCCGCGCTGCAGATTCGCATCCAGCACGGGATCGATTACGAGACCTTCAGTGACGGGCTGCTGATTCTCGTGGACGACGTCCAGACCGTACGAAGCTCCAGCCTCGACCAGCCGCTCTCCGTCGGACTATCCCCGGCCGTCACGCCGCCGGGCGTGCCGGTCCAGGCCGTCGCCAACCCGCCCACCGTGCACGCGACGCTATACCTCGAGCGCACGTGCCCCACGCAAGACGTGGCGCTCTACGCGCTCGACGCAGTCAGTCTGGAGCCCGACGGCACGTGCAACCGGCCGGAGGACGGCGGCATGGAGCCGCCGCTCCAGTGCGACATGGGCTCCTCCCCCTCGGATGCGGGTGCGATCGCCTCGGGCGACGCGGGCCCCCAGGCGACGAGCGACGCCGCGGGGGGAGCGATCGCGTCCACCGATGCCGGCCCGATGAGCGACGCCGCCGCGCCGTCGACCAACTCGTGCACCGACTTCCAGTCGGCGGCCGTATCGGCGAACGTCGCCCAGAGCATGATCCAGTTCACCGCGCTCTTCGACGGCAACGAGGCGGAATCGAACGCCGCGCAGCGCCGCACGATAGCGGACTTCGATTTTTACTTCGCCGATCCGCGCGACATCTGTCCCGGCGGGTTGGGGCCACCGCCTCGCTGCCGGGGGCATGTGAAGGGCAGATTTGACTTTTACTTCGAGCGGGGCCGCCCGGCGCAGCCGTTCCCCTGATGGCCGCCCCGGTCCCTCGCATGCTGCGCGCAAACGTGACCATTCTGTCGCTGGCGCCCGGGGGCGACGGCGTCGCGCACCTCGAGATCGCGGGGGAGCGGCGTGCCGTATTCGTGGCGCACGCGGCGCCGGGCGACGTTTTGTCGGCCGAAATCGATACGTCCCGTCGACCGGCGCGCGGACGCACCCTCGAACTGCTCGAGCATGGGGTCGACCGCGTGACCCCCGCGTGCCCATGGTCGACTCGATGTGGCGGTTGCGACTGGATGCACCTCTCGATCGAAGCCCAAGAGATGACTCACGTCGAGCATGTGCGCGCAGCGCTGCCCGATGGGTCGAGGCAGATGCCGATACACGTTCATCGCGCGCCGGCGGCGGTCGGATATCGCACGAGGGCGCGGGTTCACGTGCGGTGCAAGCGCGGGCGGGTCGACGTCGGGATGAACGAATCGAGAACTCACGACCCTGTGAGCGTGGACATGTGCGTCGTTCTCGCTCCGCCGATCGAGCACGCGCGACGCCAGCTCGCCGCCCTCTTCGCGGGATCGCGCGGCGAGGGAGACGTACAGATTGCGCTGGGAAGCGGCGGCGCTGCCGTGCTCGACTCGCGGTGGAGCGGCGACCTCGACGCGAAATGGTTCGGGCGGGTCGAAGAAGCGGTCGCGGCGCGACAGCTCGCCGGCGCGCGGATGACGATGGAGGGCGCGACCCGGCCCGCGGTCATCGGGGACCCCACTCCGTGGATCGTGGCGGCCGACGGCGCACCGCTCCGCATCGGCGGCTTCGCCCAAGCCAGCGAGCAAATGAGCGGTGCGCTCGCGCGATACGTCGCCGAAATCGTAAAGGCACACGGCGTCGAAAAGGCGGTCGAGCTCTACGCAGGCTCCGGCAACCTCAGCGTGCTCCTGGCTCGTGAGGTGAGCGACCTCGTGCTCGTCGAATCGAGCACCGAAGCGTGCGAAGCCGCGCGCTTCAACCTCGCCGAAAGGAACCTGGCAGGGCGAGTCGTCGAGGCCAACGCGGAGGACTATCCGTGGGCGCCGGGGACGAAGGTGGTCGTCCTCGACCCTCCGCGCACCGGTGCGCGCGCCGCTTCAGAGCGCCTGGCGTCGTCGCGGGTGACGCACGTCGTCTATGTCTCGTGCGACGCGCAGACGCTCGCGCGAGACTTGAAGGTGCTGGCGCCCGCATACGACATACGCTCCGTGGCGACGTTCGAGATGTTTCCACAAACCAGTCACGTCGAGACCGTGGTCGCGCTCGACCGCCGCCGCGGCGCCGCCGGACGCGCGTGAAGACTCGGGTCGACGAGCGCCTGCGCCGCGAGGCCGTCATCTGCTCGTTCCGCTTTGCTTGCGAAGACTGCGCGCACGCTGCGGCGAAGCCGGTGCTCCGGTGCTCCCTCGGCTATCCAGCGGCTCCCCGCCGAGCAGACATGGGCCGAGCAGAGCTCGAGTTCTGCAAAGAGTTCGAGCTCGGAGGGGACTGAGTGCGGTCGCATCCCCCCACCCTCATTACGCTGGTGCGCGCTGCGCTGCGCGACGACGGGCTCGTGCCCCAAGGAACCATCGTGCTCGCCGCGGTCAGCGGAGGCCCCGACTCGATGGCGATGCTGCACGTCTTGGCCCTTCTGCGAAATCGTCTCGCGTTCGGTCTCTTCGCGCACGGCATCGACCACGGGCTGCGACCCGGTGCCGGCGCTGAGCTCGATCTCGCCGAGGCCTTCGCCCGAACGCTCGATGTTCCCTTCGGCCGCACGCGCCTGCGCGTCACGCCCGGCGGAAACCTCCAAGCGAGAGCGCGCGAAGCACGATGGGCAGCGCTCAACGCCGCGGCCGTCACGGCGGGCGCGGGTCTCATCGCGACTGGCCATCACGCCGACGACCGCGCCGAGACGATGCTCATGCGCATGCTCCGGGGGACGCGCGTACGCGGCCTCGGCGTTCTCCCGCCCTGCGACGGAAACCGCATTCGCCCGCTCTACCGGGCCCGGCGCGCCGACGTGGAGGCCCACATCGCCCGCCACCGTCTCTCGCATGCCGTCGATCCGTCGAACCGCGATCCACGCTTTTTGCGCACACGCGTGCGCACCGAACTCGTCCCGGCGCTCGAGCGTCTCAACCCGAAAATCGTCGAGCACCTCTGCCGTCTTGCGGACGAAATCTCACTTCGTTCGACGGCGGACGACCGCGCCGGGAGCTCGATGTGCGAGGCGCCCGTCTTGCCGTTGGTTCGTGGGAGGTGAAGGTGCGATGGCAAAATGCTACGGAAATGGGAGGCAGACTGGATGCGATGTGTCGCCGATGTTACGCATCATAGGATACTGAGTCGTTGAAGTCGCCAAGCACCGCTCGGGCCATCCACCGCCGCAGCGTGCGAAATCCACCGAGGTCGACGTGAAGCAATCACACAAGACGCTGCTGCTCTGGGTCCTGCTTATCGTAATGTTTTTGGCGATCTGGCAGGTTTTGCAGCCGGGCGAGAGAAAGCAGCAGGTAAGCTTCAGCCAATTTATGACCCTGGTGCACTCCGGACAGGTTACGGAGGTCCATATCAAGGACCACGAGTACGCGTTTCTCCAGGTGCAAGACGGGAAGAACACGCAGAAGGAAACACTCGGACCCGTCGCCGACCAAGCGCTCATCGACGACCTCGAGAAGAAGGACCCGGCCGCCGGCCGAAACCCGAGCGACAAGCTGCAAGTCTACTTCGAGAAGGAAGACTCGACGCCTTTCTGGTCCTCGACCCTCGTCACGCTCCTGCCGATGCTCTTCATCGGAATCATGTTCTTTCTCTTCATGCGCCAGCTCCAGGCCGGAGGCGGCAAGGCGATGTCGTTCGGCAAGGCCAAGGCGCGCATGCTCAGCGACTCGCAGAACAAGGTGACCTTCGCGGATGTCGCCGGGATCGACGAGGCCAAAGACGAGGTCGAAGAGATCATCGCGTTCCTCAAAGACCCGAAGAAGTTTCAGCGCCTGGGCGGCCGCATCCCGAAGGGCGTTCTTTTGATTGGGCCGCCGGGTACCGGCAAGACGCTCCTGGCTCGAGCGATTGCCGGCGAGGCTGGCGTTCCGTTCTTCAGCATCTCTGGATCGGACTTCGTCGAGATGTTCGTCGGCGTGGGCGCCAGCCGCGTCCGAGACCTGTTCGAACAGGGCAAAAAGCACGCTCCCTGCATCATCTTCATCGACGAAATCGATGCCGTCGGCCGCCATCGCGGCGCGGGGCTCGGCGGTGGCCACGACGAGCGCGAGCAGACCCTCAACCAGCTCCTGGTCGAGATGGACGGCTTCGAGTCGAACGACGGTGTCATCATCATCGCCGCGACGAACCGGCCCGACGTGCTCGACCCGGCCATCCTCCGGCCCGGACGTTTCGATCGCCGCATCACGGTCCCTCGACCGGACGTGCGTGGTCGCGAAGAGATTTTGCGCGTTCACACGAAGCGAACCCCGCTATCGCCCGACGTCGACCTCGAAGTGATCGCGAGGGGCACGCCCGGCTTCTCCGGCGCGGACTTGGAGAACCTCGTCAACGAGGCCGCGCTGCTCGCCGCGCGTCAGGACAAAGACGCGCTCAATATGGCCGACTTCGAGCTCGCCAAAGACAAAGTCTACATGGGCACCGAGCGCCGCTCGATGGTCATCAGCGACGACGAAAAGAAGACGACTGCCGTTCACGAGGCGGGCCACACGCTCATCTCGGTGCTCATCAACCACCATGACCCGGTGCACAAGGTCACCATCATTCCTCGCGGGCCGGCGCTCGGCGTCACCTGGTACCTGCCCAAGGACGATCGACACAATCTGTCCAAGGAGCAGGCCGAGAGCAGCATCGCAGTGGCGCTCGGAGGACGCATCGCCGAGGAAATCGTGTTCGGTCGCATGACGACGGGCGCGGGCAACGATATCGAGAAGGCGACCGAGATTGCCCGCAAGATGGCGTGCGAATGGGGCATGAGCGAGAAGCTCGGGCCTCTGGCGTATGGCAAGAAGGAGGAGTCGATCTTCCTCGGCCGCGACTACGCGCAGCGCACGCAGGACTACTCCGAGCAGACCGCACAAGAAATCGATCAGGAAGTGCGCGCGATCGTGCAGCGCCAGTACGTGCGGGTGAAAGATTTTCTGACGCGCGACAGCGACAAGCTGAGGCGCCTCTCGGACTCGCTCATCGAGCGCGAGACGCTCGACGCAGAGGAAATCGCGGCGGTGCTCGAAGGCCGCGAGCTCCCGAAGCGCGAGCGGGTCATCATCCCGACCTACGCCGAGAAGGACAAGGCGAGCAAAGAGAAGCGCCGCGTCGCGAGCATCTTCGGCGGCCCGCCGAAGCCCGCCACCAGCGGCAGCTAAAGAAGGGCCGCGCTTTTCACCGATACCTTCGCGAGGACGGCGTCGGGGGTCGTCGCCGTACAGGAGTACGGCTCCTCGCCCCGCCGCCGTCCTCGCTCGGTCTCGGTGAAAATCGCAGCCCTTCTTTGCCAGTTGCGGAGACCTCCGTACCAGCCCAATTAGGGAGACCTCCGTAACCGGGGCGAAACACTGGCGCGTGTGCCAGTCGACGTCGCGAAACCTGGTGCCTTTCGCCGAGAGCAACGCGAGGCCGGTGGCGAGCGCGCGGAGCGTACTTCCGTACGGGAGCACGCTCGACGCCGGGACGCGCAGCTATCGACGAAAAGCACCAGGTTTCTCTGACCTTGCCCTTGCGTGGAGGTGCGACTACGTTCCCGCGTCCGAGCAGACGACACGCCGCAGCTTCCAGACGGCGTGGAGCAAAACCTGCTGAGGAGGCATTCGAAAATGGCCACGAAGATCGCCATCAACGGCTTCGGTCGCATCGGTCGCTGCATCGTCCGCGCGATCGCGGAACGCAACGTGAAAGACCTCGATCTCGTCGCGATCAACGATTTGACCGACGCGAAGACGCTCGCGCACCTGTACAACTTCGACAGCGTGCACGGTCGCGCGGCGCACCCCTCCAAGGCGCTCGAAGCGGCGATCGATTTCGGCTTTTCGAAGCCCAAGGTCGTCGCGGAAAAAGACCCCGCGAAGCTCCCGTGGAAAGAGCTCGGGGTCGACATCGTGCTCGAATGCACGGGCCTCTTCACGGACAGGGAAAAGGCGGCCGCTCACCTCCAAGCGGGCGGCAAGAAAGTCATCATCAGCGCGCCCGCGAAGGGACAGGACGCCACGATCGTCCTCGGCGTGAACACCGAGACCTACGACGCCGCCAAGCACGCGATCATCTCCTGCGGGTCCTGCACCACGAACTGTCTCGCGCCCGTGGCCAAGGTGCTCCTCGACAACTTCGGCATCCAGCGCGGCCTCATGACGACGATTCACTCCTACACGAACGATCAGGCGGTCCTCGATATCCCCCACCGCAAGGGCGACCTGCGCCGCGCACGCGCCGCAGCGGTGAACATGATCCCGTCCACGACGGGTGCGGCCAAGGCCCTGTCCGAGGTGATCCCGGCCCTCAAGGGGAAGTTCGACGGCCAATCGATGCGCGTCCCCACCATGGATGTGAGCATCATCGATCTCACGTTCGAGACCGAGAAACCCGTCACCCGCGACACGATCAACGCGGCCATGAAGCACTCCGCCGAGACCGCGATGAAGGGGATTCTGGACTACGTCGACATCCCGCTCGTCTCGGGCGACTTCATCGGCGACCCGCATTCGTCGATTTTCGACGCCACCATCACCCAGGTCATCGGCGACAAGTTCGCAAAGATCTTCTCCTGGTACGACAACGAGTGGGGATTCTCGAACCGCATGGTCGAGCTGGCGCAGCTCGTCGCCGCGAAACTCTGAAAGCCGGTCGCACGATGAGCAATCCGCTGCAAGGGATCCGCACGATCCGCGAGCTGCCGATCGAGAACAAACGCGTATTTCTTCGCGTCGATTTCAACGTGCCCCTCGACGGGGCGACCATCACGGACGACTCGCGGATCCGCGAAGCGCTCCCGACGATCAAACATGCCCTCGAACGAGGCGCTCGCCTCATATGCGCGAGCCACCTCGGCCGGCCGAAGAAAGGCCGCGACTCGAAGTATTCGCTCGAGCCATGTGCCGCTCGCCTGGCCGAGCTCATCGGACAGGACGTCGCTCTCCCGGAAGATTGCGTGGGCGACGCCGCGAAGAAGGTGGTCTTCGATCTTCGGGCGGGTCAGGCGTGCCTCCTCGAAAACCTCCGCTTTCACCCCGAGGAAGAGAAGGACGAAGAAGGGTTCTGCCGGCAACTGGCGGAGCTCGCCGACGTGTATGTCGACGACGCCTTCGGCTCGGTCCACCGGGCGCACGCCAGCGTGCACGGGCTGGCGAAGCTCTATCGCGATCGAGGGTGCGGCTTTCTCCTGGAAAAGGAGATCGCGTGCCTCGGGAAGGTCGTGACCGCCCCGGAGAAGCCGTTCGTCGCGATCCTGGGCGGAGCCAAGGTCAGCGACAAGATCGCCGTCGTGGAATCGCTGCTCGAGCGCGTCAATGCGCTGCTCATCGGCGGCGCCATGGCGAACACGTTCCTCGCGGCGCGCGACTACAAGATGCAAAGCTCGCTCGTCGAGGGCGACAAGCTGGCTCTCGCGCGTACGCTCCTCGACAAGGCCCGAGAGAAGGGTGTCGACCTCGTCCTACCGGTCGACGTCGTCGTCGCCGCGAGTACGGAGGCCTCGGCGGGTGAAGTCGTGAACGTCGACGCGATTCCGCCGGGAAAGATGGCGCTCGACATCGGACCCAGCACAGTCCGGGAGTTCAGCCGCCGGATATCCGGAGCGAAGACCATCTTCTGGAATGGCCCCATGGGTCTCTTCGAGAAGGCACCGTTCGCGAGCGGGACCTTCGCCATCGCTCGAGCCATGGCCGAGTCGCCCGCATTCACCGTCGTGGGCGGCGGGGACAGCGCGGCCGCCGTCAACGTGGCAGGCGAGGCCATCGCAAAGAAAATGAAACACATTTCGACCGGCGGCGGCGCATCGCTGGAGCTGGTCGAGGGCAAAAAGCTACCGGGGATCGAAGTGCTTCGGACCGGTGCCTCGTGAATCGGGCGCGGCGCCCGCTCGTGGCGGGCAATTGGAAGATGCACCACGGCGGCCCGGGGGGCCTGGCGCTCGCGACCGCGATCGTGCGGCTCGCGGCCGAGGTGCCTCGGGTCGACCTCGTGATTGCACCGCCCTTCACAGCGCTCGCTGCCTGCGCGCATGAATGCGACGGCAGCCGCGTCCAGGTCGCCGCGCAGAACCTCTACCCGAAGGACTCCGGCGCGTTCACCGGCGAGGTGAGCGCGCCCATGCTGGCCGAGGCGGGGTGCGCCTGGGTCATCGTGGGGCACAGCGAGCGGCGACAGTATTTCAGCGAGAGCGACGCCTTCGTCGCCGAAAAAGTCGCCGCCGCGCTGAAAGGCGCGCTTCGGCCCATCGTGTGTGTCGGAGAAACGCTCGCGGAGCGAGAGGGTGGGCGCACGCTCGAAGTCGTCGAGCGTCAGGTGCGCGCATGCCTCGGAGCCATCGCCGCCAGCGATCGCGAAGTAGCCATCGCATACGAGCCGATCTGGGCCATCGGAACGGGAAAGAACGCTGGACCGTCCGAAGCCCAAGAGGTGCACGAGGCCATCCGTCGCTGGCTCGGCGAGAAGTCGGCCGCACTCGCGTCGCGCACGCGCGTTCTCTACGGCGGTTCGGTGAAGGCGGAAAACGCTCGGGCTATGTTCGAATGCCCGGACGTGGACGGAGCGCTCGTTGGCGGAGCGAGCCTGGATGCGGCATCCTTCATCGCGATCGCCCGCAGTGCCGACGCGCTTGCGCAGGCGTAAGCGATTAGGCTCCCCCCATGCTCACCACCCTGCTTCAAATCGTGCACGTATCGGTTTGTCTGTTCCTGATGCTGGTCGTGCTCCTGCAGCAGGGCAAAGGCGGGGGCATGGGCGCCGCGTTCGGGGGCGGCGCTACCCAGCAGGTATTCGGCGGGCGCGGCGCAGGCAACATCTTGACCCGCGCGACCGCAATATGCGCGGGAATCTTCATGCTTACGAGCGTGACGCTGGCGTACGTATCGTCCTCCGGGGATCGCGAGCTCAAGGCGCGCGTCGTAGAGGAACAACGCAAGGGCAAGGGCAATGAAGGCACGCGCGTGAAGTCCGCGAAGCCAAAGCCCTCGGCCGCGCCGGCCGAGACGGAGCCAGGCCCCGCGGGGAAGTAGCCGCTTCGCGGGCCCCTCGGGTCACTCGCCCGTATTTCGAAGCGATCCCAGGTCTCCGCGCGCGCAGCCCGGGCTCAGACGCGAAGGTGTAGCCCGCACTCGCGCTTGGTTGCGTCTTCCCACCACCAGCGTCCAGCGCGCTCGTGCTCGCCCGGCAGCGTGGCTCGGGTGCACGGCTCGCAGCCGATCGATATGAAACCGCGCTCGTGAAGGCTGTTGAACGGCACTCCGTTTTCTCGGATGTATTGCCAGACTTGCCCCGACGTCCACCCAGCCAACGGATTGATCTTCACGAGGAGGGCGCCCGATACGCCCGAAAATTTGGTATCGCGCTCCACGACGCCGATCGCCGATCGCGTCGCCGGGCTCTGGTCACGCCGCTGCCCGGTGGCCCAGGCCCGAAGCGAACCGAGGGCACGCCGCAAAGGCTCGATCTTACGAACCTCACAGCACTCCCCGTGTCCGTCATCGTAAAAGCTAAAAAGGCCCTTTTGCTTGACGAACGCCTCGAGCTTCAGGGCCTCGGGCGCCATGATGTCGATTTGAAGGTTGTAGCGGCGCCGCACTACATCGATAAAGCGGTAGGTTTCGGGGTGCAAACGCCCCGTGTCCAAGCAAAAAACGGAAAATGGCAGCCCCATCTCGCTCGCCATGTGAACGAGCACGACGTCCTCCGCGCCGCTGAATGCGATGCCGAGAGAAGCGCCCCATCGCTCGATCCCCCAACGCAGGATCTCCCACGGTGCTCGGTCGGCGAGCTCCCGCCCTGCCCTCTCGAAGTCCGCGGCGTCGTCCGCCTCGACGGCAACGCGCGCCGGCGCCAGCCGCTCTTGGATGAGCTTGAGAACGCTCTCGTAGGCGACCGGCGCTTCGCCCTTGTCGGTGACGACGAAGAATGGCGCGAGGCTCACGCCGAAACGTGCGCCAAGCTGCATTCCCGCGGAAGCCGGGTCCGATTCGTCCGCCCAGACCACTTCGTCGATCCGGTCCCAGAGGCCGCGACTCCGCAGGAGCTCTTCGGCCTGAGCGCACTTGCGGCACGTCTCACCGTTCGCGAGGCGCTTCTTGACCATCGTGATGTGCATCGCCCAGGGCGAGCATAGTGTCTCGGCCCAGCCTGTCATCCCAGCGCGCGGCCGCCTCCAGGCAAAGCCCCCTGCCCTCCTCCAAACGGAACTGGACTGGGTTCTCGTTCGACGCAGCCGTGCTGTGCGCGGTCAAGCTCGCCGTGGGCGCATGGATTCTGCGACGGGGCTTCACCCACATCTCGGACGACGACTACGCGCGGACCGTCATCGCCGAACAATTCGCCCACGCACCGCGACTGGATCCAAGCGGGACGAGCTGGCTTCCGCTGCCATTTTGGATGGCAGGCAGCGCCATGTGGATCGGGGGCAGATCGCTCCGCGTCGCCCGCGTGGTCGCCGTGTCCCTCGGAACGATGAGCGTCGTGGCTCCATACGCGGCGATGCGCTCGGTGACCGTCCCACGGGCAGTAGCGGCGGTGGCCACGGCCGCGGCGATGCTCCTTCCTTGGAACGCCTGGCTCGGAGTCGCTACCGTGCCCGAGGCATGGACCGGTGCGCTCATCGCCGCCGGCGCGATCGCGATGGGCAACGTTCACGCGAGGCCATGGGCAGCCGCGGCCTTGGGGATCGCCTCGCTCTCGCGCTACGAGGCGTGGCCGGCGTGCGCCATGCTCGCTGCCTTCAGCGGCTCCAACGCCGCTCGCGGCGAAAGGCGCCGTCTCGAGACGATTTGCGCGCTCGTCGCCATCGCCGGACCGCTCGCGTGGATGACGTGGAACGCGCACGCACACGGGAGCGCCCTTCACTTCGTCGCGCGCGTCCGCGCCTTCCGCCAGGCCATCGGCGCGGCCGACATCCCGCTCCGCGAAAAGCTACTCGGATATCCGAGTGCGCTCGCGCGAGAAACCCCGGAAGCCGCCGCGCTGGGCGTCGTCGGGGCGACCGGGATGCTGGCGAGCAGCGCCGTTCGCGCGCGCTGGGGGTGGGCGGGCGCGATCGGCTGCGCCGTAATGGCGTTTCTCGTCTGGGGCGACGTGCACGACGGAGCGCCGACGCATCACCCCGCGCGCGCCCTTTCGGGGCTCTGGTGGATCCTGGTCGGCATGGGAATCGACACGGTGTTCGTGTTCTCTCGATGGTGGACGCGGGACCGCCGGCCGCGGCAGGTCGGATTTTCCTGCGCGGCTGCTGCGGCGGCACTCGCGTGGTGCGCGAAGCTGCCATCGCGCTGGGACGCATCGCCGGGGCGAAGCGAGTCCGAACGGCGGGAGGTGCAAGTGGCGCGTGGGCTCGACATGCGCGCGCGCGGCGTGGGATCAGCGTCGATTGCGCCGTGCGCATTCGAACACTTTGCGTTGATCGCAGCCTGGGGGACGCCGGAGGATGCAGACGTGGAGAAGCGGACCGGCGAGCCGCCGACGAGCCAATGTCCGAGGGTGGTGGAGAGGTGAGCGGGGGCACCCCTGGTCCAGTGTGGGAGCAGATGAGCGCGTCCCTGACTAGGCCGGCAATCGAGTTGACGTCCGGCGCGCGCGCCGCACGCCGCTGACCGCCTCCGCCCAGCGCCATTCGTTTCCGGCCGGGTCGAGCTCTCGGTCTCCGTAGGTTTCGAACTGATCTGCGATCACATCGAGTCGCTCGCGAAACGAGAGCGGCGTGCGAAGCGCCGTGACCCCGCGGACCGCGTGCGCGTGGCGACGCACTGTGAAGGACATGCTGATCCGGGGCACCGAGTACAGCGGATCACAGGTGCCGCCCCAGTGAGCGACGTTAGCGTTCCAGGCGAGAGCGCTTCCGGCTGGAGTAGGAACAGCGACGCCACGGTTTTCGAGATCGCCGAGGTTGGCCATATCGTCGGGATAGTGAGGATCGCGATCGAACGGAACGACGTGCATGCACGCATTGCGTACGCTGGCGTCCGTAAGCGCGATCCACACGTTGACGAGGCCGGGCGTTCCGACAGGGTCCCGCACGTCCTCGGACGTACCTCGATGGATGGGCCACCCGCCGCGATCCACGCGCGGGTCGATGCGCCAAGCCCAGACGTCGGCGAGCGCTTCAAACGCATGCCCGAGATAGCGGGACAGACGAGGGCGCAGGGCATCGAGAACGTCCCACGCTTCGTCGAAGACGTAGAGGAAGCACGGATGGACCCCTTTGGAATGCAGGGCTGTGACCGCGTTCGCTAGCGAAGCGGCGGTCGCGAAAGTCAAGACGGGCCCGACAGAAAGACAACCGGTGAGCGGCCATGCCTCGATCGCCCTCGTGGGTTCGCTCTGCGGGGGACCCTGAGTGCAAAGGGCGCTGCGAAACGCCTCGACGTGCAGCCAGGGCGCCAGTCCGCGAAAGAAGTCTGGGCTCTCCACGTTGCGCAAGAACTCCTGGAGGCTCGCCATGATTCGATCGCACAAGCTACCATTGCCAATCGGCTGCGGCCGCTCCGGCAATGAACCGCGCCGCCCGTTCGCGCATCTATACTAAGACGGCGACCGCTTTCGTGCGCGACGGCGCCTTGTCTGGTAGAACCGCACCCACGACCGGACCATGTATGATCTGCGCGACTATGCCCGGATGATCGCGGATGAGGCGCGAATGGGGCCGTATGTGCGGGCGCTCGAGGCCGTTGTGAAGCCCGGAGCAGTGGTGGTGGACGTCGGATCGGGGACGGGCGTCTTGGCGCTCGTCGCGTGTCGTCTGGGGGCTGGGCGGGTATACGCGATCGAGACGAACGACCTCATCGAGGTCGGGCGTGAGCTCGCGCGCGAGAACGGCGTAGCGGACCGGATCGTCTTCATTCAGAAGGATGCGCGCGAAGCGGAGTTGCCCGAGCGGGCTGACGTGATTGTGTCGGATCTGCGGGGGACGCTGCCCCTCTTTGGCGATCACTTGGGAATCATCGCGGATGTCCGCGCTCGGTTCCTCAAGCCGGGGGGTCGAATGGTGCCAGCCGGCGATCGCCTCATGGTCGCGGTGGCTGAGCAGCCGGAACTCTTCGAATGGGCAGTCGGTCGCGCACGCGGACCCCTGGGAGTGACGCTCGAATCGATGCGTTCGCGCCTTCAACATGCCCCGTGCCCCGACCGGGAGAGCGCTCCCTTGCGTCCCGAACACCTCATCAGCACGGCCGCAACATGGGCCGTTCTCGATTACGCGACCGTCCGAGCCGAGCCCGTCGCGGGTCGCGCAGAGCTTCGCGTCGAGCGTTCAGGCAAAGGCCATGGGCTCATCCTATGGTTCGAATCGACCCTCGAGGGAAAGAACGGATTTACGACCGCACCCGGCCACGAGCTCTGCTATGGGCGGTATTTTCTGCCTTGGCCCGTCGAAGTGGCACTCTCACCCGGCGTAATGGTCACCGTGGACCTATGGGCACAGCCGGGGGGCAGCCCCTGGGGATGGAACTCGGCAATTACCGCGACAGGGGCCACGCGCGCCGCATTCAAACAGTCGAGTTTTCTGGCGTCACCGTCAAGGCCAAGCAATGGCCTGAGCATGGCGATGGCGCCACCATCGCAGTCGGCGCAAAGCTGAATCCACTTTGCGCGCACGCAATTATCTCATTGGGAGAAGCCGGGTTATGGAGCAAGAATCGAAGGCCTTACCGACGAAAGTCGACGAAGCAACCGCGCCGCGGCGCAACGGAAAGAGGCCTTATCGGTCGCCCGCACTCCGAAGATTGGGGACGGTTCGCGAGCTCACGTTGTCTGGCTCAGGGTGCGCGCACGACGGAGGAACCATGAGGCACATGGGCGTAATGTGAGGGCCGTCTCGCGTGTTCTTCGCGGCGTGGTGGCATCCGAGCCTCCCAAGAGATGACTCCATCGAGTCGCGTGTGCGTGCGTTGCTCGATTCGCCGCACTCGACCCGGGCCGAGGGCCTTACTGCGACTATCGCTGTTTGGTCACCCGCCCGCCTCGAGCGCCTGGGCCGAAAAGACGTAGCGTACGCCGCAGAAGGTCCTGACGGGGTGATGCTTCAGGCTCAGCCCAGCGTCGAACTCGAGGCGGAGACACTCACGGCGACTGTCGGGCCGCTCCTCTCTTATCCGCTCTACTACTGCCGCGGCGCCGACGACGAATACGTCTTCCTCTGTTCGCGCCTCGAACCGCTGGCGCGGCTTCGGCCGCAAGCGGCGCTCAGAACAGATCGTCTTCTCTATGTAATGCGATCGTCGCAAGGAGCCGCGGATCCAGACCCCGGAGCGACGGTCTATTCCGGAATTCGTTGCCTGCGGCCCTGCGAGACTCTCACGGCGGGTTCGGCGGGTGTTCGGCTGAACCGACACGTTCCTCGTCTTTCTGCCGGTTATCTGGCGGGAAAGCCAAAGGATCTCGCGATCGAGCTGCGCCGACAAATCGAGCGCGCGGTGGATCGCGCGATGGGCTCGGCCGGACGCGTCGCCGTTTTCGTGAGCGGCGGGATGGATTCGAGCGGAGTGCTCGCGGTGGCCGCGGCACGCAGCCGGAGCGCGGGCGCTCGAGAGCTGATACCGCTTTCCGTACAGTTTGCGTCACCGGGCGACGATCGACCCTACTTGGAGGAACTCGCCACGGATCTTGCCGTTACGCCCGTGCGGCTAACCGCCCGTGACGCGGGCAAGTGGGTTGAACGTTCGTTGTACGCGGACGGACAGCCGGCGACAGTGTCGACGGCCTGTATGTTTCTCGCGTTGTCCGAGGCCGCCGTAAATCGGCACGTGGACATATCGCTGTGTGCCAGCATGGGAGACAACCTGTTGGGCGGGCCGCTTCCATTCGCGCAGCTCGCGCTCCGAGGCCACCCGGTAGCAGCGGTAACAGCCGCTGTCCGGCTGCGCGCGCCTTGGGAAACCACCGCTTGCACCCGCGTACGTTCCCTCATTCTTTCTCCTCTCGTCCCCCCAAACGTGTTTCGCCGCAGACGACGCCGCGCACGAGCGCCTTGGCTCAGCCGGTATTCTCTCAGTCGGCTCGATCGAGCGTACGACGCCGCCGAACGATCTGCCAGGTCCCTTCCGGACTCCCCCGACGAGTGGATGAGAGCACTCTGCGACGATCCCGATCAGTGCGACAGCGCCGACGGTGCCGGGCAGATGTTTTCACTCACGGGCTGCGCCCCCTTCGATGTCTTCATGGACCTAGATTTCGTCCGGTTCGTACTACAAATTGATCCCGTGCTGCTCAGTTATGGAAATGAGTATCGCGGCCTCTACAGGGCCGCGATGAAGGGCATACTTCCAGAACGAATACGTCGACGCCAGGACAAGAGTGGTTTCGAATCGGGCGTCGCCGGCGCCATTGCTTCGTCGGATGCGTTCGAATTATTTCGCGATCTCCTCTCACTGCGGGCACTGGCTTCAAGCGGGCTCGTGGAAGCCGCCCCACTCAAGCCGATTCTGGACCTTTGTCTGGCCGGCGTGCGTCGGGGGGAGCGCACTACTCGCGATCCATCCGATGAATATTGGGCTCAGGTATGGCAACTCGTGTCGGTCGAGGCCTTTTTGCGGGAACACGGGAAGGGGCGCGACTTGGCGTGACGACCATCCCATGCAAGATGAATGACGAGAGCGATTCGTCCGTACGCTGGATCCATGAACTGCGCGTGGATGGAGCGGTTGCGTTTCGCACGGGCAAGTGTGGAACCGACCTCGTGGCGGACTGGCCGGGTTTGGGCAGGCTGACTTGCGACCGTGACGGCGGCAGCGTCGCCTTTGCCGCGGAGGCCGGCGCGCCTCCGCGCGCCGTCGAAAAGCTGCGTCGGGGACAGGTGAGGGGCCTGTTGCGCGACCTCGCGGGCGGGCTCGCGATGCATGCATCGGCGGTCGCGGTCAATGGGTGTGCGGTGCTTTTCCTCGGTTCGGACGGTGCCGGAAAGTCGACCGCCGCGGCCGAAATGTGCCTCCAGTGCGACGCTCGGTTGTTGGCGGACGACGTTACCCTTCTCGAGATTCAAGCGGACCGCGCGCAGGTGCTCCCGGGTGAAGGGGAGCACTGGCTGACGCGCGAATCGTGTCGCGCGCTCGGGCTCGCGCTTCCGAGCCGGTCGCCGCGGAACAAACGCGACTTCCCGGCTGCGCGGATTGGACGGGAGTCGTGCCCGCTCGCGCTGACGGTTGCCCTACGCTTCCAGCCTCACGGAGCCGCGGCGATCGTTCGGAAGGTGCGCGGGACCTGCGCGGCGAAGCAGTTGCTGGAGGCCACGTTGAGGTTCGATGTAGAAGACACGGCAGCGCGCCGACGCGAACTCGAGCACGTGACCGTGGTCTATTCAAGCGCACCGTTCGTCGAACTCGTACGCCCTCTGCGCGCGCCTGGCGGCGTTGCGACGTTCGTAATGGATGCGCTAAGGGAACGGGGAGAGTCATGAGTCGCTCAATGTCAGATTGGACCGCAGGGTCTGTGCGGTCGGCGGCCGCCGTCCACGCGCGCATCTTCGACGAGGAATTGGTGATACTCGATCTTGCAAAGGGTGAGTACTTCTCGCTCGACGACGTGGGCGCGCGGCTCTGGGCGGGGCTCGAGGCCGGGCGAAACGTTCAGGATATCGCGAAGGAGATCGCCGCCGAGTACGA
The DNA here is from genome assembly GCA_963764075.1 of uncultured delta proteobacterium. GTDB lineage: Bacteria > Myxococcota_A > Polyangia > Polyangiales > Polyangiaceae > Palsa-1150. The sequence continues at coordinate 336,925 of CAVXQZ010000003.1, forward strand.
CGTCACCCCCGAGCGTGCCCTTTCGGATCTCGTGACTCTCGGCGACGAACTTTTGGCGAAAGGCCTTTTGGTACGGGGCGAGGGGCACGAGGGCGGGTGACGGACCAAGCGCTTCATGCGGTGGCGCACATCCTTTTGCGCCTCTGTTCGCCGAGACGGGCTTGCCTCGTGCTGGGGCATCTGGGGGCGCTCCTTCCGAGTCACCACCATCCGAGTGACCTGCTCCGCGCGCGCGATCGCATCGGTCGCAAAGGGACGTGTCTCAGCCGCGCGCTTGCCTTGGCCGCGCGATCGCCCCGGGCGGAGGTCGTCATTGCGGTCACCCCGTCCGCGTTTGGGCGCATCTCCGCCCACGCCTGGGTGGAGTTATCCCACGATCCCATTGATCCCTCCGAGGTATCGGGAGAAGTAATCGCTAGGATTGGGCCGCGCCGTTGGTCTTAGAGGGGAAGACGCCGAGTTATTGACCTTTATCCGGACGTGCTGTGATATTCTGCCGAACCGGAGGTGCCGCGCATGGCGAGCTTACGTGCCCTAACGTTAGCGGTGGTGGCAGGGGTAGTCAGTAACGTGGCCGTCGCTGCGTTATTCGTTGGATGCGGGGGCGACGATACAGGGGGCGGAGGCACTGCCGATTCGGGACCCGACCAAGCCGCGGAAGTCGGGTCGAGTTCGGGATCCGGCTCGGGTTCGGGATCCGGCTCGGGTTCGGGATCCGGCTCGGGTTCGGGATCCGGCTCGGGTTCGGGGTCTAGCTCCGGTTCAGGCTCCAGCTCCGGTGCGAGAGACGGCTCGTCCGACTCGACTACGGATGGCTCGGGATCCAGTTCGGGTTCGGGATCCAGCTCGGGTACTGGGTCTAGCTCGGGCGCAAAGGACGGCTCGACCGATTCGACGGTGGGGTCGAGTTCGGGTTCGGTTACCGACGCACACGCAGACGCGGCGGACGCCTCCGAGACGCGGGCGGAGAACGACAGTGCAGCCGATTCTTCGGACACGGGCGAGCCTGCCGACGCGGGCGACGCGGCCGAAGAGGGAAATGCAGTGGACGCGTCGGACGCTTCCGACGCGGGCCTCGACGCGGCGGACGCGGAAGCGGGACCCAACCCTGTCCAGATATACGTTCAGCAATACGCGCAAGCCTTTTGCGCCGGTCAGTTCGACTGCTGTCAGGGTTACGACGCAGGCTTCGACGACGCAGCGACGGGGTCGTGCGAGTCGCAAGTGCTCACGGGAACGGATATGTGGGAGAGCACGCTCCCGACAGCCTACAATGCCGCGAATCTGCAGATCGACCAGACCCAGGCGACCGCTTGCCTGGACGCTCTCAATCCCGAATCTTGCGGCACCATCACTGCTGCTCAGTACCAGGCGATTACAAACGCGTGCTACGGCGTCTTCACGGGCACCGTGGCGGTCGGCGGCGCCGGCTGCGTCACTTCGTTCGAGTGTGCGTCAGGCTATTGCCGCCTGCCATCCGATGGGGGCGTCGGGATGTGCACCCCGCTGGTTGCCACGGGTGGAGCCTGCATCTCTCAAGACATGTGCAGTCAAGCGTCGCAGCCGCCGACCGCTTATTGCACCGGAACGATCACGGGTAGCGCGGGGACTTGCGCTCCGTTGCTCGCGGACGGTGAAGTCTGTGGCGGGTATGATCTAGTTTGCAGTTCTGGCCTGTGCACTGCGAACGGCAGCAACAACTGCGGTGGCAATTATCCCAATCCGAGCGTCGGCCACGCCGGTCTCTGTCCCTGACCGATCGCTGTTGCTCGTTAGACACGGGGGCTGCCATTTTTCCACGACGATCACGCATTGCGGATCCCAGCCGGGGTCCGCGATGCGGACGTCCGGACGCTCGCCCCGTGCCAAAGGCACGCTTCTCACCGTGGTGGCGCGCGGCATTCAGCCATACGCGTAGCTACAATCTCGAAGCGGGCGTTCTTGAAAAAGACCCGCATCACCGGATAAGCCAGCCCTCGACGCGAGCCATTTCTCGCTAGCGTCCTGGCAGCAGCCACCCCGGTGTCTTCGCTCAGTACCCGGAGCGGCAGCGACCGGATGCGTGCACGGACCTGCCGCAGGGTGAAGTGCACAGTGTGGTCCGCGAATGGACCGATCTCGTAGCGCCATCCGAGGGCGTTCCAAGCGGCGTGCAGTGCGGCCGCGGCTGCGTAAATCGGGTGATGGACGTGCACAGTGAAATACAGGGTCCCGCCTGGGCGAAGCACCCTTGCCATCTCCGCGAGGATCGCCTCGGGCCGCTCGGCATGATCGATTACGTTGTCGGACAAAACCACGTCGAAGGAGGCGTCTTGGAACGGGAGTGCCTCGCCGTAGCCTCGCACAGTTTCTGCGCGTCGCTGCCACTTCGGGAACAGGGCCGCATAGACGTGTGCAAGTGGATCGACGCCGACGGCGTCTTCAAATCCCAAAAAGAAGATCAGCCCGTGCGCGCCGCTGCCCACTTCGAGTACCCGCGCTCCCGGTGCGATAGGTCGGATGCGTTCGATGCGGTTCCTAACATACCCCGCGTATTCCAAGAGGCCCTGGGTCACCTGCTCGGGTGACCCGCCCAATCGCAACGCCTTCTCGATCTGGTACGCCAGCTGCCGCTGCTCAGCGCGCTGCGCTCGTTCACGGCGGGCCCGGTCGCGAAGCGCTAGCAGCGGATGTGTCCAAGCGCGCTCGGGCATTCTCTCAGCAGGCCACAAAGCGTATCCCCACATTCGAACGGCCGCTAACGCGCCGCCACGTCCAGTTGATTGATGGCATCTCCCGGGCGCGGCACTATTTAGGGCTGTCGTGAAGCAAGGCCGCGATGAGGAGCCCGCGACAAGCGGCAGTTTCACTGCTATCATCAAGCAAGGTGCCCAGCAACCAGGCGCGCCTCGTACAGGGCAACTCGCTACACGGAACGAGACGCGGCACCCGATGCCTCCTTTTCGCGGTGTTCTCGATCGTGTGCATTTTCGCGAGCGTGGCGACGCACCGCTACCTCATGGACGATGCTCTGATCACTCTTCGTTACGCGACGCACTTTGCGCATTTTGGGTGTGCCACGTGGAACGCGCCGGATAGCGAACCCCATTTCCTCGGGTACACGAGCGTCGCCTGGATGGCGATCGAAGCCCTGCTCGCCCTTGCTGTCAAGGACCGAGACGTCCTCATCATCTGCGCCAAACTCGCAGCGGGAGCCGCATTAGCCCTCGCGGCATGGCTCTTCGCAGACAGGCTTGCTCGCTCTCGGCTGCCCATTGCGACGAGCGCGGCATTTGGCCTTCTCTTATTCGCGAATGCCGGACACGGTTTGCACGTGAACAGCGCAATGGAGACAATGCTCTTCTGCGCCGTGACTCTGATGGTCGTTTGGTCGCGAGATCGTCGCCAGCCCCCGCTGGCAAGTTACGCGTGGACGGCCATCGCCATAACGATACGGCCCGAAGCGATTCTCATCGCGCCGGTTCTTGTATCGTACGATTTCCGAGAGAGAAGGAAAGACGCGCTGCACGGTGGCCTTCTCGTCGTCTTGGTCGCCGCCGCCATCATGGCGGTTCTGGCAACCGTGTACGAGTCACCCATCCCATCCGGGCTTGCCCTCAAAATCGGCGATCCGTATCCAAAACCATACGGCTTATTGGGGGCAGGTTTCTTCACCGCGTTCTGCGGGTTGGCATTCTTGTCGGCGTGTTTCGCCGGCGCGTGCCGAGGCCACGCCACATCGAAGCTTGCCTTCGTCATGAGTGTGGCGCTCCTCGGCTTCCTTTGCTTCGTGCAACCGGTCATGAACGACTGCTTTCGATACGAATGGCCGGCACTCTTTTGGTCCGCGTTCGGTGCGATCCCAGTCGTCGAAGACCTGGGAGGCGGGCCCAGTTGGGTTCGTGGGCTCCTTGTGGCGACGGCGCTGATTCAAAACCTCCGGACTTCCGTGATCGCGATCGACTACTCGCGCGGGCTCAATAGCCTTTTTGACTGCGCGGAGCGCACGATTGGGCTCGCCCTGGCACATTCGATGCGCCCGGGGCAATGGCTGACAATCGCCGACGCCGATCTCGTCGCCTACTTTGCGGACGTCCCGACGCACGACGCGCTCGGACTTGCGGACGGAGTCGGGGTTCGGACCGGGGGGCCTTATGAAATTTTTTGCCGTCCAGAAGTGGCTGCAGTCGTCGTCGGGGCAGACGAGGAACAGGATGACGAAATGCATCGAGCACTCGCCGAGTGCGGATTTCTCCAACACGTTGACGTAGTTGCGATGACCTGTGGCTCGCACTGGGAAGGGGAGGGCTTGTTCGTGCGGGGCGGCATTGCGCTCGATCGCTCGGAGCTCAGATCACAGAGCGTGGCGTTCGATCAGTGTCCCACCATCTTGTCGGATTACAATGGCCTTCGATCGTGGAAAACGTGGCTCTGGTGGGACGGGCAGCGCGACTAGCGCACCGCCGCCGAGCTAAAATCATGGGCATACGCCCGCGTCGCCGACACTTGGATTCGGGTAGTTCCCGCCGCACGTCGTAAAACTATTTCCAGCGCAAATTCCGGAGGCACAAATCGTGTCGTAGCCTCCACAATTCGCGCCGTCGGGGAGCAGCGGCTGACAAGTTCCGCTTCCGACTGGAGACAACACCGCGCTGCAGAACATGGTCTGGGGAAGCGCCGCTTGGGTGCACATATCCTGAGTGAGGCAGGATCCACCGTCACCGACGAGGGGTTTGCATGTTCCTACTCCGCCGTCCCCCGGCAAATTGCAATAACCGGAAGCGCACTCGAACGACGTAATACATCCGCTGGCGTCGACCGCAACCGATCCATTGAAGACACCGAGGCAGGCGTTCGTAATGGCGTTGTACTCCGCAGGGGTGAGCGTACCGCACGATTGCGGATTGAGTGCGCCGAGGCAGGTTGCCGCTTGGGCGCCGTCAATTGTCAGATTTGCGGCGTTGTACGCGGTTGGCAGCGTGGTTTCCCACATGCTGGTGCCCGCGTTGACTTGCGATTCGCACGCCGCTATGGCGGCGTCGTCGAACCCGGCGTCATAGCCTTCGCAGCAATCGTATTGCCCTTGGCAAAACGCCTGAGCGTACTCTTGCACGTACAGCTGGACAGCGTTCTGTGCCTGTCCGCCATCCGCAGCGCCGACTGGGCCATCTGAAACCGTCGCGTCCCCCTCCTCGCCGCCGTTGCAGACGTACACCGGCGGCGCCACCACCCCGTTCGACGTCGTGTCAATCCGCACGCCCCCCGCGGGGCAATTCGGATCCCCGGGCGGCAACTGGGTAGTCTTGATGAGCGCTGGGGCGCCGGCTTCGCCGGGTGGCCCCGCGGGCCCTCGCGGTCCGGGCGGCCCGGCTTCCGATTCCGGGAGCGGAATTGGCGTCCAGCCCTTGCCAAGGCACGCGAGCAGGATCGGCGGAGTGAAATTTGCGTAGGCAACGCTGCCGTAGTTGGCAGAGGAGCAGGCGATCGCAGTCCACGAAAACGAGCCGCGATCGCTCTCGCAGGCGTAGAGGCTGGGGGGCGACGTCACATACGCGACGGTTCCGGCCAAGTTGGACCCGCACATCGGCAAGGTACTTCGCGTGCTCGCTTGCACCGCGACGGCATAAATTTCGCCGGAAGTGGGTTGCGGGCCCGCGTCTCCATTTCCGACGCATCCGATTGAGCCGGCCGGCAAGAGCGCACCCATCACGACGCACCACGCGATTTCTCGCTTAGTCATGCACTTTCCCTCCTCTATGCGCCAGACTCGAAGACTCGGCTCCGAATCACGAATCGACATCGGAACAGTACGTCGGTCGCATTGGCATGGCAAGGATCGCAAGCATCGCCGCGAACGCGCGCCGGCGCGCCAATTCGCCTCCCGACGCTTTCACCGCGTCACCCGAGCAGTGCACCGCCGTCGAGATACGAGCAATCGCCTTCGGCGATTGCGCTCGCTATCGCGAGCCGGCGGTGCACCAGTTTGTCCCTCGGGCTCCGCCCGAACCCCGAACTCCCTCCCGCGAGTTCGCTAGTGCAGCGCCGTCCACTGGATTAATCCCATCTCGACGGCGCTGCACTAGTGTGCACTCAGGCTCGCCCTGGCCAGTCCCCGCAGGCCCCAGCGCCGCAAGAACGCAGCGGCGTTCGCCATATCGTCGCAAAGAAGCAGAGTAAAAAAAAACGTGGTGGCCGCGCTTGCAGCGTAAGAGGACCGAGCCCTGATGAGAGACGCTGCGGCCAGGGCCCGCGGCGCGGCTATTCGTCGAACACGTGAGAGAGCGTCCGGCCGTTTGAGCCCGAGCCATTCCGTGAGCAGTGAGCATGCGAAGGAAACCACCGTCGAAAGCTCGCAGGACTCCGAGCGGTCGGCCAGTACGTCCCAGCGCAGGCCGGGATGGCGCAGCACCAGCAGCTTCAAGTCGTACAGCCACACCAGTGACTGAAACCGGTGACTTGCCGCGTGGACTGCGAGGTAGAGAAACTCGTCCTCCGGCGACAGAACCAATGCGTCGCGCCACTCGCCGAGTTCGCTGGACGCGGCCCGGGCGATCAGAGGTGCAGCAGGAAGGACGGTGCCGAACCCGCGATAGGCATGAAAGTGCAGCTCGAGAGTTGGAAGCGCCGCATGGAGCATGCGCACGTGATGGTGGTGCTCTTGGTAAAAGTCCTCTATGTCGCGGCTCTCGCGCTCGTATCCAATCGGCCCTAGCGCGTCGAAAACTGCGGGGAGGTCCGTAGGGTCGACGAGCAAGTCGAGATCCACCGAGGGACGCACGACGTCGTCGCCATAGAGGCGAAGCGCGAGGAGCGGGCCCTTCAATGAGACGCTGCGAACGCCGGAAGCGTTCAACACGGCCAGGACTTTGCGCAACGTGTCTTGGAGCGCATCGCGCCATACCGCGCCTAGCCGAGCCCGCTCGGCTGCGTCCTGGGCCACGGAGCGCGGCAGGACCAGCTCGGCACGCTCGACGCCCGCGACCACGACACCCGCGACGCCGTGCCGATGGGCCGCCGAGAGAAGCGCGCTCCAATCATCCACACGCGTGCAGGCTTCTCGAAACCGATCGAGATCATCGGGGAGGCCCGCGAGCATCGCTCTCAGTTGGCGTTCGACTCGTCGATGGGTCGACGAACCGCTCAAAACCCCACCTGCCCGCTCACCTCCGGACCAAAGGTCGGAATCAACCCGTTGTTGCCGACGGAGAGATTCACTCGCAACGCGGCAATCAGGGCGTACGTCGGCGCCGGCGCATACCGGACGCCCCCGCCGAAATCGATGAATCCCGGCCCATTCGTCCTCCACATGTCCACGTTGACGACGGTGGGCGTCATCGCTGCGCAGGAGGCGGCGGTAGATCCCGTCGGGCAGAGCGTGGCCGTGCCCGAGGTGTGACCGTCGAATGACGAGAGCCCGGCCCCGGCGAACGCGACCGGCGCGAACCCGTCGTGGAGCAGGGCATCTTTCGCGATGAGACCCGTGACGCGCGCTTCGAAATAGGCGGGAGACCCGAAGGCGTATCCGTCGGTCACCGCCTGCGTTCCGGGGTACCGGAGGAGCACGAAGCCAGCGCGCACCCCGACGAGGATGTTTGGGTCTAGCGCAAAGTCGAGAGACGCAAAGAAGCGCAGATTGGCGACAACGATGCCACTGCTCTCGGATCCGGCGCTCCCTGCCCGGAGCTCGCCGTTCTGGACTTGTCCCGCCGGAGAGTGCGCGGGAAAGTCGCTGCTCGTGGCAGGCGCGTAGCAGAAGACGTGCAGGCTGTTCACCGGCATGGCGGTCGTCGGGTTGAGCAGGCAAAGGTCCTTGCCCTTCGGCATTTGAAGAAAGTCGAAGTGCGACCCAACGCCAATCCACCATCTCCGCAAAGGCTGGATCGTCTGCTTCGAGGTCTGCTTGGGTTCGCGCTTGCCCGTTTCTTCCGGTGCGGTCTCTGGGGCTTCCGCCGCGACAGGCTCGATATCCCTTCCCCCCTTGCTCGCTGCGCCGGCGCCCTTGGATTTCCCGTGGCACGATTTCGGTGGGTTCTTGTTCGGGAGGTGCGGCGGCGGTCCGTAAATCTCCTCGCGGACGGGAACTTGATAGGGAGTCTTGGCCTCCCCGTTGTTGCCGACAGGATCCATGTCTTTGTTGTACGCTTGAATGTAGTAACGCATGGTCCCGGCGGGCATGGCGGCGCACGGGATGAGCCCCCCCCACCCTTTTGGGAAGTGCGTGAGATTCGATGTGATTCCACTCGACGTCGTCGCGTTCTTTGGAGTGTTTGTATCTCAAGATTACGTGATAGGTGTCGGGCGGCCCTCCTTCGATGAATACGGGTAGCGGGGTATCGACCTTTTGCTCGGCCGCAGGAGTGTGAATGAAGTCGCCTTTGGGCGGCTGGGGTAGAACCGGAGGCGGCGTGACGGGCAACGGAGCCGGAGGAGGTGGGGCCACGGGCGCCGGCGGAGGGGGTGGGGCGGCCGGGGCAAGGGGTAGCGGAGCCACGCTCGGCGCCGGAGTCGGGGCGGGGGGCGGCGCGGGCGGCGCGGACTTCGTGCCCGTTTTGACCTCCTCCCACGCGGCCCTCAGGTCCGGGGCGTCATAGCTGGGGTTGAGATCGATATTGGAATGAAGCTTAATCGCTTGAGCGAACGCCTTCGCTGCGAATGCCTTGTCACCCGCGCGAAATTCCATAGTGCCCATGTCGCGCAAGAGCGCAGCCTGCGTGCCCGACGAGCAAATGGATGGCGGGGCGCATCCCCGGAGAGCCCTGTCGAGTCGAGCCGCGCCGGCAGCGTAGTTCATTGCGAGGTAGTCGCTCTCGGCTTGCGTGAGCGCCTCCAGCGCCGCACTTTCGGCCCGGGAATTGGCCGCGACGGCGATCCCCGGGAACGCAAGGCAGATGAGCACGACGAACCGGACGAGAACGAGGACGAATCGCACTCGCCATTCATACACCGATCGCGGCGTCACCCGCCCGATGCAGTGGATCTCATAACGCTGTAGATTTCATGCTGCCGCGAACGGCCGCCTCGACTGACCGACAGGCCCGGACGACTTGGGCGGCCGCGCGACCGTGCGAGCACGGGAGGCACTGCGCGGGCCTCCGGCCGGGGAAGAGGTTTGGCCCGCACGCCAATTGCAAGGTCACACGCATCATGGATTCGCACTTCCCCTATTGGGTCGCCGCGATCGTCACTGCCGTCGTGGGCGCCGCCGCGAGCGTCGTGCGAGCGGCTCAGGTGCCAATCCCGCCGGCTGTTCATCCAGTCGCCTACGCGTCGCCTACCGTGGCGACGATGCCTTTTGGCGTACCGGCCGGGAACAACGCAAACACTCCGGCGACGACGCCCGTGCTGCCCGGACAGGCGTACATCACTCCAGGATTTTCGTCAGGGCAGCAGGCCGGCACCGGAGGCACTCCGGGAACGCCTTCGTTCACCGAGGGGTACGGCACCACCTCGGCCTTTGCGAGCACGGGCATGAACCAGCCGGGCCAGTCGCCTTTCCTCGAGGGGTTCTCCGGCAATCAGGGCGTGGGATCGTCGATGAACCAGCCCGGTGTACCGGACTTTTACGACGGCTTCGGATTCAACCGCGGCGTGACGCCCCCAAACCAAGGGGCGAGCCCGGCAACTCCCTACCCCAACTACACGGCCGCGCCCCAGCCTGGAAACCCGGGAGCGGCAAACGGCGGGTTCGGCTTTTACAATGGCTTCGGTGGAGGACAGCCGGATTTCGGATTTTACGCTGGGTTCACGACTCCACGCTGAGTAGCTCGCCGTCCGCCTGGGCGGGGTGAGGCGGCGCAGTCGGCGGTTCGAGCACCAGCGGCAGCACTTCATCGACGCGCTTGATGAGGTGAATGATGAGGTCCGCGCGGATATCTTTGGGGACGTCGTCGAGGTCGGGCTCGTTGCGCGCGGGGAGGAGCACGACCTTGATGCCGGCGCGGTGAGCGGCGAGGAGTTTCTCTTTTATGCCGCCGACCGGAAGCACGCTTCCACGAAGCGTAATCTCGCCGGTCATTGCGACGTCCCTGCGCACGGGGCTGTGCAGGAGAAGCGAGGCCACGGCGCTGAACATCGTGACGCCCGCGCTCGGGCCATCCTTCGGCGTGCCGCCCTTGGGCACGTGCAGGTGAAGGTCGGTCGCTTTCAAGAATTCCGGGTCGAGCCCGAGGTCTCCGGCACGGCTGCGGACGAATGAGACTGCGGTTGCGGCACTCTCGCTCATCACGCTCTTGAGGTTGCCCGTGACCATGACTTCGCCGCGTCCAGGCATCTTCGTCGCCTCGATGAAGAGGATGTCGCCGCCCGTGGGCGTCCACGCGAGCCCTGTCGCGACCCCCGGGGAGCTCGTTCGCTCGGCCAGGTCCGGTAGCTGCCGAGGAGGGCCGAGAATTTTCTCGACCGCCTCGGCGTCGGCCACCATCCGCAGGTCCGGCTGTCCGTCCGCGATGCGCATGACCACGTGCCGGCAAACGGCTCCGATCTCCCGTTCGAGCCCGCGAACGCCCGCCTCGCGCGTGTACGCTTCGATGATCCGCGCCAGCGCGTCCGCTGTGAACTCGAGGCGCTCGTCGGTGAGGCCGTGGGCGCTCAGCTGCTTGGGACAGAGAAACTCTTTTGCGATACTCAGCTTTTCGGCGCGCGTGTAGCCCGGGCAATCGATGACCTCCATCCGGTCCATCAAGGCCGGTGGGATGAGTTCCGGGTTGTTCGCGGTGCACAAGAATGTCACTTGCGACAAGTCGTAGGGGACATCGAGGTAATGGTCTTGAAAGGTCGAATTCTGCTCGGGGTCCAGGACTTCGAGCAACGCTGCACCGGGATCGCCCAGAAGATCGACGCCGAGCTTGTCGACTTCGTCGAGGACGAGCACGGGGTTCTTCACGCCGGCCCGCTTCATCGCTTGGACGATGCGGCCTGGGAGCGCCCCGACGTAGGTGCGGCGGTGGCCGCGGATCTCGGCTTCGTCGCGCACTCCACCGAGGGCGATGCGATGGTAGCGGCGTCCCATCGAGCGTGCAATCGACCGGCCGAGCGACGTTTTTCCGACGCCGGGGGGGCCGATGAAGCACAAGATGGGGGCCTTCTTGCTTCCGGCAAGCTTGCGGATGGCGACGTACTCGATGATCCGCTTTTTGATCTTTTCGAGGCCGAAGTGATCTTCGTCGAGGCAGCGGCGCGTTTCTTCCACGTCGAGCTTGTCGGGCGTCGTCTTGGTCCACGGCACGTCGCCCAACCACTCGAGATACGTGCGCGTGACGTTGTATTCCGCCGACTGCGATTGCATCGCTGCCAGCCGCCCGAGCTGTTTGCGGGCGACCTTCTGGACTTCGTCGGGAAGCCCCGCGGCGCGCAGCCGCTCGCGGAGCTCCTCGACTTCGTCCTCTTCGCCACCCTCTCCGAGCTCCTCCTTGATTGTGCGCATCTGCTGCCGGAGAATTTGCTCTCGCTGCGATTTTCCCTCGTCGGCGATCATCGAGCTTACCTCCCTCTTGACGCGGAGGAGCTCGAGCTGACGGTTGACGATGGCGAGCACGGCGCGCACGCGCGCCTTGGGATCGAAGGTCTCGAGGATCTTTTGTTTGTCGGCGACGCTCGCTTGCTCGGGGGCAAAGTTCGACGCGATGAGGTCGGCGAGTGCGCCGCTTTCGCGGACGTTGTCGAGGATTCCCGCAGTTTCTCGCGGCAAGTTCGGCAAGAGCGAGAGCACCTGCCGAGTGCCCTCGCGCAAGCTCGCACCGAGGGCGTCGAGCTCGACGTCGCGCTCCAGGTCTTCCGGAACCCGGCGCGCGCGGGCGCGCATGTAGGGCTCGAGAGCGGCGTGCTGTGCGATGCGGAAGCGCGCGAGACCGTGCAAGACGACCGAGTAGTTGTTCGGGCCGAGTCGGAGAACTTTGACTACGCGAGCGACGGTGCCGACATCGTAAAGGTCCTCGAAGCGGGGCTCGTCTACTTCGGCGTCCCGCTGGCTGACGATGCCGACTACGGCGCGCTCCTGCCCGACGAGGTCTTCGACCAGGCGGACGCTGCGCGGGCGGCCCACGTTGATCGGCACGACGCTGGCGGGAAAAACGACGCTGTTCCGCAGCGGCAGGATGGGGAAAAGCTCGATCTCCGACAGCGAACGCGAATCGCTCATCATGCATGCCTATAACGCGCACGGGGTCTCGGCTCCAGATTTGCGCGACAACCCACATTGTCTGCTCGTCTTCTTGCCAACCTTTTTCATTCAATCTGAGGCGCGACTTGACAGAGGGTTCGCGACTTTCCCCGTGCTAGAGCAATGGCGATGCGTCGGCCGCCCGTCCTCGCGTACACGATCTTCTTCGGGATGCCGGTTGCGACCGCCTGCTGCGCGGGACAGCTCGCAACCGCCGACCCGCAGTCGGCGCTCCATGCATACGCGCGAGCTCTCGAAGACGGCCGGGCCGATGACGCGTACCGCTGTCTCTCGGACGAAGCGCGTCGAGGCATTTCGCTCGAAGCGTTCCGGAGAATGGTCAAGGACGACCCGGAGGGGGTGAGAGAGATTGGGCGGAGCCTCGAGAGGCCGACGGCGCCGCCCGTCGTCACCGCGACCGTCACGAGCCCAGGCGGCCAGGAGCTTCGTTTGATCCTGGAGGACGGTGCGTGGCGGGTCGACGCGTCGAGTATCGAGCTCTACGCCCAAGACACGCCGCGGCACGCGATTCAGGGATTCGTCCGGGCGGTCGAGCGCAAGCGATTCGACGTCGTCATGCGCTACGTGCCGGACACGCACAAAGAGGGGCTGGACGCATCGAAGCTGAAGTCGGCATGGGAAGGCCAGGAGAAGGAAGAGATTGCGCAGGTCGTCTCGGCGCTGAAGCAAGCGTTGCCCACCGCGACGATAGAAGAAACCGGCGAGCGCGCGACGATGCCGTACGGCGCCGGCACGATGCAGCTCGTGCGCGAGCACGGGCTCTGGAAAATCGAAAATTTCGACTGAAGCCTGGCGCTTGGAGGCTGGCCTACGAAAACACGGCGACGACGGGCGCGTGGTCGCTCGTCCCGACGTCTGCGGCGACATGGCACTCGGTCGGCTCGATGCCGCGGTGGGCGCTCGCGAGGATGTAGTCGATGCGCCAGCCCTGGTTCTTCTGGCGAAGGCCGCGCCAGGGCGGCCACCAGGTGAAGAGGCGATCGTTGCCCGGATCGAGCGTCCGGCCAACGTCGATGAGATCGCACGCAAGGATGCGCTCGAAAAGGTTGCGTTCGTCCTCGCGCTGACCGATTTTCCCGACTTTGCGCTCCTTGGGGTGGACGTCGCTATCCGTCCGCGCGACGTTCATGTCGCCGCAAACGATCAGCCGGTCACCGGCGGCATGAGCCCCTTCCACGTAGGCGCGCATCGATTCCAGGAAGGAAAGCTTTGCCCCGAAATCCTTCCCACCGTTCGGGACGTAAACGCTCGCCACGACGAGTCCTCCATCGAGCTTGGCCCGAACGACGCGCGACTCGACGTCGAACTCCGGATGGCCGAAATCCGGCCTCCCTGCCACGCTCGCCTTTCGGACGTGGAGCGACACGCCGCTGTATCCCTTGGAGCCCCCGTGCCAGTAGTTCCAGTAGTCCGGCAGCATGGTCAGCGTCTCGCCGAGCTGCTCTGCGGTGGCTTTGATCTCCTGGAGGCAGATTACGTCCGGGCCTTCACGCCGCACCCACTCGACGAACTGCGCTTCGCGGGCGCGAATTCCGTTTACGTTCCATGTTGCAACCTTCACTTCGTGACTCCGTTGGGCGCAGTGATCTGCGGTGGTTGAACGTAGAGGGGCTCGAGCGCGTCCGCGTCGGCAAAGCGCCGCCCGGCGGCGATCCGGCCCACGGAGGCCGCCCGGGGGAGATCGTGCGGCGGGTCGACGTCGAGCACCACGTCGGCACCGATGGCCGACCAATCGATCGCGTGCGCGGCCTCACCGGCGATGACGACGCGCCCACGACCGGGCATGGCGCGACCAGCCGCGGTCTGCCTTCGCATGACCTCCGCCACCCGTCCGCCGGCGGCGGCGATCGGCACGTGCGCTGGCGCAAGAACGAGCTCGCCATCGAGGCGGGCCTGGACGAACACTTCACCCTTTCCAGCGCCGAGGACGCTCACGATCCACGGTGCTTTCTGCACCCCGTCCGAAAGCGCGTCGAGCGACGTCACGCCGACGACCTCTGCGCGCGTCGCGATCACGATCCCCGTCACGGTGGCGACGGCGATGCGCACGCCGGTGAAACTGCCGGGGCCGATGCCCACACCCCAGCGGCCGATGTCGCGCGCCTTCCACCCGGCGCGATCGAAGAGCGCGCTCAGCATCGGGAGAAGAGACTCGCCGTGTGCGTTCGAAACGCGGGCTTCGTCTTCCGCGACGAGCTCGGCGCCGTCGAAGAGCGCGATGGAGCCGAGCGCGGTCGACGTTTCCAGTGCGGCGAGGCGCATGATTCCCATCCCGCCTAATCAGTTGCCGCCGAGCGCAAAGAGCGGCACGTCTTTCCGAGGCTCGGCCGGGTCGTTGCTGGCCAGGCGAAGCGTCCCGAGCAAACCGCGCTGACCGCGCGGAATACGGCTCGCCACCGACCGGACCTGTACCGTATAGCCGTGGGACGGTTCGCTCCGGGCGAGAGTGGCTTCGAACGGGCCTTCAATCACTTCGGCATCGTCGAGTCGAAAGTCGTTCCGGCGGCTCGAGACGCGTACGACGATTCCGGCTTGTCCCGTATCATACAGATCGATGACGGGGTTCGTGGGGTCTACCGTGATATTGCCGAGCACGCGCACCGTGTAAAGCAGGGTTAGCTCAGGCGGCGTGTCCAACCCGGTCTTGACCGCGACTTGGCCCGCCACCCAGCCGACCCGCACGGCATGGACCGTCAATCGGAGCCGAGGGGGGCTGCCGTCGGATGCGGGGACGACCGTGATCGCAGGGCCGGGAGGATCGACAAGTTTGACTTCGAGACGGGCCTTCATCGCGAGCCTTCCCGTCAGTTGTGCGTCTTGAGAATGCGTTTCGCCGAACGCCAGGGTCATATCGATCGTCCTCTCGGCGAAGGCCAGCCGGGGTTCGACGCGCGACTCCAGCCGGAGCGCGAGCTCAGGGGCAAGCGGGTCGTCGGAGCGAACGACGATCCGGTCGAGCAGCTTGCCTTGGCGTCCGTCGGTATCGCAGGAAATTCGAAGATCCACGAACTCACCCGGAGAAATGCTCTCGGGTGGATTCACGGCGGCGCAGCCGTACGAGCGGCCCACGCCACGGATCTGCAGCGGCGCGGCGCCCGCGTTGCCGAGCCGAAACGCGTGCGTCAGCCGATCACCCTCGAGAGCGTCCCCGAAGTCGTGATCGGCCTGGTCGCAGACGATGCGTGGAGTCGCACGCGTGTCGATCCGATTTCTCGGATTGCAGGAGGCTACGCCGGTGAGGGCGAAGGCGACCCAACGAGCGATATGGAGGGGGCCTCGAGACCAGCGCCATCCTAATAGCACGAGACGGGATTCAAACTGGGTCGATTCTGGGTGATCGTGTTTGCCCACGTACTTGCGTTTGGGCTGTATTGCATGATTGAAATCACACCGTCGGCGATCCGAGCATTGATGTTGGTCGGATTGTCCCAGTTGGCGTCGGGCCCCGGCGGCGTTCCATAGCCCGTGTCGGCGAGGATTGGCTTTCCGGTCACCGCATGAACTCCGGCCCAGGTCATCGTGTTGGCCGTTCGGATGAACGTGCTCGCGCCGTCGGTGTTCCCCCCGGACGTGCTGATGAACGCAAAGTCGGTCAGATCGAAGTTCGGGTACCACGCGCAGCCGTTGTCTGGCATCCACGGTGAAATATCCATCGAAAACAACGCATTGGGCAGGTACTGCTTCACCGTGGCCACCATCTGGGTCATGTAGTTGACCGCTTCGGCAACGCTCAACGGGCCGCCGGCCTGACCGCGGGTTCCGCCCCCCTGGGCGGCGTCGTAATACTGGTAAAAGTCGGGTTCCATTTCCCAGATGATGGGGCGCGTCGTGCCGCAGGCGGACGCGAAGCCCTGCGCAAAGGTCTTGTAGAGCGGGAGGACGTCTGACGTGAAGAACTGCCGGAGGTAATCGGCGCCTTTGGTGCAGAGATCGGAAGCGGGGGTGCACGTCGCGTTGTTCGCGTTGCAGTCGCTGAGACACCAGCCGGGTTTGCCCCTGGCGGTAAACGAAATGATGTAAGCGACGAGGGCGGGCACCTTGCCCTCGAATGCGCCCCCCGGGTTCGTCTCGGTGCAGACATCGCCCTCGTTGAACGTGTTGGACGTTCCGATCCACCCGGAAGTGAAGAGATCGAGCTGAGAGATGAGTGCCGCCCCCCCTTGGGTCCCGACGCTGTCTTGAGTGCCGAAGTGGAAGCGGCATTGGCTGAATGCGTTTGTGGTGCTCGTGCGGGCGGTCGACCCGGGCGCGCACGTGGTCGAACCGGCCTCCGAGCCGGACCCCGACTTTGCTCCGGAGCTCGAACCCGATCCGGATTCCCGGACCGATCCCGAGCTAGACCCCGAGCTGGACGCGGAGCCCGAGCTCGAACCCGATCCGGAAGGGCCTCCCGAGGTCGATCCGGCGCCCGAGCTGGACGAGGGCCCAGAGGAGGTCCCCGAGCTGGAACCGGCTCCCGCGTCGGCACCGGATCCAGACCCGGAGCTCGATTGAGGCCCCGAGCTCGGTCCAGACCCGCTGTTTGCGCCCGATCCCGAACTGGCGACCGAACCCGAATTGGTACCCGACCCCGAGCTCAATTCCCCCGAGCTCGATGCCGCTCCGACGCCTGCGCCGCTGTCGGAACCGGGCGACGGCGGCGCCGATTGCGACGATCCGCAAGCCGCGGCCAAGGCTGCTGCAAGGACCAAGGCGGTCCGTCGTGGGCTCATTGCCCATTCTATTGCCGCAAAATCGCGCGTACGGCAACGTGCCTGCCACGTGCGCGCGCACGGAATCACCGTAGCGGCGAATCCTTGCCCGAAACGCTCGTCATATCTGCGCGAAGCGCCCGCTCCGAAAGGCGGCTTCGAGGAGCTGGTCCACCCGCCCTATGAGCTCCTTGGCACGCGGATCCGCCGATGCGGCGAGCGCCGTCTTGATTTCACCGAGGGCTTTGAGCTGGCTAAAGAGCTGCAGGTCGTTGAGCGCACCCGGCCCCGCCAGCACCCGCCGGACGCGGTCGATCTCTCCGGCGAGCGCCTCGATACCCACGCCTGCCGCGCCCACTCGGCGTGCGTTGGGGTGGTCGCGGTAATGTGCCTCGATGACGGGGGTGACGATGGCTTCGAGGATTTGAGCCTGCTCTTCGGTGTTCCACACGTGCTTCAGGACGAAGAGATCGCCCGCGTCGGGCTGCGCGCGGCCATCCAGATAGGCGCTCGCGGCGAAAAGCTTGAGGAGCTTGACCACGCGCCGGTCGCTCAGGCTTATCCCCTCCGCGCGAATCTGAAACGCGATGCCCTTGTACAGGGAGAAGAAATCTTCGTCGAAGCGGGTCTTCTGCAGAAGACCGCGCTGGAGATTGGCGAGTTCGTCCGCCGTCGCCACCGGCTGCGACTCGCCGGCGTCGGACGCCGCAAATGACTCGAAATCAAGACCCCGCGTCAGCAAGTCCTGGAAATGATACGCGTCGAGGTTGTCGTTTCGAATGCGCAAGATAAAGCGGTCGAAAACCGCCGTGAGCGTCTCGTCGCTCGGTACTTCGTTCGACGCTCCGAACGCGCTCAGCAGCGGGCACTTCATCACACGATTGCCGCTCGTGAATCGACGCTCGTTGAAGAGTGTAAGGAGCGCGTTGAGGATCGCCGAGTTCGACTTGAACACCTCGTCGAGAAAGACGATCTCGGCGTCGGGAAGCATTCCCTCGGTGCGACGCTCGTAGCGGCCTTCGCGAAACGCGCCGATGTCGACCGGGCCGAAAATCTCGTTCGGCTCCGTGAAGCGGGTGAGCAGGTACTCGAAGTATCGGGCGTGGATCGACCGAGCGAATGTCCGGATGAGCGCGCTCTTCGCCGTGCCCGGCGGTCCGATGAGCACCGCGTGCTCGCCGGCGATCACGGCGACCAGCAGCAGCCGAATGATCTCGTTTTTGCCGAGAAAGCGCTGCTCCAGAGATCGGGCGAGCTGCGCGAGACGCGAGGGCAGCGTGTCTTCGGGTTCGTGCTCCGGAAGGGCGGTCGCCATCAGGGCACCGACGTCCGGGCAACCTCGACGGCCGGTGCGGTCCCGTTCGCGTCGCCCGATGCGGCACGATAGAAGGTCGTACGGAGATTCCGGAAAAAAAGCACGGCGTCGAGCGGTACGGTCCCGACAGGAAAGCCCTGAGGAAAGGGGACGAACAGGGACTGCGCCTCGCCCGCCGGAACGCGGACGTCGAATGGAACTCGGGTGGCTTCGCTGAGCTCGTGACCGTAGAGGATTGTTCCGTCGGCGCTGGCGATGTCGATGCCGAGTCGGGCCGCGTTCGGAGCGAGAACCCCGTCGGGACCAGGGCCGCCAATCGTCGCAATCGCCGCGGAGGCGCCGTCGGCTGCGCTTGGCTGCAGCTCGACCCAAGCCTCGCGAAGATCGGTCACCCCGGTCGGAAAGCCGTGTCCGATGGCGCGGTTGTGTACCGTGACGAGAACGCCTCCGGCCACGGCCTGCGCGTCGAGCGACAGAGCGGTGCCGAGGAGCGTCATTTGATCCTGCTGAAGCGCGCTGTCGCCGAAATGGGTAGAAACGTAGATGTTGCCCCCGGGGAAATGGTGATCGGCAAGTCCGCCCGAGCTCTTCGGCATGTGGCAGTCGACGCAGCGGCTCGCTCCGACATAGGGGCTCGCATGGTACTCGTCGAGGGTTCCGATCGCGATGAGGCCCGTGCCCGGTACGAACTGCTGATGGCACCCTCCGCAAAACTCGGGCTCTCGCAGCTTGTCGAGCGACGCGAGCGCCCAAGCCTTGTGGTCGGTCGTCCAATCGTGCGCGCTCGCTTGCAGGTCGCCGTTGCCGCCCGCGCGGATCTGCCTATCTACGTCGTGGCAGCCCAAACACGTGACGCCGCTGCGATGCTGCGGCGTAGACGCCGTTCGCCCGGCCTGGAGAGAGAGGTCGCCCGCGCGGGCGTTGGCCGGATCGTGGCATCCGGCGCATAGCCGGGTGTACTCCGGGCCCACGGTGGGTCCCAAGAGGCCCTGCTCGACGTCGACCCCATGAAGAAACATGGGGTCTTCGGCCGCATGGGCGTGCACGCTCTCTTGCCACGCGACGTACTCCGTCGGATGGCAGCTTCCGCAGTACGCGGTGTCCGTCGAGGCGTACGACGCCGTCGTTTGTCCGTTGCTCGTGTATTGAAGCCAACTGGGCGCCTTCGGCAGATCGGTGGCGACGACGGTGGCAAGCTCGCTGGCCATTTGGGCGGCCTGCACGTAGCTCGGGTCGCTGCTGGGCTGATTCGGATCGATCTGCCCATCGCGGTCCGCGCCCGTGCGGTCGGGCGCGAGCCCTCCTTGATCGAGCAGGGCTACGAGCACGTCGTGCGGGTCGAAATTCGCGTCCGGTGCGGTGGCAAAATGGTCGCTGAGGCCGATATGACCGATCTGGTCGTCGGTTTGCGGATCGTGCGGCGTGATCGCCTCGAAGAGGCGTAGGTTGTTCGATCCGAAACCGTCGAGGTGACAGCCGCCGCACGACATCCAGTTGTTGCCGGTCGTCGCGAGGGCGCCCTTGCTCGAGTTTGCTCGAAAGAAGAGGGTCTGACCCGCACGGAGAGCCGGCGTGACGGGGTCTTGTTTGACGAGAGGGATTGGGTCGCCATATGCCGTCGTGAACGCCAAGAGGCTGCCGTTGCCCGTATCGAGGGTGACGAGCGTGTGCGACTGATCACAATTGACGAAGATTCGCTGTCCCGTGTCGTCGAGCGTCATCGAAGAGGGATGATCGCACGCGGCGCCACCAATGCCTCGCAAGAGCCTGGTGGCCAATCCCTCGACGACACCGAACGTGAGCAAGTCTTCGCTGCCACACGCCAGCGCCCACGCAATTCCTCCGTTCGGGTGCACGACGACCGAGCAGAGCTGGGACATGACGGCCGGTTGCCCGTCCGAGTCCTGGATGGTGATCGCGTCGAAGAGGTTCTTGCGACCCGCGATGGCCCCAGACGCGTCGTTCGGGTTGGTTTGCTGCTCGACGCGCCCGCCGATGTCGACGACGCTAATCGCCGGAAAGAGGGTTTGGCTGAATACGAAAGGGTGAGTCGGGGCGAGCAGCTCGTGCGGCAACCAGGCGTGTGTTCCGTCCGGTATGAGCGCGAGCGACTCGAAGCCGAACGGTTTGCCGTTCGGCGTTGCGGGGGCGGAAAACGGCTCGTCGGCAAGCGCGACGTCCGCAGCTACGGTCCGATTGTCTAGATCGACGATAGTGAGGTCGCCGTCGATGCGGTGCGTGACGTAGAGCTCGTTGCGCTCACCGGACACGGCGAGGCCGGAGGGAAGCCGCCCGACGTCGATCGTCGCGACGACGGCTCCCAGCGTGCGGTCGACGACAGCGACCGCGCCGTCGTCTTCGACGGCGACGTAGAGCCATCGGGGATTGGTCGCATCCCAAACACATGCCCGCGGGTGTGTGCCGAGCGGGATGACTCGGCGCACTTGACTCGTGTCGGCGTCGAGCAGCGTTACGGTTGCCGCCGCCCGGTCCACGGCCGCGATCCAAATAGCGTCTGGACTGAGAGCGACCGACCGGATGTCGCCTCCGAGAGTCGCTGTCTCCTGGATGACTTGGCGCGACTCGACGTCTACGTAGCTGATCGTTCCGACGTCGCCGTTCGCGGTCCAGACCCCCCCGCGCAGCGGATCGAACACGACGGCGGAGGACGACGCATTGACCCGGCTGCCGGTGGGCACGGCGGCGGGCGGCTGCGCTTCGAGCGGCGGCAGAGGGACGGCGACGCCGGCATCGTCAGCGGGAGGCGAGGCGGGAAATTGTTCTTTGCAGGACGCCACGAGCACGGCAGAGCCGACCGCGATGTAGCCCAGTGCAAAAGTGGCCGCGCGCACGAGCAACGACTGTAGGGCAACGAGACGCCAAGTCGAGGCGCAATGCGCGGAGCTCGCGGCGAGCGGTCGCGCTACCCGGCCCGCTCGAGCGGCTGATCCACAGGGGTCCGCGGACAGTCCGGATCACCCGACAGATCCGACTCGATCGCGGCCATGAGGGCCAGAACGACCGCGTCCTTCCAGGGACGCGCGACGATCTGGACGCCGACCGGCAGGCCCACGCTCGCGCTGTCCACCCGCGCCGCCTGCCCGACGAGTCGATCGCGATCGGGGGCGCGCGTCGTCTCCCCGGCCCGCACGCGAGAAACCGGCACAACCCCAGCCGGAAACTGCGTCGCGTTGAAGACGATCGAATAGCTGGAGGCCAGCGTAAAGCCTTTGGACTGTCCGTGCGGAAGCGCCGGCGTCGCGTAGGCTGGACAAATGAGGGCATCGATTCCTCCGCGCTCCATCGCCTCGAGGAAGGTCACCGCGTACGCGCGCAGCTGCTCGGTGAGGTGCCACAGCTCGTCCACCCGTTTCTCGCCGACGGCGTCGAGTAGCAGCGCGAGGCCAGCCTGTCCGGTCGCACGCGCCGCCAGGGCGCCGAAGCGTCGGACACGGGCCGGTGCGGACGCGACGCGGCGCAGGTCCACGAGAGACGGATCGACCAATCCGCCCGCGAGGGCTGCACCCACGCTTGCGCCCCCGTCGGCGCTGAGGGCTCCGAGATACGCTCCGAGCAGCCGGCGAACATCGGGAGGTTGAAAGGGCAGGACCTCGCACCCCCGCGACCGCAGCGCGTCGGCGGCGCGTTCTACCGCGCGAGCGATCGATTTGGACGCTGGGAGCATGCCGTCATCGACATACATCCCGAGGCGTAGGCCTCCGATCGCAACGCCGTCGGAGCCCTCCCAGGCGAGCGGCGGCACACGGGCGTCGAGTCGGGATGTTCGCCGCGCGTCGATCGCCTGGAAGAAGAGAGCCAGGTCTCCCACGGTGCGTGCCATGGGTCCGCCCATCGCGCGCACGGCCTCCTGCCCGCCGTTGACGGTGCGGTAGCCCCGCATGGGCAGCCGATCGAGCGTCGGCTTGAAGCCAACGATGCCGCAGAAGTGGGCCGGCGTACGGATGCTTCCGCCGATGTCCGTCCCGACGCCCAGCGGCGACATGCCCGAGGCGATCGCTGCCGCCTCGCCCCCCGAGGACCCGCCGGGCGTATGGGCGAGCGACCACGGGTTGGACGTTTGACCGAAGTTTGGATTTCTCGACTCGACATAGAGCATCGTCTGCGAAAGATTGGTGCGACCGAGCACGACGGCGCCCGCCTCGCGGAGGGCGACGACCATGGCCGCGTCGCGCTCCGCGAGCCGACCACGCCACGCGGGCAGGCCGAGCGTCGTTGCCCGCCCGGCGAGATCGAAGCACTCTTTGACGGTGACCGGGACGCCGTCGAGCGGCCCGAGCGATTCGCCGCGTGCGCGCCGGGCATCCGACGCGGCCGCGTCCGCGCCCGCCTCGTCCGGCAGGACCTCCGTGAACGCTCGAATCCGCCCGTCAATCTGGTCGATCCGATCGAGAAGCGAGCCCAGCACCTCGCGCGCCGTCACCTCGTGGCGCGCGAGCATCGAAGAGAGCGCGGTCGCCGGGAGCCTCCAAAGAGCCACGAACCGCGAGGATACTTCATGCGGTCTTTCGAAAGCAGGCAGAATGGCCGGCCTCGCGGTACGCTGATGGCAGGATGTCTTCCGGCGAGCCCAGGGCGAAGTCGACACGACTCGCCATCGTCGAGCAGTCGCTCGCCGACACGGTCGAGCGTTTGCGAGAGCTGCCCCCCGGGCCGCGCGTGCGGGAGCTTCGAGCGAAGGCCGAGGGTTACGACCGGGCGTTGCGCGCATGGTCGATCCGCGCGCCGACGGAAGAGCAGCGGGCGGCGCTCCTCAAGCTTGTCCTCGAGCTGAATGTCGAAGTGATGAAGCTTGGACGCGGCGGCGAGTCGGACGCGTGACGCCCGAAGGGCGAAGCTTTTCGCCAATTCCCTTGCACGGGGGTCCTGCCGCTGTCCTGCTCAGTCTGGGACTGCTCTTCTCATCCAGCTCGTGCGGGCGCTCCCAAGGCCCAATCAGCGCCCCGGCGGCTCTGTCCGGACCGGACAAGCCTCGCTCCGACGAGCACGGCCCCCCGCTTGCTCGCGAGGACGGGCGGCTGCCGCCCACGGCGAAGCCCCTACACTATGCCCTTTCGCTGCGGATCGACCCGCGCCAGCCGCGCTTCTCCGGAACGACACGGATCGATGTCGACGTGCTCGAACCCACGTCCTTCCTCGTGCTGCACGCGCGCGACATGAATGTCCTCCGCGCCGAGGCGCACGTCGGCAGCGCCACCATCACGGCGGCGCCGAGTCTGCGTCTGGCGAGCCGCGGCGTCGTGCCCGAAGAGCTCGTGCTCGCGTTCACGCGCGTACTGCCCCAAGGCAGGGCGGCGCTCGAAATTTCGTACGAAGCGCCGTTCGCGCGGGACCTCGCGGGCCTTTACCGGGTCGAGGAGGACGGGCGCATGTACGCGTATACCCAGTTCGAAGTCGCCAGCGCGCGGAGAGCCTTCCCGTGCTTCGACGAACCCGACGAAAAGACGCCGTACGACGTGACCATCGCGGCGCCCGCCGAGACCATCGCGCTCGCCAACTCACCGGAAGTCTCCCACGCCACGGCGTCCGACGGGACCGTCGAGCATCGATTCGCCCCCACTCCTCCCCTTCCAAGCTACCTCGTGGCCTTCGCGGTGGGGGACTTCGACATCGTAAACTGGCAGAAAGACCCGTTCCCGATCCGCGCCGTCACCACCAAGGGCCGCGCGAACCTCACGGGGCTCGCGCTCGAAGCAGCCGCGGCGCTCGTCGCAAAGCTGAGCGATTACTTCGCTATCCCGTACCCTTTCGCGAAGCTCGACCTGGTCGCCGTTCCAGACTTCGCCGCAGGGGCGATGGAAAACCCGGGGCTCGTCACGTTTCGCGATTCGCTCCTCCTCTTGGATGGGCGGCGTGCGACGACGTCGAACCGACGAACACAGGCGCAGGTCATCGCTCACGAGCTTGCCCATCAATGGCTCGGGGACCTCGTGACGGTAAAATGGTGGGACGATCTGTGGCTGAACGAAGGCTTCGCCATGTGGGCCGAGGCGAAGATCGTCGACGCGTGGAGGCCGTCGTTCGGCGCGACGATCGAGCAAATCGCCGGGGTGCAGCACGTGATGGATATCGACGGGCTGAACAGCGCTCGCGCCGTGCGCGAGCCCGTGCGTTCGACGAGCGATGCCGAGGAGGCGTTCGACGGGATCACCTACGACAAGGGGGCCGCGGTCCTGCGCATGATCGAAGGGTGGCTCGGACCGGACGTGTTTCGTCG
This sequence comes from uncultured delta proteobacterium, assembly GCA_963764075.1. GTDB lineage: Bacteria > Myxococcota_A > Polyangia > Polyangiales > Polyangiaceae > Palsa-1150. The sequence goes on from CAVXQZ010000003.1 coordinate 361,323, forward strand.
GGGGGTCCAGCGCTATCTGCGCGAGAACGCCTGGAAGAGCGCGCGCTCGGACGATCTCTTCAGGGCGCTCGAGTACGTGTCCACCCAGAGAATCGGAGAGCTCGCTCGAAGCTTTCTCGACCAGCCGGGAGTGCCGGACGTGGTCGTGAACTGGACGTGCGGCGGCAGCGGGAGGATCGAGCTCAGCGAGTCGGACTGGCGCCCGCTCGGCGGCGGGGGAGCCTCCCATCGCGTCTGGACCTTGCCGGTTTGCATCGAAACCGACACCCAGAAAACCAAGACGTGCTTCACGCTCGGCCGCGACCCCATCGTGCGTGACCTCGGCCCGAACTGCCCGACGTGGGTGTATCCGAATGCGGGCGAGGCCGGTTATTACCGCTTCCTCGTGGAGGGGGCGCGGCTGATGGCGCTCGCGCGAGGGGCGAGAGCCCTCTCGCCGATCGATCGGCTCGGCCTCGTGTCCAATGCCTGGGCGGAGGTCCGTCAGGGCGCGATCGGAGGGAGCGTTCTTCTCGAGATGCTGCCCGCGTTCGACGCCGAGATGGACCGCAACGTGGTCGAGCAAATCGCGAGTACGCTCGAAGGAATCGATCATGCGCTGGTCGACGACGATGTCCGGGACTCCTTCCGGCGGTGGGCGGGCGCGCGCATGGCCACGCGCAAGGCCTCCCTCGGCTGGGAGCCCGCGCCGAACGAGGACGACAATCGCACCATCGAACGACGCACGGTCCTCTGGCTCTCCGGGGAGCTCGCGTACGACGACGCGACGCTCAACGAGGCCGCGCAATACGCCGAGAGCTGGCTCAGGGATCCGACCGCGGTCCCGGCGGACACGGCCGCGGTGGCCGTGCCACTGGCCTCGATCCGAGCGGGCGCCTCGCGGCTCTACGAGCTCCGATCCGCCGTGGCGAACGCGAAGACCCCGGAGGACCGCGCGTTGGCCATCCGCGCCATGGGTATGTTCGACGACGCGGTGGTGCTGGGCAAGGCGCTCAACCTCGCCCTGACCGACGAGATCAAGCTCTCGGAGCTGCGGTATCTCTTTGGGTCGGCCTCCGGCCACCGAGCATCGGCGCCCATACTCTACGCCTGGGAGAAGGCGAACTGGGCGAAGCTCCGCGCGCGCCTCCCCGGCTCGTTCGGAGGCGGAACCCTTCTCGACGTGGCGTCCACCATGTGCACGGCCGCGGCGCGAGACGACGCGAGCGCCTTCTTCCTGCCGGCCACCCGCGGGATGGAAGGCGTGAAACGGCGCCTCGACGAAGCCCTGGAGTCCGCTGGTCTCTGCGTCGCGCTGCACGAGCGCGGCGCGGCGGAAGTATCGCGGTACCTGAGGCGCAGGGAACCTTAGCCCGTGTCGCAGGCGGCATCGCGCGCGCAGAGGGACCGAGCGGCGCAAACTCGGGACAGTCCCCTCGTTCGCGCGCTCTCGCGCGGCGGCGCCGACCCCTCGGGCACCGGACACGAAGCGCCGCGCGCACCCGATCGCGCACGCCGAGATCCCTGTGTATAAGCTCTCCATGCGCCTTCGTGCATGCTTGATCGCCTTCGCGGCGCTCTTCGGAGCCGTTGCCGCCCCCGACGCGCGTGCGGTCGGAACGCGCACCTTCGAGCTCGACTCGCTCGAGCAGCTCTCGGGAGGCGACCTCGCGGGAGTCAGCGTCGGCTCGGACGGGGTCGTGCGCGCGGGTTGGACGCTGGGGAATGTCCCACTGCCGGACGACGCTGGAACGACGACCACGTGCGCGGTCGCCCTTGCCGACGGCAGCGTGCTGGTCGGAACCGGACCGGCTGCGGGGGGCAAAGTCGTGCGGGTCGCCAACGACCACGCCGCGGTCTTCGCCGACACGAAGGAGAACGCCGTCAGCGCGCTCGCGATCGACAAGAAGGGCACGGCCTACGCGGCCACCACGAGCAACAAGATCTACCGCGTCACGCAAGGGAGGGCCGACGTGTTCGCCACCCTTCCGAACGTCGACAGCGTCTTCGCGCTCGCCTTCGACCCGACCGGGGCGGCGCTCTACGCGGCCAGCGGCTCGGACGGAAGCGTCTGGCGGATCGATTCAAACGGCACCCCGAGCGTCTACTATAAGACGGAAGACCCCTTCGTCGTGTCGCTGGCCGTCGCGGACGACGGCGCCGTCTACGCGGGTACGAGCAGCAAGGGGCTGCTCTACCGGATCGCCGGGCCCGGTCGGGCGAGCGTTCTTTACGACTTCGCCGGCGATGACGTGCATGCCCTCGCGATCGGCGCCAACCGAACCGTCTGGGCAATCGTCAACGAGGGAGGAACGGCGGCAACCAGCGAATCGTCCGAGCAGCCGTCCCACCGCGCCACGGGGGGCCGAACGCCGCCAGGTCCGTCGATCGCCCCGCGCTCCAAACCGGGCAAGGGCTCGCTCTGGCGGTTCGACGCCCAGGGCCGCCCCGAGCGCCTCATGCACCACGACGAAACCCATTACGTCTCGCTCGGGCTCGACGAGCATGGCGCGCCGTACGTCGGCACGGGCGCCGAGGGGCGCGTGTACACGGTGGACGATGCCCACGTCGTTTCGCTCTTGGCCGACACCGACGAACGCCAGGTGGGCGCCCTCGGAGTGTCTGGACGCACGCGCTTCGTGATGGGAAGCGACCCCGCCGTGTTTCACCGAATCGTCGGCACGGGCGGCCCAGACGCCGTGTGGACGAGCAAAGCGCTCGACGCGGGGCTTCGCGCCCGCTTCGGCCACCTGACCTGGAATAGCGCGGGAACCGTCGAGGTCTCGACGCGCACCGGCGACACGCAGAATCCGGACAAGACCTGGAGCGTGTGGAGCAGTCCGGTCGCCAACGGTGGAGCCGCCGCTAGCCCCGCGGGGCGCTACGTCCAGATTCGGGCGCGTCTGCGGGATGCGATCGCGAGCATCTCCGATGTGACGGTCCCCTTCGTGACCGAGAACCTGCGCGCGGTGGTCACCGAGGTGGCAGCACATCCGAAGGGAACGACGCACGAATCCAAAGAAGGAATCGTCCAAAGCGGAAACGAACCACCGAAGCACGACAGTGTGCTTCACGTGACGTGGAAAGTGGATAACCCCGACAGCGACGAGCTTCGCTACCGGGTCCAGTTCCACCGCGAAGGCGCCAGCCGGTGGATCGATGCGACCAAGCCCGACGAAACGCTCACCAAGTCGGAACTCGATTGGGACACGGCGGCGCTCCCCGAGGGCAAGTACCGCGTGCGTGTGGACGCGAGCGACGACATCTCCAACCCTCCGAACAGCGCCACCCATCACGCTCTCGAGGCCCCGCCCGTCTTGGTCGACAACACTCCACCTTTCTTCAAAGCGATCGGCATGCAAGGCCATCGGCTGCGAGCGGAGGTGGTCGATGGGCTCGGGCCCATCGCTCGCGTCGAAGTGGCGATCGACGGCCGACTCGAGTGGCGGCCGATCGCTGCCGCCGACGGCATATTCGATACCGCCGATGAGACGGTCGACACCGACATCTCCTCGCTTCTGCCGGCCGACGCGGGCCCGCATCTGGTTGCTGTGCGTGCGTACGATGCGGCCGGAAATTTCGTTGTACGCGAGATCGAGACACCCTAAGTTTCGAGTCGAATCGGCCAAAAGCTGCGCACCCACACGCGTCTACGCGACAGCGATGTCAGGGATCGCGCCTTCGGATGCCGGGGGCGACGGGGTGAGCTATGGAGATTTCCGCAGCGAACAGCGACAATCCCATAGACGGCACACGACGTGAATTAAGGATTGTGGTCCGCCTTTGCTTCAATGAGCCCGCGTTTCGCACTCTTCATCAGAACATCCCTCGCCGCGATGGCGGCCGCCGCGATCGGCTGCAGCGGCCCTGCGCCGAACCTCGGCCTCACGGCGACTGCGATGGTCGCTCCGCCGGATGCCGGCACCGACAACGCGGCAGTGGGCTCGGCCGCGCCGACGGCCATCCCAATCAATCTCCCCACCCCGGAAGAAAACGAACGCGTTGGCGCAGCCGCGCCCGCTCCCATGCGGCCCCAGTATCAGTCGCAGACCGAGGGAAGCCCGCTGTGCAACGCCTCGGACTGGATGGGCTGTTACCCCGACGACGCGAAGACGACCCGAGCGACCGACTGCGGCGCGTCGCCGGACGCCCGCGGCAACGACGGAGGCGCCTCGGGCGATGATGGCGTAACGCAGTCCGCGTGCCATGTTCAGCGATCGAGCGACGACGCCGGAGTCCGCCCAGTGTGTACGGCGTCCGGGAGCAGCACCGACGGCATGATGTGCAGCGGGCCGACTGACTGTGCCCCCGGCTACGAGTGCGTGGGGACCGGCAAATGCCAACCGTATTGCTGCAAAGACGCGTGCTCTCGGCCAGACCAGTTCTGCGACATTCAGCCGACGGCCAAGGACCCGGCGCTCAAAGTCCCCGTTTGCATGCCGATCCAGACCTGCGGCCTGCTCGACAGCGGCGGCGCAGCGTGCCCCGACAACGCCACGTGCGCCGTCGTGCGCTTCGACACCGGCGCGACTGGCTGCGTCGCGATCGGGCCGAGCCAGGCGGGCGACCAGTGCAATACGGTCAACTGCGCGCGAGGGCTGACTTGCCTGGGCACGCCCGGAGAGAAGAGCTGCTACATCCTTTGCCACACCGGTGAGCGGACGACGGAGTGCGCGTCCACGCCGAAGCAAACCTGCAAGGGCGGGATACCGCTTTTTCCGAACCCGGGCATCGGCATCTGCGAATAGCGGGGACGCGTCCTCGGACACGCCAAGCCCCGTCCGGGACGCACGGGGCGGGCTGAAGCTACGCCCAATCGCCCGAGATCGATCCCGGCACGAGAGGTGGATGGACGCCGCCCATGGCGACGGCGCAAGAAACGCGGGTAGGACCGCGCGAGCGGGCGGCGGTAGTCGGCGTGGAGTCCCTCGGCGACGCAGAGCTCATCGCAATCCTCCTCGGAACGGGGTACGCGGGCGTGCCGGTGAACATTCTGGCGACGAAGCTGATCGAACGTCACGGCGGTCTGGCCGGTCTTGCGCGGGCGGGCATCGGAGAACTGGTCGATAGCGAAGGGTTGGGCATGGCGAAGGGCGCCCGACTCGCTGCGGCCGTCGAGCTGGGGCGGCGCGCGACGTTTGCGGCGTCGCTCGACGCCACGACGAGGCTGTCCGACCGGGATGCCGTCGAAGCATGGGCCCGGCCGCGTCTGGCGACCCTCGACCACGAGGAGCTCTGGGCGTTGGCGCTCGACGGCCGTCACGGGCTCCGCGGGGCGCGAAGGGTGGCATCCGGGGGAATCCACGGTCTGCACGTCACTCCCCGCGATCCGCTTCGCGTCGCCTTGCGCGAGGCGGCGAGCGCCTTCGTCCTCGTGCACAACCATCCGAGCGGCGATCCGAGCCCAAGCAGCGAAGACGTCGCCTTTACGAGGGCCGTCTCCGAAGCCGCGCGCGTCGTCGGCATACCCCTGCTCGATCATGTGATCGTCGCCCGCAGGCGGGTGAGCTCGATGCTCGAGGACGGGCTCCTGCGATGATCGTGCGTTGTCGCCGGCTTCCGATGCCTCGAGCGCCGCGGACGCGGCCGCGCTAGCCTCGAGCGGCGCCGGGAGACCGATGACGATGAATTTCGCACAGATCGAATACTGGAACGGTCCTGCGGCCGAACGCTGGACCACCCATCAGGAGATCCTCGATCGCGCGCTCGAACCATTCGGTCACGCGGTGCTCGCCCGCGCCGACATTGCTCCCGGCCAGAAGGTCGTCGACGTCGGCTGCGGCTGCGGCAGTACGACCCTCGCCCTGGCCGACCTCGTTGGCGACAGCGGGCACGTCATCGGGATTGACGTGTCTTCGACGATGCTGCGTCGCGCCGCAGCGAGACTCGCGGGCCGCCGTCAGGTCACGCTCTTGGAGGCCGATGCCGCGACGCACCGGTTCCCCTCTCCTGCCGATGGGGTCGTTTCGCGCTTCGGGGTCATGTTTTTCGATCGCCCTGTCGAAGCATTCCGCAATATCGGACGTTCGATCGCGCACGGTGGCCGTTTGGTCTTCGCCTGCTGGCGCGCTCCGTCCGAAAACGCATGGGTGAGCGTTCCCATGACCGTCGCGCTCCGTCACTTGAACGCTCCAGCCCCAACCGAACAGGATGAGCCAGGCCCCTTCTCTCTGGCCGATCGGAGCCGCGTCGAAAACGTGTTGCGTGCCGCTGGCTTCGTCGGGATTCGCGTGGACGCATTCGAAGCCGACGTCGTCATGTCCGTCGCGGGGCTCGAACCAGCCGTCGACTTCGCGATGACCGCCGGAATGGTGGCGCGGCTCGTCGCGGACGCGCCGCCTGCGGCCGCCGAGGCCGTGCGCGAGGATCTGAGGCGCGAGCTCGCGCGCACCATGTCCGGTCAGCGGGTGGCGCTCGGTGGCGCGGTCTGGATCGCCAGCGCAATCGTGACGGACTCGGCTCGGACTTAGGGAAGGACGGCGAAGAGTTCGTCGAGTCCTTGGGGCGCGTAGAGATACGCGTACGCCGCTTGGCTCGCGAGCACCCGCTTGATATACGCGCGCGTCTCCTCGAATGGAATTCGCTCCACGAAGACGTCGAAATCGTCGCCCCCACGGTCGGCCAGCCAGCGCCGGACAGCTCGGCCCCCGCCGTTGTACGCCGCGATCGCGAGGGCAGGCTTCGCCGGGAACGTCGCCCGAAGTGACGAGAGCAGGCGCGTCCCGAGGGCAATCGAGACCTCGGGCCGACGCAGCGCCTCTTCGTCCGAAGGAAGCTGCGTACCGCGCGCCGTGGCACGCGCGGTCGGCGCAATGAGCTGCATCAGCCCGATGGCGTCCGCGACGCTACGGGCGTCCGGATTGAAGGCGGACTCTTCGCGCATGATCGACCAGGTGAGTGGCGTCGGCACGTGCGCGGCCTCGCTCTCGCGCGTAACGAGCGCCTCCCAGACCCGCGGGAACGCCACCTCCCAGGCCACTCGCCAGCGCCCTATCGGCCAGTGTTCGCGGTAATCGATGAGACGCGCTCTCGTGAAGGACGATCCCAAATCCGGAGCTCCGGCGGCGTCGTACAGCCACGCCACGGTCCAGAGCACTTCGGGATCCACACCGTCCGCGACCAAGCCGCCGGCGTGAGCCTCGCGGCGAGCCGAGTCGATCTCGCCGACCTCGAGGAGATGGACAAATCGTTGGAACGCGGATGAGGTGAGCTCGGGGTGGAGCCTCGTGAGAAACTGGCCGCTCGGCTCGCGCGCCACGGCGTCCTCCATCGCGGAACGGGCCCGTTCTTCGCTGAGTGCCCGCAGCCGCGCGAAGGCGAGAAGCATGTAGTACCCGAGCGGCTGCTCGCCGACGAGCGCCTCGTAACGCCGTGCAGCGTCGTCGATGTCTCCGGATAACTGCGCGACTCGCGCTCGGAAATAGGCGCCCCTTCCCGCCCATGCCCGACCGTTGTCGAGCCCCGCCTCCAGCATTCTATCCAGGGCCTCGCGCGCCCCTTCGAGGTCCTGCCTGGCGAGTCGAGCGAGCGCGACGCGAAAGAGGGCCTCGCCGCCCATGTCGCCGTCCGGGTAGGCTTCGGGCAGCGAAGAGAGCTTCGCGAGGCCGCGCGCTTCGTCGCCTTCATCGATGGTGACGAGAGCCGCCCGAAAGCAGGCGTCGTCGGCGAGGCGGTGTTTCGGAAAGTGCCCCTCGACTTTGCCGAACCGCTCGAGTGCCTCGGAAGGCCGGTGCGCCGACGCGCTCGCTTTGCCTCCATAATAGAGCGCCGTGACGAGCGACTCCTCACCCTCGCACCGGGCGATGGCGTTGCCCCAGGCATCGGCGACTTCTTCCGGCTTTCCGCGTGGCTTCGCCTGCGCGCGCACGATCGCGGCTTTGCACGCCGCCTCGTGGTGCTCCTTGCCCCCGCGCGGAATGGCCTTGAGCACGGCATCCGCCGTCTCGGCCGCCCTCTTGGGCTGCGCGCCATCCAGCCAGGCTTGCGCTTGCTGCGCCCGCTCCTCGACAGTCAGGACGGCGGACGCGGAGCGGTGACCCATCAGCGACGACACGCGGCCACGCAGCCCGAGCACGTCCAGTTTCTCGGCGGCCCACGGGGCTTCCACAAGGACGCGCGTGACGAGGTCGAAGGCTTCCTGAGCGCGCGACTCGGGCGGCCCGTCGATGCCGTCGCTCAGGGCGACCGCGAGCTCGATCGCGGTGTCCGCCCAGCGTATCCCGTGCGGGCTCGCCGCGAGGAGCGCTCGCCAGATTGGCACAGCCGACGCGCGGCGCCCGTCGCCCACGGAGGCGTCCGCCTGCACGAGCATCGCTTCGTCGTGGGCGGCGATGTCGTCGCCGACGGCCAGAACGCGAACGAGCGCTTCCTCGTATCGACCGAGACGCACGAGCGCCTGCGCTTCGTGAAGAGCGGCGTACGGAGCAAGCGGGCACGGAGCGCCGGCGTCGCCGACGGAAAGCGCGCGCTCGTACGCGGTCGCGGCTTCGTTCGCCTCGCCCGCCGCGAGGTGCAGACGGCCCGCCACGTAATTCCAGGCGCAAGCCTGCCCGGCGTCGGGCGCGCTCGTCGCCAAAGCCATATCGAAGAGCCGCGCGGCCCCCGACCAGTCTCGCGCCTGATCGCGGTCGCGAACCTCGGCCAGACGGGGATCCGCGAGCACCACCGCGAGCTTGGGCATCCCCGGATGGACGGACTCGTCCGGCGGGGTCGGACTCGCGCTAGGCTCCCCGACCGGCTGCTGGCTCGGCGCGGAACCCGGATCTGCGGGCGGACGGTACTCGGATACCCGTCCCCCCCGGCACGAGAGGACGGCGGTTGAGAGGACGAGCGCGCGGGCGGATCGTCTCATGACTTGGGAGGGCGCCAGCTCTCGGACAGCGCCTCCTCTTCGCGCGCCTCGGACCGCTTGCGTCGAGCTTCCGCCCATCGGGCTCGGTCGCTCGCGATGACCTGCGCCTGCGCCTTTGCCGCGACCACCTGGTCGAGCGCGCGGCTTTCCTGGTCTCGTGCGGCCGCCTCGTGCGCTCTCGCTCGGTCGACCTCCGACGCCAACCCCGCTCGCTCGATTGCGATTTGCGCCTCCCACGCCGACCGCTGCGCCAAATCCGCCGCCCGAAGGGCGCCCTTCGTCAGGGCCTCGGCCTCCGTGCTCCGCACCCGCTCGGCGGCGGCAGCGTGCAGTTGGCAGTCACGCTCGTGGGCTTGCGTCCTTCGCTCTGCCGCATCGCGTTCTCGGGCGGCCCGCGCGAGGTCGCCGATCGCCTGGTCTACGCTCCGATCTCGCAGCTCGGCGAGCGGCTCGAGCGGATACTTCGGAGGACGCATCTCCTCGGCGCAGCGTAGCGCACCCGCTAGCCGACTGCCCACTCTTGGAGTGACCGGACGCGGAGGGTCGAGTCGCCCGCCATGGCCTCGAGCGCGTCGCACGCGGCGAGCGCCGCGGCGATCGTCGTGAAGTACGGGATGTTGGCGAGCAGCGTCTGCCTACGGAGCGCATAGCTATCGTGCACTTCCTTGGCGCCCGCCGTCGTGTTGACGGTGATGGCGATCGTTCCGCTGTGGATGGCATCCACCACGTGCGGCGAGCCCTCGTTGACCTTCTTCACTACCTCAGCCGGAACGCGCGCACGCATCAGCGCCCCAGCCGTGCCCCGGGTCGCCAGGATGTCGAAGCCGAGTGCGCGCAGCCGCTGCGCGATATGGATCGCCGCTGGCTTGTCTTCGTCTTTGACGCTGATGAAGGCGCGGCGGCGTACGGTCGACGCGTCGGGCAAGCCCAGATCGATGCCGCTCGCGAGCATGGCCTTCCCGAAGGCACGCGCGAATGTCTCGGCGATCCCCATCACCTCGCCGGTCGAACGCATTTCCGGCCCGAGAATCGTGTCGGCCCCAGGGAATTTCGCGAAGGGGAAAACGCTCTCCTTTACGCTCGTGTGACGGGGCACCGGACCGTCGACGACCCCGAGCTCGTCGAGCGTCTTGCCGACCATCAGCATCGCCGCGATCTTCGCGAGAGGGCGGCCTGTCGTCTTCGAAACGAAGGGTACGCTTCGGCTGGCTCGCGGGTTGACCTCGAGGATGTAGACCTCGCCTCCCTTGACGGCGAATTGCACGTTCATCAGTCCGACGACGCCGAGCTCGAGCGCGAGCATTCGCGACTGCTCTTCGATCGACAGCACGATCTCCGGGGGCAGAGAGTGGGCAGGCAGAACACTCGACGAGTCGCCCGAGTGAACGCCGGCTTCTTCGATGTGCTGCATCACCCCGCCGATGACGCAGCGCCTCCCGTCCGCGACACAGTCGACGTCGACTTCGATCGCGTCCTTGAGGAACTCATCGACGAGAATCGTCTGCGTGCCCGCCTCGTTGGCTGCCTCGAACGCGCGCATGACAAAGAGCTCCAGCTCCTCGCGGGAGTACGCGATCATCATCGCCCGCCCGCCGAGCACGTAGCTCGGACGCACGAGCACGGGAAACCCTATGCCCTCGGCGATATCCATGGCCTCCCCGGGGGCGCGCGCTATGCCGCCCCGAGGCCGCTTGAGGGCGAGCTTGGTGAGAAGCTCGTCGAACCGGCCGCGGTCCTCCGCGCGATCGATGGCATCGGCGCTCGTGCCCAGAAGCTTGACGCCGCGCCTCTCGAGCGGGACCGCGAGCTTGAGCGGAGTCTGCCCTCCGAACTGCACGATGACTCCCGCCGGCCTCTCCTCGTCGAGGATGTTGAGCACGTCCTCGAGCGTGAGCGGCTCGAAGTACAGACGGTCGGACGTGTCGTAGTCGGTCGACACGGTCTCCGGGTTGCAGTTGACCATCACGGTCTCGAAACCCAAGCTCCGAAGGGCCATGACGGCGTGAACACAGCAGCAGTCGAACTCGATTCCCTGGCCGATGCGGTTCGGGCCGCCTCCGAGGATGACAACCTTCTTCTGGCTCGCGCTCGGCGCGGCCTCGCTCTTCGACTCGTACGTGGAATAAAGGTACGGAGTGTGCGCGGCGAACTCGGCGGCGCATGTGTCGACTCGGGCGTAGACGGCCCGCGTCCCCTGCGACAGCCGGAGGGACCGGACGTCGTCCTCCTTGCTGCCGGCGAGGGTCGCAATCCGCCGGTCGCTGAACCCCAGGCGCTTGAAGGTCCGTATTTGACTGGCGGCAAGGCCGCTTTTTTCGATCTGCGCCTCTGCGTCGACGATGCGGCGCATGTGAGCCAAAAACCACGGGTCGATCGCCGTGAGCGCCCAAAGCTCCTCGTCGCTGATCCCCACGCGCATGGCGTCGGCCACGTAAAATAGGCGGTCGGCGGTCGCGATCGGCACGACCTTCTCGAGAGCGCGCCGGGTCTCTTCGGGAGTGGCGGGCGGCAAGGCTTTCGGAACCTCCACGTCGGGCGCTTCCATGCCGAGGTCCCTCTGCCTCTTCGGCTCTGCGAGCGCCCGGTAATCGACCTTGTCCAAGAGCGACACCAGGCCGTCCTTGCCCGTTTCCAGGGACCGGGCCGCCTTCTGCAGCGCCTCGCAGAACGTTCGCCCGATGCTCATCACCTCGCCGACGCTCTTCATCTGTGTCCCCAGCGTGGGGTCGGCCCCGGGGAACTTCTCGAACGCGAAGCGCGGCCACTTGACGACGACGTAGTCGATGACTGGCTCGAAGGCGGCCGAGGTCCGCGTGATGTCGTTCTTCAGCTCGTCGAGCGTGTAGCCGACCGACAGCTTGGCGGCGATCTTCGCGATCGGGTACCCGGTCGCCTTGCTCGCCAGCGCCGAGCTCCGAGATACCCGCGGGTTCATCTCGATCACGTGAAAGGTCCCCGTCTTCGGATCGACGGCAAACTGGACGTTGGCGCCGCCGGTCTCTACGCCGATCTCCGTCATCACCGCGCGCGCCGCGTCGCGAAGGCGCTGGTATTCGCGGTCCGTGAGGGTCATCGCGGGTGCCACGGTGATCGAGTCGCCCGTGTGCACCCCCATCGGATCGATGTTTTCGATCGAGCAGACTACGATGAAGTTGTCGGCTCGGTCGCGCATCACTTCGAGCTCGAACTCCTTCCAGCCGAGGACGCTCTCTTCGATCAGGACTTCGTGGGTGGGCGACTGCGCGAGCGCCCACGCCACCTTCGCCTCGAACTCCGACTCGTCGCGCGCAATTCCGCCGCCGCTGCCGCCGAGCGTGAAGCTCGGTCGGAGGATCGCGGGGAAGCCGGTCACGCGAACCGCGGCCCATGCTTCGTCGACCGAATGCGCGACCCCGGCGCGCGGGCACGTCAAGCCGATCCGCTCCATGGCGGCCTTGAAGAGCGCCCGATCTTCGGCTTTCGCGATCGAGTCCGGGCGCGCGCCCAACATCTCGACGCCGAATCGTTCCAAGACCCCCTCGCTTCGCAGCTTCATCGCGAGGTTGAGCGCGGTCTGCCCGCCCAACGTGGGCAAAAGGGCGTCTGGGCGCTCGCGCTCGATGATCGCGGCGACCGTACGCCACTCGAGCGGCTCGACGTACGTGCGGGTCGCGAGCTCGGGGTCGGTCATGATGGTCGCCGGGTTCGAGTTGACGAGGACGACGTCGAACCCCTCCTGGCGGAGCGCGGTGGCGCCCTGGGTGCCCGAATAGTCGAACTCGCACGCTTGCCCGATGACGATGGGTCCCGCACCGATGAGCAGGATGCGCTGGAGGTCGCTTCGGCGCGGCATCGGTGAGGCGAATAGCAGGTGCGAGGCCGGGGCGGTAGCGCCTTTGAAGGCTAGGGCACGTCGAGCGCGCCGGAAGGGATCACCGCGGGTGGCGGCGAGTCACGGCTTCCCGTCTGCGGCGAGATGTCCCGCCCCGATCGCGTCTGCGCCGACGAGCCCATTCTCCCAGGTCACCCGCCATACCTCGGTGTTTTTGACCGGGCCGGGGAGCCTGCCCGTCGCCGCGGCCACGATGGCGCGCAGCGATCCGCCGTGCGTGACGACGACGGCCGGCGCGTCGTCACGAGCCACGGCCTCGGCCGCGCGCGCGACCGCAGCGACGACGCGCGACGTGAGCGTTTCGTGCGCCTCGGCGCCTTCCGGTGGACGCCGCTCGGCCAGCCACGCACGCCAGGCGGCGGGATGGATCCGATCGCACTCCTCGCGGGTCAATCCCTCGAAACAACCGAACGAGCGCTCCCGCAGCGCAGCGTCGAAGTAGGCCACGTCGAGCCCGAGCTCTGCAGCGACGATGCGCGCGGTCTCCTGCGCGCGGGACAGATCGCTGGCGACCACGGCCGAGAGACGCAGCGAGCGAAGGGAGCGGGCGACCGCGCGCGCCTGAAGCCGCCCGGTTTCGTTGAGCGGAATGTCCGTATGCCCCTGCCATCGCTCGGCGGCGTTCCAGTCGGTTTCGCCGTGACGGACGAGGTAAACGTGGCGCGGCACGATGCGGACGCATTGTAGCGTGGGAGATGGTCGCGCGATGGTCCACGCCATGGCAAAAGCGAACAGGCGCCGCTACGAGCTTCCCCTATGACTGCCCAGTCATGGGACCCGGACCGCTACGGAAAGAACGCCCGGTTCGTCGCCGACATGGGAGCGCAGGTGTTGGACCTGCTCGCGCCGAAGCCCGACGAACGAATCCTCGACCTCGGATGCGGGGACGGCGCTCTGACGCTCAAGATGTCACGGCTCGGCTGCGACGTCGTAGGAATCGACTCCAGCCCCGAGCAGATTGCGGCGGCTCGGCGGCTCGGTCTCGACGTGCGGGTAGCCGACGCCGAGAAACTGGAGTTTTCGAGTGAATTCGACGCGGTCTTCAGCAACGCCGCGCTGCACTGGATGAAGCGGGCGGACGATGTGATCGCGGGGGTGTCCGCCGCACTCAAGCCGGGAGGACGCTTCGTGGGAGAGCTTGGCGGGCAAGGCTGCGTGCGGACGATTCGCTCCGCGCTCGTCGCAGCGCTCCGGCGTAGGGGGATCGACGGCGAATCGCGCGTACCGTGGTATTTCCCCGCTCCGGGCGACTACGCGACGCGGCTCGAGCGCGGCGGCTTCCGAGTCGATTCCATCGCGCTGTTCCCGAGGCCCACTCCGTTGCCCGGGGACGTGGTGGGCTGGCTGGAGACGTTCGGGGAGAGCTTCACGTCGGCCCTCCCGCAGGCAAGCCGAGAAGAGTATCTTGAGGAGGTTCGAGCCGCGCTCGAGCCCTCGCTTCGAGACGCGACCGGAACATGGATAGCGGACTATGTCCGGCTCCGCTTCGTCGCGACCAAAGCTGCCTCGACGACGGAACTCGACCGGCGCATCGCCCCGGGCGAATGAGCGTCGGTCTCGACCGGGGCGCCACCGTTCGTGGCGGGCGAGTCCACAGTGGCCGCGAGCACACCACCGACATGGCGGGGAATCGAAACAAGGCAAACACAGATAAGCCACTAGCCGACACGCCGGAGTGGTCGATATTCCGCAAAAAAACGATCGGGCGACTTGAGACCGAATTTGGCATTGCGAATTGAAGCCCGGCACGCACGTTGCACGATAAAAAGCGAGAGACAGCCTTCATTCACCCAAAGGCTACGACGGGCGCATGAAACCAGAGACCTGCGTGGATTGTGGAGCGGCTCCGCCGGACGCGGATACGAGCTACACGGCGATCGGGCACGGGTGGCGCGTCCAAGCGCGCCACACGGGAGGGACGACGTCGATCGAGTGGCGCTGCGGAGAATGCTGGAAAGCGAAACGTGCCACGACCGACCGAGCCTCGACACGCCGAACGGGAATCGTCCCCGGAGGGCGGTAAACGCGACTACGGCCAGGGATTGTCTCTCTCGAGCTGAACCCTCGGGCGGCTTTGATGGGGCCGGGCGTTTTCCGTGCTGCTCGCGGGGGCGTCCGACGCCGCCGGAGGCGACACGGAGGACAGGTCGGGGGTGGAAACCGAGGGCGACGCCGACGGGCGCGTAGGCGCCAGCGGAGCCGACCCTTGGCGATTGTGCGAGTCGACCCGTGGCGCGACAGCGGTGGCCTTGGAGACGGAAGGCGCGTCGGCGTCTCGGTCCGCGGTCCCTTGAGCCGGCTCGACCACCGATGGATTGGGCCGCGCGGCACGCGCCGTGGGGCCCTGGACGGGGCCAGCCGCGAGCGCCTCGACGGTCGCGCCCGCCGCGCCGGACCGCACCTCGGGCTCCGTCCTGGCGGTCGACCGGCTGCCGCGACCGGCGATCGAGAACCCAACCATGGCTGCGCCCAGCGCGACCGACGCGAGAACGACCGCGATCCGCGAGCGGGCAGTAGATTGCGCGCGGTGTTGGAGCACGGGCGCAGTCATTCGGCTTGACGCCGCCTCGCTCGCGCCATTGCGGATTTCCGGGCCGCCGCCGGCCACGGAAGCCGATCCCGTGAACAGGCTGGGCGGCGAGACGGCCGGCAGCATATGCGGCATGGACGCGGGTCCTCCCGCGTCGATGGCGCGAAATTGTTCCTCGACGACGTCTCGAAGGCGCTGCCGGCTCTCCTCGAACGCGACCCCGAGCGTGGATCCCATTGCACGCAGGGACGCGGGCTGGAGGGTGCGCACCGCGATTTCCAATGCTTCGCGAAACTCCGCGGCCGACTGAAACCGGTCTTGGGGTTTCGGGGCCATCGCACGGAGCACGACCGCGTCGATTTCCGATGGCAAGCCGAAGGCGGCGGCGTTGGGGCTTTCCGGCGGCTCGCCCGAAGCGAGTCGCGTAAAGAGAGCCGGCTGGCTGAGCCCCTTCGGCCAACGTCGTCGCCCGGTAACCGCCTCCCAAAGCATGACTCCGACCGCGTAGAGATCGGCGCGCGCGTCGACGACATCCCCCCGCGCCTGTTCGGGCGCCATATAGGTGAGTTTTCCCTTGATGACGCCTGTCGCCGTCATCACGGACGACGTAGCGGCCTTGGCGATCCCGAAGTCGAGTAGCTTCACTTGCCCGTCGAATGTCACGAAGATGTTGTGCGGTGTGACGTCGCGGTGCACGATATCGAGAGAACGTCCGTCGTAGTCTTTCAGCTCGTGGGCGTAGCGCAGCCCTTCGAGGACTTCGAGAAGAACCCTCGCTTGCATGGCGAACGGAAACCCTCCGCTCTTGCCCAGCTTCGCCGTCGCAGCGTGCAACGATACCCCATCGAGGTACTCCATCGCCATCACGTGTCCGACTTCGTCCACTCCGACATCGTATGTCTGCACGATATTCGGATGACTCAGACGAGCGCACAACCTCGCCTCGTCCAAGAACATCTGCACGAATTCCTGATCGATCGCGATCTCGGGGCGCAGAAGCTTGACGACGGCCAGCTTGCGAAATCCGGACGTTCCGAGCGCTACCGCCAGGTAGACGGTGGCCATGCCGCCCTGACCGAGCTCCGCGACGAGCCGGTATCGGCCAGCGAGATTCTTGGTCCCCCCGTCGCCAATCAGCGACAAGCCTTGTTCCATCCCGACTTCCAATAACCATTATCCTTAATATTGTGACATCAGGCAATCCAAAAACGCGACGCACCCGCGCCCCGCCGCTCCGGGCTCAGCGTGGGCGCGAGCCGCAAAGGGGGTGCGTTTCTGGCGCATATCGGCGGCGAGCGGCGCGGGACGCACACGCAAAAGCGGCGGCGCCGGGCGCATCCATAAGGGGCGTGTCAGTATTTAACTTTCCTCCAAAAACGTGCGTTGCTGTTGCAATCGAGTCCACGTTTCTTCTACGTTTGATTTTGAGGAAATGCTGAAATCGGTCCGGTATTGCCGATGCCAGCGGAGCGCTCGCCGCGGCGATGGGTTCCGCCCCGGAGCGCAGTCTCGACGGCATCCGCCGTTCTGATCCCCAACGCGACGAGGCTAACGATGAGTGACGGTGGTGCTCGAATGGGAAAGCGCAACAGGATGTTCCGTGGAGGGGCTGCGGTCGCATGCGCGAGCCTCATTGCGGCCATTTCGGCCTGCACGGGGGACGACTCCGGTTCGGGCGGCGACGACGGCGTCGGGGGGGGGAGCAGCAGCGGAAGCGGCTACAGCAGCTCCGGTGTCAGCGTTGGCGGCAGCAGTTCGAGCGGAAGCGGCGGTTCGAGCGGGAGCGGCTCGGGGAGCAGCAGTTCGAGCGGGAGCTCGGGCAGCACAGACGGCGGAGTCGGGGCGAGCGACGACGCGGGCTCGGACGGCTCGAGCAGCAGCGACGGCGGTTCCGCGGTCGGCAGCGGCTCCGACGGGGGCACGGTCGCCGCGCACGATGCCACGGTCGCCGATGGCGGTAGCGGCGTCGACGCCACGCTGGCCGATGCGGGAAGCGCCGCGGCGGACGGTGGCAAGGTGCAGCTCATGTGGTGTCCGTTTCTCGATTCCGACTGGGCGATCCTGCCGGACGCAGGCGAGTCGATCTGCGCAACCCAGACGCCCCCTAACGGTACGTGCCCGGACCGGGCCGACGGCTGGGCGAACCCAGGTCCCGGAATCGCGGGGGATTTCCTGAACCTTCTCTACGCCGATTGCCGCGTCGAGGCCATGGGCGATAGCCCCGTTCTCACAGCGGACGACGTCAACAACTACTGGAATCAGACCGAGTACTTCACCCTGGCGTTCTTCGGGTGCCCCGATCCCACGCAAAGCGCGGGGCCGTTCGGCGGATTTGGTCTCATCCCCGCGCCTCTGCTCGGGCACGCCTTCACGACTGCGGACGTGGCGCTCCTCGAGCAGATGTACGTCGAGAGCGTCGTCCAAGCGCTCTCGGACAACGGCTCGCCGCCGCTCACTGCGACGCAGATGACCGAGCTGCAGGCCGCCCTCGACACCTGGGGAGCCTCGGTCGGAGCGACCTCGTCGTCCGTGTATTCGTACGCCGACCCCGCGACGTGCGCCCCCGACGGAGGACCCGTCGTCGACGCCGGCTCTGCCGGCCCAAGCGACGCCGGCCACGACGGAGAGAGCGACGCCGCCCGCGACGGAGAGAGCGACGCGGCTCCCGACCGCGAAGGCGACGCGGACAACGAAGGGAGCACCGACGCCGGCGGCGGCTGATCCCCATGGCCACTACCCCCGCGCTCATAGCTGGCAGATCCGCACTGGCCGCGGCCCTTGTCGCGGCCATCGCGTTCTGCGGCGGCTGCTCGCTCTTGCTCCACGCCGACGCGAACCAGTGCTCCATCGACGGGGATTGCGCCGCTCGAGGCGGGGGCTTCGCCAACGACGTGTGCGTGGAAGGGACCTGCGTGGCCACCGCGCCTCTCAGCTCAAACGAGGCGGGACCCGACGCGGGCGCAGACGCGACGATGGACGCCAACTCGGACGTCGCGACGCAAGCGACTGCCGATGTGGCCAATGGGGGCGAGGCGCAAGCCGCGGTTGCCGACGCTGCGCCCGAGGCCGCGGGTTGCACGTCCAACGCGGACTGCACGCCGGCGAGCGTGACGCACCCCGAAGTCGCCTGCGACCAGGGCTCCGGCACGTGCCTTCAGCTGACGACCGACGAGTGCCCGCTGGTAATCGGGGACTACAGCGGAAATGTCGAGCCCCCGCTCTTTTTCGGTTCGTTCGCCACGCTTCCCCCCAACGCCCTCGAGAGCCATCCGAGTTTTCTCAACTACACCCTGGCGATCGACGAGTTTACGGAAAGCGGGGGCATTCCCGCCGGACCGGGAAACGGACTACGAATGCCCGTCGCGATCGTCTGCGACGACAGCGCCGACATTCACACGGCGACCGTGCACCTGCAGAGTGACCTCCACGTTCCGGGAATCCTTGCGGCCCTGGACGCGGTGACGCTGCGAACGGAGTTCGTGAACGACTTCGGTCCCGCCTCTACCTTCGTCATCAACCCGTTCGGCGCCGACTCGACGCTCGTGTCGCCGTCGCTGACGACCAATGGCTTGCTCTGGCACATGCTCGGGCAACCGGGCGACGTCGCACCGGCCTACGCGGCGTTCTTTCCCGAAGTCGAAGCGTACGTGAGGGCTGCCCAGAACCTCGCCTCGAGTGACGGCGGAACCGTTCCGACTGGGCTCCGGCTTGCGACGGTGACCGCGAACGCCACGGACGCCCAGGACCTCGCGACCGCGGTCGAGGCCGTTCTTCAATGGAATGGCCAATCGCTCGCTCAGAATGCGGCGGCCGGGTTGTACAAGAACGTTTCGATGGACTCGATCCTCAACGGAACCGACCTGTCCACGATTGACGTGAGCACTGCGGTGAGCACGCTCGTCGACTTTCGGCCGAACGTCATCGTGTCGTTCGCGAGCTCCGAGTTCGTCAAGATGCTCGAAGTGCTCGAGTACGATTGGCAATCCACCACCGACGCGGGCGCGCCGAATCCGAGTCCGTTTTATCTCGTTGGTCCTTACAATATGGTCTCGCAGGAGCTGCTCGATTGGGTTGGCGCCGGAAGCGGCGCCGCGACCGAGGCGAGGCGCAAACGCGTCGCCGGCGTGGGCGTCGCCGCACCGACGGACACCCACGAACTCGTGGCATACGAGAACCGGTTTCTCGGCGCGTTCCCGAACGGCCAGGCCGATCTAGGCCAAGAGAACTACTACGACGCGATGTACTACATGGTTTACTCGATCGTGGGCGCGGGCCGTGTTCCCACTCTCGCAGGGCCGAACCTCGGGCAAGGAATCCTGCGCCTCTTGTCGGGCAATTCGTATGACGAAGGTCCGGGGAGCTCCATGGGAGAAATCTTCGGCGCCCTCAGCGCGCCGAACGGCACGGTGAGCCTCTTCGGAGCGGATGGTCCACCCGACTTCAACCTCGCGACCGGAGCGCGCATCGGCCAAGGCAGCGTGTACTGCGTGAGCCGCGACGTCAGCTCGGGTGCGCCAGGCTTCAGTTACGACGTGCTGACGCTGTCGTCTTCCGGGGACGGCGGGCTCGGAGGCACGTTCCCGTGTTACAGCGGCCTTTGATCGCTCGCACGGGCGTCGCCTCCAGGTGGGTCGGGCTGGCGAGCGTGGCGCTCGCGCACTGCGGCGGGGCGGGGCATGGCGAGCCGACGCGCGCGTCGTCCGAGCCGATCATCGGCGGGTCCGTGACGGACGCGCCCGGCTCGCCTGTGCTTCTCCTGGTTGGTCCGGAGGGCGAATGCTCGGCGGTTCTCGTCGCGCCGACGCTCGTCCTCACGGCTCGCCACTGCGCGGCGAGCGCGACCCCCGGCGACTTTACGTGCACGGCCGCGGGCGACGTTGTCAATACCGGCGACGGAGCAGGTCAGCTCGGAGCGGACAACGCGCCCGAGGCGTTGGCGTTCTTCTCGGTCGAATCGGTGGGAGCCGGGCAAATAAGCACTCCCGACGCCGTCGGCGCCCAAGTCATCTCGACACAATCGCCGAGCGCTTGCCGCGACGACCTCGCCTTCGTCGTGCTCGATCGCGCAATTCCGGGGCTCGTTCCGATGCCAATCCGAATCACGCGAGCGACCTCGGTCGGCGAAGTGGTCTCGGTATGGGGCTACGGACTCACCGAGCAACTGGATCCCACCGCGCTTCGCGTCGTCGACGGCGTTCCGATCGACGGAGTCGGTCCCGACGTGCCGCCGGAAAGCCCGCAGCTGGCACCCCTTCGCGCCGTCACGGTAGGACCGGTCACGTGCCAGGGGGACAGCGGCGGTCCGATCGTGTCGGGGGACACGGGCGCCGCCATTGCCGTCGTATCGCTCGGGAGCCAGGCCGGTGTGACCGGGCCGTACTGCTCGCCGACGCACCTCACCGATACGACGGGGCCGCGCCTCGCCGCGTACACGAACTGGATCACGAGCGTGTTTCAACAAGTCGGTGCCACTCCCACGACCGACAATCCGTCGTTCGACGCCGCGGCCGAGGACGCGCCGGCCGCTCCGGCTTCTTCGGATTCCGCGGCTCCAGACGACGCGGTGGCGGCGGAATCCTCGTGCGTGTGCGGGCCGCCGGAGCTGGAGGCATCCGTCGGAATGGATGGCACTTCGGGAATGGACGGCACTTCGGGAGTCGACGGCGCTCTCGGCGCCGATGCCGCTTCCGGCGTGAGCGGGCCGCTCGGCGCGGACGGCGCACTCGCGCAGGGAGCCCCCGTACCCGGGCAGGATGCGTCCGTTGGAGGCTCGTCCTCCGGCGGCGCCTCGAAGGTCGAACGGTCGGCCGTCGTCGACGGCGGCTCCTGCGCCACCGCGTTCGGCTCGCGTCGCGGAGCGAACCTGCCCGGCGCGGCCTTGATTGCCCTCGCATGGACGGCGGCCGCCGTCGGGAGACGCAGACGATGACCCCGAATCGAACCAGGCGACTACTCCGGCTGACGTTCGCCATCGCAGGCTTGACCGTCTTCGTCTGCGCGTCGCCTGCACGCGCGGAGCCTGCGGCAGGCGGCGCCGTTCCCGCCGCGAGCGGGGCGGGCGAAGAGGCGTCGAATCACTTCAAGCGAGGCCTTCAGCTCTTCGACGAGGCGGACTACACGCTGGCACTGGTCGAGTTCGAGCGCGCATACCAGCTCGCACCCAATTACCGCGCTCTGTACAACATCGCGCTCGTCGACGTGCAGCTCGGGCGCTACGCGGACGCAGCGCGCACACTCGAGCAATATTTGCACGATGGCGGCAGCGCGATAGCCCCGTCCCGTCGGGCCGAAGTGAACAAGACGCTCGATGAGCTGAAGTTCCGAACGGCGACCATCGAAATATCGTTGAACGTGCCGCACGCCGAAGTGATGCTCGACGGCAAGCCGATCGATCCGGCGCGCTTGCAGGGACCGACGACGATCGACGCGGGCGAGCACACGCTTCGCGCCACAGCCCCAGGCTACTCTGCGAGCGATCGCACGGTCACCCTCGCGGGAGGCGATCGCGCGGCAGTTCGCCTCGAGCTCGTGGCATTTGTACTGGCGCCGTCACCGCGGGACCAGGTGGACACCGCCCAGCACCCGCGCGCCGTCTTTTGGCCGGGCTTCGTCGCAACCGGCGCGCTCGCCGCGGGGGCGATCGTGAGCGGTGCGGTCACGTTGTCGCTGAACGCGCACTTGAACGACTTGAAGAACACGGTCGGTTCGACCGACTCCGCGCGCCAGGCCGCGGCGAACGACGTAAATAGCGCGGGGCTGGCGGCCGACATTCTGACCGGTCTCGCGCTCGTCGCGGGGGGTGTGTCGATCTACCTCTCGCTCGGCCCCGACCACTCTTCGAAGAGCCCATCGCTCGCGGTGGGTCCGCAACGAATCGTCCTGTCCGGAGCTTTCTGAGGAGAAGGCGTTGCAGAGCGGAAGCACATCCACGACCGCGTTTCCTGCCAACGGCGAGGCAGTGGTCGCGACCACGCGCTCGGTGCCCAGGCTCGAGTGGACCGACGACTCCGGTCCCCGCTCGGCGACGGTCGAGCGCCGTTGTGTCGTGGGCTCGGCCCCACACTGCGACGTCATCGTCGCCGACCAGACCGTGTCGCGCGTGCACGCGGAGATCGAGCCGCGCGAAGAGGGGATCTGGATACGGGATCTCAACAGCCGCAATGGCACGTTCGTGGAAGGCGTCCGAGTCGAGTCCGCGTGTGTCCTTCACGGGTTCAGTATCGGCGTTGGGGCGACGACGATCCTCGTCGATTATGCGAACGCGGAGCACAAACAGGTCGAGAGCTGGCCGTCGGAGCGATTCGGCCCGCTGCTCGGGCGAAGCCAGGTCATGCGGGAGCTCTTCGCGACCCTGGCGCGCCTCTCCCCCCTCGAGTCGTCCATCATGATCACGGGTGAAACGGGCACCGGAAAGGAGCTCGTTGCCCGAGCCATTCACCAAGCCTCGGCGCGGTCGTCGGGGCCATTCGTCGTCGTCGATTGCGCTACCCTGTCGGAGAGCCTCATCGAGGCCGAGCTCTTCGGGCACACCAAGGGTGCATTCACGGGCGCGCACGTCAATCGGGCCGGGGCCATCGAGTCGGCGGACGGCGGAACGGTCTTTTTGGACGAAATCGGGGAGCTTCCTCTCGGGATGCAGCCCAAGCTCTTGCGAGTCCTCGAGTCTTCGACGGTGCGCCGCATCGGTGAGTCCAAGCACCGAAACGTCGATGTGCGCTTCGTGACGGCTACGCACCGCGATCTCTTGTCCATGGTCAACCGCGGGGAATTTCGCGAAGACTTGTATTTTCGTCTGGCCGTTTTGCCCGTTCGCGTTCCGAGGCTTCGTGAGCGGGTGGAGGACATCGATCTCCTCCTGGCACATTTCAGCGAAGGGACGCCCGACTGGCTCCAGCCCAACGTACTTCGGGCGCTGGAGGCCCGCCCCTGGCGTGGAAATGTGCGCGAGCTCCGCAACTTCGCCGAGCGTGCAAGGGCCATCGGAGCGACCGAGGCGCTCATGCTGTCGATGGATCCTGCGCCCGAGCGCGAACCAATCACTGCGGTGCTGTCTCGACCGCCCGACCCCCTCAGCGGACGGCCGGCTCGCGTCACGAATCCCGTAGATCCCCCGGATTTGCCAACTCCGATTCCGCAGTACCGTTCTGCGGACTCGCCGCCTTCGTTCGATCAGTCATTTCGAGCCTTCCGTGAGCAGTGGATTGGCCAGGGGGAGCGCGCATTTCTGCGCGTGCTCCTCGACCGCCATCAAAAGAACGTCGCGGCTGCCGCCAAAGAGGCTGGAATCGACCGGACGTACATGTATCGGCTGATGCGGAAATACGGGCTCTGAGCCGCCTGCCGCTCGCGTCTTCGCCGGGCCCACAGGCGCTTCGTGGCGCGGCGCTTCACGCACGCGATTGCGTGGTGCGCCTCGCCACACGAGCGGTGCGCGCCAGACCACAAGTTGCGCGGCAGACGAAATCGTCGACATCGCAATGCCGTGAATTCTCGCTGTCGCGAACAGAAAGACACGGTACGCAGCACGCCGTTGTCCTTTGGAATCAGGCACTCCCCGGCGCGCGTACCGTCGGCCGACAGCGCGGCCTGCGTCTTGCTGTATATGCGGACAACGCAAAGGTGCGGGAGGACGCATTGAACCACTCATTTCTATCGTTGATCGCTATTTCATCGTTGGCCGCATGTGCAGTCCAGACATCGCCATCGGCGGACGAATTAGAGACCGCGCGGTCGGCGTCTACGAACTGTCCGACGCTGACGACCGCGCAGTCCAACGAGCTCACCGCCGCGTCGGTCGCGATGCAGCTCATGAGGCTCGCGGCTCCACAGGACACGAACGCGGGCTCGGGTCCGGTTCCCGGCTGGTCAATCCTCGCATCGCAGCGGTACGCGGTGCAAAGCTCGGGCACGGGCATCGAATTCAGCACGAGCGACCCCCTTTACCTCGGCGGTTATGTGACCAGCGCGATGCAGGCTGTCCTCGCAATCCCCCAAGAGCAGGATCCCAACTTTGCGGCTTACCTATCTCAAGGGTTGCAGGCCGCGTGGTCCAACACGAACGGCGCGGTGTATCCGGCCTTTTTGGGCATTGGGGCGCTCAACGGCTACAATGGCAAAGGCCCGACGACCTCTTACGTCTCGTGCAGCACGTGCAACAATTACGGCAACGATGCCTACGGAGTGACGCTGACGACCATTGCCGGGGCGTGCGGGACCCAGGTGATCAATTTCGCCGAAACCGTTCACAGCGACTATCAATACGCGCCTCTATTTGGACAATCGATCCAGGGCGGCCTCGGATGGCTGAGCAAGGCTCCCGCCGCGTTCAAAGGCAAGAACAACGTCCCATCGACGCCGTTCAACGGACCGTCCGGCAACCCGTATCTCGTCGTCTCGATCAACGGCTCCCCGGTCGACTGGTCGAGCCCGAGCAGCTTCTCGGGCGTGAACTGCGATAGCGAGAAAAACCAGACCTGCACCGGATCCATCCAGATCGACCCGGCGCCGTACTCCGAGCCGGGCAACCAATACGACCAGAACAGCAAGCTCCTCGGAACGCAGTCCAACCCGTTCCTCATCAGCTCGAACCTCCTTCTCGCAGACCCCTCGCATCAGGGTCAGTGGGCATCGCGCGTCGTGAACGGCGTCGCGGAGATGGGAACGTTCTCCACCCCGATCACCCGGGGCGGAATCACCGAGTACGAGTGGGTGCCATGATTTTTTCGCGCGTCGATTCCACTCTTGGCGACATCGTTACGAGGTAAGTTGGCGGCCCGAGTCGTGCCTTCCCCTTCCCAGGCGCGACCCGGCGACGCGGGTCTCCTCGAGGACCTTCACCTGCATCCACGATACGACACTCGTCCCGGGACGAGTGTCGTGGCCTGCCGTGCAACAATCCGGTGCTGACCGCGCCACAAGTGGCGTGGGTCGCAACAATTTCAATATACGATTCCGACTGTAGGTATCCAAAGTACGTTGTCGACATTTCGTCTTTCCCCTTAAGAATCCGCAGAAACCGCCGTTCACGCTCTTCCACTCCGCGCCGGCCCAGCGCTTGCTCCCAAGGCACGCCGTAGACGGGAGGCGGGACGTGAAGGGGCGATGTCTTACGGGGATCGTTCTTGCTTCGGCAGCTTCGACGGTGGCCGGATGTGCGACGGGTACCCCGTCGCCCGAGGCGCTGAGAAGCATGAAGCTCGCTGTCGCGAACTGTCCGGCGCTGACGGCCGCGCAGTCGAGCGAGCTTACGGCAGCGTCGGTCGCGATGCAGCTCCTCAGGCTCGCGGCACCGCAAGACGCGATCAGCGGAGGCTACAATCAGGCCGCGGCTTGGTCGATCCTGGCCTCGCAGCGGTACGCGCTGCAAAGCTCGGGCATTGGCATCCGATTCGACCCGACGGACAGGCTTTATTCGGCGGGCTACGTGACGAGCGCGATGCAGGCCGTCCTCGCAATCCCTCAGGAGCAGGACCCCGACTTTGCGGCCTTCCTTTCTCAGGGCTTGCAGGCCGCGTGGGCCAACACGGACGGGGCCGTTTACCCGGCGTTCCTCGCCATCGGCGCGCTCGCCCGCTACAGCGGCGAGGCGCCGTCGACCAGCTACGTCTCGTGCAGCACCTGCAACAATTGGGGAAGTGATGCGTACGCCGTGACGCTCACCACCACCGCCGGGGGATGTGGAACCCAGGTGATCAACTTCGCCGAGACGGTCCATGCCGACTATCAGTTCGCCCCGCTCTTGGCGCAGCAGGTCAACGCGGGCCTCGGATGGTTGAGCGAGGCCCCCGCATCCTTCAAAGGAAATAGCCGGGTACCTTCGACGCCCTTCAACGGTCCGTCCGGCAACCCGTATCTCGTCGTCTCAATCGACGGTGCTCCGGTCGACTGGTCGAGCCCGAGCAGCTTCTCGGGCGTGAACTGCGATACCCAGAAAAACCAGGTCTGCACCGGATCGATCCGAGATCGACCCCGCGCCGTACTCCGAGCCGGGCCTCCAATACGACGCGAACAGCAACCTCCTCGGGACGGAAGCCAATCCCTTCCTCATCGATTCGAACCTCGTGCTCGCCGACCCCTCGCACGAAGGTGAGTGGGCGCTCCGCATCGTCGATGGGTACGCGGAGATGGGGACGTTCTCGCTCCCCATCACGAGGGGCGCAATCACGGAGTACGCGTTCGAGGCACAGGTTCAGGACTAGTGCCGCGCCGTCGAGATGGCATTAATCCAGTGGACGGCGCTGCACTAGCGAACTCGCCGGAGCGAGTTCGGGGTCGGGCGGAGCCCGAGGGACAAAACTGGTGCACCGCCGGCTCGCGATAGCGAGCGCAGTCGCCGAAGGGAGCCCGCCCCGCGCGCGTTAGTTGTTCGTCGCCCCGTCGTCGATCCACGCAGCGATTTGGGCCATCTGCGCGGCGGTCAGCGGGGTCTTGTTCTCGGGCATTTGCTTTCCGCAGGGCGGCGCCGCCTGAAGCTTTTCCCACAACAGGCTCATTGCGTGGTTGCCGGAGACGACGAGCTTTCCATTGCACCCGGTCTCCAGCGTCGCGGTGGCGTTGGTGAGGTCGGTATACGCGAGCGCCTGCGTGCTCATATTGAGCTTTCCGGTCGTGTTGCCGCCTCCGGTCGAGTGGCAGGGGAGGCAGTTCGCCTGGAGAATCATCGTATACACCTCAGTGAACGTGACGGACGCACCCGCGTCGGCACCGCCGCCATTGCCACCGCCGCCGTTGCCACCGCTCCCGCTACCGCTCCCGGCGCCAGCTCCGCCGGAGCCGCTGCCACCGACCCCGATTCCTCCGCTGCTGCTGCCACCAGGGCCAACTCCGGCCCCGCTGCTGCTGCTGCCGCCGGCTGTACCGGCTTCCAGCTCGGTGCTGCCGGCTTCGTCTGCCGCGCCGCCGCCGCCGGCTCCGCCCTCGCCGCTGGTCGGGCTCGGCACGTAGTCCGTAATCCACATTTGGAGGCACGCGATGTCTGCCGCCGACTGCGCGGTCGGGAAACCCAGGGGACTGGGCATGATCCCGTCGGTGGCCCCTGGCTGGAGCTTCAAGTAGAGGGCGCTCGACATCGGGTTTCCGGGATCGATGATGTTCATTCCCGGGTAGTCGGTCGACATCATCGAGGCGAGGTTCCCGAGATTCCCGGCGGTAAGGTCGAGACCCGCCTGCGGAGCGGCTCCCGCGTGACATCCCGGAATCCCACACGATGTGGTGATCAGCATCTCGGGATCGCAACTTGCGGCCGCCCCAGCCCCACCGGAGCTCGATCCGCCGCTGCCAGCACCGCCCCCGCTTCCCGCGCCCGATCCAGAGGGCCCTCCCCCGGTTCCTCCTGCGGTCGCGAATTCGGCGGGATCCGCAAGCGACCCCGGACAAGCCGTCAACGACATCGGCAGAAGCAACGCAACCGTCCAACCCGCCGCTGTTTTTTTCACGCTCCTCTGCTCCGCACACTGCTCACCGCGATGTCTCATACCGTACATGCTGCAGATGTAGCAGGAACCGGCTCACCCGGGCGAGTCGCAATCGAAAACTCTCCCAAAATGGACCTTCATCGCAAACGTCCACACGCCTGGCCGCTCCCGCATTCGACCTGCGATGCCCGGACTCGGCTCGCCGTCCACACCGGAAATGCACAACGTGCGCGGACGAAACAGGCGCGCACGACCGGCTTGTCGGACCCTGCTCCTTAATCAGGGCCTGCCGCCGCCAACGGAGTCCCTGCGACGACCGCCCTCGCGGTTGTTGGATATCCGTCGGCAACGGCCTATTCCTTCTTGACGATAAGGTGGTTGTCGGGCGCACGACTGACCTTGTCTGTGAGCCGGTTCCGGTCAATACTGCCACGCAGTTTCGCCTGTGGGGCTTTGGGGCAGAGTTGCTTCGCCCGGCGGTAGCCTGGTTTTCACGGATTTCGAGGGAAGGTACCTAATGCGATTCACCAAGTCCGGCAGCGTCCTGGTTGCGTCTTTCGTGATGCCGATGATGGCGCTCGGCGCGTGCTCGTCGAGCAATACCGTGCCCACCAACGGTGGAGGTGGGTCGTCGTCGGGAACAGTCGAGCCGACCAACACGGGAACCGATACGGGCACCGCGACCGGCTCGAGCAGCGGGACCAGCGGCGGAAGCTCGGCCGCGACGAGCACCGGTGTGTCGGGCAGCTCGAGCAGCGGAGCCGCCCCCGTCACGGGCAGCTCGAGCGGCGGCTCTCCCGTGACCTCGAGCGGAAGTAGCTCCGGCGGCGTCGGCCCCGGTACGGGCAGCAGCTCGAGCGGGGCCGGCGCGACCGGTTCGGACGCCGGGACGGGCGGTGGATCGGGCGGAGCTGGTACCGCTACCGCCACCGGTGGAGGCGACGCAGGACAGGGAGGCGCGTCTCTGTGCGCTCAGGCCAAGTTGCCGCCGATATCGGCGGTGATCTGCGACGGTTTCGAGACAACGCCCAGCGCCTTCACGGCGAGCCCCGCGGGGAGCATGACCTCGGACACGACTCAGTTTTACCGGGGAAAGACATCCATGAAGTTCTCGTCGAGCTCCATGGCGTACTTGACGGAGACGAGTTCGTTCACCGGGACGACGAAGGCGACCAACAACAATTTCTGGGGTCGGTATTTCTTCCTGAGCGATGTCGCGACCGCCGCGGCAGTTCCGCAGTCTCACGCGGTGTTCGGCACGATGCATGGAACGGATACGTCAAGCGCGAACGCGGATGATTTCCACTTCGTGGGCGGCTCGCGCGGCAAGCTGCAGTCGCAGATCCAATTCGCTGCGGACGTGTTCAGCGACAACGAAAAGACGCCGGCTGCCACCGATCCAGCGTTCCCGATTATGTCCGATGGCTGGCAGTGCTGGGAGTGGCAGCTCACCGCGGACGACTCCTATCACTTCTATATCAATGGGGCGGAGGTGACGGAGATGGCCATCAACGCCGGCATGGGGATGGGCGGAAAGAGCTTCTCCCCGCTGCCCACCGTCACGGAGCTCGAAATCGGCTGGCAATACTTCGGCACCGGCCTCTTTGCCGGATGGATCGACGAAGTCGCCGTCGGCCCGAACCGCATCGGCTGCGGGAACTAACGAAGCCAAAAAAAGAAGAAGCGCGGCCGCCGCGACGGCCCGCAGCGCCAGCTGGCGTCGCGGGCCGTTTTGCTTTCTGGAAAAATCGGTTGCTTCTGGCTTGGCGGCGCTGCGGCTCGGGCGCTACGCGAGCGCCGCCGTGATGACTTTCCCGGTCGCCGACGTGATCCCCGAGGGGTCCCCGCCGATCGCCGCGAGCATCGTCTGACCGAACGCGGCCAGGGAATCGACAGGCTGGACGTCGCCGCTGGAGTTGCCGGCGCCGCTCGTCGAATCGATGGCAAGTGCGCCGTAGTCCGTTCCGACCGGGGCAATCGCGCCGATCACGCCGCCGTGAAACGGCTTGCCGATCGTGACCGATACCTGGTGGTTGCTGTTGTGCTGTCGCCCGTCGGTGTTGCTCGGCCCGAGCGTGCGTCCAAAGACGTTCAGCGACATGAACGTGACTTTGTCCTGTAGGCCGGCGCTCGCGAGCTGCGACATGAGCGACGCGATCGACCCGACTCCGGAGACGGTTTGCGCGGCCTCGGTGGCGAGCGCGATGTCCCGGTGATTGTCGCCGCCGAACGGAATGTGGATCGAAATCACGGGGGACACGTTCATCTGGATGAGCGCGATCGCCGCCAGCACTTGCGAGGCCGCCGAGTTGTCCTTGATCGACGCGAGCGAACTGAGCAGGCTCTGGCTGATGTTTCGCACCTGGGCCTGCGATGTCACCAACGAATCGATGTACTGCTGCTGCGCGGGATTCGCGCTGGTCTTGTAGAGCTCGTAAATTTGATTGAGGGTCTGGTCCCGAAGCGGCTGCAGCGTCGTCAGCGGCCCCGCAGGGTTCGTCAGCGTCGCCTTCAGCGCGAGCGCCGGCACGACGGGGAGCGCCGCTCCGCCGTAGGTGAGCGCTTCGGACGGCGTCAGCGCTCCCACGCTTATCGGCTGCGGCTGGATCGTGCCGAGGCATGGCGCGAGCTGCTTCGAGAGCAACGACGGCAGCATCTCCGCGGCCTGCGTCGTGCCCATCAGCTGCAGCACCTGCGGCTCCTTCGGGTGCACGGGCGTGTTGGTCATCAGGTGCCAGAAGACAGTACGATCGAGCACGTTCTGAGGGAGCGACGCCCACGGGGCCGCCGCCGTGTACGGCTGGCCCTGAAGCGTCAGTTGCGCGGGCGCCATGGTCGGGTCGGCGCTGTGGGTGATTTTCGGGTCGTCGTATGTGCCGGGGACGTTGGCGTTGATCGGATCGCCGGAGCCCGATGTATTGAAAATAATGTATTGGGCTTTGTCCTGCGCCGTACACATCGAGCCGTCGGCGAGCGCCTTGCGGGGGTTCAGAAGGAGCGAGGCCGGCAGTCCGGTCGCCAGCGCCCGAAGTCCCACGTAGCCGGTTCCGAAGAGCGTCGAAAAGATAGCTTCACGTCGAGAAATCATGGATACCCGTCCTCCTCTACAGACCCACTGAGACAGCCGATGGGGCCAAGCAAGCCACGACGAACGTGGACCGAAGCGCCTGCGTCGCGGTGATCCCGGCCTCTTGCGACGCCGATGTGAAATGCGACTTGAGCAACGCTTGAAGCGGAGCGGAACGCGCGTCCGAGGGGGTCACCGCCATGACCGTCGCGACGAAGTCCGCGATGGCCGTGTCCGGATCGGTGCTCGACCAGGTGGTTTGACCCTGGGCAGTCGAACTGGGGTCGACGACGAGCGCGGCGATAGCCTCACAGATATTCTCCGTGCCCGCGCGGAAGAACAACGTGGGCTGGTTGGGCAGAATCGGCGCGACGCTGCCCCGGCCGTATGCGTCGGAAGGCAGCCCGGAGACAATCTCGGGAACCGATGTCTTCAGGGCGGCCTTGGTGAGCGCATCGAGTCCGCAGATGTCGTTTAGCCCAAGGCGCGCGTCGAGCGCGGCGCAGAAGTGATCACGCCGCGCCACGGCCACGACTTCGCCGAGGGCATCCTCGGTTTTGGTGTCGGCCGCGTGAGTGGTGATCGGCGACGTCACCAGCGTCTTGACGAGGGCGTTCCAGGCGTAGCCCGACGACTGGAACGACGCGACGATCCGCGCGAATTCCGGGTCGTCCGCGCTGCACAGTTCGGAATTGACGTAGTAGCAAAGCTTCTGCACCCAGCCGGACGCGACGAGCGGGTGATTCGACAAGACGTTGCCGAAATCGGAAACGCTGCTCACCGGCTGCGTCACACCGCGAAACGCGAACATGCCGGGCTGCGAGGTCCACGTCGAGTCGACTTGGTCGTGGTAGTTCCACGACCAGGTCGAGGAGAAGATCGATCGCGTGGGATCGAGCAGCGCATGGCACCCGTAGCACTCGACTGAGGACGCGTGCGTCGCGTCGAGTCCGGGCGTTCCGGCGGGAGCGGGCGTCGAGTCCGTTCCGTCGACCGAGGAACCGGTGGCCACGATGAGCGCCTGGTTCATGGTGACGCGCATCTGGTTGCTGATGTTGGTCTGCCAATTGGCGAAGAACGCGGGCGTGCTGTAGAAGCCCACGCGCGGGATCTGGAGAACGAGCTCCGTCGCCGAGCGCAGCGTAGGCAGATCGTAGAACAGCGTGGTGGCCTCGCCCGGGTTGGGTTGGCGGATCGTCACCATCGTCCAATCGGAGAAGTCGGCGGAAGTGAGCTGCGCGGCGGTGGCCGTCCCGCCGTATTGCGGACAAGCGGTACCCGTCGCCGACTTGCTGCCGTCGAGTGAGCCGAGCAAAAGGTAATGAAGCGTCATCGCGTTGGCCGCGTACACGATCGGATCCATCTGGCACCCCGTCACGGCCGTGTTGGCGGTCGTCACGTCGGGGTCGTACCAATGCATGTAGTTGGCGTTGGTGGGGTCGAGCGTCTGCGCGATGGGGATGGGCCCGGCGGACGCCTCGACCGTGATCTGCAGAGTCGGGTTCGCCGCCTTGAAGCGATCGGTGACCTTGCCCGTATCGTCGATCTGCCACACGTCGAGGAGGGCATAGAGCTCCTTCATGGCGGTGGTCATCATCAGCTGAGTCGTGGTCATGGCCGCCGTCAGTGGTTGCCCCTGCGACGAAAGCTGGATCATCGTCCGCGCGAAGCTCTCCTGCGCGTTCTGCATGAGAAGGGGCGTAGTCGTGCCATTGATGTCGATCTGCTTGGGGTAAACCTGGTCGGAGTAGTCGACCGAGGTCACTTGCGTCTGCTGAAACGCGAGCTCGAAAAAGCGGAGCATCTTCTCGTTGTATTGAGGAAGCTGCATCCAGCCGTCGACCAGTGATCCGAGCTGCGTCGCGTCGGCCTGGACCGCTTGAACCTCCGCGTCGGTGGGCGCCAGTCCCACGAGGATGTTCTTCACTTTGGCCACATAGACCGCGGGCGGGTCCGCTTGAAACGGCGGCGCCGAGGGGGCGGTTGCGACAGGCGCGGCACCCGCATCGCTCCCGGTCGTGGTAGCGGGTTGCACCGGGGCGGGCGCGGGCGCGGCTCCCGAGCAGGCGAACGAGCCGGCGACGACGGCGACAATGGGAAGGGCGTGTCCGAAGGTGCGGCGAGTGACGGAAGAGGGATTCAGGCGGAACACCATGAGCGACCTTTCACTATGCATTGGGAGAAGACATGGCGACCAAGCAGAACCGGCCTTCGCAAGACGCGAACCAAGCCGACGTGGCGATACGTCGACTCGAAAAGAGGGCGATCGCCGTTTTCGCGGGCTGCGATCGGATCGATCCAGCGCGATCGATTCGATCGCACCTACGGCGGTACGGGCCATTCGACGAGCGCGGGCAGAAACGCCGTCTGGCCGGAGCTGACGAGCGCGAGCACGCGACGTGAGGTCACGACGATCCCATGGGTCGTCTGGGGCGACGGCAAGCCGGTCGCCGCCAGGTCGACGGGCGTGCAGCCTGCGTCGGGACCGGCCAACCGGCAGTGCTGGAACGTGTTGCTGGTCGCCAGACTCCAATACAGAAGCCCACGATTCACGAAGAGCGCGGTCGGCTTGGTGTTGGATGTCAGCATGTCTGTTGCCGACTCACCCCCACCGTCGAATTGCAAGAAGCCTATCCCGTCCTGACCCTCCCAGTAGAGAGCTCCGGAGGTCGCATCCGTCGCGATCACGTCGACCTCGTCGGGGTCGAGGTCGACGATCCCCGCATCGACGCCGTTCGCGATATGGATCGTGAAGTCCCCGGCGATCCAGGCGACCGCTCCGTTCGGGCCGGCCGCGACGGACTCCGCGGTCTTGGACCCGACGAGCGTGACGGGATTGCAGGTGTCCATGGGGACCGTGCATGCGCGCACACCCGTGTCGTCGATCCACGCCACCACCGAATCGCTCGCAGCGATCTCTCTCGCGTTCGTCGACCCGAGAAAGCCGCAGTCGCCGGCATCCATTCCGCAGTAGTGCACACCCCCACTGACGGTCCAAAAAACACCGGCCGCGCTGGCGGCGACTCCGTTCTTCTCGACTAGCACCCGCCCCCCGGCGTCGCCGGTCCAGAAGCTCGTGAAGCTCGTGCTCGCGTCGTACGCGACGTGAACCTGGGCCTCGTCGTCGACGGCGTACACGGTGTCTCCGTAAGAACCGATTCCGCTCGGGACGAAGCCCGCGTCCAACACCCGATTGGTTGCCCGCGCCGCGCCCGCGTCCGCCGACCCATCGACGCCCCCTTCCGCGATCGCGTCGGGAGAGGCGTCGCCTGCCGCTCCATCGACGGCCGAACCGTCGACGATGACAGCGGCCGAGGCGTCGAGCTCACTCTTGTACGGGTTGTCGATCGCGGCCCAAATGGTGCAGGCGGCGAGCGCGGAGGCCCCGAGCGCCAAGACGGAGCGCGCGACACCCGACGATCGTTTCCCGTTCACTTCTCGCGCCGGTCCCGCAAGAGTTGAAAGTAGCGCCTCGCGATCCCCGACGCAGCCGCGGCTTGAGCGACGTTTCCGCCGCTGCTCTCGAGGGCCCGCGCGACGTAGCGGCGGACGAAAGAGTCGAGGATTTCGCGCCGCGCCTTCGGGTACGGGAGGTTCATCCCGAGAACATCGTCGATCTCCAAGTGGTCGCCGCGTTGCGACCCGGATGCACTCGCCGCTCCCTGGGGCGCTGGCCGATCGAGCTCTCCGAGCGCAATTCGACGGGCCACCGCGTTGCGAAGCTCACGCACGTTGCCAGGCCACGCCATGTCGGTCCACCCATCGATGAGATCGCGCGGGGGCCCCCCCGCGATCCCGCCGAGGCCCTCCCAGAAGTACCGCGCGAGCAGAGGAATATCTTCACGCCGCTTTCGCAGCGGGGGAAGCTCGACACGCGCCACCGCGAGGCGATGAAAGAGGTCGTCGCGAAATCGCCCTTGCTGAACTTCGCGCTCGAGATCGCGGCGCGTGGCCGCCAGCAGGCGCACGTTGCATCGAATCGCCTTGGCCGAGCCGACGCGCCGAACTTCGGAGCGGTCGACCGCGCGCAAAAGCTTGGCTTGGAGCGCAAGATCCAGATCCCCGATCTCGTCGATGAGCAGCGTCCCTCCCTCGGCGAGTTCGAACATCCCCTTGTGCCCCGCCGATGCTCCCGTGAATGCGCCGCGTTCGTGCCCGAAGAGTTCGGACTCCATCAGATTGGCCGCGACCGACGTGCAGTCGAAGACGACGAAGGGAAACGCCGCGCGCGGCCCCGCTTCGTGGAGCGCCTCGGCGAGCGCCTCCTTTCCGGTTCCCGTTTCACCCTCGATGATCACGGGGACGGTGCTCGCCGCCAAGCGCTCGAATACCGGATACAGGCGGCGCATCACGGAGCTCGTTCCGATGACTCTGGCGAACTTCGACGGACCTTGGGCCTGCGCCACTTCGGACGAGGGGGCCAGGCGCTCGACGCGCAGGCTCGTCGCGCCGATTTTCACGATCTCGCCTCCGCGCGCGAAGGCGTCGATCACCTCGCTACCGTCGATCCGCGTCCCGTTGGTCGATCCCTGATCTGTGATGCGCAGCCGCCCGCGCTCTATTTCGAGCGCGAGATGACGACGAGAGACCGCGGGATCCACGAGCTTGAGATCCGCCGTGGGGCCCTTCCCCACGAAGAGGCGCGAGGACTCCGCGCCGTCGATCCGAAGCTCGCGACCGACGTCGAGCCCATCCACCACCACCAACCGAAATGTCGCGCCTTCGGATCCCCCCGTCGTGGGGTCACCGGTGGGCGATTGCGCTGCTTTCGTGATTTCTTCGGGAGCAGAGCCTGCACGCGGGGACGGCGACACCCTGCTAGCATACGTTGTCGTGACCGAAGCCGATAACGTCTACAATAGACGCGCCGTCGGTCGCTACCGAACCTACGAACCCATCGCGGCCGGGGGGATGGCGACCGTGCACTACGGACGGATGCTGGCCCCGCTCGGTTTCGCTCGTACGGTAGCGATCAAACGACTCCACCGAGAGTTCGCGCGGGACCCCGAATTCGTCGCCATGTTCATGGACGAGGCGCGGCTTGCGGCCCGCATCCACCACCCCAACGTCGTGCAGACGCTCGACGTCGTCGCGTCCGACGGAGAGATCTTCCTGGTGATGGAATACGTCCCCGCGGTAGCGTTGGCGCAGCTCCTCTTCGCCGCCCAAAATAGCGGCGAGCGCCCGCCGTGCGCGGTCGCGGCTGCGATCATGGCGGGGGTGCTCAACGGTTTGCACGCGGCGCACGAGGCGACCGACGAAGAGGGCAATCCGCTCGACATCGTGCACCGCGACGTGTCTCCCCAGAACATCCTGGTCGGCGCGGACGGAAGCGCACGTGTGCTCGACTTCGGGATCGCCAAGGCAACGGGGCGCGCGACGCAGGTCACGCGGGAGGGACAGCTCAAAGGCAAGTTCGCGTACATGGCGCCGGAGCAGATCACCAACGTGGGCGTCACGCGGCAGTCCGACATCTTTGCCGCGTCGATCGTCCTTTGGGAGTCCCTGACGGGAGCTCGGCTGTTCCAGGCCGACAGCGAGCCGGCCGTCCTCGCGCGCGTTCTCTCGGCACCGATCGAGCCGCCGAGCAAGTTCGCTCCCGATCTCGGGTCCGACCTCGACGCGGTGGTGCTGCGAGGGCTCGCGCGCGACGTCCGTCACCGCTACGCGACGGCGCGCGACATGGCGCGCGACCTCGAGGCGTGCCGATCGCTCGGATCGGCGTCCCAGGTGGGCGAGTGGGTCGAACGGCTTGCGGGCGACGACCTCGCGCGCCGCGCGGCCCGCGTCGCGGAGATCGAAAACGAGTCGCGGAGCGAGCGTGTGTCGGTCGCAAGCGCAATGGCGGCTGCCCTTCCGGCGCAAGAGGCGGAGCCGAACCACGCCGGAGCAGCGGTCGCGCCACAGGCGCCGCACACGAGTCGTGGACGCGAGCGGCATACGGCGGTCGCGCTCGTCGCGGTCGCGCTCCTCGGCGCGGCTGCCCTGGGCGCCGGCATGCTGTCCGCTCGATCGCCGACCGTGGGCCGGCCGGAGATCGGCGTTCGGCCAGCCGCTCCGGTGCCCCTCGGTTCTGCGCTCGCGGGCGCAGAGCCCGTTCTCTCGGAGAAAGCCTCGGTCCCGGTCGAATCGCCGAGCGCGGACTCCCGACCGGCGACGAGCGCGGTCTCGGCGCGGACGGCGCGGACCGGCGGAGCCAAGCCAACGCCGGCTCGGTCCGCACCAGTCCAGAACGCGTGCGACCCGCCCTACTACGCCGACTCCAAAGGGCACGTCGTGTACAAGCCGGAGTGCTTTCAGTGAACCGTGGCCCCGAGCGGCCTTGGACCTGGCTGCTCTGTGTCGCCGCGGCCTGCGTGTGGCCCGCGACCGGCTTCGCGGACGTCCGAGCCTGCCTCGACGCGGCAGGCGAGGGCCAGAAGCTACGGGACAACGGAGCTTATCTTGAGGCTCGCGGGAGATTCATCGCGTGCGCCGCCGAGGAGTGTCCCGGCGAAGTGCGCAAAGGCTGCGTCGGCTGGCTCGGAGAGCTCGACAAGCTCATTCCCACGGTCGTATTCGGGGCGCGGGCGCGAGACCGGGAACTCTCGGACGTGCGCGTGAGCGTCGACGGGGTGCTCGCAACCGAGCGAATCGACGGCAAGCCCGTGGCGGTAGACCCCGGCGAGCACCACTTCCGTTTCGAAC
The DNA here is from genome assembly GCA_963764075.1 of uncultured delta proteobacterium. Taxonomy (GTDB): domain Bacteria; phylum Myxococcota_A; class Polyangia; order Polyangiales; family Polyangiaceae; genus Palsa-1150. Next base: position 398,721 of record CAVXQZ010000003.1, read on the forward strand.
GCGCGGGAGAGCCGGATATCGAGCAAACCGCCGTGCTCATGGCGGGGGAAAAGGAGCGGCCAATCACCGTTCGGTTCGGCGCCGATGAGCCCGAGGGGCCCCCCGCGTTGCCCCCCGCTCAGCCCATTTCGCCCGGCGAACCGCGCCAGGCCGGAGAAAAGGCCTCGAGCTCCGGGAGCAGTCGAACGACGGCGTTGGCGCTGGGCGCTCTCGGCTTGGCCGCATTCACGGCGGGCGCGGCGCTCGATCTCTCCGGGTACGTGTTCGTGCAGCAGTGCGGCGGGGACCCCTCCTGCAGCGGCAGCCACGAACGCGCCGAAGTCGAGTGGCGCTTCGTCGCCGGCGACGTCCTTCTCGGCGCCGGTTTGATATCGGGCGTCGCGGCGTGGCTCATTTGGCCTCGCGCCGGGCGCGACGGAAAGAATCCGGTCGCGCTCCTCGGCGTCGATCCAAGGAGTCGGTATGCCAGCGTCGGCCTTCGCGGCATATTCTGACTTGACGATTGGGCAGCGCCGAAGAAATGGCATCAATCAACTTGGAGTGGCCAATAGATCCGAAGCATGGTGCGTGGGGCGCATTCGTGGACTTCCAGCCGCCAGCTTCTCTCTCCGGACTCCACGGGCGCCGGGCTCTCTCGTCCGGTCGCGAGGTCGGTGACGCTGCCGAAAGGCCTCAGCCCGCTGGCGTTCTCACGCTCGAGCGATAGAACGACCCTGGCTCCCCCGTACCGGCTGAGAAGCCCAACCCACTCGAACGCCGCCGCCGCGTCGCGTGTAGGTCGCGCGCCCTCGGGGGTGCGGCGCAGGGCATCCGCGATGCGGTAGCGCGTGAGCCCGTTGAGGGCGAGCTCGATTCGTCGCCTCGCCGGGGGAGCGTGCGGTCGCGACGGGACCGGGCGCCCGTGGACGAACTCGACGTATCGATGCAGCTCCGCGGCGGGGAACAGTTCCACGCTGCGCTCGCACGTGTAGTCCCAGCGCCGGTCGGGCGCCGTCCGGCTCGGCGACAGCAGATACCGTGCTTCGTCTCGCGCCACCGCCGCCGAGCCATTCCGCGGGCGCCCCGATACGGCTCCCGGCTCCCACCGCGCCTCATGCCGGGTCACGTTCGCCATATCGCGACGCACCGGGGTCCGCGTCGAACGCCTAGACGCAAACGACACGGCTTGCACTTCTACGGCGTCGCCGTCGATCCGGAGCACATTGAACGACGGCCAAAGACTCGCGGCCTCGGGATCCTGGGTGGCATCGAGCCGTTCGCGTCGCCCGGCGCTGCCCGCGGATACGATGAGGACGTCGCCCGAATTGGCGTCGAGCCCGCGTACGAGCCGCGCGGTCGGAAAGTGCTTGTGACCGTGCAAAAGCAAAACGGGCCGACGGAACGTGTGCAAAGTCGATAGGGCAGTTCCCGCGCCGAGCGCAGTCATCGTGAGCTCCTCGCGATCTGCATTGGCGACGAGCGACGGCAGAGCTTTGTCGAGGAGCCAGCGAGGGATTGTCGCCATGGGTCGACCCGACCCAATGAAGCTCACGTCGGTCACGGGCGTCGGGATAAGGTGGTGGTGGACGAGGACGACGAGCGGCAAGGTGCCCGAGCTGTCTCCCAGCGCGGCAAAGGCATGGAGCAAGTCCTCCTGCCGAATGAGGCCGCCGGCGCTGAACAGCCCATGGGGCACGAACGTGGAATCGTACGCGACGAGGTCGAGCGGCAATCCGTGAAATGTGCGCGGCACCACCTCGGCCAAGAACGGAAACCGACATCCGCCGACGAAAACGGAACGCGGGTCGACGGCGGAATGCAGCGCGTCGAATAGGGCAGAACGATGGGGACCGACGAGCCCGCGCCACCGCCGATCGTGATTGCCGGGAATGACCACCGTGGGGAGCGCGCGCCCGACGGCTGCAACAATGCGGGAGTGGAGTTCGAGAAAACAGGGAACGGCCTCCCTGGGGGGCATCGTGCTCGAATCGAAGACATCTCCTGTGATCATCAAAGCAAACTGATCGGCCTTGGACCCTTGCCTTTCCCGGCCGATGGTGTCGATCAGCACATCGAAAAGAGCGCGCTGCACGTCGCTGCTCGTGTCGATGTGCAAGTCGGAGAGATGGAAGATGAGCGGCATGGTTCTGGCTTTGGCGCCTCGAGCGTCGCTCACGGCAAAGGAAAACCAGCGACGATTCTGCCAATTCGCCGCGTCCCTCTCTCGAAGTGCGGCGTTCGGAAGAATTGTCTGGTTTCAGTGCCGTTGAACGCGTTAATAAAACTCTTGCGCAATTGCAGCGATGGCGTAGACGGGAGGGCGCTCCCTGTGGTGGGGGTGGTGAGCGCCGCTGCGCTCCTTTGGGAAAGGGTTTGCGGGCGATGAGGGCCAATCTTATTTCCACAACAATTCTGTCCCGTGGCGCGCCGTTGACGGGCTTCTCGCGGCTCGCTCGTGAACGGACGTGGGTGGCCGCGGCGAGTCTCGCGACTTCCTTTCTACCGGCTTGCTCCTCAAGCAACACCATCGCGCCGCAGAGCGATTCTGGCTCGCGGAACCCCGTCCCCAGTTCGATGACGGTCGACTCCGGGGCGACCGACAGTTCCGCGACGACGCAGGTCCTTACCGCCTGCGCGGCCGACGCGGGCACCGCGAACCTTTCATTCACGAACTACACGTACGGGGACGACCCGCGATTGTTCCTGCGCCAGGATGAAGCGATCTTCAGCGGCATCAATACGCTGGACAGCCCCTACAAGCAGCGGATGCGTTTGCACAACGGAGGCACTGCTCCGGTCACGATCACGAGCGTCGGCGTCGGACCCCAGGCGAATCTGATGCCGGCGGCCTTTCGGCAACACAGCAATCCCATGGCGTTCGGGGCTACGGTGGTCGAGGCGTCGGACGCCGGCGCCGACGCCGCAGCGACCGGTGTGGCCCTGCCCGCGACGATCCCGGCCGGCGGGGACTTGGACGTGGAAGTCCAGTTTCTTTCTACCAACACGAGCCCCCCCAGCCGATTCGACAACACCGGCGGCGAAGCGGTGGCCGCGGTGCTCGTCGCCCAATCCGACACCGCTTGTGTCCAGGCGGGACTCTATGGAGTTTCGCTTTGGAACGACCCGGAAAGCATCAACGACGCGGGCGTCCCTTCGGGCAACTACGGGCGCTACGAACCGACGCTCGGACAGATCATCGCGACCCTCGGCTACCAGGTCAACGTAGGCATCAATCTGCAGACGTACCTCAACGTCAATCAGGTAACCCCGACCGCGATGGCCCCCCCTCCGGCCGGCGATGCGCCGTCCGACGAAGTGATCATCCAAGACTTCGTGCTCGCCGACCCGACCATGCCGGCCGTGCTTCTCGCCCCGGGCCGGTTTGCCCCGAAGATCGACTTTCCCTTCGGATGGTTTGCGTCGGGCTCGGTTACGATGCCGAGCGCGCAGCCCCCGGCCCTGGCCATCACCCAGGTGCCGGGTACCGCGGACTTCCCACCGGGGCTGCAGTACGTCGCGTCGATGTCGAGCGTGCTCGGCAGCGATCCGTACAACTCGGATCACAGCGAGATGCTCTTTCCACCGATCTACGGCAATACCGCCGGCACGTTCATGCCCACGGGAAGCTTTGGTCTTTGGTGCTTCGGCGCCCAGAGGAGCGACGGAAGCATTTCCCTTGCGAAAGTCCCCAACCCGGCGCCGCTCAATGGGGATTACGACTATTCGGAAGACAATCTCAACATCGTCACGAACATCGCCAATCCCCCGCTTCCGGCGGACATCGTCGAGGCGGGAGTCAATTTCGGCGTCCCGACGCCGGTCCACCGGTACCGCGTTTGGCCGCTAAAAGACCGCGGGGGCAGCCCGGTCGCAAACTCCTACTTGATTGCGTTGGAAGAGGCGACCAACGACGACTTTCAGGATATGGTCTTCGTCATACGCAACGTGAAGCCGGCGACGACCGCCGGGGGAACGGCAACCGATGGCGGAGCGGCGAGCGGCGCGGACGCGGCCACCGCCACCGATGCGGCATCGGACTGACTTCGGTTCACTAGGCCCCTCAGGTCCCCGCGCGCCGCGGCGCGCGGCGCGTTGCACCCGGGATTTGCGCCTCCGATCGGCAGACTTCTGCGCGCGGATGCGATCGCCCATGGCGATCGCCCGCCGAGAACGGTTCCGCGACCAAGTCCGAAAACCGCGAGCACCGGACGCGGCCCGGTAGTACCCACGTGACGGCGCACGCATGAACGGGCTCGATCCACTTATTTTGTACCGGGCGCTCCGGACGCGCGACGCCCGATTCGACGGTCGCGTCTTCGTCGGGGTGACCTCGACCGGAATCTATTGCCGCCCGATCTGCAGCGCGATCACCCCCCAATTCGAGAACTGCCGGTTCTTCCCGTCCGCGGCCGCGGCGCATGAGGCCGGATTCCGGCCTTGTCTCCGTTGCCGGCCCGAGACGGCGCCCGACGCCGCGTCATGGCGGGGCACGTCGAACACCGTAACGCGCGGTCTGGCTCTCATCGCGGAAGGGCAGCTCGATGGCGCCGACGCGAGCATCGACGCGCTCGCCGAACGGCTGGGCGTAGGGGGCCGACAGCTCCGCCGGTTGTTCAAAGAGCACCTGGGCGCCTCTCCCGTGGCCATGGCTCAAACGCGACGCGTGCTCTTCGCCAAGCAGCTCGTCCACGAAACGCGCCTGCCGATGGCCGAGATCGCCCTCGCGTCGGGATTCGGGAGCGTTCGCCGATTCAACGAAACATTTCAGCAGCTCTTTCATCGCGCCCCGAGCGAGCTGCGGCGCAGAGCGAGCGCGACGCTGCCGGAGGGCACGGTGGCGGCAACCGGTGTGACCGTTCGGCTGCGCTATCGATCGCCGTACGACTGGGCCTCGATCTTGGCCCACTTGCGAGCGCGCGCGATCGGCGGGGTCGAGATCGTCGAAGACGACGCGTACTCGCGCACGGTCATCCAGGACGGGCACCTCGCCACCGTGACCCTCGCGCACCTGCCTGCTCACCAAAGCGTTGCGGCGACCATTCGTTCGCCCAGCCTTCGCGCACTGCCCGCGATCGTCGCGCGCATCCGCCGGATGTTCGACCTCGGCGCGGACGTGACGGCGATCGGTGCGCACCTCGCACGCGACCCCCTTTTGGCGCCGCTGGTGGCAGCGCGGCCTGGCCTGCGCATTCCAGGCTGCTGGGATGGATTCGAGCTCGCCGTGCGCGCCATCCTGGGGCAGCAAGTGACGGTCGACGCCGCGCGGCGCCTCGTGGGACAACTTGTTCGCGCATGCGGCTCTCCGGTGCCGGTAGAAAAGAGCGGTCACCCCGCGCTACTCTCCGCGTTCCCGAGCCCGTCGCAGGTGGCAGACGCGGATCTCGCCCACCTCCGGATGCCCGACGCGCGGAGGCGAGCCTTGAGGGCGATGGCCGAGGCAGCGCTCGTCGATCCGAGCCTGTTCGAACCGCTCGAAACAGTCGAAAAGACGGTCGAGAGGCTCCGAACGATTCGGGGGGTCGGAGATTGGACCGCGCACTACATCGCGCTCCGCGCCGCATGCGAACCGGACGCCTTCCCCGCGAGTGACGTCGCCCTCCTGCGTCGCGCGGGGGCGCGACACGGCCCGAGGCCGACTCCCGCCGAGCTACTGGCTCGCGCCGAACAGTGGCGGCCATGGCGTGCGTACGGCGCGCAGCACCTGTGGACTGCCGATGCCGCGTCGCGCTCCGTCGCCAAGGCAATGTAGACAACTAGGCTCGGGAGGCACCGCATGAAGCAAGCGCGCCAACTTCACATCGACCATATCGAGACGCCCATCGGCCTTCTGGCGGTCGTGGTCGACATAGCCGGGCATCTTCGTGCCGCGGGGTGGACCGACGGCCATGCGCGCATGGAGCGCCTGCTGCGGGACGAACGCGGAGCGAGGCCGATTCCCGCCCGCGATCCGGGCGGGGTCAGCACCGCCGTTCGCGCTTATTTCGCCGGTGACCTCCGTGGGATAGAACGCCTGCCGCTATCGTTCGATGCGGGAACCGAGTTCCAACTCCGTGTCTGGCAGGCTCTGCGCGAGATCCCGTGCGGCGAGACATGCTCCTACGGGCAACTGGCAAGACGAATCGGAAGTCCAACCGCAGTACGGGCGGTCGGTCTCGCGAACGGGGCGAACCCGATTGGTATTGTCGTACCCTGTCATCGGGTCATCGGAGCCGATGGATCACTCACCGGTTATGGCGGCGGCGTCGAGCGCAAGCGGTGGCTCTTGGAGCACGAACGGAGAATCACGGGACGCGCCGAACGCGCAAGCGGGGCAAAGGGGAAATTGCGTCAAGTTCCGCTCTTCTGATTCTACCCACAATCCGACCATGGAAATGCCCGCCTCGATCGCCCGGGCAAGCAGCGTCATGCACGGCCTATCGAGACCCGTGATTGGCCACGACAACACGCCACACCGACGGCTTGCCGAGCCGCAGTCGCTATTCGAGAGCGACTGACCTGCGGAGATCCTCATTCGCCATCCTCGTCGAGCTTAAAGGTCTCTCGAGGCCAGAAAAACCGTCTCGACGGCGGCAGTGCGTCATGAGCCTTCGAGCAAATAACATCGTTGCTCTCGCGTGACGGGACGCCGTGCGTGGGGCTTCGAACGCCGATCGCTGTGCCGCTCCGTGCCATCGCGCGACATTCAGGTCTCGCGCCGCATCGATCGCTTGCGGGATGTGACGGCGAAGTAGTAAAGGATGTCGGCGTGGTGGGGAGGCGTCGAATCATGCCGTAACGGCACGGACTCTGCACGCGGGGCTGCGCGACCGCAGCTGAGGGATCCGGTCGACGGAAACTTCGCGCGGCGGCAATAACCTGAAGATCGAATTCTCATGAAAGTGGGGTCTACGAGAAACGGTCGGTGACGACCGCGCGCGCCGTGCGCGTGAAGCGTGGAATCTGTTCGAGGCAAAAACACCAGAGCAAGTGACAAATTGGCCCGTTTGCCCCCAACGGACGATGGGGGGATTTCGAATCTCGAAGGAGGACATCCATGAGATACAAGAAAAACCGGGAGACCGGGCCGACAAAGCGGAATACCCATTTTTCACTTCATAGTTTGGCATTCCTCGCGGTCCTCGCCGGTTGCGGGGGCGCGAGTGACCACAGGTTCGCGGGAGAGAGCTACGACGAGAACACGGAGCCGCTCACCAACGCGATCGTAGGCAGCCCTTCGGGCGTGGTGAACATCGGACCGGACGGCGCGACGGTGAAGAGCGCAAGCGGTGTCGGCGGAGCCGCCGTCACCGCGGGAAGCGCTGTATCCACGGGAACTGCCGCGGGCATGACATCGGGAGGCGGCCGGGGTGGCTCCGGCACGGGCATAAGCACGGGAACGGGAACGGGCATAGGCACGGGAACGGGAACGGGCATAGGCACGGGAACGGGCGGGTTTTCGGGGACGAGCACGGACATGGGGTCCGGCGGTGGCATGGGGATCGGCTCGGGCGGCAGCACCGGCGTCGGAGAGGGCGACGGCGGTGAAGAGGACGCGGCAGCGGACGCGGGCACCGTAGGCGGCTTCGGGCAGTGGCACTTCGACGACTGCTCGCCCAAATCCAACTTTCTCGTCGATTCGTCCGGCGAAGGCGCGAACGCTCAGCACGCGCTCGGAGCCGCGTGCGTACCCGGAATCAGCGGACTCGGCGTGGAGTTTCAATCGGTGAAAGACGTCGTCGAAGTTCCCGACGAGCCCCAGTTCACGGTCACGAATCGCGTCGCAGTCGCGGCGTGGGTGCATCCCACGACGGTCGCGGGCGACCAGCCGATCGTTCTCAAGCGACTCAACAACCAAACTTCGTTTTCCCTCGGTGTGCACGACGGAAATGTGCAGATATCGGTCGTCCTGGCGAACGGGACGACGGTCGTCTCGCAGGCGCCAATCTCCGCCGGGACCTGGTCGCACGTGGCCGGAATGTACGACGGGACGTTCCTCTTTCTCTTCATCGACGGCGAGCAGTTCGGGCAGGTGTACGCGGGTGAGGCGCTCCGAGACGTGTTCGCCCCCATTCGGATCGGGGCGACGACGCAGAGCCAGTACTTCCACGGCATCATCGACGAAGTATTCATTTCGACGGAGGTCATCACCGCCCAGACGCTGACCGCTCTGGCTTGCTTCACGAATCCGTCCACGTTCACCGTCAACCCGGCAAGCGCGTCTGCGTCGTTCGACACCACCGTGCACTACAACGTCACCGTGGCCGACAACGACATCGGCTTCTGCGGGCAGAGGCAATACGAGTCGTTTTCCGAGGAGGCCGACCAGACGATCAACGTCGTCGTGGATCAAAACCAGTTCGTCACGATTGGCCCGGGCACGACCACGACCGTCGGCTTCGACGTGACGCCTACGGACAGTTCGAACCCCGGCCCGACGCAGGTTCCGTTCGCCATCGAGGATTTTCCGAACAGCACGAACGGCATCTTCCCCAACTTCGAATTCCTGCAAGGCAATCTCAACCTCGACATTCTGGCTCCGACGGGCTGCTTCGTCTTCACCCGGCGAGAGCTCTTCATCACCGACGTCAGCGTGGTCGACGATCCGGTTCGGACGGCAGGGGTCTTCATTCCCGGGTTCGATGAAGACGCAAGCGCGGGCTCTTCGGGAGGCGGTTCTGTCGGAAGCTCTTCGGGAGGCGGGGGCGTGGCGTCCTCCGGTGGAAACGGAATTCCCGTACCGACGCCCCCGGGCGAGCCAATCGTCTCCGTGTCGGCCACCTCGGAGGCGACATCGACGTTCGACGCGCAAGCGCCCGACGCGCAACCGGCGTCCGACGCGCAAGCGCCCGCGTCCAGCCAGGGCGTTTGGACCTTCGGTCACCTGATGCGCGAGCTGGCACCCACGCCCGAACAAGCGCCGGCAATGACGCTCGCGCTCTTCCAGCACTGGCTGACCAACCAAACCGTCAACGGATTCACCGTGACGGCGCGTCCGGCCATGCAGCAGGTCCTTCTCGACATCTGGCCGAAGACCGCGACCGGAGACCTCGACCTCGACCAGCCGCCGCTGACGTTGCAGGCGATCGTCGCCCGGATCGACCTTCGCAATCTCGCCGCGGGCTCCGCGGGCGAAGGGCGTTTCGTCTTCGCGGTGAACGGCCAGGGGTTCCCCCAGTCGTTCACGGTCATTCTCGAGTACAACCTCGCGGCCCAGACCCAGCAAGACGTCCAAACCTGGGCGAATCTCTGGCACGGGCTGTCGTCGAACCCCTTCCCGTCCGAGCAATACAACGCGGCGCTCGAGGCGATCACGCACCGCTTCAGCGACCGCAACGCGGCTCCGGGCAGCCCGAACGGCAGCGCGCTCCTCGAGCTTCGCACGAACGAAATCGCGCTTTCGTTCCAATGGGAGCTCCGCGCGTTTTCGCTGGACGCGAGCTCCGGGTTCTTCGACGAGATCCCGATCGCGGAGACGCCGGATCTCAGCTTCAACGGCACGCAGGCGTTCTCGGACTTCGTGAACCAAAACGCGACCGCGATCACGAACGAAGTCTTTGGCGCAAACGATCACATCGTGCCGCCGACGTTCGAAGGCCAAAACTTCCAGGCAGGCTCGATCTTCAACACGCAGATCGAGTGGGATGGTCCGGGGATCTCCGATCCGGACGCGCGATTTCACGCGTCCGTCAATACGTGCAACGGATGCCACGGCCCCGACACGGGCACGTTCGGGTTCACGATGGTCAATCCCCGAAACTTCGGAACAGAGGCCACGCTGTCCCCCTTCCTGACTGGAACGACGGCGTTCGATGACTTCTCGGGACAATCGAGGACGCTCAACGATTTGGAACGGCGACACCTCGATCTGACGAGTCTCGTCTGCCCGAGCGACGGCGGGTCGACGCCCGTACCCGACGCCGGTGCACCAGCGCCCGTCGACGCGTCGAGTCCTCCGCTGACGCGCGCTTCGTCAGGCGGTACGCCTCCCCGGCCGTAGAGCCAGAGGAGAGGGGGGAGACGCCGTCGGGCCGCAATGGCCCGGCGGCGTCTTCTTTTGTCGCGATGGGGAGGGCGAAAACTTGGCCGCGCCTCGTCTCGGGCCCTAGCGTTCAGACGATGGGCGAAGTTGCCAGAGGCTTCTCGTCCCCGGCCCCGGGCCCGATCGTGCCGCGTACGATCGGCGGCCGCCTGATTTTGAAGCTCATCGCGCGCGGCGGAATGGGCGAAGTGTATCTCGCGGCGACGGGGGGCATCGAGGGGGCCGAGCGGCCGTGCATCGTCAAGACGGTGCGCCGCGATCACATTCACGACGAGTCGTTCCTGGCCCGGTTCCTCGACGAGGCGAGGGTGCAGTCGCAGCTCCAGCACCCCGGGGTGGCGCAAGTGCTCGAGGCTTCGACCGACGAGGCGGGCGAGCCCTACACGGTCGTCGAATATGTCGAAGGGCGGCCTCTCAGCGACGTTCGCCACCGGGCCCTGGTGACCGGGCTTCGCCTCTCCTGGGCGGACGCCGTGGCGATCGCCACCGAGGTGGCGCAGGCCCTGGCCCACGTCCACGAGCGATGCGGACACGATGGCTCGCCGCTCGGGATCGTGCACCGTGACCTTTCGCCGCAGAACGTGATGATCGGCTACGAGGGGGAGATCAAAGTGATCGACTTCGGGACGGCGCGGGGGCAAAACCGCCGGTGCCATACTGTGGCGGGAGTCGTATTCGCCAAGCCTGGATACGTGGCTCCGGAGGTGGCGAGGCAAGAGGTCGGCGACGGACGCATCGATCTCTATGCTCTCGGCGTCATGCTCTGGGAGCTTTGTGCTGGGCGTCGCTTCTTGAGCGCCGACCCGCATCAGCACCTCGACGATGTCGCGGCCGGCAAGGTAGTCCTCCCGCCGATCGCCATTTCCTGCGGAGCCCCGCTCGATCTCGACGAAGTGATCGCGAAGCTCACCAAGAGCGACCCGGACGAGCGCTACGCGCGCGCTTCGTTCGCGGTCCCGGCACTCGCGCGGCTTCTCGCCTGCGCCCCGTCGTCCGAGCCGTGCGAGCGAGGCGTCCGGGCGCGCACCTCCGCGCTCATGCGCAAGTTCTGGCCTCACGAACCAGGCCGCTCGCGCTCGGAGTTCGCGCGATTGCTACGCGATGCGCACGAAACGAAGCGCGATGATCGCGGCTCGCAGTCACGCGGACCGGTCGGTCTACCCGCCCCCTGTACGCCGCAATCGGAATCGGTCGACCCGTCGCGGCTCGCGGGCACTCCCTATCGGCTCTTGCGAAGGCTCGGGGAAGGCAGCGGCGGTGTCGTCTGGGAGGCGGAACACGTCGAACTCGGTCGCCTGGTCGCCATCAAAGTATTCGCCATGGAGCACGCGAAGTCTCCAGCTTCCTTCGACCATTTCCGTGCCCAGGCGCGCGCCGTAGCGGCGCTTTCCCACCCGCGCGTGGTGCACATACTGGATTTCGGTCGCTCAAAGGACGGACGGGTGTTTCTGGTGATGGATCTCGTCGCCGGAGAAGCGCTGGATGCGAGGCTCCGTCGAGGCGCAATGGACTCGGCCGAGTGCGCGCGCGTCGCGATCGCAATCTGCGAAGCTCTGGCGGCGGCCCACGCGGCGGGCCTCGTTCACCGCGACATCAAGCCGGCAAACGTCATGCTGTCGGCGGGCGGAGACGTCAAGCTGCTCGACTTTGGGATCGCCGTCCCGGCGAAAGGCTCCGATGCCGAGGGCCACACGGGGAGCGCAAAGCTGCGGACGCTCGTTGGCTTCGCGGTGTTCGGCACGCCCGAGTACATGGCACCCGAGCAGGTGACAGGCGGGGCGGTGGACCAGCGGACCGACGTGTATGCGCTCGGATGCGTCCTCTACGAAATGCTGGCGGGTGCGCCCCCTTTCCAGGGGACGGCCCTCTCCGTCATGGGCAAGCAAGTCCGCGATGCGCCGCCACCGCCTAGCGCTGGCGGTCGACCGATCCCGGACGCGGTCGAAGCGGTCGTGATGCGGGCGATTCACAAGGACCCGTGCCGCCGGTTCTCCTCGGCTGCGGCGATGGCCACCGCCTTGGAGGACGCCCGGCGTCCCCCCGAGCCGCGGAAGCGTGTGAGAATGGTCGAGAGCCGGCGAACGCGCGCCCGACGCACTGCGACCTGGGCCGCTGCGGGAGCAGGCATTCTCCTTGCGGCGGTCCTTTGGACGCGGAGGGGGCCACCGGCGACGCAGGGCGCGTCCATACCGGCCGCCATCCCGGCGGCGACCGCCTCACCGGCGACCTCCTCCTCTGCAGAGATCCTACCCGCTGTCACGCCCCAAGTGCTCGACCCGCCTTTCTCGCACCCGAGCCCTGCCAGGCGCAGTCGTCCGCATCTGCGCATCGGCTTGTCTTTGGCCGCTCGCCCGCTATAAGTCGGACCGCTGCCGTGACCGCTTCGAGCGGTTCGGCGCCGCGCAGTCTACACCAGATGGAGACGCTTGATCTCGTAGCGCCCTCGATGGCGCTGGGTGGAAACCGCTACAAGGTCATCCTGCGGCTCGCGCTGCCGACGGTGCTCGCCATGCTCTCGCAGAGCATCGTCAACGAGATCGACGTCATTTTCTTCTCCCACTTGCCTTGCCCCGAGTCATCGAATGGGCAGGCCGCGCTCTTGCCTTCGCTCATTCTGACATGGCTCTTCGGCGGAAGCCTGAGCGCCGTCAGCGTCGGCACGCAGGCGCTGGTCGCGCGCCGGTATGCGGAGGGAGACCGGAGCGCGGCGGGCGCGGTGCTCACCAACACGGCGTTCTTTTGCGTGGTCGCCGGGGCGGCCTTTTCGGTCATCGGCATGGCCTGTCTGCCGCTGCTCATCCGGTCGATGATCCAGGTCCCCGAGGTGCAGCGAATCGCACTCTCGTACACGCGCTGGCGACTGCTCGGGATCATTTCGATGGCCGCGAGCATGGGCATCAAGTCCTTCTTCGACGGCATCGGCAGAACGCACGTGCACCTGGTCGCTGCCATCGTGATGAACGCCGTCAACGTCGTTTTGTGCTGGATGTTCATTTTCGGCCACTTCGGTGCGCCGAGCCTGGGTCCACCCGGTGCGGGCGTGGCGGCGTTCTTGGCGACGTGGCTCGGCCTCGCCATCATGATCTTGTACGCCGCGCTCATTCGGCACGACTACCACCCGATGCGCTGGTCGAACCTTTCGCGACCGCTCACCTGGTCGATCTTGAAGCTTTCGATCCCGGCCGGAGCGGCGACGGTGGTCATGATGCTCGGGTTCGGTCTGTTCACCCGCGCCGTCGGAAAGCTCGACGCGGGGGTTGCGGCCGGAGCGGCCACCGTGGCGGGGCACTGTGGCGGCGCCGAGGCGGTCCGAAGCGCGGCGAACACGGACATCGTCGAGATCCTCAAGTTGACGTTCACGGCCTGCCTTGCCTTCGGGACCGCGACGGCGACGCTGATAAGCCAGTCTCTCGGCCGCCGCCGGCCGGACGAGGCGAAAAAGTGGGGCTGGGCCAGTGTGCGCCTGGGAATCGTTCTCTTCGGACTGGTGGGGCTATGCGAAGGATTCTTGTTCACTCACCAGTTGGTTGCGCTCGTCTCGAACTCGAGCGCTGTCCGGGCGGAGGCGATCTTTCCCCTTCGCATCATGGGGATCGCGACTCCGATCATCGCTGTGGCCATGATCCTGACCGAGGGCCTCTTCGGGGCGGGCAACACGAAGTTCGTCGCCTTCGCACAGCTTCTTCTGGTGTTCGGGTGCCTGGTGCCGGGCGCCTACCTCCTGGGCATCGTCCTGCACATGGCCCTCAAAGGCGTATGGATCGCTGCGTTCGTTTATTCGTGTCTGGCGGCGGCGACGATGAGCACCAAGTTCGCGGGCGGCAGCTGGAAGACCATCAAGCTCTGAAGGCGGCCGCGATCGCTTCTTCGATGGCCTCCACTTCCTCGAAGAGCCACCAGCTGCCCACCGGGCCCACTGGGGCGTCGAGCGGCCGGCTCTTTTCATCGTAGAGCTTTCCGTGCGCGTCGCGAAAAGAGTGACGGTCAAAGAAATCGTCCGGCAAAAGAGGCTCGCTTCGGACGAACTCGAAATAGCGTCGCGACCATGGCGCGCGCGTGGTCATCATCGGCGCGAGCAGTAGCTCGTCGCGCGCGAGGCTCGACCCGGGACCGTACAGGTACACCAAGTTGCACCCGTGCGTCGGCCCGACGATAGCGCTCGTCGAGACGACCCGTCCCCAGAGAGCCTGCGCGCCGGTGCGACGCACGGCGAACACGTCACCGATTTGCGGCGGTCTCTTGGCGCTCATTTCCTGCTCCCCGGCTCGGAGCAGTCGTCGAAGTCGGGATTGCACCCCGCGTCGGGAAATGTGTCCGCCGCATCGTCGACGGACGGTATCGCCGCGCCCCCCTGCTCGGGGGGACCTGCGAGCTGCCCGCCCGGGTACTTCGCTCGGTCGGCCGGCGAGCAGGGCTGCGGGCTGCTCGGGTCCTCTTGAACGCACTCCATCATCCACGCCTCGCGCGGCGCGACATTGTCCCTTTCCGCCTTCCTCCGCTCCGCCGCCACGTCTCCTGCCACCGCGACATTGCTTATCCAAGGGATATAGCTCACGAGGACGAGTCCCACCGCGAGGATGCCGACGAACGGCAGGACGACTCGGTACAGGCTCGATACAGGCCTTCCGAATCGAAAGCTCGCGATGAAGAGGTTCAAGCCGAGCGGCGGCATACAATAGGCGAGCTCGAGATTGAGAAGGAAGATCATCGCGAGCTGGAAGGGCGACATCTTCTCGTCGGGGTGCCGGGCTCCGAGCGCGGCCACGAACGGCACGATCAGGGGCACCGCGACGAGGATCGCGCTGAAGCCCTCCATGAGCATCCCGAGCACGAGGAGGAAGAGATTCATGACAATGAGAAATTGCCACCTGTGCTCGATACCGAGAGCGAGGAGAAAGCCCAGCACCCTCGACGGCACGTGCTGGTCCACGACGAAGTTCATCAATGAATTGGCCATCGCCAAAATGAGGATGATCGCGCCGGCCAGGCTCATCGAAGCGTTTGCGATCCGCACGAGGTCTCGCCGCCACGAAAGGTCGCGGTACACGAAAAATTCGATGATCACCGTGTAGAAGGCGACGAGACCGGCGGCCTCGTCGATCGACGTCAGCCCGGTGCCGAGTCCCCCAGCGAGAATCAAGGGGATGCCAAGCTCCCATTTGATGTCCCACAGCGCTCGCCCGATCTCGTGAAGGCGGGGAGGTTCGCGCTCGACCTCTTCTCGCGTCCCCACCCAAACCGAGTACGCACCGAGAAGACCAATGACCAGTAGGCCCGGAGGGACGACCGCCTTGAACGCCTCGTTGAAATCGACGTGCGCCACCAGGGCATAAACGAGCAGAGGCAACGAATACGGCAGGAGGAGGCCGACCGACCCTCCCGTCGTGACCAGGCCCAACGAGAACGCCTCCGAGTAGTTCTGCTTTCTGAGGGCAGGGTAAAGCAGCCCGCCGATCGCGATGATGGTCACCCCGCTGCCCCCCGTGAGCACGGTGAACACGGCGCTGGCGATGACGGCCACGATCGCGAGACCCCCGGGCATCCAACCGAGCAGCGCCCGCGCCGCACCGACAAGGCGATCGGGGGTTTTCGCCTCGGCGAGGACATAACCGACGAAAGTGAAAAGAGGTATCGTGACCAGAATCGGGGAATCGGCGAACCGTTCGTCGAGGACGGTCGGGGCGATGAATCGCAGATGGTGGTAGCTCGGATCGGGATGACGGAGCCAAAGGATCTCCGCGGAGCCGCCCATCACGGCGAAGAGCGGCGCACCCAGCAGCGCGACCAACACCACCAGAAGCGCGAGTGCGGCGCTCACGGGGTCACCTACGCGCCGAGCTCCGCCCGCTCCGGGCCTCGAATCAGGAGCGCGCGCAGCAGGAACTTGACCGCAATGACCGCGAGGCCGAAGGGGAAAACGAAGTTGAGTTCGCGGATGAGCACTCCGCGCGCCTCTTCGCCCGTCCCCGGCACGGTCACTTGGGGCATCCGCACCGCGCCCGGAGAGGAGGGATCCATGCGGAGCGCCTCGACCGCAGCCTTGTCGAAATGGGCAGTCCAGTCCGCGCCTTCGAGCCAAACGTTCCAATCGGCAGCGGTCATCCACCGATCGTAAGGATGACCCGCCAGGACTTCGGGAAGCGATCTCGCGTCCAGAGACAGTTGCCGGCCTAGCAGAAAGAAGTCGGCGGACGTCAGGCGCCTCAGCGCGGCGAACTTCGCGCCCGGACTCGTGTCGCACGACTTGCCGGGATCATCCCGGCAGGGCTGAACCGAGCTCACGCGGTACTCGGCAATGCTGATGTAGTCCACGAATCCGATCACGCCGAGGACGCACACGGTGGCGCCGACCAGCCAACCGGCGACAGCGGTCGCGGCGCGGACCTTCGGCGGCAGATAGTGCACGAGGACATCGACGTGGATGTGCTTGTTGCGCGAAGTGGCCAGCGAGGCCCCGAGGAGCGCGAGCCACAGCGTCAAGCGGGTCACGAGGCCGCGCAAGCCGCCGACCAGCATCAGCGCCGACGCATTTTGCAGCCAATTGAGTGCGTTCGAAGACCATCCGACCCCGATGTGCACCGAGAGGCGTCCGGCCACGATCCCCAGAAGCATGGCCGCGCCGACCACGGCCCGCCGGAGGGGCTCGGCACGCTCTTTCGACAAGCGCAACGCACGGGTCATGAAATGGCCGGCCGTGCCGAACAGCGCGGCGGTGAGGACGCAGCGGTAGACGAGGCCCGCCGCGTTGCCCCCGGGAGCGAAGTCGCTCGAAAGGCCTTTGAGCGAGATCCAGAGCGTCAGCGACGCGATCTCCGCGACGAGGACGACGGCGCACAGGCGCGCCTCGAACCTTTGCCACGCTCCGTCGAAGCGCGCGATTGGCCCGCGCCACGACCCGCCGCGCGCTCCGGCGCCGCGCGGGTCCGCAATGTGCGAGGTTTCCGGCGTCACTGCGCGAGCTGGACGACCCGGTCGAAGACGTTCGGGGTGAAGACCGAGCCGCGGAGCGATTGGCGAACGCGGGCGAACAAGTCGCGCCAGTCGTTCTTCTCGGCGTCGTTCGGCTCGTAGGCGGCCTTCGTCGATTTCATCCGAGCGAGGGCCTGCGCGTCGAGGGTGCGGATCGACTTCGTCAGCCTGTCGGCGGCTTCGCGGCCCCGGGTGTTCAGCGCGTCCTTCAGCGGCTGGGGGAGCGCCTGGACGCGCGGTGAGGAGACGATGATGGCGCCGATCGCGAAAGCGCTCGTCATCGTATTGATGTTCGTGATGCGCGACGCCCACTGCAGCTGCTCGGCCGCAAGCGGCGGCGCCGCGATCGCACTTATGGCCCCGCTCGTGAGACCCGGTAAAATTTCGTTGACCGTCATTTGCCTCGGGGTGATGCCTCCGATGGCGGTGAAGAACTTGGGCTCGATCGGATCGCCCGCAAGAAAGAAGCATCCCTTTCCTTGCAGGTCGGCGGGGCGGCGCACCTCGAAGCCGACGCTCATGGTCTTGACGGCGCCGACGTCCCCCCAGCCGAGAACCGTGAACCCCTTGCCCTCGAATTGCCGATCGAACTCGTCCTTCATCGCGCTTCGGGCAGAATCGAGCTTTCCCCAGTTCGCGAAGAGCCCTGGCATTTGGAACAGCAGGACGTCCGTGACGCCCGTCTGCGCGAGACCGATGGCCGTGACAGCGGCGCCGTCGAGCTGACCGGTGCGGATCTTCTGCACCATCAGCACTTCGTCGCCGGCCTGGCCGTTCCACTGAAAATCGAGATTGAGCTCGCCGTTCGTGTCGGCCGACACGTCTCTTGCCCAGCGTTTGAATTCCTTGCCCCACGGCGAGTCTTGTGGGGCCAGCGTCCCTATCTTGAGCGTGGTAGCGGCGCGTGCGTCGAGGTCATGACCGGCGACTACGACGAGCAGGGCGAGGGCAGCAAAGAATACGCGAGGCATGGTCGGTTGGTCCTCCCGGGCGGGTCGTGGCCCAATACGAGACGTTACTTTGCGGGCGAGGGCGCGGCGAGGTCGATCCCGCATTCCTCTTTTGCTCGCCTCTTGCCGAGCCACCGTTTGGCCCGGCGCTTGGCGATCGCGTTCGAGAGCCGCTGCTGAGGGTCCGGATCCTGGGCCAAGAGGATCCGAGTGAGACTATCCTGATAAAGAGCTCCGTCGCCCTTCATGCACGCGTATTTGGTCGCATAGAAAAGCTCGACGAGGAGGGACTTTCCTTCGGTCTTGGTGAGCGCCGTGTAAAATAAGTCTTTGGCCTGATCGAGCTCGGCCAGGTTCGAGCGGGCGTGGTACGCGCCGAGCGCCGCCAGACCCGCAAAGTGCTCGAAGCCGGGGTCGAGCGCCGCCGCGCGCTCGACCAGTGACGCGCCGACGTGGAGCTCGGCGACGAAGGCAGGCCCTTCCTGATCGTCGCCCTTCATCAGGTCGACCCGTGAAAGCCACGCGTTTCCCGTCCAAAAGAGCGCCGGCACGTCGTCTCGGCTGGTGAAGTGCTCGGCGAGCCACCTCGACAGGGCCTGCTCGCTCGCCTTCACGTGCTCGAATCCGTCCGCCCTTTGGGCGATCGCGCGCAGTCCGTAGAACACCGCGCGGTCGTACGCCATGCGGGCACGCTTTCGCTCGTAGTCGGCCAGGTCGTCGTCGCCCGCGTCCTGCGCGGCTTCCATCTCGTCTTCGATGAACCCGAAGGCATAGCCGGTCCACCCTTTGACGAGGAGAAAGAGGGCGTCGGTGTTGTCGGGCGCCAGCGCGTGCATTCCTTCGAACTGGACCAGCCCGGCCTGGGTCGCAGAGAGCGCGAGCTCGTAGTCGCCGATGGTGTCGAAGGCGTCCGAGGCCCGGCGGGTCGACTCGATTTCCCCGTTCGTCAGCATTTGGGTCAAGCACCCCGAGGAAAGCACGGCGAGCGCGACCAGGCAGACCGGCAACGCGAGGCGGTAACCAAAAGACCCTTTCATGTCACGGCCCGTGACGAGGGCTCGGTCGCGCTGCATTCCGGCGCCGACGATATCACGTCGACAGCGGCTCAACCGAGCGAAGAGCCGGTCACTTTCTCCCGATCCCCCGGAGCGCCTGCTTGACGCTCAGCACACCCGCGAACAGATCGCCCACCTTGTCCGCGCGGTCGAGTACGGCGCGCATCGTGAAACGCGTCGGATCGAGGTGGACCGTGACTTCGCTCCAGGCCACGGGCGTCGATACGACGGCGCCGTCCCGCGCCCGAATCGTGTAGGGCGAGACGATCGTTCGGCCCTCCCCATTCTGACCGTAGTCGACATAGAGCTTTCCTCCCCGCCGGTCTTTCATCCGCTCCACGGTCGCGATCGCGGGCAGCACCTTGGCCACGGCGCGCGCCACCTGCTCGGCGAAGCCCGTCGCCTCTTCGTGCGTCGGCCCGGGGGCGATCGGCACGAGAACGTGCAGCCCCCGCTTGCCGCTCGTCTTGACGAAGCTCTCGAGCTCGAGCGCGTCGAGCAGCGTGTGCACCGCGCCGGCTACATCCACGAGATGCTCCCAAGGACCGTCGCCCGGATCCAGGTCGAGCACCACGTAGTCCGGGCGGGAGAGCGCGTCGTCGATCTCGGCGCGGCCCGCCGCCGACGGGGGGACGTGGCAGCACCACTGGTGCATCGTCAGCGCGGCAAGGTTCGCGAGCCACTGGAGTGTCTCCAGGTTGTCGCAAACGATGCGCTTCTTGTTTTCGTGGCGTGGGCCCACCTCGACGAGGCGCACGAAGCCCGGTGTCTTGTCGGGGGCGTTCTGCTGATACCACTCTTGGCCATCGATCCCGTCGGGATAGCGCTGGAGCGTGAGCGGACGACCGGCGAGGTGCGGGAGCATCAGCGGCGCGATCGCCGTGTAGTAGTCCCAGACGTCGCGCTTCGTCTTGCCGTCGCGGGGGAAGAGCACTTTGGTCGGGTTGGCGAGCTTGGGCACGTCCCCCGGTGCCGGCGCCCGAACCGCGGAGGACGGCGCGCGAGCGGATGTCGAAGGCTCTCGGGGAATGTCGAGCGGATCCTCGCGCACGCACTCCATGGGGGTCTTGTCCTCGCGCAAACCGAGAAATCGCGGGGCGCGCATCGAGCCGTCTCGCGTCCACTCCGTGAAGGCGCACTCGCAGGCAAACCTCGGATGCACCCAATTGACCTTTTTGATTGCCGGCGCTCCCTCGACCTGCGGTCGCTCGATTGAGTCTGGAGCGAGACGCTCTGCGAGCGTCCGACGGGTCCTCGTGTCGAAGCCGGTGCCGACGCGACCCGCGAAGACGAGCTTTCCCCCTTCGGCCACGGCCAAGAGCAGGGCGCCGACGTCGTGGGTCGTGCCTGCCATGGGTATCCACCCCACGATGGCGCAGTCCTGTCTTCGATCGAATCTGAGTTTTTGCCACTGAGCCGACCGTCCCGCGACGTAGGTCGAGCCCTTCTTCTTGGCGATGAGGCCTTCCAGCCCGGCGCTCTTCGCGGCACGCAGGAGCTCCACGATGTCGCCGTCCACCGATTCTCGAATACGAAAGCGGCGCCCCGCGGCCTTCGAGCAGCTTCTCGAGAAGCTCCCGGCGACTCTCGATCGGTTCCCTGCGGAGGTCGCGCCCATCGAGCCACATGAGGTCGAACGCGGCGTAGCCGATCCGCGCGTCCCGCTTGCCCCCCGCGAGCCACTCCTGAAGAGCGCCGAACGACGGCCGGCCCGACTCGTCGACGACGCACGCCTCGCCGTCGACGACACACTCGCGCGCCGGGAGTTTCGCTACCGCGTCCGCGATCGGGCGGAAACGTTCGGTCCAATCGTTCGCGTGGCGCGTGTAGAGACGAACGTCGCTCCCGGCCTTGCACGCGAAGAGTCGATAGCCGTCGTATTTGACCTCGAAGAGCCACTTGGTAGGGTCGGCGATCGCGGTCACGGCGGTTGCCAGCGCCGGCTCGCCCACGGCGTCGAGCAAGCCGCGCGCGCTCTTGCCCGGTTCCGAGGCGCTGACACGCTGCGGACCACGCGTGGCGACCCGTCCGCTCACGACCGACTCCGGACGCGCAGCGACGACGTCGTAGGCAGGATTGGCCTTCGCGTCCTTGGCTTTGAAAAAGAGCCATTGCGCCTTGCCGCTGCCGCCCGCACCGTCGTCTCCTCCTCGCCGATCGGTGCGGACGAGGTGCCAGTCGCCGACGAGCTTTTCGCCAAAGAGACGAACATGGATGTGTCCCTTGTCGAGCATGGCGTGCTGCTGGCCCGAAGGGACCGTCTCGTAGGTCCCGCGGTCCCAGATGAGCACGTCCCCGGCGCCATACTCCTTGTCCGGGATGCGTCCCTCGAACTCGTTGTACGCCATGGGGTGGTCCTCGGTTTGGACCGCCAGCCGGCGAACGACGGGGTCGTAGCTCGGCCCCTTGGGCACCGCCCAGCTGACCATGGCGCCGTCGACCTCGAGCCGGAGGTCGTAATGCAAGCGGCGCGCGTCGTGCTTTTGAACGACGAAGGCGAGGCGTTGCCCTTCGGCTACCGCGGGAACGGCAGGACGCGCAGGCGCTCCCGCCGTTTTCTTTTCCCCGGTGGCCTCGCCCTGCGACGATTCGTCGTGCGGAGGCGGCTCGGGCGTCACGCCGAAGCGACGCTTCGCACGGTATGTTTCCAGTCGATCGCTGCCCTTATGTGCAGTGCTCGGCTTGCGCGCTTGTTTTTTCGTCGTAGGAGCCTTTCTGATGCGAGCTTTCTGGTCCGGTGAAATCGCCTTTGGCCTCGTGACCATTCCGGCAAAACTGTACACGGCGACCAAGGACCTCACGCCGCAGTTCCATCAGCTTCACAAAGACTGTGGAACACGGGTGACGATGGTGCGACGTTGCCCCAAGTGCAACCGAGATCTCGCCTGGGAAGAGATTGGCAAGGGCTACGAGGTCAGCAAGGGCGAGTACGCGCTCTTCACCAAGGAAGAATTGTCGAAGCTCGACGGCGAGGAGGCGGCGGGAACGATTGAAATCGTCGAGTTCGTCGACCCGCTCGAAGTGGACCTCGCCTACGTCGAGAAGAGCTATTGGATTGGGCCGGGGAGCAAGAACGTTCGCGGCTACGACCTTTTGAGGTCGGTGCTCGCGGAGAGCAAGAAAGTCGCGCTCGCAAAAGTGAGACTCCGAACGCGAACGCGCCTCGCGCTCGTGAGGCCCCGCGGCCGTCTCTTCTCGCTCGACATGATGCGCTTCGCCGAAGAACTGGTCCCCGCCGACGAGCTCACCCCCGCTGAACAGAAGGCTCCGAGTCCGCGCGAGAAGGAGCTGGCGCAGCATTTGGTCGACGAGCTCTCGGGGCCGTTCGACCCCGCCAGGCACCCGGACGAGTACCGGAGCGCGGTGCTGGCGGCGGTCGACGAGAAGGTCGAGGCGGGCGAAGTGGCGCGGGACGCGGGGAGCGAAGGGCAAGCTCCGGCGCCGATGGGCGAAGGCGCCGGTGCGCAAGTCATCGATCTGGCGGAGCTTCTTTCCCGTTCGATTAAGGCCGCGGGCAAACCCGGCCCGGCCAAGACAAAGGAGTCGCTTCCCGAGGAGAAGCAAGAGAAGGGAAAGGGCGGCCCGAGAAAGAAGCGCGCCGCCGGATGACCCAGCCTGACTGAGCGGGCGAAGCGAGCCACCGGAGGCTACCGTTCTGTCAGAATAGAGCACGGCACCGACGTATGCGGCGATGTCGATCGCGCGCTCACAAAAGGCTCAAATAGCCTTCGATACAGGTCTACGAAGACTCTTGACTCCCGAGCGCGAGAGGCGACTATTGGCTGTCATGGGGGCTCTGTCTCGAGATCGCATCCATTGGCCCGCGCTTCCCATGGAGATCAAATTGGATGGCCGGGTAGAATGAGCCTACTCGGTCGATTGCATCGGAGCTGCCGACTGCCCACGAAGTGGCGTCGGGAGGGCCCGGCGCAATGAATCGAACGCTGCGTCTTTTGCTAATCGAAAAAAGCGATAGCGACGCAGCGCCGCTCGTCCGTGAAGTACGCCTCGCCGGCTACGAGCCTACAATATGGAGAGTCGACACACCGGCAGACCTGGAACGCGCGCTCGATGAGCCCTGGGACGTCGTCTTGTGCGACAGCGGCGTGCCGGAGCTCGATCCCCCCACGGCGGTCACGATCGTCCGCAGCCGACAGGCGGCCACACCGAGCATCGTCATTTCAATCGGTGGGAGCGGTGAAAGCGCCGCCGCGGCGCTGCGGTCGGGTGCGCAGGACTTCGTCGACAACATGTCTCGCCTGGTGCCCGCAATCGAGCGTGAGCTTCGCGACTCCGAGATGCGCATCAAGCACGCCCTCGCCGAGAGCACGCTGCGCGCGACCGAGGCGAGCTTTCGCGCAGCCTTCGAGCTCATCCCCGACGGGGTCCTCGTCTACCGCGAGGGCATAGTCACCCATTCGAACGGCCCGGCCGTCGCGCTCCTCGGCGCGACCAGCTCGAAGCAGCTCGTTTTGCGGCCGCTGCTCGACTTGTTCGCTCCTTCCGACCACGCGGCCGTCCTCGCGCGGATGGCGGAGCTTCATCGCTCAAGCGCCCCGGCGCGGCTCGCGGAGCTGGCCATGGTCCGCCTGGACGGGAGCTTGATCCACGTCGAGACGACCGCGATGGCGGTGCACTTCGACGGCCAGCCCGCCGTTCTGTCGGTCATTCGGGACGTGTCCGCGCGACGCGAGCTCGTTGCCCGCACGATGCATGTCGATCGCATGCTTGCAGTGGGCACGCTCGCCGCAGGCGTGGGTCACGAGATCAACAACCCGCTCGCGTACGTCATGGCCAACGTTGCCTATGCCACCGCGGAGGTCGCGCGGGTCCAGCAGCAACTCGAAAAGCTCGTGGCTCGGGAGGGATCCGCCGCAAGCCTGTCGGCCGCCTTGTCGGACGTCGTAGGAGTTCTGGCAGAGATCGAAGAAGGCGCCGGTCGCATCCGGGACATCGCGCGGGACTTGAATACGCTGGCGCGCAACGACGAAGATCTGAGGCTGGTCGACCTGCGCGGCGCGGCCGACTCGGCACTGCGAATGGCGGCCCCCGAGATCCGTCAGCGCGCTCGCGTCGTTCGCCAGTACGACGAGGTTCCCCCGGTGCGGGCGAGCGCGTCGAGAGTGAGCCAGGTGCTTCTCAACCTGGTCGTCAACGCGGCGCACGCCATCGCCAAAGGCTCT
Source organism: uncultured delta proteobacterium (assembly GCA_963764075.1). Taxonomy (GTDB): domain Bacteria; phylum Myxococcota_A; class Polyangia; order Polyangiales; family Polyangiaceae; genus Palsa-1150. The sequence goes on from CAVXQZ010000003.1 coordinate 422,875, forward strand.
CCCGACGCCAATGAGATCGGCGTTCACATTCGGCCCGAAGGCGCGAATGTCGTCGTCGAGGTCCGGGATACCGGCTGCGGGATCGCCCCCGAGAACCTCGAGCGTGTCTTCACTCCATTTTTTACTACCAAGCCCATAGGGCAAGGCACCGGCCTCGGCCTGTCGATCTCCAGGCGAATCGTGCGCGCGCTCGGCGGCAACATCGAGGTCGACAGCGAGCCCGGTCGCGGAACGACCATGCGGGTGGTGCTGCCCGCGGTGCGAAACGCCCGGACCCGGGACGTGCCGTCGCGTCCACCCTCGTCAGCAAGGGGAAGGCTGCTATTCGTCGACGACGAGCGGCTTCTCGGTGCGGCCTTCCAGCGCGCCTTGTCGCACGAGCACGACGTCGTCGTAGTCGAGACGGCTGCCGAAGCATTGGATCGGTTGACCGCGGGCGAATGGTTCGATGTCGTTTTCTGCGACTTCAATATGCCGACGATGACAGGGGCGGACCTCTACGAAATCGTGGAACGATCGATGCCCGAGCGCTCCGCGCGCTTCGTCATGGTCACGGGGGAGGGGCACGGCCCGTCCGCGCGAGAGTTTCGTGAGACGGGCAAGGCGCGGATCTTGGAAAAGCCGCTCGACATGGATCAAGTGCGAGACGTTCTCGCGCAGATGCTGACGACGGCCGTTCCCAGGACGGGCTCGTAGCCCGATCAGCGAAGCGCTTCCTCGATCGACAGGCACGTCGTCTCGAGGACCTTCGCCCTCGCCCACCTCTTGTCGTTGGCTTCGACCAAATGCCACCGAGCCAAATCGGTGCTCGTGCGATCGACCATATCGGAAACGGCTTTCTCGTACGCATTCCACTTTTTTCGGTTGCGCCAGTCCTCGCCCGTGATCTTGTAACGCTTGAACGGCGTCTTTTCCCGAGCGCGGAAGCGCGCGAGCTGCTCGTCTTTGCTGATCGCCAGCCAGAATTTCACGACGACGATCCCGAAGCGGACGAGGCTCTGCTCGAAATCCACGATTTCCCGGAAGGCCCGCGTCCAGTCGGGCGGAGCTGCCAGTCCCTCGACGCGCTCGACCAGAACGCGCCCGTACCAGCTCCGGTCGAACAGCGCGAAATGCCCGATTCGCGGGACATGACGCCAGAAGCGCCAGAGGTAGGGCTGCGCGCGCTCTTCGTCGGTCGGCGCGGCGACGGCGACCACCTGGTAGCGGCGTGCATCCAGCGCGCGCGTAACGCGCCGAATCGACCCCCCCTTCCCGGCCGCGTCGTTGCCTTCGAAAACGAGCACCACCGCGATGTCCTTGAAGCGCTTGTGGCGGGAGAGAGCGTTGAGCCGCGCCTGCAACATTGGGAGCTTCTTGTCGTACGTGCGCTCACTGAGCGACTTCGACAAGTCGAGCTCCTCGATGACGTTTCGCGCGTCGATGGCGGTCGGCGGCGGCGGGGCCTGGACGACGAGCGTGCGCTTGCCGCGATCCAGCCGCTGATTCATCGCATCGAGTAGGGCCCGCCCCACCGCGAGGTTTCGGTAGCGCTCGTTCGCGGCCTCGACGACCGTCCACGGCGCCTCCGCAGTGCTCGTCTCGCGAAGCGCATGCTCCGTCACTTTTCGGAAGCGATCGTAGCGCGCGTGATTTTTCCAATCTTGCTTGGTCACCCTCCAGGCGGTCGCCGCGCTGGACTCGAGCTGCTCGAACCGTGCCCGCTGCGCGCTCTTGGTCAAGTGGAGCCAGAGCTTGACGAGGAGCGCCCCCTCGTCGACCAGCATCCTCTCGAAGCGCGAGATCTCGACGAGTGACCGCGTCAGCTCGGCGCCCCCGATGCGACCGAACACTCGGTCGACGATCGGCCGCATGTGCCACGCTCCGAAGAAGATCCCCGTCTGGCCCTTGGGGGGAAGCGCGCGCCAGAACCGCCACATGGGCGGCCGGGCACGTTCTTCGTCCGTGGGGTCGCCGAGGGCGTGCACCTGCACGAGTCGCGCGTCCATCCACTCGAGGAGGAGGTTGACCACATCCCCCTTGCCGCCCCCATCGACCCCGCCGACGACCGCGAGCACACCAAATTCCGCGCGCTCCAGCACACGCGTTTGTGCGTCGAGGAGCGCGGCGCGGAGCTTCGGAAGCTCCTTCTCGTAGTCGCGCTTATCTACGCGGTGGCCAAGCTCGGCAGATTCGAACATGCGCGAAAAAGACGGATACCACGGTCGTCGGCCGCAGGAGCACGGCTGCCTTAACCCCCCGCGAGATGGCTGCGCCAAACGCCACGTGCTAATCGCACGCCGCTCCCATGGACCGGTTGCTCGCGCGCCTCGAGCGGCGCTTCGGCCGCTATGCCCTTCCCAACCTCATCCTATACGTGGTCGGCGGCATGGCCGTCATCTGGCTCTTGTCGCGGTCACGACCGGAGAGCATCGACCGCCTCGTTCTCGATATGGACGCCGTCCGCCGAGGCGAAGTGTGGCGTCTCGCCACGTTTCTTCTCATCCCCCCGCGCTCGTCGTCGCTTTGGGTGTTCGTAAACCTGTATTTCACTTGGTGGGTCGGCTCGAGCCTGGAGAAGCACTGGGGCGCGTTCAAGTTCAACGTGTTTTACTTCATCGGCGCTCTCGCGACGATCGTAGCGGCGATTCTGGCGGGGCCGACCTCGAACACGTGGCTAGACTCGTCGCTCTTTCTCGCATTCGCGACGACCTTCCCGGACGTGACGATACTTCTCTTTTTCATCCTGCCGATCCGAGTGAAATGGCTGGGTATCTTCGCGGCCCTCGCCATTGGTGCGGCGTTCGTGCTCGGCGACTGGCCGACCCGGGCCCCGATCATTGCCGCGCTGGTCAACTACGTCCTCTTCTTCGGCGGCCACTGGCGGCGGGTTTGGCAGCAGCGCGGGCTAGGGGTGCGACAGAAGGCCCGGCGAGAACAGATGCGTTCGAACGTCCCGGTGTTCGGTCGGCGCGTATGCGCGATTTGCGGGACGCGCGAGGCGGACGGCGCAGACATCCGAGTGTGCACCTGCGAAAAGTGCGGCGGTCAGCCGAGGGCCTTGTGCCTCCAGCACGCCAGAAACCACTGACGCCCCCGCACCCGATTTCCGCACGGACGAGCCGCACGGAGGAAGGCACCGGGGCTGACGAAACCCAGCGCCTTCGCAGTGGGAGGCTCCAGCCGAGCTGCCCCCGTTCATCTCGCCATTGCGCGCCATCGCGGAGCGGGAGCGAAAGAGCGACGTTTTGGATAACCTCCCTTGACCGATCGGAGCCGTTTGAGTACGCCCAGCGGCATCATGCGGAGCCCATTTCGCCTCGTGCTGGCCACGATTCTCGCGGTCCTCGTCTCCTTTTCCGGCAAAACGGTCGCCGCGCAAATGAAGGTTGCCGTCGTCGACGTGCAGCGCGCCGTCATGCAAACGGAGGATGGGCTGCGAGCCCAGGCGACGTTGAAGAAGATATTCGACAGCCGTCAGCAGGAGATCAACAAAAAGCAGGTGGAGCTCCAGAAGCAGAAAGAGGAGATCGACAAGCAGTCCCGTGTCCTCTCTCAGCAAGCGCTTCAGAAGAAGGTCGACGACTGGCAAAAGCAGATGGTCGAGCTCCAAGGCACGTTCGTCGAGTACAATAAGGAGCTCGAGAAGAAGCAGAAGGAGCTGACCGATCCGATTTTCGAGAAGGTGATCGGAGCCATCAAGCGTGTCGCCGGCACCGACGGATACGACCTCATCGTCGACCGGGCGACGGTAGCCTTTTCGCGCGGTGATCTCGATCTGACCGACCGCGTGATCCAGCTCGCGAACAGCTTGAACGGGAGTTCGGCGCCGCCCGCCGCCGCGGCAAGCCCGCGAGCGCAAGCGCCAAGCAGCCCCGCCGCCAAGCCGTGACGCCGCGCTTTCGGCTCGGTCGCGGCCCGGTCGAACATTGATGTGGGATGGAGTCGTCCGCCTCCGGGGAGAATCGCTCGAGTCGCTCGCGGCACGCCACGGCGGGCAAGTGGTGTCGGGCAGCGAGCGCGTGCCCGAGCGCATCGTGCCCGTCGTCGGCGCTCGCTCGGGTGACCTGGCTCCCGTGCTTGGGCGCCGCTGGTTGCGCGCAGCCCGAGATGCCGCCCATCGTGGGGCCGCGCTCCTGGTCGCCAGCTCGATTGGGGACGGTGGGACCGAGGGGCTCGAGGGCGCGATATGGCGGCATGAGCACGCGACCTGGGCCATGGCCGAGCTCCTCGATTTTGCGATCGTCCCGGATCTCGAGGCGGTAGTCGGGGCGGGGGCCAGGATCGCCGCGAGCGCGGTGCTGGGGCCACGCGTCGTCATTGGGGAACGTGTGACAATCGGCGCCGGGGCCGTGGTGGGACACCCGGGATTCGGATGGGCCGCCGGCAAGGATGGCGCGGTGCGCGCCGTTCCCCAGCTCGGCGGAGTCTTCGTCGAAGACGACGTGACGATCGGTCCGCTTTGCACGATCGACTCGGGAACGCTGTCCCCCACGCGAATCCGGCGGGGCGCCAAGCTCGACGCGCACGTCCACGTCGGACACAATGGCGACGTCGGCGAGGGCGCGATTGTGGCTGCGCAATGCGGCTTCGCGGGGTCGGTGACAATCGGGCGCGGGGCGCTCATCGGCGGCCAGGTGGGGATCGCCGATCACGTCACGGTCGGCGAGTTCGCCCGGATCGCCGCGAAAAGTGGCGTCATCGGCGATGTACCGCGCGGAGCAATCGTGGCAGGATACCCGGCCGTACCACGCGCGCTCTGGCTCCGGGCGCTCGCGAGGCTCTACCGCGGAGTCCGGGCGGCGAACGGCGACTCGGCGGTGACGGCGCCGTCCGGTGACGCGTGAAAGCGACCACGACGATCGACATCGAGCGAATCCTCCAGATACTGCCTCATCGCTGGCCGTTCGTCCTCGTCGACCGCGTGACCGAGGTGGTCCCGGGCGATCGCATAGCCGGCCACAAGTGCGTGACCATGGGCGAGCTCTGGTTTCAGGGGCACTTCCCCTCGCGTCCCATTCTGCCCGGGGTGCTCATCGTCGAGGCCCTTGCTCAAATCGGCGGCATTTTGGCCTATGCGACCGAGCCGTTCGACGCATCGAACTCGCTCATGTATTTTCTCGGCATCGACAAGGCGAAGTTCCGCCGCCCGGTGAGGCCCGGCGACCGCCTCGACCTGCACGTGACCGTCCTTCACCATCGCACCAACGTCTGGAAGTTTCGAGGCGAAGCCTCGGTGGATGGCACGCTCTGCGCGAGTGCAGAACTCCTGGCCAGCGTCGTCGACCGCTCAGGGTGACCGGTGGCGCTCGTGCATGCGACCGCGCTGGTCGATCCGCGTGCCCAGCTTGGAGACGACGTGGTCGTCGGGCCGTACGCCATCGTCGAAGGCGGAGTCACGCTGTCATCGGGGTGCATCGTCCACGCGCACGGGCTTGTGCGGGGCGCGACTCACCTCGGGAGCGGCAACGTCGTTTTCCCGTTCGCGGTGATCGGCGGAGATCCGCAAGTCAAACGCGCCGGGGGTGAGCCCGGCAGGGTCGAAACCGGAAAGAACAACGTGTTTCGCGAACACGTGACGGTGCACGTAGGCACCGACGGCCGCACGACGCGCATCGGCGACGAGAATCTGCTCATGGTGGGCGCGCACGTCGCGCACGACGTGGTCATCGGATCGCATTGCGTGATGTCGAACGGAGCGCAGCTCGCAGGTCACGCCGTGGTCGAAGACTGGGTGACTTTCGGCGGGCTGAGCGGCGTGACCCAGTTCGTGCGCGCGGGCGAGAGCGCCTTCATCGCGGCCACCGCGGCGTGCGAGACGGACGTGCCGCCTTTCGTCATCGTGCAAGGGGACCGCGCGCGTGTACGGGGCCTGAACATCGTAGGCCTGCGCCGGCGCGGGCTGCCCGAAGAGAGCATTCGAGCTCTGCGCCGCGCGGTTGGCAGGCTGTGGCTGTCGTCGGGGACTCGGGCGGAGGCGCTGCGCGATCTGGCGTCGGCCAACGATCCTTATGTCCGCCGCCTGATCGCTTCGGTGACACCCGCCTGAGGGCGGAGAGACGCCGGCGCGCGCAGGGAGAGCGCGGCTCAGGACCCCTTGCCGAGAATGTCCGCGAACGCGCGATCGAACTCGTCGTCCGCCCCTACGGCGACGGCCCGGGCGGGTTGCACCGGCTCGACTTTCTGCAGGTGCCGCATGCGATCGACGACGTCGCGAAAGCCCGGGATGAGCCGCGACGCGCGCTGGAAGTACTCGAGCGCTTGCTTGTTCATCTTCTTGATTTCGTATGCCGCACCGACCTCGTAACTGAGCGACGCTTCCTGTTCTCTCGTCCGATCCGGAGCCTGAAGTCCTTGCAGCAGCGCCTCGATTGCTTCGTTGATGTGACCACGCTCCAGATGAATCATCCCGATCATCGAATGACAGACGCACGCGCGTCGCGGGTCGCGCGCTGCCGTATGGAACTCGCGAGTCGCGTCGTCGAACAAGCCCATGTCCTTGTACGCGAGTCCGAGGTCGTAGTGACTCTGGGCGTCGTCCGCACCAATCTGCTTGGCCACGCCTTCCTTGAACTTGGCGAACACCTCTTCGACGTCCACCTGCTCGGTCGGTTCGCCGGAAGCGGCGGCTCCGATGGGACGGTCGGAGGAGTCGAGCGCCCCGAGCGACTCCGCGATGTCGAACGCCCGGTCTTCGACGCTTCCGGCTGGCGATGGGCGCGTTCCCGATCCGCCCAGGCTCCCCGCCTCCTGCGCGTCGAGCTCCTCGAGCCGCTCCAGCAAGAGCGGGTGGTTGGGCAGCCGCGCGAGCTGCTCGTCGAGGATCGTCCGCGCGTCTTCATAGAGTCCGCGCGAGGCAAAGAAGTCCGCCTCTTCGAGCGCCGACTCGAGCTCGGCCCCGCTGCGTGGAAGAACGCCCGCCGCCACTTCGGTCGGAGCTTCGAGCGGGAAGCTCGGCAGGGGCCCGTCGCCGAACGGATCGTCGATTTCGTCCGCAATCTGCGACACGCGATCCGGGGTTCCAGACGGAAGGTTCGAGTAGCTGGGTTGGAAGCTCGCCGACGGGGTGAAACGGGTCGGCTCCGCCGACCGCCCCATGGGCTGCGCGGGGCGCACGTGCGGCTGGACGGCCCAGCTTTGGGCCAATTCCGGATCGTCGATTTCCTCCAGGTTGTACGACGGCAATGGAGCCGAGTCGTCCGGGGGCGGCTGCGGCGGAGGAGACGGATCACGATGGCCGGCCCGATCCATGGCTTCGTTCCGCGAAGCGCCTTCCTGTGCCATGGTCGGCTGCGCGGGCTCTTCGACGAGCTCGTAGCCGAGAGCGCGCAGCATCTCCGCCGCGCGCTCGTGATGGGGCTCGATGGCCAGGACGTCCTGAAGCGTGCGTACGGCCTGCTCCGCGTCCAGCTCTTCGATTTGCAACCCCGCGATCTCGACCATCTCGGCCGCCGCTTCGTGGAGGTGCCCCGCGTCGAGCAGTATGTCGCGGAGCGCGGCCCGAAGCTCGGTAGAGCCGGGGATGGCGTTCACTCCGGCGCGAAGGGTCGCGATCGCTTTGGTCGGCAACCGGGCGCGCCGGAACGTAGCCGCATCCGAAAGGACCTGAGCCACCCGCTGCCGCACCGCGGGCGGCGGTTCGCTGGCGGGTTCGGGCTCCACGAGAACGTCCGCCGCAGACGTGCGCTCGTGGCGCCGCGAAAGCTCGATCGGGTCCCCGGACTCGTCGATCTCTCCTTCGCTGACATCCTCGTAAGAGGACTCGTCTTCGAGCTCTTCGCTCGTGGACGGAGCAGCCGAGGGGACTTGCGCCTGCGCGGCAGCTTGAGAGGGAGGCGCCGAGGAGATCGTGGACGGGCTGGACGCGAGCTGCCGCACGACTTCGTCGTTGGGCACGAGCTTGACCAGACGATCGACGACCTCGCGGAATAGGTCACCCCTGCCCGTGTCACGCGCGATCCGCGCTATTTCCTTCTGAACTTCGATGGCCTTGGCCGCTTGCCCGATATGATTGAACGCGCGCGCGAGAAGGGCGAGCGTGTCGAGATCGCGGGGATTCGCCTGGAAAGAGACTTGCAGCTTCGATAGCGCTTGCAAGCCGTCGTTCGGCGCGTTTCGCGCCAAGTAGAGCTCGGCGGCGGCTCGAGCCTGCGTCGGCTCCGGCCTGTGCTGAAGCAGGCGTTCGATGACTTTGAGCGCATCGTCGCGCCTCCCGAGCTTCGTCAGCTCACCTGCGGCGATCGCGAACTCGGCGACCGCCCCGTCGGCGTCCTTCGACCGCGAAAGCGCCTCGGCGAGCCGCAAGTGCGGCAGCGGGTTGACCGGGTCGAGCTCGACGATCTTGCGAAAGACCTCGATCGCCTCCGGCTCGCGCCCCGCGCGCTGAAGCCGCGTCGCCACCTCGTCGAGCGCACCGAGGGCGTCGCCAGTCAACCCGAGCTGGTTGTAGAGCTCCGCCAGCTTCGGCGCGATGTGCGCGTATTTGTCTTCGAGCTGGGGAAGATGCTTCGAGATGATCTCGCGTATCTGCTTGTAGACCGCGATCGCTTTGAGCGAGAAGCCCTGGCTCGCGTAGGATCGGCCGACTCGTTCGTAGGTCGCGACGGCGCCGGCGTAGTCCTCCATCTTCGATTGGAGGTCGCCAATTTTCAGCAAGGTCCGAGCGTCGTTCGGATCCTCCTGGATGACCTTTTGATACTCGATGACCGCCTTGTCGTACTTCTTTTTCTCGACGTACTTCTGGGCGGCGACGAGCGTCTTTTCACGGTCGATCGCCACGAGTCGGGGTACTCCTCGGTTCAGGTGGGGCGGGCGGCGCGGCTCGAAGGAAGCGGCCGAGCCACTTTCAAGATACCTCGCTTTTGCGAGTGTTGCATACTTCCCTCGGCCTCCCCTTGCCCTGAGCCATTGACTTCTCGCTTCCGGGCCCCGGCGCCCCCGGAAAACGCACAAGGGCTCAGCCTGGCACCTCGGGTCCCGCCGCTGGCGGGGCCCCTCGACGGCGGGGTCCGCAGCACATAGGTTGCCAAGCAATGGCTGCATCTCTCGTGACGGACCGTCCCCAGCACGGCGCATTCGCGCGCACCCAGTCGGCGCTTTATCGAGCTCCGTTTGCGCCCGGCGGCTCGGCCGCGATCGACGCGGCGCTCGCCGAGAAGCTGCTCGCCGTCGCGCTGGCGCGCGGCGGAGACTATGCCGATCTTTTCTTCGAGTACCGCGCGGCCGGGGGCTTCGTATTCGACGACGGAATCCTCAAGAGCGCCTCCCGCGGCGTCTCGATGGGTCTCGGCGTGCGCGTCCAGAAGGGGGACGCCACCGGATATGCCCACGTCGAGCGCCTCGATTGGGAGGCGATGAAGCGCGCGGCGGCGACCGCGGCGCAAATCGCGAGCTCCGGCGGGTCGACGACGCCGGTTTCGGTTACCCGTGCGGCGGAGCTGCCGCGCCGGTACGAGCTCGAGCAAGTAACGCTCGACGTCCCGGGGGTGGAAAAGCGTACGATTCTCGAGCGCGCGGCTGCCGCGGCCCATGCCTACGATCCGCGCGTGGTCAAAGTGGAGGCCACTCTGGCCGAGGAGATCCGCGAAATCCTGGTGTTTACGAGCGACGGCACGATGGTCCACGACACCCAGCCGCTCGTCCGTTTCGGAGTGCGCGTCATCGCTGAAGAAAACGGCAAGCGCCAGGAGGGCTCGAGCGGGGGCGGAGGGCGGACGAGCATTGGATATTTCGAGGCCAAGAGCCCGGAGTGGCACGCGCGGGAGGCGGCGCGCCAGGCCATCGTCATGCTGGGGGCGCAGGAAGCCCCCGCCGGTCAGATGGAGGTGGTCCTGGCGCCGGGCGACAGTGGAATTCTGCTCCACGAAGCGGTGGGGCACGGACTAGAAGCGGATTTCAACCGCAAGGGGACCAGCAACTACTCCGGCAAGGTGGGCTCGATCGTCGCGAGCGACCTTTGCACCGTCGTCGACGACGCGACCCTTCTCCAGAGCCGCGGCACGATCAACGTCGACGACGAGGGCAACGAGCCGAGGAGCACGGTCCTCATCGAAAAGGGCAAGCTCGTCGGGTACATGCACGACCGGCTGAGCGCCCGTCACTTCGCGCTCCGCCCGAGCGGCAACGGCCGGCGGGAGAGCTTTGCATGCGCGCCGATGCCCCGCATGACCAATACGATCCTTCTCGCCGGCGAAAGCGACGCCGAGGAAATTCTGAGGAGTGTCAAGCGTGGGGTCTACGCAAAGAAGTTCGGCGGAGGTCAGGTCGACATCGCGAATGGTGACTTCGTCTTCTCGTTGACCGAGAGCTACTTGGTGGAAGACGGAAAAATCACCGCACCGCTCAAGGGGGTGAACCTCATCGGCAACGGACCGGAGGTGCTGCGCCGTGTGACGATGCTCGGCGACGACGTCGAAGTGTCCGACGGGATATGGACGTGCGGCAAAGACGGGCAAAGCGTCCCGGTCGGCGTGGGGTGCCCCACTATCAAGATTGGCTCGATCACCGTCGGCGGCACACGGCTCGGGTAGCTGGGATACGGTTGGTCTTTCCCCCATCTACGGGCCGGCGGCGCGCGCTTCCCATCAATCCGCGTCTACGTCTCGAGCACCACTTTGCCGAACGTCGTATTCGCCTGGATCCGCCGGTGCGCCTCCCCCGCTTCGGAAAGCGGCATGACACAGTCGATGACGGGCCGAAGTGCTCCGGTCGCCATGAGAGGAGCAATATGACGCTCGAGGTCGCGGGCGAGGAGGATCTTCTCTTCCAGCGGCCGCGCGCGTAGGACCGTCCCTCGAAGCTCTGCGCGTTTGGCCATCAGCAGCGTGAGGTCCAACTGGGCGTGCGGCCCTCCCACCGTGCCGACCACCATGATTCGCCCGCGCGGCGCCAGGCACGCGAGATCCCCTGCCACATACGCTCCGCCCACGAGATCGAGGACGACATCGACGCCCCTTCCGCCGGTGCACGCGAGCACCTCTTCGGCGAAGCCCGCGCTCGCAACGACGATCGCCACCGAAAGACCCAGGCCGCCCGCGCGCTCGAGCTTCTCCAACGTGCGCGCGGTTCCCACCGAGCGGGCCCCGATCGCGCGAGCGATCTGAACACCCGCGGTTCCTACCCCGCTCCCCGCCGCGTGCACCAGCACCGTCTCGCCTGCCGACAGGCTCGCCTGCGAGACCAGCGCGTCCCAAGCGGTCACGAACACCTCTGGGACGGCCGCCGCGTCGGCGAAGGTCATGCCCTCGGGAATGTGCGCGAGCGTTCGGGCGTGGACGACGACGTATTCGGCGTAGCCTCCGCCCCCCGCGATCCCGAAAACGCGATCTCCCACCGCCAGTTCGTCGACCCCGTCGCCGATCTCATCCACTTCTCCGGCGACGTCCAGCCCCGGGATGTCGACGGGAGCGCCTCGGGGCGCCGCGTATCTGCCGAGGCGTTGCAAGATGTCCGCGCGGTTGACGGCGGTCGCCCGCACGCGCACGCGCACTTCGCCTCGAGACGGTTCGGGCATGGGAACCTCGCGAAGCTCGAGCACTTCGGGACCGCCCGGCTGACGGATGACCATCGCGCGCATGCGCGCGGCAGTCTACGTCAGCCGGAAGGGGGACAAACGACGAAACGGGCTTTCTACGCCGCGCTCGCCACTATAGGGTACCGCGCACGGAGATGCCTGCGACGAGTGTGACAAGGCCCGTCGTCCGCAGCTTTCGTCTCCCGTTCGTCCACGAAGCCGCCTCCTGGGTGCGGGCGGGAGGGCACGCGGTCGTCTGGCTGTCGCCGCGAAAGGCGCGACTCGTGTTCCCCAAACCCCGCGAGGGGGACGAGAACGATCTCGGAAGGTGGTCGGCGCTCGATCTCGCTCGGTCCGATTTCTCGGTTGCGACGCGCGGAACATTCTTGGGAATGGCGTACATTCGCATTCCGCACGACTGTTACGCGATCGTGCGCGCGCGCGTGACCCGCGACTCCGTGCACCCAGAACCCACGCGGCGCCTGCTTCTCGATTGCCTGGAGTGCGCGGCGTGCTGCAAGGACAACCGTGTGGAGCTCGACGGCGACGACGTCGAGCGGTTCGAAAAGGCGGGCCGTGCCGAGCTCGCCCGACCCCCGTACGCGCGCCGCGAAGACGGTTCGATCGTGCTCGTCCTGCGAAGAGACAAGTGCTGCAAGCACCTCGCGGCCGACAATCGGTGCGACATCTACGCGTTTCGACCGAGCGCATGCAGCACCTTTCCGCCCGGAAGCGAGTGCTGCTTGTCGTCTCGCGAGGAGGAGCTCGACGTTGTCGATGGTGCGAGGGAAGAGCCCGCCGGCTAGACCGAACGCACGGCGCCGGTTGCCAAAAAGCGCGGGGGAACTTCAGGCTGAGAGGCCCATCGGTGGTGTCTTCCCCGCCTGCGTGGCGTCGTCAGCCCGTCGGCGCATGCCGGACGAGCTGTGAGCCTACTCCGGTTCGCTCGACGGATCGTCGTGGGCGTCGATCTGGACGGTCACGTACTCGACGCCCAAAGCCCTCCGGATCTCGTCGGCGAGGCGCTGACCAAGCGAAGTGTCGCGCGAATTGCTGCGCACGTGGACGGTGACCGCGTCGTGTCCTGCGCCGAGCGACCACACGTGCAGGTCATGGACCGCCACGACGCCAGGATACTGGGCGACGAGCTGTCGGATCGCGGCGACCGGGAGATGCAGCGGGGCTGCTTCGAGCAAGACGAGCGTTGCGTCGCGAAGCAAACGAAGCGACCCGAAGAGGAGTATCGCCGCCACGGCGAAGCTCGCGAGGGGATCGGCCGCAGGATTTCCCCCGAAGCGGATGATCAGCGCCGCGCAAAGCGCCGCGAGCGCGCCGAGCGTGTCGCCGAGCAAATGCAGCCAAGCGCCCCGCAGATTGAGCGAGTGACCGTGCCCGCTGGCGCCGTCGTGGGGCCCGCCGCCCCCTTCGTGGGGATGACCGATTGCGTCGTGAAGCAGCCAGGCGCTGAGGCCGTTCACTGCCAGCGCCATCAGTGCCACCACGAGCATCACGCCTGCCTTCGGCGGCGTTCGCGCGCCGAGCGCACCCACGGCTTCGACCACGATTCCCACGGTGGTCACGAGGACGAGGAGCGCGCTGAAGATCGCCGCCACCGGCTCGGCACGCCGCAGCCCATAGGTGAAGCGCGGCGTAGGACGGCGCACCGCCAAGCGCATCGCAAACAGGCTGACTGCGAGCGCCAAAACGTCCATGAGAAGGTGAAGCGCGTCGGCCTGAAGCACCACGCTGTTGGCGGCAACCGCTCCCGCCACCTCGAGCACGAAGAACCCGCCGACGAGCGCCAGCACGGTAGCCAATCGCCGCGCCTGCCGCGCCTCGCGCGCGGTGAAGGACCCCTGGACGACCCGCAGTTGCGACCCGTGAGCATGCCCATCGTGAGCATGCCCATCGTGAGCATGCCCATCGTGAGCGTGATCCTGCACACGCGAATCATGGTCGGGCCGGTGCCCGTGAGCGCCGTCGGGGTGACCCATCAGAGCAGCACGTAGTCGTCGGCGACGGACGCCGGTGCCGAATCGAGCGCGAGCGCAGTCTCGTCGTCCCTTCGAACCGCGGTCAAATATAGGCCGTGAAGGATCGCCGGATGATCCTGAATCAGGGCGATGAAATGATCGCGCGGCAGAAACAGGGTCACCGTCGGATGGACGGCGATGACGTGCGCGTTCGCCTTGCGCCGCAACACCAATGCCACTTCACCGACGGTCTCACCTGCCGGCAGCGTCGCGAGGACGGTTGACTCGCCCTCCTCGCGCGCGACGACCGCCACCTCACCGGACGCGATGATGTGCAGGCCCCGAGCCTCTTCGCCTTCGCTGACCAGCCTGCTGCCTTTCTCGAAGATGCGTGTCTCGAAGCGGTCGACCAGCCTCGCCCGTTCCTGCGCCGGAACGGAGACGAGTACCGGCGATGTCCGCGTCAGGTTGGCGACCATCCTCCTCCGGCAGTGTGCCGCAAGCTCCACGCCGACTTCGGGCCGACTCTCGGCGACTGCGTCGAGGGCATCGCGTTTGGCCACCAGCAGGATCGACGGGCGAGTCGCGACGACGCTCGCGGCGCGCGGAGCCCTCGAGAGCAGCGCCATCTCGCCAAAGAGCGCCCCACTCGCGAGCTTTGCGAGGACCGTGAGCGGTTTGCCGTTTCCCTCCGTGCGCCGAACCACGTCGAGCGCACCGCGGGCGACGATATAGGCCTCGGCGCCCTCCTGCCCTTCTTCGATGACCACCTGCCCTGCCGGGACCGTGACCATCTCGAATGCCCCCATCAGGGCGCAGAGCGAATCCTTGGACAGCGCGCTGAAGAGAGGCAGAGGCGCAACGAGCGGGAGCTCGACCCCAACGACCTCCTGATAGCTGCGCGTGGCCGCGTGCAGGATCTGCGTGGCCTTCGACGTCAGCGCGGGACCGGTCAAAAACGAGCTGAGCGGCTGGAACCCCTCGAGGATTGGGAGGGGAGGCGGCGGGGTCTCGGTGTCCTGAAGGCGCGGCGAACCCGCGCAAAATGCGCCGGCCACCTGGTCGAGGTGCGCCGCAACGTCCACGCCGAGCGAGCGAAGGTCGCCGATCGCCGCCACGGCCAGCGGCAAGTTTCCAGCGTCGATCGCGCGGCCGACGGCCAGCTCGAACCCCTCGATGGCCGCTTCGGTCCGCCCCAGTTGCTCGAGCAGTCGGCAGGTGATCACCAGCGCGCCGGGGCTCGAGGGGTCTCCCTCGACCACCGCGACGCCCCACCTCAGCCCCGCCTCGACCTCGTTCGCGAGGAGGAGCGCCAGCGCGCGATCGAGTGGAGAATCCGTGGTTTGAGCGCCGGGCAGATCCGGCGGAGCGGCTCGCATGGCTGCCGCCAGCCTATCACTCCTCGTCGGAATCCCGATGCGGACCCCGCGGCGCAGCCTCGGCGGTCGCACCATCGGGCGTCGAGGTTCGGCGCACGGAAACGGACGCCCCTTCGCCGCGTGCGCCCGTATGGTCGGCGCGCACCGAGGTGGCGTCCTTGCCGCCCTCGTTGCGATCCATGAACTCGCTCATCGCGCTGGCGGTCGCGGCGACAAGCGGGAGCACGCGCGCGTAGTCCATCCGCGTCGGCCCGATGACGCCGACGGTGCCGGCCGCATGGCCGTACGCCGTGTACGGGGCCCCGACGATGGCCAGACCCCCGCCGAGGTCCCCCGCTTCCTCGCCCACGACGACCTGTCCACCGGGGTCCTTCATCGCCAAATCGAGGAGGCGTACGAGCTTTTTCCGTGCGTCGAGCGCCGTCACCAGGCGGCGGACATGGTCGGCGTCGTCGAACTCGGGTTTTTCGAGAAGCTTTTCTTGTCCCTCGATGACGAGGTCCGTCTCGCAATCGGCGTCCTCCTCGACCGCCGCCCCGCCGAGCTCGAACGCTCGACGGCGGAGCTCGTCGTGCTGCACGCGCTCACTCTGCAGACGGCGCTCGAAGAGCTCCCGCAGGTCCCCGAGGGTGCGCCCCTCCACCACGTCGTCGAGCAAATTGTGGATTCTCTGCAGGTCGACGTCCGTCACGGCGACACGCAAAAACCGGTTTTGCACTGTGCCGTTTTTCATGACGAGGACGGCCAGGACTTCCTCCGGCCCTGTGCGGAGAAAGCGAAGTTGCTTGAGAACGAGCATCTCCGCGCGCGGCGCGACGACGACCGCGGCCGTCCCGGTTAGCTCGGACAGCAGCCTTCCGGTCTCGCGCATCACATTGGCGTGCGGTGCCGTGTTTTCGAGCGACGCAAACCGGTCGCGGATGGATGCTTCGTCGTCGCTCGTCAGGTCGCGGACCTGCATCAGAACATCGATGAACAGCCGGAACGCCCGATCGGTGGGAACGCGGCCGGCGCTCGTGTGCGGCTGGCGGAGATACCCGGCGTCCTCGAGATCGGCGAGGACGTTTCGGATGCTGGCCGGCGAGAGGTCGAGCCCGGATTTTTTGGCCAGAGTGCGCGATCCGACGGGCTCGCCCGTAGAAACGTACTCGGTGACGCAATGATAAAGTAGCTGGCGAGCGCGCGCGCTAAGCTCGGACATTTTCAATAGGGGAGTTTAACACTTGCAAGCGGAGGCGTGCGCCTTTGCGCGGCAGAGGTCGCGTTCTACGCTTCGCGGGAAATGCGAAAGCTCGCCTGGCTCGGCCCGCCACGACCGTGTACGCGCGGGCGCGCAATGGCAGCGGCATTGGCAATGGCTACCGCCGCCAGCGGGCCGGCGGGCGCGAGAGCCGGATTCGGGGCCCCGCGCGCCTCCGGACCGGACGAAGGACCTGCACAACGGTACAGCCGGCTCGACCGGAAGACCTGCGAGACGGAGCTCGGAAGTCGCGGCGTCCCGTTCGTTCCCGTCGACGAGGCCCGGGGTGTTCTCGCCCCCGTGCGCCTGACCGGCCCACTCCGAGGCGTCTCGTTTCATACCGGGATCTCGGCCGCCGAGCGATCGTCGAGCCCTTGGGAGATCGTCGACTGTCGACTCGCCCTGGCCCTCGACGACTTCGCGCGCCTGCTTCGCGCGCACGACGTGGTCGACGTACTGCACTATTCCATCTACCGGCCGCCGCCTGCCCGGTGGCCCGCCGACAAGGTGGCCTCGCGGCATTCCGGCGGCCTTGCGATCGATGCGGCCTCGTTCACGAAAAAGGATGGGAGCAAGCTCGATGTCGAGCACGACTTCCACGGGCACATCGGCTCAGCCACCTGCGGTCCGGGCGCCGGCCCCAGTCCGGCAACCGACGAAGCGGTCGAACTTCGTCAAATCGTCTGCGAGGCGGCCGAGGCCAAGCTCTTCAACGTCGCCCTCACTCCCGACTACAATTGGGCGCACAGAAATCATTTCCATCTCGAGGTCACGGCTGGGGTGGCTTGGTCGATGGTAAAATAGCGACTTTGTTCATCACCCCGCGCGATCGTCTCCCCGCTGGCGGCGCAACCCTTCGAGCACGGCGTGCATGTCCGGCGGCATCGGCAACTCCCAGCGCATGGCGCGATCGGTGGCGGGGTGCACGAAGCCGAGCTCCGCGGCGTGAAGCATCAGTCGCGGTGCATCCAGCTGGCTTCCCGTCCAGCCGCGCGAGTACACCCGCTCGCCGAGGAGCGGGTGGTTGGCCTCGCTCAGGTGAATGCGAATCTGGTGGGTGCGTCCGGTTTCGAGGCGGCACGCAACGAGCGTGGCGGGCCCGCACGACTCGACGCGCTCGACATGGGTAATCGCCTCGCGCGCGTCGGGCGGGGGCTTGCCGCGGGCGGAGCCCCGAAGCCCGTCGCCGCGGTCTTCGACGAGAAAGCTGCGCATGGTGCGCGATCGCACGTCGCCGTGGGCGATCGCCATGTATCGCCTATGAACGGTGTGCCGGCGAAACTGATTCGCAAGGCTCTGCTTGGCCAACCAGGTTCGCGTAAAGACGACGAGACCGCTGGTCTCCTTGTCAATCCGTTGAACCACGCCGAGGTTCGGTCGGACGACGCGACTTTTTGCCGATCGGAGCAGCCAGGCACGCACACGCGCGTCGAGCGTGTCCGTCTCCGACTCGTCGTACGGCACGGTGCTCAGGCCTGGCGGTTTGGCGACCACGACCACGTGGGCATCGACGTACAGGACGGTGTCGTCCGCGATTTGGGCGGCCCGACGCCTCGGTGCCCGCTCGTCCAGCGTGAGCTGCGCGCCCGCTCGAACGCGCGCGGTCGGCTCGGTTACGACCTCGCCCCCGACGCGCACTTTGCCGGTTGCGATCCAGGCGCGCGCCACGCCCCAGCTCACGCGCTGGCCCGCCTCTTCGGTCCTCGGGACCTGAAAAAGAGAGCGCACGGCGCGATCGATCGGCCCCTCGAGTTCCGGCGGGACGACGGCGCTTTGCACGGGCCAGGCGAGCCTAGCGTGCCTATCCGCCGGCGCAGAGCGGTTTGGCACATGGTGCAGCTCGAGGGCGGCCCCGAGAGCCAAATGCGGCCCGCGAACCAAGCACCAGCTCACCCCAACATTGCGCGAAAGAGTCCGCCGTGCATCACCCAGCGTTTCCAGATTCGGATTGACCCCGGAACTAGGGATTCGCCCCCGCCCTGCCAGAGGCATCGAGCCAATCTCGCGAGAGGGGTTATGCGACGCTACAGCGCACTCGCGAATATCCACGAACGCGGCGAAACGGCGTCCAATTCGGCCGTCGCCGATGGGCCGCCGGGCTTCGAAAACCGAAGGGTCGGCGGAAACATCCACTGGACGCGGTGGCGTCCAGTTTTCTCGCGGGTGCTACTTGTCAAATCAATGCTACGCGGGCTACTCATCTGAATGTCGAATGCGTCCGCCCGCGCTGGAACGTTCGGCCGCCCTCGTATTCGTGCTTGCGTGCAGGTGAATTCGCCTTGCGACCACGCGGAGACGAGAGTACGTGACTCTCTGCGATTAGCATTGGTCCTCGGAGGCACACGATGAACTTCATTAGGCAAGGGCGGGCACTCGTTTTGGCATCACTCGGAGCGCTGGCGATGACGGGCTGTGGCGGCTCGAACTCGAACAACGCGGGAACAGGCGGCGGCGGCGGCGCCGATAACACCGGCACCGAGGACGCGGGCAATAACGTCTCCACCG
Source organism: uncultured delta proteobacterium (assembly GCA_963764075.1). GTDB lineage: Bacteria > Myxococcota_A > Polyangia > Polyangiales > Polyangiaceae > Palsa-1150. The sequence continues at coordinate 441,463 of CAVXQZ010000003.1, forward strand.
GCCCGGACACGACCACGGACACCGATACAGACACGGACACGGACACGACCAATGCGGGAGGCGCGGCGTCGACCGGTCCGGACACCACCACGGACACGGACACGAACACCGGGGGCGCCGGCACCGGCCCGGACACCACCACGGACACGGACACGAACGCGGCGGGCACCGGCGGCATGGCGGGCGCGGGCACCGGCGGCATGATGGGCGGGGGCGGCACCGGCGGCATGATGGGCATGGGCACCGGCGGCATGATGATGGGCGGCATGGGAACCGGCGGCATGATGGGCATGGGCACCGGCGGCCGAAAGGGCGGCAAGGGCAAGGGCGGCGGCGGCACCGGCGGCATGATGGGCATGGGTACCGGCGGCATGATGGGCACCGGCGGCATGATGGGCATGGGCACCGGCGGCCGAAAGGGCGGCAAGGGCAAGGGCGGCGGCGGCACCGGCGGCATGATGGGCATGGGTACCGGCGGCATGATGGGCATGGGCACCGGCGGGGCCGGCGGCGCCGACGGCGGCCTGTAGAACCCCCCCGGGTACCGACACTTTCGGGTCCGTCGCAACGCCCGTCCCGACGGGTTCGGAAGTCAATCGGTGCACGTGTGGTTCCGTGCAAACTCCGAAACGGTGCCTCCCAGTTGAGGCACCGTTTTCGGTCGCGGCTTTCGATATAGCTCTTCCAACGTCAGATCGACGTTTGCTTCGCTTTCACCGAACTTGGCTTTGTGGGGTGTAAATTACTCGCCGTGGCAGAAATTGCGCGCAGGCACCTGGCGGCGCCGCGGAAACCCCCGTTGTCCGCCGGCAGCGTACCCGCTCCCGAACTGGCTTTGATGCGGGCCGGCCAGGCCCTCGATCCCAACAAGCCCGGGGGGCCATCGCTGGCGTTGGGGCAGCGGCTCCTGGGTGAAGCGCTCGTCGCGGGCGCACGTGCCGCTTGTGACGACCCTGCGATCGACTCGGTAGAGGCGGCGCGGCGCGCGCTGGCTCGACGAACCGAAGGGGGAGGCGCCAAGCGCGCGGAACGTCGCCTTTGCGCAGCAGTTGCCTCACTCGATCCGTTGCAGGCTCCGGATGAGGCAGCCTTGGCGACAGCCGAGTTCGAAGTGGCGCGGCTCGTCGACGCTGTGACCGGTACAAACCGGGTGGCTCGCGCCGAGCGGCGTGCCAGATGGTCGATCGCGGTGGTCGTCGTCGCGGCCGCGTCGCTGCTGATCGTCGCCAATCGGACGCTCTACCAGCGATGGGACCAGTATCGCTGGACCGCGAGCAGCGCCTGGACCGGATATCCGCGCTCGGGAAAGCTCGGCGAACACGACTGGAAATACGATCTTTTCTTTCACACCCTGGAAGAGTCCAACCCGTGGGTCGTCGTCGATCTTCTTTCCACGCGAACGATCGAAGAGGTCACTGTGGTCAATCGCAGCGATTGCTGCCGCGAGCGCGGCCTGCCTCTCGTGATGGAGCTCGCGAGAGACGACGGCCAGTTCACCGAAATCGGTGCGCAGAGCTCGCCCTTCGAGACTTGGCGCGTCTCGTTTCGCCCGCGAAAGGCCCGATACGTTCGGTTGCGAGCCAGAGGCCGGACGATCCTGCATTTTCGCGACGTCCAGGTCCGATGAATGCGCCTGAAACAATCGTGCGGCGCACCCGCCGGGTGTTGTCTCGACACTGGCCGTACGTCGTCGTCGGCGTTGCCTTCGCGGCGTCACGCGTCGTCTATCGGCTGGTCTTCGACATTCGGTTCGACACGTCGCCCACTACCTATTTCATTCAATACATCAACCCCTGGTTCGTCGAGCACGACTTCCTTCGAAGCCTGCTCCACTTGAGTCAACAGGCGCCGCTCCAAAACCTCCTCACCGGCGGGTGCGAGCGGATCCTCGGCGCTCCGCTCGGCTTCCGCGTCCTTCACGCCGCGTATCTTGCGCTGGGCCTCACAACCGCGCTCACCATGCTCCACGCGATGCTGCGACTCGGCGTGCTCCGCGCGATCGCCACCGGGTCGGCCCTGCTTTACACGGTCTCGCCGGTCACGGTGTTCTACGAGAACTGGCTTTTTTATCACGTGCCGGTCGCGGCCCTTCAGCTCCTTTCGCTGGTCGCCCTTCTCCGCCATTACCGACGCGGGACGACGGCCTCCGCGCTGTCTTGCTTCGGCCTCTTCGCGACGAGCGCACTTTTTTATGCGCTCTTCGGTCCTCTCCTCCTTCTCGCCATCGGCCTCGCACTCCTCGTTCGTCCGCCGCGCGCGCTCGACCCACGGAGCTCGCCGCGCACGAGGCTGCTCGTGGCGCTTGCCATTCCCCTTTCCGTCCTGCTGCTCGACAAAGCGAGAACGAGGCTCTACGTCGGTCACAACCAGGGGGACGCGTTTCTGTGGGTCAACCTCGCGTTCAAGACCTTGGCGGCCCTGCGGCCCGGCGAGGGACAGCTCCTCGTCGATTCTGGCCAAATCACCCGAGCCGCTCAGGTCGGCTTGTTTACGGTGCCGCTCTCCGAGTTCAACCGGGACCTGCGCGTTCCCTACGCGCCGACGGGAGTGCCCCTGCTCGATCTCGAAACCACGCCGGATGGCTCGGTGAACGCGCATGCGCTCGAGAACGTCTTGCTGGCCGAGACGGTATTCAAAAAGGACGCGCTCTATCTACTCCGAAATGAGACGAGAGCGTATTTGCGCTCCGTTTTCAATGCGCTGACTACGTGGTATTTCGAATCGCCGCTCAACTACGAAGAATCGCGACCCGATCCCAACAAGTCGAATCTGCGACCGCTCACCGAGAAGATCGACGCCGTCTTTCTTCCCGATGCCAACGGCGTCCAGCGCCTGCTCATGTTCTCGTTTCCGCTCACCGTTCTCTACGGGCTCTACCGTGTGCTGGGGGGTAGGGGTACGCTCGAAAGCGAGCGTTCGACGGTCGCCGCCGTCTCGTACATGCTTCTCCTCATCGTCTACGTCACATTTGCGACGACGGCGGTCTCGTGCGGCGACTTCAGCCGCTATCGCTACAACATCGACCCGTTTTACGTGATTCTCTTCTCGCTCTTGGCGACCGACTGCGCCCGTCGCTGCCGCGCCGCGCTACGCGCTCGATTCGCCCGCTAAGCGCGATCGGGAACGGCCGGACATTGGCGAGACTGATCACTCCTCGTCATTGCCTTCGGAGTTTTCGGAGTCTGGCTCCGCCGACTCGACTTGCGCCGCCGCCGCAGCGCGCAGGAGGGCCTCTTTTTTCTTCTTTACACGGGCGATCCGGATCGATTGCGAGTCGGTGCTCTGGAACTCGAGCACCGTCTCGGTCTCCACGTCTGGCCAGCCCGCAAACTTGGGCAATGGCTTGCCCGTTGCGAGGCTGACCTCCTGCACGAGATAAATGTCCTGGTAAAGGTGTCGAGTAAGCTCGTAGAGCACCCCCCGCTCGGCGTTGGCTAGCGAGATGTCGAGGGCTCCATAATCCATGATCGTGAAGAGCCCGGGCCGGTCGGACAAGACGAGGATGCGCTTGTCGCCGAGTCCCTCGAAGAACCTCCACGTCTGTGCCGATTGTCGCGTCAGTATCATCGCGTTGATGAAGCGCGCCTCGCTCGCCACGGGCAGGTGCATGACGAAGAGAGCGGCGCAGGCGAGTATCGTCACGGGGCCGCCCGAGCGCCCCCTCAGGAGGGCGAGCGAAATGGGAAAGCGCCGCCCGATCTGCGTCAAGAGCCAAGCAGCCGCGAAAGCCACGAACGTATCGAGCCAAACGAACAGCCGCGCGGAAGCCGGATGCACCGGCTGGCCCCAGACGTACGTAAACGAGATGGCGGTCTCCATCGCGATTACTGCGCCGAAGAAAACCGCGAAGCGCGTGTGGAGCACGTCCTTGCTTCGAATGGCGAGGACGGCTCGGCGCACGAGAAGAGCGAGCCCACCCACGCCGAGGATCATCACGATGGGCGAGTGCGGCCCGTCGATAGACAGGGGATGGGCCATGACGCGAAGGTAGTCGCGCCCGTTGTGGAAGAATGCCGAAATCTTGAACAGCGATCTGCTGAGCGGCTGCTCCCAGTCGTTCGCCTTGGCGACCGTTTGCCAATACCGGGGCAAGAGCAACATGGGCATGAGCGCGTAGACCAGCCCGAACCCGCTCACGTGCGCACGCCTGACGAGGCGAAGCGGGGCCAGCGCCACGACCGCGACGACGAGAAGGGCCCACCCTTCGTACCGGACGTTCGCGAACAAGAGCACGCTGAGCGAGAAAAGGACCAACCCCTTTGCCGAAGGCTTCTTCGCGTAATCGTAAAAGTGCTGGATGACGACGACCAGCAGAGTCGTGGCGAGCAGATCGAAGCCCCCGGACCGGGCCGCAACCACCGTGTTCGGGCTCACGGCGACCGCGATGGCCGCGGCCACGCCATAGAGCTCACCCCCCAGCGACTTGCCCAGGCGATACGACGAAAACACGAACAGGACGAAGAGAATCGCGTTCAGGTGAAAGGCGTTCTCGAAGTGATAGCCGCGAACGACGTGGAGCAGGCTCACGAGAAACGAATAGAGAGCGGGCCGGCGATCGATGACGACGTTGAGTCCGTTGAAATTCTCGAAATACCACTTCCCAGTGACTGCAAAATTTGCGGTTCTGTAGTAGTATAAGTTCTTGGATACGCCCACGAGATTGGCCTCGTCCGCGAGCACTCGGAAGGAGGCTTTCACGCCGACGATGACCGCTGTCGACACGACGGCCGTAGTGACCAACCCGGCGATATTTTCTTTGATCCAAGCGGGGATCGAAGCAGTCTTCTCTTCGCCGGAGAGCCTGATCACGACGTACAACGCGAGCATCGCGAGCAGGGCGTAATACGCGGAATAAGCGAAGAAGAGCTCGTTCCACGCCCGATGGTGCAGTGTCAGGCCGACAAGCACGCCCGGGACGAGGAGGGCGAGGGCACCGTAGCTCCCGTATCGGAGCGCGGACCGTTCGCTCATCGAGCGGTCCGCATCGGGGCGGCGCGTGATACGCCGCGATCGTGAACGAACATGAGTGTTGGTTATCACATGGGTGAAGTCCGCGTCAGCACGAGATGCGCACATGCGCAACGGTTGCGCCCCATGCGGAGTGCGAGCGCGCAACCGGCGAATCATCGTCGTCAACGCTTGGTCGGCACGAACTCTGCTCCCCGGCCGGCTAGATGCAGCAAGAATCTGCCCCTTCGCCTGTCCACCATGTCTTCGATCGATTCATCGACCGCAGCCGGGCGCTTGGCGCCATACCGGTTGCGGTCGCAGCGCCCCTTTCCGACGTGGCGCTTCTTTCCGTTCTCGGCGCCTACGAGGCAAAGCTGATCGAGCCGATTCTGGTCGGACCGGAAGCTATGTTGAAGCGCCTGGCGGAGAAACTCGGTATGGAGCTCGGCCAGTGGCCTCTCGTCGAAGCGAGCGACGACGCGGACGCGGCCACCAAGGCCGTGGCGCTCTGCCGGTCAGGTCGAGCGCGCATGCTGATGAAGGGCAGCCTTCACACCGATACGCTCTTACATGCGGTGACCCACCACGATACCGGGCTACGGACGACGCGGCGCTTGAGCCACGCGTTCGTCCTCGACGCTCCACTCTATCCTCGTCCTCTCATCATCACGGACGCCGGCATCAACATCTACCCCTCGCTCGAGGACAAAGTGGACATTGTGCGAAATGCTATCGATCTCGCGCACGCGCTCGGCGTCGATGTTCCCAACGTCGCAATCCTATCCGCCGTCGAGACCGTGAACCCGAAGATCCTATCGACAATCGACGCGGCGGCGTTGTGCAAAATGGCCGATCGCAAGCAGATTGCCGGCGCCATTCTCGACGGACCACTCGCATTCGATACAGCCGTCAGCGCCGAGGCCGCCTCCATCAAGAATCTGACCTCCCGCGTAGCGGGAGTCGCCGACGTCCTCGTCGCGCCCGACCTCGAATCCGGAAACATGCTCGCGAAGCAGCTGGAATATCTGGGCGGCGCGGAGCTGGCGGGCGTCGTTCTCGGCGCGCGAGTGCCGATCGTCCTGACCAGCCGTGCCGACGCGGTGCGCGCACGACTCGCTTCATGCGCGGTCGCCGCGACCTATGCGCGGGCTCAGAACGCCGAGCCACATCCCGCACTCTAGTGCAGCGCCGTCGAGATGGCATTAATCCCGTGGACGGCGCTGCACTAGGGCCGGGGCTTGAGCGAACGAAGGGCGCGGCCCGATGATCGACGGTCCCCGCCCCCCCCCGCGCGCATTCGTCACACGGCCGGTCGTCAGTCGACCGAAACCAGCACTTCCTCCAACGATCTTCGCGGCGTAGGGCGCGCAGGCTCGGCCACGCCCATGCGCAAGAGCAGCTGCGGATAGCCGCTCCGGCCGAGGCTCGTCGCCAACCGGCCCCGAAGCTCGGACACCTCGATGGGTTGATTCAGGAACGACGCGGAGAGTCCGGACGCCGTCGCGCGAAGGAGGACGCGAGCGAGCGTGCGACCGGACCGGACCCATGACCGCGGCGAGTCGTCTTTCGTCCCGATGACCCCGAGCAGGGGCGACTTGAGCGCCAGCGCACGATCGGTCGCCGCCTGCTGCTCGCCGACATCGAAGGTACGCACGACGAGGGGGGTGATGCTCGAAAGCGCGTCGTTGAGGGCATAGGCGTACCCCGGCATGCCGTCACGCGCTCGACTTCGATTGGGATGCATCCACGAGGCCAGCTCACGACGAAAGGAGCTGTCTTGCATTTGGTCTCGGTCACCCTCCTCGACCAGATCTGCGACGGCGAGCCGTGTGTCGAGATCGTGGACGAGCGCGAACCATACTTCGTCGTCCAGCGCCTCGGTCTCGAGGGAAATCGCGATCTCGCGGGCGACCGGATCTTCGCGGTATGAAGTGCGATTGGTGTGGCGCTTCGTGATTGCGTCGAAGAGAGGGTCGTCCGAAAGCGGAGCCCCGGTCGACGTGACGTGCACACGCGCAACATGGTCGACGTGGGCTCCCTCGGGCAAAGTGCGGGTTTCGTGACGCAGGCCGAAACGAGTCAATGCAACTTCGAGGGTGCCGAGCGCAGCGCCGCAACCAATCGTGAGCTCGCGGTCTTGAGGGTCTACGACTGGAAGCGCGCGCGTGCGGTCGGCATACACGTCGATCGCGTCGGGGCGCACGGCGAAAAACCAGGGCTGCGAGTTGTGGGCGGACGGCGCGAGGACCGCATAGCGGAGGCAAAAGGCCAGCCTCTCCGCGAGCGATCCGTCCGCTGGGTACTGGCCGGGATCCACGGTCCACATATCCTTTTGGAAAGCGGTCATGGGAGCGTGCGCAAGCAATCCGTGTGCTAATCCTTGGCCCTCGCTGGCTCCACGGCCGGGCCCCGCGAGATTCGCAGCGGCCGCAGCGTCGCACTCTTCTTGTGCTGGTGCGACTGCATGCGCCGAAGAATGTCGTCCAGGATGCGCACGGCGTCCACGACGTGCTTGCCTTTGTTGAGCATGACGCACTCGGCGCGCTCGGACATTGCCGCGTCGGTTATCTCCGCGCGAGTCGGCATGCCGTCCTTCGACAGACTCTCCAAAACCTGCGTAGCCCAGATGACAGGCGTGTGCGCGGCTTCGCATACCCAAAGGATCTCTTCCTGCACCTCGGCGAGGCGCTCGTACCCGACTTCGAGCGCGAGGTCCCCTCTGGCTATCATGACGCCCAGGGGATGTTCTCCCAGGTCTTCGATCAAGAGATGCGGAAGCGCCTCGAAGCCGCGTCGGGTCTCGATCTTCAAGATCACCCCGAGACGGTCGGCTCCCAGTTCTGCCAAGCACATTCGCAAGTCACGGATGTCTTCGGTGCGCTGCGCGAAAGAGAGGCCCACGCTGTCCGCGTGGCGGACGACGAACGCGAGATCTTCCCTGTCGCGGGCGGTGAAGCCTGGGATGTGAATGGCGGTCTCGGGGAAGTTGATTCCCCTACCGGGCAAGAGCTCCCGCCTTCCTCGCCGCGCATACGTCACGCGCACGGTGATGCCTTCGTCCGATACCCCCTGGACGACCCCGCCGAGCTTGCCATCGTCGAACCACACCGGCTCACCGACCCGTACCGTGTCGAGCACGGACGGGATCGTGCACGGAATTCGCGGAGGCGCGGCGATTGCGGCGGCGGCCTGGCTCCGCGTCAAGACCACGCAGTCGCCGCCCCCGAGGGAAATGGGTTGGACGGCGGCGCCCGTTCGCAGCTTCGGACCACCGAGGTCGAAGTGGATCTTACAGGGGCGTGAAAGCTTCTGCGACGCGGCCCGCACGTGGTCGACCATACGCTCCCATACCGGTGCGTCGTCGCGAGCGCAGTTGATCCGGACGACATCGGCCCCGCGATCGATGAGCTCTCGGGCGAGAGCTTCGTCCGCCGCCGCCTCGCTCGAGAGCGTGACCATGATTCGCACCGCCCGTCCGTCTGGTGGCGGACCGAACAGGGCTCGCGTGTTCGTCTCGAGCAGCGCGTACGCCTCGTCGAAATCCGGTGCTCCCGCGCTCGGCGTCAGCGTCGGCTCTTCGCCAAGCAGCCGACCCAGGAGCCGCAGCACCGCATCGACGCTGCAGAGCGCATGAGCCTCGCAGCGCCCGAGCGACGACAGCCCGACTCGCGAAAGCTCTTCTTGAAGCGGGCGTACGTCGCGGCGGCGCAGCGCGAGGTAGTGCATCAAATTGGAAAGGCTCTTTCGGCGCAGGCCTGTGTGCGCGGGGCCTAGTGCTTGCTCGCTGGCGTGCATCTCTGCGCGAATTTCGGTTAGCTGGTCGAACAGCCGACGAAATTCGAGAGTTCGGCTCTGGGTGTCGGGGTTCATCGGTCCTCTCGTCACGTCGACCAACCCTCCATCCTCCGGATCACCCGATGTTGCCCCTCTCGTTGGGCGGGCGGCTTGGCCGTGCGACGTGGGGGGGCGATTTCGTTGAGAGTGCACGAACTGCGCCCGAGCGAATCCCAGCGACCTCGCAGGCGCGCAGGAGGGAGCGCCCCTGCCCAGAGGGTGCCCTTCCCGGCAAATTCGGGCACGATGCGAGCCATGGCTTCGAACGCGTCGAAAAGCGATTCGCCCCCAGCACAGGAAACCGCTCGCGACACCACCTCTGGGCCCAACCCTTCGCGCGGCGATGCGGCTTTGCAGCAAGCGATGATCCGCAAACTGCCGATCCGACTGTCCGGGAGCGCCGAGCTCTTCTTGCCCGCAGTGCCCGGCTTGGTCGACCACTACGTGCGCGGATTCGCCTCCGCGTGGGACGCACTCGGGCGTCCGTTCGGCCCCGCCGAGATCGAACACTTTCGTCAAGCCTTGAGCAAGATGCTGAAAGACGCATTCGAGGAGTCCCCGTACTCGAGCGTGTGCGTGATGTACGCGACCGACCCGTATCCGCAAACGACGATCACCTGGCGGGTAGGCATTCGTCATTCGACCATCGAAGATGAATATGCCGAGTGGATTGCTCAGCGTACACCACCCCTCTTCGGACAATATCCCGATGCCAAAGTGACGAATCTCGCCGGCTCTCTCGGCGCTCCTCGAGAGTTCGCCGTGCTCGACGTCGGCGCGGGCACGGGCCGCAACACAATTCCCTTGTCGAAGGCGGGCTTTCGCGCAGACGCGGTGGAGCTGACTGCTTCGCTGGCCAAGATTCTCCGCGAAGATGCGGCGCGGCAAAACTTGCCGATTCACGTATACGAGGGCAGCATCCTCGATCCGACGGTCGCGGTACCTCAAAACCATTATAGTCTGATGATCCTTGCCGAGGTCGTCTCTCACTTCCGAGATATTCGACAATTGAAGGAGCTGTTCGAGGCGGCGGCCCGCGTGCTCGTCCCCGGCGGGCTGCTCCTCTTCAGCGCCTTTCTGGCGGCGCCAGGTTACGAACCGGACGACGTCGCTCGCGCCATGAGCCAAGTGATGTGGTGCTCGATCTTCACGCGGCGCGAGCTGCACGAGGCGGCGGCCGGTCTGCCCTTCGAACTGCTTTCGGACGAATCCACCCGGGAGTACGAGCAAGCCCATCTCCCGGCCGGCCAGTGGCCACCGACGGGCTGGTACGAGGAATGGACGGCGGGACAAGATCTCTTCGATTTGCCGACCGGCCAGTGCCCGATGGAAATGCGCTGGATGACATACAGGAAACGGCCTACCGGGTAGGTGTCCCGAGGGGGCTATCATCGGCCCCCAGCTCTAGCGAACACGGAGAACCAGCATGGTCGATCAACCAGGACGCCACCTTCCCCACGACTTCGATGCGGACATCGCCACCGTTCGAGAGCGCTTGAAGGCGATGTCCGAGCGATGCCGTTCGCAGCTCCACCTCGCCCTGGATGCCTTCTGGACCGGCTCGAAGGCGAAGATGGCCGACGTCGAGGTATCCGATAACGCGATCGATCTCGACGAGAAGGCGATCGACGAGATCGTGCTCCGGATCCTCGCCCTCCGCCAGCCTGTGGCAACCGATTTGCGCATGCTGACGTCGTGCTTCAAACTCGTCACCGACCTCGAGCGAATCGGCGACGAGGCGGTCGACATCGCGCGAGTGACCGTGTCGAGCGGGCCGGACGGAGAGCCGACCCGCGAGCGCCTCCGGCGAATGGCTCAGACGACGGAAGGCTTGGTCGCGCAGGCCACGAGCTCGTATCTCGATGGGGATGTGCGTTCCGCGGAGCGAGTGCGTCAAGACAGCGATGCAGTCGAGATCCTCTACCGGGAAATTCTTGACGTATCGGTCGACTTCATGTCCAAGCACCCGACGGAAGTGGTGGCGACGATGTGCAATATGAGCGTCGCCAAGTGCCTCGAGCGCATCGCAGACCACGCGGTCAACATCGCCAAGGGAACGCTGTTCGTCGTTCGCGGCGAGCCGATGCCCCGTTGACCCACGAACCGCTCACTTCGATCTGGCGCGGCTCATGATCGGGAGGCGAACGGTGAAGACCGTGCGGCCTGGTTCGCTTCTGTACGCGATCTCGCCCCCGTGGTCGGACACGACCCGCTGGACGATCGACAAGCCGAGACCCGTGCCCCGCTCTTTGGTCGTGTAGAACGCGTCGAAGATCGGCGCGTTCGGGTCCGCGATCCCGACGCCGTTGTCCTCGACATCGATCTCGGCGCAGTCGGTCGAATGCCGCGTCCGCAGGACCACTCTGCCGTCCTTGCCGGTGGCTTCCAGAGCGTTTCGAAGCAGGTTGGCGAGCGCTCCCCTGACGTGCTCGGGGTCGAGCTCGACCAGGGCGGGCTTGGGCGACGACTCGATACTCAAGCGAACCGTCCGCCCTTCGATTTCGCGCTCCAGGAGCGCCGCCGCTTGCCGGACGATCTCGTTCAGATCGCACATGCGGCGTGAGAGCTTGCGCGGATAGGCGACTTCGAGAAACTCCGTGACCAAAGCGGAAAGCCGTGTCGTCTCGGCGCGCAGTACCGTGATGGCCTCGGCGGCGGCCAAGGGGAGATCTGGCACGCGCGAGAGCGCCCGCTCCAACACCGAAAGGTGGAGGCTCGCGCCATTGAGAGGATTTCGGATTTCGTGCGCAAGCCCCGCGGCCAGCACCCCTGCTGCCGTTGGCCGCGTCTTTGCTGGCGAACGTACGTCGAGGTCGCGAAGTCGCGTTCGTTCCATGCCCACGACGACCAACGCCGCAGGTGCGCCACTGCTCGGGATATGCGAACCGACGCGCCACCGCACGACCCGCATCGCGTCCCCCCGGGTTCGGAGCGCCACCTCCATCTTCACGGGGGCCCCCTCTTTGGCCGCGAACCACCGGCGCCGGACAAGCTCGGCTTTGTCGCCGAAGAGCCGCGGTAGAGGATCTGTGCCGAGCAGCTCGCCGGAGCTGTACCCGGTGAGTTTCTCGCCCCTCGTGTTCACCAGGGCCAGCCTTCCGGTCGAGTCGAAGCCGAACACGGCGACCTCGGCCATCGCGAGCGCCTCGGAGAGAAGGCGCTTCATGTCGAGCTTCTCCGGTTCGCGAGGAAGGTCGGACGCCATCAGCACGTGCCTTGCGAAGGACGGGCCATGGCTCGAAAAGAAGCATTTGCGGTTTGCCATTGGCAGTGGGCGCAGGTCCTGCGCGCGCGCGACGGCATTGCGGCCTGCGCGCGAGGGGGCGGTTGCCCTACCTGACGACCAGGACCAACGCGTCGTCGCGAGAGCCGCCGAAGCGCTCGAGCACCTGCTGCGCAATCCGAATCGGGTGCTGGCGAAGGAGATCGCGATCGCCTTCCAGGTTGGCGCGAGAGCTGACGCCGTCAGTGAACAGCACCAGGACTTCGGCTCGCTCCAACCGACGATTCTCAGTAGAGATTCTTCGGGGTGCGCGCCCGGGATCCCCCAGGACGAACGACGATCCGTCGAAGCGCCGCGACGGACCAAAGCCGTACACGTGCGCACTCACGTTGCCGACCGAAGCGAGCAAAACGTCGCGGGTGCCCTCCTCAATCGCGCAAACGGCCATGACGGCGCCCCGCGTGCCGGCGAGCGCTCTATGGCTCGCGGCAAGCACGGCGTCGGGAGCCGCGTCCGGAGCCGCTCGAAGCACCCGTGCGGCGCCGGCGGCGGCTTCCCGGGCGAGCGGTCCGTGGCCTAGCCCGTCGGCGACGCCGACGAGCAGCCGATCCTCCGTTCGGGCCACCGCCGCGTCGTCGCCGCTGATGCGCTCTCCGTCGCATGGGCGGCCCAGAATTCCGACCTCTAGCCCACGGGTTGCCACATGCGAGAAAACGCGAGCGAAAACGCACGTTCCCTCCCCCCATCGAACGTCGAAATCCACCTCGTCGGCAAGCTCGCACACCGCCGCCAATCCGACGCCGAGACTCCCCGCACGCGAGGGCCGCCCCTCGAGCGCTCGGGACGGATCGGCGATCCCTTCCCCGTGGTCGGCCGCGATGACCTCGAGCCCTTGGACGCCTCGGCGGACCACCGGGCGGACGGCGATGAATCCGCCCCGCGCGTGCGCAAGCTGGTTGTGCGCGAGCTCACTCGCCACGTTCACGAGCTGGGCCGTCTTGACAGCCGGCAACCCGACGAGCGCCCCTTGGCTGCGCACCCTCTCTCGCGCCTCCGAGACCGAGGCCTCGTCTTGGGTACGGACGGCGTCGGCCCCGCTCAACCACTGATCGACTAGAGAGGCTGCCACTTCACGATTTCGATGCACGTACCGCGCCCCACGGTGGACTCGAGGTGAAATTCGTCGACTAGACGCCGACTCCCGGACAGACCAAGCCCCATGGACTTCGCCGTGCTGTACCCCCCCGCCAGAGCGCGGTCGATGTCCTCGATACCGGGTCCCTCGTCGCGAAATGTGACGCGGATGCCCACCCGTTCGTCGTCGAAGACTTCCTCGATGAGCGCCACGCCGCCGTGCGCGTGCACCCACACGTTGCGCGTCAGCTCGGACGTCGCCGTCGTCACCGCCGCGGATGCGAATACGTCGAACCGGTGTGTCTCGGCGAGCGCTCGGACGGCCCGGCGCACCAGGGCGACATCGTCCTCGCTCGCAATCTTCATCTCGCGACGACTGCGAGCTTCGATGGCCATGGGTCACCTCCGCCGCTTGGAGAGGCGCCTCAGCAGCGCCAAGCCTTCGTCCAAATCGAGGGCCGTATGAACCCCCTGCATCATGTAGCCCATGCGGACGAGCGTCGCCGACACTTCGGGGCGCATCCCGACGAGCACCGTGGCCGTCCCCATGAGCTTCGCCATCTGACCCGTTTGAGCGAGTATTCGCGCCACGTAGGTGTCGACCACATCGAGCCCGCTGATGTCGATGATGAGCCCTTTGGTTCGTCGCTTCTCCACGGCCGTGAGCACGTCGCCCTGAAACGCTTCGGCTACGGCGTCGTGCAGGTCCACGTGAACCGTCGCGAGCAGTGTATCCCCCATTCGGAGGATGGGAATGGACCCCTTCACGCTCAAGTCTCCCGCTTGCGCCGCGCGCCGTTCGTTCGCCGACCCGCCTTCGAGGTGATGCCCTTGCCGAGCAAATCGAGCGCGAGCTCAATCCCTTCGGCGAGGCTGCTCAACGTGTGCATGGCGGAAATGTCGACGCCGAGCTGCACCATCGTCCGGGCCACTTGCGCGCTGATCCCGGTGAGAATGGTCTGCGCGCCGAGCAGGCGGACCGACGCGGTGGTCTTGACGAGATTGTCCGCGACCTTCGTATCGACCACGGGCACGCCGGCGATGTCGATGATGATGCACTTGGCCTTTTCTTCGACAACGCGGAGAAGCACAGTGTCCATCACCTGCTGCGCGCGAACGCTGTCGATCGCACCGACGAGGGGCAAGAGAAGGACGCGGTCGTGCACGCGGATGACCGGAGTCGAGAGCTCGCGGATCGCGGCTTGATGTCGCCCAACGGCGTCGAGGTTGGCGGCGATGTACGTGTCGATCGCGATTGACACGTCGAACCAGACCAGGCGCTGAAGACTTCCGAAAAGAGCTTGCGCCTCGCCTTCGGGAAACTCGACGAAGAGCCGGTCGTGCAAGAGCTGCAAGTAGCGGAGGTAGGCGCCGAGGTACCACTTCGGCGCGAGGCCGATCCGCTCGTGCGTGGCGCCGACGCGAAGCCGATCTTCGACGTAGGCGAGGTCGCACTTTCCCTGAAACAGGCCGAGAAAATACTCGCGCTGCGAGCGCTTCACGCGGCGGATGGTCGACTCGTCCGGAAAAAACTTGCGTGTGTCGGGATGCGCGAGCAATAGCTCGTAGAACGCGTCGACGATCGTGTCGGTGTGCTTGTCGGCGAACGGGCGGATGGACGCGAGGCGAGCCAAATCCTGGTCGGTGAGATCGAAGAAGGCGCGGCGGCTCCGGACGTCGGCCTCGTCCAACTTCAGTGTCTTCATGTACTTGGTGTGGCTCATCCGTGCGCTCTTTCCCGCTGGGCATGCTAGCGCAGCTGCTTGGAAAGCGAAGCCTTGACCCACCTGCGCGTCGTCCAAATAGTGGGGCGGTAGGGCCAAAGAAGTCATGGCGGCCATCGACGCGCTCATCCGCTTTGGCAGGCTCGCTTCGGAGAGCGGCGAAGGGCACGAAATCCTGCCGCTCCTCGCCGAGGCGGCCGTGGAAATCGTGGGCGCCGACGCCGCAGTCGTCGTCGAGATCTTCGCGGCCGACCGAATTCGGATCGTCGCCTCGCGCAACCTCGATCTTCGCGGCGACTGGAGCGCGGACGCGGACACGATTGGCGAGGAGCTCGGGGCGCTGCTCCTGAAGGAGAGCTCCGGGCGATTCGTGCAGACGCGGACGCTTCCGCTCGTGAGCAGCGGAGGACTCTTCGGGGCGCTTGTCCTCCTCTTCGCGAGCCCCGGCTCGGCGGACTGCTCGCGCCTGGACCTCGCGCGCGGTCTCGTCGACCTCGCCGCGATCTCTTTGGACCGAGTGTCGCGCATGGCGAAGCTCGCCCGAGCCAACGCCGAGCTGCAGATGTCCCGCGAGGTGCTCCAGCGGACCGAGAAGCTTCGTGCGCTTGGCCAGATGGCCGCCGGCGTCTCCCATGACCTCAAGAACATATTGAATCCGCTGACGTTGCACCTGCAGATCGTCGAGCGCGCGATGACTCGCGGCGCACCGGACCAGGCCGGCGAGAGCCTCGCCGAGATGAAGGTCGTGCTCCGGCGCGCGATGGAAACGCTGGACCGGCTGCGCGAATTCAGTCGACAGGCGCCCGAGTCGAGGACGCAAACGGTCGACCTCAACGCCCTGGTTCACGAAGCCGTGGAAATCGCAAGGCCACGGATGTCTTCACGCAAGGGGGGGCTTGGCCGCATCGTGGAGCTGCCGGGGGCACCGCCCGCCGTCGTGGCGCGCGCAGGGGAAGTCGTCTCCGCGATCGTTAACCTCGTCCTCAACGCGATCGATGTCCTGCCCGACGGCGGGACTATCTCTCTTCGCACAGGCGATGCGCGAGGAGGCGGCTGGATCCGGGTGGCGGACACCGGCCCCGGAATGCCTCCCGAAATCAGGGAGCGGGTCTTCGAGCCGTTCTTCACGACCAAGGGGGCGGAAGGGACCGGCCTCGGGCTCGCGATGGTGTACGCGACGATGCAGCGCCACGGAGGCACGGTTACGCTCGAGACGGCGCCCGGCCAGGGCGCGGCGTTCACGCTTTGGTTTCCAGGCGCACAAGCGGGCGCGTGATCCGAGCGCCCGTTTGGGTCCAACCATGCGCCGCGGCGCATGTTCTGCGCTCGACGCCGCCCGTGTCCACCCGGGGGGTTCCCTATCCGCCGGGAAACGAAGGACAGAGTCTGGTTGAGCGTCGCTTGGCGCAAGTGCTGCACACGCATCGAGGCGTGTCCTCCATCCGTGAAGCGGCGCCTCCGGTGCCTTCCGCCACACTGCCCGGCCACGTTCACGAAGCGACCACAAGGCGCCCGCTCGATCGCCGCCCCTCGCGCGCGGTCGTGCGCTCGCTTCGCTGGGCGGCTCCTCTCCTCATCGCCGTCTTGCTCGCGGTCGCGGGCTACAGATACGCTCGCTCGCAGGCCACGCCCGCCGTTCGCTACCAGACCGTGATCCTCGATCGCGGGCCGATCGCGGCGAAGGTGACCGCGAGCGGTACCGTCTCGGCGATCGTCACCGTACAGGTGGGGAGCCAGGTCTCCGGTCGCATCGACCACTGGTACGCGGACTTCAGTTCGGCGGTGAAGAAGGGCGAGCTCATTGCGACTATCGAGCCGTCCCTCTTCGAGGCCGCCGTCGAACAGGCCAAAGCGAACTATGCGTCGGCCAGAGCGGCGTCCGACAAGGCAAGAGCCAACCGCTTGGAAGCGGACAAAGCGCAGGCCCGTACGCAGGCGCTCTTCAACGAGAGCCTGGCGGCGCGCTCCGATCTCGATCTGGCCGAAGCGCAGGCGAGCTCCGCAGCCGCCGACGTCGAGGCCGCACAAGCCTCCATTCTCCAAGCGCGAGCGGCGCTCGATCAAGCGCGGCTCAATCTGTCGTATACGCGCATCGTGTCGCCCATCGATGGAATCGTGATCTCGCGCAACATCGATGTCGGTCAGACCGTGGCCGCGTCTTTCCAGGCGCCGACGCTCTTCACGATCGCACAAGACCTGACCAAGATGCAGGTCGACACGAACGTCGCGGAAGGCGACGTCGGTAAGATTCGCGAAAAGATGGAAGCGACGTTTGCCGTCGATGCGTATCCCGGCCGCGAGTTTCGGGGCATCGTTCGTCAGGTTCGCGACAACGCCACCACCCTTCAAAATGTCGTCACGTACGACGCGGTCATCGACGTCGACAACAGCGATCTCGCACTCCGGCCGACGATGACGGCGAACTGCGCGTTCCAGTACGCGACCAAAGACGACGTCGTACGCATCCCGAACGCCGCGCTTCGCTTCAAGCCGGACGGTGCGATGGTCGCCGCCATGTTGGCGGGGCAGGGGCTGGAGGCTGCATCACAAAGCGGCGAGAAGGCGTCTCCGGATGGACGCATCGTATGGTTGCTCCGCGGCGGTCGCGTGTCGCCGCATCCGGTTCGGATCGGCATCGGCGATGGGATGCTCACCGAGGTCGCCGGGGGGGATGCCCACGCCGGCGACGTGGCGGTGGCCGAGGCGCTCGTCGTGGGCGGCACGCGAAGGGGTCCGTGAGAATTCGGCATGGAAAGTCCGTCGCTCGGGCCGCCGCTCGTCTTGGCGAAGAACCTCACGAAGACGTACCGTCTCGGAGACGACGAGCTTCGCGCGCTGGACGACGTGAGCCTCTCCGTGCAAGAGGGCGACTGCGTGGCGATCATGGGCGCTTCCGGATCGGGCAAATCGACGCTGATGAACGTGCTCGGATGTCTCGACCGGCCCACGAGCGGCAGCTACGTGCTCGAGGACCGTGAGGTGTCGCGATTGAGCCGCGGCGAGCTCGCCGAGGTGCGCAATCGCACGATCGGCTTCGTTTTCCAGAGCTTCAACTTGCTGCCTCGGACGAGCGCCCTCGAGAACGTGGAGTTGCCCCTAATTTACGCTGGCTTGGCGCGAAAAGAGCGTGCGGTCCGCGCGCGCGCGGCGCTCGAGCGCGTGGGGCTCGGCAGCCGCCTCGCGCATCACCCTTCGCAGCTGTCCGGTGGGCAACAGCAGAGGGTCGCGATCGCGCGTGCGATCGTCAATGAGCCAAGGCTCATTTTCGCCGATGAGCCTACCGGCAACCTGGACACGAGGACGAGCGTGGACGTGATGGCGCTCTTCCAGGAGCTCTGGCGGGCCGGTCTGACCGTCGTGTTCGTCACGCACGAGCCGGACGTCGCCCGGTACGCGTCGCGGATACTTGTCGTTCGCGACGGAAAGATCGTCTCGGACACGCGGCAGGTTCCCATGGTGGCGAAGAGGGCGGCATGAGACTCGGCAACGTCCTCCCCATCGCTCTCAACGCTCTCATGCGAAATAAGACCCGGAGCTTTCTTACGACGCTCGGGGTCATCATCGGGGTCGCGTCGGTCATTTCGATGGTGGCCGTCGGGGAAGGGGCCAAGGCGCGCGTCTCGAGCGTCTTCGCGGCCATGGGGACGAACGTCCTCGTCGTCCTCTCTGGTTCGAGCTCGCTCGGAGGCGTCTCGGGTGGATTCGGTTCGTTGCCCACGCTCACCTGGGAGGATCTTCGGGCGGTCCGTACGCAGGCGCCGGCCGTCCGCCTCGCGGCTCCACAACTCGCGACCAAAGGCGCGATCATGGTCGAGGACCAAAACTGGACGACGACAATCGCAGGGACCACTCCCGAGTTCTTCGATATCCGCGACTGGCACATCGCCAAAGGTTTCTTCTTTGCCGACTCCGACCTGGACTCCGCGAGCAAGGTCATCGTCTTGGGCCAGACCGTTTCGGACAAGCTCTTCGGCGTGTCGGTCGACCCCGTAGGGCGCACCGTGCGCATCCGAGCCGTACCCTTTCTCGTCATCGGCACCATGGAGCGCAAGGGTCAGTCGCCGATGGGCACCGACTACGACGACGTCGCCTACATCCCCGCATCGACATTTCAGAATCAAATTCAAGGTGGATTGCAGAAGTACATCGCTGGAATCATCATCGTAAGCGCGATTTCGGCCGAGGATACGAGCCGCGCGCAGGCGGAGATTACCGCGATCCTCCGCGACCGCCACCATCTCGCTCCGACCGATGAAGACGATTTCAATATACGCAACCTCACCGAAATTGCGGCTGCTCAGCAGCAAGGGACTCAGGCGCTCACAGCACTTCTTGCGGCAATCGCCGTCGTCTCGCTCGTCGTGGGAGGCATCGGCATCATGAACATCATGCTCGTCAGCGTGACCGAGCGTACGCGGGAGATCGGGGTGCGCATGGCCGTCGGCGCGAAGCCCTGGCACATCCTCGCGCAGTTTCTCGCGGAGGCGGTCACCCTTTCGATGATCGGGGGCTTGATAGGAGTCGCAATCGGTTCGGTGCTCGCGCGCGTCGTCGCGGCCAGGCTCGGTTGGACCTACTCGGCCCGCGTCGACATGATTCTCCTCTCGTTCGGCTTCAGCGCGCTCGTCGGCGTGGGATTCGGTCTCTACCCGGCGCGCAAGGCCTCGCTGCTCGACCCCATCGAGGCGCTTCGATACGAGTGATACGCGTGCTCATCGCATTGCCTCGACGCCCGTGATGACGTCGAGAAGCTCGGTCGTGATTTCCTCTTGCCTCCCCTCGCGCTCGAGCCCGACCAACGCGGCGAGCTTGTCCTCGATGTTGTCGTGCGCGGACTTCATCGCGGCGAGACGGGCCGCGCTCTCGCTCGCAAATGACTCCATCGCGGCGTGGGTCAAGCGTGCGAAAACCAGCTCGCCGACCAGCGCGTCGAAGAGATCGTTCGACGCGAGATTGGAGACGGGAGACGGCCGGTCTCGACGTGGTGCCAGCCGAGGCCCGCGCGGGATCGGCAGGAGTGCCTCCGCTTCGAGGCTTCCGCCGGCGCCGCCCGTGCACCTCGTGTACACGAGCACAACTTGCGTCAGCCCCTCGCCGCCGCGCCCGGTCTCTTCTGCGATCCTCAGCGCGACCTCGTCGACTCCGCCGACGTGCGAGGCCATCGGGCACGTCCAGGCGACGGGGTGTCGTCTCTCGCCAGCGATCATGGCGCCGCGCGAACCGACCACGAGCAATCGATCCCGAGGCGCGCTGATCTCGCCGGACGCCCGTGCAAGGACGTGATCGTTGAACGCGCCAACGAAGCCGTGCTCCGAACCGAACGCGACGACCGTCGTCGTCCTCGGAGTATCGCCCTCGTCGCGAACGGTCCGCTCCGACGATGGGATTTGCCTCGGCGCCGACTCCGAGAGAGCGGACTCGACGACAGCCGTGTACTGGCGAATGGCGACAAGCATCTCTTGCGCCTGTTGAACGCGAACAGCCGAAAGCGATCGCATCGCGCCGACGACGTCGCGAAGCTCGGCGAGGCTCCGGATGCGATTTCGAAGGTCGACGGGCCGCTGGGCGGTCATGGCGGGGTGAGCAGCGCAGCCGCTCGTCGTTGAAGCCACTCGAGGAGCGTCGCTTCGTCGCCGGCTTCGAGGCGTCCGGTTCGATCCAAGCGCTCGGACGTCGCGCCGAGCGCCGCGGCGAGGGCATCCCCCAGACCCGCCTTGAATGCCGCGATCCGAGAGAGCGGGAGCTTGTCCAGCACGCCCCCATGAACAGCAAGCAAAAGGGCCACCTGCGCGGCAACGCCGTGCGGGCGTGACTGGGGCTGCCGAAGGACGGCGCGGATCCGCCGGCCGTGCTCGAGCGTTCGCTCCGTCCGTGGGTCGAGGACTTGACCAAACCTCGCGAACACCTCGAGCTCGAGGAACTGCGCGTAGTCGAGGCGGAGCGAGCCGGCGAGGCGCTTCATCGCCTCGTTCTGGGTCTTGCCGCCGACCCGGCTCACGCTCTTGCCGACATTGACGGCCGGCTTCTGTCCTTCGTGAAACAGCTTCGGCTCGAGGTAGATCTGGCCGTCGGTGATCGAAATGAGGTTGGTCGGAACGTACGCGCTGAGGTTGCCCGCTTGCGTCTCGGCGATCGGAAGCGCCGTGAGCGATCCGCCCCCCTTTTTTTGGGATAGTTTGGCCGATCGCTCGAGCAGGCGTGCGTGAAGGTAGAAAACGTCCCCCGGATAGGCCTCCCGGCCCGGAGGATTGCGAAGGAGCAGAGAGAGCTGCCGGTGGACGATGGCGTGCTTGCTCAAATCGTCGAGCACGAGCAGGGCGTGACGTCCGGTATCCCGGAAGTACTCGGCCATGGTGCACGCGGCGTATGGCGCGATCCACTGGAGTCCGGCAGGGTCGTCGGCTTCTGCAACGACGAAGATGCACCGTTCGAACGCGCCTCCGCGACGCACCTCCTCGATGAAGCGGCCGACCGCGGACGCTTTCTGGCCGATGGCCGCATAGACGCATACGACGTCGGAGCGACGCTGATTGAGGATCGCGTCGAGCGCGAGCGACGACTTGCCCGTGCTTCGATCGCCGATGATGAGCTCTCGCTGGCCGCGACCGAGCGGGATCATCGCGTCGACGACGAGCACGCCGGTGTGGAGAGGCTCGGTGACGAGGTCGCGGTCGATGATTCCAGGGGCAGCGCGCTCGATCGGATCCAAGCGCTCGGGCAAAACGGCCGGTCCACCGTCCAATGGCCGGCCCAGCGGATCGACCACGCGCCCCAAGAGCGCTTCGCCGACCGGCGCGCGCACGACCTCTCCGGTCCCTTGCACTTCGAAGCCCGCAGCGATCCGGTCGGCTCGATCGAGCAGGACCGCCCCAATCCGATCGACGTCCAGGCTCACGGCCATCGCACGGGTGCCGCCCGCGATGACCAACACTTCGTCGAGTCGAGCCGACCCGAGACCCATCACTGTCGCCACGTCCGTGCCCACGGAGTCGACGACGCCGACCTCCCGCTCACGGGGCCGCAAGAGGATTGCTCCGGCCTTCGCGCGCACCTCGGCGAGGCGGCTCTCGATGTCCTCACCCAGCGTCGGCACGGGACACGAGCTCCCTTCTCGCCTCGGCGAGGCCGTCGCGCCAGCAGAACGAAATCTTCGTTTGCGGAAAGCGAAGCTCGGCGCCGGCGATGAGGGCGGCGTCTGCGACGAACCGCACTTGAGTCCCGGAATCGAGATCCCTCGCGATTCGCTGCCCCCAGCGGGTGACGGCCGCCGCTTCGAGCGCCGGAGACGTCGCGACCTCGAGCGGTGCGGCACCGCTCTGCAGCTCCGCGCGTAGCGCGCGAAGACGCTCCGCAGGCATGCTTTCGAGGTGATCGCACGCGCGCTGAAGCAGGATCTCCGCAATCCCGGTGTCCGCCACTTGCTCGAGCAAGCGCTTGGCCAGATCGGCACCCAGCCCGACCGCTTGGTCTACGAGCCTGCCGGCGACATCAGCCCGTTGCCGGGCGATCTCGGCCCCAGCGGCTTCGAGAATCCTGGCCGCCTCGGCGCGGGCCTGCCCGGTGGCTGCTTCCCGCTCCCGCGCAATCTGGACGCGAACGTCTTCGAGCAATCTCTCGCGCTCGAGCCGCAGCTTGGCGAGCTCGTCGTCGTATCGGGCGTGGGTTTCGTCGGCGGCACGCTTGGCGGCCTCTGCTTCTTTCGAAGCTCGTTCGATCTCGCCCTGCCGCTTCGCAATCATCGCGGTGACAGGGCGGAACAGAAAGTGACGCAGGACGAGCGCCAGGATCAGGAAGTTTACGACCTGAAAGGCGAACGTCCAGATGCTCATCGCGCCCGCTCACCGCACGAAAGGGTTCGCAAACAGGAGCACGAGGGCGACGACCAGACAGTAGATTGCCATCGTCTCGATCATCGCCAGACCGACGAACAGGGTTCGCGAAAGCGGCCCTTGCGACTCCGGCTGCCGCGCGATGGCCTCCATCGCCGCGACAATCGCACGGCCCTCCGATAGCGCTGGAATCACCGCCCCCATCGAAACGGCCACGGTGGCGCAAATCACGCTCAACATCTGTATCGTCATCGCACGGTCATCCTTTCTCGACGGCCCCGACGGCCGCGCCCACGAAGACGGTCGCGAGGACCGAGAAAATGTAAGCCTGTATCAGGCCGATGAGAATCGTCAGCGCCATGAACGGAATCGGCACGAGGAGCGCCGCCAAGGCGACGACAATCCCCACGATGAGCTCGTGGCTCATCACGTTTCCGAAGAGCCGGACCATCAGCGAGAAGGTGCGCGTGATCTCGGACAAGATGTTGAGCGGCAACATCAGCGGGTTGGGCTCCAAATACGACTTTAGATAGCGTCGCCACCCTCGCGCACGGATACCGTAGACGTGCACAGAGAGAAAGACGATGAAGGCGAGCGCCGCGGGCGTCTCGATCGCCGCCGTCGGCGGCTTCACCCCCGGGATCAGCGCCGAGAGGTTCGCTACCGCAACGAACAGGAAGAGCGTGCCGATAAGGGGCAGGAACGCTCCCGCGTCGGACCGGATGACCTCTTGAATCTGGCTCTCGATGAGGCCGACGACGGCCTCGAGGATGGTCTGCCAGCGTCCTGGTCTCGACGACATTCTGCGCGTTCCGAGCCAGGACGCGAGAAGCAGCGCCGCGATGATCCCCCATGTCGTCACGACCGGCCGGCAGACTTCCGCGGGCCCCACGCGAAAGACGACCTCGCTCTCGAGTGGAGAGTACGGGGGAGGCGCAGGGTTCACGCAGACCTGACCTTTCTCCACGCCAAGAAACAGCCGGAGATCAGTCCGACGAACATCAGTGCCGAGGTGAACGTGATGCCCATTCCGCTCTTTCGGTCAATCCAGCGCCCGGCGAAGGTGCCGACGAGCGTGGGGACGACGATCAGCCAACCCAGCGTCCCGACCATGGCCAGATTGCTGGCAAGCGATCGCTCCCCGTCACGCCTCCAGGCCTCACGCCGGGCCCTTCGTTGCTCGACGGCCTCGTCCAGATCGGTGGGGCGCTTTCGGTCGGTCACTTTCGCTGCTCGGGGGCGGTCGGGCCGAGGAGCGGGAGCAAGCGGCCGTCGCGCTCCGCCCGGACGTAGCGGTAGAGGTTTCTCACGAGGGCCACGTTGAGCTGCGTCGCCCGTGTGCGCGCCTTGGCTTCCGCCTCCGCGTGAGTTCGGAATCTCGCGAGAACCGCGCGATGAAGCGCGTCGAGGTCGTCGTTCGCGATCGCCTCGCGGGTGGCCACTTCGACCGTTGCGCCGTCGCTCATGCGAAGAACGCCGCCACGCACCGCGACGTGCCGCTCTCCACCGGTCGAGTCACGGTAACTGAGGACGGAGATAGCGAGCACGGTCACGAACTCGGTGTGGCCGGGCAGCAGGCCGAAGGCACCTGTCGCGTCTTCGGCTCGAACGTGCGTTATCCCTTGTGCGTCGGTGACGACGCTCGTCGGGGTCGTCACCCGAAGCCTCATGCGGAAGCTCCCTTCTCTCCGGCTTCGTGCTTTGCCCGGGCCTCCTCGAGGGTGCCCACCATATAGAACGCGGATTCGGGCCAACCGTCACCCTCGCCATCCAGGATGGCCCTACAGCCGGCGACCGTGTCCCTCACCGGGACCGATCGTCCTGCCCTGCCGGTAAACGCCTCGGTGACCATGAAGGGCTGCGTGAGAAAGCGCATCAGCCTCCGAGCGCGCGCGACGACCAATCGGTCCTCTGCGCTCAATTCCTCGATGCCGAGGAGAGCGATGACTTCGGCGAGCTCGCGGTAGTGCTCGATGGCTTCACGGACGCGCTGTGCGGTTTCGAAGTGCTCGTCGCCGACAATCGCCGGATCGAGCAGTGTCGAGGTCGACTCGAGCGGGTCCACGGCGGGGTAGAGGCCTTCGCTCGCCATGTCGCGGGAGAGGACGATCGACGAGTCGAGGTGGCTGAAGATGGCGGCGACCGCAGGGTCGGTGTAGTCGTCCGCGGGCACGTAGACGGCTTCGATCGCCGTGATCGAAGCACCGCCAGAGAAGGCGACACGCTCCTCCAACTCGGCGATCTCGCAGGCCAGCGTCGGCTGGTACCCGACCCGCGACGGGAGCTGGCCGAGGAGACCCGATACTTCGCTTCCGGCCTGAACGAAGCGAAAGACGTTGTCCATGAGCAGAAGGACATCGCGCTTGTTCTCGTCGCGGAAGTGCTCCGCCACGGTCAGTGCGGCGAGCGCCACACGCCAGCGCGCCCCCGGCGGCTCGTTCATTTGGCCGAATACGAGCGCCGTCCAATCGAGCACCTTGGACGCGGTGAGCTCGAGCAAGAGCTCGTGTCCTTCGCGTGAACGCTCTCCGACACCCGCGAAGACGGAGACCCCGGAGTAGTGCGCGACCGTCGTGCGAATGAGCTCCATGATGAGGACGGTCTTGCCCACTCCGGCGCCGCCGAACATGCCGGCCTTTCCGCCTCGGACGAGCGGCGCGAGGAGGTCGACCACTTTGATCCCGGTCTGAAATGGTTGACGCTCGGCTGCTTGTTCCTGAAACGGCGGCGCGGTCCGGTGAATGGGCCGCGATGAAACACCGGGCGCGAACCCGGGAAGGCCGTCCCCTGGTTCGCCGAGGACGTTGATCAAACGTCCGAGGACCGCGTCGCCGACGGGCACTCGCAGGACGCTCCGCGTGCGACTGACCGCCTCGCCTCGGCGAAGCCCCGAGGTCGCGTTCATGGCGACAGCTCGGATCGACTGCGGATCGAGATGCTGCTGGACCTCGAGGACGAGCCTGCGTCCGCCTTCGGCGCCGAGTACCAGACCCTCGTGAATATCCGGCAGCCGCCCGGACGGGAACGCGACGTCCACGATCGACCCTCGGACGCGGATGACGCGTCCGGAACTGTCGGCTGCATCGACCATCGCGGCGCTCGCACCGCAGCAAGCGGCGGTCCATGGCGGCGCAACATGCACGGACGGCAACGGCCCGGGCGACGAGGAGCGTGAGAAATGCGCCGGGCTACGCAGACGTTGCGCCGTCGCGTGAGAAATGCGCGCGCTTGGGGGGGCGCCGCCGTTTCTCTCGGACCCTTGCGTCCCAGGCGCTCCTGGCCGTTCTCTCTCCTTCGCGTCTCGCGCTCCGAGCGCGCGACAGGTCAGGCAGAAACCACGTCGAGCGGACGCATCATCTCGTTGGCCGCGTGCTCGAGGACGTGACAGTGCCAAAGATACCGTCCTACATACCCCTCGAAACGCACGATTATCCGGGTGACCGTGCCCGGGTCCACTCGTACGGTGTCCTTCCATCCGCGTTCGTTGCCCGGCGGGAGAATGGGACCTCCCGTGAACTTCATCGTCCCGCTCGCCAAATACTCGTCGGCGTCGAACGCCTGCCGGTCGAGGATTTGAAACCGCACGAGGTGCAGGTGGATGGGATGGGCGTCTTCGGTCAGGTTGACGAAGCTCCAGATTTCCACCGAGTCGAGCAGAGGCCTCTCCGTCCCGGGCTGATGCCAGCGCGTCGCGTTGAGGAGCATCAACATCCCGTGCGTATTGGGGTCCTCGTATTCGTTCAGCGTGAGCATTCGGGTCTTGACCGCGAGCGATTCCTGCAGCCGTGGCACTGGACGCAGGACCGCGGGCAGAGACGGGTTTTTGCTCGCACGTGGAGACTTCTTGCCCGCCGGGGCAGACACGCGCAGCTCGAGGAGCTGGAACGCTTGATTCTGCAAGACGATTCGCTGGCCCGCGCTGCCGCTGAAGTCCACGACCAGGTCGACGCGCTCGGCGGGGGATACGGAGACCATTTGAAGCGGCTCGGGGGCCGGCAGGAGCCCCTGATCGCTCCCGATTTGATGAAACGTCCGGCCGCCGCTCAGCGACAGATAATAGACTCGTGAGTTCGACGCGTTGATGACTCGAAATCGGTATTGGCGCGGCTCCACCTCGAGATAGGGAAATAGTTTGCCATTGACGAGCAGCGCGTCTCCATGAAACTCGGTGACCCACGGTGAGTCCGGCCGTCCCGAAGTCGGGTAGATGAGCTGCGCATCGGCACCGAAGAGCCGATCGCTCAGCATGATCGGCATATCATAAGGCCCGCTCGGGAGCCGAAGCGCTTCCTCGACCTCGTCGCGGACGATGAACGCGCCGAAAAGCCCCGCGTATTGATTCAGGCGTTCGATACCCATCGCGTGATCGTGGTACCAGAGCGTTTTTGCCTCTTGCTTGTTCGGATAATGAAAGACGGCGGAGCGACCGGGCGTATACCAGTCTTCCGGGTACCCGTCGGCCTCTGGAGGCACTTTCGCGCCGTGCACGTGCACCACGGCGCGTACGTCGGGGCGATCGGCGCCGGCGCCGCAGAGGGTGTGGTCGATGGCAAAGATATGTTTGTCGGGAAGCTCGTTCACCCACTCCACTAGCAAACCGCGACCGCCGCGGGTCTCGATCGTCGGCCCGGGCACCGAGTCGCCGTAACCCCACATGCGTGAAGGGGGCAGATCCCGATGAACCGTGACGTCGACCGGCCGCATTGAGACGCGGTAGTAGGGAATCTGGGCGCCGGGTTCGTCCGGGTCATCGCGCAGGCCGTCGGGCTGGAGCACCCGCGGGATGGGAAGCGGATCGACGAACCGCGCGAGCGCGTCGGGGTGGAGCGGCATGCGGACCGGCACCGGTACCGCGAGCGATCCGTGGCCGTGTCCGTGCTGGCCCGAGCGCGAGCGCCGACGGCAGGCCCCAGGAAAAGCAAACGCCGTTGCGAGGAGCAGGCGGCGGCGGCCGATCATTCGTACAAAACTCCGGGGGCGGCCGCGCCGCATGCACGACCGCCCCCGATTGGTCCAGCGCGACCAGTTAGTCGCCTTGGAGCATGTTGGTGATCGAGTTCGCGATCGTGTCGAACGATCCGCCCGGCTGCAGGCGCTGGCTCGAGAGCCAGTTGTCCTCGATGAACCGAAAACTCGAGGTCTGGTCGGTCAGCGTGTGGTCGATGAAATTGCGCTTGGCGAACGGCGAGACGACGAGCAGCGGCACACGCGTGCCGTAGCCGCATCGACCCTGAACGGGCGCGGGGGCGCCGCCGTCCGGGAGCGGGGCTCCGAGGAGCGGGGTGGCCGGAGCGGGACCGGTCTGCTGGGCGCCGCTGTTGCACACGCCGGTTCCGTTGAGCGCGTCGCCGACCGTGCTGAAGGAGGGGTTGACGATCGGCGGCGCCTGGTGGTCATACCAGCCATCGGAGTCGTCGTAGTTGAAGATGATCGCCGTCGAGCTCCACTCTTGGGCCGCCTGGACCGCGTTGACGACGCTGAGGACGAAGTTCTGCTCGTCGACCGGATTCGAGTTGCCGGGGTGACCGTCCTGGTATGCCGGGGCCTTCAGGTAGACGACCGCGGGAAGGTTGCCCGCCGCCAGCGCCGCGAAGAAGTCGGCTGTATCGTACTGGTGATTGGCAGCGTCCGTAGTGCCGATCGCGGCGACCGATCCGGGGCGCGCGTGGGTCGGGTTGGCGGTCGACGCGAAGTACTGGAACGGTTGATGGTGGGGGACGTAGTCGGCCGGCACCGGCGTAGCGGAGTTGGCGACGGTCTGCGCGGTGCTGCGGGCGCAGCCGGTCGTGCCGTTCGCGTTGACGAGAGAAAGGTTGAATCCACCCTCGAAGAAGCCCCACGTGATGCCTGCGGCGTTCAGGGCGTCGCCGATGGTCTTTCCGGCCAGCTGGCCTTGGTCAGCCGCCGAAGAGCACACGTCGTTCAGCGGGTCGATGTCGCCGATCATCGTGTAGTTGCCGTTGCCGTCTGCGATGACGTGGCTCGAGCTGAACGTCCCGCCGTCCACCTTGTTCGACGCGACGATGCCGTTGGTTTGGCCGGAGATGAGGTTGACGGCGCCGGGGGTGGAGGGCCCGAACGTGGTCGTCCATGAGTTGTCGTTCAGCGAGTAATTCTGCGCGAAGTTCCAGAAGGCGTTGACGGTGTTGCCGTCGTAATAGGCCATGACGAGGCCCTTCGTCAGCGCGGCAGCGGGGGCGCCGCTGTCGGCAACGGGGGGCGGTCCGGCGGAGCCCGTGTTGAGCGGGAAGAGGTCCATGCCGCCGTCGTCGGACGCCTTTTGCTCCGGGTTGTAGTTGTGACCTTGGTCGCTCGTCGCCGCCTGGCTCTTGTTGAGGCGGAACGGATTCGAGGCGCCCGCGCCGTTGGCTGCGTTCAGGTTCGGGTTGTTGGTCAGGAGGTTCAGCCCCGTCAGAGGCGCGAAACTGTGAGTGGGGTCGAGCGGCGTGGTGAGACCATTGCCCACGGGCGTTCCGGGGGCGGCGGTGAACGGGGTGTCGCCCGGGTTGTTCTGCGCCACCGGGTAGGTGCCGAAGTAGTGATCGTAGGAGATGTTCTCGCCGAAAACGATGATGACGTGCTTGATCTTCGTCGCCGTCGCGAGCGTAGCCGCCTGGTCGAGGTGCCCGTCGCAGGTCACTTGGACCGTGGTCGTCGCCGCCGATGCGCTGCACGTCCCGCCATCGGGGACGACGCCATCGCCCACGGTCAACGTGATCGTCGCCGTGCCCGGCGTTGTGCACGTAAACTGGCTCGTCGACGAGGTGGGGGTGCTGAGCGTTCCGCTCGACGCCGTCCACGCATAGGTGAGGCCGGCCGGGTTCGGACCCGTCGCCGTCGCCGAGAGGTTCACCGAGTTGCCTACAATCGCTTCCGCAGGGCTCGCGGCGGCCGAGTTCCACGCGGCGCAGTTGAACGTGGTCCCGTTGACCAGGGCCGAGCCGGCTTCGGAGGCCGGCGAAGAACACTGGAGTGCGACCGACACGTTGGTCGTGGTGCGGGCCGAGGTGGAGAAGGTTGCGCTGCCGGTGCAGGTCACGCTCCCGTCGGTCGACTGACCCGAGAGGGCGACCGTGTAGCCGGCGCCAGCGGGAATGCCACCGATAAGGAAGGTGAGGGTCTGGCTGTTGCCGACCGCCACCGTGCCGGTCTGCACGACGGTGGACCCGCCATTGGGGCCGGTGACCGTCCAGTTGACCGTGTTGATGACCTCACCGCCCGGAAGCGTCAGTGCCATCCCAACGCTGCCCGCGTTGTCCCCCCCTGCGCCTGGATCGCCTGCGGCCTGGGCGGGTGTCGACCCGCCGGTCGCTGCTGCGCCGGGCGACGAGCAGCCAACGACCTGCGCCGCTGCGACGGACGCGCCGCCGACGGCTGCAAGAATCAATGTTCTCTGGATGAGGGACTTTCGAAACATGGCTCTCATTGAAGACTCTCCGCGGATGGTTCGCGCTCCGAATGACGATTGGAACGAGTGGCGACTGAACGAGCGAGTTTGCAAAACCCGGCCCCAGCTCTTCGATTCGCGCATCGCAGGGGCTTTTCGGCGCGTACGCGCACGGCGCGCGTGCGGAGACAGCGCGTTTTCGGAACTGGGCGTTCGAATTTCGGAGGGCAATGGAGCGCGCGGGGCGCACGCGCGGTTCTTTCGAAAATCGTAGGGTCGATTCCGAAAACGATTCGATGCGCTCGCCCTTCAGGCGAGCGCCGATACCGCGAACTGCCTCGTTTTCGGTCCGCCTGCCATGAGCGGTCGGCCACGGCCGATCGAGGTCCGAACGTTGCACTGGTACCCAAAAGGACGATTCATGAGTGTGAAGATGCCCCTCAAAAGGACAGCGAAGACCGTTGCGCTGTCGATCTTGTGCCTCCTCGCCGCGGTCGGTGCGAGCTCGGATGCGAAGGCCGGTGGCAATCCGCAGTTTGTGCTGCAGACGTCGTTCTCCGGCTCCAGTGACGCCTTTTTCGGTTACTCGGTCGCCGTCGATGGCACGACCGCGGTGGTCGGAGCACTGAACGACAACGGCGCCAAGGGCGCCGCGTATGTCTACGTCCAAACGGGCGGCACGTGGACGCAGCAAGCGGAGCTCACCGCGACGGACGGATCGGCCAACGACGAGTTCGGCTACACCGTTGCGGTGAGCGGCAACACCGCGCTCGTCTCGGCCGCGGGAAAGGCCCAGGGGTACGTTTACGCATTCAGTCGGGCGGGGAGCGTCTGGACGCAGCAGCAAGAATTCACGTCGACGGACACCAACCCCAATGACTGTTATGGCTGCGCGCTCGCGCTGCAGGGCAGCCAGGCGATCATCGGAGCGCCCGGCATGGCCGCGGGGACCGGTGCCGTGTACTCGGTCGTCAACCAAGGGGGAACCTGGCTGTCGCAGCAGGAAATCCTCGGACCGTTGGCGGGTGAATCGTTTGGCTACGGAGTGGCTCTCGATCCCGGCGCGACGACGGCCATCATCGGAGCGCCCATGGCCAACGGCGCAACCGGCCTCGCCTACGCGATGACGGCGACCGGCGGCACGTGGTCCCAGCAGGCGGTCATCGCAGCGGCGGACGGCGCGCCGGGCGACAACTTCGGCGGCTCGGTCGCCGCAGGGACGAATGCCGCTCTTGTCGGCGCATACGGCCACGCGAGCGACAGGGGCGCCGCGTACTACTTCACGGAAAGCGCAGGAAGCTGGTCTCAGCAGGGGCCCGATCTCCTCGCCAGCGATGGCACGAGCGACGACTACTTCGGCTTCTCGGTCGCTCTCTCGGGCAGCACCGCCGTCGTCGGTGCATACGAAAAGGCCGGTGCGTCCGGCCCGGGCGCCGCCTACGTCTTCGCGAATAGCGGCGGCACATGGGCCGCGGAAAAATTGCTGGCGTCCGCGAGCGGTCAGTATTTCGGATACTCGGTGGCCACCACCGGCACGATCACAGTCATCGGTGCCTTCGGCGCGACGAATTACATGGACTCCGGCGCGGCGTATTTTTATGCGCCGAACCTCACCACCGTCCCGGCGCTCGACGGCAAGGCAGCTTTGTTGGGATTCGTCCTTTTGTTGGCCGGCCTGGCGGCTGTGGCCCGCCCCATTCGTGGAGATCGCCTGTCGTGAAGAACTCGTGTTTTCTGGCCACGGCACTCGCCCTCGCGACCGCGTCGGCGGCCTGCTCTTCCGATTGGACGGGTACAGGAGGCGAACAGGGAGAGGCCAGCCCCGGTCGCTCGGGCGCGGTCGTCGCCCCGAACGGTAGCGGGACGGTCGGCGCCCAGCTGACGCTCCCCGCGGGTCAGCTGATCGAAGTCGTCCAGTGGGTCATCACGGGCCCCCACAACGCCGCCACGGTCGTCCAAAGAGGCTCGGTCTCCATTCCGAACACCAATGTGGTGAGCTTTCTCGCCAGCGGCATACCCGCCGGCACGGGGTACCTCATTTCGTTGTCGGGCACGGCAATCGACGGAAGCGTCACTTGCGCTGGGTCGTCCTCTTTTGCCATCCAGTCGCACGAGACCACGCCCGTCCCGGTCGTCATGGCGTGCACCGTGGCAACGTCGGGATCGCAGGTGACGCTCGTCAACGGCACGAGCTTCAACTGTGCCGACGTGACCAACATCACCGCCGTCCCGGCAGAAACGGCGGTCGGCGGCACAATCGCGCTCACTGCGGCGGCAGCGGGTCCGATCTCGAGCCAGCTAACCTATGCTTGGTCCGCGCCGAACGGGTCGTTCTCCAGCGCGAACACCCCGAACACGAACTTCACGTGCTCGGTCGCCGGACCGGTTCCGCTGACGCTGGTCGCTGCCGACGGTCCCGTGCCGGCTGGATCCGCGTGCAACGCGGCGGCAAGCACGAGAACGGTCACGGTCACGTGCGAAGCGCCGGCAACAGACGCCGGCGCGACCGACGCGGGCGAAACCGATGCGGGCGAAACGCCGGACGCCGGAGACGGCGGACCTCCTCTGCCCGTGCCGGCGTTGCCCGGATCGGGAGTCGCCTTCCTCGGAATGGCCATGCTCGCCCTGGGCGCCCTCGGGACCCGGCGCGCACAAGGGAGTGCTCGTTAGCGACTTGTTTCGAATCCAAGAAACCAGCCCTCACGGGATGGAGGACACTTTGCGTCGCTCGTTGGACAGTTTGACTTTTGTCGTCGTCGCGGGTGCCCTTGCCGCGCTCTGCGGGTGCTCGTCCCGGATGGGGCAAGATGACCACTCGCCATCGGGCGTCGGCACCTCGGACCCGGGTCGGTCGACGGCGGACACGGGTACCGTGGGGGTCGCGCTTCAAGTGGCTTCGGGAATCAACATCAACTCGGTGAGCTACACGTTGACCGGCCCGAACTCTTTCACGCAATCCGGAACGATCGACGTCTCGATGAGTTCGACGGTCTCGGCCTTGCTCGGGGGCATTCCGGCCGGAGGCGGCTATGCGATCACGCTGAGCGGCGTGTCGACCGACGGCTCGACTACCTGTTCTGGTGAATCGGCTCCGTTCAGCATCCTTTCGAATCAGACGACGCCCGTGTCCGTGGCCCTGGCCTGCTCAGGCGGAGCGCCCGAGTCCGGCACGATCTCGGTGATTGCCACGACCAGCCAGTGTCCCATCATCGACGCGATCACAATCAACCCCGCGAACGTGATCGTCGGCGGTTCGCTCACCCTGATTGCCGAAGCGCGAGGCCCGAACAGCGCCGGGCTCACGTTTCAGTGGACGGCGACGTCTGGAACGCTCGCCAACACGACCTCCCCGCTCGCCACATTCACGTGCACGTCAGCCGGGGCGCCGACCCTCACGTTGACCGTATCCGACGGCAGCGACGCGGCGGCGTGCCTGGCAGTGCAGAGCGTCTCGGTGACTTGCACCCAAGTGGACGGCGGCTAGCGCCGTCCACCGAAAATGCAAGCGTGAGAAGCGCGCTCGCGGCAGAGGTGGCAGAGGTGGCAGAGGTGGCCGAGGTGGCCGAGAGGCGGCGAGTGTGGGCGGAGAACTTCGCTTGCGCTGTCGAGCGACCACATCGGTTGGCAAGGGGGCGGCCTTCGATGTTATCGTTTGTAATTCGCCGTAATGCGCAGACACGCCCCGAGAGTCCGTCGCTGCCTTGCTCTCTCACCACTGCTTACGCTTTGCCAGTGTTCCTTCTTGTACGACCTCAGCTCGTTCGACGT
This sequence comes from uncultured delta proteobacterium, assembly GCA_963764075.1. Lineage (GTDB taxonomy): Bacteria > Myxococcota_A > Polyangia > Polyangiales > Polyangiaceae > Palsa-1150. The sequence continues at coordinate 475,312 of CAVXQZ010000003.1, forward strand.
AGAAGGTTCCGCGATTGGTAACGATGCGGCGAGTGACGCCCAAGGCGCCGCTCCGGATGCCTTGGGCGATTCATTCGTACCTGACGCCGATGCAGCGATGCCCGGGGAGGACAACGCCGACGCATCGCCGCAGGCCGTCGACGATGGACCCGACGCCCCGAACGAAGTTGCGGCTGACGGCACGGATGCGGACGCAGAGCCTCCACACACCGAGCAGCCCGACGGGCAAAGTGTGTCGGACTCTGCCTCCGGGGCGACCGTGGACGCCGCGGAGGCCGGCCCGTCCCAGGCGGACACCGGGCCAATCGACAGCGCTGGCGGGAGCGATGCGGGGACGGATGCGGCGCACCCGCCCCCGGCCAACGACGCCGGTTTGGTCGCGTACTACCCGTTCGCGGAGACGACCGGAACGACGACCGCGGACGACTCCGGAAACAATGAAACAGCGACTATGCAGGGAGCGACGTTCACCACGGGCGTACAAGGCAATGCCGCGACGATGAGCGGGATGAATCAGTACGTGAGCCTGCCCCCGAACATTGTCTTCGGCCTCACCGCATTTTCAGTCTGCGAGTGGGTCAATCTGAACGCCCCGATCCCGCAGCACGCGCACATCTTCGACTTTGGTACCGGAACGAACGATTACATGTTCCTTACACCCAACAGTGGAATCGGTACTCTGCAGTTCGCGATCACGACGGGCGGGGTCGCCGCGGAACAGAGGCTCGACGCGCCCCCACTGGCCGCCGGCATGTGGGAGCACGTCTGCGTCACGTCGACCGGAACGACGGCCGTCCTCTACCTCAACGGGGAGGTGGTGAAGAGTGCCGCCATGACCCTGAATCCGTCGAGCCTCGGGCCCACGACGCAAGATTGGCTCGGACGTTCGCAGTCCTCGTCGGACCCCTACTTGAATGGGAAAATCGACAACTTCCGAATTTACAATCGCGCCCTGAGCGCGTCCGAGGTCATGGCGCTCTTCGCCGGGATGGATTGAAGCGCTGAGGATCGAATCCGTGAACTCTGCGCGCGGGTGCAGGCTTTGCGCGCGCGAGGAACGGAAAGGCGCATTGCGTCCGCGGTCCGGATCCGCGTTCTCGTGCTCCGCAGTCGCGTGGCGCACCGTTCGCATGAACGGCCCCGCGACATGCCTCGTTTGCATTCGGTCCCGCTGTCCGTGGCGGCTTCGTTCGCCGCGCTCCTCTCGTCTCAATGCGGATCCTCGGCGCAGCTTCCCGCGGCCGCCCCGCAGACCCACGCTCCGCCCCCGGTCGAGGGCGCAGCGGCCCCCGCGTCTACTCCCCCCGTGGCCCCGGCGGCGGGGGAAGCGTCGACCGGAGCCCACAGGCTGATCGTCGCTGCTGCGGGCTGCTGGTCAGGCGGTGCCTGGGCGGACGCTCTCGGCGAGCAAGGAGTCGGAAAGGAAAAGGGCATCGAAGCGCGCTGCCACGATCTCGAGCGACAAATCTGGGCCGGCGCAGAAGACAAGACGCACTACGAGCAGCTGCGCGCCCTCGAGATGAACGCGGTGGCCGACTTTCTGGCCCGCGTGGATGAGACGGCAAAGAAAGAGCGAGTCGACGGCCCGACGCAGGAGGCGCTCGTGAAGCTGGCTTCGGCGCTGGCCGACGAAGAAAAGGAGCTCATGCTCGCACGGCGCGCGGCTGACCGAGTGAAGCGGGACCTCGACCGGGAACCCGAGAAGCTGACGTCCGACGAAATCGACGCGGTCGCTCCGCTGCGCGCGCACGACAAACTGGAGGCACTCTTCGACTTGCAAGCGCGTGGACTGACCAAGGAGGCGCACGCGCTTGGGCTCCTCGGCGTGCTCGACCGAGTGGAGCTGGCCCGGGGTCTTCCCAAGCACTTGAAGCTCTATGCGGTCGGCGACGAATTCCACCTTCTCTTCGGGGTCGAGATGCCGGAAGTGCCGAGAGACGCAACGAAGAAACTCGTGCCTGGGACGTGGCTCCAGTTCCTGAGCGAAACGGCACGAGCCGCGGGGTACCCCGTCGGAGAAAAAGCAGCGACGCCACGAGAGAGAGATGCGCTCGCCTGGGCCGGGATGCTTCACGGTCTAAGCGACAAATTGAAGGCCGACGAGGACGCGATACCTCCCAGCACCGATCTGGCTCATGTCGTGACCGTGGCACGGCACCGCTTGATTGCCGAGTACAGCGCGCAGAAGGCGGCCGAGCAGACGCTGCGCTCCTCCGCGGCAAAGGATCGCTGACCGGAGGGCCCCCGTTCATGTTTCAAGTTCGCCTGCATGGCCGCGGAGGTCAGGGTACGGTGACCGCCGCGGAGCTGCTTTCCGTCGCCGCCTTCTTCGAAGGCCAGTTCGCGCAGGCATTTCCGAGCTTCGGCTCCGAACGCATGGGCGCGCCGGTCATGGCCTTTTGCCGATTGCACGGAGCGCAGATTCGCCTTCGCGAGCCCGTCGTACAGCCGGACGCCGTTCTCATTCAGGACGCGACGCTGCTCCACAGCGTGGACGTTTTCCAGGGCTTGCGCGCCGGTGGGTACGTGCTCGTCAATACTGGCAAACAGCTGTCCGATCTCGGGCTGGACGATCTGGTCGCGCGCTTGCCTCGCGACCACGTTCAAACGGTCCCGGCCACGGAGCTGGCCCTCCGACACACGGGAAAGCCAGTTCCAAACGCCGGACTGCTCGGTGCGTTCGCCGCGCTGACGGGCACGGTGCGTCTCACGTCTCTCGAAGAGGCGCTCCGATCGCGTTTCCGGCCCCAGGTCGCCGAGGCAAACGTGGCGGCGGCGCGCGACGCCTATGCGGGCGCGGCCCGTGCGAAGGGAGCCGCCCAATGTTGAAACAAGTCGAAGGATCGCGCGCCATGGCAGAAGCAATCGCGCGCTGCCGTCCCGAGGTCATCTGCGCGTATCCGATCACCCCCCAGACGCACATCGTCGAGGGGCTGGGCGAACTGGTTCGTACGGGCCGGCTGAGCCCCTGCGAATTCATCAACGTCGAGTCGGAATTCGCCGCGCTGAGCGTTGCCATCGGGGCCTCGGCGGCCGGCGCCCGCGCGTACACGGCGACCTCGAGCCAGGGCCTCTTGTTCATGGCGGAAGCCGTTTACAACGCCGGCGGTCTGGGATTGCCAATCGTGATGACGCTCGGCAATCGCGCGATCGGCGCGCCCATCAATATCTGGAATGACCACTCGGATGCCATGTCGATGCGTGACGCGGGGTGGATTCAGCTGTTCGCCAAAGACAACCAGGAAGCCGCCGACCTGCATGTGCAGGCATTTCGCCTGGCCGAGTCGCTGAGCTGTCCGGTGATGGTGTGCGTCGACGGATTCATCCTGACGCACGCGTTCGAGCGTGTCGATGTGCCGTCCCAGGAGGACGTCGACGCGTTTCTTCCGCGGTTCGAGCCCATCCAGACGCTGGATCCCGCCGACCCGGTGACAATCGGGGCGATGGTGGGACCGGAAGCGTTCGCCGAAGTGCGGTGGCTCGCGCACCACAAGCAACTGCGTGCAATCGAGATGATCCCCTCGATTGCCGCCGAGTTCGCGGCCGCGTTCGGCCGCACTTCGGGCGGCCTGCTGCGCGGGTACCGGATCGAGGGCGCCGAAACGATCGTTGTTGCCATGGGATCGGTCAACGGGACCATCGAGGATGTCGTCGACGAAATGCGCGCGGCCGGCATCGCGATCGGATCGGTCGATTTGTGCACGTTCCGCCCGTTCCCCGCGGAAGCGGTACGAGCCGCGCTTCACGGTGCCAAGCGCATCGTGGTGGTCGAGAAGAACCTCGCGCTGGGCATGGGCGGCGTCCTCGCGTCCCACGTCCGGATGGCACTTCGAGGCGAGCCCGCGTTCGTCCATACGGTCATTGCCGGCCTTGGGGGGCGAGCGATCACCCGAACGTCTTTGGCGCGCGTCTTCGGTGCGGCTCACGCCGCCACGCTGGAGGAGCTACACGTTCTCGATCTCGATTGGAAGCTGGTCGAGGGCGAGCTTGCCCGGGGGGCCGAGAAGAGGCGGTCGGGCCCCACGGCTTCGAACTTGCTCCGGGACGTAGGCCCTTCGATGCGGAGAATCGGATGACTCAGCAGCGCATCAAGTTCTATCAAACCGGAACGCTGACCGTGGGCAATCGCCTCCTCGACGCCCCATCGCGCACCGTGCAAGCGTCAATCGACCGGAGCAACGCGCTGACGAGCGGCCATCGCGCGTGCCAGGGTTGCGGCGAGGCCCTCGGCGCCCGGTGGGTCCTCGACGCCGCGATGCGCGCGGCTTCGGGAAACCTCGTCGCCGTGAACGCGACCGGGTGCCTAGAAGTTTTCACGACGCCGTACCCCGAATCGGCCTGGCAGCTTCCCTGGCTGCATTCCCTCTTTGCGAACGCTGCGCCCGTGGCGACGGGTGTCGCCGCAGCCATGCGCGTCAAGGGCAAGCCCGTCCGGGTCATCGCCCAAGGGGGCGACGGCGGGACGACCGACATCGGCTTCGGCTGCCTATCGGGGATGTTCGAGCGAAACGACGATGTCTTGTACGTTTGCTACGACAACGAGGCGTACATGAACACGGGCGTGCAGCGCTCGAGCGCGACGCCACCGGCCGCGCGCACGGCGACCACGCCCGCGATGGGTCCCGACCCGGGCAATGCGTTCGGACAGGGCAAGAACGTCCCGCTCATCGCGATGGCGCACGGGATCCCCTACGTGGCGACGGCGAGCGTCGCTGACCTACACGACCTCGAAGCCAAGGTAAAGCACGCGATGGCGATCCACGGCGCGCGCTACATCCACGTGCACGTGCCCTGTCCGCTCGGCTGGGGAACGGCGACCGATGCCACCATCCATGTCGCGAGACTCGCCGTGCAATGCGGCCTCTTTCCCCTGTTCGAGGCGGAATACGGCACGCTGACGCGCAGCACCCCCATCCGCAAGCGAGAGCCCGTGGACGCATACCTGCGGTGCCAAGGGCGATTTGCTCATCTCTTTGCCGAAGGCAGGGTCGACGCAGAGCGGGTTGGGAAATTGCAGGCGATCGCAGATCATCATATCGAACGCTTTCACCTCGCGGCGTCCGAGGCGCTCGCATGATCAAGCCATTTGCCATCACACTCGACGAGGGGTCGAGCCGCGCGAACCATACCGGGTCGTGGCGCACGCGCCGCCCGGAATACGTGGACCGCCTGCCCCCGTGCAACGACGCGTGTCCGGCCGGGGAGAACATCCAGCGGTGGCTTTATCACGCGGAAGAAGGCGACTACCGCGCCGCGTGGGAAGTCCTCGTCCGAGACAACCCGCTCCCCGCGATTATGGGCAGGGCTTGCTATCACCCTTGCGAGACGTCGTGCAACCGGGCCAAGCTGGATCAATCCGTCTCGATCCACGCGGTCGAACGCTTTCTCGGCGACCTTGCAATCAAGGAAAAGTGGCGGCTGCCAGCTCCGGGCGCCGCGACGGGCAAGAGAGTGCTCGTGATCGGGGCAGGTCCGAGCGGCCTCTCCGCCGCGTACCATCTGGCGCTCATGGGGCACTCGGTGACCGTACGCGAGTCCCTGCCGCGGCCCGGCGGCATGATGCGATACGGCATTCCGCAGTATCGCCTTCCGCGCGAAGTTCTCGATTCCGAGATAGCGCGCATTGTCGATCTCGGTGTCAAGCTCGAGTGCGGGTCGCCCGTGGCGGACATCGTCGGCACCGCGGGACGGGGCTACGAGGCTTGCTTCGCCGCGATCGGCGCACACCTCGCTCACCGGGTCGACATCCCGAGCGGCGACGCGTCGCGCATCCTCGACGCGGTCGACCTCTTGCGAGACGTAGAGGGGGGGCAGCCGCCGCGCATCGGCCGTCGAGTCGCCATCTACGGCGGGGGCAACACGGCGCTCGACGCGGCGCGGACCGTCAAGCGCCTCGGGGCCGACGAGGCCTGCATCATCTATCGCCGATCGCCGGCGCAGATGCCGGCTCACACGTTCGAAGTGCAGGAAGCGACGGAAGAAGGAATTCAGATTCGGTGGCTGCGCACCATCCAGCGATTCGACGAAGGCAAGCTCGTCGTCGAGCGGATGGAGATCGACGGCGACGGAAAGCTCCGGGCGACCGGTGAGTTCGACTCGGTGGAGGCCGACACGCTCGTGCTCGCCGTGGGTCAGAATGTCGACCTGTCGATCCTCGAGAATGTCGAAGGTGTCCGCGTCCGCGACCGGGTCGTCGATGTCGACGACCACATGATGACCGGCCACGCGGGGCTCTTCGCCGGCGGCGACATGGTGCCATCGCAGCGAACGGTGGCGGTCGCCGTGGGTCACGGCAAGAAGGCCGCGCGAAATATCGACGCATACCTCCGGAGGTCCGTGTGGACGCCCGCCCCCCGTCACGAGCTGGCGGCGCCCGAGAGCCTCAACCTCTGGTACTACACGGAGGCGGATCGCACCGTGCAGCCTACGCTCGACGGGCTCCGGCGGCGGACGACCTTCGAAGAGGTCCACGGAGGGCTCACGTCCGAAAATGCCCTATTCGAGGCCCGACGCTGCTTGTCTTGCGGCAATTGCTTCGAATGCGACAATTGCTATGGCGTTTGCCCCGACAATGCCATCGTCAAAAAAGGCCCCGGCGCGGGCTTCCGAATCGATCTCGACTTCTGCAAGGGGTGCGGGTTGTGCGCCGCTGAGTGCCCTTGCGGTGCGATCCGAATGGTCGACGAGAAGGTTTGAGCTCCCGGCAGCGACGGCGCAAATCATGCTATGGGCAGGCATGCAGCGGAGAATCTTCCTCACGTTCGTCGCGTCGATCATCCTCACCGTGGGGTGCCAGAGCTACGACGTGCTCGTGAACAAGGATCAGGTCTGCCAGCAGAAGTGGGCCGACGTCGAGGCCCAGCTCCAGCGCCGGTCCGATCTGGTACCGAACCTCGTCGCCGTCGTGCGCGGCTCTGCGAAGCACGAAGAGCAAACGCTCGCCCAGGTGACGCAGGCGCGCGCCGCGGCCAGTGGAATCACACTGAAGGCAGAGGATCTCGAGGATCCCGAAAAAATGGCCGCGTTCGCCAAGGCGCAAGATCAGCTCAAAGGCGCGCTTTCTCGGCTTCTCGTCGTCCAAGAGCAGTATCCTGACCTCAAGGCGAACGCGGCATTCCACGACCTGCAGATTCAGATCGAGGGAACGGAGAACCGAATCCTCCGTTCGCGTGAGGAATACAACGCAGCGGTCGCGGACTACAACGCGGAGCTCGGCCACGTGCGAGGGCAAGTGGTCAATCGCGCCACCGGCCGCACGTTCAAGCCGCGCGCCTACTTCTCGGCAACTCCCGAGTCGATGGCGGCGCCGAAGGTGTCGTTCTGATGCGTTCGCTGTGGCTCGCGGCCGTCGCCGGGATGGCCATCCTGTTCGTCGGCGCTTACGCCCGCGCGGCCGCGTTCGTGGTTCCGCCGATCCAGGGACACGTGACGGACACGGCGGGCGTGCTGTCGCGCGAAGACCGCGCCGCGCTCGAGGGTCGTCTGAAGGAGTCGATGGCCCAGTCGGGCAAAGAAATTGCGGTGTTCATCGCCGGGTCGTTGCAGGGCAACACGATCGAAGACGTCGCGTATCAAACGTTCAATACGTGGCGAGTCGGCCGCGCCGAGCTGGATAACGGCGTTCTCCTGGTCATCGCGCCCCAGGAGCACCGGGTCCGAATCGAGACCGGCAAGGGAGTTGGCGGGCAGCTCACGGATTTGCAAGCCAGCGACATCATCGAGCGTCGGATCGCGCCTCGACTTCGCGAGGGGAACTACCGAGCGGCGGTCGATGACGGCATCGACGGAATCACGGAAGCGCTCGACTCCGTTCCGGGACAGGCGGTGCGGCCCGAGGCGCCGGTGCCCCTCGTCACGATCGGCGCGATTGTCGTGCTCCTCGTCATCGTGATCGTTCGTCTGCGTTTCGGCAGCGGAATCTTCTTCTGGGGGGGGCGCGGCGGGTGGGGAGGCGGGGGCGGATGGGGAGGAGGCGGGGGCGGAGGAGGCTACTCCGGAGGGGGAGGACACTCGGGGGGCGGAGGAGCCAGTGGAGGCTGGTGAGCGCGCAGGTGTCGCCGGACCATTCTGGCATCTACATGCTTGTTTTGTTTGCGTAAATCCGGCGTTGAGCCCCCGCATTTCGGCGCGTCGAATGGGCGATGCGCCTTTTTCAATCAGCCAAGCGACATTTCCTTTAGGCGACGCATGATCTCCAGGTGGCCACGTGCCCTTTCTGTTTGGCGACGTCTCGCGTCCATCTAGAAACGCCTCGATTCGGGTTCGCCGCGCGCCTTTTCCTTTTGGCGACGCCTCACGTCCAGCTGGAAACGTCGCGTCGCCAGATCGCGATGTCGCCCTTCCAATTGGAAGCGCCACATTTCCAGCTCGCCATGCGTCATTCATGGTTCGCCATGCGTCATTCATGGTTCGCCATGCGTCACTGCCTGTCCGAAGTGTCTCGTTGCAACTTGGTTTTGCGTCGCGTCCTGCTTGAAATGTGTCGTTTCCTGTTGGCGATGCGTCGCCTCCAGCTCAACGCGCTCCTTTTCCAGTTGGCGATGTGACGGTTCTCGGGGGCGACGTGGCGGCCCCTCGCAGCCGGAACGCCTATGTCATGGAAAGTTCGCCACTTTCTCGACCAAAAGGAGAACGTGCACCCGCATTGGAAAGCGGCGCCGAGGAGAACGAGCCTACGTCGGCCCGGCGCCGAGCTCAATCCCGATGGCGCGCGCGCAGCGAACCATTTCCCCCTGCGGGTCGACCGTGCGTGGAGCGCGTGGCACCTCGGAAAGGGGCACCGAGTCAATCTCGCCGCCCCGGAGAGCGACCATGCGACCGAAGCGCCCCTCTGCGCATAGCTCGGCCGCATGCGTACCGAAGCGCGTCGCGAGCAGCCGATCGGCGGCCGTCGGTGTTCCACCCCGCTGCAAATGCCCGAGAACGGTAACGCGCACCTCGTGCCCGACGTCGAGCGCCGTGAGCTCCTCGGCGAGGCGGTGCCCCGCGCCGCCGAGCCGAGCGAGACGCCCGTCGTGCGCAGGCTCCACTTCGCTGGCGCGCCCGCGGATGCTCGACGCCCCTTCGCCAATGACCACGATCGAGAAACGAAGGCCGAGCGCCTCTCGCTCCCGGATCTTCGCGACCACACGGGCCGGATCGTACGGAATCTCCGGGATCAAGGCGGCGTCGGCGCCCCCGGCGATCGCGGCGCGTAGCGCGAGCCATCCGGCGGTTCGCCCCATGACCTCGACAATCATCACCCGCTGATGCGATTCGGCCGTCGAATGGAGCGCATCGATTGCCCGGGTCGCCGTCTCCACGGCCGTGTCGATTCCGCACGTTTGATCCGTCGCGCCGAGGTCGCCGTCGATCGTCTTCGGGATGCCGATGCACGGCACTCCGAGTTCCCCAAGGCTTCGGGCGATCGCCATCGTCCCGTCTCCGCCGGCGAGGACGAGACCATCGACGGCCAGCGCGACGAGCGCCTGCAGCGAAGCCTTTCGCTCGACCGCAGCGCTCTCGCCCGCAGTCGGCGCAAACGGGTTGCTCTTCGTGGAGCAGCCCAAGACGCTCCCGCCGCGCGGCAGGATCCCCCGCACGTCCTCGATGCGGAGCGGCGCGAGTTCGGCGCGGCCGAGGAGCCCCTCGAACCCGAAACGACTCGCCGAAACGGCGATCGATCGGCGCGCAGCGGCGTGGAAAAAGGCGCGAACTGCCGCGTTGAGGCCCGGGGCGTCGCCTCCCCCCGTCAACAAGCACACGTGCGGCAGGCGATTCGAAGTGGACATGGCGCGACCCCTAGCGTTCGAAGCGGCCCGTCTTCTCGGTGAATCGGATTCGGAAAAGGTTCGTGCGCGTCGCTTCCTGCGCGATGCCGTGCAACCGCGGGTGCTTCAAAGCGGTCGCGCTGGTCCGCACAGGGCCGAATCGCGAAAGGAGAATCGTCGAAGCCCGCTCCTCCAACGCTCCGCTCAGCTCCTCGTACGAGCCCCAGGCGACCACACTCGTCCAGTGCGACAGGTCCTGGATGTCGTCGACTTGAAAGCACACGTTCGGGTTGGCGCGCATCGTCCGAATCTTCAGCCCGTCCGCGGAGTGCGCATAAACACAGTCGGCGTCATACGCATAAATGACCGGAACGACGTAGACACGTCCGTCGGCTTGGCAACCGATTCGGCCGATGCTCGAACGCATCAGAAGCTGTTCTATTTCGTCGTGGTTCAATGCACCGAGCATGTCGTGTCCTCCAGGGATTGCTTCAAGCAGGGCTCGTACCGCGCGAAGAACGCACGGACGCGACGGGAGGAAGGACGCAGTGCATGCGCGACAGCGCAGCAATTGCGGACGCCTCCTGGGGAACACGGGCTACGGCGCAAAGTCCAAAGGCGGTACGAGCCTCGCAAGACGCTGGACGGCGAGGTGGCACCATGTGGATCAGACAGTTGCGTGACGTCGGCCTTTCGGATGTGTCCAGCGTCGGCGGCAAGAATGCTTCTCTAGGCGAATTGCTGCGTGCCCTCGTGCCCCTCGGGGTCAACGTTCCGGACGGCTTCGCGGTCACGGCAGACGGTTATCGTCACTTCATCGACTCCAATGGACTCGCCGCGGCGATCGGCGAGACGCTGCATGGCATCCGCAAGGGAGACGTGACGGACCTTGTCCGCCGAAGCGACGCGATCCGAGACCTCATGACGCGGGCCCCCCTTCCAGCCGACCTCGAAAGAGAGATCGCCGAAGCGTACGATGCCCTCGCTCGAGCCGGGACGGCGACGCTCGACGTCGCGGTTCGCTCCTCCGCCACTGCCGAGGACCTGCCGAACGCGAGCTTCGCTGGACAGCAAGAGACCTTCCTCAACGTGCGCGGCGCGGCGGCCGTGGCCGACGCGGTGCGAAAGGCCTTTGCGTCTCTCTTCACTCCGCGCGCGATCAACTACCGCGAAGACATGAAGTTCGAGCACATGCGCGTGGCGCTGTCGGTCGGCGTACAGCGGATGGTCCGCTCGGACCTGGCGAGCGCCGGGGTCATCTTCACGCTCGACACGGACACGGGACACCGCGGGGTCGTGCTGGTGACCTCCAGCTTCGGATTGGGCGAGAGCGTCGTCCAAGGCCGCGTGATCCCCGACTCGTTCGTCGTGCAAAAGGACCGACTGAACGCCGGATTTCGTCCGCTCGTTCGACGCAAGCTCGGCGCCAAGGAAAGCCGGCTCGTATACGACGAAGGCGGCCACCGCGCCGTTCGGACCGAGCGTGTCCCCGAGGACGAGCGAGCTCGTTTCTCGCTCACGGACGACGACGTCATCACCCTTGCGAAGTGGGCGCTTCGCATCGAAGAGCACTACTCGCGCGTCCGCGGCGAAGAGACCCCCATGGACATCGAGTGGGCCAAGGACGGGCGCACGGGTGATCTGTTCATCGTGCAGGCTCGACCGGAGACCGTGCATAGCCAGCGGACGGCGCCGACGATTCGCATGTGCAAGCTCGAGCGGCCCGGGCGCGCCATCGCCACCGGCCTGGCCATCGGAGACGCCGTCGCCGTCGGGCGCGCGCGCGTGGTCCGCGATCCGCGCCAGGAGGCGGAAGTGATGAAGGGAGACGTCCTCGTGACGGAAGTGACCGACCCCGACTGGGAACCGATCATGAAGGTGGCATCGGCGATCGTGACCGATCGGGGCGGGCGCACCTCGCACGCAGCAATCGTGGCCCGCGAGCTCGGAATTCCGGCGATCGTGGGCGCGGGCAACGCCACCTCGACCGTCCCAAGCGGAAGTCCGGTCACGGTGTCGTGCGCCGAAGGCGAGACAGGTCATGTCTACGAGGGCGAGCTCGCCTTTTCCGTACAAGAGATCGACCCCGCGAAGCTCCCAAAGCCGCGTACCCAAATCATGCTCAACGTGGGCGACCCGGACAGTGCATTGAAGCTCGCCATGCTTCCGTGTGATGGCGTCGGACTGGCTCGAATGGAGTTCATTTTCGCCAGTTGGGTCGGCGTGCATCCGCTCGCTCTGACGCGCTATGACACCCTCCCCATCGAGCTGCGGCGCGAGGTCGACGCGCGTACGTCGGGGGCGGCGGACAAAACACAATATTTCGTCGATCGGCTGTCGCAAGGGATTGGCATGCTCGCGGCGGCCTTCTGGCCGCGGCCGGTGATCTTGCGCTTTAGCGATTTCAAGACGAACGAGTACGCGCGCCTCGTCGGGGGCGCGCCGTTCGAGCCGCACGAGGAGAACCCGATGCTCGGGTGGCGCGGGGCAAGCCGCTATTATCACCCCGACTACAAAGAGGGGTTCCTCCTCGAGGTGGCCGCGGTGCGACGCGTCCGCGAAGCGTTCGGGCTGACGAACCTGAAGGTCATGATTCCCTTCTGCCGCACGCCGACCGAAGGCGAGCGCGTCCTTGCAACGATGCGCGAGGGGGGACTCGTGCAAGGGCAAGGAGGGCTGGAGGTCTATGTGATGGCGGAAATCCCGTCGAACATCCTCATGGCGGAGTCATTTGCGAAGCTTTTCGACGGATTCTCGATCGGTTCGAACGACTTGACGCAGCTGACACTGGGCGTCGACCGGGACTCGACGACCGTGGCGCCGCTGTTCGACGAACGAATCGAGGCTGTGAAGTGGTCGTGTGCGCACCTCATCGAAGTGGCTCACGCGCGGGGCCGCAAGGTGGGCATCTGCGGTCAAGCTCCGAGCGATTATCCGGATTTCGCGGCGTTTCTCGTGGAACGCGGAATCGACTCCGTGAGCCTGAACGCGGACGCGTTCGCGCGCACGCGCACTCGAATTTTCGAAGTGGAGCAGGCGAAGACCGCCCGCTGAAGGACAAGCGGCCTACGCGGACGATGACGGCGTTCGCGACTTCGCGAAATGCGGACTCACTCCGTCCGCGTCGATGGTCAGCGATGTGCGGAGGACGTCCAACGCGGTCGCCGGATCGTCGGCGAACTTGAACAAATCAAGGTCTTCTTGCGCGATCATCCCGTGGCGGACGAGCGCTTCGAAATTGATGATCTCGCGCCAGTAATCCGAGCCGAAGAGCACGATCGCGATCGTGCGGTCCAATTTGCGTGTCTGTGCCAAGGTCAAGATTTCCATGAGTTCGTCGAGCGTGCCGAAGCCACCTGGAAAGACGACGAGAGCGCGCGCGAGGTGCGCGAACCAAAGCTTTCGCATGAAGAAGTAGTGAAACTCGAACGACAACTGACGTGTGACGTACGGGTTGGGTCTCTGTTCGTGCGGCAGCCCGATGTTGAGCCCTATCGTACGTCCGCGCGCGTCGGCTGCTCCTCGGTTTGCCGCCTCCATGATCCCCCCTCCGCCGCCGCTACACACGATGAACCGGTGCGCGCCCCGTGGAAGGCTCTTGGACCAAAGCGTCACCAAGCGCGCGAGCTCTCGCGCGGCGGAATAGTAGTGTCCGAGTGGACCGTCTTCGCGTAGCCTCGACGATCCGAAGAACACGATCGTGTCGTGGATGCCTTCGCGGCGGAAGACGGAGTACGGCTCGATGTACTCGGCGAGAATCCGAAGCGGACGGGCATCGTCGCCGTCGAGAAACTCCGGGTCCCGGTACGCGAGACGCCCCGCTCCGGACGGGGAAGAGGTGCCTTTCATGCACCAAGTCTACTCCCCTTCCCTTTTTCGGCGCTGCGCCAGTCGCTATCGTGACCGCCATGAGGCTCGAATTCATCGGAGCGGCGAGGACCGTGACGGGGTCCAAGCACCTTGTGAGGACGAGGCACGCCGCTGTTCTCCTGGATTGCGGCCTATTTCAAGGTAGGCGCCGCGAATCGATCGAAAAGAACAAGTCGCTCGGGGTCGACCCGCGTGAACTCAGTGCCGTCGTCCTTTCCCATGCGCACATCGACCACTCGGGCGCGCTCCCGATGCTTGCGAAGGCCGGCTACGACGGTCCGGTCTTCAGCACGCCGGCCACCCGCGATCTCTGCGCGGCAATGCTCGCTGACGCCGCCATGATTCAAGAGTCCGACGCGCGCTACATCAACAAGCAGATCGATCGCGACCAAGTGGACATGCAACCCGTCGAGCCGCTCTACGACCAGGACGACGTCGTGCGGCTGCTCGGGCAAATGATGTTCCATCCCCTACCATCGCCGTCTGACCATCGCGCCCGGAGTGGACCTCACGTTCTTCGACGCCGGACACGTGCTCGGAAGTGCGATCACGGTGCTCGATCTCGAGGAGGACGGCCAGCGTCGACGCCTGGTCTTCACGGGCGATCTCGGGCGCAAGGGAATGCCCATCCTCCGCGATCCGGAATGCCCCCCGGATGCGGACGTGCTCGTCATGGAGTCGACGTACGGCGACCGCATGCACGCCCCCATCGGGGAAATGAACGACAAGCTCGCCGAGGTCGTGGCGCGCGTTTCCAAGCGCGGTGGCAAAATCGTCATTCCGAGCTTCGCCCTCGAGCGCGCCCAGGAGATCGTGTTCTCGCTCAAGGCCCTCAAGCGCCAAGGCAAGATGCCGGCGATACCCGTGTACGTGGACTCGCCGCTCACCGTGAAGATCACCGACATCTTCAAGATTCATCCGGAATGCTTCGACGCAGAAACGCGCGCGCTGCTCGAGGGCACCGAGTCGCCGTTCGACTTCGACCAGCTCCGCTACGTGTCGGCCAAAGAGGACTCCAAACGGATCGACGCGGAGGCTGAGCCGTCGATCATCATCTCCGCGAGCGGGATGTGCGAAGCGGGTCGCGTGCTTCACCACTTGAAGTCCACGCTCGAGGACGAGAAGAACGCGGTCCTCATTGTCGGCTTTCAGGCGCCCGATACGCTCGGACGGCGCCTGGTTGAGCACCGGTCGCGCGTGCGAGTGTTCGGGGTCGAGCGCGATGTGCGGGCCGAAGTCATCGTCATGAACGGTTTCAGCGCGCATGCCGACCAAAAGGGGCTGCTCGATTTCGCTGCCGAAGCAGGGCGCGGAGGGCGGCTGAAGCAGATCTTTCTCGTGCACGGCGAACCAGGTCCACAGAAGGCGATCACCGACCTTCTCGCTAAGAATGGAATGTCGACCGTCTACGCTCCGGGGCCGGGGGAAGTCGCGGAGGCGTGATGGAAGTAGCCGAGGCGTGGCCAGAGGTAGCTGAGGCGTGACCTTTTGCGTGATCGCTCAGGCTCGCGCCCAAACGCAGATTCTGCGTCTTTCTTTTTAGGAGAAGCCCGCGAAATCGAAGGGATCGCTTGCGGAACGTGTGTTGCCTCCCACTAGGGCTCATGGCGCCCGAGCAGTCGAAGCGGCCCGTCGAGCTCCCGGTGCGCAGCCTGGAAATTGTCGAGCGCAACGGCCAATCCGTTCGGGCCCTACGCGTATTCTGTCCGTCGCGCTACGGCTCAATCGACACGAGCACCTGCGCCGGATGCCCCTTCGTGCAAGCGCTGTCGGAGACCTCGGTTGCGTGCGCTCCGCCCGACGTGCCGGGAGATCCCGAGGGCGCAGCGGGCAAGCCGCTTTTTCTCGGCGCCCAGGCGCTCGCGCTGCGTACCCCCGTCGGCGAAGTCTGCTCCAGTCGCGCGGTCGCCGTTCGAGTCGACGTCCCGGTGGAGCAGGCGCGACGTGTCCTATTGGAGTACCCGTCGGTCGTCGTGATCGGCGACGACGACCAGGTTCGCGGCATCCTTTCCGCGGCCGAGCCGTCCGATGAGCTGGCGACGCTGGCGGAGCTTCCACAGCACACGCCGACGGTTCCGGAGTACGCCCCGCTCATCGAGGCGATCGAGCTCATGCTGCGCGGCCATGTTCGTTTGGTGCCGGTCGTCGGGGAGGATCGGCGCTTTCGCGGCCACATCGCCGACCTCGATGTGCTGCGATGGGCGGCGCGCTATCAGAGGCCCCCGCAGTCGAAAACGCGTTGAGCTATCGCACGGGCGAACACGGAACCATGGACACCAAGGCCGACCTTCTGCGCCCCCAAGCGTACCCGTTGCTTTGCCCGACTCGGGTCGACCTGGCCGAGACACACATTTCGCTCGTATTTCTGACTGAGCGAGACGTATTCAAAGTGAAAAAGCCCGTGGACCTCGGGTTTGTGGACTTTCGATCAATCAAGCAACGCAAGACGGCATGCGACGCCGAGGTGTCGCTCAACGGACGCCTTGCGCCGGAGGTCTATCGGGGGGTCGTCCCCATCCGGCGCGGGAGCGACGGCCGATGCCTCGTCGACGGCGAGGGCCCGATCGTCGACTGGGCGGTGCACATGGTCAGACTTCCCGACGAGCGCCGCGCCGATCTCATGCTGGAGCGAGGGGAGCTCGCGACCGACGCGATTGACTCAATCGCCGCGCGCATCGTGGCATTTCACCGCGCCTCGCGCGCCGATGAGGCCACCGCCCGGTTCGGTACCGCAGACGCCATCGAGTACAACATACGCGAAAATTTCGCGCAGACGCGAGGACAGGTCGAAAAATACGTGTCACCGGAAGAAAGCGACGAGATTTTCCGCTGGCAGACGGCCTTCGTCCACGGCCACGACAGCTTGTTTTCGGCGCGCATTGCCGCCGGACACGTCCGAGACGGGCACGGCGACCTTCGGCTCGAGCATGTGTATCTGGACCCCCCCGAGAAGCCCACGATCATCGACTGCATCGAGTTTAGCGACCGCTTTCGCTTCGGCGACGTGTGCGCCGATATCGCGTTTCTTTCCATGGATCTCGCCGCCCACGGGCGGGTCGACCTCGCGGAGCGGCTCTTGGCGCGTTATGCGAGCGAGAGCGGCGACTTCGACCTGTACGCGCTGGTCGACTTCTACGAGAGTTATCGCGCCTACGTCCGCGGAAAGGTGGCCGCGATCGTCGCAAGTGGGGCGCTCGTCGACGCCGTATCGCGCGAGGCGGCGGAGCGTGACGCCCGCCGCTACTTTCTCCTGGCCCTTTCGGCGGATCGCCGATCGATGCTCCTGCCTGCGGTGGTTGCCGTCGGCGGCGTCATCGCGTCGGGCAAGAGCACCATCGCGGATCAGGTCGGTGTCGCGCTCAGCGCTCCAGTCATCGAAGCAGACCGAACGCGCAAAGCGATGCTCGGCAAAGAGGCGAGCCACCGCTTCGACGAGTCTCCTTGGCAAGGCGCATACGACCCGGCATTCACCGAAGAGGTTTACGCGGAAGTTCTGAGGCGCGCAGAAGTCGTCGTGGCGTCGGGACGGCCCGTCGTGATCGACGCGTCCTTTCGGTCTCGCGCCATGCGTCGCGCGGCGCAAGACCTCGCCAGCCGCCACCAGGTGCCGTTTCGGTTCATCGAGTGCCGCGCCGATGCCGCCGTGTGCCGCTCGCGTTTGGCTGCCCGCGCCGCGAGCCGGGGCGTCTCGGATGGGCGCCTCGAAATCTTCGACGCGTTCTGCGCCCGCTTCGAGCCGATCGACGAAGTGGCTCCCGACGACCATCTCGTGCTCGACACGACGCGATCGGTCGGGGAAAGCGTCTCGGCGGTACGCGCTCGGCTCGACTGCTGGCCCCCGGGCCTTTTCGCTTGACGCGGAGCCGTCAGCGCCCGAACGAACGAACGACGACCACGGGGCGCCGAGCGGTGCGAAGGGTCTTCTCGGCGACGCTTCCGAGCAGGGCGTGGGAAAGACCCGTTCGGCCATGCGTACCCAGCGCGATGAGGTCGGCGTCGACCTCATCGGCGGCCTGGTGAATCGTCTCCCACGGAACGCCTTGTCGCATCAGACCGGTGAGCTCGACCCCGCGACCTCTTCTCGGTTCAATCGCGGCGGCGAGCGCTGCGTCGGCGGCGGTCAACATTTTCGAGACGTATTCTGCGCTCGCGATGAACGCGCCGTCGGGGATGCCCACGATAGGAATCTCGTATGTGTGGAGCACGGTGACCGTCGCGCCGAGCTGAGAAGCCAGGTCGATCGCCCAGTCGAGCGCGGCGAGCGACGCCGACTCAAAGTCGACTCCGACCAGAAACTTTTTGAATGACGCCATGAGGCGCTGCCCTAGCAAGGGCACGGCCAAGCCGCCCCATCGTTGTCGGTGGGGGGCGTCCGACGCGCATTTTGCGCGCCGCAGCACGTGGTGCGCGGCGCTCTCGTCCATCGAGGGCAATCGGAGCACGAAGCCTTGAATGCGCGTTGGCCTACCCGTTGCCTGACGATGGGAGAGGAGTCTCCCATGTCGCCTGAAAACGAACTGTCTCGCGAGAGCGCGGTGCGCGCCCAGGAGGCCATCGTCCGCGCCCTCACCGAAGAATTGAGCCACCTCGACCCCGAAAGCCCCGCGGCCGCGGGCCTGCGGACCCAGCTCGTGGAAGAAGCCGGACGGCTCGCCTTCCGCGTCGCCTCCGCCGACCCCGCTCCCGGCCCGGTCTCCACCACAAAAGCCGCCGGTCAGACGTCTGCCGACGCGCGGCGTCGGCCTCGCATCCTGGTCGTCGAAGACGACGACGGGACACGCATGGCGCTCGCCGGGTGGCTGGATGGAGACTACGAGGTGGTCACTGCGCGCGACGGGCACGAGGGCTTCACGCTCGCACACGCTTCACCGCCCGACGTCATCGTCACCGATCTCTGGATGCCGCGGGTCGACGGCATGTCCATGGTCAATCGGCTGAGACGCTTGGAATCCATGCGGACGATTCCGGTGATCTTCTTGACGGGCCAGACGGCATCCGAGAGAGACAGGTCCGGGATTTCGTCCGCCGCGATGGCCTACCTTCCAAAGCCGATCGATCTCGAAACGCTCGAGCGCGCCCTTCGGGACGCCCTCCAGCAGACTGGCGCCCTCGCCGCCTCTTCCGAGCATAGCCAGGAGGGGCTGGGTTCCTGATGCTCCCGAACGTGCCGCGGCGATCACGCGCCTAGCTGATCGAGCAGCTCTTCGCGCCGCGACGACATGGCCGCAAGAGCGGAGCGGACCATGTCGAAGTGCTCCTCCATCAGGTCGAACCAGTCGTCGACGCGAAACGCGAGCGCACGGCCCGGCTTCGAGCCGAGCGCCGCCCAGAAAGGAGCGGCCTCGCCGAACGCGGCCGCGCCGCACACAATCTCTCCCGCGACGGCCCTCCGCACGAGGTCGGAGCCAGAGCGGCGCGCTTCGATTTCCCCCTCGACCACGAGAACGACCCGGTCCCTCGGTGCGCCGCGGTCCAAGATGGCCTCCCCCCGCTCGAAGCGGAATTCTTGCGAGGCCACCGCCAAGTCGCTCAGCGGCTGAACTCCGCCCCCTCGCAGGACCGGGACATCCATCAGGAGCGCGAGGCGCTCGATGACGTTGAGATGCCCTCCGGGTACGCGGGGAAACGCCTTGACGGGCGGTTGCGGGGCGAGCGGCCCGCGATCCTCTTTCTTCGCGTCCAACCGATCTTCGAGCTCGGCGACACTGCCGGCCAGCTCGAGGATCGAGGCGCGCGCGAGATCGAAGCTATCGTCGAGCAGCTCCAGCCATGCCTCAATCCGCACCTTCATGAGATGCAGATTCGTCGCGGCCGATGCCGTTCGCTTTCGCGAGCGATCGAGCAGGCCGTCCGAAAGGCCGAAGACGTGCCGACCCTCCAATTCACGGGGCCTCTCTCCTTGCCGAGAGAAGCGCACCCGGCCCTCGCGCATGAAGTAGAGAAAATCGGGTGTGTCACCGACGGAGAAAAGCACCTCGTCGGCGCGCACGTCGTCCTCTTCGAGCAACGAAACCAAGCGGTCGGTGACCCACGACTCGAAGCGGCCGATATGAGCGCCGAACGCCGCGAGAAAGAGCTCCCTCGAGATGCGCAGGTACCACGTGTCGGGAGGGTCAGGCATGGAGCGCGGTCGATGTGGGGACGAACCCGTCGAGCAACTGGCCTGCGCTCACGTCTAGCTCGGGCCGCACGCGCCGTTCGTGTTCCACCGCCGAACGGAGCGAAGGCGTCCCTGTCTCGAGCGCCACGATCCCGGCCAGCGCCGCGACAGTCAGGTCGTGATCGGCGACCAGAGATCGCAGCGCCGATTCTCCGGACGGCGCTTCGGACAATCCGATGAGGGCCGAGGCGCGCGAGGAGCGGTCCTCGGCGGAGAGGTCATCGGCGATCAACCGCAATAGAGCTCGGATGGGCTGCTGCCGACGGCGCGCGAGGATCGCCTCGAGATACTCGCCAGCGTTGGCCCGGGCGTACGCGTCGCCGGAGCGGCACGCAAGATACACCCTGTCGATGGCTTCGCGAGGGTGGGCGATCTTCAGTAACCGAAACGCCCGTTCCAGCGATTGTCGCAGCTTGTCGCCGAGCAATGCCAGCAGCAGCCGCCCGGCCGCGGAATGCCCCGATTCGCGTCCGTCGAGGGACTCGCAATCCAAGGCGACCCGCAGGCCGAGGACCGAAAAGTGATCGGCGAGGTCGATGAAGCATAGGCGTTCGACCCGGTCGCGATCCACGACGAGCTTGCCTCTGTCGACGAGGAGTCCGAGCGCGCGGATTGACTTGTAGCGAACGAGGCCGTCCCGCTCCGCCTCGATGTTCTCCAGGAGGCAATCTGCGGCTCGTTTGGTACCGAACCGCGCCAGCGTCTTGGGAATGTGTATTCGCAGATTGCGCGCGCGCGTCGGATCCGAGAGAGCGTCGGTCACGGCGTCGAACCCCGCCTCACCCATCGCGACGAGGGCGCCCCGCACGGCCTCCCTTCCCGCCCGCACCGCGAGCAGCGCGATGAGGCTAGCAATGAGCCGCTCGTCGCCCTGGCGCGCCGCTGCGCGAGCGAATAGCTCGGTCCTTTCGGCTGACGCCCCGGGAAAATCGGCCAGCGCCAGCAGCAGGGGCGTGAGGCGGCGATCCGGCTGTGCGTCGGCGATGGCGGCAAGGAGGCCGAGACGACCGGCGTCGCCCGAGTCGCCGAGCTCACGCAGCAGGGTCGCGATGCGAGGTCGAGCGAGGACGTCGCCGCTCGACTCGCGGAGTACGAGATGAAGGGCGGCGTAGCCGTGAACACGCGGCCCGGCGTCGTTCGCGAGCTCGGTCGGATCGAGCTCGTCGTGCATCGCGAGCGCGCGCGCCGCGGACATGCGGACGCGTTCGCTCGGGTGTCCGAGCATGCGGCGCGCCAGCCGAATCCAGTCCGTGCGGGCGGAGGCACCGAACATCTCGAGGGCCGCTACGAGCACCATTTCGTCCGGATGAAGAAGGACGAGCGCCGGGACGAATCCCTCCCGTCCGCGGCGAGAAAGGGCGTTCATCGCCCCCACGACTTCGAGCGGGTCTTCGCTCGCGAGGTGCTGGACCAAGAGCTGCGCGCTTTCGAGGTCGATGGGGTCGGGATTGTCTCGCGAGTCCAACGACCCGCTGGCCATGGCCCGGCGCAGGAGATTGAGATAAGGACGCCGAATGGTCACGGCGGTGATCAGCCACGCGAAGGCGAGGGCCGCCACGAGAAGGGCGAGTGGCCGCGCTGCCAAAGCCTGGGTTCCGCCCATGGCGAGCAGTGCAGCGCCCGTCACGGTCTGTGAGGTTCTCATGAGCGCGCCGTCGATCAGCGGTTTGACACGCTCTCGCGCGGCGCGGGGAACAGGAAGATACACGAGCTCGCCGGTGATCCGATGAATCGAGTAGCGCAGGCTTCCGTCGACGCCCTTCAAGAGCAGAACGACGACGAGGGCGCCCCCTGAAATGAGGGCAGCTGTAGCCCCCACGAACAAGAAGAGGGGCGTGATGACGAGTGCGCCCGCGATTCCCACCGCCCGAACGAGAGCGCTGCCGACGAATAGCTGCACAAAGAGGGACAGGACGTTGAGCGCCAAATAGTAGCGAGCGACGAAAGGGCCAATCTGCGCCCGCGGGAGCGCACGCGTGACGCCCGACTTGAAGAGGTAATCGACCGTGAGCAGCGTGGCCGTCGAGAGAAAGACGATGAGGGACACGTGAATGAGAAATGGATTGTCGCGGAACGCCCGGAGCGACTCGGTGGCCGCCAGGCGCGAAGCTCCGCGCGCCCGCGTCGGCCGGTCGGTGGCCCCCGTCCCGGCCACCGACGCACCCGCGGCGGCGAATATGCCGGCCGACACGAGAAGGAGCGCCTTGGCGGGAACGACGAATATCATCACTGCGGCCGTACCCGAGCCCACGACGCCGCCCACCACACCGGCGGCGGCGATGAGTCCGAAGAGCCGACGACCCTGGGCGAGGGTGAGCGCAGTACCGACGAGAGTCCAGAACTGCGGCACGGCGATCGACGCGATGACCCCGCTGAGGATATAGATGGCGACGGCCGATGTTCGGCTCGTCGGGATCGCATACATGACAAACACCGCGATCGCGGCCAAGCCAAGCGTCACGGCGAGGGCACGCCGAGGCCCGAAGCGAGCCCCGGCCCGCCCAGCGAGGGCGGCCGTCGGCAGCGTGAAAACCGCGATGGCCACGTAGACGAGCCCGAGCGCACGAGCACCGGGACCGGTGAGAAGAAGGGCGTCGCGAGCGGTTTCCAGGATCGTGTGCGCCGTGATGATGAGCAGCAGGAGCGCGGCGAACCCGAGAAGAGCACCGCGACCCTCGCCCGCGCGAACGTCGAAGATGCGCGCCGCCCGCACGCGCAAGGTCTTGCGGAGTTGCGCGAGATTCATGACCCGCGGTGCCGGACGAGCCACGCGAGCACTTGCCATATAGTGAGCACGCCGGTGAGACGTTGGCGATCGATGATGACGATGCAGTCCGTCCTACGCCTGCACATCAGCGTTGCAGCGCGACGCAGTGCGGTGCGCGACGTCGTCGCGACCACGTCGCGGTGCATGAGCTCTCCCACGCGCCGACCCATGCGCCGATGGGTGCCACCTCGAGGCCCGCTGAGATCGGCTCGCGACAGCACGCCGACGACGCGCCCCTCCTGAAGCACGACGAGGTGAGTGACGTCTCCTGACGCCATCCGCTCCCAGGCCATCCCCGCGCTCTCGTCCGGAGACGCGGTGGTCGGCTCCTGGAACCGGAGGTCACATACTCTGGTTTCAATCGACGCCATGTTCGATCGCGCGCTCTCGGGGTTCAAATCGTCATCGCGAGGCGCAGGCCTCCACGCGATTTCGACCGCCCTCCTTGGCCTGGTAGAGCGCGGCGTCCGTACGCCGGAGCCAATCTTTCAATGTCCCGTCGACCGCGAGGTCGAGCTCCGCGACTCCGACGCTTATGGTCACCACACCTTGGTCGCTCGGAATGGCCAGTGCCTCGATCGCACCACGCACTCGGTCCATCGCCCGGACCGCCTCGGGGAGGGACTGCTCGGGAAGCACGACGAGAAACTCCTCGCCGCCATATCGGTACAAGGCGTCGCCCTGGCGGAGCGCCTTCCGGACGGCCTGCGCAACCCGCCGGATCACGTCGTCGCCCGCCAGGTGTCCGAAGCGATCGTTGTATCTCTTGAACTCGTCGATATCGCAGAGCGCTGCTGCGAAAGGATGCCCGTATCGCTGCGCCCGCGACCAAAGGACATCGAGGTCTTCGTCCATCCGAAGTCGGTTGGCCACGCCAGTCAGTGGGTCGACGCGAGCCGCTTGAAATGAATTCTGGCTATCGCGCCGCAGTTGAACGTTCTTGTCGGCGAGTTTGCGGTAGAGCGAAAGCACTCGCCCCGCCGAAACGAGCCGAGCCTCGAGCTCATCGATGTCGACGGGCTTCGTATGATAGTCGTCGGCTCCTGCCTCCATCCCGCGCAAGAAGTGCTCTCGGTCGTCGAAGCCCGTCATGAAAATGAAATACGTGTAGGGGCCATCGCCATCTGCCGCGCGCATCCGGCGACAAAGCTCGACCCCGCCCATCCGCGGCAGACTCCAATCGCTGAGTACGACGTCGGCGCGCTCCGCCTGGACCATTTCCCAAGCTTCGAGCCCGTCCCTGGCCGTGCGGCACTCGTGACCCAGCTTTTGGACGGCTTGCTGCAGCCCGACGCGGGACAACGCATCGCCATCTACCACCAGCACTTTGAGGCGGCCATACCGCGGTTCAGTCACGTGCTCCTCGCGCGCCTCACCGTCCGAGGCATCCGGGAACGAATGCGGCTCGACAGAAGCGACCCGCGTCGGCTGCTGCAAGGAAGGAGCGGAACCCATCGTCTTCTCGTGCTGTGCTTGGATTTCTGGAAGTGACGCCCGAAATTCACTTCGGTACGACTCGCGAGCCTCTCTTTCATCGCGCATCGTTTGCGCCAGCGCGACTCTTTTTTCGATCTCGGACGTTCGGCCGCGTCTTGGGCGCGTTGGAGTCACGTTTTTGTCCGGATCGCCGTGCGAAAGAGCACGTTGTGTGCCCCTCCGGAGCGCTATTCTGCGAGCGCCAATTTGGCTGGTCGACTGGAATGACGAGTGCATGACCCGCTCTCTGCGAGGTGCGATCATGAGCCGCAAGCAAGATGACGAGCCCAAGCCCCCCCGGACCCACCACGCCGAAGAAGCCGGCGCGATTGCGGGAGAGCTCGTCGGGGCGATCGTCGGCAGCGCCGCGGGTCCCGTCGGAACCGTTGCGGGAATGGTCGTCGGCGCGGTGGTGGGCGGCCTGACTGGGCAGGTGCTCGAGGACGAGGGTCGCAGGAGCCAAAGCCGCGACGAGGAGCTGGACCGTGAAATCGGAGTGGAGGGGGGGACCTCGGAGCCGCCGGGCGCACCCCGGCACCGCCCCCCGCTCCTGCCGCGGACGACCACGACGACCACAAAGTGGCCGGTCGATCTCCGCGTGACGGCGCTTCGCCCGACGCCGACGAAGACGCCTGAGGGGCCTTTCTCCGGGGCGCGGCCGGATCCAGGCCCCGACCCTCCGCGATCAGGGTGAAGAAGGGAGATCGCGCCGAAGCTGCTCGACGACATCATCGAGCAGGCGATGAACCGACGCCTCGGCGATGCGGTGCCCCACGGCGGCGTCGATGGCGGTTCCCACGACTCCGAGCGGGGGAGCGTAGTCTCCTTCCATTTCGAGCTGCGTCTCGGTCGCCGTCAGCGGCCACGCAGAGAGCTGCGCCGACATGGTTGGGAAAAGCGAAGATCCGCTCGCAGCTTCCCAGCCGAGAACGACCCGCGTCACCGGCGACATCCCCGCGACCCCCTGTTCTTCCCGGACCGCACGAACATCGATGTGTACCCCGACGCCAATTTCGACGCCGGCGACGCCGAGGCGCAGGCTCGCGGCGAGTGAGCTGGCGCGCGCGGCGGCGGACGTGGTCGCCTGTTTTAGGAGTTCGAGGGGGCGCTGATGCAGCACATCGCGAACGGCCTCGTAGGGTCGGTTGACGTATCCGTAGCAGCAGATTTTGCGCGGTTCGCTCATGGCGAGCGAGAAAAGCACGTCCAGTGCCGCCCCGAACACCCGCGTTCACGTGGCCGACGCGTACTGTTCGGCGACCCGCACTCGCCGACTCCGCTCACTGGCGCAGGAGCCTTGCGCGGAAAAGGCCGCTCTGAGTTAACCGCCGGAGGCATCGATGACGACGCAGTCCTCGCGCAGCACCTCTTCGTTCAGAAACGATTGCTCCTCGTACTCGATGTGCTCTAAGAGCCGATCGAGCACTCGGGACACACTCTTGGTGTCGAGGGAGGGATCGACGAGCTCGGCGTGGAGCTCCTTGTGCTCCGCCACGTGGCGCTCGTTCATGATCTCTGCGCGCACCGGGCCCCACGCGTCCACGGTGCTGAGTATGCCCTCGAGCAACCGCTCTTCGCAGGCATTGTGCGCCTGGAGTGCCCCGGCGAGGGCATCCACCTTCTCCACGAGATCGTCATCGTCCTTGGGTCCGCGCATGGCCGGCGCCCCGATCGCCGCGCGCACTTGCCCGATGAGCGCTCGCAGCTCCGCGTGCTGACGCAAGAGCTGAATCCGAATCTGATTGGTATCCATTGGACACCTCCGATCGTCGGCCCTCAGCTGCCGGTGGGCGAAGTCTCCGTGTGATGCGACTCGAAAGGCCAATCGCCCTGGTACGAATATCGATGACCATGGTGCAAGTGGTGGTGCTCGGAATGCCGCGCACACCACCACGTTCGCCCGCTCGTCGCCTGCCGCGTCTGGACGCAATCGGGACAGGGGGGCTCGATCGTGACGACGTGCGATACCTCGGGCGCAGGACGTGGCCCGGCGACGAACACGGGACACTTGGCGGTCTCCATGACATGTTCGGCCGTCGAGCCCAAGAGGAGCTGCTTGAGGTGCGAGCGTCGGTGGGTGCCTACGACGATGAGGTCCGCGTTGACCTCGTGGGCGAATTGCGCGATTTCACGGCCCGGCTGGCCGCACCGAACATGGACGCCCAAAGTCTGTCCAGCGAGGCCACCGAGCTCGGTCGCCTTCGCCTCCGCGTACCGCTGCAAACACGCCGCGGCCTCACGCGTCACGTCCGCGCTGGAGCCGGCGGCGATCACCTCGATGAGGTGAATTTGGCTCCCCGGAATGCGGAGCGCGATGCGCGCAGATTGATTGAGGGCATAGCCGCTCGTTTCGGTGTCCGTAAGATCGAGTCCCACGACGAGGACGAAGGGCCGGTTTTCTTGGGCGACGGCGTTCGACATGACGTACTCCTCTCGAGTTCGTGCTCTCGGGCGCTGCATCAACCGGGCCGCGTCGAACGTTCTTCTGGAAGCATAAATTCACGTTCCGCCCTGCGGCGGAATGTGATCGAATCGGTCGCGCAGGAGAGCCGCGATTCGTTGCCGGGACAATTCATCGAATACGACTGCGGCCCGAAATCGCAGACCAGGTCGAGACAACTGGGCGCGCAGCGACGGCGGCAGCGTCGCCGGCGACGAGACGAGCTCGGTGGCCCGGGCCCGGATGCTGGAACATTGCTCGGTCCAAACGACCGCGTCGCGCTCCCCCGGGCTCCCGCCCACGACGAGCACGAATCCGGGCGCGTCGGGAGCGCTGAGGCAGCCCTGTTCGTCGAACGGCCAGTCGTTGGACCAGGAGGCCTGGGTCGTCTCGTCCCAATGGGGAAACGCGATCGGGTGGCGCGTCGGCATTCCGAGAACGGCTCGAAGCAAATCGAGAGTCGAGAGCATTCCGACAGCTACACCCGCCCCGTCGACCACGACCAGGTGATGCCGGTCGGTTGCCGCCAGTTGACGTGCGGAGTTCTCGATGGTCGCGGAGACCGTGACGCACATGGCGGGCTTCGACATGCGCTCGCCTGCCGCACCCTCGACATCGAGCAGATCGCGGAGCGAGACCACCCCCAAAGGCCGGCCCGCATCGTCGATCACGGGCACCGCCCCGACGTGAAAGGAGCGCATCAGCTCTCGAAGTTCTCGTGCGCTCGCGTCCGGGCGAACGGCGAGAAGCTCTCGATTCATGATCTCGTCGACCGTTCGCGCCATGGCCCACGGGCGTCGCAAGGGGTGGACCAACCGCCTGGGCCCGCGATCCGCGTCGAACCCGAACGCAGGCCGCGACGAATTGTTCAGAAAGCGCAGGATTTGCGTTGGCAGCTGCCACCCTGCAGGCGGCCCACCCGATCCACGCAAGAGCCAGCCGATCAGCGGGGTTCGGGTGGCCTCGTCGAGGTCGTGCGCTGCATCGTGATTCCGTACTCGTGCAGCTTGTACTGAATTTTTCGGACGCTGATGTCGAGCATTTGTGCGGCCTGCGACGTGCGACCCCCGCAAGCCTCGAGAGTGGTCAAGATGAGGTGGCGCTCCACTTCCGCGAGCGTAGAGCCAGGAATTCGAACACTGCCGCGCGGCACCGCACCGACGCCCGCGGGCAAGTGCTTGGCGGTGAGCTTGGCACCGTCGCACAGCACGACGGCACGCTCGATGACATTCTCGAGCTCTCGCACGTTGCCCGGCCAGCGATAGGCCGTGATCCGCTCGACCGCGTCCTCCGAAAAGCCTTCGATCGCCTTGCCGTTTTCCCTCGAGAACCGCCGGAGAAAGTGCGTTGCGAGCGGTAGCAGATCGCTCGGCCGCGCCCTGAGAGGAGGCATCTCGATGTTGACGACGTCCAACCGATAATAGAGATCCTCGCGGAACTTTCCGGCCGCCACCTCGGCCGGTAGCTCGCGGTTGGTCGCGGCGATGATGCGGACGTCCACTTTGAGCGTTTCATTGCCACCGACGCGCTCGAACGTCCGCTCCTGGAGGAAGCGCAGGAGCTTGACCTGTATGGCCGGGGAAATTTCGCCGATCTCGTCGAGGAAAAGCGTGCCGCCGTCGGCCTGCTTGAAGCGACCCTCGCGGCGCGCAGCCGCACCGGTGAACGACCCCTTCTCGTGGCCAAAAAGCTCGCTCTCGAGGATCGCCTCCGCGAGCGCGGCGCAGTGGAGCTTCACGAAGGGCGCGCGGGCACGCGGACTGTTCTCGTGGATCGCCTGAGCGACGAGCTCCTTTCCGGTGCCGCTCTCGCCCGCAATGAGGACGCTCGCCTTGCTGGGCGCCACCTGCTCGATGATATTGAAGACTTCCTGCATCGCCGGACTCGAGCCGATGATGTTGTCGAAGCGGAGGTGCTCGGTGAGCCGCGTGCGAAGCTCGCTGGCTTCGGTGCGAAGATCCCTCCGCTCGAGCGCGCGGCGAATGACCAGCACCAACTCTTCGATTTGAAGTGGCTTGGTGAGGTAATGCTCGGCACCCTCCTGCATCGCCCGGACGGCCGTCTCGACGTCCGCGAAGGCTGTGACCAGGACGACGATGAGGTTCGGCGCCACTTCTCGCGCGCGCCGAAGAAGCTCGATCCCGTCGATCCCGGGCATCCGCAAGTCCGTCACCAGGATATCGGGAGCTGCGTCCTGAACGCGGGCCAGCGCCTGGAGGCCGTCTTCGGCCAGCGTGACATCGAACCCTTCGTCTTTGAGAAGCGTTGCAAGCCCGCTTCGAGCGCTGGCCTCGTCGTCGGCGACGAGCACGCGGGTCTTGGTCTTCATGGTGCCGGTATCCTGCGTCACATCTACCTCTTCGTGCAAGGCTTGCGCTAGCACGCACGGTGCCACCGCGCGCAGAGGATGCTCAGGCTTCCGCGTCCTCGGGTCGGGCGTCCACCGGAATACGGACTACGAATACCGTCGAGCCGGGGCGGCTCTCGAACCGCACGTCTCCACCGTGATCGGTGACGACACGATGCACGATCGACAGCCCCAGGCCGGTTCCCCGCTCTTTGGTCGAATAGAACGCATCGAAGATCGGCGCCGAGGGGTCGGGGATGCCTCGCCCGTCGTCGGCCACTTCGATCTCGACGTGACGCGGCAAGCGCCGGACGCGAACGACGACCCGGCCGCCTTCTCCGACCGCGTCCAGCCCGTTGCGCACGAGGTTCACGAGCACCTGCTTGACTCGCTCGACGTCGAGCTGTGCGATTGCCGGCAACGGGAAGGGCTCGATCGAAAGAACCTTCTGTAGGGCTTGCGCTTCCGGACCGAGCATCGTCCCGACCGAGCGAGCGATTTCGTTTGCATCGGCCACCGTGCGAACGAGCGGGCGTGGGCGGGCGACTTCGAGAAAGCCGGTTACGAGTTCGCTCAAACGCTTTATCTCGGCCCGCAAGACATCGGTCGCTTCGCGCGCCGTCTGCGGAACCGCGGGGCTCCTTGCGAGGCTGCGATCGAGAACGGAAAGATGCAAGCTCGCGCCGTTCAGCGGATTTCGAATCTCGTGCGCAAGCCCTGCCGCGAGGTTTCCGGCCGCGGCGAGACGCTCGTTCTGGCGCGCGCGGCGCTCGAGCTCGCGTTCCTTGGTCACGTCCACGCCGACGACCACGACCGAGCCCTCGTCCCCCTGGGTGCGGTGGGCCGTTGCATGCCATCGCAGCGTTCGCGTCCTTCCCGCGCGCGTCCGAAGCTCCGCTTCCATCTCGACCGGTTTGCCGTCGGAGGCTCCGAGCCATTGAGCGCGAACGTCTGCGGCTCGGTTCCCGAAGAGGATCTCGAATAGGTCTCTGTCGGCAAGCTCGTCGAACGCATATCCGGTGAGCTGCTCGGCCTTGCGGTTTGCGAAGAACAGCCGAGCTTTGCGATCGAACCACAGCAGGACCACGTTGGCGGCTTCCAGCGCGTCGCTGAGCTCGCGGCGCGGCCCGCCGAGCTCGGGGCCGCTCGCCTCGCTCTCTCTCCGAACGCGCTCGATCCGGCTGGTGAAATCGGCCTTGTAGGCCTCCATCAGAATCGCGAGATCGAGATCGCACGCGCGGGCCACCGCGAATCGCGCAAGACTCGTCGTTGCCGGTTCGTTTGCGAACGCGTCGTCCGAGATGCGTTGCAGCGACGCGCGGACCCGCCCCATGGCAGCAATCGTGTACCGCAGCTCGAGCCCCAGCCGGACATGCACCTGACCGATGTGCACGCGGCGCTCGATGTACGCGTCGTCGCGCGGACCGGAGAGAAGCTCACCCAGCCAACCCTGAAGCGAGGCATGAAGGCGCCGCGCCTGCGCTTCGTCGCGAAGGAGCGCATAGGCTCCCTCGTGGGTACGAACGAGGGCGTAAAACTCGTCCGCAATCGCGCCGAAATACGGTCTTGCGACCGGGTGCAGACGGGTCAGGACCGCGTCGTCGGCCTCGGTAAAACCCACATAGCTCTGCATTTCTGCAAACCACGCGCGATCCATGCGTACGCCTACCACGAGACGCAGCGTTTTCGCGTGCGAGCAAAACCTTCGCGTCGTGGAGCGACCCCGCGCCAGTTCGGGCGTTCCGTGCCGACATCCTCGGCGGGCGGCCCAGGGCCGAAGCCGCGGCTTTCATCCCCGGCAAACGCGGACCAAACGCAATGAGTCACGGGGCCTTTGCACTCAAGAGTCGGGCCACCCCCATTGGCCGCGTCTTTGCTCCGCTGCGGTCCGAATGAAACGAAGCAGCCTCCGTCTGCCAATTGGCGACTACATGACGGCATCGCCCCATTCGATCGGGCGCGATGAAACTCTCGCGACCGCACTCGTGCTCATGCATCGCCACGACATACGTCACCTGCCGGTCCTGGACGGTGGGCGCATCGCCGGGCTGTTGAGTCAACGCGACGTACTTCTCGTGGAAACACTGCGCGATGTAGACCCCTCGAACGTGGCAGTCGAAGAGGCGATGTCCGCAGACGTGTATGCCGTGGGTCCGCAAACGCCGCTCGTCGAGGTGGTTTCGGAGATGGCGGACCACAAGTACGGCTGCGTCGTTGTCGTCGAGGGAACGCGGATCGTGGGGATCCTAACAACATGCGACGCGCTGCGGGCGCTGGTCACGGTCGTTCGCGACACCGAGAATCGTCAGGCCACGAGTGTCCGCTCCCATTGAGACGTCGATGACTCCCCTCGGCGTCCGCGCCGCCGGGGGCTCCGCGCCGAGCGTCCGGAGGACGTGCCTTCATTGCGGCCTGCGGATGAACGTCACGGCCGGGGTGGACTTCTGCTGCGTCGGCTGCGAGGCCGTATACCGCCTTTTGTGCAGCGAGCATCTGGATCACTACTACGCGCTCCGCGGCTCCCGGGGCGTTCCCGTCCCCGAAACGCGAGCCGATCGTCGGGATTCGAAGTGGCTCGAGGCAATCGAAGCGAGGATGCACGCGAGCGAGAGCGAGATCGTGCGCGCCACCTTGGATGTGCAAGGGGTGCACTGTGTCGGATGCGTTTGGCTGATGGACGCGCTCTTTGCGCGGGCGAAGGGCGGCAGGCAAATCCTCGTCAATCCGTCGCTCGGCCGCGTCGAGCTCTTGGTGGATCGGTCGTTCGACGTTCGCGCCTTCGTCACCGGCGTGGAGCGCTTCGGGTACCTATTCGGCCCTCCCATCAAGAGCGCGGTCTTTCCTTCGCGCGACCTATTGTGGCGTCTCGGGGTCTGCGCGGCCATCGCGATGAACTCCATGATTTTCGGGATCGCCATCTACGCGGGCCTCGACGTGGGGCCGCTCTTCGGCCTCTTTACGGCCCTAAACTTCGCTCTGGGCGCCGCCTCCGTCGCGGTGGGCGGCTCGGTGTTCTTCCGTTCGGCGGCGCGGGCTGTCCGCCGGGGAGTCTTGCACCTCGATCTGCCCATTGCGGTCGGCATTGCACTCGCGTTCGTCGGCTCCGGGTACTCCTATTTCGCACACGGCTCGAAGGCGGCTTACTTCGATACGCTCGATGTCTTCATTGCTCTCATGCTCTTCGGGCGTTGGCTTCAGGAGCGCGTACTCGAGAAAAACCGCGCGTGGCTGCTCGCGAGCGATGGTGCCCGAGGCCTTCTCGCGCGCCGAATCGAGCACGGCCAGGTACGACTGGTGCCCTGCACCGAGCTTCGCCCGGACGACCTGCTGTTGATCGCGCCGGGCGATCTCACCGCGGTGGACGCCCGCCTCGAGCGCGAGGGCGCACTCTTTTCACTCGATTGGATAAACGGCGAGAGTGAACCGCGCGCCTACGCCAAAGGCGACGTCGTCCCCGCCGGCGCTTTCGCGGCCGGCCGCGAAGCCGTGATGGTGCGCGCGAGCGGGGAGTTCGAATCTTCGTCTCTCGGAGAGCTTCTTCGAGAGCCCGATCGCGGCACGGACAGCGCGCGGGCTACGCCGTGGTGGCATCGGCTGGCGCGGTTCTACGTCGCTGGCGTCCTCGCTCTCGCCGCGCTGGGCTTCGCCGGATGGTGGGCTGCGACGGGAGACGCGTCAAAAGCGCTTTCCGTGACGACCGCCGTCCTGATCGTGACCTGCCCGTGCGCGTTCGGCATCGCCACACCGCTCGCGTACGAGCTTGTGCAAGCGGGGCTGCGCCGGCAAGGGCTATTCGTGCGGCGCTCGGGATTTCTCGATCGAGCGCGCGACGTCAAGCGAATCGTCTTCGACAAGACCGGCACGCTTACGACGGGGGCCCTCGCGCTCGGCAATCCCGGTGCATTGAAAGGGCTAGAGGCAGAGGAAAGGTCGGCGCTCTACGAGCTGGTCGCGCGCAGCTCGCACCCGAAAAGCGCGGCCATCCGCGCGGCCCTGGAGGGTGAGGACGTTTCGCTTGCCGCCGACTCGTGCGTCGTCGAGCACCCGGGCCTCGGTCTCGAATGGTTCGACGGGAACCGGCGCTGGCGCCTCGGACAGGCGGGATGGGCCGCGGGCGCTGCGGTCGAGTACCGTCCATTCGACGTGGTCTTCGGGGTCGACGGCGAACCGCTTGCCGGCTTCACCACAGTGGAGCGCCTGCGCCCCGACGCGGCGGCCGAGGTCACGGCCCTCGAGCGCGATGGCTACGAGGTCTGGCTCTTGAGCGGCGACGCCGAGGCGCGGGTCGACGCCGCGGGTCGCTCCTGCGGCATCGCGCCGCAGCGCTGCATCGGCGATCGCAATCCGCGCGAAAAGGCAGATGTCCTGGACGCGCTCGACCACGCCGACACTCTTTTCGTGGGGGACGGCGTGAACGACGCGCTCGCACTCGACCACGCGCACGCTTCGGGAACCCCCGCGGTCGACCGTCCTTTTGTCCCGTCACGCGCAGATTTTTTCTTCGTCACCCCCGGTCTCGCTCCCATCCGACTGGCGCTGCGCAGCGCTCGCGCACTCGCGAAAGTTGTGCGCGTCGATCTCGCAATTGCGCTCGCGTACAACGCGCTGTCGGTGAGTTTCGCGCTGGCTGGAAAGATGTCGCCATTGGCATGCGCAGTGCTGATGCCGGTCAGCTCGTTGACGACCATCGCGGCGACCGTCGCCGCGCTCGCGCCGAGAAGTCCTCTTTGGAAGTCGTAACCCTACAAGTATTCGTCAGTCTGATGCTCGTCGCGGGCTCCCTGCTGCTCTTCGGTTTCACGTGTCGGCAGCGCGACTTCGACCATGCCGAGCGTCTCGCGCTGCTCCCGCTCGAGGACAGTTCGCCCTCGAGCTCTGACAAAAAAGGCGAAAGGAAATGAACGAATCGATCCCCGCAGGCTCCGCGAACATGGCGGACTCCGACGCTGATATGGAGACCCGGCGCATCGTCTACAACGACTCCGTCGCTCGCTGGTTCGTGGGCGCCTCGGTCCTGTGGGGCATCGTCGGCATGCTGGTCGGCGCCGTCATCGCGCTGCAACTTGCCTACTGGAGGGCGAACCTGCCCCCGTATCTGACCTACGGCCGCCTCCGCCCCCTCCACACGAACGCCGTCATCTTCGCGTTCGTCGGCAACATGGTTTTTGCCGGCGTCTACTACTCGACTCAGCGACTCGTGAAGGCGCGACTGCCGAGCGATTTGCTCGCCAAGATCCACTTCTGGGGTTGGCAGCTCATCATCGTCGCTGCAGCGATCACACTGCCGCTCGGCATCACGCAAGGCAAGGAATACGCTGAGCTCGAGTGGCCCATCGACATTGCCATTGCGGTCATCTGGGTGGTCTTCGCCATCGAGTTCTTCTGGACGCTCGCGCGGCGCACCGAGAAGCACCTCTACGTGGCGATATGGTTCTATATCGCGACTGTGGTGACGGTCGCCGTTCTCCATATCGTCAATTCGCTCGCGATTCCGGTATTCGGTCTCAAGAGCTACTCGCTCTTCGGCGGCGCGAAAGACGCTCTCGTGCAGTGGTGGTACGGGCACAATGCCGTCGCCTTCGTTCTGACGACTCCGATCCTCGGCATCATGTACTATTTCCTGCCGAAGGCGGCCAATCGGCCCGTGTACTCGTATCGCCTGAGCGTCATTCACTTTTGGTCGCTCATCTTCGTCTACATCTGGGCGGGACCGCATCATTTGCTGAACACCGCGCTGCCCGATTGGGCACAAACGCTCGGAATGGTCTTCAGCGTCATGCTCTGGGCCCCGAGCTGGGGCGGAATGCTCAACGGGCTACTGACTCTCAAAGGCGCGTGGGGGAAGGTCCGCACGGACCCCGTCCTGAAATTCTTCGCGGCCGGCGTCACCTTTTACGGGATGGCGACGTTCGAGGGACCTCTCTTGTCCCTCAAGAGCGTCAACGGTCTCGCCCACTACACCGACTGGATCATCGGGCACGTGCACAGCGGCGCGCTGGGGTGGAACGGCTTCATGGCCGCCGGGATGTTCTACTGGATGGTGCCGCGCCTTTACGGGCGCGATCTCTGGTCGAAGAAGCTCGCTGACACGCACTTCTGGGTGGGAACGTTCGGCATCCTGCTCTACGTCGTCTCGATGTGGGTGAGCGGGATCACCCAAGGATTGATGTGGCGCGCGACCGACGCCCAGGGCGCGCTCGTATATCCGAACTTCGTCGAGACGGTGAACGCCATCCGGCCGATGTACTGGATGCGCTTGACGGGTGGCCTCATGTACCTCGTCGGGATGATCATGATGGCCTACAATCTGGGCCGAACGGCGCTTGCCGGAAAGGCTGTCGACGGCGAAGCGACGGTCGTCGTCCCGCGGCTGCGCGCAGCCGAGACGCGGTGGGATGACATCGTGCTCGGCAGGCCGGTAATCCTCGTGGCGATCGTGGCCGTAGCCACGGCGACGATGGCGGTCGTCAACAACGAGGCGAGCATCATTTTCGCGGCGCTCGCCGTCTCGGCAGCGGTGCTGGGCACCGTGGCGGTGCGGCTCGCCACCGACCGAACCGGGCCTCACTGGCACAGGCTGCTCGAGGGCCGCGCCCTCTACTTCACGTCGTTTTCGGTCGTCGCGGTGCTCGCAGGCGGCATCGCGGAGCTCGTGCCCTCGCTCCTCATGACGCCGGGCGAGGCCGGAGTCTCAGCGGACGTCAAGCCCTACCGCGCACTCGAGCTCGAGGGACGCGACGTGTACGTGCGAGAGGGCTGCTACACATGCCACTCGCAGATGATTCGCCCCTTCGCGTTCGAAGCGAAGCGTTACGGCGATCCATCGACCCTCGCCGACTCGATATACGACCATCCGTTCCAGTGGGGTTCGAAGCGCACCGGCCCGGATCTCGCGCGAGAGGGCAACAAGTACCCGAACCTCTGGCACTATCGCCACCTCATCGACGCCCGGTCGGTTTCGCCTGGCTCGAATATGCCCCCGTTTCCTGCCCTGGCGACAGACGAGCTGGACCTCACACGCACCGAGGCGAAGTTGAGGGCGATGCGCACCATCGGCGTGCCCTACGACGCAGCGCAAATCGCGGGAGCGCGAACCGACGCCGAAGCCCAGGGGCTCGAAATATCCAAGAACCTGGCGAGCGATGGCGCGGCCAACGTCAGCCCGCAGTCCGAAATTGTGGCGCTCATCGCCTATCTGCAGCGCCTCGGAACGCCGCCGCAGGTCAACCGTGGGGGCGCAGCCCCCGTGTCGCTCGTGAAGTGAGAAGGGAGGAAGAAGAATCGTCATGCAAAAGGAGTTTCTTGCCCACTCGCCGCTCCTCGTGTTGCCGCTGGTGGCGATGTTCTTG
Organism: uncultured delta proteobacterium; assembly: GCA_963764075.1. Taxonomy (GTDB): domain Bacteria; phylum Myxococcota_A; class Polyangia; order Polyangiales; family Polyangiaceae; genus Palsa-1150. The sequence goes on from CAVXQZ010000003.1 coordinate 511,470, forward strand.
TTCATGTCGGTATGGCTCGTCGTTGCCGTGCGGGCACTGACGCGGTCGCGCGCGGATTTGGCCGCGGCCGCCCGGCTGCCGCTCGAAGAGGACTGCAAACCTCTGAGTCGCCGCATCCACGTACCAGGCAGATCGTCATGAGCGGCCCTGGCTCCAGCTCCGAGGGCGACGGAAGCCACGTGTACGATGGGATCGTCGAGCACGACAACAAGCTGCCGCTTTGGTGGCAGCTCACGCTCTACGGTGCGGTCGTTTTCGCGCTCGTCTACTGGTTCGGTCGCCGGCTGAACGCAATTCCGACGGTCAACGACACCTACGCGCAGGACGTCGCGGCGGAGCGCTCGGCGGAGGCCGAACGCGCGCGCGCGCGCGGCAAGCTGGATGACAGCTTCCTCGTCACTCTGTCGAGAGACCCGGTCACCCTCGCCAAAGGCAAGGCCACGTTCGCGGCGAGCTGTGCGCCGTGTCACCGTGCGGACGCTGGAGGCAACATCGGCCCCAACCTGACCGACTCGTACTGGATCCACGGCAGCCTTCCGACGGATATCTACAAGGTCGTTTCGGAGGGCGTACCCGCGAAAGGAATGCCCACCTGGGGGCCCCAGCTCGGAGAGGACCGCATCGAGTCGGTGGTGGCCTTCGTCCTTTCTCTCAAAGATACCAATGTGCCCGGCGGAAAAGCGCCTCAGGGGCAGCTGGCGGCGAGATAGCGGTGTCCTCCCGGCTGCCCGTCATCGATCAACCCGAGCTCGCGTCCGCGGCCCTTCCCACCGACGGCCATCGGCACGCCATCGTCCCGGCCGACGTGTCAGGCCGCTTCCACCGCGCTCGCAACGCGGTCTTCGCGGCCCTGGTCGTCTTCTGGGCTGCGCTCCCGTGGATTCGGATCGGCGGCCATCCGGCCATCTTCATCGAAGTGGACGCGCGCGAGCTCTATCTTTTCGGGGCGACCTTCAACGCGCAGGATACGTGGCTCCTCTTTTTTCTTTTGACCGGAATCGGCTTCGGGCTCGTGTACGCGACGGCGCTTGCCGGACGGGTGTGGTGCGGTTGGGCGTGCCCGCAGACGGTGTTTCTCGAGGGCGTGTACCGCCGCATCGAGCGCTGGATTGGAGGGCCTCGGGAAAAGCGGCTTCGACTCGCGGCCGGCCCATGGAACGTGGACAAGATCGCGCGACGGATCGCAACACACGTGCTCTACGTCGCGGTCTCCTTGGTCATCGCGCACATCTTTCTCAGTTACTTTGCGTCGCTCCCAAAGACCTTCGCAATGGTCCGGCAGAGCCCTTCGGCCCATCCGGAGGCCTTTGCGTGGGTGGTCGCGATGACGGGCGTGTTCTATCTGAACTTCGCGTGGTTTCGCGAGCAGCTTTGCGTGGTCCTCTGCCCATACGGACGCCTTCAATCCGCGCTTCTCGACGAACATTCGCTCGTCGTCGGCTACGACGCAAACCGAGGCGAACCCCGTGGCAAGAAGGGCACTCAGGGGGCGGGGGACTGCGTCGATTGCAAGCGCTGCGTCGTCGTCTGTCCGACCGGAATCGACATCCGCAACGGGGTTCAGATGGAGTGCATCGCGTGCACCGCGTGCATCGACGCCTGCGACGACATCATGGACAGGCTCGGGCGACCCCGCGGCCTCGTGCGCTACGACTCGCAAGACGGTCTTGCGGGCAAGCCGCGAAAGATCGTCCGCTCGCGGGTGATGTTCTATAGCGGCCTCCTCGTCGTCGGTTTGATCGTCGCCTCGCTCGCAACGCGAAACCGCAAAGACTTCGAAGCCACGCTGCTCCGATTTCCCGGGGCCGAACCGTACACCGTCGAAGGCGGCGTCGTGCGCAATGCTCTTCAGCTCCACCTAGTGAACAAGCGCGCGGCTCCCGATCGCTATCGCGTAGAGATCGATCCGGCCGACGGGATGACCGTCCTCTTGCCGATGGCGAGCGTGGTGGTCGAGCCGCTCGGCGACGTCCGCGTGCCGATGTTCCTGTCGGTGCCGCGCAAGGATTTCCAACACGAGTTCGCCGTTCGGGTCCACGTGAGCCACGACGACGCCCGGCCCGGCAGCGCGCTCGTCACAGCCACCTTCCTCGGCCCCTCGTCATGAACGCGGCACTCCTGACTTCAGCCTTGCTCATGGGTCTTCTGGGGAGCACGCACTGCGTCGTCATGTGCGGCGGAGTCGTGGCGATGACCTGTTCGGCGCTGCCCCTGGCCCGACGCACACGCCTTGCGAGTCAGCTCCCGTACGTGGTGGCGTACAACGCGGGCCGCATCGCGTCGTACAGCGCGGCAGGCGGACTTGCGGGCGCCCTCGGCGCGTCGATCACATCGATCGCTGCAGTTCGGCACGCGGAAATCGGGCTGCGCCTTCTGGCTGGCGCGATGATGGTCGCCGTCGGCTTCTACGTGGGCGGCGTGGCACCGGCTTTCCGCTGGATTGAGCAAATCGGCAGGCCGCTATGGAGGATGCTCGCGCCGGTCGCGCAACGGCTCGTCCCGGTGGAAAGACCCGCCCAAGCGCTCGCCCTCGGACTGCTATGGGGCTGGATGCCGTGCGGCCTCGTCTATGCCGCGCTTGCGGCCTCGGTGACGGGCGGCTCGGCGATCGTGGGTGCGGCGACCATGGCATCCTTCGGACTGGGAACGCTTCCCATGCTCGTCACGATGGGATCCCTCGCCGGATTGCTTGCGCGCCTCGCCCGACACCCCTGGGTCCGCGCAAGTGCCGGCATCGCGATGGTCAGTCTCGGCGTCGTGCAGATTGTCCAGTGGAGCGCGCAATGGGTGGACGCCGGGCACGGGCCCACGGCTGCGTGCTGCCCGAGCCACCGGCAGAGTTAGCGGCCGTCGGGCCAGGAGTACCGATCTGCGGAGTCAGGCCGATTTGCGTAACTTTCGCTGCGCCCGAACGTAATCTCCGGCATGGGCGTCAAGGCGAACGAGACCTGCTGCAGATTTGTCTCGCTCCGGGCCTTGGTCACCGCGCTGGGCCTTCTCGCCGGTGCGTGCGCCGCGCCCATCCCCCTGCCCGCGCAAGCGGCAAGAATGGAAGCCGACGAGTGCCGAGACGCGCCGCCCGCGCAAGAAGAGGCGCGAGTGCTCGAGTCGATCCGGGTGCTCGAGGCCCGCCCAAAGTTCCATCAGAACGCGTGCAACGGCGTGTGTGCGGTCTGGGGCGTCTACCTCGTCGTGCAGCCGCCGGTAGGCGTCGAGCCCGAGCGCCTCGCACGGATGCTGCGATGCCACAACCTTCGCGTGCTCGACGGCGAAGTGGACGCGTCGCGGATACCGAACGACCCGTACGGCCTGCGCGACTCGTGGCTCGAAATCGACGTGAAGCCCGACGCAGGCAATTACCTCGTGACGCTGGCCGGCGACCACTTCGCGGACACCTTGCGCATCTTGCAGAGGGCAAAAGCATACGCGGCGGCGCATGGGCCCGGAGCGCTCTAGCGGTCCGGGCCGCGCATCGTGGGTCGAGATCCGGTCAATCCCCTTCGCGACTGACTGCCCTTCGCTAGCCGACGCTGCGCGAGCTTTCCTCCCCGTCGCTACGCCCGAACAAGGAACTCGCTCACCCCCGAGTTCGCTGCCGCGGGGTCGTCCCGAGGACGAGGGCCATTCTCCGCGGCGGCTGCAACGCGAGCGGGCTGTGCAATGCGCCCATGAACATCGTATCAAAATTCACGAATCGCGTCTAAAAAATTCGTAAAACACATATGTGCCCTCGATTCAACCGGCGCTCCTCGATTCACGTTCCGCCGGCGGTCCCGCATGATTTCAGCGTGATTCAGCGCGACATGCTTCAGGACGGAGTCCACCATAAGACGTGGTGATTGCACTTCCTTAAATTCTCGACGACATCAACTTTTGGCTGGCTTTTGGCCACGAGCCGCCTAGTGTCCGCCCGGGTGAGCGCCGGCGGCAAGCTACGTATCCGGGATTGCCGTCGCCGCGCCGTGCCGTTGCGCCAATACGTCCCGCGCCCTTCTTGTTTGATCCGCTGCCGGACCGGGCGCACGCGCCCTTGCCCGGAGCATCGAGATGGACGGCGTGCGCTCTTCGCCGGTGCGCGCGCGTCGGTCCACACCATCAAGAACTTTTACGGCCCGATGATCCTATGTTTCTGTCGTCTTGATTGCTGCCCGACACAGCCGACGCGGCGAAGCGTTCGAACACGACCACCAGAGACCGCTCCAAACATGGCTGCATTTTGGCTTCAAATCGCGTTGCCGGCCTTCAATGATTCGAGAATGTTTCGTCGCGGAGTCTCGTTTCCTTCGACGGAGTATCCAAGAAAATTCATTTGACGTTTACGCCGTCAATGCGAAGTTTTACTTACTTTTTATGGCTCAGGCGCTTATGGTGCGACCGCGTGCGATAACCAATCGAGCGATACACATCTTCTGACTTAGCACTCGTCGTTCACGACGAATCCGAACAACGTTATCTGTCCGTGCCCTGGCGCGAGCGGCAGGTTCTGCCCATTCGCGGCGAAGGAGAGTCCGTTCATGCACTGGTCAATGTTCCTACGCACCTACCGTAAATGGGTCATTCCGCTCACGTGCCCGTTGCTGATCAGCGGGGTCGCGTTCGCGCAGACGCCTGCGGCTCCCCCGGCGCCTCCGCCTGCCGCCGAGACGCCTCCGCCCGCGGCCCCGCCTCCCCCCGCAGCTGCGCCCGTGGCCCCACCGCCCGCAGCTACGGCCGCACCCGCGGCGACTGCGCCGGCCGCGCCCGCACCTGCGCCCGAGCCGGGTCCGTTCGATGGCATTGCCCAGTCGCAGAGCCCGCCCTTTGCCCTGGACTTCAGCTGGATCAACGGTACCAGCCGGCAGAAAAAGCCGGTCATCGACACACCGTACTTCACCGGCGAGTTTCTCGTCGACGTGAACTACACCCAGTCCGCGGCCAACCCGATCGACCATACCGTCATCGGTTCGACCTCCATCGCGCGCAATAACGAGGTCGCGCTGTCCTTCTTGGGCCTCGGCGGCGACTTCCATATCAAGAACACGCGGATGCGCATCATGACGCAGTTTGGCTACCGCGCCGTCGAGATTCCGCGCAACGACTTCAGCACCTTCCACGGCCAGTACGACTTGCAGAACACGCTCCGGTACATCAGCGAGTGGAACGGCGGGTACCACTTCGATTGGCTGCACGGCGTCAACATCGACGCGGGCATCTTCATGTCGTACGTCGGCCTCTTCTCGTACACCGCATACGAGAACTGGATGTACGTGCCGTCGTATACCTCGGACAACACGCCCTGGTTCTTCAACGGCATCCGGATTCAGATCTTCCCCACCGACACCCTCAAGATCGAGCCTTGGATCATCAACGGCTGGCAGTCGTACGCCAAGTTCAACGACATGCCCGGCTTCGGCGGCCAGATCATGTTCCGCCCCGTCGAGTGGATCTCGATGAACTCGAACGACTACTTCGGCTACGACGCGCAGGACCTGCCGGGCCTTGACCGCTGGCACACCGACAACAGCTTCAACATCCGGTACTACAACAACCCGGGCGGCAGCTTCATCACCAAGGCCGCGGCGTCGTACACATTCGACTTGGGTGGCGAGAACGGCGACGGCGTCTCGTTCTCCGGCAACTCGCCCGAGGGCCATTGCAGCACCAAAGCCCCCTGCCCGGCGCGTTTCATCAGCGCCATGACGTACCAGCGCGCCTGGTTCGGCGACCAGTTCGCGGTCACCATCGGCGGCGGGTATATGACCAACCCCAGCCGCTACCTCATCTTGACGCCGACTGGAAACGCCCAGCCCCTTCCTCAGCCGGAGAGCACGGCACAAGTCGCGTATGTCCCACCGACGAACCCGTATGATATCAACTTCGGATCGAGGATCACCATGTGGGACTACGAGGCCGGATTCCAGTACATGCCGAGCGACTATTTCACGCTCGACGTCGAGTTCAACCATCGCGGCTCGAGCGTTCCGTTCTTCAACGGCCACGGCGGCGACACCTCTCCCGACGGCTACGTCACGACGCCTTCGGGCCCCGGCTGGCGGGCGGACCTGACGAAGTCCGACGATCGAATCATCATTGCGTGGCTGGTCCGCCTCTAAGCGGTTTGGGATCTCGGAGATCACATGAAGCCTACAACTACTATGAAGAGAACTTTCATGCCCCCGCTCAATCTCGGTCGCATAGGTGCACTGGCTGCCGCTAGCTCGGTCACGTTCGCCATGGCGATGGCCGGCTGCACCGGCGGATGGGACTACAGCGGCGTTCCCGAAGGCGACCGATGCAATCCGTACGACAGCCACAACGAGTGCGCTAGCGGGCTGCAATGCACCGTCTCAGCGTGGCAAGTGGCCAACCAGGCCGGCACGTCCAACCTGGGAACCCCCGAGCTCGCCCTTCAGCAGGGGGCAGGGACCGACAGCGCGGGCAACTACAACGTGCTCGCGTTCTGCCCGGAAAACTACTGCTGCCCGGTCGACAGCAATGGCGACCTCACGGGAAGCGGTAACGCAAATTGTCAGCCGGGTTGCAATGGCGGAGCCCAGGCCATTTGCGCCGCGAACGGTGACAACGCCCCTTACAATGGCGTGTGCGAGTTCGCGGACTCGGGCGTGTTGCCGTCGCCAGATGCCGGCGGCGGTGGCGCCGCGGAGGCGAGCACGCCCGAAACGAGCACGCCCGAAACGAGCACGCCCGAAACGAGCACGCCCGAAACGAGCACGCCCGAAACGAGCACGCCCGCCGAGGCAAGCACCGACGGGAGCAGCGGCGGCTGACGCACCGCTGCCAGGTGACCGCCCTCTCCTCCCTTGCCGTGCGCACGAACGTGTGCGCGCCCAAGGGAGGCGAGGGCGTCGACCTTGAAGTCCCTGCTCGTTTTCGCTGTGATACGGTGCCCCACGAACCGATGTCTACGCCACCGCGTGTACCATCCCGACTTCCGAGGCGACGTTATCTTGCTTGGTCGTGGGCGGTCTCGATTGCCCTCTCTGGTTGCGGCTCGTGCTCGTGGTTCCCGCTTTTGCCGGACAACCGAACCGTCGTCGACCGCGCCCACGAGCTCGACGATGCGTGCGCGCAGAATGCGGGATCCCCGGCGGTCGACGCACTTTCTCCGTCGGTCATCGAGAGGGTTCAGGCAGCTTATTCGCACGTAAACCAGGGCGCCGGGGGGGCCGTCTTGCGCCTTCGCGGCGCGAACCTGCACATGCGACCGACCGTGAACCTGCTTGTCGGCGTGATGCAGCGAGCCCTCGAGTGCCATCAAGCGGCCGTCGTGCTGGGAAAGGCGCCCGAGCTACCCGACGATCCGTACGTCCTGCCTGGCTCCTGGCTCGACATCGACGTCAGCACCACGAAGGACGGGCTGATGGCGTCCGTGCTCACAGACAACCCGGACAACGCGCGGCTCATCGTGGAGCGCGCCCACAAGTTCGCGCCCGCCGCGCGCCTCAACCTCGCGCCAGAGCCTTGAGGCGGCGGGAGGGGGGCCGGTAAGCACGCTGGCGCGCGCCGCAGAGGCTACGGAGCGCTCTCGAGTCGCTCGACAGACGCTGCATCCGTCGTGGGCGATACGCCTACCTCGCACGCCAACACAAAGGCAAAACCGAACGCCATCGAGATCGATTGCGGACGGATTCTCATCGGTCGCATCGGGGAACGCCAAGGAGCGTAGCGCCGCGTCCTTGGACCGGTTTGGATAGGCTCAATTGCCATGGGCGGGCTCCCGAACGACAACCACGGAGCACGGGGCATGGTTGACGACTTTTGCGGCCGTCGTTCCGAGGAGACGATCCAATCCCGCATAACCGTGCGAACCGATCACCACCAAGTCAGCATGAATCTGCTCTGCGGTATCGCAGACGGCTTGCCACGGCACCCCGATGACCACCTTGGCTCCCGACAAGAGCTCGGGCGGAACGCTCGCGGAGCACTGATCGAGGTAGGCCTGAGCTTGATGGCGCAGGAGCTCGGGCAGCGGCTCCTCGGTCGTTTTCCAGAAATCCTGCGGGACGTCCGGCGGCAGACCGACCGAGCGAAACAAAGTGATTTTCGCCCCCTGAGCGCGAGCCATCTTTACCGCCATCGCGAGCACGCCTGCGGCTCGGGGCGAGCCATCGAGACCAACCAAAATCTGTTTCATCGTGTGCTCTCCACGTGGACCAAAGCATAGCCGAGGCGTAGATTCATCGGCTATCCGTCGAATCGGAGGATCCTTGTATTGCTTCGCACACTGCGCCCAATTCCCCCCCGAGCAAGGCGAGCAAGTCGTCCGCAGTCACGATTCCCACGACCTGGCCGCTGGCGTCCACGATCGGCAACCGCCGAATTCCGTGCACGCGCATCCGCTCCACCGCCGTTTCGAACCCGTCGCCCGCTGACACGGTGATTGGATCGTAGGTGGCAAAGTCCCCCACGCGGGCGACCCGGGGGTCCTTGCCCTCCGCCACCGCGCGCAGAACCATGTCGCGGTCCGTGATCACGCCGATGGGATGACCAGCCTGCGTCACGATCAAACACCCGACCCTGCGGTCGCGCATCGCGCGGGCGGCCTGTTCCAGGGTCTCATCCGTCTTGACCGTCGCGATTCTGCCCGTGAAACGAGCGAGCGTCATTTTTGCCGGTAAAGCAGCGGGCATGCCGCCCCGAATTCGCTCACTTTCCGCATGGCCCGCGGAAGCGGGGCGTGCAACGCCTGCGCGCCGGGGCAGGCTCTGCGTGCTCCGCGGATGGGCGAGGCGCTGCGCACCGGGCCTCATTGATATGGGTGCACGTCTTGCAGAGCCGACAAACGCAGGCGATGGATGGCATTCCCGATTGGCAGCTCGCCCACCATTCCCGAGTAGACCCGCACCGACGGGGGCGGTCGCTCTCCGAGATCATCCTCGGCGGTCAAGACGGCATGGTAAACGTGCTCGGTGTGCTGCTCGGCGTCGGTGCCGCCAGCGGGAGCTCCCGAATCGTTCTTGCTGCCGGGCTGGCGGCGGCTTTGTCGGAGTCGGTATCCATGGCTGCTGTTGCGTACACTTCCACTCTGGCAAGTTCCGATATCTACAAAAGCGAACGCGAACGCGAGTATCGTCACGTCCGCAAGGTGCCGGCGCTTGAGCGCGCCGAGCTCTACGAGATATATCGACGCAAAGGGTTTCAGGGAGACCTGCTCGATCGAATCGTCGATACGATCACGCAAGATCCGGACGTTTGGGTCGCTGTGATGATGTCCGAAGAGCACCGGCTCGCGCCGGTCGATCGTGGACGCGCACTGCGTTCCGCCCTCGTCGTGGGCGCGGCGGCCATCGTCGGCTCTCTCGTGCCGATCGTCCCTTACCTCCTAGTTGGGGTCAGAGTGGCGTCCTTCGTTGCGATCAGTCTGGCGGCGGCCACGCTGTTCGGAGCGGGAGTGTACAAGGCGAAGACGACCGTCGGACGCCCGGTTCGGGCCGGCCTGGAGCTCGCTACGATCGGAATCTCAAGCGCGTTGCTCGGATGGGCAATCGGGACTGCCTTCGCCGGAAGCGCTCGATAGACGGTCGGCGTGATCCGGAACACCGCCGCGGTCACACACGAAGACCGTCGCGGGCCGCGGTCAGTTCGCGAGGTCGGGGCTTGCCGCGGAATTCTGCGAGTCTGCTCCTGCAGACTGCGACTGCGATGTGGTCTCGACCTCTGCGAAAAGCAGCGGGCACGCCAACTCCGCGGCGCGCATTCCCGCGAGCGGATGCCGCGAAATATGGCACTCGACAAAACCGCGAGCCGCCTCCTGGCTCCCTGGGCCTCGACCCGTCGAACGGAACATGCGGAATGAATCGACATCCGCCGTCGACGCGCGCTGCGCATGGCTCGGGTCCGCGGTGACGGACGCGGCCCCGGCCGAAAGCGTGCTGGCGCCGACTTCGAATCGCGTTGTCTGCGCCAGCGATGTGCGTGCGAGCGTCAGGAGCGAAACAAGAGCAATGAGTCCTGCGGTTTGGCTGCGACGAGATACATACCGACACATAAACGAGCTCCGACTCCTTTGGGCATGCGGCTGAACGATAGACTACAAAACCGCGTGCTTCGTTTCAGGAGTGAGTGTGTATCCGCCGGGGCCCGATGTCCTCATAAAAAATGCTAAATTCGACCTGCACTTCAGCCCAAACACGCAAGAAACAATGCCGAAATACTCGCACGACGCCATGAGAAACAAAGCGCCGGCTTTTCTCGTGTGGTCTTCCCGTGGAGGCCGCTCCGACGCCGCCCCTGCCGGCAGAGAGTCCGGCGCTTGAGCCTGAAACGTAGCCCCCGAGGCAAACGAGGGCCCTCTCGCTCGCCATTCGTGGTGCGCAGTGCGATAACACCGGCAGTTGACCCCGATGAAAATACCAAGTGGGACCGGCAGTTTGTCCCGCACTGGCAGAGCAGCGCGACGCTTTGCCCCAGGTTTCGTCTCTGTATCGGGTGCCCGGTTCCGTGTTTCTGAACTGTTTCCGGTTTCGGTTTTTGGATCTTCGCGAGGAATCCTGGGGTTGACCCGCTAAGAGGAGGAGTTAACTTCCCTTGACACGAATCTTGCTTCGTGTCGGAACGCGAGGTGAGCCATGAGAAACAGCCTGATCGGAATTTTTTCTGTTTGCGCGCTCTCGGCAGCGAGCGGGTGCATGTCCGCCACGCAGCCACCGACCGCGAAGGCCGCAGGTGTCGAGCGCTTGCAATGTGACGGCAGCGCCACGGCTCTCGATGAGGTTCAGCTACTGAAGTCGACGACCGTGCTGCACGTAGAGCCCATTTATTCCCATGTTTTGACTGCGAACAACAACAGTGAAGAGCGCGTGAACGGCGCCAAGCTTCTCATCCGTCCCCCCAAGGGAGTCACGGCGGACCAATTGACGCGAATTCTGCAATGCCACAGCGCGCGGGTACTGCTTGGCCAGGTGAACGGAGCCGCGGTTCCGAACGATCCGTATTGGCTCTCGGATGCGTGGGTGAATATCGACGTGAAGCCCGAAAGCGGGAACTTCGCCGTTAGCGTGAGCGCCGACAGCATCCACGACAATCTTCGCGTGCTGGGGCGAGCCAACCACTACGCGGGCGAGCACATGCTTGCCACCGAGCCGGCGCTCCCCTAAGCGCCGCGGCTGTGGGCGGTCACCGCACCGCGCCAAACTGCACGATCGCGCTGCCAATCAAAATGACGACGAGGCCCACCCAGGTTGCCGGCGGGGTCGGCTCTCGAAACGCGACCTTGCCTGCAACGACGCCGACAATCGCGAAAAAGGCGACGTAGCTGCCGAATAGCTTCGAGAAATCCATCGGCAGGAGATTGATGACGAGGCCGTACGCGGCGAGCATGGCCGCACCGGCTGTACAGAGAAACCAGCCGCCACCGCGAAAGCCGGCGCGGATCACCGCGTCCCCGCCAACCTCGAATGCGGCGGCCAAAAGCATCACCGCGAGGGCGACGATTTGCCGAGCGACGGAATGGCCCTCGTCCACAGTGTAACCAACACGCGCCGCCGCAGGCTACCGGCGCGGCAACGTGACGCGGAACGTGGTCCCATCGTCGTCGCTTCGATGGACTTCGATCCGGCCCCCGTGAGCGCGAACGATCTCGCGGGCCAGGTAAAGTCCGAGCCCAAGTCCGTCTGCCCGGTCGGAGTGGCCGGCGACAAAGGGCTCGAACAAGTGCCCGGCGAGCTCCGCGTCCAGCGGCGGCCCGGCGTTCCAGACGTCGATCACTACGTGGCTGGGAGATCCCCGGAGCTCAACGCGAATGGCGGGACGCGGTGCCCCATGTTGCATGGCGTTGAGGACGAGCTTGGACAGGAGGGCCGCGATCGCGTCGGGATCGAATTCCCCCTCGAGGCGCGAATCGCAAGAAAAGAGTACCGGGTGATCGGCGTGACTATTATGAATTGCGTCGACCACGCGCTCGCATAAGAGCTTTAAATCGACGCGACGACGAACGATCGGGAGTCCACCAATCCCGCTTCGAATGAAGTTGAGCATGTCGCTCAGCATGCTGTCTGCGCGCGCCGCGGCACTCACCATCGCCTGAATTTGATCGGCATGATCGTCGTCTAGCTCGTGCCTGAGAACGGTCGCCAGCGTCGCAATCCGGGAGAATGGCTCGCGAAGGCGCGACTCAAACGCCGCATCCAGACGCGAGGCAATCACGGACGCGCCCTCCGGCGGCTGGGCGCGCGGCAGCGTCGCGGAAGGCGGGTCGTTCTCGCGACCACCGTCCAAGCCGAAGTGGTATCCCCTGTCGGGCGCGTCGCTCGTGGCCCCGCCCAGCTCGCGACTCCGAGCGGGGAAAAGACGAACCACCCGATCGTCCTCGCGCAGCGAAAACTTCTCCTCCGCTGGCATCGGCAGCCAATCTAAACGGGGCCAGCGCGTTAGGAAATCGCCGCAGTGCGGCAACAGGCCGAATTTATAGGTCATTTACACACGATGCTCAGGCGGTGCGGCACGAGACTGCCCTGCTTGAAGGCGCGGGGCCGGTTAGTCCCCCGCGGCGTCGACCGTCGCGTCTACCGGGGCAGCGTCGAGGGTCGCGTCTCCCGACGCGTCTTCGGTGGCGTCGCCCGACGCGTCCGCGGGCGCTGGGCCCCCTTCTTCCCCGCTATCGACTTCTCCGGCGTCGCTCGAGACAGCAGGCGGGGTGGTCGGGAGCGGACATATGCCTGGAGCGCCGTCCGGCAAGGGACCAATCAAAGAAGGCTGGCAGTTTGGATTTCCGCTTAATCCATCGGTGGGGCAACAATAGCTTTCGCCACACGTCGCGCCGCTCACCGGGTCCACGATCGTCGTGCACGTGAGACCGCTGTAGCAATCGTTGTGGCTGAAGCCCGCGCTGACGGGGATACAACGGTCCCCCTCCCGCCCGCCGACGCAGGCCAGAGCGGGAATGGCCAGCCCGAACAGGATGACCAGATGACCAATGCGGGTGGAGATAGCGGTGCGCTTCTTAAGCGTCGATGTCGTCATTTCGGAACTCCGTATCGAAGTCGCGTTGCCGGATGTGGTCTTCATCTTTGTAGATCCCCTAGAAGCGCACGAGAACGTCGGCGATCAGCCTCAAGTCCCCGTTGACGAGATCGGGGCGCCAGCCGTTGGGCACCGTCGTCGTGATGTACCCGTCCGGACTCGTCACCCCGCCGTGACCGGCGAAATAGGGAACGCTTGCATGGCGGTAGTTGACCTCGACCCCGTATGTGGTCTGCTCGGTCGGCATGTACTGGAATCCGGTCTCGTAGTCGTACGCGTCGAACTGCGTGCCGATGTTCGTGTCGAACGGCACAGTGGCCGACACGTATTGAAGGCCCTGAATGCTGAGCGGCTGCGGAATCGGCGACGCCTGGCCGGTCGGCGCCAAGACGAGGTATCGGCCGGGGTTGTGCATCATGCCGCCGCCGACGGTCCATCCGAGATGATCGTGGAAAAACCACATCCGGTTGTAGAGCATCCAGCTGAGAAACTGCTGCGTACACGGGGTCGCGTTGGTGCAGTGCCCCTCGGTGCCGCTCCCGCCGAAGGTGGTCACGTTGTCACCTAGCTCCCCGCCGATGTCGCCTGTGAGCGAGAACGCCGCCTTGTCGAAGAACCCGGACGAGGGTGAGTCGTAGTACTTAGCCTCGAGGCTGTTGTCGCTATGAAATCGAAAACGTCCCGGATTGTCCTGGGTATCCCAGCCGGCATATCCGTTCGAGAGAATCTCGAACCACCCAGTCGGGCGCCACAAGATCTGAAAGCCGACGCCCGGCATCTCGTTGAACTGTCCGTACGTCTGCCAACCGTTGATGAGCCACGGCTCGATCTTGAGCGTATCCGTCGGAAAGAGCTGCAAGCGGAGCCCGTTGAAAAACCAGGGCGTGTTGTCGGACGTAAACGACGGCAAGTACATCCAGTTTTCGAAGTTGTCGTACGAGAAGAGACCGACGTAGGACATGAAGATTCCAACGTCCAAGTTGATGCCGTGCATCGCGTCCCAGTGGTACCCGCCGTAGGCCTCGCTGAGGTACCGAAGCGCGGTCTGCAGGTCGAACTGGCCCCGGAACGTGCTGAAGTCGTTGCGCGGAACCAGTGTCGAGCGCACCCCATACTGCATCATGAGGCGCCCGCGGGCATTTTCGTAGTGGAAGTCACCTCCGAAGCCCATGAAGGCGAGCGTAATCTCGTCGTTTCGCGATAAAGCGGTCGACCCGACGACGGTGTCGTCGATTGGATGATTGGTCGAAGACGTCCAGTTCACATCGAGAAGAAAGCTGCCGGTGAAGAGCGGGCTGTCGAGCAGAGCCTTGTGCTGACGGTTTGCGCCGTTGAGCCAGGTGAAGTCCGCGAATGCGAACGGTTCGCTCGCCTTCTCCTCGGCTGGAATCGCCTCGGCGGCTGGGGGAGGCGGTGCTGCTGCAGGCGGCGTCGCCCCCGGCGCGATCGGCGGCGGCACAGCTGTCGCAGCGGGCGGCGGTGCCGCGGGCTGCTCCGGCGCACTGGAGGCCGCCGCCGGCGGAGGAGGCGCCTGCGCGGCCGACACGCCCTCGAAGAGCAAGGCGCCCATCATGGCAACTGCCCGTGCGCCATGAAGGCGCCATGAAATGAACCGATCCATCACATTTCCTCCTCGTTTGACCACGAATGACACACAGATCTCCATTGGCCCGCCCAAACGGGGCGGGCTGCTCTTTGCCCATGTCGCGTGCAGCTCTTCTAGGTCACACGGCGGCCTTGCGACAATGCTCGTGGTCCCGCGCCCACAGCGCACTTCTCGACACGCGCGCACCGCCCCGCAAGCACGGGGCTTCCACGGCCTTTGCGCACGAAGAGAGTACTTTCCGAACGTCGTCCCACGGCGGAGAATGTAGACGTTCGTTATCTATAAATGCCGTAAATAGGCCAGCCCCGTCACTAAACAGACGCTAAAGACGGGGGCTCCTCGGCACCGGCCATCAAGCGACGCGCAGACGATAGCCCACGCCAGGCTCGGTAACGAAGTACCGAGGGCGAGCAGGCTCCTTCTCGAACTTTTGCCGTAGTTTGCCCATGTAGACGCGAAGATACTGCGTTTCCTTCGTGTAGGCGGGGCCCCAGACCGTAAAGAGAATCTGCTCGTGCGTCAGCACTTTCCCCGCGTTCCGCATCAAAACCCCGAATAGCTTGTACTGCGTCGGCGTGAGGCGCACTTCTCGGCCTCCCACGAAGGCAAGGCGTCTCTCGAAGTCGATTCGCAGGTCGCCCACCTCGAGAAAGGAATTCAGCGAGTCGGCCTCGGCACGTTGCGTGTGACGCAACCACACGCGAATGCGTGCGAGAAGCTCGCCAGTGGCGAATGGCTTCGTCAAGAAATCGTTGGCACCCGCGTCCAGGGCGGCGACCTTCTCCTGTTCCTCGTCGTGTGCGGACAAGATTAGGATCGGTGCGGGTGTCCACTCTCGAAGCTTCGTGGTTACTTGGACGCCGTCCATATCCGGCAGCCCGAAATCCAAGACCACGAGATCGGGATTGTGCCCCGCTGCTTGAATCAGAGCCTCGGAACCGGTCTCCGCGTCGACGATTCGGAAGCGCTGGTCGGCGAGCGTGGCACGCAAGTATTTCCGCATGCGCCCGTCGTCCTCAACGACCAGCACCAAGGGCATGAGCGGACGCGACACCTGGGGCCCCGCCCCGCGCGGTGGAGGGGCCTCGTCGTCGGGTGGAATGCGGGAGTCCTGGCTCGACATCATCGCATTGCCTCTGGATAGGGTGCCCGTCCGGATGTTTCGGATGGGCTGCCGGTTCATAAACGTGTCGTAAAAAAAAGCAAGGCGACCCGGCGGGCCTATGCGGCCGAGGTCCCTGCCGAGCGGATCGAGTTTTGCGGTGGAGAGAGCTCGACCGCAGATGCCAACGGGCACCGCGCGGGAAACACGCCGGGGCGGAATTTACGCCATTTTGATGCGTCGCCGCAGTAGACGTCAATGGACGGCGGATCTGAAAAGCGGACCTCTATCATGCATATTAAGCGACCGTCTCCGTGGATCCGTGGGGGGGCGGCGGTGCAGCCTCTCGTTCTGGTGGTGGAGGACGAGCCCCACGCCGGGCAGTCCCTCGTGTCCACCTTGGCCACTCACGGATTTCGAACGCTCCACGCAGGAAGTCGCGCCGGGGCGCTGACACGTGCGGTCGGACACGAACCGAACCTGCTGCTCATCGATGTTGGCGATCCAGGGATTGACGGAGTGGGCCTCACGGCCCGCTTGCGAGAATGGACGACTGCGCCAATCGTGGTTCTGCTGGAACGAGGACACAAGCAAGAACGGAGCGCCTTCCTCGACGCGGGCGCAAACGATTACCTCGTCCGGCCCTTCGCGACCGACGATCTGCTGGCGCGGATGCGCGTGTGGCTGCGTGAAACGGAGCGCATCCACGCGGCCGGCTCCCCATTCGACTCGCGAACCGAGCGAGTGCGGATCGACCGCGACAGGCGCTCTCTCTTCGTGGAAGGCCGGGAGATTCACATCACGCCGCTCGAGCGAAAGCTTCTCCTCACACTCGCGCGGAGTCCGGGCCGACCGATGTCCGAAGAGCAGATTCTCGCGGCCGTTTGGGGCCCGAAGTCGACGACGCGCACGCAGTATCTGCGAGCGCACGTGCGCCAGCTCAGGCAAAAAATCGAGAAGGACCCAGAGAGACCACGATATCTTGTGACCGACGCCGCCGGCGGCTACCGCTTGAAGCTCGGCTAGCCGCACCCCCATTCAACAGCGAAACCAGCGCGGCACCCTCCCGCGAGTGACAAGCGTGGGTGAACCTGCGATTGTCCTATTCGCGGATCCGCGCTCGGCAATAATCAATGGCTGAAGAAAGCTTTCTTGCTCGACAGCATGTCACGATGGTGCTGCGACGCACGTCCCCGGGACTGTCGCTCCTGACGGCGCTCGTCGTCACGGGGGTGAGCACGGCGATTTGTCGGGCCGCCCTCGACCACAGGCTGCCCGACATCGTGATGTTGTACTTGCTTGGCGTGGTCGTGACGGCCATGCGCTTTGGTTACGTCGCGTCGTTGACGACCGCCGCACTCAGCGTGGTCGCCCTCGATTTTTTCTTCACTCCCCCGTACCTGAGCTTCGCCGTCACCGACAAGCGTTACTACGTCACATTCTTGATCATGCTGCTGGTCGCGCTCGTCATCAGCAATCTGATGCAACGCATTCGAAGGAGCGCCGCGGCCGTTCGCGAACGCGAAGCACGGACCGCTCGCCTTTACGCAATGAGCCGCGAGCTAACTATCGCCCGCTCGATCGACGACATTGCACGTGTGGCGTGTCGCCATCTCGAAGACACATTCGCGAGCAGCGTGTCGCTCATGCTGCTCGACTCCACAGGGGAACTCGCGCTGGCCGCTCCGCCGCCTTCGGGCCAGGGCGCCCCCGTATCGCAGAGCCTGATCGAGCATGGACGCCATCTCCTTCGTGGCGATATGCCGTCGCTCCATGGTAGCGGTCCAGAGGGCGAGGAACTTCTCGGGCTGCGCGCACCGCGAGGTGCATTGGGCGTGCTCGTCCTGCGCTGCGGACTGGCTCGCGTCTTCGAGAACCCCGCCAACCGGGAGCTTCTCGAAGTCTATGGCAACCAGATTGCGCTGGCCGTGGAGCGGGCGCGGCTCGCGGACGACGCGCAGCTTGCCCAAGTGGACATCCAGCGCGAGCGGCTCAGAAATGCGCTTCTCAGCTCCGTCTCGCACGATCTTCGTACTCCCCTCGCGGTCGTGAAGGGTGCTGTCACGGCGCTCATCGACGGAACGAACGAGCTTTCTCCGAGCCGCCGCCAGGAGTACTTGGAAACGATTTCGGACGAGGCCAACCGCTTGAACCGGCTGGTCCGCAACCTCCTCAACATGACGTCCATCGAGGCGGGTGCGATCCGGGCACGCAAAGAGTGGCAGCCGCTCGAGGAAGTCGTCGGCGTCGCGCTCAATCGACTCGAAGATCCGCTACGCGGCAGACCGATGATCGTGGATATCGACCCGGACGCCAATCTCGTGCCATTCGACGCGACCCTCATCGAGCAGGTCTTGCTCAATCTCGTCGAGAACGCAATTCGGTATACGCCGCCCGATGCCCCGCTCGAAATTCGCGCGCGAAAAGTCGAAGGCGGCGTAGAGGTTGATTTGATGGATCGTGGACCTGGCGTGCCGCCGGGCCAGGAAGAGCAGATCTTCGAGAAGTTCAGTCGCACGTCGTCGACCGCGGGCGGGATGGGCCTTGGACTCACGATCTGCCGGGGTATCCTCGCGGTGCACGGCGGCAGAATCTGGTGTGAGGCCCGTGCCGGAGGCGGCGCTAGCTTTTGCTTCTTTCTGCCGCGAGAGACGGAAGCTCCCGCGATGGATCTGCCCGAGGCGACCGTGGACGCGTGAGGTCCGAGGGACACGCCCGAGCTTTTGGCCGCGATTACTGTCCGTCACCGGCATCCGGAGTGGCCTCTGGGCTTACGCTGGCCTCCGGGGTGGTGCTCGCCTCAGGAGTGCTCGCTTCGGGCACCCCCGCCTCGAGCGATTCGGCCTGGCACATGATGAGATACTGGCAGTTCGGTTCCATGCTGGTGATATTGCCGTTCGCGTCCACGGCGCAGCAATAGGCTTCCGCGTTGCAGGCGGACGCCGCGGGCTGCACACACTGCACCGTCGGAGAGTTGTCGCACTCGTCGTGCGAAAGATCCGGGTTGCATCGCGATCCCTCGGCCTGCGAGCAGCCCGCCGCGAGACTCGCGCAGGGCACGGCCAGAGACAGTGCAATGAAGCCGGAACGTATCCAGGCCGCAGCAAATTTGTTCAGATTGGTTTTCATTGGAATGCTCTCTCGGCTTCGCTTACCGAGCATTTCGTTGAACGTTGCATAACCGGCTAGAAGCGGAGTAGGAGCGCCGCAATGACCTTCGATTCCGTTTTCACGAGATCGGGTCGCCAGCCGCTCGGCGTGAATGTGGTCACGTATCCATCGGGGGAAGTCACACCACCGTGGCCGGCGAAGTATGGGACGCTCGCCTCCCGATGCACGAATTCGAGTAGCCATGTTTCCTGCTCGTTCGGCATCCATTGGATCGTGGTCGACATGTCCCACGCATCGAATTTGGTCCCCGCGCTCATGTCGAACCCGGTGATCGGCGTACCGGGCGTGGCCGCTCCCGTCGGAGCCAGGACGAGGTAGCGCCCCGGGTTGTGCATGATTCCGCCCCCCACGGTCCAACCGATACGATCCTGCCAGAACGAGAGGCGGTGATAGACCATCCCGCTCAAGAAATTCTGCTCGCAGGGGGTCGAGGTGACGCAGCCGCTCTTGCCGCCCTGTCCGAATTCTTTGCCACTTCCCCCGAACGGCGTGACGCCGTCTCCTTGCTCGCCCCCAATGTCGACCGTCACCGAGAATGCCGCGCGATGAAAGAACTGCTCGGGCGCGTTGTAGTAGCGAAGCTCGGCGCTATTGTCGCTGTGGAAGCGCATCCTTCCGGGATTGTCTTGCGTGTCCCAACCGATGTAGCCGTTCGACAGAATCTCGAACGACTCGACCGGACGCCAAAGAGCCTGAAAGCCGACGCCGGGCAGCTCATTGAACTTGCCGTAGGTCTGCCACCCGTTGATGAGCCAAAGCTCCGCCTTGAAGGTTTCGGTCGGAAACGCCTGCAACCGTGCGCCGTTGAAGAACCAAGGCGTGTTGTCCGACGTATACGACGGCTGGTACGACCAGTTCTCGAACGCAGCGTACGAAAACAGGCCCACGTACGACATGAAAATGCCGATGTCCAGGTTTATCCCGTGCCAGGTGTCCCAGTGGTGCCCGCCGTAGGCCTCGCTCACGTAGCGAAGCGCCGTCGCGAGATCGAACTGACCGCGAAGGATGCTTCCGTCGTTTCTCGGAATTTGAGTCGCGCGTGTTCCGAATTGCGTCATCAGGCGCCCGCGCGCCGACCCATAGTGGAGGTCCCCGCCGAAGCCCAAAAACTGCAGTGTTAGCTCGTTGTTGCGGGAAACCGCCGTCGACCCGACGACCGTATCGTCGATGGGCCGGTTGAACGAATACGCGTAGTTCACGTCGAGCATGACGCTCCCCGTGAATGCGTCGGTATCCAGAATTGCTTTGTGCTGCCTATTCGAACCGTTTAGCCACCCAAAGTCGCCGAACCCAAACGGCTCGGAGGCCTTCGCGGGATTGGCTTTTGCGTCACTCGACGCGTTGGCATCGCTCGGTGGGGCGGAAGGGATCGCCGCCGAGGGCGGGCCCGGCGGGGTGGCAACGCTCGGTGGGGCGGCATCGCTCGGTCCAGGCGATGTCTGCGCCGTAGCGGATCGGTCGAACCCAACGAGCAAGAGCAAAAGGCACAATGTCCAGCGCGCACGAAATGACAACGACCCGTTCATCAGAACTCCTCGCGAGCGCGCTTGCAGCGGCGGGTGCCGCATCGGTGCGGCAACCGTCGGTGAAGAGGCGGCGTTTTCTGCCCATTTGTCTGGTTGCCGCTTGACTCGCGCAGGACGGGACCATAGTGGGCCGCCGCCTAAAAGGTACGTAAAATTAGGCTGGCAGGCGGGTTTTGTCAGCGCAATCCGCGCGCAGTTTGGGTGACTCAGTCCAGAAACAATGCCTCGCCTAAACGGCTTTATCCGGTCGTCTGTGGGGTGCGAACGCGTTTGCCGGCGCACGCATCGCGCCCATATCGCGATCATATATATTTATCGTTGCTTGAGGCCCCCGGCGGCGGGCCTCGTCGCTCACACGCACCGGGCGGTCGGCACGGGGTCGGCGACCTGTGCTACTCAGCTCCGCGCATCCGATGCTGATCGCGCGCTGGCTGAACCCGCTCTTGTGCACTTGCCTGGCAAACTGCTTTCTCTCGCCTCTCCCTGACATGAGAACACCGGTCGACCGCGCGCGAGAGCTATCGCCGAAGTGCACGAAGGGCGGCCCCGCTACCGCGTCCGATGGGCTCCGGCCCTCGGGCATCGAATCGGTGCAACCCTCGTACGCGTACGTCCCCTCGTCTTCGACCATGCGGGAAGCAAAGCTGCGCGGCGCGCGGCTCTTTTTGCGGCCCGCCCCCGAGATCTCGCGCGAGTCGCTCCAGCGCACCCTCGAATGCCATCAATCGCGCGTCCTGCTCGGAAGAGAGCCGGAGCTTCCTGACGACCCGTACGTCCTATCCGGAGCCTGGCTGGACATCGCCGCGGACTCTACCGGGGACGGGTTCGTCGTCGACGTGCGGGCGGATACATTCCAGGACGCACAGCGCGTCCTCGAACGAGCGCAACGGTTCGTCGCCGATAAGCGGTAAAGCGGACTTCCGTGTTCCCCATCGACTCGCACCATCATTTCTGGAGATATGAACCCGCAGAGTACGACTGGATAGACGACACGATGTCCGCGCTGCGGCGCGACTTCTTGGCACCCGACCTGGCGTCCACGCTCGGCGCCGCAGGCATCGGGGGCGCCATCAGCGTGCAGGCCCGCCAGACCCTGGGCGAAACGCGCTGGCTTCTTTCGATAGCCGACGAATTCGACTTCATCGTCGGAGTCGTGGGGTGGGTGCCCCTCGCGTCGCCTTCTATCCGGGTCGACCTCTCGGCGCTCGCAGGAGGCAAGCTCCGAGGCGTGCGCCACGTGGTCCAAGGGGAGACCGACCCGCGCTTTCTCGAGCGGCCGGACTTCAACGCCGGCATCGACGCGCTACAAGACTTCGGCCTGACGTACGACCTTCTCATCCACGAGCACCAGCTGCCCTCCGCGCTCGCCTTCGTCGACCGCCACCCGGGCCAGGCTTTCGTCTTGGATCACGCCGCGAAACCGCGCATCCGCGACCGGATTGTCGAGCCCTGGCGCACCCACATCCGCGAGCTTGCGCGAAGGCCGGCCGTCTACTGTAAGCTCTCGGGCCTCGTGACCGAAGCCACACCCAACACATGGACCGACGACGACCTCCGGCCGTACGTCGACACAGTCCTCGACGCCTTCGGACCGAGCCGCATCCTTTTTGGCAGCGATTGGCCCGTGTGCCTCGTCGCCTCGACCTACGACCGCTGGGTACGCGCCGTCCGAACGCTGACCGCCGGTCTCACGGCATCGGAACGCACCGAGATCATGGGCGGTACCGCGCGGCGCGCCTACCGCTTGTAATCCAGAAAGAGCAAGCAAAGATGAAAGCCGGAATTCTCTACGGCGATCGCAGCATCCGCATGGGCCACGCTCCCGACCCGGCACCGGGCCCGGGAGAGGTCCTCATCCGGCCCGCATTCGCCGGCGTATGCGGCACCGACCTCCACATATTCCGCGGCGAGTTTCGCAGTCGCGTCACGTTTCCCGCCATTCTGGGCCACGAGTTCGGAGGCACCGTCGTCGAGCTAGGGAAAGACGTCCATGACCTCAAAGTCGGAGACCGCGTCGCCGTGGATCCGATCGTCTCTTGCCATCGCTGCGCTTCTTGCCTCGCGGGGCAGATCAACGTGTGCCGCACCCTCAAGCTCCTCGGCGTCGACCTCGCCGGCGGCTTCGGCCAGCTCTTGAATGTCCCCATCGGGCACATCTTTGCGCTACCTGAAAACGTTCCACTGCATCACGTGCCCCTCGTCGAGGTGTACAGCCTCGGGCACCACATCTTGCGCCGCGGTCGCGTCCAGCCCGGCGAGACGGTGGCCATCCTCGGCGCGGGCAAGCTCGGCCTCTGCGTGCTGGACGTGCTTTGCCACAGCGCGGGCCCGGCGGTCTCGATGATCGTCGACGTCCAACCGTTCCGCCTCTCCACCGCGCGCAAGGTCGGGGTGGACTTCGCGATCGACGCCACAACGGAAGACCCGGTCGAGCGGGTACTCGAGATCACCAAAGGCGTCGGCGTCGACTGCGTCATCGAATGCGTCGGTCACCACCATTCCGTCGAAGATCAAGAGGCGCCGCTGGGACAAGCGGTGAAGATGATCCGAAACGGCGGACGGATCGTGACTGCGGGCTTGGGCGAGCAGCCGTCGAGTGTGCACTTCAAGACGCTTGTCATCAAAGAAGGAGAGATCATCGCGTCGCGGGTGACGCTCGGTGAATTCCCGCGCGCGATTCGCCTCTTGGGCAAAGGACTGCTCCATCCCGACTTGCTCATCACGCACAGGCTGGGGCTTCGGGACATCACCGCAGCGTTCGATCAGTTGGATCGGGAGGAGCCGAGCACGATCAAGATCGTGGTCGATGTGCAAGCGGGTTGAACGTCGAGGGGGAGGTCTTCGATGCCTGAGAAATTCCGCGGATGACTCTCGGGGGCTAACGGAAAGCGGTGGGCAGAATTCCGAAACGAATCAAGGCTGAGGTATCGCCCGGACCGATTCGCGTAGCCTCCACGATAACCGCTCAGGCAATCCAACCAAGACAGTCAACGGATCGGTCCACGCCCGAATCATCAGAGGGCGAAACCGGACCTCTGGGCGCGCGTGCAACGAAACAAAGTCTTCCGCCGTTAGGGCACAAAACGCCTCCACCTCGGAAGCCCGCCCATAGAACCGGGCGGCGTAGTGGCGGAGGCGCCTCGTGATTGCGATGCTCTCGCGCTGGGACGCGTAGCAGCCGAGCACTGATCGAATCCGCACCTGGAGATCGGAGACGTCGTGGACGAGACCCGCCAGCAGCGGCGTCAGCGGGACTTGAACCGCGTAGATCCGAACTTCCGGCTGCACCTGAAGCTCCGCGATGGCAGCTGCCAATGCCCTCGCCACCCGACGGTGGTCCGGATGGTAATCAATGGCCGATGGCGCGTAGATGATCGTCGGATCCGCCTCGACGAGTTGCTCGCGGATGGCCTGTCGCGCCTCGTCGTCGGACCAGTCGCTCTCCAGTAGCCCAATCCAACGAGACTCGATTCCCATTCTCGCCGCCGCTTCCCCAGCTTCCCGTTCACGCCATTTCGCCATCGTTTGAGGATCGAGGCCGAGCGCGCGGGAGCGAGAGCCGTCCGTAACAACAACGCTCCGTACCGAGTCCCCTTGCTGTCGGTGGCGGATCAGCGTCCCGGCACAGCCGATGGCTTCGTCGTCGGGGTGGGGAGCCACCGCGAGAACCCGTTCGTGGCCCGAACTAGACCATAGCGACACGGACCGGCTCCCCGCGGCCGATCCCGCCAAAGCGGCGGCCGACGCCCACAGCGCTTCCGCGGCGCGAGCCCCCAGTGCATTGACTGCACGGAGGAACGCTCTGGCCGCTTCCGCACACTCAGACGCCACGGAAACCGCCTCCTTTTGGACCGTCAAGGAGATCGACGCTCGGGGCTCGAGTTCGAACGGGCGGAAGCATTTCGGTGTGCCTTCGATCGCTGGCGAGCGAGCGTGGACGGATCATTTACCCAATGTTGACGATATGGGTGGCCGGCGACGACGCCCGCGGTAGAACGACAGCATTTGCCTCGGGATTGTCGGTCGAACGGCTGTCTTGAGAACGCCGAGCCACCAGTACGGATAGGGCCAGGAGAACGTCGAGGCGCTGGCGAGGGTGCGCCAAAGGGCCGAGATGTCTCCCTTGTCACCATGAAAGCCGGCGAGCACCAGCGATTGCTCTGCGGCCACTCGCCGGCAGATCGCCTTGAGCCGTGGATCATCGATGACGGCGTGCATCTTCCCGTAAAGCCGCAAGCGATTGACATACTCCCCGATTCGATCGGCGCTGTAGTGTTCGCGATGCGTGCGGATCGAGCACAGCCGCTCGGGTACCACCGCAACCTGGCTACGCATTGCGAGGCGCAAACATAGATCGTGATCCTCACAGAATTGTTGTTGTTCGTCGAAGCATCCTAGCTTGAGAACTAGCTCTCGCTCGGCCATCAACGTCGGCATTGCGATTTGGAGCCCGACGTCCTTCAGCAGTGGCTCGAGTATCCAGCCATCACCCGGAAAGCGATACTGTACATCCAAGAATGGATCTCCCTTTTCGTCGATGCAATCGCTGTGTGTGTAACACCAGCCTCGATCTGGACGACTGCGCAGCGCCTCGATTTGCATCTGCAACTTCCGAGGCGCCCAGACATCGTCGGAGTCTAGAAATGCTAAATACTGCCCGCGGGCTTCTCGAATCGCCACGTTACGGACCCGCGCCGGGTTCCCCGAGTGCGACAGCCAAAGGACTCTTGCGCGAACGCCCGCGATGCTCTCCAAATAGGTCCTCGCCTCCCCTGTGGAGCCATCGTCGGCGATGATCATCTCCCAGTCGGTTAGCGTTTGTGCGAACGCCGAATCGACCGCGCTGCGGAGGAACCCGAGCCGGTTGAAGGTCGGCAATACGATCGAGACAACGGGCATTGGCGCTGGATTTTGCGCCCTGAACGAGGAACAATCAACCATCCCCCAGCGTGCGGCGCCCCACCATGAGCAAGACTTTCGACCCCGAGGCCCAATCCGGCCTGACGATCCCGCTGTGGCAAGTCCTTTGGTTTATGGACGAGGCGAAGGAGCGTGCACTCCGTCGACTGATGCCTGCGCGCATGCGTGTCCCGTACTCCTGGCCGCTGCTGCCTCAGTACAGCCCCTGCGACCTTCATTTCTGCGATTATGTCGAGGAACGAAAGATACGAAGACAATCGATCTTTCACTTCGGTACAGGCTTGCATCACATCGTGGGTTTGCGCAACCGAGGCGCGGGGTGGGAAAACGAGATTCTCGGCATCACCGCCTCGCCCCGTGAACATGCGTCGTATGTCAGGCGGGTCGTTCGGGATCCCTCAGTCGGCGAACACTACAAGGTCCTTTTTGCGGACATCTACAGCCTCGGACCAGCGTCTCTTCCGACATTCGACATGGTTACGCTCTTTCACCTCTGCGAGTTCACCCCTCGCTCGACCGAGCAAGGTGGGCAAGCGGGGACGGCCGACAGCGCCGTTCTGTCACTTTTTCACTCGAAGTTGGCACCAGGCGGCCGTATCGTTTTCTTCGAGAACTCCGACGGCTATCCAAGAACCACGCTTCTGCTTGGGACCGAGGTCGCGGAGGGGAGGCTCGTCCTTGAAGAGCGGTACAAGACCCTGCTCGTGTACCGCTCCGCATGAGTCCACGTCGCTCGAGCCCTTCTGTTAGCAACGGATCAAGGCAGCGGAGCCTCTTGCCGCGCACGGACGAATGGGGTGCGCTGCGGAAACGTGCCAATTGCGTGACAACGACCCTTGCTTCACACGCGCGAACGACGACGAAGCGGATCCTCAGAGCCCTCCCGGGCGGTGACGGCATCGTCGACCTCTACCGATTCCGGCGTCGTGTGCGCGAAGAACGCGCGTCCCGGGAGCGCAGCATGCGCGAGGCGCGAGCATTCCTCGAGACTGGTGGGCTCTTTCTTGGTGCCCATGAGGGCATCTTGGCGGACTACCAAGCGGTCTGGACGTCGACGCAGGTGAGCTTTCCAGGAATCTGCAATCTGGAGGCAATTGCCCGCGACGTGATCTCCCACAAGATGACTGGCGCGTTCGTCGAGTGCGGGACGTGGCGTGGGGGCGCCGTCGCGTACTGGGCACGTAGCTATCTGCGGAATGGAGGTCTGCCCGAGCGCACAGCGATCTTCGGTTTTGACTCATTTCAGGGCATGCCACAAATGACTCGGGCCGACGGCGATGAAGTGGCGTGCTGGCTCTATGGCAAGCCGGTGGCACACCTCATGCCGGACGTCCTTGGCGGGGATCTGACGCCCACTGCTTTCAATGTCGCGAATCGCGCTGATTGCAGATCTACTGTTGCGAAAAGCGGCTTCCCCGAGGCGCGTGTGTCGATCGTCGAAGGATGGTTTCAGAACACGCTCGATCGCCACAAGGACGAGATCGGAGCGATTTCGGTGCTGCGGCTCGACGCCGACTTCTACGAATCGACGCGCTGCTGTCTGGACAGTCTCTATGATCACGTCGTCAGTGGCGGGGCGGTGATTATCGACGACTATGGAGCATTCCGAGGCTGCAGGCAGGCCGTCGACGAGTTCCTGGCCGAGCGGGTAATCGCGGTGCACCTCGTGTATGTGGATGAGACGATCCGTTTTTTTTATAAGCCATGACGAGGCGACAGGCCGGGTACAGAGCGGCTCATCTTCGCAGGCAGTCCGTTTGCCAAAGTTGCGGATTCGTCCGGTCTCATGATCGTGAGAGGGTGCACTGATGAGTGCGCCCGTTCGGCACGTCGCCCTCGTTACGGTGGCGGTCCTCGCAGCATATCTCGTGTCGTGCGCTTTCGTCCCTCCCGGCGTTCCAATATTGCTCGGAGGCGATCAGTGCCATTTTTGGACCTACGCGCAGCGGATGCTTGAGGGACAACGCGTCTATCGGGACTTCTTCCAATTCACGCCTCCTGGCACCGATCTCGTCTATGCGGCGGGGTTTGCGCTTTTCGGTCCCCGAATCTGGGTCGCGAACGCAATCGTCGTCCTTGTGGGGGTCACACTTGCGGTGCTCTGTTTTCGCATCGCTCGTGGCATCGTAGACGATTCGCACGCGGCTCTGGCGTCCGCATTCTTCGTCGTCTTCGTTTACGGAAAGGCGATGAACGGCACCCACCACTGGTTCAGTGTGCTCGCCATCACCAGCGCAATCGCCCTGGTCTCCACTGATTGGAGCGGTCCCAAATTGGCTGGTGCCGGTGCCCTTTTGGGGCTGGCTTCGTTTTTCACGCAAGTCCACGGCGTCGTTGCCCTCATTGCGTTCGAGGCCGCGGTTAGCTTGGGATCGCGCCGCGAGGGGCTTGCGTGCCGCCCAACGATCGAACGTTGTGGCCTGCTTCTCGGCGGTTTCGTGTTGGGGATGGCCTCCCTGAATGCGTATTTCATTTTTACCGTCGGCTTGCGTTACCTTTGGCACTTTCAGATAGTCTTCGTCTGGGAGCACATCGGGCGAGATCGGCTTTGGCCGGATGTCGGGCTTGGGGAGAGACCGACCTGGAATCGCCTGCCGTGGTTGGCGCCCTACCTCGTAGTGTACGCGACACTTCCCGTTGTCTATGGCATCGTACTTCATCATTGCTGGCGCAATAGGCAGAGTCCCACGTGCAAGAATTGGAACACTCTTGCGCTGCTCTCCTTCGTGGGGGTCCTCCTCCTACTGGAAGTAGTTTGCAATCTGAACCACCTCAGACTTTTTTCGGTAGCCATGCCGGGGATCATACTCTTGCCTTGGGCGCTTGGTCACTTTGGAAAAGTTCGTCGCGCGTTGGTGGGTGCCGTGTGGCTTGGAATCAGCGTTCTCGCGGTGAAGCATGTCCGAACGACCTACCGAGACAATTCGATTGTCGCGGACCTCCCCGCAGGAACGGCGGCCACGGATTCAACAAACCGCGACAAACTGCAATGGATCGCTCAGCGCACCACTCCCGGAGAATTTCTCTTCGCGCCCAACTGGCCCAGCGTTCACCTCAGGCTGCGCCTGCGCAATCCGGTGTTTCTGGACGTCATAGAAGCATCGGAGCAGGTGCGCCCGGAATATGTGGAACGGTCCATCTCTGAGCTTGACGCACGGAGAGTCAAGTACGCTCTTCTGGCGACCAAGCTGTACGACCTGGAGGAAGCGGCTGCCGCGAGAGAGGATCTGGTCGCGCTCATGACTTACATTCACGAGCACTATCGTCTGGTGCACGTGTTTGCGGATGCCGACGCGATGTGGGAGCTCAAATAGTGGCCGGGGACGCGCGCGCCCGACCTGTCCTCCAAGGCGAACAGTCGGGCGGTCCAGCTATGATGCTGTATCATACCCGTCGCTCGCGCCGATTCAGCGTGGCAGTGATCGGATGCAATGAAGCCAGCTTTTGGACCGTGTGGCGCCACTTTGGTCGTCTTAGCGCTCTTGGCCACTTTGGGCTTCTGGTGGGGCCGACGGCGCTACGGCATCGCTCTTCGGATGGACCCCGTCCGAGACGACGCCTTTCTCTGTCGCCTCGCTCATCCAGTCGCCATTTCTCTCCGCGCCGACGGTTTCGACCTTCCGTCCGGGGCACGCGCCTCCGGACATAGCGCATTTCTCGGCTTCGACGTGCGCGCCACGCTGCTAGGCGCCTTCGTAGACCCCTTCATCGAAGTGTGCTTTGGGTCGATCAACTACCGCCAATACTTCGAGCGGGGGGTCAGCGGCCGGCGCTACCTCAACCTGTCGCCGATCTTCCAAGCGGTCCAACAGCGCGCACCCGCCGTGCGCGTGCGCTTGCGCGGCAGATCGATAGCCTGGGGTCACGCTGGCACCCTAGAGCTCTTCGATTCACCGTCGATTGAGCGCGCAACGAGGCTGGTCCTAGCGCCCCATCCAGACGACGCGGAGATCGCTGCCTTCGGAATTTATTCGGAGCGGCTAACCTGGGTAGCGACCGTCACGGCCGGAGAGCTAGGACTACCCACCGCTTCTACGCCGATCTCCTCCGGGCCCGATGGGGTGAGGTGGGCCGCACGAATCCGCGTCTGGGATAGCCTGACGGTGCCCCAGCTAGGGGGAATCCCGACCGAACGGTGCGTCAGTCTGGTTTTTCCAGACGGGCGCTTGAAGGAAATGCACGATCGCTCGGAGACATCGGCGGCGCTTTGGGAAGGCGCTCCCTCTCGGGCGTGGCTGCGTTCGCGAAACCCGCTGCGGGAATTTCAGAGCGGAGACCCTGGCTGCACATGGAGACATCTGGTCGACGAAATGCGCTTGCTCTTGGAAAAGTCTGACCCCCAAATCATCGTGTGTCCCCATCCGCTCATGGATTCTCACGACGATCATGTCTTCACCACGGTCGCGATCGAAGAGGCTGCCCGAGCCGAAGGGCAGAAGGAGCGACTGTTCTTTCTTTACGCGGTACACCATCACCATCCGCAAGGTCTCCTCTATCCATTCGGTCCCGCAAGTTCGTGTGTGTCCCTTGGACCCTGGACGACCACCGAATGGGTAGCGGACTCGATTTACTCTCATGCCCTCACGCACGATCAGAGAATTGCCAAGTACTTCGCGATCGACGCCATGCACGGTCTGCGAACGTATTCGGACGGGGAGCCGAAGACTCTGCGTCAAGGACTGCGTGGGCTGGGGCGAGAATTGGGAGCGCTGCTGAGCGGCACCGGGTTGCCGGCCAGCTCGTTCCTTCGTCGAGGCCCGCGCCCCAACGAAATCTATTACGTGGTATCCAGGGAGTCGCTTTCGGCGTTGGTAAAGAGGGCGCTCGATCGTTACTCTTGGCAGGCGAGCTCGTAGAATGCCAACCATGGAGGTGAGCATCGTCGTCCCGACCTGCAACCGGCAGGAGTCGCTTCTCTCGCTGCTCGCAGACCTGAGCGAATCGACCTACCCGATCCTCGAGGTGGTGATCGTCGACTCGAGCGACCGGAAGCTCCGTTCTTCCGATTACCCCGAGTCAATAAAATTTTCGATACGCTACATCCCTTCCGAAAGGAAATCGGTTTGCGTACAGCGCAACGTGGGAATACGCGCGGCGTCAGGATCGTGGATCCTCCTCTGCGACGACGACATGAGGGTACCTCCTGATTATCTGGAGAAGCTGGCGGCGCACGTGGCGACGCATCCGGAAGCCGGAGCCGTCTCGGGCCTTTGGCTCGAAAGAGGTAAGGCTGGTTGGCAGCCGGGCTTCCCCGTCACTTCGACCTTGGGCCTCCTCTGGCGATATATCTTCCAGCTGGGCATTTGGGGCGAGATCCAGGTGGAGGGACCGCTCGGCCAATGGATGGCTGAGCGGTACCGGCGTCGTGGCAATCACCTGTCTCGAGCCGGGTTCCCCGTAATCGTCGATTCTTCTGGCGAAT
The DNA here is from genome assembly GCA_963764075.1 of uncultured delta proteobacterium. GTDB lineage: Bacteria > Myxococcota_A > Polyangia > Polyangiales > Polyangiaceae > Palsa-1150. The sequence continues at coordinate 542,177 of CAVXQZ010000003.1, forward strand.
ACTTCCGCACGCCAGTCTATAGCCTGGGTGCAGCGCTGGTGCGCAAGGGCTGGCTGCTCGCCTCCCCCTACGATGAGCGCTTGGACCCGCATGGCCACGGTGACAACTACGGCGTGTCTCTAGGGTTCCCAGGAGAAGGAATCCACGTCGTGACCGGAGTCGCGGTGCGCCACGAGAAATCGAAGGCGAACCGTCTGGCCGACTCGGAGGCCTATGGCCGACGGCTGCTTGCATTGCATTATCTCATCAAATCCCGTCCGGAGTTGGCGACTGCCCAAGTGGACGAACGGTTCCTCCTATGGTCGTTGGTAGGCCAGTGCGCTTTCCATGCGGCGACCGGAAACCACCCGTTCGCGCGTGCCGCGTGGCGCACTTTGTCCGTGATCGCTCGCGGAAGGAATCCTCTTGCCCCGCGAACCGCGGAAGCGCCGTGACGTTCAAACGACTCGTGCACGGCGTCCTGCGTGGGTGCGGCTATGAGGTCGTACCCAGCGGTGGCTTGGAGGGTCGTACGTACTGGCGACACCTCGAGCGATTGTTCGGGCAGCTCGACATTCAGTGCGTGTTCGACGTCGGCGCGAACCGCGGCCAATACCGCAGGCTGTTGCGAGAGTGCGTCGGATTCCGCGGTCTCATCGTGTCGTTCGAGCCTTTGTCGGAGAGCGTCCGAGCGATGCGCGAGCAAGCAAAGGATGATGCGCGGTGGGTGATTCGGGAACACGCGTTGGGAAGCGACGACGTGCGCCGTGAGATCAACGTAATGAAGCTTGACCTGCTCAGTTCCTTTCTCGAGCCGGATCATTCCCTCGTATCTTCGTTCAACGACCTGAACATCGTTGCCCGCCGAGAAAGCGTGGTAGTTCGTCGATTGGACTCAGTGATTGGCGAACTCGAGAAGCGTCACCGCGTTCGGAACATCTATCTCAAGCTCGATACGCAGGGGTCCGATCTGGAGGTGATACGTGGTGCGGCCGCGACCCTGCCGATGGTAAGCGCTTTGCAAACGGAGCTCTCCGTGCGCCCCATCTACAAAAACTCGCCCCCCTACCGCGCTGTGCTCCAAGAGCTGGCTGAGCAGCACTTTGACATCACGGCCATGTTTCCGGTGACGCGCGACGAACTGATGCGGGTCATCGAGTTCGATTGCGTCATGGTCAACGGTGCGAATCGACCGATTTCGACGAACTTCCTCGTCGATGGGCCATGACCTGGGCGTAAGTCTCCCGCAGCTGACGACCGACGGCGCCATATGACAGTTCGCGGTCGAATTGCTCCCGAGCACTTTGCCGCAGCACAGCGCGATCGCGACCGCTCCAAGAGACAATCTCGCGAGCGAGCGCTCCGGAGTCGCCGACCGGGATTAGTGCCCCGTGCCTGCCGTGCCCGGTGATGCGGCGAAACGAAGGGATATCCGTGACCAAGGGCGTCGTTCCGCAGGCGAGGGCCTCAATGATCCCAAATCCGCTTCCCTCGCGATGACTCCCTTGCACGAGAAAATCGGCTGCCTGGAGGTGCTTCTCGACGGTGCAATGAGGGAGCTCGCCAATGAGCACGACACGGCCGGAGAGTTTCGGGTCGGACGAGATGCGCGCGCGCACTGCCTCTAGAAGCGCGGCGTGGCGGAAAGCCATATGAAGACGAAGGTCCGGAAGAGACGCCACGGAGAAGGCAACCGCGTCGAGGACCATGAGGGGATCCTTGTTGGCGTCGAGGTTTCCGAGCCAGAACAAGCAGGGATCGCCATCGAGCCCGGTCTGGGCGCGCGCTGCGCGCTGGTCTCCGGGTTTGAACAGCGTCGACACTTCGATAACTTCGAAGAGGGGTAATCGGCCCGGAATTAGCCCGGAGCGTTTGAAGAGTTCACCCTGCTGGCGCGCACAGAATATGGCCGCATCGAGCCCCTCGACCCCCCATCGGAAATACCAGCGCCGCCAACCGTCAGGCATCGCGTCGCTGTGGGCTTGCGCGACGATGGGGACTCTCGGAATGGCGGCTCGAAGGGCCCAGAGCTCGCGGGAGAAGCCAAGGCCACTGAAGTGGACGATGTCGGGAGCGAGTTCGCGAACGCGCGCGCACAGACGCAGGGGCAACATCCGGACGACGCGGCCTCCGGGCAACCCGACAGTAGGCTTTGGTTCTCGTACGAAGTGGCACGGGATGCCCTCGTTCGTACTTTCTTCTTCGTACCAGCTCGCCTGGACGATAGAAACTCGGATGCTCCCGTCGCTCGCAGCTGCAGCCTCGACGTGTCCGAAATCGTCCCAGACCTGGATGAGCTCCGACGGTGTGCCGCGCGTCGGGTCCAGATCGACGCCGACGGAGACTACGTGCGGGACGTTGCGCGGCTTGCTCAGCATCCGCGTGGACCTCCGCCCTAGCTCCTGGATGTCCAAAGCGCAAGCGGACGGTCGGCGATTCCCCTACGCGGGGCCGGCCGCCCGCGGATTGCGCGAGCGGCGTGGAATGGGCGCGCGCGCGAGCGTAGGCTCGGCCGCTAGATGCTTCGACGCGTTCTTCGGCACGTCGTGGGACACCCTGGAGAGAGGGAGCTGTCTCCAGCGGCGGCTTACGACCTGTGGTCAGAAACGTACGATCGCGAGACTGACAATGTCCTCACAATCCTCGAAGGGCGCGTCTTCGCCCGCTTGCTTCGGACAGTGGAGATCCGTGGCAGAGACCTAGTGGACGTAGGTTGTGGAACAGGGAGGCACTGGAGCGCGCTCCTCGACCGGGATCCATCCAGCCTGGTTGGGTACGACGTTTCGCTCGGGATGCTGGACGCCCTGCGTCGCAAATTCTCGCGAGCGACCACGTACCTTTCCAGTGCGGATAGTTTAGCGCACACGCCGGAACGCGGCTGTGACGTCGTGATCTCTACGCTGGCACTCTGTCACGTCGCTCGCCTCGAAGGAGCCATTGCCGAGTGGGGCCGCGTGCTCCGCCCGGGGGGCGAGGTCGTCGTTACGGACTACCATCCGGCGGCGTCTGCGGCGGGCAACTGCACGTTCCGCCACGAGGGCCGATTGATTGCCGTAAAAATCTACGTCCACTCGATGTACGCACTCGAGAGTGCCGCGGCTCGAAACGGCCTCCAACTCGTGGCGTTTGACGTGGCGACGGCCGATGAGTCGATAAAGCCCGCTTACGCGTCCTCGGGCATGCTGCCTGTATTCGAGCGCATTCGAGGCCAACCGCTCATCTACGGAGCGCGCATGTGCAAGATTTCTCGACCGTGAGCGGACAGTCTACGACACGTATATGGGAGTTTCGTCCAGCTCGCGAGAGCGACGTCGACGGGCTCGTGGGGCTTCACCGACGCGCTTTTGGCCGGATCATTTCCCGCGACCAGTGGCGCTGGAAGCTTGGGGAGCGAGGTCCCGCCACGAACGTGTGGATCGCGGAGGTCGATGGTCGCCCCGTATTTCAATACGCAGGTATACCGTTGCGATTTCGGCACTTCGGACGCGATGCCTGGGCGATGATCGACGTCGACACGATGACCGATCCGGACTTCCGGCGGCAGGGCTTGCTTACCCAAGGAGGCGCACGAGCCTATGCCGACTGGAGAGCCGCGGGAATCGCATTCACGGTTGGTCTCCCCAATGAGCAATGGGGTTCGCGCGCAGTGGCGCTCGGTTGGGTACGTGTGGGAATGCTCCGCTGGTGGGTTCGATGGCTCGACCCCATCCGAATGCTTGGCGCCAATGCGAACTTGCGCTGGTCCGGCTCGCCTCGGAGGCCCGAGAGCAGACGCATGGGCCGCTTCGAAGTCGCGAGCGTGGTGGACGCCAAGCAGACCGAGGAGCTGTGGGGGCTCATCGAGGAAGATGGCGTCGTGCGCGGCGCAGCTTGGTATCGGTGGCGCTACCTCGACGCGGTGCCGAAATGGGAAGTACTCGGCGCCTGGGAAGCGGGCCGCCTCGTGGGAGCTGTGGCCTTTCATCTGGACGATGACCGGCGCCTTCCCTCCGGTCTTATCGGAGAAGTCGTAGGCGTTCGGTTCGAAGTCCTGCGCGTTCTTCTTGGTCGGTGCTGTCAAGAACTTCGCGCCATGGGCGCCGTTCGCGCGGCGGTGCTGGTTCAACCTGGACGACTGCTCGAACAGGTGGCGCTTGCAACCGCCTTTCTGCCTCGTCGCGCAACGTTCTCGGTCGAGGCCGTAGACCTGGGCGGAGGGCTTCCGCTGGCGGCCCACTTTCAGGGTGGCGATTTCGACGCGGTTTGAATGGTTCCGTTTGTCTTCGCAAAATAGACTTCTTCGAAGGCTCGCGCCGTCCACCGAACGTCGTGGGCGCGCGCATACTGTTGGGCCGCAGCCCCCATCTGTTGCCGCCGCGCCTCGTCCGCGAGAAGCGCGCAGATGGCTTCTGCGAGCGCAGTGTCATCACCAGGCCTGACGCTGAGAGCGGCCTCGGGCGAAAGAGTTGGAACAATGCCGACGGCTGTCCCAACCGTAGGAAGGCCGGCCGCTGCCGCCTCGAGAACGACGACGCCTTGGCTCTCGTACCGAGAAGAAAGCACGTTCAAATGCGCGTTCTGATAGAAGCCGACCAGGTCGTCGGGGGGCAGGAATCCGTGAAATCGGACGCGTTCTTCCAGTCCCAAAGCCCTCGCCCGCGCTTGCACTTTTCCGCCGAGCGCGTCCAAGCCCACGCAGTCGAGGGAAACGTCGCCGAATCGGACGATCACCTTTGCCAATGCGTTGAGCAACGTATTCTGGTCTTTTACCGGGTTTAAGTTCGCCACGTTCAGCAATCTCCAAGGTGGGCCCGCGGGACGTCGAGGGGATGCTTCGAATTGCGCAGAAGCAATGCCGAGCGGAATGATCCGCGCAGTCGCGGCGGTGTGCGCATCTAGAAACGAGCGCGCAAACGCTGTTCCGATCGTGACTTCGTCCGCCAAGCGGAGCGCCAACCGAACGAGCATCCGTCGAGGAGCCGATCCCCCGCCGCCGTAATCGAGCTCGGGAATCCATACCGCTTCGCCTCCTCCGACCGTCAAGACCACCCTTAATCCGAGCGCCCGGCCTAGAAGACCTCCGAGAAGCCCGGGGGTATTCGCCCAGAATGCGTGAAGCGCCTGAAATGGTGTAGGCGATGCCGCTCGCATCACTTCTCGCGCGAGCCCTCGGCCCAAGAGGCTGAGGAGCACGACGTGTCGGGCCGCCCGCGGAAGTGGCTCAGAAATTGGGACGGGTATGAGGTGGATGTGGGCGGGCCCACGCTTGTACTGGCCACGCGTGCCCGGAGCGCTGAATTCGAAAACGTGTACTTCGTGTCGCGTCGCCAGCTCGTCGATGAGTGCGGCAAGGGCGGGGATCACGTCGTCCGGTCCGCCAAATCCGCCTGGAACGACGACGGCCAGCTTCACGGGTATCGAGCTTTCAAGGGCAGTAAAGAAGAACCCTACATGATTCGTCGCGCGGCGCGCGATCTCTTGAGTTTCCGTGCTTGCCTGGTCAGGCAAGGATTGCCGGCCTCCCACGTAGGCGGTAGGGAGGAGCATGGATTTGTTGCCGGGGTTGACCAGACGCAGGACCCGCAACGCCCTATCTCGCCTTCACCCCATCCGCTTCGCCTCGAACGCCCTCATCCAGCTCAACATCCGGACCCACCGCACGTGGGCTCTTCCCATTCTTCTCTACGCACCGACCTTTCGCTGCAACTCGCGGTGCGGGTCGTGCGACTACTGGCGCTCGGACGGCGCTGCCGACCTCCGGCTCGACGAGGTGGCCGCGCTGTGCGAGGACTTGCCCGCGCTGAGGACGAAGCTCGTCGTGTTCACGGGGGGCGAGCCGCTGGTCCGCGAAGACGTGTTCGAGCTGGCGGACCTCTTTCGCGCCAAGGGTGCGTCGCTTCATCTGCTGACGAGCGGACTTGCTCTGGAGCGACATGCCCGGGCGGTGGCCGACCGCTTTGCGGCGGTGACGATATCGCTCGACGGACATACGCGAGAGCTCTACCGGGAAGTACGCGGGGTCGATGGGTTGGACGCGGTCGAGCGCGGAGTCCGGCGCCTCAAGTCGTTGCGTCCTGACGTGCCGGTACGGGCACGGGCGACGCTGCACCGAAAAAACTTCCGGGCGCTCTCGCCGCTCATCGACAAGGCCGCGTCGATGGGTCTCGACCAGATTTCATTTCTCACGGCGGACGTGGGCACGAGCACATTTGGCCGGAGCGCGTTGAGCGTCGCCCCGAGGGCGCACGAGCTGCTGCTCGACGCGACGGAGGTCGAGGAGTTCGAGCATGTGATCGACAAGGCGCTCGTAAGCCATGCCTCGGCCTTCCGAGACGGTCGCGTGGCCGAGCGAGGGGAGCGGCTCCGCAAGCTCGCTCGCTACTATCGTGCGCACCACGGTCGAACGCCGTTCCCTCGCGTGGAGTGCAATGCGCCATGGGCGAGCGCCGTCGTCGAGCCCGATGGGACGGTACGACCCTGCTTCTTTCAACCGGCCGTGGGCAATGTGCGAGAAAAGCCGCTCAAAGTGATCCTCGACGACGAAATGGTTCGATTTCGCCGTGGCCTCGATGTCGATTGCGACGCGACTTGCCAGCGCTGCGTCTGTTCGCTGAGGGTCGGGATGAAATCCCAGTTGTGGTGAGTCACGGTCCTTGCGCACCGGGCGGACAACCGTTGGTCTTCGGGTCTTTGGTTTTGACTCCGGGCGTGTCGGGGCACGCGTCGCGGCTATCGGACACGCCGTCTTTGTCCCGATCTGTGTGGTGGTCGAAGAGCTCGATCCCGGCGACAAACCGCCACTCCGGCGCGCCGAAGTGCGCGCTGATGCCGCCGCCCGCCCCGAGTTTGATGCGAATCTGCGCTCCGTCGTCAGCCGTCCCTTCGATGCGGCCGCTCAAGAGGGCCTCGAGACCTGTCGTCGTCGAACCGAGGAACGCTTGGAGGGGCGTCTCGCCGTAAATCTCCGGACCGACGACGACGGTCGTCGTGCCGGTGCCCGTGACGGGAAATCGGGCGCCGCCAGCCACGCCGAAGAGGAGCTCGCTTCCCTGGGGGGTTCCGGGCGTCGGCGAGTCGTCGAGCGGGCGAATGTGCCATCCCAGCTGTCCGGCATAGCTGTACATACCCACGTCACCCGCGAAGAGGACCCGCACCATCGCGCGAAACGTATCGTCCGTGACGTAGTCGGAGCGGTCCCCGTTCGGGATGTAGAGCTGCGCGCCGATCCCGAGTCGGAAGGGGCTCGCCGCGAGGCCGATCAAGCGCGCGTCGTAGCCGATCCGAACGTCGGAAATGAGGTCGGGGTTTTTTGCGACATCGACGGAGGGCGCCGCGAAGGTATACGCCCCAACGGTCCCACCGGTACCGCCGATGACCATCGGATGGGAGAAATTCACGTAGATCCGGAAACGGTCGTAGGTCACTGCCGCGGCTACGTCGGCGAAGGCCTGATTGGTCACCACGCCGAAGTGCTTTTTGCCGTCGGTGACGACGAGGGGATCGTACGCGTAGCCCCCGGTGAAGCCGACGGCACCGCCCACTTCGCCGTGCATGTCGAGTGTGTCCATGACGAGCCAGCCGCCGCCGGGCGCCGATGGGTAAAACCGTTCGACAGCAAACCCCTGCGCTTGCTGCTGTGCCCATCCGCTCGGCGACCACGCGAAGAGGACGAGGGTGGCAGCTGCGGCCAACGCGGCGCGAGCGGCTCCCGTCTCCCGCGGGATCCCGGTGTCACTAAAACTCCGCATGAATCCTCGCGCCGAAGACTTCGACCGGCCCTCGGTCGGCGTTGAATGCGGGGTTCGCGATGTGCTGGTAGTCGACGGACAGCCAGACGGCGCTCGCGACGTTCACACTGTAAAAGCCGTCGATGACGCTCTCGGTGGCCTGCCGGATCGTCCCATCCCCGATAAACCCGTCGATGCCGCCCATGCGCAAGTAGTCGGCGTGCGCCTGCGAGATCCATCCGAGGCCGGCTCCGAGGCCGGCAACGTCCGATGGCCTTTTCCACGCCGATCCGTGGGCGCTCACCCCGAACGAGATCGATCGGTCCGTCGATGTGAACGCGTAGACTTCGGTTTGGCCGTCGGCGTACATTCCGCGAAAGAAGACGCCCACATCATCGGTGATGTGCTGCTCGATATTGAGGCCGATGCCCACCTTGTCGTTGGGCCTGCGAACGAAGCAGAGGTCGGGGGCGTTGGCATTCTCGGAGCCATAGTTGAAGCGGCTCGTCCCGCAGTTCGCAGCGTTGTTCATGGTCGGATTGGCCTCGAAGGCGGCGATGGCATCGCGAAATCGACCCATGTTCTCGCGGTTGTGAAAGGCGAGCACGCGCACCGCGCCGGCTTGCCCGAGGATTTGGTGGTCGTGCTCGACCTCCACTTGGTCGCCGTAATACTTGTCGAGTTCGAACGTGAGCTGCGCGCTGTTGGGCAGCAGCGGCGGCGCGAGACGCCCGATCCGGAGCGCCCAGTCGTCGTAATCGATCTCCGCCATTGCTCCCCAGGAATAGCCTCGCGCGTCGGCGACGAAGTCGTAGGCGGCGTAGGTCAAGAAGGCCATATTGAAGAACTGCTGGCGCAGGTCGCCCGAGAACGTGTTCTTGTCGAAGAAGTCGATGACGCTGAAGTTTCCTGCGCGGAGGACGACGCGCCGGGCGTCGACGGTGCTTCCGAGCTGCATCGGATTGGATTCCTGTTCCACCCGTGCGCCGCCGAAGCCGAGCGTTTGCTCGATGTACGCGCGCGATCGGTAAAATAGTGGAGTGGTGGATCCTTGCTTTTGAAGTTCGAAGTTCTGGATCGCCCCGCCGAGCCCGTGCAGATTCGAGAACGCCTGCTCGGCGATGACTTCGGGCACGTAGAAGGCCTGCGCTCCGGGCCAGAGGCGTGCTCCGAAAAAGAGGGTGAAACTTCCCGTCCAGCTCTGCTCGCTGGTCGGCAAGAGCGAGTTGCCGACACCAGTGGGATTGCCCAAGTTGGTATAGGGCGCCGAAAACTTTGGATGAAAGCTCGTGATGTAGGTGAACTGACCGTAGGCGTTCCAGGTCTCGTCTTTGATGTCGTGAAGGCCTTGCTGCGTGATCAGGTTCATGAAATCGAACTGCTGATCGGGTCGCGGAGCGGGCTCGCTCACTTCGGCGCGCGCAGATGGCGGAGCGAACAGGAAGACGATAGACGCCAGCGTGGCGGATAGGACGGCGGAGAAGCCGCCTCGCCGGCGATTTCCAGTGGCGCTCGCGTCCGTGGCGTGGCTCGGCAAACGCCCGGGCAAGCGACGGACGGGCAGCGGCAGGTGGGGTGAACGCACAGGGGTTCCCGAAGCCCCCCGTCTACCAACAAGCCTCGCGTTCTTCGAGCCCAATCATCGGCGTGGCGCGCTGGGCACAGGGCCCGCGCTCGTTTCGCGACTCAGGGAGCCACGCCCACGGCGATCTGCGACGGATTGTAGTAGCGCCAGAGGTGCGCGATCTTTCCGTCGCGTATCTCGGCGATGTCGACGGTTTGCAGGCGCACTACTTTGTCGCGCTGTGCGGGAATCCACTCGATCGGGCCGATTTGCTCGCCTGAAATGAAGTATTCGACGATGGCGAACCGGCCAACGCCCCAGGAGTTCTCGATCGTCGTGTCGAGCTGTGAAACGGCCTTGTGCATGCCTTTGTCGTACGCCTTGAAGGCGTCCTTGCCGCGTCTCGGCTCGTGTTCGGGCGTATCGAGCTCCACGTCGTCGGTCACGCCCGCGACATAGTCCGGGTCTCGATTGCCCTCGAGGGCGTCGAGCTCGTCGGAAACCACGGCGACGTTCTTCTTTTCCTCAGGGGTGCCCGCCTGCTCGAATACTTGCGGTGTGGTGCCGGGGGCGGGAAAGAGGATCATGGGGAGCGAGAGCAGGGTTTTGGGTCCGACGCCGAGCATGGCTTGGACCGCCGCGACGTCGAAATAAAGGTGGATATCGGAAAGAGAGCCGTCGTCCTTCGTCCATAGGAGGCTGAGGCCTCGGAACGAGACTGCCTTGCGTGTGTCTGCGACACCCATCCAGTTGCGGGCCTGCACGCCTTTCAGCGTCCACTCGACGGCCTGGGCCGTCGCGGTGCGCCACACGCGTGTGGCGACGACGACACGCTCGTCAAACGCCCCCAAGAGCGTTTCGTGGGCGCGCACCACTGCCTCGCGGCCATGGACCTCCTCGCCGCCGGGGAAGTAGAAATGGACGTCTTCGTCGAGAAGAGGCCCGAGCTCGCCGAATCCGGGCGAGCCGAGTGCGGCCGCATACTTTTCCGAAGCTGCGCGCTCCTTCGCGGTGGGCATGGGGGGACCGGCGTCGACGGGGGCGTGCACGTCGAGCGAGCTCCAGTTCACCGGTGGCGGAGGAGGCCGTGCGACGGTCTCGCTCGAGCAAGAAATGACGAGCAAGCCGGCTGACGCCAGGAGCATTCCGGAGCTTCGCATTGCGGACAATCTCCATGGTGACGGCTCGAAGCGCAACCCAACCTTTCACGGCCGCCCGCGGCGCCGCGCAGCACGGTGACGTTGCACGAGGTCCCCGCTGTTCGATGGACCGAGCGTTCTCCGTGAAAAGTCCCCGCACTGCGGAGCGCGCGGCGGCACCTGAGGGAACGACTGCGGCCACGCCACCACTCAGGATGGCGTTGCCGTTACAATGTAATTTTCCACTCCGAGTGGCTGCGACGGGTTTCCGGATGGTGGGTACGCTTCGTTCGGCGGCTCTGGTCTCCGGAGCACCGAGCGCGAATGTTGCGCCGTACAGCCCACGCCGGGATACAACACGCTACCGTCGTCTCTTTCCCCCGGAGGTCATCGTCATGGTTGGAAGTGAGTTCCCCCGCGCGCCGAGGCGCCGCACGTTGGATCGCGCGAAGAGGCGCCTCGTCGTGGCGCTCTCGACCGCCTGTTTCGGGCTGGGCGCGGTCGTCTCGTGCAGCAGCGGCGGAAACAGCGGTTCGGGCGCTGGAGCCGGTGACAACGGCAGCTCGAGCGGAAATAGCTCGGGTGGGAACGGAGGCAACGGGTCCAGCTCGAACAACTCGAGCGGCAACAACTCCGGCGGCAACGGATCCAGCTCGAACAACTCGAGCGGCAACAACTCCGGCGGCAACGGATCCAGCTCGAACAACTCGAGCGGAAACAACTCCGGCGGCAACGGATCCAGCTCGAACAACTCGAGCGGAAACAACTCCGGCGGCAACGGATCCAGCTCGAACAACTCGAGCGGCAACGGCGGAAACTCCGGCGGCAACGGCGGAAACTCCGGCGGCAACGGCGGAAACTCCGGCGGCAACGGCGGAAACTCCGGCGGAAGCGGCGGTACCTCCGGCGGAAGCGGCGGTAACTCCGGCGGCAATGGCTCGGGCAGCGGCAACATCTCCGACGCCGGAAGTGGCGGGTCCGCCGAAGCCGGAGGCGGATGCACGAACACCAATATGAGCGCGATCAACATCGATTCATCGGGGCTCATTTGCAACAATCAGTGGGACATCACCGGGGCTTGGTACTGCTTCACCGACGGAACAGGGACGAGCAGCTGCACGGGCACGGGCGACATTCCGTACAAGGCAGCCAGCAGCGCGATGTGCAACAGCGGGGCGACCCCGGCAGTCATGCCCAGCAAAACGGCGTACGGCTCGGGACTCGGCTTCGAGCTGAACCACGTGAATCCCGACGCGGGTCCCAAGTCCAACTACAACGCGACGTCGAAGCAGATCATTGGCTTCGCCCTCACGATTTCCGGGGACACCGGCGGCGCGGTCCTCAACGTGGACTTCCCGACAGCGACAACGACGGGCGAAGCTCCGGGCGTCGCGATACCCGGCGTCAGCAGCGGCTCGTCGCCGATGGTCTACAACGTCCTATTCAGCGACGCCGTGGTCTCCGACAACAACACGACGCCGATTCCAATGGTCGTCGACGCGACGAGCATCAGCGACGTCCAGGTCAATATCGGCGTGGACGGAATCGCCCACACCTACAATTATTGCATCACGAAAGTCGTGCCGATCATGGCCGCCCCCGCGGCGCCGGGATCCCTGACCGCATACGGGCCGACCTTCAATGCCGGCAAGCAGATTGTCCTCACGGGCCTCGGGCCGTACGGCGTACAGAACGACCCGTTCAACGTCGGTAGCGATCAGATGACGATGCAGGTGTCCTACGGCGGCGGGCAGGTCGCATTCACCGCCAACCCGAACTTCACATCGGGCGGCACGACGCCCGGCGCGTTCCCGTCGGTGGCGTACGGCTGGATTCACGGAGGAAACTTCGTAGGGGGCAAGAACGCAGGGGCCTATACGGCCGCGAAGACAATCGGCTCCCTTTCGTCGGTGACGAGCAGCTGGTCGTTCACGATGGGCAGCGGCAACGGCGACGCCGCGTACGATTGCTGGCTCGGTGACAACTCGGACTCGATCAACCCTGGCTCCGAGCTGATGGTCTGGTTGGGACATAATGGCGTGAACCCGATCGGGGGCCAAAATACGGCGATCACGATCAGCGGCGCGACGGGATCGTGGACCTACAGCACGGGCACGAATGGCACCGGCCAGCCGGTGGTGAGCTATGTGAGCAGCACCACGATGAGCAATGTCTCGAATTTCGACCTGCTGCCCTTCATGAAGGAGGCGGCGTCGAGCGGCCGCGCGGGGCTCAGCACCGGCTCCTATCTGCTCGGTTGTCAGGCCGGCTTCGAGCTCTATAGCCCGGGCACCTGGAAGACGAACTCGTACAGCATCAGCGCCCAGTAGCGGCGCGGATTGCCCGCGCGCCACTCCCCGTTTCAGAGTGGCGCGCCGCGGCGACCGCGCCTTGGCATGAGCGGCGCCCCTCGGAAAATCCCGCACTTGAGTGCCCTTATCCGGTAGGAACCAATGCACAAGACACGTCGTTCTGCCTCGGCCTTCGCGATGGTCAGCGTGATCGCTTTCGGGTGGGCCGCCGGCTGCTTGAGCAGCAGCGGCGGTCCCGGCGGTACCAGTCGCGGGGGCTCGCCGGACGGTGGAACCGGCGTCGACGCGACGTCATCGGGGACGGGCGACTCCTCCACGGCGAAGGCCGACGGGCGAGCTTCGTCGGACGGCGGTGCCGGCGAGGCCGCGAGCTACACGTACGTCCTCATCGATGACATGGAGACCACCACCCACGGGCCGATCGAGCTCGCCGGGATCAATCCGCCCTTGACGCCGGGCTACTGGTTCAACTTCGGTGCGAGCGTCTGCGGTGACACGGCGACCCCGCCGATGATGTCGTTCGAATTCACGGCGCTCCCTACTCCGACGACGACCTACGATGGCAAAATGAGCATGCACGCGGCCCATCAGGAGTGCGGACTGAACGGTCAGTACGACGTATGCGGCCTCGGGTTCGAATTCGCGCAGGTGACGGATTACGACGCGGGTAGCCCGGCGGCAGCCGCAACCACAGAATGCGACGCCTCGCCGGAGAACCCGAGCTCGCCAGGGGATGCCGCCTCGCCGGAGGACGCAGCCTCGCCCGGGGACGCTGCCTCGCCGAAAGACGCGGCTTTGCCGAAGGACGCTGGCTCGCAGAGCGACGCAGACCCGCCGGAAGACGCAAACTCGCCGAAGGACGCAGCCTCGCCAGAGGACGCAGCCTCGGTGAGCGATGCGACTTCCGAGGGAGACGCGGGGTTGGACGGCGGAGATTCGGGGCCGCCGATTCCCAAAGTCACCGTGCCGTTCGACATCAGCCAGTACAAGGGGATCACGTTTTGGGCGAAGGCGACGGTGACCGGCGATGCAGGGGCCCTCTCGGTCAAAGTTCAGTTCCCCGACACGGACACCGATCCCCGCGGCGGAGTCTGCAATAGCGGGGCAGCATTCGCGGCGGGCCCGCAGGACACCTCCCAATGCTACAACAGCTATGCCATCCAGATGGAGATGGTGACCGGCGAGTGGCAGCAATTTACGGTCCTCTTTACGGACCTGATGATTTCGCCGGACTTCGGGTATCAAGATCCCAGTCCGTTCGTGAGCACCGACGGGGGCCCCTCGGGCAACAAGCAAGTCTACGGAATCAATTGGCAAGCCCAACGGAATGACCTGCCCAACGGCATTCCCGAGATCGAAGACTTCTGGGTCGACGACGTGTACTTCATCAAATAGCGTCGTCTTTCCGAAGATCGTGGAGACTGCGACGGGAGGTTCACCGATGTCCAAAGTCAGGGCCGTACCCGAGGGGCTGCACACGGTCACGCCCCAGCTCACGATCGACGCTGCCGCGGAGGCCATCGCCTTCTACAAGAAGGCATTTGGCGCCGAAGAGGTCGTTCGCGCGCCCGATCCCAGCGGCAGGAAGATCTGGCACGCGGAGATTCGCCTCGGCGACTCACGCATCTTCGTGAACGACGCGTTCCCGGAGATGGGAGGGGCGGCCAACAAGACGCGCCTTTGGGTTTACTCGGAGGACGCGGACGCGCTTTTCAAGCGGGCGGTCGGCGCGGGCGCAACGATCAAAATGCCGATCGCAGACATGTTCTGGGGCGATCGGCTGGGGACTGTGGCCGATCCCTGGGGCAACGAGTGGACCCTCGCGCAGCGCACGAAACACATGACCCCCGACGAGATGAAGCGCGCCCAGGACGCCTTCGTCGCGCAGGCGAAGGACTAGAAGGGCAAAGACCTATCTCGAGCGCTCCTGCACCATGGGGGGGCCTGGCGCGGCTCCCCCGCCGTTGGCGACTGCGAGGCCGAGAACGGCGACGACGAACCAGAAGAGGTAGCTGAGCGCGTCTTCTCGGCGCTCGGTCGCGGTGGGCGGAGGCTGCAGCTTGGGCGTGGCAACGCGGTAGGGAGTCACGATGGGTCATTATGTACGGCGACGCCGCATCGTCCACCGTGTCCGGATGGGCAGAGAATCGCGGCCGAAGATGACCTCGTACGGATCATCCCGGCCGCGTCAGTTGCCATCGAGTGGACTGCTCCGAGTCGCCCGGGGGCGGCCGCAGGTCGGCTGCGTCAGCGTGTCGGCCGCCCCGGCCCATCGGCCGACTCCTGCGCCCAGCAGTGCGCATGGTGTGCACGAGCGAGATGGGCGATGCCAGAGGCGTATCCGAAGACGGTGCCGAGCGCGAGAAAGGCGATCGCGATTGTACGTCGCATGGTAGGCGCCTCCTTCAAACCCACACGTTGTCATGGTGGTCGCCCCAGCGCGGACCACCGCCGAACCACCCTCGCCGCTGCAGCATTTTGGCGAGCTCCGCCCGCTGCCGCTCGTCGAGAGCTTCGGTGACTTTCTTGATGCTTTCGACGAAAGACACTCGGGCCTGCGCCAGGAGGCGGTCGTGGCGGGCGAACGTTTCTTCAAGCGTGGCGTCGTCGATGAGACCGCTCGAAATGGCTTGCGCGAGGTCGCCGCGGGTCTGCTCCGCTTCCTGACGAACCGCGCTCCGATGGGAGCGCAACTCGTCGAGGGCGCTCATGATCGCCTTCTCTTGACCGGGCGTAGTGCCCATGCGCTCGAACATCGAGCGCAGCCAAAGGCGCGGTCCGCCCACGCCGCGGCCGGGACGGATGTGATGCCCACACCCCCCGGCGTAGCCGAGCCCGCCATACCCGGCCCGTCGGAGTACTTTGACCAAACCGATCAGACAAACCGTACCGAAAATCAATCCGAGCATTGGTTTCTCCTGAGGCGAAAAGGTCGCCTCACAAGGATCGATGCGCACGAAACGGGAAAGCGTGCAGCCGAAAGCCGTGAAGAAACGTAAAGTGGTGGAGCGTCTAGGTCCCGCGGGAGCGCACCAGCTGAATCAGGCCGAACGCCGCGAGCAGCCCCCCGACGACCATGAGCGCGATTGGACTGCCCGTGCCGAGGAGCGAGAAGCGCCCGCTCGCCCCAGCGGCCACCGCAACGAGTCCGAAGCCGATGTTCCACATCCCGGGTCGCATCGCATAGAAGCCTAGCGCGCATTTGTGGCAGAGTGGCGAGCTGCCGCGGGATGGGCCACAATCGCCTACCAAAGGAAAAGACGGTGGGTCGGCAGCTGGATCGCGCGCCGGCGGAGCTCGAGCACTTCCGAGCGATGCTGAATGCGTACATGACCAAGAAGGGCTTGCGCTCGACCGATCAGCGCAGGCTCATCGTGGAGACTTTCTTCCGCTCCGACAACCATGTCAGCATCGAAGAGTTGCTCGCGCAGGTGCGTGCAAAGGACCGGCGCGTCGGCTATGCCACCGTGTACCGCACGCTAAAGTTGCTGGCCGAATGCGGGGTCGCCCACGAGCGTCGCTTTGGCGATGGCCTGACCCGGTACGAGCTGGCCGATGACGTCACCCACCACGATCACCTGATCTGCGTGGCATGCGGCAGCATAACCGAGTTCGAAGAGCCTCGCATCGAAGAGCTTCAGGAGCGCGTCGCGAGCAAGTACGGATTCGAGCTGCGATCGCACAAGCACGAGCTCTACGGCATCTGCTCGAGCTGCCTCTCCGAGGCGCGAAACTAGGGCCGCAGGTGCGGAAACGGCGTCGGCGGGGCGTGCAGCCCGCGGGCGTCGGTCACCACGTGCTGCACTGGTACGTCTCCTTCGGTCGCGGGGACTTCGGCGACGAGCTGAAAATCGAACGCGACAGCGATGCTGGTCGCGGGTGGAACGTATCGCGGCAATGTTCTGTCGTAGTTGCCGGCGCCATATCCGATTCGCTGGCCGTCCGGGTCCACGGCAAGGGCGGGGACGACGATCACGTCCAAATCGCCGGTCGCCGCTTCCGGTTCGTCGGGAGACGGTTCGCGGAGCGAGACGCCGTGCCAGGCATGCTCGACCATCGAATCGGGCATGGCGACGAAGCGAAAGGTCATCGCGCCGCTTTCTTGATCGATCGCCGGATAAGCGACGCGCACTCCGCGCTCGCGAAGGCGCGCGTCGAACATGCGGAGGTCCACTTCATGACGGCGCTCGATCGGCCAAAAAAGAGCCACGGCGCGCGCGCGCTCGATCACTTCGAGCGACAGAAGGCGAAGGGTGATTCGCGCCGAGCGCTCCGCGCAAGCGCCCGAGGGAAGGGCGCTGCGAAGCCCCCTCATTCGCTTTCGGATCTCCGCCTTCACACGATGGCGCAAAATCTGTTCGCCCGCGGGCGAGAGAAAAGAGCGGCGTTCTGCGTCCATCATGCGGAAGAGTAGCGCTTACCCTTGACGCCCGCCCCTGCATCGGCTTTAGACAGGTCATTCCGCGTGGCGAGTGCTGGCCCGCGCGTGAGTGTGCGTAGCGCCAACAGTAGTCCGCGCCCCCCGGGGCCGCGTGAGCCTGCGTTGGGGGAAAGCGAGTCATGAACCTAAGCAAGCTATGCCTCGTGGGTGCGCGCGTCCTTGTCGTGGAGGGGCACGATGACACGCTGGAACTGAATCGTATCTTGCTCGCGCACCGCGGCGCAGAGGTCCGCGTCGCGGGAACGACTGAAGCCGCGCTCGACCTAATGCGCGGTTGGCCTCCACACGCGATCGTGACCGATCTGCGCTTGCCCGGCCTGAGCGCGTTTGAGCTCGTCGATCGAGCATGCGCACCGGGCGGCGGCGTTGTGCCCGTGGTCGGCACGAGCACGGATGTACGCCCGCAAGCGCGCGCAGAGGCTCTCTTCCGCGGGATCTGCGCCTACCTGACGAAGCCCATCGAACCAGACGACCTTTGCTCCGCGGTCGCGCACGCCGTCCGAAACGCCGTCCGCGGCCCAACCATCGCAAGGGATGCCGGGCGATGATGTCGCGCATCCCCTGGACACGAATTGTGGAGCTCGCAGAAACCATCGAGCGCGAGCACGCGGCAAGGGGCGAGGTGGACGCTGATCTCGCCCTGCGCCTTGTGCGCGCGGTTCTTCAGTTCCAAGAACAGCTCGTCGCGGGCATGGTCAGGCCTATTCGGCGAGTATGAGAATATCCGCATTGAAATCACGCTGAAGGCATCGGAGTCGAGTCCGCTCGAATGGCCCGAGCCCACTACTGCACCGCCGTCGAGATACGAGCAATCGCCTTCGGCGATTGCGCTCGCATCGCGAGCCGGCGGTGCACCAGTTTGTCCCTCGGACTCCGCCCGAACCCCGAACCCGCTCCCGCGAGTTCGCCAGTGCAGGGCCGTCCACTGGATTGATGCCATCTCGACGGCGCTGCACTAGCATCTGCGGGCTCGCTTTTTCTGCGAGCTATGCGAGCAGAGGCAGCCGCAGGCGGATCGTCGGGGCTGATTCGCGCCCGGCACCGGGCGTGACCTCGAGGACGGATTGGTCGCCTTCGGCCGCCACGCGCACGCGCATTTCGCCATCACTCGGTGTGGCGGCCACTGCCCCGGTCAGGAACACATGGAGCAGACGGCGCAGCTCGGGCACGGTCGACCGGACCTGCCACGCTCTTCGCTCGTAATCGAGCACGACACGCACGTTTCTCGCCGCGGCGGCGCTCCGCAAGGCATTCGAAGCGCTCTCGAGATGTTCGGCCAGATCCACGACGCCAGGCGAAACCTCCCGGGTGCTCAGCGCGACAATTTCTTGGAGCCAGGGGGTGGAAACCGCGGGCGCATCCGTCTTGCGGAGCGTACAACGCAGCGCCATTGGTCTTCCTCGAAGACCGCGCACCACACGCACGCAAAATTCGACCAAAAATACGGCTCCTCTTCGCGGCCGCATTCGTAGCACCATCGACTGGACGCCGCGGGCCTCCCTCAGCTGCCGGAGCCGGTCGCGAAACGTGCGCGTGTCCTGGCGGGCGACGAAGGTTATGAGCGGTTTGCCGACGAGAGCGCTCGGCTCTGCTCCGAAAAGGCCACCGGCGGCGGCGTTCGCGTCGGTGATCGAGCCTCCGGTGTCGGTCGCCACGTAGGCGTCGGGGGACTGCTCGAAGAGGTCCATGTACTTCGCGCGTTCTCGTTCCAGGAGCTCGCACGCGAGCTCGAGCTGATCCTGCTGCACGCGCAGCTCTTCGATCGCAAGAGCAAGCTCCTCTTCGCGTTCGGTTGTCTGAGGCTCATCGGTTTGAGTAGCGGTCGAAGCCTCGGAAGGGAACGCCGTGGGCCGCGTCGCGTAGACACCCGACGGACGCCGAGGCATCAGTCTGACGCGATTCGAGAGTCGCTCGACCTTCGGTCCGAGAATCTTGGCGGTGCCTTCGGCTCGGCGAAGGAAAACCGCCACGTCGTCGTATCGCAACGAACCCATTGGCTTCTCCTCCAAGCTACCTTCCGGTTGACGGCGAATCATGCACCATTGGCTTCAATCACCAATACTGCCCCGGTTCCCTCGTTCGGGAGCACAAGAGGCGTGCACGTGATCCGGCAGCGAATGGTCCGCCCACGGCGGGTGACAAGCGGCACGACATTTTCTATGTACTCACTCTCTCCGGCAAGGCAAGACCGAATCGCCCCAGTCACGCTTTCGATCGGTAGGCGGAGCGAGAGCTTTGATAAGTGGCTGCCGACGGCCTCATGGCTGCGTAGGTCCCATAGCTTTTCCGCTCGTCGATTCCACAATTTCACGACGAGATTGCTATCGACCACGACGACGCCGGGTCGGAAACTGCAGAGAACCGAGTTCAGGAATGCCGCCTCGCCGACCAGATCTGCCGCCCGCGCCTTCAGCGCGTCGCTCCTCGTCTTCAGGTCCCGGTGCGTCGAATGAAGCTGCGCGCTCGCCGAGCGCAGCTCAGCCTGAAGGATCTCCAGCTCCGCGAGCCGGGACGGCAGCTCGCTCACGGCGTCGACTTCGTCCCCGATGGGCTCGGGTGTCCACAACGCGGTGTCGAGCTCGCTCGTCAGCGCGTTGACCTCCGCTTGCAGCCGGCGATAGGTCGTGGCGTCGACGAACCATATGACCACACCCAGGGTCGCGGCGGCGTCGTAAAGAGGCACGATCCGCACGTCGATGTATGCCTCGCCGGATGCGGTCGAGTGCCGGACATCTTTGACGGTGGTCGACCGGCGCTCCGCGTATGCGCGTTCGATGAGCGGTCCGAGATCGACTGGGCGGTGCGCGATCTCCAACTCTCGAAGCGGTCGGCCGATGTCGTTCGGGCCGATCGCGAAGCGCGCGCGTGCGCGTTCGCTGGCGACCACCACGACGCCGCGCGTATCGAGCACCAAAAGCGCGTCGGGGCTCGCATCGAGCGCACTCTCGAACAAGTGGTCCCGGGCCGCCGCTTCGGCGACCTCTTTGGCCGCTTGCTGCGTCTCGCGTCGGAGTGTGTGGGGCGTCGCGGACGCAAAGCGCCCGGACTTTCGAAAAAGCCCGCGCTTTCTGTCGATGGGCGTGAATTCGTTCGCGTGACGGAGCAACATCTCCGCCCTGCCCAGAAAGAGTGTGCCGCCGCCGACCAAGGCAACGTGTAGCCGTCGCAGGACCTCGGTCTGTGTCTCGGCATTGAAGTACATCAGCGTGTTTCGGCACGCGACCAGGTCGATCCGCGCAATGGGAGCGTCCCGGATGAGATCGTGAACACCGAACGCGAGGGCGCGCCTCAGTTCGGAGTCGAAGACGAATCGGTCGCCGCGGGCGACGAAATACTTCTCGAGAAGCTCGGCCGGCACGCCCGACACGTTCCTCGCGTCGTACGAAGCCTTCCGTGCCTGAACGAGCGCCTCCTCGTCGATGTCGGTCCCGAAGATCTTCACCCGCTTGAGAAATTGCTCGCGCCCGAGCGCCTCGGCGAAGACCATCGCCAGCGAGTAAGCCTCCTCGCCGGATGCGCCGCCGGCGCTCCAGATGCGGACCGGCTCGTCCGGAGCCTTTTGCGCGATGAGCTGCGGAACCGCGCCGCTGACGACCTGTTGCCACGCCGCCGAATCGCGGAAGAACGCGGTCGTGTTGACGAGGATGGCATTGAACAAAAGGCGGAATTCGTCGGGATGCTCTTCGAGGTATTGGATGAAGTCGGCGTAGGAAGAAAGCTTGATGGCGCGCATCCGCTTTTCGATGCGGCGCATCAAGCTCGCCTGCTTGTATCCAGTGAAATCGAAACTCCGGCTCCCTCGAAGAAACTCGAGGAGGCGCTGGAGCTCCTCGCTTTGCGAATTTGTCATCTCGTGGAGTGGTTCCCGTTTCAATCGCACTTGACCAAACTGAACAACTACGCGGTCCCCTCCGGTCGATCAATGACCGAGCCTTCCGGGTACCGCTTGCACGCGATACCGAAGCTCCGCTCCGCATCGTCCACCTGATAAGCTCGCTGCGATGCGTCCGCGCTCGACGATCGCCCCGCTGGCCGTCGCACACACGTTCGCGGTGATCCCGGCGCTCGCCCAGCCAAATCTTCCGCCACCGCCCCCGCCGCCGATTGGAGAGGGCGAGGACTTGCCGCCCCCAGCCGCCTCGGCCCAACCCTCGCGGACTCTGCCCACGGCGCCGCCCGCAGCGGCAGCGGTTCCGTCTTCTCAGTCGGGTACATCGAGCACGCCCGCGCGGCGCACTCCTCCGTCCGCCTCGGGCTCGGCGTCCCCCTCCCCACCTCCGTTTCGCGGGGCTCCTCGACACCACCGACTCGAGGTCTCCGTCTACGAATTTCGGCGACGCCGTCCGATCGCCTTGACGATTGCGCCGCTGCCGCTCGCTTTGGGCCGGCTGAGCGTGGGCGGCGAGGTTCTCGTTATGCCGCACCACTCGCTCGTCGCGTCCCCCAACGTGCTCTTGGCCCAGATCGACCGGGGGGGCCGAGACAGTTTTGCTTCCGAGGGCTTTGGGTTCGCCTCATCGGCCTCGCGGAGCGTGGGTGGCGAGGTCGGCTACCACTACTGGTGGCACGCCCACGAGTCGCTTCGAGGTCCGTTCTTTGGGCCTTCCTTGCTGCTGGGCGAGACGACCCATTCGAGTATCGACCCTGCTCGCGCGCATGGATATTGGGGCTTTGCATGGGACGTCGGCGGCCAGGAGGTGTTCCCCGGGGGGTTTACGCTCGGCGCAGGAGCGGGCGTGGGATTTGCGAGCCTGGCCAACGCCACCGCTTTCTTTCCTAGGATTCTCGTACAAGTAGGTTGGTCGCCGTAGAAACCCCGGCGCCGTTGGTTCCCGGCTCGCGCGCGACTCGCCTCCCAGGTTTGGACGTCGAACGGCAAGGGCTCCGCGGATGTCTCACGTGCGTCCCTCGGTCCGCCCCCGTATGGTTTGCCTGAGCTCTTTCCGCGTCAGGTCAGTTATCTGGAGGGGTCAGTGGACGCCGCCGAGCCGCCCCGCATCGTGTTCGAGAACCCCGCGCGGTGCACCGACGGCCGCCGCGCCGAGGAACTGCTGAGACAGGTGCTCTCCAGGGCCGGCGCTCCTGGCGACGGATGGATCGTCACGATGCGTGTCGCTCCGATCGGGCCGGGCACCCTCGAAGCCGACGGCGACGTGAAGGACGAGGCCGGGACCACCGTCGGCCATCGCGTGGTCACGGGGAAAGCCAGCGATTGCGGAGGACTGGCACGCGCCATCGGTGTGTGGGCTTCCCTGGTGCTCGACGCCGAAGTCAACCGGCCCCGTCCGATCGCGACCCGCGACGAGGAAGCGGCGGCGACGCCCGACCACGACGAAAAGGCGGCGGTCGATGGCGGACCGCCGCCGGAAGGCAAGCTCCGGCCCGCCGCCGCGGAAGCGCAACCGATCCCCGTGTGGCCTCCACCGGTCTCTCCCGGTGAAAAGCCGGTGCATCGCGACGATGCGCCCGCTCTGGAGATTGGAGCGGGAGGGTTTCTGATGACAGGAACCACCGGCACAGGCGGTGACCTCCTGGTCGGTACTTCGCCGTTCGTGGTGGTCGAGGTGGCAAAGGGGCTATTTCTTCGCCCGGCGCTCGCCCTCGGCGGGTCGTTGCCCTCCGCTAGCCCACATATGACGCTCGCCGCGACGCGCATGGACGCGTGCACCCGCTTTGCGGGGCTGTATACAAACCTTCACGGTATGCAGCTTGACCTATGTGGAGGGACGGACCTCGGCATGCTCGATGCCGATGGGCGCATCCGGACATACCTCGCCTTCGGTCCGAGCGTGGATTTGCGGGGCGAGCTGGGGGGAGACTTGGCTGTGGTCTTGCGCGGCCTGGTCAACGTGAACGCGGTGCACAATAACGAGCTCGATACACCTCTGTGGGCGGGTCGCGGCGAGCTGGCCATGTCGTGGAGGTTGCGGTGACGGATGCCGGGTCGTCCGGCCATGGTCGAGGTGTGACACCCCAAGTCGCGCTCGTGTCCGCCGGGGCTGTGGAACCCGCTTCGCGTCCCACCCTCGAGCCGCTGGCGCTCCCGATTCGGACCCCCAGGTCGGAGCCGGACGCCCGCACGAAAACCTTCCGCGCGCTGTACGACGCGCATGTCGATTTCGTCTGGCGCAACCTCCGACGACTGGGAGTTCCGGAATCGGAGACCGAAGACCGAACCCAAGAAGTATTCGTCGTCGCCCACCGTCGCTTCGACGAGTTCGAAGACCGGGGGCACGGGCCGCGCGCGTGGCTGTTCCAGATCGTCCTTCGCGTCGCCAGCGACGCACGCCGCCATCGCCGGCGTCACCCCGAGGACCCCGACGGTGGCGACGCAACCGCGCGCGCGAGCGTGGATCCGACCCAAAGTGACGCGGTGGCTCGCCGCGAGGCGCTGTGTCAGCTGGATGCGGCGCTCGAAACGATCGACGTCGGGCGCCGAGCGGTGCTCGTCCTGCATGAGATCGAAGAGATGACTGCACCCGAAATCGCTCAGGTGCTATCGATCCCGCTGAACACGGTTTACTCGAGGCTGCGCGTCGCGCGCTTGGAGCTCGAAGCGGCGCTCGCGCGCCAAGGAGGCGAGCCATGAACGATATGCGCTTGTCGTCGTCGACGAAGAAGTTGTTCGCTGCGGCAAAGAAGGACGCGCCGAGCGCCGCGGCGCGTGTGAAGGTCTGGTCGGGGGTGTCCGGTGCCGTCGGTGGTGCCGCGGCCGCCGGGGGAGCGGCGAGCGCAGTGCTGACGGGCGCGGCCGGCGCGACGAAGCTACTGGCGGCCGGGACTCTGTTCGGGGGTTCGCTCGCGGTGGGCCTCGCCGCAGTTCTCCTTCACATCGGGCCGGTTCATACAACGCCCTCGCCGGATGGCGTCGCGATCGGGGCGTCCGCGTCCGCCCCTCCGATCCGCTCTCTTGCTGCCGAAACGATGTGGGCCCGCACTCCGTCGCTAACGCCGGTCGTTGGGCCTGCGGAGATCCCAGCTCCGACCCCCTCCTCCGCGCCGGTGCGGGCGGGCGCGCCGCGCACCAAGCCCGTAGCACACGAGGACATGCTCGCGCGCGAGGCGTCGCTCGTGGCCGAAGCCCGAGGCGCGCTCGGGCGCGCCGACCCGCGAACTGCACTGCGCGCCATCCGCTCCGCGCGAGCGCTCCCCTCGCGGCAACTCGTCCCGGAGGAGCTGGCGGTGGAAGAGCAGGCGCTTCGCGCCCTCGGCCAGAGCGATGAGGCAAATGGAATCGACGTGCAGCTCAGGCTCCAGTACCCGGAGGCCGCGCTGGCGCGGTAGCCCCGGCCGTGGACAGGCCCCGGCAAGGCAACCGCTGTCAAGACGATGGGTGCCATCTGCGCGGCGCCAGCTACCGGGCACGCATCCGCGCTTTGTTCAGAGCGTCCTGAATCATCACCCGCTGCTCTTCCGGATCGGCCCACCGCCGCTGCTGGTGGGTCGATAGCTGGTGAAGCGGGTCGAAGTACATGAAGAGCTGGCCCGGCTTCACGCTCGGAGCGGCGAATACGCTGATGCCCGTGTCGCGGTCGTAGTATTCGTGCGAGTGCGCGTCGCGCTTACCCCCACCACCCGGCGCGTCGACGACGAACGTGGGGGTGTTGAATCCAGCGGTGATGCCGCGCACGTGCTTCTCGACGTGGAGCGCCGTGTCCACGCTCGTGCGAAGGTCCTCCACGCCGCGAACCATATCGTGAACGTACACATAATATGGATGGACGCAGACGTGTCCCAGCCGCTTGACGAGCAGTGCCATCGTTTCGACGGTGTCGTTGACCCCCCGAATGAGCACGCTCTGGTTTCGCACGACGATTCCGCGCTCGAACAGCCGCGCCATCGCGGCCTCGGTGATTCCGGTGATTTCGTTGGGGCTGTTGAAGTGGGTGTGAAGCGCCACGTCCTTGCCGCACTTCCGACCCTTTTCGACCACCCGTGTCAGCGCGTCGACCCAAGCTCCGTCGGTGAGGATCTTCATCGGCATCACCGCGGGCCCCTTGGTCGCGAAGCGCATCCGACGCACGTTGGGGATGGCGAGGAGCGCGTCTCCGATCTCTTGCACGTGCTGTGCACGAAGCTGGTAGGCGTCCCCGCCGCTGATGACGATGTCTTCCAGCTCCGGACGCGACGTGATGTACTGGTACGCGCGGCGCCATCGATCGTCGTTGGGCCTCAGGTGAACTTTTTCGACTTCGTTCGTATCGAGCCCAATCGCGTACGAACGCGTGCAAAAGCGGCAGTATACCGGGCAGGTGTCGAGTGGGAGAAACAGGGCTTTGTCGGTATACCGATGGGTCAGCCCAGCCACGGGCGCGTCGGCTTGCTCGTGGAGCGAGTCGAGCCCGAGCTTGGGATGGTCGGGCAAGAGGCGCGAAGCCAACGGAAAGAACTGCGTCCGGAGCGGGTCTTCGTACGGGCGCTCCCAATCGATGAGCGAAACGATGTAGGGGCTGACGCGCACGCTCATGGGTGCCCGGGTCATCCCGCTCTCAAGGTCCTCGACGAACCCTGCGGGCACCATCTCCTGGATGGTCTCGACGAGCTTGGACACCTTGGTGATCGAGTTTTTGGCTTGCCATTGGTGGTCGAGAAACGTCGCCTCGTCGACTGTCCGATAGGCGGGTATCCTCTGCCACCAGGGACCGCGGGCGAGCTCCTTGTGAGCGAGCGTCGCAAGGTCGACAGGGGGCTTCTTCGCCGCGATGGGCGGTTCGTCGACGAGGACCGGGAGGGGCTGCGTGGACATGGATCCCCTCATCTTAGCGCGCGCTCTCGTAGCGGTCGGCCGCCAGGCGAAGCTCGCTCGCAATCTCGTCGGCGAGCTCGCGCGGCTCGAGCACCCGCGCGGCGGCCCCAAAGCCAAGGATCCAGCTTCGCACCTCGGCGAGCACCTCGGGGGCCTCCGGGATGGTCAACGATAGTCGCACACGACCGTCCGGAGCGACCCCCACCTTCTGGGACGGATGCACGCGACGCATTCGTACGAGCTCCGCGGCCCGGGATTCGAACTCGACCATCAGCTTGACTGACCGTGCCGCGCGGGCCAGGCCAAAGTCGCCCTGGATCCAATCGGCGATGTTGAAGTCGGCTGGTAGCTCGAAGTGCCCGCCCTCGCCCGCCGCAAGCTCGCTCATTCGATCGAAAGCGAACGCTTGCGTCACGCCCCGCGCAAGGTCGCGGGCGACACATGTCATGGCGCCCCCGTGGATGACGAGCGCGTACGGGTGGGCGATTACCCTTGCGTCCTCGCTCGACCCATCGCGATATCGAAACGTCAGGACGCTGAGGTCCGCCATCGCTTGGAATGCGGCGTCCACGTCTTCGCTCCGATTCGCGTAGCCACGGGCGACGCGCGCCACGTACACGAAGCGCTCCTCGAGGCGCGCGTGGCTGGAAATGTCGCCGCGTACCGCACCGCGCACGAGGGGGCGGCGTGCAACCTGTTCCACTTGGCGGAGCGCCACGTCAATCTCGTCGAAAAGCGCGGAACCCCTGAGCACGTCGAAGACGCTTCGCGCGGCGAGCAACGCATAGGCCTGGGTCCTCCGCAAGGGCACGCTCCGCCCTCGTTCGCTCGGCTTGATGCGCCATACGTGCGCCCCGCCGGGCCGGATGGCTATCGATTCGAGCTCCGTCACGAGCCCGAGCTCTCGCAAGTACCGCCGCGCCGAGCGCGTCGTGATGCGCAGCATGGAGGCGATGTTCTCCAGCGTCAGCCCCGACGCGTGGGTCTCGAGCTTCTCGCGGAGCAAATCGAGCCTGCGGTGCTGCGTGAACTTGCCGGTCGGTCGGCCGACGCGCGGGACTTTGGAGCGCGAGATGGGGCGTAGAGGCATGTGCTCTGCAACTAGAGGGGCAGCTTCTGGCCGCGCATCTCCTTCTTGTAGCGGTCTCGGTACTGGGCGTGACATCCTCGGCATGCCGACTTAACCGCGTCGAGGTTCTGGACGCGCGCAGCGCTCGCTCCGTCTATGGCAATCGATCGCCAGTTCGCGTAGCCGGGCGGCGCGAAACCCGCGGCCTCGTCGAGCGCGACGACAAGCCCGGCAAAATCCTTCGCGCTCATGGCGGCCGCGGTGTTGGCCTTCATCCACGCGGAGAGCGGGCACGGCGGTAGCGGCTTGTCGCCGCAGGTGGGCAAACTCCCTGCGGCCGGCGCTGGCGGCGGATCCGGGGGCGCCGGCGGTGGGGGCGGCGTCGCCGAAGCCGAAGCGGTGGGAGACGTGGACGGCGCAGGCGGTTTCGAGCAGCCGGCGCTTGCGAGAAACGAGGCCATCAGGACGAAGAGCGCCGTAGGGGCACGTCTTCGCATGCGCCGGCCGGTCGTCGAGAGCGAAACGCGCATGTGGGGCGGGACGATACCAATCGGTCGGTCGCCGGTGGTATGGGATTCCCGATGGCCATCCGCACGCTGGTCGAGCTCATCGCCGCCAAGCGCGACGGCAAGCGCCTCGCGGACGACGACATCGCTCGATTGGTCGCGGGGCTGATGAGCGGCGAGCTCGCCGACTACCAAATGACCGCGTGGCTCATGGCGGTGTTTTTTCGCGGTCTGGACGACGAGGAGACCGCGGCGCTGACGCAGGCCATGCTGCAAAGCGGCCGCGTCCTCGACCTGTCGAGCGTCGCCGGCGTGAAGGTCGACAAGCACTCGACCGGCGGGGTCGGAGACAAGGTCTCGATTGCTCTTACGCCGCTTGTCGCGGCGTGCGGCGTTCCCGTTCCCATGGTCAGCGGACGCGGGCTCGGACATACCGGCGGGACGCTCGACAAGCTCGAGTCCATTCCGGGCTTCCGAACCCAGATCGAAGTCTCCGATTTCGCGCGCATCGTTCGGGAGGTCGGCTGCTGCATGATCGGCCAAACCTCCGAGATCGCGCCGGCCGACAAGCGCATCTACGCGCTTCGCGACGTGACGGCGACTGTCGAATGCATCCCGCTCATCGTTGCGTCGATCCTCTCGAAGAAGCTCGCCGAAGGGATCGACGCGCTCGTGCTGGACGTCAAAGTCGGCCGCGGAGCGTTCATGAAGACCCAGGCCGATGCACAAGTGCTGGCCGACGCGCTCGTACGGGTCGGAGAGCATGCGGGCAAGCGCGTGGTCGCTTTGCTGACGGACATGGACGCGCCGCTCGGGAGAGCCGTCGGCAATGCGGTGGAGACGCGCGAAGCCTTCGACGTCCTCACGGGCGGAGGGCCGTCGGATCTCCTAGAGTGTACGTTGCGCCTCGGAGCGGAAATGCTCGTGCTCGGCGGTCGGGCGGCCGAGATGGGAGAGGCGCGCTCCAAACTCGTCGAGGCGATCGCGAGCGGCCGGGCGGCACGCGTGGCCGAGCGCATGGTAGAGGCGCAGGGCGGAGACCCGCGCGTCGTGACAGATCCGAGTCGCCTCGAAGTCGCAACCCAAGAGGTGATCGTAGCCGCAACGGCCGACGGCTTCGTGACGCGAGTCGACGCCCTGGAAATCGGCCTCGCGTCGGTCGCCATGGGGGCTGGCCGCACGCGCGCGGACCAGCCGGTGGACCACGCGGTGGGCATTTTGATCGAGGCCAAACCGGGCACCCGCGTCTCGCGCGGCGAACCGGTCGCGAGGCTGCGGGTGCGCACGCTCCGCGCCGTCGACGAGATCATCGAACGGGTGCGCGGAGCGTTCGGCGTCGGCGCCCACCCGCCGGCTGTGCACGACCTCGTGCTGCGTCGCGTCGCCAACGCAAACTCGACCCGGGCGCGTGTCACCGAGTAGATTCGGCGCCGAGGAGATCACATTGATGAGTCGTATGCTGGCTACGGTGGGCGCGACCGTGAGCGTTTTTTTGACGGCGTCTTTGGCGCATGCCCAAGCGCGGACCTCGTTCGGTGAAAAGGGGCAGTTCATCATCAGCGCGGATCGCCTCCTTCCGCTCTTTTCGTTTACCCATGTCTCGCAGGACCAGATCCCCGTCATACCCGGCGTCACCACGGTAAATACGTACAACGAGTCCGCAATCTCCCTCCTCTGGGGTTCGAGCGGACCGCAAGACGCGACCGCGCCCGCTCAAACCTCCTTCTTTACCGTGCCCCGGGTCGGGTTCGATTACGTGATCGCTCCCAACGTGACTGTCGGTGGGGACTTCGTCGTTTTCTTCACGCTCGGCGGCAACAGCAGCACAGACTCGACACCAAACGGAGGGGCGACCACGACGAGCAGCGTCGGAAACCCGTCGTCATTCGTGTTCGGCGTCGCCCCGCGGGCCGGATACATCGTGCGGCTGACGGATCTCTTCAGCGTGTGGCTCCGCGGGGGGCTCTCGTATTATGTGGCGAACTCGAAAACCACCGTCGGGGCAGACACGGTGACGACATCCACCAATCAGTTTGCGCTCGACCTCGACCCGCAGTTCGTCGTCACGCCGATTCCGCACCTCGGATTCACGCTTGGACTTACGGCAGATCTGCCCATCGCCGGCGGTCATTCGACCGACGACGGGACATCCGGCGTGTCGGTTTCGAAGTCGTCGTCCGTCCTCTTCTTCGGCCTGACCGCCGGGATGCTCGGCTACTTCTGATCGCTGGGACTACTTCAGCTTCGCTCCAGGCGATACGTCCCCCTCCACGGTCGCGAGGACCAGATTTTCGCTCGGCCCGGTGGCGAGAAGCATGCCATGCGACACCAGCCCCTTTCCAAACTCTCGGGGCGCGAGATTCGCCACGACGACGACGCGTCGTCCCACGAGCTGCTCCGGCTGAAACGATAGCGCTAGCCCCGCGACGATCGGGCGTGGTTCCGCCTCACCAACGTCGACCGCCAACTTGAGGAGTTTGTCCTTCTTCGGAACGCGCTCGCACGTGCGGACCACCCCAACCCGCAAATCCACGAGCGCGAACTGATCGTACGTCACAGGCCCCGTGGCGGTGGCGGTGGCCGTGGTCCCTTGCCCAGTTTCGCTCGACGCGGTAGCTGCCGCCGCAGCCTCCGAAACACGCGGCGTCAGGGCGTCGACCAGGGCTTGCCCCCTCGCTTCATCGAGCGTGGGAAAGAGCGCTGCCCCCGGGGCGAGAGCCTCGCCACCAGGGCGTGCATCCACGCCTGGCGTGAGACAATCTCTCCCGAGAGTCGGCTCGAGCGGTGCCAGACCGAGCTGCCGCCTCATCTCGTCGCTCCTGCTCGGGAGCGCTGGCCAAATCGGCTCGGAGAGAGCACCGAGCACGGAGACGAGCGTGTTCAGGATGGTGTCGACACGCGCGCGATTTCCCTTCTTGTCTTCCACCCAGGGCGCCGCCCGATCCACGTATTGATTGGCCAGCGACGAGATCGCCCAGGTTCGTTCGAGCGCGCGATGCGGCTCGATGTCATCCCACGCCTTCAACACTTCGAGCCGATGGCTCTCGACCGAGACGAAGAGCTCCTTCTCGAGGGCTGTGCGCTCGCCGTGGGGTGGGACTCGGCTCCCGGTCATCTTCGCGCACAGACCGAGGGTGCGCGCGAGCAGATTTCCAAGGTTTTTGCCGAGGTCTGCGTTGTAGCGCTCCACCATCGCGCCGAGATCGAAGTCGCCGTCTTGGCCGAACGCAATCGCTCGCAAGAGCTGGTATCGCAGGACGTCCGCCCCCGCGGGGTCGCCCCCGATCTCGCGACCGAAGACGCGCACGATCTCGAGCGGGTCGACCGCGTTGCGCAGCGATTTGCTCATCTTCTGGCCGCCGAAGGTAAGAAATCCGTGCGCAAATACCGTTTTTGGAAGTCGCAGTCCCGCGCTCATCAAGAATGCGGGCCAGTACACCGCGTGAAAGCGCAGAATGTCCTTGCCGACGAGGTGGACGACTTCGCCGTCGTTCCAGAACTTCTTGTGAGCGTCGCTGTCTTGCAGAGCCGTCCAGTAGTTGCAGAGAGCGTCGAACCAAACATACATCACGTGCTTCGGATTCCCGGGAACGGGTATCCCCCAGGTGAAGCTCGTGCGCGACACGGATAAGATCCTTGAGGCCGCCATCGATGAAGCTCACGACTTCGTTGCGGCGGGTTTCGGGCTCGATGAAGCCCGGATTCTGGCGGTAGTGCTCGAGGAGCTTCCCTGCGTATTTCGATAGCCGAAAAAAGTAAGTTTCCTCTTTTAGCCACTCGACGGGTCTATTGTGAAGCGGGCACACATTGCCGGGGAGTAGCTCTTTCTCGGTTTTGTATCCCTCGCATCCGTAACAATACAGACCCTCGTACGTACCTTCGTAAAGGTCTCCATTTTTTTCGATTGTGCGCCAGAAGTCTTGGACCCCACGAATGTGGCGCTCCTGGGTCGTCCGTATGAAATCGTCTTGGCGCACTTCGAGCTTCGGCCAGGCCGCTTCGAAGCGATCGCTCATGGTCTTGACGAACGCTGCGGGAGATATGCCGCGCGACTGGGCCTCTCGCTCCATCTTTTGTCCATGCTCGTCGGTCCCGGTCAGCATGCGCGTCTCGTGGCCGCGCAGAAGGTGATACCGGCGGAGCGCGTCGGCGGCGACGGTCGTGTACGCGGTGCCGAGATGCGGCACATCGTTCACATAGTAGATGGGCGTGGTGATGTAGAACCGGGGCATCGAGGGCCACGGCTTAGCACACGAGGTCGAGGCCTTCGCCCGGATGACTCACGGCGGACCGCGGCGGCTGCGGTGGTGCGCAACCCAGGGCGACAACCGCGATCCCGCCGTACGCGGCCCGTCCCGAGGCACATCGTCGACGACAGTGGGCTCTCTTTCTCTGCGTGCCGAGGCGACTGCGATCGCGGCCAAAAGCGCCGCGCGTCGCTCGGGACCGAGCACCGGAGGCGCGAGCAGGTCGTCTCGATACCGCTCGATGAATCCGGTGTCGTAATGCCCAGCGGCGAACGCTGGATGTGCCATCACCTGTTGGTGGAAGGCGAGGTTCGTGCGGATGCCCGTCACGACGTACTCGGACAGTGCGCGCCTCATTCGGGCGATGGCGTATGCGCGAGTCGGCGCCCAAACGCTGACCTTGGAGATGAGCGGATCGTAATGGTTCGATATCGTGCAGCCGGGGTACGCGCCCCCGTCGTCTCGGACTCCCGGGCCGGCGGGAACAATCAGCGTGTCGATGACTCCGGGCGAAGGTAGAAATCCGGTCGACGGATCCTCCGCATAGACGCGGCACTCGATGGCGGCTCCGCGCAGGGTGAGGTCCTCCTGTGCAAATCCAAGCGGTTCCCCTTGGGCGATGCGCACCATCTCGCGCACGAGATCGAGCCCCGTCACGAGCTCGGTCACGGGGTGCTCGACCTGGAGCCTCGTGTTCATCTCGAGAAAGTAGAAGCTTCCGTCCTCGGCGAGGAGAAACTCGAAGGTACCCGCGCTGAAGTAGCCGACGCTCGCCGCCCCACGAACCGCGATCGCGCCCATGCGCGCCGCAAGCTCTCGGGAAACCGCAGGGCCTGGGGCTTCTTCGACGACCTTCTGGTGGCGGCGTTGAATCGAGCAATCGCGCTCGAACACGTGGAGCATGCGCCCATCGCGATCGCCGAGGACCTGGATCTCCACGTGGCGCGGGCGGATGATCGCCTTCTCGAGATAGACGTCGTCGTCGCCGAAGAACTTCTTGGCCTCGCTGCGTGCGCGGTCCCACGCGCTCGGCAGTTCGGCGGGCTCGGCGACCAGGCGCATTCCCTTGCCCCCGCCGCCCGCCGCGGCCTTGAGCATGACCGGATACCCGAGGGCCACCGCCGCTGCAGCGGCGTCGTCCCGCGTAGTGCATCGGGCCCCTGGTACCACCGGCACGCCGGCTTCTTGCATCTTGTCGCGCGCGGCGGTCTTGCTCCCCATCGAGCGCATGGCACTGGCTGGAGGTCCGATGAACACGACCCCGGCGCGCTCACACGCATCGGGGAGCGACGGGTTTTCGCTGAGAAAGCCGTAACCAGGGTGAATTGCGTCGCTGCCGCTCTTCTTTGCGACGTCGACGATCGCGTCGACGCGGAGATAGCTCTCGGCGGCGGGGGCGGCACCTATGGGGTACGCCTCGTCGGCCATTCGCACGTGAAGGGCACCGCGGTCCGCCTCGGAGTAGACGGCCACTGCGGCGATGCCCATTTCGTGCAGCGTGCGTGTTATCCGGACTGCGATTTCGCCGCGGTTGGCGACGAGGACCTTGCGAAATGCTTTCATTGTGGCGCGTGCGACGTGTACTGCGCCGGGCGCGGGCTAGGGAAGAGAAGTGAGGTGAGCTAGAGAGGTGGCCACTCGTCCGATGCCCGACGACCGCTCCCTATCGTTCGACTTTACGCCCGCCAAGCCGCCGCCCGACCAAGAGCCGCGGCCCCTCAGCGTCGCCGAACTCGACCGAGCCATCAAAGACGCGGTGGATGACGTGTTTGCGAAATCCGTGTGGGTCGAGGGCGAGGTGGGTGACGCGCGTCCCGTCGCAAGCGGCCATCTCTACTTTTGCCTGAAGGACGAGAAGGAAGACGCCACGGTGGACGTCGTCTTGTATCGATCGGCCGTCACGCCACGCATGCGCGCGCTTTGTACAGATGGGGCCCGCGTGCGGCTCCGGGGCAAACCGACGTTTTGGGCGCCGCGCGGTCGACTTCAGTTCATTGCCGACCGGGCGCAGGCGGCCGGGCGTGGAGCGCTCCTCGAGGCGCTCGAAAAGTTGAAGGCCAAGCTCGCCGCCGAGGGCCTCTTCGCGCCCGAGCGAAAACGTCCGCTGCCGCATGAACCGCGCGTCATCGGGGTGGTGACGAGCTCGAGCGGAGCCGCGATCCACGATGTGTGTCGCGTCGCCTTTCGACGCGGCGGTGCGCGAATTCTTCTTGCCGCGGCCCAGGTGCAGGGAGCGGGCGCAGTGGAGTCGATCTGCCGCGCCATCTCGCAGCTTCAGCGCGTTCGCGACGTGGACGTCATCGTCGTGGGGCGGGGAGGCGGGTCGGCGGACGACCTGGGAGCGTTCAATGAAGAGGCAGTCGTTCGCGCGATCGCCGGGTGTCGAGTGCCGGTGGTCAGTGCGGTAGGGCACGACGTCGATGTTACGCTGGTCGATTTCGCCGCGGACGCGCGCGCGGCGACCCCGTCGCAAGCGGCAGAGCTCATCGTGCCCGATCGCGCGGCTCGCCGGGAGCTCCTGCGGCGTACCACGCTGCATCTTGCCCGGGCAATCCACACGCGACTGTCGGAAGGGCACGTCACCTTTGCCCGCCTGGGCCGCCGCTTGGGCGATCCTCGCCTGGCGATCGCCGCGCACCAACAGACGCTGGACGACCGCGTCGCACGCCTGGCGTCGTGCGCTCGGGCGTCGCTCACGCGTCGCCGAGATTCCACTTCCCGGCTCCAGCAGCGCCTCGCGTACCTTCATCCGCGCGCGGTCATCGGCCGAGAGCGCGGGGAACTCGCACGCGTACGCGGCCGCCTCGGCGCCGTGTGGACCGCATCGCTCGAGCGTCGCGCGAGCTCTGTCCGCCACGCCTCGGCGCGTCTCGATGCGCTGAGCCCCTTGAAGGTGCTCGCCCGCGGGTATGCGATCGCCACACGAAACGACGGAAAGGCGATTGCAGGCATCGACGATGTCAGAGCGGGCGACGCGATTCACGTCCGCGTGAGCGACGCACTCATCGACGCGAGCGTGACCGACGTCAGGTCGATCGCCTCGGCATCGGTGGCTCCGGAGGGGTCGAAGTGAACGCGCGCCGATTCGCCGTGGTCGGCGACCCCGTGGCGCACTCGCGAAGCCCCGCCATGCACGCCGCCGCGTACCGTGCGCTCGGTCTTCCCCATTCGTACGAAGCGCTCCGCGCGACGGCCACTGAGCTACCCGCCGTTGTCGACGCCCTGCGCAGCGGAGCGTTCGATGGTCTCAACGTGACCGTACCGCACAAAGAGCGCATTGTCGCTCTCGTCGACGACCTCGACGAGAGCGCGCGAATGGTGGGTGCCGGCAATACGCTGGTCCGCTCGCCGTCCGGGCGCGTGACCGCGCACAACACGGACTCGCCTGCCCTCGCGGCCGAGCTCGTTCGTCTGCGCGGAGGTCAGGGCGGCCACTCGTGGGCCGGTCGAAGGACCGCCGGATCCCAGGGCTGGTTCGACCGCGGGCGCGCGCTGGTCCTAGGCTCGGGAGGCGCAGCGCGTGCCGCCATCGCGGCACTCGCCCGGCTCGGGGCACGTGAAATCGTCGTCCGCGCGCGCGCTTTCGATGACGCATCCCGGCGCGATCGCTTCGTCGATCAGGCGCCCGCGTCCATCGTTGCGCAGGCCTGGAACGCATCTGCCTCCAGCGAAGCGGAGACGATCGCCATCGTACAGGCAACGAGTGCGGGTATGAGCGGGGCCGATCCCGGCGAGACCGTTGCCGACGTCGTCGCGTGGGGTTCTCTTCCGGCCGAATCGGTTGCCGTCGACGTCGTGTACTCGCCTAGGGACACGCCGTTCTTGAGCGCGGCTCGGTCCCGCGGGCTTCGTTGCGACAATGGACTCGGGATGCTGGCTTGGCAGGGGGCGCTCGCATTCGAGCTATGGCTCGGCGTCGACGCGCCAGTCGAGGTGATGCGCGCCGCGCTCGATTAGTCCCTATCGCGTCGCCGCGGCGATGGCGTCAATCATGGCGTCAATCATCGATACGGCGCGCGACCATCGTTCCCGAGCCGCTCGCCGACCGCGTGACCGTCGGCGTCCCACCCCGAAAGGAGGAGAGATTCGACTCCGAAAGGCCAGCGCAATTGCACGAAGACGCTCGCGAGCGTCGCCTGGACTCCGCCCACGACTGCGCTGGCGTTCGCCCTGCATGTGCTGCCGATTGCCTTCGACTCGACCGCGATCACGCGCTTCGGCAAAGCGTTCAGCGTGACGAGGACGCTCCCCCCACGATCATCGCGCTTGGTGACCCGCTGCGAAGACAGCCCATAGGCGGGCTGTTCCAGAGCGAGAAGAGGCTCGGTCGCACGCGGTCCCCGCTCGAGCATGCGCCAGTACGCGAAGACTGGCGTCTCGCCGGCCGGCCTGCACGCCGCATCCAAGCGAATCCCGTAGTGCACCTGGTTTCGGTTTTCGCTCTTTGCGATGAAAAAAACGCTTCCAACGACATGTGCGTCCGGGTCGCCGCCACCCTTGGCAAAGGGCGCGCACAGGACCGCAGCGGTACACGCCACCAGGCGGGGCAAGAGCGGCGGAAGCCGCGGCACGCAATTCAGAGTGCTCCGGTTCGGTGACGACTGCATCGCGCGCACGGGAAGGATTCGTGAACGTGCGCTCAGCTTCAGCGAGATCGACCATCAATCGTGTCGTGCCCTAACGGGATTGTGTACCTAGCGACACCGGTACGTCACGCGCTAGGCTCGACGCCAGAGTGGAACTTTCGGAGCGGGTCAGCGCCTACTTCGACGAGCCGTTCGAAGGCGAGTCGGACGCACCGGATTCGTTGCCCGAGCTCGTGCGGGTGCACGACTCGATTTCGAGGCTCTACGCGGCCTTCGCGGCCCATCCCCGCCGCGCGCACGGCGCTGCGAGCCTGCTGTCGGAGCTGTGGGAGGAATACGAGCGGCTGCTCAGGCGAGTCGGCGAGGAGACGCTCGCACGCACGCTGCGGCACGCCACGCCAGACGCGGCACACGCGAGTGCGCCGCCGGACTCGGCGAAGTCACCGGTCCTCGCCGATCGCGCGGCGGTCAGCGAGAACGACGTGCGTCAATGGGCCGCTCGGTACCGCGAGCGCACTGCCCCTCCGCAAGTATCGGTTGCCGTCGTCCTGCACGCCCTGCTCGATCGGATCGGGCCTCCCCCGGCCGAATTGGGCCCGCAAGAACGTGAGCTCGAAACCGATCGCCTCGAGCAAGGTACGTCCGAGGACACGATCCGCGAAGTGCGGCTTCTGCCCAACGACGTGCAGCGCTCGTATCTGCGACTCGTGACCGCTCGGCTCAATGCCGTTCGTGCGGCGGTCGGAAGCGACTTGATCATGCGCGAGCGGGTCGGGCGTCTGCTGGGCATCATCCGGGACTACACGCGAGAGCACAGGCCGGGGGCGGTCTATGGCCTGAGCCGCGATCACGAGCCGAAGGGAGGCAGCTGGGCGGCGGACGCCCATCACCTTTGGAGTCGGCTCGCGCGCGACGACGACGATGCCCCGATTTCCCGGAGCGCCCCGGTGCAGAGCCGGCGCAGCGCGGACGCGGAGGACGACGACGACGAGCGCGAGAGCCCGGGCCCGGAGCCCGAGTGGGCACTCTGGCCGTTCGTACGCGACCGAACGGTGCTGATGGTGGGCGGTGCGCCCCGCGAAAGCGCCCGTGTCCGCGTCGAACGGGCCTTTGCCATGCGGGAGCTCGTGTGGTCGGCCGATGATCCCCGCAAGGCCCAGAGCGCGGAGGCCCGCATCACGTCGGGCGGATACGAACTGGTCCTCGTGCTACTCCGATTCGTGTCGCACTCTACGAACGAAAAGCTCCTTCAGGCGTGCGCCGGGCGCGACGTGGCATATGTGCCGGTCGAGCATGGCTACGGTGTCGCGTCGCTTCGCCGCAGCATGGATAGGTTTCTTGCTCCACGCGCGCAAGCCGAGGCGGCGTCGTCGAAATAGGCTCACACAGCCGAAGACTCAGCGCTTGCGTCGGGCTTCGATGTCGAGAAAATAGCTCACTAGGTCGCGCTCGCTCTGGCCGAGGGCGAGAAATCGATACACCCGGCCGATAGGCCAGCAGCGCGTCGCGGGCGGCACGAACATCGCCCAATAGCCTGGCTCCGTCGGCCCGATGTCGACCCAATCGCCCCCCAACGCGCGAGCGAAGATTTCGCTGAGCAGCGCCCCGTGCCGCTGGAGCTCGGAAATGACCTTTGGGTCCTCGAGCGTTGCGCCCGCGTAGCGCTGCGACAAGTGTCGCTGCATCGCGTCGACCGCAAGGACGTTGCAGCGCAACGTCGTCCCGTACCAGAGGCGAAAGTCCCGAGCGAGCGAGCGGGCGAGGCGTGTCATGGCCGTCCGCGCCTGAATGGACGTGGTCGGCCAATCGCCGACCGCCAGCACGTCTTCGCTCGCCCCCATCGGAAGCGCCAACGATTCCACGAGCTCCGGCTCGTAACGGGAGCGCGGCGACGGACGATCTACGGGGCGCGCCTCGGTTGGCTCTACCGGGGGAGGCATCGTGGCGACCGGGGGAAGGGATGCGCCGCGGGCTCCCGCATCGCGGGGAGGAAGGTCTCCAGGCAGAACCTGGGAAGGGGCGATCCAGGTCTGCGGAGGGCGCGCGAAGAGCGGAGGTTCGGCGTCGCGTGGCAACACCGGGGGGGGAGCCTGCGACCGCGTCGCCGCCGAGGTCGCGTCCAGAATTTCGAGTGCGATCACGCGCTCGCTGTCGCGAGCGGTCACGTCTTCGGCCAGCCGTCGAGCGAAGTGCCGGGCATATCCGGGCTCGCCCGCCGCCAGCCAAGTCCGCGCGGCGCTTAGCCCTGCTTCGTGGAAGCTTCCGTCTTCGTTTGCAATGGCCGAGAGGGCCCGGGCAACGGAGCTCGGCGGCTCGTCGCCCAATACGAGAGCCGCCCGGGCACGCAGGTACCGAATGGCCGGGCTGCTACCTCGCACCCGCTCGAGCTCGGCCAGGCGCCCGGCAACGCCGCGCGCGTCGCCCGCGGCGAGCCGCTGCTCGATGGCCCAGAGCTCCGGATCGGCGAGCGGGCCCGACGTGCGGGTTTCCGCCGCGGCGAGTCCGCTCTCGAGGCGCGCGAGGTGCGCGCGAAGCTGGGGAGTGGAGTCGGAAGTCGCGCGCTCTCGAACTCGCGCGAGGAGCGCATCGCGTACGAGGTGGTCGCGCTGAGCGTCGAGGTCCACGCGCCTCGCATTGCGCGTAAGCTCGCGAATTGCGTTTGGGAAAGTGCTCGCGTCCTCGATAGCGATGCGACGATGCGTGCGTTCGCCTGGGCGGAGGTCGCGCGCCGCGCTGGCCGTCGACAGATGAAGTACCGTGGGCCCCGCTACTTCGTTCAACGCCGCAGCGAGGTGAAGCGCTTGAAGAATCGCGGCGGCGCCGCGGCGGTGAACGGCGATCGCGAGCCCTTGGAGATCGAGCCAAGCGCCTTCGTACGTGTTCGTTGCCGCGCGGTAGACCGCTCCATCGAAGAGCTCACACGCGCCGAGCTCCGGCAGGATGGCCGCCGGGACGCTGCTTCTCGCGAACGACGCAACCACGTCTGGAGCGATCGCGCGTGCGGCTTCGTCGGCGAGCTGGGGAGTAATCCCCGCCTTCGCAAGTCGGGCGAGCGCCTCGCGAGCGGTGGTGATGTACCCCGTCTCTCGTACAGTCACCGGGTCGGTGGCCTGAAGAACGATATCGCCCCCATCGAAGAGGAGGTTCTCGGTCGCGAGCAAGCCGTCGTCGCACCGGACAAGCATCCGCTCGCCCAGGCGTAACGTCATGGAAACTTTGAGAACGTTCGCGGATACGGCCATCGGGTTTGGTGTGTTCGCTCGCCCGTCTAGCCTATCGTTTTTCCGGGCCCCCGCGGACGCTCGTGATGAAGTCGAGATGAAGTCGCCAAACGTCTCGCAAAGTGGTCCCGCGCTCCGTGCAAATCTCTCCTTGCACAGGGTCAGGCGTATGCGAAAACTACGCTTGGGGCAAACATTGTCCGGAGAAGAGCGTCGCAAGTATAGGCGGATACACGCACCGCTCTACTGCCGGCCGGCCGGCATGGAGTTTTTGGCCCGCCAACGGCAACCGATCGATATCAGCCTAGGCGGCGTGCGAATCTTCAGCGACGACCGGTTAAAAGTCGGCGAACTGCTGAAGCTGGAGTTCTTCCTCGACGGGGCAGCGCCGGTCACCTACACGGCCGAAGTCGTTTGGATCGTGCCCCTGCCCGTGGGAGCACCCGCTCGCTTCGATGTCGGGCTGAAGTTTCTTCAGCTGGAACCAGAAGCGCTGAAAATGCTCGTCGGAGTGCTCGGTCCGCTCGAGGAAGACGGCGCCGAAGCCTAACGAAACATAAAGAGGAGAGCCGGGAAACGAGATGCCGCCCTTGGGGGGCCGTAGCCGCCGTGTGCGATGAGGCATCTGGCAGCGAGGGGGGCCGCATAGGGGCTCTCGAGCTCAAATCGGACAGTTCTGCAAGTACAGCACGGCCCTTGCAGGCGTCGCGCTACGTGCGATGCGTCGACACGATGGGAAGGTCGTAAATGCGCCGAGTCGTGATGCGGCATGCGAGCGCAATAGGAGGCATTCGGCCCGAGTGGCCCCGAGGAGGCGCGAAGCGTTTGCCGCGCATCGATTGCGCATATGCGCATGGCGCATCGAATTGGTCGAATCCATGCACGTGAGACCGTCACTGCCCGGACCAATGAGGACTTGGTGCGCGCATGTGGGCGCAAGATGCGGAAGACCGTAATGCAAGCGAGATAGGACAGCCGAGGGCGCAAAAGAAAGCCAAAGAACGGCCTAAAAGAGCGAGACCGAGGCGAGACCAAAACGAGACTAGCGAGAGAAACCCGTCGGGTATGTGCCGTTGTGAGTCCCTCTGAGACTTAAGTAAGCCTTGTGAGATAAAATGGGGTCGGAGCTGGACAATTTCATCCCCCATGCTATTCGGTGGGATCCGCCAAAAGCGCCCCTTGCGACTCCCGAGAAGCAACTGACCGAACTTGCCTGCCATCCAGTTACTTACGTAAGACCCCCATGACGAAGCACACCGTGCAGCACGTGAACATCGTTGGGGATTGCCTGATCCTCCTAGTTGCGTCCGCCGTCGCCACCAAGGCGCCGGGCGGGCTCGGCGCGTGGCATTGGATGGTGCTCCCCGGAATGGCGATGGGGGCCATGTTGGTCTGGACCCTCGGCGGCCGCATTCTTCACCACTACGACGTGTGGAACGGGCGAGGGATCGCGGGAGACGTCGCGCTCACCATGTTGCTCTTGGCTGCGATGCTCGTGGTCATGGGTGCGCTACGCTGGGTCGTCGGTCCCTATGCCCGCGGAAGCGACCTGGCGCGCTTCATGGTCGTGGCCGTGCCCGCGATTCTTTGGCTTCGGTTGACCACAAGCTGGCTTCGCCGTCGGGAAGTTCCCATCGAGCACATCCTCATTGTGGGCAGCGGCCCCCTCGGACGGCACACGGGCCTCGAGATTAGCGATCGGCGGGATCACCGCCGGGTGTTCGGGTACCTGCGTTTCGCGGACGAACCCGTGCACAACCGGCTGCCCGCCGAGGTGCTCGGCGTGGCCTCAGACTTGGAAGCACTGCTGAAGAAGCACGTGGTCAGCGAGGTGTACCTGGCCAGCAACCGCGATTCGCACCGCGCGGAGATGCAGGCCGCCATCGGTGTTCTCGAGCGCTTCGGAATTCCGTTCGCACTGCCCGCCTGCGGTTTCCGCTTCGGCCGTGCTCGGCCCGAGCACGAGAGAGCGGTCGCGGACGGATACGTCCACTACCTCAGTGTTCGGTACAAACCGCTTCAACAGGCGGTGAAGCGCACCTTTGACATCCTGGCGTCGTCGGTAGCACTGGCAATTCTGTCGCCGCTGATGATTGTCGTGGCGATATTCATCAAGCTCACCTCGCGGGGACCGCTTCTGTTCAAGCAAGAGCGCGTCTGCCTACACGGTCGTAGCTTCCATATGCTGAAATTCCGCTCCATGGTCGCGAACGCCGAGGAGCTGAAAGCCAAGCTCGCCGCTCAAAATGAACAGAACGGGCCCGTCTTCAAGATGCAGCGGGACCCGCGCATTACGACGGTCGGCCGCTTCATCCGGAAGTACAGCATCGACGAGCTCCCGCAGTTGATCAACGTGCTCCGCGGCGAAATGAGCATCGTAGGTCCGCGTCCACCCCTTCCCTCGGAGGTCGCGAAATACGAGGCGTGGCAACGCCGACGCCTTTCAGTGCGTCCGGGCCTCACCTGCGTCTGGCAGGTGAGCGGACGCAATGAAATATCTTTCGAGGAGTGGATGTATCTCGACATGCAGTACATCGACCACTGGAGTCTCGCGCAAGACTTCCAGCTCATCCTCAAGACTGTTCCAGTTGTCCTCACGGGTCGGGGTGCAAGCTGAGGAGCCTTGTTCTGGTGAGCGCACGGTCTTCTCGGCCGGCGTCGCTTGCGATGCCGTAGTAGCTTGTGCTGCCGTAGTATCCGCCTCCGAACGCCGTGTGGAGGAGACACCAATCCGTGGAGACCAAGCGAGTGGAGAGCAAGCGCCTCGTGGTGCTCGTCGAGGATCATCCGACTCAGCGAGAGGCCATTCGTCGATGCCTCGTCGAGAAGAACTTCCAGGTCCAGCTCGCGACGGACTATCACGGCGCAATCAAGCTTTTGGCGGACTGCATCCCGGATTTGATGTGCCTGGATATGACACTGCCGCGCGAATCGGGGCTCGAATTGTGCGAGTACATACGGAAAGACCAGCGGTTGCGCTTCGTGCCCGTCCTCGTGATAAGCGATCGGAGCTCGCCCGAAGACATGGCCAACGCAGAAGAGGCGGGGGCGAACGCGTTCTTGAAAAAACCGTTTACGC
Organism: uncultured delta proteobacterium; assembly: GCA_963764075.1. GTDB lineage: Bacteria > Myxococcota_A > Polyangia > Polyangiales > Polyangiaceae > Palsa-1150. The sequence continues at coordinate 584,772 of CAVXQZ010000003.1, forward strand.
GGGACAGGCTGCTAAGGTACGTGTCGGTGCTGCTCGACGGTCCGCACGCAAGTAGCCCGAGCGTGCGCCGGCTGCGACGCGACTCGTGAGGGGCGCCCCCTCGATCTCCACAACCTGCCTTGACTCGCGGGTGTTTGCCCTTGCCGCCGTGAAGCTTGGACGAAACTTGGCTACCGTAAGGCTTAAGCCAAGCTTGCCGCGTCCGCGGCCCGGATGTCGCTACCGTTTTCATTTCACCCCGCAGTTCGCACATGGTTCGAGCGCACGTTCGAGGCGCCGACGAGCGCGCAGTCGCGCGGTTGGGCGGAGATCGTCGCCGGACACGATACGCTGATCGCTGCGCCGACGGGGTCCGGCAAAACGCTGGCGGCGTTCCTCGCGAGCATCGATGCCCTCACTCGGCGCGCGGAAGCCGGAGAGCTCGGGGACGGCGTCGAGGTCGTGTACGTCTCGCCGCTCAAGGCGCTGAGCAGTGACGTGCAAAAGAACCTCGACACCCCGCTCGGAGGGGATCGCGGCCGTGTGCCGGGAGCAGGGTCTCGCTCTCCCCGCGATCCGGTGCGCTCTTCGCACCGGGGACACGACGGCCGCCGCCCGGGCGGCCATCGTGCGGGCACCGCCCCATATCCTGATCTCGACGCCCGAGTCGCTCTACCTGATGCTCACTGCCGCGCGCACTCGCCCCCTCTTGCGGCGGGTGCGCACGGTGATCGTCGACGAGCTGCACGCTCTCATGCGCGACAAGCGCGGGAGTCACCTCGCCCTTTCGCTGGCCCGGCTCGACGCCCTGGCCGAAAAACGTCCGCAGCGAATCGGCCTCTCGGCGACCGTTCATCCAATCGGGGCCGCCGCTCGCTTTCTGGCGGGTCGAGATCGGGACTGCGCAATCGTCGATGTCGGTCACCGGCGGGACCTGGATATCGGCATCGAAATCTTCGAGACCGAGCTTCAGGCGGTCGCCACCAACGAGCAGTGGACCGAGATCTACGAGCGCCTGGCGACCCTCATCCGCGCGCATCGAACGACCCTGGTCTTCGTCAACACGCGGCGCACAGCCGAACGGGTCGCGCACCACCTCGGCGAGCGCCTTGGCGACGACCGGGTCTCGGCGCACCACGGCAGCCTGGCCAAAGAGCGCCGCCTTCACATCGAACAGCGCCTCAAAACGGGGCAGATGCAGGCGATCGTGGCCACGGGGTCGCTGGAGCTCGGCATCGATGTCGGGGCCGTCGACCTCGTCTGCCAGATCGGGTCACCGCGAGCCGTGACCACTTTTTTGCAGCGGATCGGGCGGTCGGGCCATGCGCTCGGTCGCACCTCGCGCGGGCGCTTGTTCGCCACGACGCGAGACGAGCTCGTCGAATGCGCGGCACTCGTGCGGGCGGTCGAGGCCGGATTGCTCGACTGCGTGGAGACCCCCGATGCGCCGCTGGACGTCCTCGCACAGCAGATCGTGGCCGAGTGCGCCGCCCGCGATTGGATCGAGGATGACCTATACGAACTCGTCTGCAGCGCTGCGCCGTTCTCGCGCCTCACCCGACCCGACTTCGACCAGTTGGTCACGACGTTGGCCGAAGGGCTTGCGCCGCGTCTGGGACGCGGGAGGGCGCTGCTCCACCGCGATCGAATTCACGGCGTCCTGCGCGGGAGGCGCGCGGCGCGGATCGTTGCCCTCACCAACGGCGGCGCGATCCCCGATCTCGCTGATTATCGCGTCGTTCTCGACCCCGACGAAACGCTCGTTGGAACGGTCAACGAGGACTGGGCAATCGAAAGCATGGCGGGCGACGTGTTCGTCCTCGGGTCGTGCTCGTGGCGAATCCGTAGGGTCGAGTCCCGAAGCGGAGTGCTCCGGGTGGAGGACGCCCACGGTCAGGCCCCCAGCCTGCCCTTTTGGCTCGGCGAGGCGCCGTCGCGGACGTGGGAGCTCTCGCTGCAAGTCAGCCGACTGCGTGAGGACGTCGCGCGCGCCTTGAACGAAAACCGGGATCCGCGCACGTGGCTTGCTGCGGAATGCGGGCTATCTCGCGCCGGCGCGGACCAGATCGTGGCGTACGTAGGGGCGGAACGCGACGCGCTCGGCCTCGTGCCCACGATGCAGGACATCGTCTTCGAACGGTTCTTCGACGAAAGCGGCGGCATGCAGCTCGTGATTCACGCCCCGTTCGGAGCGCGCGTCAACCGCGCGTTCGGGTTGGCCCTTCGCAAGCGATTCTGCGTCTCGTTCGACTTCGAGCTGCAGGCCGCGGCAACCGACGACGCCATCGTCCTGTCGACGGGGACCACGCAGAGCTTCCCGCTGTCCGACGCCTTTCACTTCGTGCAGAGCCACCAGCTCCAGCGCACGCTCGAACAGGCGATCCTCGCGGCGCCCATGTTCGGCACACGCTGGCGCTGGAACGCCTCGCGCGCTCTGGCCGTTCTTCGGCACGACCACGGGCGAAAGGTCCCGCCCTTCCTGCAGCGCATGCGCGCGGACGCACTCCTGGCGGCCGTTTTCCCGGCCCAAGTGGCCTGCCAGGAGAACGTCACGGGGCCCATCGAAGTGCCGGACCACCCCATCGTCCGCCAAACGGTGCGCGACTGCTTGTACGAGGCGATGGACACGGAGCGCCTGACCCATATTCTGGGGCGCATGGAGGGCGGCGAAATTCGCCTGCACGCGCGCGACACGACCGAGCCATCGGCATTCGCGCACGAAGTGCTGAACGCCAAGCCCTACGCCTTCCTCGACGATGCGCCCCTCGAAGAGCGACGCACCCGAGCCCTTTCTCTCCGCCGCACGCTTCCGGACCATCAGCGCGACCTTGGCGCGCTCGACGTCGACGCCATCGCACGCGCGGTCGCCGAGGCGCGCCCCGAACCGCGCGACGCCGAGGAACTGCACGACGTCCTACTCAGCCTCGTAGCAACTCCCGTCGACGACGATTGGCGGTCGTGGCTGGATGACCTGGCGCGCGCAGGACGCGCGGCGGTCGTGGCCTCGGGGCCGAGAGGCCTTGCGTTTGCGGCGGAGAGCCTGCCTGCAATCGAGGCGCTCTACCCCGGCCGGACGGTGACGCCCAGCGTGACCCTGCCCGCCCACCTTCGCGGTCCAGATCTCCCCGTGGATCGCGCGGTGCTGGCTGTGGTCCGCGGCCACGCCGAAGTGGTCGGGCCGTTCACGCCGAGTTCGCTCGCCGGCCGACTCGGACTGGATCCGGACGACGTCGCGTGCGCGGTGGCACGGCTCGAGAGCGAGGGGACGCTCCTCCGCGGCCGGTTCACGCCCCGAGTCCCCGAAGAGGAGGCCTGCGATCGCCGACTTCTCGCTCGCATCCATCGATGGACGCTGGACCGGCTGCGGAGCGAAATCGCGCCGGTGAGCGCTCAGGATTTCTTGCGCTACCTGTTCGAGCGGCACCACCTGACCGCCCTATCGCGTGTCGGGGGGCGAGCGGGGTTGCGCGATGCCATCGGCATGCTGCAGGGGTTCGAGATCGCCGCGGCCGCGTGGGAGCGTCACGTGCTACCGCCACGGGTCGCCGGCTACCGCCCCGAATGGCTCGACGAACTGTGCCTAGCGGGCGAAGTGTCCTGGGCGCGCTTGTCGCCCCGGCGAACCAAGTCGTCGGCGGCGGGGTCGACGTCTCGCGCTACGCCCATCACGCTCGCGCTGCGGCGAGACCTCGCGTGGCTGCTCGAGGGCGTTCGCGGCTCGAACGATCCGGAGCCGCCCTCGTCGGCGGGAACCGCGATGGCACTGGAAACGCTCCGCCGCCGCGGCGCTCTCTTTCTCGATGACATCGGTGCGGGGTCGGGCCTCGGGCGTCCGGAGGTGCGCGACGCGCTTTGGGATCTGGTCGGCCGGGGCCTGGTCACGAACGACGGGTGGCAGCCCCTGCGCGACCTGATGGCCTCCGGCCGCTCGAACCGCTCGGGAGCAAAAAGGCAGGGGCGGTGGTCCGTCGTCGAACGAACCTCGCTGCCCACCACCGCCGACGAGCTGGCCGATCGTGTGGCGGCACAGCTTCTAGCGCGTTACGGCGTGGCTCTCCGCGAGCTTGCCGCGCGGGAAAGCTTCACGTTGCCATGGCGCGAAGTCATTCGCGCACTACGCCGCGGCGAGGCGCGTGGACTCGTGCGCGGGGGACGCTTCGTGGCGGGCTTCATGGGGGAACAGTACGCCCTGCCCGAAGCGGTAGACGCCCTTAGGAACGTGCGGAGGCGCGAGCGAACGGGAGAGATGGTGCGTCTGCAGGCCTGCGACCCCCTGAACCTAGTGGGTACGCTCACTCCGGGGCGCAGGATTGCCCCCCACCCCGGGGCGAGCCTCGTCTTTCGCGACGGCGCGTTCGTATCCCTCGATAGCGGCCTCGCGGACGATCTCGCTTCCGCGCGCGCGCTGACCGTGGGATGAAGGGCGAGACATGACAGACGAGACGCGCGTCGAGGAGTCGAAGTTCGATCTGGGCGCCATCGCCCCGGTTGTCGACGCGGGCGAGCTGCCGTGGAGTTACGGCGAAAATCGTGTCACGGCGATCGTTCGCGACCCGGAGTCGGCCTACATGTACTGGGAAATCACCGACGAAGCGGTCGCGTCCGCACGCGGACGTCTCGGCCCGGCGGGCGCCCACGGCTGGTGCAACCTTCGCGTCTACGACACGACCGGGCGAACCTTCGACGGGACCAACGCGAACGATTATTTCGACATTCGAATCGACCGCAACGATCGCGAATATTTTCTGATGATCCGCCGCCCGACGTCCACGATGCACGTCGAAATCGGCGTCAAGACCGCAGAAGGGTACTTCCAACCGATCGCGCGCTCCGGCCGCGCCGACTTTCCGCGGGACGATCCTTCGCCGAACACGGCGCTCGAGTGGATGACAGTGACTTCCGACGACGCGCCCCCGGCGGCGGAGCCGTTCAGTTCGCGCTTTGGAGGACCCGAACCGGCCCTCCCCGCGCGAGAAGGCGGCGGGTACGTCGACGTGTGGAGAGCGGCATACGCGCCATCGATGCACAAAGAAACCGAGATCGCGCCGCGCGAGCACGCGTCCTGGAGCGGGGCGACGGTGCACCGCCATCGCAGCGCGCACATCGAGCGCTGGTGGCACCTCGACGAGTGGCGCGCCGAGTGGCGCGGCGGCCTGCGTTTCGCGCGCTGGCTGGGGCCGGCGGGGGAGCAGGGCTCGATGACCTGGCACGAGGGCCCGTTCCCCATCGACCTTTCCGACCCCGAGCGCATCGCGATCGAGCTCCTGGGCGAGACACCGGTGCACCTCCAGGCCGAAGGAACCGAGTTCACCGTGTACGGTCCGTGGCGCGTCGTCATCCGCGGCTTCGAGACCGAACCGCGTCGCCGCGTGCTCTCCACTTGGTCGATGCGCTGGGTGCGCGCCACGACGCCCATGATCGAGCGCTGGGGACACCTGATCGAGCGCGAGATCGTCAGTGGATACGAGAGCGAGCACGTAGTCCTTGGGGCCTCGGAGCGACAGCACTTGCTCGAGCGCGGCGCAAGCGAGCGGTGGCGCCTCGGCGGATCCGAGCGCATTTGGGCGGGGGCGAGCGAATGGGTCGCGCTCGGAGGGTCGGAAACGCTGTTTCTCAGCGCTTCGCAGCTCGGCTGGGGGGGCGCGAGCGCCCTCTTGTATCGAGGCGCGAGCGAGCGGATCGGGGCGAGCGAACGCTGGCGCATGGGCGCCTCGGAATGGATGCGCCGAGGAGCCAGCGAGTGGATGGGTGCTAGCGAGTGGATGGGCGCCAGCGAGTGGATGGGCGCCAGCGAACGGGTCGGAGCAAGCGAGCGCGCCGGCGCGAGCCCGCTCGGCGGCGGGAGCGAACAGTCTTTCGGCCACAACGAGCGTTGGGGCGGTCGTCTTTGACGCCTCGAGGAGAATGAGATCGTGGCCCACGGATACCTGACCATCGTCCTTCACGCGCACCTGCCGTTCGTGCGCCACCCCGAGGGTTCCTCTTACATGGAGGAGGAGTGGTTCTTCGAGGCGATCACCGAGACGTACATTCCTCTATTGCTCGCATTCGAGCGGCTGGTTCACGACGACGTCGACTTCCGTCTGACGATGTCGTTCAGCCCCTCGCTCCTCTCGATGATGACCGATGATTTGCTGAAAGAGAGATACGCGAGGAAGATCGACACGCTCATCGAGCTCTCGGAAAAGGAAGTCGACCGGACGTGGCGCGAGGACCGCACGTTTCACGAGCTCGCAAAGACCTACCGCCATCGCTTCTACGAGATCCGCGATTGCTGGCGACGCCACGACGGGGATCTCGTCAAGGCATTCCGCGCGCTGCAGGATGCGGGACGGCTCGAGCTCATCGTCTGCACCGCGACCCATCCCTTCTTTCCGCTCCTCGATCGCAATTGGGCCGCCTTCCGAGCGCAAATCCACACTGCGGCCAGCGTCTACGAGCGGCTCTTCGGGCGGCGTTCCCAGGGGATGTGGCTCGGCGAGTGCGGCTACGTTCCGGGCGTGGACGAACTGATGCGCGAGGAAGGCATTCGCTTCTTCTTCGTCGACACCCACGGACTCCTGTTCGCCGATCCGCGGCCGCTCTACGGCGTACACGCTCCGGTCTACTGCCGCTCGGGCGTTGCCGCGTTTGGCCGCGACATCGAGAGCTCGAAGCAAGTTTGGAGCGCGCAGGAGGGCTATCCGGGCGACGCTGCATATCGCGACTTTTACCGCGACATCGGCTTCGATCTGCCTCACGACTACATTGCGCCATACATTCATTCCGACGGGATCCGCACGTTCACGGGCGTCAAGTACTACGCGGTGACTCACCGTTCGATGGACGGCAAGCGGCCGTACGATCCTCACGCGGCCTACTTGCGCGCGGCGGAGCACGCCGGCAATTTCATGTTCAATCGCGAGCGGCAGATCGAGCACTTGCGGGCGAACATGGATCGCCGACCGATCGTCGTCGCGCCCTACGACGCCGAGCTATTCGGGCACTGGTGGTACGAGGGGCCGATGTTCTTGGAGCTCCTCTTTCGCAAGCTGCACTACGATCAGGGGGCGATAGCGCCCATCACGCCGAGCGGGTATCTGCGCGAGTATCCGACGAATCAGGTGGCAACTCCGTCGCTGTCTTCGTGGGGCGAAAAGGGCTACGGGGATTACTGGTGCAACGGCAGCAATGCTTGGGTGTATCGGCATTTGCACAAGATGGCCGAGCGAATGGTCGAGCTGGCGCGACGGTTTCCTGAGGCGCACGGCGCGAATCGCCGCGCGCTCGATCAAGCGGCCCGGGAAGTGATGCTCGCGCAAGCGAGCGATTGGGCGTTCATCATGAAGACGGGAACCACGGTGCCCTACGCGAGGAAGAGGACCGTCGATCACGTAACGCGCTTCACTCGGATCTACGAGGCGTTGATGGGCGGCTCGCTCGACGAAAAGTGGCTCGCCGAAGTGGAGCGCAGGGACAACCTCTTTCCAGAGGTGGATTACCGGGTCTACGCGACCTGACAGCGTGACGGGAACGCCGCGAGCACTGCCGTCGCGAGGATCGACGCCGTCTCCGCGCGCCGCGCTAATGCGGGGGGCCGTCCGCAACGTCCACCACGTGCGCCAAAAAAATCTGGTGCCAGGCAATCGTGATCTCGAGTACCGCCTGAAGGTCGTCTGCACCCTCCACGCCGGACCCCAGGGCGGCGTCACTCCATCGCAAGGCGCCTCGCACGTCCATCCACGGTCCGCTGGCGCGCGTCAGAAGCGGCAGCTCGATCCCCAGGCCGAACTCCAGACCGCGGCGCGCCCCGAAGCCCTGCCCAGAAGGCTGTTCGAACATCGCGCCGAGGTCGAGGCCGATCGAGTCGACGGCGAGATCGAGCCAAGGGCGGCGCGTTTCGTGGCCCTTGAGCCAACGAAAGAGAAAGAGCGGCCGCAGCTCGAGGCCGGCCACCATGACCGTCCGCGGTTCCGACCGGGAGCCAAGGACACCGGCGTCTTCGATCGTCGCGAAAATCCCCGCGCTGTCGAGATAGCGCAAGCGCGCCTCGGCCTCCGCTCGAAGTCCGCGCGGCGCGACCACGCCACCTACCCCGCCGACGACCTCGATGTCGCCGTTGATCCGCCCGTAGCTCGGGTCGATTGCACGTTCGTCGGCGAGCGCGTTCGCGGCGATCGTGACCAGCGCCATGGCCACGCCCGACAAGCCGACGAGCTCAGAGCCCGAGCGCATGCGTGACCGGTTCGCGAAGCTCGGGTGCGAGGATGAGGCGCACGCGAGAAAGGACCTGACCCGCGAGCCGGCCGAGGAGGAAGGACACTTCGTGCAGCGGGCGGGCAGGACCTTTGGCGTAGACGACCATCAATGGAGGCAAATCGAAGCCGAACGGCTCGACGCTAGCCACGTCCAAGCCTACGTAGGCTTCGGGCTCAAGGCCCCTTGCGCGGGCGATCTCCTGCGCGATGGAGAGGGCGCGCTGCCTGCCGGGGCCGGTCGAGTGTTCGCCGAATAGCTCGAGGGTCTTGAAGAGCGCTCGGACGCGGATTCGCCGTGCGAGGTCCGCGAGCGGCCGATCGGCCGATTGCTCCCAGGCGTGCATTGTCCCCCAGAGCACGCCATCATCGAGCTCGAGGTAATCGCCGAGGGCGATCGGCTCGCCCCTCGCGGCGGCCGCCACCGCGCCAGGAACCCCCTCGAGCCCCGTCCCCTCGCGCAGCATCGACATGGCGCGGGCAAAGGTCGCACGGATCATCCACTCGGCTGCGCGCGTCGCCTTGTGCAGGTACACCTGCTGGAACATAAATAGGCGTGCTGTAATGAACGCTTCGATCGCCGGCAGCCCTTTGGCGCCATCGATCGCGAGGGCCGGAGCACCCCCGAGGTCCGAGCCCGCGCCCGGAGCGGGCGTGAAGCGCAAGCTTCGAAGGAGCCAATCGAGGTCGAACACGCCGTAGCGCACGCCGGTCGCGTGGGCGTCGCGCAGCAAATAGTCGCACCGATCCACGTCGAGCTCGCCGCTCACGGCCTTTGCAAGGAACGGGAGCTCGTGGCGGCCGTGCACAAGCTCGACCACGCGCGACGGGAGCGATGCATCGACCTCGGACAGCACGCGGTGCACGCCCGTCGACGGATCGAGCACGATGCGCTCGGTCCACGTCTCGTGCGGCGGCGTATCCGGAATCACTTCTTCGAAGAGGTGCGAGAGCGGACCGTGACCGACGTCGTGGAGGAGCGCGGAGGCCAGCGCTTCGATCGCTCGATCTTCGGTGACGCGCTGGTGCGCCGGAAGCGCGAGGTGGATCGCGCGAAGGCGCACAACGAGCAGCTTCATGACAAAGGCCGCCCCGATGGCGTGGGCGAAGCGCGAGTGCTCGGCGCCCGGGAACGCGAGGGAGGTGACACCGAGCTGCCGAACTCTGCGCAGGCGCTGCACCTCCGGCGTATCGATGAGCTCCTCGACGATCCGCTCCTCGTGGCCCTCGAACGCGACGAGGCCGTGCACTGGATCGCGCAGAATCATGCGCCCTCTGCGATGCGCGTCTCCACGCGGCCGTCGTCGAAGTAGACCCGCACCGCCACCGCTCCGCTCGCGTGATCGATGTTCGCATGGAGGGCGGCGGCGCGGACCACGCGCGCCCCGGGGCCTCGCTCCGAGTGCCACCGGGCCCGAAACGGACCGCCGGGGTCATAGGACGTGTCGATCGCCCACGCGAGCGGCTCTTGCGGCTCGAGCAACTCCACCCGAACCGACTGTTCGTGCCTCTCGATGGACGCCCGGACGGTGGGCGCGTGCTCGCGTGGGACGCCATGTTCGCTCGCGCACGACTGGACGAGCATCGGCGCACCTGCCCGAAGGAGCCGTGCCCGCGTCGTCGCCAAGGCGAGCGGCGACTCATCGCCCAGGACAAAGCGCCTTCCGAGCGCGTACGCACTCTCGCCGGTCGTTCCGCTGCCCGCGAACAGGTCGACCACCAGCCCCCCCACCGGCGACGCACATTGGATGACGCGATCGAGCAGGGCTCGCGGCTTTTGCGTCGGGAAGCCTGTGCGCTCGCCGTCGCGGGCGTGGCGGAGAGCCGGTACGTCCGTCCAGAGCGCGTCGACGCGCCGCTCGCGGCACCATGTGCCGTCGGGGCCCTGCACGAGAAAGTATTTCACGTATACTTTGCCGGTCGCGGTCCGGTGGATACGGCCCTCGCGCTCGAGCCGCTGGACGGACTCGTCGGTGTAGTCGCCGCGCGGCGCGCTCGTGAAGAGTCGCCCCTCGTCGTCACGGCGAACCGCGTTGGCCGGCACTGGCTCGAGTCGCGTCGGCGGTGCGAGCCTGGCCTCCGGACCCCCGTAGACGACGAGCGTGTCGAGCGTGCGTCCGAACTGGTGGCTCGCAGCCTGACGCCCGAGGTTGGGCGCGCGCCGCCAGACGATCTCGTTCTTGAAGGCCTCGCGGCCGAGGATTTCGTCGAGGAGCAAGCGCACGAGGTACGAAGCCCTCCAATCGACGTGTACCCAGATGGTTCCCTGCGGCGCCAGAAGGCGCACGAGGGCCTCGAGTCTCGGCGCCAACATTTCGAGATACGCCGCGAGCCCGCCCCCCCACCGGTCGTCGTAGGCTTGCGCTCGCACCACGCGGCCGTCCGCCGGGCCGTCCAGGCGCGCTTCATGGACATACGCCGCTTGCGACGCGAACGGAGGGTCCAAGTAGACGAGGTCGACGGAGGCCTTCATTCCCTCGCGCGCGAGGGCGCACGCCACGTCGAGCGCGTCGCCCGAGATGAGCCTGCCGAATCCGCCCGCGCCATCGACCGGGTTCGCGTTCTGACCGATTCCGGCGCCCACGACCTCCGTCGTGGCGATCTCGGGACCGAGCGCAAGGCGGGGATTTGACGACTCTTCGCTCGGCGCGCCGGGCGTCCAGCTCCGTCCTGGCCACGAGAGCCATGCGTCCGCCCTGGCGTCGCGCGCCCGCCGTGTGCGGTCGGAGGCAGAGATCACGGGGCTCGAGTCTTTCACGCCCTTCGCTCTCGGTTGCAAGCCTCTTTGGAAATATCGTACAGGCGGCGCTACGCTCCGAACCTTGGCCGCGTCGACAAACCCCTCCGCGGAAGCGCCTCCGCACCTGGCTGACATTCTCCGCGCCCTCCCTCAGGGGGAGCTCGACAGCCTCATCGCGCGACTCGCCATCCGGATCGACCCTGCCAAACGCATCGATGTGCCGTCCCAGGTGGCCCGCGCGCTCGTGTCGCTCCCCGAGCTTCGCGATCCGTCTCGCCTGCATCCCGCATCCTTGGAGTTGATTCATCGCGTGGCCGAGGCGGGCGGCAAGTTGGTCGTCTCCTCGGTGCCGCCGCCCCTCGAGCCGCTTCTCGCGCGCGGACTGATGTTCGCGCGCGGCGCGTCCGATGGGGTCGAGCTGATTCTGCCCGCGGCGTACCTCGTGCAGCTCAAGACTTGGGAGGGCGAGGACCCCCGGAGCCTGCGCGCGCTTCTGCCGCAGACGCAGTTCGAAACCATGAGCGCCATTGCGGCCCACTATCTGGGGCGCCCGGCGACTCCGCCGATCGCCTTGTCCCTCGAGCCGGCGTGGGACGTGGTGGGGAGCCCCCAGCGCTTGGCCGAGGAGATCGCGAGGCTCTCGCCGACCGAACGGCGCGTTCTCGAGGGGGTGGAAGCCGAGGGGGGGGAAGTGGACACCGAGGAGCTCTTGGAGCTCGAGCGCGAGCCTTTGCGCCTCCGCACGGCGACAGGCGCGACGCCCTCGCGACGCGGCGTCGGTTTTTCGCTCGAGCGACGGGCGCTGCTCATTCCGATCCATCCGAACCGGCACGTGGTCCCCACCGAAGTGAGCGCCATTATCGGTGCGGCGCACCACAGCGAGCGCGCAACCCGTCGCGAACAAGTGCGCGCGTTCGTCACGTCGGGCGACCACGCCCCTCGGCGCGCGCGCTTCTCGCTCGACCCGACGCCGCTCGCGATGGCCCTGGCGGTGGCGGCGCGAGAATCGCCGGGTAGGCCGGCGGACGGGCGCTCACCGTCGGGAACGTTCGCCGACCTCCGCTCGGGGGTGGGAACACCCAAATCGCTCGTTCAAAAGCTCGCGACACGCTTTGGCCGTGAACCCTCGCAGGTCGCGCTCGTCTTCGCGCTATCGCGCGCAATCGGCCTCTGGGACGCGTCGGCAACCAACGCCTCGGCCCCCCCGGGCGCCTTCACGATGCAAGAGCTGACGCGCCACCTATTCGTGACCTGGCAGCGCGGGGGTGCATGGGACGAAGCGCGGGCCGAGCCCGAAGTGTTGCGCCTGGCGCCCGAATCCCGTGACTCCAGCCCGGCTGGCGTGGTGCGCGAGATGGTGCTCGAAGCTCTCCGCGAGCTCGGCGAGGGCCGCTGGGTTCCCTGGTCGTCGATGGCCGGCTGGCTCAAGAGCGACAGTAGAATTCCCGGCCTCGCGCGGCTCCTGCGCCGTTGGGCGGAGCGCGGGGGGCTCGAGCCGGTGGAGCCGATGGAGGTCGCGCGACGCATCGTGCACGAAAGCCTTCCGGGACTCGGTATCCTCGATCTGGGCGAGGACGAGGGTGTGACGCGCGATTCCCACGTCGACACCGACGGTTCGGCCATCGCTCTGCGCCTCACCGCACGCGGGCGCGCTCTCATCGCCGACAAGGTCCCCGCTGGCGATGGCTCTCCCTCGCAGTTCCTCGACACCCACGTGCTGCGGCTCGGTCCGCTCGCAAATGTCTTCGCGATCTTGGCGGTGGCTCCGTTCGTCGAAGTGGGACGCGCGGCCGACACCCTGGACCTCATCGTGGCTCCACAAACGCTGGCGCGCGCGCTCTCGGCAGGCATGGACGCCGAGGTGCTGCGCTCCCGCATCGAGGCCCTCGCACCGCTTCCGGAATCTCTGTCGCGAACGCTGGCACAGGCGAGTATTGTGCTCGGCCGGGCGACGTGGTGCGCGGCGGCGGGATTCCTCTGGGTCGAGGACGGAAATGTGCGGGAGATGCTTCGGACGCGTCGACCGACTCAAGAGCTCTTCGTCGACCCGTCGCCTTCTGGCGGACTCTTGGTGACGGCTGGGGTCGATCTCGACCGGCTCGCGCGCCGATGCCGAACGATTGGCGTCGAGGTCGTGTCCGATGGCCAAGTCGTACGCGCGCGAACCGTGCCGCCCCCACCCTCGTCGCGGTCTCCGACCACCCCGCGCTCGTCGCCCCCTCCGCGCTCCACACCGTCGCGTGGAACGCCGAAGGAGTAATCCGAAGGAGCAAAAGGAAAGGCGTTCGGCGAACCGCCGCGTCGTTGACGCTTGGCTCTATTGGCCGGCGCGGGCGCGCTCCTCGGCCCAGATCTCGACACGGGCACGCTCGGTGTGACCGACCACCCGGCCGGCGCTCAAGAAGACCTCCACGGGTAGCTGCCTTCCGTTGTAAACGCTCGCCATCGTGTACCCGTACGCGCCGACGTCCAGAATGGCGACGGCGACGGGCGGCTCGATCGGGAGCAAGTGCTCGCCGAAGTCGTCGCTGCTTTCACACACCGGTCCGACCACCCGCCAGACGACGTTTGCACCGTCGCTTTCGCCCACTGGCACGATTCGATGGCGCGCTTGATAAAGTGCGGGCCGAATGAGGTCGTTCATCCCCGCGTCGATCATCATCCAGCGGGCCGAGGCAGTGATTTTCGGCTGAACGACACGCGCGAGCAGGATGCCGTGGCCGGCCACCAAAGCACGCCCCGGCTCCACGTAGAGCGACAGGCCGTCGAGACGGCGCGAGCGAAGCTCCGCCAACGCGCCTCGGACGAAATCGACCGGCCGCACGCACTTCGCCGAGCTCGTACCCGACGGTTCCCCGTAATCGAACCCGATGCCGCCCCCCGTGTCGACGAACGCGAGGGAGGTCAGGTTTCCCGCATCTCGCAGGCCGCGCACGAGGTCCAAGAGAACCCGGGCGCCCTCGAGGTAGGGCTCGAGCGACATGAACTGAGATCCAACGTGCGTCGCCATGCCCACGAGCTCGAGGTGAGGCGAAGCTTCGATCGCGCGGACGGAAGGCGCCACGTCTTGCCGCCCGATGCCAAACTTGGCGCGATCGTGGCCCGTCGCGACGTGTGCGTGCGTCGCGCCAACGAGGTCGACGTTCGGATTGACCCGGACGCTCACCCGCGCCGTTCGGGCCGCCGCGCGGGCGCGGGCCTCGACGCGGGCAATCTCCTCCACGCTCTCGATTTGCACGGCGCCGATTCCGCAGGCAATCGCGCGGTCGAGCTCCCGATCCTGTTTGGCTACCCCTGCGTAGACGATTCGATCGGGAGCGATGCCACAGGCAATCGCCACGAGAAGCTCGGCTTCACTCACCACGTCGGCACCGCATCCTTCATGCGCGAGCGTGCGGATGATGGCCCCTGCCGTATTCGCCTTTACGGCGTATGCGACCACATGGGGAGCGCCATCGAACCCTGCGTGCAGAGCGCGCGCCTCCGCGGCGATGCCGTCGAGGTCGTAGACATAAGCGGGCGTGCCCACCTGTTCGGCGAGCCGCATGAGATCGACCCCACCGAATCGGGACAACGGACGACAGTCGGACGGGGAAGACATGGGCCGCCGAGTCTAAAAAAACGAGGGAGCGCCGCCAAGCCGCGTAGAATCGTACGAGATCGGAGAGCCCCACGAAAAAAACCTCACGGCCGAGGGGGTCCATCGACTATTCTCTTCCCTGCTCATGTCGGCATTGCGTCGGGCCAAAGTCGTGTGCACGCTCGGGCCCGCGTGCGATTCTCTCGACGGTTTGCGACGCCTCATCAGCGCGGGGATGGACGTCGCGCGCCTCAACTTCTCCCACGGAACCCACGAGGAGCACGGCGCCCGCCTGGCGCGCCTGCGCGAGGCGTCCGATCTCGAGCGCAAATCGGTGGCGGCGCTACAAGACCTATGTGGCCCGAAGATCCGCACGGGCAGCTTCCCGCGCAAGTTCGACCTGCCGACCGCCGCTGAGGTAATCCTCGTAGAGGGTGATTCGTCGTCCGACGAGCGGGTCGTAGCCATCCAGTACGAAGGACTTGCCGCCGACGTACGGGTGGGCGACCGAATCATGTTCGACGACGGCCGGCTCGTGCTCTTCGTTCACGGAGTCGAGGGGCACCGCGTCAAGGCGCGGGTCGAGCAAGGGGGGGGCATGCGCGACCACGTCGGCGTCCACCTGCCCAGCAAGACGATGCGGATCTCCGCATTGACCGAGAAAGACAAGCAAGACCTGGTCTTCGGGCTCTCGAGCGGCGTCGACTACATTGCGATGAGCTTCGTCCGTCGCGCCGAAGACATCCTCCAGATCCGCGAAATCTGTCAGGCATGGGGGGCGCCGACGCCCGTCATCGCGAAAATCGAGACGCCGGACGCAGTCGAGAACCTGGAGAGCGTGGTGGCAGCCAGCGATGCCGTGATGGTCGCCCGCGGCGACCTCGGGGTAGAATTTCCGCCGGAACGCGTTCCGGTAATTCAGCGACAAATCTTGGGCGTGGCTCGGCGTGTTCGGCGACCGGTCATCGTGGCCACGGAAATGCTCCAGTCGATGACCAAGTCGACGCGGCCGACGCGAGCGGAGGCCAGCGACGTCGCGAACGCGGTGTACTCGGGCGCGGATTCCGTGATGCTGTCCGGCGAGACCGCAACCGGTGACCATCCTCAGCTCGCTTGCTCGATGATGAGCCGCATCGCAACCGAGGCGGAGACCAGCCAGTTCTTCGAGCACGCCCCGTACGGGTCGCCGGCCACGAGCGTGGCCGAGGCGATCGCGCGTGGAGCATGCAGCACGGCGCGCGAGATCGGCGCAAAGTACATCGTTGCGTTCACGGAGAGCGGCTTTAGCGCGATGAACGTCAGCCTCGCGAGGCCCGGCGTTCCCATCATCGCGTACTCCCCCAATGCTAAGACCCGCCGGCGGATGGCGCTCTATTGGGGCGTCGTACCGCGCGAGATGCCGGCGGCTCAGCACGACACCGATCAGCTCGTGAATTGGTGTACGGGCGATCTGCTGGCTGCCGGCTTCGGCTCGCCCGGTGAGCGTGTGGTCATCGTGTTCGGGGCCCCCATCGGCGTGAGCGGGAGCACGAATTCGATCCGCGTACACGTGCTCGGCTAGGACACGTAGGGTCCTCTTGCTCCGTGCGAGTTGAGAGCCGCCTCGCATAGGCTTGCCGTCCGGACCAGGATCGCCGGCGTTTACCCTTCTTTACCCTCGGGGCTGGATGGCTTCGGGCGCCCCGCATGTCCATGGATGCGGAGGTAGAAGAAATCATGAACCGTTATGCTCGTCACGTCCTCACGTTTGGATCGATCATCGGTGCGCTGGCGCTCGTGCCGGTGGGCGCCGCCTTTGCGCAAGAGGCGCCCACCGCTCAGCCGGGGCACCCGCACGGCCATCACAACGGGTTATTGGGCGCCGCGCTCAAACTGGACTCGTTGACCGCCGCGCAGCGGACCGCGATCGAAGCGCTGCAGGCCCAGCGCCGCGAATCGACGGCTCCCGTGCGCACAGCGAACGCACAAGTGCTCACCCTTTTGGCCCAGGAAGTGGAGCAAGGCTCGGTCGACACCCAAGCGCTTGCGCCCGCGCTTGGCGCCGAGCGCACAGCGGCCGTTGCGGAAAGAGGCGTTCAAGAGAGCGCCCTCAACCAGTTGCATGGGTTGCTTACGCCTTCCCAGCGTGGCCAGGTGGTCGACGCCGTCGAGGCTTCTTGGTCTGCCTCGCAAGACGGCGACGGCGGGCGCTTCCAACGTAGAGCGAAATGGGCCGCCAAGCTCGGGCTGACCGAACAGCAAAAGACGACGATTGCCGCGAACCTGGCGGCCGAGCGATCTGCGCGTGCGTCCGACGGAGGAAAGTTCGTACAAGGCGCGCGAAGGCAGGCGCTCGAGGCCTTTCGGGGCGATTCGTTCGACGCGAGCGCCCTGGCCCGCGTCGAGCATCGCGGGGAGCGAGTGGAGAAAATTGCCCAGGCGATGGTTCCGGTGCTGACGCCTGCGCAGCGTGCGACGCTCGCACGCGGACTCCGTGCGCACGCGGCCCGCGAGTCACGAAGCTGACCCGTTTTCGCCCCCTCCAGAAGGGGCATGGTATGATTTGTAGTGGTCATGTTTCCATCGGACGACGATGACGACAGTTGGTCGGATCGTCGGAACGATGCGCGCCATGCCATCATTCTGCGGGTCGAATACAAGCGGATGAACACGTTCTTCGCGGACTACGCGAAGAACATCTCCAAGGGGGGGACTTTCATCCGAACGACCAAGCCGCTCGACATCGGAACCGAATTCGTATTCGTCCTCTCCATTCCCGGCCAGGCCGAGCATCTGCAGCTCCGCGGCGAGGTGATGTGGACCGTGGAGGAGTCGCAGGCGAACGAAGAGCGACCGGCCGGGATGGGGATACGGTTTCGGTTCGCCGAGGAGGCGGAGAGGACGCGGCTCGACGAGGTCGTCGCCGCGCTGATGTCTGAAAAGCTCGGCGGCGGTGTCGCCGCCAAATTGCTCGGAAAGCGCTAGCAAAAGCCCTGGTGCTTTACGAGCTGGCTAGGGCGACCTACGTTTCCGGGGAAATGGTGGCCGACGCAGGCGCCTACGATCTGGAAGATGAGATCGAGCGCCTCAAAAAACAGCGCAACGCGGTCGTTCTCGCGCACTACTACCAAGAGAGCGATATCCAGGACGTCGCCGATCTGATCGGTGATTCCCTGCAGCTCGCCCAGGCCGCCGCGAAAACGAAGGCCGACGTGATTTGCTTCGCGGGCGTTCACTTCATGGCGGAGACGGCCAAGATTCTGAACCCCGAGCGCATCGTCGTTCTCCCCGACCTCGAGGCGGGCTGCTCGCTCGCGAGCGGATGCCCCGCCGACCGCTTCGCGGCCTGGATCGCAAAGCACCGCGAGCGTTCGCCGACCGCGGTCGTCGTCAGTTACATCAACTGCACGGCGGAGGTGAAGGCGCTTTCCGACTACATCGTCACATCGTCGAATGCCGAGAAGATCGTTCGCACGATCCCCTCGGACACCCCGATCCTCTTCGCGCCCGACAAGAACCTCGGCCGGTACCTCGAGAAGAAGACAGGACGCAAGATGGCGCTCTGGCAGGGCTCGTGCGTCGTGCACGAGACATTCAGCCTCCGAAAGCTCATCGGACTGAAAGAGCGCCACCCGGGCGCGGTCATCATCGCGCACCCCGAATGTGAGGAACAGCTGCTGGCGATGGCCGACTTCATCGGGTCGACGACCGCTCTGCTAAAGTACGCGGTCTCCACCCAGGCGAACGAATTCATCGTCGTGACCGAGAGCGGGATCCTTCACCAGATGAAGAAGGCGGCGCCCGAAAAGACCTTCATCCCGGCGCCGCCGGAGGCCAACTGCGCCTGCAACGAGTGCCCATTCATGAGAAAGAACACACTCGAGAAGGTCTTCCTCTCGCTGCGAGACCTCCAGCCGCGCGTCGAGCTGGCCCCCGCCCTCATCGAACGAGCGCGAAGGCCGATCGAGCGCATGCTGTCGCTCAGCACTTGACGCCCGAACGCTCACGAAAGCCCCCCGCACGCGTTGAGGCACGGCGGTTTCGGCGCGGCTCGGTTCACCGCTTGGGTTTGAAGGGCGACTCGAATCGGAGCCGCGGCGCCGGAGCAGGTTTCGGCGTGTTCTCCTCTTCTTCGGCGTGAGGTCGCGACCGGGTGCTCGGCACGCCGCCGCCCTCGGCGACGATGAGCTCGTCGTCGACGACCACGTGAATCCCCTCTTCGGTCGTCGGCGCCGGGGGTACCGACCACGCCCCGTCGTCGAGCGGCGCCCGCTCGACCGAGCGCCCGGAATCGGTATCCGGTGTCTGAGTCTCGGAGGGTGCGGGCTGGGGAAGAAGCTGCAGGCCTGGCGTCTCCGACCTCACTTCGACCTTCTGATCGACCTTCGGAGATGAATCCAAGGGCAGCCGAGGAGACGATTCCCTCGGCTGCACGACGACGAGGCCCACTTTGGTGACCATCGCGTCGAGCACCGCGACCAGCACTTCGTTTGCCCCCTTCGCCACGATCTTGTCCCAGCCTAGCGCCGCGACGATCCCCTTCGGCGTGCCGTCGCCCGTCTCGTGAATCTTGTGAATCCACTGGCTTAGCTCTTCTTTGGACAGCCCGTCCGCCAAGACGTCCGTTCCTTTGATCGAGCCGCCCTTTGCCGTGATCGTGTCGAGAAACCATCGGGCGTCGAACAAGTAAAGCTCGTAGGCGGTCGACAGCGCCTTGTGCAACGCCTGCTTGGTCATCTTGCCGCCGCGCCAAAACGCCCACAGGTCCGCGAGCGGCAGCCATCGCACCAACGTTTCTGGGGTCAGCCCGTCTTCGAAGACGGCGGGGTCCACGTCGCCGGCGACCAGCGCGTCGTGCACGACGCTCTGAACCTTCTCGTCGGTGTCGCGCAACGCCGCTTTGATTCCACGGATGCCCCAGGCCGCGATGATGGGACCGCGCACCTCGTTCGGCAGGTATTTGAAGATTCGATCGGTGCAGACCTTCTCGTCGTGCGCGAAGAAGGTCGCGATCATCTCCTGCGAGGTACGCACGCGGCCCTCGGGTGTGCGCCTATGCTCCTCGAGCGCCAAGCAGAACTTGGGAACGGCTGCGCTCAAGTCGTTTCGAGCCTTATCCACGGAACAAACCTCCCTGGGACCGCGCATCTACGCGGAACCGAGCGCATCGTAACAGGACGTGGGCGCGGCGCCGAGTGCTGCACGGAATTGCAGCCCCGCCTCAGAGTTCGGTCAGCAGCGTGGTCAGCGCATAGTCGAGCGCAAAGATGGCGACGATGCTGGCGACCACGGCCTTCGCGGTGGCCTCGCCTACGCCCCGGGCGCCTCCTGACGCGTAGAACCCCTTTTTGCAACAGATAATGCTGAGGACGAAGCCGAAAACGACGCTCTTCCAGCCCATCATGCGTAGGTCGCTCACCATCACGAACTGCTGCACCCGGTCGAAAAAGATTCCCGGATCGATCCCTTGCCACAGGACCGCCACGACGTAGGCGCCAGTTTGACCCGCGACCGCGAAGCAAGTCGCCAGCAGAGGCAGCATGAGTGTCGTCGCCAAGACGCGGGGCGCGACAAGGTACTGGACCGGGCTGACCCCCATCGTCGTGATCGCGTCGATCTGTTCGGTGACTCGCATGTTCCCGAGCTCGCTCGCCATCGTGCTCCCGGCGCGCGCCGTGACGACGACCGCGGCAAGCACCGGCGCGAGCTCGCGCGCGAGCGCAAGGGCGACGACGCCGCCGACCATCCCTTCGGCCGAGAACTGGCGAAAGCCGACGATCGTGCTGACGGTGAAGGCCATCCCGGTAAAGAGGCCGACGAGCGCGACAATGAATGTCGAGCCGGCACCGATGAATTCGAGCGCGATGAGGAGCTGGGCCGGTCGAAAAGGGGGCCGCACGGTCCAGGCGACCGTGTTTATGCCGAGGAGAACGGTGGCACCGAGGTCGTCGAAAAACGAAACCGCGGGCGCCGCCGCCACGTCGACGAACGAAGCCAAGCGCGAGAGAACACTCGGACGAGGACTGGTCGCGGGCGGGCTCGCCCCGGCATTGGGGTCAATCCCTGCAGGACCCTGCTCCGGCTGACTCACGTGCCACCACTCTTACTCCGCGGAGAGCGCTCCCGCTGCTCGGAAAGCATCGGCCGCCGTGCACGGGATCGCTCTTGGGTCGCCAAGGAAAGTCACGGACCTTTCCTCACGGCAGGGCCCAGCGGCCGCACGGAAAGCCATAGAAGACCTTGCACAATTTGACGTGATGAATCCGCAGGCGGTATCGTCGCTCGAGACTAGGCCGGTGCGGGGCGCGCTCATCTTCGCGCAGACCGCTTTCCTAGCGCGCACCCAGACACACGAGAGCACAGAGCGAGGCGTCGCGAGTCGAGAGAGCGCGATTCCCATTTGCATGGCGCCTGCCGCTATACTGGCCGCCGAGAGTTGCGACGAAGCCACGCGCCGCCTTAGGCGCGGGGCCATCCGGACAAAGTAGAAAGGAGCGTCGGGGAATGTTGGTGGTCCTAGTTGCGGAGCAGGCGGCGCAAGCTGCGAGCGGGGGCGGCGGCCTGATGGGCGCATTCAAGGAGCGTCCGACGTTCTTGGTCGCCAACCTGGTCGTGAGCGCGGTGGTCATCGCAATGGTCATCGAACGGGTCGCGTTCCAACTCTCGAAGTACAGCGTCAACTCCAAAGAGTTCTTCGCGCAGATCAAGAAGCTCGTCACCGCGGGCAACATCGACCGCGCCATCAAGCTCTGCGACGCCGGCGACTATCCAACTCTCCAGCTCGTGAAGGCCGGGCTGACCCACGCCAACAAGGGACCGGACGAGATCGACGCGGCGATGAGCGAAAAGATGAGCGAGCTCCGGCCCGCGGTCGAAAAGCGCATCGGTTCGCTCTGGTCGCTCGCCAACATTGCGACGCTGATCGGCCTAATCGGTACCGTCACCGGTCTTATCCTGACGTTCGCGGCCGTTTCGGACCCGCGTCTGTCGGCTGCGCAGCGCCAGGCCCAGCTCTCGCTCGGCATCTCCGAGGCGATGTACAATACGGCGTTTGGGCTCGGGATCGCCGTTACGTGCATGATTGCTCACCTGTTTCTTCATCAACGCGCGAAGAACATCACGCACGACCTGGACGCGACCCAGGAGCGCGTGTTCAATCTGCTCACCATCCAGGCGCGTCCCGGTAGCTACTGAGCGCGACTGGAGCCCGGGATGCCGGACAACGCCAAACTAAGCGCAGCGCAGCGCAGCCGCATCCGCCGCAAGTCGATGCCGGTGGAGCTCGATCCCGCCGAAGAGGGCGGTGAGCTCAACATCGTCCCCTTCCTCGACATCGTCACGAACGTGCTCATGTTCGTGCTGGCGACCATCAGCGTGACCTTCACGACGATGATCGACTCGCAGCCGCCCAGGGCGGGCGGCCCGAGCTCCCGTCCGCCGACGAAGCCGACTTTGTCGCTCAACATCATCGTCGTCGACAAGGGGTTCATCGTCTCGGCCTTCGGTACGCGCATCGGCGAAGGCTGTCAGGGGCCGGGCTCGGGCGTCGCAGTGGGCCTGAAGTCGGCCGATGGTCGCCAGGACTACGACTACAACCTTCTGACCCAGTGCGCGAAGCGGTTGAAAAACCAAGTTCCGGAAGCCGCCGACGAGACCGCGGCAACGCTCACGGCCAACAAAGACGTGCCGTATCAAGTGATCATCGGGACCATCGACGCGATTCGCCGAGCCGACGACGGTCAGGAGCTCTTCCCGGACATCAATTTCGGAGTTCCGAAATAGTCATGAACGAAATACCGGTCGCGTCTCCGCAGCAGGTCGGCACAGCTCCGCGTCCGCCGCCAGCGGGTCTCGCCGTGTACAAGCGCGAGCTCCGAAAGGCCATCGCGCGGAATCGGACAGAGCCGGAAATCAACTTTCTGAACATCACTGCGATGATGGACATGATGACCATCATCCTGGTCTTCCTTCTTAAGACCCTCAGCGCGTCGACGGCTTCCCTTCCCCAGTCGAACGACCTGACGCTGCCGAAGAGCGTCCTGACCACTTCGCCCGACGCCGAGCCGGAAGGCTTGCCCGTCCTGGTTTCGAAGTCGCAGGTCATCGTGGGAGAGACCGTCGTCTGTCCCGTCCCGCCGGACGCTGCGCAATACGGAATCGAAGCGAAGTACAAGCGCGGTTCACGAAACGACTATTTCATCGTGCCACTCGGAGGGGCGCTTCAGTCCTGGCGCGACTCGGACAAGCGGATCCGAATGGCGACGGGCAAGGACCCGACGCACAGCGAAGCGATTCTGATCGCGGACATCTCCACCCCGTACCGCCTTTTGACCGAGGTCATGTACACGCTCGGGCAGACCGAGTTCTCGAAGTTTCACATGATGGTTCTGCAGGGCGCGAAGAAGTAGCCGGCTCAAAGCCCGAGCAGCGTCGTCGTACGCGTCGGCGAGGTGTAGTAGCGGCGCATCGATACGTTCATCACGAGGCCGACGCCGATGAGCATCGTCATGACGCTCGAGCCCCCGTACGAAAAAAGCGGCAGCGTGACGCCTACTACGGGGAGAAGACCGGTCGCCATTCCGAGATTGAAGACCGCGTGCCAGAACACGATACTCGCAACGCCCACGGCGAGCACCGCACCGAAGCGATCCTTCGCCGACGAGGCGACGCGCAGGCACCAGAGCACCACGAAGCCGTAGAGCGCCACGAGCGCCATGCTACCTGCGAATCCCCACTCTTCTGCGAAGACTGGGAACGGGAAGTCGCTGTGCTGCTCGTGCAAGAAAAGAAACTGATTCTGTGACCCCTTCATGAACCCCTGACCGAGCCACCCGCCGTTGCCGACGGCGATGCGAGCTTGGCGCGGATCCCAGTTGTACCCGAGGATGTTTTCGTTCGGGTTGAGCCACGCGTTGATGCGCTCGTTCTGGTACCCGCGCAGGCCGTAGCTCCAGAAGACGGGGGCGACCACCGCCGCGGCCACGCCGAGCCAGACGAGGCTGCGCGTCTGAATGCGCGTCAGCGTGCAGATCGATACGAACACCAGAATGAGGATGAGCGCGGTCCCGAGGTCCGGCTGCAGGAGCACCAAAGCGGTCGGGATCGCCGCGATGATGGCGGGCACGACTAGCTCCTTGAGCGTCCGGCCCTCACTCTTCGGATCGTCGTGCAGGTACTTGGCCAGCGCGATCACGAGGAAGAGCTTCATGAACTCGCTCGGTTGAAAGCTATACGATCCGATGTAGATCCACCGCGAGCTCCCGCGGATCTCGCGGCCCAAAATGAAGACGAGCAAGAGCAGGACGACGCCGCCCGCGTACAGCCCGTAGCCCAGGCGCTCGTAATGACGGTAGTCGACCGCCGCCGCGACTGTTGCCAGAATGCCCCCGCCGACTAGCCAGTAGATTTGCTGGATGTAGTCGTCCGAGTGCGTACCGCGCGCCACGCTCGTCGCCGAATAGAGGTTTATGACACCGATGACCGCGAGCGCCGCGATGCTGATGAAAAGGGGCCAATCGAAGTGATCGCGGACGCGACCGAGCGCGCCGACGTGGCCGCTGCGAAGTCTCATGGATTCCCCCTGCCCGCCGCCCCGCCAGTCGTCGTCCTCGCCGCCTTCGACGCGGTCGGCTGATTCGCCTTGGCAGACGGTGCGTGACCGAGCCGAGTCGCCTTCAGGCGCTCGTACTCCCGAACGATCTGCATGGCCACCGGGACGGCGACCTCGGGGCCGGAGCCCCCGTGCTCCACGAGAACCGAGACGACGATCTCGGGTGAGCGGGCCGGAGCGATCGCCGAAAACCAGGCGTGGTTCTGCGAGAGAAACCACGACATTTTGGGATCGTCGTCCTTCTTCGTGACGTAGCCGGTCTGGGCCGTTCCGGTCTTTCCGGCGACCTCGAGCGACGGATCGCGAGCCGGATACGCCGTGCCGTTGGGATCGTTGACGACGTCGTAGAGTGCGTCGGTCACGCGGCGCAGGTTGTCGGGCGCGATTTGAATCTGTCGACGGATCCGAGGGGGAAACTCTTGCACGACCGTGCCGTCGCTCGTTTCGACGGCGCGCACGACCTGCGGCTGGTAGAGCGTTCCGCCGTTCGCGAGGGCGGCGTACGCCATCGCCAACTGCAGCGGCGTGACGGTCACGTCTCCTTCGCCGATGGCCATGTTGAGCGTGAAACCGACGCGGAACTGACCTCGATACCGAAGCGCATACCAAGACCGCGTCGGAATGCGGCCCGGCGCCTCGGGATTGATGCCCAGGCCGGTCTTTTGTCCGAGGCCGAAGGCCTGCGCGATGCGGGCGATTCGGTCCATTCCGACGGTCTCGGCGAGATGAAAGAAGTACACATTGCACGATCGCGCGATCGCCTCGCGCAACTGGACGTGCCCATGCACGTGGCTGCACCGGAAGATACGCCGGCCGAATGTGACGTACCCTTCACACTTTTCCGCATGCTCGGGCTCGATGAGGTGGTCCTCGAGAGCCGCGAGAGCGCTGAATGGCTTCATCGTCGAGCCAGGCTGAAACGCGCCGCTCATCGTTTTGTCGACCATCGGCCGGAGCGGATCGACATATAGCCGGTTGAACGTCTCGCGGACGCGCGCGTGTCCGGCGCCTCCGGAGAGATCGTTCGGATCGAAATCGGGCTTCGAATAAAACGAGAGCAGCCTGCCGGTCCGCACGTCCACCGCCACCACGGCGCCCGCGGCGTGCGGCCGCATCGCCCTCTCGATCGCTTGCTGGAGCTCGACGTCGATCGAAAGCCTCAGATCGCGACCCGGGATGGGATCGAGCGCCGCGGGTGGGTCGACGAGCCGTTCGGCCTCGGGGCCCGTGCGATAGCGGCCACGCGCGTCGACCACGCGCTTTTCCCACCCGCGCTGACCCCGCAGGTACGACTCCCACGCGTGCTCGATCCCGGTGGCACCGACCGAGTCGCCAGCTTCATATCCGAGTGGATTGCCGCGCTGCTGCTCTTCGCGCGGCAAGTCCTCGAAGCCGTGCGGGCGGTATTTCGACAGCGCCTCGGCGTCGATCTCGGCGACGTAACCGAGCATGTGCGCGCCGAGATCCTTGTACGGATAAAAGCGCACCGGGACGCTCACGACGTCGACGCCCGCCAGATCGTCGGTGTGCTGCTTGAGCTCGGCCACGACGTCACGAGGCACGTCTTCCCGGACCAAGATCGGGGTCTTCCAGCAGGGAGACTTGTCCTCGTCGCTGCCGCAGGCCGCCCGAATTCGCGCTTCGAACGCGCGTCGCTCCTCCGGATTCAAGCGAAGGATGTCGGCGAGCTTCGGCCATGAGTCGGGGTCGCGCGCGACGGGCTGGCCGCCGCGATACCGCACCGGCCGCGCGCTCGGCATCACGCGTCCTGGCACGACTTCGACGTCGTACGACGGGCGGCTCGAGGCCAGCACTTTGCCATTGGCGTCCCGCACGACCCCGCGGGTGGTGGACACCACCACGCGCCGTATGATGTTCTCGTGGGCGATGGCGGCGTAATCCGTGCCTCCGAGAACTTGAAGTTGGAAAAGGCGCGTGGCGACCGCGAGGAAGGCCAGTACGGCGAACAGAGCAAGCCACTTGTAGCGCTTTCGAAATTCGCCGAAGTCCGAGCGCGGGACGAGCAGATTGGTCACGACGCCGCGCCTCCGGCGGCCTCGGCCCTCGTCGAGCCCGACGTGACCGCGTGGATCGCCTGCGATATTCGAAAGGCCAGCGGGGCGACGGCCGCCGTACCGATGGCGTGAGGGATGGCGAGCGGATAGAGCGATCGGGGCACCCACGGATCGCGGCCGAAGATCGCAAGAAGCACGAGGACCATCGTGCTCTGCACGATGGCGAACCCCCCGACGAGCAGCACTTGCATCCAGGTCGTTTGTGTCGCGAGCCGAACGCCCGCCGCTCGCGCGAGGACGAACGTCGCGACGTACGTGAACGTGTAGAGACCGACCGGCGCGATCCCGAGCACGTCGGTCGCGTAACCCAGGACGAAGGCGACGATCGCGCCCCGCGCGAACGAGTACTCGTGCACACCCATGAAGAGGATCAGCGGCAGTACGAGAGCCGGAATCGGACGGCCGACGTGCACGTGAGCCACGTCGGCCAGCAGCGCGTATCCGAGAAGGACGCTCGCGGGAAGCGACCAATCCGGACGAAAGGTGGATAGCGCGCGGACTGGCGCCTGAAAACCGCGTATCGGCCTCACCGCATTGGCAACGTCCACCACGAGCGCCGCCGCCCATGCCAGCGCGGCGACCCATGGCCGCACGCCGTCGATCAGGCGAAACACGTTGGCCTGGAGGACGAGAAGCGCGAGACCCACCCCGAGAAAGGCGACATTTCGCATCACGGCCTCCCGCGAGGTCCGAGCGCCGAAGCCCCCCCCGAGGGACCGGCGGCAGTTGGCTCTTCGCCCGGCGCCGTGACGAGCACGAGCACCGCGTCGAGCCGCGAGAAGTCGACGGTCGGCGCCGCGTCCACGTCCTGGTCCCGCCCGAGCTCGCGCTTGATGACCTTCGTCACGCGAGCCACGGGTATCCCGCGGGGAAACCAGCGGCCCTTGCCACTCGTGACGAGCAAATCGCCGATTTCCACTTCATCGCGCGAGTCCACCATCTCCACTTTGCACCCGTACCGCGCCGGGTCGCCCGTGCCGCGTACGAAGCCCCGGGCGTGCGTCCTCTCGTCCTCGACGTCGACGCCGAAGGCCGCGTCCACCGCGAGCTGGACGTCGACCGCGTCTTGGGCCACGTGCAGCACGGCCCCGACGACGCCGTCGGGCGAGACGACAGGCATGTGCGCCCGCACGTCGCGCGCCCCCGTATCGAGCACGACACGTGTCACCCGAAAGAACTCGGTGAAGTCCTTGCCGACCACCTGCGCGCTCACCGTGTCCCCGGACGTCGTGTCCTTGAGCTGCAAGAGCCGCCGAAGCTGACGGTTTTCGACCTGCGCCTGCTCGAGCGCGCGAACCTGCTCGCGCAAGCGTGCGTTGTCGTACGAGAGTCGCTCGGCGTCCTTTTTCACGTCGACGAGGTAGACATAGTCGTTCCACACGTCGTTCACGCCGCGCGCCACGATCGCAGCGGCAATCTGGATGGGGGCCGAGAGGCGTGAGATCGCCCGATCCATCGGGCCCTGGTTCTCCGGTGACTTCATGTTCGCCTTGAGCACGAAGAAGGGCACCGCAAGGAGCACGGCCACGATCGCGAAGTCGCGATAGCGCTTGAAGGCGGGGGACACGGCGGGCTCCTACATCGTCATTGGTTGACCACACGATCGGCCCCGCGGCCGCAGCACGTGCCGTCGGCGCCCGCTCGGTCCCCCCTTACGAGATGGTGACCTCTTTCAGCAGCTCCATGTGGTCGAGCGCTTTGCCGCTGCCGAGCACGACCGCGCTGATCGGGTCGTCGCTGACCATCACGGGGAGCCCCGTTTCTTCCCGGAGCAACACGTCGAGGTTGCGAAGAAGCGCGCCGCCGCCCGTCAGGACGATGCCCTTGTCCACGATGTCGGCAGCGAGCTCGGGGGGCGTCTTCTCGAGCGCCATGAGGACGGCTTCGACGATCGCGTGGATCGGTTCGGCCATCGCCTCTCGTATCTCGTCGCTGTTGACGATGACCGTCTTGGGGACGCCGGCGACGAGATCCCGCCCCTTTACTTCCGTCGTGAGCTGTTTCTCGACCGGATACGCATTGCCGATTTGAATCTTTATGCGCTCGGCCGTTTGCTCCCCGATTGCCAAATTGTATTTTCGTTTCAAATAGGCGGCGATCGCGTCGTCCATTTTGTCGCCTCCGACGCGCACGCTCTGCGAGTAGACGATGCCGGCGAGCGAAATCACGGCGACCTCCGTCGTGCCTCCGCCGATGTCCACGATCATGTTGCCGCTCGGCTCGGTGATCGGCAGACCGGCGCCGATCGCGGCCGCCATAGGCTCCTCGATCAGGTAGACCTCGCGTGCGCCGGCACTCTCCGCACTCTCTTTGACGGCCCGTTTTTCGACTTCGGTGATCCCGAACGGAACGCAGATGATGATTCGCGGTTTGACGAGGGTCCTGCGGCTGTGAGCCCGCGCGATGAAGTACCGGAGCATCGCCTCGGTGATCTCGAAATCGGCGATGACGCCGTCGCGGAGAGGCCGAACCGCGCGAATGTTCCCGGGCGTACGACCCAACATCTCTTTGGCTTCTCGACCGACCGCCAAGACTTTGGTGCCACCGTTGACGTCCTTTTGCACCGCGACGACCGAGGGCTCGCAAGACACGATACCCTTGCCTTTGACGTAAATGAGCGTGTTTGCCGTGCCCAGATCGATCGCCAGATCGTTCGAGAACAGGCCGTGAAGCCAGTCGAAGATCATCGCGCGCTCCTCACTGTGCTGACCGCGTGTCGGCCGACGGACCAACCGACATCGAGGGCGATGCCGTGGCGGGAAGGTGCGGTCGACGCGAGCACGCCCGCTTCTACCACAGGAAGGGGTCGTGTCTACGGTCTGGCGAGACTACGCTGCGCAGATGCGCAGAGAAGCGATTAGCCCTTGGAGATCTTTCCCTCTTTATGAGGGAAGTGCTTGCGGCACACGGGGCAGAACTTCTTTATCTCGAACTTTTCGGACATCGTCCGCTTGTTCTTCGTGGTGGTGTAGTTCGCGCGGGAACAATTGCCGCAGGTCATCTTTATGATGTCACGCATGGGAGCCTCACCCGCAGACGATTCGCGGGGGCAGACAGATGCCGCACCGGGCCGCAAACGTCAAGCGCGTCCAGGGCTCAATCATCGTCTTCGCCGCCGTAGTTGAAGCGGTTACCCCGGGGCTCGTCGCGCTCCACCCGCTTCTTTTTCGGTCCCCCACCGTCTTCGAACGAGCGCTTGCGCTTTTCTTCGTGCCCGGGCTTTCGATGGGCCGGACCCCCAGGACCGCCGCCGCCACCTGCGAAGGCGGGAGGAAATGGAGCCGAAAAGCCACCCCCACCGCCCTCGGGTCGGGCCGGCCGCTCGCCTTTGGGATGCGCGAGGTTGACGATTAAGCGCCGTGCTCGGAGGTCGGCCGACCGCAGCTGGTCGGCCGCGCTCTTGGCTGCTTCGGCGCTCGCCATCGTGACGAAGCCGAAGCCACGCTTTCTCCCGTCGGCGTCCATCGGAAGGTGAACACGAACGACGCCGTCGGGAACGACGCTATTGACGAGCGTCTGGACCTCCTCTTGCGTGGCATCGTACGGCAGGTTGCCGACGTACAGGGTTCGGTCCGGCTGTGGAGGGCCGCCGCCCGGGCCTCGACCACCGGCGGAGGAGGGTCCCCCAGGACGAGGGCCGCCCAGTGCCCCCGCCGCATCTCGGCGGGGAGGCTCGGCCTGGAAAGGACGAACGGAGATGGATTTGCCAGCCTGCATCGAGCCGTCGAGAGCATCGCGCGCGGCCTGGGCTTCTTGTGGCGTCCCGAGCGTTACGAAACCGAAGCCGCGAGGGCGGCCTGTCATCCGATCCTTGGGCAAGCTAACGCTGAGAACCTTGCCCCCAGTAGCCTCGAAGAGCTGCTTCAGGACGTCTTCCGAGATGCTGTCGGGCAGACCTGCCACGAACAGCTTCGCTTCCTCATTCGCCATGCGAGAACTCACAACCTCCAATTCTGAAAACCTCGTGGGTACGCAGCGTCCGCCCGGCCAGGCGGTGATTACAGAGCCACCTTCCACTATATCTAGCACGTTTCCGCAGGCAGGTCTTTTTGCTTTTCCCTAGTGCAGCCTCCGCTCCGCCCCTCCGGCGTGGCCCGGGCTGGCCTAGTGCAGCCTCCGCTCCGCCCCTCCGGCGTGGCCCGGGCTGCAATCACTTCGGGGCTCCGCTCCGGCTGACGCGATCAGGACCACTTCTACCCGGGGGGAGCGCGGCCGCTCCCCCCGTAGAGCCCCCCAGCCGTTTGACCCCGTGCCCTGGTGCAGCCTCCGCTCCGCCACTCCGGCGTGGCCTGGGCTGGCCTCGTGCAGCCTCCGCTCCGCCCCTCCGGCGTGGCCCGGGCTGCAATCACTTCGGGGCTCCGCTCCGGCTGACGCGATCAGGACCACTTCTACCCGGGGGGAGCGCGGCCGCTCCCCCCGTAGAGCCCCCCAGCCGTTTGACCCCGTGCCCTCGTGCAGCCTCCGCTCCGCCACTCCGGCGTGGCCTGGGCTGGCCTCGTGCAGCCTCCGCTCCGCCACTGCGTGGCCTGGGCTGGCCTCGTGCAGCCCTCGATCAGACGCGACTCAGGCTACTTTCGCTGCTCGCCCACGGAAGGGAAAACCAGAATAGCGAGCCTTGCCCCGGCTCCGACCGCACGCCCACCTGCCCGCCATGGGCTTCGGCCAAGCGGCGAACGATCGCGAGCCCCAGCCCGATACCCGGCCCGCTCGCGCCGTGCCCGCGTACGAGCGGTTCGAACAAGCGACCTTGGTCCTCTGGGGCTATTCCAGGTCCCATGTCCTGCACTTCGATGCGAGCCTGGTTGCCCGAGTCGAGTGCTCGCACCTCGATCCGACGGATGTCGCCGCTCACCCCGTACTTGATTGCGTTCTGCAATAAATTGGAGACTAGGCTCGCCAGAACGCCCGGACTGCAACGCACCGGACGGATCGGTAGTGCGTCCACGCGGAGCTCCACTCGGATGTCCATCGCGATTGGCTCGAACTCCGAAGCGACTTCGCGGACGATTTCGTCGACACGGGAAACTACCCCCGGCGCCGGCTGGGCCCCCGCTCGCGCGAATTCGAGCAGGTCGGAAACGAAGCCGCGCACGCGCTTCAGCGTCGCCGATGCGCGCGCAGTCGCGGCGCGGGTGGGAGCGTCCTCCATCGCGGTGGCGCGCCGCTGGGCGAGATCGAGCCCGAGCCCCACCGTCGTCAACGGGCTCAGCAAATCATGGGCGACGCGACCGGCAAAGGCCTCGAGTTCATCGGCCTTGTGCTCGAGGGCCCGTCGACTGAGCTCCGCCAGGGCCTCGGCGCGGCGTACCGAGCGGTAGGTCAGCGCAATGGTTCCGACTGCCGCCAAGGCGCTCACGATGCCCAAAACGATCGCCGACGGCAGGAGAGTCCTAGAAATGTTCATCGCGTCGCCGGACGAAGTCTTCGCCACGTCAGCCCAGAAATCGGTCGCGCGCGCCAGATCGGCTCCGACCTGCCCGACCGCCGCGTCGAGATCGTACAGGGCCCCGGAGCTGTTGGCGCCGGCCCCGCGCGGGAAGGCCCGCACCCGGTCGACCACCGAGTGGAAACGGTCGAGCGAGGCTAGAAGCCCCTTTCGAGGCGGCGCTTCGCCCGGCTCGTGCGGCACAGTCAAATAGACCTCCCGGCTGAGAAGAGCGTCGCGTCGCAGCGCATCCATTCTCGCCGCCAGGATCACCTGATCGCCGGGGCCGCCGAGCACCCATTCGTCTGCGAGAGCGTGCTGTTGCTGGACGTCGGCTCGGATCGTTTGGAGGGCGACGATGCTTGCCGCAGACCGGTTCGCGATGACTTCGCTCGTCGACGACAGCATCGCAGCCGCGCGAGAGAGCACGACGGCGAGGGCGGTCGTCCCCACGAATAGGACCACCACCGCGACCACCAGCAATCGCAGAGCTGGTCGCATCGTCGCGAGGCCGCTGTCCATCCACGTTGCCTAGCGCGCCACATTGGACCGCGCACACGCCAAACGACCAAGGCATCGCTCGGCCACTCGGTCGTCGGGTCAACCGGCACTGTCCTTGCCCCGAATCCCCCAGCCTCCGCACCCCGGACTGAACGCGCCACGTCGCTCCGGACGGCGTCGGCGATGTCGCCCCGCGAATTGGCCGCCCGTAGCCGGCAGGCGTTTGCGGTCGCACGCGTCCTTTGCCGCAACAAATGGTGTCTCGGGGCCCCCCGGGACCTTCGTCAAATTCGGTCCGCAGAGCCCAGACCGCGGCTGCGAAAGACCGCCACCTCGTGCTCGGCGATGGTTTCTCCCCCCTCGGGCGCGAGCCACGCCGCACCTCTCACTTCGGCCGTGCACGGCCCGAGGGTGCACACCCGTATCGGGCGCATGGCCGCTTCGTTTTGCAGCCTGTCGAGCGTCTGCCGCAAGAGAACTCCTCGGAAGGGCGTGTAAAGGAAGAAGACGCTGCCGTCCTCGAGCGGAGCGCTGCGTACGTCGGCACGGACGAACTCGACCCCGACCACGTTCAGCCGGCGGGCGCAGCGCACGGCGTAATCGCGATACACTTGTTCGAACTCGATGCCTTTTGCGCGAGCGCCGCTAAGAAGTGCCACGAGGATGACGACCCACCCGAGGCCCGATCCCAAGTCGTAGAAAACGTCACCCGGAACGATGCTCGCGCGCTCGAT
Organism: uncultured delta proteobacterium; assembly: GCA_963764075.1. Classification (GTDB taxonomy): domain Bacteria; phylum Myxococcota_A; class Polyangia; order Polyangiales; family Polyangiaceae; genus Palsa-1150. Next base: position 617,629 of record CAVXQZ010000003.1, read on the forward strand.
CAGCGCGAGGACGGACCGGACCGGCGTCGGCTGGTACGCGACCATGTCGGGTTCTCGCTCGGCCAGCTCCTGGTCCGGCGGGCCGCCGTCCAGCACGCCGGCGACGAGGAGATCGAGCGCGTCGTAACGACCCGGCCGACCCGCAGGCCCCGCGTGACCCACGAGCGTAGCGCGAAGGGCCTCGGGGCTGCACCTGCCGAACGCGATATCGCGTCGAAGCGCCAAGACAATCTCCGCGCTTTCCGCCTCCAACCGCCCGAGCAGGGGCGCGGCCTGCGCCCAGACCGCCTGCGCGTCCGGCGGGAGGAGGCCCTGTTCCGAGAGGGGCCGCAGCCGATCGAAGACGTGAACCTCGAGGAGCTCGATCGCCCTTGCCAGCGAAGCAAAGGCTGCTCCGCGCGAGAGCGCCTTCTCGGCAGACGAGATGGCCCTCTTCATGTCAGCGATTGGCTTCGGCATGGACCGGGCCGCGAGAGTGCCGGCCTTGGGGACTACTCAGGAATTTTCATTCCGGTCGCGGTCTGTTCCTCGCGGAACTCTTCGATGCGGACGGCAAACGACTGAGCGACGTCCGGGTCGAATTGGGTGTTGCAGCATCGCTCGATTTCACCGACCGCGACCTCGTGCGGCAGCGCGCGCCTGTACGCGCGATCGCTCGTCATCGCGTCGTACGTGTCGGCCACGGCGATGATCCGCGCGATGATCGGCACGTCGTTGCCTTTGAGCCCCAAGGGATAACCCCGGCCGTCCCAGCGCTCGTGGTGCAGGTGCACGCCGGGAATCAGCGGGTGCAAGAACTTGATGGGCTCGAGGATGTCCCGACCGTACGTGGGGTGGCGCTTGAAGATTTCGTACTCCTCTTGCGTGAGTTTGCCCGGCTTGTTGAGGTTCATCACGCAGCCGATCTTTCCGATGTCGTGCATGAGCGCACTCTGCCGGACGATCTCCACGACTTCGGGTGATAGCCCAAGCCTCTGAGCGAGCTGCGTGGCGTACATCGCGACTCGTTCGGAGTGACCCGCCGTGTACCGATCCATTTTGTCGATCGCCCGTGCGAGTCCCTGGATCGTCTGTTGAAACGTCGCCCGAAGGTCTTCGTAGAGACGCGCGTTCTCGATCGCCGCCGCGGCGCGTGAACCGACGATCGACAGGAGCTTGCGATGCCCCTCGTTGAATCGTTTTTGCTTGGTGAAACTCGCGACGCCGATCCAACCGAGAAGGCGCGTCTTCATCCGCAACGGGACCGACACGAGCGATACGAGCGGGACCGCCGGCGCGGAGGCGAAGAAGCGACTCCCTTTGCCCCCCTGTTCGAGGAGGGCCGAAAATGCAGCGTAGTGCTCGATGAACGCCTGGGGCGCGAGAACGCCGTACTCGGACCCGACAAGCGCGGCCCGCTCGGCGTCCTCGTGTACCGCCGTCGGCAACGGGCGAGCAGCGCCGCGCGAGCTGCCGTTGTCGCCCGGGCCGCGGATGAGCCGCTGTCGCTCGAAGTAGCCCCCTTCGCCGTCGTCGAGCCAGGTGGAGACGAGATCGCCTTTGAGCTCGTCGAGCGCGGTGTCTCCGATTGTCGCGAGCACCTCTTCGAGCGATAGACTCGCGGCAATCGCCTCGCTCACGGCGTAGAGCGACACCGCTTCGCGCAGGCGCAAGTTCTCCGCCGACAGGCGCTGCTTGTCGATCCCGCGCTGCACGACGCGAATGACCTCCTCGACCTTGAACGGCTTGAGGATGTAGTCGTAGGCGCCGCGCTTCATCGCGTCGATCGCCGTCTCCACCGTGCCGAATCCCGTCATGATGACGGTGAGCGCGTTGGGCGCCGCGGAGCTGATTGCGTCGAGGAGCTCTATCCCGCCCATCCGCGGCATTTTCAAATCGCTGATGATGAGGTCGTAGTGCGAGTTGTTGAGCTCCTCGAGAGCGGCAGCGCCGTCCTCGGCGGTTCGCACGATGTAGCCTTCCATTCCGAGGAAATCCGCCAGGATGTCGCGGATGAACTTTTCGTCGTCGACGATGAGGACACGAGGGCGCTCGTCGGATGCAAAGGATGTCGACATGCCGGGCCGATCGCCCGCGATGCTACCAGAAGACCCGCGGCTTGCGCGGCACACGCGCGCGTGGAAACGTTCGACCGGGCGATGGCGGCCAGGCGGATACCCAGATGGTTTGGGTGGCTGCACGCCGGCGACGACCTGAGGATTGTTCGGCCGAGGGCTGCTGCGACTTCGCGCATACCGCAAGCGACCGTCGTAGTGTGTGGGTACGCGCTCGTCGGAGGACTGTCCGCCGGCGTCGCGATCGCGCTCGGAATGGACCCGATCGCTTGCGACGGGTGGCTGCACACGCCGTCCATCGTCTCGATGCTCCTCAGCCTCGGCGTCGGCGTGTGGCTGGGCGCGGTCACCATCGGGGCCACGCGCGCCATCGTGCGGCGCGCGGAGTGGGCGCGGGCGCTGCACGCGGCGCTGCGCCCCGCCGTCCACGGCGCGAGCGACGCAACGCTGCTCGCGCTCTCCGTCGCGAGCGCGACTTGCGAGGAGCTTCTCTTCCGAGGGCTCTTGGTCCCCACGCTGGGTGTGCTGGCGTCCTCGCTCGTCTTCGGAGCGCTCCATCAGGTCCGAGGGCCCGGCAGGTGGGGGTGGATGGCGTGGGCGACGGTCATGGGGCTGCTCTTCGCCCTCATCTTCGTCGCGACCGGGAGTCTCGTCGGTCCGCTCGCGGCGCACGCCGCGATCAATCACGCTAACTTGCGCTTCTTGCGGGACAACGACCCCAATCCACGGCCGCCCACACGGTCGCTCGGGGGGCTTCTGAACCGGGGGTGACGTCCCCGCCGCTCAGGCGCTCAGCCCGAGGACACGCAGGTATGCAGCGCGCACCTCACGGGTCACGCCGACGTACCGCTCGAGGAGCGCCTCTTCGGCGCGCGCTGGCGGCAGGTCGTGCATTCCCATGCTCCGGGCCAGCGTGACGAGTCCCGGTGCGCCTTCTTCAATCAGCGTGGCTCCCGTGCCGTGTGCGATGCGCAGCCGCTGCTCCAGGCGCCGCAAAAAGCGCCACCCGTCGCGCAGCGCGTCTGCATCGGACGCTTCGAGATATCCGCACGACTCCAGAGCAGCCAGCGCGGCCTCGGTCTCCGTCGTGCGCACGCGACGGTCCCGCCCGTGGCGCATCTGCAGCCACTGGGTCGCAAACTCGATGTCGACGAGGCCGCCCCGTCCCACCTTCAAGTCGTAGCGCACGGGAGGTCTCTCGTGACCGAGCTCACGCTCCATGCGCTGGCGAAGGTGGTGGACTTTATCGGGCGGAGGGGCGTCGCGCTCGAACGCGGCCGCGCACGCGACTTCGATGACGCGCGCGCCGAGGTGCGCGTCACCCGCGCAGGCGCGCGCCTTGACGAGCGCTTGATGTTCCCACGGTTCCGCACACTGGCTCTGATAGTGGGCGAACGCCTCGAGCGAAACGACGAGCAGCCCGCTCTTGCCGGATGGGCGCAGCCGCGTGTCGAGGTCGTAGCCGGGCCCCTCGCCGTGCGGCATTCCGACGAGGCGGAGGACGCGCTGGGCAATTCTCGCGAAGCGCTCGGCCGCGTCCTCGTCGGCGGACTCGTAGACAAACAAGAGAATCGAGGTCGGAGCCATACCCAATCTCTCGGCCGCCGAGCTTGCCCATGGCGATGAGGGCCAGCCCGCGCGGCGGGTCGAGCCCGCGCTCGCGCATGGCGAACCCACATGCGTGCTCGAGCGTTGCATCGGCCAACGCTGTGAGGACCTGGACGACCTCCCGCGTCCCGAGTTCGCCGGACAGGTCTGCGAGGCCCGCCTCGAACGTCACGCGGCGCTTGGTGCGACGAAGGGCTCCGACGAATGAATCCACGTCTTGTGCCTCTTCGCGCGAAAGAGCAGCGACGTCTTCGGTCGCCTGCGCATTCACGAGCTCCGGTGTGAGCGTACCTCTCGCGTAAACGACTCGATCCAAGAGATCGGGGTGCCCGACGATGGCCTGGCCCAGAAATGCGCTCGCGCCGAGCAGAGAGCAGAGAGCGCGCACGAGCCGTGGCTCTTCGACGAGCGCTTTTACGTAGACGCCCGGGATCGCGAGGTGGGCGAAGAACGACGCGAGGAGGCGCGCCGCCTGCTCGGGGTCGGCCGCATCGGCGAGAGCATCGATAAGGCGACGGGCGAAGGCGGGCTCGCGGTCGCGCGTCGGGGCGCCCAGCGGCCTGTCCGCGGGGCGCGCCAACGCGATGAGATGACGTGGGAGGTCGGTCGACGCGGCCGCGCCGAAACGCGCGACGGCTGCGGCGGCGGTCGCGGCCTCGTCGAGTTCGTCCAGCGCAGCCCAGAGCCGCGCCAGCGATGGGTCCGGCGGGGCATCGCGGCCCAGCGAAGCGAATCGCCGCGAGACTCGCGCGCGCACCGCGGTGAGGTCGCGGCCGAGTGCCTCTTCATCGGCGTACCCCAGCGAGCGTGCGATGCGCCCCCGCAGCTCGGCGTCCCCCGGCAGGGTGTGCGTTTGGAGGCCGGTCGCGAACTGCACGCGGTGCTCGAGGCGGCGCAAGAAGAGGTAACTCTCCGTGAGCTCGACCCCCTCGCGCTCGTTGACGAAGCCGCAGGCGCGCAGGCGCCGCAGAGCGTCGAGGGTGTTCGCGCCGCGGACCCGAGGCTCGCGGCCACCCCAAATCAGCTGCAGCGATTGAGCAAAGAACTCGACCTCGCGAATTCCGCCGGGCCCGAGCTTCAGGTCCTCGCCCGCTCCGGCGCCCGCCTCGGCGCGCCCACGGGCCAACAGCGCGGCCATCTCGTCCGCGACCCGTGGGTCGACCGCGCGCCGCCACACGAAGGGCGACAGCGTCTCCAGCAGCACGCCGCCGAAGCGCAAGTCTCCGGCCACGGGCCGCGCGCGGACAAGGGCGGCGCGCTCCCACGTGCGCCCCCAGGTCTCGTAATATCGCTCCGCGGAAGCGAGCGCGTTGACGAGCGGCCCACGGGTCCCCTCCGGGCGCAGCCGCAGAATCGACCCTCCATACGGCCCCGTCGGCCGTGGACTCCTCGAGAGTCGCCACGAAGCGCTGAGCCACCCGCGCGAAGTATTCGTGCAGCGAGCATCCGGAGGCGGAGCCATCGTCGGTTTCGTAGAAGAGGACGAGGTCGATGTCGCTCCCGGCATTGAGCTCCCGCCCCCCGAGCTTGCCCATCCCGACCACGACGAACGCACAGGGCTCGCCTGTCGCCGTCAGGGGCTTGCCGAAGCGCGCGGTCGCCCAGGCGAGCGCCTCGGCCAGCGCGACTTCACAGCAAATATCGGCAAGGTCGGCGAGCTCGCGCGCGGTGACGTCGATGTCCTGCCCCGGGTGCGCCAAAAGCTCGCGGGCGGCGATTCGCAGCTTTTCGCGCGCGGCAAAGCGGCGCAGTCCGCGCTGCACGCTCGCGGCATCGCCCACGGCGGCCTGGGCGAGGCGCCGATACGCGCGCGCGTCGCGTGGATGTCGCGCCCCGCGGGTCATGAGCAGCAGCTCGTCGGGGTGCGTGTCGATGACGCCGGCGAGGGCCGGGTACGCGATCCGCAGCATCGTCCCCAGTTCGATCACCTCTTCGCGGATGGGAACGTCGAGCCGGGCCAACGCCGCGCGAACGAGGGCGCGCTCGGACTCCGCGGCCAGCGGAGCGATGTCCTCGGGGCGCACGCTCCTCCACCACGTGGTTCGGTCGACGACGGGAACCACGCGTCAGGGCAGGTCGAACACCAGCACTTCCGACCCCTCGCCGCTCGCCTCTCCATCGGCCGACGCCCCGTCCAGCCCTTCGAGCGCGATCCCGCCCGGCTCGCTCGCCGACGCTCCGTCCCCTGCCTTGAGCTCGATGCCGTTTGCCTTCACCCGACCGCGCGCAACATGAATCCAGGCGTATCTTCCCACCCGCACGACGTGTTCCACCTTGTCGCCCGGTTCGAGAACCGACGCGTAGACCACGGCGTCAGCGTGGATCGTCACGCTTTCGTCTTTGCCGTCGGGCGAGGCGATCGCCCGAAGCCTGCCGCGCCGCTCCTCCCTCGGAAACGCCTTTTGCTCGTAGCCGGGGGCGACTCCGGCTTTGTCCGGGACAATCCAAATCTGCAGAAAGTGCACGTCGTCGGTCTTGGACGCGTTGTACTCGCTGTGGAGCACACCCGTGCCGGCGCTCATGCGCTGCACGTCTCCCGGGCGAATCACCGACCCCGTCCCCATCGAGTCCTTGTGCTCGAGCGCGCCGCCGAGCACGTACGAGACAATCTCCATATCGCGATGTGCGTGCGTGCCGAATCCACGTCCGGGCCGAACCCGGTCTTCGTTGATGACGCGGAGCGTGCGAAAACCCATGTGCTTCGGGTCGTAGTAATCGGCGAACGAAAACGTGTGCCTCGTGTCCAGCCACCCGTGGTCTTCGTGACCGCGCTCCTCGGCGCGTCGAACCGTCAGCATGGTGCCTCCTCGTCAGGGTTACGGTCGTAGCAGCGCAGCGCCAAGAAGCCACGAGCTCCCACCCGAAATGGCAAGAAAATAGGGGCCTCGCGTTCTGTCGTAGTACACTTGAGACCGATGAAGCCGAGGGGTGCCAGGACCTCGCTGCAGACTTTCCACGCGATTCAAGCGTCGGACCTGGCGGCCGCCATGAACGAGGCGCTGAAGAAAATCCGCATCGCGCCGGGCGACTACGCTCCCGAACTCATGTCGCCGCAAGGGCCGTCGACCGCAGGCGGCGTTCAGGCCATGCAGCACTTGCGCTTGGTGCCCGGACAGGATGGCAAACCTACGATCGTCGTTGGCTACGCGAACCATGCCGAGGGTAAGGCGGAGCTACGCACATACGAGTATATAAGGGCCGTCTATCTGCAGCGCTATGGCCGGCCACTCGACCTCGACCGCACCGCCTACGACTCGTTTCTCGTCTTCGCCAAACAAGTGCTCGGCGCCCTTCATCTGCAAACGGCTGTCGTCGGACCCCCCGCCGATCTGGGCGAAGACGCGCCCACGGTCAAGCGGCGACGAACGTCGAAAGCGGCCGCGAGCGCCGTCGCGGCGATCGTCCTGCTCGCGGCGCTGGGCCTCGGGGCATGGGTGATGTTCGGCAGGAGATGAGGCGTGTCCCGCGCGCGCGATGAGAACCACGTCGGGTCGGTCCCCCGCGCGATAGCCGCGGCGATCCTCGGCGCGATCGGCTGTTTGGGCCATGGCGCGATGCAGGCCAAGTCCGCGGGCTCCGAAGGCAGGCCTTCGGCGGCGCAATCGGAGGGACCTGTCGAAGAAGCCGACCAACCGAGCGCCTCGTTCGTTCTCGATGGAGAGCCCTTCTGCTTCGCCGGGACGAACAACTATTATCTCATCTACAAGTCGCACACGATGGTGGACGACGTGCTCGAGACCACCAAGCGCCTCGGGCTCAAGGTGATCCGCATTTGGGCTTATCTGGATCGCGGATCGCTCGACGGAACCGTGCGCAATGTGGACGGGGCGGGCGAAAAAGGGGGGGTGTATTTCCAATATTGGGATCCGGTTCGGGGGCGCCCCGCCTACAACGATGGCGCCACGGGTCTCGAACACCTGGACTACGTACTCGACAAGGCCAAGGCGCTCGACCTCAAGGTGATGCTCGTTCTCACGAACAACTGGAAAGACTTCGGGGGAATGGACCAATACCTCGTTTGGTACGGCGTGAAGGAACACCATCGGTTTTACACCGACTCGTCGGTTCGGAAAGCCTACGAGAGCTGGATCGACCATCTGGTCCATCGAAAGAACACGATCAACGGTCTCGTCTACCGCGACGATCCCACGATATTCGCATGGGAGCTCGCCAACGAGCCGCGCTGCATCAACGCCGGCGAGTTCGATCATCCTTCGACGTGCAATCCAGGGATTGTCGTTCGGTGGGCGGACGAGACCTCCACGTTCATCCGGTCGATCGACACGAACCACCTGGTCTCGGTGGGTGACGAGGGGTTCTTCGCCGACGGGAGATCGCCCCATTACGACGGCGCCGACGGGGTAGACCACTCCGCCTTACTCGCATTGAGGCACATCGACTTCGGTACGTATCATCTCTACCCAGAAAGCTGGGGCCATCCATTGAGCTGGGCCAGCACGTGGATCGAGGACCACATCGAAGCCGCCCGGGCTGCCGGCAAGCCGACCCTTCTCGAAGAATACGGCGTCGAAGCGAGCCGGAGCCCCGCGGGGACCATCTCGGACGACACCACCAGGCGCCGGGCGTATGCGCGATGGCACGAGATGGTCGGAAAACGAGGCGGCAACGGAGCCCTGTTCTGGATGCTCTCGGGTATCGACGACGACGCCGACGCGCGGGCCGGAATGTATCCGGACTACGACCACTTCGCCGTGTACACGACCGACGCCGCCGCCGAGCTCGTGAAGATGTTCGCCTCGAACATGGCCACCGACGGACAGGCCTGCAAGCTCTATCGAAGGCTCGTCCCTCCAGGCACCATTCCCAAGAGCCCCTTTGTCACGGTCTCGAGGCCTCCCGCCGGCAACCGCAATCGAGCCGTCAGGCTTCCTCCTCCGCTCACCTGAAAGAGCACGAAACGCGAAGGCCGTACGGACATGCTGAGAGACAGAAAAGCCATCGTCACCCGCCACCCGGGAAACCCGATCCTCACCGGCGCCGATTTCCCCGACGACATCGTTTCGGTATTCAACAGTTGCGTCGTCAAGCAGGCGAGCGATCGCTACGTGATGGTCTGCCGGGTCGAAGATACCGCGCTCGGGCGCTACCTCTGGGTGGCGGACAGCACAGACGGGGTTTCGTTCAAGCCGAGACCGCGGCCGCTTGCCATGCCGCGCGGCAATCCGGTATTCGACGAATACTGCGGGGATACGAAATCGTACTGGGACCCGCGCGTCACCGAAATCGAAGGCCAGTACTACATCACGCACGCAGCGCACACGCGGCACGAGTGCCAGATCGGCCTGTTCAAGATCGACCGCGACTTCGAGCGCCTCGAGTGGGTAGACCTCATCCTGCCGCCGGACAACCGCAACGGCGTTCTCTTCCCCGAGAAGATCGGCGGGCGATACTGGCTCTTGCACCGGCCCAACGTTCCTGGCCATTTCGACATGTGGATCGGGTCATCGCCCGATCTATTGCATTGGGGTGGCCACCGCCGACTCGTCGCCAAAGAGGACGTGCGCTGGGCGGACGCCAAAATAGGCGCTGGCGCCGTACCCATCAAGACGCCGGACGGATGGCTTTGCATCATTCACGGCGTGCGCATCCAGTGCACGGACTTCGTCTACAGCCTGGGCGTGGTGCTCCTCGCCATCGACGACCCGACGCGCGTCGTCGGGTTGAGCAAGAGGGCAATCTTGGACCCTCGAGAGCCCTATGAGCTATTGGGGCAAGCGCTGTCGGTCGTCTTCACGACCGGGGCCGTCGCCGAGCCGGACGGGACGGTCAAAATCTACTACGGAGGCGCCGACACGGTGCAGTGCCTCGCCACGGCAAGACTCCAAGACCTCATCGACTCGTGCAAGAAGGAAAACACGTTTTAGGCGCTCTCGGAGGGCGCGTCTCACCCGGGAGGCGGCGGGGGAAAAGCACGCGCCTCCGGGATGGGCGCCCCGGCCGACGATGGGCCGCACGTCCCACGGGCTTGCGAGGCGCTCGCGACGCCACCCCACGAGGTCGGGCCTCACGATGTCGTGCGGAGATCTTCGCGGGCTCCGCCCCTCCAGGATAGCGCGCGCCGACGGAAGGCTAATCTAACTCTGGAACATCCGACCGGCGCCCCAGAACGGAAACATCATCACCACAATCCAGTCGAAGAGCGCGTGAGCGAGGACGCCCGGCGTCAGCCTTCCGAAGAAACGCGCCATCGCGCCCCATAAGAGCCCCGACCCGAGGGCCGCTATCGGCACGATCGGGTTCAGCCCGCCACCGAGCCCTGACGCCGCCTTCAGCGACCATGCGGTGGGGACGTACGCGAGCGCGTACAAGCCCGCCGCCCAGATCCACGCCGTCCGCGAGCCCACCCGTTCGGCAACGAGCTGCGTCACGACGCCGCGCCACAAAACTTCCTCGGCGAACGCGGCTCCGGCGATCGTCGCGGCAATCGCGGGGCCGTGCGCGCGCAAGGAGCGCGGATCGCCAATCTCGCCGTAGAGCGACGCGAGCCAAATTTCGCGCGGCGACCCGATCGGCGCGACCAGGTGGACGAAGGCCCACGCCACGAAGTAGAGGAGGGCCGCGCCGCAGACGCCGCGCGTGAAATCACCCCATTGGGGAGTGATCCACTCGCGGAGGAGGTCCTCCCGGCTGGCCCACATGGCCCCAAGGCCGCCAAACACGAGGGTGGGGCCCGCCGAGAAGACCCAAAATGCGATCGTGCCAGAGCTCTCGGGCAAAAAGGCCAGATAGGATGCGACGGCCGTCACGACGACGGCCGCGAAGCAGAAGACAATGGCGGGAGGACGCATGAAGTGACCTTTGCCGGCTCAGCCGACAATAGGCAACCGTACCGTTCGAGCCGTGCCAGGCAGCGGCAGCACCTGGTTCTTCGCGTAGATGGGATGGCGCCCTCGCCCCTTGTGCCATTCGGCCAGGGTGGCTGTCGCGTGCATCTTTTCTACGATCTGCCGCCAGCCGACTCCCGTGTTGTACGCGCAGAAGCTAATCTCCCCCTCTTGTGTCCCGTACGGGATGATGCACATCTCGGTGCGCCGGAAATCGTAGTTGAAGAGGTCCTGGAACCACATCCCGGCCACGAACAAGATTCTCCACGAAAACTCGGCCGCGTCCGAGTCGTAGGCTCCGACTTCCCGGCCGCGAGCCCCCGTTTGGCTCAGGAATTGCCGAAAGAGGGTAATCAATCCGAAACCCCGCGGCGCGCCTTCCGGCCGGTAGCGGCGACAGACCGCCAGTGCCAGCTGCGCCAGCGTGATGGGACGGGGCTGCGCGGCGTCGTTGATTTCTTGAATGTCCGCGAGGAGACCCTCGATGTCCAATACGTCCGCGAGCGGGACCATCTCCTTTGTTTCCTTGTGGACCAGGAGTGCAGTACCGATCCCGCAGTTGGGGTGGCAGCCGCACTGCAGCGCGCCCCAGTCCGACCGGTCCGCGAGGAGCAAGTCGGTGAGGTCGCCGAAGGGCCCCATCGAGGAGAGCGGGTACCAATCGCGGAGCGGCTCGGTCGCGCCCAACTGGTTCTTCAAGTCGTGCGCGAGGTGAGACAGCGTATAGCGCTTCGCCCGCCGCTCCTCGTCCGAGATGCCCTCGTCGCGCCCGGTGAAGCTGACGGGCTGAAAAGAGACGACGGTGATCTTGTCGGCGTTCTCGATCGCGAAGCGAACGACTTTCCCTACCTGATCGTCGTTGACGCCTCGGACCACCGTCACGACCAGAACGACGTCGATCTTCTCGGCGTGGAGGTTTTCAATCGCGCGGAGCTTTACGTCGAACAGATTGCCCACTTTTCGATGCGCGTTGGCCTCTTCGCCGATGCCGTCGAACTGCAGGTAGGCGAGGCGAAGGCCGGCCTGCTTCGCGGCGCGCGCGAACTCACGGTCTTGGGCGAAGCGGATTCCGTTGGTCGCGCACTGCACGCAGAAGTAACCGATGCGCTTTGCGTATTCGATCGCGCGCAAGAAATGAGGGGAGAGGGTCGGCTCTCCCCCCGAAAACTGGACGCTCATCTGGCGCCGAGGACTCACTGTGAGGGAGTCGTCGAGAATCTTCTGCACGTCTTCCCACGCGAGCTCGTGGACGAAGCCCACCTGATTCGCGTCCATGAAGCACGGATCGCACATCATGTTGCAGCGGTTGGTCAGGTCGACCGTCAGGACCGATCCGCGCCCATACTTGATGCTCGATGTGCCGTGATCGCGGAGTTTGTTCGCCGGTGCGAGAAAGTCGCGTCCCGGGAAGAGACTTTCCACACGAGCACTGAACGCCGGGTCGATCGACAGAACGTCCTCGACGCGCCCGTGCTTGGCACAGCTCTTGGTCATCACGAGCTCACCGTGCTCTTCGGAGATCGTCGCGCGGATCTCGCCGGGCTTTTCTTCGACGAGCGAGCGCAGGTCGGCGCGACCCTCGAGGACCGCCGCGCGCACGTCGACGACGCATTGTGGACACAGCGAGTCCGTTTCGCGTGGCCAGCCGAGCGGAGGAAAGGTCCGCTCGCGGCGCTTCTGGAGCGGTGCGGGCGCCCACTTGGGATGCGGCGAGGGTCTCTCGAAGCGCGCGTTGTAGGCGCGCGCCAGCGACCAGAGTGCGTTCGCTGCCATTCGCAGGGCGGTCGCGGACATCGGGAATCGAGACTCAACAGCAAGACGCGTGGATCCGCCAAACAATTGTCGACTGAGTCGCCCGGCGAGGTCGCTTTGGCCTACCCTCCGCCTCCACTGCTTGCACACCCTAGAGCTCGCCGGCTGCGTTTTTGGCGTCATCTTCGTCGCTGAGCTCCCGGACAAGACAGCTCTCGCGGCACTCGTCTTGGCGACCAGGCACAAGCCGTTCCCGGTCTTCTTGGGAGCGGCGCTCGCACTGACTGTGCAGACCATGGTCGCGGTCGCCGCCGGGAGTCTACTCTCACTGCTCCCGCAGCGTTCGGTGCACATCGGAGCGGGAGTGGTCTTTCTCGTGTCCGCAGCGGTCATGTGGACCGGCCGAGAGAATAAGGACGGGGCCGAGTCGGCAGGCGCCGGCGATTCTCCACGCTCGCCCGCGTTCCGGAGCTCGCTGACGACGGTGTTCGCCGTCGTCTTCATCGCGGAATGGGGAGACTTGACGCAGTTTGCGACTGCGGCGTTCGCGGCGCGCGAGCGAGCTCCGCTCGTCGTCTTCTGTGCAGCGACGCTCGCCCTTTGGCTCGTGACCGGGATCGCCGTGGCGGTCGGGAACCGTGCGGCCAAACTGCTCGACGTGAACGTCACCAAGCGGCTTGCCGCCGGTTTGTTCGTTCTGGTGGGGGTGGCGCTCATCGCGGGACGGCTGTGACCGGTGCGGCCGACGAGCGATATCGCAGCAAACCTGTTACTCCTGGCATCCTCTTCAATGGCCAAGATCGTTTCTTTCGACGGAGCGGGTACCGCTCGCGCGCTTCGTCGTGTGCTGATGACGGCCGTGGTCGCCGTGGCGGTCGTCTACCTCGGATGCACCACGACCACACGGGTGGACGCGGGCCACGTGGGCATTCGCGTGAAGCTCGCGGGCACCGATCGCGGTGTCCAAGACATGCCGGTCGTCACCGGTTGGGTCTTCTACAATCCTCTGACCGAACAGCTCGTGCTCTTTCCGACGAGCGTCCAAAACGTGGTGTGGACGCAGTCCTCGCACGAAGGCAGAGCTTTCGACGAGTCGATCACGTTCAGTTCGAGCGAGGGGGTGAACTGCAGCGCGGACATCGGCCTCTCCTTTCACATCGAACCCGCGCTTGCGCCGAGGCTCTACGCGCGGTTTCGCCTGAACGACCTCGAAAAGCTATCGGACGGCTATATGCGCAACACCGTTCGCGAGGCTTTCAACGACGTCGCGTCGAAGCTGCCGGTGCAGGACATTTACGGCGCCGGCAAGAGCAAGATGCTCGCCGAGGTGACCCAGAAGTGCCGCGACGTCTTCGGCAAAGACGGGATCGTCATCGACCAACTTACGATCAACGGCGCCCTGCGGTTGCCGCAGAACGTGATGGACGCCATCAACCGTGCGATGGAGGCGACCCAAAAAGCGATCGAAAGCAAGAACCGCGTCGCGCAAGTCGAGGCAGAGGCGACCCAGGCGGTCACACAGGCGCACGGGGGTGCCGAGGCTGCCCGGCAGAAGGCGCAAGGCGACGCCGACGCGCTGCTCATCCGTGCGCGCGCCGAGGCGCAAGCGAACGAGATCATCCGCCTGTCGACCACGCCGGCCGTGCTTCAGTATCGCGCGCTCGAGCACTGGGACGGCAAGCTCCCCGAATACAACGCCGGCCAGCTGCCGATGCTCACGTTCGACTTGGGAAAGGTGACCACCGCGGCGGACCAAACGGATCGCGAGAAAAGGCTGAAGGAGTTGCTTCAGGAGAGCAAACCGCCCGATGTCGCGCCGCCACCCAGCCAAGAGCACAAGTAGGGCGGGCAATGAGCGTGGATGGACCGCGGGGCAGCAAGAGATGCCCCGAGTCACGGATACGCGGGGGATACAGGGGAGAGGGCGGTTCTCCCGATCCCGTGTGACCCGCCATTTGACGTCGGTCGCGCCGCGGGCTAAACACTGCCAGGAAGCGTGCGACTGCGCGGCTCGCCTTAGCGGCTGGGCCCGAGCGGTGGTGCGCGTGACCCGAGTGGGAATATAGCTAGGTAAGAGAGCTGGGGCGTCGGCGCGGCCATACGGGCCGCCTCCGGGAGCGTTCTAGATACGACTGAGGTCTCCGGGGATCAGGGGGACCGGGCGAAGAGCGGGAAATGACGTTCATCGAAGCTGCTGCGGAGGTGCTCCGCCAGGCGGGCAAGCCTCTACACTACAAAGAGATTACGGAGCTGGCGATCGCGAAGAACCTTCTTTCGCACGTTGGCAAGACACCTGAAGTCACGATGAGCCACAGGCTCACGTCGGCGATCAAAAAAGAGGACAAAGACGTACCCATCGTGCGGGTCAAACCGGGCATTTTTGCCCTCCGCGAGTGGGATGCCAAGAAAGGCAAGAGAGCCAGCGCGTCTTCACCGCCCGAAGTGGCGGAAAACGGCGAGGGCGAAGAGGCGGACGTCGAGGTCAACGCGCTCGAGATCGAGGCCGCTTTGCGCCAGGCGGAAGACAACGGGCGCTCCGTAGCGGGCGACGACGACGAAGGCCTCCTTTCCCCTGGCGAGAGCGATGGATTCGCCGATGCCGAGTCGACCGGGGACCGGGACACGCCGGTGTCCGGCGACGAGGCGCGGCGGGCGGATCTCGCTGCGAGCGGCGCCGAGCTCTTCGACGACGAAGACGACGACGACCAGCCCATCTTGGCGCCGCTGCCGGCACCGGGTGCCACCGGCGCCGGCCCACAAACCGGGGCCGCTGGGGCCGCGGGCGAAGGCGGGCGGCGGCGGCGGCGGCGACGGCGGCGGGGGCGCGGAGGTCAGGGCGATTCGGCGGGGGGCGGCCCGGGCGTCGGTGCTCCGGCCGAGCAGCGGTTTGCTTCCCCTTCGCGGGGGAGCGAGGCTTCGCCGGCACGCCCGGAAGGCATCATTGCGCCCACCCCGATCATTTCGGTCGACGGAGAAACGAGCGGAGACGCCTTCGGGTCGCCGCGACCGGTCGTCCGCGAACGTCAGCAGATCATGGCGAACGGCCAGCCGACCGGCATCGACATTCCCCTTGCCGAAGGCGATGACCTCGCGGGGCGTGATCTGGCGGACGCTGCCGCGGTGATCCTGTCTTCCTTCGACCGAAACGCGGGGCCGGTTCCGATACGCGCCATCGGCGAAGCGCTGACCCGCCGCGGGCGAGTCCAGGGGGAGTCGCTCCTGGTCATGGCGCAAGTCAGCGCGTCGATGCGCGCGGACAACCTGCGGCGGTCGGCCGGCGGTCAGCGACCGCGTTTCCGGTTCGCGACCGGCGCGCGGGTCGCGCTCACCGACTGGACGCTCGGTGGAGAGCTTCCCCGGCTCGAGCAGGACGTCATCGGCGCGGTGGATCGCTACCGCGAGGCGTCGCGCCGCGCCATGCTGCGAAGGGTACAAGAGCTACCCGGGCATGCGCTCATCGAGCTCGCGCTTCTCGCCCTCGAGCGCGTAGGCATGACCAACATCAAAAGCGTGCGTCGCGCCGGCTCGCCCGGGGGCGAAGCACATTTCGCGGCAGTCCACAAAGCCGGCGGCGACAGCATCCCGACGGCGATCGTAGTCCGCAAGGACGGACGGGAGATTGGTCGCGAGCGAGTCACCGATCTCCGCGGTGCGCTCCACCACTACGGCCCCGCGAGCGCGGGATGGCTCGTCACCACGGGCCAGATCCTCTCGGGCGCGCGAGAGGAGGCCTCGGCCCCGGGCGCGCCGCCGGTGGCGCTGTACGACGGTATCGCGCTCTGCAAACTGCTCGAAGAGTTCGAAGTCGGGATCGTCAAGACGCGCTTCACGGTCGCAATCCCGGACCTCGAGCTCCTCGAGACGCTTCGAGGATAGATGGCGGTCCTGGTTGCGTGCGCCGTGGGCGTCGCGATCGGGCTCTTGCTCGTGTGGGCGAATGCCCGCTCGGCAATCACGATCGCCCTCATGGAAATAAAGGACGGTGAGATCCACGTCACGCGAGGTTCGTTGGCGCCGCACGTGCTCAACGATCTGCGGGACATCGTCTCCCGGCCCCGAGTCAAGAGCGCGACCGTACGCATCGTGCGAGCCAAAGATCACGCTCGGGTCCAAGTCCAGGGCAGCTTGACCGAGCCTCAGCTGCAGCGCCTGCGCAACATCGTCGGGAACGTACACCTCTCGCGGCTCGTTGGAGCAGGTCGGCGATGACCGCGAGAAGGAGACGTACGAACCAAATGCTCGCTCGGTTCCTCGTCTTCTCGTTGTTCACGGCAGCGTCGACCACGAGCTCGGGCGGTTTCCCGCAAAAGTCCGCGGGGCCGCCGGCAAAGACGAAGGCTCCGCTTCCGGAGCCGAAGCCCACGCCGAACGTGAAGCTCACGATTGACGCGCCGACGACCCGCGGGCCGTGGACGATGCGCATCTCGAACGCGGGCGACATTCCCGTTCGCGTCGCCGCCGATGCCAGCCTGCTCAGCCTGGAGGTGACCCCGAGGGGGGCACGCTCCGCGGTGCGCTGCGAGCTCCCCGAAGACATGCGGCCAAGCAGCGATCGAGAGCGGGCGCTCGTCCTACCGCCAAAGCGTTCTTACGCGGAAACCTTCGAGCCACGCCTGTACTGTTTCGCCGAAAAGCTCGACGCGCTGGCTCCGGGGTCGGTCGTCGTGGGGCGGCTCGGCTGGACGACCGGTCCCCGAACAGGGGCACCGTTCGAGGTCACCCCCATCGAGGGCATCGAACCCGAGCTCGCCCCGCTCAAGTCGATCGATGCCGAGCCGATCGCTCTCCCCGACGAACGCACGGCGCCGTTGGGTACGGCCGAGCACCCGGAGGAGGTCGATTCCCCTCGGCTGTCGCTCAGCGGCGCCGCTGCGGTCGACGCCGAGTCGCCCAACGAAATAGAAATCCCCGTTACCATACGAAACGAGACGGAGCGAACAGTCGTCGTGCGCTTCCGCCCCGAAGTCATCAGCTTCGATGTCGCCACCGCCGGCCGTCTCGAGCACTGCGGGTGGCCCACGATGCCCGCGGCGGCGATCCCCGAAATGTTCACGACGCTACCGCCGAACGGCAGCGAAACGCTCGATCTGGGGCTGGCCGACTACTGCACGAAGGGAGGCGCGCTCAATCAATCGGGCCTCTTGGTCGTCCGTCCGAGGCTCGACACGCGCAACGCGTCCGGCCAGGCCATCGGGCTTCGCACGTTCGACGGAGCGCTGAGCGCGACCAAACCTACCGTCGTTCGCCTGCACCGCGGTGCGTCGCCCGTCGGACCCCTCGTGCGCCCGAGACTCGAAGACCAGTAGGGCCTCTTTCTCCGCCGGAATCATCCGCGGCCGGAGCTTCACACCGGAATCACGCCGCGCCGCTTCGCTGGCCGTTCGACGCGTTTGTGCCTTGCCAGCTCGAGTCCCCAGCCGAGAGCGCGGCGCGTATCGCGCGGGTCTATCACGTCGTCGACGAGCCCCCAGCCCGCGACTCGGTACACGTCGATTCCCTTTTGAATCGCGTCGAGCACCGATTTCTTCATCTCCGGAGTCGGCTCTTGTTCGCCGAATAGCTTCTTCGACGCGATGCCGAGCATCCCTTCGGCCCCCATGACGCTTATCTCCGCGGTGGGCCAGCTCACGATGAGGTCCGGTTCGTAGGCCCGACCGCACATGACGTAGTACCCAGCCCCGTACGCTTTTCGCACGATGACCGTCAGCTTGGGCACCGTAGCGGCGGCCATGACGTGAAGCATCTTGGCCCCGTGCCGGATAATCCCCGCGTGCTCGACCTTCGACCCCACCATGAAGCCGGGGACGTCTTGCAAGAACACGAGCGGCACCTGGAAAGCGTCGCAAATCTGAATGAACCGGGCGGCTTTGTCCGCCGAATCATTGTCCAGAATGCCGCCGAGATGCATCGGCTGATTGGCGACGACCCCGACGCTCCGGCCGCCGATGCGCGCAAAGCACGTGATGATGCTCCGGGCGAACCGCGGCTTCAGATCGAAGATCTCGCCGTGGTCGACGATGGCGCGGACGAGATCGTACATGTCGTACGGTTTGCGAGGCGACTCGGGCAGAAGGTCGAGCAGTCGCTCTTCGCGGCGGTCGACCGGATCGTCGGATGGCACGTCGGGCGGGAGCTCGTCGCAATGGGACGGTAGGTACGAGAGGTACTTTTTCGCGGCGGCCAAGCACGCCTCGTCGGTATCGAACTCGCCGTCGCCGACGCCGCTCACCTCGCAATGCACCTTCGAGCCCCCGAGCTCCTGCTCGCCGATGTCCTGGCCGGTGACCGCTCTCACGAGCGGCGGCCCGCCGAGCGCCAGGCTCGCGCCACCCTTGACCATCGGCACGTAGTCGGCGAGACCCGGGATGTAGGCGGTGCCCGCGGCTCCTGGACCCACAATCGCGGCCACCTGAGGCACGACGCCGCTCATGGTCACCTGTTCGCGGAAGAGGTGGCCGGTCCCTGCGAAGAGCGCGAGGCTGTCCGGGTGCGCGGAGGCGGGGTCGATGCGCGCCCCGGCCGAGTCGATCAGCCACACGATCGGCCAGCGCCCGCGGAGCGCCATCGCACGCAGGCGCGTCACCTTCTCTTCGCCGGTGTAGCCGATGCTCCCGCCCTTGACCGTGAAGTCGTACGCTGCACAGCACACGACTCGCCCGCCGATCTTGCCGAACGCCGTGACCACCGCGTCCGCGGGCGGCTTGTCGGTCCCCTCGGGGCCTGCCGCCAGTCCCATCTGCGTGCCGTGCATGCCGATTTCGAAGAACACGCCGTCGTCGAACAGAACCGCGAGCCGCTCTCGCGCGCTCAACTTGCCGCGAGCGTGCTGCTTGCCGATCTTGTCGGCGCCCCCCATCTCGCGCACCTGGGCGCGCCGTGTTTCGAGCTCCGCCACCATCTCGCGCATCGTCGGCATCGCGCTATTTCACTTTCCAGCGTGGCGGTCGCTTCTCGAAAAAAGCCCGGAGACCTTCTCGGGCGTCGTCGGTCGCGATGCACTCGGCGAGACGCTCGCGAAGCAAGGGTAGAGCCTGCTCGAGGCTTAGGTCATCTTGCTCCGCGAACGCGCGCAACCCCAAGCGCACGGCGCTCGGGCTCTTGGCCAGAATCGCATCGGTGAACTTCTTCACTTCCGCGTCCAGCTTTTCGGGCGCCACCGCGCGGTTGACCAGCCCGAGGCGCGCGGCCTCCTCGGCGTCGAACGTCTGGCCGAGAAGCATCATTTCCTGCAGGCGTCGGCGGGGCACCTGGCGAGCGAGCACCGCCATGATCGTCATCGGAAAGAGCCCCACTTCGATTTCGGGCGTCCCGAGCTTTGCCGCCGTGGACGCGACCGCGAACGTGCTTGCCGCCGCCAACCCCAGGCCTCCGCCGAGCGCGTGCCCGTTCACTCTCGCGACGACGGGCTTGTCGCTGTGGGAAAGCGCCAGCCAGAGGTCGACGACGTCGCCCTTTCGCGGAAGCTTCCAGTCCGTGACGCCCGCCGTGATCTCCACGAAGTCGCCCCCGGCGCAGAACGCTTCTCCCTCGCCCGTGAGGACGACGGCGCCCACCTCGGGCGCCGCGCTCGCGTCTTCGAGCGCCCACAAAAGCTCGCTCGCCATCCGCGGACCGATGGCGTTCCGCCGCTCGGGAAAAGAAAGCGCGATCGTTTCGACGCCTCCGTCCCGCGTCACCCTGATCCGTTCGTAGGCCCGGGTCATTCCGCAGCCCGGAGCGCGAGGATCTCGCGCGCTTGCTCGACGGTGGCAGGCCGTCGACCGACGTCGCGCACCATCCGAACCGCGATCTCCACGAGCTCGCCGTTGGACTTTGCCATCGTCTTATTGTCGGGCAAATAGAAGTTGTCTTCCAATCCCACGCGCACGTTGCCACCGAGCACGAGCGCGCACGCGAGCATGCGCCACTGGCACCTGCTGATTCCGATCACCTCCCACTCGCTCCCGGGAGCGAGGTCGAGGGCGATCTTCTTCTGCAGCTGCAGGCCGTCGAGGGTCGGCGGAAGGCCTCCGAGGACGTTGACGATGAACGAGAACTGGAGCGGCGGCCGAAGGAGCTTCATGTCGAGCAGCGGCCAAATCCCATGGGTATGCCCCGTGTCGAAGCACTCGAGCTCGGGCTTCACGGACGCGTCGTTCATCGCTTCGATGAGCTTGATGATCTTCGAGTAGGTGTTGGGGAACACCATGTCGAAAACGAAGCCTCCCTTCTTTTCGGAGTACTTCGCGTAGTTCATCGTTCCCATGTTGAGCGCCGCGATCTCGGGGCGGCTGCCGCGCACGTATCCACACTGCTCGGTCACGTCTTCGGTGATCGTGCCCGTCGAGAAATTGAGGAGCACCGGGCACCTCTTGCGTACCTCGTCCTTGATGCGCGCGAACGTGGCCGGCGCAAAGCTGGGGCTCCCGTCGTCGCCGCGCGCGTGGATGTGCACGACCGCCGCGCCCGCGTCGTAGGCGCGCTTCGCCTCGTCCGCGATCTCGACCGGCGTGTACGGCAGATACGGGCACTGGCCGCGGTTCGCGAGGACGCCGGTCAAAGCGCAGGTGACGACGCAAGTATCCGGGTCTCGTTGGGTCATGCTGGGGGGTCCCGCCCGAGAACGTACGGGCCATGGGCTCGCGGTCAACCAGCGTCATCGAACGCGCCCGCGAGCTCCCTTCCCCTTGCGCATGGCCGTCGACTGCATCATCTTTGGGCGCTCCCAATCATGATTGTCCACGAATTTTCCGTTCCGGCGCGCGAGCTCGACGCCGCCGGGAGGCACTATCGCTTCCCGATTCGTGTCGCTTGGCTCCGGGGAGCCCTGGAGGGCACCAACGTGGGACCGGGTGGGAAGGATGGCGAGCTCGACCTGCGGTTGTCGAAAAGCGGCAAAGACGTCGTCGTGCGAGGAAACGTCACGGCCGAGCTGACTGTGGAGTGTGCGCGCTGCCTCCAGCCGGCTCGGGTCGTCGTGCGCGAGCCGCTGAGCGGTCTGCTGGTACCCACGGGGGAACTATCTGGCGACTCGCATTCGGACGAGGCGGAACTTACCCCGGAAGAAGCCGACGTGATGCCGTACGATGGGGAAACGGTGGTGCTCGACGATTTCGTGCGCGACGAACTTCTTCTCGGCGTACCCATGATCCCCTTGTGTTCCGAGAGCTGCCCGGGTATCAGCCCCCAAACTTTGCCGGAGTCGGCTTCCCAGGCTATCGACCCACGCCTCAGCCCGCTCCTGCGCCTAAAGAAAAGCCCGACGTGACGGCACGTCCCCGACTGGGCGTAGTTCAACACCTGAAGGAGAAGCCGTGGCAGTTCCGAAGCGACGTACGAGCCGTTCGAAGCGTGACATGAGGCGCGCCAACCACGACAAGGTGGCCGCACCGAACCTGGTGCCCTGCGGCCACTGCGGTGAGCCCGTCGTGCCGCACCGGGCATGCGCATCGTGCGGGTATTACAAGGGTCGCTCGGTCAAGCCTGGCACGGCGGGCCAAGCCTGACAGCCCGGCAGCGCCCGGACATCGCTTGCGGCCCCGCCGGACTGGCGCCCGCACCGCGGTTGAAAACTTGACGACGCAACCCCTTCCTCACTCGCGCATCGTTGGCACTGGCCATTACTTGCCGCCGGTGGTGCGGTCGAACGCCGACCTCGAACGGATGGTCAATACCTCCGACGCGTGGATCACGGAGCGGACGGGCATCAAAGAGCGGCGAATCGCCCCCGAAGGGACTCTGACGAGCGACATGGCGACCGAGGCCGCTCGGGGTGCTCTCCAGGCGGCAGGGATCGACGCCTCGGCGCTGGACATGATCATCGTGGCCACCGTCACCCCCGACGTGCCGATGCCGGCGACCGCCGTCTTCGTGCAGCAGAAGCTCGGCGCGGGCCACTGCCCGGCGTTCGACGTCAGCGCCGCCTGCGCGGGCTTTCTCTTCGCCATGTCGATCGCGGACCAGTTCATCACGACCGGACAGGCGCGCTACGTGCTCGTCGTGGGAGTCGAGCTCCTCTCGCGCATCATCGACTGGACTGATCGCACGACCTGCGTCCTCTTCGGCGACGGCGCCGGAGCGGCGGTGCTCGGCCCGAGCGGAGCCCAAGTGGGAGACTTGGCCCCACGCGGCGTCCTTTCCACGTCGATCCTCACCGACGGCTCACTCGCGCGGTCGCTCTGGATTCCGGGCGGCGGCAGTGCTTCCCCGACGACGCACGCTACGGTCGAGCAGAAGCTCCATTACGTCCGGATGCGGGGTCAGGACATCTTCAAAGTGGCGGTGAAAAATCTTCATTCTGCGTGCAAGGACGCGCTTGACCGGGCTCGAATGAGCCACGCCGACATCGATTGGGTCTGCGCGCACCAAGCGAACAAGCGCATCATCGATCTCGTGGTCGAGCGGCTCGGTGTCCGGCCGGAGAAGGTGCTCTCGAACATCGAGCGGGTCGGAAACACGTCGAGCGCGTCGATCCCCATTTTGCTCGACGAGCGCATTCGAGCCGGAACGGTTCGAGCGGGCGATACGGTGCTGATGTGCGCGCTCGGCGCCGGGATATCGTGGGGGAGCGCGATGGTTCGCGTGTGAACGTGACGAAAGTCGCGTCTTGGGCCGGTGGGCGCCGGTTTGGCGCCATAGCGCCGTCCCCATCCTGGCGCAGGCGTGACACCCTCTAGGACCTGAGCTAAGGCGCCCGCAATATGAGCGTTGCGTGGCTCTTCCCGGGGCAAGGTTCGCAGTCGGTGGGGATGGGATCGGACGTGCTCGCCTCCTCTTCGGCGGCACGCGCCATCTTCGATCGCGTCGACGCGGCGCTGGGCGAGCCGCTCTCGAACGTCATCCTCCATGGGCCGGAAGGCGACCTCACCGTGACCGCCAACGCGCAGCCGGCCATCGTGGCGACGAGCTGCGCCGTACTCGCCGCGATGCGAGAGCGGCTGCCGGATCTCGCCCCTCCGGCCTTGGCGGCGGGCCATTCGCTCGGTGAGTATTCCGCGCTGGTCGCATCGGGAGCGCTGGAGCTCGAGGACGCCGTGCGCCTCGTGCGCGCGCGCGGTCGCGCGATGCAGGACGCGGTGGCCCCGGGGGTCGGCGCGATGAGCGCGATCATGGGCGTCGAACGCGAGCGGCTCGAGGCGTTCTGCGCGGAGGCCGCGCACGGCGAGGTGGTCTCCGCCGCGAACTTCAACGCGCCCGGTCAAATCGTCATCGCGGGGCACGCGGGGGCCGTGGCGCGTGTCAGCGAGCTGTGCACGGCGGACAAGGGTCGCGCGATCCCGCTCAAAGTGAGCGCACCGTTTCATTGCGCTCTCATGGCGCCGGCGGCCCGCACTCTGGCGACCGAGCTCACGCGCATCGCCTTCACGGCCCCTGCTTTCCCAATCGTTGCAAACTTCGACGCGCGCCCGAACGCAGAGGCCGCACGGATCGAAGATCTGCTCGTTCGTCAGGTCGACGGCGTCGTGCGATGGGAG
Source organism: uncultured delta proteobacterium (assembly GCA_963764075.1). Classification (GTDB taxonomy): domain Bacteria; phylum Myxococcota_A; class Polyangia; order Polyangiales; family Polyangiaceae; genus Palsa-1150. The sequence goes on from CAVXQZ010000003.1 coordinate 641,341, forward strand.
GAAAGCATCCGAGCCATGGTCGCCGCGGGCGTGACGCACGCACTCGAAATCGGGCCCGGAAAGGTGCTCGCGGGATTGGCCAAGCGAATCGCGAAGGAGCTGAAGGTGCTGAGCGTCGGCGACGCCGCGACGCTCGATCAAGTCGCAGATTTTCTGGGAGCCGCGCGCAAGCCCGGGACGAACACTTAGCCCGCAAGCCGGTGCCCACATTTGCGGGGGGGAGCGTGGGCCGCCGTGGCGCAGGCGCTGAAACAATTCGCAACACGCGGGCAATCAGCCGCGGGGGTTCCAAACGCTACACCGTAGAAGATGGGCGAACGGAAGAATGAACCCGACGAATTGCTGACTCGCCGCGATGCGCTTACCGCGCTGCTGGGGGCTGGGGGGGCCGCGGTAGCCTTCGGTTGCAGCAGCTCCGAGAGCGGTTCGCAGCCATCGGACTCGGGAGCCGAGGCCGAGGCCGGGACCGGGTCGGCGGAAGCAGGGACCGGAGCGGACGACGCATCCGCGCCGGATACGGCCCCGCCGGAAGCAGGCGAGGGAGGCGTATGCGAGGTAACCCCCGAGGGCGAGATCGGCCCGTACTTCGCCGACGACAGCGCGGCCGGGTTCGATCGCAGCACTATTCTTTCGAACCTGGATGGGTCGAGCCCGCAAGCCGGCGTGCCACTCACGCTTGGCGTCACGGTTCTCGACACGCAGAAGGGGTGCGCGCCGTATGTCGGTGCGCAAGTCGACATTTGGCATTGCAACGCAGTGGGCGTCTACTCCGATATCGCCTCCGAAAGCACGGCGAGCGAGCAGTGGCTCCGGGGCTACCAGCTCGCCGACGCGAGCGGGCGGCTGACGTTCAAGACGATCATCCCCGGCTGGTACGCGGGACGAACGACCCATATCCATCTCAGGGTCCGGTCCTCCTACAGCGATGCGTCGTCTACTACGGACGAGACGAACACGACGCAATGCTTCTTCGACCAGAGCTTCATCGACACCCTTTACACGAGCGTTGCTCCCTACTTGAGCGAGGGAAAGAATCCGACGACGAACGCAGGCGACCGTGTCTACTCTCAGGAAGAGGGCGGGGCCAACGTGCTCTCGCTGACAGGCGACAACACGAACGGGTACACGGCTTCGATCACGATTTTCCTTCCTCTCACCGAGACGTACGACGCGTCGACGATCGGCGCAGGAGGAGTTCCGGGGGACGGAGGGCCGGGCGGCGGCGGCCCGCCTCCCGGCGGGGGCGGACCGATGGGCCCACCTCCAGACGGGGGCTTCGGGGGCGGACCGATGGGCCCACCTCCAGACGGGGGCTTCGGGGGCGGACCGATGGGCGGCGGACCCCCAGGCGGAGACGGAGGAACGCCGGCCCCCCCGCCGGGGGCACCCGAGGGAGGTTCCGGCGAAGCGCAGAGCGGCTCAGACGGAGGTTGAACGGCGCGCCCGCCCGCGGTGCGCGGTCGCGCTCACCCCAGCAGCCGCTCGGCGATCTGAATGGCGTTGAGCGCCGCCCCCTTGCGGAGCTGATCTCCGCAAACGAAGAGATTCAGCCCTCGCCCTCCGGGTACCGACGCGTCGTTGCGGATGCGGCCGACGTACACCGCGTCTTTGCCCGACGCGGTGAGCGGCATGGGGAACGTGTTGTGCTTGCGATCGTCGATGATCTCCACTCCCGCCGCCCCGGAGAGAATCTCTCTCGCACGCCCTTCATCCAGCGCGTCGTTCAGGGTGAGGTTGATCGACTCGGTGTGCGCTCGCATCACCGGGACGCGGACGCACGTGGCCGTGATGCCGAGCGCCGGAGCGCCGAGGATCTTCCGGGTCTCGAGCATGACTTTCGTTTCTTCGCCGTTGTACCCGTCCGCACCCACGGCCGTGTTGTGGGAAAACACGTTGAACGCGATCGGGTGCGGCAAGGCGACCGGAACCGGCGCCTCGCCCGCGAGAACGGCACGCGTCTGCTGCTCGAGCTCCTGCATCGCCGCGAGGCCCGCACCGCTCGCGGATTGGTACGTAGTCACGACGATGCGCTCGATACCGACGGCTCGATGAATCGGTGCGACCGCCACACAAAGGATGATCGCGACGCAGTTGGGATTGGAGACGATCCCGCGATGGTCGGCCAGCCGTTCGGCATTTACCTCCGGAACGACGAGCGGAACGTGCGGATCCATCCGAAACGCGCTCGAGTTGTCGACGAGCACGGCACCGCTTGCCGTGATGGCCGGTGCGAGCTCGCGCGTCGCCGTCGCCCCCGCACTGGCCAGCACGAGATCGACGCCCCGGAAGCTCGACGGTCCGGCGGCTTCGACCGGAATGTCCTCGCCCGCGAAGCGCACGACTTTTCCGGCCGATCGTGCCGAAGCCAGCGCCTTGAGCGAGCTGACAGGGAACTTGCGCTGCTCGAGGATTGAAAGGATCTCTCGACCCACGACCCCGGTAGCCCCCAAGACTGCAACACTGCGCCGGCGCATTGAACCTCCGCTGAGCTTTCTAGCGTAACGCGATGCGCGGCGAGGAAAAAGACGCACGCGCGCCCTTTCGGGTCCGATAGAAGCAACCGTACGCATTCCACGGCTCAGCTTCACCACCCGAGATGGCCAACCGAAGAAAGGACCGTTCGCGATGACACGCAAAGCCGCTGCCGCCGCCTCGCTCGCGTTCGCGCTCGCCGCCGCGACTTCGACGGGATGCACGCCGTGCAGCGTGTTCGGTCCCCTCCAACACCAGAAAGACGAGCGCGAACAGCTCCTCTCGCGGGCGCGTGAGGCGACGTTGCCGGTCGAAGTGGTGAATGTGATCGCGCCGCCGCTGACGCGCGCCGAGCGCGAAGCCGTCGACCGCGAGAATGCATCGTGCCGCGCGTCGTACCTATGGAAGAACGCTCTGTCGTGGAGTGGCGCGGTGCTCGTCGTCGCGGCGAGCGGCGTCGTCATTGCCGGCGGCGCGTACTCCGAAGAGTTCAACCACTTGGCCGGGACACTCGCGTTCGGACTCAGCGCAGGGGGCCTGGCCACGCTGGGGGGCCTCCTCGGACTCGCCGGCGGCATGATTCACCAGTCGTTCACCGAGCGGGGATGCGTGCTGAAGTGAGCATCGGCGCGTCACCGGGATGCCACGATGTGGGGCCTAGCGTCCGGTCGAGCTAACCTCGCTCCCGTGATCGAGCTCGAGGGCATCGCGAAGCGCTACGGCGATAGGCTTGCCGTATCGCCCACGACGCTCCATGTCGGGGATCGCACTTCGCTCGCGCTGGTCGGGCCCAGTGGATGCGGAAAATCGACCATTTTGCGCCTCGTTCTCGGCCTGCTCGCTCCCGACGCCGGCAGAGTGGCCGTCGGGGGTGTCACGGTCACCCCCGAAACCGTCATCGCGATTCGCCGTCGGATCGGATACGTCATCCAAGATGGGGGCCTCTTTCCCCATCTTTCCGCGGGCGACAACGTCGCCCTCCTGGCGCGCCGCCTCGGGTGGGGGACGAGCCGAGTCACGCCGCGAGTCGAGGAGCTCGCCGCGCTCGTGAGACTCGATTCGAGTACGCTGCTGCGCTACCCCGCCGAGCTGAGCGGCGGCCAGCGACAGAGGGTCGGCATCATGCGCGCGCTGATGCTCGATCCGGAGCTGCTCTTGCTGGACGAGCCGATGGGAGCGCTCGATCCGATCGTGCGCGCGCGTCTCCAAGAAGATCTCAAGCGCATCGTGTCGAGCCTTGGAAAGACGGCGCTCCTCGTCACCCACAACCTCGACGAGGCAGCGTACCTCGGAGACGAGGTCGCGCTCATGCGAGACGGCCGAGTGGTCCAGCGTGGGACGCTGCGTCAACTCGTCGATGCGCCTGCCGACCCGTTCGTGCGCGAGTTCATCGAGGCGCAGCGCGCGCCGTGCGGATAGCGCTGAAGATTCTCGCAGCCGCCCTTTTTGCGGCGGTGAGCGCGAGCGCGGCGGTCCCAGAGCGCCAGCAACTCCGCATCGGCTCGAAGCGCTTCACCGAATCGTACATTTTGGCCGAAATCGCCGCGTCGACCGCGCGGGCAGCACAACCGGCCGATCTCGAAGTGTCGCACGAGCAGGGCCTCGGCGGAACCGCGCTCGTCTATCGGGCCCTGAAAGAAGGGTCAATCGACGTCTATCCCGAGTACACGGGCACCATCGCCGAGGCGCTCTTCCACGTTCCGCGGCGAGTCGACCCCGCAACCTTGCGCGCGGCACTCGCACGCGAGGGCATCGAGATGACCGACCCACTCGGCTTCGAGAACACGTACGGGATCGCGGTGTCCGGCAAGCTCGCGCTCGCCCGCCACGTGGAAACGATCTCCGACCTCGCCGGCCAAACGGGCTTGAAGTACGGGTTCAGTCACGAGTTTCTCGGGAGGAGCGACGGGTTCCCGGCGCTGGCCGCGCGATATGGCATCTCCGCCGAGCACGTCCAAGCGCTGGATCACGGCCTGGCGTACGAAGCGCTCGCTCGCGGCGCGATCGACGTCACCGACGTGTACTCGACCGACGCGCAGATCGAGCGCTACAAGCTCAAGGTCCTCGCCGACGACCTCGGATTCTTTCCTTCCTATCAGGCCGTTTTCCTCTATCGGCAGGACGCCGCGCGCCGCGCGCCGACCGCAATTCGTGCGATCGGCGCGCTGGCGGGGACCATCCATCTTCGCACGATGATCCGGCTCAACGCCCGCGCCGAAGTGAACGGTCAAACGTTCGCCTCGGTTGCGGCTGAATTCTTGCGGTCGCGCGCGGGCGATGGCGAGGGGACCGCCGAGCTCCGGCCGTCGCTCTGGCGCGGCACGCTGGAGACCGTTCGGACCGAGGGGCCTCGACACGTGCGCCTCGTGGCCATTTCGGTCTTGCTCGCGACTTTGGTCGGCATTCCGCTCGGCATATGGGCGCGATGGACGCGGACGTTCGGTCGCTTCGTTCTGGCGGCGACGAGCGTCGTGCAGACCGTCCCGTCGCTCGCGCTGCTCTGTTTCTTCATTCCGCTTTTCGGCACCGGGCCGATCGCTGCGCTGGCCGCACTTTTCCTCTATGCCCTTTTGCCGATTACACGAAACACCGTGGCCGGGTTGGACGCCATTCCGCCTGCGCTCCGCGAATCGGCCGCGGCGCTCGGCCTCGGCCGGTGGGCGCAGCTCTTTCGCGTCGAACTCCCACTGGCGTCGCGGACGATCCTGGCCGGGATTCGGACGAGCGCCGTAATCTCCGTCGGGACAGCGACTTTGGCGGCGTTCATCGGCGCAGGCGGCTTCGGGGCGCCCATCAGTACGGGGCTCGACCTCGACGATACACGCTTGATCCTCGAAGGGGCGATCCCCGCCGCAATCCTCGCGCTCGCGGTGGAGGGCCTCTTCGCCCTCCTGGATAGAACGATCATCCCGAAGGGACTGCGCCTGGAGGGAGCATCCCGCGCGTGGGAATGAATCAAGCACCCCGACTTGACCTCACGAGAAGAACTGCTCACCCTTCTCGGCAGATGTCTTCGCGCACCGTGCGACGTTTTCCCCCGTTCGCGCTCTTGCTCGTGATCGGATGTGCGCCTTCGGGAGCAAGCTCCGGAAGCTCGCAAGACGCAGGCGAAGAACCTGGCGTCGAAGCATCCACGCCCGAGGACGCGAGCATCAACCCGGTCCCGAGCGACGCACGAGCGACGCATGACGCTAGCCTGTCGAATGCCCTCTTGGACGGTACGACGGGGGAGACCCTCGACGGTATCTCGGACGGCGCACCGTCGACGAGCCCCGACGTCGGCGAGAGCTTCGCTTCGGACTCCGCCGGTTGCAACCCGTCGCCCGCGATCCACGACGACTTCGAAAGTGGGTCTCTCGGCGCGTGGCAGGTCACCGACCCCTACGGCAACCCGCTGGCCCCGGGCAATTCGCAATATTCAGTGACCGTCGACACGACGCGGGCTCACAGCGGAACGCATTCGCTCAAAGTCTCGAACGGCGGTCTCATTGGCGTGGCGCCCCCGAGCCCCGGGTTCTACGGGAGGGTTTGGACGTGGCTCGGATCGAGCCCTGGGGAGGTTCCGAACGGGGGACACTGGGGGGCGATCATCGGCGTGGGTACCTCCGACAGCAGTCAGTCGACCGAAGTGAGGATGGGCGGTCAGTTCGGCATTCTCATTGACAACTACTCCACGAACGACGACATCGTTCTGAGCGACCCGACCTTCTTCAACGACGGGATGGACGGCGGAACGAAGGCAATCGTCGGCGCCTGGACATGCGTCGAATTCTATTTCGGAAAGGACTCGCTGCGGACCTGGGTCAATGGCGCAGAGATAACGTCTCTCGACGTCACGCCTTCCACGGTCTGGGCGCACGGGATGAAGGCGCCTTGGTCACCGGAGTACTCTTCGATCCGGATCGGCTACGCGAACTACAACGCTGCCGCGATCGACGTTTGGTATGACGATGTCGCCATCGATGCGAACCGCATCTGCTGCGAGTAGACGCGCTTGGCGAACGTCGAAACCTTCCTTCATCACTTGTTCTGTCCGCGGGTCGACGCGTCGGAGACTTTGCCCAATTGCGTCTCGCAGTATCTGCGCGCGGTCTGCACCTGTTCCGTCTTCTCTCCCTCGGGATCCACGGCGCGCGCCTTGTCCAGATACTCGAGTGTTTCCGCGTAGCGGTCGTCCTCGTAGGCAATGAAGGCGCGGTTCCTCAGCTCGCGGGCGGCTCGCTCGTTCGCCGGGTTTGCGCTTCGGGCGGGCTCGGCGCTCGGAGGCGCTGCGATGGGTGAACCCGAACCGGTCCCATTCGGGCGGGCGACGAACTCGCCTTGGCCTTGCCACACGAGGGCGAAAACCACGACCAGAACGAGCGCAGCGTAGGCCGCAATGGCGCCGAGGCTCATGCTCGGGGGAAGAAACTCCTTTCGACTCGATCGTCTCGACGTGCCGTCAATTGGCGCTCGGGGGTCATTTTGGTCGGTCGGCATGGGGAGGTGTCCTCCGGCGAGCTATAGCGTTACCGTCGGACACCCCGCTACGATCCGGACGTCCAATACGTCGCCGCTCAGGATTTTGTCGCAGCTCGCCCCCGAGATGGTCACCGCGGTCCCGTCGAGTGTCCAGCCGTCGGGACCGGACTGCGGCAGGACCTGTTCGTCGAGAAATACGTTCACGAGTCCAGGATCGGGCGGGGTATTGTCGAGATTGAGCGTGCACGTGCCCGTGATTTTGGCGGCGATGCTCGAGAGCGCCGTTTGGAGCGCGGTCAGATCCGCGGTGTCGATCGCGTAGTACTGCGGCTCGCTCCCGCGCCCCGTACCGCCGGCAGTCGCCAGTTGATCGAGGAGATTGGCGTACGGCGCGCTACCCGGAACTCCGACGACGTAGACCGCTATGCCGGCGCTGGCAATCGCCTGGACTGCCTGGATCGTCGGCTCTTCGTCGAGGCACGCGAGTCCTCCGCCGTTGGGATCCTCGCAGCAGTTGGGCGACCCGCCCGGGGGACAGCCCATGTCGTCTTCGATGTTGTACGTGCACAGGTCGACGTCGCACACGGCGTTCGGGTTGCAGTTCGGGCCGCCGTCGGTGGCGAGAATGACATACGTCTTGCCGGGGAGAGACATGAGGCGAGGCAAGAGCGACGACAGCGTCGCGGCCGTCGGTGTGCCGCCATTGGCCGGGATCTCGCTGAGCACAGTGACCAGCGCTGCTCCGGTCGGTCCGAGCGCACCGGCCGGCCGATCGCCTACGGTCGGAGGAAATACTTCGACCCCGGGGACGCATCCATCGTCAGCTGGATCGGGAAAGACTGCGGCCCCCACTGTCGCCCTCGGCCCCAATCCAATCACCAAATCCTCGAGCACGATCTGGATATTGGTCCACTTGTTCAGCTCGTTCATGCTGCCGGAGCGGTCGAGCACGAAGTAGATATTCGGCGGATCGATCGCCAGAGGTTCGTCCGCGCACGCGCACACGCCGCCTTCTGGACCGAGGCTGCACATCGGCACGCGAGGCGCCCCTCCGAGGTCGAAGCCCGGCGCCGAGCTCGCGTCCGAAGTGCCGGATTGGTACGGGACGAAGTTGCCGTACTCCGGGGGCTCTGCCGACAATCCGCAGCCGGGGGCGCACGCGAACACCGACGCGGCGAGGAGCGCGCGAAGACAATGGCGAGCGCGATAAGCCACGAGACTTCATCGTAGCAGTGCGCCCCCGCTACGCGTTCCGAACTTCGCGCCGGGCTACAATGCCCTACCCCCTCTCGCCCCGATCCGCGTCCCGGCGCCTTCTCTCCTTCTTCCTCCCCCCGCCCCCCCCACCTTCTCGCCTCCGGCCACGTCTCCCGCCACCCATGCGCATGCCTCTTCCAACCGCTCGACGAGCCGTTGACCTCGCGCGCGGGTTTGCCGCCACGATCGCGGTGATCCTCGCGGTCGGCGGAATTCCGGGAGGCAGGCTGCAAGCCGTCCTGGACGAATTTGCCGTTCCGGTCCCCCCTACCCTGCCGCTCGACACCAAAGACCGCGACGGGGCCGTCGATGTGACGGTTCATTCCGGCGTGGGCGGGCCCCCGCTCGCGGGGGCGCACGTGCGCGCGCTGTCGATGATCGATGATCTCGTGCGGGTCGAGAGCTCGACAGATACCGACCAAGCCGGACGGGCGCGCCTCGAGAAGCTGCCCCTCGGGGTGATTTGGATCCTGGTCGATTCGCCGGGGCGAGCGAGGGCCTCGACGCGGCTCGTCGTCGACCCCACACGGCGCGCCGTCACCGTGGACCTCGATCCGGAACACGTCATCGCCGTCTCGGTAAAGGATGAAGGTGGATCGGCGATCGCCGGGGCGGAGATTGAGGTGGTCGGCACAGCCAATCTGCTTCCGGTCGGCGCGCGGACTGGCGCCGATGGCATCGCGCGGGTGGGCCGTCTCGGCGTCGGACCGTGGCGCGTGACGGCACGGGCACCGAGCTACGAGGAGGCAAGCGGGCGCGCCGCCAGCGACGGAGATACCGCATCGATTGTCCTCCACAAGCTCGGTTCCTTGACCGTGCACGTCGTGGCCGGAGCCGACGCCAATCGGGGCATTGCGGGCGCGCGCGTGTCGGTGGCCGGCGCGATGCTTTGGCCCGCGCGCGAGGGTGAAACGGATGGCCGCGGCGATATCCGGATCGAGGGGCTGACCGAGGGCGTGTACGCGCTCCGCGCGAGCCGCGGCGATCTCGTTTCGGGCATCGAGCTCGGCGTCGCGCTCGGGCACGGAGAAGACAAATCGGTGATGCTCCGAATGGCCGCTGGACGCTGGGTCGGCGTGCGCGTCACGGACGGCGACTCGGAGGACGCGCGCGCGATCGGCGCGGCCCGGGTAGTGCTCGCGGAGGGAGGTCTTTCGCCGTTCCCCATCGAAGCGACCACCGACGCGAGCGGCCGGGCGCGCCTCGGTCCAATCGCCGCTGGAGAGGCCACGCTGAGCGTGCGGGCCAGCGGATTCGTCCCGCGCGGCGCCATCCTTCTCGCGGAGCCGCCGACCGGCGAGACGCGCGTCGCGCTGGTGCGCTCGGGTGCCGTCAGCGGGCGCGTCGTCGACGACCGCGGATACCCCATCGACGGAGCGACCATCCAAATCGTCGGCACCGATCCGAACGGCGCCCCGATTCTGGACGACCCGCGGCGCACATCCTTCCAGGCCGCCCATTTCGACGCCATGCTGGGCGGCCCGGCCCCGCTCATTGCCGCGGGAGAGCTTGGCGTGATGCCCGGCACGGTGCCCCCCATTCCGCCGTCGGCTAGGTTCATCCCGCGGAGCCCAATCGCGCCCGTCGACTTCCAGCCGTGGGTGACGCGCGCCGATGGGACATTTCGCGCGTCCCCGGCCTCACCGGGCCGGCTGCGCGTCATCGTGCGCCACCCGCAGTTCGTCGAGGGGGAGAGCGACCAGGTGACGCTCACGCCGGGCGGCGAGGCGGAGATGGAAATCGTGATGCACGCGGGGGGCGCTCTCGAGGGACGCGTGGTCGATGCGCACAATCGTCCCGTCGAAGGGGCTCGGGTCTACGTCTCGGCGACGCGCGGCTCGCTGGAGCGCGCGGCGCGCACGGCCAAAGATGGTGGCTTTGCGTTTTCCGCGCTCCCTCGAGTCGTCACGCTGACGGCGAGCGCCGAAGGCGACGATCAGGCCATCGCGCGAATGACGGTGGAGGTCCCGGAGGCGACACGCCAGGAGGTGACCGTCCAGCTCCCGGAACCGCGACGGCCTCTCGCGGTGACTGTGGTCGACGCCCACGATTGGCCCATCGCCGCGGCTCAAGTGACGGCCAGCGCGCTGATCGCAGACACGATGCTTCGGACAACTTCGTTCACCGACGCGCACGGGGACGCGCTGCTGAAACAGGCCATGGGCTTGCCTCTTCGGATCGAGGCGAGCGCGCCCGGCCATGCGCCGCGCGCCGTCACCGTGGACGGGAGCAGCGACGCTGTCCGGATCGAGCTGGCACCCTCGGAGACCGCGACCGGCACCGTGATCTCCGCACGCAGGGGCGACCCCATCGAAGGAGCGGACGTGACTCTTTATACGGACTCGGGGGTCCGGCGCGCCCGCACCGACGCCCACGGGGCGTTCGCGCTGAGGGAGCTCGCGCCCGGCGGGGATCGTCTGCAGGTGACCGCCCCGGGCTTCGCCGGCGTGTCGCTCTCCGCCGTCGTCCCCGACAGCGCGGGAGAGCGCGCATTCGTGGTCCCGCCAATCGAGCTCGCGGGAGAGGGCGTCATCGAAGGCGACGTGGTCGACGCGCACGGCAATCCCGTGGCCGGTGCGCGCGTGGCCAGAGACCACGCGCCGACTTGGCTCGTCGTGGGGGTGCGCCCGGAAGGGGTGGCCGTGACAGACGCGAAGGGACGATTCGCCGTCGGCGGGCTTTCCGAGGGGACCGTGGCCCTCGAAGCGTACGCTCCGGACCTCGGTCGCGGGCGCGTCGAGGCAGTTCGGGTCGTGGCCGAGCGCACGACATCCAACGTGCACATCGCGCTCACGGCACCGGGGGCCGAGGAGGACCGCGTTCACGGCCCGACGGCCCCCGGCAGCATCGCGGTCACGCTCGGGGAAACGGGCGCGCCGGTGCAAATCGTCCTCGTTTCGGTCGGCGCGGCGAGCGAGGCCGAGCGGGCCGGCCTGGCGCCCGGTGACGTCCTTCTCGCCGTCAACGAAGCCCCGGTGCACTCGATCGAAGAGGCGCGCGACCGGCTGAGCGGACCGCTTTCGGATGACGTGGTCGTGCGCGTGAAGCGGGGAGAGCAAGAGTTCGCGGTCCGGGTGTCGCGCGAAGCCGTGCGTCGGTGAGCGGCCTAGCCCGGCGAGAGGGTCTCCGCGCGCCCCAGGACTTCGACCATCTCGGCGCTCAGGCGACGAAGCACACCGCGGTCGTCCACGCACGCGAGCCGGGTGGACCCTTCCGCGCACAGCACGGCGTCCGCGAGACGCACCATGCGATACCGAAATAGCAGGCTTGCCGCGCGCACCTCCGAGAATCGACGTGTCGACGTCGAGCTCATCGTCGAATCGTGCCGGCGCCCGGTACGCGACCGACAGCTCGACCACCGGAAGATGAATCCCGCGGTCGGCCCACTGCGCATACGTTACGCCGCGACGGCGCAGCCACTCGACGCGTCCAACCTCCATGTAGCTCACGTAGCTCGCGTGGTGCGCGATCCGCATCAGATCCGTCTCACCGAACCGGACGCGCACACGGGCGATGCTTCGGGCCGTGCACGGGGAAGGCGCCGATTGCGTCTCTGCCATGCGTCTGGCAAGCCGAATACCACGAGGACGAGAGGGCGAGCTACCCTGTGGCGCCGTGCCCAAACGTCGACTTCCCGTTCTCCAGAACACGGAGGACCCGGACGAGCCGCCGCGCCCCGGCTGGCAATGGGTCGGATTTGGTGCGCTGGCAATCATCGCGGTCTGGGTGCCGCTGTCGGCGGTCGTGGGAGCGGTCGCTGCGCGGCTGTTGGTTCCTCCGAGCGACGGCAGAGCCCTCGGTCGGGCGGCCCTACTTGTGTCAGGCGCGTACATCGCCGAGCTCGCGATGGGCGCATTCGCGGGCGGCTACCTCGTTGGCAAGTGGGGACCGGCCCGCGTGGGCGTGCGTCACGCGGCGCTCGCCGGCCTTGCCGCCGCCTCCGCGCTGGCGGCAGCGACGTGCGCGACGCTTGGACCCACGCTCGGCGGAGGGATCGCGATCCTGGTTCTGGCGCCGGCGACGGCGGCGGTCGGCGGGCGCATCGGAACGCGCCGGCGCGGGGGTTGAAGTTTGCTACCGTCGAGTCTGGAGCCATCGCACCAATTTATCGGCGGCAGAGCATGATCCGAGACGCAAAGATTGCAGCACGCCTTCTCGCGGCGGTGGCGGTTTCCGTGCTGGGCTGTTCGTCGGCACCGCGGGCGCCCACAGCCTCGTCAGCCTCGTCGGGAGACGCCTCGGCTTCGGACGCGTCGGCGGCGTCGACGGACGGCGCCTTCGCAACCGCCCCACACACTCCGTATCCCCAAATCTCGACAGGCGGAGGCCAGACGCTGACCTCCGTCGGGGTCGTCAGCGTCTCGTTTCAGGGCGACACCCACACGCCCGACCTCGTTTCGTTCCTCGACTGGATGACGCAATCGAACTGGCTTTCACAGGTCGCGGGCGAGTACGGCGTGGTCGGCATCACGCAACACATGCACGTCGACCTCGCCGAAGCCGCCCCCGTGACCGCGGCAGACGAGGACGTGAGGACGCTGCTTGCGGCGAAGATCGCCGACGGCACCCTTCCCAGCACCCAGGCGCCCGCTCCGCCGCTCCTCTACATCGTGTTTTTTCCGGATGGAACGGACGTGTCGCTCATGACCGGGGGAGACGCGTGTTCCGATATCCCGGGCAACGGCTACCACGACACGATGGACGGCGCCGGACCCAACGCCCCGTATATCGTCGTCCCGTCTTGCGACCCGCGCTTTTCCGCGCTCCTGTCGGAGTTGCAAGGTATGGAGCTCGAGACGGCGAGGCTGCTCGTCGACGCGTTCACCGATCCTTCCCCGCGCGACGAGCCCGCCTATGTGCTGACCGACAGCTCGAATCCGTGGACGTCGATGGGACCGGAGCTCGGCGACTTTTGCTGGGGACGCCTCACCCAGGCCGGGACTTACACGATGCAGCGCGTGTATTCGAACAAAGCGGCGGCGAGCGCCGACCCCTGCATCCCTCCGCCCGCGGGCAGTGTTCCCTTTGGCATGACCACGTCCCCCGTGGGGCTGCAGACGCTTCAAATCGCGGTGCCATTCTCATTGACCGTGACGGGATGGTCTGCTCAGCCCGTGCCCGATTGGTCGTTCCAAGCGACGCCCTGGGTGGGTGACTACGCAGTCGAAGCCGTGCTGGACAAGAGCACGATAAACAACGGAGAGACCACCACGGTCCACGTGACGATTCCTTACGCAGTTCCGTCGGGAACGTATGGCACGGTGCGTCTCGAGGCCCTCTCGGGCTCCGATTCGCCCGTCTGGCCGATCGCGTTCGTCGTCCAGTAAAGCGCGGACTTCGGAGTGCCCGATAGGCGGCCCGAGGGGCACGTCCGACGGCGTGCAACGGCCCAAGTCGGCGCAGGCACTGACAATTCCACTTCGTGCGCCCCCGGCCGCTTGCCGGAGGCAACGCTTCGAGGGGGACGACGCTATCGTCCGACGTCGCCGCGTATACGCTGCTATCGCTCCGCACGGCGCGGCGCGCGCTCGACCCGGAGCTCGCTCTCTATCCCAACACGAAGCCCGACACCGAAGGGGTACCCTCCCCGCTCGACACGTTTTCCCCTGTCGACGGGGCGGCCTTCGGTGCCCTGCTCGGACGCACGAATACGCTCCTTATCGGGCGTCTTCTACGACACGCTCACCACGGCCGATGGCCACGCGTACACGGGGTGGGACGTCGCTCGCGGAGCGGCGACCGACGGCGGCACGTCCCTCGACGCGCACACAGCGGCCATCCGCGGTTTGCTCGTCGGATACCTATCGACCGGCGAGACGCAATACCGCGATCGGGCGCTCCTCGTGTTTCAGCGATTGGAGAGCGCCTTCTACGATCCGCACGGGCGCGTCTATCGTCCGACCGAGGGCGACACTTCGTCCACCGTCACGTTCACCCCCCGACGCTTCGGTCTCCTTCAGGCGGCGCTCCGGGACACGTATGAGCTCATCGGACTTCTGCCAGGACAGGGCGCGCTCACGGCGCTCATCGAGGACCGCGTCTCGCGGCTCAACAAGCTCGTCCTGAATGGGTGGGACGACCGCGACGAAGACGAAGTCATCGAGTGAGAGGGCCAAGACGCAGGGTCCATTGCGGTGACGCAGGACGGCGCCCCGTTCCCCGAGTCTCTCGAGCGATCCGATGCCGCCAGCGATGCGACTCGGCCAGAAGCTCTTTTACTCCGCGAACAGCGACGACCTACCGGTCACCCAGAACCATTGGGTTGCATGCGCATATCGTTTACGTGCCGGCGCCAGCCAAATACACGTTCGTTGCGCCGATGACCGAAACGACAGGCGTGAAGGAGCGCCTCCGGTACGTCTTTGCGGATCCCGGCGCTTGGCCGATCGACGTCGGTGTCTACGGGGAGCTCGTCGAGGGGCAAACCGAGGCGGAGCTCGAGGCCAAGATTCTGCTCCAGCGCCGCATCGGCAAGCTACGGCTCGACACGAACCTGTGGGCCGAATACGAGCTCTATTATGGGCCCCAGAAGGATGTGGTCCTCGACCCCACGGCCGGCGCGACCTACGAGATCACGCCATCGCTGCACATAGGAGCGGAGGGGTGGATGCGAGTCGAATTTCCCGATCCTGCGCCGCATCCGCGCCCGTATGCGGTCGGTCCGGCCGGTTACGTGGGACCTGTCGTGCTCTTCAATTTCGGAAAGCTCTGGTGGTCGACGGGGATCTACGGCCGCGTGACCGACGTCGATCACGCGATGCAGCCGGGAGAGCCCTACGGCCCGTTCTGGGGGCGCACCATCATCGGACTCCAGCTGTGAAGTGAGCCAACCGGTGGTAATGGTCAGGGGCGATGTTTTGCCTGAAGCAGCCTACCGACCGGGCCTGGGCGGCCGAGGCCGTGCTCGCGATCGACGCGGTCCTCGTCGACCACGCGCACTGCGAAATGAAGGCGGCCTCGAATGCCCTCTCGCTCGCGGCGCGCCACCCTGGTGACCTCGCGATCGTGCGCGGATTGACCGATCTGGCGCGCGAGGAAATCGAGCACTTCCAGCGCGTCCTTTCGATGCTCGAGGCGCGCGGCGTGGCGATGGGGCCGCCCCCGGTGGACGCTTACGCCGCGGAGCTGCTGCGCGCTGCCCGTGATTGCCCCTGCCGGCCAGCCATGCCCGCGATCGTCGACCGCCTGCTCGTGGGCGCCCTCATCGAGGCGCGATCCTGTGAGCGCTTCAAGCTCCTTGCGGACGAAACCGCACGCGGTCGCGCACACGCCGACGAGCACGCGCTCTGGAGCGACCTCCTGGCGGTCGAGGCTCGCCACTATCGTACGTTCGTGGACCTGGCGACCCGGGCAGCCGGAGGCGCGCGCGAGCCGGTCGTAGCCAGATTGGATCGATTGGCCGTGCTCGAGGGGGCGATTGTCGGAGCGCTCGGTCGTGGACCCGCAGGGTATTCTCGCGCGACGATCCATGGGTGACCCGCGCGCACAGGATCTGCTCTCGCTCGACCGCGACGTGGCGAGCGGATGGTCCGCGCTCACGCGCTGGCGCGCAGACCTCGCGCTCGATCCCAAGCTGGTGGCCGATGAAGACCCGCTGGAGTCGGTGCGACGCGTCGCGGGCAAGTCCACCTGGGACGCGCTGACGACCCTCGACCCGAGCGCGGCGGACGTGCCGCTTCGCGATGCGCTCAAGCGCTGGGTGTTCACGTTGACGCAAGCTCGCATCGGGCGCCCCGACGAAGTCGCGTGGGAGCGCGCTGCCTCGGAAGCGCTCGGTCGGTTCAACGGCCGCCAACCCAAGCGGGTGAGCTGGCGGGAAGCGTGGCGGGGACTGGTCTCCGCCACGACTTCGGCCGAAGCTTCCCTCTGGCTCGACGCGGCCGCCGAGGCGGCGCCTCCGCTCGCCGCCGTAGCCCGGAGGAGCGCAGCGCGCCGCGTCGAAGTGGCGCGCCGTTTCGGAGCGGATCATCCGTGGGCGCCGCTCGTGCCGGTCGAGCGAGGGTTGCTTCGCGACGCCGCAAGGCGCCTGCTGGACGCGACCGACGACCTCTCGCGAGCGGTATGGAAGCCTCGGGCCGGGCGCGATGGGGGCATGGCCGCCATGCTGCACGGCTCGATGGCGCGCGAGGCGGGCGACGGCTGGCCCGCACAACTAACCTGGCGGTGGCTCGATGAAGTCTTTCGCGCCGAGCGCCACGGCCTGCGCATCGCGCCGACGCCTTTGCCTCCACCGCTCGGGGCGGCGAGCTTCGCGCGCGCGCTCTACGCCTTCGGCTTTGCCGTGCGCGTAGCGACGAGCGCCTCCTCGATGCCGTTCGCGCTGTCGAGGGAGCCGGCTTTCGTCGGCGCCCATCGTCTCGGGTTCGTCTTCGGCGAGCTCGCGGCCGACGCCGAGTGGCAGGGCCGTGCGCTCGGCGTCGGCCGACGCACGGCCCTCGGCCAATCGCGGCTGCTTGCCCGCACGGCGCTGCTCGATGCGCGCTTGCACGCGGCAAGACTGCTGGTCGGCGACGACTTGGAAACCTCGAACCGCGATCCATTCGAAGAGATCGGCGCGCGACTCTTCCAGGGTGGAATCGTCGCGCGACTGCGCGGCACCTGGCCGCGAGCGCGAGAGGACGAGGCCGCACGCTTCGTGGCGCTCCTCGAAGCGCGCGATTTCGGCGCGGACATACGCGATCGATTCGACTCCGATTGGTACAGAAATCCGCGCGCTTGGGCGCACCTGCGCGCCGTCGGGGTCGCGGCCGCCCACGAAGCGGTCGACGCCCAGGCCCTCTCCGGCCGTGTGAACACGATCGCACGCGCGTTCGACGGAGCGCTCGGATGAGGAGGGCGATCGGCGCCGTTCTGCTCGGGCTCGCCTTGGTCCCCGAGGCATACGCCAAGCCACCTGCTTCGAAGGCCTCTGCGCGCAGCGTCGCCCCTCCGGCGCACGTCGATGCGCGCCCTGCGCCGCCGCTCCCGATGCTCCCGAGCGTTGCGCGAGTCCGGGTCGAGGCCGCACGCGACCGGGTCGTGGTCGTGGAAGACATCAACCTTCCGCGTGGAGAGTGGCGCGCGGGCGGACTCGACCTCTATGTGGCGTTCGGCGCACCGGGCACACCGGCCGCCATCGACGCGCGCCTCCTCCCCGTACCGTCCGATGCGCCGGATTCGCGAAGCGAGAGCGCCGCGCCGGGCCACGGACAGAGCCCGGACGACGCGGGCGACGCGCTCGCGGTAGAACCCGCCATCCGCCGAACGCCGAGCACCCAGCTGCTCCTCGGACGGCCGCAGATGGCCGGCGCGATCGTGCGCGTGAAGGAGAGCGATCTGCGCCGCGCATACGCGGCGAGCGACCTCGCCGCGCTGCGAATCCGAAGCTTGCTGTCCCCGCCCGCGGCCGATTCGCGAGGTGAACGCGACGTCGTCGTTCGCCTGGGGATTGTGGGCGATGTCCCGCTGACTCTCGGACGGGTTCAGGTCGTGTCGCTCGAGGGTACGGGATGGATTGCGCGCGCGGAGGCGAACCTCTGCGGTCCCGAGGCGGAGGGATTGCCGCTCTCGGTCACCGTGATACCCAAGTTGGAGCGGCCGGCCGGCGCCGCAACGAGCGCGACGAGAGCCATCGCGCCGGCAATGGCGGTGCGCCACGCGAGCGACGATTTGTGCATCCGGTGGTGGGCGCAGCCCTGACGGAGAGGGCGAGCGGGGTGCGCGGCAGAGCCACGTGAGGGCGATGTGGCTTTCACGGTACGCGCGATGCAGGCAAGCGCGTACGCAGGAGGTCACCCCATGAGAGTTCATTCGTTCTTGTCGGCTATTCCGCTCGCAGCTGGCGTGCTCGTGGTCGCGTGTTCGCAGAATCCGCCACCGCAGCAGCCCGGAGTCGCCATGGTCCAGCCGATCGACACGGAAACCGCCGCACACCGCCTTGCCACGGCGGAATGCAAGCATGCCTCGGCGTGCAACGAGATCGGCGGGGACCGCAACTACGCGTCGATGGAAGCGTGCATGAGCAAGAATCGGGGCGAGGCCCAGGACAACCTTCGCGCCTCCAACTGCCCGCGCGGCGTCGATTCGACACGACTCGACAACTGCCTATCCTCGGTCGCATCCGAGGCGTGCTCCGGGATCGGGAGCGGGCTCAATCGCTTTATGGCGTGCCGAACCAGCGAAGTCTGCCCTTAGAAGACCGGGTGCTTTTCGCCGATACCGGCGCGATGCCGGCGTCGGCTCGCTGCGGCGTACGGTCGTACGCCTCGCTCGCCTCCTTGGCCTCGCTTGGTCTCGGCGAAAATCACCCGGTCTTCTGCCCCTAATCGGGGGCTCGGGGGGCCCTTGGGTTCGGGAGATTTAGCGGGGAGACCGTGGGGGGGGTTTGGGGGTTGGGGTCGGTTTGCGGTTTGAGTTGCTTTGGCGGGGTTGCGGTTTGAGGGGGGATGGCGGTTTGGGTCGGTTTGCGGTTTAGGGGCTTTTGGGTCGATTTGCTTAGGGGCCCCACCAGAGCATTTCTTGGATTTGATCTTTTCCGTTGTCTCGGGTCGTTGCGCAAATTCGATCTTCGGCGATCTGCACGACCGGGTCGGGAAATGAGTCGCACGCGAAGAATGCGCTTTTTTCGAACCCGCCCGCGGACAGCCAAAAAAGGTGAAGTCCTCCGCTGGACGGACCTGCCATGAGCACCATCCGCCCGCCGCCGAGCAAGTGAAAATCCATCCAGCGAAGCGCCAGGCTCGCGAAGCGTTCCGGCGTGGGAAAGTCCGCACCCAGATCGCTCAGCTCCGGAAGATGCGCAGTCAGATACTTGTGAAGGGTATCGTATCGAGGCTTGCTAAGCCGCGGGAGGTCGCGCGCGCCCGCCACGATCACGGGAAGCTCCTCGGGGCGCGCGCACGGCACTTCGACATGCGTTCGGTAGCGATCGGCCAAGGTCGCCCCCTGCGCGTCATCGGCCAACGACTTGAGCCACCAATGAAAGATCGCGAGGCTCGCTTCGCCCGCGCGGGATCGCAGCTGAACGACGCTTTCCCAGAGCGGCCTGCGCACGCTCCATACGCCGCCGTGGCGGGCGACGACGCAAGACCCGACGTACGCCGCCCCGTGGATCGCGATGTTGAAGAGAACGTTGTCGGCGCTCCCGGGTGCACCGCGCGCCGCCCACACGTCGCGCCGATCTCGCGTTATCGCCGCACTCAGGCGGTGCACGCTCGCGTCGCTCCGATCCAACAGCAGGTCGGCGCCGAAAAACTCACCGGCGCCCGCGATGAACCGTTCGGTCGCGTCTTCCAGGTGGGCGGCGATGAAGCGGTTTTTCCCGGGGTTGGCGTCGGTCGCCCGCGCTCGCGCCAAATCCGCCGCCGACCGGGCGTCCGGCGGATAAAGCGGCAAGAAAAAGCGTGCGAATAGCTCTTCGGCGTTCAAGCAAAAAGTCGTAGCACGACGCGCTATGCTCGCGCGCCGCCGTGCTGACATCCGATGTCCGATTCGAGGGATGGACCACCGAGGCTTGGCTTCGCTTTCTCCGCCTCTGGAAGCCACGCGCGATCGCCGAGCTCGAGCCGGCGGCGCCGCAGGGCGGGGTCATCGTCGTGCACGACGACGGTGAGGTGCTCAAGCTCCTTCACACGCGTCAGGGCCGGCTCGACCCGGCGTCCGCTTTGCACACTCCCGAAGAGGGCGAAGCGCAGGCGTTGGCGCTTCGAGCGGGGCGCCCGTCGGCGCTGGCGCAGCTCGCGCGCGCCCACAGCGCGAGCTGGGGGATCGGCATGCGTCTGGGGGCGCTCGACGAAGTCATGGAGCGCTTCGGCGCGCGCGCGCGGCGGGGCGACAATCTCACGGCGCAGGCGCTCATGCTGGTCGGAATCGCTCGAGAGATGCTCGACCAGGGCGCGATCACCGCGTGGCCGCAGCGCCTTCGGGGCGTGCCTCTCCCGACGCCCGCCATCGTGCGCAGGACCCTCGATGCGCTGTGCCCGGACGGGCGCGCGATCGTTCTCGGATTGTTCGACGCGGGTGACCTCTGGACCGCGTTCGTCGCGCGGCGCAGAGGGGCCGCATTCGACGTATTCGCCGGTCCGGACGAGCTTCGTCCGGCGATCGGCTTGCTCTCGGGCGACTGGCGGCGCGACTACCGTCACCTCGCGCACGCGGTCGAAGACCGCTACGGGCCGCTCGGCTTCGGATGCTTCGCCGAGCTCGAGACATTCCGAGCCTTGCAGACCGACGCCCGCCCGGGCGTATGGAGCCGTGCCGTGGCCGTGCGCGACGTCGTCGTTGCGCCAATGCCCGCAGGGGTGGGCATGGCCATCGGCTTTGACGGCGCGCGATTCGCGGTGCAAGGCCTGATGTCGATCACCGGTCGCATCGTCCCGGTCGCGATGCTCGCGCCGCTGGTCGACGCGGCGCGTTCGCGCATCGCAAAGCTGACCGGCAAAGACGTCGGCACACTGCTCGGATTCGATCCGCTCGCGGTGCTGCGGGGGTTGCTCGAGAGATAACCCCCACGGTCCCCCGTCGTGTCCGCCGCGCGGCGACGACGCGCGGGGGGGGGACCTGGGGGGGGCTTCGAGGAACGCGCGCCCACATCCCTGAAAAACACATCCCGAAGCAGATGAGGCCACAATCGCGATCTCTGCAGGCGGCGCGCGGGTAGGATCGCACTATGGCGCCCTCTCTCCTTCTCGCTACCGCGGGCCTCGCCGTCGCAATCCTCGCGTTCCCTGGGGAAGCAAACGCCCTCGGACCGGTGGACATCGAGATCGGCGCAAAGGCTGGCGTCGCCACGGGCCCTCTCGGTCCTCTCGGTTTCGGCGTTGGAGGACGCGGGGGCGTATCCGTTCAGGGTCTCTATGCCGGAATCGATTTCATCGACTATCTGGGCGCGACTGGCCCGTGCGGAAGCTGCCCCGCGCCGGCTGCCTCCTCGACGGGCGGAGGCCTCATGCAGACGCGAAGCGGACTGCTTTACGGGTTCGAAGCCGGTTACAACTTTAAATTTTTCCCGGTAACGATTCGGCCCCAGCTCGGTTTGGGCAATTTTCGTTTCTCGAACGCCGCCGGAACCCCTCCGGGCCCCGGCGACGTCTCGAACTCGCTTTATCTCGAGCCGAGCGTCGTCTGGCTGGTCTCCCTCGGACTTTTTCTCGTAGGCGCGGACGTCGGCTGGCTCTTCCTGCCGACGGGGCCAGACTCCGCGGTCACGGTCCATGGCCAAATCGGTGTCACCTTCTGACCGAAGCACCTTCGTATCTACGGAAAGTGCAGAGAATTCTCGGTCCGCGAGCGACGCTTCGCCTGAAAGTGTCTCCTTCGCTCGTCGCAGCGACGTTTCTTCTTGGCGATGTGTCTCGTCCAGTCCGCACAGCGCCGTTTCTTCTTGGCGATGTGTCTCGTCCAGTTCGCACAGCGCCGTTTCTTCTTGGCGATGTGTCGTCTCTTCTTGGCGATGTGTCTCGTCCAGTCCGCACAGCGCCGTTTCTTCTTGGCGATGTGTCTCGTCCAGTTCGCACAGCGCCGTTTCTTCTTGGCGATGTGTCTCGTCCAGTCCGCACAGCGCCGTTTCTTCTTGGCGATGTGTCTCGTCCAGTTCGCACAGCGCCGTTTCTTCTTGGCGATGTGTCTCGTCCAGTTTGCACAGCGCCGTTTCTTCTTGGCGATGTGTCTCGTCCAGTCCGCACAGCGCCGTTTCTTCTTGGCGATGTGTCTCGTCCAGTTCGCACAGCGCCGCTACTCGTTCGCAGAGGGTCTTTTCCGGTCGACTGAGCGCCCGCGTGCCATGAAGGCGAGACGCGGGCCCTGAAAAACGCTACCCCCCGTCCACCACCCGAATCCGAAGCTCGGCGAGCTGCTCGGGAGACACCGTGCCCGGCGCCTCCGTCATCAGGTCTGTCCCCTTTTGCGTCTTCGGAAACGGGATGACGTCACGGAGGCTTTCGGCCCCGCTGAGCAGCATCGACAGCCTATCCATCCCGATCGCGATCCCGCCGTGGGGCGGCGCGCCGAGCTTGAGCGCTTCGAGGAGGAAGCCGAACTTGCTGCGCGCCTCGTCGTCGGAGATCCCCAGTGCGCGGAACACTTTCGCCTGGACCGCCGGATCGTGAAGACGAATCGACCCGCCGCCGATCTCGAACCCGTTGAGGACCAAGTCGTAACGCCAGCAAAGAACCCTGCCCGGATCCTTGTCGAGTAAGTCGACGCAGTCGTCGTGCGGACGAGTGAACGCGTGGTGGGCGGCCACCCAGGTCTTCTTGTCGTCGTCGTACTCGAAGAGCGGAGGGTTGACGACCCACAGGAACTTCCAGTGCCCACCGTGACCGCTCTCCGGCACGAGGCCGAGCTTCTTGCCGAGATGAATGCGCAGATTGGCCATCACGGTTTGCACCATGCTCTCGCGGCCGAACTGGAAGAACACCAGATCGCCGTCTTTGGCGCCGGTTCGGGCGTTGATGGCTTGCCGCAGCTCGGCCGTGATGGTCTTCGAGAGCGGCGACTGCACCCACCCGCCGTCGGCGTCGATCTTCGCGCGCGCCAGGCCCTTGGCGCCCATGCCTTTCACGAACTCTTCGAGCTTGTCGATCTCCGTGCGAGACAATTTGCCGGCGAGCTCGGCGGGCACGAGCAGCGCTTTGACGATCTCGGCAGGCAGATCGCGGCGGTACTCGCCGCGGGAGAACTTGTCGGCAATTGTCTTGAAGAACGGCACGCCGCCGCCCCCGTGCTCGATGACGACGTCGGTCAAGTCGACATGCGGCAAACCGAAGCGCAGGTCCGGCTTGTCGTTTCCGTAGTGCGCCATCGAATCTTCGAATGGCATGCGAGGGAAGCTGCCGCTCGGATAGAGCTCACGCAGATCGACGGACAGCACCTCTTTCCAGATCCGAAACACGAGCCCCTCGATGACGCGAAATACGTCGTCTTGGTTGATGAAGCTCATCTCGACGTCGATCTGCGTAAACTCCGGCTGCCGGTCGAGGCGAGGGTCCTCGTCCCGGAAACACTTGACGATCTGGAAGTATTTGTCGAAGCCCGCCACCATGAAGAGCTGCTTGAAGAGCTGCGGGCTCTCGGCCAGAGCGTAGAATTTGTTGGTGTGCTGGCGCGAAGGAACCAGGAAGTTGCGCGCGCCGCCGGGCGTGTACTTGACCATGAACGGCGTCTCGAGCTCGAGAAACCCACTCTCGTCGAAATAGCGACGCGTGACCTGGTGAACACGGTGCCGGACGCGGAGCGTTCGCTGAAGGGGCGCGCGCCGGAGGTCCAGGTAGCGATACTGAAGCCGCTTCTCTTCGCTGGTGTCGGTTTGATCGGCGATCTCGAACGGCGGCGTCTCACTGCGGTTGAAGACGAAGAGTTCGACGCCGTGCACTTCGATGTCGCCCGTCGGCAATTTCGGGTTGCGGTTCGCACCGCGAAGCTTGACGACGCCCCGCACGCCCACGACCCACTCGGAGCGCACGGTGCGCGCCACGTCGTGCGCCGCGCGCGGGAGATCGCCGTGGCTGGCGAGGTCGGGGTCGAAGACGAGCTGCGTGACCCCTTCGCGGTCGCGCAGGTCGATGAAGACGCAGCCGCCGTGATCCCGGTAGCTCGCGACCCAGCCAAAGAGGACGACTGTCTTGCCCTCGTCGGATGCTCGTAGCTCGCCGGCATGATGGGTGCGCTTGAGTTCGTCGATGAATCGGGCCATGGGGGGCGGGAATGTACAGTTTCTTGAGCCGATCCGCGAACACGTTCGGGGCTGCGCGTCGGCGCGCGGCGCAGGCCGCACCGCGATGACGGCGTTGGGGCCCGAGTTCGGCCGAGTTGGCCGGCGCGAAAGGGTTCCACGGTTCGTTGCACCGTATGCTGCGGACGGCATCATGGAGCGAGCCCCTTTCGCGCTAGGATGCCCCCCATGCTTACGCTTCATCTCGTGCGTCACGGCGAAACGCTCCAAGCCGCGCAGGGGTGCTTTGCCGGCGAAATCGACCCGCCGCTCACCGACGAGGGCCGCAGGCAGGCCGATGCGGTCGCGGGGCTCGCGTCAGGACTCAAATTGGAGGCGCTCTACGTCAGTCCCAAGCTGCGCGCACGCATGACCGCGGAGCCCATCGAGCGCGCGTGCACCCTCGAGCCGGTCTTCGACGACGGGCTGCGCGAAATCGCATACGGATCGTGGGAGGGGCGCAAGGAGACGGAAGTCGAAGCGACCGAACCGCACGCCTTCACTTCGTGGATGCGCGATCCGGCTCTGTTCTCGCCCCCGGGCGGGGAGAGCGCATTTTCCGTCGCGGCGCGCGCGCTCCCGGTGCTCGTGCGGGCGCGCCGCGAACATGCGACCGGCCACGTGATGTTCGTCAGCCACAAGGCGACCATCCGCATTCTGGTGTGCGCGCTCCTCGACGTGCCGATCGCCCGATTCCGGGAACGCTTCGCGTGCCCGCCCGCCTCGCTCACGACATTCGAGCTGGACGCTCGCGGCGCGATGCTGGTGCGCCTTGGAGACGTGCACCACCTATAGCGGACTCGGTAAAAGCGAGAGATGAACCGCCAGGACGCAAAGGCCGCCACGGGTGGGCGAGTCGCCTTCGCAGGCGCCACGCTCGCGTGGATCGTCGCCGCCGCGCCGGTCGCGATTTCGGTCGCGCGGCCCGCCGCCGCCGGATCGCTCGCCCTAACGCACGAGCGAGCGACTGTGCTCGACGCGCTGCACACCTCGGCGTTGCTCGGCGTCCGCGCGGCCAATCCGTCGGGCGAAGACGCACGCTTCGCGGTCGACGGGCGCGAAGACACGGCATGGGCCGGGCGCGCGGGAGAGCTCCAGTGGAGGTGGTCGGCGGCCTTTGCGCAGCCGGTGCACGTGGGGCTGCTGCGCGCGCGATTCGGGAACTCGCCGACGAGCGGCGTGCCCACCACCTTCCACTGGGAAACTCGTCCCGCCAGCGGCGGCAGCCCCAGGTGCCCCAACCCCTCCGACAACGGCTGGACCGCGCTCGACGCGTCCGACCAAACTGCTCCACCGGGCGATTTGCTGGCCCAGCCGACGAGGCGATCGTGGTTCGTCGACGCGGATACGTGTGGACTGCGACTCGTCATCGATCGCACGAACGCCGGGCCGCCCGTCGTCCGCGAAGTACAGGCCATCGAGAGCGCGCGCAACGTGCTCCTCGGCGCCGACGCGAGCGACGACGGCGCGTTTCCTGGCTTTCGCGCCGCCGATGCCTTCGACGGCTCGTATGCGACTCGATGGGCGGGAGCGCCCGGAAAGTCGCGGTGGAGCCTTCGTGTCGATCTGCAAGACGCCCTGCCGATCGACCGGATCCGGCTGGTGCTCGGGTTCGATGCGACCAGCGTGCCGCGCGCGGGGGCCGGCCGGGCTTACGCGATCGCATGGGGGCCCGTTCATTACGTGCTCGAAGTCAGCGAAGACGGCCGCCGGTTCTCACAGGTCGCCGCCGACCCGCTCCGGAGCGACGGCGGGGCTCTGCCGCTTCGGCGAAGGCTGGTGACGCTACCGGCGCCGAGAATCGTGCGCTCGCTCCGGCTGGTGATTGCAGGCGCGACGGGCGCCGACGGGGTCGTGGTCCCCGGAGCGGTCCCCGTCGTGCGTGAAATCGCCGCGTACCGCGCGGACGACGAGCGGCCCGTCCTCGCTCCTCCTTGGATCCTCAGCGTCAACGCGAACCCCTCGGCGGAGTCACGCGGTACCCCCGGCGGCGAGCTCACCAACGACGCGTACCACGCGAAGTTCTTGCAGTCCCGCTTCGCACAGCTCCTGCCGGTCCTCTGTCGCGACGATCGCTACGCGCGCTCGCTGGGCGATCGCGGCGAGCCGTTGGACGCGCCCCCGAGCGACGAGGCGGGCCAGGTGCTCGAGTCGATCGAGGGGGACGATCCGTTGCTCGACGCGCAGTTTCTGTCGCGGGCGAGCCCTCCGCCGCTGGCTATCCTCAGCGGCTCGAACGACTGGGACTACGCGGGGCAAACGGCCGCCGACCCGGCGCACCCGAAGGAGTGGCACTGGGACCCGCTGCGGGACGCTCGGCTCGGGGGAATGGGGCAGCTCGGGCCTGCGGTTCGTGAGCGAGTCGCGCCTTTCATGGGCTTTTGTGGCGGGGCGCAGCTCCTCGCGCTTCTCGCCGCTCGGCAGGGAGACACCGCGTCGGAAGGGGATCTGCGCGTGATCGACCGAGTGCTCCGGCGCACGAGCGGGCGCCCGATTCGCGGCTTCGCTCCGCCGATCGACGTCTTGCGGGCGTGGCCGACCGATCCGCACCCCGCGCGAGCCAAGATCCGATTCCTCGCGAGCGACCCGCTCTTCGAAGACGTGGCTGGCCCGCTCCATCGATCGACGACACAAGCGCTGCCCGAGCTCCACTCCGACGCGGTCCGCCCGGACGCATTCCTCGCGGGCGGAGTGCTCGATCGCTTCGAAATGCTGGCCACGAGCGCGTTCTGCGGGGCGGACGTGGTCGCGGCGGGCCCGCGCGACGGCGTTTTCCCCAATCCGAGCGGCCCGGGGTGGTGCGACACCGTTCCGGAGGCGTTTCGCTCGAAGGGCCGGGGCTGGCCGATCATCGCCTCGCAGTTTCACGCCGAGCAAAGGGACTTCACGACGCCCGGACCCGGCGATCCGCCGGAGTCCGTCGCCGATGCGCGCTTGTTTCTGGCGGGTGCATTCGAGCAAATGGTCGATGCGTACGTGAAACTGGCGCCCTGAATCTTTCCGTGCGCCCGGCAGAGGCAGTACCCTACGTCCGATGGACGCCAAACAGCTCCGAGACGCGTTCAACGAGCACGGCATCCGCCGCGTGAAGGTGGGCGGCTTCGACGTCGACGGCGTCTTGCGCGGCAAGTACGTCGCGCTCGACAAGTTCTGGGCGGCGCTCGAGGAACCGATGGGGTTCTGCGACGTCATCTTCGGATGGGACGTCGCCGATGTCCTTTACGACAACTCTCGCGTCACGGGATGGCACACGGGATACCCAGACACTCGCGCGCGCATCGACCCGTCGACGTTCCGCGTCCTACCGTGGGAACCGGACACCGCCACGTTCTTGGTCGACTTCGTGCTGGACGACGGCTCGCCTCACCCCGCCTGCCCCCGCGGACTATTCAAACAGATCATCTCACGCGCGAATTCACTGGGCTACGAAGCGTCGCTCGCCGCCGAGTTCGAATTCTTCGTCTTCCGGGAGACCCCCGGGTCACTCCACGCCAAGGGCTTCCGCGGCCTCGAGCCGATTTCGCCGGGCATGTTCGGTTACTCCTGGGTGCGCGAAGGGCAGCACGCAGACCTGTGCCACGCCATCCTCGACGACATGGATCGCTTCGGCATTCCCATCGAAGGGCTGCACACGGAAACGGGGCCCGGCGTTTACGAAGTCGCCATCAAGTACGACGACGCGCTGCGCGCGGCCGACAAGGCCGCTCTCTTCAAAACCGCGATGAAGATCGTCGCGTCACGCCTCGGCTGCTCGGTCACGTTCATGGCCAAGTGGAACCATGATTTGCCGGGGTCGAGCGGGCATGTTCATCAGTCGCTCTGGAAGCAGCAAACGAACGCGTTTTACGACGCGGCGGCCGAAGACAAGTTGAGCCTCGTCGCCAAGCACTACCTCGCGGGCCAGCTTGCCCTCATGCCCGAAATGACTGCGCTGATCTCGCCTACCGTCAATAGCTACAAGCGGTACGTGCCCGGGGTATGGGCGCCGCTCAACGCGAGCTGGGGCATCGAGAACCGTACGTGCGCCGTCCGCGCGATCCCCGGAAGCCCGAAGTCGACGCGCCTCGAGTTCCGGCAAACGGCGGCCGACATCAACCCGTACATCGCGATGGCGGCCGTGCTCGCGTCGGGGCTATGGGGCATCGAGCAGGCGAAAGCGCCGCCGCCCCCCGCGCAAGGCGACGCGTCGAGCCGGAGCGACCTCGCGCCGCTGCCTCGCACTCTGCGGGACGCGACCGAGCAGCTGGCCAAGAGTCAGCGCCTGCGCGCGCTCCTCGGCGAAGGCTTCATCGAACATTACGTCCGCACGCGGCAATGGGAGTGCCGGCAGTTCGAGCGTGTGGTCACGGAGTGGGAGCTTGCGCGCTACTTCGAGACGGTCTGACGTGATAGGCATCCACCCATGACGAACGTGGTGACCTGGAGCTTTCCTACGACAATCGTCTTCGGTGCGGGCTCCGTGCGAGCGCTCGCCGATCACGTCAAGCGCATCGGGGCCAAGCGTGCGCTGGTGGTCTGCGATCCGGGGGTCGTTCGCGTCGGGATTGCGGAGCGCGTGCGCGCCCTCCTCGAAGCGGGCGGCGTCGCCGTCGCGGTGTTCGACGCGGTGGACCCGAACCCGGTCGAAAAGAACGTATTCGAGGGCGTCGCCGCGTACCGCGGGCACAAGGCCGAGTGCGTCGTCGCCGTGGGCGGCGGGTCACCTCTCGACACCGGCAAGCTCATCGCCCTCAAAGTCACGCACGAGCGGCCGCTGGCCGATTACGACGACGCCGTCGACGGCGGACAGTTCATCACGAACGCGGTCCCTCCCATCGTCACGATTCCGACGACGGCGGGCACCGGAAGTGAAGTCGGTCGCTCCGGGGTCGTCACGCTGGCCGCGACCGGCCGCAAGACGGTCATCTTCAGCCCCCACCTCCTCGCGAAGGTGGCCCTGCTCGATCCCGAGCTCACCAGCTCGATGCCCGCGCGGGTCACGGCCGCGACCGGGTTCGACGCGCTGACGCACTGCCTCGAAGCATTTTGCTCGGTCGGCGATCACCCCATGGCCGACGCGATCGCGCTCGGAGGGCTGGAGCAATGCGCCCAGCACCTGGTTCGAGCCGTCGAGCACGGCGGCGACCTGTCGGCGCGGGGCGGGATGATGAAAGCCGCGATGATGGGAGCGGTCGCCTTCCAGAAGGGTCTCGGCGCGTGCCATTCGCTCGCGCACCCCCTGTCGAGCGAGAAGGGCCTTCACCACGGGCTGGCCAACGCACTGTGCCTCCCCGCCGTCGTCGATTTCAACCAGTCGGTCGTGGCCCCGAAGCTCGATCGAGTTCGCGCGATTCTGACCCCGGACGCGAAGACCTGCGGCGAGGGCCTGCGCGCGCTGCGAAAGCGTGTGGGGCTACCCGACGGGCTGCGTGCCGAGGGCGTGACCGAGGGCGACGTGGCCAAGTTGGCCGACAAGGCGATCGAAGACGCGTGTCACAGAAGCAATCCGCGCCCGGTCACGCGGGAAGATCTGGCCGGCTTGTACATGCGATCTTTCTAGCGCGGCCGTGCGTCCCTATATCCGCGGGCCCACCGAAGGCCGTCGTGAACCTGGACGTCACGCGGACGTGAACGGAACGTCCACGTCCACAGCGCTGCACTCGATTCGGAGCCAAAGAAGGGCGCATCCGATGGCAACGACGGCAGCGTAGTTGTCGCAGCGTCTTCTCGTAAACGGATGGCGAAGCCCAAAGCCGACTCTACTCGTCCAATTGCTCCTCGTCGCTCGGAGGCGGTGGGGGCGCGGGAGGGCCCCCGTCGGCATGTTCGCCGATCCGCGCGGCGCACGCGGCCCACGTGCGGTCGTCGCACGCCGGCGTCGCTTGGGCCACGCACGCGACGACGTTTCGGCCCTCTTTCTCGACGAGACGATCGAGGACCAAATTGCACCCCCGAGAGCAGTCCCGTGCACTGCAATGACCGGCCTGGCTCGCGCACTCTTTGGCGCACGCCTCCTCTGGACCCCGCGCGACGGAGCCCGGAAATGGCGCGGCTCTCGGAGAGATCGCCGCCGCGATCGGCTCGCAGGCAGCGAGCTGCACGAAAAGGCACAAGAGCCAAGGCCGCATCACGCCGCAGCTTCATAGTGCCCGCGGCGATCGCAGACAACGGCCAGAAGACCCTCGGGGCGTCATCCCTGAGCCTTCGGCAGCGTTTCGATATACCGCGCGACGACGGCGCGAAGCGCAGGGGGGGCATCCGTGAATTCCACGCCCATTGCCGTCCGTCCCCGACCCTCGCGCGTCCAGCGAACGCTCGCTGCGACGGTGAGCATGTCGCCGGTCGGGCTCGCGAAGCGCAGTGTGAGCGATGCGCCGAGAGCGAACGACCGAGGCGAGACGACCAGCATTCCCTCTTCGCTGATCTCCTCGCTGCGCGCGTCGATCTCTCGCTCGGACGGCGCAATGATCAAGACGGGAGTTACGTAAGGCGCCCGGACGAACTGCCGGCGACGCGATGGCGCCTGCCCTTGGTCTCGCGCGAGGACCGCCGCGGGGTCGCCCCCGACGGGCGCCTTCTTTCGCACGAGCTTGATCGCCCGCTCGGAGTGGTCGTGTCTCTCTGCGGGCGGCGAGACCGCCTCGTCCGCCGATGCCGAGAGGAGCGAAGAGCGGCCCGGCGCGAAGCCGCTCGACGCGACCAGCGCCCGACCGAGCTCCGTCGCCGTTTGAAAGCGCGCGCCCGGGTCCTTTTCGAGCGCACTCTCGATCACGACGGCGACTGCGGGCGGGACATCCATCCGCTTTTCGCGGACCCTGGGGGGCTCGGTCGCGTTCGAGACGCGCACGAGCACCTCGGGGTAACTGCCGGTGTGCGGGACTTCCCCCGTCAGACATTCGTAGAGGGTCATCCCGATCGCGTAGACGTCCGTTCGCGCGTCGACCTCCTGACCGAAGAGCTGCTCCGGGGCCATGTACTCGGGAGTGCCGATGACCGCGTGGGCCGTCGTCAGCTTCCGATCGTGCACCCCGAGCTGCCCCTCCCCGACCGCCGCCACACCGAGGTCGATGATTTTTACGGTCTCTTGTCCTACTTCGTTTCGCGCGACGAAGACATTGCTCGGCTTGATGTCGCGATGGATGACGCCACGCGCGTTTGCGTGCCCTACCGCATCGCAAAGCTGACGCCCGAGCTGCACCGCGTTCTCGATCGTCAGACGACGCCGGGCGGCCAGAATGCCTTCGAGTGTGCGCCCCTCGAGCATTTCGAGAACGACGTACGGACCGTGATCGCCGCACACGCCCGCGTCCAGTACTTCGACGAAACCAGGGTGCCGGACGGTCGTGAGGGCATGGGCCTCGCGCAGCAGGCGTTCCTTCGCTTCGCCTTGCAGCAGCAGATCGTCGGGCAGGAGCTTGAGGGCGACGGTGCGGCGCGTGAACTTGTGGTGCGCCTCGAACACGAGGCCCATTCCGCCGCGCGCGATCAGCCTCCGGAGCTCGTAGCGGACGTCGACGACGTCTCCGACGACCGACTCGCTCACCCAACCGACGTTATCATACGATGCGTACACGCGGCGCCTGCCGTCGCAAAGTGGCGTCGCGCGGCGGCGACTGCGAAGATGCGCGTGCCTGACCCGCCTGCTCGTCACCGCCGCCTTCGCCGCCGCAATTTCGACGACGCCTTTGCCGGAGCCGCCGTCCGCGTGCCCGTCGGAGATGATCGAAGTCACCGGAGAATGGTGCCCGTGGGTGGAGCAGTTCTGCCTGCGGGCGGTCGACCCCAAGCACCCCGAGACCGATCGCTGCGCCGAGTTCGGGCCGAACGGGCGCTGCATGGGGACGCCGGTCCACAAGGACTTCTGCGTGGACCGCTTCGAGTGGCCGAACCAGCCGGGGGTGAAGCCGGTCGTCGCCATCGATTGGATCGGAGCGCGAGAGGCCTGCGCCGCCGCCGGGAAGCGCTTGTGCACGGACAGCGAATGGACGCTCGCATGCGAAGGTCAGGAGCGGCTTCCTTATCCCTACGGATTCGCCCGCAACCCGGCGGCCTGCAACATCGACAAGCCCTATATCCTTCCGGACGAAGCCAGATGGAGCGACCCGCGCACGCGCTCGAGCGAGCTCGCGCGCCTCGATCAGCGTGATCCGAGCGGCGCCCGCGATTCGTGTGTCAGCCCTTATGGTGTCTTCGATATGACCGGGAATGTCGACGAGTGGGTGGTCAACGAGGCCGGGCGAGAGAACGAAAAGCCGTATGTGAGCGGCTTGAAGGGGGGATACTGGGGACCGGTGCGCGATCGGTGCAGGCCGATGACGACCGATCACAATCAGTCGTACGAGTACTATCAGATCGGCTTCCGCTGCTGCGCGGACACGCCTCGGTGAACCGGCGCTCGAGCCGGCGACGGACCTCGGCCCCGGCGCTTCCGAGAGCGGCGCGCGTCTTGTACGCTGAAGGGCGAGCGAACTCGATGAGTCGTCCCTGGCAGGAAGCCAAAAAATACAAGCAAGTCCTCGCCCATCAGTTGATCGAAATTCGGAACACGGAAAGGGGTCGCGGCATATTCTCCCTCGTCGATCACAAGAAAGACGAAGCGGTCGCGGCGTTCACCGGGAAGGCGATAACCATCCCCACCTTCGACAGCGAAGAGGCGGAGGAGGCTTTCAGCAAATCCGCAGACGGCGAATATTCCATGAGCTACGCCTGGGACGACGCGCGGAACGCCTACCTCGCCATCAGCCCGGACCCCGCCACGATCGGCGGCCACATCGCCAATCACTCGTGTGATCCCAACGCCAGCGTGAGAGAGAAGTATCGGGACGCTCTCATCCTGCGCGCCACGCGGGCGATCAAGGCCGGCGAAGAGATCACCATCGACTACCACTGGCAGAGGCGAGCGCTCATTCCCTGTATCTGCGGCTCCGACCCGTGCACCGGGAACATCGGCCTGACGTACACCCTGGCGTACGTCCCGGGAGAAGACGGGGCGATTCAGACGTATCTCAACTTCGATCGACGCCAGATCGTGAAGCTTTTGCAAGTCGCCGAATCCCACCGCAACATCGACGCCTTGCGCGTGCTCACCGTCAAGGGACGATTCATGCGGGGCGAAAAGCTGCTGGAGTATTTCGATGAAGCCTTCGGGAGTGGGCGGCGAGACGCCTGGCTGAGCAAGAACTTCCACTTGCTGGGAAAAAGTCCGCTTTCGACCTCGAATGCGGGATAGACGGGGCGTTCGACCGCACCTCAGCCGCTCGCGTCGAGGCCCGGGGCTTGCCCCAAGCTCGCGTGGATGCGCCGGACACTCGTGGCAGTCTTGCTCGCCGCCCCGCTCGGGCTCGCGTCGCCCAACCAGGCGCGCGCGCAAAACGAACCCCGGGGCGATACCGAGTTCGACGTCGTCCCCATCGTCGGCGGCAGCAGCGACATCGGCTTCGGCGGCGGGGCGGTCGGCGCGCTCACGCGCTTTGGCGCCCCTCGAACCGAACAGAACGAGGGAGGCTGGGCGTGGCGCTTCGACGGGAGCGCCTTCGCGACATTTCGGGTCTCGCCCCAGATCGCCACGCCGTACCAAGACTACTGGCTATTGCTCACGCTGCCAGACCTCGACGACGGCAAGCTCCGCGTGACCGCGCGCGTCGCGTTCACCGAAGAGACGAACGTGCGCTACTTCGGACTCGGTGACGCGACCCCATTGCCCCCCGATTGGGGCTCGCCGCGCTACGAATACACGCGCACGCATCCCACGCTCGAGAGTTATGCGCGTGTCGTGCTCGTCCCGCATCTTTTCGTGACCGTCGGCGGGTCGGTCACGATCAATTGGCTCGACGTGCCCCCGGATGGCAAGCTCGCTGCGGACATGAGCACCGGATCTCGGGAAGTTCGGGATCTGCTCGGGACGGCGCGCACGGCGGGCGTCGCGTTCGCCCAAGAGACGGTGAGCTGGGATACCCGCGACGACGAGGTCGTCCCTCGCAGAGGAAGCTGGGACGAGGTCAATCTGCGCGTTTCGCCGCGGTTCGGTGACGCCCTTCCCTATTCGTACGCCGAGGTCCTGGGCATCGCCCGCGCCTACGTCCCTGTCGGTCCGCGAGTCGTCGTCGCGGTGCGCGGCCTCGCCGACGCGCTGATCGGCGACCCGCCTTTCTTCAACCTCCCTTTGTACGACGACACCTATGCCATTGGCGGGACCGCCGGCGTCCGGGGTGTCCCGGCGGAGCGGTACTATGGAAAGGCCAAGCTCATCGGCAATCTCGAAGTGCGCACCGACATCGCGCGCTTTCATGCGATCGGCAAGCCATGGGGCATCGGCGCGGTCGCCTTCCTCGACGCAGGCCGCCTCTGGGCCGATTGGTCGTCGCACCCCGAGCTCGATGGCTCGGGTCTGGGCCTGAAATGGGGCACCGGCCTCGGTCTCCGACTGCAGCAGGGGACCGCGTTCGTCGTGCGGGCCGATCTTGCGTGGTCGCCGGATGCAAGGCCCGTGGGAGGTTACTTCGCCGCAGGCGAAATGTTCTGACCGCGGGGGGGGCGGGAGGGGGCACCCTCCAAACGTTCGACAAGCTTCTCCGAATGTGATGTTAGGGTAAGCGTAGTGTGACGGTTCCGTCGCCGAAACCTGACCGGGCCGCGAGTGCCCGTAGGCCGTTCGTACCCTGCGTGCGGCTCTTTGCGGAAAGGGTGCTCGTCACCAGCACCGACCAGCTGTCGTGCGACGTCGCGGAGCTCCTGGTGCCGCTCATCGAGCTGTCCTTCGAGTACGGCGGCACGCGCCTTCGGGCGAGCGACGATCGGACCCGGCTGCTCCGCGCCGCGGGTGGCGACATCGAAACCGTGGAGAGAGACAGCGCGTCCGAGGCGGAGGCTCGACGCACCCTCGAGCAGCTCGGCGCGGTCGAGATTTCGTGCGTCGACATGATCGCACCTCCCGAAGGGTGCGACGCAGAATACGTCGTTCGCGCCGATGGGGACGAACACTCGTTTTGCGGGTTCACGGCGCGCGCTCTCGTCAAGTGGGCCGCTCTCGGCTGGAACGTAGAGGTCGACGCGGCCTACCCGTTTCGGATCGTCGAGCCGGAGCCTCCTTGGTACGCGAATGTGGAACCGTCGAGCGACCGACCCGATTGGTTCGGCCTCGAGCTCGGCGTGGAGATCGATGGCGTTCGGGTGGATTTGCTCCCGGTCGTGCTCGAGCTCGTCGATCGTGCCGACGCCGACGGACAGCTCGACAGCCTCGCGAACTCCTGCCGCCCGACCTGGGCGCTGCGCGTGACCGACACCCATCACGTCGCCATTCCACTGGAGCGACTGCGCACCCTCTTGCGCGTCCTCGCCGAGCTCTACCAGGGCGGCCACCACATCGAACGCACATTTCCCGAGGCGCGCGCCGCGGCGCTCGCGGAGCTCGACGCAACCTTTCACAAGGGCGGCAGATCGATCGCGTGGTCGGACCCGGCTCGGTTGACCGAGCGCGCGTTTTTGCAGTCCGCCCCCCTGCAGCCCATCGAGCCCCCTCGCGAGCTCCACGCGACGTTGCGAACCTACCAGGCGGAGGGCGTCTGCTTTCTGCAGCGACTGCGCGAAGCTCGAAAGGGCGCCATCTTGGCCGACGAAATGGGGCTGGGAAAAACGCTCCAGACGATCGCCCACATTTGCGTCGAGCATGCCGAAGGAAGACTGGACGCCCCCGCGCTCGTCGTCGCACCGACGACTCTCGTCGGCAACTGGTCGCGCGAGCTCGCCAAGTTTGCTCCCCATCTGCGGGTCGTCGTGCTCCATGGCCCGGCGAGGCGAGCGCGGTGGGAGGATGTCGCCGACGCGCACGTCGCGATCACGACGTATCCCGTCTTGGTGCGCGACGAACAGCGGTTCGCCGCGCTTCGCTTTCACATCGCGATCCTCGACGAGGCGCAGGCCATCAAGAACGCACGCAGCCAGGCGCGGCGCGCGCTCGAACGGGTGAACGCCGAGCACCGCGTGTGCCTCACCGGAACTCCGGTCGAAAACAACCTGGGCGAGCTCTGGTCGCTCTTTGACTGGCTCGTGCCCGGCCTGCTCGGAGACGAGCTCTCGTTTCGACGCTTCTGGCGACAGCCCATCGAAAAAGACGGTGACCAGGGGCGCCTCGCCGCGCTTCGTGCGACGGTCTCGACCTACGTTCTGCGTCGTCTGAAGTGCGACGTGGCTCGCGAGCTCCCCGCGAAGACCGAGCTCTTCTGCCCGGTGGAGCTCGGAGGAAAGCAGCGCGAGCTCTACGAGTCCATTCGGGTCGCCGCGCACGCCGACGTACGCCGCGCGATCCGAGCCAAGGGAATCGCTGCGTCCACGGTCGCCATCCTGGACGCGCTCACCAAGCTTCGGCAGGTCTGCTGCGATCCGCGGCTGGTGGCGCTGGACGCGGCGCGTCCGGTAAACGAGTCCGCGAAGCTGGACGCCCTCATCGAGCTCCTGGGACAAGACCTCGCGTGCGGGCATCGCATCCTCGTCTTTTCTCAGTTTACGAGCATGCTCGCGATCATCGCGGACGCGCTTCGGGCTCGTGACGTGGACTACCTGCTCCTGACCGGCGAAACCCGAGAGCGGCAGCGCGTCGTCGACGCCTTCGAGAAGGGGCGGGCGGACGTCTTTCTCATCAGCCTGAAGGCGGGCGGCACGGGGTTGAACCTGACGAGCGCGGACACCGTCGTGCACTACGATCCGTGGTGGAATCCCGCCGCGCAGGCGCAGGCGACGGACCGCGCGCACCGAATCGGGCAGCGGCGACCGGTGTTCGTGCACAACTTGTATGCCGCCGGAAGTGTCGAAGAGCGGGTGCTGGCGCTCCAGCAGCGCAAGCGGTGGCTGTCGAACGCGCTGCTCGGCGACGCCGCGGCGGCGGCTCCGATCGGCGAGGGAGAGATCGACGCGCTGTTCGCGCCGCTCGAGGCGTGAGAGCCCCCACCGGGTTCCCGTGGCGACGCTGTGGACGGGTCTCGTTTCCGGCAGGTTGTGCGCCCGCGCTCCTGAGACCCCGTGGGCGCCCTCAGGTCCCCCCGCGGGCGGCTAAGCCCCACACACTCATCTGGCCTCGAGATGGATTGCGTAGCCGAACGTCGTCTCGCGTGCGCTGCAGACGCGTGCCGGAGGAAGCCTCGTCGTTCGATAGACTCCGAGCACACAACGCGTCACGTCAACGTCCGGAAAGCGCGCGTCGCCTTCTTCGGAGACCTCCGCGATCTCTCCGCTCGATCGGGCCCGAAATCGCAGCTCCATGCGACCCCCCGCCCCGGGGCGCTTCGCGAGCTCGGACGCGTAGCACTGCTCCACCGCCGGCCACGACGCGCGCAGTGCCTCGCGCAGCTCGTCGGCGTGCAGAGCCGGGCGCGGTACGGTGACCGGCTCGTCGCCCGCGGCAAGCGAGACCTCGATCTTCGCCCGGATCGGCGCGTCGCCCAGCGGAAACGCCAAGTGCGTCGCTTCGCGCCCGATGCAAAGCGCCACGCTCTCGTCGCGCAGCGTTGCCGACACCATATCGGCTCGCTCGACCGATCCGCTCGGCGCCACCGCGACATCGAGGGATACCTTGCCCGCGAGCCCCTGGTCGCGCCGCAGGCCCTCCTCGTAGCACCGCCGAAACGGCCAGTATCCTGCGCTCCGCGCCACGCTCTGTAGCTCGGCGGCGCGGGTCCCTCCTTGATCCTCCGTCGCGTCGACGACGACGCGGGGGCCGGCGTGCTCCTGCCGAGTGAGGTGCCGCACTTTCGACCGCGACGCGTGTGGGCGTTCGGACATTTCCGTGGCGACCAGTCGTGACCATCGGTACGGCAGCTCGTCGACCAGCACGACCAGCGGCTTCGGCGGAGGGGCGGACGCCGTTTCCGCCGCGGCGTTCGGCGACGTCTGGATCCCCGCAAGGGCGGGGCTGGCCGGAGACGGAGGGGGCTGGGGCGCTGCGGCTGCCAATGCGGGCGGACCTTGGGTCGAGGCGGCGCCGAGCGGGGCCACCGGAATCGACGCGACCGAGGGGATCGCCGGATCGGCGGTTTCGATGCGATGCGCACAGCCGCTCGACGCCAAAGCCAATGCAATGAACCGGCCCGCAAACCGCGGCCAAGACCGAGACAGCATGCGCCACTTTTATGCCCGTTCGGAGGGTGCGGGCAAATCCGTGGTCACGGCGGGGGGAGCTCGGGTTCGAGCCGCCATCCGCCGGGCTCACGGACGCACGCGACGATCGCTCGTTCCCCCTGCGGATCGGCGCCCAGCACCTCGACGGACGCTCGGTCGCCGACGATCTTCAATCGCATCGTCTTCGGCCGGAAGGCGACGCCGAATCGACCGGCGGCGAGCATGTCCCACGGGTGGACCTGGCGCCCTTGAAGTCGGCTCGTCCGGCGCGCTCGCTCTTCCAGATTGGCCCGCGCGGTGGGCCCGAGCAGGTCGTAGGCGTGGCGCATCTCGCGCGCGTCGCCTTCGGCGGCCTCCATGTCGTCGAGGAAAAGACGCACCGCCCCGTCCGGAGACGCGTCGGGCGGCGGCCGACTGCACCCCATGAGCAGGACGAAGGCGCCCCCCAGAAGACGATCGACCCATTCAGAGCGCATGGTGAACAATCAGGGTCAAAATGTCTTCCATCGCGCCACGCGGTATCGCGAGTACGGCCGCAACCGACGCCGGATCGCCGCCGGGATGTGCGGTGAATGAAAACCACATGGGGACGCTTCCCCGGTGCGGCAGCGCCGCCACTTCGTCGAAGCCATCCGGTGCGCTGCTTGGGCCCAGGGCTGCCGCCGCCAGCTGCACCGCCTCAGGCAGGCCACGGACGGTCAGAAATCCAGCGGCGCCGACCGTCGCCGACCTGAGCGGCGCAATCTCGGCGCGCGCCCCCAGATTCTCCGGTGCGGCCGACATCGCCGAGGCGAGCTTCGAAGCGACCGCGACGTCTCCCGACCCGACCCCGACCCACGTGCGGGCGCCGTCGGGGGCGATGAATACGTGCACGGGGATTGGCTTGCCCTGCAACGCCGTGGGCTTGCTCTGCAGCGCGGGTGGGCTCGGCTTTCCCGCGGAGTGCGACTCCCCGAATGGAACCTCGAAGACGTAGTGCAGCGTTCCGGCGGGAAGGCTCGCGCCCTTCGCGACAGGCAGCGCGCGCAGCGCCGGGGCCGTCCGCCCCTTCGCGTGAAACGCCCCGGCGACCCCGGGTCTTGCCCACGCAGCCGCGACTTCTTTGAACACCGCCTCCAAGCGGGCAGAGGGCTCTTCGATCGCCATCACGCGCCAGCCGACGAACGCCTCGGCCGACGCGCGCTGCGCGTCTTCGAGCGCCGCGGCATCGGATGCGTCGCGGTGGGACCGTTCCGCGGCAATCGCCTTCATTGCCGCGTCCACATCGAGCCCGCTCGCGTAGGCAAGTGGGGCCGAAGACGCCAGCTTGCCGAGGGGCTCCACGATCGCCTTGCGGTCCGCCTCCTTGAGGCCGTTGTCCGCGAGCCCGTCGCTCACCAGATGCAGCACGAGATCGCGCCCGCGCCCCAGCTCGGCGTCGTCGATCCCCCGCTCGAAGAACGCAAAGTCCGCGTCCCCGGGGAGCTGCCAAAAGGCGGACGGCACGGGACCGCTCCGCTCGGGGTGGGCCGTGACCAGGCGCGCCAGTGCGGACGTTCGGCCGGAAAGTCGGATGGAGGCGGTCGCCGTGCTGGCGGGCTCCGCCAACTTTACGTCGAAGGACGCAGTGTCGAGATCCAACGCGAAGTCGACGACGTCGCCGCCGGCGCCGACGACGAGATCGCGCGCGCTCGAAAGCCCCAATCGCGCCCCTACGGTGCTGGCGAGAATGCTGCTTATGAAGCGCTTCGCCACGGACAGCGTCCCTCGAAGCGGCTGCATTCGAAGGTCGACATGAATGTCAGCAGTGGTCTCCACGCGTGGGGCTGCCCGAGTCAGCCAGGGGCCAAGCTCGACGAGCGCTCGGCTCCCCCAGCCGCAAACGAGGCGAATCGGAGTCGCGCCGTACGCGGGCGCGATCTCGCAGGCCCGGCGATCTTCGGCGCGATCGTCCTGCCCCTCGTCGGCGGCCTGACGCCCGCTTCGCCCGAGCCCTTGAATGAGGAGCGCGCCGTTGTCGCCCGGAACCAACTTGTATCGGTCTTGAAGCGCGGCCTTCGCTCGCTCCACGTCTTTAAGCGCCACCGAGACAGCGGTTCGATCGTGGATCGCCGCTCCGACGCCGGCGACCGCAATGGCAAAATCGATCGGCTTCTCGAGGTCCACGAGTGGGCCCGCCGCCTCGCCGAGGACAAACTCGGTCACCTCGGAGGATTGCGGCTCCGGCAGGGTCGTCCACTCGCGCGCGACCGACAGCGACGCACTGGGGTTCGTGATTCGACCGGAAACGACGAGCGCGGGCGGGTCGGCGACCGCGGAGAGCTCGGGCGCCTGTGGCGGCGCAGGCGCAGACGCAGCACCGATCGGAGCTGCAGGCGCCTGCGGCGGTGCGGACGCCCCTCCGCAAGACAAGGAAAGACCGAGGGCAAGGAGAAGAGGTGCAGCGGCCGCCGACGCGGCGCGTAGGGAGCTCATTGGCGAGGAGAGCATACGCGACCCACGGCGCCGCGCGCCTCCCCCCGGGAACAAATGCCGGCCCCGAAGCAAGAGCAAACGCCGCTACGAGCAAGGGGCAAACACCCCCGGGGCGGCAGAGCCGGGCCCCACCCCCGATTTACGACCCGGCGACACAAAGCCTAGGCTAGAACCCTGGTGCTTCGTCGAGAGGGAGCGAGGCCGACCCTCGAGCGGGCGGAGCGTACGATTGATACGCGAGCACGCTCGAGACCGGCATTCGGGAAGCCATCGGGCGAAAGCACCAAGGTTCTACGATGACCGTGGCGGCAAGCCTCAACCCCGCACAGCGCGAAGCCGTCGAGCACGGCGACGGACCTCTGCTCGTCCTCGCCGGCGCCGGGTCCGGCAAGACCCGTGTGGTCACACATCGCATCGTTCGCCTCATCGAGCGCGGCGTTCCTCCGCAGACGATCGTGGCCCTGACATTCACGAACAAAGCGGCGGCCGAAATGCGCGAACGGATCGCGCGCATGCTGGGGCCTTCGGGGTCCGCCGCCGCTCGGGTGCTGACGGTGTGCACATTCCATTCGTTCGGCCTTCACGTGCTCGGGCGCGAGCGACAGGCCATCGGCGGAGCGTTCACGATTTTCGATCAGGGTGACCAAACCTCGCTCGTAAAGCAGCTCATGCGGGCGGCGGGGATGGATCGCTCGTACGACGCGCAGGCGGTGCTCGCACGGATATCGAACGCGAAGAACGCGTTTCTCCCCCCGGAAGGCCTTCCGGAGCGAGACGAGTACGACCAGATCGCCAAGGCGATTTTCCCCCGGTATCAAGGCGCGCTGAGGCAGTACCGCGCATACGATTTCGACGACCTCGTCTGCGAGGTCGCTCGTGTCTGGCAGGGGAGCGACGACGTGCGTGCGCGGTGGCAAGAGAAGTTTTTGCACGTGCTCGTCGACGAGTACCAGGACACCAACCGCGCTCAGCTCGAAATGCTGCGCCTGCTTTGTGGAGAGCGAAAAATATCTGCGCTGTCGGGGACGACGACCAGTCGATCTACGGTTGGCGCGGAGCCGACGTACGCAACATCCTCGAGTTCGACGAGCACTTCGCGAGAGCGCGCATCGTCAAGCTCGAGCACAATTATCGATCGCGCGGCCCGATCCTAGCCGTCGCCAAC
Source organism: uncultured delta proteobacterium (assembly GCA_963764075.1). Lineage (GTDB taxonomy): Bacteria > Myxococcota_A > Polyangia > Polyangiales > Polyangiaceae > Palsa-1150. The sequence goes on from CAVXQZ010000003.1 coordinate 682,926, forward strand.
GCGATCATCGCAAAGCGCGCCGACGCCAAATGGCGCAAAGTGCTGTTCACCGAGCGCCCGGGCGGGGACAAAGTGCGGCTCGCCGTGGCGCCGACGCCCGAGGCCGAGGCCGCCTGGGTCGGGCGCGAAGTGCGACGCCTGATCCATCACGACGGCAAGCGACCGCGCGACGTGGCGGTGCTCTATAGGTCCAACGGCCAGTCGCGGCTCATCGAGGAGGCGCTTCGCGAACAGGGGATCGCGCATCGCGTGGTCGGAGGCGTCCAGTTCTTCGAGCGCAAGGAGGTCAAAGACGTCCTCGCGTACATGAAGCTCGCGCTCAACCCCGTCGACGAGATCAGCTTGCGGCGCATCGTCAACCATCCGCCCCGCGGTATCGGCGAGTCGACGCTCGAAAAGCTCGCGCTGCACGCGGCCAAGCGCGGGTGGACCCTGTGGCAGGCCGTCGAACGAGTCGACGCGTTCGACGACATCCCCGCCCCGGCTCGCGACGGGTGCCGTTCGCTCGCCGAGGTGGTCTCTACGACGCGCCGCGAGCTCTTCGCGGACAAGCGCCCTCCGAGCGAAGTGGCGCGCGGGCTGTGCGAACGCGTGGAGTACAAGCGCGAGACCGACGCGAGCGCGCCTTCGGCCGATGTGGGTGCAAAGCGCTGGGCGAACGTCGAATGGCTGTTCGGCGTGCTGGCACGGCGCGAGGCCAAAGGGGGCGCGCCGATGGAAGGCTTGTCGTCCTTTCTGCACGCTCTGACGATGGGCTTCGAGGCCGAGGGCGAAGACAAAGGCGACGTCGTGACGCTCTCCACCTTGCACGGGAGCAAGGGCCTCGAGTTCGACGTCGTCTTTCTCGTCGGGTGCGAAGAGGGTTACCTCCCGCACGCGCGCACGCTCGATACCCGTGCGACGGACATCATCGACGGGAGCGCCGACGTCGAAGAAGAGCGGCGGCTCCTCTACGTCGGCGTAACGAGGGCCCGCGAATGGCTCGTCCTTTCCCGAGCGAAGTCTCGGATGCTCCGCGGCAAGGCCATAGACCGCACGCCGAGTCGCTTCCTGATGGACGTACCGCCGGAGCTCTTCGACGAGCAAGAGGTCACCGCCGAAGCGCCGACGACGGCCAGAGAAGCCGCGGCCCATGCCGGAGCGATTTTGGCGCTGCTCCGGTGAGGGGGCTCCTTCAAACGGGCTTCTCCGAGCTAAAACCCGATTGCCTGATCGATATCCGCGATGAGGTCCTCTGCGTCCTCCACGCCGACCGAGAGCCGTACGAGCCCGTCGGCGATGTCCACTGCAGCTCGCTCGTCGCTCGTCATTCCATAGTAGCTCATGATCGCGGGCTGCTCGACCAGGGTCTCCACCCCCCCAAAGCTCGGTCCTATGCGGGCGAGCTTCATCGCGTCGACGAAGCGGCTGCACGCGTCAAGCCCGCCTTTGATGATGAAGCTTACGACCCCGCTGTAGCCTCGCATTTGTGCGCGCGCGAACTCGTGGGTCGCGTGTGAAGGGAGCCCCGGGTAGTAAACGCGCTCGACGCGCGGGTGCTTGGCCAGGTGAAAGGCTATGGCGAGAGCGGTGGCGTTCTGTTTCTCGACACGCAGACTCAAGGTCTTCAGGCCACGTGCGACGAGAAACGCCGCGTGTGGGTCGCAAACGCTGCCGAGGATGCCGCGAAGATCGCGGATCATCGACGTGAGGCCGCTCGAACCGCAGACGACGCCCGCGAGCACGTCGTTGTGACCAGCGAGGTATTTGGTCGCACTGTGCATCACGAGATCGATGCCGAAGGAAGCGGGGCGGCAGTTGACGGGCGTGGCGATCGTCGCATCGATCATCGTCTTGACGCCGCGACGTGCGCGGCAGATCGCCGCAAGTCGCTCGAGGTCGATGCACGAGAGGTGAGGGTTGGTCGGCGACTCGCTCACGACCAGGCGCGTCTCCGGGCGCAAGGCTCTCTCGAGCGCGCCCAGGTCACCGCTGTCGAGCAGCGTATGTGCGACGCCGTAGCGACCGAGAACGTCGGTAACGAACTCGAGCGTTCTCCGGTAGCAGTCGCGAAAGAGAACGACGTGCTGGCCGCCCCGCACGAGCGCGAGGAGCGTCGTCGTCACGGCGGCCATCCCGCTGGCGAAGACGACCGCGTCCTCTGTGCCCTCCAGCGCGGCGAGGCGCTTCTCGAGCGCGCGCACGGTCGGGTTGTCGTACCGCCCGTACTCTCCCCGATCCTCGACCGGGTGCCTGCCTTCGGTGTGTGCGACGATCTCGGCGGTGTCGACGAAGGTGTAAGTCGCCGTCTGGACGACCGGCGTCGTCACCGCGTCGTACGGTTTTCGCTTGTCGTCGCCCGCGTGCACGGACTCGGTCGACGTAATTCCTTTGCGATCGCTCATTGAACGGATGCCTCGGGGGCGAGGACGGGCAGCGCGGCATTGGCCATCGCGCGTCGCGACTTCAGGAAATGATGATCGAACCCATCGAAGACACGAAGCTCCGCGCCGAGCTCTTCGGCCAACGTCCGCGCCTCGTCCACGTCGCAGAACTCGTCTTCGGTGCCGATGAAGATTTGCTTGAATCCGTCGAAGCCGATCGCGCTGCCGCGCTCCGAAAAGAAAAACGCGCTCGGCGCGACCAAGAGGACGCGATCGACGCCGGCGGAACCCGCCGCGGACCGCAAGCCCACCCAAGACCCGAACGAGTGTCCGCAGATGGCGATGGGCACGCCGGGCAGCAAGCGATGCACATGCTCCACGACCGCGCGCGCGTCGTCCACTTCGCCGCGTCCCTGGTCGTAACTCCCCTCGCTCGTGCCGACCCCTCGAAAATTGAAGCGCACCCAGGCGACGCGCTCTCGGAGCTCGTCCGACATAGCCTTGGCAATCGCCAGCGGGACGGGACTATGCATGCTGCCTCCGTACAGGGGATGCGGATGGCAAAGGACAACGGCGCGAACGGCACCGGATGGCGCGTGGATTCGTGCCTCGATCGAAGGGCCACTCCCGAGGCCGGCAATCCGCGTTTCCACTTCGCCAGCCACCGAAACGGGAGGAGAACGTGTCGGTACGGCGGGCGGAGGAGGCAGGCGGTCGAGGCGGGCCACAGTCCACGTACCTAGCACTCTAGCCCGCCCCACTCACGCACGTCCGATCGCCTTTCGCACCGTGTCCTCGATTCGCCGCACCGCGTCGCCCAACGGCACGAGCTCGGCCTTCTTCGGATCGTTCTCCGTACGCGGCTTGAGCTCGACGTTCCCGGCGGCGAGCGCCTTGCTGCCGATGGTCACGCGGAGAGGCACGCCGATGAGATCCGCGTCCTTGAACTTTACGCCCGGTCGCTCGTCGCGGTCGTCCCAAAGGACCTCGATCCCCGCGGCCGCGAGCGAATCGTAGAGGGTGCGCGCCGCGGAGAGGACGCCGTCGTCTCGCCCGAGAGTGACAAGATGGACGTGGTACGGAGCAACGCTCATCGGCCATCGAATGCCGTTCTCGTCGTGATGCTGCTCGATCGTCGTAGCCACCAGGCGCGACACACCGATGCCGTAGCAGCCCATGATGAGCGGGCGTGTCTGCTGCTTTTCGTCGATGAAGTTGGCACCCATTGCCTGCGAATACTTCGTCCCCAGGATGAAGATGTGCCCCGCTTCGATTCCCCGATAGCCAGTCAGCTTGCCGCCATCGCAGCGTGGACAAGGATCGCCGGTCGCCGCGAGACGCACGTCGGCCACCTGCCCGGTGTAGTCGCGACCGAAGCGCACGTTCTTTAGGTGCCAATCGGTCTCGTTGGCCCCGGTCACCCCGCTCCCCACGAGCGAAGCCGCTCGGTCGATCAGCACTTTGCCTTTGAACCCGACTGGCCCGGCGAACCCCACCTTCGCCGCGGTCGCCTTTTCCACGTCCGCTTCGCTGGCCAGAAATACTTCGCCGACCCCGAGCGCGCGGGCCAGCTGCAGCTCGTTGACATCGTGGTCTCCGCGAACGACGGCCATCACCACATCTTCGCCGGCCACGTAGACCAGCGATTTGAGCATCGCCCGCTCGGAGATGTGAAGGAGCTTGGCCACGTCGGCGATGGCGCCGTGACCCGGCGTGTGAACTCGGGCGATCGGCTCGTCGGAGCGGTCGGCGCTGCCGGCGTCGACTGCTGCATTCACCGTCGCCACCTCGACGTTCGCGGCATAGTCGCATTTGTCGCAAGCGACGATGGCGTCCTCGCCCGAGTCGGTCAGCACCTGAAACTCGGCACTGGTCGAACCGCCGATGGCGCCGGAGTCGGCTTGCACCATGCGGTAGGTCAGGCCGAGGCGATCGAAGATGCGGACGTAGGCCCCTCGCATCGTCTCGTAGCTGGCGGCTGCGCCCTGCTCGTCGGCGTCGAACGAGTAGGCGTCCTTCATCACGAACTCGCGGCCGCGGAGCAGTCCGCCACGCGCTCTCGGCTCGTCGCGAAACTTGACCTGCACCTGGTAGAGATTCTTCGGAAGATCGCGCCAGCTCCGAATCTCGCGCCGCGCGATGTCCGTCACGATCTCTTCGTGGGTCGGACCGAGGTGATAGTCGGCACCCTTTCGATCCTTCAGGCGAAAAAGGACGTCCCCATAGAGGTCCCAGCGCCCGGTCTCTTTGAAGTATTCCGCCGGCAGAAGGGCGGGCATCAAAATCTCGAGCGCTCCGGCTCGGTCCATCTCTTCGCGGACGATCGCTTCGATCTTGCGCAGCACGCGCAGCCCGAGCGGAAGAAAGTCGTAAATCCCGGCTCCGACGCGGCGGATGTACGCGGCACGCGTGAGCAGCACGTGGCTGGCGTTCGTGGCGTCGGCCGGGGCCTCTTTCATCGTGGGGATGAGGGCGCGCGAGAACAGCATGGGGATCGCGCGCATTAGCACAGTTTTGCGCCCCCTACCGTCAGACCCGTTGAAAGTCGTAGATCGATCCGAGTCGCAAAAGCACCGTGAGCTCGTCGAGTGCGCGCATGGTTTCCCGGGCCAGCGCCGGGTCGGAGAGGTCCGCCGGAAGCATCCGGTCGCGGTAATGACGCCCGACCCATGCACGGAGGTCTTCGTAGAGCAGGTCCGTCAAGAGAGGGCTGCCCGCCATGGCGCCGGCCTCGCCATCGGTGAGCGGCACGCGCAGGCGCAGACAGGCCGGACCGCCGCCGTTTCGCATCGACTGACGGACGTCGACGTAGTGCAGCGCCCGAACCGGGCCGCCCGCGTCGAGCACGCGCTCGAGGAACGCGCTCGCCTGGGGATCTTCCCGTGAGTCCTCGGGCGCGACGATGGCCATCGTTCCGTCCGACAGAGGGAGGACTTGCGAATTGAAGGGATAGGAAGCGACGGCGCTCTCGCAGGAAAGCTCCCGGCTGGTCGCCCGAACGACGAAGAGCTCTTCGCCGAGCAGCCGCCTCAGGTCGTCCATGAGGTTGGCCTCGTCGGCAAACGCGAGCTCGTGCAGCATGAGAAACGCGCCGCTGCCGACCGCCAGGACGTCGGAGTGAAACGCCCCCGCGTCGATCCCGTCGGGATGCTGCCGCGGAAAGAGGCAGCGGGTGCGATCGACGCGGAGCAGCCGCGACACCGCGAGGCTGGCTTCCCGCGTCTGTCGCGCCGGATTTCGAACTGGGCCGTCGCTCGCGGGGCCCGCCCAGGCCGTCCGTCCCCATGCGAAGAGATGGGCGGGGCCGCGCGACGTGGACAGACGAATGTGATTGGCGGCACCTTCGTCGGCGAGCTGGCCGCCCCCCGGAAGCGGTTCGTGCACGGCGAAGCGAGCCGGGTCGGAGAAGATGGCACGGAGGATCCGCAAAGTCGTCGCCGGCTCGATTGAACGGTGGAGCATCTGCTGGAGATTGGCGACCGCGATGTGCACCCGCCCGTCCGCCGTGTCGCTCGAGGGCGCGACCGTCGCCGCGTTGGCCGCCCACATCGACGACGCGCTCGAGCAGAGGCGCAAGTACAGTCCGTCGCCGCCAGCCGCGGCGGCGATGACTTCTTCGTCGCTGCCGTGAAAACCGATTCGGCGCAAAGTCGCGAGGCTGGGTCAATCGTGGGGCGGCAGCACCGCCTGCGCGACGCCGAGGTCGCGCACCAAGCGCATCTTGCTCAGCCCCTGCAGAGCCGCTGCGCGCGGATTGGATACCTCGCCGCCGTGCATCGTGCTCGCGACGTTGCCGGGGCTGAGCCCCCCGTAGTTGTGTGTCGGCCCGACGAGGCCATCGAATTGAAACTCACGCATCTGCCGCCCAATCTAATCCCCCCGCAAAAGACTCGCGGCGAGCGTCACCAGTTCCTGGTGCGTGAGCTCGACTTCGGCCTTCACCTCGTAAAGCATCGCGGCCCGCAGGCGCAGCGTGTCGGCGTCGTAGGAGCCGCCGGTGCCGAAGAGCACCGCAGCCGTCCGAGGCTCGTCGACCTGCTGGAACTGCTTCCAGCGCGAGACAATCCTTTCTCGGATGGCCGCGCGGCCGCTGTTCGAGAACTCGGACCGCGTGAGGTACGCCCACACGAGGGGCGGGTACGTCGTCGACGTCTGCGGGCCGCGCCAGATGTCGGACAGGAGATTGCGGGAATGCTCGAAGGTCACTTGTGCGTGCGCAAAGAGGGAGCCGAGGCCTAGGGCTGCCGTGACGGCGCCGCCGGAAACGGCCACGGCGTCCTGGTCGGTGGCGGAGCGTCCCGCGGTCGACAGAAGGACTCCCGCGATGCTCGTCAGCGTAGCCGCGACAATCGACCCGATGGTGAGGGCCTGAACCGTGCTCGCCTGTCCGCGGGCGAGGTAGTCCGCCGCCTGCTCGGCGCGCTCTCCCTCGCAATCCAGCTCTGCGGCCGTCGATTCGATGACAAGACTCGCGACCTCGACGCGTTCGACGACGCGAGCCCTGGTCTCGGCGGAGCCGGATGCCTCGTCGGCGCGGACACCGCTCAGTCCGAGGAGGGCTGCCAATCTCGACTCGCGCGGAGCCGCATCGGCGGCGGGCAGCTCGGGCCCCAGGGAGAACGGGACCGCGCTCGGCGGCCGGCAGAACCCGCCCGTACCGGCGGTGGGGGTAGAGCACGCGGCGAGAACGAGCACGTATGCAATCGCGGTCCTTGCGTCCGGGCTCACGGCGATCAGGGAGTATTTCGCGGATCCGGCTCGCCGTACATGGGAAGCGGATCCGGCTCGGGTGTCGACAGCAATCCGCTCGGCCGCATCCCCGCGAGATCACCGATGACCACGTCGTTCTCGTCGGCAAACACGGTCTCTCTGCCGAAGAAGGTGTACACGCGAACCGTCTTGCCGAAAGAGGGTTCGAATTGATCGGGGCTGCGTTCGAGCGTCGCGATCTCGAGCTCCTCGACCATCTCGCGGAAATCGAGCACGAGATCGCGCACCTTCCCGCCCACCGGTAGCTTGGCTCGCTTTAGCCACGCGGTGATGACACCGCGGCCCGGACCCACCACCGCGCCGACCCGCGCCCCTTCGGGCACCGAAATCCGGCCTCCCGACAGGAGCTTCTCTTGGGTCAGCTTCCCTTGGGCGTCGCGCCGTTTTATGAACACCTCGCCGGTTCGGAGCTCGTATCGACGAATGTCGGCGTTGCCATCCGCGCGCCGTGATCCCGCGATCGTCATTCGCTTCCACGCCCAGAGGGGCGCTAGCCCCGCATCGTAGTGGACTTCTATGTCCGATATGGCGAGCGGCCATTCCTGTCGCGAACGCAGCGTGTACCCACACGCGGTTCTGCTCAGCTCGAACCGCTCGACGACGACCTTCTCTTGCGAAGCGGGCCCTGCGCGAAGGTGCCCTTGGGCGATGACGGATCCGCGGTCGGCCGCCCCCGAGTCGCCACAGGCCGGATAACCGAGCTCCGGCGCGATGTCGACCGGAACGTGCCGCCTCTTGCATCCGGCCGCCAGAAGCACGAGGACCGTGGCGAGCGCGACGCGCCTCGCGTCCAAGAAGAAAGCCGCAGTTCGATCAGGCAAGCGACCGGCTACTTCTTCTCCGCGCCCCCCCGGCCTTCTTTCGGCGCCTCGCCCGGCAGCTCATTCGAAGTCGCCGAAGTGGCTGGCTCGCCGCCCGGCGCGGCTTCCCCGGTCCTTGGATCCACCGTTGTGATGTACGAGGGCGCACGCCGCCCACGGATCCCGAGGTCGTCGTAGGTCAGCAGAATGAAGATGGCGAGAAACAGGAACGCCGAGAGAAATGAGAGCGTGTTGAACAGCTTGTCGTGGCGCAGGTGCATGAAGAACGCGGCGACGAGCGAGGCCTTCATCGTCGCCACGACGAGCGCGATGATGATGTTGGCAGACCCGAAGTCGTAATAAGACACCCTGACGGTGAGCAGCGTAAGAACGATGAGCGCGCCGAAGATGCCCCAATAGAACTGAGTGCTGGCGATGTGGACGTGGACCTCGCCGTCCTCTTCGCGAAGGGCGTGGGGATGATCGGTGGACATGGTCACTCCGGCTTTCCTACGAGGTAAAGGAGCGGAAATAGGTAGATCCACACGAGGTCGACCAAGTGCCAGTACAGCGCACCGAGATCGACCGGCGTGAAGTACTGCGGCGAGAAGGTGCCCCGGATGTTCTTGATCAGCACCCAGGTGAGGATGCTCATCCCGACGAGAACGTGGATACCGTGCAGGCCGGTCATCACGAAGTAGAGCCCGAAGAACATGTTGGCACGCGGGGGCAGAAGCCGAACCTGTCCCGACTCGTCCACGGCCTTGACCCACTCGGGCGACACAGGCGCCGCGTCCCCGTGCATGCGCAGGCACGTGCCCACTTCCTCGCCGTTCTGGATGGAAGCGCTCAGCCCGGGATGCCCGAAGCAGTGGCCGGGCAGAAGTCCGAGGTGAAACTTGTGACTGTATTCGAAGTACTTGACGACGAGAAACACGAACGCGCAGACAATGGTGATGATCAGGTAGACCGACGTGGCGTTACGCTTTCCGACTTGTGCCGATCGCACTGCGAGCGCGGCGGTCAAGCTGCTGAACAGAAGAACGACGGTGTTGGTCGCGCCGAGAATCTTGTTCAGAAAGTGGTGCGCCTGGTCGAAGATCTCGGGCTCGAGCCCGCGCCAGATTGCGTACGCGCAAAAGAGCCCCCCGAACATGAGGATCTCGGTCGCGATGAAGACCCACATCCCGAGCTTCGACGCGTCGAACTGCTGCGCCGGCGTGTCGAAGTGGTGCTGGAGAAAATCGGGGTGACCGTGCGCGTGGACGTCGGGGCCGCCGTGGACCGCCTCGCCTCGCCCCGCTTCGCTGACATTCGCCATGAGCTCCTCTACTGGATGCGTGGTGCGTACCCCTCTGGGGAACTACCTCTTCGCCTCGCCATTTTTCTTGGTTCTGTCACCGAGCTTGCCGGCGGCCTCGGCCTCGACCTCGTCCCATCCCGTCGCGAGCTCCTCCGGGGTTGCCAGGTGGTAGTCGTACGGACCGCGCGTAAAGACCGGCGTCGTGTGGAAGTTCGCCAGACACGGGGGCGTGTCGGTCATCCATTCGTAACCGGCCGAGCCCCAGGGGTTGCGCGGCGCCTTCTTGCCCCGCCACAGCGCCTCGAGCAGCGTGTATGCGGTGAGAAAGAGGCCGACCGCGAGGATCCAGGAACCGACGGTGGACGTCTTGTGGAAAGGCTCGAACTGCGGGAGATAGTCGTAATAGCGGCGCGGCATCCCGCGTGAGCCCATGATGAACTGCGGAATGAAGACGGTGTTGAACCCGACGAACACGAACCAGAATGCGATTTTCGCTTTGGTCTCGTCGTGCATCTTGCCCGTCATCTTGGGCCACCAGTAGAGCAGGCCGCCGAGGAACGCGATGACCGTTCCTCCCATCATGACGTAGTGAAAGTGCGCCACGACGAAATACGTGTCGGTCAGGTGCACGTCGACGCTCAGCGTCCCGAGGAACAATCCCGTCAATCCGCCGATCGTGAAGAGAAAGATGAAGGCCATCGCGTAGAGCATCGGCGACGCCCAAACGATCGAGCCCTTGTACATCGTCGCTGTCCAGTTGAAGACTTTGACCCCGCTCGGGATGGCCACGAGGAACGTCAGCGCAGAGAACAGCATCGTCGCGAACTCGCTCATCCCCGCGACGAAGAGATGGTGGCCCCAAACGAGAAAGCCGAGGATGGCGAGACCGATCGAGCTCATCGCGATCGCGAACTGCCCGAAGATCGCGCGTCGCGAGAAGGTGGCGATGAGCTCGCTGTTGATGGCCATTCCCGGGACGATCATGATGTAGACGGCCGGATGCGAGTAAAACCAGAAAAAGTGCTGGAAGAGGACCGGATCGCCGCCGAGCTTCGGATCGAAGATGCCGATACCGAAGAACCGCTCCGAGAAGAGAAGCAGCAGCGTGATCGCGAGCACCGGTGTGGCGAGCACCTGGATGAGGGCGGTCGCGTACATTCCCCAAACGAAGAGCGGCATGCGCTGCCAAGTGATTCCGGGCGCGCGCATCGTGTGAACCGTCACGAGGAAGTTTAGCCCGGTGAGGATCGACGAAAAGCCGAGGATGAATACGCCCATCGTCATCGAGAGGACGCTGTTCGCCGTCTGCACGCTGTAGGGCGTGTAGAAGGTCCACCCCGTGTCGACCGCGCCGAGCACGAGACTGAGCAGGATGACCGCCAAGCCCAGGAGATAGATGTAGAAGCTGAGGAGATTGATTCGGGGAAAGGCGACGTCTTTCGCCCCTATCATGATCGGCAGAAAGAAGTTTCCGAGCGCGGCGGGAACGCTCGGGATGATGAAGAGAAACACCATCACGGCGCCGTGAAGGGTGAAGAAGCGGTTGTACGTCTCCCCGTCGACGATCGTCTTGCCACGCGTGAAGAGCTCGAGCCGGACGAGCAGGGCAAACACCCCCCCGACGAGGAACGCGATGCTGACCATCGTCAAGTACATCAGCCCGATGCGCTTGTGGTCGACCGTCAACATCCACGAGCCGATGCCATGCTTCGCTTTGAGGTAGTTGGCGTGCGGATCGCCGTGCGCGTCTTCCGCGTGCCCCCCAACGAGCGGGATGTCGATTGCTGCCATGGCGAAATCTCCTCAGTCCTTTAGCGACTTGATATAGGCGACGAGCTCGTCGATTTCCTGGTCCGTGATCTGTCCTCGGAACGGCGGCATCGTCGGCGGGAAGCCGGTCACAATCTTTGCTTGGGGGTCGAGGATCGACTCGCGGATGTAGTTCTCGTCGACCTTCACGAGCCCGTGGTCGGTGGATTCTTCCTTGCCCCAGATGCCCTTCCACGACGGGCCCACGAGTCGCGCCCCGCTCGTCGTGTGGCACCCGATGCATGCCTTCTTCGAGTAGAGCTTCTCGCCCTCCGCGAGCAGGATGCTCTGCGGACAACTCTGTCCTTTGGCCGTGAATCCGGCGCACTTGTCTCCGATGCCCATGAGGTACTTGGTGAAGTCCTCCTCGGACTCGACGTGCAGGATGGAGTGCATCGACCAGTGCCCTGTCATCTGGGCAAACGGGAGTTCGTCCCCGTTCGCGTCTTTGCTCCGGCCGCCGCAGTATTCGGCGCACACGATGTCGTCCTGCCCCACGTGCGTCGCTTCGAACCACTGGGAGCTATACATCCCCGGAACGATGTCGCGTTTGATGCGCAAGGCCGGAACGAAGAGCGAGTGGATGACGTCGGTCGACGACATGATGAGCTTCACCGGCTTGTGCACCGGAGCGTGGAGCTCGTTGTCCGCTCCGCCGTTGGGGTAGACGAACTCCCAACCCCATTGCTTTGCGTTCACACGAATCTCGATCGAGTTTGCGGGGGCGACGGTCATGTCCATGTACCCCTGAAACCCCTTGTGAAAGAGGAAGGCCAGGATGAAGATCGGCGCGACGGTCCACGCGATCTCCAAGGGCATGTTGTGCCCCGTCGGTTCGGCCTTGTGCCCTTTGCGCTCGCGGTACTTGATGGCCCAGTAGATCATCGCGCCGATGATCGCCACGAAAAGGACGACGCTCAGCCAATAGATGAAATAGTAGAGCCAATCGACGTCGGCGGCGACCGTCGACATCTGCTCGGGCATCTGGAATGTGGCGGGTTCATTCATGACAACATGGCCGTCCCAGGTTTTTCGTTGGTGGTCCTGGCTGCAAACGATCGACTCGCGTCTTGCTCACGCCGCTTCTTTCGGCTGCGTTCGCGCGCCCACATGAGCGCGAGAAAACCGCCGAGCAGTGCGATGGTGACCGCCCCGCCGAGACGCATGACGTTCATCGCGACGAGGGAGTAATGCTTTCCCTGCGGATCGTAGTGATAGCAAAAGAGTAGGATTTTCTCGGTCGTCGTGATCGAGCGCCCCTCGCTCGATTCGAGGAGCCCCAGGCGCACGTCGCCGGGGTCGTATTGAATGCCGTAGAGGTAGCGACCAATCCGGCCCTCGGGCGTGAGGAGGTAAATCGCGGCGGGGTGCGCGTACTGCTTCTGACGCGCATCGTACCGATACTTGAAGCCCACCGCGTCGGTCACCTTGCGGATGTTGTCTTCGTCGCCGACGAGGAAGTGCCACCCGCGCGTGCTCCCTTTCGCGCGCGGGTAACCGGCGACCACCTGTGCGCGCTTTTTCGTCGCCGTCTCCGGCGTGTCGTTGGGGTCGATGCTGACGGAGACCACATCGAACTCATCGCCCACCGTCCACTGCACGTCGTTGAGCGACTTGACCGCTGCGTCGAGCACGAGACTGCAGAGCATCGGGCAGGTGTGATAGGCGAAGACGAAGAGGGTCGGACGCTTGCCGTCGAAGTAGTCGCCGAGGGTCACGGACCGCCCATCGGCGTCGCGGAATTTCGCCGCTCGTGGCAGCGCCTCGCCAAGGTGCTCGACGATGTCGACCCCCTCGAGCTCCGCGGGCGTCGTGTTCGGAATGCCCTCGGCTCGGTCGCGCCACGCCTGCGCGTGCGCGTCGGCGGAAAACATGACCGAGGCCCAGACTGCGGCCGCGGCGATTGTTCGGGAAATGACTGCGAGGGGCTTCACGGTGCTACGTGGCTTTGGGAAGGACGGCTCGGCCCGCGTCGGGACGCGCGTTGCGGTTTCCCTTGGGTTCGCCCCCGTCGGTCCGCGAGCCCGGTCCCCCGTCGAGCGCGGGCGCCGGAGCCAGGACAGGAGGAGGCTCGGCGGTCATCGCGGGCGGGACCTCGGCCGGCATCTTGGCCCAGCCTTGGAGCGGCGCGATGTCTTTGGACGCATACGGCTTGACGTCTGGGCTCGCCGACGCGCGGCCGCGCGCCGCCATCTGCTGCATCGCTTTGTCGATCGGCATCGCCCCGGTGGCGAGCCGGCCCTTTTCGTCGGCGCGCATGTTCATCAGCGCCTCGGGCTTCACGTCGCCGAACTTGCGCTGATCCTCGGCGTTCGCAACTTTGTCGAAGTAGGCGACCAAGCTCGCGTGGGCCACCACGAGCACGGCGACGGCGAGGACGCCGATCTTGAAGATGAGGCCGACTCTGGGTTGCGACTTGTCCGTGGCCATTGTTTCTCTAAAGGGTGGGAAATCTCACGCATTCTCGAAGTCGAGCGCCCGAGGCAGGCGGGGGTCGCCGACGGCGACGAGCGAGTGGTCGACCATTCCTCGCAGCACCGCCGCGAGGTAGATGCCGAAGACAGCGATGAGGCACGCCGCGTCGGTGAGCGTCGGCGCGAGCGGACCGACGTTGGGCATGATCACCCAGTACACCTCGACGACATGCATCACGACTATGCAAACGGCGCCCGAGGCGAGTAGCGGAAGGCGGCGTTTGATATTTCTGGACATCAAAAACCAGAAGGGCACGAGGAAGTGCAAGACCACCAGCGACAAACTGACGGCTCGCCAGCTTCCGCCGTTACCATCCCAGCGCTTGTGAAACCAGGCTACCTCGTCCGGAATATTCGAGTACCAGGTGAGGAAGAATTGGGCGAACGCAATGTACGACCAGAAGGCAATCCAGCCGAATAGAAGCTTGCCCATATCGTGGTAGTGCTCGACGGTGACGGCGTTGCCCAGAAGCCCGCTTCGCCGGAGCAGCAGAGTCACCAGGATGAGCGAAGCCATCTGAAAGAGCGAACACTGCGCGAAGATGTACACGCCGAATATCGTCGAATACCAGGTCGCGTCGAGCGACAGCAGCCAGTCGAACGCGAAGAACGATAGCGAGAGGGCGAAGAGCATGAGCGCGAGCGGCGTGAAGCGCTGCGCCGCCGCGGTGGTCGCGACAGCCTTGCTCTCGTCTTGGTCGACGGACCATTGGAAATACCGAAAGGCGAGCCAGGACCAGATGGCGATATAGATGCAGAGGCGGGCGAGAAAGAAACGCTGGTTTAGAAAAAAGCGCTTGTGGGCAACGATCTTCGTGTCGACTCCCTCCTCTGCTGCAGTCAAGCGCTTCGTGTCGGGAACGGGCAGGTCGCGCATCGCAGCAGGCTCACGCTCCGGAAAGCCACGCGCCTCGGCGATCGGCGACGCGTGCTCCGCCGCGGCGCTTGCCTCGACCCTTGCTTGATTGCCGCCCATCCAAGGAAAGAGGCTGGGGAGCATTACGACGAGCGGAAGAACCAGGACGATGAGCGTCCCCATTGGGCGCATGAAGAGCTCGGCGACCCGCCGGACCGTAACTCCCCAGGATGCTTTCGTCTGATAGAGAACGAGGACAAAGAACATGTTTCCGAGCGCGAGGCTCAGCGAGACGAAGTATCCAAAGAGATACGAGAATGCGAATCGAGCGGGGTCCTGGCGGTATCCGACAATCGCGCCCAGCGCGCCGACCACACCCACGCCGAGGGCAATTCTCCACGCGCCCGCCCACGGCGACTTCGGCCCGATGCGGTACAGGCCGGGCGTCGCCCCGTTGGCTTCCTTGGCTGTCGTGCTCACTTCATCGGCTCCGGTTGCGAGGGCTTTGCTTGCGCCATCTGGCTGACTTCGAGCGCGCGGACGTACGAGACGATCGCCCACCGGTCCGGGATCGGAACTTGCGCCCCGTAAGCGGGCATGGTGCGCACGCCGTGCGTAATCGTCGCGAAAAGCTGCCCGTCGGGCATCTGACGGATGCGCGGGTTTTCGTAGGACGGCAGGGGCGGAAAGCCTCGCGACTCGCACGGATCGGTCGGCTTGTGGCGCTTGCAGACGACCATGCCCTTGCCGTCGCCGGTCAGCCCGTGGCAGGGGGCGCAGTAGATACCGAAGCGCTCTTGACCGCGCGCCAGCATCTTTTCGAGTCCGCCCGCGCGCTGCACCTGCGACTGCGGGACAGTCATCGCGTAGCCGGACTTGTCAGCGACCAGTCCGGTCGCGGTTTCCGGATCGTCCTCATACCGGTCGCGGGCGATCGTCCCCTCGACGGGGGTCCGCATCGTCCGGTGGTCGGGGAAAAATTGCGAGTACGACTCCGGGTCGTAGCGCTCGCAGTCGTACATGTTCCGCTCGAGCAAGATGGGGGGCTCGTCGCTCGTTTGTCCCCGGCACCCGGCGACGGCAGCGCCCAGCCCGACGACGATCGCCAAGAACAGAAGTCGGGTCACGACGCTTCCTCCTCGATGACTTCGACATGCCGGGCGTGTGCCCGTTCGAGCAGCGCGCGGGTTTTGCCCACTTCGAAGTTGGGATCGTCGGCGTCGATCGAAATGAAAAAGCGGTCGTCGCTGGCCTTGCGGAATCGCTCGGATTCGAAGACCGGGTGATTGTGCCGAGGAAGGCGATTGAGACCCAGCATGCCGAGCACCGCACCGAATGCGGAAAGGAGGATGGTGAGCTCGAACAAGATAGGGACCATCGACGGCAACGTGCCCGGCGCGCCCCCGGGCTTGTCGCCGATGATGAGCGGGTAGTCGATGCCGTTCATCCATTGCATCATGAGGAACGCTCCGCCCAGCCCCGTGAGCGCGAAGACGATCACGATCCAGCCCACCTTGGAGTCCTTGAGCCCCATCGCTCGGTCCATCCCGTGCACGGGGAATGGGGTGTGCGCGTCCCAACGCGCGTAGCCGGCGTCGCGCACTTTCTCCGCCGCGTGGAGCACGTCGTGGGCCGAGTCGAACTCGCCCAATACGAGCGACGGTGCGCGCACGCTCTTGGTTGTCGTCTTGGCCTCCATCACTCCGCCCCCTCCGGGACAAGTCCGCCTCTCGCGGCGAGCTCCTCGGCTTTTTCGTGCGCCGGCAACCCTTCGCCGACTCGGTGGGGGTCTGCCTGGGGCATCGTTCCCTTCACCTCGGTCATCGAGACCATCGGCAGCCACCGCATGAAAAGGAGAAACAGCGTGAAGAAGACGCCGATGGTTCCCGTGAAGATGCCGACGTCGATGATCGTCGGTCGAAAGAGTCCCCAGGCGCTCGGAAGAAAGTCGCGGTTGAGCGAGGAGACGATGATGACGAATCGCTCGAACCACATGCCAATATTGATAAGAATGGACACGACGAACATCACGGGGAGACTCGTGCGCATTCGCTTGAACCAGTAGAGCTGCGGCACGACCACGTTGCAGCCGACCATCCACGCCCACGCCCACCAATAGGGGCCGGTGGGGCGCATCTTCAGAAAGTGCGCCATCTCGTATTCGTTGCCCGAGTACCACGCGATGAAAAACTCCATGCCGTACGCGTAGCCAACGAGAAGCGACGTCAGGAGGAGGAACTTGTTCATGAGCTCCAGGTGCCGCATGAGAACGACCCGGTGCAGCTTGAAGACGGTCCGCGCGATGAGCAGCACGGTCTCGACCATCGCAAAGCCGCTGAATATGGCCCCGGCGACGAAGTAAGGCGGGAAGATGGTCGTATGCCAGCCCGGGATGACGGAGGTGGCGAAGTCCATGGAAACGACGCTGTGGACGCTGAGAACCAGGGGCGTCGAAATGGCCGCCAAAATGAGGTACGCGCGCTCGTAGTGCTGCCAGTGGCGGTTGCTTCCGCGCCAGCCGAGAGCGAGAAAGCCGTAGATACGCTGGCGCCACTTGTCGGTGGAGCGGTCGCGCAGCGTGGCCAGGTCCGGGATGAGCCCGGTGAACCAAAAGAGGAGCGACACAGTGAAGTACGTGCCGACTGCGAAGAGGTCCCAAATGAGCGGGCTCTTGAAGTTGGGCCAAATGCTCATCTGATTGGGCAGGGGGAACATCCAATAGATGACCCACACGCGGCCGACGTGGATGCCAGGGAAGATCAGCGCGCAAATGACGGCAAAGATCGTCATCGCTTCGGCGAAGCGGTTGATAGCCGTGCGCCAGCGCTGGCGGAAGATAAAGAGAATGGCGCTGATGAGCGTGCCGGCGTGGCCGATGCCGACCCACCAGACGAAGTTGGTGATGTCCCACGCCCAATACACCGGCGCCGTGTTCCCCCAGACGCCGACCCCGCGATAGAAGAGGTAGGAGACGCACACGACGAAGATGCCGGCAAACGTCGCGGCGAGAAGAAAGCACGCCCACCAGCCGCGCGGCGCGCGGGTCTCGCTGACCCGTGCGATGTCGTGGGTCACGTCTGCGAGTGAGCTGCCCGGTTTGACGAGGGGCACCTCGTCGAGCTCGCGAATTGGCTCCCAATACGCCATCAGGCCATCTCCGGGTTGGGGTTCCGGACCTTACCGAGGTGCGTCGTGCGCGGCCTGGTTCCGAGTTCGGCGAGAAGACCAAAGCGGCGGTCGGTGCGCGACGCGCGTGCGACCCGGCTAGCCGGGTCATTGAGGTCGCCGAACACGATGGCGTCCGCCGGGCATGCCTGCTCGCACGCGGTGGCTATCTCGCCGTCTTTCAGCTCGCGATACTCTCGCTTCGCCCGGATCTTCGCGGACTGGATGCGCTGCACGCAGTACGTGCATTTCTCCATGACCCCGCGGAAGCGGACGGTGACGTTCGGATTCTGCTGCATCTGTAGCGTCTCCGGCAGTCCGCCGGTCTCCTTCCAGACCGAGTCGTTGTGCCAGTTGAGGTAATTGAAGCGACGCACCTTGTACGGGCAGTTGTTCGCGCAGTAGCGCGTGCCGATGCACCGGTTGTACGCCATCTCGTTCAGCCCCTCGGGCCCGTGGGTCGTGGCGTTGACCGGGCACACGTTCTCGCACGGTGCCTCTTCGCAGTGCACACACATGACCGGCTCGTGGATGACGAGCGGATCGTCCGCGGTGGCGCCGAGGTCGGCCCTCTCGACGTAGTAGCGGTCGATGCGGAGCCACTGCATGGTGCGGCCGCGCCACACTTCAAGCTTGCCGACCACCGGCACGTTGTTCTCCGCGATGCACGCCACGACACAGGCGTTGCAGCCGGTGCATGCATTCAAATCGATCGCCATGCCCCACTGGTGGCCCTTGCTGTAGTCCACTTGCGACCAGAGCGGCAGGGCGCGGGGCGGCGGCGTTTCCATCTCCGCGAAGTTGGGTGTCTTGTGGTACTCCGCGAGCGTGGCCTCGTGAACGATCGGACGACCTTCCGCCGAGTCGTTGCCCTGCATCTTGGCGAAGAAATACGGGTCGTCCGCCGTCTTGGTCACCTTCGCGCCGACCGCGAACCCAAGCGCGTCCATCGTCCGAAGGGGGTACACGTCGAAGCCGCGGCCGTTGCCGATGCGGCCGGACTTTTGCCGCCCCCAGCCGAGGGTCAACGCGATCGAGTGATCGGCTTGCCCGGGCACAACCCAAACGGCGGCACGTATCGAGCGCGCGCCCAGACCAATTGTGACGATGTCCTTGCTGTCGACACCGAGCTCTTTGGCCGTCGCCGGCGAGACAATGGCCGCGTTGTCCCACGCGAGCTTGGTGACCGGATCGGGCAGCTCCTGCAGCCACGTGTTGTTTGCGTAGCGACCATCCAGCATCTTCGGGCACGGAGCGAACGTGACTTCGATGGCGCCCGGACCAACTCGCGTCGGCGCCTTCCGCTGCGTGCGAATGGCGGCAAGAATTTCCTCGTGCCGAGGGGTCAATGCTGTGACGGGGCCCTGCGCGCGCTGTGCGACCCCCGTCGCCAGCGCGCGACTCCAGTGGCGCTCGAGATCGGTGAGATGGGCGATGAACGGATTGCCGGTGCTGTCCCGGCACTGCGTCGTTCCGCCTTCGCTGAACTCGCCGCAGCCCGTGATCCCGCGAGCGTCCAGGATGACCCCACGAATCGTCATGCGCACGATGTCGTGAGCACTGGTTTCGGGTGTACGGGCCATAAACGCGAGAAGCTCGATGTCGCTGCGCCCTGCGTAAAGCGGCGCGATGAGCGGCTGCTGGGTGCACACGGTCCCGTCGGTGGACCGAGCGTCGCCCCACGCTTCGAACTCGTGCGCTCGGGGGACGTGCCACGTGCACTTCTCGCTCGTTTCGTCGAAGAAGAGCGAGGCGTGGACGCTGAGCGGTAGCTTGCCGATCTTTTCGCCGAAACCGAGATCTGCCGGGGCGTCATAGACCGGGTTGCCCCCCAGGATGATCAAGCCGTCGACTTGATTGGCGCCCATCGCATCCGACAGGGCCTTGATGTCCGTCGGGGCGTCGAGTTCGTCGGGGTCAGCTACCGGAGCATGGGCCACCGCGGTGCCGACAGAGCCCAGCGCGGCGTGCAGCGCGTGAGCGAGAGCGTGAAGGACCGGGGGCTGGCGCGATCCGACGACGATGACCGCCCTCGCACGGTTGGCGAAGAGATCGTTCGCGACGGCGGTGATCCACTTCGGGGGGATGCCCTCGGTGTTCGGTGGGCTCGGAAGACCCGAGGCGATGTCGCTGACTGCGACGCCCTTTTTCGCGAGTTCGGCGACGAGCGCATGTGCGTAGCGTTCGATGTCGCTCGCCGGCAGTCGCAGACGATGGTCGGCACAATTTCCCGTCGTCGTGCGCGCGGGTTCGACGACGTAGAGGCGGCTCATCGGGTCGCGCGGCCCGCGGATCCGGCGCCCGTTCGCGAACGTCCAGTTTGCGCGTACGTTTCCGGTCTCGGTCTGTAGAAAGTCACTGTCCAGCGACAGGATGACGCGCGCCTTGTCGAACGCGTACATCGTGTTGGTCGGCTTCCCGAAGGCCAGGCGCGAGCCCTCGCGCGCATTGCTGTCGTTGATCGCCGACCAGGTGTGAACGCGGGCCTTTGGGAACCGTTGTGCGAGCGCCGCGCGCATTCGAAGAACGCTCGGCGAAAGGGTCGGCTGCATGAGGACGCGCAGGCGCGCCCCCTGGTCGGCGTCGTAGCCCGCGAGCTTCGCGCCAAGCTCGTGGTCGAACTCGACCCAGCTCGCTGGCTGCCCGCCTTTGCGCGGCGTCGTCGAACGCTCGGGGTCGTAGAGGTCGAGGATCGTGGCTTGCGCGATGAAGTCCGTCTTGCCGATGCTGGCGGGGTGCGACGCGTTTCCTTCGACCTTCGTCGGCCGGCCCTCGTGCGATTCGACCAGGAGCGGCAGCGCCTCGCCGCGTCGCTGAATCACCGTCGAATAGTGCGTCGGGACGCCGGGGACGACGTCCTCCGGCATCTTCGCGTATGGCACCACCTTTTCGACCGGCCGCCGGCATCCTTCCGCTCCGACGAGCGCCATCGTCGAGGCCATCGCGCCAAGAAGGCCACGACGGCTGACAAAGAGCGCTTCATCGCTCGGCGGGGTCGAAACGTGCCCCTTCGGAAACTCCGCGGCACTCACTTCCAGTTGCTGGAGATGACCCAGCGAACTGCCCGGCACATCGGCGTTTGCCGATGGCGAGGTGACGTCTTCCCAAGAGTAGCGAGCGCGCTTGCTCATCGGTGGCATCCCCAACAATTTTCCGGTGGATCGAGGCGCCGCGGCGGGTCGACGTGCCCTTGGTGGCTATAGGCCATGTTGGTAATCTCGGCGACGGGTCGAATGCGCTCGCTGTCGCCCTGCTTCTGCTTCACGTCACGGTGGCACTCGAGACACCACCCCATGCTGAGGGGCTTCTCCATGCGCACTTGCTCCATCTGATCGATCCGTCCGTGACACTCCGCGCAGCCCACGCCGCCGGTCACGTGCACGCTATGATCGAAATAGACGTAGTCCGGAAGCTTGTGGATGCGCACCCACTCGATCGGCTTTCCACTCTCCCAGCTCGAACGCACGGGCTCCAGCATCTTGGAATCGGTCCGCACCAGCTGGTGGCAGTTCATGCAGGTCTCGGTGGGCGGGACCATCGCCAGCGGTGCTCGCTCGACGTTCGCGTGGCAGTACCGACAGTCCATGCCCAGCTGACCCACGTGCAACCGATGCGAGTACGGCACCGGCTGCTTTGGTGCGTACCCGACCTGGGTGAACCAGGGCGAAAAGTAGTACCAAATCAGGAACGTGACTGCGACGAGGCCCGTCGTGGCGGCCGCACCCACGATCAGCGGCAGCCTGTTGAGGGAGCGAGAGAAGATTTGCATGTGGGAGAATGGGGAAGCCCCGGCTAAGGCCCGAAGGCGTGATCTCGAGACGCGATTGAGTGTCGACCCAGCGGGACCCGCCGCTATCGAGTCACTAGTACGAGTGCGGTCCGCGGGCTTATACGAAATCGTGTCGACTGAGACAACGGGATGTTTTGCGAAAAGTCTGCGCGTTTCGGGGGTGTTGCCGACACGAGGGCGAACGGCGCTCCGCGTGGACGCGCGCGTACCAATAGGTCGGCGAAGCCGTGCGAGGCAAGCGCGATGCTCAAGCGCACGTCCGATGCCGCCAGCGAGGCCGTGATCCGACCCTGGACACCTTTCGTCGGACCCGCGTTCTACGAGTGAATGGTGCCTCGCCGCGAGCAGCGGAGGCCCACGGTCTCAGGCGCGAAGTCCGGCCGAGCGGCCCTGGGCGGCCCTACTCCACCAAATGCACTTCGCCGGAGATCCACCGGGCGAGAGCGCCGTCGGCGCGCCGCACGAGGAGACGGCCCTCTTCGTCGATGCCCACAGCCGTACCATCGTCGTTCGCATCGGTGCGAACGCGGCGGCCGCGGAGGGCGTCGGCGGCCTCGAGCCGCGCTCGGAAAGCGCCCAGGCCACGCGCACAGACGACGTGAAGATCTCCGTCGAGCTGCGCGAGCACATCGGCGAGGATCTGCGCGCGCTCCGGCGGATTCGCTCCGGACGTCAGCGCCAAGGCGATCGACGTCGCGCGGGGCGCGATCTCGTCGGGAAAGACTCGCGTGTGTACGTTGACGCCGATGCCTACGACAATCGCTTCGACGCGTCCTCCCGCCGAGATGGCCTCGACGAGGACGCCGGCCACTTTCCGATCGCCGATCCACACGTCGTTCGGCCACTTGATGGTCACGGGGCGCTGAGGTACCGCCCGGGCGACCGCGTCGCGAACGGCAAGGCCGGCGACGAGCGCCACGAGCGGAAGCCTCGCAGGCGATGGTGCCTCGCGTACGAGCACGGAAAAAAGGAGACTCTCGCCGGGCGGCGAAAGCCACACTCGTCCCTGCCGCCCACGGCCGGCCGTTTGCTCCTCGGCAACCCACGTCGCGCCGTGAACCGCTCCCTCCTTCGCGCCGCGCCTTGCTTCGTCGTTGGTCGACGTCGTCGCCGCGAGCAAGAGGAGGGGACGTCCGAGCGCGGCCCCGCGAGCCGCGACGACCTCCGCGGCCGCTGCCAAGTCGCCCCCAATGCCGCGGGGCGCCGGTCTCACTCGAAATCGAGCCCCACATCGGCGGCGGATACGGAGTGCGTCAGCGCACCGACCGATATGGCGTCGACGCCTGCGCGCGCGAGCTCCGGCACGCGTTCGAGGGTCACACCGCCCGAAGCTTCGAGGAGAGCGCGCCCTCGCGCGCGCGCTACAGCCTCACCGATTGCGGCGATGGGCATATTGTCGAGGAGCACGATGTCCGCTCCGGCCGCCAGGGCCTCGTCGAGTTGCTCGAGGGAATCGACCTCGCACTCGATCTTTGCGGTGTGCGGAGCCCGAGCGCGCGCACGCTCGATCGCCGCCCGAACCCCGCCACACGCCGCGACGTGATTGTCCTTGATGAGCACCCCCGCGCCGAGGTTGTCTCGGTGATTGTGCGCTCCACCGACGCGGACCGCGTAGCGCTCGAGCACGCGGAGCCCGGGGGTCGTTTTGCGGGTATCGGTGATGCGCGCCGTGCAGCCGGCGGGAACGGCGTCGACATACGCACGCGCCGAGGTCGCGATGCCGCACATTCGCTGCACGAGGTTGAGCGCCGCTCGCTCCGCCATGAGGATGGGCCGAGCGCGCCCGCGCACCGTCCAAAGTCGTTCGCCGCCCCGTACGCGCGCCCCCTCCGCCACGTGAGTCTCGAAGACGAGAGAGGGATCCATCCGCGCGAAGACCCGTTCAAAGACCTGGCCGCCGCACGCGACGAGCGCCTGGCGGGCGATCGCCCTCGCGACGGCACGAGCGTCCGGCGGGACGCACGCTTCGGTGGTCAGGTCGCCCGAAGCGAGATCCTCCTCGATGGCTACGCTGACGATCCGATCGACGGCGAGCGGTGAAAGCTCGAACTTCATTTGCGGCTGTCCCTCACCACCGCTCGACTCGCCACCCGCGGCGACGCGCGATCCCCGACAGTCGGGGGTCGGGGTTGACTACCACGGCGGTGCGCACGACCTCGAGCAAGGGTAGATCTGTGTACGAATCGCTGTAAAAAGTCGACTCCTCGAGTCGAAAGCCGAGCGCTTCTGCCAGCCGACGTGACCGCGCCACCTTTCCACGACCAAAGCACAGCGGGTCCACGAGGCGGCCCGTGAAACGTCCGTCGGCTCCGACTTCGAACTCGCTCGCTACGATATGATCGATGCCGAGGCGCCTGGCGAGCGGGCGCGCGAAATAGGGATTTGCGCCGGTCACGATCGCGACGACCTCACCTCGGGCGCGGTGCTCGGCGACGGCGCGCCGGCCCGCGTCGGAAACATGGGCCTCGACGTCGCGGTGAAACCAATCGTCGCATCGCGCCGCGAAGACGGTCTCGGATGTTCCCTCGAAGCGGCGGACCGCGCGAGAAGCGGCCCGGTTCGCGTCGACGATGCCCATTGTGTACTGCGCGAGCCAAAAGACCGTCCGCGCGGAGTCCTGCCAAGTCGCGGCGCCCCGCAAACGCAGATAGCGAATGAAGAGGCTCGCAGTCTGCTTTCGCACGAGGGTGCGATCCATATCGAAGAGCGCTGCGAGCATGAGCATGAAGCGGTGAGCGGGTCGATCGGGTGGGCGAGCGTCTGCGCTCGGCGTGGGTCCAACCCCACAATAGCGGACCACGGGAGGGGGTGTGGGCCTCCGGCAAATTGCTTCGCAAAGTTTTGCCAAAGAAAGGTGTGAACCGTGGAAGTATGGGAGGAAAATGCGAGCGGAAAGAGAACGAGAAAGCGAACGAGAAAGCGAACGAAAGAAGACCGGACGCCACACGGCGTGGCGGGGGCAAGCCGCAAACAAAAAGAGCATGGCGAGCCGGCGGCGAGTAAAGGGACACAGGGGAGAGGTACGAGGGGGCGTCGCCTTGCACCAAGGGCATTCGTGTTATAGAAACGCTTCTGTAGCGAAGTGTCGTTCGCGGATGGAAAACGGGCGGGTCGGTAAATGCAGGTAGATGGCAAGAGCTCGGAGATCGTCCTCCGCCCCGGCACGGTCGTGGCCGGCAAATATCGCGTCGAACGGACGCTCGCCGAAGGCGGAATGGGTCTCGTCGTCGCAGCGACGCACCTTCACCTCGAGCAGCGCGTCGCGCTCAAGTTTCTCCGTGGAGAAATGGCCTCCCACCAATGGGACGCCCTCGCGCGATTCTCCCGGGAAGCCAAGGCGGTCGCACAGTTGCGGAGCGAGCACGTCGCGCACGTCCTCGACGCCGGAGTTACCGACGAGGGCACGCCGTACATGGTCATGGAGTACCTGGAGGGCCGCAGCCTCGCGGGCGCTCTGCAGGTCGACGGCCCCCTCGATATCGCCAGCACGGCGGAATACGCCATTCAGGCATGCGAGGGCCTGGCCGAAGCGCACGCGCACGCAATCGTTCATCGCGACATCAAGCCATACAATCTTTTCTTGACCGAGCGATCGCCCGGACATTGCATCGTCAAGATCGTCGACTTCGGTATATCCAAATTTGCATTTTCGGACCACGTGACCACGGGGGTGATCGTCGGATCGCCCTGTTACATGTCGCCGGAGCAGCTCCGCTCGACAGCCTCGGTCGATCATCGCAGCGACATCTGGTCGCTCGGCGCGACTCTCTACGAGCTGCTCGCGGGGCACGCGGCCTTCGACGCCTCGCAGACGCTCCCCGAGCTTGTCACGGCAATCCTCGACAAGCCCACTCCCAGTCTGCGCGAGGCGCGACCCGAAGTCCCGGAAGGGCTGGCGGCCGTCGTCGAGCGCTGTCTGGCCAAGGATCGTGCCGCGCGATTTCAGAGCGCGGGCAAAGTCGCCATGGCGCTGCTTCCATTCGCTCCCGCCCGCGCGCACGTCCCGGCCGAGCGCGCGGTGTCGATGAAGCCGGCCTTCGTGGCACCTTCGTCTGAGCCCGACGCGATGCGCGAGAAGGCCTCGTCCGAGGGGTCACTCGCGCCCGTCAGCAGCGAACTGGGCGTCGCCGGGGAGGCGCGGAGCCCGGTGGCGCTGGTTACGCTCGTCAGCGCCGTTTCTCCCGATGGGAAAGGCGCGGGAAACGTCGAGGGCGAATCACCCGCCACACCACCCGAACACGGTCGGGATGTCGGCCCGGGACAGGAAGCCGAATCCGAAGTGCCTCGCATTCGCGCGCCCAAATGGGTGGGCGCAGCGATGCTGGCGAGCGCGGTGGCTGTCGTGTTCTGCACGATCCTCGTCGCGGCGCCGAGCGGGCGAGGCAAGCCCGGTGGACGCGGCACTGCGGGTGCGCCATCCGTCGACGCCCCCGCGCTCACCGCCCCCGCCGCTGCGCGAGTCGAAGCGCCGGCACCCCTTGCGTCGGCGTCGTTGATCCCCCTGCCGCCCGAGCCGGCGGCGGGATCGTCGCAGCTCGTCGAGCTTGTGGTTCGCGCGTCACCGTCGTTCGCGAAAGTCGCCGTCGATGGAGAGCCGGTGGGGCGCAACCCGTTCCGTGCGTCGTATCCCAAAGGAGGGGAAGTTCATCGAATCACGGCGAGCGCCGAAGGCTACGAATCGAAGTCGGAGAGCGTGTCGCTCACCTCGGACTTGGTGGTCGAGCTCAGCCTCGATCGCAGCGTCTGGCAACCGCCTTCGCCGCCACGGCGAGCCGCCCCGGCGCCTCAGCAGCTCGGGTCACCGGCCAAGCCGCCGGCCACGGCGCAGCCACAGAAGCCCGCGACGATTCAACCGCAGAGGGCGCCGATCCAGCTCCCGCAGCAGGCAACGTCCCCCGTCTCCGAGGTCGATTCCGCGGGTGGTCGCAAGCCGCTTCGCCCGATCGAAACGAGAGACCCGTATGGAAGCCCATGATCCATCGGGGCCGAAGAGTCGGCACGACTCTGGCTATCGCGGCAGCGCTAGCGTACACACCGTGCGCGATGGCCGAAGAGGGTGGGATCGCACCCCAAAGCGAGGCACCCACCGGCGAGGCGGGGCGACATTCCCGTCGCGGAGCAGAGCTCTACGGCGAAGCGAACTATGCGGCGGCTCTCGTGGAGTTCAAGCGGGCGTATGCGCTCGGCCCCACCGCAGCCTCCCTCTACAACGTGGGTGAGACGCAGTTCCAACTTCAAGATTTTGCGGGAGCTCTCAAGACCTTCCGCCGCTTCCTTGCGGACTTCGGCCCTAACGAGAGCCGTCGCGCTGCGGTCGCGCGCGCCGTGGAGCAGCTTCGAACGCACGTCGGCCACCTGAGCGTCACAACCGTCCCACCCGGAGCCGACGTCGTCATCGACGACGAAACGGTCGGCAAGACCCCCCTGCCGGAACCATTGCTGGTGTCTGTGGGCCGAAGGAAAGTGGTGGCGTCGATGCCCGGCCGGGCGGCCGTCACGGAATACGTGGACATGGCGGCGGAGGATCACGTCTCCATATCCCTTCAACTGAGTGGCGCTGCGGCAAAAGGCCCCCCGGCGCCAAAGGAGTCGCCCTCCTGGCCAGCGGCCGCGCCCCCCCTCGAAACGGCCGGCGGAAACGGCGCGACGGCGCTCCGAACGGCCGGTTGGATCACCGCCGGCTCGCTCGCCGCTGGCGCGATTACGTTTGGTGCTCTCGCGCTCGGCTCGTCACAAGCGCTTGCAAACGCACGCAATACCTTTCCGGCGATGAGCTCGGTGCTAAACCACGACGCGAGCCGCACGGCCACATTCTCCATCTTGGCCGACTCCTTCGCAGCGGCCGCGCTCATCGCGGGAGCAGCGTCTCTTTACTGGACCCTGACGCCGGCCGTAGATCACGCTGCGGCTCTTTCGCCGCAAGCCCGCGTGACACTTTCGCCCGCCTCGGCGCGGTTTGAGATGACGTTCTGACTTTGGACCCACCATGAGATCGAAATCTTCAGACGTGGAGCACGGCGCCCCATTACACTCCGGCGGCATGGCCGGCGACACGGGGGCAGGTAGGCGTCGATACACCAAACCTGTTTGGCGATGGGCCGGCATGGCCGCGGTTGGACTGCTTCTGGGATCCGCAGCGTGCACGCTGCTCTTGGATCGGAGCGCGACGCAGTGCCAGACCGACAACGACTGCCTCAAGTTCGGCGCTCATCCGTACTGCGAGAACAGCGTTTGCGTGGACTCCGGGCTCGGTCCGGACCCATGCTTTTTCGGAACCCCGCAGCAGCCGCAGGATTTCGAAAATCAGTGCACGACCTCGTACTACGCACCCTACAACAACTGCGCGAACATCGAGCTTTGCCCGGGTAGCCCGATACCGCCCCTCATCGCTCCGCCGATGCCCGACGCGGGAGCCATGCCCGCCGCCAATCCCGTGACCAACTCGATCGAGGAGGACGGAGGGCCGACGATGCCAAACTGCATCGATCCGGCCAGCGGTCGCGGCCCGGGTCAGGTCGTGATCATGACGGGGTCCAGCAACTTCCCGCCGCTTCTCGAAAAGTTGGCGCCGCTCATCATCGCACCCGACGGAGGGTCAGCCGCCGGACCGGTTCCCATCTTTCAAATCACGAACTCGTGCAGCGGCGTCAAAGCGGTCGTCAACTCGAGCCCGATTCACGACCCTGTCACCTCTTCAGACAAGTACGCGGCGTTCTTCGGGGCGGACGGAACGCAGACACCGTGCCTCTTGGGTTCGTCCACGCCAGTCGACGTCGGGGAGTCGGACATCTTCGCGACCACGTGCGGCGTCACCGTGCCAGAGGACACCATCAGCGAACACGCGGGCCCGATCCAGGCGATGGCGTTCGTCGTTCCGAACGGCTCGTTGCAAACGGCCATCAGCGCGGAGGCGGCGCGCGAGGTATTCGGCATGGGCGGGAACGGCGGCGTGGCGAAGCCATGGATCGACCCCCTCTACTATTTCGTGCGCAATGTGAACACGGGAACCCAGCAGATGATCGGCCTCGCGATCGGGGTGCCCGCCAACCAGTTCTGGGGGACCGATGAGGGCAGCGCAATGACCGTGGACCAAGCGCTCAAAACGTCGGGGAATCCCGGAGCGTCTATCGGCATTATTTCCGTAGACTGGTACGACCAAGAGCGCGGCAACTTGAATGCCCTTGCCTTCAAGGCTACGGGGCAGGAAGAGGGGTTTCTGCCCGATTCGAATTCAACCTCTACGGATAAGCAAAACGTCCGCGACGGACACTACCCCATCTGGGGCCCGATACACTTTTTCACGTCAAACCCTGCCTCGAGCGCCGCCGCGGCGTTCTTGTCCATCGTCGATGTTCCCGCGCTTCCGCTATTGGTAGCCCAGGCGTACATCGAGGCCAGCCTCGTGCCGCCTTGCGCGATGAACGTGTCGCGCACCACCGAGCTGGGAGCGCTCTCGGTCGCCGGTCCGCATTTTCACTGTGATTGCTACTTCGAATCCAAAGTGGGGATAGCACCCCCGGAATGCGTGGCGTGCGACAAGGCGACGAATCCGTGCACCAACCCCTCGCGAGGAGCCTGCAATTACGGCTACTGCGAAGTCCAGTAGTACGCCCTAGTGCACCGCCGTCCACTGGATTAATGCCATCTCGACGGCGCTGCACTAGTAGACACCAAACCCGCGGCCGAGGGCCTGCGAATAGAGGTTGCAAACCGCGTGAAGGCACACGGAGGCACCGATTCCGCCCGTGCGCGCGCGGAGCCAACCGAAGAGCAGAGCGGGAAAGAATACGGCGAGCCGCGTCGGCGCGTGAACGGTCACGAGGTGGCCCACCGCAAAGACGGCGGCACCGAGCAACAGGCCCGGGCCCACTCGCGCTCCCAGCACGACCCAACCCGGCGGCCACACTTCGTCGAGGCGGGACTGCAGGTATCCCCGATAAAATGCCTCCTCCGGCAGCGCGATAACGAACAGCTGCGCGAGGGCCTCGTCAGCGGCATCGATCGGACGCACCGCCAGCGAAAACGTCAGCCGGGGCATTTCGCGTAACCACCACGCGTGCCATCCGAAAAAGAACGGAACGGCCACGATGGCGGCCACACCAATCCCCCAGGCGCACGCGACCCCGGCCTCGCGCAGGAGCGCGGCCGGGCGCAGCCGCCCGGGAATCACCAACCCGCCTAGCGCCAGGCCGGCCCGGCGGACGCGGTCATCGTCCTTGCTCCAGACCAGCGACCAGGTGACGCCGAGAAAGGCAAACCCGACCGCCGTCGCGTGCCAGGCTTCGGGCAGGCCAATTGCAATCGCGCCGACCGCGAGCGTCACGTCCGCCGACACCCACATCGATTCGCGGAGCGGTCGCCATCTGTCGATCAATTGCGACATTGCAGACGAGCAACGAACGCTTCCGCGTGGCCCGCCTCGAGGTCGAGCCACGCGACGAACCATTCGCCGCGCGAGCGACCCGGAGCGATCCACGGTCTCGGCGCGTCACCGGTGACTTTGGCGAAAGTGCTGGTCGTACCCACGCCATCGCGCGAGATGGAGGCGACGCGAACACGACCCGATTCGAAAAACGCCACTTCGGCCTGCCCGTCGGCACTCGACGCGACCGCGGGGTGCCCTCCGCGTGCGGTGAAGCGCTTGCGCCAGAGAAGCGTACCCTTCACAGGGTCGAGAAGCGCGGCTTGCGCCCCTTTGTCGGTCTCGTGCCACGCGAGATAACAAGCATCCTTGGTGCACGTGAGGGCGGGAAAGTCGCCGCCCACCTTTTCCTCGTTGACCACCACCACTTCACCGAGCTCCGACCTTCCTTTCGGCGGCGCACTTTGCAACTCCGCCGCGAGCGGCAGGCGCATCCGCGCGATCAAGTGCTCGCGATCGCGCTCGAGCATGTACGCGACGAACAGATTGACGCTCGACGAAGCAACCGTCGCCGAGCTCACCCTCGGCATTCTGCCCTTCTCGGGTTCGTAGTCTGTAGCGCGGACCTCGGGTCCGACCGGCCTTAGGTCGGGATCGAGGCGTCGAAGGAAAAGGTCGTCGCCGTCCTTCTCGACGGGCTGTTGCCAGGCGACCCAGAACCCGCCGTCGGCCGCACAATCCATCGCTGGCCAGAACAGGCCAGGCTTGCCCGCCCCAACGACCGAGCTCATCCCCCCGATGCGCCCGTCGGCGTCGAGCCAGCGAACGCGAACGCCGGGCTCTCGGCCGCTCTTGTCCCAGAAGAGAAGAACGACCCAATCATCCGCGGGAATCAGCGAAGGGCGCATCGCGAAGTCCGACTCGGGAGTGAGGTCGCGCGGCCGAGAAGTGGGGCGACCGCTCGCGTCGACGAGCACCGAGTAGACGTGGTCGTGCCCGGGCTGCTCGTGATCATCGGTCCACGCGACGACGGCTCCTTTGGAGGTTACCGCCACCGAAGGGCGTCCGACGGCGCCGCCGTAGCCGAGGCGCGGATGCGAGAACGCGGCCATTTTGCACGGGCCAGTTGTCGCCGTGCCGAGCTTGACCTGGTCGAGAAAAGACTTGGCCACCGCGCCCGCGCCCACGTCCACAGCCTCTTTGAACTTCCGGAGCGCGGCGTCCGGATCGCCCGCCGAGAGCAAGCCCTGCCCCTCTTCGATGGTGGACATCCACTTGGGCATTTCGGGCGGTGGCGCGGCTTGCGGAGCGGAATCGGACGCCGCCGGCGCGCTTGCATGCGCGGAAGCGGTCGCCATGGTGAGCGCGGGCGCCGGATTGAGCCGGTGAACCCACTTCGTGTAAGCGACCCACCCGGCCGCCGCGATCGCGCCCGCAGCGATCGCGCTGGGCAAGAGAATGCGCGCGATGCGCGAGGGGCGCCGAAAGGGAGGCGCCTCCGGTTTGCCGTCTGGTGACGGATCTGCGGCGCCGAAGGCCACATCGCCGGCTTGCGGCAAGGCCAAATCTCCGGCCGCGGTCCCTGTTCCGACGTTTGGTCCTCCGGACGATCGCCTTGTCGAGTTGACCCCCGAACCGCGCGTAGAAGAGGGCGGCCCGCGCTCACCGAGCTCGCTCGCCGGCGGCTGCGAGGCCCGTTCTATGGCGTCAATCTCAATGAGGTTGATGAGCGAAATCGGAGGTGTGCCGAGCGCCAAGGCCAACGAATCGGCCAGCTCCTTCGCGGTCTGAAAGCGGCTGTTCGGGTCGCGCTCGAGGGCCCGCTGAAACCAGGTGTCGAAAGCTGCCGGCAATTCTGGGCGCAGTCGACTGGGGGTAGGCAGCTGCGCCGCGGCGATTGCGGCAAAGGTCATCGCAACCCCCTGCTCCGTGTTCCATACCGGCCGCCCGGTCAGGCACTCGAACGCCATGCAGCCGAGCGCCCAGAGATCCGAGCGGTGGTCGACAGTTCCCTGCCCTTTGACCTGCTCCGGGGACATGTACGCCGGAGTGCCGAAGACCGCCCCCTCCCGCGTCAACCGTGCCGTTTTTTCGTCGGTCTTGACGGGCGCGTAAAACTTGGCGAGGCCAAAATCCAATATTTTGGCGACCTCTTCGCCTTCTTCGCCCTTGCACAGGTGAATGTTCTCCGGCTTCAGGTCGCGGTGCACGATCCCGGCCCCGTGGGCCTTCATCAGCCCTTTGGCCACCTGCCCAATGATTCGAACCGTGGCTTGGGAGTCGATCAGCCTGACGCGCGCCATCCGATCGTAGAGCGACTCGCCCTCGAGAAGCTCCATGACGATGAAGGGGCGCCCGTCTTCCAAGCGCCCGGAGTCGTAAACCTCGACGATGAAGGGGCTCTTCACGCTGGCGGCGGCGCGCGCCTCGCGGAAGAATCGCTCGGTAACAATCGTCGAACTCGCGAGCTCCGACGCGAGCACTTTGACGGCCACTCGCTTGCCGATGTGCACGTGCTCCGCCTCGTACACCGCCGCCATCCCACCGCGCCCGAGTTCGCGCGTGACCCGGTACTTGCCGACGAGCACGGTACCGATGCCAATCTTGTTGTCGGGTTGTACGGCAGCCATGTGCGCAAACGAGGATCGCGACTAAAAGCTACGCTGTTTCGGCGCCAGGCCAAAGCCCAACCGCTTCGGCCCTCGGCTCTGGCGGCTTGCCCGCGTCGGTTGGCCGCTCGTACCCTCGGCGCCATGGTGTCTCACGACGGGCCGGCGTCACGCGAGCGGCTGCTGATGCTCGGCGAAATTGCAATCGAGATCGCCCATGAGCTCCAGAACGGCTTGCAGGTCATCTCGGCGAGCGCGTATTTGGCGCGCCAGGAGGCAGGCAAGGGCAATGCCGAAGCGACGCTCAGGCACGTCTCGACGATCGAGAAGAATGCTCGATCGGCACAGGGAATCGTCGATGATTTGATGTCTTTGGCGCGAGGCGACGCGATTCGGACGGAATCGGTGCTGCTTGCCGAAGCGATGGTCGGCGCACGCGCCGAACTGGCACCCGGAGCGGCCGACTGGGATGATCGGGTGCCGGCAGAATTCTTCGTCCGGGCTCACCGTGGCATGCTCGTGAGGCTGCTGCATGCGCTTTACGAAAACGCCGTACAGGCCAGCGCGCCGAGCTCGCCTCGCATCGAGACACGGGCGCGGGAAACCGATGGCGTGGCGGTCATTGAAATCGCCGACGACGGACCGGGGATACCGGCGCCCGCCGCCGCGCGGGTGTTCGATGCGCTATTCACGACGCGCCCCGGAGGGACGGGGCTCGGCCTGGCGTTGGCGCGACGAATCGCCACGGCTCACGGTGGCTCGGTCTCGCTCGTGGATGGGTCGGGGGCGGGCGCCACGTTTCGAGTCGAGTTGCCCGGCGGGCGATGAAGTCAGAGCGCGCGGGGCGCATTGCACCG
Organism: uncultured delta proteobacterium; assembly: GCA_963764075.1. Lineage (GTDB taxonomy): Bacteria > Myxococcota_A > Polyangia > Polyangiales > Polyangiaceae > Palsa-1150. The sequence goes on from CAVXQZ010000003.1 coordinate 716,084, forward strand.
CGCGCCGCACTGTGCGACACGGGACGCAAAGGTTTGGAGGACACGTGGACAATTCCTGTCGTTCGGCGATTCTCGCGATGCTCGTGATTGGTGCCGCGGGGTGCTCCGGATCCACGGCGGCGGAGGCCCCCAAAGAGACGGGGGGTTCGGCTGATTCGGGCCCTTTGTCATCCGGCGGGGGCTCCTCATCGGACGCGGGGCCACAACCCGGCGCCGAGTCTGGGGCCATCGATGCCGCCAACGGAACGGACGCCGCGGCCACCTGCAGGCCGAAGTTCGCGAGCGGAGTAAATGTCGCTTGGATCAACTTCGCGTCGGACGTTCCGAACCCGGATCTCACAAAATTCGACACGCTGTTCGCCAACACGTTCGCCGCGGGCGGTCGCGTCGTGCGCTGGTGGTTTCACACGAACGGAACCGTCACGCCGCAATACGACTCCAACGGAATGGCCCTGGCGCTGACGAGCTCGGACATCGAGGACGTGAAGCACATCCTCGACCATGCCAGCGCCGCCGGCGTCGGGGTCAACATCAGCCTTTGGTCGTTCGACATGCTTCAGGGCAGTAACGAGAGCATCCCCGACGCGACGACCGCGAACAACAAGAACCTATTGACCGTAGACGCCAACCGACAAGCCTACATCGACAATGTCCTCACCCCTCTCGTGACGGCTCTCAAGAACTACCCGGGTCTTTACTCGTGGGAGATATTCAATGAACCGGAGGGCATGACGACGCAGAACGGCTGGGTGCCGGCCGCCAACAAGGTGGACGAGAGCGTGGTCCAAAAGTGCGTCAACTGGTTCGCCGCCGCCATCCACGCCGCCGATCCGTCCGCGCTCGTCACCAACGGCGCCTGGACTTTCGAAGCCAACTCGATGGTCGGCGGTCATCAAAACTTTTATTCCGATTCCGCGCTTCAGACGGCCGGAGGCAAGGCGACCGGCACTCTCGACTTCTACGAAGTACACTATTATGACAATTGGGGTCCAGGAGGGAGCGCCAACGGTGCGAGCGCGGTCGTCTCGCCATTCACACATCCCGCCGCGTACTGGGACATCGGAGACAACAAACCGATCGTCATCGGCGAGTTCTATGCGATCGACACCAACGGCGTCGCGGCGGCGAACCTGTACACGACCCTTTACGACGGCGGCTACGGCGGCGCGTGGGCATGGCAATACGAGAATGCCGACAACCCAACGCCGTCGATTGACGTCGACGGGGACGCGGTTCCCATAGACGCGACGACGATGTGGCCCGCCATGCAGGTGCCGATGCAAAACCTCTACAGCGCGCACATGGCCGACCTCACGTGTCCTTGACGGATCGCTCGTGAGCCACTCGAGAATCATCCTTTGGACCGGGGCCTTCGCCTTGGCCGTTGCAACCGCCGCCGTCGTCTCGCTGTGGCGCTCCGATCGTTCGTCGCGCGGCACCTCCGCACCCCTCACGGCATCCGATCTCGGACAGGACGCCGATCCGCAGTCCAGTGGTTTTGCTACCCACGGTTCGCGCGCTGCCGCAATCGCAGCCCCGTCTCACCTCACCCCGCCGCCTTCCATGGACGAGGCGACTCTCATGGCGGCCATGCGAGATGCCGAGACCACGATGCCGGGCATCGCCCTGGAGCTCGCCCGGGAAGGCGAGCGGCGCTTCCCCGACAGTGCCGACGCCGCCGAGCGCGCGGCCGCGGCGGTCAAGTGCCTCGCCCGGCTCGGTCGCGTGCCAGAGGCGCGCGGCGAGGCGGAAATCATGGTCAATCGGTACGCCGGAACGACCTGGGCGCTCGAGGTCGAGCGGCATACGGGAGCCCACCCCCATACGAATCGCTGAACGGTAGGAACACAGCGCTGCTCGCGCAACGTTCCTTCATCGGACCGCGGCTCAACCGCACGACCCCTGCGGCGCTCGCCCCGGATCGGGTGCATATTGGCCGTCCCCCGATGCTCCCGATCCGCCTTCGCGGCGCACGCACGCACAATCTGAAGGACATCGACCTCGAGCTTCCGCCCGGACAGCTCGTCGCAGTCACCGGCCCAAGCGGAGCGGGCAAGTCCTCATTGGCGCTCGATACGCTCTACGCGGAGGGCCAGAGGCGTTTCGTCGAGAGCTTCAGCCCCTACGCGCGTCAGTTCCTGGAGCGGCTGGAACGGCCGCCGATGGACGAGCTTGCGCCCGTAGCCGCGGCCGTCGCCGTCGACCGTCGCGCGCCTGTCAAGTCGAGCCGCTCGACGCTCGCAACCATGACCGACCTCGAGCCGTATCTCGCCGCGCTCTTTTCGCGCGAGGCAATCCCCACGTGCCCCACGTGCGACCTCCCCGCCGTCGATACTTCGCCGCGCGACGCGGCCGCTCGGCTGGCCGAATCGTTCGACGGAACCCGGGCGCTCGTGACCTATCCAATCCGCGTCGACGACGCCGAACAGTTCCTCGGCGTACGCGAAAGCCTCGCCAAAGACGGCTATAGGCGCCTGATCGTAGGAGGAGCCATCCGCGAGCTCGACGACGTGCGTCCAAGCGAAGCGGCCGCCCCCGGTGTGCGCGTCGAGGTGGTCGTGGACCGAGTGGGCGTGTCTTCACGCGAGCGGCGACGGCTCGAGGAGGCCATCGATGCCGCATGGTTACGCGGCGGAGGCCGGGCGGAGGTGCGATCCGAGGCGGGCGGCGCCCACGCCAGCGTCCAGCGAGGCCTGGCGTGCCCGAAGTGCGCGCGCGCGTTCGACCCGCCGCGCGGAGGACTCTTCTCGTACAATTCTCCGTTCGGCGCATGTGATGCGTGCCGCGGATTCGGGCGTGTCATCGCGATCGACTGGGACAAGGTGATCCCCGACCCGCGCAAGTCGCTCGGAGCCGGTGCAATCAAGCCTTGGAGCGGCCCGAGTACGACGTGGGAGCGCGGCATCCTCGAGAAGTTCAGCAAAGCTCGCAAAATTCCCCTCGACCTTTCGTGGGAAAGGCTGAAGAGCGAGCAGCGCGCACTCGTCATCGACGGCGAAGGCAGCTGGCGCAAAGGCAAATACCCCGGGTTGCGAGCCTGGTTCGAGTGGCTCGAGACGCGCACCTACAAGATGCACGTGCGCGTGCTCTTGTCGCGGTATCGCGAATACGCGATCTGCAAAGATTGCTCGGGGTCCCGCTTGAATGCGACGTCGCTGGCCTACCGAGTCGCAGGCCTCAATCTGGCCAGATGGCACGCGCAAACCGTCGAGGAGGCTCTCGGGCGGATCACGGCCTACGCCCCGCGCGACCCTCAGGGCAAGCGGGTCCAAGAACAGCTCGCATCGCGCCTGCGCTACCTCGATACGGTGGGACTCGGCTACCTCACACTCGACCGCCAGGCGCGGACTCTCTCGGGCGGGGAGTCGCAACGTTCGGCCCTCACGACGGCGCTCGGCGCCGCCCTCACGGGCACCCTGTTCGTCCTCGACGAGCCGACGGTCGGGCTGCACCCGACGGATGTGCCATCCCTTGCGCGTGTCATGGGCGAGCTCGCACGCGCGGGGAACACGGTGATGGTCGTGGAACACGAGCCCGGGGTCGTGCGAGCTTGCGACCGGGTGATCGAAATGGGCCCGGCGGCGGGGCCCCAGGGCGGCAGAATTCTCTTCGACGGCACCCCGGATGAACTCGGACGGCGGACCGACCTACCCACTGGCCGAGCCTGGGCCGACTCACGCGCCGTGATGCGTCCGCGACGAAAGCCGAGCGCTTGGCTCACCCTGCGCGGAGTACGCGCGCACAACCTACAGAACATCGACGCCGACTTCCCGCTCGGTGTCGTCTGCGCGGTCACTGGCCCGAGCGGCTCTGGCAAGTCGACGCTCGTCAACGACGTGCTCTACCGCAGCGTCGCTCGGGCGCTCGGCGATATGTCGATCGAAAAGCCGGGCGCGCATGCCGCACTAGAGGGGTTTGCCGCCCTCGCGGGTACGGTTCTCGTCGACCAGTCGCCGCTGGGCCGCACGGCACGAGGAAACCCGGCGACCTATGTGAAGGCATGGGACCGTATTCGGGCGCGGTTCGCGGCGGAAGCGGCAGCAGAGCGACGCCGGCTGACGCCCGCCCACTTCTCGTTCAATGTCCCCGCCGGTCGTTGCGAAGAATGCGCCGGAGAGGGCTACGAGACCGTCGAGATGCAGTTCCTTGCCGACGTGCAGCTTCTCTGCCCCGTGTGTCACGGCAAGCGGTTCAAGCCCGAGGTACTCGCGGTCGAGCACCGCGGTCGCTCCATCGCGGACACCCTCGCGATGAGCGTCGACGAAGCGTTGGGGGTGTTCAATCCGGCCGACGACCGCGACTACGTCCTACGGCGCGCTCTCGATCCAATCGTGCGAGTAGGGCTCGGCTATCTTTCGCTGGGCCAGCCCCTTTCGACCTTGTCCGGCGGGGAGGCCCAGCGGCTGAAGCTCGCGCGAGCTTTTTCCGAGAATCCCGAGAAGACTCTGTTCGTCGTCGACGAGCCGAGCGCAGGGCTGCATGCGCAAGACGCGGCATACGTCATCGACGCCCTCCACGGGCTGGCCGACCAAGGGGCGAGCGTCATCGTCGTCGAGCACGACCTCGACGTCATCCGCGCGTGCGACTGGGTGGTCGACCTTGGCCCCGGAGGCGGTCCCTATGGAGGACAAGTCGTCGCGACGGGGACCCCGGAAGACTTGGCCGAGAGCGAGACTCGAACGGGCGCCGCCCTGCGCTCGCCCCTCTCCACCACTCTACCTGCGAAGGCGGCACCGGCGCCAACTTCCTCCCCGGCCGCCATCCTCGTTTCGCACGCTCGCGAACACAACCTCAAGGAGATCAGCTGCTCCATTCCGCACGGCAAAGTGTGCGTCGTCACGGGACCCAGCGGATCGGGAAAGTCGTCGCTCGCGTTCGACGTCGTCTTCGCGGAAGGACAGCGCCGGTTCATGGAAACGCTCACTCCGTACGCGAGGCAGTTTCTTCCCATGCTCCCCCGCCCGGACGTCGACGCCGTCAGCGGCGTACCTCCGGCGATTGCTCTCGAGCAGCGGACCGCTCGGGGGGGCGCGAACTCCACGGTCGCCACGGTCACCGAGATCGCACATTACCTGCGACTTCTCTACGCCAAGGTCGGTGAGCTGCATTGTCCGGAGTGCGACGCAGTCGTGGCGCCGGCGAGCCCCGAAGCTCTGTTCGAACGCCTGACGCGCAAGCCCGACAGCAAGAGCAGGACCGTGTACTCGCCTGCCGTGCGCGCGCGCAAAGGGACCTATCTCGATCTCTTCACCGGCGCTTCGCGTGCGGGCGTGCAGGCAGCGCGAGTCGACGGAGCGATCGTCGCCATCGATCCGCCGCCGAAGCTGGCCAAGACCAGGGAACACACGATTGACCTAATCGTCTACTACGGCAAGCTGTCCGGGCTCGACCGAGCGACGTTCGATCGCGCGCTCGCCTGGGGCGCGGGAGCGCTTCGCGTCGCGGACGGTTCGCCCAGCGTCAAGCCCGGCACCGCCGAGCAGATCTTCTCGACCGCGCGGGCATGCCCGAGGTGCGGCGCCGGCGTGCCGGAGCTCGACCCGCGCTGGTTCTCGTTCAACACAAAGCAGGGACAGTGTGAGGCGTGCGAGGGGACAGGAGTGCAAGGGGGCCCGGAGGCGCTGGACGACACGTCTCCTCGTCTGCCCTGCTCGGCCTGCGGGGGATCGAGGTTGAGCGCAGTGCCCCGCCGGGTGAGATTGAACGGACAAACGTATGCACAGACGACGGCGCGTTCTGTCTCGAAGTCGCTCCAGGAAGCGGAGGGGTGGCGCTTTGAAGGGAACGACGCGGAGATCGCCAGGGCACCGTACGCGGAGCTCGTGCGCCGCCTGGCGTTCGTCGAAAGCGTGGGCCTCGGGTACCTCGCGCTCGATCGACCGGCGGCCACCCTGTCGGGCGGCGAGATGCAACGGCTCCGTCTGAGTGCGCAGCTCGGAAGCGGCCTGACCGGCGCGCTCTACGTCCTCGACGAGCCGACCATCGGCCTACACCCCCGGGACACGGGGCGTCTCCTGACGAACTTGCGGCAGCTCGCCGACATGGGCTCGACGGTTCTGGTGGTCGAGCACGACGCGGAGACCATCCGCGCAGCCGATCACCTCATCAATCTCGGGCCGGGCGGCGGTCGGCACGGGGGACACGTCGTTTCCGAGGGGCCCGCGGCGACCGTACTTGCTGATCCACGGTCGCCGACGGCGCGCGCGCTCGAGCAAAGCGCACGCATCGAACGACCGAAGCGGCCGATGGCGGATGCTTGGATCGAAGTGTCGGGCGCGCGCGCCAACAATCTTCGAAGCGTCAAGTTTCGCGTCCCCGTCGGGCGAATGTGCGTCGTCGCCGGCGTGAGCGGGTCGGGCAAGTCGACGCTCGTTCGCCACGTGTTTTACCCGGCGCTCCGCCGGGCGCTGAATCTCGTCGCCCCCGAGCCGGGCGAGTACCTGGCAATCACGGGCACGCGAAGCGTGAGGCGCGCGCTCGCCGTCGACCAATCGCCCATCGGGCGCACTCCCCGAAGCGTCCCGGCGACATTTCTCGGCGTCTGGGACGATCTACGAAAGCTCTTCGCGAGCTTGCCGGAGGCCAAGGTTCGCGGCTACACAGCGGCTCGTTTTTCCTTCAATGGGAGCGGCGGTGGACGTTGTCCCGCGTGCCAAGGACAAGGAACCATTGTCGCGGAGATGCCGTTCTTGCCCGACGTAGTGGCGCCCTGCGACGCGTGCGGCGGCTCGCGATTCGAACCGTCGACGCTCGAGGTGCGCTACGCCGGGCTGTCGATCGGCGACGTGCTCCATTTGACCGCTCAAGACGCGGCGGAGGTCTTCGCCAATCACCGGAGAATCGCCCGTCCGCTCGCGACTCTGTCGGACCTCGGCGTCGGATACATCCAGATTGGCCAGGGGTCGAACACCCTCTCCGGCGGCGAGGCGCAACGCCTGAAGCTGGCCGCCGAGCTGACGGCTGGCGCTGCCCACGAGCCGACCGTCTACGTCCTCGACGAACCGACGACCGGCCTGCACTTGTCCGACGTTCGGCGCTTGCTCGGCGTGCTGGAACAGCTCGTGGCACGGGGTGACACGCTGGTCGTGATCGAGCACCATCCCGACGTCATCGCGTGTGCGGACTGGGTTGTGGAGCTCGGCCCCGAGGCGGGCGAAGAGGGTGGGCGAATCGTCTTCGAAGGCGAGCCGCGCAAACTGACGCGGGCGAAGACGGCGACCGGGCGGTACTTGGCCGGCGAAATCGCCGCCGCGGCGCGACCTGCGGAGTAGCGCCCCGGCTTGGGCGCTATGCTGCCACCCATGACAGTCGCCCCCCGGACCCTCGAGGTCGATAATCCCTTCACTGGCGAGCCAGCTTGCACCGTCTCCCTCGCGGACGACGCCATCGTGGATGCAACCCTCGAGCGGGCCCGTAGCGCGGCGCGCGCCTGGAAAGAGGCGCCGATCGCCGAACGCATTTCGATTTGTGAGCGCGCGACCTCCGCCATGGAGGCGCAAGCGCAGCAAATAGCCGCGGACATCACGAGAATGATGGGCAAGCCGATCTCCCAATCGCTTGGCGAGACGAAGACATGCGCCGGGCGCGCCCGATATATGATCGCTGCCGCCGAAAAGGCACTGGCGGAGACCGTCCTGCCGCCGATGGCACCCTTCGAGCGACGCGTCGTCCGCGAACCGCTCGGCGTCGTCTTCGACCTTCCCGCGTGGAACTACCCGCTTCTCACGGCCGTCAACTGCGTCGTCCCGGCGGTGCTCGCGGGCAACTCCGTCGTCCTCAAACACAGCCCTCGAACCCCGCTGTGCGGTGAACACTTTGCACGAGCGTTTGTCGCCGCCGGTGCGCCGCCGGCGCTGGTCCAGGCGCTTTCGTGCGACCACGCGATGAGCGAGCGCATCGTCGGCGATGCACGAGTCGATCACGTCGTCTTCACCGGCTCAACTTTCGGCGGGCACCGGATCGTACAAGCGGCCGCGGGGCGTTTTCTGCACCCGTGCCTGGAGCTGGGCGGCAACGACCCCGCGTACGTCGCGCCCGATTGCGACCTCGCCAAGACCGTTGACAACATCGTGGACGGCGCCATCTACAACGCCGGTCAGAGCTGCTGCGCCGTCGAGCGCATCTACGTGCACAAGTCGATCTATGGCCGCTTCCTCGAGATGGCCGAACCGTTAGTCCGCGCCTATGTCATGGGCGACCCAACGAGCGACGAGACCACGCTCGGTCCCATCGCGCAGCCGCATCACGTCGCAGAGGTCGAAGCGCTCGTCCAAGATGCCCGCGCCGGCGGCGCGCGAGTCCTCGCAGGCGGCAAGACCGCGCGCGTCGAAGGCCGGGGCCGCTTCTTCGAAGCCACTCTCCTCGCAGACTGTCGCCAGTCGATGAAACTCTTTCGCGACGAATCATTCGGCCCTATCGTCCCGGTGATGGCGGTCGATTCGGACGACGAGGCGCTCGCTCGGATGAACGACTCGCGCCTCGGCCTCACCGCGAGCGTGTGGACGTCCGATCGGGAGCGTGCGGCACGGTTCGGTCGGGCACTTGAGTGCGGGACCGTGTTCATGAACCGCTGCGACTATCTCGACCCTGCGTTGCCCTGGAGCGGCTGGAAAGACTCTGGTCGCGGCGTGAGCCTGGGAACGCTCGGGTTCGACGCACTCACGAGGCCCAAGGCGGTGCACTTCCGTCTCTCCTGGTAAGAGCGAAGTCACCGTCGCCAGCCGTCGACCCCCTCTTCAATTTCGCTACAGAGCGAGACGCAGTCCGGGTCGTCGACGCACTGACGCGTGCAGTCGGCGTAGCTCGCACGACCGCGTGAGCATGCGGGGTTGCGTTCGCACTTCATCGGATCACGAGCGGCTGCGTTTTCGAGGGTAGAGCCGCAAGCCAGCACCGACTCCGCGAGGACGAGGCATGCGACGAGACGCACCAGAAGACTCACCTGGGAAAAGGTGCGTCGCCCGGGGGCCTCCGTCGAGGGGGGCCCTACGGTTTGGCTGGCGGAGGCGAGGTGACCGCCGGACGGTCCATCAGGCACCGATGCAGCTGCGTCTCCAGCGCGCCCGCCGTCGGAGGCAGCCGCGGTTGACCCATGACGGCCGCTCCCTCCCGCGACCAGTCGATCCCGTTGTCGCTTACGCTGAGCCAAACGAAGAGGGCCCGCCCGCGGATGTTCTCGAACGGTACCCCCCCGCCACGCCCACCGAACCACATCCGCGAGTCGTGGCTATTGTTTCGATTGTCGCCCATCACCCATACCTCGCCCGCCTTGGCGTAGTAGGGCCCTTGGTACTCGGGAAACATGCCCGCGGCGCGATCGTAGAACGTCAAGTACGACTCGTCGCCGAGGTACTCGACGAAGAGATCGCCCTCGTGACGCTGGGGCGAGTCGATGTCGCTGTAGGTCCAGGTCCCCACGCGGCATTTTGGCACCTCCCATCCATTGATGATCGGGTGGCCGCCGCGCACTTCGAGCTTGTCGCCCTCCACCATGATGACGCGCTTGATGAAGTCCTGCTCAGGATGCTCTGGGAATGCGAAGACGATTACGTCCCCCCGCTTGGGAGGCATACTGGTCCACACGCGCGAGTGTGTGTAGGGGATGGCCGGGCCGTAGCTGAACTTGTTCACGAAAATGTGGTCGCCAACCATGAGCGTCGGAATCATCGAGCCGCTCGGAATCTTGAACGCTTCGACGACGAATGTGCGAAGCGCGAATGCCACGGCCACGGCCATCAAAATGGCTTCGACGTACTCTCGGACTTCACTCTTGCGCCATCGTCCCAAGCCCGCATCAATCTCGCCGTCTGCCCGCGCGACCGCGTCGATGAACTCGTCCTCGTCGAACGGCACGTTGTCCATCGCACTTCGCAGAGCCACGAGCTCCTTTCGCAGTTTCTCTCGCTCCTTCGCGGTGAGCGTCCTCACGACGGCCCGCTCGTGCTTCGTCAGAATCATTTCCGCTTCGTCGATGATCGCCCGCGCCCGCTCGAACGACCCGCGCAGGTGATTCGGCAGGTCGGAGCGCACGGGGGGGTCCGCGTGGTTGGCGAACGGGAGTCGGTGTCGTCCCGACCAGAGCACGACCTCGAAGAACGTGAAGAGAACGATCCCCACGGGGACGGGCTGGGCGTGCACAAGTGACTGCACCCAGCCCAAGATCCCGCCGCCCTCGGCCGAGCCCGATGGCGTCAGCACCCAAACGGAAAAGGATGCGAGGACCACCGGAAGGAGAACGAACCAGACGAGCCAATAGATGAAGCGCAAGACGTACGACCGCTTTGCGGCAGGCACGTCGGCGATCGCGGCCGGCAACGGCTGTGCCTCTACCGCCCTCGGAACCTCCCCGCTCGGGGCCGCCGACACGCCGTTGGCTCGCGAGGATTCTCGGGCCTCGTCCCCGGGTGCGCCGGCTGACCGGCTCGCTGGATCATCGCTGCGACGGGGCTCGTCGGTCTTCAAGGGGCATCACCAATCTGGATTGCGTAGCTGACCACCGCGGCTGCGTCGACGCCGAACGGCAGGATGGGGTTCGGGGGGGCTCGTCCGGCCGAGGCCGTGTTGTCGATCACGACATAGTACATACCCGCGGGCACCGGGACTGCACGCTGGTATTGGACCCCGTATTGCACGAAATCTGCGAACCGTGGCGGAAATGCGAGCGGCCCGGCGGGACCGTAGTTGATGTAAAGCTGCAGCGATGCGTCACCCTCGGCCTTGGGGACGAGGAACACATTCACCGACTGCTGGCCGTCGAGCTGCATCGTCAGGTAGATGGCTCGACCGTCGCCCTCGACCATCACCGGCCCGACGAAGTCACGCTCGTTCGCGTAGACGCTGGTTCGCGCGCTTTCCCATTCGGTCCGGCTCGAGTTGTGGACATTGAATGGATGAAAGGGCCGTTGGCCGAGCGCGAGGTGGCCGAGATCGAAGTCGTTGCCGCCATCGTCGCCAACGATGACAGTGAAGCCCTGCGCAAGTTTGCCAGAGACAATTTGCCTTCCGAAATTGTCCGCATACGGAGCGACCCAAGCTTGCACGAGGTTGGCAACGGGCTGTTCGATCTGGTCCACGTGAAAATCGGGCAGAGGCGGAACGCGAGCATCGAAATACGCGTAGATCGAGTTGTCGTCCGCGCAGCGGAAGTCCTGGTTGTATTCGACGGCTGCTGCGGAATGGAAGGTCACTTTCTTCGAGACATTGGTCCAGGCGTACCCGAAGCCGTCGAAGTGGACGAGGAGATCGCCGTTGTCGAGCACGTCCTGCTGGCAGTGCTGCGGGTAAAAACGGCCGATGATGGGCGCATCCGGCGTCAGCTTGAGCGGCGCGCTCCGACTGGTCATTTGGCGGCAAAACTGGCCGAGTCCGAACGACATGATGCTGCGACGAAGCGTGCGGTTGGACGGGTCGTTGATCGGACCGGCGAGCTTGCACACGCTGTTCGGTGAGCACGCGCCAAAACCGATGACCGCCGAGAGCGGCACGACCCATTGGACGCGTGCGAACATACGGCCGGAGCATAGCTGGTTTGGTGCCTTCTCCAGCGTGGCGCCCCGACCTTCGTACTCGTAGGCACGCCGAAGACGGGAAGGAAGGAGAGAGCGACTTTCCCGGCCAGAACGACGTTGCCCGCCGCCCTCGCTCGACTGCACCAAGTTCGCGGGGCACTATGGGTGCTCAACGCGCCGCAGCCACGATCTGCCTTCGCCTTCGTGCCAGTATCCGATGTTCCAGGCTTTGTTGACGACTAGTGCACCGCCGTCGAGACACGAGCAATCGCCTTCGGCGATTGCGCTCGCTGTCGCGAGCCGGCGCTGCACTAGTTTTGTCCCTCGGGCTACGCCCGAACCCCGAACTCGCTCCCGCGAGTTCGCTACTGCAGCGCCGTCCACTGGATTCATGCCATCCCGACGGCGCTGCACTAGACCGCGCGCCACCCCATGACGACCTGCGTTCTTGGGGCCGGTGCTTGGGGTACGGCGCTCGCAAGCGTGCTCGCCGAGCGGGACGAAGCGCGTGTCGCCCTATGGTCCAAACGGCGGGAGCTCAGCGAGGCGATCAATACTGCCCGAGAGAACACGCGTTACCTTCCGGGCGTGGCACTTCCGGAGAACCTGACGTGCACCCACGATTCTCGCGTCCGCCCTCCACGGCGCAACAATGGTCGTGTTCGTCGTACCCAGCCACTCGATGCGAGAGGTCGCTCGCGACGCGGCGCCATACCTGCGCCACGGCGTCCCCATCGTGAGCGCTACGAAGGGAATGGAGGCAGGCACGCTCCTTTTCATGGACGAAGTGCTGGCGCAGGAACTGCCGTCGCACGCGTGCGACGAGCTGGCGTTCCTTTCGGGGCCAAGCTTCGCGAAAGAGCTGGCGATTCGCCTACCGACCGCCGTGGTTATCGCCGCGCGAGACGCCGGCGTGGTGGCACGGGTGATGAAACGGTTCCACACGCCCTATCTGCGCACGTACGCGAGCGACGATGTGGCCGGTGTTCAGTGTGGAGGGGCGATCAAGAACGTCATCGCGATCGCCGCGGGTGCGGTCGACGGCCTCGGCTTCGGGCACAACACGCGTGCCGCGCTGGTCACCCGGGGCCTCGCCGAGATCGCAAAGCTCGCCATGGCGCGTGGCGGATCGGCCCTGACCCTGGCCGGGCTTGCCGGCGTAGGCGATCTGGTGCTCACATGCACCGGAGAGCTTTCGCGCAATCGGACGGTGGGCTACGAAATGGGACGCGGGCGCTCGCTCGAAAGCGTTCTTGCCGGGCTCGGACACGTCGCCGAGGGGATTCAAACCGCCAAGAGCGCCCACCAGCTGTCGAAGAAACTCGGCGTGGAGATGCCCATCACTTCGGAGGTATACGCGGTGCTCTACGAGGACAAGCCAGTACCCCGGGCCGTGAGTGACCTGATGGGCCGCGAGCTGGGATACGAGTTCGATCCCCATACCGTAGCTCGCACGACGCGGTCATGAGCACTGTTCGTCTCGGGAGCATGGGAAGGTGGGTCACGTCGCTCGCCTGTCTGTCCGCTGTCGTCGCCTCGTCGGTGATGGCATGGGCCCAGGATCCTCCAGCCCAATCGCCCTATCCGCCGCCGCAGCAGCCCTATCCGCCGCCGCAGCAGCCCTATCCGCCGCCGCAGCAGCAGCCCTACCCCCCGCAACAGCAGCAGCCCTATCCGCAGCAGCAGCAGCAGCCCTATCCGCAGCAGCAGCAGCCCTACCCCCCGCAACAGCAGCCCTATCCCCCGCAACAGCAGCCCTACCCCCCGCAGCAGCAGCCCTATCCCCCGCCGCTCCAGCAGCCCTACGCGCCTCCCTACCCACCGCCCTACGTGCCGCCTCTGGGCACGGCGCCAATCACGAACCGGTATCGGAGTCCCGGTGAGATGGCCTTCCTCTACGGGGTGGGCATTGCGTACGGACTCGGTAGCGGGGTGTGGATCGACGCGATCGGCAAGATCGATGATCCAGGCATCGCGTTTATCCCGCCAGTGGCGCTCGGCGCGGTGGTCCCAATCGGACTTTACTTTTGGGACCAGAGCGCGAAGTTCGATCGTGGCGTTCCGTCGTCGATAGGGACCGGAGCGATTCTTGGAGGCCTCGAGGGGATGGCCATTTCAGGACTCCAATGGCAGCTGACCGGAAACGGTGGGCCGAGCTCTTGGGGCTTCCCCACCTGGACGACGCTCACGTTCCTGACGGCAACTGCCGGCGGCATCGGGGGTTACGCCTTCGGAGAGTGGTTTCAGCCCGACCCTCGCTCGCTCGGCTTCATTGCGAGCGGGGCTGGATGGGGAGCGATTACGGGCGTTCTCTTCGGTTCCGGCGTTGTCGGCGGAGATTGGAAGGACGGCGCCGCCGTCTGGGGGTTCTTGGGATACAACGCAGGCATCCTTGCCACCGGCGCCCTGTCGACCGTGTATGTACCGTCGTGGGAAACGATTAAGTACATGTGGGCAGGCGAGGTCCTCGGAACCCTCGCCACGACGCCAGTTTATCTCTTCTACATCGGAAGCAGCGCCGACCCGCGCCACGGGATGATCGCCAACGCAGTGGGCGGACTTGCCGGCATCGGGCTCGCCGCCGCGCTCACGGCGAACATGACCGACAGGCCCGGTGCCGCGTCGTGGATGCCGCCGTTTCAGATTGCCGTGGGACCGACCCAATCACGCGGTGCCCAACTCACGGCGTACGGACAGTTCTGACCCAAAAAAAGAACGCGGGGCCCGAGCAAAAGGCCCCGCGATCGTCGTAACTCGAACCGAGCGTTGCCAAGAAGGGCGAACGCTCACTTCACTCAAGAGTGCGCCGACCGAAGACAGTCACTTCGGCGCTGCGCTGCTGCTCCCGGCGGGAGCCGCGGACGATGAGTCGGCCGGCGCAGACGTGGCCGATGACGGCGAAGCCGCGGGCGGCGTGTCTCCGCCGCCGCACGCCGCGACGATGGCCCCCACTGACGCCATGGCCGCGAGAAGCGCGACAATTGCGATGTTCTTCATGATCGTTTTTCTCCTCCGAGGGTCCCGAGCGACGTCGAGGACGCGCCCCCTTATGCCTCAGCTCGACCTGAGCCGTCAATCTCGCGACGTTTTGATGTAGCCTGAACGAGGAGTCTCGCTTCGCCCTACCCGATGCCCCTCCTCAAGTGGTTCCCACCCCAAGGCCCGCCGCGCACGTTCGTGCTCTACAAGCCAGTAACGACCGTGGGGCGAGCGCTCGGCAATGACATTGCGATACCGGACGAACACCTGGCGGAAACGCACGTACAGGTCCTGTTCGACGGCCGCGACTTCAACCTCGAAGAGGTGGACAAGCAAGCCGACATTCTCGTCAACGGCAAGAAGAAGCGCCGCACGCGCCTTGTGCATGGCGATCGAATCACCCTTTCAAACGTAGACCTCTCCTTCAGCATCTTCGACGAGCCTCAGAAGATGCATCGCTTTCCCGACAACGAGCCCCAGACTGGCAGCGAGGCGGAGGCACACGCCACGGGACGGGCGTCGGCAATCAGCGAGTCGCAGCTTCAAGTCACGCAGCAGCAGCTTTCCGGTCTGCGCAAACTTTACGAGTTCAGCGAGAAGCTGATGACGATGAAGGACATCGATCGGCTGCTCGAGGCAATGCTCGACGCGGTCATAGAAGCCACGGGCGCCGAGAAAGGGCTCATCCTACTCAACGACGACGCCTTTTCGAAGGAGCCGGCTGGCGGCGCGCCAGACAAGCGGGAATCATCGACCCGAGGTGGCACAATCCGCGCGGCACGCAACGTGCGGCGCGAGGCAATCTCCGACGCCAGCGGCGCCATAAGCGACAGCATCGTTCGCAAGGTGATCGATACGGGCCGACCAGTCATCGTCAGCGACGCACTGACGGACTCTCAGTTCAAGACGAGCGAGAGCGTGCTTGCGCTGCGCCTCTCGAGCGTGATGTGCGCGCCTTTGGTCTCCCAAGGACACGCCCAAGGGGTCCTTTACGTCGGAAACGACCGCGTCAAGGGACTGTTCGACAGAAACCAGCTCGACGTGCTCTCGATCTTCGCCTCCCAAGCGAGCCTCATCCTCGAAAACGCGATGCTCCTGCATGCACTGCGCGCCGACAGAGAGAAGCTCGTCGCCGAGCTGAAGGACAAGCGCTTCGGCGAAATCATCGGCGCGTGCCCATCGATGATGGAGGTATTCCGGAAGCTACAGAAGGTTGCGACGACCGATATCTCGGTGCTCATTACCGGCGAAACCGGTACTGGCAAAGAGCTCATCGCGAGAGAAATCCATCGCCGGAGCAATCGCGCGAGCGGTCCCTTCGTAGTCATAAACTGCGGCGCGATTCCGGAAAATCTCATCGAGAGCGAACTCTTTGGTCACGTCAAAGGCGCGTTCACGGGGGCCGTGGCTTCGCGCGCGGGCAAGTTCCAAGCGGCGGGTGGCGGTACGCTCTTTCTCGACGAGATCGGCGAGCTCCCTCCAAACCTTCAGGTGAAGCTCTTGCGCGCCCTTCAGGAGCGCGTGGTCTTCCGGGTGGGCGACAGCAAACCGGAGAAAGTGGATATCCGCGTCGTTGCGGCGACGAATCGCGTTCTCGAAGAAGAGATTCGTAATGGACGCTTCCGCGAGGACCTCTACTATCGACTCAACGTGGTCAACATATATCTTCCACCGCTTCGCGAACGGGGCGACGACGTGATCATCCTCGCCAAGGCGCTGCTCTCCAAGCACGCCGAGGAGCTCAGCAGCCAAGTGCACGGTTTCACCCCGCAAGCCCTCGCTGCGATCAAGAGAAGCCCCTGGCCGGGCAACATCCGCCAGCTCGAAAACCGCCTGAAGAAAGCGCTCGTACTGTGCGAGAAATCCCTTCTTTCACCGGAGGACCTCGACCTGGGCGAGGAATCCGAGACCGCAATCTTGCCGCTGGAGAAAGCGAAAGAGGAGTTCCAACGCAAATACGTGCTCGAGGTCCTCGAACGCAACAACGGCAACCGAACGAAGACCGCACGCGACCTGGGTGTCGATCCCCGGACCATCTTCAGGTACCTGGAGCGGGAGGCCAATCCTCCACCTCCGGGCGGCGCCAACTCGTCCGCACGGATGGAGGACTCACAGAAGGATCGGGACAACGAGGAAGCCTGAGGCGGAGCGAGGCGTCGATCGTCGCACTCGGTTTGGGGACGATCCGCCGTGGCTTCTCCGTTTGCCAAGCTTCTCGTTTGCCGTTTTTCCGCTACTCGGCCACGGGTGGCGAGTCATCTCCGGCGTCGAATTCGACCGGGGGTCCGACCGCCGAGCACGGGGCGAGGATCGAACCGTCCGGCACCGGGTCGCATAGGCAACCGCAGGTGCTGCTTGTGTCGCATTCGCTTAGGCCGACACCGAACGATGCGACTATGAGGAACGCTGCGCTCAAGCGCCACATTGCGAAGGAGTGTACACTCCCGGAAAGGGCACGCGATATTTGCGCGTAGGCGGAACATCTGCGTTCCAACGAACGGCGAGGACGAGGTGCTGGGGTCCCCTCGTGAAGAGAGCATTGCCGGTCCGGGCTTCGTTCTTGCTTAAACTGATGCGTGCAATGGCGAACCGTCCCCATTCGTTGGTAATCGTTGTCCTAGCGGCTTGTTCGAGCCAAGGCTCCGTCGGGCCCAGCGATGCGGCGTCCGTCGACGAGACTCAGCTCACCGACAGCTCGGCCCCCCTTGCCGACGCCTCGGAAGACGCGACGATGGATGCGCAAACCCCGCTCGTCGTCGGCACCGACGCATCCTGCGCTGGGCCGCCGTGCGATGCGGGAGGCGTGGTGTTGGGCGAGATGCACCTCTTCGAGCTTGCGGGCACCGTCGCCACGGACAGCGGCCTGTCGACGGTCGTTCAGCTCGACGCCGCGGCCTCATTTCATGTTGCCGTTCCCGAAGACTACGACAATCGCGTGACGGGAATCGGGTGCACTGCGGATCACTACGACGCAACAGGAAAGCCGGCTCCGGCCGACGCGGATGCCGGTTGGCTGAGGATGAGCGGCTTCACGGGCGGCCCGCTGCTAGCCGGCGGGCAAGCGACACAGCCAATCGTATGCATGCGCGAAGCGGGATATTACGGATGTGCATACCCCTCGGGAACAATCGTATCGGGCGCATTCTTCGCGGGAGCGGCCACCCCGCTCGGCCCCGGGCCGATCACGTTCGCGCTACCCGGCGCCGCCGATTTCGGAGCTCGCGCGCTGAGCGGCGCACCGATCGGAATCGCGTCGACCAATGAAGATCTGAATGCCATTCATTATAGTCCCACGACGGACACTGCACTTCACATAACCTGTTCCCCGACCTGCGCGCCGGGACGCATTGCGGTCAACCTGACCGCAATGCAGGCATCGACGGCGAGCGCGGCGTGGCCGTACCCGAGCGTCGGCATCGTGCGCTGCGTATTTCAGGCTGGATCTTCCGTCGTGATCCCGAGTGCCGCGATCGCCGCGATGTTCGCGCAGGATTCCGCGCTCGACACGGTCGTCACGGCGGTCGCACTGATGCCCGCGGCGCCCCTCGCGACAACCGACGACATGGGAAATCAACTCGTGGCCGAGGTCGGGCGGGGTTCGTTCGGCGTGGCGCCGCGGTAGCTACGACCAGGCCCCAGGCGCGAGCAAGCGACGAATCCGCCCAAAAAGTTTCGGGGTCATTTCGCGACCGTGACAGAAGCAAGGCGGGCGCAGGTCCGAACGGCATGCTTTTCGACGCGGAGTTGTCACGTGCCGTTCCTCTCGCAGCGGAGTATTCTGCCATCCTGGAATCGAGGCGGCCATGGGGCGACCATTTGTGAGCTTTCTTCTTCTTCTCGGCTTGTGCACGCTGTCCGAGGCTACCCCGGCGGACGGTTTGCCGCGGACGAGCGGTGCAGAAGCGGCGCCGGAAGTGCAGTGGGCGCTGCACGTTCTTTACCTTCCGAGCAACCAGGACGCGCGCTCGACGCTTCCGTCGCCGGAAGGAACGATCGCCGTGCGCCCACCCTGGCAGTGCGGGTACAAGAGGACGACCCTCGATCAGGAGGACATCGTCAAACTCAAGTGCGTCCACGAGAGCGGCGCGGTCGTCGGCACGGTCGCGATGTGTAGACGCGAGGTTGGGCAGTCGGACCTGGCGCAGCTTTCGATTGGCGTCGATGGATTGCCTTCCTACGAGACAATCGACCTCTCGTGCGCGGTGCCGCGGGATCACGCACGGGGAGACCTCTCCTACCGGGAGCGAAGGTGAGCGAAACCGACCACGCTCACGGGTTTCCTAGCTTCGCGAATGCCGCGCGGCCCCGCTCGCCCACGCTTCCGAGGATGGAGTCCGCGATCGCCGAGACGGTTGCCGTCGCGTCCTTCATCAGCGCCTTACCGCTCGCCGTCAGCACGGCGTAGGTGGCACGTGCGTCATTGCCGTCGGCTTCGCGTGCGACGATTCCTCGGCGCTCGAGCGGTCCGAGCAGGCGCGTTACCCCCGACGGGGTGAGCGCAAGGCGCCGCGCGAGAATCGACGCGCCTCAGTCGGCCGCTCGGGGCCTCTGCCAGGTGGTAGAGCGCGGCGAAATCCGACAGACCCAGCCCGTGAACTCCGCCGAGCTCGGTGTCGACGCGGCTCTCCCACAGCGCGACGACGCGGCGGATGCCCAGAAATTCTTCGAGCGCAGACATACGAAAGATCCTAGGACCAATTGGTTGCTTGGTCAAGTATAAGTCCACGATTGGAACGACAGGGAGCTGGCCGAGGACGTCGGCGACCCGACCCAGCCCCGCCGCCCGACCTCTTCACAAATCTTCCGAACATCGCCTTCCCTCGAATCCCGGTCGGCCCTCACCTCACGCTTCGCGCGTCGCCGAACGACCGGATCTGGGGAGACGTCGTTTGAAGTGACGGCAACGCGTTTTCGCCGTGATGACGCACGCGATAGACATAGAAGTTCTCCTCTTCGATCATCGAGTCGTAGAGCGCCGCGAGCTGAATCACCGTCGACCTGTCGACAAGCTTCGAGATCAAGGGCCGATTCATGATCAGGATCGCATCCTCGTGGCGGGAAGCGCCGAGGGCAGCCGCGTACTTTACGGTCTCCTCGTCGGTGGGATCCCAGTGCCGTTCTTTCGTCCATTTCACGAATGAAAAGGGGCGCCCGGTGCGAGGGCTGTAGGCAACGGCTTTTGACCCGAGCTGTCCGAGAACAGCAGTCGCCGGATAGTCCATCTCGGCGACCAGTAGCCCGTCCGCCAACCCCTGCGCGCGGAGGACCTCGGCCGCGCGCCCTCCCGAGGAAAACACGTACGCATAGTCGTACGTCAGCGCAATGGCCGCCGCGGGAATGTGCAGGAGGAGCACGGCGGTGAGCGTCGCACCAATCGATGCGCGACGAAACCGCGACCATCGGGATGCGGTCGCGATCTGCGGCCGCGCCGTCGCAATCCACGCCCCCATCAGAAAAAGCACGAAGAAGAACCCGTGGTGCCTGACGTCGCCGCCGTACATGCCACCGAAAAGCGCCCCGAGCAGGACCGTTCCCACGAGGAAAAGAACGGCCGCTCCTGCCTCTACCGAGAGCACGAGCGCGAGCCACGTAGCCAGAGCCACCGAGACGACGGGAGCCACCCTCCAGAATGGCTCGAAGGACAGAAGCGCGTTCGAGTTCCAAAAGAAGAAGTCGACTCGCGGGATGGGCACCATGCCTGCGATCAGGCGCGTGGGAGCGAGATCGGAAATCTCAGCCGGCCAGCGCATGTGGGCAACGGTCGAGTCCGGCGGTGGCCACGCGCACGCCACCGCAGCCAAGCAGGCCGCTGCCGCCGTCGCGATGGGGATCCACGCGCGCCGCGAACTCCGATCTCCGGCATGGATCCCGCGCACCCATTCCAGCGCGAGCGCGGCCGTGTAGCCTGCCGCCACCATCGTCGCGACTGTCGTGGTCAGTGCCAGTGCGGCGAGCAGAAGCCCCGTCGCCGCGGGCCGGTCGAAACGCCTCCGGTGGTGCACACACACGAGCAGCGCGAAGAGCAGGGCGAGGCCGTAGCAACGGCTGATAGCAACGTATTCGTAGGCTACGAAGTAGCCGAACGCGAAGAGCGCCCTAACCACCCGCCCAAACGGCGCCCGGCTCGCAAACACCCAAACGACCGCTGCAGCGATGCCGACATGCACGATTTGCATACTGCGCGGGTCATGCGTCGTCTTCTCCAGCACCCAGAGGAGCAAGTACCAAAGAGGCGGATGACCGTCGTATGCACGGTTGCGAACGACTTCCCAGGGTGTCGCGCTGTCACGCGCGACGAGCCAGCAGTGGAGCTCGTCGCGCCACATCTCGTGATGGGTGATCGCAAAGATCGCGACGGGCACGTACGCGAGCAGCACAAGCGCCGCGAAGCCGCGATCCACACGCGAGGTCGGGTCTCGTTGGTCCGTCACGGCGCGACTGGTCAGAATAGCGCAACGCACCTCGCGTCAACCGTGAGTCGCTTCACCACGTCTCGGCGAAGGGACGGGCCTCGACCTCGAACGACCACGCGGAGGGTCTCTGTTGGGTGAGGCGAAAAGCCGTATCGGCGACGTCGGCCGGATCGATAAAGAAGCTGGGCGGCTTGTCCGCCGTCCGTCGCTTTCCAGGGATATCGACGACGCCATCCACGATGATGACGGACACGTGAATCCCCGACGGCCAGAGATGGCGCGCCATCGACTCGGCGAGGCTGCGCTGTGCCGCCTTGGCCGGGGCGAAGGCGGCGGTCTTCACGTTGCCGCGGCGAGAGGCGGTCGCCCCGATGAAAACGATACTTCCGTGCTTCGCTTTCTTCATGGCAGGAATGACTTGCTTGGAAGTCAAGAGTGCGCCGAGCGTGTTCGTACGCCACGACCCTTCGAAGTCGGCCGCGCTCACCTCTTCGACAGTTCCCCAAACCCCGGACCCCGCGTTGTACACGAGCACATCCACTTCCCCGAGGTCTTCTCGAATTGCGCCAAACGCATGTTCCACCGCGCTTTCACTCGCGGCGTCACATGCGTAGGCGCGCGCGTCTGGGAGCGCTGCAGCAAGCTCTAAGGCGAATTCGGTCCGGCGCGACAGCAGAGCCACCGCGTATCCCTCAGCCGCGAATCGGCGTCCGAGGGCCGCGCCATTGCCCGGTCCGACGCCGACCACCGCACAGACCGGCTTTCTACCTTCGCTCATTGGAGCCTCCTTTTCGGAACCAACTGTTCGATGCCGGCCAATCGAAGCCGCGCTTGCTGGAAATTCTCTTGAAAATTCCCGCAAGGGAAAGGCCAATTCATCCGGAGAAATGCCAACGTTTTCAGTGGAGACGCAATACTGCACCCCAATCGCGCGTCTCAATCGCGCTTCGCATCGGAATGAGGGAGACGTTGCGACCGCGGGGGACGAAGATTGGAACACGATGAACTTGGTCGCGCGGAGGGTCCTCCTCGGATCCGTGACGGCATTCTGCCTTCTCATAGCGTGTGGAGGAGGGGTCAACCCGGCGGGGGCGGCCGCAAATGAAACCGCTCTCAGCGCAGACGGAACATGCGGGCCTTGCGGCACGGATTCCGACTGCCAGAACGGCTGCGGCTCGCCTGCGGTCGGATACAGCACCTGGTGCTGCGCCCTAAATTCAAGCCCCACGAGTTGTTACAACTGGCAGGCCGCGAGCTGCCCTTCGACAACGACCGGCGATGCCGGTGGTAGTGTCGTGAGCGGTGGAGGGAGCAGTGGCGGCAGCAGTGGCGGCGCCCTCAGCGGCAACGCAGGCGCCACCTGCGTAGGCAAGGCGTGCGGCGCAGACGGAGGGGGTGTGAGCAAGCGTCCTTGCCGAGGCAAAAAGTGCGGCTCCGACGCCGGCATCTAACGGGTTTTCACGGCCCTCCGCATGCGTTCAAGACCGATGCTCGGCTGAAGCGCGCCGATCGAGCTCGTTCGAAACGATCGCAATGACGTCATCGGCGTGCAGGCTCAACGGCCCCACGCTGATTGGCGCGGCGCCGGCCGCAACGATCCGCGCACGGACCGTGGGATCGAGCCCGAGATGATCGCCGACGAAAAACGCCGAGTGACTTGCTCCGAACCGTGGGACATCGCGGATATCCCGACCTCCCTCCTCGAGCAGGTATAACGACGCATCGCCGAGATCCGCGATCGCGTGTTCGAGACCGCCGCACTTCACCGAGATACCGGGTCTGACCTCGACGAACCCCTTGGCGCCCTCGTCTGCGCGGCTCGAAAGCGCTTTCCTCATCAGCGTCGCAAGACTCCGCTCGTCGGGTCGAACGAATTTCACGGACGCCGCATCGACTCGTAGAACGCGCGGCGCTCGGGGGCCTCCGAGAAGGACGAGGTAAACAATCACCGTACGCCGGAGGCCGTTCGAGAAGAGCAGCGCCGCGCGCAGACAGCGCAGAAGGACGTCGAGCCGGCCACTCGTGCCTGGGATGTCGTCGAGCAAGAAATCGTCCGACGCTGTGGCCTTTTGACCGATGATGACGAAGCGCTGCATTCGTCGGTCCCCCGCGAAACGGGTCGGTCCCTCGCGAACCGGGTGCTCCGCCTTCATTCGGTCGCCGAGCGGACTGCCGAGGGTCCGGTCAGGTCGACCATCCACCCGATGGTACTCGCAAATCGTCGGGCGGCGTACGAGCCGATCGATTCGTGGGGTCGGTCGTCGACGTCCGACTGGTGCAGGCTCGGCGACGGGTGCGGGAATGGGGGTTGACGTCGGAGACAGCGGCAGGCACCCTGCCGCCAGAGAAAGATAATTCCTGAGGCCAAAGGGGGCGCTTACGATGAATCGACGGGTTGCGTGCTTGACCCTGGCTATGCTGAGCGGTTCGACTTCCCCACTGTTTTTGTCGGGATGTGGCGACGATACCGGGACGACGCCGCCAAGCGACAGCGGGGCGGACGGGCTCGCGGACTCGACGATCGAGGCGAGTCCGGATGCCGCCCCTGATCAGACGACGCCGGCGGACGCAACGATCGATCAGACCGTCGTCGAGACCGGCAGCGACGCAGGAATCGACAGCGGGGCGTGCACGCCATTCGATGCATCTGGACTCGACGATGCATCGGTCCAAGAAGGCAAGCTCGAGGTGTGGACTGTTTACAAGTGCCAGGGATGCCACCAAAGAGCGACTCAGACGGTCGACGACGCCGGAAACGGCCTCGTCCTATCCGGAAACAATGACGGCATCGGTGATTCCGGAATGGTGTTCCCGCCCAATCTGACCAGCGACCCCGCGACCGGGATCGGTTGCTGGACCGACATGCAGATCGCGAATGCAATCCTCATGGGCGTCGACAACGAAGGAAAAATGCTGTGCCCATCAATGCCTCGATTTGGCATGCCCCTCACCTCGAACGGCGCTCCCCGTCCGGGTACACCGATGGACGCGGGGACCGCGCAACAGATCGTCGACTTCTTACGGAGCTTGCCTGTGGTGAGCAATCAGGTCACTCAGACGACCTGCCCGATGCTGGTACAGGACGGCGGTAGCGAAGCGGCCGCCGACGGCGGCGCCGAAGCGTCGGATGGCGCTGCGGAGGCGGCGGTGGACGGCGGCGAGGCCTCTTCGGACAGCGCTGCGGAGGCGGCTGCCGACAGCGGCGGCACCGACGCCAACACAGACGCCGCGGAAGCCGGCGACGGCGCGACCGAGTGAGGCTCAAGGGGCTCGTGCTGAGTTCGCGCTGATTCGCGCTGAGATGTGAGGTGCAACGGAGGTTCCCCTTGCACCTGGCTACGAAGCTGTCACCCTCCCGCCCTCCTCGTGGTCCGCCTCGATTCCGTCTCCAAACAGCACGGCAGCCAGATCCTCTTTCTCGACGCTTCGATGGGCGTCTTTCGAGGCGAAAAGGTCGGCCTCGTCGGTCCGAACGGTTCAGGCAAATCCACTATCTTTCGGATGATCGTCGGGCAAGAGCTGCCCGACAGCGGGCAGGTGACGGTCGACCGCGGAGTCACGATTGGCCATTTCAGCCAAGACGTCGGCGACATGAAGGGGCGGACTGTCCTTGCCGAAACGATGGCCGGCGCGGGTGAAGTCTCGACGGCTGCCCAAGAACTCCATGAACTTGAGCACGCGATGTCGGATCCGGCCCGCGAGGGCGAGATGGACCAGCTCCTGGATCGATTCGGGCACGCCCAGGCGCGCTTCGACGAACTTGGCGGATACGCGCTCGAATCTCGCGCAAGAGAGATTTTGGCGGGTTTGGGCTTCCGCGACGAAGTGATCGAACAAGACGTCGGGACGCTTTCGGGCGGCTGGAAAATGCGCGTCGCACTTGCCCGCATTCTGCTGATGCGACCCGACGCCTTGCTGCTCGACGAACCGACCAACCACCTCGACATCGAATCGATCATTTGGCTCGAGCGCTTCCTCCGCGATTTCGATGGCGCCCTGGTGATGACTTCTCACGACCGAGAGCTCTTGAACCGGCTGGTGACCAAGATCGTCGAAATCAACGGCGGTGACATCACCACGTATTCGGGAAACTACGACTTTTACGAGCGGCAGCGCGAAATCGCCGAGGCCCATCACGAGGCGCAGTATGCGCGCCAACAGGCGATGCTCGCCAAAGAGCAGGCCTTCATCGACAAGTTCAAGGCGCGCGCGAGCCACGCGGCGCAGGTACAGTCGCGCGTGAAGAAGCTCGACAAGATAGACAAGGTCGAGCCGCCCAAGCGCCGCAAGATCGTCGAGTTCACATTTCGCCCCGCACCGCGCTCGGGAGACGACGTCGCGAAGCTCGAAGGCGTCGTCAAAGGATACGGCAAGCGCCCGATCTACGAAGGCCTCGACCTGCTCGTTCGCCGTCGCGAGCGGTGGTGCGTGATGGGGGTGAACGGGGCCGGCAAGTCGACACTCCTGAAGCTCGTCGCGGGAGAGATCGCGCCGGACGCGGGTCGCGTCTCGCTCGGGGCCGCGGTCAAGCTCGGCTACTTCGCGCAGCACGCGATGGATCTCCTCGACGCAGAGCGGACCGTCATGGAGACGCTGCGGGCCGCGTTTCCGCTGGCGACCGTCGGATCGATGCGCACCCTCGCGGGGGCGTTCGGATTCTCGGGCGACGATGCGGACAAGTATTGCCGTGTGCTGTCAGGCGGGGAGAAGGCGCGGCTCGTCCTGGCGACGATGCTCTACGATCCGCCGAATTTCCTCGTGCTCGACGAGCCCACCAACCACCTCGACATGGCCACCAAAGACATGCTCGTTGCCGCCCTGTCCGATTTCGACGGGACGATGCTCTTCGTATCGCACGACCGGCGGTTTCTCGGCGCCCTGTCGAACCGCGTGCTGGAGCTCACTCCGAAAGGAGTGCACGTGTATGGCGGCGGGTACACCGAATACGTGCAGCGCTCGGGGCACGAAGCGCCCGGAGTGGGATGACCGCGCGCTATGTCGCGCTGTGTCCGCGTGGAATCGGACACGAGTGCCGTCCGGTACGTTCGTCGTATTGCTGGTGATAGCCCTCCGCCTTCCAGAATCTCCCTACGTGCTCGATCTCGGTAGTGATCTTTTCTTTGTAGTGTCCTTGTTCTTGCGCGAGCGACTTGCGAGCCAAATCCGCCTGCTCCGGCGTGAAGGTGAAGATGGCGCTTCGGTACTGATCACCGATGTCGGGGCCCTGTTGATTCGGCGTCGTGGGATCGTGAGAGTCCCAAAACGTTTGCAGGAGATCTTGATAGCGAACTCGCTTGGGATCGAACTCGACCAGAACGGTTTCCGCGTGACCGGTCGTGTGCGAGCACACATCCTCGTAAGTCGGGTTGGTCGTTCGCCCGCCCGAGTAGCCCACCGCAGTCGCGACGACACCGTTGACGTGCCGGAACGTGTCCTCCGATCCCCAGAAGCAACCTTCGGCGAATGCGGCAAGCTGGTTTCCCGGGGCCGCGACGAGCGGAGTGCCCGCCCCCGCATGGCCGGGATTCGTACCGACGGCGGACGTGGCGATCGCGTGCCCGCTGGAATTCGTATCGGCCGAGGCCGAGGCCGAGGCGTGGCACGCCAGAAGAAGGGTGAATGCGGACAGCGAGAGTTTGCGGAGCATCACCTTCTATACGCTACGTGAGGCGCGTGGTTTCGCCCCCGCGAAACGATCGATGGTTCAACTCGCGCTACGCTCTCGTCGTCCCATGGCCGAGCCGATTGAAGTCCGCCCGGGGATCGTCGTCCCGTCGGACGCCATTTCAATGCACGCGGTCCGTTCGGGTGGGCCCGGCGGACAAAATGTGAACAAGGTGGCAAGCAAGGTCGAGCTTCGGGTCGACTTGTCGCGCATCACCGGGCTCAACGAAGGCGCGCGCGGTCGCCTGCGAGCGATCGCAGCCGGAGCCCTCGATGCGGATGGCTGGCTTCTGGTGACCAGCCAACGGACGCGCGACCAACGGCTGAACCTCGACGATGCCCGAGGAAAAGTGGTTGCGCTCGTGCTGCGCGCCCTCGAACGCCCGCGAACGCGCCGCAAGACCAAACCGACACGCGGCAGCGTAGAGCGTCGTATCGAAGAAAAGAAGCGCCGCTCCCACGTGAAAGCGGGCCGGCGCGACGAGGGGCATTGAGTTGCCCATCCGTGAGCTCACGGCACGACGATCGACTTGCACGCGTCAATCGCGTCTTTCGATGGCGATTTTTTCGGCTGATAGGCGAACGAACACTTCAGCGAAAGAGAACCCTGCCCCTTCACCAGCGTGACGATTCGTGAGTACTCGGCATGTGTGCCTTGAAACCACTTGCCTCCACCCGGAAGGTTGCCCTTCTTTTCGAGCTTATCACCACCGAATTTCATCTCGGACTCGACATCCTTCGACAGCTGGGAGATGGGACTCTCATCAAACGAGATCGTCAGGTTGTCCGTGCTGGTTCCCGTGTCGTAGTCGATGGATCCTCGCTTGGGGGTGATCCTCGCTTGCTTCACGGCGTACGCGCCGGGCAGCTTGATGCAGTATGCCGGGTCGCCGTTTCCCGTAAAGCCCGGGGGGCACTTGGGAGGCGGGGGAGAATCGGCGGCTGACTTCGCCGGGGCAGGCGCGGACTGCGGAGCGGGGGCCGACGGGGCACTTGGGACGGCGACCGCGCTCGTAGCGACCGCTGCGGAAGGAGCGAGCGAACCTGAGCCGTCGGTCGTGTCGTTCTTGCCGCAGGCGGATAGTAAGAAAAGGAGGCCGAGGAAACCGAGAGGGCGAGCCATGGGAGTCCTTCCGTCGGGTCGAGGGACGCGCCAGGCTACGCCACGAAGACGAACTCGCTATCTTTTTCTCCGACGACAGCCACCGGACGCACCCGGCCGCCCGGTGGCCATCACATATTGGGGCGAACCCAAAAGAGCCTTAAGATGTCACTGGCCTTGCGGCTTTTCCGTTCCGGTCGAAGGCTGGGTCTCTGCCGCGACGACCTTTCGACGACTCGCGTGGGAGGCATGTCCCCCCTTTCGACCCGCCTCGCGCGCCTCCTCGCTCGTAAATTCATGGGCTGTTCCCGCGGAATGGGCGGCCTTGCCCCCTTTGCGCGAAATTTCGCTTACGAGCTTTCGGTCCATCGCGGCGAACCCGCGCGGGCGTCGCACCGGCTTTGCATCTCCGCTTGCCAGCGGCTGCGGCGGAGGATCAGGTTGAAGATCGTTGTTTGTCCCTGTGGAATCGTGCTGCTTTTCCATGATTACCGTGCCTTGCATTGAAAGGTAAACACAGCTTGAGGTTGCGCAAGGTGCGCGCCGGGAAGCCCAGTCGCCTTGCCCGGCGAAAAACCGTGTGAAATTCGGCGGTTCCACCCGGAGTGGACGCCACGTTCGCGGTCGGCAGGAGAAATACGAGTGACGGCGACTGGGGAGATGAGCGACGCCAGCGGAGACGGGGAGATTTGAACGTCTCGACGCGAATGGTTACCGCAATCAGCCACTGTTGGAGCCAGCGCTAATCTCGCCAGACACCCGGCGGGCCTGAGCCCCTGCAGGCCCTTGAAAAATTGACTGACGTGCGGGCCGCCCTTGTAGGACCTCCAGGCCGTTCATCGGCGCCGAGGTTGCTGTTTCGGGGAGCTAGGGGAGCTGCGCAAATTGCGCTTCCCAGTCGCCGCTCGGAAGGAAAATGCTGGCTATGCGGTCGCGCAAGGGCGGGTGGGCCCCCGCCAGGGAGCGAGGTGAGCGAATGTAGACAGCAGCAAGGGAAGGACTTCTGCCTGGTCTACCCGGGCTTTACGGGACGACCGAGGCCGCGAAGAACTAGGACTATCGCACTATTTGCTCAGTGCGAACCGCGCGGCGCTTTGCCAGAAGGCCCAGAGTGGAGCAGCCCCATGTTCAGGGCTGCGCGACCTCGGCGAAGGTGGGTGTTTATTCCTCGAGAGACCGTCGTTGCCGAAACTAAAAGGCAACCGGCGCGAAGCATCGTGGCTTTTCGATGATCGTTTCGTGACTCGGATCGTTCAAGACGGCTGAACAAGTTTCGGTGCTGGACTTTCTGACGAGGGCGCCACACGATCGCCCGGATAATGCGCGCCGGATTCGTGGAATTCGTCGTTACGCCCAGCAGCTCATTACCCTAGCCACCAGACACCATCACGAGAAAGCATGACCGCCAATCCCAAGTTTGATGGAGACGAAGAACTGGGCAGCTCCGTACCACCTGCGTCCGCAACTGTGCCGGCGCGCCCGCCGTTGCCCCCTGACAAGCACGCAGTGCAACCCTACGCCGAGCTGGAAGGTGGTCACGGAAGAGAGGTCTTCTTCAGACCTCACCGCTATCAACGCGACGATCTCGGCTCGATACGGCCAGTGGTTCGGGTAACCTTCAGTCCCCTCGGGGACGCAGCAGAGCCCAGCCAGTCGCGCGAGTGCGAGTTACACGACGTATCCCAAAACGGCGTCGCGCTCGAGTTGCCTGAGGACGTGACGACAGAAATCGGAGCGGTTCTCCCTGAGCTCGTACTAAGCTTCGACGGCCACGAGGTCTACCGAGGCGCAGCGCGAGTGGGCTCGGTTCGAGAACTGAGCGGAAAGACGATTGTCGGAGCGTCCTTGCTCGATTCACTTATGAACATCGACGACGTTTTGCAGCTGCGTGATGTCAAGTCGTGGTCGGTGCATGGTTCGAAGGGCCTGGGGCTGGGGCTTCCCGAACAGGTCTGGCGAGTAGACGGACAAGATCGATTCAAATCGCTCGTCGCCGACTTACGCCTTTTTTTCGTCGACGCGAGCCAGCGGCTAAGCGAACTCGAGTCCCATCTTCCCTGGAACGTAACGCATGGCTCAAACGACTCACCCGCCAGGGACGCGCTCATCGAGCGACTTCGCGCTGAATTCGTCCCGGAGGTTGTCCGCTACTCGAACGACATCGACTCTGCACTCCGAGGCGCCAACCCCATTCAAGTCCAGGCGCTCAAGGAATACTCGCTTCGACAGATTCACAGTTTTCTCATGACGTCGCCCTGGATGCACCGTGCTCTCCACAAGCCTCTTGGCTACCCCGGGGATTACGAAGTCATGAAGTACGTGTACGAGCTCAACTTCGAAGGCTCGACGCTATTCGCGAAATCGTTGGGCATGGCCTTTCTCGAGACGGCAGCTGCACGCGCCGTGCGCTCCAGAAAAGATACGATAAAGAAGCAGATCTCCGCACGGATCGACGCCCACTCGACCGCCGAGCCGCTCCGAATTCTCTCGGTTGCCTCTGGTCCGGCCCAGGAGATATACGAACTCCTGAGTGAACGAACCTCAGTCGCTACGCCGATCGAAATTGTTTTGTTCGATCAGGACAAGGGGGCGCTATCGTATGCATTTGCCCGATTAAAGCGACTTGTCGATTCACGATGGAATGGCCTCGTCAAGATCGTTTACCTCTACGACTCGATCAAGCGACTGCTGCGGGATCAGAACATATTTGCCAACCTAGACCGCTCTGACATGATTATCTGCTGCGGGCTTTTCGACTATTTACAGATGCCGACTGCAGTGTCGTTGTGTCGGAAATTCTACGACTGCCTCAGCGAGGGCGGCGTTGCATATATTGGCAACATGGTACCGACCAACCCAGGCCGATGGTTCATGGAGCTACATCTGGATTGGTTTCTAATCTACCGCAGACACAGCGAGATGCTCGCCTTCGCGAGGCGAGCGGCCCCGAACGCACACGTCGCTATTCTCGAAGAGGAAACCGGAGTCAATCCGTTCGTTGTCGTCACGCGGACTTAATGATGCCGGTCTCGGCTCCCCTTTCTGATTTTGATATACGATGGCGCTCGTGGCTCTTTGCACGCAATCGCCGGGGTACACGCACTCTGCTGTTGATTGTGCTGTTTCTCTACCCAGCGTTCGGCGTTCTGGATTACGTCATCGCCCCAAGGCGATGGCTGTGGTTGCTTTATGTGACCCGAATCGTAGTTACATGGGCAACTCTCTTGATGTTCCGAGTGATCCGGCTACCAACATTCGAGCGACACTCAAACGTCATTTCGGCGACGTACATGCTACTTTGCTCGTTCGGGATCAGCCTAATGACGGTATTGTTAGGCGGTATGGCTTCCCCGTACTACGCGGGGCTCACGCTGGCAATCGTCGCTACCGGCCTACTCTTTGTTTGGCCCACACGCGTGGTCGTCATCACGCATTCGACGATCCTTGCCTCCTTCGTGATTCCAAACCTCGTGCAGCTGACGAACAACGCAGTCGCGGCAGTCTCGAATCTATTTTTTCTTGTGTCTACTGGGATTATTGCGGGCACCGGTCAAATTGTGGCTTATCGCACGCAGCGAGAGCAGGTCTTCAATCAGCTCGTCATCGAACACACGAAAGCGAATCTCGAAGAAGCACACGAACAGCTCAAGCAACTCGACCGCTTCAAATCGCAGTTCTTCGCGAACATCACCCACGAGCTCAAGACGCCTCTCGCGATGATCCTCGCGCCTCTGGAGCTTCTGCTCGATCCCCAGCACGGCGGCGCGACCGAGGCGCAGCGCCCCGTACTTCAAGCGATGTTCCGCAGCGGAATCAAGCTCCTAAAGCTCATCGCCGACCTCCTCGACCTGTCGAAGCTCGAAGAGTCTCGCCTCCGCCTTCGAATCGACGAACACGACTTGGTCATGTATCTCCGCGGCTTGCTCGCGCAGGTCCGGCCGCTGGCCCAGCGAAAGGCGATCGAGCTCCACTTCACTTCAAATGTCGAAACCGCCACTGCCGCCTGCGATCTCGAGCGAATTGAGCGAGTATTCATCAATCTTCTGTCGAACGCCACCAAGTTTACGCCAGTGAATGGCAATATCTGGCTCGACGTGAAGGACACCGAGGATCGCGTTATCATTTCGATAAAGGACGACGGCGTCGGCTTTCCTGCAGACATGGCGGGACGCGTGTTCGAGCGCTTCTTTCAGGTCGATATGGCGGGAACGCGCAAGTACGGGGGCACAGGGATAGGGCTCGCTCTCGCCAAAGAGCTCGTTGAGCTTCATGGTGGGCGAATTTACGCGCTGAGCGCAGTGGGCCAGGGCGCCGTTTTCACGGTGGAGCTCTTGAAAGGGCAGGCCCACTTCACCGAAGGTGTGATCGACCGGCGGTCGCAGGCTCGCGACCAGCCCGACGGCAAGCGCGAGGCGGACCGCGGTCTCAACGATTGGACTTCGCAGCTCGCTCTACGCGAAGATTTCCGACTTCTCGAGATTGACGAGGCAACCGAACAGCGCGTAGTCGACCGCGACGCCGACGAGCAGGACCGCGCGCACACGGTCTTGGTGGTTGAAGACACGCCCGACATCATCCGCGTCATCCACCTCGCGCTGCACGATCACTTCCGCATTTTTGCCGCGGGCGACGGCAAAAAGGGGCTCGAGATGGCTACGCGAGAGCTGCCCAGCCTTGTCATCACCGATCTCATGATGCCGGAGATCGATGGGCTCGAGCTGACACGCCGGCTTCGGGCGAACCCCAAGACGCGTCACATTCCCATCGTCATGCTGACGGCCCGCGCGGATCTCGATGATCGCGTCGCCGGGCTGGACACGGGAGTCAACGCATACCTCACGAAACCGTTCTCCCCGCGCGAGCTCCTATCGACGGTGCGATCGCTCCTCGGAACGCAAGATACGGCGACGGATCTTCTTTTGAGTCAGAAGATGGACTCGCTCGAGGTGGTCGCTGCGGCCCTTGCCCACGAGATTAACAACCCACTCAACTACGTGAAGAACGCGATCGCCGTCGTCGCGGATCAGGTGCAGACGCTCACTGAACTGGCGGAAGGAGCAGATCCTAAGAAGGCATCGGAAGTCGTCGCGCGACTGCGCAAGCTCTTCGATGTGGCCGACTCGGGGATCAAGCGGATCGCCGCCACGGTTGAACTGATGCGCCGCTATAGTCGCGAGGGATTCAGCCGGGCGCTCCAGCCTCACGACGTTTTTGCGGCGGCGAGGGATGTGGTCGGCCTGATTTTGCCCGGGATGGGGCGCGAGATCCGCGTGGAAACGGCGTTCGAAGGGGATGGGGCGGTCGAGTGCGTTCCCGAAGAGATCAATCAGGTGCTGGCCGGTCTGCTGGAAAACGCGATGCAGGCTGTGGGCTCCGGCGGGCTCGTGCGCGTACGAGGGTGGACAGAGGATGGCTTCGTTGTGGTCTCGGTCCAAGACAATGGGCCCGGAATCAAGCCGGAGCACCGCTCCAAAGTCTTCGCGCCCTTCTTCACGACGAAGGGCCCGGGCGGAGGAACGGGAATGGGACTCGCGATCGCGCGCCGGGTGGTGATGGCACTCGGCGGTACGATTGGTCTAAAGACCCAGGTCGGGCCTGGGAGCGGAACGGAGTTTACGGTGCGAATTCCACGCGCCCAGTCGAGAGAGAGAAGGCGCGAAGCAGGCGCAGCCGTAAGCTAGTGCAGCGCCGTCGAGATGGCATTAATCCAGTGGACGGCGCTGCCGCGTGTAACGCGCTTGTTTCGCGGGTGTGACCGTTGAAGTCCGGACTCCGCGCCACCATTTCGTTTTTGATTCGATCGAATAGTAGGTCGGCGGAGCACAAGCCCCCACGTCAATAGGGCCATATCGATGCGCTCAGGATTGTGGTAATCTCGGATGTCTCCTGGGCGGTAGCGTGAAAATGAAGAGTCGCGTCCTTTACGTCGACGATGAGGCCCCGAACCTGGTAGTGTTCGAAGCGGCGTGTGGGAGCGAGTTCGAAGTTCTCACGGCCGAGAGTGGCACTCAGGCCCTCGAAATAATGCGTCGACAGGAGGTGGCCATCCTCTTGACCGATCAGCGAATGCCCGGCACCTCCGGAGTCGAGCTGGCCGCGACGGTCCGTGATGAGTTTCCGGACACGATTCGACTTCTCATCACGGCGTACGCGGATCTCGACAGCGCAATCGACGCCATCAATTGGGGACAGGTCCACAAATATCTGCGCAAGCCGTGGGACATTCGCGAGCTCAAGCAGGCGCTCTATGAGTCCAGCGAGCTCTATCGAATGAACAGGGAGATAATGGACTTGCGGCGCCGTCTGCTCGAAACAGAGCGGGTATACGCCATCGGTGTTGTCGCGGCGAGCATCAGCCGCGAGCTCACACGGCCCGTCAGTCACCTTACCGAAGCGCTCGCGGCGGCCCGCCAGTCGGTAGCTAACGCCGCAACGAGCCTCTCTGGAAAGGCTCCCGATGCGCGGCAGGTGCGGGCCAGGATCGACGCCGCGGATGGGGACCTCGCCAACAGCCAGTTGTTCGCCGGCCGGATTCTCGAGCTCCTTCGAGGCATCGAACTTCCGCTGCGAAAGCCCAGTGACCAGACCGAGAGGGTAGCCCTCGGGGAGGTTACCCGGTTGACGCTCCAAGTGCTTCGAGGCGAGTTTCGGACGCGCGCCCAGATCAAGCTAGACGTCAAGCCGGTGCCGTTCGTAGTGGGATCGAGCGCGAGTCTGGGGCAGGTCATCCTGAATCTGCTGGTCAACGCGCTCCAGTCCTTTCCACCGGGTTCGCGCCCAGAGAACCTCGTCACGCTGCGAATGTTCCCGAAGGACGCCTTTGTTTGCATCGAAGTGGAAGACAACGGCATCGCAATCCCCGACGAAAGCCTGAGCCGCCTCTTCGAGCCACTGAGCAACCGCGACCCCACGAGCGGCAATCGGCTCGGGCTGGCCATTTCAAAGCGCATCGTGGAAGAGCACGGCGGGCGGATCGAGGCCGAGCGCCCGGCCGAGGGCGGAACGCGGTTGCGCCTTCTTCTTCCCGCGGCAGTGTGATCGCGATCACTCGACTTTGAGGCGATAGCCCACTCCCGGTTCGGTGACGAGGAAGCGGGGTCGAGTGGGGTCCTGTTCGAGCTTGGTCCGCAGATGTCCCATGTAGACGTGCAGATATTGCTTCTGGGTCGCGTATCGCGGTCCCCACACCTCCTTCAGAAGCTGCTGGTAGGTGAGCACGCGCCCCGCTTTGCGCGCGAGCGTCGTCAGGAGTTTGTATTCGATCGGCGTGAGACGAACCTCGGCGCCTGCGAGAGTGACGACGCGACCGGCTAGATCGATTCGCAAATCACCGAGCGAAAAGGTGGCTTCCTTCTTGTCTCCTCGCTGCTCGGCGTGCCGCCCTGCAACTCGGATGCGCGCAAGAAGTTCGGGAAGACTGAAGGGCTTCGTCAAATAGTCGTCCGCGCCGGCGTCGAGGGCGGCGACCTTGTCGGGGTCTAAGCCGCGGGCCGAAAGGATGATGATCGGCGTCGTCGTCCATTCGCGCAGCCTGCGCGTGACCTCTACGCCATCGACGTCAGGTAGGCCGAGATCGAGCAGGATCACGTCCGGATTGTGTGCCGCGGCTGCGGACAGCCCCTCGGCTCCGGTCCCTGCCTCGACGAGCTTGTATTCGGCCGACGCCAGCGAGGTTCGCAGGAAGCGGCGGACCTGGGGCTCGTCGTCGATCACGAGAACCGTGAGGCTCGTCATCGCCCTTCCTCGGACGCCACCACCGGGGGCGAGCCTTCGATCGGCAACGTGAAGCGAAAGACGGCGCCGCCCCCTTCACGGTTATTTGCCCAGATGCGTCCACCGTGCGCTTCGACGATCCCTCGGCATATCGCCAGACCGAGACCCGCACCGCCGGTCGTGCGTTCGCGCGGAAGCCGATAGAACTTCTCGAAGATCTTGTCGACGAGCTCCTCGGGAATGCCGGGGCCCCGATCGGCGACCTCCACGACCAAACTGTTCTCTTCTGCGTGCGCAGAGATGTCGATCGGGCTGCCCTTGGGCGTGTACTTTACGGCGTTCTCGAGGAGGTTGATGAAGACTTGCTCGACGAGGACGCCGTCGATCGGGACGAGCGGCAGATTCGGAGGGAGATGCACGTCGACCTTTCGGCCGCCGAGCTGATCATCCAACCGACTCAGCACGGCGCCGACCACACCCTCAATCTCTTGCCATTCTTTGGTCACCTTGACCGCTCCCGATTCGAGCCGCGTCATGTCGAGCAGATTGCGCACGAGGCGATTGAGTCGCTGCGCTTCTTCGTGCACTGTCTCGATGAGGTCACGCCGTGCCGCGGGTGTAAGCGCCGACTCCGACTCCAAGAGGGCGCTCGCCGACCCGGTGATGACCGAGAGAGGCGTGCGGAGATCGTGCGAGACCGAGCTCAGGAGAGAATTTCGAAGTCGCTCCGCCTCGATCTGAAGATGCGCGCGCTGCGTCTGCTCGGCGAGCTGGGCGCGCTCCAAGGCTGAGCCTATCTGGTTGGCGAACACGTCGATGAGCGCTCGCTGTTCGACGTCGTTGAAGCGGCCGGGGTCGCTGGGCATGACGCCGAGCGCGCCCACCACGCCCTGCGCCCCGCGCAGAGGGATGTAGAGGGCTCGGGCCGAAGGCAGGGTGTCGGTGCCCAACCCGGCGACCTTGCCGTGCGAGAAGACCCACTCGACGACGCCGCGGTCTTTCTCGTCGGGGGAGAACGATTTGTCTCCGGTTGCGACGTTCTCGAGGGAGCCGGCTGCGCTCCCGAGCATGATGGCAACCTTTGCTTCGAACACGTCGTGGACGTGTTGAGCGGCCACGCTCGCGAGGTTCGGCGTCGCACGAGTCGCGGCGAGCTCTCGACTCATGTTGTAGAGACTCGCGGTGCGCCGTTCACGGAATCGCGCGGCGTC
This sequence comes from uncultured delta proteobacterium, assembly GCA_963764075.1. Taxonomy (GTDB): domain Bacteria; phylum Myxococcota_A; class Polyangia; order Polyangiales; family Polyangiaceae; genus Palsa-1150. The sequence continues at coordinate 752,673 of CAVXQZ010000003.1, forward strand.
CGCCTGCAGGCGCACGCGCCGGGTGAGATTGCTGACGACCACAGCCACCAAGAACATGACGATGAACATCACGATGTGCTGCAGATCGGAAACAGCGAAGCTGAAGTAGGGAGGTACGAAGAAAAAATCCAGGAGCAGGACGCTCAGTACGGCTGCGCAAAGCGAGGGACCGTATCCGAACCGCATCGAGACGACGATAATCCCGAGCAGATAGACCATGACGACGTCGGCCAACTGCCGAATACCGAAGAATGCCCACGCAATACCCGTCGCCACAACGACCGTCGCGACGCTTGCGAGGTACGCGCGCGGGTGGATAACCTGCCGGGGCCCCTTTCCTTCCCCCGGCGTGGCCGCCGAGGCGTCGTCGCCCGAGATGACGTACACGTCGATGTCTCCGCTCGACCGCACGATCTCGTCGAGGAAGGACCGAGAGACGAAGTCCCGCCAGCGGGGGTGTGTGGGCTTGCCCAGAACAATCTTCGTCACGTTGCGCGCGCGCGCGTAGCCCACCGTCTCCTGCGCCGCGCTTTCACCCTTCAGGGTGACCGCCTCCGCGCCCAACTGTTCGGCAAGGCGAAGGTTGGAGGCGAGGCGCGTGCGATCCGTGTCCGACATTCGCAGCGACGCGGGCGTCTCGACGTAGGCGGCGATGCAGGATGCGTGGAGACTGGCTGCCATCCGCCGCGCCGCGCGGACCAGACGGGCGGACGACGGGCTCGGGCTGACGCACACGAGGATGCGCTCGGCCGTTGCCCACACGCGCTGGATGCCGTGGGTCGTCTTGTACAAGCGCATTTGCGCGTCGACGCGCTCGGCCGTGCTTCTCAACGCCAGCTCGCGGAGCGCGATGAGGTTGCCCTTTCGAAAGAAGCTCTCGATCGCTCGCTGCGCCTGATCGGGGACGTAGACCTTGCCGGCCTCGAGTCGTTCGATGAGCTCGTCCGGCGGCAAATCGATGAGACGCACCTCGGTGGCTTCTTCGAGGACGCGATCGGGGACGGTCTCGCGCACGACCACGCCGGTCACTTGCGCGACGACGTCGTTCAGGCTCTCGATGTGCTGCACGTTCAGCGTCGCGTAGACATCGATTCCGGCATCCAGCAGCTCCTCTACGTCCTGCCATCGCTTGGCGTGGCGCGACCCGGGAGCGTTCGTATGCGCGAGTTCATCTATCAAAATGAGGCCCGGCTTACGCGCCAGAGCCGCGTCGAGGTCGAATTCCTCTACGACGACACCCCGGTGATCCACCCTGCGCCTGGGCAACATTTCGAGGCCGATGACGAGCGCGCCGGTGTCGTAGCGCCCGTGTGTCTCGACGACCCCGATGACGACGTCCCGTTTGAGGTCGCGCTCGCTTCGGGCCGCCTCGAGCATCGCGTAGGTCTTTCCGACTCCGGGCGCGGATCCGAAAAAGATGACGAGCTTTCCGCGTCGGGTGCGCCGCTCCTCGGCGGCCACTTGCCGGAGAAGCTCGTCAGGGTCGGCGCGAGCCTCGGACATTGGCGGTGCTCCAGGTTCGCAACCAGAGATCGAGAGATCAAGGAGTTGATAGGCGAGGCACTTCAATTAAGTTCCTGGCGATGCACAGGATCGAGCCAGCGGCGACCGGTCGTGCCGCGTGTCGCGGCTGCAAACAGCCCATCTTGAAGGCAACCCTGCGCTTTGCCGAGGAGTTCCGCAACCCCTACGCAGAGGACGGCGGCGTGTCCTTTCGCTACTGGCATCTGGCGTGTGCGGCCAAGAAGCTCGCCAATGAGGTCGGGGAGGCGCTGGCGCGGTTCGAGGGGGTCGTGGACGACCGGGAATCGATCGAGGCAGCGATCCGCGAGCACACGCGCCCCGCGATGCCGTACGCAGAGAGGGCGGGGTCTGGCCGAGCCCGATGCCGGGCATGCGATACGACGATCAGGAAGGGCGAGCTCCGCGTCGCTTTCGAACGTGTCTTCGAGTCGCCGATGGGTCCCGAGAAGGGGGCGGCGTACGCGCATCCCCGCTGTGTCGGTCGCTATCTCGTGCGCGAACTGGAGCAGGGCCGCGAGGCCCCAGACCGGACGGACGTGGTCGGAAAGGTGCTCGCAAACAGCCGCCTCCCGCCAGACGACCTGGATGCAGTCCGTCAGGAGCTCGACGGCTAGCGTGCGATGGGGAACCGCACGCTCGAATCCGTCGTGCGGATTCAATATGGTGTCAAGGTAAAACGACGCTCCCACCCGAGTCGCCGGCAGACGGACGCAAGAAAAGGGGTCTCCGGGCGGCCCCGGCGCGACGCAGCTGACGTCCGGCCGGTCCGCTCCGCACTTCGAGTTTTGGCGATGTTTCTATTGACCGAGCCACGGCAGCGGCGCTCTTCTCATGTTGAAGGAGATTCGAACATGGCGAAATCGAACACGGCGAAGGCGAAGCCCCTGTCAAAGAGCGCGATCCTCCAGGCAGTCGCCGATGCGATCGGGGAAGAGGTCTCGCGAAAACACGTGAAGCAAGTGGTCGAAACGCTGGTCGACGTGGGACATCGAGAGCTCAAGAAGAACGGCGTTTTCGTGCTGCCCGGCTTCGCCAAGTTCGTCGTAGTAAAGAAGCCGGCGCGGCCCGCACGCGAAGGCATCAATCCGTTCACGAAAGAGAAACAGAAGTTCGCGGCGAAGCCCGCGAGCAAGGGGGTGCGCGCAAGGCCGGTGAAGGCAATTAAGGACGCCGTGACCTGAACGGCGGCGGGTCGGTCTCCAAGGAGCCCAACGGACGACGGGGCCCTTGAGCTATTGACCCGAAGGACCGGGACGGACAGACTCACGTCCACATGGACCTCACCACGGCAAAGAGCGAGAGCAAGAAATGGCTCCTTCGCATCGCGATCGTCGCGACGCTGCTGCTAGTCGTCGGCTCTGCCCTCTATACAGTTTTCACGCTCAGCTACGCGTACTCCAAAGGGGAACGTGTCGGCTTCGTGCAGAAGCTCTCGAAGCGAGGTTGGGTCTGCAAGACCAACGAGGGAGAGCTCGCGATGGTCAATATCGCGGGTCAGCAGGCTACGATCTTCAACTTTACTGTGCCCGACGACAATGTCGCCAAGGAAATAGAGTCTTACGCAGGGCACCGCGTCGTGCTTGAGTACGAGGAGCACAAGGGCGTCCCGTCGAGCTGCTTCGGGGACACTCAGTACTTCGTAACAGGCGTGAAGAAGGCCGAGTAGCGAGCCGCGGTCCAGTTCAGTCGCTCAGTCCGTCGGCCACCGCAGCGGCGAGCTTCGTGGCCCACACTGCGTTTTGCGGGCCGTCGTTGAATCCACTCCGGCCGACGACGATGACGAGGTCGTGGTCCGGGTCGATGCGCCAAATGGCCCCCGACGAAGCGCCGTGACCAAGCACGTTCGGTCCGAGTACGCCCTGGTCCCGCGGACCCGGCGGGTCGGTCATGAACGCCAGTCCGATCCCGGCTTCGACCTTCGTGTCGTCCAACTCGGGCGTGAAATCGGCGATGCGCCGGGGCCGCAACGAAACGAGGAACCCGGGGCTGAAGAATCGATACATGCCATAACTGCCATCCTGAAGAATCATCTGGCCGATCTTGGCCAAATACATCGCGGTAAACGCGTCGCCGAAACCGAGGTCCAACTGGCTCACGGGTTCGGCGAATGGCCGCTGCATGTTTTCGTAGAGAAGTCGCCAGATCGATTGCCCGGTCACGAGCTCGAGAGCTTTCCCCGCCAGGTTCATGTCGTCGCCGTTGTATCGAACGCGCGTGCCGGGCCGGGCAAAGACTTCATCCTCGACCAAAAGGGCATTGTCCAGAAACGCATTGAAAAGGCCCCCGTGCGACGCATGGTCGGTGAGCCCACTCACATGAGCAAAACAATGCCGAAAGGTGACCTTTGCCGTTCGCCGCTGACGCCAATCGGTGAGCACGCTCCCCACCGGCTGGTCGAAATCGAGTAGTCCCTGGTCCACAGCCCGGGCGAAAGTGAGCCCGGCAATGGTTTTGCCGATGCTTGCTGGCGCGAACGTGGAATCCTTGGCCATCCCGTTGTAGCCCTCGTGCAAGAACACGACCCCTCGGCGGGCAATCAAAACGACGAATGGGTGAGGGTCGTCTTGGGCCCACTCACGGGCGACCGCTCGAACCCGCCCCGTCGTGCCTGGGCGCATGCCGGCCAGCGTTTCGGACCCATCGCGAAGCTCGGGCGCCGGTATTTGCAGGCGTTCGACCGGCGAAAGCCGCTTCGGGGTCCTGCCCTCGATGGCGAGTCGCAGCCTCAATTGGTGCTCGGCGGCCTGAACGAAGCCACTGTGCAGCCAGAGCGGCTCTCCTTTCGGCGGCTGCTCGCCGAGTCGCACGAGCGCCAGCGCAACCACGGCGGCGTCGCGACCGCGTGAGAGCGCTTCGGACGCCGCGAACCAAAAGTGGCGAGATAGCTCCACTTCCTGAGGCTCGTTCAGGCCGTGGGTCCCTGGAATCAGAAGCGCCGCCGGCTCCCTCGTAGGGGGACTTGGAAAGTTCGGGATGGTGTCGGGCGGCACTTTCGCGAACGTCACGGCTTGGCGATAGGTGTACCCGTCGCGCGTCGTGGCCCGGACCACGGCCGAGTACTGTCCGTTGCTCTCGGGTCGCGCCGCCGGGTCGAGGTTCGGGCCGTACCACTGCACTTGCGGTTGCAAATCTTGAAAGACGCGATCGGCTGCGACCGGATCGCTCCACTCGAGGTCTGGGAACGAATCGTCGAGCAGGTAGCCACCCATCCGGGGAACCGGCTGAAGCGATTCCAAATGACGTCGCAGGTCTCGCGCAAGAAATCGAATTCGACCTTCCGCGTCAAAAATACGGAGCGCGAAACCCCAGGCACCCGCTGCGTTGTCGACTTTGATAAGAAGCCGGTTGACTCCAGCTTGGAGCGGCATGTCGAAGCGATCGGATTCGAGGTCGAGCGGGCGGTCGCGGGAGGTGTGGTGAACCCTTGAGCCGTTGAGCCAAACTGCCCCGGCGTCGTCGGAACCAAAAACCGCCAGGGCCTTCTCCGGCTTGCGGACGCTCCACTCGGCGTAGGCGTACGCGGTGCGCGAATCGGTCTCGCCTCCGAAGAGCTTCGCAAGGTCGAGCTTGGATGTGGAGTCGAGCGGCGCCTCGCGGACGGCGACGGCGCGGCCATCCACCGTGACTGTGGTTGTGGGCTCGATGCGAGCCGATGCCTCGCCGCCCGCCGCGGCCAGATAGTCCGTATCGAGACCGGGCCTTCCCTTCGTGCTCGACGAAAGCCGATTCGGAAACGGTCCGAGGACGCGAAATGATCGCGGCCCGACGCTGTCAGGCTCCGCGAAGAGTTCTCCCAGACCGGCAGCATCCGGCGCATTCACGACGGGAACCGACGAATCCCCCGCATGTGCCGTGGCACGTACGCGGCCTTTCGGCACGCTGCATCCCCCCACCGCGAGGCAAACGATGATCGGAGGTGCGCCGATTGTCGCCGAGATCAAGCGACACCAGGGAGGCCAGCCAGGCATGCGGCCGTGACGACCATCGCTCGCGCACCGACGTCGGCATGTCGGAGATATCGAAAGAAAAGGACGCACTTCTAATGTTTGGGCGCGCGCACGGTAAGGACGGGACACGGCGCAGTGCGCACCACCTTCTCGGCGACGCTTCCCAGCAAGGCATGCGCCAGCCCGCGGCGCCCGTGTGTTCCAATCACGACGAGCCCGGCGTGAGTCTCGGTCGCGGCCGCGGCAATCTCGCTCCAGGCCGAGCCCTGACGGAGCATTCCGTCCACTTGAACGCCCGGCCGCTGAGCACGCTGAACGACCCCCTCCAGCGCGTTGGCCGCGACCTCTTGAATGCGGCCGACCACGTCGGCGGTGAGCGCGAACCCCTCGGGGAAGCCATACACGGGGATCTCGTACGCGTGGACCACTGTGACTCGCGCGCTCAGCCGCTCAGCGAGGTCGAGCGCATATGTCAGCGCCAATTGTGACGTTTCGCTGAAATCGTGGGCTGCCAGAATATGACTGATGGTCGTGCTCATCGTGGCGCTCCCGTCGCATCGCTTCAACCGTGCGCGGTGCTAATGATACGCGAAACCCGATGCGCGTGCTTGCGATCAACTGCGGCTCGTCCTCTCTCAAATATGCACTCTTCGACGCAGACGAGGGGGGCGAGAAACCTCTTGCGCGCGGCTTGGTGGAGCGAATCGGCACGGCCGTCAAAGACCACGCCGCCGCCGTAGATGCCGTGTTCACCGAGCTATCGCGAAGTAACCTCTCGTCGCCCGAAGTCGTCGGGCATCGAGTCGTTCACGGCGGAGCGAACCAATCGGCGCCTGCGCTGGTCGATGAGGCGCTGCTCGTCTCGCTCCGCGAGCTCATCCCGTTCGCCCCGCTCCACTTGCCGGCGGAGCTCGACGCGATGCGCGCGGCCGCGGAGCGGTGGCCGGGGCACCCTCAGGTCGCGTGCTTCGACACGGCGTTCCACAGCACGCTTTCGCCCGTGGCACAGCGTTACGCGCTCCCCGAGGACCTCTTCACGTCGGGCGTTCGTCGTTACGGCTTCCACGGCCTGTCTTATGAATATGTGGTCGACGCGGTCGGCCCGCGGGAGCTCGGCCGCGCCGTGCTGGCGCACCTGGGGAGCGGCGCCAGCATGGTTTCGGTGCTCGACGGACGCGCGGTGGACACCACGATGGGGTTCACACCATCGGGGGGTCTTGTCATGGCAACCCGTGCGGGCGATATCGACCCGGGCCTTGTCGTTTATCTTGCACGCCAGGGGTATGACGCGCAGGCCCTCGACAGGCTCGTGAACAACCGGGCAGGCATGCTCGCTCTCGATGGCTCGACTGCCGACGTGCGAGAGCTCCTCTCGAGGCGTGGGACAGATCCGCGCGCAGCGCTCGCGCTGGATGTATTCGTTTGGAGCGCGCGCAAGTGGCTGGGCGCCATGGTCGCGACCATCGGAGGCATCGACACGCTGGTGTTCACCGGCGGCATTGGCGAGCACGCCGTTTCGATCCGCACAATGATCGCCTCGGGGCTAGAGTATTTGGGCATTCATCTGGACGACAGCCGCAACGCGCAGGGTGACGCCGTCGTGAGTCGAGACGACTCGCCGTGCCGCGTTCGGGTGGTCCGCACCGACGAAGAGCGCATGGTGGCGAGGCACGCACGCCGGGTTGCGACGACACGCACGGCCTAAACGCGAAGCGCGGAAAGCGCCGACTATTGCGCCGGGGGTGCCGGCGGTGGCGGCGGCGGGATTGCCACCTCCTCCCACGCGGGCGTGTGATTGCTCTGGTTGGACTTGAAGGCGGCGCTGGTCGATGGCTGATTCCATATGTAGACGGCCGGATACGTCTGCATTTTGTTGGTCTTGTCGATTGTAATTGCAGTCAGATAAAGCTGAGACGTGGGGAGAGGCGAATTCGGCATGGGTGAGTTGAAATTCGCCATGTTGAAGTCCTTTCCGTCCCGCGATGACGAAAAGATGATCCAGTAGTAGGTGAGCCCGTCGGAACAGGTCTGAACCGACGGCGACCACTTGGGCCAGCTGTTGGTCACCCCCGGGCTCGTCACCCCGAGGCACGCGGGGGGATCGTTCGCGCTCAGCCGCGTGGCCATCCCACCACCAGCCGGAACGACGAAAACTTCGTCGTGCGGATTGTAATACATTACCTCCGAACCGGGGGCGCGATTGAATGCGATGAACGCATCGTTGGGTGAGTAAGACGGATAAAACTCCGCCCACGTTGGGTCGGACGCACCCATTACCGGACTCGCCGCACCCCCTTTGCGGGCCGCGTAGGGAATTGTGTAGAGGTCGGCGGTGCCCGAGGCGAGGCGCCCGTCCTTGCCGGCGTTCGTCGAGACATAAACGATAGACTGGGCGTCGTGACTGAAGTTCGCGAACTCCGCTCCGCGCGTGTCGCCGGTTCGCTCGAGAACGCCCCACGTCGTCCCCATATCGGAGAGCACGCCCATGCCGACGTCGTACGAGTTGGCGCTGAGGATCGCCGCGGCGGAGGAGCTCAAATCGAACCAAGCGAGCCCGGCGCTCGGCTGATCACTGCATGCATTTCCGTTCCAGGGGTACCAGCCCGCCGCGTCGACGGCAGGGGGACAGCCGTAGCTCGCGATCGCGATGTGCTCGCCCGTAGCCCAATCCGTTTTCGAAAAGGTGGGGAGCCCGATCCACGGTTGGCTGAAGGCTTGCGCCCCGGATGGCGTGAGCCACGACGGAATGGCCCCGCCCGCGTCGCCATCGACTTCAGCGACGACACCCGTCCATGGGTAAAAGTCGACGAATGCCACGCTCTTGCCACTCCCTCCGTCCACCCCATCCGGAATGGCGGCGTGGCATCCGATACATTCAACGGTGCCGGGCTGCTGCGTATTGTTGTTCGTTTGGAGATTTCCACCCTGATCGCGGGAAATTTGAAGCTGGACTTGGTTCGCGGTGAGCACCGACGACACGTTCTCGTCGCCGACGTTGAATCCTTCCAGCCACGACATGCCGTTCTTGTCACCGATCGCGGCCCAGTAAATCATCGCTCCGCCTGCGCCGGCGGGGGCGATTCGGAACTTCACGCTGCTTGACGTCGGTGTAGCGGTGGCGTCGTTCATATTGACGCCACGGACGGTGACCGTGATGTCCTGGCCCCAAATCGATGCGCGGATTGTATCCCAGTCCCCGGCGGTGCCGGGCATGTGTCCGTTTGGCACCTTCCAGTCGGAGCTCGTCGTGTAAACGACAAAGTCGTTTGCTTCGCTGGCGGCGTGTAGCGTGATTTGAAATAGGTTCTGGCCCGGCGCCCCTTGATATCGAATGCGCGGGCGAAGCCAATTCTGCGGGATGAGCGTTCCGTCTTGTGGCTCGATGATGCACGGCCCGGCGCCCGCCGCGTCGGCGGCCGCAAAGTGCGACGCCGCGTCCGCCGGCGTCACCGCAGAGCCGTCGTCGGGGTGCAGATCGATGAGCGCGGTGGAAGGGAAGTCCTTGCACATCGAGGTGCACGCAGCCGCGGTCTGCGTGCACGAGGTCGTATGCGAGGTTGGTGTGTTTTGGACAAAGGGTCCGGGCCCCCCATCCGCGGCCGGAGGCGAGACGGCGATGAGACCTGGGCCGCTCCCGCCCGTGCCGCCGCTCCCGCCGGCGCTCGTGCCGTCGTCGTAGCTCGATCCCACGCTGCTACCGCCGTGCGCACACGCGGCCGATGCAGCTGAAATGACGACGATCGTGAGCGCAGCGCGCACCAGCCCACGAAGAGGGACCTTGACCATGGACCTGCAAACCTCCGTGTACCCGAGCCGTCCGTAGTGTACGAGAGGGAACGAAACACGCAACGTTAGTCCAAAGGTCCGCCCGGCTTCGCACCTCGCGGCGGGGTCAGAACAGGTACATCAAACGCAAGCGGGCGCTAAAACTCTCGTTTTTATAGATGTTATCCAGCATCGGAAGCGGATTCAGTTCCGCGAGGGCATATGCGACGACGAGCTTGATGAAAAGTTTGTCGAACAGCCGATACTGAAACGCGCCGAATGTCTGCAAATGGTCGTAGTTGTCGTGGCGCGGCACGTTCATTTGCGTATTCGTGTCTTCCAGGTACGTGTAATCCACGCCCGCGCCGACGATCAGATTTTCGACGATCCGGGCATTGGCGAAAGCGCCCACGCTAAATGTGTTGAAGGTACCCGTTGCGCTGATCGTTCCGTCTTCGGACCGTTGCTGCTGGTTGCCAGTTGCCGCGTTCAAACCGAATTCGATGACCGGGTCGACAATGAATTGGAGTGCGCCGCCGACCCCTCGCTGCACGTATTCCTGCTTTTGGCCGTCCTGCGACCCCTTGAGGTCGCGGTACTCCACACCGGCCTTGGCTTTGACCCAGCCGAAATCGGCGACGGCGACGGGCCGCACCGCGACGGTGTTCAGGCCCGCCCCGCCGCCCTGAATCGAGTCAGGACCGTATTGAGAACCGATCTCGAAGCGCAGCCAGTCCGTCGGATACAGATGGACCGCCGCCTGCCCCACGCTATCGGGGCGATAAAAGGCATACGTGAGACCGTAGATTTGTGGGACGTACGGTCCGCCGACTGCTCCCGCGCGCTCGAACGTGTAGAGGTCGAGGCCCATCCCGAAGTGGTAGACCTCCCATGCCTCGTACCGTCCGACTTGCACGTCGAACACGTTCCACTTGCCCGTCTTGATCCACACGTCATCCGCGGACCAAATGATCCCATCCGTCGAATCGATCCGACTGGCTACGAATTCCGCTTGCCCTTGCACGAAGTACTTTCCGTCGCTCCACGTGGGCGTCGCCCGGAGAACGAGCCGGTCCTGCTGAAGAAACGCCGTAGTCTTCGGAAGCTGGGGATTGCCCGGCGATCCTTTCAGCGACTCTCCGGGCGTAAGCCGCTGGAATGCCGTGTCGACCCAGATGGACCCCGAGATGCCAATACCGGTCTTGGGATAGTAGGGCCACTGCAGTCCGTGGAAAGTGAGCCAGAGTGAGCCGCCCTTGATTCCTCGAACACGCGGCGCCGGATACGCGCTCGGGGGCAGTCGCTCGAGGGGCCCGAGCGACGGGGGCGGCGTCGCGTCGGCTTTGGGTTCTGTCTCGGGCGGAGGGCTGGACGGCTCTGTTTGCGCCATTGCCGGGGCCGACCCACCATCGGGCTTGTCGGATGCCGCGGTGGAGGCTGCGGGACGATCGTCAGCCGACGCGAGGCGCGCCGAAACGAAAGGCCCCAACGACGCGAGCGCGATTGTCGCCGCGAAAATGAGTCTCTTCACAACCGATGTCATGGGTGTTCGATCGCTCCTCAGGCATCCGCGAAACACGCGGGTGCCGGACCGGCAGGGACTGCGACGGCGCTCGGTAGCGCCGCGGTCACTCTACCGTCAACATGTCCTTCAAAGGAAGGTTGTCGGAGCTCGGACCGACCATGATCTGAACGAGCCCGCTTTCGACGGTCCACGCGGCCGGCGTGGTGCTCGTATCCCAATATTTCAGGTCAGCGATACGAAGAGGGATCGTGAACTGAACCGTACTGCCGGGCATGACCGTCGGCGTTCGGTAGAAGCCCTTCAGCTCCTTCATCGAGCGGCGCGCGGTGGTATTCGGATACGAGACGAAGAGGAACGCGACGTCGTTGCCGGGAACCGTACCCGTGTTCGTGATCTGGACCGCGACGTCCACGACCCCCTTTTTTGTTACTGTGCTGCACGGGACGCCGAGGTAGTCGTACTTGAACGTCGTGTAACTGAGGCCCGACCCGAACGCAAAGAGCGGTGTCTTTGCGTTCGTGTCGAAGTATCGATACCCGAGGTAATAACCCATCATGGTCGTCCCGCCGGTCGTGCCTCCCTGATTGAAAGGGGGCTCGTCAGCCTCGGACTTCGGCCACGTGATCGGCAACTTGCCGCTGAAGTTCACGTCACCGAAAAGAAGTTTGCCGAGCGCTTCGCCGCCCACCAGTCCCGGGTACCAGGCCATCACCACGGCCGGAACGCTATCGAGCCAGGGCATGTTGATGGCGCTGCCCCCCTCGAGCACGACCACCATCGGCTTGTTCATGGCCGCCACGGTGGTGATGAGCGTGTTCTGGACCATGGTCCCAGCCTTCGCGTCGAGGTTGAAGTTGGGGGTTCCCGAAGAGTCGGTCCAATCGCCGGCTCCCGTGTACTCCTCCCCTTCGTCCTCGGGCGTGAGACCAGCGACTACCACGACGAAGTCGGCGTCGGCCGCCAGGGATGCGTCGGTGCCGCTCGTGACGGTTATCCCTGCGCCCGCAGCCTGCGTGATTCCCGCGGCGGGCCCAATCTCCTGGGCCGGATCCGAAGAGACCCGGCTACTGCCCAAATCGCCAAGCCGCACATCGGTCGCAAAGTTGACGGTTCCCGTCTGCTTCGTCCCGGTTAGAGTCCAGGGGGCCGCCGAGCCGATGACGGCGATTGTTTTCACCGTCGTACGACTGATCGGAAGCGTGTTCTGCGCGTTCTTGAGCAGGACCATGCCTTCTTCGGCGGACTGCAGCGCATCGGCGATGTGCGCCTGGTTGCCCGTAATTCCGTTCGTGCCGAGCGAGGTCGACGGAGCCTTGAGTCCGAGCTGCTGGGTGGGGACGCCCGTCTTCAGGACCTTGAATCGTTCTTTCTGCTGAATAATCCGCTTCACCGGAACCTGCAGCTGCTGGAGCGTCGCGAAGGATTCAAGCTCGGAGTAGTTGAGCGACCATGGGAGCTCCATATCCAGACCTGCGCTCATTCCCTGCTGCGCCACCGTTTCCAGCATTTGCGCGGGCGACACGATTTGGCCTCCCTGCATGGCCCACCAGTCGGTCAGGACGAAGCCCTGAAAGCCGAACGTGGTGCGCAGCATGTCGGTGAGGAGCACTTGGTTTTGCGTGCACTTCGTGCCATTTACCTCGTTGTACGCGGCCATGACGCACGCCACGCCGCCCTCTTGAACGACCATTTCGTAAGCGCGGCCGTAAATTTCGTGGAGGGTCTGGTCGTCCATCGTCGCGTTCTGGGTCGCGCGCCCGTCCTCGATGTTGTTGGCCGCGTAGTGCTTCGCACACGCCGGAACGTACTGCTGTGCGCCCTCGGTGAACGCGGAACCGAACCGACCTAGCAAGAACGAATCTTCGCCATAGGTTTCTTGTGAGCGCCCCCAGGCCGGGTGCCTCAGAATATTGACCACCGGCGCGAGAATCATCGTATTCCCGGAAGCAAGCGTTTCGTCGCCGATGTCGGACCCGATTTGCGTCTCGAGGTCGAGGTCCCATGACGCGGCGCGGAGGGCGGGCACGGGGAAGGCAGTGGAATAGCCGTTGCCGTAATTGAGGCCGTACTGCGATTCCTGAAGGTTTACTCCCCGGGGGCCGTCGCGGAAAAGAAAACCCTTGATGCCATTGGTCGTATCGTCGGGGGTGCGGTAGATATCGCTGTAGTTCAGGGCGTCGCCGGAACCAGGACTTGTCCCGCGCATCTGGTTGGCGAGCTGGGTCTCCGATGTGATCCCGTTCACGAGCGTGTTGGTTTCCGCCGTGACCGTTGGATCAGGCGTGTACCCGGGCGTGTGCGGCAGCGTCTCCGTAGAGTCCATGCACGCTATTTTCGCCACGTCGGGAGGCCCGGCGTCGGCGATCACGACCACGGTGTTATTTCCGGACCCGCCCGCGCTACCGCCCGAGCTGCTCCCGCCCGAACTGGGTACGCCCGAATTGCTCCCGCCCGGACTGGCTCCGCTCGACGGCGCTCCGGACCCGCCGCCCGAGTTGCTTCCGGGGCCGGTGCTCGTGCCGCCGCCGGCCGCCGCGCTGGAGCCGCCACCGTTGGAACCGGACCCCGAGCCGGCGCTGGCCTGGCCGCCGCCCGTGTTATCGCCCATCGTTCCGGTCTCGGACTGCAGGTTGCCGCACGCAATTGCCGCGACGGCCACGCCCAGCGCCACGAGGGAAGAGCTCTGAAAAATGCGCCTGCGGCGCGCGGCAAGAGACTCGTGCTGGCCCATGATAAAGGTGACTCCTTTGTGCCGCGATGGCCTCTAACCGTCGCGGCCCAACCCATACCCGAGAAAGACCAAGGATGCAGCAGGCGCTCCTGGCGCCCGTAGTGCAGTGGGTTGGGGCCCGCCTCGCGGCTCACGTTCCGTACGATGACGCAACCCTCCAAAGCCGGAAACGCCCGCACCGGGTTCGCTCTCCGGCGTCTGGGCCCCTTTGGGCCCCGAACGCGCTACACCGCCATTCCGCGCTGGATCGTCTCGAGGGAGTTGAGAAGCTCGTGGGCCCCCGAACGCGAGGCGAGGTCAATCGCCTCGCGCAGGTAATCGCGTGCCTCTTGGCGGCGCTCGCGACCGTGCACCACGTGCGCGAGGGCGCCCAGCACCGCCGCACGGTCCCTTCCGCTTGGACCAGCGACGTCGAGAGCCTCTCTCAAGACCCCCTCCGCGTCGTTCAATTGACCCCGCCTGCCGAGCGCTTCACCGAGCTTGCGGCTGAAGATGAGCACGGCGCGCATCGGGTCGTCCAACTCCCCACGGAATAGCTCGCGACGAGCAAGATCGAGGCCGCGGCGCAGCGCCATGACTTCGCCATCGTGGTCGCCCCGCGCGCTTGCAAGAGCACTCACTTTCTCGAGGAGCAGCAAGGCTTGGAAGGCGGTCCCGCCCCATGTCTCGTGCATCGCGCGCACTTCGAGTGGGAGCGCCCGTTCGTCGCAAAGAACCGCCGCTGCCGAGTGGAGCTCCCGCTTGACCGCCGCCGGAATTGTCGTGAGCGTCACTTCGCGCACCAGGGGGTGAGCGGTGCGTATGCCGTTTTCTGCGACGACGATCATGCCGGCGCGGCTCAAGAAACCCACGGCCTCGACGAGGTCAATCTCGTCGCCGAGCATGCGCCCGATCAACTCCTCGTCGGCGTCGTCCCCCCAAACGGCCGACGCTTGCAAAACGCGCCGCGCTGCCGGCGGAAGCCTCTCCACACGCACGGCGATGATGTCCGCGAGGCCGGAAGGCGCGCGGCCTGACTCCTCGCGCAAGAACCGAAGGAGCTGGTCGACATAGAGGGGGACGACGGTTCGCGTTCCGGCGAGCTCCGGGGGGATCGGTTTGGACGTGCGCTCGAGCGGTGCCACGATCTCGGGCACAGGCAACCCGCCGAGCACTCTCTCTTGGGCCACGTCCCGCGCCCAGCCCGGGCTGAACCCGGGTGCGTACGCCGCGACCAGGAGCGCCGGAACGAGCGGTGGATCGTTGAGCGCGTCGCAGAAAGCGTTGCGGCTGGCGCCGTCTACGCAATGGAAGTCGTCGACGGCGAGAACGACGCAGCGGTCGCGACCTCGCTCGCTCGCCCTGCCGAATGCCCATCTCAGCGCCTCCGCAGCGGCAAACCTGCGCTCGTCGGGGGATAGCTCTTGGGCGCGTGCCGGACTTTCATGGTCGAAAATGTCCGCGAGACCGCGTCGAGCCTCGGGCGTGGCCGCTACCCAGTCGCGTTCCATACCTCCACCATCCGGCAGCGAGGCCAGTTGAACGATCGCTCGCCTGAGGGCCCAGTACCCAACCTCGGCCCAGGCGGGGTCGGGCCCGGTCTGCACGACCAAGTCGCCGTTTTCGGAAACCATGTGGAGGAATGTGGAGATGAGCCTTGATTTGCCGATCCCGATGTCCCCGACCACGCCAGCTCCGACGAGCGACCGGGCCGCAGTTCGGCGCTCCTCGAGCCACGCGAGATCGTCGCCCCGGCCGATGAAGGGGAGCGGCGGCGGAACCTTTTCGCCGTTTCCAGGCGGCCGGAGACTGGCACGGCTCGCAACCCCCATTTTGGGTACCACAGCAACGGGCCGGAGGGACCCTCTCATGGGCAAGCCGTGCAATGGCGGGGGGGAACTGCGGCCCCGCACTCGCCGCAGAACTTCTGCGTCGTGGGATTGAGCGCCCCGCACGAGACGCACGGTTGGGCCGCCCCCGCTGTGACCCGGAAACTCGCGCGCTCTTCGACGTCGGCCAGCGCGGCGGCAAGTGCCGCAGCAAACGAGTCCGAGTCTCGGTGCCGATCCCTCGCGTCCTTGGCAAGCGCCTTGAGGGTCACTGCGACCAGTTGGGCGGGAATCCGTCGGCCGGGCGCCACGGTGCGCGGATCTTTGGGCGGCTGCGTCAGATGAGCGAGAACGACTTGGGTGGACGATTCGCCCTCGAACGGTAGCCGGCCCGTCAAGAGCTGATACAAAATGACGCCCACGGCGTATAGGTCACTCCGCGCATCGAGCTCATCGCCACGTGCTTGTTCGGGGCTCATGTACTCGGGGGTGCCGCACACGATCCCGGGGCTCGTGATTCCACGTTGTTGTGTTTCGACACGCATTTTCGCGAGCCCGAAATCAACGACCTTGACGAAGTCTCCGCCGGACCGGACTGGCTCGAGGATGATGTTCTCTGGCTTGAGATCGCGATGGATGATGTTCTGGCTATGCGCTTCGGCAAGCGCCGCGAGCGTTTGCCTCAACACGTCGACGATGCGCCTGAACGCGAGAAGCCCGTCTTCATATGTGACGCGCGCCAGGTCCCGACCTCGGAGAAACTCCATCACCAGGTAGAGCTGGCCGTCGGGCGACTTACCGAAATCGATGATGCCGACCGAGTTTGGATGGTTGAGCCGGCTGGCCGCGCGCGCCTCCGTGATGAAACGGGCGGCGGCGTTCTCCTCGCCGACCAGGTGCGGGTGGATGATCTTCACCGCCACCGTGCGTCCCAGCGCCGTCTGCTCGGCCCGGTATACCCGGCCCATCCCGCCGATTCCGACGAGCTCGAGAATGAGGTAGCCGCCGGGCAAGCTCCGCCCGACGAACGGGTCCTCGGCGCTCGTAGCCGCCTTGCTTATGGGAAATCCGCACGAAGGGCAGAACCTGTGTGCGTCATCGCACGGACTGGCGCACTGAGGGCACGACCGCATAGGATTTCCCCAGGCTCCGTTTCGACGGGAAGCGGTAGGGTACCACGGCCGCCCGACGAGGGAACTCCGCCGCGCGGCGTGACGCGCCCGGCTGAGATTTGGCGCTGCCGGCCCCATGTGGCGTAGCATGATAAGGTGGCCAAGCGGATCGGTGAGCTGCTGGTCGAGGCAGGCGTGCTCTCGCAGCAGCAGCTCGAACAGGCGCTCTTTGCGCAACGCAAAGACGGGCGACGATTGGGTCAGCTCCTCATCGAGCTCGGCCTTGTCGGCGAAACTAAGCTCACCCAGACTCTCTCACGCCAGCTGAGCGTCCCTTGGGTCTCTCTCTATCACGTGGACTTTTCCCGATCCCTCCTGAACCTCGTGCCCAGGGTGGTCGCGGAGAAGTACAGCCTCGTTCCGATCTTCGTGCGCCGCGTGCGAAACCAGGGGGAAACCCTGTACGTCGCGATGGACGACCCGACCCGAGACGAAGCGATTGACGAGGTGACGCGCGCTTCGTCGATGCCCGTGAAGCCGATGATCGCCTGCCCGACCGATATACGTGCCGCGATTCGCGTGTACTATCTCGGCGAGTCGGTCCCGGAGGCCCCGCCTCCGTCGCAAATCGCTGCGCCGCAAGCCTCGCCCCTCAACCACTCCGGACAGAGGAACGTGAGCCTGTCCGCGGTTGCAGCGCCGCTCCGGCCCATCCGTGGACAGGGCGCGGTCGAAGCGCATTCCGGGGTCACCCAGAACCCCGGGATGCCCCAGGAAGGGGGCACTGGGGCGGCGACAGCGCCCGACGGTTCGCCGCCACGACGAATCCGCCCACGGATGATCTCGCTTACTCTCCTCGACGGGACCACAGTTTCGGTACCCGCACCCAAGCGGCGTGGCTCCAAGCCCGACGCGGACCAGCCCGCCGGCGAAGAGCTGAGCGATCAGCTGACGGCGCGCGACTTGGTCAGCGCGCTTCGCGCGGTCGCGCACGGCGCGGACGCGAGCGAAATTCTCGGGACAGAACCGCGGTGGGAGGCGATGTTCTCCGCGCTGCTTTCGATCCTCCTCCGAAGAGGGCTCATCGCGGATTGGGAGTTCATCGAGGAGTTCCGGAAGATCTGAGAAGGATCCACACCGCGGGGCTCGCCGCGACGTTCGGTCACTTGAATGAAAATAGCTTCTGGAGCTTCGTCGCAAGCATCGGGTTGCCAGTGAGCTTCAGCTTGCCGGCGAAGAAGAGCGACATCCCGTTGACGCCGGGATTCTCGATGAGCTTCTGAAAATCTTCGTCACTCACCACGATCGTGCAATCGGCCGGGCCAGTGCCGGGCTTGCAGGAAGGACCCGACGAGCTGACGTCGACGTTCCAGTCGCCCCCGGTCGGGCCCGTGATGCTTATCTGGTACTTGGCTCCCACCGTTTTCGCGTCTTCCGCGTTTCTTGCGAGCGCGGCGGGAAGTTCGTCGTTGAAGAATTTCTTGATGTCGAGAGCCATCGGCTTTGCCTCCTAGGAGCGCGGCGCGGCAGTAGAGTCCTTAACGAGCGCCGTCGTCAAGCTAGCGTAGCTACCACCCGCATACCCGATTTCTCCCGCTCGTCTTCGCGCGATAGAGGCGCTCGTCGGCTACGCGCAACATCGTTTCGGGGCTGCGCTCGGGGCCCGGGAACTCGTCGAGGGACGAGTAGCCGACACTGATGGTTACCTTGAGAAGCACAGCTTCGTGAACGATTTCGAGGCGCTCGACCGCTTCGCGGAGGCGCTCGGCGAAGCGACCCACGTTCGGATGCGAAGTGCCACGGACGAGGATCACGAACTCTTCGCCGCCGAACCGCGCAAATACGTCTTCCGTACGGATCAGGCGCGAAACGAGCGCGGCAACGTCTCGAAGCACCTCGTCTCCGGCGAGGTGACCGCTCGTGTCGTTTACTCGCTTGAAGTGGTCGAGGTCGAACAAGATGAGCGAAAGAAAACTCGCATGCCGGTTTGCGTATGCGATCTCGCCAGCCAGGCGCTCGACCAGATAGCGACGGTTGTGGACCCGCGTCAGCGGATCCATGACCGACGACTCGTAGTGCTGTTGGGCGAGACTCTCCGCCTGGGCGTCGAGGATCGCAAAGGACACGACGACGTTCGGCCCCAGGTGAATGCGATCGCCGCTCGAGAGCTCCGTCCTGTCGATGCGACGGCCGGCGACGAAGGTCCCGTTGGTCGACCTCAAATCTTCGAGAAAGTAGCGGCCGCCGTCCCCGCGAACGATGCGGGCGTGCACACGGCTCGCCCCTGCATCCTCCATCCGTACGTTGGCCTCTTTGCCCCGTCCGAGTACCGTTTCGCCGTCCCGCACCGAGTAGACGCGCCCTATGTTCGGTCCGCTGACGACCGTGAGAAGAGCACGTGTGCTCTGCCTCCGCGAAAGCGTCGGCGGCATAACGATAGCGGCCTCGGTGGTCCGCGTGCTCGACTCCTCATCGGCCCACTCGACTGCGGTTCGCGCCGAAGGCGGGCCCTCCCCATGCGCCGACGCGTCCACCGGGGGGACCTTCTTGGTCTGCATCGGGTCGTCGGGCATTGGTCGCTGCGGAAGCGGAGGCAACGTGGGGAGGCCCACGCCTATGGGAACGGACCTTTTGAGGTTTCCTTCGGGGCCAACACCGGGCGGGCGGATTCCCGAGAATGCGCGGGCGCGTCGCCGGCATTCTCCAGCCTACCACTGCGGCTGGACGATGTGGTTCGCGACCGCTAAAGAGCCGCTCCAGCACACAGATGGGGATATTGGAAGGCAAGGTCGCGATCGTCACGGGAGGGGGGGGCGGAATCGGCCGCGCACACGCCCTCCTCTTTGCTCGCGAAGGAGCAAAGGTAGTAGTCAACGATGTGGGAGGAGCGCGCGACGGCGACGGTGTCGACGCCAGTCCGGCCAGCCGGGTCGTGGATGACGTTCGCGCGGCGGGCGGCGAGGCCGTCGCAAATTACGCGACTGTGACCACGGCCGAGGGAGCCGCATCAATCATAAAGAGTGCCGTCGAGACGTTTGGACGGGTCGACGTGCTCGTGAACAATGCAGGCATCCTGCGGGACAAGAGCTTCCTCAAGATGGACGAAGCGATGTGGGACTCCGTGATCGCGGTCCACCTGAAGGGCACATTTCTCTGCTCGCACGCGTTCGCAAAACAGGTGGTGTCGCAGGGCGGCGGAGGACGCGTCGTCAACACCACGAGCGTGAGCGGAATGCTCGGCAACTTCGGACAGGCAAACTATTCCGCAGCGAAGGCCGGCGTTTACGGACTTACGCGCACCATGTCGATCGAGCTGCAAAAGCACCGCGTCACCGTCAACGCGATCGCACCGATCGCGAAGACGCGCATGACCGAGGATCTTCCGATGTTCCAGGGCGTCGATTCGCTGACGCCCGACCACATTGCACCAGCAGCCTTGTTTCTGGCCAGCGATCTTTGCGGCGACCGCACTGGCCACGTGATCGCGGTCGCCGGGGCGCGCGTTTATGCGTTCAAGGTGGTGGAGACACCCGGGCGCTTCAAAGAGACGGACGGCGGAGTCTGGACAGCGCAGGAAATCGCAGAAAGTTGGGACGCCATCCTCAAGGGATGAGGCTTCGACGAAACAAAGCCAAGGGTGCTAGCCTGCCCGTCCGATGCTCGATGCCCGCGCGATCCTCTACGCAGCCGTCGACTATGTTCGAAAGAATCCCGATGAGATCGTGAAAGCGGCCGTCAACGCCACGGCCTTGCGTTTCGGAATGCCCATATCGGGGCTGCGCTGGCTGATGTCGCAGGCGAGGCTCCCGAAAAAAGCGCCCCGCGATATCGACATAGGCAGCGCACCGCCGGCGATTCGCGTAAGCCTTTCGGTGGACGCGATGGGAACGCCGCTTCGAGCGAGCGCTGCGATCCGCGTCGACGAGATCGAGCTCTCCCCCGACGTGATGCGCGTCGGGCTGAAGCTCAGCGACGTGAAGCTCGCGCTGCTGGGAGAGAGCGAGACCCCGGTCGCCACGCTTATCAAGTCGGGAGCCCTCGATCTGTCGAAGCCAGGTAACCTCCTGAAATTTTTGCCAAAGCGCCCTCCGGCTATCGTGGAGGCAGACGGGGATCGGATCGTGGTCGACCTTATGAAGGTCGCTGCTGTCGCGGACAACGCCGTGCTTCGGAGGGCGCTCGCGATCGTCACGCCGGTGTTGACAGTCAGGGCCGTGGAAGCGGACCGGGACCACGTCTATGTGGCGCTACGCACGAGCCCGTGGGGGCTTCCGCGAGCGCTGGCCGCACTCCGCAACGGGCCGCGCAGCCCGTAGGCATGAGATTGTGGGCTGCAAAGGGCCCGGGATGCTAGAAGGTTGGCCGACCTCCGCGGGGAGTCGCACAGCCTGGTAGTGCACGAGCTTTGGGTGTTCGTCGTCGCGGGTTCGAATCCCGCCTCCCCGACCAAATTCACTCGTAGTTTCGGTCGTTGGGCCAATCCTCGGCCAAACGATCGTGTACAAGCAGCGGCGTTCCCGCCGGCCCGCACCCCGCAGTCGTCGGGTTGCTCTCCGACTTGTCCCGCTCATGAGAGCAACTAAGCGCGGATCGCGCCATGGGGCTCCATCGACGCTCGAAAGATGCCAAAAAACGGTCACCGACGCCGGAAGACGGTAGCGGTCGTCGGCCTGGACCGGCGGGAGGGACTGCGCACTGCGGAGTCGCCGACTACTCGGCGTCTGGCAAGGCGCCAAGCAACCCGGCCAAGTCCATTTCCGCGTCTCGGGTCTGCAAGCCGCGCTCGATCGCTGTTCGGAGTCGGCTTTGAACCGCGGGGTTGCGCGCCGCCTCGGCGAAGAGATCCGAGTCGCGACGGAAGTCCTCGACGGGGGCGAGAGCGATCGCATTCACGCGGTCTTTGACCGCAACGAGGCCGGCGGCAGGGAACTTGCCAATGCGATGAGCGAGTGACTTGACGAAATCATCGAGTGCTTTGGCAGGCAGGGCGCGATTGATCCAGCCGTACCGCTCGGCCAAGTCCGCGTTGCAATCCTGTGCGCTCAGCATCACTTCGAGCGCCCTTGCTCGGCCCATGAGGCGCACGAGGTGTTGTACACCGCCCCCGCCGGGGACCTGACCGAAAGCTGGCTCCGGCTGGCTGAAAATCGCTAGCCCTCGCGCGGCAAAGCGCATGTCGCACGCCAGCACGAATTCGCTGCCGGCCGCCCTTACGCGACCCTCGATCTGCGCGATGGTCACGAGGCGGCTTGCGCTCAAATGCCGAAACAAGAGCGCGATCGATGCCTCTCCGGTCAGCTTCGCCGCCTCCTCCCGGTACTCTTTGATCTTGGTCAGGTCGACGTGGGAAATGAAGTAGTCGGCGTCGGCGCTCTTGAAGACAAGCACCTTGAAGGCCGCGTCCGCCTCGGCTCGCTGAATGAGGGCGACCAAATCGCGGACCATTTCGGGCCCCAAGAGATTCATAGGCGGGGCCGCAATTTCCACGAACAGAACGGCCCCATCCTTGCTCACCTTGAGCGTGTCGAAAACCATCTGCGAGTCCGCGTGGTTCATGATTCGCTTTGCTGTAGCTTGTCGAGGAAGTCGCCCCCAGGCCTCGCCCGCCCTGATCGACGTGCGACCCGAGGTCATCCTCTTGGAGTTGGCGCTGCGAGCCGGCGTTCGATGGCTTCGCCCATGCCGTAGCTCTCACCTGTCACAAGCGCGACCGCTCCGTCGCACCGCGAATGGCTCCAGCAGGAGCCACGGGTGGGGCTTGACTTGCGACGGTCCATCATAATATTACTATTATACTATGTTTGGGTCGGCACTTGCGAACGCGAAGGAAGAACAGAAGAAACGCTCCCACGAGAGCATCCTCGAATCAGCCGGGCGTCTTCTCCGCGAGCGGGGCATCTCGGGAGCGCGGGTGGCCGACGTCATGAAGGGGGCGGGGCTCACGGTCGGCGGGTTCTACGCGCACTTCGCGTCGAAGGAGGAGCTCATCGACGAGGTTCTCGGTCGCGCTGCGAGAGGGATGCGCGGACGCCTGTTCGCCCACCTAGAGGAGAAACCCGCCGCCGATCGCGCCGAAGTCGTCCTCAAGCGGTACCTGTCCCCAGCTCACCGCGATAACACGGAGACCGGCTGCCCGCTGCCCGCAGTGGTCGGCGAGGTGGGAACCACCGCGGCCGAGCATCGGGGGGTGCTCGCGACCCAGGTCGATGCAATGGCATCGGAGCTCGCCGTGCACCTCCCTGCTTCGGAGAGCGGAACGCCAAAGCGTTACATCGCGCTCGGCCTCGTCGCCCTGATGTACGGCGGGCTCAGCATCGCGCGCGCCCTTCGCGGCACGGAACTCTCGGACGAAATGCTTAAGGCGTGTAGGGCGCTCGGTCGGATCGCCGCGCGCAATGATTCCAAGGCGTAGCGATTCGAAGATGCAGCGCTGTAGTTCGCGAGGACGCCTTGGTTTCCTGGGTCGCGGGTTCCGTGTCATCCGAAAGGGGGACCGATGAGTGAAGTCGTTCGCGCACCGAAGACAAAAGGTCACCTTCGTCAACTGGAACAGCTGGTGCGGGAAGAAATCCCGGCTCCACCCGTCGCAAGGCTCGTGGGCTTCACGATCGTGCAGATCGAGCTCGGGCGCTCGGTCTTCGAGATGCAATCCGGCCCCCAACACGCCAACCCCATGGGGACGTTGCACGGCGGCGTGCTCTGCGACGTCGCCGACGCAGCGATGGGAACCGCGTTCGCCACGACGCTCGAGGACGACGAGTCATTCACGACCCTCGACCTCAACGCGAAATACTTTAAGCCCGTCTGGACGGCGAAGCTTCGCGCGACGGCGCGCGTCACCAAGCGGACGCGCTCGCTCGGTCTGGTCGAGTGCGAAGTCGAGGACGAGAAGGGCAGCCTCGTCGCGAAGCTGTTCAGCACGTGCATGGTACTGCGAGGAGAGGAGGCAAAGGGTCGATGAAAGCCGATATGGCCGGCGCCGCGTCCACGCGCGGCGAACCCGTCGCACGGAGGTACGAAGCCATCCAGGTCGCGTGGGACTTGGACGTGTCGTACGCGGACTTCACGCGCACGTTCGAGTCTCTGCTGGGGAGAATGGATGCCGCGGCTTTGAGCGACTTGTCGCAACTTCCGAGCGAGCTGGCGCGAACGAGGCTCGCTTCGTTCGTGGGGCCGCTCGACTTCGCGCTGTTTCAAAAGCTCGATCACGGCGCGATCATCGCGTCCCTCTACGGGCGACAGGCCCGTGCGATGACGTATGTCTTCGGCAACGCGCTCATCGCGGTCGAGATGACGAAGCACGTGCCGCGGGCGGGACTGTACCTGCCGTTGCGGCTCTTCGTAGAGGAAGTTGGCGCGGCGGAGGTGCGGGTTACCTATGACCTCCCATCGTCCCTGATCGCCACCTTCGGGTCGGCGGAGGCAAACGCCGTCGCGCGTGGTCTTGACCAGAAGGTGGAGCGCCTCCTCCGAGAAACCATAAACAGCGCATCGCACAGCGAGTGCCCTTCGCATGCACGCACGGATCATCTGAGCATTGGACGCCGCTCGGGGTGAGAAAAAGCGTGCACCCGGGCGCGAATGCACCTGCATCGATGACGCACGTGCCGTCGCCGTCGCACGCACCGCTGCAGACGGAGCCCTGCCCGTTGCCGAACCATCAGTCCACGTCGATGATCGGGCGCACCTCTACCGTGCCGCCGTTTTGCAGCACGGGGCATCCCTGTGCCAGTTCGCTCGCGTCCGCAAGGCTCGACGCGCGGACTACGAAGTAGCCCCCCATCACGTGATCGTTGCCGAAGGTGCCGTCGACCACGGTCTGGTCCGGAGTCACGCAAAGTCCGCCTGGTTGGAGCTGCGCGCCTGTCACCAAGCACCCCGACGCGTTCAGTGCCTGGGCCCACGAATGCCATTTGTCGCCGCTCTCTCGCGCCTGATCCGGCGAACGCGGCTTCGCCAGGAGATTTCTCGGCGCCCAGAAGAGCAACATGAACGAATGCATCGGAACCCGCGCCACTTTAGGAGCACGGTCGAGCCGATGCCAATCGAGAAACCGACGACGCGATCCCTCGATCGGCGGCGCGACATCGGATACGAGTAACCTCATGCGGACCTTCATCACGGGCGCGAGCAGTGGACTCGGACGCGGGCTGGCGCTTCACTACGCCACGCCCGGAGCCGTGCTCGGTTTGTGCGCTCGCCGGAGCGAGCTCCTCACCGAGCTCGCACGGGACATCGAAGCGCGCGGCGCGCGCGCCACCGTCTATGTCGTCGACGTCGTGGACACACCGGCGATGGCCAAGGCCGCTCGGGACTTCGTAGAAAAGGCCGCCGGGGTCGACCTCGTCATTGCGAACGCGGGCATCGCTATTCCAACCGGTATTCTCGCTGGCAACTCCGAACCGATCGAACAGCTCCTGCGCATCAACCTCATCGGAGTGACCAACACGCTCGTACCTTTCGTTCCCACCTTGGTGGCGCAGCGGAGTGGGGTGTTGGCGGCCGTCGCGTCGGCCGCGGGCCACCGCGCATTGCCCGGACGTGCCGCGTACGGCGCGTCGAAGGCGGCGGTCATCGAGTTCACGAGTGCCCTCCGAATGGAGCTACACGGGACCGGCGTACACGCGATGGCGCTCTGCCCCGGCTTCGTCCACACGCCGATGACCGCCCGTCTCACCAAGATGCCTTTCGTCATCGATTTGGACGAGGCGGTCACTCTCATGAGCCGAGCGATTGTCCGTCGCGAGCACACCTTCACGTTTCCCTGGCAATTGCGCCTGATGCGTCCAATTCTTCGCAACGCGCCCGAATGGCTTATTCGCCGAATCGCGCCGCCGCCACGGCCCGAAGAGCGATGACGCCCTTCTCCTGAGGGACCCTGCGGCCTTTTCTCGGGTTGACGTTAGTTGACGGGGACTGCGAAGCTCACGCCAAATGAACGGCTACGACCGTCGGCTTCGAGACAGCGAGAATCTCCTTCGCCCTCGCGACGTCTTCCTGGGTGCCTTGTGCGAGGACGAGGAACTTGCCGGCCTTCACGTCATTTTCGTACTGGATCACCGAGTCCTTTGGAATCCCCAGCCCGACGAGCGCCGCGAAGAGCGCACTGCCCGCTCCGACGACGGCTGCTCCCTCGAGGCCGCCGATGAGGGAAGCCACGATCGGACCGAGAACGATGATGTGACCCACGACCGGAATGACGAGGAATGCCGAAGAGAAAAGGATCCCAGCGAGGCCTCCCCAGAAAGCCCCGGCTTTACCCCAGAATTTCACTCGATCTCCGGTATTGTAATAGCCAATTGCGTGCTCTTCCGTATGATAATCCTTCCCCACAATGGACAGCTTTTTCATGTCGAACCCGGACTTCTGAAGCGACTTGATCGCCGATTCTGCATCGGCGTGACTGGCGTAGACAGCGACAGCGGCGTTGGTCTTGCCCATGGCTAGTTTCTCCTTGGTCTTGCATTTCCGACCCTGCGGAACCCTTGTACGCGAGTCTATGCACCTGGCGGGGTCCATCGCAATCGAACTCATGTGTAGAACCCCCGAAGCCACTCGGGAAATGCGAGTCGGCGCGCGCTTTCCACCCGACGATCTGGGAGCGAGGCCGAACCAAGCAGGCGCGCGAGCGCGGCCGGCGGGGTGCGTGGCAAAGCAAGCTCGACGCATTCGAACGCGTAGCACCGGACGCCCCTTCGCGGGTCCCAGTTCGCGCTGCTAGTGCGGCGCCGTCGAGATGGCATTAATCCAGTGGACGGCGCTGCACTAGTGCAGCGCCGTCGAGATCCGCTTCAGCATTCTGCGGTGTGACTTGATGATGGCTTGTGCAGGCTTGGTCCAGGCGAAGGGTGTGGGGGACTTGTTCCACGACCTCATGTAGGCCTCGATGTGGTCGCGCAGGGCACGCTTCGATGGGAAGTCGGTGGCGCCGAGCGATTGCTTGCCCAGGATGCCGAAGAACCCTTCGACTTGATTCAGCCAGGACGCGCTCGTCGGTGTGTAGTGGAAGTGCACCTGCGGGTTCGCGGCGAGCCACGCCTTGACGTCCGGCGTTCCGTGCGTCGACGAATTGTCGAGCACGACGTGCAGTTGCTGCTTCGAATAGCGCCGCACGACGGTCTTCATGAACGCGAGAAAGTCCGCGCCGGTATGCGACTCGGTCACGCGATGCGTGACGTTCCCCGTCGCGATCTCCAGCGCCGCATACAGGTCGACCACGCCATGACGCTTGTAGTCGTGCGTGTGGCGCGCCGCTCGACCCGAGCGCAATGGAAGGGGCAGCTGCGTGCGTTGTAGCGCCTGGATCGACGTCTTCTCGTCCACGCTCAGCACCACGGCGTGCTCGGGCGGGTTGAGGTACAGGCCGACGACGTCGCTCACCTTCGCGGCGAACTCCGGATCGCGACTGACCTTGTACGTCCGAACCAGGTGCGGCTTGAGGCCGTTCTTCCGGAGGACATCAGAGATACAACCGCTCGTCAGATCCAGCTCCTTGCCCAAGAGCCGCGTCGTCCACCGACTGCGCCCCGCCGGGGGCGGCGACATCGCAAGTCGAACGATGCGGTCGACGGTCTCGGCGGGCACCGCGTGGTCCTTGCGTCCCGATCTCGGACGCCGAAGCCCAGCGACGCCACCGGTACGGAACCAGGTCCGGACCTTGGACACGTGCTCGGGCGATAGATCGAGTCGAAGGGCGATCTCCCGCCCGCTGACCCCGCGATCACTCAGCAGGATGACCCGTGCCCGTCTCACAAGGCCCGCCTCCTCGGTGGGGCGTCCCACCAGCGCCGCCAGCTCCTCCCGCTCCTCGACACTCAACCTGATCTTGATGACCTGACCCATGCCCCGTGTAACAGACGGGCACAAGCGTTAATTCCGGATGGACGGCGCTGCACTAGCGAGCTCGCGGGAGCGATTTCGGGGTTCGGGCGGAGCCCGAGGGACAAAACTAGTCAGCGCTGTCGAGATGGCATTAATCCAGTGGACGGCGCTGCACTAGCGAGCTCGCGGGAGCGAGTTCGGGGTTCGGGCGGAGCCCGAGGGACAAAACTGGTGCGTCGGTCGGAACACGCCGCGGTCCGAGCGCACAGTCGCTGACTTCTACGTCGAGGTCGCCCAGTCGGGATACTGTTGGGAAGGTGCGCCCGTAAAGCTTGCGGTAAGACGCTCGGAAGAGTGAATCTTGACCTAGAGTATCTCTGCCAATGTCCAATTCCTTCCGTTCCAAGTTGTCCGACCTCTCGACTGTGCTCGTCGAGGCGATGCTTTCAGCCGCCAGGTCCGCTCCACTGGATGACTTGATTGCGGATCCACGAGCTGGCAGTGAGCCTCCTCACCGGCAACCGGGTGCGACGCGGCCGAGCAAACCCTCGGAGCAGCCATCCCCGCAAGCGGCTGGCGATACCGCAAAATTGTTGAACCTCGTGGTCCTTCTGCTGCGAGGGCAGAGGGACGGGCTTCGGGCAGAGCAGATTCGCCGGAAGTTGGGGGTGGGCAAAGAAGACATGTCACGAGTGCTCAAACAAGGACTCGCCACTAAGAAGATCTCGAGAAAGGGTGAGAGGCGGGCAACCACGTATTTCGCTGCGATTGGGTAGCCGCGATTCGGAAAAGTCGTAGGAGATGGATCGGCGCGGATGGATCCGCGCCAAATGCGGAGCCACAGGCCTACGGGGCACTCTGAGGTGCGGGCGTGCCCGGGGGGTTCGGAGGGTGATTGAGCAAGTGGTGTTCGACATCATCGGAGAACACGTTGCCGGGGTATTTCTCGAGCATGCGCCGGGCCTCTTCCGCGGCTTCCTCGTAGCGATCCATGTTGGCGAGCGCCTTGACCACGTTCCATTCGAATTCGGGAGCTTTGGCACTATCGGGAAAGCGAGCGACCGCTTCTCTGGCGAGTTCGAGCGACCGAGGCGGGTCCGACGCCGCGAGGTCGTGCAGCGTTGCTATCAGGGATGCTTCGTCGAGATGCTCCCCCGCCGCCTGGTCGGGCTTTCGCAACCTGGATCCCGCCGACGTGGGTTCGCGCATCGGCGCCGGCTTTCTCACTGCGTCATCGCGCACCGAGGGTCCCGGCGCGACGACTGATTCTCGAGCCTCGGGCGACGCGCGGACCGGCCGTGTGACGGGATTCGCGAACACAGCCACAAGCACAGCCAGCGCCATCGCGCCAGCGGCTATGAGGACCACGATTGCGGCCTTGAACATGGCCTCCGAAGACGAGCGCTTCAGCCGACGCTACTTGAGGTTGGGGACCAAATCTCGCGTGATGGTGTGGGGATCGGCGAACCCCGCCTTTACGGTGGCCGCCGCGTTGTTCTCGTAACCCGCCCAAATATTCCACAACACAAATGGGGACGCGGGAAACCAACCCGCGGGGTTCACGGCATTGGATTCGTGGAGCGGAATTGGCATTGTATCACCGACGACCGTTTTGACCTTGCCGAAGGTGCCGGTGTCGTCCTGGTAATCCGGGCCCGAGAGGTCGACCATCGCCTTGCCGGGAAAGTATCCGGCGATCGGAGCGGTGACGCCCGAGAGCCCGCTGAACGGCATGAGCCAGATGATATTGGTGAGTCCCTTCGTGCCAGTCAGATAATCGAACGCATACTTCCAAAGTGCCACGTATTGGGCCCCAGTTCCCTTGCTCCACCAGAACCAACCATTGGGCTGTGCCTCGTGGAAGAGCGCCAGGATGACTGGCACGTTGGCGGCCTTCATCGCCCCGATTTGGACCGCCATATAGTCGAGCCTGGAAGTGAGAGAGGTATTCTCGGGCGTGCCCGCCATGACCGCGTTGTCGAGGGTGGTGGCGGCAGGAGTCGACTCGGCGCAGTTGGTCCCCTGGTAGCAGTCGTCCGTGCAGGTTAGCCCCGCCGCCGGCGCACCCATGTGGTAGCGGATCATGGTGAGCCCGCCCGCGTTCCAATAGGCAATGGCTCGGGTAGTGGTCGAGGTGACCGCATCGCATCCGCCGCCATCGCGGTACAGGAAGTCGCCCCCGAGGATGGCCGGATATTTCAGTCCGTTGGTGGCGTACCAGCTGATGTCGCCCGCCGGATTCGCCCAGCTGGTTTCTTGCTGGCCCGACAAGACGTTTTTTCCGTAAAGGCTGTAGATGTAACAGAGCAGTTTCTGAGCTTGAGTCGATGCATTGGGTGTGACTGGTGCGGCACCGCAAGGGGAGGCCGTTCCGCCCTGTCCTGCGTCGTCATCGGACGAGCCGGAATCCGCCGTCATCGCCCCGCCGGAGGAGCTGGACCCGCCCATCATCGTAGCCGAGCCGGATGAGCTCAATCCACCCGTCATCGTCGGCGCGCCGGAGGAGCTCAATCCACCCGTCATCGTCGGCGCGCCGGAGGAGCTCGACCCACCCGTCATCGTCGGCGCGCCGGAGGAGCTCGAACTCGCAGAGCCGATGCCGGTCATGCCGGGCGATCCGGAACCGCCAGAACTCGACGAAGTCGACGCACCGGAGCCGGCCCCGCTGCTCGATCCGGCGGCGGAGCTCGACGCGCCTGCGTTCGAACCGGACGAGCTCGACCCATTCGCGATGTTATTCGAGCCAGGTTGCGAGGAACCGGGGGTGGTCTGGTTTCCAGTGGAGTCCGTGGAGCTGCCGCACGCCGCGATGGATCCAGAAAGCCCCCAAAGAACCGCAAGAGTCGTACGATGGCGCATAGTTTCTACTGAGCAGTGACCGAAGCTACGCGGGACGGCTCATGGAAGCGAATGAAGACCCCCGGAAGTCGCGCAATGGCTCGGATTCACCTATGCGTTTGGGGTAGGGACATGCGGCCCCGGTCCGGGAGCAAGGTCCGGGTAGGGCGACGCGGGCCGAGAGTCGAGAGGGCGGCGGCGGCCAGTGGGCACTGCCCTTGCGACGCAGATTGCCAATCGTGCACGACAACGATGCAAGCGCACAAGGAGGTCGTCATGGACATTCCGGAACTGCTCGGCAATGCGCGCGACACCCTGACCGTAAAGCGCGTATACGGCGAACCTTATGAGAGGGATGGGATGGTCGTCATCCCAGCCGCCACTGTTCGAGGGGGTCTTGGCGGAGGTACCATGGCGGGAGCGGGCGAAGCAGGCCGAATGGGCGGTGGCTTCGGAATGGAGGCGCGACCGATCGGTGTGTTTCTATTGAGGGACGGTGGGCTCCACTGGCGACCGGCCGTCGACGTCAATCGACTGCTGCGGGTCGCGGTGCTGGGCCTCGCTATCTTCGGGTCGGTCGCGGTCCGGCTCTTCGGCCCTCGACGACGCGTGTTTGCGCTTCAGCGCCGGTCTCCGAGGCGGAGCGCTCGCGCTTTTTTCGCGCGGTGAAATTGCCCCGGTGGGTCAAAAGAACACGACGGCGAGTCCCTCGCAACTCCAGGCCCGGCAAGCGAAGTCACCGAGTGAACGTGATGGCCGGGGGCCCCTGCGGGTCATCACGGAAATCGGCCGATAGCCGCGAGCGCGTCGAGGCGCGCCTGTCGCACCGTATCCGAGGCGATCTCGATCTGGATCTCCGTATCGCGGGCGGTCTGCTCGGCGTCGATCACTTCGATGTTGCTCGTTGCTCCGCCTCTGTATGCGAGCCCCGCAAGGTTCAACGCATCGGCCGCGAAGCGGGCCGCGTCCCGCGCGTCAAGGAGCGAGGCCTCGGCCCGGTGCACGGTGTCGAGAGCGGCGCGAATATCGGACCGAGTCTGTCGCACGGTCCCTTCGAGAGAATCCGCAGCTTCACGCGCGAGGGCTTCGCGCTCCTTCTGTAGCCCGTAGCGCAGCCCCCCGTCGTAGAAGGGCACGGTCAGCACGACCTCGCCTTCCCAGCCGCTCTTCGGCGTTTGAGATGTGGGGGGGTCCTGGTAGAACGGTTGGAAGATCGCGCTGACGTACGGCGAATAGTCGGTCCAGCTGTCGCGGCTGACGTGGTCGGAGGCTTGCTTTCGCCGAACGGCAGCCACGACGTCAGCGCGGGTCTTTGTTCCTTCGTCGATGGCGGCGGCAAGCGGCGGCGTCCCCGAGAACTCGGGCTCCTCATCGGTATCGACCGGGACGTCGACTCCGACGAGCACGCCGAGCGCCTCCTGCGCGCGGTCGATCATCGCGTACGACGTCTGAACGAGCGACTCGTCGGCCGAGACCTGTTGTGCGGCTCGCACTTCGTCGAGGCGATTGCCGACTCCGCCCACGTAGCGCGAGTGCGCATAGTCGAAGTGCGCCTTCGCGGTTTGGAGAGCTCTGAGGTTCGCCTCGAGAAGGCGCTTTTGAACGAAGACTGCAAGATAGGCGTGCCCGGTAGCGACGCCGACGATGCGGCGTGTGTCTTTCGCGTCGGCCCTCGAAACCTCGACATTGTCCCTTGCGTGGGACCACTGGGCCCACGCCCTCGGGTTCACCAGCGGTACGCCGAGCGTCGCCGTAAGGTTCACTTGGCCTTTGGGCTCAATGACCGCCCCGTCGAAGAGGCGGTCTCGGTCGAGTCGGATGTATGTTCCCGCGCCATAGAGCGTCGGCAACGACTGCGCTCGCACCTCCTCGACAACGGCTTGCGCTCGCCGGATCTCCTCACCCGCGACCAGCAAAGCGGGGCTGCGATCGACCGCTCGCCGGATGGCCTCCGCCATCGTCATACGAATCCGCTCCTGACCGCCCGCCGCCGTCGGAGCGAGAAGCGCCGCAATCGCGCAACCGACGCCATGGCGTCGCGCGAAGGTCATTGTGCCTTTCCTCCCGTCTTCTGCGCGGACTCGATGACCGGTTGCACCGAGTCGCCCTCACGGACTTCGACGGGCACGTCCAGTCCCATCGTTTCGCCACCGGACAGTCCGCGCAGCACCCGCACGTCGCGCCCCGTGTTGTAGCCAAGGTCGACGTCGACGTAGTGCGCATGGCGGTCGACGACGAGGCATACGGCGGTCTTCCCGTCGCGAACGACGATCGCGTCGTCCGGAACGAAAGGGGAGGGCGGGCTCGCCAACCGGAGATCGACGTGCGTGAACGTACCCGGCAGGACGCCCCAAGGGCGGTTATCGACGTCGATCTCGACGAGCATCGTGCGCGTTCGCAGATCCAGCGCTCCCGCTACATACGTCACCTCGCCGGGGATCCGCTTGGCCGGCAACTCGTCTTGCCAGATCGTGACGTGATCGCCGATCCGGACGAAGGGGGCCACGTCTTGCCCCACATGGACGAAAATCCGCAGCGTGTCGGTTTCGGCGAGGTCGACGAGCGGCAGCGCGCTCTGCGTCGCGCTGGTGGCGGCCGGGACGAGGGCACCGGGGTCGACGTAGCGAGCACTCACGACGCCGTCGAACGGGGCGCGCACGATCGTGTAGGAGAATACGTCGGCCGCGCGGGCCAGCATCGAGTCGGCGACGCGTGCTTGAGCCGCGGCATTGTCGCGATCCTGAAGGGACACGACTCCACTCGGGGCCAAACGCTCGGCGCGCTCGGCATTGATCCTGGCGATGGCCTGGTCGTGCCTCGCTGTGGCGACGTCTTTCTCGTTCTCGGGCGACTCGATCCGGGCCAGCACGTCGCCTCTCTTGACGCGCTGTCCGCGTTGAACTCTGACGTCTCGTACGTAGCCGCTCACCTTCGCGTAAAGGGTGGTTTGGTTGTAGCCATACACATCCCCGGGTAACGTCACAGTGCGCTCTCCGGGACTCGTCTTCACCTGAGTGACCATGACGCGGATCCCCTGCGACTGTTCGCGTTCGAGCGCGGCCCGCTCGGTTTCCTCGAGGTGGCGCTTGCGCAAACGGAGCACCAGAACGGCGACTGCCGCTGCGAAGACGATGACTGCACCGGCGACGACCGCGAGGCGACGCGCGCGTGGCGACGGCTGACTCGGTCCGCGTAGCCCGGGATGCTCTGCCTGGGTGGTCATGATGCCCCTTCCGCCCCGTGAGCTCGGTCGGCCTCGGCCACGGCCCGGTCGTGGACGGCGGCGACTGGCCGCTTGCCGCGAAAGAGGGCGTATGCGCAAGGAATCACGATCAGCGTGGCGAACGTCGAGACAACCAGCCCGCCGATCACCGCACGTCCGAGCGGCGCGTTCTGCTGGCCCCCTTCCCCGAGGCCAAGCGCCATGGGACACATCCCGAGGATCATCGCCGTCGCCGTCATCAGCACCGGCCGAAGGCGCGTCAGTCCGGCGCTCGCCGCCGCATCCGCGGGGCCCATGCGCTCGTCTTCCGTGCGCGCATCGTTGGCGAAGTGAACGAGCAAGATGCTGTTCGATGCTGCGATGCCGATGGCCATGATGGCCCCCATCAGCGACTCGACGTTCAACGTCGTCCGAGTAATGGACAGCATCCAGAGTACACCGCTCAGCGACGCCGGCACCGCCAGCATGATGAGCAGAGGGTCGATCCATGATTGAAAGAGGACGACGAGAAGAAGGTATACGAGCGCTATCGCGACAATCATTCCGAGGCCGAGCCGACCGAACGCTGTGAACATCGTCTGCGGCTGCCCCATGACCTTCACGTCGACGCCCGGAGGTAGCTTGCCGAGGTGCTTCACGACGCTGTCGATGTCGCGAGCGACCCCCCCGAGGTCGCGGCCCTCGACGCCGCAGTCCACGTCGATGGTCGGCTGCACGGTTTCGTGATGGATCGACGAGCGAGTGATGATGCGATGGAGTGTAGAAAACGAGCCCAGGTACGGGGCCGCGGGGGCCACGAACGTGGAGAGAGGCGACGCGTCGGCGGGCATCGTCGTCGCGACGCCGCTCGGCGTGACGGGTGTCGTCATGAGCGCGTCGACGTCGTTGACGTGGTAATACGGGGTCTGAACGGCGACGTTGTAGTTCACACCGTTTCTCGGATCGACCCAGAAGTTGGGAGACGCGAGAGAACTCGACGTCAGGGACGTGAGCACGCTGTTGGCGACGTCGCGCTCGGTCAAACCGAGTTCGATCGCGTGCTCGCGATCGACCTCGACCCGGAACGAGGGATGATCGAGAACCTCGCCCAGGTGGACGTCCACCGCGCCCGGGATCGCTTGCATTTCACGCCATATGCGGAGGGCGAAGGGGACCGCGTCGGCGTACTGCCGCGCCTGGACCTCCACGTCGATCTGCGAAGGCATTCCGAAATTGAGCACCTGACTGACGACGTCGGCCTGCTCGAAATAGAGTGCGGAACCGGGGAATCCTTCGCGCACTTCCCGGCGTATTCGATCCTGGTATTTGAGGATCGAGTGATGCTTCGGCTTCAGTCCCACTGTGACCTCGGCGTCTTCTTCATTGGCGTTCGCGCTCGGGACGAAGCCGAGATTGTAGAACAGGGGAACGCCGAGGTTGTCGTCGATCGCATCGAGCTCGTCCGGGGGGACGATGTGCCTCACACGCTGCTCGACGGCGTCGACGATGTGCTCGGTCTCCTCGATGCGCGTCCCACGAGGCGCGCGGAGGTGAAATCGCATCAGGCCCGCGTCCACGCTCGGAAAAAAGTCCAGTCCGATAGGCTCATAAAGCATCGCGCTGACCGCGACGAACGAAGCCGCAGCGGTCAGCACGAACTTGGGATGTGCCATCGCGGCGTGGAGAATCGTTTGGTATCGGTCGCGAAGCCCGTCGAGCGCGGCGCGACGAGCCCAATCGGCGCGCGCCCAGAAGCCCGGTCGCGTCCCCTCCGCCCCTCGGGCGCTGTCATCCTCTAGCTTCTCCTTCGAGAGGAGCATCGACGAGAGCGTCGGAACGAGCGTGCGCGACAGCAAGTACGAGGCGAGCATCGAGAACACCACCGCAAGTGCGAGCGGGAAGAAGAGAAACTTGGCGGGCCCTGTCAGAAGAACGACGGGGAAAAAGACGATGCAGATCGATAGCGTCGCGGCGAGCGCCGGCAGGGCGACCTGTCGCGCGCCGTCGAGGATTGCGACGAGGATCGGTTTGTTCTCGTTTCGGTTCCGGTTGATGTTCTCGATCTCGACCGTCGCGTCGTCGACGAGCATTCCGATGACGAGCGACAGGCCGCCCAACGTCATCAGGTTGAAAGTCTGCCCGGTCAGCTTCAGGCAGCATATGCCGACGAGGATGCTCATCGGGATCGAGAAGCAGACGATGAGCGTGCTGCGCCAGCTCCCGACGAACGCGAGCACCATCGTCGCGACGAGGGCGCCGGCGATCGCCGCCTCGCGGATGACGCCGATCACTGCGGCTCGGACGAAGACGGATTGGTCGAAGGCGAGATGAAGCTCGATCCCTTGGGGCGCAATGGCGCGCAAGCCGGGCAGCATCTCCTTGACCGTGTCGACGACAGCGAGCGTGGACGCGTTCGACTTCTTGAGGATCGCGAGGTAGGTGGCGCGGTGCCCGTCGACTCGCACGACGTTGGTCTGCAGCGCGTAGCCATCGTAGACGCGGGCGACGTCACCCAGGTAAACGGTGGCGCCGTTGACGATCTTGACCGGGATCTTGTTGAAGTCGGCCGTCGTCGCCGGGCTGCCGTTGATGAGAATGTCGTAGTTGGTGTCGCCGAACCGTGCCGTTCCGGCGGGCAGGATGACGTTTTGTGCGAGGAGAACGTTCACGATGTCCTGCGGAGAAGTGCCGCTCGCTTGCGCGCGCGCCGGATCTACCTCGACCATGACTTCGCGCTGTTTGCCCCCATAAGGGGCCGGGGTCGATAGCCCGGGAACATTGAAGAGCCTGACGCGCAGAAAGTTCAGGCCCCAATCGAATAGCTGTTGCTCGGTCGCTGTGCCCGACAAGGTGAGTTGCGCGACGGGTACGTTCGAAGCGTTGAACTGGAGCACCACCGGAGGCTGAATTCCTGGAGGCATGACGCGAGAGGCAGAGAGCGAGGCGGCGGTAATCTGTGCGATCGCGCTGCCGATGTCCGAACCGGTTTCGAAGTACACGCGCAATACCGAAGTGGAGTCGATCGTTTGCGAATCGATGCGGGTCACCCCGCTCACCGACGTGGAGATGCTGCGCTCGCTGATGAACGTAACCCGGCTCTCCAGGTCCTCGGCGGACATACCCGGGTAGTTCCACACGACAACGACGACCGGAATGTTGATGGCAGGGAAGATGTCCACGTCGGTAGTGGCCGCCGAAAGTGCGCCAAGCAGCAGCACGACGAGGCAAAACGCCGCGACGGTGAACGGGCGGCGCAGCGCGAGCCGAACGATCCACATCGTTTTCGCGGCCGGGCTTTGCGACTTCGGTGCCGGGCTACACGCAGGGCTCGGTGAGCGCCTGCGGCATTCGGGGGCCTTCACTCCCGTCTAATTCGACGCCGGACGAAAAACGCCTCAGGCGAACGTTGCCACGACACGCGACCACGGGGCGGCTCCCGCCGCCATCGCTGCTTCGTAAAGCTCGGTGCCAGGGGCTGGAAGGTCGGCGACCTCGACGTAGCGTGCCCCCTCGATGAGAGCCATCCGGCACGCCAGGGCAATGAGTGACGTCATGGTGGAAGCGGCGGATGCGGATGGGTCCACGGCGAATCGCCCGACGAAGGCGCGACGCAGCGCCACGAATGGCGGCTCGAGCGTTTGAGCCACAAAGAACGCTCCGCCGCGGACGGCGCCTTGGTCGTCGATCGAAAGAAGCACGGCGGGGTTCGGCAAATTGCCGCCGGCGTCCGACCGTCCGCTCGCATCTGCTGCGCGCGGCTCCCCATGAGGGGTAACGGCTACCGCGCTACCGGCTTGTGGAGGGTCGAAGCGGACGTCGCCGCAGGCTCTACGTCGAGCAGCGAGCATCCCGTCCAACCACGCGATTGCCGGGACATCGCGCTGAAGGGCGACACGCGCCGGCGGGCAGCCGGGCGAGCTGCCCGGGCCGGCCGCCCCCTTGGCAGCTTCGATGCGCGCGCAGTGAGCGATGGGGCGGTAGCCCAAGCGCGTGTAAAACGCGAGAGCGGGGTTGGGCTCCAAAACTTCGGCAGCCAAAACGCATTGCAGGCCCTGGGAGAGAATACGCGCCGAGGCTCTCAGGGCCTCAAGAAGCGTCCGTCCTACTCCGAGCCCGCGCGCGCGCTCGGTCACGATGAGAGAGCGAACTTCGCAGGTGACGGCCGTCGTCGAGTGGACTCCGTAGCGCTCGATCCACCCCTGCACCTGTCCGCACGGTACGCCGCCTAGATCAGCCACGAGGTGAACACGTCGGCCATGTACGGGGTGACCGGCCCGGATCCGAGCGTCGTCATCGAGCAAGCGCGCAAGCTCGGCATACACATCGGGGTCTCGTGAGCCTGGGTAGCCGCCCCACGGCTCGAGCTCGTCCCACAGCTCCCGCCACAGGGCGGCGATGGACGGTCCCTCACCCGGAAGGGTCGCGCGTATCGAAACACGATTGGCCGCGTTCACCGCAGCCATTTCTCCTGGCCCATGCCTCCGAGGTTAGCAAGCGCAACGAAAGGTTGGCGATCCTCAATCCGTCCATCGCGGACCGCGGTTGCGACTGTGAATCCGATGGCCCTCAGCGCGCGTTCGCCGGAGCATCTTCGCCCTGACTTTCGGCGGGCTCGGCAAACGGAAACGCGATGTCGTCCGCGGGACTCCGGGTGGGAGCCCCAGGACCTCCAACGTGACCGCCGCCTCCGAACGGCCGGTCCAGGCTCTCGGCGAGCTTGTCTCGCTGATTGGCATAGAGAATGGGAAGGAGCTGAGAAAAAAATGACACCATGTGATCCATGGCTTCGTGCGCGGACTTGCCAGGAAGCACGGTGAGGTCGAGCGTCTTTGCCTCGAAGGTATCGGTGGCAAACCGGGTGAGGACGTTGTCGGCTCGCTTCTTTCTCTCCTCCCATCGCGACTGCAGTGCGGCCGCGTCGGGAAGATCGCTCGCCTTCACGAGGATCGCCGCGAGGCGCTTTTGTTGATCGGGCTCCAGCGAAAGGTCCGTGCTCAGTCTGTCCAGACGCCGCTTGCCCGGGTCCCATGCGCCCCCGTCGGCGTCCCTCCCTTTCATCCACCCGCCCATGCGCGACTCGCGATCGGCCATCTTTGTACGGATGGATGCGACGAGGTTTGCGCGCTGGGAGGTATCGAGCAACGCGTGAAGCGAGTCGAGCGCCCCGGCCTCAACCGATTGATGCTCCGCGATGGCCTTGTCGACCATGGCGTCGTCCACGGCCAGCTTGGCTAGGTCCAACCGACCAGGCTTGACTCCCGCAATGAGATCGGCTCGAAAGGCGGTCATTGCGGCACGGACGCTCTCGTCGTCGGCCTTGAGCGCGGCCTCGAGCTTGTCGAGGGTTTGTTGTTGCGCCGCAGTCAAGTCGAGATCGTGAGCGGCGTGAAAAAGGCTGGATCCGATTCCGCCATGACGCGCGAACGGGCGGCGAGGCTTGGGCCTAGCAGCGTGCATCGCGGTCGAGGATGCTTGCGAGGCCGCGCTCTGCGAGGAAACGCTCGTGCTGGGTGCGGCGTCGCCGACACTACCCTGTTGGCATCCGACCGCTGCTAGCCAGACCGCCGCGGCCACAATCGACGAGAGCTGATGGCGTCGCACGTTGACCTCCTGATAGGAC
Source organism: uncultured delta proteobacterium (assembly GCA_963764075.1). Lineage (GTDB taxonomy): Bacteria > Myxococcota_A > Polyangia > Polyangiales > Polyangiaceae > Palsa-1150. The sequence continues at coordinate 791,566 of CAVXQZ010000003.1, forward strand.
ACCAAACATTGGCACGTTGTTGGAAGCGAGTTGGTCGACTCGTCGGCACGGGCCGACGGCTCGTCAGCTATTGGCCGTTCGCCGACCCCCTCCTCAGGGGCCTGGGTGCCCCTCGGCGGTGGATCTTTGGTGCTTTAGCCAAACGTCTCATTTGATACGGCGGCCCAATTCCAGCGTCCGCGGCATCGCCAGGCGACATTACGATGAAAGGCCACCAATGCGCCGAGGGCACACCGGGCCCGTTGGAAACGGAGACGATGGCTCCATCGGCTTCATGGGTACTCAGATCACCGGGATCTCTGAGGAGACTCACGGTTACCCGCACGGTCGAACCGTTATTGACTTGGATTGCAGGTCCCGCGTCCGTTTGCATGCCACCGGCAATCGACAAGTCGAGGTACGCCGTCGTCGTCGAGTCGCTCCAGTCCTGGGCCGAAAGGGTCCAATCGCTCATCGTTCCGTAGGAGAACGCGTCGACCTCGAAGGTTGCGCTCGCGCCGACGTCTAGCACGAAAACAGTCTGACGCGGAGAAGCGCTGAAGTAGACCTCGCCGACGGGAATTGGGTTACACGGGTCCATGCCGGACGCGGCGTGCGCGTTCGACCAGATCCGTTGGACGGTGAAGGCCCCGCTGGTCGTTTCGTCCTGACCGAGCCCAAACGGGTCGACGCACAGGTCGGCGACCTCCCCTCCTCCCGCGATGTCGATCCATCCCCAGTTGCCGAGATCATTCGTATTCAGATAGTATCCCAAGTCCGTCACGCTGGGATCGGTAGATGCCTCTACGATCTCGTGGCTAGCTGCGATAGTCGCGCTCTCGAAGACGGTCGGTTGCGGGGCGCCAGGAATCGGCGGCATCGAAGCGCATTCAACGACGACTGCGTAGGCGATTTCCTGCGACCCGACGATCATCGAGTTGTGGTATCCGTCGAATCCTCCGTCGACGCAGCTCGTCAACTCGTCGAGCGTGACCGTGGTCGTTTCGGGGAAATACAGCACGTAAAGCGTATTCGACACGGGATCGGCGTCCGGCTCGGGCAGGGTACCGTTCGAAATGGCGTTTGCAATCCAGGCTTGAAGGGTCGACGCGCCGCCTCGGTCGGAGTCGGTGTAGCTCGGGGCGGGCGCAACCGGGATCGGAACGAAGCTGCCGGGCGGACCGTCCCCCACGCAAACCCCACCACTCCCTTCGCAGTATGTTTGCCGAACGGTGTCCCACCAGCCCGAGGACGTGATCGATTCGCCAAAAGACTGAAGCTGGCTCGCCAAGGTGTCGCCGGCGAACGTGACGGTGACGACTTTCGGCGCCGCAATGAGAGGGCCGCCCTGGTAAACGACCTGTGGCAAAGGGGTGGCGCCCGAGGCAGAAACTCCGCTATCGCCCTGTACAGCGGTGGGGCCGCACGCAGTGAGGGCGAACGCCACGCAAAAAGCGCCGAAGGCGCGACCACGACGAGGCGCGGGAAAACTCACTCTACTCCTACTGTTCTTTTATGGCGCTGCTTGCGCCTTTTCTCGAGGGCCCGGGGTCGATTTCGGACGAATCGGCCTATCTCGCCGACGAGCCGCAAAGCTTCTCGCGCGGCGCTCCGTTCGATCGTTGTTCGGCGCGAGCTCTGAGCGGCCGCAACATCGAGCGTGCCTCGGCTAGTGCACCGCCGTCCACTGGATTAATCCCATCTCGACGGCGCTGCACTAGTCGCCGATGGCCAGCTTCTCAGCCCGATCTCGCTCGAGTGCCGCCACGAGAGACGGCCTGGCGCCCGCGTCCTTGAGAGCGGCGATGAACTCCGCCGGCATCGCGCGACGCGGTCTCACCGGTGTGTTGCGCGTCAAAGCGGCCAAATCCACGGACCCTGGGTCGCTCGTTCTCTTCTCGTCGCTCATTGGGTCGCCTCACAGCGAAATGTAACACCCGATTCTACTTTTGGCTGCGCAGAGCTGCGTCCATCGAGTCCGCGGCGTTCTGCAGCAAATCTCGGACCTCATCCGTCCCGAGCGCGGCGGCATGGCTGTTGTCGCCTGTATCCATGGAAACGCAGCCGACGTACTTGAACCTGCCTCCCTCTTTGGCGGTCAAGATCGGTGCCACCCGGATGTATTTATAGCGCTGTTGCGTGCTCTGCCACTCGGCGAAGGAGAGATTCAACCGAAGCGATGCCGGGGCGGAGTTCCACGTCGCTTCATCGCATCCCAGGAAAGCCGCGTAGAGGGTGGGAATGTGGCGGTCGATCATCATGTCTTGGCTCCTCCAACACTCGCCCACGAAGCCCTTGCCCTTGGTCCACACGATGGTTGACGCCGGCGGAAAACTGGACAGGCGCACGCGGGCGAGGCGTGCCTGGTACGGATTCCACGGCCAGAAGAGCGGCCGGCGCACGATATAAGCGTTCAAACCGATTGCTCGGGTGGAGACGTTGGCCTTGTCGGCGATCTTCGCGAGCGCGACGAGGAGCGCGGTGTAGGCGTCGCCCTTCAGCTTCTCCTCTCGCGCCTCTCGCGCGTTGAGCGCCGCTAGTCCCGGAGTAATGAGGGCGAGCAGGAAGCCCGCCGCCGAAGCAAGTTTGGCCGGTATCGGCAGCTTGTCGAAGTCGTCCTTGTAATAAGCGACGGCAAAAGTGGCCGATACTTGGAGGGCTCCCAAAAGCAGCGGGAGGAAGACTCGCCTTAGCACAGCTCCGCAGGTTTTCACGATCCGGGCGGGCGCGCCCAGCTTTCCGCGGCGACGATTGCCGGGCGCGGAGCCCCTCGAAAACGAAAGCCACATCGCTCTCATCAGCGAGAACGACTTGGGTTTTCGAAGCGAACCGGTCCGAACGCCGGAGCCGCATCCGCGTGCAGGGCAGTTCGCAGCACGCTACCGTCGCGCGTGAATGCCTCGTCGCGTACCGCCTCGTCCACGAGCGACACGACTTCTTTGGGCCGCAGGTTTCGGCCTCGCCGCCGTGGTTGCGATGTGCGGGGCTGCGGTGGGAGCCTACATGTCGTCGACCCAGTGGGCGAATCACGCGCTCGACGTTCGAGGGGAGGTTTACGAGTGGCTGACTGCCGTGCTCGACGCGGACACGGGCGCCCGTGGGTACGTTGGCACGGGTCGACCCACCTTCCTCGAGCCATACGAGACGGGCATTTCCAAAGAGAGGGCAGCGGCGGCGCTCGTGCAGCGATTGGTGGCTGACAATCCAGCACAGATCCGAAACGTCGAAGCCGCAGACCGCGACGCGCAAGCCTTGATGGAGGACCTGCGAGAGCTCGTGACCGCGGTGAAGGTCGGCCGTCGGGAAAATGCCCTTCTTGCTCTCCAAGGAGCCAGAAACAAGCTGCTGATGGATGCGTTCCGTTCGGACGTTGGCGTCATTCGCAACGAGGAACAGCGCCTGCTCGCGGAGCGCCGGCGCAGCGCCGAATCGTGGGCCATAACGGCGTCCGCGAGTGCGATCGGGCTGGCGCTCGGATCCTTCGGACTTCTGGCCCTTGCCTGGAAGCGCGAGTGGGCGCATGACGACACGGTCACCGCGATGGCCATCGAGGCCCGGCAGCGGCTGCAAGCGCTCTCCGAGCTGGCCGCGGAACTCTCGAACGCGCTCACGCGATCTCAAGTCTCCGAGGTGATCGTCGAGTATGGACGGCGTGCAGCCGGCGCCGACACGTGTACCCTGCACCAGCTCAACTCGAGCGGAACGGCCCTGGAGCTCCTCGGAGAGCGTGGCGTGGCCTCGGAGGTGCTAGAAAAAATCCGCCGAATCGCCGACACATCCGAAAATTTTTCGATCGTGCCGATGATGCAGTCGGCAACGTGGGCGGAGACCGAGAGCGACTATGCCAAGCTTTATCCCGCGCTCGCGACCTTGAAGGCCGAAGGCCGAAGAGCGAGGGCATTTTGGAGCACGCCGCTCGTCGCGGAGGGCCGTAGCCTCGGCCTATTGGGAATGGGCTTCTATGAGCCGCGGCATTTCTCTGCGGACGAGCGCGCCTTCATCGAAACCCTTTCGAAGCTCTGCGCGCAAGCGCTGCTTCGCGCGTCGCGGTTGGAGCGAGAGGAGGAAGCGCAGCGCTGGCTGGCCACGACTCTTCGGAGCATCGGCGACGCCGTGATCGCGACCGATGGCGAAGGGCGCATCACGTTCATGAACGCCGTCGCGGAGGACCTGACGGGCTGGAGCGAGGCCGAGTCGCGTGGGCGGCCGCTGGCAGACGTGTTCTGCATCTTCAACGAGTTGACGCGCGCGCCCGCCGAGAGCCCCGTCGACCTCGTGCTGCGTGACGGGGTCGTGGTGGGCCTCGCAAACCACACGGTATTGCGTTCGAAGAGTGGGGTCGAGATTCCAATCGACGACAGCGGAGCGCCGATTCGAAACGAGAGCGGAAGGGTTCTCGGCGTCGTGCTGGTGTTCCGAGACGTAACCGACCAGAAGCGAACGCAGGCGCGAGCCGAGTTCCTCGCTAGGGCCGGCGAGGCACTCGCGTCGTCGATCGATTTCGAACAGACGCTGACTGCAGTGGCACGGTCGGCCGTGCCTGCCCTCGCCGACTGGTGCGCCGTCGATCTCGTGCGGCGCGACAACAAGACCCTGCAGCGGGTTGCCGTTGCCCACGTGGACGAAGAAAAAATGAGAATCGCTCGCGAGCTGGGCGACAAGTACCCGCCAGATCCCAACCAGCCCCGCGGTGTTTATCAGGTCCTTCGCGCGGGGAGGTCCGAGCTCTACACCGAGATTCCTGCGGCCGCCTTGGAGAACGCCTCGCGAGACGCCGAGCATCTGCGCATCATGCGCGAGCTTCAACTCCGCTCCGCCATGATCGTTCCGCTCCGCACGCGCGATCGCAACTTCGGTGCGATGACTTTCGTTTACGCGGAGTCCGGTCGCCGCTATACACAAGACGACCTCGCGTTTGCGGAGGACTTCGCACGACGCGCGGCAATGGCCATAGAGAACGCCACGGCCCTTCGAGAAACGGAGGAGGCCAAGGCCGAGGAGCGGATGCTGCGCAGCGAGGCCGAGCGCGCCAATCGCGCAAAGGACGAGTTCCTCGCGACCGTGTCCCACGAGCTGCGCACTCCGCTGAATGCCATCCTGGGCTGGACGCTGATGGCGCGTCGCAAAACCCTGCCGAGTGACGTTGACCGCGCACTGAGAATCGTGGAAAGAAACGCTCGCTTGCAAACGAACCTCATCGAAGATGTCCTCGACATCTCTCGGATCATCAGCGGCAAACTGGCCCTCAATCTCGGCCCAACGAACGTTGCCGAAGCCGTGCTCGGCGCCGTCGAGTCAGTCACTCCCGCCGCCGAGGCAAAGAGCATCGAAACATCGATCGATGTTCCCGATCCTTCATTGACCATCGTAGCCGACGCCGATCGGCTTCAGCAGATCGTTTGGAATCTTCTTTCGAACGCCGTGAAGTTCACCCCGAAGAACGGCAAAGTCACCGTGCGCGCGTACAGGGAGGGCTCGGAAGTGTGCATCTACGTGCGCGACACGGGTGAGGGCATCCGGCGCGATGCGCTGCCGATCGTATTTCAGCCGTTCCAGCAGGCGGATTCTTCGACCACGCGACGTCACGGTGGCCTCGGGTTGGGACTGGCGATCGTGATGCAGCTCGTCTCCGCTCACGGCGGAACGGTGCGTGCCGAGAGCGATGGCGAGGGAAAGGGAGCTACGTTCATCGTTCGATTGCCGGCGCGTTCGGCCCTTCCCGCGATCAGCAGAGCCGCCCCCGCGAGCGCCTCCATGGAGCGTGCCGCCTCGGCGGTTGACCATGTACCCCGACTGGACGGGCTGAGGCTCTTGGTCGTCGACGACGAGGAGGACGCGCTGGACCTCGTCAGGACGGTTCTCAGCGAGCAAGGAGCTGAGGTCCATGTCGCTGCCTCGGCGCGCGAAGCACTCGAGCGGTTCGCTGCGGTGAGGCCAGACGTCATCGTGAGCGACATCGGAATGCCCGAGGCGGACGGACTCTCCTTCATCAGGAAGATACGATCGCTGCCGGCTGAGAACGGGGGGCGCACCCCCGCAGTCGCCCTGACGGCGTACGCAAGGAAAGAGGACGCGGGGCGGGCGTTCGCGGCCGGGTATCAGATGCACGTGGCCAAGCCCGCAGAACCGGTACAGCTCGTAACCGTCGTCGCGAACTTGGCGGGTCGCACCCTCGAAGGCGCGTCCCAGTGACACGGCCCCGCTGGGACGGTCGCGCGCACGCTACACGACGCTCGGCTTTGTTGGGGCGCGGATTTGGCCGGCAGAGCGCCCAAAAGGGAATCGAGGGCCGCCGATCGCTGTTGCACTCGCGGATGTATCGCCGGCGACGAAAGTAGTGGTTATCTATGAGGACAAACCACCCATGAACACGCTAAGCCCGCATCATGGCTACCTTCTTCTTGTCGCGAGTATCCTTCTGGGAGGCTGCGGCGCGGAATACGAGAGTCCGCAGACGCCGCCCCCGCCGCCTCCGCCGCCCGCTGTAGAACCTGCTCAGGCAGCGGAGCCGTACACCGAAGCGCCCGCGCCGGCCGCTTCGCAACAGCCGACCCCGCCTCCCGCCGATGCGGCGCCCGTGCAGCCGGCACAGCCTGCCGGCCCTCCGCTGGTTTACTCCTACCCGACGGGGCAATGGGTCTACCTGGCAGGCCGCGGATGGGTTTGGGTGCCGGCAGGGACATCGCCCCAGGAGGTCGACGGTTCCCCTTATGTCTATCTCTACACGCCTACCTACGGATGGACCTGGTACCTTTCGCCGTGGGGCTGGGGTCCGTATCACTACGGCGTCTGGGTGCAGCATCCGTGGCATCCGGTCGGCTGGCACGGATACTGGGTGGCGCATCCCCGCGTAACGGTCCGTCTTGGCCGCGGTCGTCGGTGACAGACTCCTCTCCGTGGCTCGGATGGAGCTGCCGCGGGCTCGCGGCGGCGCGCGCAATCGCCGTGGGCGACTGTTCGTATCTCGCCTAGAGGCACGCGTGAAGGCCGAATGCCATCTCGGCCTGGCACCCCTTTCCGGTGGGGCAATCGGCGGTTGTGGCGCATAGCTGGAGAGCCACGCCGCCTGGGCCGGCGGTGCACGCGCTCTGGCAGGTCGCGCTGCCGCCGCCCCCTCCGAGTCCGACCACCAGGCAACAGGAGTTGCCCGTCGGACAGCTCGCAGCGCTTGAGCAGTCCACCGCCACGCCCGCGCATGGCATTCCCTTCGGAATGCAGGATCCGCTGAGAGCGCCACCTAGCTGGACGCAGCATTGGTCGGTGGCGGCGCTGCACGTCGATGCGCCACATGCGATGGTCGGGGCTCCGCCGCTTCCGGGCGTACCGCCGGCATCGGGGCCAACGCCGGCCTCGTTGCCATGGGTCGAGCCTTGCAGGCCGCTCGGGCTGCCACCCGCGTCGTCGGCGCCCGCACTGGCCATGCCGCCGGCGCTGGAACCGCTGACGATCACACCGCCGCTCGAGCCCGTGCTACCCCCGCCGCTTCCGCTGCCGCTGACCGATGGGGTCCCGCCGCTGCTCGACGAAGCGCTCCCCATGTTCGAGAAGGCAGCAGGCGCCGGCTCGCCGTCGATTGTAGTTCTGGACCCGCAGCCAACGGCGGCGGTGGCCACGACAAGCGCCCCAAAGACCCGAGCGCCGGCGGCCATCCCTCGCCATGAGCTTGCCCTATCGCTCAATTCCACTTTCTCCCTCCCAGCAGGCACCATGTTGCACGATCGACTCTACACAACTCGCCCCAAGGCCGCGAGCGCGTCGACCGGCCTCGGGCGGACGCCTCAGCGCGTTGCTCGGTAAATTTGGAGCGAACCGCTTCGATCGGAAGAAAAATAGATCTCCAGTCGATCGCGCGACACCCACGGATCGCGCTCCTGATACGTCGTATTGAGCTCCGCAATTGGAACAAACGACGTGAAGGGCGATTGAGCAGCACCCCGCACCGCGACGTAGAGGTCTTGATCGCCAATCACCGAGCGGTCCGAAGAAAAATATAAGACCAGTTGATCGTCGGTCAAGAACCCGTCCGTGTCGATGTCCGCGGTATCCACTTCCGTGAGTTCGCTCGGAGCCTGCCACGCCGAATCGGCGCTCGCCCGGGACGTAAAGAACGTTTGAAACTGGTTATTTGGAAGCTTTTCGCGGTACGACGGGGGCATCACGAGGCCTGATTGAATCGGCGGACGCGGAAATTCGTCGCCGACGGTATTGAGCTCGGTCACGGGCTTCGGGGTCGACCACGCGGAAGAAGTGTCTGGCCGAGCCGACACCCAGATATCGTATCCACCCTTTCCGCCCGGGCGGTCCGAAGAGATCCACAACGTGAGCCCGTCGGGCGAGATGGCCGGCCCCGTCTCGTGGTCCGGACTGCTCACCTCCGTCACACAGGTCGGGATCGCCCATGGATCGGTCACCTGCGCGCGCGATGTGTACCATACGTCTTGATCGCCCGGCCCCCCGGGTCGATCGGAGATGAAATACATTTGGAGCATGTCGGCGGTCAGAGTTTCTTTGAAATTCATATAGCCGGCCGGAGCGACGATACCGGGCACCTCCACGGGCGTGCCGAATGCTCCCGAGTCGGGGCTCGATCCGTCGAAAGTCGTGTCCGATTCAACGACGTCCGGAAGGACGTTCGCATCTGCATCAGAGCCGGCGACCGAAGCGGGTGGTGACGCCGCGTCGCCAGCCCCGTCGTCGCCCCCGGCGGGAGGCGCGACAGCGTGCGAAATTTCGCCAAGAAGAGTACCCACGCCATCGCCGCAGCCGACCACCACGAGGATTGCGAATATCAATGGCGCTCGCGACTTTCGAAGCACCATGGTCGATGTCCCCTGAGACCAATGCTAGTTCCTTCCGATCGCTTGTCGATCGCAACCGCTACAGTGAACTTATGCGGCCACAGCGCAGCAACCCCGCCACTACACGACGTCGGGCAGGCAGGCAATTTCGGCGAACCATGTTTGCAGCCAGACCTTGACCCGCTGCCGGTCCATCCGCGTGAACGCGTCGGCACCCACGACGCTGTTGTGAGCCGCGGCCCAGTAGCTCGCGTCCAGTCGATCGATCTTTCGCATGGCCGTTTCCTGCAGCTCGGGCAGGTCCACCACCGAGGCCCCGAGCGCCAAGGCCCGAGCCCGGATGGGTGAGCCTTCGAAGAAGGAAAAGTCCTTGCCCCGCCCAAAGTTCTTTACAACGCAATAGCGCACCGCGGGGCCGTAGCTTTCGAGGAGCCGGTCGAGCGCCATGAGAGAATCTTTGCCATCATCCAAGATATGCCAAAAAACCAGGTTGACGCCGCACTCGCGCGCAACCTCGAATATTCCGGCTCCCTTGATCCACGCGGACAGCGCCCGTTCGCTCTGCGCCGGTAGGTCCACCAGAACGCGGCGATCGGCCTCGGTGGCGAGCGCCATGATGTCGTCGATGCTCTCGACTCGCGTCAGATCGACGGGCCGCGTGTAGTCGCCGTAGAAGCGGCGGAGCGTCGGATGCGAGGCGTCGGCGTCCACGCCGACGAAGGGCAGCGTGTGATCGATGCAGTACTGCGCGAGGAGCCGGGCGACGACCGACTTTCCAACGCCACCTTTTTCTCCGCCGACGAAATGAATTGTGCTCATGCGTTTGAAGAACGCACGCTAGCTCAGAACCGCACCGGTGTGCCACGACCTTCGAGGACACGTCGTGTTTTCACTCGCCTCCCCTCGCTTCCCGCGGATGGCAGCGCGGCCTTCGAGCGACGGGCGAAGGCTGGAAGAAAGCGAATCGCTGGGGCCTCCGACGACGCACGCGCCTCACGAGACCCGGGCGGGTGTGCGGTTCGACGAACTGCGACGATCGCGAAGAAAAATGCGAATGGACGGGTTCGAGCGGAGGCTCAATATTTCGCACTCGAGAGAGGCAACGATGAAGCTCCGCTTTTCGGCTGACGTGAGGACGCTGCTCTGGGCATTCGTCCTCTTCCCAAGTATCGCGACCGCGCCTTACTTTGCTCCGGGGGCGGCCTGCTGGATCGTTCCATTGAGCCTTTATGTGGGTTTCTGCGCGGGGGTCTTCACCCACAACCAGAACCATTGCCCGACCTTCCACGGGCGACGAGCGAATGCTTTTTATTCGGCGTGGCTCTCGGTATTCTACGGCTACCCGACGGTTGCGTGGATTCCGACGCACAATTTGAATCACCACAAATTCGTCAATCGCGAAGGTGACGCGACGATCACCTGGCGCCACTCGAAGAAGAACACGTGGTGGATCGCATCGACCTACTTTCTGGTGTCGGCCTATTGGCAGAGATCCGTCGCACGGGCTTTCGTTCGGCAGGCGCGAACCAACAATCGGCGTCTTTATGCGCGTATCGCTCGCGAGACTGTCACTGTCCTCCTCGCGCACACCGCCTTCTTCACGCTGGGAGTGGCCCTCTACGGCTGGAGGGTCGGGGCTGGCGTGTACGCGTGCGGACTCGGCGCATCAGCCGCCATGGGCCTCTGGGGCATGATGTTCATCAACTTCATCCAGCACGTCCATTGCGATCCGTGGTCCGCCCACAACCACTCGCGCAATTTCGTTGGTCCGATCGGCAATTGGCTGGTCTTCAACGCCGGCCTGCATGCGCCTCACCACGAGCATCCGGGCGCGCACTGGAGCCAGCTTCGAGCACTTTTTGAGCGAATCGCGCCCGATATCGACCCGGCGCTGCGACAGCCGAGCATCGTCGGCTTCTGCCTCAGGGCATACCTGCTCGGCGCCTTCTCAGCGCGCTTTCGGACGCGACAGGTCGGCCGTGCGGCGTACGATCCGCCCCCCGACCGGCCACTTGCGACGGGCGCCCTCTGATGGCATGTCCGCGAACCCCTCCGAAGGCGGAATCGTGACGGCGCGAAACTCGAGGGCACAATCGAGGAAGATGCCGCGCCAGGCGCGCGCCCTGGCGACGGTGAACGCCATCTTGGAGGCCACCGTTCAGGTGCTCGATCGCGAGGGTCTGGACGCTGCCTCGACCACGCGAATCGCCGAGGTCGCCGGCGTGAGCGTTGGTTCGCTCTACCAGTACTTCTCGCATCGCGACGCGATCCTGGATGCACTTCAGGACAGGGAATTCGACCTCGCCATCGGCCTCATGCAAGAGGTTCTCGCCGACGACAATCAAACAAAGACACCGCTGGAAACAGTGACGGCAGTCGTTCGAGGGCTCGCTCGTCTGTACGCGGCATCGCCGGGTCTACACCGCGTCCTGGCGATCGAAGGACTTCGAGTTGCTCGAGCCGACCGCGTCCATGCGTTCGACATGCGGGTACTCGCCATCATCCGTCGCTTCCTCGCGGCTTCCAGGGCTCCGATGCGCCGCGCAAATGTCGAGGCGGCAGCGTTCGTTGCGTTCCACTCGGTCCGCGCGACGATGCTCGCGAATCTGTTGCAGCACCCACCCACGATCGGAGACGCTGCACTCGTGGAAGAGCTCGTGGATCTGGTGCTCCGCTACCTCGTTCGCACCGACGCCTAGGCGACTCCTCCGCACCCGAGCGGTGTAGACTGCCCCAAGGAGGAATGATGACGCAAGAACTCTGGACCGCCGTCGATCACTACATCGACGATTGCCTCCTGCCCGCCGATCCGGCGCTTCGAGGTGCGCTCGAAGCGAGCGATGCCGCAGGCCTGCCGTCGATCCACGTCGCGCCGAACCAGGGAAAGTTGCTGCACCTTTTGGCGCGGCTAACGGGCGCACGAGCCGTGCTCGAGATCGGCACCCTTGGGGGCTATAGTACGATATGGTTGGCGCGCGCTCTGCCTGCGGACGGGCGCCTCGTCTCATTGGAAGCAAGTCCAGAAAACGCGGAAATCGCTCGGAAGAACATCGCCCGCGCGGGACTCGCCGACCTCGTCGAGATTCGGGTCGGTCTCGCCCTGGACACACTTCCTCAGCTCGAGGCGGAACGACGCGGCCCATTCGACCTTGTCTTCATCGACGCGGACAAGTCGAACAACGCGGAGTACTTCGCGTGGGCCCTGCGACTTGCCCGACGCGGTAGCCTCATCCTCATCGACAACGTCGTTCGCAACGGGCGGGTCCTGGAGGCGGGGAGCGACGACCCGAACGTTCGAGGCACCCGTCGCCTCTACGAGCAACTCGCCGCGGAACCCCGCGTCAGCGCCACCGCAATTCAGACGGTGGGAAGCAAAGGACACGACGGCTTCGCCGTAGCTCTCGTTGTCGACGATCCGTGAGCGCGGCGGGTGCCTTTCCGGGCTCCGGGGACGACAGTCGCGGAGATTATTGAAGCACGCTGATGCACGTCCCGCTGCCTGCGCAGGCAAGCCCCGAGCAGCAGCCGCACATGTTGCTCGCGCATGCTTGGCCCTGCGCAGCGCACGTGCACTTGCCCACGGGAGGGGGCACGGTCGTAAGCTGTTGGGTCCACTGAGCCGTGTGATTGTGGGTCGTCAAATCCTGGTAGGGGATCCAGAAGGCAACCCCCGAGGGGTCCGTCCCGGCGCCTTGCGCCTCGGTGAACGTGATCGGAGCCATCCAGAGTTGCGGCTCTTGGCACTCGCTCGCAAACTGCGCTTTGTGTGCGCCGCCCGGCGTCTGGTAAGCGTCGGCGGGATAACACTGATACATCCCCGTCTTGTGATTGAGGACCCGAACACCGTAATCGCGGGTCGACGAAAACGTGAACCATAGCAATTTGTTGCCGTGATAGTTCTGCACGAACGGCGCCCATCGCGGATACGAGTTCGACCAAGGAAGGGGGGACGCGGCCGACGTCCCATTGGCGTGCTCCATGTCGATCGGCTTCGAATTGGCGGCGTTCTGCATCAGCATCAGCCGAGCCGCGGGGTTCGAGAAGCTGTCGTTCGGGCACATCGGTGCGGCGCCGGTGGTGCAACCCGTGAGCGATCCCGCGCTCATGTCGAGGGGCGCGCGGTTGAATATCACGTAGGACATGGGTTGGTCGGGCGAGTAGCTCGGGTAGTAGTTGTTCTCGCCGCCCGACTGAAGAAATAGCGTGGGTGTGCCAAAGGCACCGCTACCCATGTACGGGACCGTGTAGAGACTGCCGCCGAAGATGTGGTCGTCGTCCTGGCGGGCACCGGTAAATGCAACGCTGCCGTTCATGTCCCAAAGGGCCACCGCGTTCGGCTGGACGTAAACGACCGAGGTTCCATCGACCGACCAATCCGGCATCGTGGGGCGGGTCTGCGCGCCGCCGACCGTGATCGGACCCACCCAGTTGCCATTGCTGCCGTTCCACTCGGACCACCCGTTGGTGGGGACCGCGGTCTGGTAGCCAGTCGACGTGGTCGACGTCGCCCCGAGCGCGCCCGTGCCGGCCAGGGGCATGCCGTTCGACGTGACGTAGTAGGACCCCACCGGATTGATCGTCGTAAACCCGGGGGGCTGGCCGCCCAACCGACTTCCGTCGACGCCGACCCCCATCTCGGTGGCGTTCGGAGAGGTCGTCATGTCGAGCAGCGAGCCGCCCACGTCGCTGTACTCGTCGTCCGAGTCGTCGTCGTCGGAGTAGACCACCATGCGCTTGCCGTCACGCGAGAGGGCATGGCAGCCGTTGCACGTCGCGCTGAGCGTTCCTGCCTGGAGAGTCACCGCGGACGTCACGTTCTTCTCGTCGTCGGCGATGTCGCCGAAGACCTTTTCCCAGATCTGCCCGCCGACCCCGGCCGAGGACACGGTGGACTTCCAATAATAGTAGGCACCGAGCAGATCTTCCTCGGCGATCGACATGTGAATCACGTTCGAGGTCGATGCACATTTGCCGTCGGTCGTGCCGCGCACCGTGATTGAAATGGAGTTTCCAAGCCCCCGATTGGCCGCGACCAATTTGCTCCACGACAGGGGATCGATCACGAGTTCGCAGCCGCCCGAAGGGTTACCGGACTGCGCGTCGACAGTTTGAGTCTTGCAACCGGTGACAATCCGCCAATCGGTGTTCGGGGCCTGCTGGGACTGAGCAAAGTCCACTTCGAATGTCGTGAACGGAGCCCCGTAGGGCGTCCATTGCACGGACATGACGTTGAGATTTGGCGGCACGAGGACCGTATCGTTCGGGTACACGACTTTGATCGCGGGCGCGCCCGTGCAGCTGGACGCGGTGGGGGCGGGAAACTGGCACCCGGCGCAGTCGGGCGCGTTGGTTCCGCCGACCGCAGGCGTAGTCGCCGTCGTCGAGGTCCCCGCACTACCTCCGGAACCGCCGGATGTACCGGAGCCCGATGACGAGGTGCCCTGTGGGCAGAGCAGCCCACAACCAGATGCCCCTCCGGATCCGCCGCCGGCTCCCCCACCACCACCGGCGCCCGTCGAGCCGTTGGCTCCGACGTCCGCGCCGAACTTTGAAGTCGATGATCCGCACCCGACTAGCCCTGCGAAGAGCGCTACAAACGCTGCAAGGTTTCGCAATGCGGTGACACCGATATTCGATTCGTTCATGCCTCAGACTCCCCTGTCGGTTCACCCGAATCCCACGAGAAACACAATATTTCGCGGCCGACGGAAGCTGCCGGAACCTCCGCAACAAGCATAGTCTATGTGACTTCTGGCCGACCGCCAGGTTCAATATACGTCTCCGCTCTGTGGTAGCGACGCACAGTGTGCGGTCGCCTCTGGGTAGAGACCCGGCTTCGCTTTCGAAGCTCGCGAAACCCAGGGATCCGAGCGCCTCGCGCGAACGTTCAAATGCCTCGCACGAACGCCCATACACAGCGACAATGCGTCATCATGACTATGACTGCTTCCACCCGGACGGACAACCCCCTGCTTTTCACCACCGACTCGCGTGCACTCCCGGCGTTTGATCGCATTCGCCCCGAGCACACCGATCTGGCCGTGGACGCCGTGCTCGCCGAAAACCGCGCCCGCCTCCAAGTGCTCCTGGCGAGTGCAGGCGAGGCCACAGAGCGTGCTCCGTGGGAAGGGCTGCTCGATCCGCTCGAAGAAATCGAGGACCGCCTGTCGCGAGTCTGGGGGCCCGTGACGCACCTATTTGGCGTGACCAGCACGCCGGAGTGGCGGGCGGCCTACAACTCTTCCCTTCCGAAGATCACCGCCTACAGGCTCGAGCTGGCCCAGAACGAGATCCTGTTTCATACTTACGAAGGGCTTGCTGCGAGCCCGGTATTCGGGAGCCTCTCGCCGTCGCGTCAGAAGGTCGTCCGCGACGCGCTCCGTGACTTCAAGCTGTCGGGGGTCGCGCTGCCAGCCGACGGAAAGGCGCGCTTCAAAGAGATCGCGCTGCGGCTTTCCGAGCTGCAGGCCAAGTTCGAAGAAAATGTGATTGATTCGGTGCAAGCTTGGAGCAAGCACGTCATGGACGAGCCCTTGCTCGCTGGCATGACGGAGCAAGGCAAGGCTGCGGCGCGCGCCAAAGCGGCGGCGCGAAACCTCGAGGGGTTTCGCCTGACCCTGGATTTCCCGAGTTACGATGCTGTCGTGAGTTACGCCTCGGATCGTGATTTGCGCCGCGAGCTCTATGCGGCCTACGGGACGCGCGCGTCCGATCAGGGGCCACTCGCCGGGAAATTCGACAACACGCCGCTCATGGACGAAATCCTCGGCCTTCGGCACGAGGAGGCACGACTCCTCGGAATGAGGAACTACGCAGAGATGTCCCTCGCGACAAAAATGGCCGGGGCCGCGGACGACGTTGAGCGCTTCTTGTTGGATCTCCTGGCCCGCGCGCGGCCTCGCGCCGAAGCGGAGCTCGCCGAGCTCAAGGCGTTCGCGAAGAAGC
Organism: uncultured delta proteobacterium; assembly: GCA_963764075.1. Classification (GTDB taxonomy): domain Bacteria; phylum Myxococcota_A; class Polyangia; order Polyangiales; family Polyangiaceae; genus Palsa-1150. Next base: position 807,288 of record CAVXQZ010000003.1, read on the forward strand.
TCGACGGTCTGGCCGACTTTCAGCCATGGGACGTGGCGTACTACTCGGAGAAACTCAGACAAGAGAAGCTCGGCTTCTCGGAGGACGAGCTCCGTCCTTACTTCGCGGCAGACCGGGCAATCACGGGAATGTTCACGCTGGTGCAAAAGCTGTACGGAGTGACCATCGAGAGAATCGGTGGAATCCCAGTTTGGCACTCCGACGTGACGACCTACGAGCTTCGCGAGTCGGACGGAACGCGAATCGGTGTCTTCTACCTCGATCTTTACACGCGCGAAGACAAGCGTGGGGGAGCGTGGATGGACGAGTGCATAGGCCGCCGCCGTACGCGGTCGGGACTGCAGCATCCGGCCGCCTATCTCACGTGCAACTTCTCGCCTCCGCTTCCCGGGCAGCCCGCGCTTTTGACGCACGACGAGCTACTGACGCTGTTTCACGAGTTCGGTCACGGCCTTCATCACCTCTTGACACGCGTCGACGAAGGGGCCGTTTCCGGAATCCGCGGCGTCGCGTGGGACGCGATCGAGCTACCCAGCCAGTTCATGGAGAACTGGTGCTATCACGAAGAAACGCTCAGCTCCTTCGCGCGGCACTTTCAGTCGGATCGGCCACTTCCCACCCCACTGCTCGAGAAGGTCCGCGCCGGACGCGCGTTCCAAGCGGGGCTGGCGACGCTGCGCCAGATCGAGTTTGCACTCTTCGACTTGCGACTGCATCGAGACTACGACTCGAAAACAGGCGCTCGCGTTCTCGCCACGCTGGAAGAGGTGCGGCGCGAAGTGAGCGTTTTCCGCCCCCCGGCTTGGAATCGAATGCCCAACAGCTTTACCCACGTCTTCGCAGGCGGCTACGCCGCGGGCTACTACAGCTACAAATGGGCGGAGGTACTCTCGGCCGACGCCTTCGCGGCGTTCGAAGAGACTTCGTTCGCTCCGTCCACCGGACGCCGCTTCCGTGACACCGTCCTCGCGCAAGGCGGCTCGCGAGAGGCGATGGATCTATTCGTCGATTTTCGCGGACGGCGCCCGAGCATAGACGCTCTTCTCCGGTATTCCGGACTGGCCGCATAATGGCAATGATGCGCCGACGCACCGCGTAAACCTCAGCTGACTCCGCTCGCGTGCGCTGCCCGCTCTGCGTGGCAGCGTGACACACGAAAACGTCGGTTTTGCGCGAACTCACGGATAATTGCTCCTTTTTTTCGCAGGCGTACGACGTGCAATGCACGAGCCATGCGGACGACACGGCTCCTGCTCAAGCGGGTGGGTGTCGAAAACAAAATGGAGGCGCCCACCGTGAATCGACCAAGTCACATTCGACCTGCCGAAGGAAGGCTTGCCGTGCTCCTGCCAGGAATGGGCGCGGTAGCGACAACGACGATTGCGGGAGTGCTGCTCGCACGCCGCGGACTGGCGCAGCCGGTGGGGTCGCTGACCCAGCTGTCGACAATTCGGCTTGGGCGCCGGACGAGCGGGCGCACACCAAAGATCTCGGATTTCGTCCCGCTCGCTTCTCTCCAAGACCTCGTATTCGGCGGTTGGGACGTCTTTCCCGGCCACGCGTACGACCGAGCCGTAGAGGCGGACGTGCTGGGTCGAGAACACCTGGAGAGTGTCCGCTCCGAGCTCGAGCTCATCCAGCCGATGCCAGGCGCATTCTATCCAGAGTACGTTCGCCGCTTGACGGGCACATACGTCAAGAGCGGGCGGTCCAAGGCGGAGATGGTCGAGCAGATTCGGGACGACATGCGTCGCTTCGTCCGGGAGCGAGAGTGTACCCGCGCCGTCTGCGTATGGTGCGGCTCGACGGAAACCTTCACGTCGCCCACGCGAGTGCACGAATCCGTCGCGGCGTTCGAACGCGGCCTGTACGAGAGCGATCCAGGGATTGCCAATTCGCAGCTCTACGCGTGGGCGGCCTTGAAGGAGGGAATTCCGTTTGCCAACGGCGCACCGAACCTGTGCGTCGATTTTCAAGCTGCGTGGCAGCTCGCTCGCGAGCGCGAGATCCCGATCGCCGGCAAGGATTTCAAGACCGGCCAGACGCTGATGAAGACCGTCATCGCGCCTGGACTGAAGGCGCGGATGCTCGGCGTTCACGGGTGGTTCTCGACGAATATCTTGGGGAACCGGGACGGGGAGGTGCTCGACGATCCGGGATCCTTCAAGACGAAAGAGATGAGCAAGCTCGGTTCGCTCGACGTGATCTTCGAGCGAGAGAGCTACCCACAGCTCTACGGGGATCTATTCCACAAAGTGCGGATCGAGTACTATCCGCCGAGGGGCGATGCGAAGGAGGGGTGGGACAACATCGATCTATTCGGCTGGCTCGGTTATCCGATGCAAATCAAAGTCGATTTCCTGTGTCGCGATTCGATCCTTGCTGCCCCCGTCGTCCTCGACCTTGCGCTCTTTCTCGACTTCGCGCGTCGGGCATCGCTGCACGGGACGCAGGAGTGGCTCTCCTTCTACTTCAAGAGCCCGATGAGCGCACCCGGGCTGAGGCCCGAGCACGACCTCTTCATCCAGCTGATGAAGCTAAAGAACACGTTGCGGTGGCTGATGGGCGAAGAGCTCATCACCCACCTAGGTCACGAATACTACTGATTTACTCGCACGGAGCTTGCCGGGGGCCGCCGAGACGGCCTCCGGCGCAGGGGCACCACGTTCGACCGAGTTTCGCGCACGCCGCGCGGCGTTTGGGACCGCGGGCGTCGCCTCGGCGCGTCAGTACGCGCACGTGCAGCGGCGCACCTCGCAGAAGGCACGCCCGTCACGCGCCGGGAGGCTGGCGTGGACCCAGAGCTCCTGGGGGGTGTCGTTGATCGTGCTGTGCATGTACGTGGCAGACGTGTCTTCGATGTGCCCTATCCCCAGGTGATGCCCGAGCTCGTGGACTACGAGCGCACGGTACTCGCCGGGATCGTCCACGCGCGTGGCAACAATCCAAATTCGTCCCCCCTTGGTCAGCGCCACGTGCCGCTGCCAATCCGGGTCCCAAGGCTCGAGTTCGTCGGAGCGCTCGAGCTTCTCGATTACCAGGTCACGCCCGCCTGGCGCAAAACAGACCCGGCCCCCGCTGCCGTGCTCCCACACGCGCATTCCCTCTTTGATGAGCGCGCGCTCGCTCTCGTTGAACTGTGGGTCCAAGGAATACGTGATCGGCTTGTCACACTCGCCCGGACACACTGCGGGATCGCGCACGGAATCGGCCGCCCCCGTTCCCAGGGAAGCGACGAGACAAGCGAGGGCGATGGTACGACGAAGCACTTCCGTTGGAGGGCAGTGAACAAGCGAGCGCCATGCCGCGGCTGCACCGGCCCCGGCGCGGCACCTGTCAGCCCCGGCCTGGGCCGCCTGGGCCTCCCACATCGCCGAGCGCGCCCATCACCTCGAAGTCGTGTCCGCGCGGGCATCGCACCTTCCCCTTCTCGGCTGCTTTCACCGTCGTGTGGACTCGGGCGCCGCACACAGGACACTCCAGGTCGACCGTCTCGCTATCGCGTCCACCGATCATGTTCAGTTTCCTTGGGTTTGGCGTGAGCGGTTTTCAGCTTGGCGCCGGCGTCCCTCATGCGCAAGCCTCCCGGCATGGGCATTGTCGTTCTCGACGGGCCGATGGGAACGGAGCTCGTCCGCCGAGGCGTCGAGCTGGAACCTGTCGCCTGGAGCGCCCGTGCACTCGACGTAGCTCCGGATGTCGTCGCAGCCATCCATCGTGAATACGCGGGCGCGGGCGCGATCGTTCACACCGCGAATACATTCCGAACCAAGCGACGCAATGTCGGAAGATCCTGGGAAGCGCTCGCGCGCCGCGCCGTCCGAATCGCCCGTGAGAGCGTTCCTCCGGGACACCGGATCGCCGGTTCGATCGCCCCGCTCGAAGACTGCTATCGCCCCGACCGGAGCCCCGGAGCCGCGTCGAGAGCCGAGCACGCCGAGCTGGCGAGCGCTCTCGCTCATGCCGGCGTCGACATCCTCTTGTGCGAGACATTTCCTCATCCCATCGAGGCGCGAACGGCGGTCCGCGAGTGCGTCCGGACGGGCGTCGAGACATGGGTCGCATTGACTGCAGGGCCCGACGGATCCCTGATGACGCCGTGGGCGATGCGTGATTCTGCGCTGGAGTGCGTGGGCGAAGGAGCGCGGGTCGTGCTCGTCAATTGCACACCGGCGGCGCAGACGCTGCAATATGTCCGCGAGCTAGCCGGCCTCGGTGTCCCGTTCGGGGCCTATGCGAACGCGGGCCGCGAGGACGAGCGCGTCGGTTGGGGCGCGGACGCGACGGAAGGCGCCGCGAAGTACGCGCTTCTGGCAGCGAGCTGGAGGGCCGCGGGAGCCGCCGTCATCGGCGGCTGCTGCGGCACGGGTCCTGCGCACATCGCGTTACTGGCGGATTTGGATTCATGCTATTCGGACGGAGATGCGGGCGCGCGCGGCCCCTGAATGCGAGCTCGGTGAGGCGGAAGCGGCGATCGCGATTCGTCCCGACGATGTGACCGCCCACATGTCGCGAGCGCGCGCTCTCTGCGCCCTCGGCCGTGACGGCGAAGCGGTGGAAGCCTACTTGGACGCCCTCCGTATCGACCCGACCCTCGCGACGGCGCTGACGTCGCTCGCCGCCCTCGCGGTGAAGACGGGGCATTGGGAGGCGGCACGGACGGCCCTCGCCCAGGCGGTGCGCGTGCGACCGGACAGTGCGGAGGCGCACGCCAACTTGGCGGCACTCCTCAGCGACCATGGCGACTTCGTGGGCGCGCGCGAGCACTTCGATCTGGCGCTGGGTCTCGAGCCGAACTTGAGGGAAGCACATCGCGGACTGGCCGTCCTCCTTCTCAGGCTCGGCGACGAGGAGAGTGCGCGACTCCACGGCCGCTTGGGCGCCCTGGGCCGTGCTGACACCTGGCCATTCCGGGGAACGCGAGAACCCGTTTCGGTCCTGCTCGTCTTGTCGGCGCTGGGATGCAACGCACCCATCGAGCACTTCTTGGACGATCGGGTGTTCGCCAAGCTCACAATCGTTTCCGAGTTCTTCGATTTTCAAGTGACCCTACCGCCCCATGACATCCTCTTCAACTGCGTGGGAGACGCGGATCGCGGATCGGCCGCGCTCGATGCCGCCGCCACGATCGCATCGCATTCGAAATCGCCCCTGCTCGACCATCCGTCGCACGTCCGACAAACCGGCCGCGTCGCGATGGCCGCGCGACTGAAGGGTATACCGGACATTGTCACCTCACGAATCGCCGAGTGGTCGCGCGAATCCCTCTCTTCTCCTGCGGCGCCCAGCACGCTCGCCGAAGCCGGCTTCGCGTGGCCCCTTCTCCTGCGGTCTCCCGGGTTTCACGCGGGCGCGCATTTCGTGAAAGTGGACGAACCGCGTTTGCTCGGCCGCGCGGTGGAGAACCTGCCCGGCGATCGGCTCTTGGTACTCCAGTTCCTCGATACGCGCGGCGAGGACGGGAAGTTTCGCAAGTATCGTGTCATGACCGTTGGCCGAGGGCTTTACCCGCTTCATGTGGCGGTATCGTCAAATTGGAAGGTGCATTATTTCACCGCAGAGATGGCGGAGCGTCCGGAACACCGCGCCGAAGATGAGTCCTTCCTTTTGGACATGCCGGGCGTCCTCGGACCAAAGGCGATGCAAGCCCTCGCGCGCGTGCGCGATGCGATGGCGCTCGACTACGGCGGCATCGATTTTGCGCTGGACGCTCGGGGCAACCTCGTCATCTTCGAGGCAAACGCGGCGATGGCTGTCGTGGACCCTGGAGGCCACGAACGATGGCGTTATCGAGACGAACCCGTGGGGGTCATCCGCGAAGCTGTGCTCCGTATGCTGCTGGCGACCGCGGAACGGACTGGGAAAGGTGGCTAAGATTGCGGCGCGGGCTCGTGCGCCCGGCGATTCACAGCGCACTCGTGGGGAGCAGCGGCGTCATGGTCTTCCGCAAACTCCCGGAGGAACGCCGCCATGGCTTTGGCATCTTCGACGGTCACGCCATTGTAGAGAGAGATTCGGAGGCCCCCGCGGCTCCGGTGCCCCTCGGTACCCACGAACCCGGCATCCTCGGCGAGCGCGACGAACCGTGCGTCGAGCTCCGGAGTCGGGCACCGAAAGGCCACGTTCATGTCGGACTGAAACGTGGGCTCGATCTCTTGTCGGTAGAAGGAATCGGCCTGCCCGATCGCACCGCGAACGATGCGGGCCTTCTCGGCGTTGATCGCGCCCATTGGCTTCAGCCCGCCCACGTCGTCCTCGAGCCAGCGAAGCGAGAGCAGAACCACGTAAATCGAAAAAACGGGAGGCGTATGAAGAATGGATCGCGCCTGGACGTGGGCGCGGTAGTCAAGAAATGGAGCGAGCCCCGCCGGCATGCGCTCGAGCACTTCGCTCCGAACTAGGACGATCGTGACTCCTGCCGGGCCGATGCTCTTCTGAGCGTGAGCGTAAAGGAGACTGATCGGGCTGACGTCGAACGGCGCAGACAGCAGATCAGACGAGGCGTCGCAAACGAGTGCCGATTCGGCGCATGGCACCCATCGAAACTGAAGTCCCTCGACCGTCTCGTTGGAGACATAATGGAGATACGCCGCATTCGGCCCTCCCAGCGGAACCGTCGGCCCTGGCAGACGACGGTACCCCTCGCGCGAGCCGTCCCAAGCCACATGCACCCGTCCGTGGTGACGTGCCGTCTCGGCAGCCTTCTGACTCCAGTAGCCGCTGACGACATAATCCGCCGTTCCCGACTGAGGGAGCATCGCCATCGGCACCATCGAGAATTGGAGCGTCCCTCCCCCTTGCAAGAACAGCACGTGGTACTCCGGCCCCAGATTGAGCAGCCGGCGCAAACGCTCTTCGGCCTCGTCCAGTATGTCGCGGAACATGCGACTCCGGTGGCTCAGCCCGAGGATGGAAATCCCAGTGCCAGGCAAGGCGATGACGGCCTGCTGCGCCCCGGCGAGAACGGCGGGCGGAAGGGCGCCCGGTCCCCCAGAGAAGTTGCGTACGCGGCTCACACCACCTCACCTCCGGCGTGCACGCCCAATCGCCAAATGAGCATTCTAACCGCTTGGGCCACAGGCACCAAACGGTCGCAACCGAGGTGGGGTTGATGTGAATCCTCTCCCCACTTGTATCGATTTTGCGTCTGTCGATGCGCGCGATAGCGAGCGCAATCGCCGAAGGCGATTGCTCGTATCTCGACGGCGGTGCGCTAGTCGCTTTTGTCGGCCGCGCCCTCTCGCAGGCCGAGTTCTTTCATCTTGAGCTGAAGTCCCTTGCGCGAGATTTTGAGAAGGCGCGCGGCGTGCGTGACGTTGCCGCTCGTCTGCTGCAAAGCGCGGCTCACGAGCTCCTTTTCGAGACGGCTCATCGCGACCTTCACCTGCCCCTTTAGCCCACCTTCGCCCGCGAGCGCCGCCTGAAGGTCGGCTTGCGGAGGCGGGACGTTGGCCATCGCCGGAATTCCCCGGATTTCGGGCGGCAGGTCGCTCGCGCGTAGCTTTTGCGTGTCGCAAAAGAGCACGGCACGCTCGATGACATTCTCGAGCTCCCGGATGTTGCCGGGCCACGGGTACTGGGCGAGGGCTTCCACGGCGTCGGGCTCGACGCCTTCGACTTTCTTTTTTAGACGCTCGTTGAACTTGGTGAGGAAATGCTCACCGAGGAGCGGAATGTCCGTCGTCCGCTCGCGGAGCGCGGGCAGACGTATCGGCACGACGTTCAGGCGATAGAAGAGGTCTTCTCGAAAGGCTCCGGCGCCAATGAGCTTCTTCAGATCGCGATTGGTCGCGGCCACGAGGCGAACGTCGACGCGGATCGTCTTGATACCGCCGACCCGCTCGAACTCGCTCTCCTGAAGCGCGCGAAGCAGCTTTACCTGCATCTCGATCGGTATCTCGCCGATCTCGTCGAGGAATAGCGTTCCCCCATTGGCGAGCTCGAATCGTCCTGGCTTGCTCGTGACCGCGCCCGTGAAGGCGCCGCGTTCGTACCCAAAGAGTTCGCTCTCGATGAGCTCCTTCGGAATCGCCGCGCAATTGACTTTGATGAAGGGCTTCTCCTTACGCCCCGAGTGCTCATGAAGCGCGCGCGCGACGAGCTCCTTTCCCGTACCGCTCTCACCCGTGATGAGCACCGTGGTCGGCGTGTCGGCGACCCGCTCCAGGATTGCGTAGAGATCGGTGATTCCCTGAGAGCCCCCGATGATTCCAAAGCGCGCCCCACGCGCTGCGGGCGTCGGCGTCGCGTCCGCGCCGCGAAGCTCGCGCGTTTTGAGCGCCTTGCCGACGATTTGACGCACTTCGTCCTTGTCGAAGGGCTTGGTGACGAAGTCGAACGCCCCGCTCTTCAGCGCCTCGACGGCGGTGTCGATCGTTCCGTGGGCCGTGACGATCACGACGGGCAGCTCCGGATCCTCCTCGAGCGCGGTCTTGAGAAGGGTCATGCCGTCGACCTTGGGCATCTTCAGGTCGGTGACGATGAGGTCGATGTGGTGCTCGCGAAGCAGGTGCAAGCCCTGCTCGCCGTCCTCCGCCGTGAGGACGTCGTAGCCGTCGCGGGTCAGCTGCGCGGAGAGGATCCTGCGGAGGTTCGGCTCATCGTCGACGATGAGAACCTGCTTTCGCTCGGGAAGCATGGGGGGGCAGTTTACCAGGAAGGACAGGCCTGGGAGGGGCTGGAGTGCTTGGGGCGCCCGACGGGCGCGGGGACGGTCAAGGCCGAGCTTGAATGAATTCCTACCCAAAGAGGGCGTCGCTGACGACCGTCGTTGATTGCTCTTTTACCATCGGACCAATGACTCCGTCCGCGCATGGCTCCTGACGCTCCCCGGGGACCCGGGGACTACTACTAAACTGCTACTGCTACTACTAGTGTGCAGCGCCGTCGAGATGGCATTAATCCAGTGGACGGCGCTGCACTAGTTCCGCTCGGCAGAAGTCCGGCCGGATTCGCCCCACGACTTAGGGCGGTAGGACCAGTGAAAGGGTTGATCGGTGCGCAGGTGCCAGAGAACGTAGGCATTGATCCGGTCGGCGAGTTGCTCGGTCGAGGAGAAGGAACCGCGAGCGATGACACGTCGCTGGAGGATGGAGAACCAGCACTCGATCTGGTTGAGCCACGAGGCGTGCTTGGGCGTGAAATGTCGGGTCCAACGCGGGTGCTCGTCGAGCCACTCGTTGACGTCGGGCGTGTCGTGCGCGGACAGGTTGTCCATCACGAAGTGCCCGCGCCCGGTCGGATAGCAGAGGTCAGCGAGATCGAGCAGGTCGACAAATGTGTCGCTGTTGTGGTCGCGGGAGGCAAAACCGAAGGGACGACCGCGCCGCACGTCGAATGCGCCCATCCAGCAGAGCGTGCCGTGACGGATGTACTCGAACTCGCGGCGCACCGGCTGTCCGGGCCGCATGGGGATGTCCGCGTACCGGCGCTCTAGCGCCTGGATGCCCGTTTTTTCGTCGAGGCAGATGATGTGCTCGTGGGTCGGCGTCTCGTAGTAGAGGCGCAGCACATCATCGCGCTTCTCGCGAAACTCCTCGTCGTGCGAGGTCAGATACATCTTCTGGCGGTGAGGCTGAAGGTCGGCATCGTGCAGAATGCGGCCCACGGTGCGGTCGCTGACCTCGATCCCTTCCTGACGGACGTGCTCGCCGAGCAGCGATTCCGACCAGTGCGTGACCGGCACCCCTACATCTTCGGGTGGGCGGCACGCTTCGGCCTCGATGCGCGCGGCATCGGCATCCGAGAGAGAGAGGGTGGGCGTCCCGTGCGTGGGGCGTCCACCAGTTTGTCGGCCGGATGCTCGGCTTCAAAGCGCCGCCGCCACTCCTGCACCGTGCGAATGTGCACCCCCACCGCGCGGGCGATGTCCGTCCCCGGGACCGCGTCCGCCATCATCAGCAGGGCCGTCGCCCGACGCACGACCCGTTGCTCGGCCGTCGCAGGGCGCATTGCCGCCTCAACCCTCGCCCGCTCCTCGGCCGAGAGTACAAGCGGCACCGTCGGGCGCCCGCCGTGAGGCCGGTGCGCCCACGCCGCGTAGTCGATCATGACGCTCCGCTATCGTGAAACGAGCAATCTGGCCAAATTTATGCCGAGCGGAACTAGCGAACTCGCGGGAGCGAGTTCGGGGTTCGGGCGGAGCCCGAGCGACAAAACTGGTGCACCGCCGGCTCGCGAGTGCACTAGAGGCGGGCCGGAATACCGGGGGGGAGACGAGCGAGCGCGAGGACCGGCAATTGGCCGATTGTATTTGACAAATGTAAGCCCGTGGCTTTACCTCGCTACCCTTGCCCCCGTGCGCTTCATGTTCGGATTTGCGCACGGCAACCCGACGACGTTGAAACGTAGCCGTGACCGCTCGAGGGCGGTCACCCCAGAGGAGAAGAAAAATGAGCACTTTGCGGAAATTGTTGCCCGTCGCTGGGGCGCTCTCGATCTTGGGCGTTCTCACTGCCAGTGCGTACAGCCGGAGCGTCCACGCGGATACTCGGTGTGAACAGGTTCATGCGAGAATTCATACCGACTTCACTGCCGTCAATTGTACGAGTCCAGTAGGACTGTGCACCGCGGGCACCGTCACCGGCGGTGGCAGGCTGGACGGAGCCACTACCTTCATGACTCTCGACGTGGCACCTTCGGCTGGCTTGCCGGCCGTGGAGCCCGCAGCGAACCTGTCGTACTCGGGGCACTTCAACCTCACGACGCATGAGGGCGTCCTCGAGTCGAGCGATCTTGGCGTTCTCGACGCTTCACATCTGATTTTCGCCGAATTCGGTCGCCCGCTATCTGGAACCGGTGCGTTCGCGAACTGGTCTGGCGAGCTTTACTTCACCGGAGCGCTCGTCGACAACGGAACCGGATTCGAAGGACCGATCACCGGGGAGCTGTGCACGACGAACGACAATTGAACCGCGTAGAGACAGTGAAAGTCGCGCTAGTGCACCGCCGTCGAGATACGAGCAATCGCGAGCCGGCGGGGCACGCGTTTTGGTCCCTCGGGCTCCGCCCGAACCCCGAACTCGCTCCCGCGAGTTCGCTAGTGCAGCGCCGTCCACTGGATTAATGACATCTCGACGGCGCTGCACTAGCAGGCCTTTAGATCGGCAGCCGAAGCGGGCGCAAACTCACCGAGTTCGTAAAGTTCTCGACACGCCCGCCTCCTCACCTTGCCGGACGACGTTCGGGGAATGACGGCCGGCTTGACGAAGACTACCGCTCTCGGGGCCAAGCCGAAATGGCGGTAAACAGTCTCTTTTACGGATTTGCGCAGCGCTTCATCGTGCATCACGCGCTGCTCCACACCCACCACGAGATGGAGTTCGTCGGTCCCCTCGGACCCGCGGATGGCGAAGGCAACGACCGCTCCGGACCGGACCCCGGGCAGATGCGCCACAAGCCGTTCGATGTCGGAGGGGACGATGTTTCGGCCGCCAACGATCACAAGGTCTTTGATCCGGTCGACGACGTAAAGCTCACCATCGGCGACGTAGCCCAAATCGCCGGTGCGGAGCTCGCGGTGCGGCGGTGGATACTGACCGTCCCGCCGGAAGTAGTGAGACGTGACCGAGGGCCCGCTCACGACGATCTCGCCTACGTGCCGTTCTGCCAACTCGGCGGTACCGTCGGGAGCCAGGACGCGGATGCGTTGCCCTGGCACCGCACGACCGACACTGACGAAGCACAACGCCGTCGGAGAGGTTTCGGCCACCTCGACGGCGCGACCGTCACGGGTCAGCACGTCCCGATTGACGAAATCGTAACGGGGTACGGCTCCCGGCTTCGGGAAGGCGGCAGCAAGCGTGCACTCCGCCATCCCGTACACCGGATACATCGTGTGGGGTCGCACACCCGAACCTCCCAGGCGGTGCGCGAACTCTTCGACTGTGGTGCGATCGATCGGCTCCGCCCCATTGAAAGCGAGTCTCCAATGCGATAAGTCAAGACCCACGAGTGCAGACTCAGGCAGCCGATTGGCAACGATGTAGTAGGCGAAGTTGGGCGCACAAGCGAAGGTCGCTTTGAAGCGGCTCATCGCACGCAACCAAGAGTCCGGCCTGCGGACAAAGGACCTCGTGGGCATGACGAACGTCTCAATTCCGAGATAAATACCGAGCAGGAACCCTCCCACAAGCCCCATGTCGTGATAGAGGGGCAGCCAGTTGAATGATCGGTCACCGGGACCAAAGCCTGCACCCTCCGTTATCGCGCGCATATTGGCGACGAGATTGTAGTGCGTCACCACTACCCCCTTGGGCGATCCCGTGCTTCCCGAAGTGTACTGAATGAATGCGGTCTCACGGAACGAACGCTGAAACCCGAATGACGCGGGGAGGGCAATATGGTTGTCGGCACCATTCAGGTCGCCCGCGTCCAAAACCGCGACTTGCGAGGCAAGCCCTTCGGGCACAGACTCGATCGCACCGTGTGCGTCTACGACAATCGCCCGCGGGGCACAGTCCAGGGCAACCGAGTCGATGCGTTCTCGAAAGGCTTCGCGCGCCTGGAACTCGGAAGCGCACGGAAGGGGAACGGGGACCGCGCCCAGTCCCTGCGCTGCGAGCATGAACGCCAGAAAAGCCGGCGTATCTTCCAGGCACAAGAGCACACGGTCGCCGCTCCGCACTCCCGCTTGGTCGAGGCTTACAGCGGCTCGGAGCGCGCGCGCATGGATCTCGGAAATGGTGTGAGCCGTGGCCCGAGGCTCCTGTTTGTCGAACGTCGCTTCGAAGAACGCCACGTCGTTTGGCCTCGAGGCAACGCGCTTCGCAAATCGCGCCGGAAAGGTAAGCGTCGAATCCGGAAGAAACTGCGTAGTCAGCCAACCAGTTTCGAACTCGGCCAGCGGAGGCAAAGGCTCATCCAGGAGATCCGAAACCGAGATAATATGGGCGACCATTGCGGACATACTCCTCCAGCGACATCAAGTCGTCGCCGGTGACGAGATGGCAGAACGTATCCTTGGATTGCAGCAACTCTCTGCCCCGCCTGAGAGTCATATGTCGACAAAGACTGGTGTGGATCAATGGAAAATCGATGATGTCTCGAGCGGCTACGTCCAAGAAGGACGCATGCGAGACGCAACCGTCGCGCAGCATCCGGGCCGCAAAGCCCGCGAGCGAGACCAGCATGGCACTCACGATGGCGGCGTCGTATCTGCCGTCGCGGGTGCTGGTCGTCGGCAAGGCTGCGATTGCCGCCGCAGACGCCTTCGACTGCGGAAGGTGCGCACGAAGGAAATCGGTTAAGGCGCGCTGGCCCAAGAGGTCAATCCAATCGCCGGACAGACGGGTGAAGCCGAACATCCGAAAGCTGCAGGCTAGATCGCCGGAAGTGCCCCCCGAGTCGAGGTACGCCAACTGGGGCGCGAGCCAAGCGACGATCAGCTCCTCGGTCACGAAAAATCGTTTTGGGCGCGTTCGCAGCACTGTGTAATGGGCGTGGGAAAGCACCCAGGCCAGCAACGTTTCGGTCTCGGACGGACGGCCCCCCCCGGACGCGATTTCCGCGACCTCGATTCCGAGGGCTCTTACCGGTGTGTGCAAGATCACTCCGCACTGCGGGTCCAACGGCTTACCGGAAAGCGAGTCTGCGACGAGGACTCGCCAGGGCGTAAGATGGGAAGGCGGGGTGGCGGCGCGGGGGTCGTATCGTCGAAGACTCAGTCGCCGAGCGTGGGCGTCCGGCGCAGTTTCGCGTTCGGCCGCCCTCACACATCTTGACGAGATGGTCTCACACAGCTCGGTTAGCTCGACGTCGTCGGTTTCGAATGCCGCGGCATTCGGTTCCGTGTCGGTCGAATCGGATGTGGCCAACGCCCTCGCCATCTGTCTCAAAAAGAAGAATGGCCATGCCGCTCGACACGGCGGCGCCAAGACGGAGCGGGCCGACGCTCGCGCTTCACGTACGTAGTCATCGGGCGTGGCGTGGGGCTTGGCTGCCGCCTCCGCCATCAGCTCGAGACACACAGTGTAGACTTCCCGGTACGCAGGAGGCAACCGCTCAATGCGCTGAAGATTGCTCCTTACGACCCTCTTGTCGCTTTCGAGATCGACAGCTGGCAGGGGGAGGCGTGCGGCCAGGCTTCCGCTCTCCGAAGCCACCCGTTCGGCGAATCGGTTCACCTCTTGGCCGAACGTCCGGGCTTCGACACAACGATCTACAAGACCGAATGCGAGAGCGTCGTGAGCTGACAGGCGCCGCCCCCAAAGAACGAACTCCGCAGCCTTCTCCAGGCCGAGTAGTCGGGGCAGGTCCTGCGTTCCACCGAAGGTCGGGATGAACAGATAATCCGACAGTTCGGTCATGTAAAAATGTGATTCGAACGAGTCGGAAACGATTCGGTAAGCGCATTGCAGCGCTAGCTCGACGCCACAGCCGTAACAATTGCCCTCGATGGCCGCGATTGTCGGGACTGGGCAATTTCGGAGCGCTTCGTACGCCTCGCGCACTGGGCGGATGAGCTGCGATGCATCGTCGACGGTCTTGAGTGCCCCTGCCAGCATCAGACCGACACCATTGAGAAAGCTGTGCGGCTTAGCGCTGCGTAGCACCACCGCTCGCACGTTCTGTGCGATGATCTCCCGCAGAATGTCGCACAGCGACGCCGCTGCGTCGCGCGTGAATACGTTGACCACGCTGCCGGGTGTGTCGAGCGTAACGTACAGTACGCCCCCGCACAGTTCGCTACGAACCGGTTGCTCGCTCATGTCCCGAAAGAGCCACCCCCAGGTATTCGCATAACGAGCCGACCGTCAGCTGGTTGGGGTCGGAACACGACCCGACCCATTCGTCGAGCACGATTGCGCGTCCGAACTCGCTCTCCAGCGAGAGACTCAGTAGCGCAACTTTCATTGAGTCGAAGCCCAGATCCAGTACGAGCGAATGACCGGGCTCGATTCGAGTCGGCAGAGCTCCGCGGCCCACGTGCCGGATCGCAGCGAGCACTCGCGACATCACTTCTGTCGTCATTGGTGAACCTGCTGACTGAACTGTTGTCCCGCTAGGAAAAGCGAGTGGTTGATTCGTATCCTCTACAGCCATGACCTACGGCACGACAACGGAATCTCTAAAGCGGGTGCCCCCCGGGCCAGGTCTGCCGCCGGCCGTGCAGGCCCTCAAGTGGATCGGCCGGCCATACGAATTCCTGCGCGAATGTGGGCAGCAATTCGGCGATGTATTCACGCTGGATTTCGGCCCCCAGGGCAAGTACACGGCATTCTCTCACCCGGACGCGGTGCGGAGCATTTTCACCGCGGAGGTGGGCGCGCTCCATGTGGGCCCGGGCAATGCTGTCCTTCGCCCGCTTCTTGGACCGGGATCGCTTCTTCTTCTCGAAGGAGAGCGGCACTTGCGCGAACGGCGCATGCTCTTGCCGGCGTTTCACAACAAAGTGATCGCCAACTACGGCGGCCTGATCCTCGAGGCCCTTCGTGCGGCAACGCACGACTGGTCGGACGGTTTCGTATTTGTCGCGCAGGAAGTGCTCCAAAGTGTTTCGGTAGACGTAATTCTTCGTGCCGTCTTCGGTCTTCGGGCTGGGTCTTTGTGCGCAGAGCTCAAGCGCGAGCTCGTCGCGTTGCTCAACGACCGACGGCTGGGGCTCGGCCTCCTCGCCCGGCTCGGCGAGTCCGACCCCGACGCAGTTCTCGAAGCGTTTCAGAAGCGCCTGGAGCGCGTGAGTCAACTGACGAAGGACTTGGTCACGGATCGGCGAACGCACCCGAGCGACGTCCACGGCGACATGCTTTCGATGCTGCTGGATGCGAAGGACGAGAATGGCCAGGGGCGCTCCGATGAAGCGCTTCGAGACGAGCTTTTGACCCTCGTCGCGACCGGGCACGAGACTACGGCGACCGCTTTGGCGTGGGGGCTCTATTGGACTTCGAAGCACGGGCACGTTCGCGAGCGCATTCGGAAGGAAATTGCCACTTTGGGTCCCAACCCCGATCCAAACGCGTACACCCAGCTCGAATATTTGGACGCAACCTGTAAGGAGATTCTGCGCATCTATCCGATTGTCCCGTCCGTATTTCGGCAAGTCGCGGAGCGCCCCTTTCGGGTCATGGACTACGTTTTCGAGCCTGGGGAAATCCTTTCGCCGAGCATCTATTTGACGCATCACCGGGAAGATCTGTACCCGGACCCGGATGCGTTCGAGCCGGATCGGTTTCTTCGACGGACCTATTCGCCATATGAGTACCTGCCGTTCGGCGGAGGAGTTCGACGCTGCATCGGAATGTCCTTCGCGCTCTACGAGACGAAAGTCATTTTGGCGCGGCTCCTCGGAGCGTATGATCTCGAGGTCGCGTCGGATCAGGACGTCGTTCCCTGTCGCCGAACGGTCACCATGGCCCCATCGGGCGGGCCTCGCGTGACCGTCAAAAAGGTCCGATCATGAGACCACCTGCATGCCTCGAGTCGATCTCACTTGTCCCGAAGGCTTCGGCCCGCCAGGCCGCCCTGTGGGCTGAATGGCAGGCCCAGCGCTGTGGTCCGCACCCCATAAGCGTCGACCTCACCAAGAAACTCACGGACTCGCTTGCGCTCCGGCTCGGTCAAAAGCTCGTCCAGCCACAAGAGCAGCGGCTCCGGCTGGGAGAATACCCGCCGCCGGGCACCGCCCGACGCCTCCGTGATGAGGCGCGTGACTTGAAGCCCCACGAGCGCGCTCCCATTGCCCAACAATCCATTGCGCTCTACGTGAATGTTCTCATGGCGCATGATGCTCACGAGCCGCTCGGTAACCTCGGGGCGCCAAAGCTGAGTGGTCCGCAAGTCGGTGCAAACCACCGTGGGCTTCTTGGTCTTCGCCACGCAGGCGGCTACCGTTCCGCGTGAGTCGATCTCGAAGCGGGCTGCATCCTCCAACGTGGGGCTGCCCGCCAGCCGGAGCTCAACGAGCCTTCCCACACGCCATGCCGCAGTAAGCACCCGCTCCTCCTAGCGGAGCGACTGTAGCGTCAACGGACGTCCACTTCAATGGCGTGGCGTTCCCGGACAGCTCTTTTCGCGCTTACCGAAGGTTTAGGCCCCTTTGTCCGTTTCCCTACACCGCTCACAAATGAGAACCATTCCGCCCGATTCATCGTCCCACTCCTGAGTCCAGCCCGCGGGAATCGGAAGGGACAGAATCTCAGGATGGGTGGGCGCGGCCGGCACCACGTAGCGCAACTCCAAAGCGCCGCAGCGGTGACAGACGAGGATGACCCTGATTCTCTGCATTGCACTGTCCGTTTGCTTCCCAATCGCCCAACTTCAGGGAACGGTTGCGCGACCTCGACCTTGACCCTGCGCAATTCGCACAACTCGGAAGCTCGCGGCGCCGATGCGGGGGGCATGAAGAACGCTGACGTTGCGTGGACGGCCTTCGCCCTCGTCGCCTGCTCGAGCACGACGTATGCGCGTGTGGCTCCGGTCGAACCTCCAGGGCCGATACAGCCCCATGGGGCGTCGCCTCTTGCTGCGCCGCTTTCGTCCGGCAAGGGCCGTGTCGTCGTGGAGTCGTTCCAAGGCCACACGTCGGCCCTGGAAGAGAGCGCCGCGGGCGTTCGCCTCGTTTGCCCTTCGACCCCGCGCTTCGACGACGTGGCGCCTGGCGCGCACCGATATTGGTTCGTTCCCAAGGGGGGAACGATGAATGTCGGGCGGGACGGCGTCGTGCTTTCGAAGGACGGCGCGTATCCCGCGCCCGTCGAGACGAAGATCTACGTGGGCCCTGGCGAGACGATTCTCGTGCGAGCAGCGCTCGGACGGACCGAGGTACGTCGCACCTTCCCGCCGGCACGGGCCATCGGTTGGGTGCTCTTCGCAGCGGGCCTCGCGATCGCGGCTCTTGGCGCGGCCAGTAGCGCTTCCGCGCCGAGCGCGTCTCGGAGGGACGAGGCGGGCACGGGTCTCGCCGAGTTCGGAGTGGGCACTCTGACTCTGGGTGGCGCGCTATGGCTGTCGAACTGGAACGACAGCGTGACGTTGAGCGACCACCCGGGGGTCGCCAGGCAGTTGCGCGTCGCGAGGCCCTCCGCGGGGAAATAGAGCCGAGGCGCCCGACCCGGCTTGCCCGGTCCCCCCCTTTGGTCGCGCACGCAGGTCGCTGCTACGTATGCGCGCGCGCTCGGCGGGGAAAGGAGACTCGGGCGCGCGCGATTCACGCGGTGGCAAATACGAGCCACTCGACGAGAGACGCTACTTGTTTCGAGTGCTCGACGAGCCAAGGAAGAAGCTCGGGCGACGCAAGTCGGCCTTTGGGCAGCGCCGGATACGAGACCCCGAGGCTCTTTCGTTTTAGGAGCTCGCCGCGTGGATGGTCCGGGTCGAAGCCCTTGGGCACTTTCTTGAGGACATCGTCGTGTAGGCTTCCCGACGAGAACCCCCTCCTCTCGAGCTTCGCGAGGATCTTGACGAGCTCCTTGCCCCGCGCTTCGTCGGCCACGGCGGCGCGGTACCGCGCAACGACCGGCGCGTCCATCGTGTAGAGCCCGGAGGCGATCACATTCTCGGTCCCGAAGTGCATGTAGATGGCGACCGGCGTTTCTGTGACCTTCGAAGCGCGCTTCGTCGGAATGCACCCGGCGACGAAAGTCTTGTACGGCGACTTGTCCTTCGAGAAGCGAACGTCTCGAAAGATGCGGAAAACCTTGGGCTCGTCGAGGTCACAGTGGACGTACGAACGGTCGATCGCCTCGTGCAGATCGGCGAGGAGATCTTTCATCGGCTGGTTCCAGCCCGCCTCGAATTCTTCCTTGTGCTCCTGGAACCACTCGCGGTCCTGATTCTTCGCAAGCGCCTTGAAGAACTTGCCGTCCGCGTCCGCGAATCCTTTGAAACGTTTCATCCGTTGCCTCCGTTCCGACCCCGGTCATTCCATCCGACTTCGGAAAAGCCAAGCGGCGGCCGTAAGCGTCACCAGCGCGATGAAGAACAAGGGCACCGTATTGCGGGCGACCTCCTCGAACGACATTCCTTTGAGGAAAACACCGCGCGTGACCACGAGAAAGTGGCGCAATGGATTGACGAGGGTGACATCCTGGAGCCACTGCGGCATGTTCTCGATGGGCGTGGCGAATCCGGAAAGGAGCGTGGCGGGCGCCATGAATAGAAATGCCCCCAGAATCGCTTGTTGCTGCGTCATGCTCAGCGAAGAGATGAACAGGCCGACGCCGACGACGGCGGCGAGAAAGAAGGTCGCGCTTCCATAGAGCAAGAGCAACGACCCGCGAAGGGGGACGCCGAAGATGGCCACGGCCGCGACCACGTAGAGCGTAATGTGAAAAAAGCCGATCAGGAGCGGCGGCAACATCTTGCCTATGAGAATCTCCTGCGTTCGAAGCGGCGCGACCATGAGCTGGTCGAACGTGCCGAGCTCGCGCTCGCGAGCCACCGAAAGCGCGGTCACCGTCAGCCCGATGATCATCGCGATGATCGCGATGAGGCCGGGCAAGGTGAACCAGCGAAAGGTGAGGTTCGGGTTGAACCAGTTTCGGACGACCACCCGAGGCATGCTCGCCAGACGATGGGCACGCTCGTCCTCGTCGGCCACGAAGGTATTCACGATTTCGCCGATGTAGCCATCGACGATTTGCGAGGCGTTCGATCGCCGGCCATCGAGCACGATCTGGATGCTCGCGGGCCTGCCGGCCGCAAGATCGCGCGAGAAATCGGGCCCGATTTCGACGGCGGCGATCGCGCGCTCTTCGTCGATCGCTCTTCGGAGATCACCGTGATCATGCACTGCCCCGACCGTGCGGAAAGTCGGCGACCCCTCGATGCGACGAACGACTTCGACCCCCGAGCCGCCCTCGTCTCGGTTGAGAACGACGACATCGACGTTCTTCACTTCGAGCGTCGCCGCGAACGTGAATACGATGAGCTGCGCCAGCGGCGGCCCCACGAGGATGACGCGGCTTCGTGGGTCGCGAAGGACGACGAGGAGCTCTTTGACTACGAGGGCGAGGAGACGCGTCCACATGGTCAGGCCACCCGTTTGCGCGTGGTGCGGGCGGCCAGAACGAAGAAAATGGCACCGTACAGAGTCATGACTCCGATGCTTTTGAGGAATAATGGCCACAGGTCTCCCGCCAGAAAGACGCTTTGCAGGCTGGGAATGAGCCATCGAGCTGGAACAATCTGGCAAATCACCTGGATGATCTTCGGCATCGAGCCGATCTCGAAGATGAACCCCGAGAGCAGGAACGTGGGCAAGAACGATGTGAGGAGAGCGAGCTGGGACGCGAGGAACTGGTTCTTCGTGGCGGCGGAGATGAGCAATCCTTGACCGAGGGCGGGCAACAGAAAGGCGGACGAAATCGCGTACAGTGCGAGCACCGAGCCGCGAAACGGCACGCCGAAGAGAAAGACCGCGACGAGTGAACAGAGCGTCACCGACGCGAGCCCGAGCACGAAGTAGGGGACGATCTTGCCGACTAGGAGCTCGACCGCCGTCACCGGAGTGGCCATCAAGGCCTCCATCGTTCCACGTTCCCATTCGCGAGCAACGACCAACGCCGTCAGCAATGTGCCGACGAGGGCCATCACGATGGCCACCGAGCCGGGTACGAGAAAGTAACGGCTCGTACGCTCCGGGTTGAACCAGAAGCGCTCTTCGGCCCCCGAAACCGCCGTGCCGATTCCTGATTCGGAAGCGCGAAGCTCGGCCCACGTCGAGATCACGCCTTGTACGTACCCTTGCACCAGCGCGGCGGTGTTGGGATCGGTTCCGTCGACGATGACTTGCACCTGCGGCGCGAGTCCGCGCTTGCGAAGGTCGGAGTCGAATGTCGCCGGGATTACGATGATCCCTCCGATGGCGCCGCGGACGAGCTGGTCCTCGAATTCGCGGCGGTCCGTTCCGAGGCGTACGTCGAAATACGGCGAGCCCCGGAACGCCGAGGCGAGCTCGCGAGTCGACGGGCTCGGTGATTCGAGCACCACGCCGACTCGCGTGCGAGTCGTATCGAGCGACACTCCATAACCGAAGAGAAAGAGCAGGATGAGCGGCAACACGAACGCGATGAGGATGCTGCTGGGGTCGCGAACGATTTGCTTGCCCTCCTTGAGCATCAACGCAACGACGCGGCGAGCAGACGACGACCCAGAAGACGGGCGGCCGCCCGGCCCGCCGCGAGCAGTCGGCGGAGTGTTCACGCGGCCGACCTCGTGGGATCCTGAGCCGCGATGAGCGCGATGAAGGCGTCCTCCATGGTGGGCTCAGGATGCTCCGTCGTCGCTGCGTGCGCCTTCAAATCGTCCGGGGAGCCGAGCGCGATCGATCGTCCCCGGTAAATGAGCGAGATGCGATCGCAATACTCCGCCTCGTCCATGAAATGCGTGGTGACGACGACCGCGACCCCCTTTTCCACCAAGCCGTTGATGTGCGTCCAGAACTCGCGCCTCGTGATCGGGTCGACGCCCGAAGTGGGCTCGTCGAGAAAAAGAGCCTCGGGCTCGTGCATGACGGCGCACGCGAGGGCGAGCCGCTGTTTGTAGCCGAGTGGCAATTCCTTTGCGGACATGCGCAAGCGGTCGCCGAGGGCAAATACTTCGACCATCTGGTCGATTTGTGCGCGTTTTTTCGCGCCGGCGAGCCCGTAGACGCCGGCGAAGAACGTGAGGTTCTGCGCGACGCTGAGGTCACCGTAGAGCGAGAACTTCTGCGCCATGTAACCGAGTCGGTTCCGCGCTCCGGCCGTATCCCGGCGGAGGTCGATCCCTGCCACGCGGCCCTCGCCCGCACTCGGTCTGAGTAGCCCGCAGAGCATGCGGAACGTCGTCGACTTTCCGGCGCCGTTGGGGCCGAGCAGGCCGAAGATCTCTCCGGTCGGGACCTCGAACGAGATGTCTGCGGCGGCGGTGAAATCTCCGAAGCGCTTCGTCAGTCCCCTGGCCACGACGACGGGCTCGCTCGAAGCTGCAATGGTCCGTGCCGACTCTGCGAGTTTCGATCGTCCCCCCGGACCGCCGCCGAGGATGTCGACGAACGAGTCTTCGAACCGAGACGGGACGGGAGACAGCCTGGCATGGGGTCCAGCCTCGGCGGGTATCGTGGGAGGTGCGGACGTCTCGCGAGCGACGAGCCGCACCGAGCGCCCCTGGATCACCCCGTCGATCACGTGCGGATCGCCGAGCGCTGCAGCGAGAACGGGCCGGCGTCGCCCTTCGATGTCCGTCATTCGAAACACGCGGCCTTCGGTTCGCCTCGTCAGCGCTCCGGGAGCGCCGGCAAAGAGGAGCTTGCCCTGATTGAGGAGAAGCACGTGATCACACGCCTCGGCCTCGTCGAGGTACGCGGTCGACCACACGACGCCCACTCCTTCGGTCTTCAAACCGCTCACCATGCGCCATAGCTCGCGGCGAGAAATAGGGTCAACGCCCACGGAGGGCTCGTCGAGCAAGAGGAGACGCGGCTTGCGGACGAGCGCGCAGGCGAGCCCGAGCTTCTGCTTCATGCCGCCGGAGAGCTTGCCGGCCAGCCGAGAAGTGAATCGCGAGAGGTCCGTGAAGGCGAGCAGCCCGTCGAACACTGAAGCCCGCTCCCCTGGAGGCAGGCCGCGGAGATCCGCGTAAAGGCGCAGGTTCTCCTCGACGCTCAAGTCCTCGTAGAGACCAAACCGCTGCGGCATGTAGCCGATGGACTGGTGGACCGCAGCGGCATCTTTCATCGGGTCGACACCGAGGACTCGGATCGAGCCCTCCTCGGCCTCGAGCAAGCCAGCCATGAGACGGATGAGGGTCGTTTTGCCCGCGCCGTCGGGTCCGACGACCCCGGTGATCGACCCCGCGGCGATCGTCCCTGAAACGGCGTCGAGCGCCGGCGGTCCCACCCCGAAACGCTTGGTCAGCGCGGCCACGCGCACGAGCGGCTCGGATTGGTTCAAGTGCCGGCCGTATCGATCTGCACCGTAACCGGCATCCCCTGACGCAAGCCGACGTCCGAGTCGTCCACGATGATCCGCAGCCGGTAGACCAGGTCGGTGCGAAGATCCGGTGTCTCGACGGTTTTGGGGGTGAACTCAGCGGTCGGGGAAATGAATCCCACGTGACCTTTGAGCTTGCGAGAGGGCGCGGCGTCCGAGAAGACGCCGACTTGCATTCCGGGATGCACCTTCCCGAGCTGCGTTTCGGAGACGTACGCGCGCACCCAGACCGAGTGCGTCAGCGAAAGGACGTACACGATGTCGTTCGGCGACACGATCGCCCCGGGTTCGCGGACGCGCGAAATCACGATGCCGTCCGACGGTGCGAGGAGGCGGGCGTCGTCGAGGGCGGTTTGTGCCGACGCGAGGCGGGCCTGCGCGAGCTGGAGCGTGGCGCGGCCGGCGGCGATGTCTTCCGCTCGGTTGCCTTGGACCATCAGCCGCAGCGACTCGCTGGCCGACGCGACGCGCGCATCCGCCTCTTGGCTCGCGGCGAGCGCGCTGTCGAAGCTCGTACGCGGGATCGCGCCCTCGGCGATGAGCTTCTGCGAGCGCTCGAGCTCGGTGCGTGCGTCCCGCTGCGCCGCCGTCGCTTCGTCCAGGGCGGCGCGAGCTCTGGCGATCTCCGCGGGACGCGAGCCGGCGAGGAGCTTTTGCAGCGTGGCCTCTTGCGCGGCGACGTCGGCTTGGTCCGCGCGAACGTCGTCTTCGAAGCTGCGGGTATCGAGCGTCGCCATCTCGCTCCCGGCGGCGACCGACTGGCCTTCCTCGAAGTGCATCGTTTGAATTCGACCGGCAACGCGGAAGCCGAGCTCCACCTGCCGGATGTCGATATTGCCGTAGAGAGTGACCGTCTTCGCCGGCGGCGCATGGCGACCGACTCGGCCAGTGGACACGAGCCAGACCCCAGCCCCGGCGAGGGCCACGACGACGAGGGCGGCGAGCCGGACTCTCGGCGACGGCATGTTCATGGCGTCAACGCAACACTTGCTTCGTCACCCAACCCCGCGCTTCACGCCGCCGCCGCGGCCGCGATGGCTCGGACTTCGTCGCGGGTCAGCGCGATGGACCTCGCCGCCCAGTTTTCTTCGAGGTGGTCAGGCCGGCTCGTGCCAGGAATCGGGAGGATCACCGGAGAGCGCGCGAGGAGCCACGCGAGCGCAATCTGCGCCGGCGTCGCGCGATGGCGATCGGCCGCGGCGGCAAGCGGTCCGCCCGGCTTTGTGAGCGCCCCGACGCCAAGCGGAAAAAACGGCAAAAATGCGATGCCGCGCGCAGCGCACGCCTCGAGCACGAGCTCGGGAGACTCGACCTCGGAGTGGGTCATCTTCGCCATGGGCCCGCCGCCGCCAGCCACGCTGAAGATGTTTTGGACGGTGACGATCGGCGTGCGCACGAGCGCGGCTTCGAGCTCCTTGACGCCCACATTGCTGAGTCCGATGTGGCGGATCTTGCCTTCGCGCTTGAGCGCTATCAGCGCGTCGAGAGACTCGGCGAACGAAACAGGCGCATGCGCGCCCATGTAGCGGAAGTGAACGACGTCGAGCACGTCCAGCCGAAGCTCGCGCAGGTCGGTCTCGCAGCCCTCGCGCAGCTCGTCCGGCCGGCCGTAAAATCCCCACCCCTTGTCCGGGAACCGGCGGCCGCCGAGCTTCGTCGCGATGACAAGGCCCTTTGGGTAGGGGTAAAGGGTTTCCGCGATGAGCGGGTTTGCGACGTGCGGTCCGTAAAACCAGGCCGTGTCGATGAGGTTCATTCCAAGCGACACGACTCTTCGCAAAACGTCTTTGACGCGTGCCGGATTTTCGGGTGGACCCCACACGTCGGGTCCGGGCAAACGCATCGCTCCGAAGCCGAGGCGAACGACTTCGAGATCACCGATGCGAAGAGTCGAAGGGCCGTGGGCGAACGCCGGGGGCTGAGTCATGGCGGAAGCTCCGGTGGGAGTGTAGTGAATCTCGCCGCGGCGCCCTCGACTACGCCGGGAAGAGAGGCGACGTGGGGCTGCGCTTCTTTGAGCACGCGCGCGACCGGAGGCGAGCCCGGGCGTGCGGAGGTGCGGAAGGGATTCGAACCCTCGTATGACGGTTTTGCAAACCGTTGCCTAACCACTTGGCTACCGCACCGTTTTCTTCGTGTTCTTGACTACTTGGCGACCTGAACGCGCCCCGGGGCCAAATCGGGCTCGGAGCGATTCCGTCGGCTTCGAGCGGCCGGAACATGCCACACCCGAGCCCAACGGCAAAGCGATGCGGAGACCAGGAACGGCGTCACTTTCTGTACACTCGTTCAGTACGTCGCTAAGGTCTCGGGACATGAACCTCGATACACGGGTGCTGAGGGCGATGTTGCGGTTGGCCCGTCGACGCAAGGCGGCGTACGACGATGCGATCACGGTTCGCGTCGATGCGCCAGCAGGCGCCATACGGGCGGCCATCAGGCGGCTCGATGCGGCCGGCTTCGTCGAGCTGCGACCGGAGGGGGCGCCTCGGCTCACGCTGTCGGGCCTTGCGCTCGCCGTTGCCCTCGTCCGCTCCTCGGCCTGTGCGCAGACCCCTCTGCCGGCTGCGTCGCGAGCAGCCTGACGGCTGGGCCGGCAAGCGCGGCCTTGGGTGAAGGCTGCGGCCGGCAGCCCACGGTACTAGCTTCCGTTCATGGCGCCTTCGGGCCCGCCTGAAGACGCGGGCAGCAGCACTGGGGACTCGCACACCGTCCTCGCGCTGCGCGCCCGCCAAGAGGAGCAAGTCGACCGGCATCAGCGGCTTGTGGAACGCCTGACGCTGGCTCTCGGGCGACCACGAAGCCTTTACTCGACGCTCGCCATCGTGTTCGCGTGGATCGCGTTCAACCTCGCGGCACCTGCACTCTCGTTGCCGGTGCTCGATCCACCGCCGTTCAGCCGGATGCAGTGCGTGATTGGAGTGGCCGCCCTGCTCATCACGACGATGGTCCTCACGACCCAGAACCGGATGGCGCGGCACGCCGATCAGCGAGCGCACCTCGATCTCGAAGTGAACCTTCTCGCGGAGCAAAAAATCGCCAAGCTAATCGCGCTGATCGAAGAGCTGCGCCGCGACATGCCGAACGTCCACAATCGAAGAGACTCCGTCGCCGAAAAGATGGCCCACGCTCTGGATCCAGGAGCGGTCATCTCGGCGATCGAGGAGACGATGGACGCTTCGCACGAGGCGAAGGAGGAGGACCCCGGCGGGTCCCCGGACAAATCCGGCCCGGAGTGAACGTGGCAGTCGAGCCTAGTGCAGCGCCGTCGAGCTGGCATTGATCCAGTGGACGGCGCTGCATAGCGAACTCGCGGGAGCGAGTTCGGGGTTCGGGCGGAGCCCGAGGGACCAAACTGGTGCGCCGCCGGCTCGCGATAGCGAGCGCAATCGCCGAAGGCGATCGCTCGGATCTCGACGGCGGTGCCCTAGTCGCACCGAAGCACGGCGGCGCCGTGGACCTCCCCACGGGCCAGGCGGTCGAGCGCTGCACCCGCGTCGTCGAGAGCGTGAATCTCCCGCTCGGTACGGATCGGAATGCTCGCGGCCAGGGCCAAAAGCTCGCGCGCGTCGTCGCGCGTGAAGTTTGCGACGCTTCGCAACGAACGCTCCCACCACAGGTCCGCGTAGGCGATTTCCGGGACGCGATCGAGGTGGATGGCGTTGATGGCCACCGCGGCCCCGCGATCGAGCGCGCGCAGCGCCGAGACGACCACGCTTCCGGCCGGAGCGAAGGTGACCGCGCCTTCCAGCGGCTCGGGCGGTTTTTCGTCGTATCCGCCCACCCACTCCGCCCCGAGGGCGCGAGCGCGCTCTTTCTCGGCCGGGGATCGCGTGCACACGAAGACCCGGCAACCCCAGTGCCGGGCCACCTGGATCGCGAGCGTGGCCGAGGAGCCAAATCCGTACAAGCCCAGACGCTGGCCGGGGGCGATCCCGCTCACTTTCAGCGAGCGGTATCCGATTACCCCGGCGCAGAGCAGCGGAGCGGCGTCGAGGTCGGCGAAGCCATCGGGCAAGCGGAGCGCGAAGTCGGCGCGCGCGACCGCGTGCGTCGCGTAGCCGCCATCGCGATCCCACCCAGTAAACTCGGCGGCGACACATAGGTTCTCGCGCCCGGCGACGCAGTGCGCACACGTACCGTCGACGCCGGCCAGCCACGCCACGCCCGCGCGGTCCCCCACTTTCCAGCTGTCCACGCCCTCTCCGAGGGCCACGACTCGCCCGACGATTTGATGACCCGGCACGATGGGCAGCTTGTGCGCCTCGAGATCGCCTTCACAAATCTGCAAGTCGGTGCGGCACACGCCGCATGCCGTCACCCGCAGGAGGATCTCGCCGGCGCCCGGAGAGGGATCGGGAAGGTCGACCGGCCGAAGCGGTCGCGATGCGGCGGGCGCGGTCTGGGCGAGCTGCATTGCGTGCATGGCTCACCCTCCGCGCACCAGCCGTCGCACTTGCTTTTCGTCGCCGACGAGGACGACATCGGCGCGGCCGACGAAAAGCCCTGTCTCGACGACGCCGGGGATGGCGCGCAGCGCATGGTCGAGCGCGACCGGGTCCTCTATCGGGGGGACCACGAGATCGTAGAGCACGTTGCCGGCGTCGCTGTGGACGGGCAACCCTTCGCGCAGTCGGAGCTTCGCGGTCCCGAGGCGAGCTAGGTGTTCGCGCGTCGCACGGTGGGCGAACGTCAGCACTTCGATCGGCACCGAGTGCTTCTCGCCGAGCCGTCGGGACAGTTTGCTCGGGTCCACGATGACGACGTTGCGCTTGGATGCGTAGTTGACGATCTTTTCTCGGGTGAGCGCGCCGCCACCTCCTTTGATGAGGTCGAGGCCGGCGCTCACTTCGTCGGCCCCGTCGACGTTGACGTCGATCGCCCACGGACCGTCGTTGTCGAGGAGAGGGACGCCCAAGCTCGCGGCCAGCGTGCGCGTGGCCTCCGACGTCGGGACGCCCACGATGCGCAGCCCCTGGCGCACCCGAAGCGCAACTTCTTCGACGAAGGCGTGCGCGGTCGTGCCACTGCCCAGGCCGACGATTCCCTCCGGGGGGAGCTCGTCAAGGGCGGCGCGGGCTACCCTCCGCTTCGCATTTTCCATGGTGTCCAAGGGGCCTGTCCGTAGCACGAACTCAGCCAGCGCGGTCGAGCTGCTTTCGGCGGATGCACCGGGGCAGGGCGAGGGGGACCTCACGGGACAGTACGCCGCGCGAAGGCGCCGGGCTCGAGCTCGCTCCCTCATCGAAAGAGCGCCCGGTACAGCGGGTGCACCCGAACAAGGCCGATGAGCTCATTGCAGCCGACGCGGCTTGTCGCCGAGCGTGAGGCGGGCGCAAGCGCCCTCTACGCCTGGGCGTACGACCATCTCCTCTATTCGGTCTGGCAGCGCGTCGTTCGCGGCCGGCCCATCCGACGGCGACTGGCGCTGCTCGAGAGAACGCAGTGGGCATCAGCCGAGCTCGAGCAGCTTCAGCTCGATTCGCTCCGCGCGCTGCTCGAGCACGCCGGGCGTCACGTGCCCTATTGGCGCGAGGTCTTTGCGAAGTCGCGGTTCGACCCGCGCGGCGTTCGATCGCTGACCGACCTCCAAGCGCTCCCTGTCCTCACACGCGAGACCGTCCAGGACCGCTTCGACGATCTCGTCGATCCGACACGGCGAGGCGGCAACATCCGCAAAGGAACGAGCGGGACTACCGGCGTTCCGCTGCGGTTCGAGTACTGCAACGAAAGCGAGGCCTGGCGCCAGGCGACGCGCCTTCGCGGATACGGGTGGGCGGGCTACCGGCTGGGGCTCCCGACGCTGCACTATTGGGGCGCCGGCGCCGTCGTTCCGCGTGGTCTCATCGCCGGCAAGGTCCGTCTGGACCGGCTTGCACGGCGCGAAGTGTACGTCGACGCGGTGAAGCAAGACGAGGCTTCGCTCCGCCACACCGTCGAACTCTTGCGCAGCATGCGGCCGCACGTGATCATCGCCTACACGCAGGCGCTGGCTGCGTTCGCCCGGTGGGTGGCAGAACGGGGTGTGCGCGACTGGCCCGACGTCCGGGTCATCTGTGCGGCCGAGGCGATTCTGCCAGGGGACCGTGAGGCCATCGAGCTCGCCTTCGGCCCCGATGTCTTCGACACGTACGGGTCGCGCGAGACGATGCTCATCGCAGCCGAATGCGAAGCCCACGATGGGATGCACTTGTCCGAGGAGAACGTCGCGGTCGAGATCGTGCGGGGCGCCGAGCCCGCACCTCCCGGAGAGCCGGGCGACGTGCTCGTGACCGATTTGCACAACTATGGAATGCCATTCATTCGGTACGCGAACGGCGACGTCGCGACGATGTCGCCCGGCGGGCCGTGCCGCTGCGGGCGGGCGCTACGAAGGCTCGCGAGCGTGGAGGGGCGCCGCGTCGACACGCTGCGCGACGCCAGCGGCGAGCCCGTCTCGGGGATGGTGTTCATCTCTCTCCTGCAGGCCGAGACGCAGATGCTGCGTGCGTTCCAGGTTGTCCAACGCAAGAGCGGCGACATCGATCTCTTCGTCGTGCGAGGGAGCGATTGGGACGACGTCCGATTTGGCGAGACCCTGCGCCGGGCCGAAGGCTACTTCAGAGGGCTGGCGGTCCGCGTGACGTTTTGCGACGAAATCCCGCCGTCGAAGTCAGGCAAGCGAAGGCCAATCGTGGTCGAAACCTAGCGCAGCGCCGTCGAGATGGCATTGGTCCAGTGGACGGCGCCGCACGAGCGAACTCGCGGGAGCGAGTTCGGGGTTCGGGCGGAGCCCGAGGACAGAACTGGTGCACCGCCGGCTCGCGATAGCGAGCGCAATCGCCGAACGCGATTGCTCGTATCTCGACGGTGGTGCACTAGGGATCAGCCGCCGATGGCCCGCATCGAGACATCGGCGGCGCTCTCTTCGGTGCATCCCTTGAACGTGCGCCCGTCCGGCTTGAGCGCCCACGCCTGGCCGATGGCGCGCACCAGTCCGTCGACGTTGCCCGCCTCGGCGAGGGCGCGGGCGGAGACGCCCTCGTTGGTCGCGAGGCAGGGGCGCAACGTCCCGTCCGATGCGACGCGCATGCGGTCGCACGCATCGCAATAGGTGTCGGTCGTCCCGGTGATGAAGCCGACGCGCAGCCGGGGATCGTGGCGGGCGGAGACGTACCGCGCCGGCCCTCGATCCGGATCGACCGCGCCTCTTTCGTCACACAAGAGGAGCTGCAGGCGAGCGCGCATCTCGCGGGCACCGACCAGCTTGTCGGCGGGGAGCTTCGCACCTTCGCCGACCCGCATGACTTCGATGAAGCGCGGCACGATGCCCGCGTCCCATGCCCAGCGGACGATGGACTCGAGCTCGTCGTCGTTCTCGTCGCGCAAAACGACGGTGTTGGTCTTGAGCTCATCGAACCCCTCGCGTCGTGCCGCGTCGATCCCGGCGAGGACACGGTCGAGGCGGCCGCCGCGCGTGATACGCCAGAAGCGCTCGGGGCAGAGCGAATCGAGCGAGACCGTCAGGCGCCGCAATCCGGCTTGGCGCAACGGGTGAGCGAGCGTTTCCAGTCGCGTCGCGTTCGTGGTCAGCGCGAGGTCCGCAACACCGAGCTCCGCGATGAACCCAACGAGCTCGACCACCCGCGGGTGCAGAAGAGGCTCGCCCCCCGTGACGCGCACCCGCGTCACGCCCGCTCGGACTAGGGCGCGAACCATCGCCTTCCAGGCTTCGTCGTCGAGGCGGCTCTCGAAGTACCCGTCGTTGCGAGACGGGCGGCAGTAGACGCATGCCAGGTCGCAGCGGTCGGTGAGCGAGACGCGCACGGTGCGCGGGTCGACGCGCTGCGCGCCCGCGCGGGCGGAGGTTCCCGCCATCGGGAGCGAGCGCCGCGGCGAGACAGCGTGCATTCCGGCGGAAGTGTACCACGCCCGGGGCCGTGTGCCCGGCCGCTCGCGATTGTATGGTGAACGCCATGGCGAGTCTGGGCGTGTATCCGTTCGAGCGGATCGACGATGCGCTCGCTTTCATTCCCCTCGCAGCCCGCCGCGTGCTCGACGCCGTCGGAAGCAAGCTCTCGCTCGAGGGATGGCTGTCGCTTCCAATCGACGACCGGCGCCGGCTGGTGAGCGCAGGCGCGGCAGAGCGCGTGGACCACGCGGCGGCAGCCGTGATGGATGTCGCCATCCCAGGTCCTACGAGATGTCCATCCGAGGCCGAGCCGGACGAAACCCAGCCGCCGCGCGCCCTCGTGCTCGCCCTGAGCGACGGGCGACCGCTCGACGAGAGCACGTGGCGTTCGCTTCGCCCGCTCGACCGCTACACGTTGGTCAAAGTGGCTTCGAGGCCCGAGAAGCTCGCACTCGCGTACGACCACATCGTCGGGGTGGCGCTTTCCCACCTCGAGCCGGGCGGAGGAGCACGGATGGTCCACGTGGGCGAAAAGAGTGAGTCGCGCCGATGCGCGGTGGCGAGCGCGTGCGTGCGTACGACCCGCCGCGTGGTGGACGCCATCGCGATGGGGACTACCGCCAAGGGCGACGTCCTCGCCGTCGCGCGAGTCGCCGGAATTCTCGCCGCAAAGCGAACCTCGGAGCTCATTCCTTTGTGCCACCCGGTCAGAACCACGCACGCCGCAATCGACTTCGAGCCGAACGCCGAGCGAGGAGAGCTGCGTGTACGCGCTACCATCGACGCGGTCGATCGCACCGGCGTCGAGATGGAAGCGATGATGGCGGCGAGCGTCGCGTCGTTGACGGTCTACGACATGATTAAGAGCGCCGACCGATGGGCCACAATCGAAGCCGTGCGGCTCGAAGCCAAGAGCGGGGGCAAGAGCGGCGAAGTCACGCGACCGCCCGATCGAGGCGGAACGTGAGCCGCGCGTTCGTCGATTTGCGCGACACCCGCCTTTCGCTCGACGAAGCGATCGAACACGTCAAGCACTCGGGCGCAGGCGCCGTGTGCCTCTTCCTGGGAACGGTGCGGGACGTCAACGAAGGTCAGTCGGTCGCAGCGCTCGAATACGAGGCCTACGCGCCGATGGCGGTCGCCGAGATGACGCGAATCGCCGAGGAGATCGCCGCAGAGATTCCGGGGGTGCGTCTGGCGGCGATTCACCGAACGGGAGCGCTCGTCGTGGGAGACGTCGCGGTCGTGTGCGCGGCGAGCGCACCGCACCGCGAAGAGGCCTACCGGGCTTGCCGCGCGCTCATCGATCGAATCAAAGCGCGCGTTCCCATCTGGAAGCGCGAGAGTGGAGCGGGCGGCGCCCACTGGGTCGGGTGGAACGAGTGAGCGCATCGACGGCAAGCGTCAGATTCATTCGATAAATCAAGTTTTGGATCCGGCGGAGCGGCACCGCTTGTCGACAAATCGTCGCATACGACTCGAAAAGCGGCGCGTCTCATCCGCGAAGCGCCGTGGCCGACTGGAAATGTCGCTCGTCTCATCCGCAGAGCGCCGTCGCCAACTGGAAATGTCGCTCGTCGCATTGGCCGAGCGCCGTCGCCAACTGGAAATGTCGCTCGTCGCATTGGCCGAGCGCCGTCGCCAACTGGAAATGTCGCTCGTCGCATTGGCCGAGCGCCGTCGCCAACTGGAAGTGTCGCTCGTCGCGTTGGCCGAGCGCCGTCGCCAACTGGAAATGTCGCCCGCCTCATCGGCACAGCGCCGTGGCCAACTCGAAGTGTCACGCCTCGCATCGGCAGAGCGCCGCGGCGAAGTCGAAACGTGTGGTGTCGTATTGGCGAAGCGTCATTTCGACCTGGAATGACAGCGCGCCGACCTTTCCACGTCTTCCCGCGTATCCCAGTCGCCGAGCTGCTCTGCGCCGTTCGGCTCGAGGCATAGCTCGGCCGCCCCGACTGCGGCGAGCAGACGCTGCAGAGAATGCTCGCGTGCGCGGACCAGCGCGAGCGCCGGCGCAAGCACACGGGCTGGGTCGTATCGTGCGCAGAGCGGCTCCCAGCGACCTTCGCGGCGCGGAGCGACAATCGGCGCGCCGTCCGAGGCCGCGAGCAAGCGCTCGAGAAACTCGCTCGATACGAAAGGCATGTCGCCTCCGAGCGCCAGCACCTGAGCGCCCCGCGCGCGCCGGAGCAGGGCCACCACCCCCCCGAGCGGTCCGATGCCGCCCGGCTCGTCCGCGACGACATCGAGGCCGAGGCCCATGTATTCCCTTCGGACGCCGACCAGAACGACCGGAACGCCCAGCCGCTCCAGAATGTGCCTCGAACGCTCGACGATGGTTTGGCCGCACTCGGTCCGCAAAAGACCCTTGGCGATTCCTCCCATGCGCGTGGCAGCCCCTCCGACGAAGATGCCCGCGAGCGTCCCGTTCACGCGTCGCTCCAGCGTACGCAGGAGACGAACGCCCCCGGCCCGAGCTCTCCGTCGCCGGGGGCGATGAGGGCGATTCCGTCCGAGTCGGCCAGGCTGGTCGCCGCGCCCGACGACTGGTTGTCGTGCACGTGCGCGACGAGCCCGTCGCGGTCGACCCGCAGCTTCGCTCGGACCAGCTCCAACCGCTCGGGCGAGCGCTTGCGGCCGGGCGGCGCGAGGCGCGCGACGAGCGGCATCGGGCAGGGATGGGCGTCCCCTTGCATCGCGCGGAGCAGGGGCATTCCGAACACCACGAACGTCACGAGCGCGCTCGCCGGATTGCCCGGCAGCCCGAGCACGTGGGCGGTCGCCGATCGGCCGACCGCGATGGGCTTGCCCGGCTTGATGGCAACCTTCCAGTAGTCCAGCGTGACTCCCGCGAGCTCGAGCGACGGGCGGACGAAGTCGTGGTCGCCGACACTGACGCCTCCGACCGTGAGCAGCACGTCGGTCCCGTCGAGCGCCTGCTCGATCGCGCCGCGCGTCGCGTCCTGATCGTCACGAACGATCGGCGCGATCCGCACGCAGGCTCCCGCTTGCCGCGCGAAGGCGGCGAGCGGAGCGCTGTTCGACTCGGGGATCGAGGCCGGCAATCGCGGGCTGCCGGGGGCGCGCACCTCGTCGCCCGTACACACGATGGTGACGCGCGGTCGCCGGGCGACCACGATCTCCGCCCGGTCGAGCATGGCGGCGAGGGCCAGCGCACCGGGGGTGAGCCGGGTACCAGCCGGAACCGCCAGCGCCCCGCGCTCGAGGTCCTCTCCGGCGCGCCGCACGTGCTGGCCCAATTTCGGACGGGCGCTGAAGCGCACAGCGCCGCCCTCGCGCGTCGCGTGCTCTTGCATGACGACGCAGTCGGCGCCCGGCGGAATCGGCGCGCCCGTGAAGATGCGGAAGGCCGTTCCGGGGGCGAGAGCGGGAGGCTCATATCCGGCGCGGCTTTCACCGACGACGGGGAGGGTCCAGGGGCCGCGCTCGCCGAGGTCTGCGGCCGCAATCGCGTAGCCGTCCATCGCGCTGTGATCGAACGAAGGCAGGGGCCCGGGCGCGATGAGGTCTTCCGTCGTCACCCGCCCGGACGCATCCCCAAGCGTGACGCGCTCATTCGAGACGCGTCGGACGCTCGCCAGCAACCGACGACGGGCTTCGTCGAAATCGAGCATCATCAATGGCCGTGCTTGTCGCCGCGGGCAATCGCGACCGCGTGAACCAGGATCGGAGCCAGGATGCGATCGACCGCCAATAGCACGGCCTTCGGGCTCCCCGGCAACGCGGCGACGACGCGCCCGCGGTGGACCCCGGCGACTGCGCGCGAGAGCACCGCGCGCGGTCCAATTTCATCCCAAGAGAGACGGCGGAAAGCCTCACCGAATCCGTCCAGCGTCTTGTCGAGGATTTCGCTCACGGCCTCGTATGTCTGGTCGCGAGGCGCGAGGCCCGTACCGCCTGTCGTGACGATCGCGTCCGCCAAGTCTTCGTCGCACACGCGCGCGATGACGCCGCGCACGCGGTCGGGTTCGTCGGGCACGATTGTGCGCAGTGCGACGACGAAGCCCGCCGCCTCGAGCCGCTCGCGCAGGCAGCGACCTCCTTCGTCGTCCGCTTCTCTGCGCGTGTCGCTGACGGTGATCGCCGCAACCCGGACGGGGTGGCTTCGGTCGGATAGGCTCACGCGCCGATGCTAGCGCGGCCACGGAGCCTCGCTACCGGGCGCAAACCCCGCTCGTGACC
Source organism: uncultured delta proteobacterium (assembly GCA_963764075.1). Lineage (GTDB taxonomy): Bacteria > Myxococcota_A > Polyangia > Polyangiales > Polyangiaceae > Palsa-1150. The sequence continues at coordinate 842,292 of CAVXQZ010000003.1, forward strand.
CGCTGGACGATCCGATCGATTCCTTCTTTGAGCGTCGCCGGGGGTGTCAGCAAGCTCACGACGATGTACGCCTCCGCATCGAAATCGAAGAAGTGGCCTGGATGCACGTACACGCAGTCTTGCTCGATTAGGGCGAGTACCCAATCCTCTTCGGTTTCGGTCCGTGGAAGCCGCAGCGTCGCGTACCACCCCCCTTCCACGTCCAGCACGGACGCGGCCGAACCCCGAAGCGCGCCGCGTAGGTATGCGAGATTCATCTGAGTCCGCTGCCGAATGCCGTCCTCCGCCGGCGCTCTGGACGCGAGAATGCCGGGGAGCGCGAGCTGCGCGGGCGTGCCGACGGAAAGAAATGCGTCGGCGACGACTTCGAGCCGAGCCAACGCGGCGTCGACCGCCGTGCGATCGCCGCCAACGGCCATCCACGCGACCTTCATTTGGGGCAGTGCGGCGAGCTTGGAGAGCCCGCCGAGCGAAAACACGAGCGGCGCGGCGCTCTCGTCGAGCGCCGACAGGCACCGAGTCGGATCGTCCCGAAGCGGGAAACGCGCAAACACTTCGTCGCTCACGATCGGCAGCCCGAGCGACGCAATCGCATCGAGCTCGGTCCTTTTCAGGTACGAGCCGGTCGGGTTGTTCGGAGTGACGACGACGACCGCGCGGGTGCGGTCGGTGACGGCCGCGCGCATCGACGCGAGGTCGACGTGCCATGCCCCGTCATACGACAGTCGGTACGGCACGGCGCGAACCGACTCGAGGCGCGCGAGATGCTCGAAGAGCGGATAGCTCGGGACAGGGACGATGACCTCGTCGCCTGGATCGGCCAGAAGCTTGAAGAGAAACGCGTACGCCTCGCTCGTGCTCGCGGTCAGCACGATTCGCGATGGATGGACCGAAGTACCGTGGTCGGTGAGGTCTCGCGCGACCGCTTCGCGTGCCATGGCGATCCCGAAGGCGGCGGGCTCGTAGCGGAGAACGGCGGGATCGGCCAACCTGGCGCGGATCGCGTCCTCGTCATACGGGATTCCGGCGCGTGTGGGATTGGACTCGGTGAGATCGAGGACGGGACGGGCGGATTCGCGGAGTCGACCAAGGGCGACGGACAGCGGATTGGGCGAGAGGTCGACGGAGGAGCGGGACGAAAACATGGTGGTGCCGCGGGCTCGTAGGAGTCTCTACTACTCCGGCGCGTGCGCGTGCATGCATCCGAAGAGCGCGCCCCGGACACACGCCCGACCAGCTCGCTGGCTCGCCGCTCGCAAGGCAATGGCACGGAGGTGTTCATGCAGGTGGTCCGCATCGTGTCGTTGTGGGCAATGGTGGCCCTCGAAGCCTGTGGCGGCCAAAACGCGGCAGGAGGCGTCGGCAGTTCGGGCGACGATAGCGGCATCCAAGCCGCGATGACGTTCCCCGAATCTTCGTTCGATGGCGGTCTGCCATCGACAGGCGGCGACGCCGCGCCAGGCCGACCGTCGTCGGGTGCGGGCGACGCGGACGCGGCGCCGGGCCGAGCGCCTTCGGCTGCAAGCGCGGACGCGGCACCCGGCCCGGCGCCCACGATCGGCGGCTGCCCTATTTTTCCGGCCGACAACCCGTGGAATACGCGAATCGACGATCCCCAGAAGTTCCCGGTGCACGCGAAATCGACGACGTACATCGCCAACATGAGTCCGACCACGCATTTGCATCCCGATTGGGGCGATTGGTCGACTGACCACTATGGTATTCCGTGGCAGACCGTCCCCGCCGGCCAGGCGCTCCTTCCGATGACGTTCTCGGACGCGAGCGAGAGTGACCCCGGTCCGTACCCTTTCCCGGCGAACGCGCTGGTCGAAGGAGGCGCCGGCTCGGGGGGCGACATGCATGTCCTCGTCATCGACACGGCCGCGTGCATGCTTTACGAAACGTGGAGTAGCTCCTTCGTCGGCCCAGGCTGGAGCTGCGGCTCGGGCGCCAAATTCGACCTGCGCTCGGACACGCTGCGCCCCGATGGGTGGACCTCGGCCGATGCGGCGGGTCTGCCTGTCTTGCCGGGCCTCGCAAAAGTGTCCGAGGTCAATGCGGGGGTCATCGCGCACGCGCTCCGCTTCACCGTCAGCAGCACACAAGAGGCCTATATCCACCCCGCGACGCACGCCGCCGGAAAGAGCGACGCGAGTCTGCCACCGATGGGTCTCCGGCTGCGGCTGAAAGCCTCTTTCGATGCGTCTGGATTCAATGGCGCCGCGAAAGTCATTGTTGTGGCAATGCAGCAATACGGGTTAATTCTGGCCGACAACGGGAGCGACTGGTACGTGAGCGGTGACAGCGACGACGCGTGGACGCCGCTGATGGACTCACTCGTCGAGGCACTGGGCCAGGTGCACGGAAGCGACTTCGAAGCCGTGGAGACGGGGCCTATCTCGACCGCTGGACTGTAGGGCGCGCATAGGTCTTTGCACCGCCGGTCCGAGACGATCGTGATCGGCCGAACACGTCGCCGCTACGCCGCGGACCTGGACAGGATAGAGGTGGACGTGGACGTTCGTTCGGTCACGCACGCCGGGCCGCGCGCGCAGCGAGGTGCAGCGAACAGCTGTGCGAACCCGAAAGCCGTCCACCTCCCTTTCCGACAAATGGGTCGGCCGACGGATTGGGAGAAGCGGTTCACCCTCCGCACAATTTTTCGCGCCGCGGCGAAAAGCGAGAAAAGGTCCTGCGCGTCGCTCGCTCCTCGCGCATGAACAAGTAAGGTTGCTCTTGCGCGCATGCGGTGTGCAGTCGTCCTGGCGCTCGGTGACCCGCGGTCCGCGGACGCGAGCACGTGGATTGACGCCGTCGCATGGCTGCGTCAAGAGCTCGCGGAGCTCGGGTATCGAGTCAACGTGGTCGATGGCGAAGACGTGGAGGGGGATCTCGCCCACGCGCTCGCGGGGGTCACGCCCCAAGACGACGTGTTCGTGCACGTCAGCGGCCGCCTGGCCAATCTCGGCGTAATTCGCACCGCCGGAGGACGCTGGGTGCGATTGCATACCCTAGGCGAGGCGATTGCTGCGCGCGGAGGAAGCAACGTGTCGATATTCGCGGAGCTCATCCACGAGTATGGACCGTTCGACCAGCGAGTGGCGTCGGAGCATGTCGAGTCGATCGTGACCGAGATCGGGGCCCAGGCTCGAGGATATGCGCTCGTTGCCGCCGTTCGTGCGGCGACGGCACCGGTCGAGGGGCTCGCGCTGACTCGGCTCTTCTTGAACACGGGCCGAACGGCAGGAAATGTGGGACCCCTCATCTCCTCCGCCGTGTACGACCGGGTTGCGAATATGCCGGAAGGGCGCGCCCGCGCCCAACACTTCACGTTCGTGCGCGGCGCATCGGAGCGACCGCCTCCGTCCCCTTCCGCCGAGGCCCTCCCGTCCTTCGCCTCCGAGCCCCTCCCGTCGTTCGCCTCCGAGCCCCTCCCGTCGTTCGCCTCCGAGCCCCTTCCGTCCTTCGCCTCCGAGCCCCTTCCGTCCTTCGCCTCCGAGCCCCTTCCGTCCTTCGCCTCCGAGCCCCTTCCGTCCTTCGCCTCCGAGCCCCTTCCGTCCTTCGCCTCCGAGCCCCTTCCGTCCTTCGCCTCCGAGCCCCTTCCGTCCTTCGCCTCCGAGCCCCTCCCCTCCTTCGCCTCCGAAGCGCGCGAGCTGCCAGAGCCCCCCGACCGTTCGCTCGACGAGCAAATCATCGAGGCGACGCAGGCAGGCGATAGCGCACGCGCAGTGGCGCTTCGTCGCGAACGGCTTCGGACGCTGGAGTCCGGTAGGCAGCGCGTTCGCGAGCTCGTTGCCATTGCTCGAATTCTGCAGGTCGAGCTCGCCGACGCGTCGGGCGCCATCGACGCGCTCGAACAAGCTCGTCGAATCGAACCGCAGCGCGTCGGCGTACTCCAAGCCCTACGGCGTGGCTACGAACGCCAGGGAAACTGGAGCCAGCTGTTCGAAGTGCTCGGAGCGCTGGCCAATCTCGGGCCCTCGCCGACCAATCAGGCAGAGCTGCTCGTCGCACAAGCGCAGGTGGCCCTCGATCAATTGCACGACCACGAGACCGCGCTTTCGCTGCTCCGAAAGGCGCTCGAGAACGACCCGACGCACGAGCGCGCACTCGCGGTGTTCGATGCGCTCCACGCGCTGCGTCCGCGCACGGTCGACGCAGCCGCGGCTTCGGGCTCGGCCGCCGAGTCGGACTGGGAAAACCCGGAGGGCGCGAGTGGCGCCTCGGACCCGGGCGATGCGATCGCCTACGACGTCACGGAGCTTCTCGGCGAGGGGGCCGCCGCGGAGTTGGCCTCCGACGAGCTCGTCGACGACCCGACCGACCCTTCGATCCACGCGAACGCCTTCGCCACCCACTGGCGCGAAGGAAGAACGGACGACGCGTTTCTGGCCGCCTTGGCGCTCGAAGAGCTCGGCGCAGCCGACGTGGACCAACAAATCATGGTCGATCAGTTTCGCTCGGTCGCGCCCATCCGCGCGCGCGGCACGATCGACGAGGACGCCTGGGAGCTCTTGCGTGTGACCGGATCGGGCAACTCGTTGGCCGCGCTGTTCGCGGCGGTGGCCCGCCCGGCGGTGGCGATGCGGATCGACGATCTCGTCGCACGCAAAGCGCTGGTCGCGCTGGACCCCGCGAGCCGTCTGGACGAAAAGAGCACGGCGTCGATCGTGCGGAGTTTTCAGTGGGCGGCGCGAGTTCTCGGGGTTCCATGCCCGGCGCTCTATGTCATCGACGAGGTGCCGGGAGACATCGCCGCGGTGTGCGCCCTCGAACCGACGACGGCCCTCGGACCGTCGGTGTTGCGAGGGCGCTCCGCGAAAGAGCTCGCGTTCCTCGCGGGGCGACACTTGACCTACTACCGCCCGGAGCATCAGGTGCTGCTTTACTTTCCGACGGGCGACGACCTCACCCGGCTCCTGCTGGCGACGATCGAAATTGGCGCCCCGGGCACGTTGCCGGCCGCAGCGGACAGCTCGGTGGGCGTGCTGCGCGAGCGACTGGGCCGATATCTGACGAACGGCGAGCGGGCCGCCATTGCCACGTCCAGCGCGCACCTCGACGGAATGGTCGACCTCGGCGGGTGGGCGCGCAGCATCGAGCTTACCGCCGGGCGCGCCGGGCTTCTCTTGTGCGGCGACTTGGCAACCGCATCGAGCCTGGTCCGCGCCGAGTCGCGTCCCATTGGGGGGCTGACCGCCGACCAGAGGCGCCACGATCTCATCTCGTTCGTGGTCTCCCCCGAGCACAGCGAGCTCCGAGCCCGTTACGTGCTTTCCACCGCGGGGAGCGCGACCCCACCCCCGCCCGCACCGCAAACGGCGGGCGAGTTCGCGGAAGGCCTATAAGGGCCAGCCGGTCACGCTCCTTCTCACGGACCATAATCCTCGGGCCGGGTCGCGTCCTTCCCGGGAGCAATCCCGGCCCCGGTCACGGCGGCACCGACGACGATCGCGACGAGGAAGTTCGCAATGAGGGCCCAGAGCGCCGCGTAGCCCGGCACGACGAGACCCCCGATCGTGACCGAATACACGCTCCCCTTGAACGCGAGGGAGCGCGCCATCCACGTGCCGACGGTCATGCCCGTCGCCCACCCGGCGAGCAGACCCCATCGGTGCACGCGCCGCGTGTACAGGCCGACGATGACGGAAGGGAACGTCTGAAGAATCCAGACACCACCCAGCAGCTGGAGCTGAATTGCGTATTTTTGCGGTACGAGAACGATGAACGCCAGCGCGCCGAATTTGACGACGAGCGAGGCGATCTTCGCGACGGTCGCTTCTTCCCTGTCCGCGCACCCCGGGCGCAAGAATTCTTTGTAGACGTTGCGCGTGAAAAGGTTCGCCGCGGCGATCGACATGATGGCGGCGGGGACGAGCGCGCCTATCGCGATTGCCGCGAAGGCAAAGCCGACGAACCATGGCGGAAAGAGATCGATGAAGAGCGCGGGGACTGCGAAATTCGGACCGTATTGCCGAAAGCCGGCCGCGAATGCGGGGAGCTTGTCGACTTGTGCGGCGACCGCCATGTACCCGAGAAGGGCGATGAGGCCGAGGAGAAACGAATACGCGGGAAGCATCGCGCTGTTGCGCCGAATGACCGCTCGACCGCTCGAGCTCAGCACGCCCGTCATCGAGTGAGGATAAAGAAAGAGCGCAAGCGCGGATCCGAACGCCAGCGTCGAGTACGCGCCGAACTGACCGAGTGAGCCGGGGCTAGGCGGCGTGAGGATGAGCTTGGACTGCGGCACGGCCGCGAAAATCGCGGAGTAGCCGCCGAGCTTCGACGGAATGACGATGACCGCGGCGATGACGGTGACGTAAATGATCGCGTCCTTGACGACCGCAATGAGCGCCGGCGCCCGCAAGCCGCTTTGGTACGTGTACGCGGCGAGGATGACGAAAGCGCCGACGAGCGGCAGATCGGCCATCCATCCGCTGCCCTGAACACCCATGGCGCCGAGCACCACCTGAATCCCTACGAGCTGGAGCGCGATATACGGCATGGTCGCGAGAATGCCCGTCACGGCGACGGCCAGCGCCAGCGCTCCACTGTCGAAACGGCCGCGGACGAAATCGGCGGCAGTGATGTACCCGTGGCGGTGCGACACGCTCCAGAGCCGGGGCATCACGACGAAGACGAATGGGTAGGCGATGATCGTGTAGGGCATCGCGAAAAAGCCGATGGCGCCCTGTCCAAACACCAGCGCCGGCACCGCGACGAACGTGTATGCCGTGTAGAGATCGCCGCCGAGAAGAAACCATGTGACCACGGTTCCGAAGCGCCTGCCCCCGAGACCCCACTCGTGAAGTTGATGAAGGTCGGCCCGCCTCCAGCGCGCGGCGACGAAGCCGAGCACGGTCACGAGGGCGAACAGCACGGCAAAAACCGCCAACGCCGGGACGTTGACGCCGCTCACCGCTCACCGCCGCGGGTAGCAAAGTAGACGACTGCCGTCAGCGTCGCGCTGATGCCGACCCAGAGGAACTGGTACCAGTAGAAGTACGGAATTCCCCCTATCCGCGGCTCGAGCGCGTTGTAGAAGGGCACCCAGAGGGTGCCGACAAACGGGATGACCAAAAGCAGTTGCCAGCGCCAGACTCGTCGCACAGCGCGGGAGTCTATCGCGTGTGGCGGGGGATGCGGGCTTCCACTGCGCGAGCGTGTGCTTCGAATCCCTCGAGCCGAGCCAGCGCGCACACCCATCGCGCCTGGCGCGACAGCGCATCGGGCGTGTATTGGATGAGCGATGTTCGGGTGACGAAATCGTAGACCCCGAGCGGCGATCCGAACCGCACTGCGCCTCCCGTCGGCAGCACGTGGGACGGTCCGGCGATGTAGTCTCCCACCGCTTCCGGCGTGGACGGCCCGATGAACGCGGCGCCCGCATGGCGGATGCGCGCGAGCATCGAATGGGGGTCGACCACGTGAAGCGCGAGATGCTCGGAGGCGAGGAGGTCGGCGATGAAAGCCATGCGCTCGCGCGAGTGCGCGACGAACGCGGCGCCGTTGGCCATTGCCGCTCTCGCGATCGCCGCCCGCGGAAGGCTCCCCAACTGATCTTCCACTTCGCGGGCAACGGCCCGAGCCATCAGCTCGGACGCGCAGACGAGCATCGGGTATGCAGCTTCGTCGTGCTCCGCTTGGGACAGAAGGTCCGCCGCAATGATGCGGGGGTCCGCCTCGTCGTCGGCGACGACGAGAATTTCGCTGGGACCCGCGATGCCGTCGATGTCGACCGCTCCGAACACGAGGCGCTTCGCGCACGCGACGTACACGTTGCCGGGCCCGACGATCTTGTCGACCCGCGGCACGCTCTCGGTCCCGTACGCGAGCGCCGCGATCGCTTGAGCGCCGCCCGCATCGACGACGGCGGTGATGCCGGAGAGGTGCGCGGCCGCGTACAGGGGGTCGTCACTCTCGTCGCCTGCGAGGGGGGTCGCGAGGATCGTTTCGGCGACTCCGGCGACCCGTGCAGGGATGGCAGACATCAAGACGCTCGACGGATAACGCGCCTTTCCTCCCGGAGCATAGACGCCAGCCCGCCCAACGGGCAGCACGCGGGTGCCCAGGGTAATCCCATCGTCTTCGTAGCGGAATCCGGCGTCGCGCTGATGGGTGTGAAACGCTTGGATTCGCTCCGCCGCGAGCTCGAGCGCTTCGCGGACGTCGGGGGGCAAGCGGCCGAGCGCCGCGCCGCCGGGGTAGTCCCGGAAGAAGAGTCGCGGGGCCCGCCTTCCAAAGCGCTCGTTATAGCGCTGCACGGCCGCGTCCCCCTCGGCGCGAACCGCGTCGAGAATTTCACGCACCGCGGGTTCGACGCGCGCGAAATCGGCTTCGCCACGCCGTTCGAATCGATCGAGCGCGGCGGCAAACTCCGGCGAACCGTCCAGAAACGTCGGGAGCATGGCGCCCCACCTTTAGCACGCGTACCATTGCCCGCGATGGCGCGGAGAGCGGCGTGTGCCGTCGTCGCCGGGCTCTGCGTTCTGCTCGGCGCGTGCCGGGCACGGTCCGAATGCGACGGCATCGTTTGCAACGCAGCCTGCCCTCGCGACGCGGAGCGCGATTCGTCGGGGCGGTGCGCGTGCCTCCCGGGCGACGTACTCGTCCTCGGCGCCTGCGTTCCGCCGGAGGTGGCGGACGCCTACTGCGGACCGGCGGCAAAGGCCGGCCTCGACGGCTGCGTCTTTCGGGTGTGCGGCGCGGACGAACGCCTCGACGCGGCCACCGGGGCCTGCCTCCCGAAGTCGACCCTCGGCGGAGCGGGAGTCGCGTGCATGGACGGAGGCGCGCCCGTCGTTGCGCTCGGACGCATCGCGTGCCTCGACGCCGAAGCGACCTGCCCCCGCGGGACCGATCGGGTTGGGGCGGTGTGCCCCCGGCCGGCGCGCTGTCCACCGGGTACGCTTGCCTCGGAGGGCGCCTGCCGGGCGCTGACCACGGTGGGCGCTCGCGACGACCTCCCGCACGTCGACTTGGGCGGATGGGCGGCGCTGGTGCTCGGGGCGAGCGGCGCCCCAGGAAAAGCCGACCTCTGCCGCCCGCTCTCGCTCCGCCCCGACGTGTTCGGCCTCCCGGCGGGCCGAGTGGCAACCGTCGCCTTGCGGATCGCCATCGTGGTCCCCAATCAGGACCTGACGCGCGTGCACGCCCGAACACACGCAAACCTGAGCCGTCCCGAGGCTCGTCCTCTGTCCGCGGCCGCCGAGGCGGTCGTCAACGATTCGGTCGCGACGCTCATCGAGCCCTTGCGTGGTCTTGGTGGAGAAGCAAGCACCGAAGTGGTGGAGCTGGAGGTTACCTGTAGGGTGAGTAGTCTTTGAGGTTCGAATTCTGCGGCAAGGATGCTAGCGTGTGCGAGCTTCATCTATGGCCCCAGCGTGGGCGTGCCCGACCATTCGTGCGAGGCGAACTACGTGGACAGTGATCTCGCGGACGCGGTGGAGGCCCTCAAGGCAGTATTTGCCAAGCGCAAGCTCCCTTGCTCGTTCGGCAAGGCGCCGCAGGCGCTCGTGGACGAGCTGCGCAAACAGCTTCGCGTGCCCTCGCGGTACCGGAGCTTTCTGCTCGCGGCCGACCCGGAGAGGCTCGAGACGGTGACTCCGGTCGAACGGGTGCGCCTCATTCCGGCCGGTGAGCTCGTCAAGGCGCAGCAGCTCGTGCAGACGCCGGGCGAGAACGGCGCGCCGCCGGCCGACTGGAAGGCGTCCTGGGTGGTCGTCGGGGAGAGCTCGCTCCTCGGGGACCCCTATTTCCTCGACGTGAGCAAACCCGATCCCGAGGGCGACTGCCCGGTGTACACGGCCATGAGCGGGCAAGACCGGTGGGTTCCCACTCTCGCGGCGTCGAGCTTCGCCCAGTTCCTGCGAATTCTCTCGACCGCGATGGAAATCGCCGCCGGCTTCGGCGACGCCATCATGGACGACGAAGACGAAGACGCGTTCCGCGAGGCGCTCGGACCGAAGGTCAAAGTGATCGACGCGGCGGCTCTCAGGGCCGGTCATTGGACTTGAGGGGCCGATGACGGAGGCGGCTTACACCAAGAGCCGTTATCGACCACCCGAGATCGAGCACAAGTATGGGCCGAACGTCCATTTGCTCGACGACCCCATCGCGTGGACGAGGCTCGCGCGCTTCTGCGCGCTGGACACGCAGCAGCCCGAGGTGGGACGGCTGCTCCGGGCTCTCTATCAGCAGCTGGCAGAGGCCGTTCTGGCGGCGGAGCTGCCGCGGTTCCGGCTCGACGTACCGACCCGCATGGTCACGTCGTTCCCGCAAGCGGTGGTGCGTTCTGCGGCCGTCGCCCCGCATACCCGAGTGGTCACCGTGGGCATCGCGCGCGCCGGAACCGTGCCGTCCCAGGTCGTCTACGACCTCCTGAGCGAGCTGCTCGATCCGTCGTGCGTGCGCCAGGACCACCTTTTCATGTCCCGCTCGACCGATGCGCAGGGCCACGTGACGGGCGCGACGTGGCACGACGCGAAGATCGGCCGCGACGTCGAAGGGCGCCTCGTTCTCTTCCCCGACCCGATGGCGGCGACCGGATCGTCGCTCGTGAGCGCGCTCGATCACTACAAAACGCGGCTGGAAGGAGCGCCCGGGCGGTGCATCACGATGCATCTCATCGTCACCCCCGAGTACCTGCGGCACGTGCTGAGCAAGCACCCGGACACCGCGGTGTATGCGTATCGCCTCGACCGCGGCGCGAGCGAGGAGGACGTCCTCGCGACCGTACCCGGGACGCGGTGGGCCGAGGAACGCGGTCTCGACGACCACCAGTACATCGTCCCCGGGGCGGGCGGCGTCGGAGAGATCCTGAACAACGCGTGGGTTTAGCGATCTTGAAGACCGCGTCGGCCCGTTCACCGTCTTCGTCGCGCGTTGTGCACGTCGACGAGCTCCACGTAGTCGGGCACTTGCCGCCGATGGTCCGTGCGGCCGGCCGCGGCCTCTTGCGCCATTTGCGCAATCGCGGGGAGGCGCGTCACCATCGTCTGTAGCTCCGTCGATGCCGGGACGTGGCCCTGAGCCAGCCAGGCGTCGAGCGACGCGCGGAGCCCGTCGACGCGCGCGCCCCGCAGATGTCCGCGCCGAGCGAGGTCCAAGTAGCTGCGGGCGAGCGCGTCGCCATCGAACCGGTGCTCGGTCACGAGCTCCACGGCGACACGGAGAACGCCTTCCGGGCCCACGCGGCCGTCCTCGTGCACGACGAACGCCGCCTGCAGATAATTGTAGAAGGGCACGACGCGCGTGCCGTAGGTGCGAAAGTCGTCGGGAGGGGTCTGCTGCTCGAGGTGAATGAGAATCCGCTCGACGACGTCCGCGCAATCGATGGCGCGGGCGGCTTCCATCGCCTCGGCGATCACGTCTTCGTAGACCCGCCCGCGCTGGAGGATTCGCAGGAGAACGTCCTCGCCGACCAGACCGGCCAAGAAGTCCGCGTAGAGGGAGTAGACGTACGCGTCGGCTTCCGCGTCGTCACCGAAGAGCGTCTCGGTGCTCGCGCCGGGAGAGTCGCCCGTGTCGGCGAGCCGTTCTCGCGCCCGCAGCAGGGCCGGGAGCTTGTATCCGAGCTGGTCGCGCACGGCGCGGAAGCGAAACCGGAGCAGGTTCTGCAAGTTTGGCTTGAGCGTGAACGTGTCCCACGTGATGCCGTCGAGGCGAAGCTTGTCCTCGAGGCTCCGTCGCATTTGCTCGGGCGATCCCGACAGGATGTGCACCCGAACGCCTGCGCGGACCATCTCCCGCAAAAGCGTGGACGCGCCCGGGTTGGTCCGCTTTTGATCCGGGCGCTCCAGCGCGGTTTTCACCAGCTCGCGCAGCGTGTCGAACTCCGTGCGGAGATAGGTCTTGTCGAGATCCCAACGGGCGATGTGGGTCGTCACGCGCTATCCCATGCGGACCCGGCGCCGCTCTTCCGTGGCGCGCTCCACCACGCGACGTTGCGACACGGCGTCCTCGACGAGCCACCACGCGTCGTGCTCCGACGAGGTCCCCAGGCAATCGAGCGCCAGCGTGATCGCGTCCTCCGGCTCGATGGCGCCCGCCGCGCGCCCGGGCAGCTCGACGACCGCGCGCCGAACGCGCATGCCCTCGAGCGCGCGCGCGATGCGCAGGACCGACTCACGGAACGTCCCGTCGCCGAAGGCGCTCCTCGCTCCCAGCCCGAACACGAGGACTTTGTCGAACGACAAATGCGGCTTGCCGGGGACGAGCAGAGTCTCGCCGAAGTCTCCGCGCATGAACTTCGACTTCAAGAGGGCGCTCAGACGGCCACCCATCCGCCAGTCCAGCAGCCCCGCGAAGCCGCGCATGGGCCGCTCGTCGCTCCAAATCGTACATGCGCAGAGCTCGACGTTCGCGTCGTCGATCCGGCGTAGCTCCGGCGCCAAAAAGTGAAGCTCCACGTCAGCGTGCCTCCTCGTCGTTGCGGCCGAGGGCGTCGGCGATGCGATTGAGCACCCCGTTGACGAACGCGCTCGACTCGTCGGTGCCGAACGTCTTTGCCAACTCCACCGCTTCGTTAAGCACGACTGCGCGCGGCACGTCGAGCCTCTGAGCGAGCTCCCAGGTGCCGAGCCGTAGGAGATTTCGGTCGACCCGCGCCATGCGCTCGACACGCCAGTGCGCGGAGGCGTCGGCGATGTATTTGTCGAGCTGCTCAATCGCGGCCCCGACGCCGCGGATGGCCTCCTCGGCGTACGCGCGGCCTTCCGGATCTTCGTCGGCGCCGAAGCTCCGCCAGAAGAGCTTCATGGCGTCGTCGGCGCTGGCGCCGGACGCCTCGATTTGAAAAAGAACCTGAAGCGCGGCCTCGCGGCCCGAGTGACGCGCGCCCACCGCTCACGCCCCGCCGTGGCCCATCGAGTGCAGCGCCACACGTTCGACGACGTTCAGCCCGAACCCGTGGATGCCCGCGATCTTTCGAGGACTGTTCGTCAGCAGGCGGATGTCGCGCAATCCGAGATCGACGAGGACCTGCGCTCCGAGACCGAACTCACGCAAAGGAGCGTCGCTCGCCGCGGAGGGTGGCGTCGAGACCCCCGCCCCGATGGCATCGAGCTCCCGTCGCAGGTCGCCCCGCGGCGCGATGTAGACCAGGGCGCCGACCCCCGCCTCTTCGATCTGCGCGATGGCTTCGCGCAAGTGGCGTCCGCCGTCCTGTGGAGTCGCCGCAAATGTGTCGGCGAGGGTCGATCCGGTGTGCACGCGGCAGAGCGGCGGGGGACAGCCGATGACGTCGCCCTTCACCAGCGCGAGAAACTGCCTCTCGTCGATCGCGGTTTCGTAGACAATCGCCCGCCATTCGGTGCCGGTCGATTCGAGCCTGATCATCGCCTCGGAGGCGCGACGCACGAGCCGCTCGGTGAAGAGCCGGTACCGAATGAGGTCGGCGATCGTCAGGATGCGAAGCCCGTGCTTTCGGCCGAATTGCTCGAGATCCGGCAGCCGTGCCATCGAGCCGTCTTCGTTCATGATTTCGCAGATGACCCCGGCGGGCGTAAGCCCCGCCAGGCGGGCGAGGTCGACGGAGCCTTCCGTTTGTCCGGTGCGGACGAGCACTCCGCCCCTTCGGGCGCGCAACGGGAAAACGTGCCCGGGCGTGATGATTTCGTCCGGGCGCACTTCCGGATTGGCCGCCGTGCGAACGGTGTGCGCGCGGTCCGCGGCGCTGATGCCGGTCGTCACTCCGTGGCGGGCTTCGATGCTCACGGTGAAGGCCGTCCCGAGCGCGGGGCCGAGCCGGCCGGGCGAATGCATCATCGGGAGCTTGAGGCGCTCCACTTGCTCTTCGCTGAGCGCCAGACAAATGAGGCCCCTCCCGTGCGTGGCCATGAAGTTGATCGCGTCCGGCGTGACGAACTGCGCGGCCATCGTGAGGTCGCCCTCGTTCTCGCGATCCTCGTCGTCGACGAGGATGACCATTTTTCCCGCGCGCACGTCGGCGATCGCGCCGGCGATTCGCTCTGCGAGCTCACGGTCGATCGTGTGAACGGGTGCCATCGGAATCCGGGTCAGGGGCTTCTCTCGACGGCGTGGGCCACGCCGGCCTCCATAAGACGCGCGACGTAACGCGCGATCAAGTCGACTTCCAGGTTGACGGGGTCGCCGGGAGCCAGCGAGCCCAAACTGGTCTTTGCAAGAGTAATCGGGATGAGCACGACGTCGAACCGGTTTGCAGCGCGGACCGCGTTGACCGTCAGGCTGACGCCGCTGACGGCGATCGAGCCTTTTTCGGCGACGAAGCGCGCGAGATCGGCCGGGATGGCGAACGTCATCGCGACCGCCTCGCCGAGGGGACGACGATCGACGAGCTCGCCCACGCCGTCCACGTGCCCCGTCGCCAGATGCCCCCCCAAGCGATCGCCCGCCCGGAGCGCCCGCTCGAGGTTGACGACTCGCCCCTCGGCGGCGCGGCCGAGCGTGGTTCGCGCGAGCGTCTCGGCCGAAGCGTCGACCTCGAACCCGCCGGCGACCATCGCGGCCACGGAAAGGCAGCACCCGTCGACCGCGATCGACTCGCCGAGCACGAGCGGCCCGTCGTCTAGCTCAGCCCGAAGGCTCAGGCGCGCGCCCGGCCCTCGGGCCGAACGGGCCGCAAGAACACCTGTCGCGGCGACGAGGCCGGTAAACATGGCTCCGATGTAACGATGCGCGGCCCGGCCGTCCAGCGCCCATTGCCCGAGTTGCGTTGACCGCGGCCGCGTCCGACACTTACGCGAGTGGGAGTACGCTTCGTTCTCTTCTTGGCTTTCGGCGCCGTCGCGTGCGGCCCGAGCTTTCAGGCCGTCTACGAGTGCGACGTGCACTTCGAGCACTGCTACGCCATCGACGAGAGCGCGGCGTCGTCGGACGCGAAAAAAGAGTGCTGGCGCGGCTGGCTGCGCGGCTACACGTACGGACAGTCGAGCGATCGCGTACAGTACGCCGCGACGCGCTTCAGTCAGCTGTCGCTCGGACCCACGCTGCCGAGCGAAGAGCCGCGGGACGCGCGACCCCGGCGGCGGGAGCCCGCGGTCGCCGCCCCGCTGCCGACGAGCGCCTTCGCCCCGCCTCCGATCTTGGCGGCCTCGGGGGTCCCTGCCGCGCACGCCAGCTCGCCCGCGCGCCAAGCGCGAGCCCCGGGGGCCGACTGTTCCGACGCGTGTTCGCAGCGCTGGACCGCGTGCCGCGAAGGGTGCGATCCCCTGCTTTCCGCCTCAGCGGGGCACGCGTGCGAGGAATGCGACAGAGGGTATCGCTCGTGCGTTCCGGCGTGCTTTCGGTAGATCCGCCTCGGCAGGACGGACATCACGCGCCCGAACGCGCCTCGACATCCGGTGATCCCGCACCATCCGCGAGGCGGCTCGGGACGCGCATGCGGATGCGGGTGCCTCGGTCGGGCGCGGAAATGACTTCGACGACGCCGCCGAGGCGGCCAATTTCTTCGCGCACGCTCATCAGTCCGAAGCCGCGGCTCGAAGACGTCTGGGCGGGCTCGAACCCGGCGCCGGTGTCCTCGACCACCACCTCCACGTGATCGGCTCGATTCCCGAGTGAGACCCTCGCGATTTTTGACTTGGCGTGCTTGAACACGTTCATCAGGAGCTCGCGTACGCTGCGAAACAAGATCGCGGCGGTCACGTCGTCGACCGACGGGTCGGTGCCGTCGTCGGCGATCTCGACGTGCAGCCCGGTCGCTTGTTCGAGCTTCTCACCCAGCCAGCACAGGCCTGCTTTGATGCCGAGATCGTAGAGGACCGGCGGACTCAGCTCGAAACTGAGTGATCGGGTCTCGTCGATGGCTTGGGTGATGAGCTCGACGGCGGAGTCGACCGCCTTGCGATTGGCCTCTTCGAGCCTCTGTCGCACGGGGTCGAGCGTGATCCTCGCGAGCGCGAGGTACTGGGTCACGCCGTCGTGAAGCGCCATGGCCACGCGCCGCCTCTCGCGCTCTTCGACGACGACACGATCGAACGCCATTCGTTGAAGGCGCTGCTGGTACTCGAGGATCGACTTCTCGGAGGCCACGGCTCTCTCGCGAGCCTCGCGTTCGGCAGTGAACAGGCGGGCTCGCTCGAGGGCCTGCGCGCACAGCCCGGCCAGGGTCCACGCAAAGGACGATTCGTCGGCGCAAAACGAGCGCTTTTCTTTCCAGAACAAGTAAAGGCCGCCGACCGGCGTGCCGCTCACCAAGAGCGGCAGACCGACCATCGCGCCGCCGACGTCGCTGAGGTTGTAGTTCTCTCGCGACCGCAGGTCCCCCACTTGCTCGACGCACACAGGGTCTCCGGGGCGGAAACCCCGGAGCAGCACCGAAGTGTCGTCCAGCCAAAATCGATATCTCCCATCCACGATCTTCGGCGGAACGCCGAGCGAGCTGGCCGCCGCGGCCCACTGCTCTTCGAGACCAGGCGGCATTCCGACGGTTGCCACGAGCTCCGCCCACCGCCCGCCGTCGACCACGGCGACGACGTGACCGGCCTGCGCATCGAGCGCGTTCAGCCCCGCCGCCAGGATGGCCTTGGCCACTTGCGCCGTGTCGACCGCGGCGCTCATCGCGGCGGTCGCCTCCTGCAGATTCACGGCACGGCGGAGCCGGCGCTCTTCTCGCCTGCGCGCGGTCACGTCCCGGGCGCACGAGAGATGGAGTCCGCGAGCGAAGTTGGCGACGGCTTGAAACTCCACTTGGACGACCGAGCCGTCCTTGCGGCGCAGCCAGTAGTCGTCCGTGAGCGCGCCCCGACGAAGAAACTCGCGCCACAACGAACGTCCTCGCTCCAGGCTCGACTGCGGCGTGAGATCGAAGAAGGTCATGGTCGCGAGCTCTTCGTTCGAATAGCCCGTCAGCCGTTCGGCGGCTGCGTTGACCCGGACGTGCCGACCCTCCTGGTCGATGACGAAGATCGACTCGCTCGCGCGGTCGAAAATGGCGCTGAGCAGCTGGTTGTCGAGAAGGTGCGACATGGTCGATGTTGCGCTTTCCGCTCTTCCAGCGTCCCGCTCGAAAGCGTTTCAAGGGTCGCGAGCGCAGTCAAGTTGCGCGCCGGCTCGCCTTCGGGCAGCCTTTGAGGCCAAAGGCCGCTCTCGGCTCGGCCATCGGACAAAGAATGAAGGTACTCCTCGTCGACGATCACAAGATCATCCGCGACGGGCTCCGGGCAGTCCTCGAGAAGGAGTCGGAGATCCGCGTCGTCGGAGAGGCGGCGGACGGACACGAAGCCATCGCCGTCGCCCGCTCGACCCGACCTGACGTCATCGTCATGGACGTCTCGATGCGCGGCCTCAACGGAATCGACGCGACGTCGCGAATCCTGAGCGAGCTGCCCGAGTCGAAAGTCATCGGGCTCTCGATGAACGCGGACCGCAGGTACGTCCTCGCGATGCTGGGCGCAGGCGCCGTCGGGTACGTCTTGAAGGATGCCGCGGCCGACGAGCTCCTGCGGGCGATTCACACGGTGGCCGCGGGGCAAACCTTTCTGAGCCCCGAGATCACCGGAATCGTCGTCGCCAGAGCCGTGAAGGCCGAGCTTCCGGCCGAATCGCCGGGGGGCACGCTCTCGACCCGCGAGCGAGAGGTGCTTCAGCTCCTGGCCGAGGGCTACACGTCGAAGGACATCGGAGCAGAGCTCCATATCGCCATCTCGACCGTCGAAACGCACCGCCGCCAAATCATGGGCAAGCTGAAGCTCCGGAGCGTTGCCGAGCTTACCAAGTACGCGGTTCGCGAGGGCCTGACGCCGCTGGGTCCGTGAGGGTCGCAAGAGGTGGAGCGAGAGGATGGGATGCGCGAATCGTGGCTTTCGCGCACCGAAACCGGCGGATCCGGGTATGGGCGGAACGCGCGGCCGCGTTAAATTGCGGTCGCCCCGCCGCGGGGGGGCTCACGCAGGGGGCCGCGAGCGGGCATTTGTTCATGGAATCCGACCCGCAACGCAGTCGACAAGCCATCCACGCCCTCGTCCATCTGGCCAGGGTGGTCTCGGACCACAAGTCGAGCGACGACGCCATGCAACACTTGGCGAACGCCCTGGCCGACCATGCGGGAGCCGACGCGGTCGCCGTCTTTCGGGTCACCAGCAAGGGGCTGGCAATCGCGGCACGTCGGGGCCTCCCCGAGGCGCTTCCCTCCTGGACGGTCGATAGCGACGACATCAGCAGCGAGTTCGGTCGCACCCTCCTTGCGATGCTGGAAAAGGACTCGTTCCAGCAAGCCAAGACCCTCCCCCTCGTATGCGCCGGGGGGCTCTTCGGCGCCGCGGTTCTCTTTCGAAGACGAGAGGAGGACGGGGTCGAGCCCTGGCACGACGAGGTGGCTCAAGGACTCGTGGATGTCGCGGCGATCGGCCTCGCCACCTCGGCGCACTTGCAGTCGCTCGTGCGCACGAACGAAGCGCTCCGCGCCTCCCAAGCGGCCCTCGCTCACGGCGCAAAGCTCCGGGCGCTCGGTCAAATGGCCGCGGGCGTCTCGCACGACCTGAAAAACATCCTCAACCCGCTCGGACTTCACCTCGAGATCGCGACTCGCCTGAACGGGCGCAGCGACACCCGCAAGGTCGACGAGACGCTCGGCGAAATGAAGCAAGTGCTCAAGCGCGGCCTCGGGGTCCTCGACCGACTGCGCGATTTCAGCCGCCAGACGCCGGACTCCAAGGTCGACGTCGTCAACCTGAACCTGCTCGCGCGCGAGGCGCTGGCGCTTGCCAGGCCCCGCATGGCGAGTGAAGCCGGCCGCCTGCGACGCGTCGAGGAAACCTTCGGAGCCCCGCCGAGTGTCGTCGGGCAGCCGAGCGAGATCGTCTCCGCGCTACTGAATCTTCTGGTGAACGCCGTCGAAGCCACGCCCGAGGGCGGGACGATCGCGGTCCGCACGGGCGAAGAGGGCGGAGGCGGATGGATAGCGGTCGCGGACGATGGACCGGGAATGAGCCCCGAAGTCCAGGCCCGGGTCTTCGAGCCATTTTTCACGACCAAAGGCTCGGAGGGGACCGGCTTGGGGCTCGCGATGGTCTACGCGACCATGCATCGCCACCGGGGCTCCGTGCGCCTGGAGACCGCGCCCGGAAAGGGCGCGACCTTCACTCTGCTGTTTCCGCCTATTCCGGCTGCGTGAATCGAACCGATGAAGCGAGCTATTCGCCGCCGTCCGCGAGCGCCGCATCGCCGGAGTCTCCGCCTTCTGGCAGCGGCTGCACCGGGGCTGCGTCGCCTCCCGCTTGAGGCGCGAAATGGACGACGAAGCGCGCTGTGTAGTTCTGGCCGCACGTCGAGTTGACCACGCGAAACCCTTCGCCATCCACGTTCGCGTACTCGGCGAGGTTGCCGGCTGCGGTCGTGAAGTTGACGCCCGAATCGTTGGGCTCGTCCGGCGTCGGCGAATTGCCAATGTAACCCTCGATCGACTCGGGCGTGCGGCCGGCGCCCACGATCGGGAGATAGTTCACGGTCAGCGTGACGTTCGGCGGGTACGAGAGCCACGGCGCGCCGAGGGAACTGGTCTCGTACGTATCCGGATCGGCCATGTCTCCGCCGTCGAACGTGACCGACGACGGATCGCATTGGTGCGTGTAGCAGCCGATCAGCGACGGCGTCGTCGCCGCCGCCCAGAGCGCCGCGCCCGTCGCGGCGATGCTCCCCGCGCCGGACGCAATCGCTGCCCGTCGCGCCTGGCTACCCACCGAGCGCCTCGGCGGCCTCCACGGCGTGGTACGTCAGAATCGCGTCGGCGCCGGCTCGCCGGATCGAGACCAGCACTTCCATCATCGCCTTGCCGTAGTCGATCATCCCGGCGGCCGCCGCCGCCTTGAGCATCGCGTACTCCCCCGAGACATTGTACGCGAAGAGCGGCAACGTCGAGTGCGCCCGTACCGCGCGTATGACATCGAGATACGCGAGCGCCGGCTTGACCATCAGCATGTCGGCGCCCTCGTCTTCGTCGAGACGCGCCTCGCGCAGCGCCTCGCGCGCGTTCGCCGGGTCCATCTGGTACCCGGAGCGGTCGCCGAACTGGGGTGCACAGTCCGCAGCATCACGAAACGGACCGTAAAACGCGCTCGCGTACTTCACGGCGTAGCTCAGGATCGCGATCGACGAAAATGCGCTCTCGTCGAGCGCGCTCCGGATCCGCCCCACCCGCCCGTCCATCATGTCGCTCGGCGCGACCACGTCGGCTCCCGCGCGCGCGTGGAGCACGGCCATCTCGGCCAGCACCTCCAGCGTCGCGTCGTTGTCGACTTCGGTCGTACCGTCCTTGCGGCGATGCAAAAGGCCGCAGTGACCGTGATCGGTATACTCGTCGACACACACGTCGGTCATCACGACGAGGCCGGGCGCCGCACTCTTCATTTCCGCGACTGCGCGCGGGACGGGCCCGTCGGGGTCGAGCGCGCTCGACCCGCGTGCATCCTTGGTCTTCGGAAGCCCGAACAGGATGACCCCGCCGAGTCCACGGCGCTCCGCCTCCTTGGCCGTCGCTCCTGCGGCCCTCACCGGAAGCTGCGAGACGCCTGGCATCGACGCCACCGGACGCGGCGCATCGATCGCCGCGTGAAAGAACAGCGGCAGGACGAGGTCGCGCGGCGACAACCTCGTCTCGCGGACGAGGGCGAGCATGCCGGGGGTCGTCCGCAGACGTCGGGGTCGGGAGATCGGGAACGCCATGACTTTTGGACCGACAGCGCGATCGGGGGGAGGGATAGCACGATGTTCGCTCTGCAGAAGAGGCTCGTGCGGTCGGCAGCGATGGGCGGTGATATCGTCGAGGACGAAGGCCCCCGACCGCGCGCGGGCGGGGCCGAGAATCATGGTGGATGGCATCGTGTCTTTCGTGGGTGTCGGGCCCGGCGACCCCGCGCTCCGAACCGAACGGGCGGCCAATCGCATCGCGCGCGCAGACGTCGTCTTCCACGGCGAGGATGGCGCCCTCGCCGCGCGCCTCGTCGAACTCGCGCGCGAAGGCAAGCGGGTCGTGCGCGCGGTGTGGGGCGATCCGCTCGAGTGGCCGTCCGTGCTCGACGAAGTCCGTGCGGTGGCGCGCGCGGGAGTCGCCTTCGAAGTCGTACCCGGAATCGGCGCCCGTGCCGCGGCGGCCGCGTTCGCGGGCGTCCTGGGAGAAGCCGTGCCGGCGTCCAGTGCTCGAGTCGCGCAAAAAGAGCGCACCGAGCGGCAGGAATGGACCGGCACGAGCCCACAGCGCGGCTCGTCGCGGACGCTCATCGTGGGCGCCGGGCTTGCGTCGCAGCGGGTGATCCCCGCGCCCGCGGCCGAGTCGCCGGCCCAGGCGCTCGCCGATGGCGCGGTCATCGTCGCGTTCGGCGTGCCCGATGAAGAGCTGCGGTGGTTCGAGCGTCGTCCCCTGTTTGGCAAGCGCGTGCTCGTGACGCGTGCGGCGCAGCAGGCATCTGCGACGGCCGCCCTGCTGCGCGACTACGGTGCCGACCCTCTGGTCGTCCCCACGATCGCCATCGGCCCACCGGCCGATCCCGGCCCGCTCACCCGGGCGCTGGCCGAGCTGCGCGCCGGCGCCTACGGCTGGGTGGCGTTTACGAGCGCAAACGGAGTCGAACGAACCTGGGCAGCGCTCGTCGCGTCCGGATCGGACGCCCGGGCCTTCGGCACGGCGCGCCTCGCGGCGATTGGACCCGCGACTGCCCGCGCGCTGGAGCAATACGGGCTTCGCGCCGATGTCGTTGCCAAAGATTTTCGCGGAGAGGGTTTGGCCGACGAGCTGCTACGGGAGCTCTCCGCCGGCGCCGGCGCGTCGCGCGTGCTCTTGCCGCGGGCCTCCAAGGCGCGCGACGTGCTGCCCGAGGCGCTCCGCGCTGCGGGGCACGGCGTCGACGTCGTGGCGGCCTACGAGACTCGCCCGCCGCCCGCGGACGCGGTGGACGCGTTGCGGAGCGAGCTCGAGGCAGGGCGCGTGGACGCCGTGACCTTCACGTCGAGCAGCACCGTCGACAACCTGTGCGAGCTTCTCGGACCGGTCGCGTCTTATTTGCTGGGGGTGCCGCGCATCGCAAGCATCGGCCCGATCACCACGGCGACCGCGCACGCCCGCGGCCTGCGGGTGGACGTCACCGCGACCGAGTACACGGTGCCCGGGCTGGTGAAAGCGCTGGCCGACAGCTGGACCTGAGCGGCTGGGGCTCCGCCGGGGCTGTCGAAACGATGCCCACAGTGCACCTGGAGCCTCCAGCCCGAAGCCTGTAGCCTGAACCCGCCCCCCCACATGACCCTGAGCTCCCTCATTGTTCAGCGCGAGGTCGCGACGATGCGTCAGGTGGAAGAGGCGCTCGCGCGGCAAGTGCTCTACGGCGGCGACCTCGCCACCAACTTGCTGGAAATCGCGCACGTCGACGAAGCCGCGCTCATACGCGTCATCGCGGAAGACATGCGCCTTGCCCCCGCTCCCGCCGGGGATCTGCAGGTCGCGCTCGAGCCCGCCCGGTTCATCCCGCCCGACATCGCACTCAAGCGCAAGATCGTCCCCCTTCAGCTCGAAGGAGAGATCCTCGTGCTCGCCGTCGTCGAGCGTTTGCCCGAAGATCTCGAGGATCAGCTGATGTTCGGTCTCGGCTTGGCCATCGAGCAGCGTGCCGCCCCCTCGGTGCGCGTCCTGCAGGCCATCGCGCGCGTATACGAGCTGCCGCTCGACCGCCGGACGCGCAGACTGATCGCACGCTTGACCGGCGCTCCACTGCCCCCGGCCTCCACGCCGGTGCTCGCCTTCCCCCAACCGACCGGCGACGCGCCCGCGCCGCCCGACCGGTCGCCGGCCCGGTCGAAAGCGGCCGTCCCGCCTCCGGGGCCGGCCGTCGCTTCGGCGGCTCCCGACGGCCCGGGAGCCCAAGGCGCGCACCAGTCGCCCGTCGACAACGACACCCCGCCCTCCACCCCGGTGGGACTGCGCCGCGCCAGACTTCTCCGGCGCGCCGCCCCGTCGAGCTCGCGGCCGCCCCGCCGCCGCCACGGCCCCCTGACGTTCGACGCGGGCCGCCGCGAGGCCGACGCGGCGTCCGAACGCGACACACTCCTCGACCTCTTCTTCGAATTTTCGCGCCAATACTTCGACTACGCGGCGTTCTTTCTCGTTCATGGCGACATCGCCGAAGGACGCGACGCCTTCGGCGCCGGCGCCACGGGCGAGCGCCTGGCGGGGATCGGCGTCCCGCTCGATCTGCCCAGCCTCATGTCCGAGGCGCGCGACCGGCTCTCGCCCATCGTGGCCAGGGCGCCGGTCGACAGCCTCGACGCCGTGCTCCGAGCCGATTTGCAGCGGCCAAACGACGTCGACGTGGCGATCGTCCCCCTGGTCGTCCGAACGCGCGCGGTGGCACTGCTGCTCGGCGATTGCGGCGACGCAGGGATCGACTCCACGGGTTTGGAGCACGTCACCGAATTCGCGACCATCGTCGGCAAAGCCCTCGAACGGATCATCGTCCGACGCAAGCTCGAAGGGCTCGCGCCCCGGCCGATCGACTGGCGATCGAATGGCCCGTCCGAACCGTCCGTGCCCCACTTCTCGACCCCCCCGCCCGTCGCGGTTCCGCCCGAGCAGCAGGCGATTCGACCCTCCTGGGCGCACGGCATCACAGCGGGGTTGACGACGTCGACGATGCCGCCCCCGCCGCCCAACGTCGCGACAGTCCGAACCATCAGCGGTCCGCCGATCCCGCGCGAAGACCCGACCGACGTCGAAGTGTCGATCACCTCCGAGGTCCTCGGCGGCGCGGCCGACTCGCCCGCCGAGCCAATCGAAACGAGCGAGGGCGCCGAAGCTCCGAAGGCCCCCGAAGAGATGGACGCGCGTGCCCTCTTCGACATGCTCGGATGGGAAACTGGGGCCGAAGACCCGGAAGTCCCTCCCCCCTCCTCGTCCCTGGCCGTCGCTCCCCACAGGCCGCCCATCGCATACATCACGCCGGCGGCGCCGCTGCCGTCGGTCATCGTCGACCTCGAGCGCGAGCTCGTGGCCATGGTCGACCGGATCATCGAGGGCGAAAGCGACGAAGGCGCCGAAGGAGAGCTCCTGCGGCAGGGCGAAGGCGCGATGCGGGTCATCATGGCTCGCTTCCCCGGACCGGTCACCGTCGAGCGGTCGTCGATTCTCGCCTCGCCCAATCCTCCGCGTCCGAGCGAGTGCGGGCCTCTCTTGCGCCTCGTCGCACGGGAGCGAAGAGTCGCGCTGCCCTTCGTAATCGAGCGCCTGTCGGCCTCCGACCCCGAAGCGCGCGGGTGGGCCACCTATCTCTTGTGCGAGCTCCCCTACCCCGAGGCGATTCCCCACGCGCTGGCGCGCCTGCGCGATCCGGACGCGTGCACGCGCGCCGCCGCGATGCATGCAATCTCTGCCATCACGAAAGTCCTACCCGACGAAACGCGCGACGCGGTCGCGGAGCTCGCGACCTCCCCGGACCCGGCCGACCGGGCGGCCGCAATGCGCGCCATCGGGGAGACTCGCCAGTCCGCCCTCGTGCCCGAACTGCTCCGCGCGCTCGCCGACACCGACGAGCGGGTCGTTGCCACCGCGTACGACGCGCTCGTGCAGGTGACGCGACAGGATCTCGGCACCGACGCCCGACCTTGGCTGAAGTGGTGGCAAGAGAACGGGGCAAGGCACCGCATCGAGTGGCTGATTGACGCGCTGAACCACGACGTGTCGGAAATCCGACGCGCTGCCGGCGAAGAGTTGCGCACGCTCACCCGCGAATACTTCGGCTACTCCAGCGAGCTCCCCGTGCGCGATCGAGAACGAGCGCGGCAGCGGTACCATGACTGGTGGATCACAGAGGGGCGTGCGAGATTTCGCAGGCGTTGACCCGGCCGCGGCGCCACTTTCGCGGCCGAGAGGCCGTTCTAGCCCTCTGCCGTATCTGGTACGCTCGGTGCTTCTTCGAAGGATCGCACTAGCGGGGCCCATCGACATGACGCAAGCTCGCTTCGTACCCTGGTCGCGTCTTCTGGCGGTCGCAGCGCTTCTCGTCGCTCCGTCGGTGGCTCAGGGCAGCGAGCAAGACGCGGATGCAGCGCGTATCGTCGCGGCCGGACACGCGCTCAAGTGGAATTGGACTCCGCCGGGCCATTCCGAGCGCTACGGGCACGCCGAAACGCTCATTCATGCGCCGTCATCCGTCGTACGCACGCGCGTAGTCGACTACGCGCACTACAAGGACTTCGAACCGGAGAAATTCCGGACGTCGCGCGTCGTCGGTCACGGTCCCGACGGCTCGGCCGACGTCTACATCCAAATCGCGGTCATGCACGGCATGGTGATGCTCTGGGACGTCACGAGGTTCGCGCCGCCGAAAACGGTGGCGCCCGGCGTCGACGTCATCGAAGGGCGAATGCTCCCGGGCAAGGGAAACGTCGACGACCTCGACGTCGTGTGGACGCTTCGGGCGATCGACGACGAGTGGACCGTCCTGAAGTTTGACCTCCTCCTCAAGCCGGGTCTGCCCGCGCCGCAGTGGGCGCTGGACGAAGAGCTGCGCGACTACGCGATGTGCGCGGTCGACGCAATCCACGATCGAGCGCAGGGTTCGTCCGGCATCGCCGAGCGCACTCCGTAGGGCGCGCTCCGCTTCGCGCAGTCGCAAGAGCGCACCTCGTAGAGGTGCTCCGCAGCGGCGGGTGGTTTCATTGGCCGGCCGCTCACGGTCCCGTAGGCGAGCCGCTGACGCTAGAATATTTCTTCTTCAACGGAAGTGGCGCCGTTTTCGGTGAGCCGGCGGCTACCCCACCGGCGACCAATACACGCAGCCGTGGTACCACACCCGGCGTTTCGCGGGACCGCTGTCGGGTCCCACAGCTTGTTCGCCGAGGAGGCTTTGTCGATGCGCCGTTCCCGTGTCCTCGTTTGTATCCGCGCCGCCATTCTTGTTCTTCCGATGTTGCCCATGGCAGTTGCCTGCTCGAGCAGCCCCAGCCCCGGAGCCGGTGACGGCACCGGCGACAACAACAGCGGCAGTAACTCGGGCGGAAACAACAACTCCGGCAACGGCTCGGGCGGAAACAACAACTCCGGCAACGGCTCGGGCGGAAACAACAACTCTGGCAACGGCTCGGGTGGGAACAACAACTCCGGCAACGGCTCGGGTGGGAACAACAACTCCGGCAACGGCTCGGGTGGAAACAACAACTCCGGCAACGGCTCGGGCGGAAACAACAACTCCGGCAACGGCTCGGGCGGAAACAACAACTCGAGCAACGGCTCGAGCGGGAACAACAACTCCGGCAACGGCTCCGGATCGGGCAACGCCGGCAATAGCTCCGGATCGGGCAACGGCGGCACGAGCTCCGGATCGAGCAGCGGCAATGGAAGCGGAGCTGCCACCAGCGACGCAGGCGCCAGCGCCTGCGGTACCCCGAGCGCGAACATGATCTCCGACTTCGAGCAGGACACCGGCTCGATGATCGCGCAGGGGGGCCGCACGGGATATTGGTACGTATTCGCCGACACGGTCCCGGGGACGCAAACGCCCGCCGCGAACGCGAACGGGCCGATCGCCGTGGCGGCCGCCCCGACCGGGGACCCGATCCCGACGGGAGAGACGTGCAACAAGTACGCGCTCTCGTCCACGTCCACCGGGCACACGATGTACTCGGGCGTCGGGGCCGCGTTTTCGCCGTCGGCCGGAATGATGAGGGCTGCGTACGACCTCAGCGCGTACGACGGCATTCAGTTCGATGTCGAAACGACCCAGAGCAGCGAAGGTGCGGTGTACTTCGAAATGCTGACGAAGGAATCGCAGCCCGGTCCGGCCTACGCCGCCGCCAATCCCGGCACCGTGGCCACGGGAACCGCGGTCAACGGCAGCGTCGATGCGTACAACAACCGCGGCTATCTCTTGGCCGGCGTCGGGCAGACGCCGACGGGCGTCGGAACGGCGCTGACGACATCGTTCCAAACGGTGTACGTGCCCTTCTCGCTCCTCGTTCCGTTCTACTTCCCGGACCTCACCGCCTGCGGCACGACCAAGCCGTGCCAGGCGCCGAACTTCGTCCCGACGAATGCCCTGGCATTCCAGTTCAACGCCACGGCCGACTTCACGTCGACCGGCGGGTACAACCTGTGGGTCGACAATGTGTCGCTCTACAAGGGGGACAACGGGTTGACTCCGCCCGGAATGACGATGCCGACGTTCAATGATGGCAAAACGGGCTGGAGCTGCACCCTGCCGACCTTCGCGGGCGGCCGAACGGCGGCTGGCAAATACCTCTTGTGGGCCTACCGCAACTGGAAAACGAACTACGTCAGGCAATCGGGATCGACGACGACTCCGTGCACCGCGTCGAGCACTCAGTGCATCGTGATAAGCCCCGAGGTTCAGAGCGGCTCCGTCGTTTCGGAAGGCATCGCCTATGGGATGCTGATATCCGCCTATATGGGCGACAATCAGCTGTTCGATGCGCTGTGGGCCTATTGGAGCGCCCATAGCAGCGGGAATCTGATGACTTGGATCTATTCCGAGGACGGGTCCAGTTCGAAGGGGTCCGGCTCTGCCACGGACGCGGACCAAGACGCGGCGTTCGCCCTCCACGTGGCATCCAAAGTGTTCAGCGGGGGTAGCTACTCGACGAACCGAGACGCGCTCATCAACGCGATCTGGACGTCGGACTTCGATCACACGAGCAATCTTCCGACGTACGGGAACGCGGCCGGTAACTCGACATCGTCTAACCCGACGAACCCATCTTACTTCGCACCGGCCTATTATCCGATATTCGCCGCGACCAATTCCAACTTCACGGCCGCTACGGCCGCCGTGTACAGCGCTCTATCCAGGATGGCTGCATTGGGGACTTTGCCTCCGGCTTGGTGCTCAGGCAACTGCGCCACGGCAGGAGGAGGCAGTTATGAAAATGCCACGGACTACCAATACGACGCACACCGCGTGCCCTGGCGCGTCGGGGTCGACTACTGCTGGGGCAACACGAGCGCGGCCAGCCACCTCTCGGCAATCAATGCGTTCTTCGTGGGGCAGGCCGCCAACGGCATCGGGGCACTGTATGATGAATATACGACGAGCGGAGCCCCGTGCACGTCGTGCACTCCCGTGGCGGGGCCAAATTCGATGTCCCTCGTCGGTGCCGCAGCAGTTGGAGGTCTCACGGGAAGCAATAGCACGTTCGTCAACGAGGCCTTTCAGTTCGTCGTGGACGGCATCAACCGAGGCGCGCCGAATTTGGTCGCTACCAAGAACAGCTACTATACGTATTACAATGCGACGGTCGGGCTACTTACGGCGCTCACAATGAGCGGGAATTTCTACAAGCCGTAGCGACCGGTCTTCGAGGCCCCCACCCCAGCCCTCCCCCGCGGTGCGGGGGAGGTGAAGAGCAACGTTGAGCGGGGTCAGTCGAATGGTGATGCGACGACGGGCGGCCGGCGGCTGGGTCGGGGCGACCGCCGATAAGTTGTCGCTTGCTCGGTCAATGGGCGTCGACGCGGCAGCGGCCAAAGAGGTCTCTGGTCGGCGTTGCAAGGGGCCGGGCACCGCTAATTACCACTGGACTACCACGGGGGCGTAAGCATCAACGGATGTTCCGTTTCCGAGTTGGCCCGAGCTATTGTATCCCCAGCACATCACGGGGCCGTTTGCCCCGACCAGAGCACACGTGTGGGCTGCCCCAGCAGAGATCTGGGTCACGCCGGACAGGCCGGCCACTTGGCCGGCTGAACCCGGCGACGTGATCCCAAACGGCGATCCAGTCGTGGCTACTCCCGTTCCGAGCTGGCCCTCAAAATTGAAGCCCCAGCACTGCACCGTCCCGTTCTGGAGAAGCGCGCACGTATGCTGTTCGCCAGCGGCAATCCCCATTGCGGGACCGGCAAGGCCGGCGACCGTCACCGGAGTGGATGAATTCGTCGTCGACGAATTCCCAAGCTGCCCATAGGTGTTGCCTCCCCAACATTCGACCGCACCGTCCGCTAGAACGACGCATGTGTGATAGCCGCCCGCGGCAATCGCCGAGATGGTTCCGCTCAAGCCCTGAACGGGGGCAGCGGTAGGCCGGCTCGTCGTTGTCCCGTCGCCGAGTTCGCCATACGTGTTATCTCCCCAGCACTGTACCGTGTTATTGGCAAGAAGCGCGCAGGTGTGCTCAACGAAGTTCGTATCGCCTACGCCCGGCGCCATCGCGGACACGCCGGTGACTCCGAGTACGGATACCGCGCTCAAATCATTGGTATTCGTACCGTCGCCAATCTCTCCATAGTAGTTGTCCCCCCAGCAGGCCATCCCGCCGCCCACGTATAAGGCACACGCATCACCATGGCCGGCAGCAACCGCACTGACCTTGTTCGTCAACCCGAACACGGCCACCGGAGTCGCCTCGTTCAGCGCCGATTGATCGCCGAGCATGCCCGCCCCGTTGAATCCCCAGCACGAGACCGAGCCGCCGCTAAGCAAAGCGCACCCGAACCCTCGACCTGCGGCGATTGCCACCGCCGTCCCGGACAGCATTGCGGTGGCTCCGGGTGACGGTGACGTGACGTCGGATCCCGTGGTGCCGGTGCCGAGCTCCCCGACGTCGTTGGCTCCCCAACAGACGACCTTCCCGTTAGAGAGCATCGCACACGTGTTGTACGCGCCCGCGGCAACGGACTTTGTGTCGATGCATTGTCCCGCGGCACACGCGCCGCATGCAGAACACGACGGCCCGCAGTGTGCCGGATCGGTTGCCGTGTCCCAGCAGCCCCCGGCGCAGGACGTAAAGTCGGTCGCGCAGGCAAAGCCGCACTGGCCATTCGTGCAACTATCCATGGCGTTCGCTACGTTTGAAGTGCACCCCCCGCACGCCCCGCCGCCCGTCCCGCAACTCGAATTGCTCTCACTCCCGTACGTCTCGCACGTCGTCGCGCTGCTGCAGCATCCTTCGCACCCGCTCATCGAATCGCAGACGCACCCGCCCCCCGAACACCTCGTTCCCGCCGGACACGATGTCCCGCACGTGCCGCAGTTCTTCGAATCGCTCGTCAAATCCGCGCACTTGCCGCTGCAGTTCGTCGTCGCCGACGGGCAGACCAGCGTGCACGCGGGCCCACCCGCGTCGGAAAGGCCGCACACTTCGCCGCTTTCGCACGCGACGCCGCACGTGCCGCAGTTGGTCGGCGATTGCAGCAATGTCGCGCATCCGCTGCCCGTGCTCGCGCAGTCCGCATAGTCCGCCTCGCAGTGGTACGCGCAGCGGCCCGCGTTGCACGCCAGCCCCGCGGCGCTGACGTTCGGCAGGTGGGAGCAGTCGTTTCCACACGCGCCGCAATTCTTCGGGTCCGTGGAGAGCTCGGCGCAGCCGCCGGCGCACGACTCGTACCCGGTCGGGCATCCCGCCGCGGCGCTCGCCTCAACGACGGCGTTCGCTCCGGCCGCGTCCTTCGAGGAGCCCGAGCTCCCGGTTTGCCCGCCGTTGGCCTCCGCGGTTGGCCCGTCGTCCGCGAGCACGGCCGGCCGTACGTCGGCGATCGCGTCCGCAGGGATCCAATCGACCGCCGCATCGGCGACGACGCGTTCTGCCGGTGCGGCGTCCAGGTCGACGTCAATCGTCGCGTCCAGTGCCGCGTGAGTCGCGCCGTCGACCGACGAGTCCCCTCCGTCGTCGCCGCTCGGCGTCGGTGCAGGCGCCGGCAGGATGATCGGCGTGTCGTCGACGTCGGCACCCGCTTCCCGCCCCGCCACGGGCTCGGTGGCCCCGGTGAAGTCTGGGCCCGCGCACGCGGACACAAGACCAAGCGCCAGAAGGGCAACGGAAACAAAACGCCCACGCGGGACCGTCGGGACCATGACTCACCTCGAAGAAACGAGGGCCGCCGCACGTGAGCTTTCCCCCCGCCGGCCAACCTTCTAACCGTCCTGTCGGCCGAGTAAAGCGTGAGGTTGCGAAAAAAACCGAGCCGTCCGTAGCGAGCAAGCCGCGAAGCGCACGGCGAGTTCGGCAGCGTGGCCCATCACGGCGTCGTGTAACTCTTCGCGTCACGGGCAAGTTCCCGTCGCCGGAAAGATGCGGCGTGAT
Source organism: uncultured delta proteobacterium (assembly GCA_963764075.1). Classification (GTDB taxonomy): domain Bacteria; phylum Myxococcota_A; class Polyangia; order Polyangiales; family Polyangiaceae; genus Palsa-1150. The sequence continues at coordinate 873,285 of CAVXQZ010000003.1, forward strand.
CTGCCGGACCGGCTCGGAGTACACTCCGGCCCCCTTCACACCCAATCCTTCGGAGCGCTCCCATGGCGAACAAGCTTCCTCTGGCACTCGGACTCCTCGGTATATCGACGGTGGGCGGCTGGGTGGCCGCATGTTCTTCCAGCAATTCGTCGAGTCCTGCGGTGGACAGCGGAGCCAGTGGGAGCAGCAGCAGCAGCAGTGGCGGGGGCGGAAACGGGAGCAGCGGCGGCGCGGTGCACGACAGCGGAATTTCGGACGCAGGGGCCGACGGCAGTCAGCTCGGGCTCCTCGTCGACAACATGACTGCCAAGAAGGGGACGCAGAATCTCGCTTCAAGTGGCCGCGGGCGACAATCCCGGCTCGTACTACGTGTACGCGGACCATCCTGAAGAGAATGCCACTTTCATGATGAGCCTCATCCCCTCGACGGCGCAGCTCGCGGACACGCCGGTTTCTCCCCTGGTTACAAATGCGGATGGCTCGCAAATCAGCGGTGAGCTCTGCTTCGGCGGGCAAGTCGTGGATTACGTGGGGCTCGGAATGAACCTCGTGTACGCCCCGCCGCCGGCCGACGCGGCCGCGGGTGCACTCTCGGCTCCCGTGCCCTTCGACGCGAGCCACTACAGCGGCGTCAGCTTCTACATCAACGTCAGCGCCGACGCAGGGGGGCCGATGCCGTCGTCGATTCACTTCGGCGTTCCGGACACGCAGACCGCCGATCCGGCCGCGTGGCCGACGTCCGCCTGCGCCGTCGCCGACGCGGGCGCCTGCGACGACGACTTCGGAGCGGACGTCACCGTCACACCGGGGACGTGGAGCAAACAATCGTTCAAATGGTCGGATCTCGAGCAGCAGACGTGGGGCGCGCAGTTCGCGGCCATCAAGCAAAATCAGCTCATCGGGATGAAGTGGCAGGCGAACGGCGCGGGCGTGGAGGCCTCGACGCTCGACTCGTTCAACTTCTGCATTTCGGACATCTACTTCACGCCCTAGACGTCGATTCCGAATCCCGTGCAGCGAGGGCCGGCGGGGGCTTCGCACAGCGCTCCGGTCCCGCGCGCTACGCGGGATCCGGCGCGCGCGATTCCTTGAGTACGCTCGCGACCACTTCGTCGGCGCGATCGGCGGCGACGTTCGCGTCGAGGAGCCGGGCCCGCGCGTCGTCGGTGTTGCCGCGGCCCTCGTCGAGGCGTGCGACGGCGTCGGCCGCCGCAATGAGCAGAGCGTACTCGCGGCCGGCCGGCTCATGGTGCCAGCGGCATGCCTCGACGACCTCCTCCGGGAGATGCCATGCGGATGCGAGCTCGGCGCCGGCGACCGCGTGGACGGTGTCGACGGCGGCCGAGGCCGAGGCGATGTCGACGGCGCCGCGGTACTTGGCGAGCAGCTTCCAGCAGCGCGCCCGTCCGATGTCGTGGAGCAGGCCGGCCAAGAAAGCGATGTCGCCGTCGAGGCTGTGCTCGCGGGCGAGCGACCGGGCGCACCTCGCGGCACGGACGCCGTGCTGGAACGTGGCCTCGACGAGGTCTCGGAATCGCGGCGCGTCGACGAACATCGACGCGTAGGCGACCTGGAAGAGGACGTCGCGCGTCGCCTGGGTGCCGAGTCGAACCACCGCCCGCCGGACCGAGGCGATCCGGGGCATTCCTGCTCGCGAGTAGAGCGCGGAGTTTGCGACGGACACGACCCGGGCAGACAGGGGCGGATCGCTCGCCGCGACGCGGGCGACTTCGTCGAAGTCGAGCCCGGGGGTGCGGGCGAGGCGGAGCGCTTCGGTCACGCTCCGGGGGAGGGTCGGCAAGTCGCTGGTGCCCCGCGCGAGGTCGCGCTCGAGCTGCTGGAGCAACGTGAGGTGGCTGGGGCCGGCGGCCATCATCGGGGACCCCCGAGCGCACCGACGACGGAGTCGAGCGACGCCGGCGGGGCGAGGGTGCCACTGGGCCGGGCTTGGGTTTCCACGTCTCCGACGACGGGGTGTGGATACACGACGACCTGGTCGCGTCCGGAGAGCTTCGCTTCGTAGAGCGCGACGTCCGCCGCAGCCAATAGGGCCTTTCGGCCCGCAACTCCGCCGCCGGTGGTTCCTGCTACCCCCACGCTGACGGTGACCGGTCTGCGGGGCGGATGCGACGGACGCGCCCCGGCCGCCACGGGTGTCACGGGGAGGTCGACCCTCCGGACCGCGTTGCGATAGCGGTCGCCGATGCGCGCCGCGACGTCGAGCGCGGCGCCTCGAACGATGACGAGGAACTCTTCGCCGCCGTAGCGGGCCGCCAGATCGCCCGACCGGGTGCACGACTTGATCGCGCGGCCGACCTGGGTGAGCACCTGGTCGCCCATCGCGTGCCCGTAGGTGTCGTTGATTTGCTTGAAGTGGTCGATATCGATGAGAATGGCGAGAAGGGCCTCCCCCGCTCCGAGCGCGGGTTCGAGCACTTCGTCGGCGGCCCGGCGATTCGCGAGTCCGGTCAGTGCGTCGCTCATCGCGGCGGTCTTGAGCGATGCGCGCTGAGCCTTCGCCCACTGGAGCATCTCGCGGTCCCGCCGGTTGCGCAGCTGCACGCGGACGCGCGCGCGGAGCTCGTCCAGCCGGGAGGGAGTCACGACGTAGTCGTCGGCGCCGGAGAGCAAGCCCCGCACGGCGCTCTCTTCGTCTTGGTACGTGGACGTAATGAGGATGATGGGAGTGAGGCGCGTGTCGTCCATCATGCGAAGGTCGCCGCACAGCTCGAAGCCGGAGACTTCGGGCAGCATGATGTCGAGTAGGACGAGGTCGGGAGGGTGGGCGCGGACTTGTGCGACCAGCGCCGAGCCGTCGGGCAATTGGTCGATTTCGTAGCCCTCGTGGCGCAGGACCTTGGCGAAGAGCTCGCGCCGGGCCACGTCGTCGTCGACGATGAGGATTCGGCGGGGTCGATCCGCGGGCGGAGCGCTCTCGGTTTCCACGCGTCTACGCAAGAGAACGGCCGGCCGACCCATTTCTGAAGCACTTCGGCGCCGGTGGCGGCCTTCCCTTCGGCCGGGAACGAGAGAGCGCAGAATGTGTGCTTTCGGACGCGGTAGGGAGGGCGCGAGGCGCCGGCGGGGTTCTTTCCTTTCTGCGCTTGCGGAGGCGCGCTCGACGGATGAAATCGGTGCGTTCCAATGAAGACAAAGCCCCGTGCCGGCGCCAAGAGGCGCACGTTCCGAAACCCGGTCATCTCAGGATTTCATCCCGACCCGAGCATTTGCCGGGTGGGGCACGATTTCTATCTGGTCACGAGCAGCTTCGAATACTTTCCGGGTGTACCGATTTTTCATAGCCGGGATCTGGTCCATTGGACGCCGATCGGGCATGTGCTTTCGCGCCCCAGCCAGCTCGATCTGCGCGGGATGCGGAGCTCGGGCGGCATTTACGCGCCCACTCTTCGGTACGCGCGAGGTCGATTTTACGTCGTGACGACCAATGTGGGCGGCGGCGGGAACTTCTACGTGACGGCGAAGAGACCCGAGGGGCCGTGGTCCGAGCCGATGTGGCTGGACGACGAGGGCATCGATCCTTCTCTGCTGTTCGACGAGGATGCGGTCTATTACACGCGCGACGGAAAGGGACCGGATTTCGATCATCCGCTCATTTACCAGGCGAAGATCGATATCAAGACGGGGACGATCGACAGCCCTCTCCGGCCCATTTGGGCCGGAACGGGCGGGATCTGGCCGGAGGGGGCCCATCTCTACAAAGTGGGAACGACCTATTACCTGATGACGGCAGAGGGCGGGACGGGGTACGACCACTCCGAAGTCGTCGCGCGAAGCTCAACGCCTTTCGGACCCTTCGAGCCCTATCCGGGCAATCCGATTTTGTCGCACCGGCGCCGTACGAACGATCCGATCCAGGCCACCGGCCACGCGGATTTGGTCGAGCTGGAGGACGGGACGTGGTGGGCGGTCTTGCTCGGTATCCGTCCGAGGGGCGGGCGCCATCACCATTTGGGTCGCGAAACGTTCTTGGCGCCGGTGACGTGGACCCGCGACGGTTGGCCGCTGATTGGAGACCGGGGCCGCGTCGCGGTCGAAGCCGCCGCTCCCGCGCTCGCCCCGAGCCGGTCCTCGCCCCACCCCGTGCGCGACGACTTCGATACGGGCGAACTCGCGCTCGAATGGAACTTTCTTCGAAATCCGTATCGGCGCGATTGGTCGCTCACCGAGAGACCGGGCCACTTGCGACTGCGCGGGTCGGCCGTCACATTGGACGAGGTCGATTCTCCGGCGCTGGTCGTGCGAAGCCAGCAACACTTTGCGGTCCGCTGCCGTGCGCGTCTCGACTTCCATCCGCAGGGGTCGAACGAAGAGGCTGGCTTGACGGTGCGCGCGAACGAGGACTTTCGCTACGACCTCGCCGCGCGCCTCGGAGAATCCGGGCGAGAAGTGCTGCTCGTGCAGCGGGTCGGGGGGCGATCGCGAGTCGTTCGCAGCCGTCCGTTGAGCGAAGGTCCGGTTGTGCTCGAGGTGCGGGCGAGCGCCGCGAGCTACCGCTTTTTGGCGGGCTCGCCGGGGTCTCTTCAGTCGTTGGGGGCCTTGCCGACCAAAGGGCTTTCGGCGGAGACGATAGGTGCGTCCGGGCAGTCTTATTTCACCGGCACCCGAATCGGGCTGTACGCCACGGGAAACGGCACGCCAAGCACGGTTCCGGCGGACTTCGACTGGTTCGAGTACGCGCCGCTCTCCGACTGACGGCGGGGCCGCACGACGTCGCCAGGGTCGCCCCCGAGCAGGCTTGTGCTAAGCATGGTCTATTGTAGGTCCACCCCGTCGTGAGCCGGAATTTGACCGTGAAATCACTGTAGACTTGCACAGCAGCAATGTCAGCCCTCCGTAAGACGCCCCAGTTGCGCGTCGCTCCCCGCGGCAACGAAACCCATCCGGAGGACCCGGAGTTGGCTGACGCTCTCATCGCAGGCGAGCTGTGGGCGGCGACCGCCACGTACGACAAGCACTCCGCGATGGTGTTTCGCTTCCTTCAGAGGGCGCTCGGGGCCTCTGGGGGGGCCGAGGATCTGACGCAGGAAGTCTTTCTTCAAGTATTCGCGAAAGTGCGCGGTCTGCGGAATCGACACGCCCTTCGAAGCTTCATCTTCTCCGTCGCGATTCGCACCCTCAAGTGGGAGCTTCGTCGCCGACGAGTCCGCCGGATTCTTCAGACTTCGTCCTTCGACCGAATCCCAGAGCCGGCGGTGGACGCGCTGGATGCCGAGTCGCGTCAAGCGGTTCGACGGCTATACGTCATTCTCGATGCCTTAAGCGTTCAAGAGCGCACGGCGTTCGTGCTCCGCCACATCGAGCATTTGACGCTCGACGAGGTCGCCGAAGCGCTGGGCCTGTCTTTGGCTACGGTCAAGCGGCGCTTGGCCAACGCCACGCGTATCGTCTCGCAAGAGATGGATCGGGATCCGAGTCTCGCTCCTTATAGCAAGAGGTCTTATGATAACGATAGCCGAGGGGAACATGAGGCGTCCTGAGGCCATAGCCGAGGGATTGAGCCCGCGCGCCGCAGGCATCGCGGAGCTCGCTCGGCAGCATTTGGGGCACATGTCCGACCGCCAGCGCGAGGCCATTTTGAGCGCGGTGCGGTCGAAGATGGACGAGCGGCGCCAACGGCGAGCGTCTCGGCGGTCGGCGCTGATGATGGTCGCGGCCGGGGCGTGCGCGGTGGTGGTGGGGGTTCTGGTGGCGCGACATCACGGTCGCGCCGAGGCGCTTTCCTACCGGGTCGAGGGCGCGGAGCTTCATCCGGGGGGTTATGTCGAGGCCGGGGCGGCCAATCGACCGGTCCTGCGCTTCTCGGACGGGAGCGAAGTCGCCCTCGCCGAGGCCTCGCGGCTGCACGTTCGCGCCGTGGACGAGCACGGCGCCCAAGTGACCCTCGACGAAGGTCACGCCCACGCGTACATCACGCACGCGATCGCGACCCACTGGAGCTTCGAGGCAGGGCCGTTCGTCGTGAACGTCACGGGGACGGCGTTCGGGATTTCGTGGTCGGCCGATGAGGGTCGATTGGACGTGAGGCTCGAAAACGGCGCCGTGAATGTGAGCGGGCCCGTGTTCGAGAAGCCGGTCGCGCTGCGCGCGGGTCAATGGCTGACGGTTCGCGCACGCGACGTGCTCATACGCGACCTCAGTTCTCCCGACTCGGAAGCGAAAAAGGAGCCGGCGGACCCGGGTCGAGACTTGGAGCCGGAACTGGCCCCGCCGGCCGCGGAGCCGACGGGCGAAGTGGCACCGAAGCGGGCAAGGCATCGGTCCGCCCCGGCTGCCCCGGTGGTCGCCGCGGTGGACCGCGACCACCACTGGTCCGAAGAACTCGCCGACGGAAAGTTCTCGGCGATCGTCGAGGACGCGCTCCGCATCGGGCTCGACACGGCATACTCGGCGAGTAGCACCGACGATCTGGCCGCATTGGCGGACGCAGCGCGCTATACGCGCCAGTACGACGTGGCACGGGGAGCGCTGATGTCGGAGCGGCGGCGATTCCCCGCGTCGGAGCGCGCTCACGTGGCGGCGTTTTCGCTCGGAAGACTTGCGGATTCGCAGCAGGACGGCCGAGTCGCGCTCTCTTGGTTCGAGACGTATCTGATGGAAGCGCCCGATGGCGTGTATGCCTCGGAAGCGCTGGGACGAAAGATGCTTCTCGTGCAGCAGCTGGATGGCAAAGATGCGGCCAGGCCGCTCGCAGAAGCGTACGTGCGTCGGTTCCCAAGTGGAACGTACGCGCGGACGGCGCATGCGCTAACACTTGGTCCGTGACCGTCCGATGCGTGGGGTTCGCCCTGGCAATCGTTGCTGCGGGGGCAATTGCCGGCAATGGGTTGGCCGCCGATTCGCCGCGGGTGTTCCTAGTGCGAACGAACTCCTCCACCGCGTCCGCCAAAGAAGCGATGAACCGGATGCAGGGGGAGCTCACCGCCGAGGGCTTCCAGGTCTCCATCGTGGATTCGCCGGGGGGCGAAGGATCGAGCCTCCCGGAGGGACAGGACGCCAACTCGGTGAGCATCGAGCTCGTGGTCGATGCCGATGAGCAGGCGGCCGAGCTCCGCGTCATCGATCATTTGACCAACAAGACCGTGATTCGCCGCACGAAGATCGATGCGGAAGAGGCATCGCAGGTGGCTCAGGTGCTTTCGGTTCGCGCGGTCGAGCTCCTCCGCGCGAGCCTGATGGAGCTCCTCATCCGATCGCGTACGCGGCCCGCGGTCGAGTCCTCCCCCGCGAACCAAGCATCGACGTGGGCCGCGGGGGCGATCCAGCTTCCGCGGGAATCGACGTGGGGCTTCGACGCGGGGAGTGCCGGGTTGGTCGGACTCGGGGGGATTGGTCCCGCCGTATTGGGCCTGATTCGCGCCCGTATGCTCTTGGGGCATGCATTTCAGATTCGAGCCACCGTGGCCGGGCTGGGGACCACGCCCACGGTCCACGGCCCCTCGGTCAACGGCCTTTCCGCCGGCAAGGCGACGGTGGGCCAAAACTTCGGCGTCGTCGAGCTGGTCGCCACACCGTGGTCGGGTGCCGTCGTGAGCCCGGTCATCTCGGTGGGTGCGGGGCCTTTTTACGTGACGGTCGATGGGAGTGCGGGTCAGGGGTTCACGAACGTTCCGCAAACCGCACGATGGGCGGTGGCCCTCGATGGGGGGGTGGGGCTGAATTTGCGGCTGACCGAAAGCTTCGATGTTTCGCTCGAGACGCACGCCTTCTTCACGCGGCCGTACTTGTACACGACCTTCGCAGACTTCAAGGCGCCCGGGCCGGAGATTGCCCAGCCGTCGATGCTCGGTGCTCTCACCGTCGTGGTGTGGCTATGAAATGGCTCGCTGTCCTTCTCGCCGCGGCGGTCACGACAGCGATTCTGGTCGCATGCGGAAAGGTGTATCTCAACGCCACCGGAGGTGCGGATCCGAACGTGGTCATCACCACCCAGAGCACGCTCACCAACGAGTTGTGGGCTCACTACCGGTTCGACGAGGACGGCGGGTCGATCGTCCACGACTCGGCGCCGCAAAAGCGAGACGGCGTCCTGCTCGGGGGAATGTGGCTCGTCGACGGCGGCGAGTTCGGGGGCGCGCTGCACTTCGACGGGGCCGACTCGGGAGTGATCGTAAACGGCTTTCCGGACGCCCCTCTCGACTTCAGCGTGTCGATGTGGATTCGCGCAGCGGCGCCCCCGCCGGCCGCCTCGTACATGAACAACATGCAGTTGACGAGCGGCTTCGGAACGATTCTCAGCACGGAGGTCGTGCACCAAGGCGGGTGGCAGTTCAACCTCGAGCCCAGCGACGACGGCGGAATCGCGACTCACTTTGCGTTTTGGCAGCCGGGCCAGACCATGAGTTACCATCCTCTGGCGATCGTTCGCTGCACCTGCATCGTCCCGAACCAGTGGACGCACGTCGTCGCCATCCTCGACAGCTCGACCGACACGCTCGCTCTCTACGCCAACGGAACGCTCGCGGCTCCGCCCTTCACGAACGCCCAAACGATCTCGCCCGGCGCCGTGGCGCTCTATATAGGCACCTGGGGCGGGAACGGACCGCCGCGCTTTCTCGTCGGCGATATCGACGACGTCGCGATTTACGGTCGGGCGCTCACGCCGACGGAAGTGATGGAACTGGAGAGCAATCCCCCTCCCGACGTACCCTGAATCCCCCGACGCGATCGCGGCTCGCGCGGGGGCGCAAGATTGTGCGGCGAGCCGTCGACTCGCGTCGCACGAAAATCTTCCCGTGCGGAACTTATTCGGGAATCGCCGGCATCACCGGCATCCTGGCCGACTCCTGGATGCAGTAGCCCAAGCGGGCCAGCTCCTCGGCCAGCTGTTGGCGCAGGGAGACGGCCGAGTCGCTCGACGGAGCGAGCTGCTCGAGCGCGTCGGCGAGCGATCGCACCACCGCCGTTTGTGCGCGCACAGAGGGCGAGGCATGGGAGTCGTCCGAAGAACCTAACATCCAAGGCAAAGGGAGATGTGCGGTCATGGCGTTGTTCCTGGGTACCGATCGCGACACCGGCGGGAAGCTCGGGCGTAGGATAGGGTCGAAGCCCGAGTACGGCCACCCCACGCTGTGGAATAAGTGTGAACAGAGTGGGAATGGCCTGGCTCCGGAGCCCAGTTCTGCTGGGGACGGATCCGCGTTTCCGCGGATTCCGGAGCCATATGCCTCCCTAGCTAATTATCGATCATTTGTCGAATATGCGCCGCGTCGATCGGGACGTCCCAGCTCCAGCCGGCGCACGTCGTGCCACGAAGCTCTTCGGCGAGCCTCGAAGAGAAAAGCGCGATTGCCTCGCTGGCGCTGGTCCCGGTGTACTTCAAGGCCACGAGGGCGACCGAGCGCCTTTGAGCGACCGAATAGAGGGATGCGGAGAGGTCGAGCGCGTTGCCTTCGGGGTGCTTGCGGCGGGAACTCGGCGGAGGTCCACCGCCCTGCGGTCCGCCCATTCGCCCAGCGCCGCTTGCCCCGGAAGCTGCCGCCGCCTCTTCCGCGAGCGGACCGGCGACAGGCACGGGGTATTTGCCGGCGAGCGTGAGCACCAGGATGAGATCGCCCTTGGCCGCGGGAGCAAGCTGCATGAGAAGTTCATCGGTGGGCCCACTTGCGCGCGCGTAGTCGTCGATGGCGGACCAGAGCGGGCCGTTGGTGGACACCAGCGGCTCGGCGTAGGCGATGTTGCAGCTCTGCGCGCCGAGCGCCGCCGAAATCTTGGGCCCGATCGAGCCCCATGCGTCGCTGCTCATCCGACCGTCTCGATAGACGCCGAGGACAGACACGACGTGGCGGCCTTGTTCGTAATCGGACGCGAACCGCGTCGTGAACTGTGCGTCGCCCATGCAACCTGCCGAGCCGAACGCCAGGGCGACTAGTGCGAGAACGCGAGCGCGGGACGACTCCGCCGTCATGCCCGTTTACTCCCACCGCCCTTCGACCCAAACGTGGCCCCGCCCGCGCGCCACCCAGTGCGCCGGAACCCAATGAGCGCGCGCGTGAGGCCGTCGCTCGTAGCGCCCGCGCACCCACACGTACTGGCGGCCGTTCCAGCGGTGATAGCCGCCGACCCAGACGAACTCAGGACCGGGCGCCGCCGGGACCACTTCGACTTCGGCGGCGGGTGGCGGCGGCGGCTCGCCCTCGTACACGGGCTCGTCGCCGGCAACCGGGTGCGCCTCGACGTAGCAACCGGTCGCGGGGGCTATGCAGAGTGTGGCCAAAAGCAAGATCGCGCGGGGACATTTGGTCATTGGGCGATTCTCCTGTGGTGGTACTGGGCGCTCACCTTGTGGATGGGCCCGTGCGGCTGGCCGTGATGGCGAGAGCTAGGGATCCGCCCCCACACGTGTGGGGTAGTTCCTTGTCCGCCAGACGTTGAACCCCTCGTCGAGGACCGTGACTTCAGTGAACCCGTTTTTGGCCAGCTTGCTGGCGAGCTGTCCCGACTCGGCGTGCGGACACGCGCAGTAACAGACGAGCCACGCGTTTTTTGGAAGGGACGCAAAGTAGGGGTCTGGATCGTAGAACGGGACACTCACGGCGCCCGCAATGTGGCCAAGGAGGTAGTCGGAAGGGGCTCTCGCGTCGAGTATCCCGAACCGAGCGCCGCGGTCGAGCGCTGCCTTGACGACGTCGACCGAGGTCATCTCCGGGTACACGTGGAAACCGACCGGCTCTGGCCCGTTCGGGTTCAGTGGCGTGGGCCCGAGAGGAATCCGGGCCGGAGCAGCCGCCCGGTACGCGGCCACGGGGGCGCTCGACTGCCAGCTTCGCAGCTGGGCGACGACGTCTTCGACACCCGATTCACCGATTGTCCTCTCGAAGGCCGGCATCTTGGTCCCGGGACGTCCGCGCCGGATCGCATACCGGAGAAATCCGTTGGACGCGCTTGCCAGGAGTTCGGGATTGCCAATGTGCTCTTCGGGGCCGCCAGTGCCTTGAGCCCCGTGGCACCGGACGCATTCCCGGGCGAAGATCTCGCCGCCTCGCGCCGCGTTGCCGGACAAGGGACTCTCGTCGAGCACCGCAGGAGGACCCTCCTGCCAGCTTCGCAAATAGGCCACGATTCCGTCGATATCTTCCCGCAGAAGAGGACCGGAGCGGCCGGCAGACCATGCGGACATGGTCGTGTCGCGCCGCCCGTCGGTGATGGCCTTTCGCAAGTATTCGTTGGAGACCGACGCGAGAAGGTCGGGGTTCGAAAGCGCGGGGGCTTCATCGGCGGCATAGCCCGCCCCTTCGCGTCCGTGGCAGACCGCGCACATGCGGGCGTAGAGCGCCTGCCCGCGGCGCTCCGGCGCGCTGAGCGCGTGACCGCACTCGAGGTCACCGCTCAAGACGCAGAGCACCACGACGACGACGAATTCGAGGAGCGCATGAGCGCGCATGCCGGCAGCCGCGTGATAGCATCGCCGACGCCAAGCATGACGCCCAACCTTCGTCTTCCGCTGCATAGCGCGGTTTTGGCCGCGGTTTTGGGCGCCGCGGCCGCTTCGTGCTCGGGCGGTCGGACCGGGCCGTCGGGGACGGGAGGAGGGAACCCGGGCGGCGCGAGCGGCAGCAGCGGTGGAACGGCGGCGGGGAGCAGCAGCGGAACTGCGGCGGGCAGCAGCGGCAACGGCTCGGGGACGCCGAGCAGCGGCGCGAGCGGATCGGGCGGCAATGGCGGCAGCAGCGGTGGAGCGGCGGCGGGGAGCAGCAGCGGAACTGCGGCGGGCAGCAGCGGCAACGGCTCGGCGGCGGCAAGCTCGTCAGGGTCGGGATCCGGAGTGGACGCGTCCACGTCGAGCGCAAGCTCGGGCGGGTCGAGCTCCGGAGGCGTCCCGACGCCGGACGGTGGGGCCCCGTACGTGGCGAGATACGGATGGACTTGTCCTCCGGGGCCCTACGGCGCGCCCGTTGCGTCGGGAGCGACGGGGACGCGCGTGACCGGCGTGCCGCCGAGCGACTCATTCAACGCCAACCTCGTGACCTATACGACCATCGAAGGCCCCGTTTGGATCGGCGACGCACTCTACGTGTCCGAATTCCCGGGAAGCCCGAATCCGCCGCCGTCACGCATCCTCAAAGTAACGACTTCCGGCGAGGTGAGCGTCGCGGTGACCAATTCGGGGTCCAACGGCCTTGCCGTCGACGACACGGGCATGACGCTCTACGGAGCGGTCCACCTCGACGGGTCGATCTCCACGTACGATCTGTCGACGGGCACGCGGGTCCTTCCGTCAATCGTCTCGAGCTACATGGGAAGCCGGTTCAATTCTCCCAATGACCTCGCCGTTCGTCGCGATGGCACGGTCTACTTCTCCGACCCGAACTACCAGGCGGCGACCCCGAACCCGCAGAGTGCGACGCGCGTCTACCGGTACTCGCCGAGCACGAGCACGCTGTCGGTCGTCGACGCGACGCTGGATGGGCCGAACGGGGTGACCCTCTCGCTGGACGAGACGACGCTTTACGTCACATCGAAGACCGGCATCCAAAAGTACGCTGTCATGGCCGACGGGAGCACCGGGCCGGGCATCGGGTTCGGGCTGAGCCCGAATACGATGATCAACGTCGATGGCATGGGCATCGACTGTGCCGGGAACATCTACGGGGCCGTGGTGAACACCGGCAATGTCGTAGTGCTCAGCCCGTCGGGCGCACAGATTGCGCTCATCAACGTGACGACGACGACCGACGTCACGAACGTCGCTTTCGGGGGCGCGGATCACAAGACCCTGTACGTGAGCGCCCAGGGCAGCGGTGGCAACCAGGGTCTGTTCACGGTCCCCGTTTCCATTCCCGGAATGCCCTACTGACGCGGAGGGCCGTGGCGAGTGCTCTCGGAGCCACATCGACGCGCCTTCGTGGCCGCGGGCCTGTGCGCCGCGGTTTCGCCGAGTTGGGCGCTCGCGCAGCAGGCCCCGCCGCCGGCCGAACGCGGTGGGGTCTACTCCTCGTACGAAGACGAGACGATCGCCCTCGTGCTTGCGTCGTTGGGAGCACCGGGCTCGCCCACTCGCGCCGGCGTGCCGCTCAAACCCGCGCAGCGTGAGCCAGCCCCGGAAGGCAAGACGATCGAGCGCGTCGACATCGTCCCGCTCGACGTCATCGAACGGCGCGATCCGCTGCCGCTCTGGGTCAACAAGCTTCACTACACGTCGCGCCAATCCGTCATCCGGCGCGAGCTACTGGTCCACGAAGGGGAGGCCTACGAGCAGATTCTCGTCGACGATTCGATTCGCAATCTGCGCCTCTTGCCTCAACTCTCGGTGGTCCTCGTCGTCGCCATCAAGGGCTCGACGCCCGATCGGATCGGGGTCGTGGTCATCACGAAAGACGTGTGGAGCTTGCGGCTCGATTGGGACATCGACGCGACCCCTGGCGGAATCGAGTTCTTCGAGGCGCAGCCTTCCGAAGAGAACTTCCTCGGCACGCACCAAACCCTCGCGGGCGACTTTCTCTACGATCCGCGGACCAATACGTTCGGTCTGGGTTACATCGCGACACGCCTGGGTACGTCGCGCATCGCCGTCGAGACGTCGGCGGACTTGGTTTTCAACCATGAGAGCGGTGCGGTCGAGGGGTCTTACGGGACGCTCGTCGCGGGCCAACCGCTCTTCTCGGGCCGCACCGAGTGGTCATGGGACGCGAGCGTCGCATGGGAGGACTACGTCGCGCGGCGCTTCGTCAACGCGCAGCTCAGCGACTTCGTCGACGCCGACGGTTCGGTGCCGTTCCAATATCGCGTACGCCAGTATGTGACTACCTACGAGCTTACCCGGTCGTACGGATGGGACATCAAACACGATATTACGTTTGCCGTGGGTATCGACCTCCAGCAGTATCGCGTCGATTCTCCCGGCTCCAGTCCGCTGACCGTCGCCGACTTCGTCGCCACCGACGTCCCTCTGAGCGATACCCGCGTTGGCCCCTCGATTCAGTATCACTCGTACACGCAGCGGTACCTCCGGGTGCTCGACTTCGACACTCTCGCGCTCCAAGAGGACCACCGCTTGGGGCACGACGTGGTCCTTCGCGTGTACCCGAGCTTTCGCGCGCTCGGCGCGACGCGAGACGTATTGGGGTTCTACGGGGCGGTTCAATACACGGTCGGGGTGCGCGACGGGCTTTTCCGCGCCGCGTTCGAATCGAGGACCGAACGCGAGTTCGGCCCGACCAACCGCATCTCGGACGCGGCGATCCAGCCGACGGCGTTTTTCGTGTCTCCCACGATCGTCGGGCTCGGCCGCATCGTGCTCGATGCAACGCTGCTCTACCGCTGGCGCAACTACCTCAACCTGACGACCTACATCGGCGGCGACGACCGGCTCCGCGGCTACCCCACGAACTTCTTCGTGGGCGAGAACCTCGTTGCCTACAACATGGAATTTCGCAGTCGTCCGGTCGAGATCCTCTCCTGCCAGCTCGGTGGAGTCGTATTCTTCGATTCCGGCGACGCGTTCCGCGGACTCGACACATTCACGCCGTACCAGTCGGTCGGCTTCGGGCTCCGGGCGCTCTTCCCGCAGCTCGATCGAATCGTTTTTCGTGCCGACCTGGGGTTCCCGATCGAGCGGCCGCTCGATTCGACCGGTGTCCCAGTCGCGCCGTACGGATTCCAGATCTCGTTCGGCCAGGCCTTGGGCGTGCCCAGCGTGTCTCCCGCCCCCGTGCTTCCGACGGGCCAGTGAACCGGCCGGCTCCCTGTGGTATCTCGAGGCGCCCTCGCCCGGATGCCGAATGAAGCCCCAAGATCGGATCATCGTCGCCCTCGACGTTCCTACTCGCGCTGAGGCGTTTCGCTTCGTGGACGAGCTCGACGGGCTGATTTCATTCTTCAAAGTTGGCCTCGAGCTCCTGCTGGGCGGCGGCCTCGACGAACTCGTGGCCCGGCTCGCCGGCAAGCGAATTTTCGTCGACCTCAAGCTCCCCGACGACATCCCCGCCACGATTGGCAACGTCGTCCGCATCGCGGCGGAGGCGGGCGTGAAGTTCTTGACCCTCAGCCACAGCGTCGGCGCGGCGACCTTCCAGGCGGCGGTGAAAGGCCGGGGCTCCCACCCCTCCCCCGAGTTTCTCTGGGTGCCCATTCTATCGAGCATGGACTCGGCGGATTTCGCCGCGCAATCCGGCGGCAACCCCTCCGATTTCCACGTGGACCTCATCCGGCGCGCGAAGTGGGCGGCCACGGCGGGCGCCGACGGGTTCATCGTCTCGGGCCAAGAAATCGCGGTGATCCGGGCGGAATTCCCCGACGTGACCCTCGTCAGCCCCGGAATTCGACCCGCATGGGCGCCCGCGGACGACCACAAGCGCGCGTGCACTCCGGCGCAGGCGCTCGGGCTGGGAGCCGATTACATCGTCGTCGGTAGGCCGATCCGCAACGCAGGCGGGCGCGAGGCACGGCGCGCGGCCGTGCAGCGGATCATCGACGAAATCGCGTGAGGGCTCGGCACGCACCCGTCCGCAATCGCCTCACTCGGCGTGACTCTTTCTCCGCAGCTGCGAGATGTCTCGAACCGCTCCACGCGCGGCGCTGGTCGTCATCAGCGCGTAGGCCTGGAGCGTCGGCGAGACCCAGCGGTCACGATTGGGCCGCCACGCGTCCGGACCGCGCGCCTCCATCGCCTTGCGTCGCTTTTCCAGCTCCTTGGGCTCGACCAGCAAAGCAATCGTCCGGGCCGGAATATCGATGCGAATGCGGTCGCCTTCTTCGATGAGCGCGATGGCCCCGCCCTCGGCCGACTCCGGAGATACATGACCGATGCTGAGCCCCGAAGTGCCGCCGCTGAATCGCCCGTCGGTCACGAGCGCGCACACTTTTCCTAGGCCCTTGCCTTTTAGGAAAGAGGTCGGGTGGAGCATCTCTTGCATTCCCGGGCCGCCCCGGGGACCCTCGTAGGTGATGACCACGACGTCGCCCGCGACGACGCGGTCGCCCATGATCGCTTCGCACGCCGCCTCTTGGGATTGAAAGACGCGAGCGCGCCCCTCGAACCGCCAGCACGACTCGTCGACGCCCGCGGTCTTCACGATGCATCCGTCCTCGGCGATGTTGCCGCGGAGGATCGCCAATCCGCCGTCTTTGGCATAGGCGTGCTCCACGTCGCGGATACAGCCCTGCTTCGCGTCGAGGTCGGGCGCGGCGAAGTGGGCGTCTTGCGAGAATGCGACTTTGGTGCGAACCCCCCCGGGCGCCGCGAGAGATCGCTGGGATGCAGCGGCCGTCGCCGATGGCCTGCGGATGTCGTTTGCATCGATCGCGTCTCCCATGGTGGGCGCGTGCACCGTCAATGCTCCACGGTGGATGAGGCCCGCTCGGTCGAGCGCTCCCATGATCGTCAGGACCCCCCCCGCGCGGTGTACGTCTTCTACGTGGTAGTGCGAAGAAGGGGCGACCTTGCAGATGTTTGGAATCTTGCGCGACAGTCGGTCGATGTCTGCCATCGTGAATTGCACGCCCGCCTCGTGTGCGATCGCGAGCAGGTGCAGCACGGTGTTCGTCGAACCGCCCATGGCGATGTCGAGGGCGATTGCATTTTCGAACGCATCGAAGGTGGCGATGCTCCGGGGCAGCACCGATCCGTCCCCTTGAAGATAATGCCGTTTGCTCATGTCGACGATCAGACGCGCGGCGTGCTCGAATAGCTCCCTCCGGCGCACATGAGTCGCGAGCAACGTTCCGTTGCCCGGAAGGGCCAAGCCGATCGCTTCGTTCAAGCAATTCATGCTGTTCGCGGTGAACATGCCGGAGCAAGAGCCGCATGTCGGGCACGCGGCCGACTCGATCCGAGCCAGTTCCTCGTCGCCGATCGACGCGTCGCCGGAGGCAATCATCGAATCGATGAGGTCGAGCTTGATCGGCAGCGGCTTGCCGTTTCGGTCCCGGGTGCCGGCGAGCTTCCCCGCCTCCATGGGGCCACCGGACACGAAAACCGTCGGAATGTTCAGCCGCATCGCGGCGATGAGCATGCCCGGCGTGATTTTGTCGCAGTTCGAGATGCAAAATAAGGCGTCGGCGCAGTGCGCGTTGACCATGTACTCGACGCTGTCGGCGATGAGGTCACGGCTCGGAAGCGAGTACAACATCCCGCCGTGGCCCATGGCGATCCCATCGTCCACGGCGATCGTGTTGAACTCGACGCCCCATCCGCCGGCGTCGTCGATCACTTTCTTCACGCTCTGGCCGATGTCGTGAAGGTGAACGTGCCCGGGGACGAACTGGGTGAAGCTGTTCGCGATGGCGACAATCGGCTTTTCGAAGTCGCTATCGGTCATTCCTGTTGCACGCCAGAGTGCGCGCGCGCCGGCCTGGTTCCGCCCCGACGTCGACGTTCGACTGCGATATCCGACCATGGTTCGGCAGTTGTACCATGGTCGGTTGGGGGGAGCTTGCGCGCGCCGGGGGGGATTCTCCAGTGCGGGCCGCGGCTCGGGCCACGCGACCAACTCAGGACGCGGGCGTCGCCCCTGGACCCAGCACGTGGTCCACCTGCGCGAGCAAAGCTTGAAGGAGCGGGGTCGAAGCGCCGGACGACTGACTTCGCGTGTGGTGTGGATGGTGAGTCGGCTTGAAAACCTGCAAATCTCCCGTCTTTGCCGCCTGCTTCAGCTGACCGCTCAGGTGGTCCAACGCCTGAGCGTCGCCTCCGCTGGCCCGTTGCGCCTCGGACCGCACGGTGTCCCCCATGGCGCCGGCGACTCGCTTGAACACGTCGGGGTTGCTCTGTTGGAGGCGCTGGAGCTTGCTCAAGATCTGGGCCCACGGCGATACCGTTGCCGTAGCGGCAGGGGCCCCCGCCTGCTCGTCCGCTTGAGGGGCAATGGAAGGAGTGACGGCGAAAGGCCTGGTCGTGACGGAGGCTGCCGCTGCGCCCGCGTCGTTGAGCGGGGAGGGGGCGAGAATGCTGATGCTCATGGTGCCGATACCTTGTCCTCGCAATCGAGGAACGGCGGAGGGGCCGCGAGCTTTAGCGGAGAGGCGCGGGGCCTCGGCGCGCTTCGGAAGTCCTCGGAGCCTTCATGGGCCGCGATCGGCGCGGCGGCTAGGGCTGGTAGGGGCTCCCGGTGTCGATGGGCTTCGGCTGGCGAGCGACCGGTCGAAGCATCGGAACGGAAGCTTCCGCCGGGGCGGTGGCTTGCGGCTGGACATCCAGACACTCCATCTTCCAATGCTTCTTGCCGTTGGCATCGACGATGAAGGGGGGATCGCACGGCGGGGCGCTGGTACCGGTCGGCGGGCGCGGCGGGGACATGCGCCGTGGGCTGGGCTGGGGGGTTGGCGTTGGACTCGACGGGCTCGGCTCCGGGGTGAGGCGAATGTCGAGATCGACGTCCTCAGCGAATGTGAAAGCGCGGCTCTTCGTCTCGTACCCTGGCGCTTCCACGCGGAGCCGATGCGCGGTCGTGTCGCTGTCGAGGTCTGCCACGTACGGATTGGGAATGACGACGTCGTCGAGATACAGGTGAGCGAACGCAGGGGAGGCTGTCACGCTAAGACGTGTCTTGTGTGCGGGCGCCTCGGCAGCCGCCCTGCGAGGCGGTTCGCTCGCGGTCACGCCCGCCGCGAGGACACGGGAATCGGCCGCGGCGAGCGAGCGCCCATCGCCCGTGTGGAACCGATCGGCCATCAGGGCGGCGATCACGACCACGGCACCAAACCCGGCCGCGGCGATGAAGGGCGCGGCGCTCTGGTTTCTGGCGCGCCCGCTGCCACGCAAGAGCACAAGGGGACGCCCGGAGCGCGGGTCGCGACTGGCGGGGGGTGGCACCGAGATTGCGGATCCTGGACTCGACGAAGGAACCCCGGTCGACGCGCCCGTCGGGGAATGAAGGGTCTCTTCGCGGAACGGCGCGGACGCAACCTTGCCCCCGGTCCTTGGACGCGGGGATGGTGAGCTGCGCGCTTCGCCTTCTTGGTTCAAAAGTCGAAGCTGCGCGTCGATGAGGGCTCGGCGCTGGGTACGGTCCTCGGCGAACAGTCGGGAGACCGTGCCGGCGAGGGAGCGCGCCGTCGGGGTCAGGTTTCGGGCGCCGATGTATCGCTCCAGATCGGCGCGCATTTCGCCGGCTGTTGCGTAGCGGCGCTCCCGATCGGCGCTCATCGCGCGGTCGACGATCGCGGCGAGCTCCGGGTCCACGTCAGGCCACGCGTCGCGAACGCGAGGCACCCTTCCCGCCACCAAGCTCTCCAAGACTTCGTCGTCCGATTGGCCCTCCCAAGGCCGGCGGCCGACCACCGCTTCCCAGAGCATCGCCCCAACCGAGAAGAGGTCCGCACGACGATCCACCGGTCTGCCGGCGCCTTGCTCGGGGGCGATGTATCTCATCTTGCCCTCAACCGCGCCTTCGGACTCTTCCGGGCTCTCCGCGGTGGTTTTGGAGATTCCGAAGTCGACCAGCTTGGTCTGTCCTTCGTAGGTAACGATCACGTTGTGGGGGCTGACGTCGCGGTGAACCACCCCGAGCGGCGTGCCGTCGAAATCGGTGGAGTCGTGCGCGTACTCGAGGGCGGAGAGGACGTCGACGAGAATGCCGAGGTGCATGCGAAGCGGCAGGCGGTTGGACTGCGCGAGCGCGCGATGCACGAGCTGCTGGAGCGGCTGCCCGTCGAGGTACTCCATGGCGATGAAGCGCCGCGGACCCTCGGCCCCGACCTCGATAGTCTGGGCGATGTTGGGGTGACTGAGACGCGCGGCCACCTGCGCCTCGTGCATGAACATGGTGACGCAGGCGTCGCTGGCCGCGAACTCCGGACGCAGCTCTTTGACCACGACCAGCTTGCGAAATCCGTCGAGTCCCCGGAGCACGGAGAGATAAACGACACCCATGCCGCCGCGGCCAATCTCGGCGATGAGGCGGTATTTTCCGAGATCGCGGAGGATTTCGGGGGGCGCCGCGCCGAGAGGCACCGACGAGGTCAACGCCGTCTCATCTGGTCGCACATGGGGACTATCGCCCCGCCGGCGGTCGTCCGCAGGCAAAATCTTCGTGACCTCCGTTGCACGAGCGTTGCTTGCTTCTGGCGACGAGTTTTGGCAGCCACTTCCCACCCGCGCGCCGGCGAGGCGTTTGCGTACACGGCGCCCGCCCGATCGGACCTCGTCGAATCGTCCGAGGGCATTCTCGATTCCTCCGTTTTCGGCCGATTCTGTGCACGGGCCGCCAAACCCAGTGCGCAGTCCGGCCGCCGGCACACGCCTCGCTACGCGCAGAGGGCGGATTCACCACCCAGCCCTAACAGCGAGGACGCACCATGATTCAGTTCCGAACCCCCCGTCGACTGTACGGTCTTGCGGTTGGCTCATTTGGACTGCTCGTCGGCTGCTCGACGACGACCACCGTCATCGGGCCGCCTCCGGAGCTTGCTCAAGCGCGCGCCGAGTATCAATCCGCGGCCGCCGGACCCGCCGCGCAGTACGCGGCCGCGGACCTGCGCGAGGCCAAGAGCACGCTCGACCGCGCCGAGGCGATGTATCGCTCCAAGCCGGGGTCCAAGGCCGCCCGGTCGGAGGCCTACCTCGCGCTTCACCAGCTGCAGGTCGCGGAGGCGGACGCGAACAAGTCCGCCGCTCAAGCGCAGCGCGAACAGTCCGCGCACGCGGCGCTCGAGGCCCAGCGAATGGCCGCCGACGAAGCCGAGCTGACGCGCGTCCGTGACGAGCTCGCGCAAGGAGGCTGCGGGCAAGAGGAGCAGCAGGGCCAGCAAGAGCACATGGCCGGGCAGACAGGACACCCGAAGCAAGAGGACCGGATGGGCCAGCAAGGCCCCTGCCCCGGCGGCGGCCGGGCAGACGTCGCGGTCATTCCCGAGGCCGCCTTCTTCGCCACGGGCAGCGCAGAGATTTCGCCCGCAGCGAAGGCGAATCTCAACGAGATCGCGAGGACGATTCAACGAGACCACGAGCGCCGAGTGCGCGTCGAGGGCTTCACCGACTCGACGGGCACCGACGAGGTGAACCGACCGCTCTCGGAACGCCGCGCGGAGGCCGTCCGCGACTACCTCGTTTCTTGCGGGGTGAGCCCGACGCGCATTCAGACGGCGGGCTTGGGATCGAGCCAGCAGCTCGGCGCAGAGGCGACCCCGGAGGGGCGGGCCGCGAACCGCCGCGTCGGGATCACCATCGAACCCACGACGGGCGTTGCGGAGCCGATGCCGTAGGGTATGTGGTTGCGACCCGGATTTTTCCACTGCGTTTCGCCAGAGCGGCTGGGGGAATTCGAGCGGGGATCGCGTCGGAATTTGCGGCGATCGGGGGCGCGAGCTGTTAAGCAGCCCTCAGGCCACTTACCTTGAAGGAGCAGCATGCAATCCACACCCCTCGGCACCGTTCCGGAAACGGTCACCGGTGACCCGAACGACGTAGCCGTAGCTCTGGAGGTCGCGGGCGCGCTCTGGGAGAAGGGGAACAAGGAAGAAGCGCTCCGCTGGCTTAGGAGGGCGGTGGAAGCGGCGAACGATGCGGGTGAGGCGACGCGAGCGGCTGCCCTTGCCGAGGCTGCCGGCGGCATCGAAGCGTCTCTGGTCAACCCCAGCGACGCGCCGCCGCCGCCCACCGCGCCGAGCGCGCCGGTTCCGTCTCCCAGCGGCCGCCCGGCCGAGGGGGCGAGCGCGCGTCCGCCGCCTGCCGCGATCGGCACGCCCGCACCGGCTCCTCCTCGACCGACGGCGGCTACCGCGCCGGTTGACGCCGTTCCGTCGAAGTCGGTTCCCACCCCACGCGACCAACGCATTCGCGTCTCGGTCAAGACATCTGTGCGCGATCCCGAGCTCCTCTTGCTTCGCCCCCTTCGGGAAGGGCAGCGAGCACCGACAGGTACCCGCGAAGGGTTCCTGATTCTTCCAGAGGTCGAGGCGGGCGACCACAGCCACGCGAACGGTGGAGGCGCACCGTGACCGAAGGCAACTCACCCGTCGGTGGAAACGGCTTTCACGCGGCGGAGGCGTTCGGGGAAGTGCGGAGCGCGCGGCCCCGCAGCGAAGGGGAAGCCGACGCACTGCGGCTCGCCCGGCTGCGATACCGCGAGCTCGGCGACGCGGCGAGCGCCCTCGAGATCATCGAGCCGCTGATCGCAAAAGACGCGGGGGACGACGGCCTGCGCCAGCTCTACATCGAAATCGCGGAGGCGACGGGCGCTCCCTTCGCCGCCGCCGAGACCCTCGAGCGCGCCCTCCGCGACCCGTCGATCCCGGGGGACGCGCGCGAGCGCATCGGGTTCGACGCGGCCACCATCTATCTTCAGGAGGGCGAGTTGAAGCAGGCGCGCGCCGCCTTCCTGGAGGTCGTCCTGGTCGGGGCGGGAGGACCTCGAGGCGTGGCGGCGGCTCGCCGGTTGATCGATTTGGAAAGCGAGCCGGGCGATCCCCGGGTCGTGGGCGCAGCTCTCGAGCTCATCGCCCGGGCCGCGCCCGATGTCATCGATCGAAGGGAGGCCGCAACCCAGCTTCTCTGGATGCGCGCGCGGGGGGCGGGGGATCGCCGGGCGGCCGAGCAGCTGGCGGAGCTCTACGCGGACGCCGATGACTGGTCGAGACTTCCAGAGGCGCTGCGCATCCTCCTCGGAGGTTCTGGCGACGATGTCGCGCGCGGCATCTCCCTCGTCTTGCGACTCGAAGAAAGTGCGTTGCGCGCGCGGGCGGTGGCCGATTTCGTGGGGCTCGTGGACGAGGTCGTCGATCGGCTGGGGCCGGATTCTTCGGAGCAAATGCGCGCGCTCGCGCGGGCCAGAGCGCGTGCGCTGAGCGTCGATCCGGCGCAGCACGGAGAGGCGTCGACCACCTACCGAAGCCTCATCGAGGCCTTCGAAAACGAAGAAGACGCGGCCGACTTCGAATCGTTCCTCGACTCGCGAGAGGATGTCGCCGGCAAGAACGACGATCGACGATGGCTCTATCGCTGGCGCGCTTCCCGAGCTTCGCCGTCGGCCGAGGTCCTGATCGAGCTGGCGAAGGCCGAGGAAGAGTGCGGCGACCGGCAGGCTGCGATCGCGGTGTACGAACGCCTTGTCGAGATGGACTCGGGCCGCCAAATCGCGTTCGAGGCCCTCGGCCGCCTCGGCTCCCCCGCTGCCGTCGATCGGCTGGCTCCGCTCCTTCGTGCGGCCATTCCGCAGGCCAAAACCGGCGGCGAACGGGCCACGCTGAAAGCCATCCTCGGAGGCATTCTCCTCGAGCAAGCAAAGCGCCTCGACGAAGCGATCGCGGTGCTCTCGGGCGCCGGCGAGGAGCCCGCGGGCGTGGAGAAAATGGCCGGCGACGCATTCGATGCCGCGGCGAGGGCTTATCGCAAGCTTTTGCTGGTCGCGGAGCGAGAGTGCAGCCGCGACGACCTCGTGCGAATCGCGGTCGCGACCGCTGACGCCTGCGCCCGTGCGGGTGGGCTCGCGGAAGCGCGCGAAGCACTCGTCCGTGTGGCGGACGTCCTGTCGCAGAGCCCAGAGCTCGCGCCCGACCTCGAGCGGTTGTGCAGGGCGATTGGGGATTGGAAGCGGTTGGCCAGCTCGCTCGCGAGTCAGGCTGCACACGACACCACTGCACGAGGAAGGACGGACCTCTTGCTTCGCGCGGGGAGGCTCCTCTTGGAGAAATCCGGGGATCCGGAGAGCGCGCTCCGCGTCATCGAGCTCGCGCGCGAGGCGAGCCCGGAAGACGTCGACGCCCAGGTGCTTTGGGCCAGAGCGCAGCTCGCGCTCGGTCGGTCGAAGCTGGCGCTCGACGTTCTATGCGAAGCCGCCCGGCGCCGCGGGGGAGCACAACCGCAGGCGCTCGCAAGCGTGCACTTCGAGATGGCAAAGGCGCACCTCTCCCTCGACGAGATTGTCGAGGCGTTCGAATCGCTGAAGGTGGGGTTTGACCTCGACCCCCGCGCCGTCGATGGGGCGACGCTTCTGGGCCTGGTCGCGCTCGACCTCGACGACGAGTGGACCGCAGAGCGCGCGTTCACGGCTGTAACGATGCAGCCACCGCGCGAAGGCTCCGGGCCGGGCGACGAGAGCGGCACGAGGTCGAACGCACTTTGTCGTCTAGCGGCGATCGCGCTCGATAGGGGCGATATCGCGCGCGCCAGGCGGCTGGCCACGAGCGCGCGGGACGCCGATCCAGGGGACTTGGCGGCCCGCACCCTTCTCGAGACGCTCGAGTCGATTGGCCCCCCTCCTTCTTTGTCGGGCTAGTCGCCTAGACCCGTGCCCGGGCTGACGCCCGCTTCCGAATCGACGTCATCGGACGCAGCGTCGGCCGGGGAGGCGTCCCCGGCTTCGGCGGCGGCAGCTTCCGCGGCTTCGGCGGCGGCAGCTTCCGCGGCTTCGGCGGCGGCAGCTTCCCCGGCGTCGGGGAGAGCAGCCTCGGCATCCGGTCCGTCGGACGCCAATCCGTCCGGGCCCCCGAGCACGAAGCCAACGCTCACGTCACCGGCCGATCCATCTACGCTGCAGCTCGTCGGCACTTGAGTCGGGGCCATCACGAAGAGCGTCCCGCCACTGCATCCGTAGGTGCGGGCGGTGCACGGATCGGCGTCTTCCACACACGTCAGGTTGGGGTTCTCCGAGCAATCGATGCCCGACGCCGGCCCGTCGCAGCACGGATTTGCGCACTCCTTCGCAGGTTCGACGACGAGCTTGCTGCTGCACGACGTGGTCGCCACGAGGTCCGCGATAGTCGCCGTCGCGGCCGCGTACAATGCCACTGCGACCCATGCCCGCACTGCGGTTCTCATGCGCTCACCCTACTTGCCCGGCGACGGACCGGCAAAAGCACGCGTCAGCCCCCGGCAACCGGCGGGATGAGCGCGATGACGTCGCCGTCGGCCAGAGGCTCGTCCTCCGCCGCGAAAGCCTCGTTTCGCGCGATGCGCACGTGACTACGTCGCTCGGCGAACACGCGATTGTGCCTTGCGAGATGGTCCGCGAGCGCCCGGACGCTGCGGACATCGGGTGGTAGTTCGACGACCTCCTCGGCGATCCCGACCGCGTCGCGCAGCCCAGCAAAGTATAGGACGCGCACGCACATCGACTGTCTTTCCGTGTCGGTTTCTTCGCGCGGTCGGGCCATCGGTCGCCCGCGGATCGTAGCCGGTGGGCCTGCGCGGTGCCCGCTCGGGTGGGAAGCGATTGACGAGGGGGCCGTCTCCGGGTCATTGCTCAACAGACAGTCGCGATGAAAGTCGGCATCCCGAAGGAAATCGCCGCGGGCGAGCGACGAGTCGCGGCCATGCCGACGACGGTCACGAAGATCGCGAAGCTCGGCCTCGCGGTCGTCGTGCAATCGGGGGCGGGTGAAGGGGCCGAGTCGCTCGACGCCCAATACGCCGAGGCGGGGGCGACCGTCGTCCCCGACGCCGAGGCGCTGTATCGCGAAGCGGACGTGGTGCTCAAAGTCAGGCCCCCGCAGCTCGGCCCAAATGGCCGCCACGAGGTCGATCTGCTCAGGGAAGGCGCATGCCTCATCGGATTTGTATGGCCGGCGCAAAATGCGGAGCTCGTCGAGATGCTCGCGGCGCGCAAAGCGACCGTCCTCGCCATGGACATCATGCCGCGCATCTCGCGGGCGCAGAGCATGGACGCGCTCAGCGTGTTCGCGAACATCGTCGGCTACCGCGCCATCATCGAAGCCGCGGGCCACTTCGGGATGTTCTTCCCCGGGCAGACCACCGCGGCTGGCCGCGTGAAGCCGGCGCAGATTCTGGTGATTGGCGCGGGTGTGGCCGGGCTTTCGGCGGTGGCGTGCGCGCGGAGCCTCGGCGCTGTCGTGCGCGCATTCGATACGAGGCCGAGTGTGCGCGAGCAGGTCCAGAGCCTCGGCGCCACGTTTCTGCCCTTCGATTTTCGCGAATCGGGAGAAGGCGTCGGCGGGTACGCGAAGGAGATGAGTCCCGAGTACATCGCGGCGGAGCAGGCCCTCATCGCGCAGCACGCGAAGGACGTCGACATCGTCGTGTGCACGGCGGTCGTGCCCGGTCGGCCCGCCCCGCTGCTCGTCACCTCGGGGGCCGTCGTCAGCATGCGACGCGGCTCGGTCATCGTGGACCTCGCCGCCGAGCAAGGCGGAAACTGCGCGCTCACGGAACGCGACAAGGTGGTCGAGAAGTTCGGGGTGACGATCATCGGTCTCACGGACTTGCCGAGCCGGATGGCGCGGCAGTCGAGTGAGCTCTACGGAACGACCGTCTACAATCTGCTCGCGGACGTGTACGACCCCGACAAGGGGGCCATCGCGCTCGACCTCGACGACGAGATCCACCGCGGCGTCGTCGTTCTCGACCATGGCAAGCTGCTCTGGCCTCCGCCGACTCGGCCCCCGCCCCGCTCGATGAAGCCACCGCCCGCGGCCCTGCCTTCGGTCCAGCCGCCGGTCCCGCACGCGGGTTCTGCGGGCGCCGTCTTCGTCGGCGCCGTCTGCGCGTGCCTGCTCGTTGGCGGCCTTTTCGCGCGGGGCGAGTTTCTCGAGCATCTGACCGTCTTTCTCCTGGCGTGCGTCGTCGGCTGGCACGTCGTCTGGAACGTGACGCCCGCGCTGCACACGCCCCTCATGAGCGTGACGAACGCCATCAGCGGCATCATCGTCATCGGCGCGCTCATGCTGCTCGGAACGGGCGGCCTTGCCGCAACGGCGGCCCTCGCCGCGATCGCGACCCTGCTTGCGTCCATCAACGTCGCGGGCGGCTTTCTCGTCACGCGGCGGATGCTGCGGATGTTTCGCCGGTGAGTTCGATGCTCCTGGCGCTTCAACGACTGGCATACATCTGCGCGGCGCTGCTGTTCATTCTCAGTCTTCGCGGGCTTTCGAACCAGCAGACCGCGCGGCGGGGCAATCTGTACGGGACATGGGGAATGGTGCTCGCGGTCGCCATGACCGTGATCGCCCTCTTGTCGCCCACCTCCACGGCCGCCGGAGCTCCCGCCGCTTCGGGCATCGCTCTGCTCGCCGTCGCCATCGGCGTCGGCACCGCCATCGGGGCGGTGCTTGCGGCGCGGGTCGCGATGACCTCGATGCCCGAGCTCGTCGCGATCCTGCACAGCTTCGTGGGCGCCGCCGCCGTGCTGGTTGGCATCGCGAGCTACTTGGAGCCCAACCGCGAAGCGGACGCCGTGCGCGATGTGGAGGTCGTGGCTGGCGTCTTCATCGGCGCGGTCACGTTCACCGGTTCGGTGGTTGCATTCGGCAAGCTGCGGGGCACGTTCGGAAGCAAGCCGCTCCTCATCCCCGGACGACACGCGATGAACGCCCTTCTTCTCGCCGCGTGCGCGACCCTCGGGATCGTCTTCTTGCGCGCACGAGCGCCGGACGGCGTTTCATCGCTCACCGCGATCGCGGTGCTCGCGTCCTTGCTCGGCATCCACCTGGTCGCGGCGATCGGCGGCGGTGACATGCCGGTCGTCGTATCGCTCCTCAACAGCTATTCCGGTTGGGCGGCCGCCGCCGCCGGCTTCATGCTCTCGAACGATTTGCTGATCATCACAGGGGCCCTGGTCGGTTCGAGCGGCGCCATCCTCAGCACGATCATGTGCCGCGCGATGAACCGTTCGATCTGGAACGTCGTCTTCGGCGGGTTTGGCGCCGCGCCGCCCGCCGGGGCGCCGCGAGGGGAGGGCGTCTCGCTCCCGGTGCACGAGGCGAGCGTCGAGCAGGTGGCGGATTTGCTGCGCGCCGCGAGGACGGTCATCGTCGTACCGGGCTACGGAATGGCGGTCGCGCAGGCCCAGCACCCGGTGCGCGAGCTGACGACGATCCTCGGCGAGCGCGGCGTGCGAGTTCGGTACGCCATCCATCCGGTCGCCGGGCGCCTGCCCGGGCACATGAACGTGCTCCTGGCGGAAGCGAACGTCCCGTACGACATCGTCAAGGAGATGGACGAAATCAACGAGGACTTCGCTTCGACCGACGTGGCCATGATCATCGGTGCCAACGACATCGTCAATCCGAGCGCGCTCTCCGATCCATCGAGTCCCATCTACGGGATGCCCGTCCTCGAGGCGTGGAAAGCGGCGAAGGTAGTCATGCTCAAGCGAAGCATGAGCGCCGGATACGCGGGGGTCGACAATACGATTTGCTACAACGAAAACACGCTGATGCTCTTCGGAGATGCGAAAAAGAGCGTGGACGCGCTCGTCACCGCCCTCCGGTGACGAGCGCTTTCAGACCTTAGGTCTACCCAACGGGCTGCGCCGAGGGCATCGCCGGGGCCGGTTTCTCGCCCTGCCAGGGCGGCAGGCGCCGGCGAATCAGGCGCTCGACGTCCCGCAGGAGCGACTGCTCGTCGCGATCGCAAAACGAAATGGCCCGACCGGCGGCGCCCGCGCGGCCGGTGCGGCCCACGCGATGCACGTAGCTCTCGGCCACGTTCGGAAGATCGAAGTTCACGACCAGCGAGATGTCGTCGACGTCGATGCCGCGCGCAGCGACATCGGTCGCGACCAGCACCAGGGTAGTGCCCCGGCGGAACGAGTCGAGCGCCCGTTCGCGTGCTCCCTGGGTCTTGTTTCCGTGGATGGCGGCGGACCGAAAACCGGCGCGGTCGAGCCGCTCGGACAAGCGGTTCGCGCCGTGCTTGGTGCGAGTGAACACGAGCGTGCGACCGACGGCACCCTCGCGAAGCACGCGCTCGAGGAGCGCAGGCTTGTCGGCGCGCGACACGAAGACGACCGACTGTTCCACAGTCTCGGCGGTGGTCACCGTCGGGGTGATCGAAACACGCGCGGCGTGCACGAGCATGCTCTGCGCGAGGCTCTCGATCCCACCCGCGATAGTCGCCGAAAAGAGGAGGGTCTGACGTTTGGATTGAAGCGCGGCGCCGATGCGGCGCACATCGTGGACGAACCCCATGTCGAGCATGCGATCGGCTTCGTCGAGGACGAAATGCGTAACGGCGTCGAGGCTCACGACCCTCTGCTGCATCAGATCGAGGAGCCGACCTGGCGTCGCGACGAGGATGTCCGGCGCGGCCCGCAGAGCGATCTCCTGCCCGCGCTGACTGACGCCGCCGTAGACCAGCGCGTGACGCAGCGACAGATACCTACCGTAGACCGAGACGCGCTCGGCGATCTGGGCCGCGAGCTCTCGAGTGGGCGTCAGGATCAGCGCACGGATCCGCCGAGAAGGAGGCCCTTCCGCCGCGAGTCGCTGGAGGATGGGGAGCACGAACGCGGCGGTTTTGCCAGTACCGGTCTGCGCCATGGCGAGTACGTCGCGGCCCGCGAGTACGATCGGCACGACCTCGGCCTGCACGGGGGACGGCTTGGTGTACCCCTCGTCGAGCACGGCGCGGACGAGCGGCGTAGACAGGCCCAGCGCGCTGAAAGGCGACGCGGCGACCACCGCGGGGTCGAACGGGACGTCCCTTGGTTTGGGCGCCACAGCGGCGGCAGGGTGCGCACCCGCGGGCTGCCCGGAGCGGGATCGGAACTCTGTGGTCGATTGACCGCCGTGGGAGGCGGAGGGCGATTGGGTGCGCTTGCCGGCGAACGGCCGACGGCGCCTTGAAGGGGGCGGGGTCACGATGAAGGTAGGGTCTCTCTCTCGCGGCAGCGCTCGAGGATGCGAGCGCGACATAGGGCCATCTTCGATACCGCGGGGTCGAAACGGCGTGACGGGGCGCCTTGTGGCCGCGTCATCACGCTCCATGACCAGCCGCGCTGGCGTGAACTCGTGACAGCACGCTCCTAGCTTGGACGGCGCCCTCGCGCAAGGAGCGGGCGGCCAAATGTGCGACCGGGATCGCACCCGACGTAGTTCTCCGCCGCGCTTTCGCGTACTCTCGCGACGTCCAAAGGGAGGTCCTATGCGTGGTGCTTTCGTCTCATCGCTTATCGTGATCGCGGCCTGTGGTGGATTCGAAAAAACCGGCCGAACAGCCGGAGTCACCCTCGTCGGAGACGAGCAGCTCGGAATCCACCGACACCTCGACGGAGGCGGACTCGGGATCGGCGGAGGCGCCGGCGGCATCGGCGTCGGCAGCTCCGGCAGAAGCGTCGGCCGAGGCCGCGCACGCGCCCGCGCCCGCGCCCGCGCCCGCCAGCCCGACGGTGACCGGCGCCATCGACGGGAAAGGGTTTGCCCCGAAAATGGCACGAATTGTCCGGCCGATGCAGAAGGACGGGCGGGTGGCCATCGTCCTCGACGAGCGGACCGATTGCGGCGGGGGAGATCCGAAGCCCGGCGAGGGGATCATGACGATGACCGTCACCTTGGAGGACGGTTACAAGGTCGATCTCGGGTCGCTCAAGCGAGGCGGTAAGAAAGGGGGCGGGGAGATTTCGTTCGTGCGCGTGGGCCCGGGCGGCAAGAAAGACTACTCCGCGACGTTCAAGCCGACGGGTCGCGTGACCGTCGTGCACGCACCGATGGAACAGAACGCGGTCGGAAAGTTGAACCTCGATCTGACGAGCGGCGACTACATGCTCTCGGGTGATCTCGACCTTCAAGCGTGCGTGGCGCCGAAGGGGGCCGCCAAGGGCGGCGGAAAGAAAAAGAAGTAGCGGCGCTTCACAGCTTGCCGACCTCGCCCCGCTTCTCGAGCGCGGCGACCACCGCGCGGACATCCTGGACCCGGGAGCGCGGGACTACGAGCACCGCATCGTCTGTCTCGACGACGACCAGATCGTGGACACCAACGAGCGCCCAGCGCTTGCCCGCGGCGCCCTGAGTAAGGTCACGCACGAGGTTGCCGGTCGCGTCGATCGCGACGGTCCCCTCGGGGAGCGCGTTGCCTTGGGCGTCGCGGACGGCCATCTCCCAGGTGACTTCCCAGCTGCCGACGTCGTTCCAGCCGAAGTTTCCCGGGACGACCGCGATGCGCTCGGCCTTTTCCATCACGGCGTGATCGATCGAAATCGACGGGAGCGCGGGGAAGACCTCGGCGAGCGCGCTCGGTTCGGACCCAGAGGCGGCGGCGGCGTCGATGCGCTCCAAAGCAGCCCCTAGGGCGGGCAAATGCTTCGCGATAGCGGCACGCATGACGTTCGCTCGAAAGAAGAACATTCCCGCGTTCCAGAGATGGCGTCCGCCGGCGACAAAGGCTTCCGCGACCTTTGGGCTCGGCTTTTCGACGAACCGCGCGGCCGTGTTGACCCCCTCGGCGATTGGTGCGCCCACTTCGATGTAGCCGTAACCGGTGTCCGGGCGAGTCGGCACGATTCCGATGGTGGTCAGCCATCCGTCTCTCGCCACGTCGATGGCGCGGGCGACGACTCCCCGGAATGCGACTTCGTCCCCGATGAAATGGTCGGCCGGGAGGACGGCCACGATGGCGTCGGGATCCGCACGCGCGATGGTTGCGCTCGCCCACCCGATGCAGGGCGCCGTATTGCGAGCGACTGGCTCGGCGAGAAAGTGCGCGCGTGGAACGCTCGGCAGAACGGCCGCGGTTGCGTCGACCAAGTCAGCGCTCGTGGCGACCCAAACGTCCTCCGGCCGGACCAACCCCGCGAGACGACGAATGGTCGCGGCGATCAGCGGCTCGTTCGGGCTTCCGGCGAGAGGAAGAAGCTGCTTGGGCATCCGCCGGCGTGAAGCGGGCCAGAATCGCGTGCCGGACCCGCCGGCGAGGATGACGACTTGGACATGAGGCTGCATCACGGCAAGCTCTCTCGTATCACGCCGCAGGCCGGCGTGGCACGATGGGGAGCGGGTGCTGCCGGACATCGCGTTCGACCTTCGTCTCGAGCACGGGAGGTGCGTGGGCGTGCGCCTACCGGACGGCGATGCGCCAGGGGTCGACGCTCTCCCTGCCGAGGAACAGGCATTCGCCGCGAAGCTGACCGTCGTGCGTCGACGCACCTGGGTCGGTGGCCGCGTGGCCTTGCGGCAAGCGCTCCTTCACGCCGGGCTCGAGGCCCCCGCCGTCCTCGCGGATGCGCGAGGCGCCCCCTCGCTTCCTCCGGGCGTCTGGGGCTCGATCAGCCACAAGGAAACGCTCGCGGTCGCCCTCGTCGCGAGCGCGACTGCCGGGCGCGCGACGCGCTTGGGGGTCGACGTCGAGATCGACCGGGAGACCTCACCGGATATCGCCTCGAGAGTCCTGACCGACGAGGAGCTCGCCGACGTGGCCGGGCTCGCGGAGCGAGAGCGCGTACGAGACGTACTCCTTCGCTTTTCGGCGAAAGAGGCCCTCTACAAGGCCCTTGACCCCTTCGTGCGTCGCTACGTCGCGTTCAAAGAAGTCGTCGTCCGTCCGCTGCCGGGCGGAGCGACTGACGTTTCGCTC
Source organism: uncultured delta proteobacterium (assembly GCA_963764075.1). Lineage (GTDB taxonomy): Bacteria > Myxococcota_A > Polyangia > Polyangiales > Polyangiaceae > Palsa-1150. Next base: position 905,482 of record CAVXQZ010000003.1, read on the forward strand.
CGCTTGCCGGCGCGCGAGGGACAGTTCGACGTCGAAGTTCGCTGGCTCCGATGGGAGCAGTTCTTGATTGCCACGGCAAAGGTGACGCGGAGCTGATCGGCCCTTCTACGACGGGAGCGAACCGCGCAGCGTAGCTACCTCCGCAGGGTCGGCCGCCCGATCGAAGCGCACGACCGCGCTCCAGGGTCTCAACCCGGGATTCGCGGGGTCCGGCTCGGGGAACAGGGCAAACGGACGAAGAAGGAGCGGCAAGCGCTTCGCCCGGAACGCCTCGTGGAGGTTGGACCGCACGGCGCCGGGCCGCCATCCGAGCGGGGAAAAGAAAGAAACGCCGTTTTCGGGCGCAAAGCGCATCTCGGCATCGGAAGACAAGTGGTGGTTTACCCGCCTTCGTATCATGCGGAGGACAGCCGGTGACACGAGGTCCACGATCCACGCGCGCACTTGCGGCAATGATGCCAGGTCCCTCGCGAGGCCGCGAACCGCCTCGTCTTCGAGATAGACCAGCAGGCCTTCCGTGATGACCACGACCCGGGTCGATCCATCGAGGGCTTTGTCGAGGAACGCACCGCGGGCGCGCGCCTGAGACAGATCGACCCTCTCGCGCCGCAGGTGGCAGCGGGGAGCCTCGCCCTGCATCATGCGCTCTTTCTCGTCGACGATTCCCGCGAGATCGCCCTCGATCCACCTGAGCGACGGAGGGAGCGGCAATCGGTACGGCCGCGCGTCGAGGCCCGCCGCGAGGTTCAGGACACAATCGGCTCCTTCGTCGACGGCGGCCATCACCAATTCGTCGATCACTTTGGTGCGGACGACGATCGGCCAGCCCATCCGACCCATGGTCCGCCGCATCGTTCCGGCGATCTTCGGGCCGAGGTCGCCCGCCAACCGGGCGGCGAACGGATCGTGAAAGAGCGCGTCTGGTCGATTGGATTCTATCGCGCGGTACGCGGCGACCCATCGGGCCGTATCGGAAATGTGCGATACGATGGGCTTGTTCATTTATCGCGTCTTATACCGCCTTCCGGCGCGCGCCGCACCGCTCGCCTTCGCCGCACCGCGACCACGCGCGCTCGCCTTCTTCGTCCCCGACGCATAGGGATCGAAGGCCGGCCCCTCGGATGAGGGAGCGTCGGTGCCGAGTCCAGCCATCGCCTCGAGCTTCTTCAAGTCGTCGCGCATTCGCGCCGCCTTCTCGAACTGCAGCTCCTCGGCCGCGGCAAACATTTCGAGGCGCATCGCCGCAATCCGCTCTTCGAGCTCCGGCGCGCCGCCGGTCGCGGCGACCTGCCCGCGCTCACCTTTTGCCAGCTTGGGGACATTGAAGTAATCGATCGTTCCGCTTGCGGGATTGATGTTCATGATCGCGCGCACGACCGTCTGCGGCACGATCCCGTGCTTCTCGTTGTACGCCTCTTGCACCGCTCTCCGCCGAGTCGTCTCCTCCATCGCGCTTCGCATCGCGGGGGTAATCGAGTCCGCGTACATGATCACTCGACCGTTGAGGTTGCGCGCGGCGCGCCCCATCGTCTGAATGAGCGATCGCGCGCTTCGCAAAAAGCCTTCTTTGTCTGCGTCGAAGATGGCGACCAGCGACACCTCGGGCAAGTCGAGCCCCTCGCGCAGAAGGTTGATACCCACGAGAACGTCGAACTCTCCGAGCCGCAGATCGCGCAAGATGTCGATGCGCTCGAGCGTGTCGACGTCGGAGTGCAGGTAGCGAACTCGAACGCCGAGCTCACGGTAGAAATCGGTGAGGTCCTCGGCCATTCGCTTGGTGAGCGTCGTCACCAGGACACGCTCGTTTTTCTTCACCCGCTCTTTGATCTCGCCCAGAAGGTCGTCGACCTGGCCGGACACGGAACGCACTTCGACCTCGGGGTCGGTCAATCCGGTGGGCCGGATCAGCTGTTCGACTACGACCCCTTGGGCTTTCTCGATCTCGTACTCGCCCGGCGTCGCCGACACGTAAATCACTTGCCGTGCGTGCTGCTCGAACTCTTCGAACTTGAGCGGCCGATTGTCGAGCGCGCTCGGGAGACGAAATCCGTACTCGACGAGCGTCTCCTTTCTCGCCCGATCGCCCCGGTACATCGCCTGCAGCTGAGGCATGGTCTGGTGCGACTCGTCGATGACGAGCAAGAAATCTTGGGGGAAATAGTCGAGAAGCGTCGGTGGTGGTTCGCCCGGCTTTCGGCCCGACAGGTGCCGCGAGTAGTTCTCGATTCCGGAGCAAAAGCCCATTTGCTCCATCATCTCGAGGTCGTACAGCGTGCGCTGCTCGAGCCGCTGCTTTTCGAGAAAGCGGACCTCCTTGTCGAGGAAATCGAGACGCGCGCGGAGCTCTTCCCGAATGCTCTCGACCGCCCGACGCATCTGCGCCTGCGGCGTCACGTAGTGGGAGCCGGGATAGATCGCGTACCTTTCCAAGGACTGTTTCATGCGACCACGGAGCGGGTCGACTTCCTTGATCGACTCGATGACGTCGCCGAAAAACTCCACGCGGATGGCCGTCTCTTGCTCGTACGTCGGGAAGATCTCGACCACGTCGCCGCGCACACGGAACGTTCCCCGGTGGAAGTCGATGTCGTTGCGCTCGTACTGGATGTCGACCAGGCGCCGGAGGAGCGTGTCGCGGCGCAACTCCTCACCGACCGCAAGCTGGATCACCAGGCCGTGGTAACTCTCGGCGCTGCCGATGCCATAGATGCAGCTCACGCTGGCGACGATGATGACGTCGCGCCGCGACAGGAGCGCGACCGTCGCGGAGTGGCGCATCCGGTCGATCTGGTCGTTGATGATCGCGTCCTTGTCGATGAACGTGTCGGTCGACGGGATGTACGCTTCGGGCTGGTAGTAGTCGTAATAGCTGACGAAATACTCGACCGCGTTTTCCGGAAAGAGCTCGCGCATCTCGCCGTAGAGCTGGGCGGCCAGGGTCTTGTTCGGCGCGAGAATGAGCGTGGGCTTGCCCGAACGCTGGATGACGTTTGCAATGGTGAACGTCTTGCCCGAGCCAGTGATGCCGAGCAAGACCTGGTGGCGTTCGCCGTTGCTCAGCCCTTGCCCGAGCTGCTCGATGGCCAGGGGCTGGTCCCCCTTTGGCTCAAAGCTGCTCTTCAAGCGAAATTCGGCGGGCATGACAATCTAGCTACTCTCGCCGCGAGCCGGCCTTCGCGCAAGCTCTTCGGTCAGCCCGACCCGCCGCCCCCCTCCCCCTCTACCTCGATGCTCTCTCCAGGCTTCTATGGCCTCTCTTTCGCCAAATTGGCGCCTATCTGGCACCTTCGCCACGCTTTCGCGCCGGAGGCGTCGCTCTCGGAGTTCGGTGTCCACGACGGCTGGACTCGAGCCTCGCATCAGCGCTCGATGCTCTCCACGATGCTGCTCTCTCCTCCGAAGACGATCGCATCCAAGAGAAACTCGTCGTCCACGAGCGCCAGGGACGGGTGATCGCGTCGCACGACCACGTGCCCGCCCGCGTCGGCGAAGCCGCAGGCGGCCGCCCCTTCGATCGATCCTTCTCGCCAGAGCTGTTCGGCGGGTGTGCCGCGGATAGGGCGGAACGTGATGCGCGCCCGCGTGCGCAAGCGCTCGTGCGTCTCCAGCCCGCGAAGGTCGTCGATGGGATCGACCAGGACGTGGCTGTCGACGCCCGCGCAGAGTCGCGCCCCTGCCGAGCGAAGCGCGCTCAAGTCGGGGAGGCCGTCGCCGAGGTCGCGCTCCGTGGTCGGGCATACGCAGACGAAGGCTCTCGCCGCGCCGAGAAGACTCGCTTCGTGCGGCAACGCGTGCGTGGCGTGCACGGCGACGAACCGGTCGCAAAGAATGCCGTGGTCCGCCAAAAGCTCGACGGGACGACGACCGGACTCTGCCACGCATTCGTCGACCTCGCGCTTGCGCTCGGCGACGTGCATGTGAAACGGGAGCGCGTGCAGGGCTGCGTATTCGCTCAGCGGCCCGAGCCACTGCGTCGACACGGCGCGCACCGAGTGCGGCGCGACACCGACGACGACGTCTGCGTCGTTCCGCCATCGCGCGCGAAGCGTCTCGACGTCGCGGAGTACGTCGTCGACGCGCGCGTCACAAAAACGACGCTGCGCACCCTCTGGGGCGAGCCCGTTGCCGGCGCGCTGATAGGCGACTCGCAAAAGAGCGATCCGCAACCCCGCGTCCTTCGCGGCATGCACGACGGCGTCGGCGAGGATCGTCCGGTCTTCGTAGGGCGCGCCGTCCGGCTGATGGTGCACGTAATGAAATTCGCCCACCGTTCGCACCCCCGCGCGCGCCAGCTCGCGGTACGCGACCAGGCTCGTAGAATGGATCGACTCCGGCGTGAGCTGCAAGGCGAGCGCGTACATCTGCCCTCGCCAGGTCCAGAAGTCGTCGGCGCCGATCGCGACACCCTGCCCTGGCCGCTGCGCCCGCCCCCTCATGGCGCGCTGAAACGCGTGGGAGTGCGCCGTCGCGAGGGCGGGCAGGTGGAGTCTACCGCCGGGCGCGTGCTCGAGAACGGCCGCCTCGGTCGAAACGCCCAGGCTCATTGCAGCATGTCGCGCGCGCTCGCACGGGTCACGTAATAGAACGCCGGCCAATGCCGATACCACTCAGCACGGATCACGGGCACACCCGTGGACGCCACGTCCTCTCCGAGTATGCCCACCACGCGCAGCAGCGACCTCGCTCCCACCGAACGCGGGCCCACGTGGTCGTCGCCTCGAAGCGAGACGAGCGCCTCGACGACGCCGAAGTCCTTGTCGCTCACGGTCACACGACACGAGTCGTCGTCCGTCTCCGAGCTACAGAGGTTTCGCGGCTCGAGGCGTCGCACCGACAGCGTGAGCCTCGCTTGCCCGCCGGGGCCCGGCTCACGACGCTCGACGACGCCGAAGAGCGTAATCTTGCGCTGCCGCCATTTGTCGGGTTGCTTCTGGGCCATGATCGGGTCGTACTCACGCGCTCCGGCTGCGGCGACCGACTCGTCGTCGATCTCGACGTAGTGGGGCGAGTGGCCGTATGTCCCGGCGCCCTGGCAGCCCTGGGCAAAGAGCGCGAGAGCAAGGAAAAGGGGCGGTTGCGCGTTCCTCATTCGGTGCCCCATGAAGCCTCATTCGCGCCGGCGATGGCAAGGGGGGTCCGCGTCAGGCCGCCTGCCTTTGCCCCAGCCACAAGCGAAGGCCTAGCTCGAACGCCACGAGCGAGAGCAGCAGGATGGCCACCTGTCCGCTGAAATCGACCGACGCGCGCCGATCGCCGAGCCCTTCCCCGGCGGTCGTCGATGCCGCGGCGCGTGGCCGCAGGTCGAGCTCGCGGGCGACCGGCGAGGCGACTCTCGCCTCGAGCCGCCCGTCGACTGAGATGCGGTAGAGACCGAGGACGGGCGGAACGACACGCACGCCGCGCTCGTCGCGGGCGGCGGCGATCGCTCCGGACGGCCCCTGCGCGTCGACGTTGCGGGCCCCCGGAAAGGTCCACGGAACGCCGACGTCGCTTCGCTGGGCCGCCTTGCGCTCGAGCGCCTCGTGCTCCCATGCATCGAGAAACGCGAGGAAGGCAGGCCGTAGCGCCAAGTCGCTCGCGTCGAGCGACACCGGCAAGGTGAGGACCCACGCCGTTCCCCGGCCTATCGCGCGCCGCGCGAGAAGCGGAGCACCGTCGGTCCATTTCACGATTGGCTCGAACGCGGCCGCGTCTTCCGGGGAGAGGACGGCGCGGCGGGACGCTCCGAGATCGAGAAGGCTCTGCGCCGCCTCGCCCAGCTCTCCGGCCGCGCTCGACGGATCGGCCCCGGCGACCTTCGTCTCCGCCCACCCGAACGCGTTGGAGATCACCGGTTCGAGCGACGCACCAAGAGGCGCCGACGCCGCGTGGGGACCAAGCGCCAAGAGCACCGCCCCTCCCCCGTCGAGGTACGCGCCGAGCGCGTGACGCTGCTCGGGCGTTAGACCGGGCGGGTCGTCGAGCAAGACTCCGAGCGTACCGGCGAGGTCCTCCGCGCGGTCTGGGAACGCGGGGATCGGCCTCAAATCGGCATCGGACCTGAGCGCCGATAGAGCTTGCTCGGCGATTGGAGCGCCGCCCGTAACGACGGCTTCGGCGGTCGTATCCGCGACGACGGCAATCGCACCCCGAGACACTTCGGGGACGACTGGAGCCACGTCGTCGGCGGCGATGGTGTCGCTGCCCGAGAGCCGAGCCCGCGCCGGGATCGCGTCTTCCGAAGGCAGGAGGACAGTCATGTCGACATTTGCACCGGCCGGAGTCGACGCGTGACCCAAGCTCGAGCCGCGCTCGTCCTCGATGATGACTTCGCGGCCGGCGGCGCTAGCGCCTGGACCGCACGCAACCCGGACGCGCACCCGCACACCGGCGCGGTCGGCGCGCATCACGGCACAATCTGTCCCTTGCGCCCGCAGCTCCGGCAGGGCGATCCAGAGAGGGACCGGGCTCGAGTCGCCGAGCCGCCCGCCTTCCGAGTGGCCGTCGGCCAGGTCGCTGAGGAGGACCACGCGGCGGTCAATCTGGGGCAGAGACGCGAGCAACCCTCGCGCCAGGGACACAGCGCCGTCCAGATCGGTGGCACGGTCGCTCATGGACAAGCCCTCTATCGTGCTCTGGACCGCTCCAAGGTCCGTGGTAGCCGCGAGCGCGACCCGCGCAGGCGCACCGGCGAGGACGATCGCCACGGCGTCGCCCTCGCGCGCCGACGCGAGTAGCTCACGCGCCCCTTGCCGAGCGCGATCGAAACGCGAGAGAGTGCCCTCGAGCTTGGCGCGCATGCTCATCGAATCGTCGACGACGATGGCCATCGCCACCGAGGCCCCGCCGGATCGCTGAAGCGACAACCGCGAGCACCGAACGAGCGGGGTCGCCCCCAGCAAGGCGAGAACCGCGATGGACGCCGAGCGCGTCGCAAAAAGGGCGCGGTCCTCCAAGCGCGAACGGCGCCGCGCCTTGGGAGGGGCGGGGGCGACGAGCCGCGTGGGCGCAAACAGCTGCTCCTCGGCTCTGCGCCTTCGCAACCGGTGCGCGAAGTAAGGCGCGACGAGCAGGACTACCGCCGCGAGCGCGAGCGAAGTGAGAAACGTCACGTGGGACCGCTAGCACGATGCGGCGAGACCGCGAAGCGGCCTGGCCTGCCGATTGCTCGGCGACGAGGTGTGCCTCGCGTAGCGCTGGTGGCCATGGCCGTGGTCGGGCTGCTCGTTCCGCTCCGCGCTGGAGCCCAAGGAGCACCTCAGCTCTCGGGACTCAATCCTCAGCAAATCGCGTTCTTCAATGCGCAGCAGATCGCCGCTGTCGCGCCGCTGCAGCTGGCGCGGCAGCTGTCGACGCTGACGCCGCAGCAACTCTCGGTGCTGACCGAAGCCCTCGCGCGCGACCAACTGGCAGCGCTGACGCCCCAGCAGCTCGCGGCGCTTGCCTCCGCTCTGACGCCGGGGCAGCTCGCGGCGCTGACACCCGCGCTCACTGCGCAACAGGTGGCGAGCTTGCCTCCGGCCCTCCCTCCCCAATACTCGGCAGAGCTCACTCCGGATCAGCGCTCGGCTCTCCAGTCGGAGGCATCGAGCGCGCCTCCGCAGCTCGGGGTGAACCAGCAGCTCGCGGCGCAAGAAGAGGCCCTGGGGACGCTCTATGCGCTCCAGTTGGCGGCCCCGCGGCCTAGGGTGAGTCAGGCGGAGCAGGACCGGCGCGCGACCGATTACTTTACCAATGGCGCAGAGGCAACCGCGGTTCCCTCGAGCGGACCGGGGGCGGCATTTTTTCAAAACGGGGCAGAACTGCTTTCTGTGCCCACGTCCGGATGGGAGCCAGGGGATCCCCATCTGGGTGCGGGGGCCCTCGGGAGCATGGACGGGGGGGCGCAACCTTCGCCGGAGGGAGCGGAAGCGGACGCCGGAGCACAGGCGAGATCGAGCGACGGCGGGGCGCGTGCCGCTCCGCCGTCGTCGGCCGCACCCGTAGAGTTGCCGCCGACCGCAGTACCCACGACCATCCCCGCCAACCCCGCAGCGGCCCCCTCGCCGACCGCGACCGGCAACCCCGAGACTGCCCCGTCGGCGAGCCAAACCGGCAACCCCGAGACTGCCCCATCGTCGACGCCAATGGCAACCCCCGAGGCTGCCCCGTCAGCGAGCCAAACCGGCAACCCCGCGCCTCCCCCATCTTCGACGCCAACGGCAATCCCCGAGGCTGCCCCGTCGGCGGCTGCGCCGCCCACCCCCAACGCTGCCCCCCCGGCGACACCAACCTCCAGCGCCGAGCCTTCCCCGCCGGCGCCTCCAGCGGCCAACCCCGCGATGAACCCCTCCGTCGCGCCGATCCGGCCGATGATCTCCGCCATTTCTTCCTCCGCGCCATCGACCCCCGCGTCCGCTTCCTCCGCTTTGTCGGTCGGACGCTGGCTGGCGGCCCTCATCCTAGGAACCTCCGTCGGAAGCGTTGCGTTCGTGGCCGCGCGAACCCGCCCCCGGCGCGACTAGCGCACCGCCGTCGAGACGACGCGGGCTCTGGCCTATCGGACGCTCGCTACCACCGCCCGGACGACATCCAGCGGTTTCTCCGAAGTCACGGCGCGGACGAAGTGCCCGCCCCGCTGCTCGACGGCCGTTTTCCACGAAGTCGTGAGCGCGGCGAGGGCGGCGATGTAGCGCTCCCGCGTGCTATCGGCGTCCGTCTCGACCACGAGGTCGCCCTCGAGGGACCTCAGGCGAACGGTGCCTTGGTACGGGAACGTCGCCTCGGTCGGGTCGAGCGTTTGAACGACCGTCAGCACGCGGCCGTTCGAAGCGACTTCGCTGATCGACCTCGGAGCGTTCTCCGGGAGGTCTATCAAGTCACTGATAAAGACGGTGATCGCCCCTCGGCGCGCACCCCGCATCGCCGATCGCAGCGCTCGTTCCACCATGGCACGATCGACGAGCGCGTCGCCTCCGGGCCGGACCGCTTCCAGCGCCGCGACGACGCGCTCGAACTGCTCGCGCCCCGCCGAGCGAGCAACCGGCGCATCGCCCCCACCGCCGCCGACGAAGGTCAGGCTCACCGGATCGCCGCTGGCCACCGCAAGACGGGCAAGGGCCGCCGCGATCACGCTCGCGAACGCGAGCTTGGCCCCCGGGGCGCTCGTGCCGCGAAAGGCCATGGACGCCGACGCATCGACGACTAGGCAAAGCGCTCGGTCTGTCTCCGTTTCGAACTGCCGAACGACGAGCCGATCGTGCCGGAGGAGCGAACGCCGGTCGAGCCACCGCAGATCGTCGCCGGGTACGTACTCGCGATAGCTTCCGAATTCGACACCCGCGCCGCGCCGCGCGCTGCGGTGGACTCCGGCGTAGACCCCTTCCGCGACCTCGCGGGCGCGCAGGCGAAGCGGAGCGAGCTCCCCCCAGTCGATCGATCGGCGGATCGGGAGCAGCTCGCTCACGGAATCGAAACGTCGGGCGGCAGCGGGCCACCGAGCTGCGATTTGCTCGGATCGAGGATGTCACGCGCGAGGGTCACTTCGCTCAGCTCCACGCCGGAGCCCGCGAGGACCTGTCGCAAGAGATCGTCGCCGCCCTTCGTATCACCGGCCACGCGGTGGTCCAGCGCCGCGTAGAACAGCGCCTCGTACCTCTGTATCGGCGTCGAGGCACGCGCTATCAGCTCGTCGCCCTTTAGCTTGCCCTCGCCGAATCGTGCGAGCCTCGCGGTCCAGCGCCCGTCGTCGGGGACGGCCACGAACACACGGTCCGGCGCTCCGTCGGTCGGGACGCGCAGCTGCCGCTCGAGCAAGCGGACCCAAAGAGCGAAGTAGACGAGGTCGTCGTCATCGAGATCGGCTGCGAGCCCGCGCTGCAGACCGGCGCGCGCCGCGGCCAAATCCCCGCGGACGAACGCGCGGCCGACGAGAAGCTCGATCGTTTGGGTCGCCTGGCGCTTGTCGCCCGGCGCGGCCGCATATGCCCGTTCGAGGGCGCGCTGCGCCGACTGCGCAGCTCCGAACCGATCGAGGACGCGGGCCAATACGCGCTCGATCCGTGCTCGCGCATCGGCCCCCGGCACGTTGCGCGACTGAACGAGCTCTTTCAGCGCCTCGGTGAGTGGCGTGCGAGCGGCGTCCGCGTCTCCTTTGTCGTGCGTGACGTCGCTCAGCAAGAGCAAAATCTCGCCCCGAAGTGCGGGGTCGTGCGCAGCGTCCGGCGCCGATAGCGCGTCGCGCAAGCGATCGATCGCCGATTGGGTGAGTCCATCGCGCCAGTCGATGCGCGCCAGAGATAGCAGCGCGGCCGCAGACTTCTCCTCGTCTGCCGATTGCCTGAGCAGCGCGCGCGCAGCGTCGACGCGCCCCTCGCGCAGCTCGATCTCCCCCATCGCAGCCCGGATGCGAGCGGCGCTCGGGTGCACCTTGCCGCTCAACGCGGCCTGCGACGCCGCGGCGAGCAGGGGCTGGGCGGCCTGGAACGCACGCCGGGCGGCATCTGGGTCCCCCGCGTCCTCCTCGCCCGCCATCGCATCGAGCGAGAGCGCGAGCGCTTCGCCGAGCACGCGAGCATCCGGGTGCGCGCGTATGGTCTGCACGAGCAGAGCGGGCGTCGCCTCGGCCATCCCGAGCTCTTCGAGCGCTACCCCGAGCGTGAGCGCGACCTCGGGGACCGTCGGGTCCAGCCGGTAGCACTCGGCGGCGACTCCAAACGCGGCGGAGCCGAAGACATCGCGATCTTCGACAAAGTCGTCCTCCTCGCGGCTCGAATCGTGACCCGAGAGAGGCCTCAGTTGATGCAATAGCTCGATGCAGTGATCGGCGCTCGGCTCCTTGGCGTCCGTGACGAGAGCTGCCGCGAGCTGCGGTCGCTCCGACTCGAGCAAGTCGCGCACTTGCGCGCGATCGAGCGCCGCGAGCGCCCCCCGGACGTCACCGTCGCGCAGGTAAAGCGCCGCCAGCACGACTGGGCCGGTCTCGAGCGCGCGCCACGCCTCGCCGCCCTCTTCGCGGGGAGGCTGCACGCGGTTCTTTCGGAATTTGTCGCGCAGCACGACCGAGCGCTTGATCCACTCGGTCGTCGCACTGGCGGCCTCGGCGAGCGCTTCCGCGGTGGGCTCGAGCAGCCGCCTGCGGACCGCTACCCGCTCGAGCGCACCCGCGCTCGCCACCGGTCCACCCGTGCCCACCGCATCGCGCGTCCACTCGTCGAGCGCCGTCAAGTGCCCGCGCACGTCGTCGCGCCCCGCCGCGGGGCCCACTAGCGCAAGGATATGGTAGAGCGCGAGCGACCTGCCTTCGTCCCCCCGGACAGCCAGCTCGTGAACGCCGGATTGGAGCGCGGACACGGCCGCCGACCCGAACACGCGTTGAACCGGTTCGCCGACTCGCACGAGATAGATGGCCCCGCTCAGCGCCGCGAGACCGCGGTCGGGCGAGCGGGCCTTGAACCGCGCCTCCGCGCGGGCCATCTGCCTGTCCTCGACCGCCCCCAGTCGTACCGCGCGCTCGGCGCTCCCCGGGTCGCTGACGAGTAGGTCGTGCACCGCCGCTGCGAACGCGTCGTCGCCGACCTGCGGCGTCGCAGGCGACACCCGCTCGGCGTGCATTGTCGGCGCGCGCACCGCGACCCGGTTCGCGCATCCCGAGAGAAACGAGAGACCCGGGGTGGCCAAGGCGAGCGCGACGATCGAACGACCCAGCAGAGACTCGAAGTGGGTATGGGAGTGCGACGTCATCGGGCAGCTATCCAGTCTACACGCCGCCGCGCCCCGGGCGAGTTCTCTCGGGAGTGAGCGTTGCTAGTGCAGCGCCGGCTCGCGATAGCGCGTATCTCGACGGCGGTGCGCTAGAAGGACCCGCGGACGCCCAAGCGAATGCCGAAGAACGAATCGAAATAGGGGAGGCCGCCAACCGGAACGACGACACCCGCGTACGGCAGGACCGGACCGAACCGCAGCACGACTGCGGGCTCGACGGCCGCGGAGGTCCGGCGGTCCCCGCTCGCGGAGGCGAAACGGACGTTCGCCCAACCGCGCACGTTGAGCTCGACGTTCCGGCGAACTCGGTACCCGACGCGAAGGCCGGGAACAATCTCACCGATGTAAGGAGCCTCGAGAGAGTTCGAAACCGAAAGGAGGTTTTCCACTTTGACCGACGGCTCCAAGCTCAGCGATGGCCCTTGGTAGAGGAGCGCCAGTCGGGGCACGAGCCCGAGCCGCTTCGGCTCGAAGAGCGCGCTTTCCTCTTCGCCGCGGGACATCGAGGCCGCCCGCGCCAGCGAAAATCAATCGTACGCGTTGACGTCGACCAGCGACGCGTCGCGCGCGGCGAGGTTGGCTGGGATCTCGTCTCCGAGCGCCGTGGGAAGCGCGACGGCGAGCGAGGTCACGAGGCCGAGCGTGGACGTGCGCGAAAGCTTGGTGCGCGTCCCGTACTCCGCCATGAGCTCGAGGTTGCCAAACGATTCCGTGGACCGAGCGGCCGCGCCGTCGGGCGAGGCGCCCGGGGGTGTGAACGTGGCGAACGAAAGCGGGACCCTGGCGCCGAGCGTTAGGTGCTTGGCCACCTCGACCGAGCCGGCGAAGACGAACGACTGCACATCCGACTGCGTGGCCGCGGCATACGTGTAGGTAATGGGCTGAGATCCCATGCCCGGCAGATTTTGAACCGCGAACGGCGCCTTTCCCCACCCGAGCACGAGGTCGACCGAGAGCGTGACCGGCCATGCCGTGGCGCCGACCGCCGCGGGCGGCGGCTGCGCGACTGGGTCCGGGCCGACGCTGGGATCGGACGAGCTGCGCTCCACTTCGTCGCCTCCGTGGGCCCGCGCAGAGCCACTGCTCAGCGCGATCGCGGTGCTCGCGGCGAGACCCATCAGCCTACGGACGAACGCCATCCTGTTCACGTCACTCCTCCTGGCTCCTCCCCGTCCTACACTGTCTGGGGGTGGCCCGCGCAAACGGAATGCTACCCGATGCCGACGCGGTCGCCCTTCCTCGGCGTATCCGCGTATCATCGACAGACGCATGAAGCTGAGCGAATCGATCCGCTTCTACGCTGCGACCGACGTCGGCAAAGTGCGCGACCACAACGAGGACAACTTCCTCGTCGACAAGAAGCTCGGCCTCTTCATCGTAGCCGACGGGATGGGCGGCCACGCCGCCGGCGAAGTAGCGAGCGCGATCGCCGTCCGCGCTGTGCACGAGGAAATCAAGCGCGAGACGGAGCTGCTCGCCGATTATGTGTCGGGCGCGACCGGCGGCAACAAGGTCACGCCGAAAGATATCATGGCCCTCGTCGACAACGCGGTGCAGCGCGCTTGTTCGAAAGTCCACGAAGAGGCGCGGAATGACCCGGCCAAACGCGGGATGGGAACGACGCTGAGCGTCCTCCTCGTACTGGGCAATCAGGGGTTTATCGCCCACGTCGGCGATAGCCGCATTTACCTATCGCGCGACGGTCGAATCCAGCAAGTCACCGAAGACCACACGGTATACAACGAGCTAATCAAGCGAGGAAAACTCTCGCGTGAGCAGATCGAGAAAGTTCAGCAGAAGAACGCAATCACGCGCGCCGTCGGCGTCTACGAGCGAGTTGAAGTCGACACGCTCGTCGTCGATCTCACGGCGGCCGATGTCCTCGTGCTCGCGAGCGACGGCCTGCACGGCTACCTCGAATCCCCGGAAGAGCTGCGCGCGCCTCTCGCGCTCGAAGGAGAGACGAGCGTAAAGGCCCTGATTTCGCTCGCCAACGATCGGGGAGGCAAAGACAACATCACGACGATCGTCGTCAAAATAGGCGAGGAGGGGGCCGTGGATGCCGCGCGCGCACGACGCCTCGCGCTCAAGCGGGACGTGCTCGCGAACATGCCGCTCTTCGCGCGGCTCACCGAGCGCGAGCTCCTGCGTGTCATGCAGGCGGTCGAAGTGCGCGAGCACAAGGACGGGGAGGTCGTCATCCGGGAGGGTGACAAAGGCGACGAGCTCTTCATCGTTCTCGAGGGCAAAGTGCTCGTGTCGCGCGGCGGACAAGCGCTGACGCACCTCGGACCGGGAGAGCACGTGGGCGAAATGGCGCTCATCCGCAGCGTACCGCGTTCGGCGACGGTCACGGCCATCGGGGCCGCGGAGCTCATCGCGATCCGACGCGCTGATTTCTTCGAAATTCTCCGCAAAGAGCACGAGATCGCCGTCAAGATGCTCTGGCAGTTCCTCGGCGTATTCGCCGACCGGTTGGATCAGACTTCGAGCGAGCTTCACGACGCCAAGCGTGAGCTCGCGGCCGAAGACGTCACATCGGATATCTTTCCGGTCGACGTCGACGAGCCGCCGCCGGCGCTTCCGCTGACTCAGGGCAAAGAAAGTGCGACGTAGCCCGGTCACCGTGGTCCTCTGCGCGATGGCGGGCTGCGGCTCGTGCGAGCCCGACCGGTCCGCGCCGACTCCGGGCCTCTCGTCGCCGATGACTTCTTCCCGGACCCACGTCACCCCGCCCCCTTCGAGCACCGGAGCGCGCCGGACGGCCATTGGGTGTCGGGCGATAGCGGTCGACGGCGAGGTCCGCCTGCAGACGGAGGACGGCGGGACAAATCTCAGACGGCAGGACGAAATCGAGCCCGGGCGCTGGGTCTGGCTCTCGCCGGAGACACGTCTCGTGGCGAAGGACCCGCGCACCACCCGGGAGACCACGTTCCGGGGGCTGGGCCACGCAAAGCCGTGCGTCGGGCTGGGCGAGGAGTCGTGGGTCACGAGCGGCACGTTCGAGAGCACGGTAGGTTCGGGGGAAGCGCCGGGGGCCGAGGAGTGGGTGGTGACGCCGCTCGGCGTCGTCCGCTTTGGAGCGGCCAAGCTCACCGTGGATGCACCGGTAGGTGCCGAACGCGTCCAGGTCGACGTCACGACAGGCGCCGCGTTCGTCTGGCCCGCGCAAGACGCGTCGATTCGCGGCCCGGACGGAGGTGCGACGCCCGGCCCGTCGGACGAGGGTTGGGTGCGCGTCTCGGCGGGGTCGGCGACGCTCACGCGAACGCCGCGGCCCGCGCCGCCGGAAGGGGCTCGGGCGGCGATAGACGCCTGCCGCACGGCTGGAAACTCTGCACACGACCTGGCGAACGCCCTCGTGAGCGGAGACGCCGACGGAAGGACCGCCGCGGCGCAGGTGAAAGCGAGGCGGCTGGCGCGGGCTGCGTGCGCCGTCGCCGCCATTCGCGTCGACGCGCTGTACGGCGTCGGAAACAAGGAGAACCTCTCGGAGTCCTTGAAAGACGCCGACTCGCTCTGGCGCTCGCTCCCCGCCGCCCGCTGACCCGTGTTGACACCGTTCGCGGGAGGTCGTTAGCGTGGACGGCCTCGAAGATGCGCGCGACCGGTCGGCTGAGGATCGCCGGATTGCTGCTTCTGCCGGTGATGGGGGTCGCGCGAAGGGTGGGTGCGGACGAGCCGGTCTCCGCCCGCGAGCCACGCCTGATGAGCGAGACGGCAGAAGTCACCAGCGTGGTCGACGCATTCGAGGACGACGACCCGTTCGATCTGAACCTTCTCATCGGCTTCTCGCAGTCGTGGAAGCACGCGAACGTTCGGCGCGAGACGCAGATCTCTCAACCGGCGCCCGCGACCGGCGGATTTATCGCGGCGACGGAGAACATAGCCAGCTACTCGTCGAGCGTGTCGACGCTTCTCGTGGGCGCCGACGTCGGCCTCTACCGCGACTTTGCTCTCATTCTGCGGCTGCCGGTGATCCTCAATTGGTCGCAGAGCCTGGGTGATCTCGACGGCTCTCAGGCGACGGCTGCGCAGCTGCTCCAAGATCCCACCGGGGCGGCGCTCTTCACAGTGCCGTTCGACAGCCCCCGACGCAGCGGGGTCGACTACGTCGCTGCGGGGCTCGATTGGGCCATCTTCAATCAACGGCGCGACCCCACGAAGACGACTTGGGTGGTCGGTGTCGAAGGTCGAATCGCGGTCGGGACGCCGCTCCACGCGTGCAACGCGAACCCCCCGCCGAACGTCGCCACCTGCCCCGACCCGGTCACGGGGCAGAACCGCAATCCTGGCATCAGCCGCGGCGTCGAGTCGATCATCGTCCGGACCGTCTGGTCGCGTCGCTTCGGCTACGTCGAGCCGTACACTGGGTTCTGGGCGCAGGCGGACTTCCCCAATGGCAACAGCGATCTCGGCATGTGGAACCCGTCGGAGAACGTCGAGCGCAATCCCCCCGCCCAGGGCACCGTCGCTCTCGGACTCGAGGTCGTCCCGTACGAGCGGCGCGAGCACTTCCAACGCATGAGCGCCGACTTTCGCTTCAAGGGGACCTACCACTCGCCCGGGCGCGATTACTCCGAGCTCTACGACGCTCTGGGATCGTCTCAGGCACCCACCCTGCGAACCCCCAACCCCGCCGCGTACATCGCCAATCCGAGCCCCGGAGGCCCGCCGAGCATCGCGGATCCCACGTCGGAGCGGGTGTACTTCACGGGCGTGACCGAACAGCAGGCGTACGGCAGCTTCGGCGTTTCGGCCGCGGCAACCTGGCAAGCAGGCGAGTACGTGAAGCTCACCCTCGGGAGCGCACTGACGTATGCGCAGCCGCACATCGTCACTGCCGCCGACCCGTGCAACTCGAGCATCACCGACCCTGCGCAGGCTGGCCCGTGCCGAGGCACGATGAACGGACAGTCGGCCGCGGCAGGAGCGCCGAATCCGGATCACCGCGACGTCATCGACCTCCCCGGCCGACGTTTCTCAGTGGACGACACCACCGTCGTAGACCTCTACGTCATGGGCGTCGTGATGTTCTGACGTGCGGCCCCGGGCCGGACGCGCACGAAGTTGAGGAGGAGATGGGAAAGCAAGGCTATCTCTCGGCTGCGGTGCTCTTGGTGGTGCTCGGCTGGTCCCAAGCCGCACGGGCCGAGGTCAAAGCGCCGGTCGTCGTTTGGCCCACGCTCACTCCGGCTGGCGACGCACCCGCGGGAGCGCCCCTGCATAGGCCGCCGGCGGCGGACAAGGGGCTTCTCCAGCGCGCCCAAGAGCTCGACGCGACGCTGCGGGACGCGGTTCAAGATCTCGGGTTCACCCTGGACGTCAGCGACCCCGGCCCCGAGCAAGATCACATGCGCGACGCGGACGTGCTCGCGCGCGCCCAGACGACTGGAATCACTGCCCAGGAAGGGGGCACGTGGGTGATCAGCCCCCGCATCGAGAGCGCGGGCGGAGGCACGTACATGGTCCGAATCGTCGCGGCCCCGCCCAAGGGCCGCGAGCTTCGGGTCCGGATCGAGACCGTGCCGGGGGATTCTGTGTACGTGCGCGGGTTGGTCATGCTGCGCGACCTATTGTCGCCCCAGGCTGCGGCCGCCGCGGCGATCGAGCACGAGCGCGAGCAGGCGGCGCGCGGCACGTCGGAAGGAATCATGAGCCCCCTTCATTCGCAAGGGCGAGCGGTTCTGGCGGTGAACGCCGCGCTCTTCGGGGCCTTCACGGCGTTCAGCATGCAGAGGGCGGTGAGCCAGTCGGACGACCCGCGCGTCCTTTATCCGCTGCTCGTCGTTGGCACGGGCATCGGCATCGGGGCGGCGCTTCTGGTCGCGGACGAGTGGGATGTGACGACGGGGGATGCCTGGTTTCTCGCCGCCGGCGGGTGGTGGGGGGCCGCCTCCGGCCTGCTCGTCGCGGCGGGAGGGCACGTACAGCCACTGCATGATCGGTATGCCTGGGGCGTTGGCGGAGGGGCACTGGGGATCGGCCTGGCGACGCTGGGTGTGACGCTGAGCAAGATGGATGACGGCGACGCCGCGTTGGCGCACTCCGGCGGTGCGATAGGACTTCTCATCGGAGGTACGAGCGAGTTCTTGTATCGGGGAACGACGTTCATCAACCCGTCTTCGGGCTTCGGCATCGGCGCTGCCACGGGGCTGCTCGTTGCCGGAGCGCTAGCCACCCAGGTCACCGTATCGCCGTCGCGGGTCCTTCTCATCGACCTGGGCGTGGGAGGCGGTGCCCTCCTCGGTGCCGCAGCAGCAAGCCCGCTCCTTTTTCAGAATCTTCAGCGTCCGACCGACTCGAACACGCGAGGATCGATGTCCGCGATCATCGGTGGCAGCGTCGTCGGCGGGGTCGTCGCGTGGTGGTTGACGCGCGACAGCCCACCGCCCGCGCGCCACACCCAGATCCCGGGTTTGCCTTCCGCGGGCGTCATCGGAACGAGTTCGACGCGCAGCGGCGCGACGCCAATCTACGGAATCAGTTGGGGCGGAGCGCTGTAGGCGGCGCTCAAATGCGAATGTCGGCGAAGGTCGACACGCGGGGGTGCGGAGAGTCCACGACGTCGGCGTCGCGTCCGTCTCGTTCGACCCACACGGTAGAGAGCCCTGCCGCGCGTGCCGCATCGAGCTCCCCGCGATGATCGGAGAGAAAGACGATTTCCTCCGGTGGGCAGTCGACCGCGCGCGCAATCGCTTCGTACGACCGAGGTTCGAGCTTGCCTCCGACCCTCGTATCGAAGAAGCCAGAGAAAAGGCCGGTCAGGTCGCCGAACGGCGTGTGGCCAAACAAGAGCTTTTGCGCAGCCACGGACCCCGAGGAATAGACGTAGAGCCTCAGGCCCGTAGAGCGCCACTCGCGCAGCCGATCCCAGGCGTCTTCGTAGAGGTGACCATGGAGTTCGCCCGCCGTATACCCTTCGTGCCAGATGAGCCCTTGCAGTGCCTTGAGAGGCGCGATTTTTCGGTCTTCATCCATCCAAGCGCAAAGAAGAGCGACGATCGACTCCTCCGAGAGCGAAGCGTCCTTTTCACGCACTCGGATATCGTCGAGGATCGCGTTTACCTCGGAGTCTTCGCGGTGACGTTGGAGAAACTCGACCAAGTGCTTGCGAGCATAGGGAAATAGAACGTCCCTCACGAGCGAAAGACTCGTGGTCGTGCCCTCGATGTCCGTGACGACCACCCGCATCAGTCGTGCTTCGGAAAGCGCTCCGCGATGGGGTCGCCCGTGTACTGCGCGACCCATCCGCTCGGGTCGGTGAAGAGCCGGATGACCGAGAAGAGAGGGTTCTCCCCCATGTCGAACCAATGGCGGGTTCCCGCGGGAACCCCTAGAAGGTCGCCGCGCTCGCACGTCACGAGGTGCACGCTATCGCCGATGTGGAGACTGAAGAGCCCGGAGCCTTCGACGAAGAAGCGCACTTCGTCCTCGGCGTGCGTGTGCTCGCTCAGGAACTTCCTGCGAATGGCCACCTTGTCGGGATGATCGTGCGCGACCCGCACGACGTCGACCGACCGGTACCCACCCTCGGCCTTCAGCCAATCGATATCGGCCCGGTACGCTCCGCAGATTTCCGGCTCGCCTGCGCTCGGCGCGAGAGGCACGGAGGCGCGCCACTGCTCGAACCGAATGCCCGACCGGCCGAGAGCGGACTCGATCGCGGCTCGGTCCGCGGTGTCCATTCGCAGTTGCAGCGAGTCCGCGTGTTCGTAGCTGCGCAGTCTGCTCATCGCCGATGGCGTAGCCCGAAAATGCCTCCAAGGCCATCGCCCTTCGACCTCCCCGCACGGCATCCGGAGGGACGCATCCAGAAAGGCCGTGCTTGCCACAGCGCCGGTAGGCTAACTTCGATTGCTGCGCGGGCAACGATGCCAACGTCATATCTTTGCCCTGGAGAGCTTGGATGACGCTGCAATTCGAGGGACATCGACTGCCAGACGACGCGCGTGCGGTGGACGGAGTTCTGGACGCGCCCGTACATGCTGCCCCGCCGCAAAGATTCGGGCCTCGATGAAGATCAACGGGGTGCACCGACGATCCATCGTCGCGGACGACGGTCGGACATGGATCGAAGTCATCGATCAGCGGGCCTTGCCCGATGCGCTCGTCTTGGTGAGGCTTGCGACACTTGCGGAAGTGGCTCGCGCCATCCGCGAGATGTGGGTCCGTGGTGCGCCGCTCATCGGAGCCGTCGCTGCGTATGGAATCTGCTTCGCCATGCGGGAAGAACCGTCCGAAGGAGGAATCGAACGCGCCTGTCGAACACTCTTGGCGACCCGGCCTACCGCCGTGAACCTGCGGTGGGCCATCGACGAGATGCGCCGCACGCTGGTCGATACGGCGCCTTCCCGTCGCTTGGACGCGGCCTGGGCGCGCGCCCAGGCGATCTGCGATGAGGACGTGGCGATCAACGCGGCCATCGGCGGCCACGGCCTGGAGCTCCTCCGGGAGCTTTCGGGACGACGGCGCTCAGCCGACCGCCTGAACATTCTTACCCATTGCAATGCCGGCTGGCTTGCAACCCTCGACTGGGGGACGGCGCTTGCCCCGATCTACATGGCCCACGACTCGGGTATCCCCGTACACGTATGGGTGAGCGAGACGCGCCCACGCGTCCAAGGCGGCCTCACGGCGTGGGAGCTCGGACAGCATGGCGTGGCGCACACCGTCGTCGTCGACAACGCCGCCGGCCACTTGATGCAGCACGACATGGTCGACGTGTGCTTCGTCGGTGCGGATCGGGTGACGGCCCGCGGAGACGTGTGCAACAAGATCGGTACGTACCTGAAGGCCGTTGCGGCTCGAGACAACGGAGTCCCGTTTTACGTCGCCTTGCCGTATCCGACGATCGACTGGACAATCGACGATGGGATCCAATCCATCCCAATCGAAGAACGGGACGCCGCAGAGGTTCACGCGCTGCACGGCGCGGAATCGCGGCGCCTTTACCCCGAGCTTGCGGCCGTGGCGAACTATGGATTCGACGTCACCCCCGCCCGGCTGATCGCGGGCCTCATCACCGAGCGGGGTATCGCTAGAGCGACTCGAGAGGGGCTTCGGTCGCTCTACGCCGAAACCCCGCCACGAGCTCCTGAGAGACAGGCCTAGGGAAATATCTCCCGCTCCTTGTACACCGCCTCGATCCGTTGCAGCGCGATCACGTAGGCGGCGATCCGCATATCGCACTTTCTCGTGCGCGCGCACTCGCTCACTTCGCGGTACGCGCGCTTCATCGCGTTCTCGAGCCGGGCGTCGACCTCTTCCTCGGACCAGCTCTCCGAGCGCTTGTTTTGCACCCACTCGTAGTAGCTGACGGTCACCCCGCCCGAGTTGGCGAGGACGTCGGGAAGGATGTCGACACCCTTGTCGAGAAGGATTCGCTCGCCGGAGGGGCTGCACGGCCCGTTCGCGCCCTCGACGACGAGCCGCACATCGAGCGCCTTCGCCTCGGCGTCGCCCACTTGGTTTTCGAGGGCGCAAGGGGCGAATATGTCCACTTTGGTCCCGAAAAACTCTTCGCGCGTGATTGGCTTGCCGCCCGGATAGCCGGCGATGCTGCCGTGCGCCTCGACGTAGTCCTGCAACTTGTGCGCGTTGAATCCTTCGGGGTTGAACATGTATCCCGTGTGGTCGCCCACGGCTACCGTGGACACGCCGAGCTTGGCGAGGATGACCGCCGTGTTCGAGCCCACGTTGCCGAATCCTTGCACGCTCATCGTCGAGCCCTCGAGCGTGAAGCCACGCTCTTTCGCCCATTCGAGCACGCAAAAGACCAGCCCTTGACCGGTAGCCTTTTGGCGGCCCAGCGTTCCTCCGCTGGCGACCGGCTTGCCCGTCACGACGCCCTTGACCATCTGCTTTTGCGCGGACCCAACCATGTTGGAGAAGGTGTCCATCATCCACGCCATGATCTGGCTGTTCGTGCCGACGTCGGGCGCGGGGATGTCGTACTCCGGGCCAATATTCTCACCGAGAGCGTGCGTGAACCGCCGGGTGACGCGCTGCAGCTCGGACCTGGAGACGGAGTGTGGGTCGAACTTGATCCCGCCTTTGCCGCCGCCGAACGGCAGCCGAAGAAGCGCGGCCTTCCAAGTCATCATGGCCGCGAGTGCCTTGACGTCGTCGAGCGAGACTTGTGGATGGTATCGAATGCCCCCCTTGAACGGACCGAGGAGGTTGTTGTGCTGGACTCGATACCCTTTGAAGAGGCGCACTTCGCCGCTATCCAACCGGACGGGGAAGTTGACGATGATCTCGTTTTTCGGCTGACTCAGAATCGTCTGCACGTACGGCTCAATCTTGGCGACCCTCGCGGCGCGCTCCAGGTAATCCTGGATGGCCTTGTAGAAGTCGTACTCCTTGAGAGAGCCCTGACGGGACGGAGGCGGAGCGCTCGAGAGCGAGGATTTGTCGTTCATCGCTCGCCAGCTTAGCGTGCAAAGCGGCCCCTCGCGACCAGCGCGAGGTCGCCCCCGCGGTCATCGGCGAACCCACCGCACGTAAAAGAAAACGACGACGGAGGTCACGATGAGGGCGTCGACGCGGTCGAGCACTCCGCCGTGGCCCGGGACAATGGTTCCGGAGTCCTTCACACCGGTGGAGCGCTTGAGCAGCGACTCACCGAGGTCGCCGGCCTGACCCAGCGCTCCGCCCACGATGCCCAGCACGACCGCGTGGGACAGGGGGAGCTCGCCGCGCAAGTAACCGACTGTGCCGAGAATGGCCCAGACGACGCTCGCAAAGAGACCGCCGATTCCTCCTTCGATTGTTTTCTTCGGCGAAACGGCCTCGTAGAGGCTGTGTCGTCCTGCAAAGCGACCCGCGAAGTAGGCACCCGTGTCCGTAAACCAGGCGAGGCCGAGGGCGAGCAAGACCAGACCCGGGCCGCCCGATCCCGATACGCGCCGCGTCACGGCCAGCAGCGTGAGGGGCACGGCCACCACGAGCGGCCCGGCGCCGAGCGCGAATGCTCGCTGCGCGGCCGTCTCGATGGCACCCAGGCGAACGAGAGTGACGAGGAGCCCGCCGAGTGGCACCCCGACGAGTACGGCGATCAGTGCGTCCGGGTCGTCGTAGCACGAGTACACGACGAGCGAGGCGGCCGCGGAAAGGACAATACCCGCCCACTGGGACGCCCGATCGTGCTGGTGCGTCATCGCGAAGAGCTCGTGCGCACCGACCAGCGACGCCCCGAGGACAATCACGTAGAACGCCCACGCGGGCGCGAAATAGTTCGTGCCCAGAATGATCGGCACGCCGACGGCGGCGGTGGCCAGACGTACGGCGAGGTTGGACGGCGCCGCGCCCATCTAGATCGCGATGCGCGTGATGGGTGCCGAGACAGCCGCGAGCGCGGAGGCCACCGGTGCGGACGGCGCCATCTGCGGCGATACCGGTGCACCGACGTGCCCGAATCGCCGCTCGCGCGCCTGAAACGAGGCGATCGCCGCGAAGAGGTCGCGCTCGGTGAAATCGGGCCAGAGCACGTCCGCGAAGTGGAGCTCGGCATATGCCAGTCCGTACAGAAGGAAATTCGAAATTCGCCTCTCCCCTCCCGTGCGAATGACCAGATCGGGGTCGCCGACCGCCAGGCTGGGCATGTGCTGGCGCATGGCCTCGGTCGTTACGTCGTCCGGACTGATTCGGCCTGCGGCGACGGCCCGGGCGAGCTCCCGGGCAGCATGGGCGATTTCTTCGCGGCCGCCGTAAGAAAGCGCGAGCGTCAGGGTCATTGCGCCATTTTCCGAACTATCTCGCCGCAGCGGATCGAGGACCGCGCGCACGAGGGCGGGCAGGCGACCGAGATTGCCGACCGCGTTGAGGCGAATGCCGTTGTCGAGGATTTCGTCGCGCTCCGTCAGCAGAAACTCACGAAGCAGCTGCATGAGCGCATCGACCTCGTCCTCGGGCCTCTCCCAGTTTTGCTCGCTGAACGCGTACAGCGTGAGGGCTCTCAGCCCGAGGCGACGCGCCACGCGCACCGTGCGGCGGACCGCCAGCGCTCCCTCGCGGTGCCCCGCCGCGCGGGGCTGCCCCCGCAGCTGGGCCCATCGGCCGTTGCCGTCCATGATGATGCCGACATGCCCGGGGAGGTTACGGGCTCCGACGAATTCCATGCCTATCGCACGCGAGGTACCATGAGGTGGCGCGAGCGGGCAATCCGAGGCTTGCGAGGGCGAAGAAGTCGCCGGGCGAATGAAGGGGCACGTCTCACGAAGGACGCCATGGCAAGGTGGGGGGAGGAGAGGAGGCGTCCGCGGGGACGCCTTGCCGTGGCCGGCGGCGGCGCTCGAGTGAGCCAAGCCCAGCCCAAAAAACGCTCCGGACGTGAGGCGCGGAGGACGGCCCGCCATGGTAGCGCCGCTGGCCCCAGCGCGCCCACGTGTTACCGTTCCCCCTGCGTGAGTTGCGTGAGGGCCCGGACCTGGCGGGGCTCGCGTCTAAGTGGAGACTTCAAGTCTCCAGCTCGCTCCGAGCGTGGTCAACACCTGACACCCTAGAGAAGACGCGAAAAAAACGCACATGCGGTCACGCGACGTTACCATCCCGCTCGGCCTGTGGATTTGCGCCGCGGTGTGCGCGCACTTCCTTTTTGGCACGGGGGGGCTCGTCGTGGCTCAAATGCACGACGATCGCTCGGAGCTGTGGAAACTGTCGCATCAGGCGAGCAGCCTGGCCCAACGCGACGAGCAGACCTTCGAAGTCGCGCTGGGCGAGCCGGTCGAGGATCCGAAAAATGCGCAGGACCGCCCGCCCCCGCCGAAGCCGCCGGAGCAGCCGCCGCCAACCCCGACCGCGACGCAAAAGCCGGAAGAAAAAAAGCCACCCAAGCCCGAGCCGGAACCGAAGAAGCTCGTCGTCGAGAAAAAGGAAAACGACAAGAAACCGCTCGTTTTGCCAGAGGATCCCCTGAAAGACAGGCGCATCGCGGTACGCCAGCACGCGAAGCCCAATCAGCAGGACAATCCCGAGGCAAAGTTCATCGCCGACGAAGCGAACCATGTCGACAAAGAGACGGCGGCGACCCAAACGTCCCATGACCGCGACGACGAGAACCCGACGCCTGGCGGCAACCACCCGGGAAGCGACAAGCGGCAGGGCGACAGCGAAAAAACCCGCATCGCCGAGAGCGACGAGCACGCGGGCGAGAAGAACCGCGCACCGGGCGAAAAGGGAACCGACATCGACGTGGTGCATGAGCCGAAGCTGCCCAAACAGGCGACCGCCGCGCCCGCTGCAGCCGCCGCGCCGCCGCGCCCCACTGTGGGCAACGAAAGGCCGCTCGCACCGGCACAAACGCCCCAGCCCCAAGCGCAAGCCCAGGCAGCGGCTGGTGGCGCGACGCCCACCTCACCCGACGTAGAGAACGTGCCGAACGGAGGATGGACGTTCAACCCAGCGCGCCCGAGCGGCGCACCCGGGGCGACCCCTCAGGCGACCGCGGGCGCGGCGAACCCCGCGCTCCCGGGCGGCAAGCTATGGTCGCTCCCCGGCCTCGGCCAGGGGTCTTCGCCCGGGTCGATGAACATGAACCTCAATCCCAGTCAAATCGCGGCGGTCGTCGGGTCGGACAATCTGCGAAAGCTGCGGGAGGCCGACGGCGAACGTCGCAAGAGCGAGCACAGAGGGTCGTTCGCCGCCTCGAACTTCGAGCGGTGGCGCAGCGCGATTGAGAATTACGTCTCCAGCGTGAAAGAGGGCAATCAAACGGCGCTCAATACGGCTGCCGTACCGTTCGCGTCATATCTGAACGGGATGCATAACCGCATCCATCCGATTTTCGCCGAGGCGTTTCTCGAGTCGCTCGATTCGCTCCCACCGGGTCACCCGATGAACGACAAGCATCTCGTGACGAAGCTTGAAATCGTGCTGACCCGCGAGGGCCACCTCAAGAAAATGGGGATAGTCAAGACGAGCGGCATTACGGCGTTCGACATCGCGGCGCTCGACTCGGTCGATCGGGCCCAGCCCTTCGGGCCGGCGCCGAATGCCATCGTTTCGCCGGACGGCAACGTATATCTTTGGTGGGAGTTCCACCGCGACGAAGTGTACGCATGCTCCACGCAGGGCGCGCGCCCGTTCATCTTGAACACCCCGGGCCCGAAGAACGAAGAGCCCTTGCAGCCGCGGTCGCCCCCGGGCGCCCCCAACCCCGGCAAAGAGCGCACGCCGCCCTCGGGGCCGAACGACGCCCGAGAGGGAAGACTTCGTCGTCGTTACGATCCGTCACTTGGGCAGCGCGGAACGTGATGGAGTAGGCTGCGCGCGCGTGACATGAGCACGGCGGAAGCAACAGAGGGCGCGTCCCAGGCGCCGGAGCAGCCCGGCGGAAGCCCGAACGCATCGCTCGGCGAGCGGAGCGACGCGCCGATGCGTTCGCCCGCTCCTCCCACGTCGCCCACTCTCAGCGCGGGATGGCTGGTGCGCGCCGCCGCCTTCTCCGCGGTCGCGGCGGGAGCAATGGGGCTCATTGTCGCCCCGGGCGTTCGCGGCAACGCGACGGAACAAGTGGTCGTCGCGATCGAGCGCACGGCCGCGGCCCTGACGTATCTCACGGTGGAGCTCGTGGTCACGGTCCTTCTGTGGGGAGCGCTCGAACTCGCACGAACCCGCGCCGTGGGGATCTTCGCGCGCGTCACGCTGATTGGAACGGGGGCCGCCGTCATCGCCATGTCGGCTCCCGGGCTCCGAGAGCGATTGCCTCCCGCCTTCGCCGTGCTCCTCTCCGCGGGGGCCGTCGTGGCGACGATCGCCGGAGGAACCGTTGCGGCGCGCGCGCCTCATACGCGCGCACTCGCGGGGGTGCTCTTCATGCTGGCGTTTGCCGCACTGGCCAGGCTGGGAGCGTGGGAGCTCGCGACGGCCGCCGGGGACCGCGCGAGCGTTCAGCTCTTCGGAGTGAGCCGAAGCTTGGCGACGACGGGCGTGCTTCTCGAGGCGGCGGCCCAAATGATCGCGGTCACGTGGCTCGGGACGCGGAGCCGGTCGGCCGGTCAGATCGGATCGACGGTCGCTCTCATCTTGGCGTTCGTCATCACCTGGGGCGTCGCGCGCGGGATGCACTCGGGACCGGCGCTGTGGCAGGTCGTGCTGCGCACGGCACTCGCGGATGCCCCCGGAGTGCCTCCGCCCTATGGGCTGGACGCGGTCGCCACATTTCTCGTCCCCGCCTCTCTGCTCCTTGCGCTCGCGTCCGTCGCCCAACCCAAGCAAGTGGTTGTCATCGTCGCGACGATGGCGCTCGCGCTGGTGTCGCGCGGCGCGTTCGATGCGCCGCTCCGAGCCCTATGCGCCGTGGCCGCATCGCAGTGGGCCGCGCTGGCTTGGGCCGACGAACGCGGGATGTGGGGCAGGTCGTAGGGCGACGGCAGCGGCGCTCGGCCCGGCGGCTGCTCATCCGGCAATGGCCGCTCATCCGGAGCGCACATGTGTTCATCGCGGCAAGGCCACGCGCAAGGCGCGGTCCCTTGCCCTTGCGCAAGAAGGCGCGCGAAAACCCGAAGCCGGCAGCTTGCCAACGCCCGGGCCTCGCCCTAAACCCAGGCGACGTCCGTGGCGAGTACCGAGCCGTTTGGAGTGGAAAGCGCGGCGGCGTCGGCCGCGGCGTCGCGCTCGCGCCTGATGCCTTTCGTCCGCGACTTGGTGGCGCTGACGAAGCCCAGGATCACGGCGCTCGTGCTTCTGACGAGCGCGGCCGGAATGCGGCTCGCGCCTGGTCACGTCGGGACGCGGGGGCTCGTTCTGTCGCTCGTGGGCACGGCGCTGATCGTCGGCTCGGCCAACGCGCTGAACATGTGGTGGGAGCGCGATATCGACGCCCTGATGGCGCGCACGCGCAATCGGCCGCTTCCGGCCGGGCGCATGTCGGCGGAGGTGGCGCTCGCGTTCGGACTGACGCTCGCCCTCGTCTCGGTGCCTGTCTTGTTCACCGTCAACGCCGCCGTAGGGCTGCTCGGTCTCATTGCTCTCGTGAGCTACGTGGTGGTGTACACCCCGCTCAAGCGACACACCCATCTGGCGCTACTGGTCGGCGCCGTGCCGGGCGCAATCCCGCCGCTGCTCGGATGGTCGACCGTGACGAGCACCATCGGCACGGGCGGCCTGCTCCTTTTTGCCGTGCTCTTTCTTTGGCAAGTGCCTCACTTCGGGGCCATCTCGATCTTTCGGCGAGAGGACTACGCACGTGCGGGGCTTCAGGTCGTGAGCGTTCAGCGCGGCGAGCGCGCCGCGCGCCGAATGATCGCCGTTTACACCGTGCTGCTCGCGGCCGCCTCTCTTCTCTTCGTGATCTTCGGCTTGGCCGGGCATTGGTACGCGCTCATCGCCACGCTTCTCGACGGGGCCTTCCTCGCGCTGGCATTCCGTGGGCTACGCGCGGCCGGAGCGCGCTTCGACACGCGACGTTGGGCCAAGCAACTATTCGCTTTCTCGATTCCGTATCTCACCGTGCTTCTCGTTGCCCTTCTCTCGGACCGCGTAGGCCCATGAGCGTGGCGGGGCCCGTGCGCCTCGCGACGATCTTCGGGGGCCTCGCTCTCGCGACGGTCCTGGCGGTTACGGCGAGAACGCTCCGGCCGCGCGCTGCTCTGCCCGTTTTCGGCCACGTTCCGAGCTTTCGGTTGGTGGATGAGCATGGCCAACCGTTTTCGAACGAGTCGATGCTCGGACACGTCAGCGTGGTCGACTTCATTTTCACGCGTTGCACTTCGTCCTGTCCGCGGCTGACGGCGCGAATGGCGCAACTTCAGGAGCGCATCTCAGGCCACGATTCTGGGGTTCGCCTCGTCTCGTTCTCCGTGGATCCGGAGAACGACACGCCGCTCGTGCTTGCTGCGTATGCCGAAAAAGCCGGGGCCGAAGCCGCGCGGTGGACTTTCGTGACCGGACCTGTGGACGAAGTCGAGCGCGCGGTCGAGCTCGGGTTCAAGGTGTCGGCTGCGAAGATAGCCAAGGGAGCGGCGGACTACGACGTCGTCCACGGCGAATGGTTGGTCCTCGTAGATAGGACGGGCGACATTCGGGGCTACTACCCGACAGGCGAAGCCCGAGAGTTCCGGGCGCTGACGGACGACCTATCCCGCTTGGAAAACGAGAAGAAGTAACGCGAGACGGGTTCTTCTTACCGCCCGACGCGCTTCGCTTCGTCGACCGCCGCGCGCATGGCGGCGATCCCCGCAGCGATCCTCGCCTCGCTCGCCGCATAGCTGAAACGCACGTAGCCGGGCGCACCGAAGGGACCGCCGGGGACGGCGGCGACATGCGCCCTATCGAGCAGCCAAAAAGCCACGTCCTCGTCGGTCGCGAGCGGCTTTCCGTTCCATTCCAACCCATAGAGTCCGCGGCAATCGGCGAACGCGTAGAACGCGCCCTCGGGCGTGCGGCAGCGCACCCCCGGAATCGACCCGAGCCCGCTTACCATCGCGTCTCGGCGCTTTTGGAAGGAGTCGCGCACGGGGACGAAGTCCTGGATCGGCGACTTCAGGGCGGCGACCGCGGCGTGCTGCGCCACCGCGGTCGCGTTCGTCGTGCTCTGTCCCTGGACGGTGTCGAGCGCCTTGATGAGCGGAGCCGGGGCGAGCGCCCAGCCGATGCGCCAGCCGGTCATTGCGAAGGTCTTCGAGACGCCGTCGACGACGATGATTCGATCGAGCAGATCGGGAGCAATCTTCGCAGCGGAGACGAAGCGGAAGCCGTCGTAGACCAGCTGGGCGTAGATCTCGTCGACGATGAGCCAGCAGTCGCGCCTGCGGATGACATCCAGGATCGCGCGTGTCTCGCTCTCGGTGTACGCGGCGCCGGTCGGGTTGGAGGGGGAACACAGAATGACCGCCTTCGTCCGCGGCGACAGCGCGGCCTCGAGCCGCTCGGGCGCGAGCTTCCACCCGTCGTCTTCGCGCGTATCGACCAGCACCGGGGTGGCGCCCACCAACCGGACTTGCTCGGGGTAGCTCACCCAGAACGGCTTCGGGATGACGACTTCGTCACCCGGCTCGTAGAGCGCGAGCGCGAGGTTGAAGAGGACGTGCTTGGCCCCCACGCTGACGCACACGTTCTCGGGCTTCGGACGCCAGCCCCGCATGGCTTCGGTCGCCTCGCAAATGGCGGCCTTGAGGGCGGGAATGCCCGTCACGGCGGTGTACTTCGAGCACCCTTCGTCGATCGCGCGCTTCGCCGCGTCGCGCACCGCCTGAGGCGGCTCAAAGTCGGGTTCGCCGACGCCGAAGGCAAACACGTCTACGCCGCGCGCTTTCATCTCGAGCGCGCGGGCATTCATGGCGAGTGTGACGCTGGGCGCCACAGCGCTGAGTCGCGATGCAAGTTGTCGAGCCACGATGGGGACCCTCTAGCACGAGCCGAACGGGCGCGCGCTATCCGAAGTGGTCAGCGGACGATCAGGCTTGCTTGGTCGCCGGCGTTTCGGTGTCGCTCTTCTTGACCGAACCGTCGCTGTGCGCCGGAAGCTTCTTGTCGGCGTCCACGTCTTCGGCTTCTTTGAGCCCTTGCTTGAAGTTCTTGATGCCCTGACCGAGCCCCTTGCCGATATCGGCGATTCGACCCGCGCCGAACAGAAGAAGCGCGACGAGCGCGATGAGCAAAATTTCCGGAAGGCCGACGCTACCCATTGTCTTCGGAGCCTCTATCTCTACTTGCTAGCAGCGCGATCCACGGCTCGCAAGTGTGGTGTCTCGTGTATCGACGCGCGGAGTCCCCGACGGGCACGTCGAGAGTCAATCCCCGGGAAAAGCCTATTGCTTGAGCTTGGACGCGTCGATGGCGTCCGCTTCCTTCAGCCCCTGCTTGAAGTTCTTGATGCCTTGGCCAAGCCCCTTGCCAATGTCGGCAATCCGCCCGGCGCCGAACAGAAGAAGAGCGACGAGCGCGATGAGCAAAATCTCCGGAAGACCGACGTTACCCATGTTTTTCGAGCCTCGGAAAGACTGCTAGCAGCGCGATCCAGGCTTTGCCAGCTTGTCCTATGGGGGTTCTTTCGTGCCGCGAGGACAGAATCCCGACTCGAAGGCGACGCGGGCGCGCTCACGGATTCGCTTTTCTGGGGTTCCGTCGCTGGTCGATCGCGCTCCTTGCGACTCGCAGCCGCGAAAGCGCCCAGGCGCCCACAGCCGCACACCCGCACGCGATGAAGGGCACGACGAAAAAGACGATGGGGGCGGCGTCTGCTCGCTCCAGGTGACGGAGCAGTCCGAGCGCGGCGAGCGGTCCCACGGCGCCGAGGATCATGGCACCGGCTCGCGCGCGCACTGCATTCCGGAGTACCCCCCACGAGGCGATGAGGGCCGTGCAAAGGGCGCTCACCGCGAGGAGCGCGGCGCGGACGGCGGGCGGCACGGTCGAAGCGTGGGCCCACGGCGCCATGCCGTGCATCGTGAGCGTGCGCGCGTGCACGGCGAAGGGGGGAACGCCCGGCAAAAGGACCCGCGCATCGTCGAGCTCAATTGCACGAAAGTCCCCGGAGACGCGGGCGGATCGTGCGGTGACGACCGCGCCGCCCTTCTTGCCCGGGACCGTTCCCACGAGACGCGGCTCGCGATCGGGAGCGCAAAGCCACGTCATTCCAGTGAATGGAACCGCGTACGTCGCCGGCGTTCGCGCTGCAGCGCACGCGGTTCGCGCCCCGAGCACGAGCTCGGTCACCACTCGCCCCGGCTCGTTGGCATCGCTCGCGCACACGAAAGACACCGTCGCGAGGGCGAACGCGAGCGCCGATCCCTGCCCTACGAGCCGTCGTACAGTCTGGCCCGGCGCTTCGCCCAGCGTTTGGAGAACACGCGCCTCTCCGGATTCGATCGCACGAAAGCAGGCGAGGCACCAGCCGACCGGCCAGCCGACCGCGAGCGCCGCCTCGAAGGCGAGTGCCGCCAAGCCGCGCGCGAAGGGCGCCGCAACGGACCAGGGTACCTCCGGTTCAAGCAACCATGGCAAGAGGCGCACGGCCCCGGCAACCACGCCCACGAGGGCGATCAACGACGACGCCGAGAGCGCGAGCGCAAAGGCGGATCGGACGACGGAAAGCCGCGCGCGCGAATGCAAGCGTGGCTCAGTTTCCAGTGAGCTCACCTTGTTCGATTCGCAAAGGAATGATCACATCGGGACATGCGCTCGAGAGGCGAGCACGGCAAGGTCGCCCGTTCATTCGGTGAGCTTCCACCTTCCCATCGGCGCAATGATCATCCATAGTCGGGCGCCTCAGGTTTCCACTTCACGCGCCGGGGATGCCGTCCGCTCGTATTCACGGTGTGCGTCTTAGCCCAGTCGGCGGTCGGTCGACTGATGTCGCCGACCTGATGCCAGCGGGCATCACATCGCGCCCGTGACAGCCCTTGACTCGCTTGGCCTGATCGTTGCCGGCCCTTGAAACAACTGCCGTTACGCGGTGGCTCGACAGTTGGCACGATTCAACCATACACGAACCCCTCCCGCGGCAGCCGCCAGCGGGTCCCGCGCACGAAGAGGTGATCATGCTGGTGCCCGCGATGACGTTCGCATGGTGGCTCGTATCGATGTCGGCGTCTGCGCCGCACAATCCCGCGGAGCTCTCTCGGACTGCGCAGAAGAGGTCGACGGCGGTGACCCCGGCAGAGGCGCAGGATGACACGCGAGACACGAGCGACGAAGACGAGTCGTCGCCCGGGGAGCAGGCCCTGGACGGCGAAGGCGAAGTCGCCGACAATCCGCCGAGCACGCGCGTGCGGCTCAAAGTGGTCACTCCCGAGATCGTCCGCATGGCCAAGAGCTTCTTGGACCTCCCGATGGGAGCTCAGCGCTCGGTACGTATCGACGGTCGTCGTTACCTATTCGTACTCGAACGGCACTATCACCCCCCCGGTTTCGTCGGCGGACCGCAAGGCTGGCACAAGGGCGTGACCGTCTACGGAACACGGTAACCCCCGGCCGTTCGCCGGCTGCCAAGGCCGCCGCCGCGCTACACGGGATCTCGGCGCTTTAGTCCGATGAGGAGCACGATCCCCATCGCGAATGTCATCCCGAAAAGCACCGCGGAGGGCAGCCAAAGGGTGCTCCACTCCGAGAAACCCCAGGCACCGATGAGCGAATCGCTCGCCACCTGCGCGATCGCGCACTGAAAGCGCCCGGCCTGAATGAAGTCCGGCACGCTCGTGAGATCGGGCTTGTGCAGATCGATGTTCCACGCGGCCGACGTGGCGATGGCCATTCGTTCGGGGGCGATTGCCCCTTCGAATCCCCAGCGCGAAGGCATCAGGAACATGAGCGGCCGCAGAGTCGGATTCGTCGTCATCGGCACCATCAGGCCGCCGAGTATCACCTGTGGAATCAGGGCGATCGGCGTGAGCGCCATGGCCGCTTCCGCCGACGCGACGATGGTCGATACGCACAGTCCGAGCGCCGTCGCGTTCATGGCGAGGGCAACCAGGTTTCCGAGCTCGATCAGAAACGCGATCGGTCCCCCGTTGAAGCCGAGTGTGAAAAAGACGATACCGAGGAGCATCGAGCACTGCAGGATGCAAAAAAAACCGAGAAGCAGATACTTCGAGAGCACGTAATTGAGAAGCCGAAGATTGACCATCCGTTCGCGCAGATAAATCGCGCGCTCGGTGACGATCTCGCGCGCGGCGTTGCTCGTTCCGAACCATACGCAGCTCACGACCACGAAGAACATCGCCGCCGTGTGGTCCGTCGTCGGCTTCATCGAGCCGAGCAGGTTCGACGTGGCCGTCGCGCTCATGTTGTTCTTGGTCGAGAGCTCTTGGAGCGCGCCGAGGCACCAGTACGGAACGGCGTCTTTCTGCCCACCGAAGACGAGCCACAGAAGAACGCCGATGATGGGCGCCTGCAGAAACATGATCGCCGTCCCCAGGCGGTCGCGCAGCCTCACGCGCCAATAGCGAGAAAGCAGAAGCCCGAGCTGGCGCACGACGGCCACGTCGGCGCGGTGAGGGACGCCGCTTGCCGCGGGCGCGGTCCCGATCGCGCGGCGTGCGGAGAACATCTGCTGAAATATCGGATTGTCATTCCGAAAAAACTCGCTGCGCCACCCTTTGGCCGCTTCGGTGCGCGCCCTGCTGCGCGTCGCCTGCGCGTCGGACCGGCGCATCTCGTCGAGCACCAGCCGCTCGCGGACGTTGAGCATGTCGAACATGTCGCGCGGGTTGTCCACGCGCCTGTAGTGCTGGGCAGACGCCCCGCCGCGGGAGAGAATCGAACCGAAGAAACCGTAGGCCGGGTCACCAGTCGGGCCGAAATACGTGGGTATTCCGCCGTAGCCCATCACGAAGCACAGATTGAACTTCTCGAACTCGTCCTTGGCCGGCTGGTGAATCGTCATCACGATTGTCTTGCCGGTCTTCTTGGTCAGATCGGCCAATAGGTTGATGAGTGCAGTCGTGTCGTCGGCGGCAAGTCCGCTCGTCGGCTCGTCCAAGAAGAGAATCACCGGATCGGTCACGAGTTCGAGCGCGATGTTCACCCTCTTTCGCTGGCCCCCCGAGAGAACCTTTTTCTCCGGCTTGCCGATCTGCAAGTTCTTGAGCC
Source organism: uncultured delta proteobacterium (assembly GCA_963764075.1). Classification (GTDB taxonomy): domain Bacteria; phylum Myxococcota_A; class Polyangia; order Polyangiales; family Polyangiaceae; genus Palsa-1150. The sequence goes on from CAVXQZ010000003.1 coordinate 939,736, forward strand.
CCTCGAGCCCGAGATCGCGGAGCGTCTCGTCCACGCGCCGATCGATTTCTTCGTCGGAGTAATCGGGTGGAAGGCGAAAGCGCGCCGAGTACTTCACCGCTTCGAAGACGGTGAGCTCCGGGTGAACGATGTCGTCCTGTGGGACGTACCCGATGCTTCCGCGAAGCGCGTCGTAGATCGTATAAAGATCCTCTCCGTTGATGCGTACTTGCCCGCTCGTCGGCGGCAGATACCCGTTCAGCGCAAGCAGCAGCGTCGTCTTTCCGGCGCCCGACGGCCCCATGAGCGCGATCATGTCCCCGGGGAGTGCCTTGAAGGAAACGTGGTCCAGCAGGACCTTCATGCGCTCGTTGCTGTCGCGATCGGGCACCTCCAAAAAGAGATCCCACGCTTCGATTTCGTAAAGCGGCTTACCCGCCCAATTCGCCTGGTCCTCGACGACGACGTTGATCCGGCTGTCGGCGAAGTGAATGAGGAGGGGCATCGGGCCGATGAAGACCTTTTCTCCGTTGTTCACCTGGACGCGCTGGCCGGGGGTCAGGCGCTGGCCGCGAACGAACGTGCCGTTGGCGCTTCCGCGGTCTTCCAGAAACAATTGCTCTCCGCTCTTGGCGATTTGGGCGTGCTTCGAGCTGACCTGCGGGTGATTCACGACGATTTGATTGTCGGGAGTGCGTCCTACGGTGACGACACGCGATTCGAGATCGTCGAGCTTCAGCTCCCCGATGATCGTCCGGTGCTTGCGCGCGGCACCCCCATCGGGCAAGCCTTGCGGAGGCTGCGCGCGAGGCGCCTGAACGGCCGCCGCGCCGGGGGGCTTGGCCGGCCCCGCCGCCTGCACGAGGACGCGCACCGGAACGGGCACCGGCCCGAAAGCGACGATTCCGTTGGCGTCGATCGGAGTCGGCTGATTGGCGTGTATCTGACGCCCGGCGACCCACGTGCCGCTGGTGGACCCGTGGTCGATGACCACCATCCGATCGAGCATCACCGTCGCGTGCTGCCCACTCACCGCGGCGTGTGCGATGACGAGCGATGCCCGCCCGGCGTCGCGCCCCACGACGATCTGGCCGCTCGGCGCGGCGAGATTGCCGGGAGACATGAGCATCGTGCAGATCGCGGGGTGAGCGAGAGGCAGGGCGACTCCGCCGAGCACGAACACCGTTCGAAAGTCGACTGGAATTGGTTGACCGGGCGGGATTGGCGTCCCGTTGGCCGTGGTCGGGGCTCCGGCGCCCAGGTCGGTCAGAAATAGTTGTCCGTCGCGGCGCGCAATTTGCGCGTGGTGTGGCGCAACGCCTGCGCCGACGAGGACTACGTCGTTGTCGGGCGCGCTGCCGATGGAGACGTGGTCGCCTGAGCGGGGATAAGCCATTGGACGCCCATCTTACGGGCCGACGGTCACTCGAGTAAGCACGGGCGCGAAGCTATTGTGTATTGAAGAGCTAGGGCGGGAGTGATACGCCGCGACCATGATGGTATCCCGCGTTATGCGCAGCGTATTGGGGTTAAGCGCCGTTTTGAGCATGGCGTTCACGTTGAACGTCGCTGGCTGCAGCGGGGGCTCGAATTCCACGGGTGAGGGCGGCGGCGGGGGAGAAGACAGCGGCGCGGAAGGCTCGTCGTCGTCGTCTTCTTCATCGTCGTCTTCCTCAGGGGGTTTGTCGTCCTCGTCGTCTTCGTCTTCTTCTTCCGGCGGAGGCTCGTCGTCTTCTTCTTCCGGAGGCAGCTCGTCGTCGAGCGGCGGCGGAAGCGGCGGACCGGCCGACAGCGGTGGGGACTCGACGATCGTCGGCGACTCCGGCTCGGCTCACGAGGGTGACTCCGGGCCACGCGACTCGACCACGGGAGATGTCGCGACCATCATCGACTCGTCGACGCCCGACGCTTCGGACGGCGGGGACGCTACGACGATGTCCGACACTGGCACGACGTCGGACGCCGGCGACGGCGCCGTGAGCGACGGGGCGAAGCTCGACGCGGCCGACGGTTCCACCTGCGGCGCCGACAACACAGCCTGCAAGACCAACGGCAACGACTCCCTTTGCAAGGGCGGCGCTTGCTCCGCCTGCACCGATCCGACCGACGACTCCCACTGCAGGGCGGCCTACGGGAGCGCTTCGACGCCCTACCTGTGTTTGGCCGGCGTGTGCACGCCGGGCGACTGTCGACACAACATCGATTGCGCGGCGAACCCCAACGGCGCGCTATGCGGAGCCTCCGCCCCCAACCTGTGCGGCAAGTGCACCTCCGACAAACAGTGCGTCGACCAAGCGGGCGGTCCGGTATGCAATACGACAACCGGGGAATGCGTTGCGGGCACGTGCGCGATCGACGCGGGAGTGACCTCCGGGGACGGCGTTGGAACGTGCCCCGTCAACGCATCCGATATCTGTTGCACCGGGACGTGCCAGCCGGGTCCAGGCGCGAACGCGTGCTGCCCGGGTGCCGCCGCCGCGGCGTACTGCGCGACGAAGCTCGCCAACCCGCACGCGACGTGCACGAACAACGTCTGTACGGCCTGTCCGGCGGTCACCGGGGGCACGTACTCGGTCGATCCCGTCAACGGCAGCGATCAAGCGGGGACCGGCGACGGCACGGTCACCGGCTGCGGGTTCAAGACGATTGCGCGCGCCCTTCAGGTGATTGGTGCCCCGGTAGCCGCGACGACGATCTCCGTGCTGGGACCTTCGACGGTCATGGCGGGCGAAACGTTTCCGATCGTCCTGCCGGCGAACGTCACGCTCACGACGGCGGGCGGCGCGGTCGAAGTCGACGTCCCCGACGGCACGTCCGGATTCACGCTGAACGCCGCGAACTCGGCGATCGACGGCGGGACGCTGGACGACGCGGGCGTCACGCCCGGGCTGACCATCAACGGTCGCAGTGCGGGCAACAACGCCCTCTTCGGGATTCAGATCGACACGGGAATGGTCACCTTGGCCAACAGCCCGCAGATTTCCAACGTCATCGTGACGAGCTTCGTCAACGACGGAATCTTGGTCGAGAACGCGGGCATCGTCCGAATCGGGGGTGGCGTAACATCGACGTTGAACGGGACCGACGCCGCGCGCAGAGCTGGCCTGCACGTCACGGCAAACGGTCAGGCCGTCGTTGACGTCGGGACGACCGACACCCCGACACACTTCGATGCCAATACCAACCAGGGAATCCTCGTTGACGCGAACGGGCAGTTGACCGTCACCGCCACGGTCACCGATCTCGCCGCCGGGACCGGTACGGTAACGACCAACCGCAACTATCAGGCGGGCATCTGGATCGAGCAGACACCGGGCACTCCGCCGCTCAATTCGATCAGCGGGGTGGTTGCGTTTGGCAACACGAACGGGAGCGGAATTCATTTGTTCGGCGGCTCGAGCGCAAAGCTCCGCAACAGCGCCCTTGTCGGAAACCAGTTGAATGGGCTCATCGTGACCGCCGCAGCAGGCGGTCCCGGGAACGACATCAGCGGGATCGACCTCGGGACCAACGTCGCCGGCGGAGGAACATTCGGCGACAACACGTTCCAGCTGCCGCTCGGCATGGGGAACAACGGGGGCGCCGGCCTCTGCCTCGATATGGGTGACAATGCGGGGACGCTCGCGGCGGCCGGCAATGTCTTCCAAGCGGACAACTGCGCGACCGGTGTCCACGCGCTGACGTTCAACGCGGGCGCCTGCGACAACACACCGTGCGCGGGCGGCGTTTGCGACCTCGGAATCACCGACCTCACGGGCAACGACATCGACGTCACGATGTGCACACACTGACCCGATCCGGCGAGCGCCACGCGGCGCGGAATTCGGAAACTCGGGCCAAGACGTCCGAGTTTCCTCCGCGTCGCTATCCTCTGCGGCCGCTTCTCGCCGAGGGGCGAAAACGACTACTGCTCTTCGCGGATTCGCTTCGTGTACTCCTCGTAGAGGGGCACGTCGCCGTTCTTCGTGATCTGCCGATCTTCGTAGACCGCTGCGACTCGACGGTAAAACTCGTCGGATATGTTCTTGAACACCCCGGTGACCGTGGCGATTGTGCCGTAGCGCAGGCGGCCGAAGCGCGCCTCGACCACTTGCATGGCAAGGGACGTGCACGCGTAGTTGAGAAGCCCGGCGAACGCCGTCTCTTCGGGCATCGTCCGGGCCACCTCGGCGATGCGACCCGCGAGCTCACGTATCGTGGCGTCCAGGTGCTCGCGAGATTCGAGTCGTACGTAGGGCATGTGCCCGCGCCTAGCTCATTCGGGGGGCCGCCGGTAGGCATTTCGAGCGCTCTGCTCGCCTCTGCCGTCGGTTGTTTTCAGTATAGGGCCGCCCGGACCTTCTCGAGCACGGCCACGTCGGCCGGAGGGAAGCGCCTGGGGTCGAGCGCGTCGGCCGAGGCCCACTCGAAGGCGGCGACGTCGATCGCCCGGGGCGGCGGCGACGCGGTGAGCCTCGATGCGGAGAAAAAGAGCAGCAAAACCGCTTTTTGCGGTTCCTCGTAGCGATGGAACGTCACCTCGACAATGTCGCCCACGGTCACATCGATGCCGAGCTCTTCCCGCAGCTCGCGCCGAAGCGCGTCGCGCGGGTCCTCCCCCGAATGAACTTTTCCGCCCGGAAACTCCCAAGCCCCTTCGAGGTGCGTTCCGGCCTTTCGCTGCGTGAGGAGCACGCGCCCGTTCTCGACAATCACGCCCGCGGCGACGACGACAGTAGCTCCGGCCTCCACGACCGCATTCTCTAACGCAGAGCGCCAGCACGTGCGCCAGAGTTTTTTGCGGCCTCGTGGCCCCGGCCCTTGCGGTATCGTGCGCGCACCTGACGGCACGTTCCCGGCTCGCCGGTGCGTGGCAGAAACCCAAGGACGCCATGAACAATCCGGCATTCGCCTCCGAAGACGGCAACTTCAAACGTGGGGCGTTCAAACCCGTCGCCATCGTGATCGGCATTTTGCTCGTGGCAGCCGCCGCCGTGTTCGCGTTCATGAGCGTCCACACCGAAGCGCAGACTCTGTCGAAAGAAGCGGTCAACAAGGAAATCCTCGAAATTCAGCTACTCCCCAAGGCCGAGCAGACCCCTCGATGGCGAAAATGGGCAGACGCCGAGAGCGAGCCACGCCTCAGGCAAGAGGCGTTCATCCACCTCGCGTGGGCAAAAGACACGCAGAGCCTGCCCGCGATCGCCAAGGGGCTCTCGGCCGTGGACCACACTGTGCGCGGCGTCGCCGCCATGGCCCTGGTCGATTTCGGCTCACCCACCGCCGACCCGGCCAAGCCCTTGCTTCTCAAAGCGTTGGCCGAGGCGAACAGCACCGACAAGCCCCAGATCTGTTGGGCGCTGGTGGTGCTCAAGGAGCCGAGCGCGTTCGACACGGTCATGTCGGAGTATCGACTCGGCCACCTCGCGCAAATCGAGAAACTCGACGGCTACCCGGCGTTCGACGCGGACACGCTGGCCGCGCTCGTGCCGATCGAAAAACTTGCGTCTCTGGCGCCGGACGAGAGCGACAGCGTGCGGCAGCTCGTCGCGACGACGCTGTCGCGAGATGCCGATCCGCGATGGACCGATACGTTGATCAAGCTCGTGAACGACCGGGTGGTCGAGGTCGCCCGCGAGGCCGCGGTGGGCCTCGGCAAGATCGGCAACGAGCGCGCGACCCAGCCGTTGGTGGACGCCCTCAGCAAGGCGGACAAGCCGTCGCGCGAGAAGTTTCTGCAGGCGCTGCGCGACGGTATGGGCGCGAACGGCTTGGTCCTCGCACTCCGAACGATCAGTCACGACAAGGCGGACACGGAGAAGTTTCAGACGAAACAGATCTTCGACATGTTGAAAGAGCTCGAGGATCCGCGCGGCGGCGACGCCCTCTATCAGTACCTTCAAAGTAACTCGAGAGGTCCGGCGCACTGGAGGGTCGAAGCCGCCATGCGCATGGCGGAAATCGGCGACGTACGAGCGGCCGAAGTGCTCGGCTGGCGCATGACGCAAGATCCGCTCAAGCTCTACAACGACGTGGACTGGCCGGAGTTGCGGCGCGACGACAACGAACGCGTGTACGCAGCGCGCATGCTCGCAGACCTCGCCGTCTTGCACCCCGAAAAGCGCGATTACCTCCTCAAGACCGCGGAAGACGGCGTTCTTTTCTGGGTCGATCCGGCGAACAAACCGCAGCCGCACGCGAACGGCATGCGCTTTCTGGCGATGGTCGGATCGCGGCGTGCGATCCCCATGCTGGAGAAGTGGGCCGACCCCAAGCTCAAGTTACCCACCGAGGGTGCGCAGCCTCCGTTCCCGGAGGAGTGGGCGACCGCGCAGAGCGCCCTCCGGTACGTGGGTTGGACGAAGGAGCCGGCGGGCTGGCATATCCTCGAGAAGCAGCTGCACCGACGGCTGAAGAAGCTCGACGTGTCGTGGGACTCGCTGATGCAGGGGGGCCTGACGATCCTCGGAATGACGCTTCGGGCACTCGGCGTCGGCGCGGCCGATGGGTTCGCCCAATGGGGCGACCCGAGGGCGTACGATCAACTCGTCAAATATCTCGAAGAGCCGATGGAGAACGAGCAGTCGCGCATGGAGGCGTGCTTCGCGCTGTCGTGGGTCGCGAGCGACGAGCAAATGGCCACGGTGGTCAAGAAAATCCATGACAACAACAAAGGCGACCCGAAGTCGAACTTCCTTCGCCAGTGCTATCTCGAGACGGTGATTCACCGCCCGGTGCGGGAGGCGACGGCGGGTTTGGTCGATCTCCTTTCACCGAGCAACCCGGACATCGAGCTCCGGCACCAGGCAGCTCGGGCTATCGGCATGGGAGGAATCACTCCGGCGATGGTGCCGCAGATCTTCGAAAAACTGAGCGATACGAGCCTCAAGGCCGACGCCACGCTCGCGCTCATTCTCGGCGCGGACGCCGACACGGCGGCACGCGCGATCGCCACGTACAACGACCCGAACAGCCCCGCCGAGGCGATTGAAGAACTGAAGGACATCTACAATAAGACGTTCGGATACTGGAGCGATCGCAACTACGAGAGCGGCGACATCGCTCGATGGGTTCAGAACGCGGAGGCGATCGCACACGTGAAGGTGCACGACCAATTGCAAGATTGGCCGCGGCTGATTCTGGGGCGAAACCTCGTCGAATCGATCGAGATCGACAACGGTCCGCACTCGATGACGCGTGTACAGCTGCGTGCGCGGCTGCTGCAAGACGCGAGGGCGACGAACGACGTCAAACGCGCCGAGGCGATCCGCATACTGAAGTTCACGAAAGAGAAGGGGGTCCTGATGGCTCTACGATACGAGCCCGGACCGGTGGCCGAGCTCGCCCGGGCAGCGTTTTTCGAGGTCATGAACCCCAAGGCGAGCGCAGAGGGCGTTCCGGAGTCGCCGAAGGCCGCCCAGCAGCAGCAGGGCGCGCCCCCTCCCGGCTTCGGACGGTAGAAGGGGCGGTGATTTCGCCGATACCTGCGCGATGCCGGCGCCGGGTCGCTGCGGCGTGGGTGAGCACGCCTCGCTCGCCTCCTCGGCCTCGCTTGGGCTCGCCGAAATCACCGCGCTTCTACCCGCGGTTCTGGGTGCTTCCGGTTTGGGCGCTTCGGCGTGGAGTCGTGGTGGCGCTGCTGGGCGGGTGCATATCCCCTTTGCCCGCAAAATCTGCGTCCACAACGGTGGTGACGACATCGAACTTGATGGCACCGGCGGGGACGACGCTCGTCGAGACCTGCACTCCGACCGGGCCGGAGCTTTGTTTCAATGCCGTCGACGACAACTGCAATGGCGTCATCGACGAGGGGTGTGGAGTGCAGACCGGCTCATTGCAGTTCGTCATCGCGTGGGGGTCGAGTCCGGCCGACGTCAATCTGGCCGTGGTCACGCCGCAGGGGGAGCGAATCCCCGACGGGCGGACCCGTTCGACCGCGAGCGGTTTCCATCTCGACCGCGACTGCCCGGGCGACGAAGGATGCGGCGGCCAAAACATCGAGAACATCTACTTCGACGGCGCCGAACCGCCGCGGGGTCGGTATACCGTCCACATCACGCTCTCCGATCTGCACGGGGCTGAGCCACCAGTACAGGTCCGATTCGGTGCGCGGCTGGGGGCGCGAACGGTCGGGTTCGACGTGGACCTCTCCCCAGGCGATAATGCGAAAAGGACGTTTTCATTCGATTTGCCATGACGACTCTGTTCTCGGTGCTCGCGGGGGTCTTGCTCGCATCCGCACGTGCACACGGCTCCTGGGGCGTCGCGTATCCGCCGGCCGACGCGACCGCTCCCCGACCACCAATCGTGTTCCTGCACGGGATGTGGGCGAGCCCGGAAGACTCGTGTGGGTACTTCGAGCGTGGAGCGACGCCTTTTGGCTTTCTCGTTTGCCCGCGCGGCAACGCCCCGCTTGGCGATGGTCGGATGTGGAGCGGCACCTACGCGAGCGTCGCGCCCTCGGTTCACGCGGCGCTCCGCGCAGTAGAGAGCCTGGCACCGGGAAAGCTGGATCGATCGGGAGGCGGAACGCTCGTGGGCTACTCGAACGGGGCGTACTTCGCGGTCGAAGTGGCCGAGAGCGAGCCGGGGAGATGGAGCGGCCTGGTGCTCCTCTCGATGCGGCTCGATCTCGATGCCGCTCGCCTGCGCGCAGCCGGCGTCCGGCGGGTCGTACTCGCAGCCGGCGACAAGGACGGCGCCCGGAGCTCGATGCAAGCGCTCGCCGAGAGGACGAACGCCGCGGGCGGAGGTGGCCTACGCGTGCGGTTCATGAGCCTCGGGAAAGGTGGTCACGAGTTCCCGAGCGACATGCCGTCGCGCATGTGCGTGGCGATCGCTTGGGCTAGAATGGCCGATCCGGTATCGTGTGGAGTTGCGGCGAGCGGAGAGTCGACAGCGGATTAGGCCAGCCACGCTAGAACGGCTCGTAGGTCTTGCGTGACCCTTGAAGAGCACGCACGTTGTTGACAGATTCAGAGTGCGCGACGTTCTCGAGTTGGCTTAAGGCCGAGAGGCAACGTGATGATGGCGAAGGGGAAGAGCAAGTGGGTCCGGTTGCACGCGGTGGCCGCGGTGCCGCTCTCGGTCGCATGCACCGAGTCCACACCGAGCGCGCAAAATGGCGACGCAACGGTGGGCGAGGACGGCTCGTACGCCTCGCTATCGGACGCGTCGATCGACGCGACGCCAGTGTCGAGCCTCGATTCGACCTCGCCAGCGGCTGATGCCACCACGACGACCGATTCCAGCGCGACGGGCGCGATGGATGCGAGCTTGCCCGAAGGATCGGTGGCTTACTCGCCGGACGCCGCACCTCCGGCAGGGTCGTTTTGCGCGCTCCCCGGATCGGTCGTGTGGACAGCGCAGGGGCCGATGACCATCCCCGGCGCGTCGGCTCCGTCGGTCGATGTCACCTGGCTACAGCTGCCAACGGGCTTTTGCGCGCACTACTTCGCAACCGTGAAGACTGCCCGACAGCTTCGTTTTGCATCGGGCGGCGAACTCTTCGCCGCATCGCCGTCGACCGGAACGACGGGCGGGCGGGGCGACGGCATCAGTGGCGTCGTCGTGCTGCCTGACGACAACCATGACGGCAACGCCGATTCGAACATCACGTTCATCGGCGGTATCCCGTCCGTACAGGCGCTGATGTTCGCCAATAACTACTTCTACTACCAGAATGGGACGACCATCCTGCGGGTCCCCTACAACAAGGGAGACCGGCAACCCTCGGGACCGAGCCAGACCGTCACGGTCATGACCAATTGGCCGCAGGCGGCCGAGCACTGGCCGAGAGCGATGGATCAAGCGCCGGATGGAACAATTTATATTACGAACGGCGGATCGCAGTCGGACATGTGCTACTCGGTGCCGCCGGTCAAGGGCGCGGTCGTCAAGCTCAATGCCGACGGCTCGACGAGCCTTGTGGCGCGGGGCTTCCGTAACCCGATTGCGCTTCGCTGCGAAGCAAACCACGACGTGTGCCTGGCCGTCGAACTCGCGCTCGATTACTCCGCCAACATGGCGGGACGCGAGAAGCTCGTCCCCGTACGGCAAGGCGACGATTGGGGATACCCGTGCTGCGCGACGCAAAACATTCCGTACGGGATGGTGACGACGGAGGACGGCGCGGTGCCCGACTGCTCGGGAGTCGCGCTGGAAAGCGACGCGTTCGTCATCGGACACACCCCGTTCGGAGTGGACTTCGAAACCGGGCTCTGGCCTGCTCCCTGGACCGGCCGGGCGTTCGTGACACTGCACGGCGAAGTCGGGACGTATTACGGTGCCCGCGTCGTGGGCATCGCGTTGGACGCCACCGGAATGCCGCTACAGGCGAGTGAAGTCGACCCGGCGCTGGGCGATCCGAACAGCATGCTGCAGTTTGCAACCGGCTGGGACGACGGCCGCCAGGACCACGGGCGGCCGGCGCCAATAGCCTTCGCGCCAGACGGCCGCATGTTCCTAGGCGACGATCAACAGGGCGCCGTCATCTGGATTGCGCCGACGACGCTGATGCAGCCGTAACCTGGCCACGACCGGCGTCCCCGAGCAGCGCGCGGCCACTCTCCGAGCTCCATGGCGACGTGGGCGGCCACTCTCCGAGCTCCATGGGGACGTGCGCGGGGCGCGCTCCACCGTTCGCGACATGCGGCGTCGCGTTTCGGCCAATCTGTCCCGCCCCCCTCTACGCGAGGAGGCCGGCCAGAGGCGCCTTTGCGCGGCTGAAGGAGGTCGCCGGCACGCCCAGAGCCTGAAGAATGGCCAGGTGAACTTGCTCGTTCGGTCCCGTACCCGACACGACGCGACCCGTGAGAAGCTTGCCGCCGGCCGTCCCGGAGAGCAGCATCGGCAAGTTCGCGTTGCTGTGCGAATTGCCGTCACTGAGCTCGCTGAAATGCATCGTCACGGCGTTGTTCAGCATGGTCGAGGAACCGTCCGGGACCGCGTCCATCGCCTGGAGCGCGTACACGTACTGGCTCACAAACCAGGCGTTGCAGGTCGTGTAGTTGGCGAGCGCGGTCGGCTGGTTGTTGTGATGGGTGACGCCGCTGTGATAGCCGGGGGTAACGCCGAGGAATGTGTGCTGAATCTCGGTCGTCGTGTGCTCGTAGGCGAACGTCGCCACCCGCGTGAGGTCGCACTGGAACGCCATCACGATCATGTCGAGCATCAACTTGACGTGCACCTGGATGTCGGAGGGCTTTCCCGCCGCCGGCGCGGTGCCCGGGGTACACACCCCCGTCTGACCCACCGTGGGCGTCGTCTGGATCTGCTTCTCCAGAGCACGAAGGCCGTCCAGATACTGGGAGAGCCGGACGTTGTCGGCCGTTCCTAGCCGCGCGCTCAGAGCCGTACCCTCGGAGATCGAGTAATCGAGGATGCTCTTGCGCATCGCATCCTTCACGTCGAGAGCCGCGGTGGTCGCGGTGCCCGTCGCCCCGGGTGCGGCCGTCATCGTCGGCGGCAACGAGCCGAAGATTTGGTTGAACGCGGTCAGCGGGATGATCTGGCGCGAGAGCGGCGTCGTGGCGTTCTGCCAGTTCAGATTGTCCTTGAGCACGGTGCTGTAGCCCGTCTCGGCGTTCGGGTTCTCGGTGTTGTGCGTCGTGCCGAGCTCGATGCTCGGAAACGGTGAGTTCGCACCGAGAGTTGCGGCGGCGACTTGATCGAACGACTCGGAGTTGGTCGTGCTGTTGGTCTGGCACATCACGCCGGTGAGCACGCCCGAGATGCCGCAGGTATGGCCGCGCGGACCGCCGATGCCACTGAGACCCGTGACGATGGTCACCCGGCTCTGCAAGTTGGCTGCGGAAACCGCTGCCATCGTCGTGCCGAGCGTAAAGTTCGTGCCGGTTCCGGTGGGCGCCCAGGTCGTCACGTTGACGCCCGCCGGACTATGGAAAAGAAACAGCCTCGGCGTGCCCGTTCCGAGAGCCGCGTAGGCCCTCTTGGGGTCGAGAGCCTCGAGATACGGGAGCGCGACCGAGATTCCCGCGGCCGACAAAAACCAGCGTCGTCCTACTCGGAAGAGGTTGCGGTCGGCCCACCGTTGCGTGCTATTCGCCATGTTTCACTCCAGAGAAAGTTGGCTGCCGATTCGTTTTCGAAGTTATGGGGCCGCGCGGCGCATGCGCATGGCGTCGGTGCCTGCGACCCGTGAGACGAACGCCGACATGCGGCCGTTGTCGGCGCCCTGGAAGGCCGCGGCGAGCGCGCCCACTGCGCACGCGTCCGCCCCCCACTGATCGCTCGACTGCGCGACGTCACGACCCAGGGCATACGAGAGCACGTACTCCGTCACGGCGGGCGGCACGTCGGCGTTGGCCTTGAGGAGCGCCTCGAGCTGCAGCGCGCCGCTGAACGCCTGTCCGTTCGTCGTGTTCGATACCTGCGGCGCGAGCGTGCCCGATGAGTCGACGGGGAGGCCGTTGTCGATCGTGCGCCACGTACCGATCCCGTCGTAGTTCTCGAGACCGAAGCCGATGGGGTCCATCAAGGTGTGGCATCCGGAGCACGCCGGATTGTTCGCGTGCTCTTCCATCTTTTGGCGGAACGTCTCCATGTCCGACGGGACCGCGGCCGAAATCGGCGGAACGTTGGCCGGCGGCGGAGGCGGCGGGGTGTCCAGGAGGCGATCGAGCACCCATTCTCCCCGCAGCACCGGAGAGGTTCGATCCGGAGCCGCCGTCACGGTCAGGAACGCACCCTGCGTCAGAATGCCGCCGCGCTCCGTATTCCCGGTGAGATCCACACGGGTCATCTGCGTCCCGAACGTGCCGGCAATTCCGTAAAACGTCGCAAGCGTCTGATTGACGTACGTGAACTTCGCATCGATGAAGTCGAAGAAGTTCTCGTCGCCCGTGATGAACTCGTTCATGTAGGCCGCGGTCTCCTCCTGCATCGAGGTCTGCAGATCGGAGGTGAACGCGGGGAAGATGGTGGGATCCGGGGTATGCGACACCGTGATGTTTGCCGTGTTCAGCCACATCCCGGGAAATCGCGTGGCAAACTCGCTCGCCTTCGGGTCCGTCCACATGCGCGCGACCTGCTGCTGTATGCCCGCCCGCGTGGCGAGTTGTCCCGAAGCGGCGGCCGCTTCGAGCGCCGCGTCAGGCATCGAACTCCAGAGGTAGTACGACAGCCTCGTCGCGAGCTCGTACGCGCTGACGGGATGCTGGCTCTGCGAGTCGAGCGTCGTGTCGATTTCGGGTCGGAATAGGAAGTTCGGGGACATCAGCGCCCCCTCGACCATCATTTGGATGCCTTGGTCGGACGTGAAGCCGCCGGCCATGGTCGCGGTGTAGAGCGCTACGAGGTTGGTGACCTCGGTGGCGGTCGCGGGCCGGCGCCAGGCGCGCGCGGCGAAGTTCGTCGCGACCTGCGTGATGCACGTATTGTCCGTCGTCGTGCACGTGAGGATGAGCCCGCGCCCCGCCGAACCCGTCGCCATCGCGTTCTCGGCGAGCGTCTCGGCCACCTGCTGGTAGGTTTGCACCAGCGTGGGATCGATCGTCAGTGCTTCCGCGTTGTTGTCGAACGACCCGTCGCCGTAGTCGGTCGGCAGCGTGTTGAGAGCAAAGTGCGTGGTATCGCCCAGCAGATCGCCCACGGTGTTGTCGTACTCGGCGCGGTTCAAACGCGTGAGGACCCGAAACGGGACCAGCTCTTCCCCGGAGACGGCGCACGACGCGGTCGTCGGGTCCGGGTCCGCCAGCCGAACGTCGTTCGGGCTGACGGTGAGCGTCGACGTCGCCGCCGGTGCCGCACCGTTGCCACCGGAGCCCACCGCGGCTCCCCCGCCGGCCCCGCCTCCCCCGGCGCTCCCCCCGGCGGAGCCCGGCTGGCCAACACCCGCCCCCGGGCTACCTCCGGCGCCTGCGGCACCGGGGCTCCCGATTTGCGCCGAGCAGCCGGCCGCGCCAATCGCCCCCAGCAGCAACAGCGAGGAGCACAGCTTGTTTCCCCGAGCCCGTCCTAGTTTTGCCATCCGAGCCTCTTCCGAAAGGAGGTGCTTCTACCAAGTGAACAAGGACTCCGACACGTCCAGTAGTTCTATGGTATCCGGCCGCAGAGGCCAGAAAGACGAACGGACGCGGAAACTTATGGCATGACCGCAATTCGCGGAGCCGTCCCCGACTTCTGCCCACACGTGCCGCCGGTTGAACGCTTCCCGGAGACGGAATCCTTGTAAAAGAGAAGAGAGGATCGGCGGGCACCACGGACCGCGAACATCGCGATGAACCGACAGCACCTCGGATTGGCCGTTGCGGCGTGGGTAGCCGCAGCGCCGCTCGCCGCGGGTTGCGGCAGGAGAACCGACCGAGAAACGCGGGCCACCGCCGGTGGCGCCGCGAGCCCGTCTTCCTCGGTCGAGCAGCCGAATACGAACAAACTCGGCGGGACGACCTCCACCGGCGACGACTGGGCCGACGCGGGCGACGGACTGATCACGACCGCGTCGGGGCTCCGCATGCTCGTCCTACGCCAAGGCACAGGGAACGATCACGCCGCAGCCTCGGACCGCGTGCGGGTGCAGTACACGGGCTGGACGAAGGGCGGAACGATGTTCGACTCTTCCCTGGATCGCGAGCAACCCGGTCTCTTCACGCTCACTCAAGTCATTCCGGGGTGGGCCGAAGCGCTCGAACTGATGGTCGTGGGCGAGAAGCGCAAGCTCTGGATCCCGGCAAAGCTCGCCTATGGCGACCGTCCGCTGCCGGGCGCGCCGGCAGGCGACTTGACGTACGAAGTCGAGCTCGTCGAAATCATTCACGCGCCCACACGGCCGGAAGACGTGAGCGGTGTGCCGAAGACGGCGATCGTGACGCCTTCGGGTCTGGCGTATCGCGTGCTGTCGGCGGGGAGCGGAAAAACGCACCCGAAAGAGAGCGACACCGTCGTCGCCAACTACTCCGGCTGGACCACCGACGGACTCTTGTTCGACTCCACGCGACTTCGGGACGGCCCGGGGACGTTCACCGTGAGCGCGCTCATCCGAGGTTGGAAAGAGGCGCTGAAACTCATGGTCGTGGGCGACACGATGCGATTCTGGATGCCCGCGAATCTCGCCTACGGCGAGCACCCCAAAAACGAGGATGCGCCCGCTGGAATGCTCGTGTTCGACATCGAGCTCCTGCAAATTCGCTGAGTCTCAACGCTCGCCTTCTCCTCCGCCTTTGTGCTCTGCGAGCAGCCGTTCGAAATCTTTCCTGGCGTGATAGAGGCGCGTTTTGATGGTGTTCACGGGAACGTCGAGAAGACAAGCGATTTCGGATCCGCTGTAGCCCTGCATCTCGAACAGCAGAAATACGACTCGCCGCTTCTCGCTCATGTGCGAGAGAATGCGATCGAGTAACTCCTGCTTTTGCTTGGTCTCCATTTCGGTCAGCACGCTCGGCCGATCGAGCGGGATCTCGTCCAACTCGATCGGCTCGCGGGTCGGAACCAGGGCGCGAAAGAAAACCCGGCGACGGTGCTGGCGAACCTGACCGCTGGCGATCCGATAGAGCCATCCGGCCGCGTTCCGCCCGTCGAAGTCCGAGAGCCGACGCCGCACCACGAGGAAAACGTCTTGGGCCAGATCTTCGATGTCGGCTTTCGGTGCGCCTAGGTTCCCCAACCAGCGTACAACGTGCCCGTACCAGCAGCGGTACAAGTATGCGAACGTGGGGAGCACCACCTCCGGCCGAGTCACCTCCGGCCGAGCGCGCCCGGCATCACTCGCCGTGACCTCCGGCGCCGGGCCATCTGCTCGGGAACGATCCGCGCTCGCAACGGGGGCCACCTTGGGCTCACGTCGGGCCGGCCGACGAACGGCTGGTGCAGCCCGCCGGCCTTCTGCGAAACGCAGCATCTCCACGGTAAGCAGTTGCAGTACCGTCTCTCGATGGCTCACGCGCTCGGCATTCTTTCGTAGGCTTCAACCAGCAGTGGTGCTGTAAAGCTCCCGGGGGCGGCGAACGGCAATCCGCCGAGCGCGGCGGGTGGCGCGGTGCGCCGAACCCGCGACGCAGTCTGCGAGGCGCGCGGGCAGCACGCTTTGTCGTGGGCTCCGCCCAAACTCGAACTCGCTCACGCGAGTTCCCCGGCGCACCGGCTAGCGGAGAATCTTGTCTACACCTCGACGGCGGTGCGGCTACTCTCGCGAGCGCCCGGAAGCAGCCGGCCATTCCATCGGAGGATCCACGGCAACCGGAAGGAGGAGGAGTGATGGCGTCGATCGGCTTTGCGGGAGTTTCGCCAGTCGACGTGAGGCGCGAAGAGCGCCGCATCATCTTCGCCTCGTCGTTGGGGACCGTGTTCGAATGGTACGACTTCTACATCTACGCAACGCTCGCCCCCTTCTTCGCAGGCCTGTTCTTTCCAACGGGTAACCAAACGGCTGCCCTCCTGGCGAGCTTCGCGACCTACGCTGCCGGATTTCTCGTTCGGCCGTTCGGCGCGCTGGTGTTCGGTCGCATCGGCGCTCAAGCTGAACGAGTCACCCGTTTTTCTTCGGATGAAAGCCGAAGGCAAAGCGAGCAAGGATCCGCTCAAAGAGAGCTTCGCCAAATGGACGAATCTCAAGCTCGTGCTCGTGGTCCTCTTCGGCGCGACGGCGGGGCAGGGTGTCGTTTGGTACACGGGACAGTTTTATGCTCTCTTTTTTCTTAAGGGCACACTCAAGATTGAATGGAAAACGGCCTATTTGATCGTCGCCGTGGCCCTGGCCTTTGGCACCGGCCTTTTCGTCTTTTTCGGGTGGCTGTCGGACAAGATCGGACGAAAGAAGATCATGCTCGTCGGGTGTCTTCTCGCGTCGGTCACGTATTTTCCAATTTATCGCGCGATGACGCATTTCGGTAACCCGGCGCTCGAAGCGTTCGCAAGCCGCACCCCAATCACGGTCCACGCCACGGATTGTCGAATCCACCTCTTTCCGAACCCAAAAACACGATATAGCGACTGCGATCGCATAGAGGATTTTCTTTCGAAGCGGAGTCTGTCGTTCGAAAAGGTCGACGCCGAGGCGGGTGCGAAGCCGATCACGCTCATCGGCGACACGCGAATCGAAGGATGGAACGAGGCGAAGCTCGGCGCGGCGCTGCAGTCGCTCGGTTACCCGAACACTGCCAATCCGGCCGACGTGAACGTCTGGATGCTCATCGCGCTCGTGTTCGTTCAAGTCCTCTACGTCACGATGGTCTACGGTCCGATCGCAGCCTTTCTCGTGGAGCTATTTCCCACGCGAATCCGGTATACGTCGATGTCTTTTCCGTACCATATCGGGAACGGGTGGTTCGGCGGAATGCTCCCGCTCACCGCGGCCGCCCTCGTGGCGGCGAACGGAAACGTCTACGCCGGCCTGTGGTATCCGGTGATCGTCGCCGGATGGAGCGTCGTCATTGGAGCCGTTTTGATTCGTGAAGAAAAGAATCACCAGTTTCACGTGCTCTAACGTACTCGCGGGAGTGCAATCACCCTGGGTGCTGCAGCCTCCACGTCGTCGCGGTTGCCTGCACGAGCGGGATGCGCAGCCCCGGGTTCGGGTGCGTGCGCAAGAAAGCGAGCAGCGGGCTATCGCCCGAGGCTCGGTCGAGGCGCGCGAAGAAATCGAGCAACGAGAGAGCGCCTTGTTCGGTCCAGTGATAGGCGGCGGGTGCGCGTGCACGAGCTGCGTCCAGCATGTTCAGGCACCCATTTAGGTCGGCCGCTGCCTCGTTGGGTTGATTGACCAGGGGCAAAACCGACGAAGCCAATGCACCGAGCTGCGCGATCGCGGGGCCGATCCCACCGGCTTGCCCGTTGGCGCATCCGGTATGCCCCAAATAGTGGTGGGAGAGTTCGTGGGCGAACGTGAAGGCCACGGTCTCGTCGAACATTTCGTGTGCGCGCGAGACTCGGCGCGGATCGATCCAATACTGGAGCGGGATGATCCCCGCGGGGAGAAGCGCGCTTCCGCCCTCCCTCGTGACGAGGCGCGGAGCGACGAGGCTGACGTACGCTTCGTAGCTCTTGGTTCCGAAAAGCTGGTCGCTCGCCTTCGTTTGCGAAATGGCGTCGATGGCTTCGAGCAATCCCTCGGTCGCCGCGACAAAAGGCGCCCCCCCATCGTCACAGCCGGCAAATGCGTTGACCTGGTTCGGATTGGGGTCGAAGACGAGAGGAATCGACGCCACTCGCGACTGATTCTGTGGGCTGAGGCTCGCCGTGAGCTCCCTGGCGACCGCCCGGGACTCGGCCTGCCACGCGGCGGGTCCGACGAGAGGCCCGAGCAGTGGCGTTGGCCAGGCGACGGCCGCAGGCGCCGCCCCCCGACCAGGTGGTTGGACCGGCGGAATGGATGGTCCTGGCGGCGGCGGAAGGGCTTGCGCGGAAGCCGCCGGGGGACCGTACGAAGATGGGCCGTACACCGATTGTCGCGGTTGCTCGGAATACGCGTACGTGCCGTTCTGGTACGCGTAGGCCGCGGTCTGAGGGGCCGGAGCGGCGGGGCCCGTCCGCGGACTCGGGGCCGAGCCCATCGCGTCTGCGCAACCGGCCGCCACGATCACACACGCGACCGCCGGGCGAACGGCCGTCGCCATCCCGCGTGCGGCTGCCGCGCAGCGGTGGCTTCCCGTCCGATTGGCGGCCATTGGCTACAGCGACCCCGCTTCGCCGCGTGCCTTCGACTTGGGGCCCGCACCGTCCACCGGAATGGGCAGCGTTCGGAGCAAGGACGGATCGAGCCCGCTCAGTTTGCTCGCGCGCAAGCTACGGACGAGGGTGTCCGTCTCCTCTTTGACGCGGGCCTTCCAGATCGCATCTCGGATTTGCGACCCGACCTCGCCCAAAGTCCGCTTGACCGCAGAGATCGTGCCGCGCCGCCACACCACCGAGAAATACTCTCCCTCTGCAACCGGCTCGGGCACGAGCGCCCCGTCGCGGACGGCTTGCGCGGCGCGCACCACCGCGGGATCGACGCGCAGACCCGGCTCGCGCGAGCTGCCGTCGGCCGTGACGAAGCCCAAATTGCCGCTTCGAAGGTTGGTCGCTTTGTCGAGGCTGTGTTCGCGCGCAAGGGTTGCGAATGTCGCCGGCGTGGGATCCCGCTTCGCCGCATCGAGCACGGAGCGGGCCTCTTCGCGGCTTTTGCAGAGGATCCGCCAGAGTTGGATTCGCTCCGGGCTCTCGTAGTGCGTCCGGTTCTCGTCGTAATAGCGCTGGACGTCGTCCGCCGATATGGAAGCGGCTGGACCGACCCGGGCGCGCACCGCGCGAACGGTCGCCGCGGAAAGGGCTCGCTCGATTTGAAACGCGGCTGGTTGTCGCTCGCCCACCTTGTCGTTCTGGGCGCCGAGCGCGAGAAGCTCGTCGCGCTCGATGACGTCGGTGAGAAATCGGCGACGAACTGCGTCCGCGGTGCTGCCGAAGCTTGCGCGCTGGAACGGCGGCATGGCGGCGATCCGGTCCTCTACGTCGCCGACGGTAATCTCCCGCCCACCGACACGCAGGACGACGTGACGTCGCCGCTCGCTCGCTCCCGCGTCGTCGGCGCGCGTCTCGCGATGGGCGGCGAAGAGTCCGGCAAGAGCGAGCACGACCGCGTACGCGCGAGCGCGCCTTCGCACCGACGTCACGCCGCACGCTTGCGCAATGGCCGTGGCGCGTCGCATGGGTTCTCGGGGGCTCGCCGGCTCGGTTTCGTCGGAGTGGTTTGGCTCGCCTTCGCCATGCCCAAGCTCTCGGTCTCGCGTCCCGGGAACGCGGTCGACCATAGCGAGTGCGCCGAAACCTGTCGAGTGCCTGCACGGTTGAACGGGCTCGGGGTGTCTGCTCCTATGGACGCGTGGCGCTCGCGGTCGTGACCGGTGGTGGAAGCGGGATTGGCCGGGCGATTGCGCTCGAGCTGGCGCGGCGAGGCATCGACGTGGCCCTCGTCGGCCGCACCGAGGCCACGCTCCGCGCGGTGGCCATCGAAGCCGGACGCGCCAACGTGAAAACGCTCGTGGCGTGCGCCGACGTCGCCGTGGAAGAGGATGTCCGGCGCGCCGCGGTGAGCATCGAGTCCGCCCTCGGCGCGCCGCAGGTCGTCGTGAACAACGCGGGGATCGCCGGACGAAAGACACCGATCGACGCGACGAGTGAAGCCGAGTGGGACGCGGTGATGGGCGCGAATCTCAAGGGGGTGTTTCTGGTCACCAAAGCGTTCTTGCCGACCATGAGAGCGGCTGGACGGGGCCGTTTCGTCACGATCGCGAGCATCTCCGCGACCCTCGGCACCGCCGGGCTCGCCCCATATTGCGCGTCCAAGTGGGGGGCCGTCGGCTTCACGAAAGCGCTGGCTGAAGAGCTGCGCGGATCGGGGTTGCAGGCGATCTCCGTGCTGCCGGGAACGGTGGACACGCCGATGGCGAAAGTGGGCGGCTTTGCGCCGCGGATGTCGACCGAAGACGTCGCGCGCCTGGTCGTGTTTGCGTCGCTGGACGCCCCGGATGCGATGAATGGGAGCGCGGTCGAGTGCTTCGGCTGATTGCCGTCACGCCGGTCGCACCTCGTGTTCTTCCGGCTCGATCCCCATTCCCCGCACGATCGCGCCGTGCAGCGCGTAGACCACCGGCGTCAGGCCGACGGCGATGACGAACTTGATCAAATACTCGCGTCCGATCTTCTCGCCGATGAAGCCCCAGGCCCAGCCGGCCGTCACGCGTCCGAAGA
The DNA here is from genome assembly GCA_963764075.1 of uncultured delta proteobacterium. Classification (GTDB taxonomy): domain Bacteria; phylum Myxococcota_A; class Polyangia; order Polyangiales; family Polyangiaceae; genus Palsa-1150. The sequence goes on from CAVXQZ010000003.1 coordinate 960,376, forward strand.
TGACATTGATGGCGACCGTGTCGACCGCTTGACTGAAGATCGTCGAGCCGGTCGACCGCAGCCAGAGGTGGCGCGACTGCGTCAGCGCCTTCCAAAAGTGAAACACGTGGATGTCGAGGTACTGTCCGACGAGGTACGCCACCATGGAGGCGACGAAGAGCTGCGCGCTGCCGCCGAATACTTTGGCGTACTCGGCCTGGGTGAAATACGTGGACCGGTCGACGGGCATGAGCGTCGTGAGCTGCAGCAGCACCCAGGCCACGAGCGCCATGTAGAAGCCGAGAAGCGTCAGAAAACGGGCGCCGCGACGCCCGTAGAAGTCGTTGATGATGTCGGTCAGGAGAAAAGTGACCGGAAAAGGGATGATCCCGACGGAGACGGGACCGAGCGGCGTGCTGATGATTTTGCCGCCGATCACGTCGCCGAGAAGCAGGCAGGAGACGAAGACGGCACCGAGATAAATGAAGAGCTTCTGCGACGGAAGAAATCGCGCAAAGGCTCCAATCGGACTGGGCTCAGAGGGAACGTGGGCAGCGGTCGCGTCCATCGCGCGAAGCATCGTCGATGCGACGCACGCCGACAATCGCTAACGCGAGCTGAGCTTCATGCACGCCACCAGTCCATCGGTCGACTGCGACGCCATGCCGCAGTGATACTTGCTCGGCGTGAGACTGTAAAAGCAGGACTGCTCGAAGCGTTCGAACGTTCCGCGCTTGGCCAGCTCCTCACCCCAACCGTCGCGGAACGCCACGCGCTCCTGACGGCTCATAGCGAGCCCCTCGCGCGACACGTACTCGTCGGCGTAGAGGTCGACGATGTGGTCGCGCAAATCGAGGCACGCGAGCAGCTTCTGCTCCTCGGTTCCGAAGACCTGCGCGTGCTGGGGGGAGCCCGGCTGAACGGCGCTGCGAGACCCACAGCCGGCGAGTCCGCCGACTACAACGAGACCCATGATTGCGTGGCGGACCATCGACCGCATCCACCTGCAAACATTGTGCACCGTGCAGCAAGCGACCGCCACACCGCGGGGCCGAGCTCTCCCTGCCCTCCCCCCCCACTCCCCATCCTGGGCGCTCTTCGAGAGCGCCTCGGCATGAACCCTACGAGGAGCGCCTCGACCCGGTCGGCCGAGGTGTGCCGACCGCCTTACGTCCGCGTGCTCTTCGCCGCACCGCGATGCGGCGGGAGAACGCGCAGTACGATCCGCACGCCATACACGAGAACGAGACGGCGCGAGCGCCAAAGACATGACGGTCGGCACGTCGCCGACGCCCGAGGCCCCGCGCAGTCCGGCGAGGGGCGGGCGCGTCGCTGGCGAACCGCACACACGCACTGGCGCGCCGCCGGCAATGGGCATCCCCGAGCGCTCGGACGCAGGCGGCTCGGCATCGGCACGTTCTCCGCGGGATGCACGCTCCGACGATTGCTGTCCGGGGCGCCGCGTCGCCAGGACGCAGCGGTGTGCGCTGGGGCGGCGTTGTCGCGGGCGTGGTCGCCGGTCGCGGTCGATATCGGCGCAAGGAGCCTCTGTCCGAGCGTGTCGTGGAACGGGTGTTGCGATGTCGCCGCCTCGATGAAACCTGGAGCGGGTCGCGCGCTTGCGATACTCGGGCTGGGCGCCGTGTGCGCCTGCGCCGAATCGCCCCCGCCGGCGCAAACGCCCGGCCGGACGGTCGACCTCCAGCAGTCGAGTGATGCCGAGTCGGAGTCAGCGACCGACGCGCGCGTCGTGCGCGTGGTCATCCGTGAACTCGACAGCGACCCGATCTTGGCGCGCGAACACATCCGCGTGAGCGTCGACCTCGGGGTGGTCGGGCTGGAGGGCTCGGTCGGAACTCGCCTGGCGAAGGACCGCGCGGTGGAAGTCGCCCGCATCGTCAAAGGTGTGAGAGCCATTCTCGATCGAATCGCCGTGACGCCTCGCGAACGACCGCACGGTGAACTCGAGCTCGTCGTCACCGCCGTGCTCGCGAACGATCCGGTCACCGCGCATCAGCGCATCGCCGTACGGGCGCCAGGCGGCATCGTGCACCTGTCGGGGGACGTCGATTCGATGGGCGCACGCGGCATCGCGGAGCGCGACGCGCTCGCCGTGCCCGGGGTCGTCGACGTGAAGGACGACCTGGCGGTGCGCCCGCAGCGCCGCTCGGACGATCGGCTGGCCGCAGCCGTCTCACGCATCCTAGAGGACAATCCGTGGCTCGATGCGTCCCGAGTCCGAGTGTCGGCCCATCGAGGCATCGTGACACTGAGCGGCGGGGTCGCGAGCGCCGCGGAGTTGGCACGCGCAGAAAGCGACGCGCGCGAGGCGTCACCGGTCCGCCTCGACGCGGCCGCGCTGCAAATCGACCCGATCGACAACGACGACGGCACGCTGCGGGCGAAGGCGGAGTTTGCGTCCGAAGACCACGAAATCGCGCAAGCGCTTGGCGACGCCTACCTGCTCGACCCGCGCGTTCGGCCGTTTTCACCGACCGTGCGAGTGCGCGACCGCGTGGTCGTGCTCACCGGCGTCGCCCCAACCCCGGCGGCTCTCCGGGCGGCCGAGGAGGACGCGCTCCACGTGCCCGGCGTCGCCCACGTGCGCGACGACATGAAAGAGAGAACGCAGGTCGTCCGGGAGGACGACGAAGCATTGCGTTCCGATCTCGCTCGGACAATCGCCAGCGTGCCCAATCTCGGCTTGCTCCGCGTCGCGGTAGAGGTGCAGCGCGGGCGCGTCATTCTGCGCGGCGCCGTCCCCACGGAAAACGACCGCGCGCAGATCGTCGCGCTCGTGTCGTCGGCGCCGGGTGCCCTCGACGTCGACGACGGCCTGACGGTGACCCAGACGGGGCTGGCGTACGACGCCCCGCCGTTCGTGAGGCAGGCGCCCGACCGCCATGGCCCTTAGTGCACGGCGGTCTTAGCCAGTGGACGGCGACGCACTAAGCCGCTCGGGAGAGCACCGCCTCGAACAGCTTGCGACCGTCGTCGCCTCCGAGAATGGGTTCGCTCATCCGCTCCGGATGAGGCATGAGGCCGAAGACGTTCCTGCGCGGCCCTCCGTATACGCCGGCGACGCCGTGCATGCTCCCGTTGGGGTTGGCGCGATCGACGACGGCCCCGTCGCTCGTGCAATAACGGAGGCCGATGAGACCCTCGCCCTCGAGTCGATGCAGGGTCTCGGCGTCGGCCTGGTAGCGCCCTACGCCGTGCGCGATGGGCAGCCTCCAGACATCGCCGAGCTTCGGCGTGAAAGGCCCTTCCCCCGTCACTTTCACGTGCCAGTCGCCGCATTCGAAGCGCTGATTCAGGTTGTGCGTGAGCGCTCCCGGCAGGAGACCGAGCTCCGTGAGGATCTGGAACCCGTTGCATACGCCGAGCACCCAGCCGCCGCGACTCGCATGCGAGCGCAGTGCGGCTCCGATGGGGCTGACCTTCGCAATCGCCCCGCAACGCAGGTAGTCGCCGAAGCTGAATCCGCCGGGGAGCGCAACGAGGTCGGTACCGGTCGGGAGGTCCGACTCGGTGTGCCACGTGACCGTCGTCGGCGCTCCGCAGAGGTCCCGCAACGTCCGAACCATCTCGGCATCGGCGTTGGAACCCGGAAAGACGACTACGCACGCCCGCATCGACTCCGCACCTAACACATGACCTCGTCCGGCGCGAGGGCTACCCTGCGCGAACCCATGCCGGCTAACTTTCCGCACGATCCTCCCGTCACCCCGGACCTGGCTCGCTCCCACAAGCTGACGCAAGACGAGTACGCCCTCGCGCTTCGCGCACTCGGCCGAACCCCTACGTACGCCGAGCTCGGAGTGTTCAGCGTGATGTGGAGCGAGCACTGCTCCTACAAATCGTCTCGTCTTCACCTGCGCCGGCTGCCGACCAAAGGCCCGCGCGTCATTCAGGGCCCTGGCGAGAACGCAGGCGTCGTGGACATCGGCGACGGCTTCGCAGCCGTCTTCAAAATGGAGTCGCACAACCACCCGAGTTTCATCGAACCGCACCAGGGCGCGGCGACCGGCGTCGGCGGGATCTTGCGCGACGTGTTCACGATGGGCGCCCGGCCCATCGCGAGCCTCAATTCGCTGCGGTTCGGTCGGCCCGACCACCCGCGCACCCCCGAGCTTCTTCGCGGCGTGGTCTCCGGGGTGGGCGGCTACGGCAACTGCATCGGCGTTCCCACGGTCGGCGGAGAGCTTCAGTTCGACGCCCGATACGACCGCAACATTCTGGTCAACGCATTCACGTGCGGCGTGGCCCGCGCCGATCGAATCTTCTATGGACGCGCGTCGGGCGTAGGAAACTCAATTCTCTATATCGGCGCGAAGACCGGCCGCGACGGAATTCACGGGGCCACGATGGCGAGCGGCGAGTTCTCCGAACGAGCACCCGCTCCGGGCGACCATCCGTCGGGTTCCGCGCACCGCCCCGTCGTCCGAATGACGATGCAGGTGGGAGATCCCTTCATGGGCAAGCTCTTGCTCGAGGCTTGTCTCGAGCTTTTCGCGGCGAACGTGCTCGAAGGGATCCAGGACATGGGCGCCGCCGGACTCACTTCGTCCAGCGTGGAGATGGCGGGCCGGGCCGACAACGGCGTCGAGATCGACCTCGATCTCGTTCCTCGGCGCGCGAAAGCAATGACTCCCTACGAGATCCTGCTCAGCGAGTCGCAGGAGCGGATGCTGCTCGTCACCAAGCCAGGCGACGAGGCTCGCGTACTCGCGATTTGCGCGCGGTGGGATCTCGACGCGGCGGTCATCGGCAAGGTCACCGACTCCAAGCGCTGGGTCGTCAAAGCCACCCCCGGATACGACCCGCTCGCCTCCCCCCCTTCGAAACGCGCGCCGGTCGCGGTCTGCGACATCCCGATCGGCATCTTGACCGACGGAGCGCCGGTGTACGATCGGCCGCGGGCGCCCCCGGTCGCGGCCCGCGCCGCCGCGTCCCCCGACGCCGTACCCGTGCCCACCGATCTCGGGGGCGCCGTCCTCGATCTCGTTGGCTCGCCGAACGTCGGGTCCCGCGCCTGGGTATGGAGGCAATACGACCAAATCGTGCGCGGCGGCACCGTCGTACGCGCCGGTTCGGACGCCGCCATCGTGCGGGTTCTCTGCGAAGCCGAGGACCGTCCGATCACGAAATTCCTTGCCTTCGCGGTCGACTGCAATCCGCGCATGTGCGAGCTCGATCCATATCTCGGTGGAGCAATGGCGATCGCGGAAGTCTGCAGAAATTTGGCGTGCACCGGCGCCGAAGTCGTGGGAATCACCGACTGCTTGAACTTCGGAAACCCGGAGCGTCCGGACGTGATGGACCAGCTCGCCCGGGCCATCGATGGCATCGCGGCCGCGTGCTCCGCGCTCGGGGCGCCGATCGTGAGCGGCAACGTGAGTCTTTACAACGAAACCGATGGGCGCTCGATTCTTCCGACGCCCGCCGTTGCCGCCGTGGGCCTCGTCGCGAAGTACGAGGACATCGTCACGGCCCCGTTCAAGCAAGCCGGTGATGCGGTTGTGCTGCTCGGCCAAGCGGCGAGCACCGGCCGTCGGGCGCTCTCGGGAAGCGAGTGGCTCGTCCGCACTTCGGCGGGGCCTGGCGGCTCCGCCCTGGAAGGCGAAGCACCCCTTATCGACCTCGCCGCGGAAGCCAGACTCCAGAAGCTCTTGGTCGAGTTGGCCCGCGCGCAGGTGCTCGCGAGCGCACACGACGTCGCCGACGGGGGCCTCGCGACCGCATTGGCCGAATGTTGTACGATCGGTGAGGGCGACGTGGGCGCGCGCATCGCACTACCGACCTCGGGTACCCGAGTGGATGCCCTGGCGGCACTCTTTGGCGAGACGCCTTCCCAGGTGGTCGTGAGCCTGCGACCGCAGGCAATCGATCGCCTCTTCGCCGCGGCTGCCGCCGCCGGGGTGATCGCGACTCGAATCGGGGACACCGGCGGCGCCGCGTTGACCGTCGCGGCCCCGCCCCTCGGGTCCTTCTCCATCTCTACATCCGATATTCGCGCGCGGCGCGAGGCCTGCCTCGAAGCGATTGTCGGGAGGGGCGAAAGCGGCGCGAAGCCCCTGTCCTAAGAGCGCGCTCGCCCGAGCTCTTCGGCGAGTTTGGGCGCTGTGTTATCCTGAATGATCGAACGCGCATCGAACTGCCGACTGCTTCCCGTCATGTCCATCCGGCCATCTCCCCTGCTCGGGTACAACAACAACGTTCGCCACAAGGGAAAAGTCTTTCACATTCAAACGGAGGACTCGGGGGTCAAGTACGGCCACATCATGACGCACCTTTTCACGGACGGCGGACGCATCGTAAAGAGCGTGAAGACGAGCTACGCCGAGTACGTCGCCAACGAACGAATGACCGACATCGTTCGGGAAATGATGAAGCAGCAGCACAAGGCGATGTTCATCGCCCTGCGCGACGGAAAGTTCGAGACCATCGCCGACGGATCCGCGGATGCTCCACGCCCGGCACGAGCTGCCGCGGAGCATCCCGGCGGCGACGGCAGGCGCCCGAGCGCGGTTCCGCCGCCGCTTCCGCCCCGCGCCGGACGCGTCGAGCCCGCGCGAGCAATCGCGCGAGAAACTTCGCCACCGCCCATCTCGGTCCGGGAGCCCGAAGAGCTGGCGCTCAACGTGGATGAGCTCGAGCGCGCCGCCGAAGCCGCGGACCCCTCGTCGCCCACCCAGCGAAGCCCCAGTGAGCTTCCCCCGCCGCCCGCCAATCTCCTTCGCGAGAAGGCCACCCTTGGGGCGCCGAGCTCCGCTGTCCCGCCTCCGCTGCCCGCACGCCGGCCTTCTTCGGCAGGGGTCGCGACGGGAGTCGCGGAGCGCCGGTATGCTCCGACGCGTCCTGCCTCCATTTTCGGGCAGGCGCGCCCTCAACAGGGGAAATCGATATTCGGCGAAGACCTGATGGGCGACAAGTCGCTCGACGAAGTCATTCTCAGCTATCTGGCGGAAGACCTGGAGAGCGAAAAGAAGTAATCCCCGCCGCCGGGTCGAGCGGAGCGGGGCGTTGACGGAAAGCCCGAGATCGTCTCTTTGTGCTTCGTGCGGCCAGAGCCAGAGCTCCCCGAGCGCATCGCTCGCTTTCGACCTTTCCTAAAGTGGGCCGGCGGAAAGAGGCAGCTTCTTCCGGCCCTTCTCGCCCGCACGCCGCCGAGCTACGGAACGTATTTCGAACCATTCCTCGGCGGCGGTGCGCTCTTCTTCGCGCTCCGGCCGACCCGCGCCGTCTTGGCGGACGCGAACGAACGCCTCGTCCGCACCTACAAGGGGCTGCGCGACGAACCGGAAAGGGTCATCGCCCTCCTCAAAACGTACCCGCACGATGCCCGGTTTTTTTACGAGATGCGGGACGTGAAGATCGACGCGTGCTCGGACGCCGAAATGGCCGCCTGGTTTATCTACTTGAACCGGACGGGGTACAACGGCCTCTACCGCGTGAACCGGAGCAACGGCTTCAACGTCCCGTTCGGCCGCCACTCGAACCCCACCATTTGCGACGAGCTTTGTCTGCGGACGAGCGCGGCAGCGCTGCAGGACGTCGAAATCCTCGTCGCCGACTTCGAGTCGGTCGCGAGCCGAGCGGGGCGCGGAGACTTCGTCTACTTCGACCCTCCGTATGTCCCGCTCTCGGCCAGCTCGTCGTTCACGTCGTATACCGCGCACGGCTTCGGGCCGGAGGAACAGACCCGCCTACGGGAAGTTGCGCTCGCGCTGAAACGCGGCGGCACGCATGTCCTTTTGTCGAACTCCTCGGCGGCCCTGGTGCGCGAGCTCTACCGGGAGGGCTTCCAGGTCGATGAAGTCAGCGCCACGCGAATGGTCAACAGCCGTGCTGGCAGCCGCGGCCCCGTTCCGGAGCTCGTCATCACGTAGTCGCGCACAAAAAAAACGCGCCCGAACGACTCGCATCGTCCGGGCGCGGTGGGCCATGCACTGTGGGGGGGAGGGGCTCGCGCACGGCCCTCAAGGTACGGCCGCCGAATCGCCGCTAGGAGGGAGACGGCACCGGCGCACCGTACACACTCATAATTGTGTCCGACGCTGGACTTGGGCAAGAGGGGTCTAACGATTTCTCCTTTGGCTCGCCCTCGTTGCCGGTAGACAGCCGACCCGAGACTCTTATTCCGATGCACGCTCTCGACGGAACAACTCGCGGCGGAACAACACCGAACTCGCTCGAGCTTCGCCGCGGCTGGCTCGCACAGCGTACCCAAGAATCTGACCCATTTTCGGCCGCCAACTCAGGTTCCTTTGACTCAGGCACCGCGGCTCGTGCACCGTTGCCCTCCGCTCGCCCCATCGCGCAGCTGACGCGTCGGGGCCAGCCGACACCGCGCTCGCGGGGTTCGTCGACGACCTCGACGACGTCGCGGGGCCGCGTGCCCGGCTTTTCGGCACGGAACCCTGATCCGCGGAGGACTGAAATGCGTAGAGAGACATTGGGGGGACTTTTGGGGCTCGCGACGCTTTGCGATGCCAGCGCTGTTTGGGCGACCGACTACTCCGTCGCGACGACCGGAAGCGACAGCGCGACAGGCAGCGCCAGCGACCCCTGGGCTACCATCCAGCACGCGGTCGACACGATGCAGCCCGGAGACTCGGTCACGGTAGCCAATGGGTCGTACATCGGCTTCTGGATGAAGAATCGCCAGGGCGACGCCCAGCACCGCTTCACGATCCGCGCGCAGAACCCCCTTGGAGTCACGATTACAGCCCCGTCGCCTACCGGCAACGATCCCAACGACAACGTGCAGCTCGTCAGCGTGAGCTATGCGACGATCGACGGCTTCGAGGTGACGGGCGCGCCGCGCGCGGGGATCTCGATCCGCACGTTCGGCGACGACACCGGGGCCGACACGACAGGAAATATCGTCCAAAACTGCCGTAGCCACGACAATGGCGCGGGCATCACCACCGGACGGCACGACGGGATCTTCACCGGCTTCGCGCTGAACGTCACCATTCAAAACAACGAGGTCGACCACAACGCGGAGCACGGCATCTACGTGTCCAACTCGGCCGACAATCCGATCATAAGCGGGAACAAGTCACACGATAACCTGGCAAACGGCCTTCAGATCAATGCAGACGGCTCCGTCGGCGGCGACGGGGTCATTTCCAACTGGCTGATGTCGGACAACATCGTTTACGGAAACAGCGGCGCGTCGGCCATCAACCTGGACGGCGCGACGTTCGGCATCCTGCGCAACAACCTCGTCTATGGGAACGCGGAGGGCGGCGTTGCGCTCTACATGGGAGACGCCAACGAGGCGTCGCACGACAACGTCGTTGTCGGCAATACCGTGTACGATCCCGCGGGAACGCGATTCGCCGTCCAGATCGATGACGGCGCCGACAACAACATCCTATTCGACAACGTCTTCTGGTCCGCCGCATCGGGCATGGAGATCGGGAGCGTGACCGGCTTTAGCCACGACTACAACATCGTCTCGTCGTACTCGGGCGGGACGGCGAGCGCGCACGAGAGTTCGGCCGATTCGACGCAGCTCTTCGCGGACCTGGCGGCCGGCGATTACCAACCCGGCCCCGCGCTCATCGGCAAGGGCATCGGCACCTACGCGGGCGCAGTGGCTCCCGCCGTCGACCTGGCCGGCAGCGCACGGCCCCAATCGGGGATCTGCGACGTCGGCTGCTACGAGCACGGTAGCCCTGCCTCCACACCGGCCAGCCCGGACGGCGGGACGGCGACGGGCTCGAACACGACGAGTCCGGGACCGGGCGCGTCAGGCGGCAGCTCTGCCACGGCCAGCACCGGTTCGGCGCCGGCGGCCGGCGCAGGCTCGGCCCCGGCGGCCGGTGCGGGCTCGGCGGGCCCCGGCAGGGTGGGTGCGGGCCCGGGCGCGTCGACCGGGCCCGACGCCTCGGCCGCGCTAGCGGGTATTCCGGGAGCGGCGGGCACCTCGCCGAACGCCGGCGCGGCACCGAGCTCCACCGCGGCTGCGAGCGCGGCCGACTCCGGAGCGGCGGCGGCATTCGTGAACGACGACGGCGGACCCACTACCACGGCGATTTGGGCAGCATCCAGCCCGGGTGGCGGCGGCTGCAACTCGTCCTCCGGGGCCACCGGCGGAGGCGGGACAGCGTTGCTTTCCCTCGCGCTCTTCGGGGTGAGCAGGCGTCGGCGGCGCCGCTGAGGAAGCGCGGCGCCGCGAGCCTCACGCAATCCCGCGTCGGGCACCGGCGTCGATCGCCTCGCTCACGATCGCCCGATCGACGCCGTCCGTCGCCGCCACGGCTTCGGCGACGTCGTTCGGACGGTCACCCCGCACGATCCGCAGCCGCGCTTCCGCGCTCCCCGTCAGAAGATCGAAGGCCGGCACATCGTCCCGGAATTCGTATTTCGCCGTCCTGAATTCGAAGCGATCGGGGCTCTGCGCGTGCGCCAGGGCGACGAGCGCGAGATACGTCGCGAACGGCCGAAAACCCATGACGTCCGTGACGTGAACCTGAACGCCGCCGCACACCAGCCCGGCGTGCTTTTGGAAAGTCGGCCGAAAGGTGATCGGTCGGGCGCGCATCCCCGGCAAACCCACCGCGTGCATCTCGTCGGCGAGCCGCACGCCGTCGAGCCATGGCGCGCCGACGAGCTCGAACGGACGGGTCGTGCCACGCCCCTCGGACAGATTGGTCCCCTCAATCAAACACCCGCCCGGGTAGACAAGGGCCGTTTCGTAGCTCGGCATATTGGGCGAAGGCAGGACGAACGGGCGGTCCCAAGCCGGGGCGTGCCGATCGCGCTCGAGCCCGCGGACGGCAAGCACACGCACGAGCTCCGCCGGGACGCGTTCTACCTCGGCGCGCCACGCAACGACCTCGCCGAGAGTCAGCGAATGCCGCACCGGAACCGGTTCCAGTCCTACGAACGAGCAATAGTCGCGGTGCTGCCTGCGGCCCTCGACACGCGTCACGTCACCGCCGATCGGATTGGGCCGGTCGAGCACCAAGACCCGCACGCCTTCGCGCGCGCAGGCGCGCATCGCGAGCACTGCCGTCCAAACGAACGTGTAGTAGCGCGACCCCACGTCCTGCAGATCGATCACCAACACATCGAGCGATCTCAAATCCTCGGGCCGGGGCGAGAGGTCCTCGAAGCGCTCTCCATACAAGCTCCGCACGGGCGTCCCGAACGCGTCGCGCGCGTCGGCGACGCCGATCATGTCCTGCGCCTCGCTGCCGTATCCATGCTCGGGGCCGAAGACCATCGCCACGCGCACGCCGAGGGCGTCGAGCACACGCCGCACGTGCAAAATCCGCCAATCGACCGACGCCGCGTGCGCCAGGAGGCCCACCCGGGCTGAGCGAAGCTCGGCGCCGAGCTCGGTGTGCGTGGCCAGGCGATCGAGACCGGTCCTCATCCGGAGAAGCGAGTGTACGACGACCTCGCAACGCTTTCACTCCTGGTCGCGGCGAACTCGCGCTGCGGGCGCTTTTCCCGTACGTTTTCCATGAAGAGATTTCGTACCATGCGCCGCGTCCTTGTCGTCGACGACGAAGAAAACATCCGCCTCGTCCTGCGCACGCTATTGAAAAAGCACGGCTACGACGTCGAAGTGGCCGACAGCGGGGAGGCGGCGCTCGCGGCGCTCGACTCGTTCGATCCAGACGTCATCCTGACGGACGTCCGCATGCCGCGCATGGGCGGGCTGGACCTCTTGAGCGCGCTCAAGGCCAAGCAGCACCCCGCGACGGTCATCGTCATGAGCGCGTACGGAAACGTCGACCTGGCCATCGAAGCCATGAAGGCCGGCGCGTACGATTATGTCGGAAAGCCCTTCAAACCCGACGAGATCGTCCTCGCCTTGCGCAAGGCCGAGGAGCGCGAGGCGCTGCGCCGAGAAAACCGCGCGCTAAAAGTTCAGATCCACAAGGACAGCCAATTCGAGTCGATCCTGGCCAAGAGCCGCGAGATGCTCGACATCTTCAGGACCATCGCGAAAATTGCCGACTTCAAGACGACAGTCCTCGTGACGGGCGAAAGCGGCACGGGCAAAGAGCTCGTGGCGCGCGCCATTCACGCGCGATCGTCGCGAAAAAATTCGCCCTTCGTCGCCATCAACTGCGGCGCCATTCCCGAGAACCTCCTCGAATCCGAGCTCTTCGGACACAAAAGGGGAGCGTTCACCGACGCCAACGCCGACCGGCGTGGGCTCTTCGAAGAGGCGACCGGCGGAACGCTCTTTCTCGACGAGATCGGCGAACTGCCGCTCAACTTGCAAGTGAAGCTCTTGCGCGCCCTCCAGGAAGAGAGCATCCGCCGGCTCGGCGATACGAAGGACGTCAAAGTCGACGCACGGATCATCACCGCAACGCACCGCGACCTCGCGTCCGACGTCAAGGCAGGGCGATTCCGGGAGGACCTCTTCTACCGCATCAACGTCCTCGCCATTCACGTCCCCCCCCTTCGAAGCCGGCGCGACGACGTCAACTTGCTCATCGACCACTTCATCACGCGCAACAACGCCCGCCTGGGCACAAACGTTCGCGGCGTCTCGACCGAAGGGCGCAAGCTTCTCCTGGAGTATGCCTGGCCGGGCAACGTCCGCGAGCTCGAGAACACCGTCGAGCGCGCCATGGTCCTCGCCGACGGCGACGTACTCCAGGTCGGTGACCTGCCCGAACGCATCCGCGAGGCGCTCGATCCGGTCCAGGCTCACATCGCGAGCGGAGAGCTCTCGGTGAAAAAGACGACCGCCGCGATCGAACAAATCCTGATACGCCGCGCACTCCAAAAGACCAAGGGCAACCGCACACGGGCGGCAGACCTCCTCGAAATCAGCCATCGAGCGCTGCTTTACAAAATCAAGGACTATAAGATCACCGACCTCTGAAGAGGGTATGATGCGGGCCATGAGCAAGCGGACAAAGGTCGCGGCTGCCGTGACGGCGAGCGCTTGGTGGGTGGCAACCCTCACGGCGTGCGGCGGTGGAGGAAAGCAGGCGCAGTCGCCCACGACATGCCCGGAGGGCACGGTGCTCAGCGGCGACAGCTGCGTCTCCGAGTCGGCCGGTGACACCAAGCCAAGCGGCGACACGAAAGCGAGCGCCGACACGAATTCTTCAAAAGAAACGGCGAAGGGCGGTTCCGCATCGTCCGCGGGGGCTCCGAGCGCCGGCGGCGACTCGGACATCGTTGCCGGCTCATACGACAAGGAAGCCGTGGACGCGCAGCTCAAGCGCGCGGCCAAGCAAGTTCGCGCCAACTGCGGCGCGGCCTCCGACGAAGACGGCGCAAAGACCGGTCCCTGGGGAGCGACGACTGCGACAATCGTTCTCGGCAGAAATGGTCACGTCCGCGAAGTGACCGTGCCGGCGCCCTACAGCGGCAAGCCCGTCGGCGATTGCGTCGTCAACTCCTTCCGCAAAATCCAGTACCCGCCGTACAACGCCGCGAGCGACGCGAGCGTCAACTGGGACATCCAGATCGTCGAGCCCAAACAAAAGTGACCCTGCTCACTCGTGAGACGTGGGTCGGACCGGACCATCGGCCGCCCCAATCTCCCGCAGCACTCGGTCGCGCACGAGCGCGATAGGGGGCGCACCGTGCGCCAGAAGAGCGTCGTGGAACCGCTGCAGGGAGAACTTGTCTCCGAGCTTGCGCTTCGCCTCGTCGCGAAGCGAAAGGATCTGCAGCTTGCCGAGCGTGTAGGCGAAGTACCCGGGGTCGAACGTACCGCGAACGGCTTGCTCGTGCGCCGTCGGCGCGTCCTGATGGCAATCGTCGACGAAGCGCTTCGCGGCGTCTTCCACCGTCATTCCCCTCGTATGGATTCCGACGGAAGCGGCGAAGCGGCAGTTGCGAAGCAGTGCCCCCCTACGCATCGCGAGCTCGTTCGCCTTGTCCTCGCTCCCCAGACCCTCGTCGATCATCATCTGCTCCGAGTAGTGCGCCCACCCCTCGACGAACGCGTAGTCCCCGAACGCCATCTGCACGCGGGTCGGCGCGCGCGCCTGCCAGCGTCCCTGAACGAAGTGACCCGGATACACTTCGTGAATCGTCGTGCCGAGAAGATCGCCGAGAGTCCCTAGATACGCCTGGCGCTCCTTTTTCGGCCACGATCGGTCGGGGATAGTGAGGTAGTAGAACGCGCTCTTGGCCGACTCGAACGGCCCGCTCATCTCGATCGACGCCGAATTCCATCTCATATAGGGAGGCGTCTCGCGCACCTTGGCCTCGTCATCGGACACGATGCTCACGATGCCCTTCGACACGACGAATTTGCGCGCGTCTTGCATCATCCGAGTCGCGCCTGCGAAGAAATCGGCCTCGTTCACGGGCTTGTCCTTCGCCACCAACGCCAGCGCTTCATAGGCCTTCTTGTTCGCAGCGAGGTCCTCCTCGTTCATCCGCTCGAACTCGGCGAGCGGCATCGTCAGGCCCTCTTGCACGCGAAGGAGCTTCCGATACCGCTCGGCTCCGAGCACATGGCTTTGATCGCCACGCGCGGCCTCTTTCTTCAGCCACACCGCGGAGATCGCTCGCCGCCGCGGCGAGCGCCTCGTTCGCGCGCGCAAACTGGGCTCGCTGCGCGTCGTCGCCAATCTTGCCCATGGTCTTGGCGACATCCCCGCGCAAGTACGTAGCAAACCCCGCAAAATTGCGGGCAGCCACTTCGGTGATGGGCATCGAAAGGGGGGGGGTCAGGTTCTCGCGAATGTGGGGCACTTCGGCGAGAGCCGCTTCTTCGTGCGCGAGCAAGCGCTTGGCTCGCTCCTCGATCGGCGCGTACTCGCGGTCGATGAACGTGTTGACGGAGAAGAGCGGCTCGTAGAACTGGGCGTGCTTGTGAGGGGCGTCCAAATCGACGAGCCAGAAGAGGGAGGTCCGCACTTGGCATTCGAGCTCGGCGAGGTCGAGCGCGTCGTCGTCGGACATGCGCGACCCATCGAGACTGGCCAGGTCGTCGGCGGCCTTGGCGAGCCTCGCCTCCCAATCGGCGAGAGCTTGTCCCGAGGCCGGCGCGACCTTTCCATCGAACTCGTGCAAGCCGAGGTCGCGCGAAATCGTCGGTTCGTCCGCCAGAAGCTCGTTCAGAATCCGGTCGCGCAGCGGGGCAAAGTCGTAGTGCGGCGCCGGCGCGGGGCTAACCGCGGCGCCCTGCCGCGGTGCCGGCGGAACGGGAAGCACCAGCGTTTGCGGAACGGACGAGGGGGGCGCTGACGGGCTGCACGCATGGCCAAGCGCGAGGACGAACAGCCACCGGGGGGCGAAACGCATGGCCGACTAATAGTCCGTTCGACGTCCCGCGACAGCCCATCGGTCGCCCGGGACGCTTCATGAAATCAGTGCCCGTTACTTGGCACTGCCGCCGCACTGGCCCGGCACCCCCCCGCCTCCGCACGTTTCGCCGGTGGGACACGAACCGCAGTCCAGCAAGTTGCCGCACCCATCGCCCGCCGCCCCGCAGCTGATATTCAGCTGAGCGCACGTGAGCGGGGTGCAACCGCCGCACTGCCCGGGCGTCCCGCCGCCCCCGCACGCCTGGCCGGCAGGGCAAGTGCCACAGTTGAGAAGATTTCCGCACCCGTCACCCGCGGGGCCGCACATGATGTTTTGCTGCGCGCACGTCATTGGCGTGCAACCGGTGCTGCAGCACTGGCCGGGCATTCCGCAGCCCCCGCAGGTTTGCGGCGCCGGGCACATGCCGCAATCGATCGAGGCTCCGCACCCGTCGCCGGCGGGGCCACAGGCGATCCCCTCCTGCGCGCACGTCTGCGGCTGACACGTCGCGGCGTCGGGAATCGGAACGCACTGGCCAAAGACCCCATTGCCGCCGCACTGGAACCCCGCGGGGCACGGACCGCAGTCGATCTGGCCGCCGCAGCCGTCCCCCGCCGGACCGCAGCTGATGTTTTGTGCCGAGCAGGTGGTCGGTTTGCAGGTGGGGGCGGGCGGCGGCGGGACGCAGGAGGCGAGGTCCCAAATCATAAACTCGAGGATCTTTTCCTGCGCGCTGAACGTCGCGTTGCACTCGTTGGGAAACGTCAGTCCGTTCGCTTGCGAGTTTAGGACGTGAAAGTCGCTGAAGATGTCGTGGCCGCACTGGCTGACCGCACCGACGGGCGTGTTGAACGTGAAGTGCTCGACGAGCGGCCCGCCATACCCGGCGAAAGCCTTATTTTGATCGGTCCCGTCAATCCAATCGACCGACCCGTTTGCGACCGCCGTCGCGTCGTGCCGCGGCTCGGCGATGGCCACTTGGGGGTTGGCCGGAACCGTGGGCCCCGCATTCGAGAGCGCTCCGACGAGATTCAGCCACTTCGCAAAGGTTTCCCCATTGGGCGCCGGCGGTGAAGGCGGAACGACCGTGCTGACGTTCAGCGTCCAGGTCGTGTCTTCGGGGTTGTCCAAGTTCGGGACCCACTGCGCGACGTTGTTGAATTCCGCGTTGTTGACCAGCCACGAGTAGCTGTAGTGCGTCGCGAAAAAGTGCCCTCCTGAATCGGAGTACGTGACCAGATTGGCCAGCTCGGCAGGCGTCTTCGTCGCGGGTGCGCCCCAGCACGGGAACATGATTTGGTCGTAGTTCATGTACGTCCCGCCCGCGCCCATCAGCGCGACCTCGGTGCGCGCGGCGGGCACGGTGGCTCCGGGCGCGCCGTTCGCGGGCAACCCCCCGCCGTTGGGGCCTGGATTGCCCGCGTAGATCTGGATGCGGCCCGTACCGCCCGCCCCCGTGTCCGCGGTGAACTCCGCTTGATCGACGCCCATTTTCAAGAGCACGCATTCGAGCGCGTCCACGTTTCCTGTGGAAATCGCCGTCAGCGGGATGTCGCCTTCGCTCTGGTTGCGCGGCAGATTGAGCGCCCCGAGCGCTGTGGTCGCGCACGCGGGAACGCTAATCGTGAACTGCCGACGCCATCGCCCGAGCTGGATGACGAGCGGTACGCTCGTCCCCACCGGGACATTGGAAAGCGTGAAGGTCCCGTCGAAGTTGGTGTACGTCGAGACGAGCGGCGAGCCGGACACGTCGGCACCACACTGTCGGCACGACGCACCCGGGGTGAAGGCCGCGAGCGGGGCGTTCGGAACGTAGACGAGGACGTTGGGAACAGGGTCCGGAGCCAGGCCGGTCCAGGCAGAGACTCCGGCGAATACGGTCCCGGTGATCGTCGACGGAGTCCCGCTGTCGCAGGCGATTTGATTCGCGCAAAGGTTTGTGCACGGCGTCGTGTTGCCGCAGACGCTGGGCTTGCCGGCCCCTCCGCAAATGTCGGTGCCCGAGCACGTGCCGCAGTCGAGAACACCTCCGCACCCGTCGCCGGCAGGGCCGCAATTGAAGCCGAGCGACGCGCATGTCTCTGGGGTGCACGGCAGCCCGACCGCGCCGTCGGGCAGAGTCGGCGCCAGCATCCCTCCGCAGGTGTTGAACCCCCCGCCGCCGCAATACTGAGGCGCCGTGCACGTCCCGCACTGCAGCGCCCCGCCGCACCCGTCGCCCGCGGCCCCGCACGTGTAATTGAGATCTGCGCACGTCTTGGGCGTGCAAGGCGCTGCCCCGTCTGCGGTGACGCCCGTTCCGCACTGCGAGAAGCCGCCGCCACCGCAGAACTGGCCGGTCGGACACGAGCCGCAGTCGATCGTGCCGCCGCACCCGTCGTTGTTGATCCCGCAACCCAAACCGAGCGCTTGGCACGTCAGCGGCGAACACGACCCGGCGTCGCCGGCGTCCCCGCCGTCTCCCCCGGCGAGGCCGACGCCGCATTTGCTGTAGCCCCCGCCTCCGCAAAATTGTCCGCTCGGACAGGCGCCGCAGTCGACCTGACCGCCGCAGCCATCGCTGTTCAAGCCGCAGGTGAGCCCGCGATCGGCGCACGACTTCGGAACGCACGAGACGCTCGCGTCGGCAATGAGCGTAGGACCGTCGAAGACACCCGGCGGCCCGTCGTTGCCAGTCTCGAGCGATGCATCGGCAATTGCACCCGCGTCGAAAACGTCATTGGGTGCGGAGCTGCCGCAAGCCACCAGCACCGTGCCGCCCAGGGCCACGATACCGAGAAGACAGGTCCACAGAGCCACCGTGCGCATGTTCAAAGACCTCCGACCGCGTCTCGCAGCAGCCGGGGTGGCGAGCGTCGCGGCAAGTATTTGGGTTCGTCTATAGCACGCAAAAATACCGATCTCGCTCGAATCGAAAAAAAGACGCTACGAGCTCGGACGCGCCACGCGGGAGCTCGCGAGCGGACGCCCCGCTCGGGGAGCCGCACGATGTTCAATGCGCCTCCTTGCGCTCGGTGCGCGTCTCTTGCGCATCTCCTGCATCGCTTGCATCGCTTGCATCGCTTGCGCATCGCGTGCCGAGCATTGGAATCCGGAATCGACCCGGGTGATGGACGCGATTGGTCGCGCGCAGACCGTCGGCATCGTAGTTGTAGGCGCCGCCTCGTATCGAATGCTCGCACTCCTCGGGGATCGGATTGCTCCCCGTATACCCTTGCTTATGGCCCCGCCGAAGCTCGTCTAGGGCTTCCATGATTTCGGCGCATGTGCCCGGTCTTCCTTCGGCGGCGCCGGGCCGCCGGTAGGCGTACGGGTCGTATTCGTCTTCCATCCATTCCCAAACGTTGCCCGCGAGGTCGTCGTGCCCGTACGGACCGCGTCCCATAGGATGGGTGCCCACGTCCTCAGGACGTCCCGTTGAGAACACGGTCCGTTCGTGTGTCGGGGGTTCATTGCCCCACGCAAAGCGCCGATCGTCGGTATCCCTCACGGCCTTTTCGAACTCAGCCTCGCGCGGCAATCGTTTCCCGCGCCAGGCGCAATAGGCACGGGCATCGTCCCACGAAATGCCCGTTACAGGCTGGTTGGACCCGTTGAAGTCCGGGTGCTCGGTGCGGACCGAATCGGATTTGGGGCGACAAACGTGTGCCGCGACGCAGTCGTTCCATTGCGCGTTCGTGACTTCGGTACGGTCGAGGTAGAACGCCGGCAGCGTCACTTCGTGGGCAGGGTGCTCGTCCTCTTGTCCGCCGGTGTCGGCCCCCATCGCAAAGGGGCCCGCAGGCACGACAATCATGTCGGCCGGGGGCGGCGCCGCCGAAGCAGTGGCCGCCGCCGCGGGCGGTGGCACGAGCCGGGCAGAGCCGTCGGGTTCGGGCGGCGTCGCGTCGCCGGCCGGCGGCGTGGTCGTGATCGGCGGCGGCGGCGCCACCGGAGGCAGCGGAGAAGTGGCGGACGACAGGGTCGAGAGGGCATCGGTTCTTGCGCATCCAGGCGAAAGAACCAGGAGCGCGGCGGTAGTGAGAGTTTGCGCGGGCGTCACGGTGGGAAGCACCGTATGCCACGGGACGCTATCGGGAGAATGGCAGCGCACGATGCACCGGCTCGAGCGAACGCCGTGCCTGTGCCGTGGCCACGTTGTTGTCGAGAATTGCAGGGCACTCGCCTGGCCAGGACGGCTCCCGCCATGTCCGCGGACGGCCGGGCTCTTAGGCGATTTGGCAGTCGTATGACAGGGCGAGAGCGGCGGGGTACAAGGGCCGCGCTTTGATTGCGGTTTCCCATTTGACCAAGCGCTACGGCGCGACGCTTGCGCTCGACGACGTATCGTTCGACATCGGCCGGGGGGAGGTCGTGGGATTCCTCGGACCGAATGGGGCCGGCAAGAGCACGACGCTGCGCATCATCGCCGGCTTCCTCGGCCCGACCGCGGGGAAGGTGACCATCGCCGGGCACGACGTCGTCGACGAGCCGTTCGAGGCGCGCCGCTCGATCGGATACATGCCCGAGGGGGTGCCCCTCTACCCGGAAATGCGCGTCGTCGAGTACCTGGCCTTTCGCGCGGAGCTCAAGCGCGTGCCGAGGTCGGCGCGGCGCACCCACGTGGACGACGCCATGCGCAAGGCGGGGGTCGTGGAGGTCGCCAACAAGCGCATCGCACACTTGTCGAAGGGGTACCGGCAGCGCGTCGGACTGGCAGACGCGATCGTCGCCAAGCCCCCGATCGTCGTCCTTGATGAGCCGACGGCCGGGCTCGATCCGAATCAAATTCGCGAAGCGCGCGCGCTCGTGCGCGACCTCGGTCGCGACCACACGGTCGTGCTCTCGACCCACATTCTCGGCGAGGTCGAGTCGTGCGCCACCCGCGTCCTTCTTCTCCATCGCGGACGCCTGGTCGCCGAGGGCCCCACGGGCCGCATCCGAGCCATGCGCAGGTCGACGGCGGTCGACCTCACTGTCCGCGGCGACGCGCGCTCGGCCGAGAAGGCGCTCGGTTCGATCGACACGCTCGCGGAGCTCTCTTCGGTGGAGTCTTCGGGTGAGACCTGCCGCATTCGCCTGAGCTTCGCGCCGACGCTGTCGGACGACGAGCGCGCGACGGCAACCGAGCGGTGCGTGGCGGCCCTGGTCGGAGCGGCACTCGGAGTGCGCGAAGTGCATCGGGTCGGCGGGTCGCTCGAAGACGTGTTTGCCGCCCTCACCGCCACCGATGCGTCTGGGAAGGGGCCGGGGGCGTGAGGGGGTTCTGGCCGATCTTCAAGCGCGAGCTCTTCGCGTTTTTCGTCACGCCCCTGGCCTGGGTGCTCATCGCGAGCTTTCTCATCGTGCAGGGCATGCACTTCTTTCTTCTCGTCGATCACTTCGCGCGCGAGCCGGACCCAACCGGCGACGAGACGCCGCTGTCCGCGTTCTTCGGGAACACCGTCCTCCTTTATCTGGTTCTCTTCGTGCTGGTGCCGCCGATGACGATGCGCCTCTTTGCGGAAGAGCGGCGCAGCGGCACCATCGAGGCGCTCATGACCGCCCCCGTGTCGAGCGCCGCGGTCGTGCTCGCGAAATATGCGGCCGCTCTCACCACCTACGTCGCGATGTGGCTGCCGACCGTGCTCTACGTCGTCATCCTCGCCAGAACGGGCGACCTCGATTGGCGCTCGGCGGCGAGCGCGTACCTCGGCGTGCTGCTCGTCGGCGCGGGGTATCTCTCGGTCGGCCTGTGCGCGAGCGCCCTGACGCGCTCGCAGTTTTTGGCCATGGTGTGGACCGCCCTCGTCTTGCTGGTCCTTTTCATCCTCGGGGTGGGCGAGTTCGTCACGCGAGACGGAACGTTGATGCACGAGGTGTGCGCGCACGTCTCGGTGTGGGCTCACATGAACGACTTTTCGAGCGGCGTCGTCGATTCCCGGCGGCTCGTCTTCTACGGCACCCTCGCGGTGCTGCCGCTCTTCCTCGCCACTCGTGCTGTCGACGCATGGAGGTGGGGATGAACGCCGAGCGCCCGCGTTCGCCTCCCACGCCTCGGTGGCCAGTCGACCCCAGTCACCTCTTGCAGCTGGCCGGGGTCGTGGCGGCAGTCGTGCTCGCGGCGATCGTCAACGTGATCGGCGCGCGCCACTTTGCCCGTTGGGACTGGACGGCGAGCAAGCGCTGGTCGCTGAGCCCCGCAACCGTAGAGACCCTTCGGTCGCTCGAGCAGCCAGTCGAGCTGTGGGTGATCACGGGGGCCGGCGACCCGCTCGAACAAAGCCTGAGGCAGCTGCTCGTCACGTACAAAGCCCAGGGTTCGCGGCTCGACGTGCACTGGATCGACCCCGATCGCGACGCCGTGCAGCTCGTCGACTTGCAGCGCCGTTTCGGGCTCGAAGCGGGCCGCACCGAGGACGGGCGAGTGGCCGCCGACGCGATCGTCATCGTGTCGAGCGGTGAGAAGCATTGGTTTTTGACCCCTCAAGACCTGTTCGAGGCCGCGTCCGACGATGTCCACGTCAGGCCGCGCGAGGAGCGCGCGCTGACGCAAGCGATACGGAGCGTTCTCGGCGGAAGCAAAGCGCGCCTATGCTTCACGACTGGACACGGCGAGCTTTCGCTCGAGCCGGGCAAGGACGAGCGCGAGTGGCTGGGGGGCTTGCGCGATCTGCTCGAAAAGGGAAACTACGAGCTCGCGAGCGTCGACCTCTCCTCGCTCGGAGCGCGCGAGCCTTTCGCCGATTGCACGGTGGCCGTAATCGCGGGGGCGCGCTCGCCGTTCGCCCCCGCGGAGGCCAACCGCCTGCGCACCTGGCTGCTGGAAGGCGGGAGCCTACTCGCCGCGCTGGGGCCGATCGAGGCGGGCACCGACACGGGAATGGCCCCCGCGGGGCTCGACGATGTCCTATCGCCGTTCGGCATCGCCTTCGACGACGACCTGGTGCACGAGATCGATCCGGACGTCGTCGTTCCCGACACGCACGGCGAGGGATTCGTGGTCACGGCGCGAGCCCACCCGGTCACCGCGGGCCTCGTCGCGACGGGCGGCGACAGTCGACCCCCGCGCGTTGCCCTCTTCTTTGCGCGCTCCCTCCGGCACACATCGAAGCCCGGCGCCGCGCCCGCGTCCGACCTTCTGGTCACGGGCGCCGGAGCGTTCGCGAAAAAGAGCATCGTCGGCGCGAGCCGTTGGACCGATGTGCCGCCTCGTGAGCCCGCGGACCTGGCAGGACCATTCGTTCTGGCGATGGCGAGCGAGCGCCCGGCTGCGACGGCGAGCGCGTCTCACGGTCCGCGCGTCGTCGTCATCGGAAGCCGCTTTGCCCTCGCCGAGGACAACTGGCGCCAGCCGCGCCCGCTCCACGGCGCCGCCTTCCTCGTCGACAGCTCGCTGTCCTGGCTCGCCGCGCGCCCGGAGCTCGTCGATGTGCCCGACAAGGGGGTCGTGGCCGCAGGGATCCGCGTATCGGAGGCGGGGCGCGAAGAGGTGCGGCGCTACGTGCTCTTTCTTATGCCGCTGGCGGCGATACTGCTCGGAGTGGCCGTTTGGGCGTGGCGGCGTTCGTCCGAGAACAAGCCGTACGACGCGCCGCCGGAGACGAGGCCGTCGCGATGAAGGCGCGGGCCGCGGCGACCCCGATCGGCCTCTTGGTCCTGGCGGCGGGCACCGTCGCATACGCATATTTCGTCGACCGCGGAGCGGTGTCCGACGCGGACCGGGTCGCTCGCAGAAGGGATGTCTTCCCGAGCTTCCGGGTCGACCAAGTTTCGCGGGTGGAAATCGACCAGGGGAGCGACGGGTTCGTCATCGAGCGCGACCCGACCGCCGCATTGGGCTCGCTCACGGCGTGGGACCTTGTGCCGCGTCACGAGTACGCCGACCCCGTCGCGGTCGACACGTTGCTTCGAGAGCTGGAGCTCGCTACCCGTCTGCGCGACGTGTCGCCGACGTCCGCGATGGGGTTCGATCCGCCGCGCGCCCACGGCAAAGTGCAGATGGGCGCGTTCGAATACCGGTTCGAGGTGGGCGCGGAGGCGCCGCGTCCCGAAGGGGGCGCTTACATGAAGGTCGCGGGCGAAGGGACGTTCGTCGTCGGACGATCGCTCAAGGTGCAGCTCCTTCGCGGCGCCGACGCCTACCGCAATCGGACACTGGTCTCTCTCGGGCTCGGTGAGATCGCGCGCCTCGACCTTCGAACGGCCGACGGACGAGCCGTTGCGATCGAGCGAGACGGCGCTTCGTTCCGCTCGGTCGTGTCGGGCCTTCGCGTAGCGCGTAGCGCCGCGGCCGGCATCTTCACGGCGCTCGCAGACGCTCGGGCGGAGACGTTTCTCGATGACGCCACCGCGGCTCGTCTGACCGCCGGGGGCGTCACCGTGACGCTCGCCTCGCGAGACGCGACGAGGCCTCGCGTCGAGCTTCGGGTCGGCGCTGCCTGTCCTGGGGACTCCGACGACGTGGCCGTCGTGCGCACGTCGCTCGGAGGGCCAGGCGACGCGGGGGCAGGCCCCGACCGGCTTTCTTCGCCCACGTCGGCCTGCACGGCAAAGGGCCTCGTCGACGCCCTCGCAGTCACCGCCGAGTCGCTCGTCGACTCCTCGCCGCTTTTCGCCCATGCCGACGAAATCGAACAGCTTCGCCTGGAAACAGTGCCCGTCGGGCCCATCGTCGAGCTCGCGCGCAAGGCGACCGGGTGGCGGGAGCGCGCGCCCGACGCGCGGGACCTCGACCAGGAAGAGAGCGACTCGGCGAACAACCTCGCTCTTGCGCTCGCCAACGCGCGAGCCGTCGCCGCGCGGCGCGGACCGGCGGACGAAGCGTTCGCCCCGCGCGCGCGGGTGACCGTCGTGCGAAGCGGCGACGGCGGCAGCGAAGTCGTCGAGCTCGGAGCGCCCGAGGCCGACGGGACCGCCCTCGCGCGGCGCATCGTGGACGGCGCCATTCTGAAGCTGCCGCGGAGCGTCGCTCGCCACTTCGAGCCCCACCCGGTCGCCCTCCGATCGCGCGCCGTATGGCGCCCCGCGTTCGACGCGGGAGCCGTCGTTGCGATCGAAGACGGGTGCATGCGTGCCCCGGAGCGCCTCGAGCTCCGCGACGGGGCTTGGACGATGCGCGCGCCCAAGGGGTTTGCGGCAGACGGCCCGGGGATCGCCGATTTGACGGGCGGGATAGCGCGCGCCAAGGCAAACGAGTGGATCGCCGAGAAAGACGACGGCACGTTCGGCTTCGACGGTCCCGGATCGTGCACCGTGACATTCACGCTCGGCGCCGAGGCGAGGCGCATATCGCTGCTCTTCGGGGCGCAGGGCGACGGCGGAGTGTATGCGCGCACCCTCGGCGATCCGGCGGTGTTCGTCGCGCCAAAAGTGCTCCGCGATCTGGCGTCTCGTCCGGCCGTCGACCGCAGTCGCATGCGCCTGGACCCGGGGGCGCTGGCCCGCGTCACTCTCACGCGGGGTTCGTCGCGGATCGTGCTCGAGCGCTCGGGCGATCGACTGGTGCGGGCGGGCCGGAATCGGGACGCTTCGGCGGACACCGATGGCCTGCAGGCGGCGCTCGATGGCTTCTACGCGCTCGCGGCCGTCCACACCGGCCCGGCGGCGCACGACGAGGACATGGCCGCGCCGACCCTCGAAATTGCGGCGCGCACGATGGCCATCGACGGCCGCTCGCGCGAAATCCGCATTTCGATCGGCGGCAAAGGGACCATCGATGAAGAGGACATTTACTTCGCCCGTGCGGCCGGCGTCGACGCGACGTTTGCGGTCCCGAGCCGAGAGGTCAACGCGATCCTCGAGGCGTGGTGAGCCCCCGCTCGCGCCTGCTACGAAGCCCGACGCCGCGTCTCGAAAGCGCCCGGCGGCCCGTGTCGCTGGCTGCCCCGCCTCCAGCCCTGCTTTCGCGAGTAGGAGAACCCGAGGCGATGCAAGATCGCCCGGGCGCTCGACGCGCAGTACTTCACCCCGAATCCGCGCTCGATGATGTCCCGCACCCGCCGGGTCGTGAGCGGGCGGTTCGATCGTCGGCGCGCGTGTTCGATCGCGGTGACGATGCGCGCGAGCTCGACGCGCGGATGTCGGATTCGGGGGCGCGCCGCGAGCGCCGCGGGTCCCCCTTTGCGCCACGCGTCGACCCACTGCCGCACGGCCTCGCGCGTCACCTCCAAGCGCCGCGCCACTTCGGCCTGCGACGCGCCGCGCGCGATCATTGCTATCCCCACGAGACGGCGCGCGGCCAAGCGCGTCGCGAGCGTGCGCAATCGAGAACGGCCCACGATACCCATGACAGCACATGATGAGCCGCGTGCGCATCGTGGCTTCGACCGCTACAGTTGGCGCGCATGTCGGGTGATATCGCGAGCGCTCCTGAGGGAAGGTCCGGAAACGACGTCGTCGCCATCGTCGGCTATGGCCGCTTTGGCCGCGCGCTCGCACAGCTCTTCGCGGATGCGGGCATCACGCTCCGCGCGTATGACCCACACGCCGACATTCCCCTGGAGTATCGGACCGGTTCGCTCGGCGAGGCCGCGTCGGGGGCGACCTTCGTCGTCGTCGCGGTGCCCGTGGCGGAAATGGAGTCGGTGATCGCCGCGCTGCGACCCCATCTTCTGCCGACGCAAGTCGTCCTCGATGTGGGCAGCGTAAAGGTCCGACCAGCGGCCGTTCTCGCGGAAAAACTCGGCGATGCCATCCCGTGGTGCGCCACCCACCCGCTCTTCGGGCCCCTCAGCCTCGCGCTTGCGGAGAGGCCGCTGCGTGTCGTCGTGTGCCCGGCGGCTGCGCACCCACGAGCGGCGGCCCGCGTGCGCGCGCTCTACGAGCGAATCGGATGCGAGGTGATCGAGCAAACACCCGATGCCCACGACCGGGTGATGGCCCACACGCACGCGCTCACGTTCTTCGTCGCCAAGGGGATGATCGACGCCGGGGCGGGAATGGAGGTCCCGTTCGCACCGCCCAGCTTCCAAGCGATCGCGCGCACAATCGAGACGGTGCGATCGGACGCGGGTCACCTCTTCGCGGCGATCGCGCGGGACAATCCATTCGCAGCCGAAGCGCGAAAAGAGCTCGTCTCCGCGCTGGCGTCGATCGACAAGGCGCTCGACGCCGAAGAGGCGGCGGCAGCCGCGGGCGATACCGCGGGCCCCGACGCGGCGCGCTTTGCGATTCCGGACCTCGGCCACCGGTCGCCCGAGTTGAAGCAAGCTCGCGAGCACATCGACGTCATCGACCGGGAGATCCTGCGTCTTCTCGCCCAACGCGCGCAGTTGTCGCAGCGCGCCGCGCAGGCCAAGGCCAAGCTCGGGGCCCCGGTGCTCGACGCCACGCGCGAAGCGGAAGTGATCGGCGCGCGCCGCTCGTGGGCCCAGGACTTGAAGCTCGACGCCGACGCCATCTCGGACGTGTTTCGCGCCATCCTTACGATGTCCCGCCGCGTGCAGAGGTAAAAAAACGGCCTATCCCGTCGCCAGCAGCCGCTCGATACGCTCGACCGCTCGCTCGAGCACGGTCATCGGCGGCCCGAATGAAAAACGCACATACCCTTTGAAGCGCGAGGCGCGGCCTTGTCGGCGCTTGCCGGGGTTCACGTCGAAGAACTCGCCGGGCACCACGATCAACTTCTCTTCGAGCGCGGCTCGAAAGAAGCCCATCCCGTCGTTGAACGGGGGCGGCAGCCGGTCGACGCAGCCCCAGACGTAAAACGTGCCGTCGGGCGGCCGATCGACCCGCACCCCGAGGCGCTCCAAGTTCGAAAGGAGATAATCGCGCTTCGCGCGAAATGCGGAGTGGATCGCCTTGGTTTCGGCCACGACGTGATCTTCGCCGAGGAGCGCGATCGCCGCGCGCTGCAAGGGTCTGCTGCCGCCGCCATCGAGAAACGATCCCGCGCTCGCCAGCGCCTCGACCACCTCTTTGGGCCCGAGCGCCCACGTCACACGCCACCCGGGGTAGCGCCAGTTTTTCGTGAGACCATCGAAGATGACCACCGGATCGGCGTCGACGTCCTCCACGTAGCGCGCCGCGCTTTCCACGGGCAAGCGGCCGGGGGGAGCCCGGTAGACGTAATGCGAGTAGAACTCGTCGAGCAGCAGCGCGCAATCGAGGGATCGCGCGGTCGACACCCAGCGCGAGAGCTCCTCGCCCTCGACGAGTTTGCCCATCGGGTTGCACGGGTTGCTCATCAAGATGGCCCCGAGTCCGCGGCCGAGAATCTCACGACGGAGTTCGTCGGCACCGAACGCGTAGCCCCTGTCGCCCTCGAGCAAGATTGGGATTGCGGTGAACGCCTTGAAAATATCCAGAAGCTCTTCGTAGGCGGTGTAGTCCGGCAGAAAGTGCCCGAGATTGACGTGACCCAGGCTCGCGGCGGCACGCGTGAGCGCGGCGCGACCTCCGCCCGAGATGCAGACGTTCTCCGCGCTGTACTGCGAGCGCATGCCCCGCCGGTAGAGGACGTTGTAGAGCGACGCGACGGCCTCGCGCAGCTGGAGGACGCCCTGCACCGGCGCGTACTCCTGATCGTCGAGCGCGACGTCGAGGTGCTCCACCCGCGGCGGCGCCCCCGGAAGCGGCCCCGTTTCGGGCTGCCCCTGCCCGAGATTGCACCACTCCGGGTTCGTCGACGAAAAGCCGTGCCTCTGCGCTTCCGTCGTGACGTATATGACGCCCGTCCGCGGAACGGTGCGAAACGCGCTGTGCTCTTCGGACATTGCGATTGACCGAGAGGGTACCGTGCCCGAAGCGATTCGTCAGTCTACGGAGAGCGCCAAAGTGGACGCGGTCGTGATCGGTGGAGGGATCGTGGGCCTTGCCACCGCGCTCTCTCTTCTCAGGGTTCGACCAAGGACCTCGCTCGTCGTTCTCGAAAAAGAGACCGACCTCGCCGCGCACCAGACGGGACACAACAGCGGAGTCATCCACGCCGGGCTCTACTACAAGCCGGGCTCGCTCAAAGCGACGATGGCGACTCGGGGCCGCGAGCTCCTCGAGATCTTCTGCCAAGAGCACGGCGTGCGGTTCGAGCGGTGCGGCAAAGTCGTCCTCGCGACCCATGAAGCCGAGGTGCCGCGACTCGACGAGCTCGAGAGGCGCGGGAGGGCGAACGGCCTTCGCGGGCTGACGCGCGTGTCGATCGCCGAGCTGCGCGCCCGCGAACCGCACGCCGGAGGGGTCGCCGCGCTCCTCGTGCCCGAAACCGGGATCGTGGACTACGCGCAGGTCGTGCGCGCGTACGCCGGGGAGGTCGGACGGCGCGGCGCCGAGGTCCGCACCGCGGCCCGGGTGACGGGAATCGAGAGACGGAGCGGGCGGGTCATCGTCGAATCGACGGCTGGTTCGTTCGAAGCGCGTGTGATCGTCGGCTGCGCTGGCCTCGAGAGCGATCGAGTCGCGCGGATGGCTGGCGTCGAGGCGAACGTGGCGATCGTCCCCTTCCGCGGCGAGTACTGGATGCTGGTGCCCGATCGCGCCAAGTTGGTGCGACACTTGATTTACCCGGTGCCCGACCCCGCGTTTCCGTTCCTCGGTGTGCATTTCACGAGGCGCATCGCGGGCGGCGTCGAAGCGGGACCCAACGCGGTGCTCGCGTTCAAACGCGAGGGGTACTCGCGCTCGAGCTTCGACGTCCGCGATGCGTGGGACATCGCGCGTTGGCCGGGGTTCTGGCGCATGGCGCGCCGGCACTGGAAAAGCGGGCTGCGCGAGCAAGCCCGATCCCTCGACCGACGCGCGTTCGCGCGCGCGTGCGCGGCGCTCGTCCCCGAAGTGCGCCCCGAGGATCTCGCGCCGGCAGGGGCGGGTGTGCGCGCGCAGGCGATCGCACGCGACGGTTCGCTCGTCGACGACTTCGCCTTCGCGGAAGGCGAGCGCATGGTGCACGTGCTCAATGCACCGTCTCCGGCCGCAACCGCGTCGCTCGCGATCGGCGAAGAGGTCGCCGCGCGCGCACTTCGCTGGATTTGAACCGTAACCGCGAGCGCCCGGACCCCGGGAGAGCCTCCGGAGAGCCGGGCGGGCGCGAGGCGAGCCAATGAGAGACGAGAAGAGAACGAGCGTCCGCGAGCCGCAGGTCAGTCGCCGCCGGTGCAGCAGGCGTCCGTGATCGTCGTCGGGCCGCTGTCGACGATCGCGGTCGTGGTGCCGGCCTCCATCGTCGCGGCGCTGCCGGCGTCCACCCGAGGCATCAACGGGGCAGGACGGCAACTGAGGATCATCGCGCCCGCTCCACCTCCCGCCGCCGCGCACACGTCACCCGGAGT
Source organism: uncultured delta proteobacterium (assembly GCA_963764075.1). GTDB lineage: Bacteria > Myxococcota_A > Polyangia > Polyangiales > Polyangiaceae > Palsa-1150. The sequence goes on from CAVXQZ010000003.1 coordinate 989,835, forward strand.
CGGGCAGTCGGCGGCCGTGGCGCAGACGACGCGGCCCGCCGTGCACGTGCCCGCATCGGTCGCCTGGCACGCGGCGCCGCCGCCTGCGGCGGTACAGCAGACCATCCCGGCGCCGCAGCTGCCCGCGGTGCACGGCGGTGTCCCGCAGGTCATTTCCCCGCCCGCGCCCATGTTGCACGTCTGGCCCGACGGGCAATCGGCCGTCGCGCCGCAGACCTCCACCGACCCCATCGGGCACGTCGCCGCGCACGTGTTCCCGCCCGGAGCCATGCCCCTGCCGCCGGCCATACCCGTGCAGCACACCTGGCCCGCGGCGCAGCTCGCCGGCCCGGTGCACGGGGGCGTGACGCACACGCGGGCACCACCACGGTCCTCGCACGTCTGACCGGTCGCACAGTCGGTACTCGATTCGCAGATCTGGACGCCGTTCGCCGAGCACGCGTCCTCGCAAAGCGTATTGGCAATCGCGGCGCCAGGACCTTGGGCGCCGCCATCTCCGGGCTCCGCGCAGCAGATCTTGCCGCCACACTGCGAGGAACCGGTGCACGCGGTCACGGTTGCACCCGCCTGGCAGGAGCCAAGGTCCGCCACGCAGACATCGGACTCCGTGACGGGCCCCCTGCCCGCGTCGGGCCGCACGAACGTGATGCAGCAGATTTGCGTTGTGGGGCAGTACGCGGTTTCGCCATAGAGCATTCCGCAGGGAACGCCGGCCGGCACGATCGCGCCGCCCTCGGTGACCAATCCTCCGGCGCCACCACTTCCCGTGGTCGCGCCGCTTCCGCTGCTGCTGCCATTGCCCGCCTCGGTGTTCGAAGAGCCTCCCGCGTCGCCGGTGGAACCGCGACCGGGGGTCGTCGTACTCGAGCCGCCACACGCCGCGGCAAGCGCGACCCCGACCGAGACCGCCAAGAAAATACGAGCCAATCTCATGAAAGCTACCTCCCGCTACTAGTAGAAGAGCGCGCAACGTACTCCGCATGACCTTTCCGGGTACGTCTCACCGGAGTCACCTGGCAAATCGCTCCTTGCCATCCATCGCTTGTGCCGAGCCGTACGGCTCGTGTGCGGGGCGCGCGCGTTCAGCAATCGCCCCGCGGGCTCAGCTCGGAGGCACGGCGGGGGCTCGCATCGGTACATGGCTTGCGACGCCCGGGGAATGGTCACGCTCTCGCCCGCCCTCACGGACTTGCGCATGGAGCGCCGAGATGAGGCCCCTCCGGCCGAGCCGCCTCGAGACTTCGCACGGTCGACGCTGAAGCCACGGCACCGGCCGCTCGTTCGCGCGCTGGCCGAGGCAATGTTCGCGCACACGTTCGGGCCTTCGCGCGAGCGTCTCGACCGCTTCGTCGACGAGTTCGACGCGTTCGTCAGCTTCGCGAGCAGAACCCTTCGCTTCGGGTTGTTGATGATGCTCGGCGTCGTCCGCTTCGCCCCTTTGTTCCTGCTGCCGCGGTTTGCGACGTTCGAGACACTCGGCCTCGACGACCGCGTGCGTGTCGTCGCGCGAATGGCCACGTCGCGCTTCATCGGTCTCGCGCTGGTCCTCACGGCGTACAAAGCGATCTTCTCCCTGATTTTCTTCGAGCACGACGACGAGCTCGCCGCCCTCGGCTACCGTAGCGAACGCTACCGGCACCGACGTTCGCTGCGTCTCGCGGTCACGAAGCCGGACGACGTGGGCGACGCCGACGAGGTGGAGGGGTGATCGACGGGGTCGTTCGTGGGCGCGAGGTCGGTTCGCCCGTATCGGCGCAAGCGGACGTCGTCGTCGTAGGCTCGGGGGCCGGAGGCGCGGTAGTGGCGCGCGAGCTCGCGAACGCGGGGAGGAGCGTCATCGTCGTGGAAGAGGGCGGGTACTGGGTGCCCGAGCACTACAGCGCCATGAAGCCTTCGCACGTATTCCGCCGAATGGCGCGCGAAGCGGCGCTCGGCACGGCGATCGGCATCGGCGAGACGCCGCTCATCGCGATCCTGGCCGGAAAGTGCGTGGGCGGCTCGAGCGTGCTGACCGGAGGGGTCTGCTTTCGAATCCCCGAAGCGGTGCTCGCATCGTGGGTGCGCGACCTGGGCCTCACGCACATGAGCGCCGCGGCCCTCGACCCGCACTTTGCGGCCGTCGAGCGCGCGATCGCCGTGGAGACCGTGCCCAAGCACATGATGTCTCGAAGCACGGAGCTCTTCGTCGAAGGCGCTTCCAAGATCGGCATCCGGATGAAGCCGCTGCGCCGCAACACCCACGGCTGCAAGGGAGAAGCCCGCTGCAACTTCGGGTGCCCGAACCTGGCCAAGATGAGCGTCGATGTCTCGTACCTCCCCGACGCCTGCGCGCACGGCGCGCGCATCCTGTCGGACGCCCTGGTCGAGCGGGTCGTCATCGCGCGAGGGCGAGCAACCGGGGTCCGCGGGCGCTTTCTCGACGCGACGGGAGAGCCGCGCGTGCCGTTCCGGATCGCCGCCAAGACCGTCGTCGTCGCCTGCGGCGCGCTGCACACTCCGCTCCTTTTGCGGCGGAGCGGCCTTCGCGGTCCCCGCCTCGGTCGGGGGCTCACGCTCCATCCGTCGGTGCGGGTGTACGGCATCTTCGACGATCGGGTCGACGGGTGGGACGGAGCCTTTCAAAGCGTGTACAGCGACGACTTCGAGCGCGACGGGATCACGCTCATCAGCGCGTACGGCACTCCGAACCTGCTGGCCGGCGGGTTCCCCGGAGTGGGGAACGAGCACCGTCGGTTCGTGCATCGCATCCCGCACACGGCGGTCTTCGGCGCGATGATCCACGACGAAGGCGGCGGGAGCGTCCGCCGATGGGTGTCGCGCGAGCCGCTCATCAGCTATCGATTGGCGGCGCGCGACGGCGAGCGAATCCGGCGCGCGATGCGCATCCTCGCGGAAATGGCGTTCGCGGGCGGGGCTCGGCAGGTCATTCTGCCCGTGTTCGGCGCGTCCCCGATCGCTTCGATGGGAGAGCTCGATACGGTCCTGGCCCGCCGGCCGAGCTTGCGCCGGATCGAGTGCGTTTCCTTCCACCCGCTGGGATCCGCCAAGATGAGCACCGACCCGAGCCGAGGCGTCGTCAACCCGTCGGGCGAGACGTGGGGAGTCAGCGATCTTTTCGTCGCCGACGGAAGCGTCTTGCCGACCAGCATCGGAGTCAACTCGCAGCTCCCGGTGATGGCCGTCGCGCGCAAGATCGCGCACGGAATCGCCGAGGCGCGGTAGACCGTCAAATGAAGATCACCCTCCGGGTGGAGCTGCTCACTAAGATAGAGCGCCGTGCCGGTGTACACTCTTGGGCGCTCGCTCGAATTTCCTCCGCCCGAGCTCGCGGAAGACGGTCTGCTGGCCATCGGCGGAGACCTTTCGGCCGAGCGCCTGCTCCTCGCGTACCGCTCGGGGATCTTTCCTTGGTACGACGAAGATTTGCCGATCCTGTGGCATTCGCCCGACCCGAGGTGCGTCATCCCCATCGAGCGATTGCACGTGGGGCGGACGCTCCGCCGGGTCATCGCGAAAGGCACCTACGAGATACGATTCGACTGCGAATTCGAGCGCGTCATCCGTGCGTGCAAGGCGACGCCCCGCCCGGGACAAGATGGAACATGGATCACCGACGACATGGAGCAGGCGTACGTGCGGCTCCACCGCGTGGGGTACGCGCATTCGATCGAAGCCTGGCACGAGCACGAGCTCGTCGGGGGGCTCTACGGCGTGTCGCTCGGACGAATCTTCTTCGGTGAGTCGATGTTTTCGTGGCAGCCGAACGCTTCGAAAGTGGCGCTCGTGGCCCTGGCCGAGAGGATCGCGAAGTGGGGATTTCGCCTGATCGACGCGCAAGTTCCCGTGCCACACACGGTCGCGATGGGCGCCGAGGAGTGGCCGAGGACCAAGTTTCTCGACGTGTTGCGCCAGGAGCTCCGCCACTCCACGCGAAGAGGGAGCTGGGCTGCGGCCGAGCCCGAGCTCGAACCGCCGATGCCGGAGATCAACCCTTCGCGAGGGTGACGTACAGAATCGGAATGGCGGCGCCGAGGAGAACGAAAACCGCGCCGCGGCCCGCGATGCCCTTGCGGCCGGGCAGCATGAACAGTCCGCTCAGCGCGAGATAGAGAAGGGCAGCGGCGTAGGCGTCGGCGAACGAGGTCCACGCCTTCTTCCCGCGGTTCAGGTGCAGCCAGTTGGCGGCGCGAAAGAAGAACCGCGGTTTTTGCGCCTCGTCGACCACGCGCCCGGTCGTCGCGGCGGCGTGAAGAGTCCGCTGGTCGAAGAGAATCTCGAGCTCGTCCCCTTCGCGATAGACTTCTTTTGGTATGTCACGAATACCGAGCTTTTCGAAGATGAGTTTGGCCGCCGCTTTGTCGTCGTCGGGAAGGGGCGCGCCGAGCTCGTACGCGGTGGATGTCCGCGTGAAGTTCGCGTCCCAATCGGCCACATGGTTTACCGCGAGGCCGCTCGCGGCGTACACGACCGTCAGTCCGACGGCGCAATAGCCGACGTCGCGGTGAATCGCGCGAAGCCACGTGCGAACACGCGGTCCGGCGCGGCGGGCGGCGCGCGGCGCGTCAGCCATAGCGCTCTTCGTTCCACGGATCGGCATGGTTGTGGTAGCCGCGCGTCTCCCAGTACCCGGGCTGATCCTCGGACGAGAACCGAATTCCGGTGAGCCACTTTGCGCTCTTCCAGAAGTAGAGATCGGGCACGAGCGCGCGAACCGGAGCGCCATGTGCGCGCGCGAGCGCCGTTCCCTCGAGGCGATGCGCGACGAGCGTGCTCGGGGCCAGCGCCTCGCGGAGAAGGACGTTCGACGTGTACCCGTGCGCGGCCTCGAAAATAACGTGATGTGCGCTCGGCTTGACCTTCGCGCGGGCCGCGAGGTCGGCGACCTTGACGCCGGTGAAGTGCGCGCCGAGCACGGTCCACTTGGTCACGCAGTGGACGTCGCACTCTTGCTCAATCTGGGGCATTGCGAGAAGCGCGGCAAAGTCGAGATTGAGTGGATTTTCGACTTCGCCGTGCACACGAAGGCGAAAGCCCCCCGGGCTCGGGTCGCCTTCGTCACCGCCCATCGGGCGAAGCCGCTTGAGCAGGTATTGGTTGGGCGGCAGGCGGGGTCGCCCATCGGGGCGAAGCGACGCTCGAGCACGCCGCGTCTCTTCGTCGTCGGCGAGCACGTACGCGCCGCCGCCGAGAGCCGCGATCGCGGTGCCGGCGCTGACCGCGCCGAGAAAATCCTCCGCTCCATGGACGGGGCCACGTTCGCCGGGCGGGTCGGGTTCATCGCAAACCTCATAAATGAGTGTTACGCCCCAATCGAGGGTTTGGTTACACCGTTGACGGGCGCCGGGAACCGGAGCGAAGCTGAGCGGTCTTGACCAAAGGTCAGCTGCTCGCAAACATCGATATCGGCGTCCTCGGCAAGACGATGCTGGATGCCGCGCGCGCCGCGGGCATCGGCGTGACCATCACGCTGGTCGAGTCCGGCCGACCGCGCAACGTCTATGCGAGCGAGGCCGCCGCAAACATCCTCGGATACTCGATCGAAGAGCTCCTCGAGCGCGACCCGATGTCGCACATCGCGCCCGAAGACCTGCCTCGCATGCGCGAGCGCCTCGCCTGGCGCGCCGGGGGCGAAGGGGGCGAGAGGACCGAAGCGATTGCGGCGACGCGAAAGGACGGCGCGCGCGTGTTCGTCGAGTTCACGGCCAGCTCGGTCACCATCGCCGGGCAGCCCGCGGTCCTCGCGTTCCTGGTGGACGTCACCGAGCGCAAAGCGGCCGAGCAGCAACGCGTACACAACGAGGAACGCTTCCGCGAGCTCATCGAGAGCGCCCCGGAACCGATCGGCATCGTCCGGGCGGGTCATTTCGTCTACGCGAACCGGGCGTGCGTCGACGCGCTCGGATTCTCCGAGGCCGCCGCGCTCTACGCGATGCCCATCCGGTCTCTACTCGATCCGGAAGAAGCCGCCATTCGGGAAAAAAACGAGGCGCAGGTCCTCGAGCGCAGAGCGCCGCGGTCTCCTTTGACGTACCACGTGCACCGTGCGGACGGCTCGGTCGTCCTGCTCGATGTGAGCACCGTGTACTTCGAGTACGAAGGCAAAGCGTCGGTGCTTCTCATGGCGCGCGACGTCACCGCCCGCAAGCGCCTCGAAATGCAGCTCGTTCAGACCGAACGCCTCGCCGCGCTCGGCACATTGGCCGCGGGGGTAGCCCACGAAATCAATAACCCCCTCGCCTACTTGATGCTCAACCTGGAGTGGATCCAGCGAAAGCTCCCGGCGGCGGCAAGCGAGCCGGCGGCCATCGAAGGGCTGATGAACATGCTCGACGAAGCGCGCCACGGCGCGCAGCGCGTCTCGACAATCGTCCAGGAGCTCCGGAGCTTTTCGCGTGCCGACGGCGAGACGAGGCGCCCTGTCGACCTCGCCTCCGTAGTCGAAGCCGCGATCAAAATCACCGGGCACGAAGTGCGGCATCGCGCGCGTGTGGTGACGTCGTTCGAGGCCGTGCGGCCGGTGTGGGCCAACGAAGCGCGCCTCGTTCAGGTGGTCATCAACCTCTTGATGAACGCCGCACAAGCGATGTCCGAAGCGCACGCCGAGGCCAACGAAATTCGGGTGACTGTCCGCGGAGACGCCGACGGTCGCGCCGTCCTGGAGGTCGCCGACAACGGGGAAGGAATCCGGCCCGAAGTCCTCTCGCGCATCTTCGATCCGTTTTTCACGACGAAACCGGTGGGGCTCGGAACCGGGCTGGGGCTCTCGATCTGCCACGGGATCGTCACTTCTCTCGGAGGGCAGATCGGGGCATACAGCGAGCCGGGCGAGGGAGCGGCGTTTCGCGTCGTCCTCCCCACGACCGAAGCGATCGAACAGGCCCCCTCGCAGGCCTCCGTCAGGCCGACGGCCGCGCCGACCGGCCGGCGCGGCCGAATTCTCGTCGTCGACGACGAACCCCCCATCGCCAACACGATGCGAGAGCTCCTGGCGATCGAACACGATGTGGTGACCGCGACGAGCGCGCGCGAGGCCGTCGCGCTCTTTCGCTCCGGAGCCGATTTCGACGTCATCTTTTGCGATTTGATGATGCCGGGCACCGGCGGAATGGAGCTCTACGAGTACCTGCGCGCGGAGCGCCCCGGCGTCGATCGCAAAGTGGTCTTCATGACGGGGGGCTCGTTCACCTCGCGAGCCACGGAATTTCTCGCGTCGGTCGACAACCGCAGGCTCGAGAAGCCGTTCAGCCTGGGCTTGGTAGAGCGGATCGCACGCGAGATGACCGAAGCGGCGGCGAACACGGCGCGCTAGCCCCACCTTTCTCTCATGCGAAGGCGCGTGCTCCTCAATATCGACCTCGGCGAGCTACCCGAGGAACCTGACGAGCTCTACGAATGCGCGCACATTGCGAACATCGCCTGCGGAGGGCACGCGGGCGACGACGATTCGATGAAACGCGCGGTGGAGCGCTGCAGCGCGGCAGGGACACGGATCGGAGCCCATCCGTCCTACCCCGACCGGGAGGCGTTCGGCCGTCGCGCGGTGGCCATCGCGCCCGAGGCGCTGCGGGCGAGCGTGGCCGCGCAGTGCGCGCGGTTGGCCCGGATCTCGGCCGCGCTCGAGGGGAAGGTCGCCTTCGTCAAGCCGCACGGTGCCCTCTACCACGCGGCGGCGGATCGGTCCGAGCTGGCCGACGCTGTGGTCCGCGGTGCGGTGGAGGGCCTCGGGCCGGGGGTTGCGGTCGTCGGTCCGGGCCGCGGAGAGCTCGCGCAGGCGGCCGCGCGCGCGGGTCTCGCGTACGTCCGCGAGGGGTTCGCCGACCGCGCGACTCGAGCGAACGGCTCGCTCGTTTCTCGCGACGAGCCGGGGGCGGTGCTCGCCGAGCCCGGGGCGTGCGCGGCTCGCGCCCGCGCGCTCGCACTGCAAGGCGACATCGAGACCGTGTGCGTCCACGGCGATACGCCCGGGGCAGCCGCCGTCGCGCGCGCCGTTCGCGCCGCGCTCGACCTCCTCGGCGAGGGAAGCGCATGAGCGTCGCGCTCGCGCCATTTGGCGACGGGGCGTGGCGGGCGCGCTTGCCGGAAGACGCAAACCCCCGCGCCGTGCTCGATGCCCTGCGCGCCGTCCCGCACGTACTCGACGCCGTCGTCACAGAGCAGCATGCGCTGGTCGTCCTCGAGCCGGACGCTCCCCCGGACGCAATGCGGGAGTCTATCGAGCGAGCTGTCTCGGCCACCGCCGCGGCGGCCCCCCCACGCGACCACCTCGTGCGCGTTCGATACGGCGGCGAGGACCTCGACGAAGTCGCCGCACGCGCCGGAATCACGCCGGCCGACGTGGTCTCGCTCCACGCCAATCGCACGTATACGGTCGCTCTCGTCGGGTTCCTGCCGGGCTTCGCCTACCTGCGCGGAATCGATTCCCGGCTGGTCGTTCCGCGGCGCGCGAGCCCTCGGCCGCGCATCGCCGCGCTTTCGGTCGGGGTCGCGGGGCCCTATACCGGCGTCTATCCGTTCGCGTCCCCCGGCGGCTGGAACATCATCGGCACCGCCGTCGGCTTCTCCCCCTTCGACGTGCGCTCGGGAGCCACACTGGCCATAGGCGACCGCGTCCGCTTTGCGCCGGAAGAAGGCCCGGAGTCGTGATCGAGATCGCTGCGGTCACGGGGCTGGCCACCGTGCAAGACAACGGTCGCCCGGGGCACATGCACGAAGGCGTACCGCCCGGCGGGGCGCTCGTCCCGGAGATGCTTTGGCGCGCGAACCAGGCCGCGCGCAACGCCCCGGGCGAGGCCGCGATCGAGGCGCTCGGCCCGGTCACCCTCGTCGCGCGGAGTCCGGTCGTCCTCGGAAACGACGAGGGCGAGACGCACGCGCTCCGGGGTGGCGACTCGTACACACTCCCGCGTCGAAATGCGTTCGTGCGCTACGTGGCCGTACGCGGCGGAATCGACGAGCCACGCGTCCTCGGTGGACGCGGAACGCTGGTCGTCGCCGGCCTGGGAGGCCACGAGGGGCGCCCGCTTCGCCGCGGCGACGTTCTTCGCATCGGCCATGCCCCGGCCGGGGGCGGGGCGCCTTCGCCGACTCTGTTCATGGAGGAGTCTTTTCGAGTCGTGCTCGGCCCCGACCTCAATCGGTTCGACTCTCGCACCGTCGAAGCCTTCCTCGCGTCGACGTTCGCAATCGATGCCCGCAGCGACCGCGTGGGCTCGCGTCTGTCGGGACCTCGGCTCGTGAGCGTGCCCGACCCGGCGTCCCCGTCGGGCCCGATGGTTCGCGGCGCGATTCAGGTCCCACCTTCGGGCGAGCCCATCGTGCTCGGCCCCGACCATCCGACGACCGGAGGCTACCCTGTGATCGCAACGGTCGTTCGCGGTCACGTGGGACCGCTTGCGGCGCGGCCCATCGGTGCCTCCGTACGGTTCGTCACCTAACGAAAGTGTCCAGAAGCAAACTCGCGAGGCGACCGTGCACGCCGCTTCGGCATCGGTAGGCTAAACCCAACGAAGGAAAGGAAATATTCATATGAAGCTCTATTTCGCTCCGGGCACCTGTTCCCTCCATCCCCACATCGCGCTCCTCGAAACGGGCCTATCCTTCGACCTCGTTCGCGTGGATACGCGCGTACATAAGACCCAAGATGGGATCGACTACTACACGATCAACCCCAAGGGGTACGTGCCTGCGCTCGAGCTCGATGACGGGTCCATGCTCACGGAGGGGGCGGTCATTTCGCAGTACATCGCGGACCGAAAGCCCGAGTCGAAGCTCGCGCCCCCGGCGGGCACGATGGAGCGATATCGCCTGCAGGAGTGGCTGAACTTCATCTCGAGCGAAGTCCACAAGAGCTTCTCGCCGCTCTTCGCGAGCAACTCCGAGGAGGTCAAAGACCAGGCGCGCACGCGCATCGCCAAACGCTTCGACCTCATCGCGCGCACCCTCGAGTCGCGCCCCTACCTCGTCGGCAACTCCTTCACGATCGCCGACGCCTACCTGTACAACATGCTGCGCTGGACCCCGTTCGTGGGCATCGAGCTCGCCAAATGGCCCGCGCTGAAATCGTTCTTCGCGAGGGTCGACGAGCGGCCCGCCGTGAAAAAGGCCCTCGAAGCGGAATCGACCAAACGCTAACATTTGGACGACCGCGCTTGCGCCCACGCGTCCCGATGCGCACCCTTTCGCTCCTGCTTCGCCACGAGACGAGGACAAGACAATGAGCAGACCAATCCGCCGGGCCGCAGTCATCGGCGCGGGCGTCATGGGCAGCGGCATCGCCGCGCACTTCGCGAACGCCGGCATCGAGGTGGTGCTCCTCGATATGGTGCCGCCCGGGTTGAGCGACGCGGAAAAGCGAGACCGGAGCGCACGCAACCGCTTCGCGGCGTCGGGCCTCGACAAGGCGCTCAAGGCCCGGCCGGCCGCGTTCTTTCACAAGGACCGCGCCCGGCTCGTTTCGGTCGGCAACATCGACGACGATCTCGAGCGGGTGCGCGGATGCGACCTCATCGTCGAGGCGATCATCGAGCAGATCGAGCCCAAGCAGGCGCTCTTCGAGAAGATCGACGCGATCGTCGGCGGGACGACGATCGTCGCGTCGAACACGAGCGGCCTCGGCATCGCCGAAATGGTCCGGGGGCGGTCCGATCGCTTTCGCAAGTCGTTTCTCGTGATGCACTTCTTCAATCCGGTCCGGTACATGAAGCTTCTCGAGCTCGTGGCCGGGCCGGACACCGCGCCCGAAACTCTCGAGCGAGTACGCCGCTTCGGCGAAGACGTGCTCGGCAAGGGCATCGTGCTCGGCAAGAACACCCCGAACTTCGTGGGCAATCGCATCGGCGTTCACGCGATGCTGACCACGATTCACTTGATGCTCGAGGCCGGCCTCGCCCCGGAGGACGTCGACGCCATCACCGGCGAGCCGATGGCTCATCCGAAGAGCGCGTCGTTCCGCACCGCCGACCTCGTCGGACTCGACACCCTCGCCCACGTCGCCGATCACTGTTACGCGACGCTGACGAAGGACGAGGATCGCGACGTATTCCGGATCCCCTCGTTCGTTCGCGCGATGATCGAAAAGAAGCTCCTCGGCGACAAGGCCAAGGGCGGATTTTATCGCAAAGGCGCGGGCGGCGCGATCGAGACGCTCGACCCGAAGACGCTCGAGTACCGCCCGCGGGGAGGCGACAAGGAGATTCGAAACGCCTGCAAAGAGATCGCGGCCATCGAAGATCCGCGCGAGCGCCTCCGCAAGCTCGTGTGGGCTCCGCCCAAGCCGGAAGGCGGGCTCTCGAGGGCCTCGGCCTTCGCGTGGAATGTGCTGTCGCGGTCGCTCGCGTATTCGGCGCGACGGATCGGCGAAATCGCCGATGACGTCGAGGCGATCGATGACGCGATGAAGTGGGGCTACAATTGGGAGCTCGGCCCGTTCGAAGCGTGGGACGCGCTCGGGTTCGATGCCGTCATCGACCGGATGAAGCAGGACGGCGTGTCCCTGCCGGCGGCGATCGACCGGATGCGCGCGTCGGGGGCGAAGTGCTTCTATACCGATGACGGCCGGGTCTTCGACCTCGTGAAGGGGGCATACCGCCAGCGGGTCGTCGACCCGCGCACGGCATCTCTCACGGTGCTGCGCAAAGGCGGCCATCCGGTGCTCAAGAACGACGGCGCCGAAGCCTGGGATCTCGGCGACGGTGTCCTCGGCCTGACCTTCAAGACGAAGGCCAACAGCATCGACCCCGACGTGATTCAGATGATCGGCGACTCGGTCGCCAAGGCCGAGAGTGATTTTCGCGCGCTCGTCGTCGCCAATCAGGGAGAACATTTCTGCGTCGGCGCGAACCTGTTCATGGTCGTCGTCGGTGCGAGTCAAAAGCAGTGGGACTCGATCCGCTCGATGGTGAAAAACTTCCAGCTCGCGTGCCAGCGGATGAAGTACGCGAGCGTGCCGGTGGTCGCCGCTCCCTACGGAATGACGCTGGGGGGCGGCCTCGAGGTTTGCCTGGGCGCCGGCAACGTACAAGCCGCGGCAGAGACGTACGCCGGGCTGGTCGAGGTCGGCGTGGGTCTCGTGCCCGGGGGCGGCGGGTCGATGAATCTGCTCTGGCGGGCGCTCGCGGGCGCGCCCGAGGGCGCGAGCGTGGACACGTATGGCCTGGTGACGCAGGTGTTCAAGAACGTCGCGCTCGCGCGGGTCGCGACGAGCGCCGAAGAGGCGCAGGCCTACGGGTACTTTCGGCGGAGCGACGGCGTCTCGTTCGATCGCGCACGCCAGCTCACGGCCGCCAAGAGACGCGCGATCGGCCTCGCCGAGAGCGAGTGGCATCCGCCGGCGCCGCGGGCATACGTCCTGCCGGGCGAGAGCGGGATCGCGACGCTCGGAATGCTCGTGCGTGCCCTGGTCGACACCGGACAGGCGAGCGAACACGACGCGAAGATCGCCAACAAACTCGCGGTCCTTCTCTGCGGCGGCGTCGGCGGCTCGTCGCGCGAGGTGACCGAGGACGAGATGCTCGAGCTCGAGCGCGAGGCATTCGTCAGCCTGTGCGGAGAACCCAAGAGCCAAGAGCGCATGCAGTACATGCTCACCAACAACAAACCGCTGCGCAATTGAGCGGCGCGAGCCGCCTGCCAGCATTATGGGTTAGGTCATGATCGATAACGTCGTTATCGTCGATGCGGTCCGCTCCGCGGTGGGCCGGGCGCTCAAAGGAACCCTCGCGCAAACGCGCCCCGACGAGCTCGCCGGCCAAGTGATCGCGGCCCTCCTCGCGCGCGTGCCGAACGTCAAGCCGAGCGACGTCGAAGACCTGTTGCTCGGGTGCGCGATGCCCGAAGGAGAGCAGGGGCTCAACGTGAGCCGGGTGGTCGGGCTGCTCGGCGGCCTGCCGATCGAGTGCAGCGCGGCGACCATCAATCGCTTCTGCTCGAGCGGACTCCAGGCGATCGCGATGGCCGCCGGGGCAATCGCCACGGGAACGCACGACGTGGTCGTCGCCGCCGGCATGGAATCGATGTCGATGGTGCCGATGACCGGCAACAAGCTGAGCGCCTCGCCGGAGGCCATGCGTCGCTTCCCCGACGTGTACATGCCGATGGGCATCACGGCCGAGAACGTGGCGAAGCGGTACGGCATCTCGCGCGCCGATCAGGACGCGTTTGCGCTGAAGAGCCAGCAAAAGGCCGCCGCCGCGCAGAAGGCCGGCAAGTTCGACGAGGAGATCGTTGCCGTCAGGGCGACGCGGTACGAAGGGGGACAGCACGTCGAGGTCGAGTTCAAACGCGACGAGATGGTCCGGGCGGACACGACGCTCGAAGGGCTGGCGGCGCTCAAGCCCGCGTTCTTCGCGAAAGACGGGACCGTCACCGCGGGCAACTCGTCTCCCCTCTCCGACGGGGCGGCGGCGGCGCTCGTGATGAGCCGCGCCAAGGCCGACGCACTCGGCGTCAAGCCGCTCGGGTACTTTCGGGCATTCGCGACCGCCGGGGTCGACCCGGCCGTGATGGGCATCGGCCCGGTGCCCGCGGTGCACAAGCTCCTCGCGAAGACCGGACTGTCGATGCGCGACATCGACATCGTGGAGCTGAACGAGGCGTTCGCGAGCCAGGCGGTGTACGTGCAGCGCACGCTCGAGATCCCCGAGGAGAAGCTCAACGTGCTGGGGGGCGCGATCGCGCTCGGGCATCCCCTGGGGTGCACGGGGGCGAAGCTCGCGGCGACGGCGCTCTACGAGCTCCGGAGGCGCCGCGGGAAGTACGCGATCGTCACCATGTGCATCGGCGGCGGTCAGGGGGCGGCGGGGCTTTTCGAGCGCGGGTAGACATGGCTCAGCGCGCTGTCCCGAGGACACTCCGCGCGAACGCTTCGTAGCCATCGCGCCAGCAATCGAGGTCCCCCGCGAGCCCCTCGGTGAGCTTCACGCCGAACCCCGCGGGAACCGTCGCTCCCTCCGTCGGGCCGAACGCCCGTTTCCACGCGACCGTGCCCGCGAGACGCACCCGGCGCTCGGAGCGCGGCGGCCACATCTCGAGCCAGAGCTCCTGCCCCGCGTCGAGCGGCGCCAGCGTCCGGACGTACACGCCGCCCGCGCTCACGTTGTACGAAAATCCGATTTCGTCCTCGTCCCGGCCGGCCGCGCGGAACGCGACCGTGGTCCCGTAAAGAACGCGCGGACTCGCGCGCTGGTCGACGCCGCGGCGTGAGAGAAGCTCGTTCGTGAGAAAGAGCACGTTTTCGGGCGGGGCGAAGCCGTCCGCCACCGACACGGGGCCGAGATCGCCGATCGCCGCATGGACGGCAGCCATCCGCTTGGGCGGAGCGACGACGACCCACGCCGCCTGCGAGCCCTTCGCACGCGCCGCCGCGAGCGCCGACTCCGCCGCGCCGGGTCCCATATCGTCGGCGACGACCACCACCCGCACCCCGTCCGCGAGAGACTCCTGCGCGAGGTCGACCGCGCTCGCCATGAAGCGCACCGAGAAGCCGCCTTGGTACAAGGCCCGCCCCATGACGCTGCGCCACCGTGCGTCCGATCCGGCGACCAGCGCACCCCAATCGCGCGGCTTCGCGTCCGACCGGCTCGGAGGACGCGCCACCAGCGGACGGAGGCGACGCAAGAGCGCGGGCGGCGCCGTCAGCGTCACGAGGTCGTCGCCGCCCCAGGAGAAGAGCTCCGTGAACGCGAGGTCGTCGCGCTGAGGGGCGACGCCGAAGATCGGAAGCTGCGCAAGGCGCGCCTGTCCGCGAACGTGCGCGAAGGTCTGCGCGGCCCCTTCGGCGTCCATTTGAAGGACGATCGCCAGCGGCTCGGCCGCCGCGGCAAGCGCCGCCGGCGCCTCGTCACAACGCCCGATTGCGGTCGTCCCGACGCCGACGGTCGCTGCCGCATCCCTCACGCACCGCAGCGCATCCTCGCCCAGTGCACCCACCAACAGAAGCGAGCGATCTCCCTGCGTCACGGCGCAACCTCCTTCGTCGACGCTCACGCGTCAAACGAGGGAACGGCAGGCCGGCCGCCGACCTTTAGAACCCACAAACCATGACCCAAGCCCCCCTTCTCCGTACGCAAAACCCAGGGGTTTTCACGGCCACCCCTGTCCCGGCGCAGGGGGGCAACCGGATGGGGGGCCTCTACGCCATCGTGGCGTTGACCCCGGCCTCTACCGCCGAAACCGCCGCCGTCTTCAGCACCACTTCGCCGCCGCCCGGCGGGTCGTAGGGGGCACGTCCCACCTGCTTGGTCCGGTACCGTTCGTCGAAAATCCCGAAGAGATACGCCTTGAGGCAGTAGCCGAAGATGCTCGGCTGCTTGAGATCGGGGTGGATGAGGTGCGCGATCTTCTCGTGCGCGGCCGCGAGCTTGCTCCAGTGCAGCCCCGCACTCTCGTGGTGCGCCGTGTGGTAGCCGTTGTTGAAGACAAACCAGTTGGCGACCTTCGACACGAAATTTCGCGAGTGATTGTGCTCCGACCAGGGGTCGGTGTGGACATGCTGGATGTAGTTGATGAAGATCATCGACCAGTTCGCGAAGAAGGCAGGGATCAAAAACCCGAACACATAGACGAGCGCTCCCACCTTGGGCCCCCGGAGCGCGATCCCGAGCGCGAGAAGGCCGAGGTGCGCGCCGGCGACCGTCGCCCATTGACTCACGATCTGACGGAAGAGCCCCGGGTTGCTGGCCCTCGCCTTCGCCACGTACTCGTCGAGCACCGCCTTTTGCCAGTACGCCGACACGAAGTAGTACGTGCTCGCGACGAGCCAGGTGTTCTTCTTCGAGTAGCGCCACGTAATCGTCGCGTCGCCCGCTTTGTTCACGTACTTGTGGTGATTCAAATTGTGCGAAGGGATCCACACGTACGTCGGGAAGAGATAGAAGATGCTGAGCCACGCCGCGTAGAACGCGTTGACCCGCCGGCTCTTGAACGTCGGACAATGGTTCTGGTTGTGGCTGAATACGCCCGCGCAAAAACCAAAGTACAAGCTGATGGGCAACAGCCACGGAACGAGCCGCGGCCACACGTAGGGTGCGAACCCGACCATCGGGAAGAACACGAAAGCCCAAATCAGCGTTCGCCAGTCGGCACGGTGACGTACGAGCATGCGAGCTACACCTCTAACGGCCGGGAGAGTACGCCGGCCGACGCAGGAGCGACATCAGGTTTTGGTCACAGACCGGTGCGCACGAGCCTTCGCAGTCACTCCGCGTACGCTCTTGACGACCAATCAGTGGACACGCCGAGTGCCATCGGCCGTCGCCAAAACATCGTAGAGCTCGGGGCGACGATCGCGAAAGAACCCCCACGAAGCCCGCGTCCGCCCGAGAGCGTCGAGGTCGAAGCGAGCGAGCACCACGCCCTCGTCGGCGCGCCCGAGCTCAGCCACTTTGTCGCCGCGCGCGTCGGCGATGAACGACGACCCGTAGAAGAGCTGTCCCCCCTCGTCGCCCGTGCGGTTTGCGGCGACGACGGGAACGACGTTCGACACCGCGTGCCCGATCATGGCCCGCTGCCAGGGATCGCGCGTATCGAGATCGGGGTCGTGCGGCTCGCTGCCGATCGCGGTCGGATAAAAGAGAAGCTCCGCGCCGAGCAGCATCATGGCCCTCGCCGATTCGGGAAACCACTGATCCCAGCAAATGCCGACGCCGATCGTTCCGTAGCGCGTGTTCCACACGCGAAAACCGGTGTCGCCGGGCCGAAAATAGAACTTCTCCTCGTATCCGGGTCCGTCGGGAATATGGCTCTTGCGATACACACCGAGCACCGACCCGTCCGAGTCGATCACCGCCACACTGTTGTAGTACGCCTGCCCGGCGCGCTCGAAGAACGACACCGGCACGACGACCCCGAGCTCCTGGGCCACGTCCTGCATCCGAGCCACCGCTTCGTCTTCGTCCAGCGGTCGGGCTTCGGCGAACCAGTCCGCGCTCTCCTCGCGGCAGAAGTAGGGCCCCTCGAAGAGCTCGGGCGGAAGGACGACCTGCGCGCCCCCCGAGGACGCAGCGCGAACATGGTGCTCGACCCGCGCAAGGTTGTCCGCGCGCGACCCGCCGAGTTCGCACTGGATGGCCGCCACGGTCACCGTTCGCGCCGTCACGCCGGCCTCCCCGGCTGCTGCTGGGTGATGCAGTGGAGCGCGCCGCCCCCCGTCAAGAGGGCTCGGGAGTCGATGCCGATTGATCGCCGTCCGGGGAAGAGTGCCCCGATACTCTCGACCGCCTCGTCGTCCCACGGCGCGCCGTACGTCGGAACGACCACGCTCGAATTGGTGATGTAAAAGTTCGCATAGCTCGCGGGCATCACCCGCCCTTCGCCGTCGAGGATGCGACCGGGCGAGGGAATGCGCACGACTTCGAGCCTTTGCCCGCGCGCGTCGGTGAGCGCCTCGGCCTGCCGCACGAGCTCGCGCAGGACATCGCGGTTCGGATCGTCGGGAGTTCGGGGCTCCATCGCGACGACGACGCCGGGCCGAACGAAGCGCACGACCGTGTCCACGTGACCGTCCGTGTGATCGTTGAGCAGCCCGTCGCCCAGCCACAAGACTTTGTCGACACCGAGCGATCGGCGCAGGACCGTCTCGGTCTGACGTTCCTCGACCACGCCGTTTCGGTTGCGATTGAGCATGCACTGGCGCGTCGTCAGGACGCTCCCCTCGCCGTCGACGTCGATGGCACCCCCTTCGAGCACCCAGTCCTCGTGAAACGTCGGAAGCGCGGCGATCGCCGCGATGCGCTCGGCGACCCGGTCGTCCTCGGGCAGAACGTACTTGCCGCCCCATCCGTTGAAGGCGAAACGCACCGAAGCCGCCCCGCCGCCGCCGTCCGCGACGAGAAAGAGGGGCGCCGTGTCCCGCAGCCATATGTCGCCGAACGGCACGCTGTGGAGCCGCACGTTCTTCGTCGGAAGCGCCGCGCGCGCTCGCGCCTCTTCGGCCTCGCCGGACACGAGCACATCCGCCGTCTCGCCCTCGGCGATCGCCGCGACCAAACGCGCGAACGCCGCGCGCGCAGGCTCGAGGTTTTCCCCCCAGAGATCGGACGCGCTCGGCCACGCGACCCACGTCGCGGCGTGCGGCGACCATTCGGCGGGCATCCGGAAACCGGCTTCGCGCGGAGTCGTCACGCGCGCGGGTATAGCCAGGGGTTCGGCGCGGCGCTAGACAATCCCGACCTCGTGCGCACGAAGAAACGACGCCAAGGCGAACCCCTCGCGCCGCCTCTCGTTCCAGCCAGCACGTACTTCGTCGCGGGCGATCCGTCCGATGTCCCGTTTGCCTATGGGCGCACCGCGAACCCGACGTGGTCGGCCCTGGAATCGGAATACGAGGCCATCGGTGGAGCTCCGTGTGTCGCATTCGCCAGTGGCCTTGCGGCGTGCGCGGCCGTGGTCGACGCCCTCGTCGCCCCCGGCGCTCGCGTCGTCGCACCGAGCGACGGGTACTACGGCCTTCGATCGCTCCTTCTCGCGCGCCGGATCGACACTCGCCTCGTCGGCTCGATCGATCCCCTCGCGTTCGCTCATGACGCGGCACATACCGCAATCGTGTGGGTCGAGACGCCCACCAACCCCGGCCTCGACCTCGTGGACATCCGCGCAACCGCCGACGCGTGTCGCCGTGACGGAGCCCTGCTCGTGGTCGACAACACGCTCGCCACGGCGGCTGGCCAAGATCCGTTCGCGTTCGGGGCCGATGTCGTGGTCGTGTCGGCGACCAAGGCGACCAGCGGCCACAGCGATGCGCTGATCGGGCTGGCCGCTGCCAAGGACCCCACGATCCTCGAGAAGCTGCGGAGCGCGCGCACCCTTGGCGGCGCCATCCCCGGCGTGCTCGAGACGTGGCTGTGTCTGCGCGGACTGAAGACGCTCGACCTCCGCGTCGCACGATCCTCGGCCACCGCGCTCACGATCGCTCGCGCGCTCGCCGAGCGGTTCCCGGTTCGGTATCCGGGCTTGCCCGCGCACCCGGGGCACGAGATCGCCGCACGCCAGATGACGAAGTTCGGAGGCGTGTTGACGTTCGATCTCGAGACCAAGGAGCGCGCCGAGGCGTTTTGCGCGCGCCTCGAGCACATCGCGGAAGCGACGAGCTTCGGCGGCGTGGAGTCGACGCTCGAGCGCCGCGCGCGCTGGGGGGGGGACGCCGTGTCGCCGGGCCTCATCCGAATGTCGTGCGGCGTCGAGGACCCGGAGCGGCTTCTCGCGGATCTGCGACGAGCGCTCGGATAAATTCGGAAGAGTCGGTCGTACCCGCGAAACGAAATCGCGTCCAAGCCGATTAATCGATCAGAGAAGGCACAGAGCTTCTGGTCGCCGCCTCGCTCCGGTCGGGAAAAGGGCAAAAGTTCACGAGCAGAAACGCATGCTTGGCAGCGAGAGGCACTTCGCCACCATGAAAAGGCGCTTCGCCAGTCGGTCACGACACCATTCCAAGTGAAAATGGCGCGCGACTCGTCCGACGAGCCGCTTTGTTAAGTAGAAACGGCGCTCGGATAGTTGGACGCGACGCTGTGATTGCTGAAAACGGCGCTCGGATAGTTGGACCCGCCGCCTTGCCAAGAGGCAAGTGACGCTCGACCCGCTGGACGCGACGCTTTGATTCTTGAAAACGTCGCTCGGATAGTTGGACCCGCCGCGTTGCCAAGAGGAAGTGACGCTCGACCAGTTGAACGCGACACGCGGCCGACACAAAATGGCGCTCGGATAGTTCGACGCGACACATGGACAGCTGGAAATGACGCTCGGATGATTGAACAGGACGCTCGGACGACTGAACATGTCGCTCGGATAGTTGGGGAGGACGCTCCGACCATCGATACGGACACTTTGTTGAGTGAAGAAACGTGTTTGCCATAAACGGCAGGCAAGGTTCGTCCCGGTCTGCCATCTCGATAAAGTTACTATTGACCCACCGCCCACTGCATGTTGAGGGGAAAGCATGGCCGCAGTTCCCGACGATGACAAGCCGCTCCCTTGCGCCGACGACGCCGACGCGGAAGCGCAATCGGGACAGCGTCCCACCATGCGCTCGGTGGCCCCGCCCCTTCTCGAGCCCTCGACGTTCGAGCCGGCCTCCGCTCTCAGGCCCGCCGCTCCCCCGCCGGTGCCCGCTCCCGAGCCCATCGCGTCCGCGCCGGTGCCCTCTCTCGAAGCCATGGCCTCCGGTCCGCTGTCAGCTCTCGAGCCCACGGCTTCTGCGCCGCCGGTCGCTCGCCCATTCGCGCCGCCCGCGGGCCACGCGCCCGGCGCCCACCGGCCTCCCACCTGGCTCGACCACGAGCGATATACCGAACAACGCGTAGTCGGGTACGGCGGGTCGAGCGTCGTCATCGAGGCCTATGACAACGACTTTCTTCGTTGCGTGGCCGTCAAAATCCTCAAAGCAGAAATCGCGCACGAAGGCGCCCGGGTGGACCGCTTCGCCGAAGAAGCGCGCATCACCGGACAGCTCGAACATCCGAACATCGTTCCGGTGTACGAGCTCGGTCGCGACCGGGACGGCCGCCGTTTTCTTTCGATGAAGCTCGTGCAGGGTCAAAACCTCGAAGAGACCCTCCTTCGTCTCGGTGAATCGCGCCTGGATCTCGGCAACCTCAGCGAGCTTTTGCAGGTATTCCAGAAGGTGTGCGACGCCGTGGCATTTGCGCATAGTCGCGGCGTCATCCACCGCGACATCAAACCGACCAACGTGATGATCAGCGATTTCGGCCAAGTCTACGTCATGGACTGGGGAATCGCGCGCGTCCTTCCGGGCGAAGAAGGGGAAAAAGCCGCCCGCGTGCGCGTCAGCCCGGGACATTCGAAGCAGTCGCAGCTCGACCCGGCGGGTTCCCTCATCGGGACCACCGGCTACATGCCCCCCGAGCAACTCAAAGGTCGCCATCAGCAGCAGGACGCGCAGACCGATATCTTCGCGCTCGGGGCCACGCTCTACCAAATGCTGGCCGGGCGGCCGCCCCTCACGCCGGAGATCATGTGCGCGGTCTGGGCGGGGAAAGCTCCGCCGCCCATCACGCCGCCCGAGCGACTGGTCGAAGCCGATCGTGTGCCCCTGGAGCTGTCGCGCATCGCCATGCGCGCCCTCTCCTACGACCCGGCCAATCGATATCTCTCCGTCGCCGACCTCAAGCGCGACATCGAGTCGTTTCAGCGCGGCGCCTGGGATGCGCCCCGAGCGAAGGTGACCGCCGGCTCGGCGATCGTCACCGAAGGCGAGACCGGGGATGCCGCCTACGTCATTCTCGAAGGGTACTGCGTCGCGCATCGGCACGACGGCGACGCCGAGGTCGAGCTACGCGTCATGGGCCCGGGCGAAGTCTTCGGCGAGACGGCGGTGTTCTCGGACAAGCCGCGGACCGCGAGCGTCAAGGCGACGACCGACGCGGTGCTTCTCAAAGTGACGAGCGAAGTTCTTTCGAAGGCCGTGGGCCTCAACTCGTGGATGGGCACGTTCGTGAAGGCGCTCGCGGATCGGTTCCGGGAGGCGGACCAGCGGCTGTACGCCCGGGAGCGGGCGGGCGGGGTGTAGACGCCGCCGTGGTGGCGCGAGCGACATCGTCCGGCATCGGAGGACGAGGGCTCGTCCTTTCGCTGCGCAGTCGGCGATTGGCGTCTCGTCGGACGCACGGGCGAGGCCCTGCACCTCAGCGGTGGACACCCCGCCGCCGATGACCTGAGGCTGACGCGTCATGTAGCCAGACAGAGCTGCGACGCGTGCGTCCGCATCGAGGCGTGGCGCGGCTCCCGCGCTCGCGGTATCGCCCGAGGAGATCGCCATGGATCGCGCCCGTCTCTTCAGGCCGCATACCGTCACGTTCGATTGCTGGGAGACCCTGCTCACCGAGGCGGGGCCGCGCCAACCGCACTCGGCGCGCGCGCGCATCCTCTGCGCACACACGGGCGCCGAGCCCGAGGCCGCGGAGGCGGCGCTCCGAGGCGCCTGGCGCGAGCACCAACTCTCGTGGCATCGACACATTGCCTTCACGGGCCGCGACATGACGCGCCGGTGCCTGAGCGCGCTCGGAGTGACGCTCGACCCGGCGAAGGTCGAGCGACTCATCGCCGAGATGGAGTCGGAGATCCTCACGCACGACGTCGTCGCCGTCGCGGGCTCGCTCGAGACGCTCGAAGCGCTCGCCCGCCGCGGCGTGCGCCGGGCGCTCATCTGCGACACCGGGTACACGCCGGGCCGCGTGGTGCGGAGGCTCCTCGACCGGGTGGGCTTGCTCGAACACCTCGAAGTGCAGGTGTTCTCCGACGAGGTCGGCGTCCCCAAGCCGCACGCGCTCACGTTCCGGGCGGCC
The DNA here is from genome assembly GCA_963764075.1 of uncultured delta proteobacterium. Lineage (GTDB taxonomy): Bacteria > Myxococcota_A > Polyangia > Polyangiales > Polyangiaceae > Palsa-1150. Next base: position 1,012,130 of record CAVXQZ010000003.1, read on the forward strand.
CTCGAAGGCCTCGGCGTCGGCCCGCGCGGCGCCGTGCACGTGGGCGATCTGCGGCGGAGCGACGTGGCGGGCGCGCGGGCATTCGACATGGGCTCCGTGCGCATCACCGTGGAGAACGACGACGGGGCGGTCGACCCGGGCCCGAATGCGTCGGTGATCGGCTGCGGCGAGGCCGGGTGCGACCCGCCCTGCGATCGCCCCGAGGCGGACGCAGTCGTCGCGGACTACCGCGAGCTGCGCGAGCTGCTCGGCTTCGCGTGAACCGCTCCTGGCGCTTCAAGCGTGGCGCGCTCGGCTCCCCGACGACTTCGAAGGCCTCTCCGAAGCCGAGGTCCGCTCGTCGCGGGATTCGAAGCCACGGGCGCGAAGGCTCGCGACTTGTTCGACCATTTTCTTCGTTGACGAGATAACGCCGCTGTGCGCGACGCAAAGGTGAGCGGGCGACCTATACTGATGGTTTCACTCACTCCGCGTCGAAACCGGAGGCAGCCACCATTCGCGGAGCACGCGAAGTCCACTCCCGACGGGTTCCCGTGAAATATCCGCTCCCAAGCCGCAGCGAGCGTCATGACGCGCTCCGGTGCCGCATCGGGCACCAGCGCGCGGGCTACTGCGACTCCAAGTGATGCCGAGCACCCCAGCCCGACGCCCGGAGGCAGATCGGACTCTAGTTCAGCGAGTACGGGTCCTGGCGGTCGCTCGTCCGCGGAGAGACACCTGAGCAGGGCTGCGAAAGCGGCCGATAGGTCAGTCGGCTCCGCCGCGCTCACGTGAACGGACCACCGAGGGATTGCTAGGACACTCGGGCCAAGCGGCATCGGTCGAACCACCGCTCGGGTACCTCGTGCGATTCCTACCGCGAGCGCGGGGTACCCGTAAACGACGGCGTGCTCGCCGAGGAGGATGACTTTTCCCCAAGATGACCCGGTATTCATGTGGCACCTCTGTGGGCCGTCGGACCGCCCCTCGACTGCCGCCTGGCAACGCCTTGGCCGAGAGACAGGGGAGCCAGCTCACAAGGCGCTCCCCGCCGCGTCCCTCGGGTGAGCCCCGCCAGGGGTGACCCGATCATCGGGTTCATCGGGAGATCGCGAGTCGTCCGTGTCGATTCGCATGTCGGCACGCAACCAGCCGCCGCCGTTCGACTCCGTGGCATCCGTGCCCAGGAGGTCCGCTGCAATGGAGAACAGGCCATAGCGATGCACGCGGACTACGACTCTCGGGAGCTGCCCCGACTCGTGGACGCGAACTACACGAATGTGGCTCGTAGCGATCTTCTGGTAGGCCGCTCTCTTGGCATCAGCGGCGTCGCGGTACTGCCTTAGGTGCACCGCCCTAAGCTCCGGAAGCGATGACCCTTCTGGCCAAAGCGGGCCATCGCCGCTCCCATCGTGAGCACTGGTTATTTCGATGACTGGCGAACAGGTTGCCTGCCCACCGTGCGAACCAAAGAGCGGCGATGCGGCGCTTAGGAGAAGGAGTGCGTCCTTAGCCTCGGGCGTTTGAAGCCAGGCGCCGCGAAACGTGCTGAGCCAAATCGCGCGGCCCTCGACCTCGCGACCAGCAATCGCACTCATCGGATGATCGACGAGCTCAAACGGCGCGATGTAAGAGATCCCTGCAGAGTGCTCGACTGGAATATACAATCCCAACAAGGCGAACGGCCACCTACGGTTGGGCGAGGACACAGAGCACTGCTCCCCGGTCGCAAATATCAGATAGACGTCCGCGCTCCTTGGACGTAATGCGTCGCCGCGGTGAAGATCATATGCTCGGCAGGCCCTTTCGATGACGTTTGAGTGGCCTCTGAAACGCAAAACCCGTAGGAGGGTGTCCTTGAACTCAAACGGTCCGGCCACGCAGTCTTGGAAGGGCCTTCTCCCGTCATTGTAGGGATGAGGTCCGGATCTACCTTGCACGACCTGTGTGGCACCCCGAGTGAGCCAACCGCTGCCGGTTGCGCGCTCGCATAGAACCGCTTCGGTTCGATACTCCAGGTTCATTTCGAACCAGAAAGGAAGCGCGGGCCGCAACGTGAAGGCGCGCCCCTCGGTGGCTCTGTCAACACGAAGGCCCAAAAGGTCCACGATTGGATGCGAATCGTGACGTGCGATTCGAATCTCATGTCCGCCGGAAAAGTCCCCCGCGTACATCCGGCTGGCGCCGACGAGCCCGAATGCGCCGAGTGACTGAACGCAGAGAGCAGAAACGATCAAAGCTTGATACCCTGCCTTTTCGGGACTCGCTGGATCTCGAAACTGCTTGAGGGTGACGACTCGTCGCTCGCGCATCGCAGGGATCAGGCTTCTCCACCTGTCGAGCTGCATCAGGGCCGCGCTGGCCGGACCAGAGAAAGCATCCGAGGCCACGCTACGGGCCAGCCCACTCCACGCCGCCAGAGTCGACCCTGCAAGGCCTCGCCAATTCGCCGCGAGATCGATGGGGCGCGGCCACCGGCGAGGCACGATCTCCAGCAAAACGCTTTGAGAGAAGCGGGCCGGCGACACCTCGCGATCGGTAACCTCTGTCGACATACGACAGGAGCAAGGTTGACCACTGAGGAGGTCGCTCGATGCGCGGACGGACGAATCGAACGTCGCGATTTCCTTTGGCCAGCCGTGTACCTCGCGACCTGTCGTCAATCCCAGTGGGCTGTCGAGGTAGAGCTCCGCTTCCGCGATGGATGCCGGAAGGGCTGCACAGTTGATGGTCTTCAGGGGTGCACTGCGGCGCACAGGGTCAAGCCGATGGAGAGCTCTTGCCAATAGCTCCTTTCCTGTTCCCGTTTCACCGAGAAGTAGAACGGGGAGATCGGTCAACGGGCCCAACCGACCAATGTTGCGGAGCAAGCGCAACATGGCGGGGCTGCGTCCGACGATCCCGAGCGCATCGATGACCTCAAGCAAATCCCGGTCGCCCGCCTTGTCGACCGTGCTGGCGCGCAGCCGCCACTCCAGCTCCCGATCGAGCTTGTCACAGAACGACGACGACGCGCTGTCAAACAAGAGATGTGCGCCAAGAACCAAGAGACGACATCGAAGCGCCAGCGGCCAGTCATCGGCGCCGTCGGCGTAGCATAGGCATGGCATGCCGGCTTGGCGCACGAGTCGAATCAGAGCGGCAAGGGCGGGCTGGGTGATCGTGTCCCTTTCCACAGCGAGCACGACGCAATCCGCAGAACGCGACCTTGCAAGCGACGCTGCTCCCTCGGGAGAGGTGGCGGGAATCAGCCCGGCACCGCGAGCGAGCACCATGTCCGCGACGCGCCCGCGTCGGGCCGATGCGCCATCGAGCAGCAGGACCGAAACGCCTCCGGCTGAACGGCAGAGACGGCTTGGAGGGTGTCTCATCGAGCCCATAGCCTTTAGCGACTCTAACACGTACCCGGATCTCCTTGATGGCGGCATCTTCGAGCCCCATTTCGCCACCCGTCTGAACGAGCTTCGCTCCGACAAAGGCGTTCCGCCTGCGGTCTCAGCGCACCCGACGCCGTGCGAGGGATTCCTCGTCGAACGGGGTCGCCCACCGCGATGGTGGGCTCAGAGCTTAACTCCGGGTCTCTTTCTAGCGGCGGCGGTCGGGCGATAGCTGCGACCGGATCAGCGCTTTATGACCCGCGGGCCAGACCGCTTATGAGACAATCCTAAGAAGCATTGCTCGAAAAGTCACCGCGTAAGCACTCTAGATTGAATCTTCCGCGCCCGACGGCGCGCAAAGCACCCGGGGGAACTTCGGTCAAGACTGAGCCGAGGGGTTCACCGTTCAGTCACGCGCATCAGAAAAGGGAAAGCATGCGCTGCGCGGATGCCCAGCGTGCGTCCTCTCGAAGGCCGCTATCGATCCGGATCTAGCAACAAAATAGCTACGCTCGACACGTCTTTGCGCTTGACCCGCGCAGCCTCGCCGAAGAGATTACCCGCCAAGTCACCGGTCGGAGGAGCTGCAATGCGAAAAAAGGTCGTCGTACTCGGCGGGGGCGTCGCTGGGCTTACGACCGCACACGAGTTAATCGAGCGCGGATTCGACGTGACTGTGTTCGAGCAGCGCGATCGCTTTGGAGGCAAGGCCGCCAGCACGAGCACGGACGGACTACCCGGCGAGCACGGGTTCCGGTTCTTTCCGGGCTGGTATCAGCATCTTCCCGACACGTTGAAGCGCATTCCCTACGGGAAAGAGGAGAATGGCGCGCAGAGACGAACCGTATACCACAACCTTGTCGCCGCCCAGACGAACCTCTTCGCGAGCTATCAGCGGAACGCCATTCCGGCGCTCGTGCACCTTCCTCGAAGCTGGGCCGACCTGAAGACCGCACTCCTACTGCCTCAGCGGGTCCGTGAGCTCGGTATTCCTCAGGAGGACATAACCTTCTTTGTCAGGAAGCTGCTCGAATTTGCCCTAAAGCCGGAGGCTGACCGCGAGAAAGAATACGATAAGCAAACCTGGTGGGAGTTTCTGGAGGCCGACCAGCGTTCCGAGGCCTTCCGCGACTACCTGGTTGACGGCCTTACCCGCAACACCGTCGCTGCCAATCCGAAGCAGGCAAGCGCATACACCATCGGGCACGCCGCCCTCCGGACGCTCTTTGACGTGTTGCGGCCCGAGGGCATTGATCGCGTTCTGAACGGGCCCACGAGCCCGACGTGGATTGACCCCTGGGTGCAGCATCTGAGAGCCCGGGGCGTCGACTTCGTGACCATTGCGGAGCTGGTTTCAATCGAGATCAAGGAGACGCGGATCACGAGCGTGTCGGTCCGGATCGGTGATCCCGCACGAAGAGAGCGAGCGTCGAAGCTCGACGCTCTGCGGCTATACATGCGTCTCTCAAGCGAAGCTGCGAGCGCACCAAGTGACTTCTGGAGCCGTCTCACGTCTCTACTGGGCGGGGACCGCCCTGAGAACGCCGAACTCACCATCGAGCATCTCGATGGTTTACTCAAAGTATGGTCAACGGAGTTTAGGGAGGGGCGAGGGCACAGGCAAGAAACGGAGGCGCGGTCGTCTCTGAAGACCGCGCAACCATGGCGCGGCCAGCCTCAACACGTCCACACCGTGCGCCAGTGGTTCAGCGATAGGTACGCTGCCGCCTGGCGCGCGTACGAAGACTCCCTAGCCGCCGTTTCGACAAAGACCGTGGGTGCCGATTACTTTGTGTTCGCATTGCCCGTGGAGCAGATGGCTTTTTATGTTCATCGATCCGAGACCATTCGGCGTGCCGATCCCAGTCTTGCGAACCTCATTCTGCTGAGCGAACAGGTCGGCTGGATGGCAGGGATACAGTTTTACCTTACCGAGAACGAGACGATCACCCCGGGGCACATCGACTGCATCGACTCCGAGTGGCGACTGACCGCCATCGTGCAGACCCAGTTCTGGGCAGATAGCCATCTTTCTGCGTTTCGCGAGAAGCCCCGGGGTTCGAGAGTGAGAGCGATCCTATCCGTCGATATATCGGCGTGGGACATCAAGGGACAATTATTCAAAAAGGAAGCGTACGCCTGCACTAGACAGGAGATCGCTGAAGAAGTGTGGTTCCAGCTCAAGCGGTCGTTGAATCGACCGAATCAATTACCGGTCCTCTACGACCGAATGCTTCTCGATTCGACAAGTACCGACAACGGTCAGCACTTTGACGAAGCCTGGGGACGCCAGGAAGTGCCACAAACCTGTTACCACATCGACAACGAGATCATTAATCGATTCGATCGAAAGAAGCAGGAATTCTACAAGAAGTTCGAGAGTGTTCGTTTTAGTGCATCCGCGGTTCAAGCGCGCCAGGAGTGCAACTCGGGCCAAAACGACAAGTCACGCGAAAAGGCACTGGAGACCGCGTTTGCATACGGGGATCGAATCGAATTGAATGCAGAGCCGCTCCTCATTAACCGGGTGAACTCTCTCTCCCTTCGTCCTGGCGTTTCGACGAAGCTCACGAACATGTTGTTGGCTTCGGATTATGTGCGGACAAGCACAAATATCGCGACGATGGAGGCCGCAAACGAAGCGGCACGGACCGCGGTTAATGAAATTCTCAGCCGCTCTGGTTCGCGCGAAAAGCCTTGCCGTCTGTGGCAATGGCAGCCCTCGGACGTGCTTCAAGAGTTCCAAGGGCCGATCTACCCTGAGGGGGCCGTTGCGCTGGAGTACGCAGCGGCGCCATTCCGCTTCGCGGCGAGCACTGCGTCGAAGGTAACCGAGCTTGCGAAGCGCGCTGTCGCACGCGCGACCGAGAGGAGCAAATAGTCATGGCACTGCCAGCAGATGCAAACGCACGGGACTCCCAAGAAGTCCCTATTGGACCGGCCGGAGACGAGTACTATTTCACGCTTTCATCAAAGCTGAAGGTCGTCGAACCGGATAGGCTAGCGCGCCGACCCGGTGGAACTCGCCTTAGCGTCGTGTACGCGGGCTCAGCGCAGTCCGTGCGGACGGAAAAGATCGGTGCTCGCCCAAGCGCGTGGGACGGCCTCCACGGCGACATCGTCAGTGGGGCAGATTTCATGCTGTTTCGGGTGGATGGGGTCCTGCAAGTCGACGGCCGAATCGCGCTCCGCGCCCGGGATGGTACCCTCATCGACGCGACATACAAAGGCCTCATCGATCTGTACGAACAGCTGAAGGCGACGGCCGAGGGCGATTTGCCGCGTGATGTCGTTCGCGAAGGACTCGGGGGGACTTTCTCCGATCCCGGCGGACTCTCCGATGACGAGCGGGCTGAGGAGCGGGCGTGGGCACTTCTCCGAGATCTTGGCGAGGCAGCGAGCGCAGTTCTTCGTCACGAGCACATTTGGAATGCTCACGTTGATGCGGCCGAAAAACAGCGTTCGAGCAAACATGACCAAGCCCAGGACATCGGTAAAGCAGATACGGAAAGCGCACGGCTTGCGGAAGCGGTCGAAAAGGTCGTCGCCTCGATCAAGACCGAGTCTGCGGAGTTAGAGCCGCACCCTCGACCCGGGGAGCTCGACCCGCTAGCAGTAGCGATATCCAGTGCGTTAACGCCTGGCGATGGACTTCGATTGCGTCAAGCGGTGGAAAGGGCACTCGAACCTCGGCCGCATACGCCAAGCGCCCTTCGCGACGCGGTACGTAAACGAGCTCCAAGCCCAAGGGGTGATCTTGATAGAGCTATTGCAGCGGCGTTCCCCACTGATGAGCGCGGGCGCGTTGCGGAGACGCTGCAGAGGGCGATCACGCGAAAGTACCGCGCCCAAGAGTTCGGCTTCTACGAGGAACTTATAAATCGGCCAACGATTACTCAGGGGGAAACGATTTTCGTAACGATGCCTATCTGGTTCGAAACCGCGAGCGGCCCTTGGTCTGACGCTCCTGGTGAGGATATGACTTGGGTTGGAAGAGAGTATCGGGTGAACGAGAGCAAGTTCTGGCGTTACCGCCGGCTCGTTCGGCAGCCGTTCGTTGCGCGTGGCAAGCTGACATTTGAACCCGTCGGGATTCCTGGGAGGCCACCACGCCCGGCAGAAATTACGCTCAGGGTCTATGGACTTACAGCTTCAGACGAACGGAGGCAAACGACATGAAGAGGTCCAGCTTGTTCGATCGGGATCTGCTGTACCTCTTCTCGTACGACGCGGACCTGCAAATGCGCCGCGACATAATCGGTTTCGTTCCGGCGGGTGTTCGTTTCGACGTATCCGCCGTCCCTAACAAATCTCGAGTCTATAACGTCGCCCGCGAGCGGACAGCTCTTGGCGCTAAGTCGATCGAGGGCACGATTCTTCAGGGCGCCGACTGGCCGGTCATTCGCCCCGACGATATTGGAGTACTGGATGTGCGGCTGACAATCGGTACGGACGATGGAGCCACGATATTCTCGCGATACCGCGGCGTATTCTGGACTGGAGACGGTGGCTACCGGACTATCGTCGGTGGAAAGACGCTCGGCACAGAGAAAGTGCCCGCGTTCATGCCCGTGCAGATCACGCCACGCTACGAGACGGATGATCACCGATATGCGTGGCTGACTGAACATCAATGTGTCGGCTTTGGCACGATGACGATCGTGGACAGCAAGGTACGCAAGGGAAGTTTCGATATCTACGCGATGGATTCATGAAATGGACCGCACAGATCTCTACCCCAAACGCACGAGCTATCTCTTTTCGTTCGACGCGGACCTCAGCCGCGCAATCGACACTCGAACTCAGCGCGATGTCGCCGATTGCGGTCCCACGTTTGTGGCTGGTTTTGCGCACGACCCGGACTCAGCCGACGAATTGACGGGGGTCTACAACGCCTTGGGCGACTCGCGTGAATTAGGGGAGAGGTCGATTCGCGGGCATATCCGCCTGCTGCAAGAGCGAGTACGCTTCCGACCGGGCCGCGAGTTTGGAGAGCTTGAGGGTCGCGTCGTGATCGACACCGTTGATCACGAGAGCATCGAAGGGGTCTACGCCGGTGTTTTTAGGGCGGGCCCGGAGTGGCACTGGTTGAACGCTTCGGCTGGAGCAAGGCCAAATGCACTGGCGCGCGCCAAAGCGGAACACCTGGTGACGAAAGCCTTTATTTCGGTGCAGTTCGACGCTGGAAACACGAAGTATGCCTGGCTCGCGCGGTACCAGTGTGTTGGATACGGCCGCCTTACGTTGAAGCTCGGATGCCCGTCGTTCCTGACGTTCGATATCTACGCCTTGGACCAACCATCTTGAGTCGCCCAACAAGTACCTTCAATCCGCTTCTGGTCGCTCCAAGAGATCGATCGCCTGCCTGTAATCCCCGTGCTCGAATCCTTCGTTAAGGCCATCAAGGGTAACCCGCAATTCGGCGTACGACCTGCTTTCCGTCCCGAGTCGTGCCAGAGCGAGGGCGCAGCGTAGCTCGAAGAAACGGGCGCCCATGGAACGAGACGCCTCGATCCCTTGTCGATAGAGGCCACCGGCCTGCCGTTCGTCTCCCAATGCCTTCAACGCCTCGCCCTGAATCCGAAATAGCTCCGGCTCACCGTGGCCGTTCTTTCCGAGTCGGGCGATCTCGAGCGCATCTCGTGCGACTCGAAGCGCGTCCTCGGGTCTGCGTGCGAGCAGCAGCGTTTCCGCGAGCATGCACGCTAGATCCGGCTCGTTTAGGTACGTGCCGCTCTCGTGCACGTAGTTTAGGGACGCTTGGATCATCTCGACTGCCAAGGAGGGGTCACCGCCCTGGCGTGCGTTTGCCCAGGCGAGGAACACGTCGGCCAGCGGGATCCAAAGGGCAAACCCTTCCGCGGTCGACAGCGAACGCATTGCGGGCGCCCACAGGATGACCTGATCGACGTCATCGAACAGGCGAAAAAGGTTGCACAGCTGGCAGAGCACGTAAGCCTTCGACGGAGCGTGGCGCAGCTCCTCCGCAAGCTTTTGCGCACTGTGGAGACTGACCACGGATGCTTTCACGGTTCCCATCGCCTGCTGCGCCTGAGCACGAAAGAGCCATAAGGCGCAACTCGACGAGAACCCGAAGACTAGGGCGATGCGTTTTTCGAGTTGAAGATCAAAGCGTTCGAGGCCCTCGTCCGCGTGCTGAAGGGCCTCTGCGTATTCACCGCGATAAACGTGCGTATAACCGAGAGCGTGGTGACCTGCGATCCTCAGCATTGGATCGCCGGTCACGAGGGCCATCTCAAAAACTTCACGCGCCAAATCGAGTGCGAGGTCGAGCCGTCCGCGCAAGAAGTGAACGGTCCAGAGCCCCCACACAGCCTGAAACAGCTTCGCACCGTCTCTCTGTGACCTGGCAAGCTCGCGAAGCCTCGCGCTGGAACGCTCGACCTCGGGGGCGGCCCATCCTAGAGTCGTCATGTAAGCGGGACCGATGACGCCCTGGAGCTCGCTCTCGGTTTTGCTCCGAGCGGGCTCCTCGAGCACATCTACCAGTTCGATCGCCCGACCGAGATGCTTCACCGCTTCTGCCATGGCCGTCCGCCCGAACGCGCGCACCCCCGCATCCTGGAGTAGGGGCACCGCGAGATCAGGCAATCCCGCGTTCTCCGCGTGGTGGGCCGCCATCTCGGGACGACTCCCTACGATGTCTGGGAACTGCTCGCGAAGCGTGGTGAAGACGCGTTCGTGAACGCGCAGCCGCTCCCGCTTCAGCAGCGTCCCGTAAATCGCGTCTTGGATGAGTGCGTGCTTGAATGTGTACGAGGAGTTGGGCGGCTCCCCCTTCGAAAACGCGAGCTCACTGCGACAAAGGCGATCGAGGTGGTCTCGAATTTCGTCGTCCGACAATCCTGCGACGGCCCGGATCAGTGGATACGTAAAGTCCCGTCCGATCGCGGCCCCTAGCTGGGCAACGCCTCGGCTCTCACCGAGACGATCAAAACGAGCCAGTAGCGACGCTTGCACTGTGGCGGGTATGAACTGCTCGTGGTGGCTACCTGCCAATTCATATCGGTTCGTCTCGAGACGCAAAGCACCCGATTCGAGAACCGCTCGCGTCACCTCTTCGACGAAGAGCGGAACGCCCTCGCTGCGTTCTGCGATTTGCTTCACCACGAAGGCCGGCAGCGCATGGCCGCCGGCGAGATGGGTTATCATGGCTTCAATGTCGTGTCCGCTCAGGCGAGGAAGCTCGATTGTCCTCACGTGCGGATTCGACCAGCGAACAAGGAATTCCGGACGACCGGTGAGGCAGATGAGCGTGCGGCCTGCCAGCGGACTTCCGCGAACGATCAGGTCCAGCAGATCGAGCGTGGAGGGATCGGCCCAGTGGACGTCTTCGACCAAAATCGCCATGGGAATGCGCTCGCCGGAGGCCCCGATCCACTCCCGAAGAGTTTCCAAGGTCCGCGTTCGTCGGCGGGGGGGAGACCAGTCGCGAATCGGGCCGTCGTCCGCTCCGGGAAGAGACAAAAGAGCCGCCATCAGCGGAAGAGCGTCATCGCCAAAGCGCGAGTATTCGCTCAGCAAATCGCGCAATGCTGCAAGCTTCGCCGGCGGGCTCGTGTCCCCGCCGGATCGCTCGATGACGAGTTCGTCGAGCGTCGCAATGATCGGCGCAAGTGCCGTCGCCTGCGTGAGGGGAGAGCAGAAACATTCAAGGACCCGGACCGCCTCATTGAGCGAAGTGTGCCTGAACTGATGAATGATGCGGGATTTGCCGATTCCGGGCTCGCCGCGCACGACGACGACGCGGTCGGCACCGTTCAGGACTTCCTCCCATATCTCAAGAAGCCGAGCGGATTCCTGCTGGCGCCCCACGTGCGGGGTCAGCCCTGCGCGCGCGGTTGCTTCAAATTTCGTGCGGGCGTCCGTGGACCGAAGTACTCGAAAGAGCTCAATCGGTTGACTGAACCCTCGGAGGGTGTGCAAGCCCAATGACTCGAGATCGAACTGGCCAAGCACCAATCTTGCCGTCGAAGCCGAAACGACCGTAGCACCCACATCTGCGAATGCCTCGATGCGCGCTGCCAGATTGACCGTTTGGCCCACGGCGAGTCGGTCGTGGGCCCCTCCCGGCCCAACCTCGCCGACCACCGCGATGCCGGTGTGGATTCCGACACGCACGTGGATCTCGGCATTCAGGCGCCGCCCGATCCCTTCATTGACGAGCTTGATGCCCTCGACGATCCTGAGCGCGCTGAGGATTGCGCGAACGGCGTCGTCCTCATGAGCAACGGGGTACCCGAAGTAGGACATGACGCCGTCGCCTAGAAACTGCGAGACGTGACCCTCGTAGTAACCAACGGCATCCCTGCAAACGCGCTGGTAGCTCGAGAGCAGATCACGCAGGTCCTCCGGGTCGAGGCGCTCCGACAACGCAGTCGAGCCGACCACGTCGCAAAAGAGCACGGTCAGCTGCCGGCGCTCGTTTTGTGCAGGACCGGTCTCCAGACCGCAGGTGGCGCACGCGTGCGCTCCCGGCTGCACAGGTGCACGACACGCCCTGCACCGTTCAACGGAGGCCATGCGCTACGGCCGCCGAATTCCTTCCACGCTGCCAGTACGCAAAATGCTCATCACGGCCATATCGGTAGCTTACTTCGCCGCTTCGGAGCAAGCGACGGCGCTGTGAACGTTCATGGGGGACCTGGCCCCGCTCCGCAGCAAACCTGTGCGTTGTCTACCCCCCATCCACCACGGCGTCCCCCTCCCCCAAGTCCAGCCGCACCGGGAACACGAACGACGCTTTCCCCGCCTCTGGGCACGCCTGCGACGCGAGCGGCGCGAACGTCGCCACGAGCGCGCCGACGCACGCGACGAACGCCGGCCCGAGCTCCGGATCGAGGTCCTCGTCGCCCGCTCGCACCGTCACCTGCCCGTCTTCGGGCTTGGCCGTGAAGACGAGGTCGACGAACGCCGGCGCGCGCACGCGCCCGGCGCAGCCGCACACCCGATCCCTCGCAGGGACGAGCGCCGGGGCGAGGGCGCGCGCGATGATGCTCGACGCATCGAACGCTTCCCGCCGGACGTCGTTGGCGCAGATGACGACCGCCCGCGCATCGCCGCCGGCGAAGTCGAGCGTCCAGGGCGCGGCGCACGCAGACGGTCCCTCCGGCGCCCTCGGGCTCGATGCGCGATCTTCGACCGCGGCGGTCGCCGGCGGCGCAGCGCGGACGGAAGGCGCGCTGACCATCAATCCGCCGCCCGAACCCGCGCACGCCGCGCACAGAAGAAACGGCAGCGCGCGAAGGGGCGTCGGAGGCACGCCTGGCAGTGTATCAGCGTGCGGCTTTGACGCGCGCCGCCGAGCTCGGGGCGCTTCGGAGGCGCCGCGCGAGCTCGGCCAGGACGCGACGGACTCCGATCGACCGGGAGCGAAGGCCTACGACGAGCTGATACAGCGTGTCGGCGGCCAGAAAGACGACGCGCTCTTCTCCGTCGCTTTCGAATGCCTGCGCGAGCTTGCCCGCTTCTTCGCGGAACTTCGCCGCGATGGTCGGAGTTCCTTCGTCGAGCGGTCCTCTGGTGGCGATTCCGTTGACGCTCGATCGCCGGGAACCCTCGATATCGGCCTCCAACGCGGCGAGGAGCGTTTGCGGCTGAATACTCGCCTGACCGAGTCGGTCGCCTTCGACGGCCTGGAAGAAGCAGCTCTGCGCTCCCGAGTGGCACGAGGGGCACTCCGGATCGCTCGAGTAGATGAGGACATCGGCGTCGCAGTCGGCGAGCACCCGCACGACCGCGGTCTCCTGGCCGCTGGCGCGGCCTTTCTGCCAGAGCTCCTGGCGCGAGCGGCTCCAGAACGTGGCGCGCCCGGTATCGAGGGTCTTGCGGACCGCCGCGTCCGTGGCATACGCGAACATGCGAATCTCGCCCGTGATGTGATCTTGCATGATCACGGGGACGAGTCCATCGGCGTCGAACTTGAGAGGTAGCTGTGACATAGAGGCCCTCTACCTCCTTGCCAGCTAACCACCCGTGTGTTTCCACGCTGTTACGATGGCGTGATTGCGCGGTGGCGGAGATTGCGAGCCTCCGAGGGCCGGCAGGCGCGGGGGCCCTCCGCGTGGCACCCCCCTATCGCCCAATCAACACGACGTCCACGCGGCGATTGTGGGCTCGGCCTTCCCTCGTGTCGTTGCCCTCGCCGGGGGCTTTCTCGCTGCTGCCGGCGGTCTCGATCCGATCGCTCGCGATGCCTCTCGCGGTGAGCGCCTCTTTGATGGCGTCCGCTCGCGTCTGCGAGAGCGTTTGGTTCGTTCTCGGATCGCCGGCGCTATCGGTGTGTCCGACGATGCGCACGCGCGCGTCTGGATAGGAAGCGAGCATGGCCCCGAGGTCGTCGAGGGTCTTGGTCGAGTCTCGAGTCAGGGCCGCGGTGCCTGACTCGAAGTTCAACCCGCGCAGCGCGAAGGTTTGCGGGAGCGACTCCGTTCGATCGCGGAGAGAATGGGCCAGTGCAGCCTCTTCGCTGCTGTCCCCGACGCTGAGCGTCTTTCCTCCGGGGAGAATGAGCGGCGTCATGCCCGGGGCGGCCCGCGCGCTCGGCGCGGTCTCGGCGGTCGGGGCGGCAGATATTTCGGGGCTCGCCGGCGCCTCGGACGTGCCGTTCGGAGAGGTGGGCTGCAGCATGGCGACGCCGTCGTGCCTCGCTTCGCCGTGTTTGGTCGCGAAGACGGCCCATAGGGCTAGGGCGGCAACGACGACGACGGCCGGAAGGATCGCGCCCCAGACGGAACGACGCCTGCTCGCGGCCGCGGAACGCGCGACTGTCGGAGCCCGCTGTCCTGCCGCAAGCCGAACCGGCGCGGAGGCCGCGCTGACGTGCGGCTCGTCGACACGCGCCGCAGAGCCTCCGAGCTCCGAGAGACTTCCGACGCCGAGCGCGCCAGCGAGTCCGGGGGGCGAGTTCGGGTCGTCCAAGACGGCTTTCTTCTGGTTGAAGAGATTCTGCGCGAAGGCGCTCGGGGTCAGCCGATTGGAGACAATCACCTTGCCGAGAAAGCTTGCCGCGATTGGGAGCACCAGCGTGAGGAGGCGGGCGGCGGACTCGGTGCCGGTGCCGGTGCTCTTCGCGAGCGCGTCGGCGACCGCGCCGCTTCGGTCGCCGAAGGTCCCACGCATGAGCCCCTCGCCGGTTTGGCCTCTCTCGGTGAGCATGCCGAAAACTCGTCCGGTGCCGCCGGGCGCCGACGCGGCATAGACGAGCCCAGCGAAGATCGTCGGAACGGCGCCGTAGAGCGCCCTCCGCGTGGTGTCCGCGGGCTCGCCCACGCGTTGGGCGGCCGTCCGGACGATGTCGGGCGTGAGCATTCGCTTCACCGAATCCACGAGGTCGACGGTCATGATCGCGCTTCCTTCCGAGGCGGGCGAGGGAGCGAGCGACGTGCCGGGCATCGAAACAGGCCGACACCCGTGGGCACCGAGCAACAGGCGTCGGCGCCTGGAGCTCGGGCGGCGATGGGTTGCCATTTCGCCGCGCGGAACGCGGGCGCGCCTCGTCCCAGGCGGGCGTGCGGACGAGCCCTCGACATCACGACGCCGCGGGCGATGCGCGCCCGAAGCCGGCGCGGCGCGTGGCATGCACGCGGCGGATCTCAGGACGCGAGAACACGAAGAAAGGGAGCACTGCCATGAGAACGGTGGTCGGTCTTTTCGCGAGTGGAAGCGGGGCGCGGCGTGCGATCGAGGAGCTCGCCACGATGGGATTTGCGCCGGCGCAGATCAGCGTCGTGACCAACTCCGCTTCCCGGGCCGCCCTGGAAAGCGGGGCGGTGCCTCGCCTGCGGTCGATGAGCCTCGCCGACGTGGGGGCGGTCGCCGCTTCGGGTCCCCTCGCGGACGCTGCCGGCACACCGAACGAGTCGCTCGCGTTGGGCGGACTGCTCCAGCGGTTCGGGTTCTCTCCGGAGCTCGCCCGCCACTACGCGACTGGCGTCGCGCGTGGCGAAACACTCGAGTCGGTCACGGTGGAGGATGCCGACGCAGAGCGAGTCATTTCGCTCATGCAGAGAAACGCCTCCGCGGCGCCACGCGCGGATGTGCCAGCGGAGCCGCGTGCGGCGGCGCCAGCGGAGCCACGCGCGGCTGCGCCCGCGGCGCCCGAGAACGAAGCCCGTCGAGAGACCCGCTCGGAAAACGGCGCGGCCGCGGCAGGGGGCATCGCAGCGAGCGCGAGGTCTGCGGCGCGAGGGACATCGCCCACGAACGAGCCCGAGCGGACCGCGGAAAAACGCGAGGATGGCCACGTCTTTTCGGAGGACGAGCAGACCATTCCCGTGTATCGCGAAGAGCTTCGGGTCGGAAAGCGCGAGGTCGAGCGCGGGGCCGTACGCATCACGACGCACGTCGTCGAGAAGCCGCACACCGAGCAGGTGGTCCTGCGCGAGGAGCACGTCGAGGTCGAGCGGCGTCCGGTGGACCGACTGGTGCAATCGGGAGCCCCGGAGCTCAAAGAAAAGGTGATCGAAATCAAAGAGTTCGCCGAAGAGGCCGTCGGTGCGAAACAAACGCGACTCGTCGAAGAAGTCGTGATTCACAAGCGCGTCGTCGACCGGACGGCGACCGTGGGAGGCAACCTGCGCTCGACCGAGGTGGACGTCCGATCGTTCGACTCCGACGAGTACCGGCGTCACTTCGAGGGAAGGAAGCTCGGCAACGCGACATTCGACGAGCACGCGCCCGCCTATCGGCTGGGCGAGGAGCTGCGTCGACCCGCTTCCCCCGGGCGCTGGGAGGAGGTCGAACCGGACGCTCGCGCACGGTGGGAAGCCAAACGCCCCGGTACGTGGGCGGAGTTCAAAGATGCGATCCGGTTCGCGTGGTCGCGCGAGCGCGGCAAGCGGCGCTGAGACGCCTGGGCTGCTATGCGATGGGGATGAACGGCCCAACGCGCATATCGCCCCAAGAAGCGAGTGAAAAGCTCGCCGACGGCTGGACCTACGTCGATGTCCGGACCGCCGAAGAGTTCGAGGCAGGACACCCGCAAGGGGCAGTCAACGTTCCCATCATGCACGCGGCCGCGGCCGGCATGACGCCGAACCCGGATTTCGTCCGCGTCATGGCCGCTGCCTTTCCCAAAGACGCGAAAATCATCGTCGGGTGCAAGGCCGGGGGGCGCTCGCTTCGCGCCGCGCAGGCGCTCCTGGCCGAGGGCTTCGCGAATGTGCTCGACCAGCGTGCCGGATGGGACGGCGCGCGCAACGCCTTCGGCGAACTCGAGCCGGGCTGGTCGCGCGTCGGCCTGCCGACCGGAGTGGGGCGGCCGAGCGGGCGTTCGTGGCCGGATATGAAAAAGAAGATCGAGTAGTCCGGCGCGCGCAACGCGGTCGCGGGGCCCTGCCGTACGCGGCTCGGCCTTGGCCGGTGGCACGGTCCGCGCTTCTGGGCCTGTGCGCTTGGGGGGGACTTCCCGGAGCTCGAGGTGGGGACCGCG
Organism: uncultured delta proteobacterium; assembly: GCA_963764075.1. Taxonomy (GTDB): domain Bacteria; phylum Myxococcota_A; class Polyangia; order Polyangiales; family Polyangiaceae; genus Palsa-1150. The sequence continues at coordinate 1,028,939 of CAVXQZ010000003.1, forward strand.
TCCATGAAGACCAACCGCAGAGATGTTCTCCTTGCGACCGCGGGAGCAGCCGCAATTCTCTCCGGCTTGGGCTGCGGGCAGTCGAAGGACATCACTCTCCAAGGTTCGGGTGGGACGTTCCCCGCTCCTCTCTACAAGCGATGGTTTCTCGACTACTACGAGGCGAATCCGACGGTCCGAGTGAACTACTCGCCCGTGGGCAGCGGCGCGGGGATTCGTCAGTTCACCGCGGGCCTCGTCAGCTTCGGTGCGAGTGACGCCGGCATGTCCCCGAAGGAAATCGCCAAGCTGCCGGCGAAGTTCGGTGGCGTGATCCTTTTGCCCATGACCGCGGGCCTCATCGTGCTCTCGTACAACGTCCCCGGCGTGGCCAAGCCCATTCGGCTTTCGCGCTCGGCGTACGTCAAGATCTTCCTGGGCGAAATCACGGACTGGAGCGACGCGGAAATCGCCAAAGACAACCCCGGGGTCGATCTGCCTCGCCAGAACATCACAGTCGTCACGCGAGCGGACAGCAGCGGAACGACGTACGCCTTCACGACGCACATGGCGGCCGTGTCGAAGGCGCTCGGGATCGACTGGACGCCCGGAGTCGACAAGTCCGTCGCCTGGAAGGCGTCGATCGCCGCGCAAGGGAACGATGGGGTCGCCGCGCTCATCCAGCTCACGCCCGGTGCGATCGGATATGTCGAATACGGCTATGCGAAGCTTACGGGCCTTCGCATGGCGGCGCTGGAGAACAAGTCCCGGCAATTCATTTTGCCAGACGACGGCGAAGCCGGAGAGAAGGCGCTGGCGGGCGCCCCCATTCCCGACGACCTTCAAATCAAAGTTCCGGACCCGAGCACCCACGGAGCGTATCCCATCGTCACCTATACGTGGATCCTCAGCCGCAAGCGCTACGACGACCGGCGTGCAGCCGACACGCTGAAGGCGCTCTTTCTCGAGTGCTTGGACGACCGCGAACAGCAGATTGCCCAGGAGCTCGGCTACGTGAAGATGCCTGTCGAAGTCGTCACGAGGCTGCGGGCGGAGCTTCAAAAGATCACGGCCGCCTGACGCGAGTGTGCTTTATGACTCATCCTACGCAAGAACGCGAAGTCATCGCTCGCCCGCCGACGGCGCGCGAGCATGCCATCGACCAAACCTTCCAGTGGGCCACCCGAATCCTCGCCGGCTTCACGGCGCTGGTCGTGGCAGTCATCGTCGTCCTCATCACGAAGCAGGCGATGCCGGCCATCGTAAAATACGGGCCGCAATTCATCGTTTCCCGCCATTGGGACGCGGGCAAGGGACAGTTCGGGATCTTGCCGGAGATCTTCGGGACGGTGGTGAGTTCGATGATCGGCGTCGCCCTGGCGGCGGTGTTCGGGATCGCCGTGGCTGTGTTCTTGACGGAGCGGTTCATTCCCCGGTGGCTGGAGGGAGTCCTCGGGAGCGTCATCACGCTCCTCGCCGCCATTCCGAGCGTGGTCTACGGACTCTGGGGCATCTTTGCCGTCATTCCGGCGATTCGCCCCGCCTGCAACTGGCTGCACGCGCACTTCGGCGGATTTCCGCTCTTCAGCACGCCGCTGCTCAGCGTCGGAATCATGCCGGCGGCGCTGGTGCTGGCGATCATGATCTTGCCGACCATCACGGCGATTTCGCGCGATGCCATGGTCGCGGTGAACCCGCTCTTGCGCGAGGCTTCGTTCGGGCTCGGCGCGACGCGCTGGGAGACGATCCTCGGGGTGACCTTGCCGACGTCGAAGCGGGGCATCTACGGTTCGATCGTGCTCGGGCTCGGGCGGGCGCTCGGCGAAACGATGGCGCTCGCGATGCTCGTCGGCAGCACGAACGTGATCAGTCCGTCGCTCTTTTCGCCGGCCGACACGCTGGCGGCTCTCTTGGCCAACAAGTTCCCGGAGGCGGCCTCGCCGCTCGAGCTCGGGGTCTTGATGTACGCCGCGCTCGTGCTCTTGGTCCTGACGCTGCTCGTGAACGTCGGCGGTGAGTTCATCGTCCGGCGCGACCGGGTGGACAGGGGCAAGCCGGCCAAAAAGGCGGTCGCCGCATGACGCAAATCGACTCGACCTCGACGCTCGTGGCCTCCCCGCCGGACCGGCCGGCCGGCCGCAACGATCCGACGGAGCTCGACTGGTCGCTCCGGCGTCCGCGGACACTGCTCAGCTACTGTCTCAGCATCTTCTGCGGATTCTTGGCTTTGCTCGCCGCGGTTCCGCTCTTGTCGGTCCTCACGATGCTTGTGTCGCGAGGCGGCGCGAAATTGAGCCTGGCGCTCTTCACGCAGCTCCCGCCGGCGGCCGGGATGCTCGGGGGAGGGATCGGAAACGCGATCCTCGGTTCGCTCCTGGTCGTCTTCATCGCGGCCGCCATCAGCATCCCCGTCGGAGTTCTCGGTGGGGTGTACCTCGCCGAAATCAATCCCGACGGCCGCGCCGCGGCGGTGGTTCGGTTCTGCGCGAAATTGCTCACCGGAATGCCGTCGATCCTCGCCGGGGTCTTTGCATACGCGACCGTCGTGCTCGTGACCGGCGGATTTTCGCCGCTCGCCGGAGGAATCGCTCTGGCGCTGCTCATGCTGCCCATCGTCATGCTGACGACAGACGAGGCGGTCCGCTCGGTGGCCTCGGAGATGAGCGAGGCCGCGATCGGGATGGGCGCCACGAAGACGCAAGTGATCTGGCAAATCCTGCTGCCGACGGCGCAGCCGGGCATCCTCACCGGGATCCTGCTGGCGCTCGCTCGCGGGGCCGGCGAAACCGCGCCGCTGCTCTTCACGATGACCTTCAGCGACTACTGGCTCACCCGACACCTGATGGAGCCGACGGCATCGCTCGCCGTCTTGATCTTCAATTTTTCCAAATCGCCGTTCGAAAACCAACGGCAGTTCGCGTGGGCCGCATCGTTGGTGTTGGTGTCCATGGTCCTCGTCCTCACTCTGTGCGGCAGGGCTTTGGCTCGGCGAGCGACCAAAATGGCAGGAGGAGGGTAGAGATGAGTGAAGCAGTCACCGGCGCCGCCCCGTCCGCGAGCGCCTCCGGCGCCGATGGCAACGCGGGGCAGATCTTCGATCTCGACGTGAAGGCGCTCTACTACGGAGACTTCAAGGCCGTTCGCGACATCGGACTCGGCATCGAGAAGGGGAGCGTTACCGCGTTCATCGGCCCGTCCGGGTGCGGCAAGAGCACGGTCTTGCGATCGATGAACCGAATGAACGACCTGAAGCGAGGATTCCGGTTCGAGGGCCGGATCCGGTATCTCGGCAGGGATATCTATGCGAAATCGATCGATCCTGTGGCCGTTCGTCGCACGATCGGAATGGTGTTTCAGAAACCGAATCCGTTCGCGATGACGGTCTACCGCAACGTGGCGTATGGCCTACGATTGAATGGCTACAAAGGCAACCATCACGAAAGGGTCGAGAAAGCGCTGCGGGGCGCCGCGCTCTGGGACGAAGTGAAAGACAAGCTGCACTCGAGCGCCCTCGCGCTTTCGGGAGGCCAGCAGCAGCGCCTGTGCATCGCGCGCTCGATCGCGACCGAGCCGGAGGTGCTGCTGATGGACGAGCCATGCTCCGCGATTGACCCGGTGGCGACGCGAAAGATCGAAGATCTGATGCGCGAGCTCAAGACGAGGTACACGATCGCGATCGTCACCCACAACTTGCAGCAGGCCAAGCGCGTCGCCGACAAAACCGCCTTTCTCTACGTCGACACGGTCGATGGCCGCCGGACGGGGTATCTCGTCGAATACGGCGAGACGCGCCAGATCTTCGAGGACCCGAAAGAGAAGCCCACGCAGGAGTACATCCGAGGCGAATTCAGCTGAGCCTCCATGTCACTTGGCGGCGTTCGCGCGATCGTAGTCCGCGGCGTCTCGCTCGACGCCTTCGAGGTCTCTCGACGCGCGCTCCGCTTCGGCGGCGAGTTCCGCCGTGAAGATCGTCAGACCCCAGATGCCGTTGTCGCGCCTGCGGAACGGGTAGCGCGTGCCTCGCGCGGTGACCACCGTGGCGCGCGGGCCTTCGATGTCGACGCTGCCCACGCCGGATAGGTCGCGTTCGAGGCGCGCAGGCCAATGCCGCGCGGCCGCGAGAAGGACGAAGACATCGGCCCCATCGGGCGCATCGGCCTCGGCCCTCCACGCGGCGAGCAGCCGTTCGCGCTCTGCCGGCGGGTAGCTCGCTGTCACGCGCGCGCAGGCCTTCCTCCGCGCGTCGCGGATCGTGTACGCGGCCCACTGCGCCTCGGTCTCCAGATAGGCGAACATTTCGGCGTACCGGCGCTCGGCGACGCTGAGCGCGATGCGCGCATAGGCGCCCTCCGGCGTCGTGTCGGGAGGAAACGGCTGGCGCGCGGCCACCTTTTGCCCCGCCCAGATGGCGAAGCCGGCGGCAAACGCGAGCAAGAAGAGCGGCCGGCGGAGCATCGTTCGATTAGAACGGCATATCATGTGGATGCGCTCGCGGGTCGTCGCCGTGGTCCCCGCCTGGGACGAGGCCCCGCGCATCGGCCGAGTGCTCCGAGGCATTCCCGAATGGGTCGACGCCGTCGTCGTGGTGGACGACGCGAGCGACGACGGAACGGCAGAAGCGGCTCGCGCCGTCGGTGACGCGCGGGTCGAAGTCGTCCGGCACGACCGCAACCGCGGCGTCGGCGCCGCGATCGCGACGGGGTACAGGCGCGCGGGGGCCATCGCGCCCGGAGAGCGCGACGCGTTCGTCGTCATGGCCGGCGACGGTCAGATGGACCCCGGCGACCTGCCGTCGCTCGTGAGCCCGATCGCGCGCGGCGAAGCGGACTACGTCAAGGGCACCCGCTTCCGCTCGCGCGGTGTCGTCCGCGCGATGCCGGCGGCGAGGCTGGTCGGGGGCTTCGTTCTCTCGTGGGCAACGTCGCTGGCGATCGGGATCGCGATCTCCGACAGCCAGTGCGGCTATGCGGCCATCGCGGGGGAAGCGTGCGCTCGCCTCGCGCTCGACGCCTTGTGGCCGCGCTACGGATATCCGAACGATCTCTTGTCGCAGCTCGCGATTCGAAGGCTGCGCGTCGCCGAGGTCCCGGTCCGCGCCGTCTACGGAGACGAAGTGAGCCGCCTCAAACCGCGGCACGTCCCGGTCATCGCGGGCCTGATCGCGCGCGCGTGGATCCGGCGTGTGCTGCATCGGCCCGCGGCATAGCGCGGACCCTCCCCCGCCCTTCACGTGCCGAGCGCCCGCTCCAGGATCGCCGGCACGTGCGCCAGCGCGTGATCCAGGTCGAACAGCGCGTCGAGCCTGCGCGCACTGAGCTTCTCGCTCACGTCGGGGTCCGCTTCGAGCAGGTCGCGGAAGCGCCCCTCGCCGCTCCACGCGCGCATCGCGTTTCGCTGCACGAGGATATACGCATCTTGCCTCTTGATCCCCGCTTCGACGAGCGCCAGCAGCACCGCTTCGCTGAAGTAGAGCTCGGCGGCGCGCTCGAGGTTCTTCTTCATGTTTTCCGGATACACGACGAGCCCGTCGACGAGGGACGCGGCGCGGTCGAGCATGAACGCGAGCGTCGCCGTGGTGTCGGGTACGATCATGCGCTCCACCGAGGAGTGCGAGATGTCGCGTTCGTGCCATAGCGCGACGTCTTCGAGCGCCGGGGCCACCGAGGCCCGCACGACGCGCGCCAGTCCGCACAGGTTCTCGCTGAGGATGGGGTTTCGCTTGTGCGGCATCGCGCTCGAGCCCTTTTGCCCGGGCGTGAAGGCCTCCTCGGCTTCTGCGACTTCGCTTCGTTGCCAGTGGCGCACGCTCGTGGCCAGCCGCTCGATGCCTGCCGCCACGAGCGCGAGCGCGGCGAAGTACGCGGCGTGCCGGTCACGCGCGACGACTTGCGTCGCGACCGTCTCCGGCTGCAAGCCGAGCGAGGCGAGGGCGCGCTTCTCGATGTCGGGCGTGAGGTGCGCGTACGAGCCGACCGCGCCGGCGATCTTGCCGACGGCGATCTCGCGTCGCGCCACATCGAGACGGGCGCGGCCGCGCGCCATTTCCGCGTGGTGACCGGCGAGGGCGAGGCCGAACGTGATGGGCTCGGCGAAGATGCCATGGCTGCGGCCGATCATCGGCGTCTTGGCGTGCTGCCTGGCTCGCGCAGAAAGCGCTCCGAGAAGGCGATCGCAGCGCGCGAGCAGCCGGTCGCACGCGTCGCGCATGAGAATCGCCAGGGACGAGTCGAGCACGTCGCTCGACGTCATCCCGCGGTGCAGCCAGCGCGCCTCGGCGCCGACGAGCTCTTCGACGTGCGCGAGAAACGCGATGACGTCGTGCTTGGTGGTGCGCTCGATCTGTTCGATGCGCGCGGGATCGAGCACGATCTCTTTGCTCCGAATCGCCGAAGCGGTGCCGCGCGGGACGAACCCCGCCTCCTCCATCGCGTCGCACGCGGCAAGCTCCACATCGAGCCATACGCGGTAGCGGCGAGCGGTGGACCATAGGTCGGCGAAATCCGTGGGGGTGTAGCGCGGAATCATGGATTCACGCCCTGCCGTACACGGGCAGCGCCGCCCCGGAAATGTCGCGCGCGTCTTCGCTCAGGAGAAAGGACACGACCCCGGCCGCCGAGGGCAGCGAGACCCACGCGCTCGGGTCGGCCTTGGGCATGGCGGCGCGGTTGGCCGGGGTGTCCATCGTGCTCGGCAAGATGGCATTGACGCGGACGCCCTGGCCAATCACTTCGGCGGCGACCGCACGCGCCAGCGCGACGACGGCCGCCTTCGACGCGGCGTACGCGGCGGCATTTGCGCTCGTCCACGGCTGCTCGGCCGCGCGCGCGCCGACCACGACGATGCTTCCGCGTCGCTGCGCGACCATCCCGGGCAGGATCGCCCGAAGCGATCGATGCACCGTGTCGAGGTTTGCCGTCATCATCGTTCGCCACACGTCGTCGTCCTTTTCTTCGTATAGCGGCTTGCCGCCTCGCCAGCTGCCGGCGATGAGCGCCGCGAGCGACGGGAAACCCCCGAGCTCTTGGCTCACGCGGGGGAGCGCCGCGTTCCATACGTCGGCTTGCGCGATGTCCCCGGTGACGACGCTCGCGCCGCCCAAATCGGCGGCGAGGGCCGAGGCGCGCGCCTTGCCGCGCTCGGAGTCGACGAGCACGAGCTTGCACCCGCGCGCAAAAAGCACGCGCGCCACTTCGGCGCCGAGAGCGCCCGCCGCGCCCGTCACGACTGCAATGTCGGTCATGCGCTGCGCTTAGCACGAGCGCATGCGAGCACCACGGACTCAAACCGCGATCGTCAGCCCTTCGCGCGCGGCGACCGCGTCCGGAAAGAGCGCGCGCGCGCGGGTTTCCTTGTCGCGAACCGCGGCGTCGTTCTGAACCGGGTCGTGGTGAAAGAGCACCATGCGATGCACACCGGCCATTTTGGCGAGCTTGCTCCCCTCTTCGAAGGTGCTGTGCCCCCAGCCCTTCTTCGCTGCCGAGACGCCCTCCACTCCCGCGTACTCCTCGGGCGTGTACTGGGCATCGTAGATGAGCACGTCGGCGCCGCGCGCGAGATGCAAGAGCTTGTCGTCCACACGCCCTTCGTAGTGCTCGGTATCGGTGGCGTACACGACCGCTTTGCCCCCGTGCTCGACGCGGAAAGCGAACACGCCTTGGGGATGGTTGCCCCGCGCGTTGCGCACGGACACCCCGGCGCCCAGGCCGTCGTCGATCTCGACCGTTTCTCCCTCGCCCAGGTCGCGAAACACCATTTTCGCCGCCATGGTCTTCAAGTGAACCGGGAAGTTCGGATGGTCCATCTGTCCGGCGAGCGTCTCTCCGAGGGTGCGCGAGACGTTGTTTCCTCCGTAGAGATGGAACACGTTTCCCGCGACGAATGCCGGCTCGAAGAACGGAAACCCCTGGATGTGATCCCAATGCACGTGGCTGAAGAACATGTGCGCGTCGAGGGGCATTTCTTCCAGGAGCTTCTTGCCCAAAAGCCGAAGTCCAGTCCCCCCATCGAAGATGAGGATCGCCTTGCCCGCCCGAACCTCGACGCAGCTCGTGTTGCCCCCGATCTCCACGGTGTTGGGCCCCGGTGTGGGGATGCTGCCGCGGACTCCCCAAAACGTGATTTGCATCCTCGGTGGTAGCTCCTCGGTCCGGCCTCGAACGCTGCGGGCTTTCGATCGTACCTCGCCGCGCAAAGGAAAGGTATTCCTTGTCGGCCAAGAAGCGCGAGGCGCATGGGGCGAGTGATCGAGGCCATCGTCGTTCTCGGGTGCGCGGTGCGGCTCGACCCGAAGGGGCGACTCTGCCAGGGCGCGCTCGCACGCCGGCTCGACGCGGCAGCGCTCGAGCACGGGCGGCGCGGCGCGGACACGATCGTCGTCGCGAGCGGAGGACGACACTGGGGGGGGCGCGTCGAGGCGGACGTGATGGGCGCTGAGCTCGCGCTCCGAGGCGTTCCGGCCGGGGCGATCGTCCGCGAGCGCTGCTCGCTGACGACCCGGGACAATGCGCGCTTCGCGACCGAGACCCTGGCGCGAAGGGGGATTTTCGCGGCGACCATCGTAAGCTGCGAGTGGCATTTGCCGCGCGCGCTTGCCCTCTTTCGGCGCGCCGGATTGCGCGCCGAGGGTGTCGCCGCGCGCGAATTCGGCGCGATCTGGCCGAAGCGATGGTGGCGTCGCGAACGCGAGCGCGTTCTCACGTGGATGCAGACGAGGTAAAGCTCGACCGATGGCACTCGGTCGGCGCGGAGGAGTAAGAATGAGCCATGCTCCTCACGATCGACGTGGGCAACACCAACATCGTCTACGGCCTTTTCCAGGAAAGCCGCTTGCGCCACCAGTTTCGCGTGGAGAGCGCGCGCGGGCGCACGGCGGACGAGTATGCGGTTCAGCTTCGGGCGCTGCTCGACATGCACTCGGTCGACCGGAGCAGCGTGACGGCCGCCATCATCGCCTGCGTCGTGCCGTCGCTGACCGAGCCGATGGTCGGGCTCGTGAAACGCGCCTTCGGACGCGACGCGATGGTCGTGGGGCCGGGGATCCGGACGGGCATGGCCATTCTCATCGAGAACCCGCGCGAAGTCGGCGCCGATCGGATCGCCGACGCGGTGGCCGGGTACGACCGGGCAAAGGGGGGCGTCATCGTGGTCGACTTCGGGACGTCGACCAATTTCGACTGCGTCACTCCCAAGGGCGAATATCTCGGGGGCGTGCTCGCGCCAGGCCTGCAGATAAGCGCCGACGCGCTCTTCGCGCGCGCGGCCAAGCTCCCGCGCGTCGAGATCACGAAGCCCCCGAAGGTCCTCGGCAGAAACACCGTCCACGCGATGCAGTCCGGGATCGTCTACGGGTACGTCGGGCTCGTGGACGGGATCGTGGAGCGCCTGAAGGCCGAGCTCGAGTTTCCGTGCGCCGTCATTGCTACCGGCGGTCTCGCACCGCTCATCGCTCCGCTGTCGAAGACGATCGCAGAGATCGACGACGTGCTGACGCTCGTGGGGCTTCGGATTCTCTATGAGCGAAATAGCGGGTAGCGGTTCTCCCAGGGGATCGCGATCCGGGCACGGGCCATCGAAACGCCCCGACGCGGCGAATGCTCGGGGGTGAGGTGGTGCGTCGTCCCGTCGCGCTGACGTTCTGCGCCTTCGCCCTCGTCGCCGCCGTCGCTCTCGGCGTCGCCTTCGGCAGCGGGAGCGCCACGCTCGCCGATCTGTTCGACGGCGGCACGCGGGCTCACGACATCCTCGTCGGGTATCGGCTCCCCCGCGTGCTTCTCGGCGTGGTCACAGGCGCCGGGCTTGCCGCCGTCGGGGCGGCCTTCCAGACCGTGCTGAGAAACCCGCTCGCCGAACCCTATGTGCTCGGGGTCTCGGGTGGATCGGCGCTGGGCGCGACCGTCGCCACCGCGCTCGGCCTCGGCGGCTTCGGGCTGCTCGGCGCGGCAGGAGTGCCGGCGGTCGCGTTCGCGGGAGGCGCGGCGGCAACGGCCATCGTGTGGACTCTGGTGCGCGCGGGGGGGGCGGGAGGCGCTTCGATCCTGCTCGCGGGCTACGTGGTCAATTCGATCTCCGGCGCGTGCATCATGCTGATCGAGGCGCTCTCCGACCCGGGCAAAGTCCAGTCGGTCGTCTGGTGGCTGATGGGGTACCTCGACGTCCCATCCTGGGGCCAGCTCGCGTTCGTGAGCGCCTACGTGGCGTGCGGACTCGCCGTTCTTCTGGTCGACGCGGCCCGGATGAATCTTCTTTCTCTGGGCGACGAGCCCGCCGCGAGCCTCGGGGTCGACGTCCGCGCCCTCGAGCGGCGAACGTTCTTCGCCTCCACCGCGGTGGTCGGCGCCGTCGTGAGCGTGACTGGACTCATCGGCTTCGTGGGCCTCGTCGTCCCCCAGGCCACGAGGCGCATACTGGGTCCCGATCTCCGGATCGTCCTGCCCGCGTCGGCGCTGATCGGCGGCGCGACGCTCGTCACGTGCGACCTGCTCGTACGAGTCCTCGCTCAGCGCGTGCACACCGAGCTGCCGGTCGGCGCGGTGACTTCGCTTCTCGGAGGACCGGTGTTCCTCGTGATGCTGAGCCGCCGGCGGGCGTAGCCTTCGAAGGACCTCGACCCCGGGGTGGCAGCTCCGCCCGCTCTAGGTCGTGACCGCCGGCTTCGCGACCTGGGCCAACTGCTGCTGCTGCTGCGCGAGCATTTGCGATACGGCGCGCGAGCGCTCGACCGCGAACTGCTTGACGTCGCGCACCTGGCTGGTGGCAAGCTTGTTCAAGAGAGCCGTTATCTTCGGTAGGTCGCGGAGCTGGAAGAGCGCCTCGAAGTAGTTGTGCGCGATCCGGATGTCTCGCATCATCAGGGCCTCGTGCGGCGCGAGCAGCTTCACGACTTCGTCGATCTTTGCGGCCTGACCGTACACTGCCGATAGACACAGCAGAGCCAGCGGGTCGCCCGGAGCCCGCTCGACCGCCTTCTTTGCAAATCCGATCGCTTTCGCGCGCACGCCCTCGTCTTTCGTGTCGCCCGCGAAGAACCCCTGGAGCCCGATGTACGGAGCGGCCGTCTTCGAGTTCACCGGCGCGCTCGCGAGCTCTTCGATCTGCTTGATCATGTCCTCGTCATTGCTCTGCTCGCGGATCGAGTTCGCGAGGTACGCCCAGGCATCGACCGAATTGTTGTCGATCTGGATCGCCCGCTCCACGCTCTCGCGCTCCCCTTTGCGGTCGCCCTTCTCCTTCATGAGCCGGGCGAGCTGAAGGCTCGGAAACGGAGAATCTTTGAGCAAGTTCTGCGCGCCTCGCAGCGTGGCCTCGGCCCGGTCGAGCTTCTTTTGCGACAGCTGCGCCACGCCGAGCCCGAGCCAGTCCTCGCCGTCGCCGCCGAGCGCCACGATCTTCGACAAGACCTTCTCGGCCTTCTCGTGGCGCGCGTGCTTCATCAGTTCTTGGGCGAAAATGCGGCCGCGGCTCAGATCTTCCGGGCCTTCGTTCCAATGCTTCTCCAAGCCGCCGAGCAAATCCTCGAGGCCGATGGCGATCTGCCGGCCTTGCTCGTCTTGCACCGGCACGGCGGGGCCATTGAAGCCGAGGAGCTTCCAGACCTCGTCCATCTGCAGCGCCACCGGTCCCTCGACGATCTTCTTCTCGATGGGCGTGCCGTTCGGAGAAATGGGCAGAAGCACGAGTGCGTTGCCCGGTACCCCGTTCGGGAAGGCGGTGATGGGTGCCAGAATGGCGGCGCCCCCGCGAATTTGGATGCCGGGTCCGCCGACGGAGGCCGGCGCGCTTGGTTTCGTGGGCGTGTTGGACATGCGACCCGGCTTCCTAGCACGGCACGGCACCGTCCGGCACGAAGCGCTCGTCCGCGCGCAGGATGGCATGTACAAGGACCGGTACGATGAGGCGAACTGACGGGCGCAATCGGCCAAATCCAGGCGCAATCCCGGTGGGTCCGCGAGCGACGAAGACGGGCAATGCAGCACGGCTCGTGCTCGGCGCGCTCTCGGTCGCGACCATTCTCTTGCTCGCCCCGAGGCCGGCGCGCGCGGCCGACAACACCATCTCGCGCCCGGGCGACCACCCGTCCTACTCCGTCGAGATCGAGCCCCATCTCTTGCTCGGATGGGGCGACACCTACGACTCCGGCGGCTTCGGCCTCGGCGCGCGCTTTTCGATCCCCGTCGTGCAAAACGGCTTTGTGCCGACGATCAACAACAGCGTCGCCATTTCCTTCGGCCTCGATTGGCTTCACTTCAACGGCTGCTGGTACAACGGGAACTGCGAGGCGAACTACTTCGACTTTCCTGTGGTCATGCAGTGGAATTTTTTCGTCGCGCAGCGCTGGAGCGTCTTCGGCGAGCCCGGCCTTCTCGTTTACGCCGGCTCGTATACGAGCTGCACCTTGCAGGCCAACTGCCCTCATGCGCCGGGCGGAAGTGGGCTCGAACCGGCATTCTTCATCGGAGGGCGCTACCACCTGAGCGACAAAATGTCGTTGACGCTCCGCATCGGCTTTCCTTCGTTCTCCTTCGGGGTTTCGTTTTTTCCATAAGCCCCGGCCGAGGTCGCCGCCGCCGATGTCCCTCCCGCGGAGGTGGCCCGTTCTTTTCGTCGCGCGTGCGGCCCGGTGCAGCACAACCGTCGAATCCGGCAATGGCGGTGCGGCCCGGACCGCCTTAGAGTCATGATCAGATGACGTTTGCCCTCTACCTTGTCGCCATTCTCGGCCTCGCCGTTTTGATGGTCGTGCACGAGGGGGGCCACTACCTGGCGGCGCGCAAGTTCGGCATGCGCGTCGTGCGCTTTAGCATCGGGTTCGGCCCGACCGTCTGGAAGCACCGGCCCAAGGGGAGCCCGACGGTGTACCAAGTCGCGCTCATCCCGTTTCTCGCGTACGTGCAAGTCGCGGGGATGAACCCGTACGAGGAAACCGATCCGAACGACCGCGCGAGCTACGCGAACGCGTCGCTCTGGGCGCGGATCGTGACGATCGCGGCCGGACCGCTCACCAACTACTTTTTCGCCTCCATCCTCTTTTTCTTCGGCTTTCTCGTCGGCGGCCAGGAGGTCCGCGACGACGCGAGCATGCGCGTGGTCGTCGAGGCCGGCCCGGCGCAGGTCGCCGGGGTGGAAACGGGCGACCGCATCCTCGAAGTCAACGGCGCGCAAGTGCACACCTGGGAGCAGCTTCGGAAGGCGGTCAGCGCGCATCCGGGCGAGCCGATCGACCTGACGATCGCGCGCGACGACCAAACGCTGCACAAGAGCGTTACGCCGGTTCCCAGGGGGGAAAAGGACGAGGGTCTCATCCACGTCGGCACGCCGATGCACGTCGAGCCCGTCGGCGTCGGGGAAGCAGCAAAGATGAGCGTCATCGCGCCCGCGGTCGTCGTCTACGAAAATGTGCGTGGCATCGCGCGAGTGATCGCCGGCAAAGAAAAGCTTCAGGTGAGCGGACCGGTGGGCATCGTGCGCGAGGGTGCGAAGCGTGCGCGGACGGGGCCGGGTAGCCTCCTTCAATTCCTTGGAATTTTGAGCGCGTACCTCGGTGCGTTCAACCTGCTCCCCTTCCCCGCGCTCGACGGCGGACGCCTCCTTTTTCTCGGCGTGGAAGCGGTTTCGCGTAGAAGGCCGGACGCGAAAGTCGAGGCGCGCGTACATGCCATCGGGCTGCTGATGCTGCTGACTCTCATCGCCTTCGTCACGTATGCGGACGTGATCGCGAAGTAAGCGTCATCGTCGGAGCTTGGCCGCCATCTCGGCGCCGAGCTCCGCCGCGCGCTTGGTCGCCACCTCGACCGCGTCGATCAACGTCTTGCGCAGCCCTCCGCTCTCGAGCGTGTGAAGGCCCGAGATCGCGGTACCGCCCGGGCTCGTGACCATGTCCTTCAGCCGACCCGGGTGCTCGCCGGACTCGAGGAGAAGCTTGGCCGAGCCGAACACCGTCTGCGCGGCCAAAAGGAGGGCCGTGTCGCGATGGAGACCCACTTTGACTCCTCCGTCCGCGAGCGCCTCGATGATGAGCATGATGTACGCCGGGCCGCTGCCACTCAGGCCGGTCACCGCGTCGATCAACGACTCTTCGAGGACGACCACGCGTCCCACGGCTTCGAAGAGCTCGCGGGACACGCGGACGTCGTCCGCGCGGGCGTGCGCGCCGCTCGCGATCGCGGTCGCACCCGCCAGCACGGTCGCCGGCGTGTTCGGCATCGCACGCACCACCCGCGAGCCGGGCGGCAGGCGCGATTCGATCGCCGCGATGGGCACTCCGGCGGCCACCGAGACGACGAGCTGCTCGGCCCGGACTTCGCCGCCGATCTCTGTCAGCACCTTGTCGATGACCTGCGGCTTGACCGACAAGACGACGACGTCCGAATCGCGCACGAGCGCGTGGTTGTCCACGGTGGTCCGAATGGCGTGCGCGTGGCTCAGCTGATCGAGGCGATCGGACTTCGCGTCGCTCGCGCTGATCCGATGCGGCGGGACTCCGGCGTGAAGAAGTCCCTTGATGAGCGCCCCGGCCATGTTGCCGGCGCCCAGAAAGCCGAGGGTTCGTGTTTTCATGAGAGAAAGTGACCTCGTCGAGGCTGCGCCATGGTCGGAGAGACCGTAGCCGAAAAGTTGACCTCGTAACGGGCGGAGCGTTTGGGATGGTACCCATGCGCCACCTCGCTCGATTTCTCATCGCTCTTTCCACGCCGGCGTGCGTGCAGATTGGCACCGACCCGAGCACCGGGTCGGGCGCAAGCGCCGTGCCCGCTTCGCTGGGCGCGGGAGCAACCACCGCGGCGGCGGCCGGCGGAACGAACTGCGTTCAGGATCCGACGACCCACGCCACTCTGTGCGAACAGATGAGCGCGTGCCCCGGCGTCGACGTCGATCAGGGGGCGTTCCCGAACTGCGGATTCCGGGTCGGCTCCGCGGCCCCGCTCGACCTCGAGTGCGTCTGCGACACCTCTCTTTGTCCCGTCGGCGTCCCGACGACCTGCGCTCAGGCTCAGGCCCTTCTGCAGGGGCAAAGCGCGCTCACGGTCTGCGAGCAGCTGGCGGAGGGGCGCTGCGTCAATCTCGCGGCGCCCGACGCCGGCTCGAGCTCCTGCGACCCGGCTTGCAGGGACGAATGCGTGGGGGCCCCAGGCTGCATTCAGCTGTGCGGCTGCTGATGGCGTAGGAGTCGCACATCCGGCGGGGAGAACGATTCTATTCTCGTTGCCCAAGAGCATGCTCGCCACGCAGGTGCGCCAAAAAGACAGCGTTTTTTATTTCGCCGCTTACCCCGCGGAGGACTTGCTCGATCGGGTCAGGTTCATTTCGCGCTTCTACGCGGAAGGGGAGCGGAGCCTGGCGCCGGAAGAGGCGGAGGAGGGCGACGAGGTCGCACGCTTCATCGGGAAAATCGAGCGGACCGACGCCGCGTTTCAGCGCGAGATGTCGCGCTCCAAGGTGGGAGCGATCAAAAACTTCTACGAGACCGCCGTGAGCCAACCGCCGATCCCCGGCACCGTGCTGCTCTTCACGGCCGACGAGCTGCGCTTCGAACCGGTCAAACCGTTTGCGAACGTGGGCAATCTCGAGGAGCCGCGGAGCAAGTACCTCATCATCGACGGGCAGCATCGGCTCGCCGCGCTTCACTTCTACATGAAGCAGCGCCCCGCCGAAGCGCAGAGCATTCACGTGCCGTGCATCATCTTCGACGGCAAGAGCGAAGATTTCGCCACCGAAATGTTCGTCATCATCAATTCCACTCCGACGCGCATCAACAAAAGCCACCTGGTCGATCTCTACGAGCGAGTGTCCTGGGCCGCGCCGGACAAGAAGTTTGCCGCGAGCGTCGTCGAGCGCCTCTACGTCGAGGGCGACAGCCCACTTCGGTACAAGATCAACCGTCTCGGCGGACGGTCGAAACAGGACAAATGGATCCTGCAGGCCGAGCTGTTCAACGAGATTCATCGCTGGACTGCGCTCGACTGGAAGGAGATCGAAGGGCGAAACCAGAAGCGCGAAGCGCAGCGCTACTACGCAATCGTCCGCGATTTCTTCAAGGCGGCCGAGAGAGTGTGGGGCAGCGCGTGGGGCAACCCGCAGTCGATGGTCACGCGCCCGGTGACCATCAAAGCGATGCTGCGCATGTGCGCGGATCTCGCCCACGTCGACGCGGAGCCGGCGGAAGGGCGAATCGGCCGGTGGACGCGCAAGCTCGGGCCGTGGAGCGATCTCGCGAAGAGCTTTCGCGCAGAGGGGTTCTACGAACGCTTCCCCGCGAAGGGGCAAATCGAGCGGGTGGGACGGATCCACCGAGAGCTCGGCCGCGCTGTGGGAGTCGAAGCTCGAAAGCGCAAGGACGAGGGCGCGGGAGCGTGAATCGTCTCGTCACAAATTGGTCCCTTTCGGAACGCATGCTCTAGCGTTGCGGTCGCGATCCCTTCGGAGCCGACCTCCGAGAGGCGCGAGGAGCCAATATGCGCGGGGCGAAATCGCTTTTGTACGTCGCCCTCATGTCGGCGCGTCCCCGGTTTTGCGGGGGGGGCGGCGGCACGGGGACGGGGGGTGCGGGGGCGCTGGTGGCTTGCGGCGCCGCATCGTTCGTCTTTCTGAACGGACCGGTCGCGTTTGCCGACGGCGCCCTCAACCGCGTGCGGGACGTCGTGGTGCGCGCCGGAGACGCGGTCTCCGGCGATACCGAGATCGAAATCGTCGGCACCGAAACTCCCATCTACAGCGTGCGCGTCTCGGAAGGGGGCCGGCGACTTCTCATCGACTTGAGCAACACGGACGCGGCGTCGGCGCCAAAGGCCATCACCAATGTGGTCGGCGTCGTCGGAGGCGTCCTCACTCAGTCGTTCGACACGAGCGCCGGGCGCATGACGCGGTTGTCGGTGAGCCTCGAGCGCGGCGCGAGCTACAGGATGGTCCCGGACGGATCGACCCTGCGGGTGGTTCTGACGCCGCGAGCGGGCGAAGCAGCGCCTACGCTCTCGGTTGCGGCCGCGAAGATCACCCAGCCTCCCCACTCCGCGACGGTTCGCGAAGTTCGATTCGAGCGCGCGCCCGGGGCGGCTGCCGGGTGCGCGCCAAACGGGTGCGATCGGGTGATCATCGAGCTCGACGGAGCTCCGTCGTACTCCCTGGCGATGGCGGCGAGCGGCCACTTGCGCCTCGAGCTCCGCGGCACGCAATTGCCCGATGCCCTCGCGCACACCCTCGACGTGACCGCGTACGGCGGTGCGCTCCGATCGGTGACCGCCTCGCGCGATCCGGCCACAGGGTCGACGTGGCTCGAGCTGGATCGCGCGGGCGATGCTCCCGGTACCGTCTCGGTCGACGGCTCGACGCTGACGTGGTCGTTTCCGATTCCGGGGGGCGGCGCGCAACCGTCGCCAATCGCGCCTCTGCGCATCGACGGCCACCCCATCGGCAAAGACGGAGGAGCGGTGCGCCGGGTCGTCACGGTCGCGCGCGAAACGGCTCCGAAAGATCTGCCGCGCATCGACACATCCATCCACGACGAGGACCCGAAAGTCGAGACTGCGGAGGGCGGGGCCGCCGGGTTCTCGGCGCACGCGGGGGACGTGCTCGCGCAGCAGCGGTACACGGGCCGGCGCATCGACATCGATTTGAAGGACGCCGACATCCACAACGTGTTGCGCCTCTTGGCCGACACGGGACACGTCAACGTGGTCACGGCAGACGACGTGAGCGGCACGATCACGATTCGGATGCGAAACGTCCCCTGGGATCAGGTCCTCGACGTCGTGCTTCAGGCCAAGGGCCTGGGCATGGTGCGACAGGGAAATTTGATCCGCGTCGCGCCGCTGGCGCAGCTCCAGAAAGAACGCGAGCTTCGGATCGCGCAGCTGAAACAAGAATACGAGCTGACACCTCTCGAGACGCGCCTCATCCCGATAAGCTACGCGAGGGCGGACGAGCTCCAGGCGCGCGCCAAGGAGCTCCTGTCGCCCCGGGGATCGATCGCGGTCGACGAGCGGACGAACGTGCTCATCGCTCGCGACGTGGCCGGAAATCTCAACTACATCGAAGAGCTGGTCCGCTCGCTCGATACCCAGACGGCCCAGGTCCTCATCGAAGCGCGAATCGTCGAAGCGACGAGCAAATACCTGCGCGACGTGGGCATCCAGTGGGGCGGCGACGTCACGTTCGGTCCGGCCACGGGCAACCCGACGGGCATTGCGTTCCCGTCGAGCGTCGGCGTCACCGGCGGCAACTACGACAACAACACCCCGACCGCCGGGCTATCGCCGACCCTTCGCAACATTCCGACTCCGAACTTCGCCGTGAACCTGCCGGCGGCCGTCGGCACGGGGGCCGGCGGGGCGCTCGGAATGACGTTCGGTTCGATCGACAACACGATCAATCTCAGCCTGCGCCTCTCGGCGGCCGAGTCGAGCGGGCTGGTTCGGATCGTGAGCGCCCCGCGCATCATGGTGCTCGACAACCGCGAGGCGCGCATCAACCAGGGAACATTGATTCCGTTCGCGCAAGTGAGTGCCCTCGGCGTGCAGACGACGTTTCAGGAGGCCAAGCTCCAGCTTCTGGTGCGGCCGCACGTCACCGCGGACGGGTCGGTTTCGATGCACGTGAAGCTCAATCGCGACGAGCCGGACTTCACCCAAACGAGTCCGCGCGGCGATCCCACGATCCTGAAACGCGAAGCGGAGACCGATCTGCTCGTGATGGACGGACACACGGCGGTCATCGGCGGCATCTACACGCGCAACACCGGCCGAAACCTCAATCAGGTGCCCTTCTTCGGAGACATTCCTATCCTCGGGGTGCTCTTCCAGAGGCGGCGGGCGAGCGACGCGCGCAACGAGCTCGTCATTTTCATCACGCCCCGCATCGTCAATCGGTCGGAGGCGCTTGGGCGGTGAGAATTTCGGTCGTGTCCAGCCGGTGACCCCCGTCCCGCTCGACGTGCGCGGGTCCGGCTCGCCCTTCGACCCGAAAAACGCGGGCGACCGACTCCGGTAAGGGTCGAATCGAGTCGCCCTCGTAGCAGCGCACGTAGGCGAGGTCCGCTCGCGATCGAGCGCCTCGACCGCCGAGCTGGTGGCTCCAGATGTCGGTGTAAAATGTCGGACGCGCGGGATCGATCGCGTACGCCTGCGCGCGCGTCAGCGTGATGGGTCGCTCCGTTCAATCGTCGGCCACGGCGTGGTCGAGGCGAAGCGACCCGTCGGCGGCGACGTCGTACGCCACTTCGACGCCCTCGACGTCCCCCGCTCCGTACATCGCGCGCTGCACGCCGGGCGCGACGAGGAGCGCGCGCGAGTAGACGAGGTCCACCGCGAGGGCCGGGAGCACCGACCAGGTAAGCCAATTGTTTCCCCACGGGCGCTCTTCCGAGAAGAACGCGAAGTAACCGACGCGCACGTGCCCGTCTCCATTCGCGATAGCGCGGTAATAGAGGACGTCGGAAAGCGATCCCGCGCTGTCCACCGAAGAGCCGATGCACACGGGCTGGCTCTCGATCGCGGCCTGTTCGCTCGTTTGAGCGCCGCGCGGTCCGGGAGCGGCCGGAACGGCCCCGAGATGGGCCCCGTCGACGGCCGCGAAAGAAAGCGGAAACACGAACGCCATCGCTCCCCTTCGTCCGCGCCGGACGCGATCGAGCCATGTCGGCTGTTGTTTGGCTTCTTTCATGATCGGCGCGCGGACCGTACTGGCCCTTGCGCATGCTCCGCGAGCAGAACCGGAAACATTCGTGCGCGCGCATCATGCATCCTGCGAAGAGGTGAGTCCAAAGTCGCCATGAGATTCCACTGGCACGCGGAGCGCCCGAGCCTCATAATTGCCCACGTTATGCCACTCCCGGCGCCGCTCGGATTGTACGATCCGTCACTCGAACGCGATGCATGCGGGCTCGGATTCGTAGCCGACCTGCGCCGACCTGCGTCTCACGACGTCGTTGCAAAAGGGGTCGAGATTCTGCGGCGCCTCGCGCACCGCGGCGCTGCCGGCTGCGACCCGTGCACGAGCGATGGCGCGGGAATTTTGCTTCAGCTCCCTCACGCTCATTTCGAGCGGGTCCTCGGCCGCGCCGGGATCGAGCTGCCCAACGAGGGCAACTACGGGGTGGCGCAGTGTTTCCTTTCGCGCGACCGTCGGACGTGCGCGGCCGAGATGCGCGTCCTCGAGGACGCGGTGCGCCACCACAACCAGAAGGTCATCGGTTGGCGCAATGTCCCGGTGGACGAGACGGTCGTCGGTCCGTTGGGCCGCGCCTCGATGCCCACCATCATGCAGCTCTTCATCGGGCGCATGTGCCCGGCGCAGGTATTCGAGCGCACCCTTTTCATGATTCGCAAGCGGGCCGGAAGCAAGGCGAGCGAGGCCGGCTTGAACGCGTTTTACCCGGCGAGCGTCTCGTCGAAGACCGTGGTCTACAAGGGTCTCGCGCTCCCCGAACGCCTCGAGGCGTTCTATCTCGATCTCCGCGAACAGGAGACGCGCAGCAAGTTCGCGCTCGTTCATTCGCGCTTCAGCACGAACACATTTCCGACCTGGGAACGCGCTCACCCGTACAGGCGCATCGCTCACAACGGCGAAATCAACACTCTCCGTGGCAATCAAACCTGGATGAGCGCGCGGGAGGCGCTCCTCGAGAGCGAGGCGTTCGGCGAGCACATGGCCGACTTCAAGCCAATCATCCGCCCCGGCGGGAGCGACTCGGCTTCCCTCGACAACGTGGTCGACTTTCTCGTCTCTGCGGGTGGACGCACGTTGCCGCACGTGATGATGATGCTCGTGCCGGAGGCGTGGGAGGGGCACGACGACATGCCGGCGGAACGGCGTGCCTTCTACGAATACCATGCCTCGTTGGTCGAGCCGTGGGACGGCCCGGCAGCCCTCCTCTTCACCGACGGCACGTACATCGGGGCCACGCTGGACCGAAACGGCCTCCGGCCCCTGAAGTACGTCGTCACCGAGAGCGGGTTCGTGGTCGCGGCGAGCGAGCTCGGCGTCGTCGATTTCGATCCGGAAGACATCATCGAGAAGGGGCGGCTTCAGCCCGGGCGCATGCTGCTCGTGGACGTCGCGCGCGGACGGCTGGTCGGCGACGACGAGATCAAGCATGAGGTCGCGACCCACAGGCCGTACGCGAAGTGGCTCGAAGACAACAAGATCGAGCTTTCCTCGCTTCCCGAGGGGCTGTCCACCGCGCCCCTCTCGGGCGAAGAGCGCCGCCGCCGGATGCGCGCGTTCGGCTACACCCGCGAAGACTTGCGCGTCCTCTTGTCGCCCATGGCCAACCTTGGCGAAGAGCCCGTCGGAAGCATGGGCAACGACGCGCCGCTCGCGGTGCTCAGCGATAGGCCGCAAGTTCTCTTTCGGTATTTCAAGCAGCAGTTCGCCCAGGTCACCAACCCGCCGATCGACCCCATTCGCGAAAAGCTCGTGATGACCCTCTCGAGCTGTCTCGGCGGGGAGGGCAACCTCCTCGCGGAGGAGCCCGGGCAATGCCGGCTGCTCGAGATCGAGCAGCCGGTGCTCACGAACGACGAGCTCGCGAAGCTCGTCCGGGGGCTGGACGACTTTCGCGTGACGGTTCTACCGATGGTCTTCGAAGCGAAGACAAAGAACTCCGGCGAGGCGCTCGACCGCGCTCTGCTCGAGCTCTGCGCCGCCGCCGAACGAGCCGTGGACGGCGGAGCGAGCCTCATCGTCCTCAGCGACCGGTCCATCGACGCGGCTCACGCGGCGATTCCCAGCCTGCTCGCCACGAGCGCCGTGCACCACGCGCTTGCGCGAGCCGGCAAGCGCATGCGCGTCGGCCTCGTCGTCGAGACGGGGGAAGTGCGCGAGGTCGCCGATTTGGCACTGCTCGTCGGCTACGGCGCGGGCGCGGTCAATCCCTATCTCGCCTTCGAAGTCATCGATGGGCTGGATATCGAAGCCGCGCGCGGCGTGCGGGGTGAAAACTTCGTACACGCGCTCGACAAGGGCCTGCTCAAAGTGATGAGCAAGATGGGGATCTCGTGCCTGTCGAGCTACCAAGGCGCGCAGATTTTCGAGGCCATCGGGCTCAGTCGGGACACGATTGCCCGATGGTTCCCCGGGACGGCGTCGAGGATCGGAGGCATCGGCCTGCCCGAGATCGCCCACGAGTCGGTCCTCCGGCACGCGGCCGGCTTCGAAGCGGACATCGAGCCCGCGGCGAACGACGAGGACGCGCTCGATGCAGGCGGCGTGTACGCCTGGCGCGTCGGCGGCGAGCGTCATTTGTGGAGCCCGCGTACGGTGGCGGCACTGCAGAAGGCCGTCCGGCTGGAAGACGCGAGCTCCTACGAAGAATACGCCCGCTCGATCAACGAACAGGGCGACCACCCCTTCACGCTGCGCGGCTGTATGGACTTGCGCCCGGTGGGCAACTCCGTGCCGATCGAGGAGGTCGAACCCGCCGCGAAGATCGTCCGACGGTTCGCGACCGGAGCGATGAGCTTCGGCAGCATCAGCAAAGAGGCCCACGAAAATCTGGCCATTGCAATGAACCGGCTCGGCGGCAAATCGAATACCGGCGAGGGGGGCGAGGACGAGGCCCGCTACATCCCGCTGCCGAACGGCGACTCCAAGCGCAGCGCCATCAAGCAGGTCGCGAGCGCGCGCTTCGGAGTGACGGCGTATTACCTCGTCAACGCCGACGAGCTTCAAATCAAGATCGCGCAGGGCGCGAAGCCCGGCGAGGGGGGACAGCTCCCCGGGCACAAGGTCGACGAGACGATCGCCCGCGTGCGCTACTCGGTGCCCGGGGTGACCCTCATTTCCCCGCCGCCGCATCACGACATCTATTCGATCGAGGATCTGGCGCAGCTCATCTACGACTTGAAGTGTGTGAACTCTCGAGCGCGCGTGAGCGTCAAGCTCGTGAGCGAGACCGGGGTCGGCACCATTGCGGCTGGGGTGGCCAAGGCGCACGCCGACCTCATCACCATCGCCGGCCACGACGGCGGAACGGGGGCCTCCCCGCTTTCGTCGATCCAGCACGCGGGCACGCCGTGGGAGCTCGGCCTCGCCGAGACGCATCAAGTCCTCGTGCTCAATGGGCTCCGCGAGCGCGTGCGTCTTCAGGCGGACGGGCAGCTGAAGACGGGGCGGGACGTCGCTTTCGCCGCGCTCCTGGGCGCCGACGAGTTCGGCTTCGCGACGGCTCCGCTCGTGGCGAGCGGCTGCGTGATGATGCGAAAGTGTCACTTGAACACGTGCCCTGTCGGGGTCGCCACCCAAGATCCGGTCTTGCGGGCGCGCTTCAAGGGGACCCCCGAGCACGTCATCAACTACTTCTTCTTCGTGGCCGAGGAGCTGCGCGCGATCATGGCGCGGCTCGGCTTCCGCACCGTCGAAGAAATGGTCGGACGCGCGGACTGCGTCGTGCCTCGCGCGCTCGAGCACCCGAAGGCCAGGCTGCTCGATTTCCGCGATGTGCTCCACTTCGCGGAAGGCGGTCTTCGCACCGCGGAGGACCGCCCGGAGCACTTCAGCGCTCCCGAGCTGCCGCTGTCGCTGGGCAGCTCCTCCACGGACGAGGCGCTGCTCGAAGGCACGCGCCTTTCCCTCAAGTACGGCGAGCCGACGACGATGCAAATCAACCTGACCAACGCCGATCGGGCTTTCGGCGCACGGTTGGCTGGGGAGCTTGCGCGCAAGTACGGCGCTCAGGGGCTTTCGGACGGCACGATCGTGATCGAGGCGAAAGGCACTGCCGGGCAGAGCTTCGGAGCGTTCGCGGTTCGCGGGATGCTCATCGTGCTCGAGGGGGATGCGAACGACTACGTCGGCAAGGGCCTGTCGGGCGGCGTGCTCGCTGTGCGTCCGCCCGCGCGTGCCGTGTTCAAGGCCCACGAGAACGTGATCGTCGGAAATACCTGTCTGTACGGGGCGACGAGCGGCAAGGCGTTCTTCGCGGGGCGCGCCGGCGAGCGCTTCGCGGTTCGCAATAGCGGGGCGATCGCGGTGGTCGAGGGTGTGGGCGACCACGGCTGCGAGTACATGACGGGCGGCACGGTCGTGGTGCTCGGGCCGACCGGACGCAACTTCGCCGCCGGCATGAGCGGCGGCATCGCGTACGTGCTCGACGAGGACCGCACGCTCGCCTCTCGAGTCAGCAAGGCGATGGTCGACCTCGAGCCGTTGACGGCGGACGATGACGAAATCGTGCGCCAGCTCGTCGAAGAGCACGTCCAGCACACGCGAAGCGCTCGAGGGCGAAGCGTGCTTGCCGCGTGGGGGAAGCGGCGCTTCGTGAAGGTCATGCCGCACGAATGGCGCCGGGTGCTACAGCTCCGCAAGACCGGAACCTAGAGCGAGCAAAAAGCCATGGGCGATCCGAAGGGTTTTCTCAAAGTGTCGCGCGTCGAAGAGGGCGATCGAGCGATCGACGAGCGCGTGCACGATTGGCGCGAGGTCCACCTGGCCGCAACGATGGACCAGGTGCGCACGCAAGCGTCGCGCTGCATGGACTGCGGTATCCCGTTTTGCCACCAGGGCTGTCCGCTCGGCAATCTCATCCCCGAATGGAACGATCTCGTGCACCGGGGAAAGCTCGACGAGGCGGTCCGGCGGCTCCTCGCCACGAACAATTTCCCCGAAGTGACCGGGCGTGTATGCCCCGCTCCGTGCGAAGCATCGTGCGTTCTCAATATTCGGGACGAGCCGGTCACGATCAAGACCGTCGAGCGCACGATCGCCGACCACGCCTTCGAGACCGCGGCGGCCGACAACGGAGTCCTTCGGCCGCAACCGCCCACCCGGCTGAGCGGCAAGCGCGTGGCGGTCGTGGGGTCGGGGCCTGCGGGGCTCGCCGCGGCGCAGCAGTTGGCGCGAGCCGGACACGCTGTGGTCGTGTTCGAGCGCGACGACCGGATCGGCGGGCTGCTCCGCTACGGCATCCCGGACTTCAAGATGGAAAAGGACATCATCGACGCGCGCATCGTGCAAATGCGCGCCGAGGGTGTGACGTTTCGGACGGGGGTCGCGGTGGGCCTCGACGTGGCCGCTGATCAGCTGCGGCGCGACTTCGATGCCGTCGTGCTCGCGCTGGGGTCCAGAACGCCGCGCGACCTGCCCGTGCCCGGGCGCGAGCTTCCGGGCGTGCATTTCGCGATGGATTATCTCGCGCAGCAGAACCGGCGCGTGGCGGGCGACTCGGAGGATGCCGATCGCGCGATTCTTGCGACCGGCAAACACGTCATCGTGATCGGGGGCGGCGATACGGGGTCGGACTGTGTGGGGACTGCTCTTCGCCAAGGGGCCGCGTCGGTGACCCAGCTCGAGCTGATGCCCCGTCCGGCGCTCGTGCGCGTCCCGAACAATCCCTGGCCCGAGTGGCCGCTCGTGCTTCGCACCTCCAGCTCCCAAGAGGAGGGCGCGCAGCGCGACTGGTCGGTGTCGACGCGCTCGTTCCGGGCCGAAGGCGGTCGGGTCGTCAGCCTCGAGGCGGTGCGGGTGGTCTTCGAGGGCGGAAAGATGCGGCCCATCCCGGAAGGCGATTTCTCCATGCCCTGCGGGCTCGCGCTCCTCGCGATGGGCTTTGTAGGCCCGGAGCGCGCCGGCCTCGTCGAACAGCTCGGCGTCGCGCTCGACTCGCGCGGGAATGTCCGAACCGACGCGAGCGGCGCGACCAGCGTTCGGGGCGTCTTCGCGGCGGGCGACGCGTCACGCGGACAGTCGCTCGTGGTGTGGGCGATTGCCGACGGGCGGCGCGTCGCGGCCGGAGTCGACGCGTGGCTTCATCAGGAATCCATGTCGCGCGCCGCGAGCGCGTGACGGCATGGGCTCCCCCGCGCGGGATCGGCGCGCGAGGGGGTGAGGCTCGCGCGACAATCGAGCTATTCTCATCTGGATGCCCTTCGCCGTCGGAATCGATCTCGGTACTACGAACACCGTCGTAGCCACCGTTCGGGACGGCATCGCGATGACGATCGCGGACCCCCAGGGACATCGCCTTTTGCCTTCGGTCGTTTCATTTCATCCCTCCGGCGCGACGCTCGTCGGGCGCGCGGCGCGCGAACGGCGCCTGGTCGATGCGCCGAACACCGTGTACTCGGTCAAGCGGCTCATGGGTCTGCCGTGGGACTCGCCGGAGGTGCAACGCTCGCGCGCGAAGTTGCCGTTCGAGCTGGGCGAGGGAGCGCACGGGGGAGCCATCGTAGCGGTCCGCGGCGAGCGGTACACGCTTCCCGAAATTGGCGCGTTCGTCCTGCGCCACGCCCGGGCCGTGGCGGAAGCGGCGCTCGGCGAGCCGGTGGAGCGCGCGGTCGTGACCGTGCCCGCGAACTTCAACGATTTGCAGCGCGCGGCGACCAAGATGGCCGGACGCCTCGCCGGGCTCGATGTCCTGCGAATCCTCAACGAGCCGACGGCCGCGGCGCTGGCGTACGGACATTCGGGCAAGACCAAGGAGCGCATTGCCGTCTACGACCTCGGCGGAGGGACCTTCGACTTTACGCTGCTCGATCTCGCGGGCAACGTGTTCGAGGTCATCGCGACCGCCGGCGATACCGCGCTCGGCGGCGACGATATCGACCTCCTCGTGGTCGATCGGATGGCCGACGACATTCTGAGGAAGCATCGCTTCGACGCCCGAGCGCAGCCGACGGCATTCGGCGAGCTTCGCGTTCTCGCCGAAGAGGTGAAGCGCGAACTGTCCACGAGAGACGAAAAGACGATTTCGGCAGACGACTTGGTTCCCGGCGAACGCGGGGCGCTTGCCACGTGGCGCTTCTCGATGACGCGCACCGAGCTCGAACGAGCCTCTCTCGCGCTCGTCCAGCGGACCTTCCAGGTGTGCCAGCAAGCCCTCGACGCGGCCGGGGTCTCGTCGAGCGAGCTCGATCGCGTCGTGCTCGTCGGAGGCGCCACGCGCATGCCCATGGTCGCGCGAGAAGTGGAGCGCTTCTTCGGCCGAGCGCCGATCGTGAAAATCAATCCCGACGAGGTGGTTGCCCTGGGGGCCTCCATCCAGGCGGCGCTGCTGGACCGCGCCCGGCGCAGGGCCGCCGAGCCGATGGGGCACCCGGCGATCGCCGAAGACTCCATCGCGGAGGCGGTGCCCGACGAGACGCGAGGCTCCAGCGAATCGTCTGACGCCGCGGAGTTGCCCGCCTTGCCGCTGATCGGCCCGCGGCAGGTGTCGGGACCGAACCCTGCGGCGAGGGCCACATTTCTACCGGGCGCCGCTTCGAAGCCGCTCGTATTCGAGGTGCCGGAGACTCGCGCGCCCGGACACACGGTCCTCTACGGAGCGACATCTCAGCCTCCCGGCCCCAAGCCCCCTCCGCTGCCGCGCCGTCCCCGCGCCCCGACGATGCCGTTTCCCTTCGAAGCGGGCGAGTCGACCGCGGCCGCGTCGGAGGCCCCTCCGTTCCCTCTCTCCAAAGCCCCGCCCCCGGAGGCTACGGCTCCCCCTCCCGCGCCGCCTTCTCTCCAGCCCCGACCGGCCCCCTTGCTGATCGACGTAACGCCCCTCAGCCTCAGCGTCGAAACGGTCGGCGGCTACTGCGACGTGCTCATCGACGCGAACACCCCGGTACCGTGCGATCGGACGCGGTCGTTCGCGACCGCGGCCGACGGCCAAACCGTGGTGGTGGTTCGCGTGGCACAAGGAAAAAGTGCGCGCTTTGCGGAGAACACGTTTCTCGGTGAGCTCGAGTTGTCCGGCATCGCCGCCGCGCCCCGGGGGCAGACCCAAATCGCGGTCACGTTCGAAATAGACGCCGACGGCATCCTCCAGGTGCGCGCTCGCGACCCCAAGACCGGGCGCGAGACCACCGCACACATGCAGATCGTCGGGGCGCAGGCGGCCCCCGGCGACATCGAGGCGATGGAGGCGCGGCAGGTGGCCCATCCGCTGGCGCCGCTCGAAGGAGAGTGACGGACGATGGCGTCGAGAGAGGCGCTCGGTCTCTTCCTCTCGTCGATCGACAAGAGGACGTACTACGAGATTTTGCGCACAAGCCCTGACGCCGGGACTCCCGACATCAAGTCCGCGTTTCACGCCTTCTCGCTTCTTTATCATCCGGACGTCTATGCGAGTTCCCCGGACGAAATCCGCGCGGTCGCCTCGGAGATATTCAAACGAGGGGTCGAAGCGTACCGATGTCTTTCGCGGCGCGAGACCCGCGCACGGTACGATCGCGCGCTCGGGCGGGGCAAGATTCGAATCGAGCCTTGGCTCCCGTCGACTCGGCCCCCGCCCCCGATCGTGCGAACGCTGGAGATGGTGGCACGGACACCCCGGGGCAAGAAGTTCGCGGAGAAGGCAGATCGGCTGATCGCGTTCGCCCGACTCCACGAAGCGCGCACCGAGCTCGTGAGCGCCTGCCAGTGCGAGCCCGACAACCCGGAGCTCGCCGAGCGCCTCGAGTTTCTCTATGAGGCCATGGCGCTCGAGACGGCATGAAGGCAGCTGGCGGTGTGCGGCGGACGAGCGTACGGTAAGCGTCTCAATGGACGTTCGGTTCGCACACATCGCGCGATGCTTGGACGTCCAGGAGCGCGATCTAGCCGAGGCGGTGGCGACGCGGGCGGCGACCAAGGCCCTGCTCGCGCACATGGCGGAGATTTGTGCACCGAATACCGGGGCGGCCAAGGTCCTGCTCGTATTTTCGCGCATGGCCACGACGGCGTGCGGTTGGATCGACGGAGACTTGTGCGTCGATCTCGTGGCCGACGCAGACCAGACGGTCATCGAGGCCTCGACCGAGCTCGGGGGCGGACTGCGCGAGCGGATCCTCGCGCCGATGGCATTTCGTGCCCCAATTCACGAGTTCGTGCGGGCGATCGAGCGAGTCCCGCACGTGATCGCGCCGCTCGCCATCCGGGCGAAGTCGCCGGAGCGCGCTTCCCTTTCTGCGACAGAGGCCTCGCGCCGCACGACGGCACCGCCGCCCCCAATCGAAATTTCGGCCGACAGCTTCTTCGCCCACCCCTCCAAGCCGGCGGCCGCTCGCGATGCGGCCGTTCACACGATTCCCCCGGATGACATCGACGCGGGATGGGAAGAAGAGCCCGAACTGGAACGCTAGCCGATCGGCGAGCCCTGGCGTCTACGGCTCTTGGGCGATGGCGTCGACGAGAATGCGCGCGGCTTCGAGCGATGGATCCTCGATGAGCGCGCGTTGCAGCAGCATCACGGCGCGCTTTGGGTCGCCCTGCCGGCGCGCGATCTCGCCCATGTGCTGATAGGCGACCGCCTTGCTCATCGGACCGGGCGTGCGCAGGAGCGTGATGGCACGGAGGGCGCGGCTGGCCAGCTCGAGCTGGTCTACCTCCAGAGCGCGCAGCGCGACGTCCGCGCAAACCTGGCCGTTCTGGGCGTCGCAATCGAACGCCTGACCGAGAGCCCGCACCTCGTCCGGCGTATTGCCGAAATATCTCGCGACCCGTGCCAGGCGCCAATGAATGGGAGCAAGCTCCTTGGCGCGCCGCCCCTTGTAGGGGGCGACCACTGGCTCGAGCACGGCGACGGCATCCTGCGGGCGCCCGGACTGCGTGTAGGCATCGGCCAAGAGCGCCGCGCAATCCGGATCCAGCGGACGCAGCGCGCGCGCCTCTTCGAGGGCCTCGATGCTCGCCGCGGGATCCCCCGCTCGCTCGAGGAGCAACGCCCCGGCGCGGAGCAGGCGCTGAAAGCGATCGGCCACTTCGCCGCTCGAGCGCGCGTCTTCGAGGACCATCTCGGCCAGCTCGTGGTAGGCCCCCATTTGTTCGTAAAGGCGCTCGAGCCTCTGCCGAACTCCTCGGTCGTGGGGAGCCACGCTGCGCGCCCGCTCCAACGCGCCGCGCGCGTCCCCGGGCCTATTCGCACGCTCGCACGCGTCGGCCAGCCGAAGCGCCGTCTCTACCGTTGCCTCCGCCTCCTCCAACCCCACGAGACGCTTGAGAGCGGCGCTTGCCGCCTCCCATCGCTCCGCCGCCCACTCGAGACCCGCGAGCGCCCGCAGGGCGTCGAGATCCTTCGGATCTTGCTTCAAGACGTCGACCAAAATCGCGCGCGCTCCGTTGGCGTCTCCTGCGTGGGGAAGGACCTGCGCGAGACGAAGACGCAGCGCGCGAGCGGTCGCCACGTCGCCCGCGTCCGAAGCCGCATTGCACGCGCTCTCGATCTGCACGGCGAGCGAACGAGCGTACGCGCCAGGCTCGATCGCGAACGCCGCCTCCAGGTCTTCCAGCGCTCCGGACTCGTCGCCGCTCGCCGATCGCACGTTCGCGCGTGCCGCCAAGATGGCAGAGCGATTCGGGTCGTCGGCCGCCAAAAGGTCGATCACCTTCGAAAGCTCGAAAAGTGTCGCGGCGAAGTCTCCCGCCTCGAACAGCATGTCGACGTGGTCGCGCAATAGGTCGGCGTCGATGCTCTCGGCTCCGCCGGTCTCCACCGCCTGTCGCGCCAGGCCGAGCGCCGTTGCCGCCCCGGCCGCATCCCTCAGCTGCATGCGCAAGATCGCCGCTGCCTCGCGCAATCGCGCGACACGCTCCGCCGGGTCGACGCGGGCGCTGGCGTCGAGCACGCATAGCTCGGCGAGCTTGCGCCATTCGCCCCGACTTCGAAATACGGTCTCCAATCGATCGCGGAGCACGGCACTCGCCGGGTACGCGCGGAACCCGAGGTCGAGCGCTCGCTCTGCACCCACGTCGTCGCCGAGCTGCATGCGAGCCGCCCAGAGCGTCACCGCCAGCGGCTCCGCCGCCGGTCCGTGTTCCAACGCGATTCGCCGCTCCAGCAGATCCGCGCGTTCGGCCGTGTTTTCGTCTCCTTCGAGCAAGGCGATGAGCGCGTCGAGCAGTTCGCGACTCCTGGGCTCCCACTCGAGGCCCGTGTAGTACACGTCGCGCGCCTGCATTCGGTCCGAGGCCTGGAGAAGCAGGCCGAGCCGCATCGACAGCGACGCGATGGACGCGGCGTCGTTCCGGTCTTTCGCCGCGTCGATCTGCCGCGCGAGAAGGTCGGTCAGCTCCTCTCGTGCCCCCGCACGCTCGTGGATCGCAGCGAGCATGAGCGCGGCGTGAACCTGGCTTGCATCCTCGTCGACGATCTCCCGCAAGAGAGAAGCGGCTTGCGCGTCGGTCAGCCCGAGCTCCTGCATCACGCGCACGCGTTCGAGACGCAGCCGCGCGCGAAGGTTCGTATCGTCCACGCACTGCACCACCGCCGCGAGCAGCTCGGCGAGCTTGTCCGCCCGGCTTTGCTGCCGGTATACGGCGAGAAGTGGCTCCCATGCTTCGCGGTCGGCCGGGTCGGCGGCGAGCAGCCCCTCGTACGCTTCCGCGGCAAGCTGCAAATCCCCGAGCTCGTCTGCCGCGATTCGCGCCACCTCGAAACTGAGCTTGCGCGCGACCTCGGGGTCCGCGACGCGGGCCGCCGCTCGTTTCAACTCGACAGCCTTCGGAAGGTCTCCCGCTGCGCGCCGCAGATTGGCAAGCGAATCCAGTGCCCAGGCGGCGCTCGCGACGCCCTCGCTCGCGGACTGCTGGCGCTCGATCGCTCGCGCCAGGAGCGACTCGGCTTGCGCTGCGTCTCCGATGCGCACGGCGACTTCGACGGCTTCGCGTAGCGTAGAGGCGTCTGCGCCGGGGAGCTCCGAGCGGAGCTTGAGCGCATCGACCAGCGCATGCTCGTGGCCGGGGCATCGGCCAACGTGCTCGTAGAGGTCCAGCACGAGGGAACGGGTAGGATCCATCGCCACCGCTCGCCGAAGCGCCTGCTCCGCGCGGTCGAGCTGTGGATCGAGCTCGAGCGCCTCTCGCATCATTTGGACGCCTTCGTCGAGCGTCTCCTTCGACGCGAGACGCAGCGCGGCGAGGCGATACATCGCGTCGCTCGCTGCCCTCGGGCCACTCTCTCGTCGCTCGACCTCGATGCGCATCGACAGGACGCGCGCCTGCTTTCGGACATCGCCCAATCGGTCCAGCACTTGATCGAGCGACCGTAGCGCTTCCGCAGAGCGAAGCCCGAGATCGATCGCCCGCTCGTAGAAGGACGCGGCTTGAGAGTCGTCGTCGAGGTCGTTCTCGGCCACACGGCCGAGGCGCATCAGGAGCGAACACGCGAGCGTGACGTCCCCTCGCTCGACGGCCCGTTCCACCAGCGCGGTCGTCGCATCCACGTAGCGCCGCGCGGTGTCCATCGAGCGAGCAAGGGCGAGGGCGGCTTCGTGCGCCGCATCCGAGCGCGGGTCCAACGCCACCGCCCGGAGCCGTACGGAGAGAGCCTGATCCGGCCGGCCGATGCGCTCGGAAAGCAACTCGGCCAACTCGGCCAGCGTCGTCGTGGCCTCGGGGGAATCGCCGGCCCGATCCAGCTTTGCTTCGAGCACACGAACGAGGGTCCCGTGGTCGCCGCGCGCGCGCAGCGCCGCTTCGAGGCGTTGTTGCTCGAACGTTCCCTTCGTCGCCGCTTCGAGAGCGCTCTCGAGAATCTCGCGGCTCCGCTCGGTTTCACCCTGGCGCTCGGCGATCGCGCTGAGTTCGAGCAGGACCTCGCTCCGCGCCACCCCCACCGCCCGGGCGGTCTCCTCGCGGCGTCTGAGGACGACCAAAAGCGCGCGGTAACTCTTTTCGGCGCGCTCGAGCTGCCCGTCGTCCCGTGCGAGCTCGGCGAGCGCGCGCAGAATGTCCGGGTTCTGCGGGTCGACGCGCGCCGCCGTGTCGAGCTCGACGAGAGCCCGCGCACGGTTGTCCATGGCGAGCTCGAGGCGCGCCATTTGGTAGTGGACGGGAGCACGCTCTCGCGGCCGTCGCCCCCCGAACGCGTCCACCATGGACTTGAGCATCAATCGCGCATCTTCGAAGCGCTCGCTCCGCGCGAGCGCGTCGGCCAAGGCGAGTGCCGCGGACTGATCGTCGGGCGCCAGATCGGTGGCCTGTTCGAGCAGCGGAACGGCAAGGTCCAATCGCGCACACGCATCGGAGAAGAGTCTCGCCGCTTCGCGCAGGCGTGCCATCCGTGTCGGCTTGTCGGGCGCGTACGTCGCAGCGTCCGCGGTCAGCTGCGCGAGCCTCGCCCAATCGCCATCCTCGCGGTAGCGCGCGGCGAGGCGCTCGCGCAGCGGCTCGGCTTGGGGCGCGTCGATCAGCGACCGCGCCAGGCGTTCGGTCGCCCGCGCGGGCTGACCGGCGCCGACCAGCGCATCCGCGAGCCGAAGCGTCGCCTCGATACGGTGGTCGTCGTCGACCACCTGAACGAGCCGCCCGAGCCAGTCCGCGGCCGCGGCGTAGTCGCCACGCGAGACGGCCAGTCGGCCCAGCGCGTCCAGCGAAGCGGCCCGCTCCTCGAGTCGGGCGACGCGCAGGTGATAGCCCTCGGCCACGGCCGCGTCTCCGAGGCTCTGCTCGGCGTTGACGGCAGCCCGCCACCAGAGCTCGGCGGCCCGCTTCGCATCCCCCGCGCCTTCGGCGCGTTGCGCCTGATCGACGAGCAGGTCGCGCAGATCGTCGGTGCGCCCTGCCGCTTCGAAGACCGCGATCAAGGCCTCGACAGTACCTTCGTGCCGCGGGTCTTCGGCCAGGCTTGCGCCGAGCGTCTCTGCGGCGCGTCCCCGCTCGCCGAGCTCGACGAGAAGCTTCGCGGCCTCCATCCGAAGAGCGATCCGCGCCACGCGATCGCTCGCCGCAGCGACCTGCCGCTCGCGAAGGTTCAAGAGCTCGCGGGTTCGCCCTCGCGCGCCATAGATGGAAGCCAGTCGCCCGATCGCCTCTTCGTCATGCGGATCTTCGTCGAAGAGGGCGAGAAAGAGCGCGATGGCTCGCTCATCGTCCCCGAGTCGATCGAGGGCGATGCGCGCCGCACGCCGCCGCATGCCGCGGCGCACGTCGAGATCGAACGGCAGCGCGTCTCCCTGCATGAGCACGGCCACGACCGCTGGCGTGTCCCCCTCTTGCTCGTGCACCTTCGCCAGGCGTTCGACCGCCCATTTGGCATATCCGGCCGCTTCGGTCGAACCTCGGCCTTGCCACCGCTCGCGGGCGAGCGCAAGGAGGTCGGTCAGGATCGAACGGGCAAGAGGGAGATTGTCGGTGGAGTCGCTGGCGACTTCGGCGGCTTCGCAGAGCAACGCGGGATCGCCGTCGGTAGCCAGCGAGAGGCGCAGGAGACTGTCGACCAGCGATCGACCCCGGCGGCGGCGCTGGAGCTCGACCAACATGACCAGAAGGCTCGCGTCCGACCCGTCGTGTTCCAGCGCTTGCTCCAAGGCTGCCTGCGCCGCGTCCGGATCACCGCGCCGGTCTCGGTGCCACACTGCCACCCGGGCCTGGACGTCGCGCGCAGCGGGGCCTGCAAGTCCCGCGGACGATGTCGTGCGCGCCAGCGCGAGCGTGGACTCATTCCACGAGCTCGCGGCATCCGCCGCCTGACCGTATGCGTCGAGCAGGGTGGACGACGCCGCGCTGCGCGAAAGCACCACATCGGCGACCACGCGCGCGGCGACGTCCCACTCCGCGAGAGAGCCCGCGACGCGAATCGCCGCGCACCCGACGGCGACGTCCGCCGCGTCCTGGACGACCCGTAGGTACTCCGCGAGAGCCCCCCGCGCGTCCCCCAGTCGCGTCTCGAGCATCGCGCCGGCGCTCGCGCGCAGCCTGGCCACCAGCGCGCCGTCGCCGCGGGCCGATCCGTCGATCGCCTCTCGGTACGCGCCGACCAGACGCTCCCAGGCTTCGGCAGCACCGGCCAGGCGGCCCGCCTCGCGTTCGACGCTCTCGTTGCCAGGCGCAATCACGAATGCGCGACGCATGGCCTCGAAAGCCAGCTTCGGATCCCCGGCCCGCTGCTCGGAGAGCCCGGACGCCTCGATCAGGATCGCCAGCCGATCCGCGTCGGAGTCCGCGGCGAGCAGTCGATGCTCCGTCAGGTCGAGGATGGCCTGCCAGTCGTCGCTCCGCCGCATGGCGGCCAGCAGCACGGCCACGGCATCCGCTCGCAGTCCGGCGTCGTTGGCCAACGCGAGTAGTCCCGCTCGCGCGCCTTGGTTTCGCGGATCGGCCGAGAGGGACCGGGCGTAGGTTTCGACGGCAACCCCGGACGCACCCAGCCGTTCGCGCTGGACGTCGCCAAGCTGCCGAAGCAGATCCGAACGCGCGGCGTCGTCCGCCGCGCGCGCCGTCTCGCGCTCGAGCAGACTCGCGAGGTCGTGCCAGCGGTGCGTCGCCCGGAACAAGGCGGCGAGCGCGAGCGCCACGTCGTCGGCCTCTCCGAACTCGCGCTCGACGTCGCGCCATACGTCGATCGCGTCGTTCGAACGATCGAGCACGCCCCCGAGCAGCTGCGCCACGCGGACCCGATCGGCCCGCCGGCGGATACCGTCCGAAGTGGAGAGCGCGCGGAGCGCCAGCACGTCGGCCAGCCGGTGGCTATGGCCGCCGCTCTCGAGAAGCTCCACGAGCCCGTCGAGCGCCTCGGTGTCCTTGTCATCGGCCGAGACACGTTTTTCCCAAAGCGCGATGGCGCGCTCGCCCTGCCCGAGCTGCGCCGCAAGCCGCGCCGCGCGACCAAGCGCGTCGCGCCGTGCGTCGAAGTCCGATTCGACCGCGGCGATCTGCGCAAGGACGTCGAGCCGTTCTTCGTCGCGCCCGGTGGCGAGGAGCAACGGCTCCAGCTTGCGCGCGGCCGCCAGGAGATCGTGGTCGCCTAGCTTCGGGGTGGTCAGCACCGACGACAGGAGCGCGATCGCCCCGGCCGAATCGCCGACGCGCTCGGCGCGCACCGACGCCGCCTGCATCGTCAGAGCGATGCCGAGCGCCTTGTCGTCCGATGCGTCGGCAGCCGCTGTCAGGAGCTCTGCCAAGCGCTCCAGCCGGCCCGCCGCGTCGGCGAGATGCGCCAGCCGCGCGCGCTTGACTTCGTCCTGCGGGTCGAGCTCGACCGCCAACCCGAGCTGCTCGAGAGCGTTTCCGAGATCCCCCAGCTTCTCGTAGCACTCCGCGATCTGCAAATGGCGGCGGACGCGCTCCTTGGCCGTGGTCGCCGCCTCGAGCTCGACGAGGAGCATCCGCACGAGGTCAGCGTCGCGGCCTGCTTTCGCGTAGTGGTCGCGCAAACTCGCGGCGACTCGCTGCCGCACCGAAGCGGGGGCCGAAGACGGATCGGACTTGCGTCCACGTTTCGACCGTGGTCGCTCGCTCCCGCGGGGCGCGGGAGCAGAGGCGTGGCGCGTCTCCGTCGCCGGTGGCGTGGCCGCGAGGATCCGCTCGAGCAGAGTCCAGACGTCCGGGGTCGTGCCGTTCGCAGGCTGCTCGGCGTGCCCGAGCACAGGCTCGATGGCCTCGAACGCCGAGTCGGGTTCGGCCAGCCCATCGAGCCACAGGACGGCGATGCGCGTCCGCGTCCGCTCGCCCTCGTCGCGCGAGAGAGTCGGCAACCGGTTGGTGAGGAGCGCGACCAGCTGTCGATGACGCCCCTGTCGCTCGTAGAGTCGTTCGAGCGCGCTCGTGACCTTCGTGTCGCCGGGCCTCAGCCCGTTCAGCTGCTCCAGGTAGTCGATGGCGCGGTCGGGGCGGTTCGCGAAGTCCTTGGCCGTCTGCGCTGCGTCTTCGAGAAGAGCCAGTCGCGTTCGCTCGTTCGCGGAGGCCAGGGTGCGGTCGTAAAGCGCGAAGAGGTCGTCCCACCGCTCGGCCGAGTCGAGCAGGAGCTTGAGCCGATCGAAGGCCCAGTCGGCGGTGGGGTCGAGATCGAGCATCCGCTCGAGGATTCGAACGACCCGGCCCGGATCTTCGAACCACTCCTCGTAAAACTGCACGGCGCGTTCGCCGATGATTCGGGCTTGCTCGTGAGTCAGCGGCCGCGCGAGCACTTCCTCGTAGAGAGCGGCCATCTCCTCGGGGCGCGAGAGAGCGCGCGCCAGCGCTTCGGCCCGGTCCCAAAGAGGCGCGACCGATAGCATTTCGCGCGCCGCGCGAGCCGCGGTGGCCATGGCCCTCTCCGGGCCCTCCTCTTCGCGCTGCAGATCGCAGAGACGCTCGAACCAAACGCGCCGGGCTTCGGCGTCCGTTTCGGGGGCGTCGATCAACCGGGCGAGGATTTCCGCACGAATCGCGGGGTCCTCGGTCGCGTCGCACGCTTGTTCCAGCATCCGAATGGCGTCGGGTCGGGTCGAAGGTTGGTCCAGCAATCGGCCGGCCAGCGCGCGCGCCGTAGGGTCGTTCGGTGCCTCGGAGAGAACCGCACGGAGCGCGCCGAGCGCCTCCGGCCACCGCGAAGTTCGGGTAAGGAGGACCTGCGCGATCTCGAGCTCGACCGCCCCGCGGGCCGGGCCGTCGGCGCGATCGCGCCGAGCGCCGAGCGCGGTGAGCGCCGCGTCCGTATCCCCCGTGACGAGCGCAAGGCGGGTCATCGCCGAAAGCGCTTCGTCCGAATCCGGGTCAAGGCCGAGGACGCGTCGGTGCAGGGCGAGCGCTTGCACCGGATCGGCGAACGTCGTTTCTTCTTCGTGCGCCCAGTCGAGAATCCGCGCCGCGCGCTCCTCCTCGGCGGCGTGCTCCGCGCGCCATTCGAGAAGCCAGCGGCGGTCGGCGAGTTGTTGGCGAGACTCGGGCTCGCGGGCGAGCAGCGTTTCGAACGCGCCAAGGGCGCCGACGAGGTGCGCCCGATCGATGTTGGGGTCGTCGAGGATGGCGCGGTACGCGTGAGCCGCGTCGTCCAATCGCCGGGAGTCGCTCGCGAGCGCTCGCGCGCGCGACAAGAGCAGTCGGGCACGCGGCTCGCCATCCAGGCCGCCGGCCGGTTCGAAGCGGGCGAGCACCTCGCCGACCGCGAGCTCGAACGTGTCGACCGCTCCCGCCGCCGCGCTCAGTTCTTCGAACGTGGAGAGCACGTCTGCGCGAAGGGGCGCAAGCTCGAACGCGCTTCGGGCTCGGCTGGCTGCACCGGCCGCGTCGCCCAACCGCTCGAAGAGAACGCGCGCTGCGCGCAGCCAAAGATCGACCCGCTCCCCCTCGTCGGC
Organism: uncultured delta proteobacterium; assembly: GCA_963764075.1. Lineage (GTDB taxonomy): Bacteria > Myxococcota_A > Polyangia > Polyangiales > Polyangiaceae > Palsa-1150. The sequence continues at coordinate 1,066,858 of CAVXQZ010000003.1, forward strand.
GCTCTGCTCGCCTAGAGCCACGAGGAGAACGGGCAGATCCTCCCAGGCCTGGGCGCGCTCCGAGAGCGACGCAAGCCGCGCGGTCACGTCGCAATCGTCGGGAGCCGCCTTGCGCGCGCGCCCATACAGGCGGCGCGCCAGATCGTCCTCGCCCGCGGCTTCCGCCAGCTCGGCACCCCGCTTCCACGCACTCGCCGCCGCGCGCAAGTCGCCAAGGCGTTGCTCGTCGAGCTCGCCGAGCCGATCGAGCCATACTATTTGCTCGCGCGTGTCCTGGGTCGTATCGGCCCGCCGCTGCAAAACCGCGCGCTCGAGCTTTGCGTCGTCGAGGGCGGCCGCCGCGAGGGCTACTGCGTCGAGGTGCTCCGCCGAGAGCTCCGGCTCTTCGAGGAGCCGTGTGCACTGCACACGGGCGCGCTCCTCGTCACCGTGCGCGGACGCAACGGCTGCCAGTGTCGCACGCGTCGCCCGGGCAGCTTCCCCCTCCGCTCGGGTGAGCCGCGCTTCGAGGAGCGCACACAGATCGTCCCAACGGTGGGCTTGCGCGAAAAGCTCACCGAGTGCCGTCTGGGCATCGGTATCGTCCGGGTCGTCGGCGAGCGCAGCGCGATAGGTTTCAATCGCGGCTGCCGCATCGCCGAGGTCGTGGCGCTCGATGGCGCCCACGCGGTGCAAGAGCTCCCGTCGTCTCGAAGTCTCGGCACGAGCGAGCGCAGCACGGTAGAGCGCGATTCGTTCTTTGGGGCTGCCCTTGTCGCGCAGCAACTCGTCCAAGCGCGACAGCAGGTCGGCCGAATGCGGCTCGAATGCGAGCGCGCGACGGTAAAGACCGATCGCCGTCTCCGCGTCCCCGGCCGAGGCGTACGCCTCGGCGGCCCGCTTGGCCAGCACACTGAGATCGTCGTTCGTCACGTCGCGATCGCCGATCGCGTTGCCGAGGAACCCGGCGCGGCGCTTCGCGTCGGCGCCCGGGGGAGCCGCCGCGTCGAGGCGCTCCAGCCACTCGCCGAGCGGCTGCCCGTTCGAGACCGCGTCCGCGAGCGCTCGTCCGATGATCTCCGCGGCTTTCCCCACCTCCAACCCGTCCGCGAGATGAGCGGCTTCGCGCAGAGCCGCGAGGCGTTCGTCCACCTCGGGCTCGAGCGTGCCCCGCAGCTCGAGCGCCTTGAGCAGCGCTCCGCTCGCCCCCTGGGTCCGATACGCCACTTCGAGAACGCGCGCCGCCTCGAGCCGGTGATCACCGATCACCATCAGTTTTTCGAGCATCATCCTGGCCGTCTTGTCGGCACTGTCCAGGGCGAGGGCTTCTCGGAACGCGTCGATCGCCCCTCCGGCGTCGTTCAGCCGCTGCATGCGGAGCGCGCCGAGGCGCGACAGCACCGGCGCTCGCTCCGGACCACTGGTCAGGGCGGCTTCCTCGGCCAGCGCACGACCGAGCTCGGGCCACTTTCGCTGCGTCTCGAGAAGGGGAAGGAGCAGGGCGTGCACATCGCGTGCGGGACCGAACCAATCGATGACGGCGCGGCACGAGGCCACGGCAGCTGCCGGGTCGCCGGAGGCTGCGGAGGCCAGAGCGCGGGCCTCGGCCGCTCGCATCATCCGGTCGCGCGCTTCTAGGGGGTCCTTCGTGTCCTTGGCCTGCTCTTCGAGCAGCCACGCATGCTTCTCCGGGTCGTCGCCCGCCTGATAGAGCGAACCCAGCGCCGCGAGCGCCCGGGGCCGCGCGCTCGTCGACAGGAGTCGCTCGTATGCCGCAACCGCGCGCGGTACGTTGCCGTCCTGCATCGCGAGGCCGGCGAGGCGCTCGTCGGCAGCCTGACGTTTGTCCGGGTCCGGTTCGAGCGCGGCAAGTCGTTCGAGGACGTCGGCCAGCGCGCTCCGGTCATTTTCCGCCGCGTGGATTTCGACCATGGAATAAGCCGCGCCGAGAAGTGCGTCGCCGGGAGCATCGGGAGCCACGAGGACCCCGGCGAGGATCGCCTTCGCCCTCCTGGCGTCGCCGCTGCGTAGAAGCGCTTCGCCGAGCTGGGCGCCCGCTCGGGCCTTGACGGCTGGGCTCTTGACCGTGGCGAGCACGCGCCCGAGCGTCTTCGCCGCGCTGGAATAGCGCCCAAGCTTGCGGGTGAGCGCGAAGTACGCTGCACGGAGGTCGTCGTCGTCCGCGTCGATCGCGAGCGCTTGCTCGAAGGCTTCGAAGGCGCCCGAGTCGTCGTTCAAGCGCTCGGCCCTCAGCCTCCCCAGCCTGGCGAGCAACGCGGCGCGCTTGGGACCGCGCGTGTTCTCGAGCTCGATGGTCACGTACCGGACCACCTCTTCTGCCGACCCTGAGACTTCGTACGCGTTCGCCAATGCCTCGGCTGCGCGGCCAGCCAGTCCCTTGACCACGACCAGCTTCTGAGCCACTCGGCGCCCGGTCTCGCTGTTGGGATCGAGCACGAGAAGCTGCTCGACGTACGGCATGGCGCGCTCCGGCTCGTGCAGCCTGTCTGCGTACACCTCCACGATGCGCGACAGAAGCTTCGTCCGGGTCGAATCGTCGGGCGGAGGCTCTGCCGCCAGAGCTTGTTCGTTGAGCCGAACGACGTCGCGCAGGCGATTGCCCTTGATGCACAGCGCTTCGAGCTGGGCGCGCGTCGGCTCGTCGCCGGGCTCGAGGCGAAGGACCTGTTGCAAAAGCTCGATCACCTTGTCTTCCGCACCTCCTGTCTCGAGCAAGAGCTCGGCTGCGCGCCGGAGAAGCGCCGGTTGCTCTCCGCGGGGACGATGCTGTGCGACCTTCACGCAGACGTCGGCGAGCTTCTTTGGCTGCTGCGTCTTCCGGAGGATCTGCTCGATCTTGGCGAACGATCCCCAGTGGGCGGGCAGCGCGGCAAGCGCGCGCTCGAGGTAGGGCACCGCACCGAGCTCGTCGCCGAATACGTCCCCGAAGAAGCACGCGGCCTGGAACAGAAACTCGGCAGCCAGCGGGGGGGCGAGCCCCTTCATTCGCTTCCCTTGCGAAGCGCTCTCGAATGCGAATGCGAGCTCGCTCAGGCGCCCGTCGCGCTGCGACGCCGCATACAGCCTCTCCCAAGTGCCCGCGGGGAGCGTGCCGCGGGACATCGACGCCAGGATCGCGTCGAGAATGGCTTCTTCGTTGTCGAGCCTGACCTCGAAAGTGAAGGCTTCGGCAGCCGGCGCGGGTAGTCCGCGCCGAAGCGGCGGCGATTGCATCTCAATGCCTCCAGGGCGGCGCGCGAACTACGCTCTCCCCAACGCTAGAAGATTAGCTCGGACGCAGTTCGGAAGGAAAGAGCGTTGAGCTTCTCTCGGGCGTGGGTCGCCCCAAGAGGGCGTAGGTCCTCGAAACGCACACCGTCCCTTGACAAGGTCAGGTGACGCGGCCCCGAGATCGAACAGGGAGCCGGGGCCACAATGTGCGTCTGCCCTCGCCACGCCAAGCGCCCTTCGCCCCCTTTGCCCGCCAAGCGCCCTTTGCCCGAGGGCCACGCCCGTGAGGAGCTAGTCTCCGAATCGAACGTCGTGCTCCCGCGGATCGTCCATCGCGGCACGAAGCATCGGATGACTCGACAGTAGGCGCACACAGCGATTCCACCGAAGGACGGGGTCCGGTGAGTCCGGTCGCATTCCTTCGGCCTGCTCGAAGAGCGACAGCGCATGCTCGAACGCCGTCACCGCGCTATGCGCCTCGTTTCTCTCGAGATGCGCCTTCGCCGCCCGCTCCCACGCGACCCCGCTGTGGTAAACCCGCTCGTACTCGTCGTCGAGCTCGGCAAAGGCGCCCATGGCCTCTTCGAGCAGACCCGCCTCTCTCGTCGCGAATCGATCCGTGATCGCGAGTCCGAGAATTCTCCACGCGGCTTGGTTGGTCGCATCGATGTCGAGCACGTCGCGGCAGATGCTCTCGGCCTCTTCGGGCTGGTTCGAGATCCCGATAGTGCGCCGCCTTGGCAATGGCCGCGTCGACGTTGGTGAGCGAGAGCCGCTTGAGCGAATAGCCCATGGCCTGTTTCCCCAAACCTACTCCGCCGCGCCGCGCTTTGCGACGGACGACGCGGCCAGCATATCTCCCCGACCCACGTCCTGAATCACCGGCAGCTTTGCCTTCTCTTTGCTCGGGCCTCCGGCGATCTTGCCGATGACCCATCGGACCGGATCGTAGCTGTCGTCGGCGACCCGCTCCTTCAGGGGAATGATGCCGTTGTCCGTGATGTGGATGTGCTCGGGACAGACCTCCGAGCAGCATTTCGTGATGTTGCAATATCCGATTTTGAACTCGTCTTTGACGAGGTCCCGCCGGTCGAGGGTGTCGAGCGGATGCATATCGAGCGTCGCCAGATGAATCAAGAAGCGCGGACCGGCAAAATTCTCTTTGCGGTGGTCGCGAATGACATGACACACGTTCTGGCACAGAAAACACTCGATGCATTTTCGGAATTCTTGAATGCGGTCGATGTCTTGCTGCTGCATGCGCCACGTTCCGTCGGCGTCGCGGGGACGCGGCCGAAAAGGCGGGATCTTTTTGGCCATTTCAAAGTTGGCCGAAACGTCGGGGACCAGGTCTTTGATCACCGGAAAGGAACGCATGGGCGTGACCGTGATCGGCTGCCCTTCCTCGAAGTGAGACATCCGGGTCATGCACATGAGCCGCGGTTTTCCGTTTATCTCGGCCCCGCACGACCCGCACCGCCCTGCCTTGCAGTTCCAGCGCACGCCGAGCGATGGCTCCTGCTTGGCCTGAATTTCGTGGATCGCGTCGAGAACGACCATCCCGGGGTACGTTTCGACGTCGTAGGACTTGAGCTCACCGGCGCTCGAGTCGCCGCGGAAGACTCTCAGGGTCACCGTCTTGCTGGCAGTCATGCTCATCCTTCCTCGAGCACTCGCTGAATCTCAGGCGGCGGATCCGGGCGCGGCACTTCCTCCACCGTGAGACCGTCGGGGGCCTTGCGCGAAACCATGTTGACCCGAGAAAGGCGGCCCTTGTCCATGTCGGGGTAGTCTTCACGCGCGTGCGCGCCGCGGCTCTCGGTGCGAAGGAGCGCGGCGCGAGCCATGGCCTCGCTGACGATCAGCATGTTGCGCATGTCGAACGCCTCGTGCCATGCGGCGTTGAAATGCCGGTTCCCGTCTACTTTCACCCTGGACGCCGCGACCTTCAGCCGCTCGAGGTTCTCGAGACCCCTCTTGAGGTCGTCTTCACTCCGGATGATGCCGACGAACGTCTGCATCTTGTCTTTGAGATCTTCGTGCAAAAGAAACGGATTCGGCCCCTCGGCCCGCTCGAACGGGGCGAGAGCCTCGCGCGCCGCCGCCTCTATCTCGCCCGCGTCGAGCTGCCGCGCCAGATGGGCGCCGGCGTATTTCGCCGCGTAAAGACCGGCGATACGGCCGAAAACGAGGAGATCGGAGAGTGAGTTGCCTCCGAGACGGTTGGCGCCGTGCATGCCGGCGGCGCACTCCCCTGCCGCGAAGAGGCCACGGACCCGCGACTCTTGCGTCTCGGGATCCACGCGCACGCCGCCCATCGTGTAGTGAGCCGTGGGCCCTACCTCCATGGGTTCTTTGGTGATGTCCACGTCGCCGAGTTCCTTGAACTGGTGGTACATCGCCGGAAGCTTGCGCTTGATGTCCTCGGCGCTGCGTCGCGAGTGAATGTCGAGAAACACGCCCCCGTGCGGCGAGCCGCGGCCCGCCTTGACCTCGCTGTGGATCGCGCGGGCCACGATGTCGCGAGGCAAGAGGTCCGGCGTGCGCCGCGCCTTCGAGGCCACCCCCGACGTGCTCTCGCGCAGCCACTGGTCCGCCTCTTCCTCGCTGCTCGCGGTCTCGCCCGCGTAAAGCTCGGGGATGTAGCCGAACATGATGCGCCTTCCGTCTTTGTTGCGCAGCGTGCCGCCTTCGCCGCGCACCCCCTCGGTGATGAGTGTTCCGCGAACGCTCGGCGGCCACACCATTCCGGTCGGGTGAAACTGCATGAACTCCATGTCCATGAGCTCCGCCCCGGACAGGTACGCGAGCGCTTGCCCGTCGCCCGTGCACTCCCAGGAGTTCGAGTTCACGCGAAACGCCCGGCCGATACCTCCGGTCGCGAGGACGACGGCCTTGGCATGAAATACGACGAAGCGGCCGCTGTCACGCCAATAGCCGAACGCCCCGCGAATGACGTCCCCGTCGACCAGAAGACGCGTGATCGTGCACTCCATGTACACCTGCATTCCGCAGTGGATGCCGTGCTGCTGAAGGGTGCGGATCATCTCGAGCCCCGTCCGATCACCGACGTGAGCCAAGCGCGGATATTTGTGCCCGCCGAAGTTGCGTTGCAGGATGCGACCGTCGGCCGTGCGGTCGAAGAGCGCCCCCCACGCTTCCAGCTCCTTCACCCGATCGGGCGCCTCCATCGCGTGAAGCTGGGCCATCCTCCACTGGTTGAGGTAGCGACCGCCCTTCATCGTGTCGCGAAAATGAACCTTCCAGTTGTCTTTCGGCTCGACATACCCGAGTGCCGCCGCGACCCCTCCCTCGGCCATGACGGTGTGGGCCTTGCCGAGTAGAGACTTGCACACGAGGCCGACGTTCATGCCCGCCCCGCTTGCCTCGATCGCCGCCCGCAGACCGGCCCCGCCCGCGCCGATCACCAGCACGTCGTGCTCGTGGGTTTCGTACTTCGCCTCGATTGCCATCAGAAGAGCCTCAGGTCCGTCAGCTGACCGGTCGCCACCATTCGGATGTAAAAGTCCGTCAGCCCGACGGAGAAAAGGCTCGCCCAGGCGAAGAGCATGTGCCGCTCATTGAGCGCGGTGACCGCCCTCCACATTGCGTGTCGCAGCCGCCCGAGCCGCGCGGTCGAGTAGCTATTGACGCCGCCGCCCACGAGGTGTCGAAAACTGTGGCAGCCGAACGTGTAGCCGCTGATGAGGACGACGTTGATGGTCATGACGAGGGTGCCGACGCCGACGTGGACGCCGTCCTTCCATCCGAAGACGGCTAGCAGCGCGTCCTTCCAGAGGACGACGAGCACCACGATGGCGAGATACAGCGCGAACCGGTGCAGGTTCTGGAAGAGTAGGAGCTTCGTTTCACCGTTGTACCGATGGGTCGAACGCTCCGCCACGGCGCACGCGGGAGGATCCCACGCGAACGCGCGGTAGTACGCCTTTCGGTAGTAGTAGCAGGTGAGGCGAAAGGACAGCGGACCCGGCAAAATGAGCATTGCCGGGGTGACGAAGCCTAGGCCCAGGCCCTTCGCCCACGCGACGTTGAACAGAGGCGAATAAAACGGGGAAAGGTACGCTTGCCACTCGTACGCCGTGCCCTCGAACGTTCGCCACGTCGCGTACGCGACGAAAGAAGAGAGAACGAGGACCGTGACCGAGGGGCCGACCCACCACGCGTCTTTGCGGCGAGCTTCTGCCGCCTGGGCAATCGGCAGATGAACGGTTTGATTCGCCATGGGGAACCGCAAGCGACGCTAGCCTGCGGGCGGCCGCGGCCGCAAGGCGAGGATCGCGCTTCCGGCACGGCCGCAACTCTGCGGCCGGGACACGTCTCATCGGGCGCCTCCGGCGGAGAACGGATTGCGAAGAGCTCGGCAAAATGGAAACTTCGCTTTCGATGAGTTTTCGGGTCGTCGGGCTCTTTGCGCTCTCCTCAGCGATCGTGTGGGCCAGCGGGTGCACCAACAGCACGGGCGTCGTCTGCCCGCCGGGTGCCGCGGGGTGCATGTCCGCCTCGAGCAGCGGAACCGGCGACAACGCCGGGAATGGCGGGAGCAGCGGAACCGGCACGGACGTGGGTTTGGGGAGCAGCAGCGGCGGCGGGAGCCCCGGCAGCGGCGGAAGTTCCGGCAGCGACAACACCGGGAGCGGTGGCAGCGCCGGGAGCACCGGCGGCGGCAGCTCCGGGGGTGGCGCCAGCAGCGGGGCGGGCGGCAGCGGGGCAGGTGCCAGCAGCGGGGCAGGTGCCAGCAGCGGGGCAGGTGCCAGCAGCGGGGCAGGTGCCAGCAGCGGGGCAGGTGCCAGCAGCGGGGCAGGTGCCAGCAGCGGGGCAGGTGCCAGCAGCGGGGCAAGTGCCAGCAGCGGGAGCACCGGCAGCGGCAGTTCCGGGGGTGGCGGCAGCAGCGGGGCGGGCGGCAGCGGAAGTAGCGGAGGCGGCCAGCCGGATGCAGGCACCTCGGGCCCAAACCTCGTCACGGACGGCGACTTCTCGCAGGCGAATAGCCCGCTGTGGGCAATCGTCGCGGGCGCGGGCACGATCGCCGTTACCAACGGCCAGCTTTGCGTGTCGGTCGCCGCAGGGGGTCAGGCGACTCTGGGCTGGCCCCAGCCGGCGGGGTCCCAGGGCGCGATGCTGACGTCGGGCACTGCGTACACGTTTTCGTACAAAGCGATGGCGACGCAGGCTGTTAGCGTGGATGCGAAGATCGGAGAATCCAACGCGCCGTACACGGCGGACTTCGAGAGCATGAGCGACGCCGTCACGACTTCCGCGCAGACGTTTGCCCATACGTTCACGCCCTCGCAATCCGACACCTCCGCCGGTGTGGCGTTCGCGTTCACCGCTGGTTCGGCCGCCAACCAGGTCTGTTTTCAGTCGGTCAGTCTGCACGCAAACTAGTGCAGCGCCGTCGAGATGGCATGAATCCAGCGGACGGGGCTGCACCAGCGAACTCGCGGGAGCGAGTTCGCGGTTCGGGCGGAGCCCGACGGACAAAACTGGTGCAGCAGCTTCCCCCCCTGAGGTCCCCCAGTGCGCACGGCGAGGGACGCCATCGATGCCTGGACGCCGTGCGGGGCCGGGTGGCCACGAGCGTCGAGCCGGGGCGAGTCTTTCCACCCCCCGCTTGACAAGCGCCCGCTTACCCGTCATTTTGCGCGCCCTCGTCATGCCGAAGATGAAAACTCGAAAAGCCGCTGCCAAGCGCTTCCGCGTGACCGGCGCAGGGCGAGTTCGCCGCCCCAAAGGCGGAGGAAACCACGGGATGCAGGAGAAGTCGCGAAAGCGACTGCGCCGCCTGCGCAAGAACGACATGGTCGACTCGACCATGGAGAAGCATGTCAAGCGCATGCTCCCCTACGGCTGAGAAAGTCACCCAATGCCCCGCGCCAAACGAGGATTCAAAGCTCGCCGCCGCCGCAACCGCATCCTGAAGGAGGCCAAGGGCTACCATAGCGCCCGCTCGCGGCTCTTCGCGTATGCGAAAGAAGTGGTCATGAAGGCGTGGGTCTACGCCTACGCCCACCGCAAGCTGCGCAAGCGCGACTTCCGCCGACTGTGGATCGCGCGCATCAACGCCGGAGCGCGCCTGAACGGCACCACGTATTCGCGTTTGATGAACTCGCTCAAGAAGGCGAACGTGGGGCTCGACCGAAAGATTCTGGCCGACCTCGCCGTGAGCGACGCGAGCGCGTTTTCAGAGATCATCAAGGCCTGCGCTTAGTTAGGGCTACTTCACCGCCGGGGCCGCCACAAGCTCATCCAGATTCGGCTGGAGCGTGAGCTCGATGCGCCGGTTTTTTGCCCGCCCCTCCGGGGAGTCGTTTCCTGCAACCGGATCGAACTCTCCGTAGCCGGCGGCCGATAGGGCATGAGGATCCTCGCCCTGAGCGATCAGGAGCTTGACCACTTCGACGGCGCGCGCCGTCGAGAGCTCCCAATTTGACGGGAATCTCGCGGTCTGGATCGGGACGTTGTCGGTGTGGCCACCCACCTGAAAGGCTCGCGCGCGAACCGTGACGAGCACTTTTGCCAGCTGACCCAGTGCCTCTTTGCCGGCCGGTTTGATCAGAGTTTGCCCCGAATCGAAGAGTACGTCGTTCGGGAGTTGGATGACGAGCCGCCCCGCCCGCATCGCCACTTTGAGCTGCCCGGCGTCGATCATTTTTCTTAGCTTCTGGACGAACTGCTGGAAAAGCTGGGCGCGCGCTTCAGCCGCGGCTTGGGCCTTGCGCAGCTCTTCGAGACGCGCCTTGGCGTCGTCGAGCGCTTTGGACAGCGTTCCTTTCTCTTGCAACATCCCGTCGACATTCTTACCCAGCCGCTCGAGCTCACCCCGAAGCTTGGCGTTGATCGCGGTTCCCTCGTCGAGCTCTGCCTGGAGATTGTGGTCGGACGTCGAAAGGTCGCTGAGCTTTTGATCGCGATCCTGAATCTGCGACCGCGCGTCCGCGAGCTCCTGGCGCAGGTTTGCGATCTCGGCCTCGCCCGCCTTCTCGCGATCGGTGCTGGCTGCCAGCTGCGCGTGAACGGACTGGGCGTCGGCAAGCGCGGCGTCGTATCGGTCTTTGGGAACGCAGCCCACCGCCGCGATGCACACGAGGAGGAGACCTGATGCGAGCCGTCCGTTCGACATGATGCGGTTTCTCCCTTCTCAGGCGAAAATGACTCAGGCGAATATGCTATCGGGTCAACGTACGAAGGCCATGGCGGAAACCGCGACCGAATCGTCGATCGAACGTTCGCTGTCCATGCTCCGCGCCGCGTTCCGGGAGCGATTCGAGGCAGCGCCGACCGAGCAGGCTCTGCGCGACGAGAACGCCAAGATCCTCGGAAAGAAGGGCGAGCTTACGGCGATCCTCAGGCAAATGGGATCGGTGTCGGCCGATGCACGCCGGACCATCGGATCGCTCGTCAACGCGCTGAAGGAGGAGGTGGAGGGCGCGTTCGACGAGCGGTTGCGCGCGATCGCGCGCGACAAGCGCGAGGTGGAGCTGCACGCCGCGCCGTTCGATCTGACCCTGCCGGGACGTGAACCAGCTCCCCGCGGCCACCCGCACCCGATTTCCATCGTTCGTGACGAGATCGTCGACGTACTTGCCAGCCTGGGCTTTGCCGTGCACGACGGGCCGGAGACCGACACCGAAGAGAACAACTTTACCAAGCTTGGCTTTCCGCCGGACCACCCCGCCACCGACATGCAGGACAGCTTCTGGACGACGGACGGCCGACTGCTCCGTACGCACACGAGCAATGTTCAGATCCGCGCGATGAGCTCGCGGCCTCCGCCCATGGCATTGATCGCCCCGGGGGTCGTCTACAGGCGCGACGATGACGCGACTCACTCGCCGATGTTCCACCAAGTGGAGTGCTTCCTAGTCGATGAGCGCGTCACAGTCGCCCATTTGAAGGGCGTGCTCGCCGAATTCGCCGATCGGTTCTTCGGCGCGGGCACGCCGATTCGCCTGCGGCCGAGCTACTTTCCTTTCGTCGAGCCTGGGGCCGAGGTCGACGTCGGCTGTCCATTCTGCAGGCGCCCCGACGGCGTGCGTGCCGGGTGCAGCGTGTGCAAGCGCACCGGGTGGATAGAAATCCTGGGCAGCGGGATGATCCACCCCGTGGTTTTCGAGCACTGCGGGATCGACCCGGAGAAGTGGACGGGCTTTGCGTTCGGGATGGGCGTCGAGCGGGTCGCCATGGTGCGCTACGGGATCCCCGATATTCGCGTCCTCTTCGAGAACGACCCCCGCTTTTTGGCTCAGTTTTGACCGCCCGTCGTCGGGCGCGCCTTCACTGCTCGACGACGCTCTTGAGGAGCGCCCGCACCGAGCGCGGTCTCGCGACGCGATAGCGCGCCAAGCTGGGACGAAACCCCACGCTGATGGTGATTGCCTCCGGTGGCAGGGCGCGGAACGTGTCGTCGTCCGTCACGTCGTCGCCCATCGCGGCAATCGTCGGCAGCGGGCGCGCAAGCGCCGACAGCAGACGCTCGACCACGCGACCCTTGTGCACTCCCTTCGGGCGCACCTCGATCACCCGGTCGCCGCGAAGCAGCTGGACCGGCTCCTCGCTCAGCTGATCCTCGAGTCGTCGCCAGAGATCCTGGGCGCGCTCGGCGCCAAGCTCCGGCTCGGCCATCCGCCAGTGCCAGGCGAGGCTCGCCGTCTTGGTCTCGATGAGCGCTCCGGGAGTCGCTGCCGTTACCTCGTCCAGGATGCGCCTTGCGACCCCTTGCCACGTGGCCCGAACATCGGACATCATCGCCCACGGCTCTTGGGGCGACGCCCGCGACCAAAGCCCGTGCTCGGCGTGCAGCCCAATGGGCAGATCGCCCAGCCAGCGATCCAGCGTTTCGCGGCTGCGCCCGCTCACGACGTGCAGGCGGGCACCCGGTTTCGCGGCGAGTGCGCGCAGGAGCTCGCGAAGCTCGCGATCGGGCGCGGCCAAGTCGGGCGCCCGGGCGAACGGCACGAGCGTTCCGTCGTAATCGAGCAGAAGCACCAGGCGATCGGCGCTGCGCAGACGAGCGGCGACGGCCTCGAGATCTTCGCGCGACGTGAGAGCCACCTGAGGCTCGTCCCCGCCCGCACGGATACCGCCGAGCGTGTCGAGGAAGCTTTGGGCCCACTGGTGCACGTCACGGGCGGCAATCCGCTGCCGCAGCGAACGCATTCGTAGGCGCCGCTCGTCCTCGGGCATCGTCAGCGCGTCGGCGTAAGCCTGGGCCATCGCGTCCACGTCGTAGGGATTCACTTGAAGCGCTTCGCCCATCTCTGCGGCGGCGCCGGCGAACTCGCTCAAGACGAGCACGCCGTCCTCGTCGACACGACAAGTCACGAACTCCTTCGCGACGAGGTTCATCCCGTCGCGCAGCGGCGTGACCAGCATGACGTCGGCCGCGCGATAGAGAGAAACAACCTGCCTCTCGTCGAGCGCGCGATGTACGTAGTGAATGGGGACCCATTGGACCGCGGAGAACGCGCCGTTGATACGCCCGACCAACTCGTCTATCTGCCGACGAAACTCTTGATAACTCGGCACTCGGTCGCGCGATGGCACGGCGATCTGCACGAGCCGCACCTTTCCGCGCCACTTCGGCTCGCGCTCGAGAAGCCGCTCGTAGGCGAGCAGCCTCGAGCGGATGCCTTTGGTGTAATCGAGCCGGTCGATCCCCAGCAGGATCTTTTCGCCGCGCGCTTCCGAACGAACGGCCGCCGTCTCGCGCTCCACGTCCGGATCGCCGGCCAGCTCGCCGAACGTGCGCGCGTCGACGCCGATGGGGAAGACCCCCAGGCGGATCTGGCGACCGTCGATGAAAACGCTGTCACCCTTCGACGGGATGCCGAGGATTCGAAGCACCGACGAGGCGAAGTGCTTTCGATACGTGAAGGTGTGAAAGCCGACCAGGTCTGCGCCGAGCATTCCTTCGAGGACCTGATCGCGCCACGGCAGAGTCCGGACGACCTCGGAGACCGGAAAAGGAATGTGGAGAAAGAATCCGATCATCGCGCTCGGAATGCGCGCACGCAGGAGCTGCGGAACGAGGACGAGCTGGTAGTCGTGGACCCATACGAGATCGCCGGGCTGCCACGCTCGGGCGGCCGCGTCGGCAAACTTCTCGTTGACGGCGCGATATGCGTCCCACTCGTGCGAAGACGGGGGAATCCTGTCCAAGAGGTAGTGAAAGAGCGGCCAAAGCACAGCGTTCGAAAAGCCGTCGTAGTAGCTCTCGACCTCGGCCGCGCTCAGATACACGGGGACACAGCGCAGCTCGGCGAGGTGCGTCGTCAAGGCGCGATGCAGCGCGGGGGTCAACCGCGAGACGTCGCCGGGCCAGCCAATCCAGGTTCCGCCCGTGCGCTCGTGAGGCACGCGAAGGCCCGTGGCGAGGCCGCCCGAGCTCCGCGCGATCGAGACCGCGCCATGATCGAGCCGGACCGTAACCGGCAGGCGATTGGAGACCAGGATCACCCGTCCCATGTCACGTCCACGCGCGTGCTCTGCCGTCACGCGCCTCGATGAGTTCTCCGATGGTCATGGCGGCGTGGATCAGCCCGACGTGCGTGTACGCCTGAGGAAAATTGCCGAGCAGCGCCCCGGTCTCCGGATCGATGTCTTCGCTGAACAGGCCGACCGGGTTTGCGTGCCGGGTGACGCGCTCGAAGACCTCCACTGCGCGTTCGAGGCGCCCCATGAGAGCGAGCGCTTCGGCCCACCAGAACGAGCAAATGGTGAACGCGCTGTGCGTCTCGCCGAAGTCGTCGAAGTTCGTGTAACGGCGCATCAGCCCGCGCGTGACGAGGCGCTGCTCGTACGCGTCGACGGTCGAACCAAATCGAGGATCGCGCGCGTCGATGATTCCGATGGTCGGCAAGAGCAGGAGCGAGGCGTCCGGATGCTGGCCGTCCAACTGCTGGGTGAAGAATCCCAATCGGTTCGAGTAGCCGCGCTGCAGCACTTCCGCGCGCTCGCGCTCGGCGATCGGGCCCCACTTCTCCGCGAGGTCAATCCGGCCCATTCGGCGCGCCAGGCTCGCGCCGCGGTCGATGGCCACCCAGCACATCGCGCGCGAAAAGGTATAGATTCCGCGAAGGCTCCGAAACTCCCATATGCTGGTGTCGAGAGTGGGCGCCGCCGCGATTGCCTCCTCGACCAGGCGCTGCAAGAGCGGCGTAAAGCGCCCCGAGTCTTCGTCGACGATACGCGGATCGGTGAGCAACGTTTCGAGGCAGAGCATGAGCTCGCCCATCAAGTCGTTCTGTCGCTGGTCGCACGCGGAGTTGCCGATACGCACCCATCCGCACCCCCCGAATCCGGAGAGATGAGTCAGCCGCTCCTCTTCGAGGTCGCGCGCGCCATCGATTCCGTAGAGCGGCTGAAGCGGCCCGCCTTCGGCGACGTCGCGAAGAAAGTTGAGAAACTGCTCACCTTCGTTCAGGTGGCCAAGGCGACGCAGCGCCTCGACCACGAAGGCGGCGTCGCGCAGCCAGCAGTACCTGTAATCCCAAGCCCGCGGTGTGCCGATCGCCTCCGGGATGCTCGTCGTCGTGGCGGCGATGATGGCGCCGGTATCGTGGTACGCGTGAAGCTTGAGGCACAGCGCCGAGCGAAGCACTTGCGGCGCGGCAAAGTTCGGCAACGAGCAGGTCTTCGCCCAGGCGCGCCATCCGGCGATGGTCAGCTCGAGCTCGTGGAAGGCCGTCGCCAGGGTCGGTGTCCACTCGCGCCGCCCGTAGCTCAAAACGAAGTAGATGGGCTTGGTCAACACGAACTCGCGGCGCGAGAGGACGTACGGGCAGGGCAGGTTCGTGCACAGCTGAAGGGGCGCCGCGCCGCCCATGACTTCGATGCCGTGCGTGGTCTCGCGCATCTCGACCGGCGCGCGGGCGTAGTCGGGACGCGGATCGAAGTCGACGCGAAGCTTCGGATGGCCGGCGATCGGTCGCACGATTCGGACGATCTCGAGCGGCACCCGCACGTCGAGCCCTTCGGGGATTCGTGGCGCGTAGTCGAGCACCTCCCATACGCAATCGTCGACTTCGAAGCGCGTCGACAAAACGTTTGTGTTCGCCACGTAGCGCAGGTGTCCGCGCACCTCTTGCTCGCCGTAGAGGAAACGGAACGTGCCTCCGCGCTGCCCGTCGATCAGTCTCGCGAAGACCGACGGAGAGTCGAAGCGCGGAAGGCAGAGCCATTCGACGGCGCTCGTCGGCGAAACGAGCGCGAGCACGCGCCCATTTCCGATCGCTCCGTGGTCGAGCGGCGGGACGTGGAGAGAAGCCGCGGCGGCGGTCACCTCCCCTTCCTGCTGCTGCTTGCTGCCGGCTGCAGTCATGCGCGTGGCGACGGCCCTCCGAACCGCGACGGGGAACTTCGGTGCACCCAGCGTGCCCGAGCCCGAGTGATGTTCAGCGCCCCTTCAGCCTGCCGCCAGCTGCCGATTTCGACCCCCGCCGCGCATTCGACCGTGCGCCAAAGCGCCACAGCGTCTCAGTGGTCGAAGTATCCCCCGATGAGAAACGTGCCGGTGATCGCGGTCGGTGGATTCGAAGTGAGACCCTGCTCGATGCCCGGGCCGATGCCGAAGAAGAAGTGCGGGGCGGGGTGAACGAGGAACGGCGCGGTGATCATCAGCGTCGCGTTGGGGTTGCCGGGGTTCGGGAACGACACGGATATCGCCGCTTGAGGCCAGAACGACCACGTGTCCGTCAGCGCAAATTCGTAACCGACCTCGGGCGCGATCGTGAACGAGGTGGTGGTCGGCGCGTGCGAAGCCGAGTACGATTGGAATGCGATTGCGCCCCCAATCGAGAGGTTGGGAATGATGAAATAGTCGAGCGCGGGGCGCAGCGAGAACGACGTGCTGGGAGGGCTATTGACCTGTTGGTCGAACCCGAAACCCGCGTTGTTGGTGACGACGAACGTGCCCTGGCGTTCCAGGTCTCGTGCGCTGCCGCCGAATGCCATGGCCGGACGGCCGACGCCAGCGATGCAGAGGAGCGCGACAGACGCGAGAAGGACGTGCTTGGGCCGCATGGGCCGCGGATGGTGCGTCAGGCGGGGGGGCCGAAGCAAGATTTCGTGAGCCCGGGACGGGAATTTGGCGGGGTCACCGCCACGAGCGCTTGGGTGAGTCGATGCCCCCAAGCCCCGCCGCGGTCAATCGCTCGGCCGACCTGGGCACAAACTCCGCCCGCCATACGGCAGGTTCGGACGAGAACTGCGCAAGGGCGGAGCCCAACTCGCGCGCCGAATCGAACCGCTGCGACGGATCTCGCTGAATCGCGCGCAGGACGAGCGTATCGAACGCGGCGGGCACTTCGGGACGAAAGTGGCTCGGAGGGGGAACGCGTGCCGTCAAAATCGCGTGCATCAAGCCGAACGCGTCGTCGCCATGGAAGGGGCGAGCGCCGGTGGCCGCCTGATAAAGGATGACGCCCAGCGCATATACGTCGCCTCGGGTAGCGGCCTCTTTTGCGGAGCGCATCTGCTCGGGGGGGAGGTAGCTCGCCGTGCCCAGCAATTCATTGATATGGGACACTTTCTGCCCACGCTCGTCGCCAGTGAGCTTCGAGATGCCGAAGTCGAGCACCTTTGGAATCGGCTTGCCGCGATGGTCGCGCGCTACGCGGATGTTGCTCGGCTTCACGTCTCGAAAGACCACCCCCGCGTCGTAGGCGGCGGCGACGGCGCCGATGACGGGCAGGACGCAATCGGCGATGGCGGACACTGCCATCGGGTGATGCCGGCGGAAATATTCCTCGAGATCTTCACCCTCCACGAGGGACATAACAAGGTACGGGACGGAGCGGTGCTCACCCACGTCGAACACTTCGACGACGTTCGGGTGCTCGACTCGCGCGAGAGCCTGACCCTCGCGCAAGAAGCGCGCGACCGCGTCTCGGTCGCGCGCGAGATGCGGGTGGAGAACTTTGATTGCGGCGGACCTACCGAGCTTTGTATGGCGGCATTCGTACACACTCGCCATTTCCCCGCGTCCGAGCAGGCTTCGAACCTCGTACGCTCCAAGATGTGCCATGCCCGAACGCTGCACGCGGCGGCCCCGACACGCCGCACGCCTCCCTGCGTGGACGATAGCACTACCCTCTCAGGCTACAAGACCCAAAGGGCATCAATCGAAAGTGTTACTAGGAAGAAACAGATGAGAAACATCCAATTGGGCAGTCCGCCTTGATGGATGTTCAGGTTTGCTCCCGCCCGACTGGCGCCGAACGCCCTTTCGGACGCATCGAATCGCGCGTCCTTTTCGCGCTCTGCCCGAGAACGCGAGTGACTTCCTCGATTCCGTTCGCGGCGGCCAATTCTTCTCTCGCTCGAGCGTCGTAGGTCGCGCGCGCAATCGAAGCGAGAATGCGCACTTCTTCGTCGTAGGCGCTTGGCGGGATGAGCAAGAGAAAAACGATTCGCGCGGGACGTCCGTCGTGCGCGTCGAAGTCGATCCCACGCGGCGCTCGACCGAGGGCTAGAAGAGGCTTTTCCAGCCCCTCCACGGCCGCATGGGGAATCGCGACCTCGTCGCCGAGGCCCGTGGCTGCCACCAGCTCGCGCTCCAGCACCGCGTCGCGCGCTACGCGCTTTCGGCCGGCGAGCAGCGATCCGAGCGCGCGAATGAGTTCGCTTATCGACTCGCTCGGCGTCCGCGCATGAAGCTCGCCGACGAACGCGCCCCGCCGAAGCAGCGTCACCACGTCCTCCTCCGGTTCCTCGCGATAAAGGAGCCATTTCATGGCCGGACCGCCGAGAAGCGAAGTCGCGAGCGCCATCACCACGAGCGCGACGAACATCCGATCCCCGAAGAGCCCTGCGTCTCGCGCGATCGCCGCGAGGATGATTCCCATCGCGCCGCGCGCGTTCATGGCGAAGCCGACTGCCGTGGCCTGCCGCCAACCGAGCCGCCCGCCCGCCACCCCCCCGAATCGAGACCCGATCGTGCAGCCGACGAGCTTGGAGACGGTCGCCGCCGCGAACACCAGCAAGCAAAGTCGCCAATCGAACGCGCTCGCGAAGTCCACGCGCAGGCCGATCGATGCGAAGAAGACGGGCGCGAAGACGTTCGCGACGAAGTCGTCGATCACCGTGCGTGTGCGGGCATTGACGCGCGGGCAACGCCCTAAGGTGAGGCCGGCGACGAATCCCCCGAAGACGGCGTGCAGCCCGATCGCGTGGGCCGCGCTCGCGCCGAGCAGCCCGAGCACGATGACGAGCGACAGAATGCGTCCCGGTGCGGCAGCGTCCCGCGACAGTCGCCGAAGAGCCAAGTCGATCAGGCGGCGACCGACGATCAGCATGCCGCAGGCGAAGATCGCACCCAGCCCGACGGTGCGGCCGAACGAGGCGAAGTCGACCGTCGCGCCGCGCACCGGGCCAAGGAGAAGCGAGAGCGCGACCCATCCGACCAAATCGTCGATCATCGCCGCGGCCATCACGAGCAAGCCGATGTCCGACTTGAAGAGGCCGAGGTCGAGCAGGGTCTTGGCGATGACCGGCAGCGCCGAGATGCTGAGGGCCACACCGAGCAGCAGAGCAAGGGTGCTGCGACGCGAAGAGTCCACGAGGTCCGCGTCCGGCAAGAGGAGCCCGAGCGCCACCCCGCTGGCCATCGGTAGTGCGATCCCCAGGAGACCGGTCGCCAGGGCGCTTCGACCACGCCGGCGAACCACCTCGATGTCGACATCGAGTCCGACGACGACGAGCAAAAGCACGACGGCAACGGTCGTGTACCCGCCGACCATTGCGGCGGGCGGTCCTCCCGGGAACAGCCAGCCCTGCAGGCCCGGCGCGATGCGCCCCAGCAAGCTCGGACCGAGAAGAATGCCGGCCACCATTTCGCCGACGACGAGGGGCATGTCGAGCAGTCGCGCCAGCTCGCCGAGCAGGCGTGCGGTGGCGAGCAGCACGGCCAGCGCCAAGAGAAAGACGAGCACGTCGTGATCGGTCATGGTCCCGCGCTAGCTCACGCCATGATACGTATGGCGGCCCGTGTGGGGACTTCTCGTCGCTGCTGTTTGTATCGTCCTCAACGGATTCTTCGTCGCCGCGGAGTTCGCGGTCGTCAAGGTCCGGGCGACGCAGCTGCGCGCTCGCGCGCGCAGGGGAGACAAGAGGGCGACGCTGGCCGAATCAATCGTCGGCCGGCTCGACCGATACCTATCGGTAACGCAGTTCGGGATTACGCTTGCCAGCCTTGGCCTCGGCTGGATCGGGGAGCCGTCGCTGGCCGCCTTGCTGGATCGCGCGCACATCGCTGTCACGTCGGCGCCGGCCTCGAGCGCGACGCACGTCGCGATCGACGTCTTCGCATTCGTCATTCTGACGTTCGGCCACGTCCTCTTTGGCGAGCTCGTGCCGAAGCTCGTCGCGATCCAACGCACGGAATCAACGGCGCTCGCCGCGGCGATCCCGCTGCGCCTGGTGTACGTCACGTTTTTGCCGCTCTTGTGGCTCCTCGAGCGGGCGTCACGCCTCGTTTTGCGAACCGTCGGAATGTCCCCGGACGTGGCCAGCGTCGAGGGGCGGTTCAGCCAGGACGAAGTCTTGGCCATCCTCGCCGCCAGCGCGGTGCGGTCGCCGCGCGGCAGGTCCACAGCTGAGCTTTTCGAGCGGGTCATGCGCTTCTCCGAACGCGCCGCCCGACATTCGATGGTGCCGCGAGTCGACATCGTTTCCCTGCCGCTTCAGACGAGTGGCAAGGAGGCGCACGAGCTCGTTCGCGCCCACCAGTTCTCGCGTGTCGTCCTCACCTACGGCCGGTCCCTCGACGACATCGCCGGTTACCTCTATGCGAAGGACTTTCTTCTGCACCCGGGCGCCGAAGCCCTGGCCAATCTGTCCCCTTTGCGCCGCGACATTCTTTTTGTCCCGGAGGTTCAGAGCGGGGTGGAGGTGCTCCGAGAGATGCAGCGAAAGCAGGTCCCGATCGCCGTCGTAGTCGACGAGTACGGCGGCACGAGCGGCATCGTCACGATGGAGGACTTGCTCGAAGAAATAGTCGGCGAGATCCGCGACGAGTTCGACGAGGAGCCGCAGAGAATCGTCCGAGTCCCGGGGACCGAGTCGATGTGGGAGGTCGACGGACGGGCCGCAATGGAGGAGTTTCGCGCCATCGGGGTTCAGGTGCCCGACAAGGACCTCGGCGAGCAGGTAGGTTCGTTCGTGGTCGAGCGCTTGGGGCGTCTGCCGCGGGCCGGCGACAAGGTCGAGCTCGTGCGCGGCGCGACGGCCGAAGTGACGGCCATCAGCCGGCGGCGCGTGACGCGGGTGCGCGTCACCGTGCACAAGCAACCGGAAGAGGAGTTGCCCCCCGCCGCGGACTCGCGCGGCCAGCTCTAATGCGCGCCACGGGAACGTCTTCGCCCCGACGGAGCTCGAGGCCTCGAGACAACGCGATTGCGCTCGGTGCCGTAGACCTAGGAGAGACTCCCCGCTCCTGGAGTGCGATACTCGCGCCCATGTCTCTAGCCGAGAGCCCCGAGGTCGAGGTCCTTGCGGCGGACGCCGGCCGCTGGCGCGCCACCATCGAAGTCTGGCCGGAGCGCGGCGCAGCGGGGCAGATGAGCGAAGGGACCTTGGTCTGCCGCATGTGCGGTCCGTGGCTCGTCAGTGACTTCAAGAACGAGACGAGCGGATTCGAGGGACACGGTATCTCCGGATGGGACTCTGTCCACGGACGGTACGTGTCCACCTGGGTGGATCCCCTTCGACGTGGGCTGGTCGTCATGCAAGGGCGATGGGACGAGCAAGCGCGTACCATGAGCTTCGTCGGCGAGATGACGCGCCCAGACGGCTCTCGAATGCGATGGCGCGAAGTTACCGAGCGACCCGAAGACGACGTGCGTGTGTTTCAATCGTTCGTCCCGTCGCCGGAGGGGGGAGATTTCGAAGTGATGACGGTGCGCTATAAGAGGCACAAAAGCCCGGCGTGAACGAAGCCATGAACGGCCGGGCTAGGCAGAAAGCGCAATAGATGCCCAGTCCCTCGATGACGTCCACGCTCGCCGAGCGGACGGGGCTCACAGCGGAGCAGATCGCGCCTCAGGTCTTCACCGAAGAGGCGGAGCCGCTCGGCTCGCTGCTGCCGCCCGAAGGGGTGACCGCGTCCCAGATACGCGACGTGGTGGCCGCGGCGAAGTCGCTGGCCGGGCAGACGACGTGCCGAATCGACGTCGCCGGAGTGAGGGGGAGCGCCGGGCCCGCCGTGGCCGCGGCGCTTGCGCGGTCGGGCCGGCGAGTCGTCTTCGTCACGAGCGATTCGGACGGCGCCCGGCGAGCCGCGCAAGACGCCGGCTTTCTCACTCGGGGCGCGCTGGACGACGAGGCCGAAGACACGGGCGAAGGGGAAGTGCTCCTTTTCGCCGCGAACGAATCCTCGCCCTGGGCCGACGTCAGCCCCGACCGCGCCGCGGCAATGAGCCGTATGGCAACGCTGTTCCACCTCGCGCACGAGAGAGCGTGGAGCATGGTCGCGCTGCCGGCGACCGCGCTCGTCCGCAAAGTCGCCCCCAGAAGTGCGCTCGAGAGGCGCGCCGACCGCATCGCCGCCGAACAAGAGATCGATCGCGATGCGCTCGTGCGAAACCTGACCGAGGCGGGATACCTGCGCGTCCCGGTCGTCGAGGATCGCGGAAGCTTCGCGGTGCGCGGGGCGCTGCTCGACATATGGCCGCCGTCGAGCGACTCGCCGGTGCGGGTCGAGCTCTACGGTGAGCTGGTGCTCTCGATGAAGCCGTTCGACCCGGTCGACCAGACAACGAAGAAGACCGCCGCCGAGATCAAGCAGCTCTGGCTACCGCCGGTGCGCGAAGCCATCCTCGACGGGGCGAGCGTCGCGCGCGCACGGGCTCGAATCACGCAGCTGGCCGAATCGATCGATTGGCCGACGACCAAAACGCGCGCGCTCATCGACGACGTCGTCAGCGGCCGGGCCTTCTTCGGAGCCGAAGGGTTTGTCCCCGCATACTACGAGGCGCTCGATCCGCTGCTCGGGTACGTGCCAAAGGGCGCCGTCATCCTGCTGGACGACCCCCCTTCGATCACGCGCGCCGTTCGCGACGAACTCGCGCGAGCGGAGAAGGACGCCGCGCACAAGGCGGGCGCGGGGCCGTCGTTCCCTCTCGCCGAATATTACTTGGAGGAAGAGCGCGTCGCGCGAGACCTGGCGTCGCGCGCCGTGGTCGCGCTTCACCGCACGCCGGTGACCGGCGGAGCGGAGGGGGGACTTGGCGTTTTCGAGAGCGCGCGGGAGCCGTTCGATCTGGCCTCGCGCGACAACGAGGATCTGGCCCGCTCGGTCAAAGCGGCCCGGTCGTCGAAGGGGAGGAACGCAGGCCTCGCGCCGCTCGTGCGACGCATCGCGCACTGGCGCGAACATGGTCTCGCCGTTTTCTTGGCTGCCCGGGCGCAAACGCAGGCGGAGCGGCTCGTGACATTGCTGGGGCATCAGGGCGTCCCCTGCAAAGCGCGGCTGAGCGCGTTCGACCCGAGATGGCTCGACCAGCCCACGGACCAGGTGCAAGTGGTGGTCGGGCCGCTCGCGCGCGGCGTCATTCTGCCCGCCGACGGGCTCGTGCTGGTTACCGAAGAGGAGATTTTCGGGGCGCGCGTCCACCGCCGTCGCGAGCGAGCCCGCACCGCGGATACCGCTCGCACCTTCCTCGAAGACCTTCGAAGCCTCGCCCCAGGCGATTACGTCGTGCACGCGGAGCACGGAATCGGCAAGTACCACGGGCTCGTACACAAGAAAGTGTCCGGCCTCACGGTGGACCTCATCGCGATCGAGTACGCGGGCGGCGACAAACTGTACCTGCCCGTCTGGCGCCTCAATCAGCTCGAGAAGTACGCAGGCGGCGAGAGCGGACAGCCGAAGCTCGACCGACTCGGCGGCGGCACCTTCACCCGCACGAAAGCCCGGGTCGCTCGCGAGGTACGCAGAATGGCCGACGAGCTTTTGCGACTCTACGCCGAGCGACGCGCGGCGCGCGGCGACGCGATCGCACCCGCCGACGACGAGTATCGCGCGTTCGAGGCGACGTTTCCGTACGACGAGACGCAGGACCAGGCGCGCGCGATCGACGAGGTAAACAAGGATTTGGAGTCGACTCGTCCGATGGACCGACTGGTCTGCGGGGACGTCGGTTTCGGCAAGACGGAGGTCGCGCTGCGCGCGGCATTTCGGACGGCCATGAGCGGCCGGCAGGTTGCGCTCCTTTGCCCGACGACCGTTCTCGCCGCGCAGCATTTTCGGACCCTCGAAACCAGAATGGCCGGCTACCCCATCGTGGTCCGAGCGCTGTCTCGCTTCCAGTCGAAAAAGGAACTGGAAGAAACGGTACTCGGCCTGCGGGAGGGGAACGTCGACGTGGTCGTGGGGACGCACCGGCTCCTCTCGAAGGACGTTCATTTCAAGCGCCTCGGCCTGCTCGTCGTCGACGAAGAGCAGCGCTTCGGGGTCTCGCACAAGGAGCGCATCAAGCAGCTCCGCGCGCAAGTCGACGTGCTCACGCTGACCGCCACGCCCATCCCTCGAACCCTGCAGATGGCCGTCAGCGGCGTGCGTGACCTGTCGCTCATCACGACTCCTCCCGTGGACCGCCGGGCGGTGCGCACCATCGTCACGCGCTGGGACGAGCAAGTGGTGCGCGAGGCGATCGAGCGCGAACTCGCGCGCGGCGGCCAGTGCTTCTACGTGTACAACCGCATCGACAAGCTCTACGAAAAGGCGCAGCGCGTT
Source organism: uncultured delta proteobacterium (assembly GCA_963764075.1). Taxonomy (GTDB): domain Bacteria; phylum Myxococcota_A; class Polyangia; order Polyangiales; family Polyangiaceae; genus Palsa-1150. Next base: position 1,090,820 of record CAVXQZ010000003.1, read on the forward strand.
CAGGAGCTCGTGCCGACCGCGCGCGTAGCGGTGGCGCACGGACAGATGGGTGAGGCCGCCCTCGAAGAGACGATGCTCGATTTCGTCGACGGGCGTTACGACGTCCTCGTGTCGACGGCGATCATCGAGAGCGGCCTCGACATCCCGCGAGCAAACACGATGATCATCGATCGCGCGGACCTATTCGGCTTGGCGCAGCTCTACCAGCTTCGCGGCCGCGTCGGGCGCGGCAAAGAACGGGCGTATTGCTATCTCGTCGTTCCGCCCGAAAACGCGATGAGCGACGAGGGCCGGTCGCGGATCGAGGCGCTCGAGCGGCATACCGAGCTCGGTAGCGGTTTCCAAATCGCCTCGCTCGATCTCGAGCTCCGAGGCGCTGGCGACCTGCTCGGAGCGGAGCAATCCGGAAACGTTGCCAGCGTGGGATTGGATATGTTCTGCCGGATGCTCGAAGACGCAGTGCACGAGCTCGGGGGCGAGGAAGTGGCGCACGACGTCGACCCGGAGCTCAGCTTCGACGTCGAAGCCCTCTTGCCCGACGACTACGTGAGCGACGTGGGGGTTCGGCTTTCGCTGTACAAGCGACTCGCGAGCGCCGTCGACGAAGCGCACGTGTCGGAGATTGCCGCGGAAATGGAGGACCGCTTCGGTGCGCCGCCCGAAGGGGCGCGACGACTGGTCAAGCTGATGTCCCTCAAGACGGAGCTCAGGCGTCTACGCGTGCTCGGATGTGAGGCGAGCGAGCAATCGGTCGTCTTGCACTTGCGCGACGACACTCCACTCGATCCGGAGAAGATCATGGCGCTCATCAAGAGGACGCGGGGGGCGTGGAAGCTCACGCCCGACATGCGCCTCTCGCGTCGTTTCGACTCCGGCGACGACGGTCTCGCCAACGCGGAGTCGACGCTCGCGGAGCTCTCGAAGTGTTTGAAGGACGGGGCATAGAATGGAGCCGCGCCCTCGACCTACCGACTGGTGGACATGGGCGGGATGTCGCCCGGACCGCCGCGCGCCACGAGCCAAGACCAAACGACCGGTGCGAGCACGGTAACGGCAATGGCCGCGACAGCCACGCTCGGAGACCCCACCATGCCGGCGGCGAAGACGACGACACCGCCTGTGGTCCACGCGTAGCTGCCCACGCGTTGCGTACGGGCCCAGTTTTCGTCGGACGTCAGGGCAAAGGGCGTTCGAACGCCGAAAAACGGATTGCGTCGCGTACGTGGGAGGACGATGCCCATTGCGAAGAACAGCGCGCCGAGAAGGACGAATATCGACGTGCCCAGGTGAGGGTCTCGATCGAGCGCCGCGCGAATCACGAGGACTTGCACTCCCGCCGCGAACAGCGAGACCGCGAACAAGATGAAGCGCACCGGCGACCCCATGAGGCGCTCTCGCCATCCGCTCGGCATCACCAGCGTGATCACGCGCAGCAGCGCGACCACGCCGGCCGCAATCGCGGGCACGAGCCACGCGCCGACGCTCCGCGGCATCCAGCCGTCGGGACGACCGCGGAGGTCGAAGTGCGTCGGCATCGGATCCGGCAACCGATCGAACACCGAGGCCGTGAGCGCGAGCGACGCCGCCAACACGAGAAAGGTCAGGACGTCCAGGGTCGACAGCCTTGCGCGATCGCTCTTCACGAAGAACTCCTGGCCGCGCGCTTGCGCGTCACTCGAATCGACGACGTCAGGTCCAAGAGCTCGGCCGCCAGGTCCTCGATGGCGTTGCTTTGCAACGTGTAGACGATCGTCGTCCCCCGCCGCTCTGACCGCACGAGGCCGGCGGACTCGAGCACCTTGAAGTGATGCGAGAGGGTGGGTTTGCTGAGCTGGAACTGGACCGCGATTTCGCCCGCCGTGAGCGACCCCTTGCGAAGGAGCTTGAGGATCGCACGGCGCGTTCCGTCGGCAAGGGCTTGGAATGCGTCTCCGGGGCCGAGCATGTTCGATGAACGTCTATTTAGACATCGATCGAATGATGTCAAGCCCGTGCAGGAAGAGAGCGCCCCGCGGGGGCGTCGTGCGGTCGTGCGAGGATCGGGTCACTGGAGGTGGCGCGACGACGCGCCCCGCGAAGCGCTCGTTGCGCTGACGTATCAAGCGCCATGCCGGAAGCTCTGGCCATCGGCGTACGGTGGTTCGGCGTGATCGGGGACGACAATTCCCGCCAAACGTTGCGAGATCCGTGACGCGAGCGCGCGTTCGTGGCAGGATGGTTGCCGTTGGGGGGGGCGCTTGGCTCGGTGCCGAGTATTGCTGTGTGCGATGCGCGTGCACGCCGGGTGCTAGTCACGAATTTGCTTATTCCATTTGTCCACGGAGCGGGCAAACATGACGAACATGGCGAAGGTGAGCGGGTCTCGGCCAGCGGGCATGCAGGGCTCTGAGCAGCGGTCCCGCCGCAAACGAAGCAACGGCGACTCGAATCACGCCTTCGTGCGCGCCTTTGCCGACGCTCTCCGAGACATTTTGCATTCCGAGCGGCGTCGCGCGGCGTGACACTGCGGGGCAAAACGCTCTTTGTCACCGGGGCGAGCCGGGGGATTGGCAAAGCCATCGCCATCCGGGCCGCGCGCGACGGCGCCAATGTCGTGATCGCCGCGAAGACGACGGAGGCGAACCCCAAGCTGCCCGGCACGATCCACACCGCCGCCGCGGAGATTCGAGATGCCGGGGGTCAGGCGCTCGCATGCACGGTCGATGTCCGCTTCGAGGACCAAATCCGGGGGGCGGTCGCCCAGGCCGTAGCTCGCTTCGGCGGCATCGACGTGCTCGTGAACAACGCGAGCGCCATAAGCTTGACAGGCACGCTGGATACTCCGCTGAAGCGCTTCGACCTCATGCACCAGATCAATACACGGGGCGCCTTTGCCTGTTCCCAGGCGTGCATCCCTCATCTGCTGAAAGCAGAGAACCCGCATATCCTCAACATTGCGCCGCCCCTCGATCTGAGTGAGAAATGGTTTGCTCCCCACGTCGCGTATACCATCGCCAAGTTCGGCATGAGCCTGCTCGTTTTGGGAATGGCCGGTGAGTTTCGCGAGTCGGGCATCGGGGTGAACGCGCTCTGGCCACGAACGGTCATCGCCACGGCCGCCGTGCAAAACCTCCTCGGCGGCGACAGCGTGGTCCGCGGCAGCCGAACGCCAGAGATCATGGGCGACGCAGCGCACGCAGTGCTCACCCGTCCCAGCCGCGAATGCACGGGCAACTATTTCATCGACGAAGACGTGCTGCGATCGATTGGTGTCACGGGCTTCGACGCCTACCAAACGGTGCCGGGAGCGGAATTGATTCCCGACTTTTTCGTCTGACGCCGCATGGACGCCTCGGAGGCCGACCGGTTGCACCGGGAGATTTTGGGTGACATTGGCGCCCTCCTCCGGAGCGAGCTAGTCGCGAGCGCTTGGGGTCGCCTCTTGGTGCAGGTCGTCCGGGCGCCTGGGGGTGAACCGGCCGTCGCAGGGATAGACGTCGAAGAGATCGTGGGAGACGAGGACGAGGTCGATAGGGCGTTCAACAGCCCCGAAGTACGCGGGCTCTTGCCGACCCTCGCGAAAGCGACCGAGGCGCTATGCGCCATCGAGGACGTGGAGCTCGAGGACGTGGGGGGCGGCACGTTCGTGCGCTTGAGCGACGGCTTCGGTTGGCTTCCCGGGCTCGTGCGCACGCCGAGCGTGGAGTTCGACCGGGAGCGCGATGCGCTGGTCGCTCGGATGCAGGCGAAGAACGAAGCGCTGCGACTGCGCTTCGCGTCCGCCGGCGTGGAGCTCGACTTCGAATCGTCCACCGTTCGCTGGATGGCCGGGGCCCGACCGATCGGCTCGGCGCGCGCCACCCTCATCGGCACCTTCGCCCGAGCCCCGCGCACCTGGGCATGGGCGTGGAGCAACCCGAACGCGGCGGAGTCGGTTCGCAGAGAGTCCGCCGCGTTGACGGACGCGCTCTCGGAGCGAAGCCTCTGGGAAATCGCCACGCCCGTTTTCGCGACGGACGAGCCGACCGCGTGGGCCCTCGCCGCCTTCCTTTGCGACCGCGCAGCCGCCGACGGCGTCTACAGGCTGGCCCGCGACGACGGAGGGCTCTTCGTTCTCCTCCGGGACGTACGAAACGTGTGATTGTGCCCGGCGTTGGGCCTCAGTTCGGCCTAGCTTCGCTTGCTGCACGCGATTGTACGAGAGCGAGCACCGGCGAGCGCGGCCTCAGCGTGGCGAAGGCTGCGGGCTCGATGCATGCGCCGGCTTGAACGTCGAAGCGCAGCCGCCGCGCGAGGGCGGCCAGTACAATCGGCCCCTCCATCAAGGCGAAGTGGTTGCCGATGCAGACCCGCGGCCCTGCCCCGAACGGGATGTAGGAGCATCGCGGGCGCGCGGCTTCGGCTTCCGGGGTGAATCGCTCGGGGTCGAATCGCTCGGGGTCGGGGTAGACGTCGGTTCGGCGATGCACGCTGTACGGACTCGCGAAGACCAGCCTGCCCCGAGGAAGCTCGTAGCCTGCGACCGTCACCGTCTCCCGCGCTCGGCGGCTCAGCAAGTACACGGGCGGATAGAGGCGAATGCTCTCTTTGAACACTTTGATGGCATACGAGAGCCGCGATGGGTCGTGGAAGTCGTCGTCTCCCGAGAGTGCGTCGGCCTCCGCGGCGAGCTTCGACCAGAGAGCGGGCTCGCGCGAGAGACGATAGAGCGCCCACGTAAGCGCCGTGGCGGTCGTCTCGTGTCCCGCGACGAAGAGCGTCACGGCCTCGTCACGCACCTGCCTGTCGTCCATTCGCGAGCCGTCTTCGTCGCGCGCACGCAGAAGGCGAGTCAGAAGATCGTCGCGGGCCGAAGGGGCGGCGCGGCGCTCGTCGATCATCCGCTGGATGCGCTCGTCGAGGACGGCGATCGCGTTGCGCAGCCGCGGCGAGCGCGCGTCCGGCAAGAGGACCGGGCCGCGTAGACCCTGAAAAAGCGAGGCGCGAACTCTCTCGAAAGGCGCCGGGAGACGCCCCTCGGCGTTTTCCAGTGCGGCCCGCAGCGACATTTGCATCACGAGGCGCGGCGAGCCCACGTGCTTGTTCGACCACTCGAGAGCCACGGTGAGCGCATCGCCGAGCGCGTCCGCTTCGTCGAAAGCGTCTGCGTCGAATAGCGCCTTGCCCACGATGGCCATCGTGATTCTGGTCATTTCGCGCCCGAGGTCGATGGTCGCCCCTGGCTTCCACGTATCGGCCGCGCGCGCAACCACGCCCGCGACGACGGCCACGTACTGCGCAATCGCGGCCGGCTGGAAAATGGGGGCCATGAGCCGGCGCTGGCGCTTCCAAAGTTCGCCGTCGCTCGTGAACAGCCCTTCCCCCCCGAGGGGATAGAGCAAGACGCGCATAGAAGGTGACTTCTCGAATAGCCGCGCTTTGTCGACGAGTACGTCGTGCAGGACCGCCGGCGACGAGGTGAAAAAAATCTCCCGGCCGAATATTCGAACGCGCCCGCCTTCTGGTTGCTCCATCGCAGAGCGAAGGAGAAACCTCAGCCGGTCCGAACGGAAAGCGCTCGCGTGCCCGACGAATGGGGCCGCGCCCGAAATCTCGGGAACGTCGGCAAACTGCATGGCTCTCGTGGTTGACGGGAAGGAAAGGCTCATTCATCGATCCGTCACACGACGCGGTCGACGATCCCGAAGTGGTGCTTGATGTGCGCGATGAGCTGCCGGTCGCTCGGATGATCGGCGCTCTCGATGCCCACGACACGCGGCTCGAGGGCAGGCGTGTGCGTGTGAAGGTATCGAAGAAACTGTAGCTTCGCGGTCGAAGGCCCCAAAACGAGGATCTTCTCGGAAGACTCGAGGGCCTTCGCGACTTCGGAGAAGAAGTGGCGCAGATCATCCGGGTGGTGATGACCCTCGGACGACCCCTTCGGGTGTCGGTGAATGTGCTGCGCCGGGGCTTTGACGACCGACTCGTCGAACCCCGCCGGGCTCACATGAAAGACGCGCGCTTCGTGGTGATCGAGCCAAACGGCAGAACCGGCATGAAGGTGCATTCGACGTTCCTCCTCGCGCGGGACCCGCGCGCCGTCACCTTACACGAGAGCGCGAAGCCCCGCCGACCGCGCGCGGTCGAGGTTGCACATCCGCGCGACGATCGCTGGAGAGGGGCGCGCTCACGCCCTCTATTCCGCGCGACGCAAAGTACGCACGGAGAACGTCGCGGGCCAAGGCATTCGCTTTGATTTGCCAGCTCGGACCGTTGACGACGAGGACCGCGACTGCCACCTGGCTTGCGTCGGGCGTGGGTTTGACGGGCGCAAAGCCCGTGAACCATGTGTAGTAGCGGCGGCTTTGGCCGCCCGTCAACGTGCCTGTCTTACCGGCGACGCCGATCCCGGGAAGGGAGGGGCCCCCTCGCGGATCGTGAAACGCGCGAAAGCTCGTCCCCTCGTTGACGGTGTGTTCCATCATTTCGGTCACTTTTTGGGCGGTGTCGCTCGCGATGACGCGACTCATTGCCGGGCCATCGGCCGCGCTCCAGATCGGTGCTCCCGAAGCGTCCACGACCCTCTCGACGATTCTCGGGCGAACCCCTTCGCCGCCGCGTGCGACGATCGCGCTCATTTCGGCGGCCTCGATCGGCGACAGAGTGCTGTTCCAAAAGCCGGCCGCCGTTCGCGCAAACTCCAGCGGGTCCTGGGGCACGTGGATCGCACTCGGCTGGACTGGCACGTCGAACGGGACGGCCTGTCCAAATCCGAACTTACGGGCCATCGCCTCGAGCAGCTCGGGGGACAGGTGCTCACCGGCCAGCCGCGCGAACACGGCATTGATGCTGCGGCCCATCGCGCCGGCGAGAGTCGTGCACCACCGGTCGCGCCTCGGATCATCGACGAGGTCGACGGCGTCGATGCGGTGCTCTCCACCCAGATAGCACTGCCTGGTATCGGGCCCGAGGTGCGCGTCTTCCACGAGGGCCGACGCTGTGACGATTTTGAAGACACTCGCGGAAGGTGCCGTGGCTTCGGCGCACAGATCTCGCGCCGGTCCTCCTTCGGTGTGGCTCGCATAGACAAGGATCCGGCCGCTCGCGACGTCCATGAGCACGACCGCGGCTTGCGGCACGCGGCGCGCCCTCATCAGCGCGGCGGCGGTCTTCTGCAATCCGACGTCGAGGGTGAGCTCAGCCGTTCCTGCTTCGACGCGAGCCGTGGCAAAGCCTTCTCCGAGGGCGATGCGGGTCAGGTCGAGACCCGCCAAGGGGGGCGCCGGGGGCGAAGCGGCGCGACTCTCGGGCGGCGACGGGGCGCGGGCGACGACGGCTGGCAAAGAAGCCTCGCTCGAGGCCGCGGAGCTCGCCGTGCCGGCAAGAAGACCGCCCCGCTCGAACATCGCGGATGCGAGCACGAGGCCAACGCCGCCGAACGTCGCCCAGAGAACGCCCCGACGCATCACGTACGACTGCTCGCACGTCCTCGTTCGAAGGGGCAAAAAAAGTAGGCTATCGTCCCCTTCGAATGCGTCGAGGCATAGGGTCGATGGTCGCGGCGACGCTGCTCGTCCGTTCGCTCGCGATGGCCGAGACGCACGGCACGGCCGCGCCCGGGGGGGGATTGCCTGGCCTCGACGTGAAAGTCGATCTGGCCGCGGGCGTCGTCGACGCAAACGGCGCCCGCGTGCCAATCGGGCTCGACCGCGCCCTTCTGCCGGGGGAAGCGGATGTCGCCGTCGAAGCGATCGCGGTGGGTCTCGGCAGGCATGTCGTCCACGTTCGCATTCCCAGCAGGGAGAGCGCTTCGGGGGTGGCGTGGGAGGCGATTTTCGCCGGGGGACAGCGGGCCCCCATCTTCGCGGGGATGACCGGCCTGATCGCCGGTGACCCCGGGGAGCGCACGGGCAAGGCGGTGCAGACGGTCGCAAACGGCGCGACGAGCTTCGTGCTCGTGGGCGACGTACGCGAAGATTTAAGCCTTTGCGGCCAGAGCGTGACCTTGCTCGACCCTCTGGCGCTGTATCCCGGGTCGCTCGCGCTCCGACCGGCCACCGTGCAGCGGCTCAGCTCCGGACAGCAACTGGACGCTCAAAAGGTGGTGGCGACCGACAAGGGGCCGAGGGTCGACGCCTCGCTGGCGAAGTTGCTCGTCGCCCGTGGCTCGAGCGTCCCGGGGTCGCGTGGGTGGGAGCTCACCGACGGCGACCCTCGTTCCTCTTGGACCGAGAAGAGGCCGGGGGCCGGACAAGGCGAGTTCGTCGTCATGGCAGCGCCGCCGGGTGTGCCCATCGCGAGGATGCAGGTCGTCGTCTCACCGCCCGACTCGAGGGCCGCGAACGCTGCCGCGCCGCGCACGTTCTATCTCGTGACGAGCACGCAGACGTTCGAAGTGACGATGCCCGAAGATGCCTCGCAAAAGCCCGGGGAGAGCTATGAAATCGTCTTTCCCCGACCCATCGAAGCGTCGTGCATCGCACTGGTTCTGGACACCGCGTTCGGGCGGGGTCTGGCACACCCCGACGTCGGCCTCGCAGAGTTGGTCGGGTACAGCGAGTTCGACGGACCCGGGGCCACACTAGAGGACGTGGCGAGCAAACTATCGAGCGAGCGAGGGATTGCCGCCGCACAGGTGCTCGAGCGAGCCGGGAACGGAGCACTTTCCGCCGTGGAAGGGACGTTCGACGCGCTCGACCCGACGGGAAAGGCGCGAGCGATGGATGTCGCCGCGGCTCACGATGGATGCGAAGAGGCGGCGCCCTTGCTCGCGAGAGGGCTGTGCGAAGGCCAAGGAGAGGCGCCGCGAAAAGCGCGCGAAAAGCTCGATCGATGCAGGGGGGCGGCGCCCGCGCTCGCGAAGAGAATGCAAGAAATCGCCTCGAGCCGCGCCTGCATCGCGCCGACGCTCGCGACGATTGCCCCGGACGACGCGCTCGACCCCATCGCCGATGCGATCGCGTCCACCCCCGAGCCGGATGGGGAAACACGCGCGATCCTGCGCCGAGCCATGTCGGTGGCCCTCAACGCGTCGCAGCCCGGGCGGCTCGCGAAGCTCCTGAGCGACGCGCGGCGCAGCGCCGGTGCCCGCTTGGAGATCATGCGGGCCGCGGGCGCCCGCGTTACCGAGGCGCCCGCCGAAAGCGAGGCTGCAGTCGAGCAGCTCCTCGGCGGTCAGCCCACGATGCGAGTACGCTATCTGGTGCTCGGACCGCTCGAGGAGCTTGCACGTGCCGGCGACGACGCGGCGGCCCAGCGAGTGGCCCAGGCAATGGTGCACGACATCGATTGGATGGTTCGAGCCCGCGCGGCGGAGGCTGCCGCCGACATCCCGCGCGCCCGCGAAACGCTCGTCGCGGCTGCTGGCGATCCCGAGCCGCGGGTTCGTGAGGCGGCCCTCCTCGCGCTCGCGGCCTCGCCTTCGCCGAGCGCCATCCCCGTGGCCAAAACGCTCCTCTCGGAGGACGGTTGGTCGTTCGTCCGGGCGCGGGCGGTCGGCGTGCTCGCAACGGCGCCGGCCTCGATGGACGTCGGAGACGCGCTCGGCCGAGCGGTGCACGACCGTTCGGTCGACGTCCGCGCGGCGGCGTTGGCGGCGTTGGGCAGACGCAGGGAATCGGCGTTCCGGGACGCAATTCGCGAACGCCTCGACGACGGGGGCGAAGACGCCGACGTGCGCGTGGCCGCGGCCGGCGCCCTCGGCGGGATTCTGCGACGCGCGCTCGATCGACCGCCTGACCGAGCTCGCTCGCGCGCTGGGTGTTCCGGGCACCGCCGAAGACGACCAGAAGGTTGCGCTCGGCGCGTTGCTCGGACTCGCGGCGCTCCAGCCACGCGATCTGCCCGCACGGCTCGCGCCGCTGCTCGCTGCCGAGGCGCCACACATGGCGCGCGAAGCGGCTACGCAGGCACTGGCGGCGCCGAGTCGGTGTCGGTGAAGGCCGCCTTGTTTGCGGCACCCGAGATCGTTGCGGGCACCCGCGGGACCCTTAGCCCGGGGATCCCAACGACAATCCCTCGGCTTCCTTGTCGGCCTCGGGATGCAGGGGAACGACGCGCGTTGCGGGTGGAATCGACGGTTGGGCGGGGTCTTCGCGGATCAGCACGACGTCGCTCGGTCGGATCCGGTCGACACGCCAGTTGAGCTGATACTCCGGCCCGTTGCTCGGCCCGACGTGCACCACCTCGGCGCGGCAAACGAACGTCCCCTTGTAGACTACGGTGCCCTTCCCGTTCGGATCGACGAACATCGCGCTCGGCTTCTCCGAGCCCGTCACGATGGCAACGAGCTTCAGTTCGTCGAGCGAATACTGTGCGAGCTCGACGCGACGCTGATTGACGGGCTGCTTGCCCGTAGGCTGGCCTTGAATGAGAAAGCTTCGAAACGGATCCCGGTTGCGATCGCTCTCGATGAAGTCGATCTCCGTAAACTCGGGCCCCTTGAGCTCTTGCGGACGTCCAGAAGCGCTCGACGAAGCCGCGGGTGCCAGCCGGCTCGGCGGCGGCGGTGGGGCGGTGGTCGCGACACCACACGCGACCGCGCCCAGCGACAGAGCTCCGGCGAACACGCCGGGTCTGAGGGCGGCGACCCTCATGGCGTCCCCGGCGGGGTACGGGATGCGGGCGGAGCCGCCGCCGTCGCGCCTGCGACTCCGGAACCGCGGGTTGCCTCTTTCGCCTTGGTCGCATGGAAGGCCGTGGCGAGGCACTTCGCTTTGAGAATGATTTCGTCGCCGACCATCTTCGGCTCGGAGAGCTCGATATCTTCCACGTTGATGATGCGATCGACTTTGCCCAGGTCGTACGCAAACTTCGCAATCTGCTGAAACTTCCCGGTCATCTCCAGCTTCATGGGCACCTTCGCGTAGAAGCTCTGAGCTACCTCTTCGAGGGGGGCATAGCCCTTCAAGTCGATCCCGGCGGCGTTCGATGCCTGCTGTACGGTGGACAAAAACGCGTCTTCTTGCGAATCGGGAGGCAAGAGCTTGTTGAACTCGCGCGCACGCTGCTCGCGCAGCACGAGCTCGTCGCGGTCTGCAAAGTAGCTCGCTTCGGCCTGCTGCTCTTGCGCAAGCTCGTCGAGCAACGACTTCTTCTGCCGCTGCGCCCCTTCGATTTTCGCGGCGGCGTCCGAATAGAAGACAAACCAGTATGTCGCCGCCGTGAGCACCGCGGCTGCCGCGGCCGCAACGAACTTCGCGTACGCGGGTGCCTTCGAGAGCAGCGACTGCGGGGAGGGAGCTGCCATGTCAGTACCTCACCTTTGCCGAGAGCTCGAAGCGAAAGAGCTCCTGGTGCGACTGGCCGTCGACGACCTTCGTCCCTGGGAGCAGCTTGACTTCTGCGAAGTAGTCGCTGGCCTTGAGTCGCCGTTCGAGCTCGCTCACGTCCTCACCGTCGCGCGCAAGGCCCCCGAGCTTGACGCTGCGCTGCGCCTCCACGTACGAGGTGAGCCAGAGGCGCCGGGGATCCCAGTTCGCGTTGTAAACCTCGGCCGGATTGTCCCGTTTGAGCTGCTCGAGCTTGTCGCGGTCCGTGGTCGGACCGCGCCCGGGCGTGAGCACGTGGGCGAGTTCGAGGAGGGTCGAGGTCGGGCCCGTGCGCGCGGCCTGGAGCTTTTGAATCGCCTCTTCGCGCTCGCGTAGCTCCTTGAGCTTGGCCTTGATCTCGGGATGGTTGGCGGTCTGCTTCTTTATCGTGTCGATCTGGCCTTGGATTCGGCCGTTCTCGGCGAGAGCATCTCGCAGCTGATCCTGCTTCAGCTTCTGGACGAACATGCAGACGACGATCGTCGCGACGAGGGCGCCCACCACCCCCAAGACCCAGAGCTGCGTGGGCTCGGCGGATGCGATCCGGCGCGCGTTTTGGCGCTTGTCGGGGAGGAGATTTACGCGGACCACTGCCGACGCTCCTTGTCGCAGCGAAGCGAGAGCCCTAGGGCGACGACCATCTGCGCCGCCATGGCGCGAAGCTGCGGCTCGCTCTCCAGCTTTGGATCGACCGATATGTGCGTCATCGGGTCGAACAGCTCGACGGGGACGCGAGCGCGGCGCTCGACCGCCTGCACCAGGGGCGCGAGGTACGCGCTGCCGCCGGAAATGTAGATTCGACCTATATCCTGCTCACCGCTCGTGGCCAGGTGGAAGTCGAGCGATCGCTGGATCTCGCCGGCGAGACCCTGACATGCCTGGTCGATGATCTGCGTGACCTCCCTCGGGACGATCTGCGTCGGGCCGCCCCCGTGCTTGTACGCGTCTGCCTGCTCGTACGAGCAACCGAGCGCCTTGCGAATCTCCTCGGTGACCGCGTTTCCGGCGTTCGTGATTTCGCGCCGGAACGTGCTCACGCCCTTCGAAACGATGTTGAGCGTGGAGACGGCGGCGCCCACGTTCAGAAGCGCGATGGTCCCGTCGGCCGGCAATCCGAACTGATGTTCGAAGATGTTCTGGATGGTAAAGACGTTCATGTCGACCACGATGGGCTTCAACTTGGCCTCGCGAAGAATGGCCGCGTAGTCGCTGATTTCGTCTTTCTTGGCCGCGACCAGGAGCAAATCCATCTGCCCCGCCTCGGCGCGGCGCCTCAACACCTCGTAGTCGACCGACATGAGCTTGATGTCGAACGGAATGTGCTGTTCGGCCTCCCAGTGAATCTGTTCGTCGAGCTCCGCTGCGGTCATGATCGGCACACTGATGTTGCGGACGATGACGCTCTGTCCGTAAACGCCGATCGCGACGTCCCGCTGCTGGATCTTGCCGTCGTGAAAGATGCGCGCCAGTGCCTCGATGACGGCACCGGAGTTCATGACGTGGCTGTCGATGATCGTCTGCGGCGCAAGCGGAGCGTACCCCCAGCGCACGATCTGAAGTTTCTTGCGTGTTTCTTTGAGCTGCACGACCTTGATCGAGCTCGCGCCAATGTCGACACCGACCAAGTTCTTGCCTTCGGCCATGCTTGCCTTTGCGCGCAGATGGAAGCTCGCGATGCCCGCGAGAGCCCCCACGCGGAGAAGATCTGACGATTGCGTACGATAGCAAGTGTGGCACCCGCCCAAGTGCGGCGTCAAAAAACCTCGCGCCTACCGGGCGCGAGGCCTCGCCTCTTTGCCGCCAAGGTCGTCCGAAGTGCGGCCGGCCTCGTTTTTGGGTATACCCGTCGGCGCACATGCGCGAAGTGGGTACGGCGCTCGGAATCGCACTCCTCACTCTGTCCTCGGTTGCCCAGGCCGACATCACGCACGTCGTGCAACGTGGGCACACGATCGAGGCGATTGCGCACCGCTACCGCGTGACCGAAAAGGCGATCATCGACGCCAATCACCTCGCCGATCCGCGGCACTTGAAGCCGGGGCAAACGCTGACAATCCCCGGGGTGGACGCTCCGAAAAAGAAGCACACCTCGCCCGACAAGCGGGAAGATCCGGCTCACCGGTCGACCTCGCACATCGTCGAGGCGGAGCCGAAGCCCGCCCCTGAGCCGCGCGCGCGCCCCGAGGGGGAGACAATCCACGCGGTCCGCCTCGGGGAGGACTTCCACATCCGGGTCAAAGATGCGCGAGGACACGTCACGCCGAGCGCCCTACACGCATTCGAACGAATGATGCGCCAGGGAAACGCGATGCACCCGGTCGACCCTCGGCTGGTCTCCCTCGTGGGAATCGTCTCGAGCCATTTCGGCAATCGGCAGCTCGAGGTGGTCAGCGGATACCGGGCATATGCTCCAACGCAGTACACCCCGCATTCGAACCATAACTACGGCAAAGCGCTGGATTTTCGCATTCCCGGCGTGAGCGACGAGGCGCTTCGCGATTTCTGCCGAACGCTCCGCAGCGCCGGTTGCGGCTACTACCCGAATGGCTCGTTCGTGCACCTCGACGTGCGAGACACCAAGGCCTACTGGGTGGACTGGTCCCGACCGGGCGAGCCTCCGAAGTACGACAAAACGGGAGTTTTGGCGGACGAGGGCGCGAGCGACGTCCCGGACGACGGAAATGCAATACCGGGTTCGGGATCGATCGAGCCTCAAGCCCCTTCACCGGATGCCGTTCCCCGCTGAGGAACATGTCGCAGACCTCGAACGGCTCGTGCCGATCGATTGGCCCATGACTGGCGGGTATCGATTGCGTAGCAGCCGAGTGACTTGCCTCGCGCGAAGGGCAAACGACGCTGGATTTCATGCGATCCAGGCGTCGATTACCCAGATGGGTCACGATAGACACGAAGGCCAAATCGCGAGAAGAAAGCACGCTTTTTAGCCAAGAAACGCGACCTCTGCAGTCAATTCTCACCCGTCGCGGAGCCGACCGGAGGGGCAAGACTTGGAAATGACTGGGCCGCCGAGCATGGCACGAGATGCGCAAAGCCAGCGCGTCTCGAGAAGCCAACGCGGAGACCCGGATGAAGCCTTGCGCCTCCAAAGCACTTACGAATACGCCCACCCGCGAGGAGCTTACTCTGTACATGCCCCTCGTTCACCAGGTGGTCTGCCGGGTGTTGCGAAAGTTGCCTCCGAACGTCCTGCGTGACGATCTCGTGGCGGCTGGGGCGTTTGGATTGATCGATGCGCTTCGCAAGAGCGTCGAGCGCGGACCCGCCTTCGACTGGTATGCCCGAATCCGAATTCGTGGGGCGGTCGTCGATGAACTGCGCTCGCAAGATTGGCTGACGCGGCGGGCGCGAACGCGCGTCGCAAAGGCGCAGGCCCAAGGCGAGGGCGGCGGCGCGTCGGTCGTCGGCTTCGACAATCTCCCCGAGTCGCAGGCTCAGGCTTTCGTCGACGAGGCCATGGCTTCACCGCAAGAGCAGGTCGAGCGGCGCATGGACCGCGTCGCGCTGGAGCGCGCCGTGCAGCTTCTCCCGGAGAGGGAAGCGAACATCGTCGGGTGGCACTACTTCGAAGGGGTTCCATTCAAAGTCATCGCCGCGCGCCTCGGCGTGAGCGAGCCGCGCGTGTCGCAGCTGCACGCCCGGGCGATGGGCCGTCTTCGCGAGACGCTGGCCGAGCACCGCGGCGCCGAAGCGGCGTAGGCAAGGTCCCGCCGCTCCCGGCGAGCCCCCGCGGTCAGAAGCGAAAGCCCCGCGGACGAAGGGGCGCGGCAATCGCGTAGACGACCGACTCGTCGTAACGGCCGCGCGGCGGATCGGCGGTTCCCGCTCGATTGAAGAAGGCGGTCGCGTGCGCCCCTCGATCGAGCAAGAGCGCCCGGGTGCATCCCGCTCGTGCAAGCGCCTCCGCGAGCGGGTCGGTGGTCGGAAATGAGCCACGCGCGATGAGGACACGGCCGGAGGGGGCCATTCCGATCGCCGCGCGCGGCTCGATCGCGCCGCGAACGGTGACCTCGGTCTTTCCGTTCCACAAGATGATCGGAAGCTCGAGCATATCGTCGTGCGCGCCGAGGGAGGGCGCCTCGATCGCCCGGACCATCGTCAGGCGACCGTTTGACCCGACGATCAGAGCGCCCGATTCGGCGTCCCCGTGGACAGGAACCGCCAGCCGTCCCTCGGTAGCGATGCCACGCGGCTTTTTCTCGAGGGCGATTCCCGCGCCCACCGCGAACAGCACGCGCCCCGCCTCGTCCCCGCTCAGCTCGCGCAGCGGGCTGGCCGCGGGGGACTCCCCGGTACCGGCGCGAATTGTCCACGTCGCCCGGCCGGGTTCGACGTCGTAGACTTCGGCCCCACCCGGGACGCGAGTCCTCCAAAGGCCAGCAATCCAGCGCGGTGGCGGCTGCGTACCGCCGTCCGGTTCCCACGCGGGGGCGCCGTCGATTGCCGGCGGCGCCGGGTCGTGAACCATGACGTAGAAGAAATCCTTCGGCGCATATTGAATGTATCGATCCACGGGAATCGACATCGCCGAGGTCAGAAGCTGCGATTTGTACTTCTTCGCCGGGAGGTCATCGATCGCCGCGAAAAGAAACCCTGTGTGGTACGGGTTCATGTCGAGGTGCATCGCGTAGTCGCAACCTCCCATTTTCATCGCTTTCGCGAGGGTCGTGGCGCTCACGTCGTCGCCCCACGCGTAGAGGAGATGACCGCTCGCCATCACGCAAACCCCGGAGCGCTCGGTCTGGGCCCCTTTCCCTGGGAGAGTGAATCCCCACAGGTTCCGGCCCGTCGGGTTGACCTGCCCGCGGTCGATGAGGGGATCGAGATTCTGGCGGAAGGAGACGATCGCGTCGTCGCCGACACCCTCGATGCCGGCGACCTTTCGAATCCGCGCCCCACGTTCCAAAGCCGACGCGGCCGTCGTCGAGGACGACGACGGTGGCCGACCCGGGCACCGGGGGGAGAAGCACGCGCCTGTGCACCATCATGCCGTAGTGGCCGTGCTCGGTCTTGAACGCTCCGTTGAAGGCCGCCGCCACGCGCCTGTACACCGCAGGATCGCGCGGTATTCGACCCAATCCGTGAGGCCCCGTGAGCGGCTCGGGGTCTTCGACGCCCGCTTCCATATCGAGATCGAGCTGACGCATGTCCATCGCGACGAGAAGCACCCTCGCATAGGGGCGCTCTTCGTCGGGGCGAACGAACGTCACGTAAATGGGCAACGGGGCATCGGCGGCCGCGCCCGGAACCCGTCGCAGCCACGCGACCTCGGGGGGACCCCATTCGCCTTCACCCTTTTCGGGATTCTTCCAAATGGTCTGCACCTGCGGCGGCGGCCAGTGCGCTTCCTCGACGGAGGCCTGCGACGAATCGAGAACCGGCGGCGGCGGGTCGGCCGCGACTGTGCTCGCGAGACCGCCGCTCGCCTTGAACGCAAGACGGCGGTAGGTGTCGCGCAGCGCGAGCGCCGCGTCCTCGAACGCGGCGATGGGCCCCGGGCCAATCCAGGGGATCGCCCGGAGTGTGTCGACGGTCCAGTGAGAGAACCGTTTCGGCAGGTGCATCGACGCGGTTGCGCGCATTCCGGACATCGCGGGAGTTATCTCGACGCGCGCGGGGTCGAGACGACCGCACCGCGTCGGCGCGGTCCGCGAGCCGCTGTCGGACAGGGCGAAGCGGAGCGTGTCCTCCTCGAGCGCGAGCTCAGCTGCCCGCGCGGGCGACTCGAGCGTGACGTCGACTCGCCCCACACCCGCCGCGGCGCCCGTCTGCTGAAGGTTCGTGATGGTGGCCATCGTGCGATCGACCAATCCCCCGGCCCTGTTTTGGGCCGCCTCGCCGCGAAGGTCCAGGGTGGTCAAGCTCTGCTCCTGACCGTAGGCCCGCGTCGCGAACGCCGCGCGACTGCCCTGAATGACGAGTTCGTGGTCGTCGCCGAGAGGCGTATTCGTGAGGTTGTGTGCGCCGAGGACCTCGAGCGCCGCGCCTTCGGGCGCGACTCGAACGCGGGCTCGCCATACGTCCCGTGCTTCGCCCGGGGCGGTGCGCGCGAGAAAAAGGACCTGCCGGCCCAGGACAAAATCGGACGCGGCTCCGCCGGAGGGCTCCCAGCGAACGTCGTCCGCGGACACGAGCACCCCACCGGCCCGGCGGCCGAGCGCGCTTGCGAACGCTGGCAGGTCGCGGGCCGGGGGGGTTCGCGCGAAGCCGCCCCAGGCGCTCAACGCCGCGCACGCTAGCGGCAAACGGCTGCGCTCGCGAAGCCACGCACGCGCGCGCTCTCGCAAAATCACTCGAGGGATGAAGCATCCGCACCGCCGCCGGTCAAGAGACCCTCGCGAAGACCCGTGGACGCGCGCCCGATTCTGCGCGATACGGCGTCCCATGCGCTTCGCACGGCTCTCCCTCCTCACTGCCCTGGTTCTCCCCTGCGCGGCCGCGCTCGCGTTTTCGTGCAACCGCGAGGCGCCCCCGCCCAACGTTCCGCCTCCGACGACGGCGGTGCCCACCGTCTCGCTTTCGGCGGCGTCCCCCGTGGCGCAGCACGAAACCAACCTGACCGGGCCGGACTCGGCGGCGCTGGATCGGTCGGTCCCCCCTTGCGACGATGTCTATCAGTTCGCCTGCGGAGGATGGATGCGAGCGACTGCCATCCCCGAGGACGAGGCGAACTGGGTGCGAAGCTTCAGCGTTCTGCACGAAGAAAACCTCAAGGCCCTTCGCGCGATCCTCGAGCGCGACGCCCAGGGGGATACACGGAGCGACGCGTACGGCACGGAGCTCGGCTCGCTGTGGGCTTCGTGCGTGGACGAACCCGCGATCGAAAAACGGGGACTGGAGGATCTGAAGCCGGAGCTCGAACGAATCCAGGGGATCCGCGATTCCAAGGGACTCGTACAAGAGATAGCTCATTTGCACGCGATCGGAGTCGGCGCCGCATTCGGCTTCGACAGCGAAATCGATATGAAGGACGCGCAGCGCATGATCGCGGGCGTGTCTCAGGGCGGCCTCGGACTGCCGGAGCGCGACTACTACTTTCGCGACGATCAGCGCACCAAGGACATCCGTGCGGCCTACGAGAAGCACGTGGCGCGCACGCTCGAGCTCTTCGGCGCGCCGGCGACGCAGGCGGCCGCCGATGCCAAAACGGTGATGAACATGGAAACGGATCTCGCGGGAGCTTCGATGACCAACGTCGAGCTGCGCGATCCGCAAAAGATTTATCATTTGCTCAACCTCGACGGCCTGAAGAAGCTCGCGCCCGACGTGGCGTGGGACGGCTACCTCGCCGCGATCGGCTTTCCGAGCATCACCGCGATCAACGTCGGACAGCCGGAGTTCGTGAAGAAGATCGACGCGCTCGTGAAGGTGCCCAAATTGTCGGACTGGCGCGTGTATCTGCGCTGGGAGCTCGCGCGCTCGCTATCGCCCATGCTCTCGCAAAAGTTCGTCGACGAATGGTTTCACTTCCGGCAGGTCCTGACGGGGACGAAAGTCCTTCAACCGCGCTGGAAGCGATGCGTGATGTTTGCCGACAGGATGCTCGGCGAGGCGCTCGCGCAGCCGTTCGTCAAAGACCACCTCGGCGAGGACGGCAAACGGACGGCCGAGCAGATGGTCGCGGGAATCGAAGGATCGATGAAGATCGACCTCGACGGTCTCGCCTGGATGGACGACACGACGCGCATGAAGGCCGAGCAGAAACTCGCGAAAATCGTCAACAAGATCGGCTTTCCGGCGAAGTGGCGAAGCTACGAGGGCCTCTCCATCGATCGCGGGTCGTTCGTGAAGAACATCGAAAATGCGTCGCGCTTCGAGGTCAAACGGCGACTCGACAAGGTGGGAAAGCCCGTCGACAAAGAAGAGTGGGAGATGACGCCGCCGACGGTAAATGCCTACTACGAGCCGACGATGAACGAGATGGTCTTCCCGGCGGGCATTCTGCAAAGCCCGTTCTATGGAAAGACCCAAAGCCCTGCGCTCAACTTCGGAGGCATCGGAATGGTGGTAGGCCACGAGCTGACCCACGGGTTCGACGACGAGGGCAGGCAATTCGACGCCGAAGGCAACCTCCGCGACTGGTGGACTCAGACGGTGAGCGCCGAGTTCGACAGGCGCGCGAGCTGCGTCGAAAAACAGTACGACGAGTATGTCCCGACCGACGATATCCACATCAAAGGCAAGCTCACGCTCGGCGAGAACATCGCCGACCTCGGCGGCCTGAAGCTCGCGTTCGCGACGTTCGAGCGCGATCAGAAAGAGAACGGCGCGACGCCGACAATCGGAGGCTTCACTCCCCAGCAGCAGTTCTTCCTCGGCTTTGCGCAGGCCTGGTGTGCGAACTACAGGCCCGAGGCGCTGCGGCTGCTCTTGGCGACCAACCCCCACTCTCCGCCGAAGTATCGCGTCAACGGGCCCCTCTCGAACCTCCCCGACTTCGGCACTGCGTTCGGGTGCAAGGAGGGATCGCCGATGGTTCGACCCAAAGAGAAACGCTGCGAAATCTGGTAGTTTTCACTGTCCGTGCAGCCCGACGACGATTTCGTCGGCGTGCACGACGAGCGCGAGCTCGGCCAACCCTTCCGGCAGCTCCTCGCGCGCTTTGCCCGCGACCATCGCCGCTTCACCCGCGCCGCAGCGGGCTAATCCTCGAGCTATCTCGCGGGCGTCGCCGTCGATGATGCGCACGGCGTCCCCGGCGCGAAAGTCGCCCCGGACGCCGAGCACTCCCACCGAGAGCACGCTCTTGCCCCGGGCCCGAACTGCTTCGACCGCACCTCGATCGAGCAAAAGGTCGCCGCGGGGACGCAGCGTGAACGCGATCCAGTACTTTCTTGCGCTCAGCCAATCCGGCGATGCGACGAACAGAGTGCCGACGTCGTCGCCGGCGAGCACGCCGTCGAGCGCTCCCGGTACGCTCCCGTCGGCCACGACCACGTTCGCACCCGCGAGGGTCGCTCTTCGCGCCGCCTCGACTTTGCTTCCCATCCCGCCCCGGCCGATCGCGCTGGTCAATCGGCGGACATGCGGGAGCGCGTCGCTCGCCACGTCTCGGACGAGCGGGATTCGCCTCCCCTGGCCGTCGAGCAGTCCCTCCACGTCGCTGAGGAGCACGACGAGATCCGCCTCGACGAGCGGCGCCACCATCGCCGCCAGCTGATCGTTGTCCAGCGTGATCTCGTCCACCGCGACCGAGTCGTTCTCGTTCAGTATCGGAACCGCTCCCGCTTCGAGGAGCGCCCCGAGCGCTGCCCGGGCGTTGTTGGCCCGCGTCCAATCTGCCAGATCCGCATAGGTGAGAAGCACTTGCGCGACGGTCAGCCCACGCGCACCGAAAGCCTCCTCGTAGGCGCGCATCAAGAGGGACTGCCCGGCGGCTGCCGCGGCCTGGAGCCTAGCAATCTCCTTCGGTCTGGTCCGATAGCCGAGCTTCTTGACCCCGAGCGCGATCGCGCCGCTCGATACGACGACGAACGCGCTGGCCGGGCGCGCGGCGACGCTCGCGGCAAGACGGTCGAAGATGCCAGGGTCGCCCGCGAGAGTGCGTGACCCGAGCTTGACGACGACCCGGCGTGCTCGAGCTACGGCGGAGCGCGCGTCAGCCATGGGCCGTTCTCAGCAACTCGTCGAACGCCGCGTCCAGTCGACGGAGAAGCTGTTCTGGGACCCCCGCGGCAAGTCCGATGGCCCAGTCGAGCAGGACCGTCATCGCGTCGCGCTGATCGTCGATCACCGCCGGGGCTTCGGAGCGCGACGAGCGAACGGTGATGGCACGCGCGAACGCGCGATCGATGGCACGCCGCACGACGCGCGCCTCTTCCGCATCGATGCGAACGGCGCGCTCGGTGCGCCCGACGTCGAGATATCGATGAAGCAAGTGACCGAGGGCGAACGTACGGAGGGCCTCTCGAGCTGGCCATATTGCCGCAATGGGCCCGAGACCGGCCAGCGCGCGCAGGGCCAGGCGCAGGCCGAGGTATCCGAGCGCCTGCGCGGCGATTCCGCGCGGACCGTCGCGTCCCGACGGCTCAGAGAAAATCGCGCGCGCCTCCCGCGTGAGCGAAAGACCGTGTGCGACGGCGACGTCGTGGGCGAGCGCACCCCGCACGCCGCGGAGTAGCGAGTCGGGAAGCCAGGGAACCGGCAGCGCCCCCGCGGATGCACCGAGCGCCACATAGACAGCGAGGCGGCTACCGCCTACGGGCCGCCGGGCGCCTACGGTCGGCAGGCCCTCGGCGGCATCGTGCGCGAGCGTGGATGGGGGGGCCATATCGCGCGCGCAGTCTACGCGAACGCGCGAGCGAGCGGGCGTAGCTCCATCACGACGGCGTCCGATTCCGAAGCGATGCGCAAGAGGTCACTCGCTGTGAGGGGACCCAGGTTCACGCGCACGTGCACGGGAAACGGTGCGTCTTCGGCCACCTGCGCACGGCCACCTCGCGCGTCGACCGCGCGCCGGAACGCCTCCACGTTGCCTTGCACTCTCAAGACGAACGTGCCCTCCGCCGCCGCAATTTCAGCGGGCGCTCCCTGCGCGGCGACGCGCGATCCGTCGATGACGATCGCTTCGTCGGCCGCTAGCGCCAGGGGCGATTCGAGCGCCACCCGTGCCGCGAACATCGCGGTCGGCCGATCGTCCTGCGCACGCGCCATCGCCCGAGCGAGGACCTGCGCGCCGTCGCCGGAGAGACCTGCCACCGGATCCTCGACGAGCAGGACCGACGCTCCCGTCGCGAGCGCCGCCGCGATCACGATGGCTCGCCTGGCCGGGACGGGCGCCGCCCCGAGCCTGATCCGGGACATCGACTCCACCTGCATCCGCGCCAGCGCATCGGTCGCCATCGCGAGTGCCGTGGCCCGCGCGTGCCCCGCCAACTCGGCGCTCCACGCCACGTACTGCAAGGCGGTCCACTTGGACGGCAGCGGCGGATCGAGCGGGGCGCACGCGGCCAGCCCTTCGCGTATGGCGGCGACGGGCGCCCTTCCTTGGAGCAGAATTTCGCCCCGAGCAATGAGACGCTGGCCGGCGACCGCTTCGAAGAGAGCACGGGCGGCCCCGAGGACGAGCACGTGGTCACCGGTCGTCGCAAAAGTAAGTCCGTCGATGGCCGGCACTCCCCCGACATCGACGCGCAGGTGGGACGAAGCAAGCCGCAGGGGCATACGATTCGCGAGCAGTGTAATTCGTCCCCGCAGGATTGGGGGTACCATTGGCACATGCGTCGCAAGTCGACCGGCCCATGGTGAAGGAGCAATCCGCATCGGCTCCGGAATGCGATGCCAGGCCGTCCACTTGGGGGCCCGGCACCAACCGTGTCGGGGGCCCGTCCCCCAGGCGGCTGCTCGCGGCGGTGGTCGCCGCCGCCTTGCCGATCGCGGGGGCATGTACAAACGACGCCTCCGACCAGGTGACCCCGCCGGTCGACCTCGGAATGACCGACAAGATGGCGCCGTACTACAGCGACGGCGAGATCACTCTCTATGAAGTAGAAGTCCCGGTCCCGCTTCCGGTGCGAAAAATGACGAGCGCCGATCTCAAGGCCGTCGGAGCGGCGCCCCCGGGCACGCCCTATCCGCGCGGCGTGTTTCTGCGGGCCGAAGACGAGAGCGTCGAAATCGACTTCACCATCTCCAACATCGACGGTGTGCAGCATGACGTATGGCTGCTCATCGACCCGTGGAACGAGTTCGTGCGCTGGCGCCCGGGCGTCACCGTGGTCGACGACGACACGACGCTTCCCAATTATGGTTACGATCTGGAATTCACGGTGCCCGCCTACCAGCGAATCCAGGGGACAATCACGTCGGACGACGTGCATGAAATTGCCATCAAGCTCGCCGCGGTCGAAGACCTCCTCGCCAGCCCTCAAGCGCAAGGCGGTCAAGCGGCAGGAAGCAACTTCGACGCGACCGCGATCGCCAACAACATCTTCAATCCACAGAACCGGTCCAACTCGGTCCCGCCAGACCTGCTCTACACACCGTGGATCCCTCCGGTCGTGGCCGGCGTGACCGGGTTCGATCTCGGCCTGCGCACGACCGAGGCGGCGAACGTCGCGGTGGAAATCACGATGGAAGTGCAGGATCTTCGTGGCGATCGCTTCGTCCCCCAAGACGACACGAGCGCCGCGCAGATGGGAATTCCCCCGCAGGTATTGTCGCCCCCGGCGGCCAGATTCTGAGCTTCTCGCGGGGGGACATCGCGCCGGGACGTGTCACCTCGCGTCCGCGGAGTCGCTCCGAACCGCCGCGCGAGCTTGCGTGCTCGACGGCTCGCCCCCGGTTTCTCCGGCCAGCGCGTCGGTCGCGGTGGGTAGGACAATCGTGAACGTCGTCCCGGCGCCGGGCTGCGATTGCACCTCGATCGTGCCGCCCGCGTTCTGGACGATGCTCTGGCTGATCGCTAGGCCCAGTCCGGTCCCCTGCGTTTTGGTCGTAAAGAAGGGAACGAACAGGTTTCGCAGCACCTTGGGCGAGATCCCGGGTCCGGTGTCGCGAACGGCGACTTCGACCAGCTCGATCTCCTCGGCCAGGGTCCGCCGCAGCGAGGGGCTCGACGCGTCCTGCGGTGGGACGCGGCCGCGCGCAGACCGGCGCACCGACGTCGACACCGTGACTTTGCCGCGCCCGTCCATGGCCTGAATCGCGTTTTGCACGAGGTTCATCAAGACCTGGCGAAACTTCTCCGGATCGATGTGCGCACGGGGCGGCCTGTCGCACAGGTCGATCTGCACATCGATGCCGTCGTTGGTGATGATCTGACTCGAAAGGATCTGCACGGTCCGTCGGACGGCCGCGTTGAGATCGAGAGGCACGGGATTGCCTGCGTGCGGGCGCGCGTAGTCGAGAAAGCTGCCGACCACCCGGTCGAGGCGATTGACCTCCTCGATGATGATTCCGACGAACTCGCGTGCTCCGTCGTCGTGCGTCCAGTCGCCGTCCTCCTCGAGCAACTGCGCCGCGCCCTTGATGGCCCCGAGCGGGTTCTTCACTTCGTGCGCGAGACCGGCGGCCATCGAGCCCAGCGCCGCGAGACGGTCGCGCTCCTTCATGCGCGAGTACATGCGGCTGTTCGCGACGACGACGCCAATCTGCGCGGCCACCGTCTCGAACAGCAGTACCTCCTCGGGGGTGAACGCGTCGCGTACGCGATCGTCGGCGACAAAGAGGAGACCGACGTGCCCGTCTTCGTCTCCGCGCACGACGAGCACGACGGCGCTCTGCAGCACACCCAGCCCCGCCGCGGCGGCAATCACGGGCGCATCCGCCTTTTCGCGGGCGAGTTCTTCGAGCGTCACCGAGGGGTTCGTATCCAGCCGGTCGAGGAGCGGGCGGGCGCCGAGCGCCTCGACACGCTTCGGCACAGCCGCGCCAATCGAACCGGCGAGATCGAAGCCGTCGCCGTCCTGGTCGCGCAGGTAGAGCGCCGCTGTGGTCACGCGGCGCGAGCGCTCGAGGCCGTCCATCAGCGTGGCGACCATCTCGTCGATCTCGAGCACGTGAGCGAGGCGTTTGCGCAGGTCCGCGACGCTTGTCTCCAGGTCGTAGCGTTCACGGAACAAGAACTGGTGGATGCGCCTTTCCACCTCTGTCTGAAGAGGCTCGAAGAGCACGAGGAACACGATGGCGGCGAGGACTGCGTTCAGATACATCGTGTCGAAGCCGCCGATGACCATCACGAAAAGGTAGAAGATACCGGCCAGACAGAACGCCAGCGCCGTGAACACGAGAAGGCGGCCCGCCATTTCGTATATGTCGGCGAGGCGGGACCGCGTGACGGATTCCGCGAGCACGAAGAGAAAGACGATCGACAAGACCGCGCCAATCGGTGGCAAGTGCACGCCCAAATACGAAAGAAAGTCGGCGAGCGAGAAGGTCGTCGCAGCGCCGCCGACGATGACGAGAAAGCGAACGCGGTCGCGGACGGCGCGAGACGGGCTGTGCTGTCCGCGGCGCGCGAGCGTGATGAGAGCGGCCGTGAGTAGGCCGAAGACGTAGGTGTACACGGCGCCGAGCACGAACGGGCGTTCGTGATACGGCGAGACCGACATGGCGAGCACGGGTATGCCGACGAAGGTCGCGAAGCGCGCGAGGCGTGTCTTCGTACTTCGGACTTCGAGCGGGACGACATTCTGGAAGAGGTGAATGGCAAACTGGGGGAGCAGAACCGTCAAGACGCCGGTTATCCGCTCCCAAATGTCCGCGCGAAAGAATCCCGCGAGCGACTGGCTCGCGTACCAAAGGGCGACGTCGGTCGCAAAGGCGGCGAACAGCCAATGCGCCGGGCGCCGGCCGCGCAAAAGGACGCTGAGCGCGATGGCCAGAGCCAGGACGGCGCAGAAAAGGATCGTCTTCGGGCGGAGGTCCTCCACGCGGGACAGTGTCGCCCGTGGTGAGGAGAAAGTCACAGGGTGTCGCGAGGGCGTTTGCGGGTCACGCGCCCGTGCCCGGACCCTTGCACCAGTCGCTCGATGGCATCGAAGCATTCGGGCGGCGCGTCGCCGATCGCTCTCGCGAGCGGCAGCTGGGCCTTTGTCGTCGCACGGTAAAGCTCGACGGCATGAGGTAGCTTCTCGCGCAGCGTCGTGAGGTGCTTTTCGACCCCCTCGGCGTCGCCCCGCCGCACCGGCCCGGTCAACGCCTCCGGGAAGCCCAGGAGCTCGATGTTGTCGGCCACGCTTCGCAGGAGGGGCGCGAGCATCTTCGGAGCCACGAGGGAGGAGACTCCGGCGCGCACCAGAAGCTCTGCCCCGACGGCCGCCAAGGCTGCCCCGCCGTTCGCCACCAGACCTGCCGCCGCGTGGTACGCCACGGGATCAATCCTGCCCCGCGCCCGTGGCGTCATCCCGAGCAGCCGGGCAATACGGCGCGCACAGGCGACCGCCGCCGGGTCTCCCTGCACGAGCACGTTGCCGCGGGCGAGCCCGGGTGAGACTCGCGTCGAGGCAAACGAAATCATCGGGTGCATTTGCCCGACTCCCGCGCAAAGACCCCGCAGCGGTGCGAGCGGCTCGGCGCCGAGCGCGCCCGCGACATGGAGCACGACTGCCCGCTTCGGAAGGAGCCGGACGGCGGCCATTGCCTCTGCCAAAGGCCGAAGGTCGGGGTCTCGTACGGCCAAGACGACGACACCCCCCTCGATCGCTCGAGGCAGTCCGCTGCGCGCGTGACGCACCTTCACGCGTACGCCTCGAAGGCGGAGCGCCCTGGCCAGCGCCCTTCCCGCTTTGCCCGCTCCGAGGATGAGTACGCCGCGCCGGATTTGCGCATCACCGGCTTGCGTCATCGAAATCGGTTCCATACCCTCCATTCGGTACGCAACGCCACGCGGTCAGCTCTCGACGGGTCCGAGGCCGAAAGCTGAGCCTCTTCGTTTTCCGGCAAGGCGAACTCGTGCACGCGATAGTTGCGCGCTTTGTGAGCCCGCCATAGCGATCTCCCTCGATGCGACTCGATGGCCCGCTCAACGAAAAAACGCCCAGTCTCGACGATTCGCCGTCGACGGGGGAGGCCCCGACCGTGCGGGATCGCGGAGCGAGCGATGGGCGCGATTCGTCGCGCGATGGGGTCATCCTCCCCAACGTGAGCGGCGCGGACGAAATCCTTTCTGGCGGCGGCGAGCTCGGGGCCCGCATGCGCGCCACCGACTGGACCAGGAGTCCGCTCGGACCGCCTTCCTCGTGGCCGCAAAGCCTGAGGACGTGCGTTCGTATCATCTTGACGTCGCGTCAACCCATGTTCGTTTGGTGGGGGGAATCGCTCATCAACCTGTACAACGACGCGTACAAATCCATCCTCGGAGGCAAACACCCCGAAGCCCTGGGAAAACCGGCCCACGTCGTTTGGCATGAAATCTGGGAGGACGTCGGGCCGCGAGCCGCGGCCACCATCGAAGGAAACGAGGGCACATACGACGAGGCCCTTCTGCTCATCATGGAGCGTAACGGGTACCCCGAGGAAACCTACTATACGTTCTCCTACAGCCCGGTTCCGCACGAAGACGGTGGCACCGGAGGGCTCATATGCGCCAATACGGACGACACGCGGCGCATCATCGGCGAGCGCCAGCTCGCTCTTTTGCGCGAGCAGGCCGCCCAGACCGTACACGCGCGGACCATCGACGATGTCTGCGTGCAGAGCGCCCGCGCTCTCGCGACGAACGACAAGGACGTGCCGTTCGCGCTCATCTACCTTGCCGACGCGGACGGACGAGGGGTATCGCTCGTCGCGACAAGCGGCCTGGATCGCGGCCACCCGGTCGCGCCTCCCGCAGTTCCTGCCGGCGCGCGCAGTCCCTGGCCCTTTGAGGCGGTGCTTGCAACCAAAGAGTCGGTCGTCGTGGATCTCGATCCATCGTTCGGGCCGCTGCCGAGTGGAGCGTGGACCCGTCCGCCGGCCCAAGCGATCGTCTTGCCGCTCGGCTCGACCGGTGAGACCGGCGTTGCGGGCGTACTCGTCGTTGGGCTGAACCCCTACCGGCTTTTCGACGACGCCTACCGGAGCTTCCTGGGCCTCGTGGTCGGACAAATCGCTTCGAGCATTGCCACCGCGCACGCGTACCAAGAAGAGAAAAGGCGGCGCGAGGCGCTTGCAGAAATCGATCGTGCGAAGACCGCGTTCTTCAGCAACGTGAGCCACGAGTTTCGAACACCCCTGACGCTCATGCTCGCGCCGATCGAGGACATGCGATCGACGGTTCGCAACGCCGAAGAGCGCGAGCGCGTCGAGCTTCTGCATCGCAACGCGCAGCGCCTCCTCAAGCTCGTCAACAGTCTGCTCGAATTTTCGCGCATCGAGGCCGGCCGTGTCGAGGCCGCGTTCGAGCCGACGGACCTCGCCGCGCTCACGGTGGATCTCGCGAGCAGCTTTCGATCGGCGATGAATCGCGCGGGGCTCACACTCATCGTCGATTGCCCTCCGCTGCGCGAGCCCTTCTACGTCGACCGCGGCATGTGGGAGAAGGTTGTGCTCAATCTTCTCTCCAATGCGTTCAAGTTCACGTTCGAGGGCTCGGTCACCGTTCGGCTGAGCACGGTCGACGGAGACGCCTCGCTCGAGGTGAGCGACACGGGCACTGGCATTCCAAATCGAGAGCTGCCCCGCATTTTCGAACGCTTCCATCGAATCGACGGCGCGCGCTCGCGCAGCCACGAGGGCTCGGGCATCGGCCTTGCTCTCGTGCACGAGCTCGTTCGGATGCACGGCGGGCAGATCGACGTGAAGAGCCGCGAGGGCGAGGGCACGACGTTCAGCGTCCGTCTCCCGCGCGGCGCTTCGCACTTGCCGAAAGAGCGCATCCGATCGGAGCGCGCGCTCGAAGCGACCAGGGTGGCAACGGGCGCCTACGTCGACGAAGCGATGCGCTGGATCTCGACGGTCGACGGTGGGGCGGTAGAAGGTTCCCGCCTCGAGAAGGCGGAGCGTGCGGCGGAGCCACGTGCTCGCATCGTGTTCGTCGACGACAACGCCGACATGCGCGACTACGTCACGCGGCTGCTTCGAGAACACTGGGACGTCGAAGCGGTCGGCGACGGGCAGCAGGCCCTCGCCGCGATCCGGCGTGATCCCCCGGATCTCATCCTGAGCGACGTGATGATGCCGGGGCTCGACGGCTTCGGGCTGGTCCGCGCCATTCGCAACGATGCTGGCCTCGCCGACACCCCGCTCGTGCTCATCTCCGCGCGCGCGGGAGAAGAGGCCACGGCCGAGGGTCTCAGCGTGGGCGCCGATGATTACATCGTCAAACCGTTCACGGCGCGCGAGCTCCTCGTGCGCGTAACGGCACGACTCACGGCGGCGAGGCTCGCGCGTCAAATGGACGAGCAGCGCAAGAAGCTCTATCGGCACTTCATGCAGGCACCGTTCACCGCGGCGGTGTTGCGCGGCCCCTCGCACGTGGTCGAGCTTGCGAACGACCTCATGCTGAAGGCGTTGGCGAAGGGACCCGAGATCGTCGGCTTGCCGTTCAAGCTCGCGCTGCCCGAGCTCGACGGCCGGCGCTTCGTCGACCTGCTGGACGGGGTTTATCGTACCGGCGTCCCTCACGAAGGTCGCGGAGAGCTGGCGAGATTGCCAATCGGCCCAGCTGGCGCGCTGGTCGATACCTATTGGAACTACGTGTACGTTCCGCTGTTCGACCCGCGGGGAGCTGTCGAGGGGGTGATGATTTCCGGATTCGACGTCACCGAGCAAATTGCGTCCCGTCAACGCGTGGAAGCCGCGCACGCGAAGAGCGAGGCGCTCGCCTCCGTGCTGAGCGTCACCGCGGAGCGACTGGAGGTGGCGCAATCGGTCGCCGGCATCGGGATCTTCGACTGGGATCTGCGCCTCGGGCGGCTCTACTGGTCGCCGGAAGTCTACGCGCTGATGGGCCATGCACCGGGCTCGATCCAACCGACCAGTGACGCGTGGACCGATGCGCTGGCCGAAGAAGACCGCGAGGCGGGCTGGAGCGCCTTTCGCACCGCGGCGGCCGCACGCAAGACCAGCCTGGAGCTGGAGCTGCGGCTGCGCCAGCCCGGGGGAGGCACGCGGTGGATTCGTCTGACGACACGCATCGTCTACGACGACTCCGGGGCCGTGACTCGCGTGATCGGCGCAATCGTCGACGTCCAAGCGCTTAAAGAGACGGCCGAGGCGGAGCGCAGTGCGCGCGCCCGCGCCGAGGAAGCGGCACGATTGAAAGACGAGTTTTTGGCGACGCTCAGCCACGAGCTCCGAACGCCTCTCAACGCGATCCTCGGATGGACGGCCATGTTGAGGGTCAATCCTGACGACGCCGCGATGACGCAACGCGGACTTGCCATCATTCAACGCAACGCCCAGACGCAGACCCGGCTGGTCAGCGATCTGCTCGACGTCTCGCGCATCGTCTCCGGAAAGCTTCGTCTGTCGATGAAGAAGACCGAGGTGGCGGCCGCGATCCAGTCGGCCGCGGACGTCGTGAAACAGGCGGCCGACGCAAAAGGGGTGAACTTGATCGTGAACCTGCATCCCGACGTGGGCTCGATCGTCGGAGACCCCGATCGTTTGCAGCAAATCGTCTGGAATCTCCTCAGCAACGCGGTCCGGTTCACCCCTGCGGGCGGCTCGGTGACCACGTCCGCGGATCGCACGGAATCGGTCGTCCGAATCTGCGTCGTCGACACGGGCGCCGGGATTCCTCCGGAGCACCTGCCCTATATCTTCGAGCGGTTTCGGCAGGTCGACAGCTCGACGACTCGGGCCCACGGGGGACTTGGTTTGGGCCTGGCCATCGTGCGCCATCTCGTGGAGGCGCACGGCGGTACGGTCTCGGTCGCGAGCGACGGCCCCCACCGCGGAGCGAGGTTCACGGTATTTCTTCCGGTCCGCGCCGTCGCCGTCTCCATGTTCGATTCGGAGGCGGATGTGCGCGCCGACGGTGCGGAGGCCACTCCTACCGCGGCCGCCCGGGATAATCGTCCGCTGCACGGGCTTCGAATTCTCGTCGTCGAGGACGATGCCGACTCACTGGAGCTCGTACGCGTCGTTCTCGAAGGGGCGGGCGCGTCGATCGTCAGCGCGACGAGTGCGCGTCAAGCGCTGGAGGCACAGGGCCCGTTTCACGCGATTGTCAGCGACATCGGCCTGCCGGAAATCGACGGCTACGAGCTCATCCGCCGCATGCGAGCCCGGCCGGGAGCATGCGCGCCCGCGATCGCCCTCACCGCGTACGCCCGGCTCGAGGATGCCAGTCACGCTCGGAGCGCCGGCTACCAGGAGCACATCGCCAAGCCGGTCAATCCGAGCGACTTGATCGCCCTCGTCGACCGGCTCGCGCGCCAGCAAGCGAGAAGCTAGCGCCCCTGGCAACATCGCCGCCCGCATACCCATTCACCCAGCGATGAAAACCAACGTAGAACCCTGGTGCTTTTCGCCGAGAGCGAGCGAGCCCGGCGGCGAGCGCGCGGAGCGTACTTCCCGTACGCGAGCACGCTCGACACCGGGATCGCGAAGCTATCGGCGAAAAGCACCAAGGGTTCTAGAGCGTCGCCACGAGGAAGAGCCGCGGAAACGGAAGGAGAACCGTTCCGTCTGCGAGCGCCGGATACGCTCGGCCCACCGCGGCCTCGTAGCGCTGCAGGTACGCTGCGCGCTCACCGTCGTCGAGCGGCTCGAGGAACGGACGAAGCCCGCTGCCTTTGAACCACTCGACCACGGCGCGGGGCCCGCCCGCGAGCGGGTGATAGTACGTGGTGCGCCAAACACTCGCCGATGAGCAGGTCGCCCGCAGTAGCCGATAGTACCAATCTGGACTCCCCATGGGTGTTCGCGCCTCGGCCGCAGCGGCGAGCCGGTTCGCCCACGGGCCGTCGGCGGCGATGTCGCGCATCAGGCGGTGGGATGGTTCCTCCATGTTGTCGGGCATCTGAATGGCGAGGCTGCCTCCGGGGGAGAGTCTTGCGGCAAGCCCGGGAAAGAGGCGGGCATGATCGGGTATCCACTGAAATACGGCATTCGCCAGGATCACGTCGAACGGGCCCGGGTCGTCCCACGCGACGACGTCCAATACGTCAAAGAGACAGTGCGGCATCCGCGTGCGCGCCGCAGCGATCATGTCCGCCGACGTGTCGAACCCGCGGATCGTCGCGCCCGGGAAGCGCTCCGCGAGGACCTCGGTCGAGTTTCCGGGTCCGCACCCGATGTCGACCGCGGAGGCTACGTCCGTCGCCGGCACGGCAGCCAATAAATCGCGCACCGGGCGTGTGCGCTCGCTCTCGAATTTCGTGTATTGCTTGGCGGACCAGGTCATCGCTGCGACTCGTTCGTCGAATGTAGCCGAGCCCCGCGGGGTGCGGAAACACAAGAGCTCCCGCGCGCCCGCGCGAGATCCTACGGGTCGATCGATTTCCGAATGCGATCGGCGTCGATCTTCGAGTCCCAATTCCATCCGACACACGACACGCCCACGAGCGACCGGCCGAGCTTCATCGAAAACTTGCTTAGGGCGTCATCGACGCTCGTGCCGGAGTATTCCATCGACACGAGGGCCACGGAGCGGCCTTGTGCAATCGAAAAGAGCGAAGCGGAGATATCGAGCACGTTGGTGTCGACGGGGTATTCGGGAGAGCTTCCGCGCGAACGCCCTCCTCCTCCCCGCATGCCGCGGCCGCCCCCTCGGGCACTCGCCGCCGAGGGCGGCGTCGGACGCTGCGGACCGGCGTCGCCCCTCCCATGTTGGGGCAACTTGCCCGCGTACGTCAGGACCAGGACCAGATCGCCCCTCGCGCCAGGCGCGAGCTGGGCCAAGAGGTCGTCGGTAGGCCCGTCGGCGCGGGCGTACTCGTCAATCGCATCGGCGAGAGCTCCGTTCGAAGACGTCAGCGCGTCGTAGCCCACGTCGCAGTTTTCCGCACCCAAGGCCGATGTGACGGCCGGGGCGAGGGCGTTCCAGCCGTCCAACGACATTCGGCCATCTTTGTAGACGCCGAGCACGGACACCGTGTGATGAGCGGGAGTGAAGTCCGACGCGAACTTGGTGGTGAACCGTGCTTCGCCCTCGTCACAGGACGCGGCGATCGGGAGCGCGACCGCGAAGGCAACGGGGATGAATCGACGCCGGACCATGTTGCGATTGGCCATTTCTCACGGTCTACTTTTCGGGCGGGACGTCGACGGGAACGCAGTTCTTGCGGCCCGAAGATACACAGTCCTGGATATTGCCCACGTCGCGCAGCCTGAAAATCAGAAACAGACCGCCGACGACGAGAACGACGAGAACCAGAATCGGGATGACTCCGAATGGGTTCGCTCCGCCTTCGTCGTCCTCCGGGTGGATCGAGGCCGGGTGAGGGGGTTGGTCTCCGTGTGTCTTGCTCCCGGTCTCGTCGGCCATGCGCCCCGTTCTACCCCGCAAACGGGGAAAAATGGCGCCGCCACCGCGCGGGAGGTCGGCATTCGGAGGCCCTCTTCTCGACCTCGCGGTGGCGGCGAAGAAAATAGAGCACGAGCGGCGTCGCGCGAGGCGACGATTCGTCGGCGGCGATTGGCGCTTCGTCCGATTTGTGCGCGGACGAGCAGCTCAGTTCCAGGGCGGCATCGGATACGGCGTGGTCGGCGAGATGCCGTCGTATCTGTGCAATTGCGATACGTACGGCTCGTTGAGCCATGACTGAAGCGTCGCCATCTGACACGCAGTGAGCGGTGTCCGCGGAGGCGTGGTCGCGCTCGGCATCTTGTCGCACTTCGAACAAGACGCCGGATCGGCCTCTTGCATGACCGCCATGAC
Organism: uncultured delta proteobacterium; assembly: GCA_963764075.1. Lineage (GTDB taxonomy): Bacteria > Myxococcota_A > Polyangia > Polyangiales > Polyangiaceae > Palsa-1150. Next base: position 1,124,354 of record CAVXQZ010000003.1, read on the forward strand.
CACTTGAAAGCGATAGGGGGTAGGCGTCTCCGGACATGACGAAGCGTGAGCGGTTCCCGTGATCCAGTCGTAAGCGTGGTCCTTTCCACCTTCCACCATGGTGGATTCGTCGTCGAGGACGTGGCAGCCGCCGTTGCTGGCGTTGGCTGTCCCCGTTTTGCCGCACGACGCGTTCAGGAAGGGCTGGATGTCGGTCGCGAAGCTGACGGGGGAAGGCACGGTGCATCCGGCGGGGACGGTCACCGGAACATTCATTCCGGGGGTCGTGCCCGCATCGACCCCCGCGGTCGGAAGAAGAGTGGTCGATGGCGCCGTCCCGGTCGTCGCAACGGCTGGCGCACTGGCTCCGGCGGGAATCCTGGCGCAACGAAAACCGAGGTTGACGGCGCGGAACGAGGGGTCGACGTCGAAGCGTTCAGGCGGCACTAGGAGCGTGTCGTCGTTGAGGAGGTCGCCTCGCATGACCCGATTGGAAGCGGTCGTCAAATACGCACAGTCCGTGCACGCCGCGTACGGAGCGTAAAAATCCAGGTTCCATTCGAACACCTCGCCCACCAGGTCGAGTTGGCCCCAGTACCCCGCTCCTTTCGAGGCGGTCCCCACGGGCGCAAAGTTCGCGAACCCCGTGCAGGGCGCCGCCGTGCCGGTCGGGTAGTAGCAGTCGCTCTCGCCATCACCGTAGATCGCGTACTCGTTTCCCATTCCGGGCGCTGTCGATCCCCAGGGGTATTCGCGCTGCTGGCTTCCTCCGGCCGCCGCGTACTCCCACTCCGCCTCGCTCGGCAAAAAGCCGCCGTCCCAAATGCAAAACGCGTTCGCCTCGTACCAGTCCACGCAGTTGACCGGCAGCCGCTCGTTGTCTCCGGCCGTACTTGTCCACGTCGCGTAGTTCGGCTCGCACGACAGATTCGCGTTCCAGGCGCTCGCGGCGCCCGCGCCCGACGGGAGATCCGGCAGCTGCGTGATCGAGTCCACGAGTGAGTTCCACTCCGCGCTCCAGCCGGTCTCGTAGGTTCCCGGGCTCCCGCTATTGGCAAGTCCCTTCCCCCCATTCAAGTGCGAGTGGACCCCGCTGCCGGCGGCGGGCGGTGCTCCCGCGCCGCTGGCCATAAAACGGACATACTCGCGAAAGCGACCCACCGTGACCAAATACTTGTCCAGACGAAACGCGCTGAGGGTGGCAGGATCCGCATAGGAGGATGTTTGACCGTACGTGTACGTCCGGTCGTACGTCCCGCCCGTCACCGCCAAGCTCGTGCAGCAGCTCTCGCCGCCAATTCCGCCTGCACCGCAGTTGGTCACGCCATCGGACCCGGACGCGCAGTTCGGCATCGCCGCGGTCGATGACGGGCTGGCTGAATCGCCCCCGGCGGTCGGCGCCGCATCGGTCCCTCCCCCGCCGGCACTTGCGCCGGCAGGGCCGCTGTCCCCCGGCGGCGCGCCTGCCTGACCCCCATCGCCGGCCGCGGCCGGACTGCCGCCGGCGGGCGCCATTTGGATTGAGCCGCCGCTGGACGCGCCGGAGTCGCTGCCCGATGGCTGGCCCGATTGGCCGGTCGCATCGATTCCGGCGTCGGACGGAGACGTGCCGCTCGCACCTGAGCACCCCGCCATGCAGCCGACGCCGATGAGAAGCCCGACGGCGACGGAGAGCGTTCCTTTGGTCTCGCGGATCCCGGCTACCATGGACACCGTCATGTACCGACCCCCTTGACGCGCGAACCCGCGCAAGTCATCGCCGAGCGTTACGGACGAGCTTTGCGCACATGCTCGGCCTCCCGTCAAGGGGCGCCATCCCACGCCGCTCGATGGCGCGTCTCGGCGGGGCGACGGAGTCTATCGCTTGTCCGGCCTCTCGTGAGAGTTCGCGCGTGCCCGTGAGGGCCCATCGCTACTCCGGGCAAAATCGATGAAGCCACGCTCGACATCGATGGCAACGAGGTCCACGCGAACTCGATCTCCGACGTCGAGGCCCTGGAAGCCGCGCACGAGCTTTCCCTCCACCGCCGGATCGACGATCCGCACCCAGGTGCCCTTCTCGGACGCGCCGGTGACGGTGGCGTCGAAGCACTCTCCGATGCGCCCTTCGAGCAGGAGCGCTGCGGCGGACTTTCGCACCTGCCGCTCGACTTTGGCCGCGCTGTCCTCCTGCGCCGTGCAGTGACTGGCCAAGGCGATCAACTCCGCCCTGCCGTACGGCGCGGGCCCGCCCGACAGCGCCGCCTTCAGCAGCCGTTGGGTCACGAGATCCGGGAAGCGCCGATTGGGCGCCGTAGAGTGCGTGTAGTCCCTCACGGCAAGCCCGAAATGTCCTTCGGCGCGCTCGCCCGGCATCTCGACGACATATTCGCCGCGACCGAGGAGCTTGACGACGGAGAGCGAGAGATCGGAAAAAGCGCCCGGATCGGCCTTTTGCCGTTTGGCGAGGAACTCGGCAAGAGCATGCGCGTCGGGCTCGGGCGGCAGTCGCTCGCCCAAAGCCGACGCGAGAAGCGCGATCTTTTCCCAGCGCTCGGGCGCCCGCAGAACACGGCGCACCGAGGGAGACCCGTTCTGCTCGAGATACTTCGCAGTCACCGCGTTCGCGGCGATCATGAAGTCTTCTATCAGCTCATTGGCCCTATTTTTCACTTCGGGCGTGAGATCCGAAAGAAGATCGCCCTTGAAGATCGCGCGGGTCTCGAGCGTTTGCAGGTCGAGAGCGCCATGCTCGTGCCGAACGCCTTTCATCGCCTGAGCGATGCGGTCCTGAATGCGAAGCTGCTCGTCGATACCCGGTACGGCGGCGATCGCCGGTGGCGCGGGAATCTTTCCATCGAGCCAGGCCGCCACGCTGCCATAGGCGAGCTTCGCCCGATTGCGGACGACCGCGCGATACACGGCCGAGGCGCGGACCGTCCCGCCCTCTGCCACGGTCATTTCGATCACGACGGCCAAACGGTCTTTGTCCGCGCCGAGGGAGGTGAGATCGGTCGATAGCTTCTCTGGGAGCATCGGAAACGTCTCGGCGGCCGTGTAGACCGAGGTCGTGTTCGCCGCCGCGTGCGCGTCGAGCGCCGAGCCTCGTTTGACCGCGGCGTCGACGTCGGCGATCGCGACGAGAATGTTGACGTCCCCGTTGCCCATCGGCTGGGCCACCGACAGTTGATCGAGATCGCGCGAGTCGTCGTTGTCGATCGACGCCCACAAGAGGCCGCGCAGGTCGCGGAGGCTCGCACTCGATTCGGTCGGGGCCGCGGTCATCGCGGCCGCTTCGGCCACGGCGGCGGCGGAGAACTCGGGCACGAGGCCCCGCTCGAGCATGGCTCGCCGTGCGATCCTTCGGAGCTCGTCTCGGCCCGACTCCCGCGATGGATGCATGGGCCGATGATAGTTCAAGAACGTCTCGGAACGGAGTCTGGGCATAGACGACGATCGCCGAGGGTCGTCGTACGGCGACCCGGTGCTATGGCGTCTACTGCCAATGCGTCTTCACCTCGTCGATGGGACTTACGAGCTCTTTCGCGCGCACTTCTCGAAACGACCGGCGCAAGCGGGCCCCGACGGTCGCGACGTCAAAGCGACCGTCGGTGTGGCCTGGTCGATGCTTGCGCTCCTGCGCGATCCCGAGGAACGCGTGACGCACATCGCGATCGCGTTCGACAACCCGATCCGATCGTTTCGAAATGACCTGTTCGCCGGCTACAAAACCGAAGAGGGCGTCGCCCCCGAGCTTCTCGACCAGTTCGGGCCCGTCGAGGACGCCATGCGCGCCCTCGGAATCGTCGTGTGGTCCATGAACGAGTGGGAGGCCGACGACGCGCTCGCGACCGCCGCGGCACGCTTTTGCCATGATGTCGACCAGGTGAGAATTCTGACTCCGGACAAGGATCTGGGCCAATGTCTGCAAGGGACGCGAGTCGTTCAAGTCGACCGAATGCGCGGGCGCGTGATCGACGAGCAAGAGCTTCTCGCGGCGCGCGGAATCGCACCGGCGAGCGTGCCCGATTATCTCGCGCTCGTCGGTGACGCCGCCGACGGCATCCCCGGCGTCCCGGGGTTCGGTAAGAAAACCGCGGCGGCGCTCCTCCGCGAGTACGGCCACATCGAGAACGTGCCGCCGCGGTCGGCCGATTGGAAACCAGCACTGCGAGGCGCCGAATCCCTCGCAGCGACGCTCTCGGCGAATCTCGACCGCGCGCGGCTTTATCGCCGCCTGGCCACGCTCGTCGACACCGTTCCGATCGCCGAGTCGCTCGAGGACCTCGAGTGGAGGGGCGTCCCGCGAGAGCGATTCGAAGCTTGGTCCAAGAGCATCGGAGCTTCCGAGTCGCTGATCGAGACCGGCCTTGGAATGGCGACCGGGGCGGCGGCTCGCTGGGAACCGCTCACGTAGATTCGGCTTCGAGATGACTTCGTCGGAGCCGCCCCGAACACTCTTCGCCGAACTCGCGCAAGCGTCGGCTCGCGTGTCGAGCACGCGTTCCCGCCTCGCGAAGAAAAAGCTCGTCGTCGACTTCCTCGCCACCGTCGCGCACCGCGACATCGCGGCGGCCGTCGGGTGGCTCGTCGCCGAACCGCAGTGCGGCCCGTTGGGCGTCGGGCCCGCCCGACTGTGGGAATTGTGCCGATCGCCGGCGGCGGCGGCACCGTCGGTCACGCTGGAGGAGGTCGAGCGCGCCCTGGCGCCCCTCGGCCGGGCCGGGCGCGACGAGGCGTTTGCTCGAGTCGGCGATCTCTTCGCAAGACTCACGGAACCGGAGCGTGCGCTCGTGGTCGGTGCCCTCACCGGGACGCTCCGGCAGGGCAGCCTCGGAGGGCTCATGCTCCTTGCAATCGCGGACCTGTCCGGGCGCACCGAGGCAGATGTGCGGCGCACCGCGATGGTCATGGGGTCGATCGCACGCACAGCACAGGTGCTCGTCGGCCACGCCGACGCCGGGCCGCCACTCGCCGCCCTTGAGCTCTTTCGTCCGCTCGCGCCGATGCTCGCGAGTTCCGCCGAGTCGCTCGACGCGGCGCTCGCGGGCGGGCTCGGTGTGCGGGTCGAATGGAAAATCGACGGCGTTCGAGCCCAGGTGCACAAGGCCGGCGACCGCGTCGCGGTCTACTCGCGCCACGGCAACGACATGACCCGCGGCTGCGCCCCGCTGCTCGGAGTCCTGAGAGCGCTGGACGCGCGCGACGCCGTCCTGGACGGGGAGATCGTGCTGGTCGGTCCCGAGGGCGAACCCCGTCCCTTTCAAGACTCGTTCTCGGCAGCGTCGGGAGGCGCGACGCGCGCGGGGGATCGGCTCCGCCTCTACCTCTTCGACTGCATGCACCGTGACGGGAAGGACCTCCTCGACGAACCGCTGTCCGCGCGAATCGACGCGCTTTGCGCCGTCGCCCCGCCGGAGCTTTGCGCCCCTCACGTGCGACCAAAGACAATCGACGAAGCGCGGCTGTTCTACGCCGATGCGGTTTCGAAGGGCCACGAGGGGGTGATGGTCAAGGACCTTGCTTCGCCGTATGGACTCGGCAGTCGCGGACGCGCCTGGCGGAAGGTCAAGGAGCATCGAACGGCGGATCTGGTGGTGCTCGCCGCCGAGTGGGGAAGCGGCCGCAGGACGGGCTTGCTGTCGAACCTCCATCTCGGCGCGCGCGGAGGAGACGGCGGCCTCGTCATGGTCGGCAAGACGTTCAAGGGCCTGACCGACGCGATGCTGCACTGGCAGACTGCGCGCCTGGGCGAGCTCGCGACCGAGCGGACGCGGTGGATCGTCCGGGTGCGTCCCGAGCTCGTCGTCGAGATTCGCTACAATGATGTGCAGCGCAGTCCGCGGTACCCCGGCGGGGTCGCGTTGCGATTCGCTCGGGTCGTTCGGTACCGTCCCGACAAGTCGGCGGCCGACGCCGAGACGATCGATTCGTTGATCGCGCAGCTTCGCGAACCCCCTTCTTCGCATGCGAAGCGCTCGAGAGAGAGCGCACAGCTTTCGCTCTTCGACGGGCCGGGGTCTCGGCGTTCCAGTTGAGGCGTTCGAAGGCTCGGTGAACTGTGTCGGCCGAGAGGCGACCGGTCACTTGCAGGGCGAAACGCGCACTATCTTGATCTTCGTGGTGCTGCTTCCCGGCGCCGCATACGCCACGCTGCCGTCGCGATAGGTGCGAAAGTCCTGGTACCGGCTTCCCATCACGTCCGCCACATAGTAGGCGGCGCCCTGGGCGGCGCCGGTCGTGTCGTCCAAGGCCTGAACGTAGAGCTTGCGGCTCGTGTCGGTCTGGACCAGGTGGTCGGTCTTCGTAGAGGTCTCCCACGCGGCCATCATGCGGTTTTTGCCGAAGGCGGCCAGGTGAGGCGCCCGGTCGTTGAGGCCCGTGTCGCTCGCCAACGTCACGTCGCTGTCCGAGATGCCTGTCGTGGTGTGGACGAGATGCACGTCGTCGAGAGCCGGAACGGCGGTGGGTTGCCCCGGGCGCACGTCGCTCACGATGAGCCAGTAGCCGCCGCCACCGGCTTCGATGACCGCGCCCAGTTCGGCGTTCACCTCGTCGACCGGGTAGATCGTCGTCGATGCCGGGGCAAACGCCATACGACCGGTCTTCGTGCCGCCCGGATCCGCGTCGTTGTTGCAGACGGTGACAAACTCGGTCCCGTCCCAGAGCATGCGCTCGAAGGCGCTGTGGCTGCAGCCCCAGTCGAAGCCGCCAGCCACGATGTTGCCGCCAAGGTCGAGCACGCGCATCTCGTCGCCCTGGTGGATGTTGATGCACCCGCCCTGGGAAACGCTGATGGCCGCGCCATAGTATGCGGCGTAGCGATTGCCGGTGGGATCGAAGGCGATCCGCCCGTTGTGCGCGTACCACCAGATCATGTAGACCTCCGGCCCTGTCGGGCCGGTGGAGTACGGCGGCAGAGACGCGCTCGAGGTCGTGAGCTTCGTGGCCCACGTCTCGGTGCCGCCGTCGAATCGGACCATGTACATGTCCCAGCACGGGTCGGGCGGGTTCGGCGGAACGCCGCACAGATTGGTCGGGGCGCCGCAGTTGCCCGTACCGCCCCCGGTCGCGTCGCGGCTGACGAGCACGACCCCGCCCGTGTCGTCGGCGTAGATATCCTGCATGTCGAAGGCAGGCAATCCGAATTCCGAGCCGGCTGCGAGCTGGTCGCTTGCATCGAGCTGGGCGATGTGGACCATCCCGTCCGTCCCCATGAAGGCAACGCGGGAGCCGCCCGACGGGATTGGAGAAATCTGGAAAGGCGCGAGGCCGATGTCGTTGCCGCCGCTCGAGTCGATCTCCTGGTACACGTAGGGGACGCCGACGTCGACCTCGGTCACCCGAACGCCGCTCGCCGTGATGGGGCACGACCCGCCCGTGTCGGTCGTAGCGTCCGTCGTAGGTACCGGACCGCTCGGCGCTTCCGTCGCCGCGTCCCCCGAAGACCGGGCCATCCGGGCCATCCCCGAATCCGCGGACCCACTTTGCGCAGACGTGCTTCCGGAGCTCACGAAGCCCGCGCTCGGGCTGGAGGAATCGGTGCCCGAGCCGCCGCCGGCGAAGCCCCCGTCGTCCTCCGAGTCGACGAGCGGGCTCCTTCCACTACACGCCGAAATGAAGAGAAGGCAAGCAAGACCCACGGCTCGCCGGCGTGGCGCGGCGCCCCGGCTTGCGCAGCGAGTCTCGCCGGCGCCCCGGACGATCACGGTCCGTCCGGAGTGGTTGCCGCGACCCCCTGTGCCCGCAGGATGATGCGCGAAACGCAGCACGTGAGCCCGTCGCTCGAAGTCATCGGCGTCGCAAAGTAGTCGGTCTGGCCGCGTACGCTGGGCTGACACGCCGACGTTTGCGGTGAGGTCACGGTGATCTTGGTCGAAGTGAAGACGACGTCGGTCACGGGTTTCGCGGAGTAGCCTTCGATCGAGAAAATCGCCCAGTCTTGGGACTGACCGAGCATGTCGATGTCGTACGACACCTGCTCTCCGCTCTGGCTGTCGACGACGACTTGATGCCATGTCGTACCCTGCAGGGTCATCGTGATGTCGAGCGAGTCCGCCACCGCGACGGTCATCCCCGGCCCGCCGTTGCAGCCGGTGTGTCCCATGTACTTTGCATACGTGTTGACGTACTGGGCCGAGATCCACCAGCTCGCATAGGGTTGTGGTGGGGAGTCCGGGGCGCACGTCCCTCCCCAGGTCAAGACGGGCTGCAAGACCCCGTTGCCAATCGGGTCGAAATTTTTCGACCCCGGGAGCGGCTGAAGGCCGGGCCAAAGAAAGAGCGTGCCCGTGGCCGGCGGCTTCGACGGCACAGTGAGCACCGTGTGAAGCGACACGATCTCCGTGGCGGTGGGCATCTTGATTTGCACGCCGCCGTAGCCGCTCGCAGGCGTCGGCGACGGCGTATCGTCGCTCGCGTGTCCAATCCAGCCGCCCACGCAATCCTCATCGACCGAACCACCCGCATCGGCTGCGGCCGAATCGTCGGGAGCCGCGTCGGACGCGGGCGGCACATTCCCGGACGACGGATGGTCGGGCGAAGGCTGGTCCCGACCCGCGTCCACGGGGTCCGGGGCATCCATCTGCGGTGGTGCCGCTTGATCGTTCGGACCGGACGGCGGATTTTCGTCCCCGGCGCCGGCGTCCGTCGCGACGGCGGGATTGTCGAGGAGCGATCCCGCCTCGAACGAAGTGCTGTCCCCCGTGGATGCGCCGACCGGTCCTCCGTCACCGACGGTGATGGACAGGCTCACGGGACCTCCACACCCTTCGAGCCCCACAAGAAACGCCGCTGGGAGAAGCGGCCAAAACGAAAATCTGCTCACGGCGCCTCCTCGATGGTCGCCCGCGTTCTGTGGGATAGGACCGCCATTGTGCGCCTATCGAAATCGCCGCGGGAGCGCCCGGCTGATGCAGCCTACGAGCCATTTGCGCATTTACCGCCTATCCCCTCGATCAAACCGCCAAAGAGATGGGCAGTCGCGCCGCGCGCCGCGCACCCTGCGCACCAAACCGCTCAGAGTCCAGGCGATTGATGCCGCGCACTCCGGGGCGCGCCTTGTTGCCCCTTCCGTCCACGTCCTACGTGCGCCTTCGATGGGCGAGCGCGGTCCGGAGACCGTATCGGCTCCTTCGTGAGCCTCATGTCATGCCGAACCTTTGCACCCCAGGCCGCTGTCCCTCCCCTGACAATCTGCGACATCGAGAAGGTGCCCCGATCGAAGTGCCTTCGTCTCGAGGTAGCGGCGGTTGTATGCGCTCGGAGGGATGACGTGCGCCACACGCTCGGTGACGCGCATTCCGTACCGGTTTAGCTGGGCGATCTTGTCGGGGTTGTTGGTCAAGAGCCGAACGGACCGGACCCCCAGGATTCGCAGCATCGCCGCGGCGACCGCGTAGTCGCGCTCGTCCTCCTTGAAGCCAAGCGAGAGGTTTGCCTCCACTGTGTCGAGGCCCTCTTCCTGGAGTTTGTACGCGCGAATCTTGTTTGCGAGTCCGATGCCGCGCCCCTCCTGACGAAGATAGAGAAGGACACCGCGAGGCGCGGCGCCCAGCTGCCGTAGACCGCGCTCGAGCTGCGCCCGACAATCGCACCGCAGCGATCCGAACCCGTCACCGGTCAGGCACTCGGAGTGGACGCGCGCAGGAACGCTTTCGGCGCCGAACACCTCGCCGCGGACCAAGGCCACGTGCTCGAGACTGTCGCGGTTGTTCGTGAATACGTGGATGCGAAAGTCGCCGAACTCCGTCGGTAGATTCGCGACGCTCGCAAGGTCGACGCGTAGAGCCGCCGGATCAGGCATGCTCATGGCGCTGTCCTCGGGATGCGAAGATGTTCTGGATGGCCGCGCGACGAAAGTCGAATATGTCCTCGACCTGTCGCGTCACGAAGATTGCGCTCGCTACTTCACCCAGTGGACCGAGCGGCAGCTCGTAGTCCACCCGGTCGCGCATCCGGGTGCCGCCCGACACGGCTTCGAAATCGTGGACGTGCCGCCAGGAGCGGTACGGGCCGCGGAGCTGAACGTCGATGAATTGCCTCGCGACATCGAAGGACTCGATGAGCGTGCGCCAGCGAAAGGGGATTCCGAAGAGCGAGATTCGATAGTCGATGACGGCGCCTGGGTGCATCGCGATCGGCAGCGTCGACAGGATTTTGAAGTGGAGCTTCGGCGGTGTCAGGCGCCCGAGATTTGCGGCGTCCGAGAAAAAGGCGAATACCTCCGACAGCGGACGCGGCACGAATTGTTCGCGCTCGATCATGTGGCTCATGGAGTCCTCCTCCCCGTGTCGTGCAAAGCGCCGATGCCCCCGAAGCGTGGAACACGAGCAGATGGCGGTATGGGGAAAGCGGAACATGGCGCGGAGTCAACCCGGTCTTCCGTGTATAAGCTGTGTCCATCTTCTGTCAACCGTGACCGCTGTCGGGGCCGGGCGCTATGGGCGCAACCAGCGGTCGTCAGCCCGATGATGTCCAATATTTGTCGATTGACGGTGGGCGCGCCTACCCGGGGGTGCTCCGACGCTTCCCTGCCCCGATGTGCTCTCCGGCGACTCGAAGGAAGCGATCGCGCGCAAAGCCGTGGTCGACGAAGCGACCCGGGTACGATTCTCCGAGGACGACCGCCGCCGCCTTCAGCGTCTCGCGCGGAGCCTCCCAGGGCCGGTGGATGATGTCCGCGGGCATTCGCGCGAGCTCCGGCACCCACCGCCTGACGTACGCACCATCGGGATCGAAGCGCTCACCCTGGACGGTGGGGTTGAAGATCCGGAAGTACGGTTGCGCGTCGCACCCGCAACCCGCCGACCATTGCCAACCCAAGTCGTTGTTTGCCCAGTCGCCGTCGACCAAAAACTTCATGTAGTGTGCCTCGCCGCGGCGAAAGTCGATCATCAGGTCCTTGGCGAGAAAACTTGCCGCGATCATCCTCGCCCGATTGTGCACGCGCCCCTCGGCGTAGAGCTGGCGGGCAGCCGCGTCGACGATCGGGTACCCGGTCCTTCCTTCCGACCAGGCACGCCATCCATCTTCGTCACGCAGCCACGGAAAACCGACGAATTCGGCGCGGAACGGCTCGGCGAGGACCTCGGGCCTGTCCCAAAGAGTGGAGTACGCGAACTCCCGCCAAATGAGCTGTCTGCAAAATTCGTCTCCAGAGTTCTCGCGCCCGGCCAGGCTACTCTCGCGCACGGCGTTCCAGACCGTGCGCGGAGACACGGTTCCGAACTTCAGGTCGGCCGAGAGGCGGCTCGTGCCGTCGACCGACATCGAATCGCGATCCACCGAATACCTCGCGAGAGGACCTTTCAGGAAGGCGTGCAGCCGCTCGCGCGCCGACGCCTCGCCGCCATGGGGGAGGCCTCGGTTTTCGGGGATTCCGAGCGCCGAGAGCGACGGGATTGGGACTACGTCGGCGGCGGCGACGTCCGACGGCAAGGGAGGAAGCCGGCGCGGCGTCGCGAGGGGCTTCCCGATTCCACCTGAGTTCGAGACAAAGGCGCGTGCGAATGGCGTAAACACGGAGTACGGACCGCCGGTGCCGGTCCGGAGTGTCCCGGGCGGCAGAAGGGTTTCACCCTCGAACAGTTCGAACCGAACGCGAAGCGCGTTCGCGATCCGTCGGTCGCGTTCTCGCGCGAAGGGCTCCGTCCACCGCTGCGCGACGACGCGGTCGACATGCCATCTCTCCGCGAGCCGAGGGATGACTTCCGCGCTCTTGCCGCGCACGACGAGCAGACAGGAGCCGAGCTCCGCGATCTGCTCTCGCAGAGCGAGCAGCGACTCCAACAAAAATTGCATTCGATGCGGTAGCTCGCGGGCCCGAGCCGGATCGAAGAAGTACGGATCGAGCACGAACACGGGAATGATTTCCCCGTCGCGTACTGCGGCATCGAGCGGCGCGTGGTCGGCGACGCGAAGGTCCTTGCCGCGAAACCATACGAGCGACCGCACCGTCATGGGTCGAGGGCTATCTCATGGTTTTGGCACGAGACAAGGTGGCAGGCGGCCGGGCGGCAGCGCCCGGGCGGTGTGGGAGCACCCGAGGCCGTCCGCTCCGTCGTAGAGCCCGATTCGGATGCGTCGGCCCGCGTCGGTCGAAACGGGTGCCTTCGCCGCGCGAGCGCCGGGGACGAATCGGGTCCCCATTGCCAAAGGGCGGCGTACAGACCTAAGAGCGATTGGAGATGACGGGGCTTCACTCGGCAGGCGGTGGACCGTTGGCAGACCCTTCGAGGGGCACCGTGCTGCTCACTGGCGCTACCGGCTTCATCGGCGGTCACGTCTTGCCGAGACTGGTGGCCGCCGGCTTCGAGGTCCGCGCCGCGTCGCGTGACCCGGTGCGCGCGGCCCGAGAAAGTCCGCAATTCAACTGGGTTCGGTTCGACGTGAGCGATCGCGACTCGCTTGCCCCTGCACTCGCCGGAGTCCGCGCCGTCGTGTACCTGGTCCATGGAATGGGCGGGGACTCGGGCTACGAACATCGCGAGCTCGAGGGGGCCGCGGCGCTCGCACAAGCCGCAGCGGCCGCCGGAGCGCAGCGAATCGTGTATCTCGGTGGCGTCGCGCCGCGCGGGCGCCCGTCACGCCACTTGCGGAGCCGCCTGGCGACGGGGGAGCTCTTGCGCTCCGGAAGCGTGCCGACCTTCGAGCTTCGCGCCGCGATGGTCATCGGCCACGGGAGCGTAAGCTGGCAGATCGTTCGCGATCTCGCGTCGCGGCTCCCCGCCATGCTCCTTCCGCGTTGGCTGTCCACCCGATCGCAGCCCATCGCGATCGACGACGTCGTCTTCGGCGTCGAGACGTCGCTCACGCTGCCGATCTCGGACGCCGGCCTCTACGAGCTTCCGGGGCCCGAAGTCCTCAGCGCGAAGGACATCCTCTTGCGGATCGCCCGGCTGCGCGGTACTCGCCCGGTCACGCTGAGCGTACCGGTGCTGACCCCACGCCTGTCGAGCTACTGGCTGAAAATCGTGACGGACGCGGACTACGAAGTCGCGCGCGAGCTCGTCGAAGGACTGACGAGTGATCTGCTCCCGACCGGCCGCTCGTTCTGGGATCTGGTCCCGGATCACGAACTCGTTTCCTTCGACGAAGCCGCACGCCGCGCGCTCGCGGCCGACCAGAAGACGCTACCCACTTCGGTCGCGCGCATCGAGGAAGGCATCGCCCGGCTCTCCCGCAGAACGCGCGGCTAAGGCTCGGATCGTTGGCATCCGAGCGCTCGCGTTTACCATTTGTCCAGCGTGTGTCGTCCACATATCGGGAAACCATGGGGGCAAAAGCCCCGCTTGCCGCTTTATCCGCTGCGGTTGACTATTCTTTGTCCAAGCACCTAGGTTGAAAGTGTGGCGCATTCTCGAACGAGAAGACCCTCCAAACCCCGGGCCGAGCTCGAAGCTCCCGATACCGGGGTTTCGCGGGGGGACGCGGGCGGAGGCGCGCGCTACTCGATCCGAGTGACCTCGCGCCTGACTGCGATCGAGCTCGACACGCTGCGCATGTGGGAGCGGCGGTACGGATTCCCCCGCCCGATGCGCACGAGCGGCGGAAGCCGCGTTTACACGGAGGCCGACGTCGAAGCGCTGAAGCTGATTCGACGGGCGATCGAGCAAGGGTATCGGCCCGGAGAAATCGTCGGAAAGCCGGCGGAGGAGCTGGCTCAGCTCATCCGCGTCACCTCCCAGGCACCGGCGAGGACCGCCTCGGCAACCCCGACCATCGCCTCGCTCCTCGCGATCTTGCTTCGCGACGATCTCGGGGCGCTGCAGGCGGAGCTGCGACAAGCCACCGTGGTGCTGGGCCCGAAGAGGTTTCTCGTGGAAGTGGCGCACCCCCTCAGCGTGCGCGTCGGCGACCTGTGGGCCGAGGGCAAGCTCGAAGTTCGCCATGAGCACGTGCTCAGCGAATGTCTGTCGGCGCAGCTTCGCGTTTTGATGTCTGCATACGAGGGTCGCCCGGAGTCACCTCGCGTCTTGCTGTCGACACTGCCGAACGAGCGTCACGGCCTTGGACTCGAGATGATTCAGGTGTACTTGGCGGTGAGCCAAGTCACCCCAATCTTGCTCGGCGTCGACACGCCGCCCGAACAAATCGTCAGAGCCGTGCGCGGCCACGAGGCAGACGCCCTCGGCGTCCTCGTGACGCATGCGTCGGATCTCGGGGCGACGAGCAAGCATCTGCGCTGGATGCTGCGCGAGCTGCCCCGCCGCGTGGGAATCTGGATTGGCGGCGCAGGCGGCCGTGACCTCGAGCTCCGCGACGATTCTCTTCGGATCGTTTCGACATGGGCCGAGCTAGACGCGGCGATTGCGACCCTCGTGCGCGGAGGGTGAGGGCGCGTGGGCGCATAAACTGCGCGGCTCCGGGCAGCGCCATCGTCGCCAAATCGGGGTGATCCTTGCCGGACGCGTCCAAATCCCTGCGTCTTGACGGGCTGCCTGGGACCTCGCATTTCTTTCCAATGAGGCCGATGATGTGCGGCGTTGGAGTTGCAGTGAAGCCGACAATGCGCCGCGCCGTACCGCCGCTCGCCATCGTTTTGCTCCTGGGGCGGGAGGCCGGCGCGCAGGGGATCACGAGCCAAGCGTCGCGGCTCGCGTCGTCGCAAGCCGAGGTCGCCGCGCAGAGCACGTTCGACACGAGCTACCTGCTTGCGCACTACATGACCGAGCTCGCGGCGAGCGGACGGGTGCTCAGCCAAGCCGACATCGATGAAGCATCCCGCCAGTATTTCACGAACGGGGCGGAGGCGACCGGCGTACCCACGAGCGGTCCACGCGCCGCTTACTTCAAGAACGGGGCCGAGGCGACCGGCGTACCGACCAGCGGCCCGGGGGCGGACTACTTCAAGAACGGGGCCGAAGTGATGGCCTATCGCTCCGCGCCGATCGCCCCCCCGCCGGAGACAGTGGCCCAACCCAGCCGAGTCCCGGCTGCGGCCGTGTCGGCGCCGGAGCCAGATTCGGGCGTGTCGGAGGACGCGGCAGGACCGGCGGGAGCGGCGGGAGAAGGACGCGAGCCGGCTGGTGCGGTCCCCGTCGTACAGGGTCCACCCCCTGAAGCCGCGCCGGGTGCGAGCTCAGCGGCGACCGCGGCCTGTCCGCCGTCCGAGCTCCAGGCGGCAATCGCAATCGCAAACCAGTTTGCCGGGGCGGCCGCGCCTCCGACCGAGACCGTCGCATGCGCGCCGACGCCTGCTGCGGAGTCGACGCAGCCGGTCGCGCCGTCGCGCCTGGCCCAACCGGCGCCCGAATGCCAGTCTCGGCCTTCCCTTTGGGCGCGCGTCATCCCCGCCCTCGGGGGCGCCTTCTTGGGCGGGCTGGCGGTCGCCCTCTGGTCGCTGCCTCGCGCGGTGCGAGGTGGCCAGCGCCGCCAAGCATCTCCCCCTGACTCGACGAGACGAGGCTGAATCATTTGCGTCCCCTGAAGGGGGCACCGCGATTCCGCGACACCCACGTCGCGCCTTGGCACAATGTGCCCGGTTGACCCCCACTCACGGCGCGGGTTTTTGCGCGGCAGAGCCTGCGTCGCCTTCTTGCAGTGCTCTGCGCGCATCCAGCGCCTTCGGACCCGGGCAGGGCCTGCGCCGCCGCGACAAATGGGGGAAACGTCATGACTAGCCTCAGAACACACCGACGCTGCGCGCCCACCGCGTGGTTCGCGATCCCAGCCTTGCTCGTCTGCGCGTGCGGAGGCCGCAACGTCTTCGGCGCACGCGGCTCGTTCGACGACGCTGGCGGCCAATCCGCCGGCGGGACCGGGGGCGCAACCAACGCCGAGGGGGCAGGCCCCACGCTCGGTTCCGCCGCGACCGGCGGCGGGCAAGGCAGCGGGCCTCCGGGCGTGAGCTCGCCGACGGTGACCGAGCCTGGCGACGCCGGGATCCCGGAGCCCGTCTTCGTTTCGCCGGTAGCCACGCAGCTCGTGGACGACATGCTCTATCTCGCGCCCGACGGGCCGAGCGTGACGGGCGGGTGGGGCACCTATTCGGATCGCACGGTGTCGTGGTCCCAGCCGCCCATTTTCGTGACCGACGCGGGGGTGGTCGCTCCGGCCGAGGGCACTCCGGTTTTCCCTGTATCCGACGGCGGAGGGCCCCTCTACGCGGATGCGGCGCAACCGTATCGACGATTCTCGGGAGCCGGCGAAGAGGTGTGGGGTGCTGGGTTGGGGCTTAACTTCGCGGGGGCTCCACCCGACGGGGGACAGGTATCGCTAAACGCGTGCAGCGAGGGCGTCATTTTCGACGTCGACGCCGGCGACCACGACTCGCTTCTGCAAGAAGCGTTCGACGCTTCGGGCTGGTCGGGAATTCAATTTTGGGCCAAATCGTTCTCCGGGCTCGCTCGCCTAGTGACCATCATCGTTCAAGACGACCGGAGCAATCCCTTCGGAACGCCCGCCGACGCCGGAGGTTGCAATGTGTGCGCGGGCGGAGGCCGCGGCGGGTGCGGAGACGGACCACGAATGGATGTCGCCATTTCGTCCGATTGGACGCACATCCAAGTGCCGTTCGCGGCGCTGCACCCGGCTGGCTGGTCGGGGCCGAACGTAGCGCAACGAACGCTGGATCTCACCGCGCTCTACAGTGTCAATTTCGAGGTCGAGGACGTTCCTCTTCCTCCCTTCGATCTCGCTGTCGCGTATGTCGAATGGTACAAATAGTGGCTTCGTGGGTTCGCGTCGCGCGGCCGGCATCCGGAGTCGCCCCCCCTCGCACTCGCCCCGACGACGGCAAGTTGGCTCACAGAAATCGGCGGGTCTGGCCACGAACCGTATCGGCGGCAGTAGCGCCGCGAGGACCGTGTCGTGCAGTTTCTCGTTCGCACTGGATATTGGATCGCGCCCGCGGCGTTGGTCGCGGCGTGCTCTGGCGGCCGGGCAAATAGCCAACCCTCCGGTCCCACCGAAGAAGCGGCGGCGGAAGCGGGGGCGGCCCAGCTCGACGCCGACTCCGCAGCGATGCCGGCTCCGACGACCGGCGCATCCGTAGGTTCCAATGCTGCCGTCCGAGACGCGGGTGCGCCAATCGAGCCAAACGCACCCGGGAGCTCGGGGCAAGGCGACGGCGACACCATGGTCCCGGGCGAAGACCGGGGCGCGACCCTCGACGCCTCCCAAGACGTCGGCCAAGGCGGGGACGGTCCGCCTGGCCCGAGTGATTGCGTGGGTCTCTTCTGCGAAGATTTCGAGTCGGGAAAGATTGACCCCGCCATTTGGGATACCGAGACGTTCGGAGGGCAAACCGTGAGCGTCCAATCCACGACGGTCGCCCACGGGCAGTTCGCAGCGCAGTTTCACGCCAACCCGAACCTCGTCAGCTACGACTTTATCATCACGAAGAGTGCGCCCGCGGCGTTGATCGGGCACTTTTTCGGGCGAGCTTACTTTCGCATCGCGCCCAAGCCTCCTACAGAGCACATGGAGTTCTTCTTTGCCGGCACCACCGGATTTCCGAATCTCAAGTACATCGAAGTAGCCAGTGGGGGAGCGGCCTGGCAGCTCACGTACGTGGACCTGAAGGTCGCGGCGGGACAGGCCGCGAGCTCGCCCGGCACGCAAGAAGAGTACTCCGGCGGAGGCACGATCCCGGTCCAGACCTGGGCGTGTTTGGAGTGGGAGGTCAACGACACGCCGGACCAGGAAACCGTCTACGTGAACGGCACCGAGGACGTGTCCTTTCCGAGCATCACGCTGGACGGCGTGAGCTCTGGCCTGGTCGGCGGCTTTGCCGCTTTCGGGTTTGGATACTACGCGTGGCACCCGGCCGCCGACCCGATTGACATTTATTACGACGACATCGTGCTCGATACCAAGAGGGTGGGCTGCCTGCAGTAGAGCCGGTTCCCTCGTTCATGCCGATCGCCCGACGCTCTCCGCTTCGCGTGCGATCGCGATGAACCGAACGAGCGTCGAGGCGCCCGCCGCTCCCTCGGTCGCGCCCTCGGCGAGCGCTTCGGGGTCCAGTCCCTCGCGCGAAAGGAGCTCTCGTCGCACCTCCACGTAGTCGCGGACGATGCTCCTCGTCATCTCCGGGTGAAATTGGACGCCCCAGGCGGCCTCGGAAAACCGTACGACCGCGTGAGGCTCCAACTTGGTTTTGGCGATGACCCGCGCCCCGAGGGGCAGTCGCCCAATCGTGTCGACGTGCGTCGCGTTCGCAAGAAGCGGCTCGGTGGCCAGCGACACCAACGAATCCTGGCCGACAATCTCGAATTGAACGGTTCCGATCTCGCGCCCTCGGGGATTTTTCACGACTTCGCCGCCGAGCGCTTGGCCGAGCATCTGATGCCCGAAGCAAATGCCGAACGTCGGCACGCGCTCACGAACCAGGACCCGCAGGTAGTCCTCGGCACGCAGCATCCAGGGCGCACGCTCCGTCACGCTGGCAGAAGATCCGGTCACGATGACTGCGCCGAGCGTCGCCGGCGCCGGAAGGGTTGCCCCGTCGCGGAGATCGACGTCGATCCAGTCGCCGGTGCCTTCGCCCGCGGCCCGCCGGATGATGTCCGCGTACCCGCCGTGCGTGCTGCGAACTCGGTCGATCGGCTCTCCGGCGACGAGGACGGCGATCGGACGAAACGAACGCATCAGCTGGATATCTTGCACGCGCAGTAGAAATGTCGACAGGGCCGGCCCGCGCGCTCGAGATCGGTCGGCCGGCTCGGGCCGAAGCTTCGGGCCGCGGAGCACAGGGGGGACTTCAAGCTGGGCCCTCGCCGGGCTCCACCCACATCCGGGCTGCGCAACAATTCGGGCGTTCGCCTGTAATACCCGGAAAGGGTGGCATGACCGCGAGGATGCCTGCAGCGAGGAAGGAGGAGGCCGATGAGGACCTGGTCGCACGTGTCCTCGGCGGGGAGACGACGGCCTTCCGGGTCCTCGTCGAGCGCTACCAGACGCTGGTGCTGCGTTTGGTGCGCAACTTCGCGCCGCGCTCTTCCGCGCACGAGGACCTCGCACAGGACGCGTTCGTCGCTGCCTTCATCGGACTTGACCGATTCGACGGCGGACGCGGGAGCTTCGCAGCCTGGCTCTACACAATCGCGAGAAACAAATGCATCAACGCCTCGAAAAAGATGTCGCCGACCATCATGGCCGACCCCCCTTCCGCGGTGCTTCACACTACGCCGGACGACGAGCTCGCGCACTCCGAAGTCTGCCGCACTCTCGACGATGCGCTGGACGCCATGTCCGACGAGCTGAGAACCAGCTTCGTCATGACCGAGATCGTCGGAGTTTCCACCGATCAGGTGGCCGAACTGGAAGGAGTCACTCCGGGCGCGATCCGAGCTCGATTGAGCCGCGCGAGAGCCATCCTTCGTGAAGCGGTCTCCGAGCGGACAAGGAGGGCCACATGAATCCACATGACCCGTTCGAGACGTGGAAGCGAGCGCGCCGAGGTTCCGGGGTGCCCGAAGGCTTTGCCGATCGAGTGATGGATTCGCTTCGCGAAAGGCACCCCCCAATCCATGCGGCCCACCGACCGAGATCTCGGCGCATCGTCTCGGTGCTCACACTGGCCGCTGCCGCGGGTATCGCCGTGGTTTGCCAGGCCGTGCTCGTGGGTGCGTTCTTGTTGACTTGGACCGAAACGGCTCATTGAAAGGAGCCAAGCCCGTGGGAAACAGCGTTGGCAGTCGGTACTTTTCCGCGTTCCTGTCGCTGGTCGCGCCCTGCGCCGCGCATGTCTATGCCGGCCGTCTCGTTTTGGGGCTCGCGCTCACGGGAGCCACGGTAGCGGTCGGGATGCTCGGAACGGTCGTCGCATTGGCAACACCGACTTGGACCGCGTTCGCTCTCGAGGTGGCCGGAACGGGCTGGCTCGGGCTCTGGGTCGTGGCGGCGATCAGCGCGGTGCGAAGCGCTCGCGACGCCCCCTCGCCGCGGCCGATTCGAGAATACGATCGTTGGTACGTGTATGCACTGCTAATCGCTCTCACATACTTGAGTGTCACGATCTGGGCCCTCGCGATCCGCGAAAAGGTGGTCGAGGTGTTCCACATTCCGAGCCGCTCGATGGAGCCGACCATCGGGTCGGGTTCGCGTATCCTCGTCGACAAGTTGACGTACCTCAGCGGCCCGGTGAGGCGAGGGGACGTGGTCGTCTTCGTCAACCCCAACGAGCGCTACCAGAAATACGTCAAGCGGGTGGTCGCGCTCCCCGGAGATACCGTGGAGATGCGTGACGACGACGTCTTCGTCAACGGCAGCAAGTTGAAGCACCTCGCCGTGGGCCTCGACGCGGACGGAAGCCAGGTGATCGAAGAGACGAGCGCGGCTGGGGGGGACGGCCGGGGGGAGGGTGCGAGCTACCGCATTGGCCTGGCCCCGCCCGAGCGCGCGTCGCCCGCACAAACGTTCGCAGCTACGAAAGTGCCAAACGGCCACTGCTTCTTGCTCGGCGACAATCGGCGCCACTCCACCGATAGTCGAGAGGTCGGCCCGGTTCCGCTCGCGGACATTGTCGGGCGAGTGGACCGCACGCTTTAGAAGGTCGACCCCCTGCCCGCGAGTGAGCGGCCGGTTGCGCAGTGCGCGCGAAGGCCATCGCAGGATCGCGGCCCCGCGCAGCGTGAGAAGTCACCTGCCGCCCGCGGGATGAGCCGGCCCCGAGCACCCGCTCGCATACCCCGGAACCCGGGTGCGCGCGCGGCACGCACGGTGCACCGGCCCGTCTTCGTCATGAGTTTCGCTTGGAGTCTCGACGACTGCACCGAAAGCCATAGCCAGGTTTCTCACGTGCCCGACCCACGCACGCCCGGGCTGGACGCGTTCGCCGCGGCGATCGACGGCATCCGCCGCGACGTGGAATCGAGAGTCGGAGCGCCCGATCTCCGGCACATACGCCGCGTACGGCGCGTATCGACGGTGGCGGAGATCGTCGGGCGCGCCCTGATTCATTTCAGTTTGGACCCCATCACGTTCGGAGCCGGGGTGGTCGCTCTCTGGCTGCATCAGCAGCTCGAGGCAACCGAAATAGGTCACTCCGTTCTGCACGGTGCCTACGATCGGCTGAGCGGCGCCGACGCGTACCGGTCGCGGACCTTCTCCTGGGACACCCCCATCGACGAAGAATCGTGGCGCTACGGTCACAACATTCGCCATCACCAGTACACGAACGTCGCCGGAAGGGACCCGGACATCCACTTCGGGCCGACTCGTCTGACCGAACGGACGCCATACGGGCGAAGGCACCGAGTCCAGCTCGCGTACCTCGTCATGGTCGTCATTCCGAACTTTGCATTCTTCATGAGCTGGCACTTTTCGGGTATAAGCGACGTTTATTTCGGCAACGGCAGGCCGGAGAAATTCGACTTCATCGCGGACCGCTCCTTTCGCTCCGTGCTCTCGGCGCACCAGGTTGTCCTTCGGAAATATCTGCCGTACTACGCGAAAGAGTACCTCTTTTGGCCCCTCCTCGCCGGACCGCTCTTCTGGAAGGTGGCATTGGGCAACTGGCTGGCCCGCTCCCTTACCGACGTGTACTCGGCACTCACCATCCTATGCGGCCACGTCGGCGACGACGTGAAGACGTTTCCCGAGAACGCACGGGCGCACAGCCGCGGGGAGTTTTACAAGATGCAGGTCGAGGCGACGAACAACTTCGAAGTGCCGCTTCCGGTGTCCATTCTGTGTGGCGCCCTCGACCGTCAGATCGAGCACCATTTGTTCCCTCGCCTGCCGCCCAACCGGCTTCGCGAAATCGCCCCGGCGGTCCGCGCAGCCTGCGCCGCGCACGGGGTCGAATACCGTACGGCATCGTGGCCTCGAACGCTGGGAAAGGTGTTTCGGCGGATTCACGGGTTGAGCCGCGAAACCGTCACGGGATTGGTTGGGTGAGGCCACCGCGAGCTCCGTAGCGCTCGTGCGCGAACGAGCTCACGGCCCGACGTCGGTCAGCGGTGCTCCGGACACAAAGTCGCTCGTCCACTTCGCGAGTGTGACGCCACCGGCCAGCGGGTCGTAAAACCGGTCGCGGAACGTGTGCATGTGCAGGGTGTCGATCGACCCGTTGGCGGTGGACGCGTCCGGATCCGCGGTCCCGATGTAATAGGACCCGAAGCTCTTCGTGCACGAGTACCTCGTGCGCAGTGAGTCGAGCGCCTGCGCGAAGAGCGGCCCGGGGTAGTCCGGCGGGTCACTACCCTGGAGGCCGAGGCCCGACAGGATGTTCGGATCGCTCGTCGCACAATCGTTTGCTCCAGCCGAATAAAACAGTCGGAATATCTGGTCGTGGATGCTCGAGATGAGGCCGATCCGCGCCGCCGGATATTTCTTTAGCCAGTAGTCGACGATCGTGAGCAACCCGCCGCCGCCGGGCGGCCGACAGCTCTGACAATCCGACGGAAGCGAAGCGTCCCATCCCCAAAGGCTTCGGAGCTCCTCCTGGAGACAGGTCGCGAGAAACGTCGGATCGAGAAACGCGGGTCCCGAATCGTCCACGACGGTGACGGGGACCGACCCGAACGTATCCTGGACCAGACCGTAGTTGAGCACCGCGCCAAGACCGCCCGCGCTCGCCCCCGTGAGGACGACCTGATCGACGCCCGGGAACGTGGGCACGACCCGCGCGATGAAGCGCTGCATGTTGCGGTACCCGACGAATTGCACCTGCTGCGGGTTGCCGAGGTCGTCCGCCATCATCGCGTTTTCGGCCGTGCCGAAGTGAACGTCGCCCGTGCAATACGGCACGTACACTCGGTTCCACCCTTGAAACGGGTTGGCGTCGTTCGTGTCGTCGAAGATGCCCGTCGAATAGGGCTGCTGAAGGACGAAGTCGTTCATGTTCGAAAGAAGGACCTCGCTGAACGATTCGCCCTGCGTCGGTCCTCCCTGGAAGAACTCGTGGATGTTGGCGGGGTTGTGGTCGCAGAAGTGGGGACTCATGCACGCGCCGCCCCCCTCGAGGTAGATCATCAACTTCTTGGAGCCCGCGGGAGCATACTGCACGTAGATTCCGTTGCTCGAGCCGTCGCGGCAAACGGCGCCTTCGATCTGGTAAAAGTGCCACCCAGGGGGAATCGTCGCGGAGCCGGCGTCGCCCACGGGAAGCGGATCGTTGCCATTCGGGTCCAGCGGATTGCCCAAGGGGACTGCGAGGTTGACGAAGGAACCCCCATCGAAGTTCAAGGGGGCGCAGCCGGAGCCCGAATCCATGTCGGCTTGCACGGTGCTCGAGGCTTCCGTCGGGGCGGCGTTCGAGGCATCCGGAAGGCTACCGGAGCTCTCGCCTGCAGACCCGACGACGGCCGGCCCGGTCGCATCGAACGCAAAGCCCGCATCGCGATCGGCGTCGCCGGACCGCACGCTGGGATCCTCGGACGAAATGCGGCAGCCGACGACGCCGATCTCCAGGGCCATGAGTGCGACACCAAGCGGGGTTCGGATTTCCATCCCCGCGACCAGAGCAAGCTTCTTACCAGCACCCACGAGGGCACTCGTGTTGCGCGAGTCGCGCAAGGCGGTGCGCTGCGCAAGTCGCCATCCCGCCGAGAAAGCGACGACCTGCGCGATCTCCGCGGGACGATGACTTGGCACGTCGGCTGCTTTCTTCGGCGCGGTCACGCCGACGTCCGAATACGTCAACGATGAACTCAGGCCGCGCAGCGGAACGGGCCAAAGGCCGGGGCACTGCGTGATGGCCGACGGGGATCCCATGAGCGAAAAGAACATTCGTTGGTCCAGTACTCTCACCTGCGCATCGCTAGGGGCAGCGATCGCTTTGTCGCTCGGCGCGTGCGGCGCGTCGGCCGGAGCCCCAAGCGCAGAAGTCGGAGGAGTCAGCGTCGAGTCCGAGGCTGGCGCGCCGGCACCCTCCAGCGAGCCCGGATCCACCAGCAATCCGAGTTCGACGAGCGCCCCGGGTTCGGCGGGTGCGCAGGCGTCGGGCGGCGCGCAGGACGCCTCGCAGGCGTCCCCGTCGAACGACGCGTCGGCGGCAGACGAATCCCCTTCCCTGCCACTTTGCGGGGCCGTTCCCTGCGATCTTCGAACGAACACGTGCTGCCTCCCAACCGACGGCGGGCTGACGGGGGCGCAATGCAAGCCGGGCGCGATGACCGCCTGCGGCGCCGGCTCGGCGGCATTTCACTGCCAGCAAACGTCTGACTGCAGTGGTGGCGACGTGTGCTGCGGCGTATACGACCTCTCGACCGGAACCGCGCAGACCCAGTGCCAAGCGGGCACCTGCCAAATCGCCCAATTTTGCAAGACCAGCGCCGAGTGTCTCAACGGCCAGTCGTGCACCGAGCAGATATGCCAAGGCCAGGCGATGCTGCAACTCTGCGGAGTGCAGACCGCGCTCGGCTGCGTAGCGCGCTGAGGATCAACCACTTTCTCGCTCTCACCGTTGCCATCGGAGCCATGCCGCACACCCGCACTCGTCTCCCGTTCGACATGTTCGACGTCACGTACTCGGATGCCGAGGCGCGGCGTGCCAGAAGAATGGAAAATATCTACCACGTCGGGCAGGCCAGAGCGTGGGACGGCCGGGCGGTTCTCGCGCAGCTCATCGCGAAACACGGAAAGCCCACGCTGCCTCCGGCCAAACTGCGCGCGCTCCGCCGGGTCTTCGCGATCATTCTCTGGGGCGAGCTCGGCGCGTGGAAGATCAGCGCGCAGCTTGCCGACGGGCTCGTGCCCGTCGAGGCGAAGCTTGCCGCGTCGAGCCAAGTGCACGACGAGGCGAGACACTTTTACGTGATGCACGACTACTTGACCGCGCTCGGCGACAAGCCCTGCAAAATGGAGTTTTGGGCCGAGCGCGTGCTCCGAAAGACGCTCGAGACCGACAACCTTCTCAAGAAGCTCGTCGGGATGCAAATGACCGTCGAGACGATCGCAATGGTCATTTTTCAACGCATCCGGGAGCTCGAAGTGGAGCCCGTGCTGACGGAGCTCATGGGCTACTACGAGCGCGACGAGGCCCGGCACGTGGGCCTGGGAGTGCAGCTCATTCCCGGCTTGGTCAGCGAGCTCTCCGTCGCCGGGGCCGTGGACCTCGCTGCCTTTCGACTCGACCTTCTGACGACCACGCTACTCAGCTTGAAGAGAATCGAGCCGGACTTGCTGGCTCTCGGCGTCGATCCGCGGACGCTTCTCACCATCGCCTTCCGCAAGCAGTCGGAGATCGACGCGCGGATCAGGGCCGAGTTCCCGCGTTGGCCTTCCGACCCGGCGGTGCGGCGAATCCTCGAGGGATTCTGCGAGGCGCTCTTCCCGCGCGAAGGCGCGCACGCGCGCGTGCCCCTGCGCGTCCGCTTGCGCCACGCGTTCGAAGTGAGCGCGCGCATCCTTCCGAGTCTCTACGAGCCCGCGACCGCCGGGCGTTCGCGAACGGACCCAGGGATCTCGATGTGCGACGAGCTAGGACCGTCTTGACCGGGCGCTAGGAAAAGCCGCGGGCTGCTCGTGGCCCATCCTCGGCCCGGCCCGCGATGGCCCGGCCCGCGATGGCCCGGCCCGCGATGGCCCGGCCCGCGATGGCCCGGCCCGCGATGGCCCGGCCCGCGATGGCCCGGCCCGCGGGCGAGCCAGCTCGGACTTACCCGGGATTCGCGTTCATCCGACCGCGCGGAGCGGCGTCCTCGACGGAAGGCTGGCTAGCGTGTCAGTGGACACTTTCGGCTGCTGCGACGGGTCACGATGGGCGAGAAAGTCGTCGATGTGGAGCGCCGCGCGCCGGCGCCCATCCATTCGTGCGATCCGCAGCGCCAGCAGTTTGCATCTCTCGCCGTACTGGGAATCGCGAAGGAGCGTGTGCACGGAACTCCGAAGCGACGGCCCCGAATAGCGCGAGCGCGACATGGGAATGCCGAGGCCCAGCGCCCCGACGCGGCTCATGTTGATTTCTTGATCGAAAATGCTCGGAAAGCCGATTATCGGCACACCCCGCGAGAGAGCCTGGTAAACGGTGCCGTTTCCGCCATGGGTGACGACGACGTCACTCGCGGCCATGAGCGATTCCCCCGGCGCGTACTTTGCGACGAAGACGTTGGGCGGAGGGTTTGCGATTTCCGCGAGTCCGCCGGTCGTGATCAAGATCTGAAAGTCCGTGTTCCCGAAGACACGAACCGCCTCTTCGAAGAACGTGGCGTCGCCGGTGGAACCCATCGTGAAGTAAATGGTCGGCCGCTTCGGGTCCAGCTTGAAGAACCATGACGGCAGCTCCACACGCGCGTCCCAAAGGAGCGGCCCGGTGAAGCGAAAGCTCGGCGGGGCATCCGGCGAAACGGGCATGAATTCCGGCACATCGGCCAAGAGTGTGATGTCCCCCTCGATCGCGTCGTGCAGCGTTCGTATCGGCGCGAGGCGATAATGCTCTCGAATCTCGCGGTACCCCAACGCATAAAACTTCTGCATCTGGCGGACGAGAACGGGGAAGGCCGCGGCGGCCAACCGGCGACCGATCAGCCTCTCGACGATATGCCCCTCCGGCAGACCGAACGGCTCCGAGAACTTGCTGGTCCAGCACGCGTTGGTGACGGAGACGAACGGGATTCGCTTGACGCGCGCGCTCGTGGACAGCGACCAGCGCATGTCGCCCACCACGGCGTCGGGCTTGATGAAGTTCATCGCTTCGAGGTCCGAGGCGACCGAGCGGGCGCAGACGTCCTTCCACCATCGCAGGCTGCAGGGGCCGAAGCGCTCGGCGAGCTTCATCGTCGTGTCGCGGTTCACCGTGTAAACCGGTAAGACGTCGAACCCGGCCTCGCGCGCGATGTGCGCGTACGGGCCGTCGCAACAGAAGACGACGCGATGGCCGAAGCAATCTCGCAGTGCACGTCCCACTTCGAGCGATCGGGTGACGTGGGCGAGAAAGCCCGCGTCGCAAAAGACGGCAATTGTCTTCGTCTGACGGAGTGGTCGACTCATTGTTCCCTCACGTGCGAAGTGGGTAGCGATAGACGCTGCAGGCTCCGTTCCAGCGCCGCGGCCATCTGCCCACGAGCGGTTGCTGCTGGTTCTCGGCCGCAGCGTCGGCGGCCGTAGCGCGCCGCTTTGCGCAGGTCGCGCGAAGCCGCGCGCCCAGCGGGCAGCGGCAACGAGCCGGGCGTGCTTTTCGCGGTCCGCCGCCTTCGGCACGCGGGCTGCACCACACGAGTCGCCGCACGGCGTCGCGAACAAACCAGGAGTGAAGCGAACATGGATGACCGGACCAACCACACGCTCACGCAAGGCGCAGGCATGGGTGAGAGTGTGTTTCTCACCGGCGGGACCGGACTTCTGGGATCGCAGATCGTCGGACGGATTCTCCGGCGGCACCCGGGCACCCGCCTCACGCTGTTGGTTCGCCCCAGTCGGCGCGGAAGCGCTCGTGCCCGGGTCGACAAGCTGCTCCGTGATTTGCTCGACGAGTCCGAGGCGAACGAAGCGCTCGGCCGCGTGCACGTCGTCGAGGGCGACATCGCCAATCCCGCCTTTGCGGTGGGCGCCGACCTCGCGGCACACATCGATCAGGTCATTCATTGCGCCGCGACGGTTCGGTTCGACCTGCCTCTGGAAGAGGCGCGCCGGCACAACACGGAGGGAACTCGCAACGTGCTCACCTTCGCCGCCAGGCTGCCCCGTCTTCGGCGCTTCGACTACGTCGGAACCGCCTACGTGGCCGGGCGCCGTGCGGGGACCATCAAGGAAGACGAGCTCGATGTGGGACAGGGCTTCTGGAATTCCTACGAGCAGACCAAGATGGAGGCCGAGAAGCTCGTCCGCGCATTCGGCGCAAGTCATCCCACCGCGATCTATCGTCCCAGCATCATCGTCGGCGACTCTCGAACGGGGCAGATCACCGGCTTTCAAGGTCTCTATCAAGTCTTGCCGCTCTACTCGCGGAGCCTGATCTTCGCCATCCCAGCGAACCCCGAGACGCACGTGGATCTCGTCCCCATCGACTACGTGCTGGACGCGCTCTTCGCGATGATGGGGACCGATCGCAGCATCGGCCGCTGCTTTCATCTGGCTTCTGGGCCGGGCAGCACGTGCACGATCGACGAGATCGTGGGCATGTTGGCCGACTTCACGAAAGTCGAGCGCCCCCCGTACTTGTCATTCGAGAATTACCAGCGCTTCGTCCGACCGATCTTCCATTCCGTCCTCTGGGGGAAGCGCCGCGCGGCCATGCTCAAGGGCGAGCACTACCTGCCTTACCTCTCGTCGAAGTGCGCCTTCGACAAAACGAATACGGATGAGTGCCTCGCCGCGTTTGAAATCCGGGTACCCCATCCTACTTCGTACTTTTCGAGGCTCCTCGCGTTTCAAGCGCGTACGCCGGGGCGAGGGCTCGCCGCCGCGGACCGCGCCTCGCAAGCCCGCGCCAGGCCGGGCCGAGACGGCGCCACGCAACTGGATGGGGCGTCCACCCGAAGCGCCGTGGCGCGATGACGGCCATGGGGGACCTGCCGCAGCGCGACGCGCAGCCAGGCGACTCGCTCGAGGACCTTTCGCTCGGCGAGCGCTGGATACCCGACGCGTTTCGGGTGATCCCGGGCCCGGGCGGGTTCGCGCTGCGCCAGGTCGACATGACACAGGCCACGGCGGCACTCAAAATCCTGCGGAGCGCCGGTCTCCGGGCCACCTTCACTCACCTGATTGTGCGAGCCGCAGCGATAGCCCTCTCTCGCAATTCGTCGCTGCATCAGTTGGTGTGCGGCTACCGCCGACTCACTCCCGGCACAGTCGACATCGGACTGTCGATGGCGGGAGAGACGACGTATGCGCCAGTCGTCGTACTGCCCGCGACCGACCGCACGCCGCTCGGAACCCTCGTCCCTTCTTTGAACGAGACCGTGCGCGCCGCTCAAGAGAAGGAAAAGCGCGACCTCAAGAATATCAAGCGGATTGGCTGGATAATTCCCTTCGGCGTTCTCCGGCGGCTGGTCCTACGCTTCCTACAGAACACATTCTGGTTTCGGCGACGCCTGGCCGGGACGTTTCAAGTGAGCTGCCTCTCAAGCGTCGACGTGGCCGCGCCGTTCCTCTTCTATACGGGAAGCCTCCTTTCGGCGGGTCGGGTATGCGATCGAGTAGTCGTTGCGAATGGCCAACCGGCGGTGCGTCCCACAGTCTGGCTGACGATATGTGTCGATCATGTCGCGATGGACGGGCGCCGCGCCGGTCAGCTGCTCAAGGCCGTCAAGGCGGTGCTGGAGGGTCAAGAGCTCGTTCGCGAAGCTCAGGACGCCGCCTCGGCGCGCCAAGACGTCCCGACGGCGACGATGGCCAATCGAGGCCAGACGTCAGTCGACATGGCGAGCGCTCCGTAACAAGAGTCGGCGGAGACAGTCGGGAGCAATAGGCGATCGATGCCATCGTCCCTCGTACGTCGGCTGACTGTCGTTGCGGCGCTTGGTTTCGGGTTGCTTCTCGGAGCTACCCCGTCCGCGGCGAACGGCCGGTTCCCAGCGTCGAATCAGAATCGCCTTCTCGCCGGCCAATCCGAACGTCGTTGTCGCCCGCACCACCTATGCGGTTCTTCCCTCCCGCGACGACGGCGCCACCTGGACATTTCTTTGTGAAGACTCGCTCGGGTTGCCGACGAATGCGTATCAAGACCCGGAGCTCGGCCTCACGGCGAACGGCGCGCTCATTGCGGGACTCTATTTCCCGACCGCGGGGCTCGACGTATCGAACGACCTCGGCTGCGACTGGAACTGCGTCGGCGGCCCACTCTGGCAGCAGGGCGTCGTCGATGTGGTCGTCCGGCCCGACACGCCCAGCGTCGTCCTCGCGCTGACATCGACGTCCCAACCCGTCGACGCCGGCGGTGGGAATTTTTCGCAAGTGTTCGAGAGCACCGACAACGGGGCGAACTGGGCGGCGCTCGGTGTCGCCATCGACCCGAGCGTCTTGGCCCAGACCATCGACGTCGCGACCACCGATTCGAATCGCGTCTATGTCTCCGGCACGCGCGGCTACGGGGCGAGCCGGACGGCGTCCCTCTTCGTATCGACCGACGGCGCGGCGCACTGGACCGAGTATCCGCTCACCGACTTCGACCCGACCACCGAGGACTCGATCTACATCGGCGCCGTCGACCCCACCGATGCGGACCGCGTGTACATCCGGTCCAATTCTCTCGCGACGGGTGGTCGGTCTCGGCTCTTCGTGACCACCGACGGCGGCAATTCGTTTCAGATGGCGAAAGAATTCGACATCCCCAATCCGACGGTCGTAACCGGCGACGGCGAGCTCCTCGGCTTCGCGCTCTCGCCCGACGGCTCCACGATCTACGCCGGAACGAAGGCGGCGGGCCTGTTTGTCGCGAGCCGGTCGGACCTCGACTTTCACCTCACCTCGACGATCCATGTGCAGTGTCTGGCGACGCGCGGGTCCGAGCTCTGGGCGTGTTCGGACGAGGTCAGCGGATTTGTCGTCGGGGTGTCGACAGACAACGGCGCCACGTTTTGCCCTAAGCTTTCGACCATCACAGGGCTTTCGGGGCCCGCGGCGTGCGGCACCGACGCAGGAGGATCGCTCGCGTGCGGGGCCGGTTCGAACGCCTCGCAGTGCGGGGCCTCCTTCGACAGCTTCTGCACGGCGGCGTCCCTGACCGGCAGCTGCACGGCCGTTCCGAGCACATGCAACACGGGTGGCCCGGACGCGGGCGCACCGCTTCGTTCCGACGACCCGCCTGCGCCCACCGAGACAGAAGCCACTTCACGCGGTTGCTCCGCCGCCGGCGGCTCGGGCCCGCGCGGCCTGCTGCCTCCCTGGGTCCTCCTACTCCTCGCGTGGGGGCGAAAGCGGAAATCCCGACCCGTGAACAGCGCGGCGGGTCCGATGGTCGGCGGGGGGTTGCGCAAGCGTCTGCGCGATCAGTGCCCGCTGCTGCGCGGGGCACGCTGATGCCGGAAAGACTCCCTTGGCTGTGTGTGGCCGAATTCGAGACCAATGGCTGGGGCATGAACGGTGCACCTACCCCCTGAGAGGTCAATGATGGGAATCAACAAGTGGATCGCTCGCTACGCGGTACTGGGCGGTATTTGGGCGATGGGTTGCAGCGGGGGAGCGTCGAACCCCACGGGAGCGGCCGGAGGCGCCGCGCCCAGCACCGGTTCCGCGATGGGCGCCGGCTCGTCGTCGGTAGGGAGTGGGAGCAGTGGCGGAGGCGCCGTGACGACCGGGACTCCCCAATTGGGTAACGACGCGAGCGCCGCGACGACCGGCGGAGGCGTCTCGGTGTCCATGGGGGACTCGGGTTCCAATGGCGATGACGGTGGGACCGTGGACCCCGAGATTGCGTACACGGTCACCCTGACCATGGATTCCTTCAACGTCCCCGCGGGTCAAGAAGTGTACATGTGTCAGAGCTTTGCAAACCCCTTCAGCGGCATGCAGGCCGACATCAAGACCTACGAGCTTCACATGTCCGAAGGCTCGCACCACATGTTTGCCTTTTACCAGGACAACGCGACCGATACGTCGGTCGCCGCGTGTCCCGAGGGTGGATTGCAGTTCGCGCCGTTCACGTTCACCGCGCAGTCGGCGAACGTGATTCAGACCTACCCGGAGGGCGTCGGCGCGACCATCCCCTCCACCACGGGTTTCACGCTGAACGCGCACTACGTCAATACGGGGTCCACCGACCTCACCGGCCAAGTCTCGCTGACCATGCATGTGGCGAAGCCTGGCATCGTCACGCAGCACGCGGGCGTCATCTTTCTCAATCAGGCGCTCCTCACAGTGCCCACGACCGCCACGATGGCCAACCCCTCGGTGTCGACTTCGAACTTCACGCTCCCGCAAGACGTGAACATCATGTTTTCGAGCAGCCACATGCACAAGCGGGCCACGAACTTCATCGCCCAGGCTTCCACGGGGCAGACGCTGTTCTCGACGACGCAGTGGGCCGAGCCGCCGCCCGATACGTATACGCCGCCGATGCATCTGACGGCGGGGACGAACATCGAGTGGTCGTGCTCGTACTACAACGACACCGGGCAAACGCTCGTCTTCGGCGAGTCGGCGACGACCAACGTCATGTGCATCTCCGTTTCCATCTTCTATCCCGTGCAGGACGTCACAAACCCCGTCATCAGCACCCAGTTTTGAAGGATCGCAAGGACTCACATGCCATTCCAAATCAGGTCGATGGGCGTCTTCGTCGCTTTGCCGTTGATGGGCGCGTGCTCGGGGTCGCCGGCCGCCCAGACGGGCGCAGAGGAGGCCAGCGGTGGCTCCACGAGCGGAGCGTCGGCGAGCGCAGTCGCGGCGAGTGCCGAGGCCGGCGCGCCGGTCTCTTTCCAGAACGATCTCTTGCCGAAGCTCGAGCACGGCTGCGGTCTGAGCTCGAGCTGCCATCAGGACCCGGTGCTGGACCCGACGATGCAGCGGGTGTTTCTCGGTTGCGACATGAACCTCGACTCGAACTGCGTCGTCGCCTCTCCGGGTCCGCAGGTCTATAAGGGGCTGATGGGCATGAGCCAGGAAGATCCCTCGATGCCTCTCGTGACTCCCGGAAATCCGAGCAAGAGCTTTCTCCAGTACAAGGTCGACGGCAACTTGAGCGGGCTGCAATGCACGCCCGTGAGCAGTGATCCGATTTTGCAAAATGCGCCGAGTGAGCCCCAGCCCGCTCAGGCGTGCGGTGTCGCCATGCCGCTTGGTGGTCAGGTATCGACCGATCTGAGCAACGCCATCCGGAGCTGGATCACGGCGGGTGCGCCGAACAACTAGTGCAGCGCCGTCGAGATGGCGTTAATCCAGTGGACGGCGCTGCAGTAGCGAACTCGCGGCAGCGAGTTCGGGGTTCGGGCGGAGCCCGAGGGACATAACTGGTGCACCGCCAGCTCGAGCTGGCATCGACACATTTCCAAGAGCGCACGTCGCCCCACCAGTTGGCATCGACACACTTCCAAGAGCGCACGTCGCTCCACCAGTTGGCATCGACACACTTCCAAGAGCGCACGTCGCTCCACCAGTTGGCATCGACACACTTCCAAGAGCGCACGTCGCTCCACCAGCTGGCATCGACACACTTCCAAGAGCGCACGTCGCTCTACCAGCTGGCATCGACACACTTCCAAGAGCTCACGTCGCTCTACCAGCTGGCATCGACACACTTCCAAGAGCGCACGTCGCGCTACCAGTTGGCATCGACACACTTCCAAGAGCGCACGTCGCTCTACCAGCTGGCATCGACACACTTCCAAGAGCGCACGTCGCTCTACCAGCTGGCATCGACACACTTCCAAGAGCGCACGTCGCTCCGCACAGTGGAAACGTCGCTTTGTGGACAGAAGATGTCGCTCCGCCGACGAAGAACGTGCTCGTCGTCGGATTCGACCGCGAAGTAACGAAGCGAAACTGCGCCTTTACGCGACTCGTCGGATCGAGTCGATGACTCCGCGCTTCGACGCGCTCCAGGCCGGCACCGCAGCGGCCAAAGCGCCGAGCACCGCCGGCAACGTCACGCCCAGTGCCATTTGCCCGGCGTCCAGTCCGAAGCTCGGGAAAAAGGGACCCATCGTGTCTTCTACGAGGCGGCCGACGAAGAGGTCAACGAATGGCCATGCGAGGCCGGTGCCGGCCAACCCTCCGAGCGCACCCAGAACGAACGACTCTGCCAAGATCCAGAACGCGACGTGTCGCGGCAGAAAGCCGATGGCACGAAGTACCCCGTATTCCCCGGCGCGTTCGCGCACCCCCATCGCGACCGTGTTGCCGAGAATGAGCATCATCACGGCCAAAATGACGGCCGAGACCGCGTCCAGTGCCTCGAGCACCGCCGAGAGCATGGCCAGAAAGTGCGAGCCCACGCTCCGCTCGTCCTGCGACAGCGTTTGAATGTCGCGATCATCGAACATTCCGTCGATTCCGACGCTGACGGCAGCGGCGCGCGTCGGATCGTCCACGCGGCTCACGATCCAGCCAATCATGTCACGACGTTCGACGGGGATGGCGTCGTTCACGTAGTCCCAGCGAAGAATGAAGTTCGAGCGATCCACGGCCTTCGATGTCGCGGTGTAGATGCCGTCGATCGTGAATCGCCATTGTCCCGGCACGATCCCGCTCTCGAGCACCACCTTCTCTCCGAGCTTCCAGCCGAGCTTGCGCGCGAGCATGTCGCCGATGATGGCGCCCTGCTTGTCGCGTTCGAACGTGTCGCGCTGCTCGCTCGGCAGCTTCATGTCGTCGTACACCGCGAAGTAGCTCGAAGGGTCGACGGCGAGGGTGGCGAAGAACTCCGTTTCGTGTTTCGGGTCCCGACCTCCGAACCAGCTGGCCCAGGTCGCCGCTCGGACGTGGGACGCGGCGCGCACGAGTTCGATGTAGTGCTTGGGCAGCGCCATCGCGAATGTGACCTTGTGTCGTGTCACCACGCGGTCCCTCGGCGATGACTTTGGACCCGCGACCCACGCCGCGGTCACCGCTTGAAGAAGCAAAAAGGCGAGGATGGCGACGGCGACTCCGGCCACCGTGAGCCCGGCCCGAAGCCCGTTGCGCGCCAAATTTCGTAGCGCAATCCGCACGAATGTCACAGGCCGTGGCTCCCGTCCGACGGCGTCACGGCAGCCGCCTGAAAATAGCGCCGCAATCGGTCGCGTCGCGCGTGAGCGACTCCCACTCGGCCGAGTCGTGCCACGCGAAGCGCTTGCGTCCCAGCAAAGGCAAGAACACGTAGCGGAGCGCCCAGGCGACGAGGCGCGGCGCGTGGCGGAAGAACCATACGTAAAGGCTGGCCATCGGCTCGCGGACCGACTGATCGTGCACTTCGAAACAGTCGAGAACGAAGCCCGCTCTCTCGATTTTCGCGCGGAGCTCGTCCGGCTCGTAGCGCCGGACATGTCCCATGTACCGATCGAACGAGCAGAAGTTCTTCATCCCCATCGGGACTGTCAAAATGAGGTGACCTCCAGGGCGCGTGATGCGGGCGATCTCGGCCAAGAAGTCTGCGTCGTCGGGCACGTGCTCGAGCACTTCGAAGGCCCCGACCAGGTCGAAGAGCCCGGTCTCGAATCGCTGGTCGCGCAGATGGCCTCGGTGCGCGATGGCGTTTCGCTCGGCGAGCTTGTCGAGGGCTCGCGAAGACAGGTCGACGACGTGGGTGCCGTCGAGGGGCATCCGCGGAAAGATTCCCGGGCCCACTTCGAGGCGATTGGGTGCGCCGGCAGCGAGCGCGCGGATCGCCGGCCACCAGGGTAGACGTTCCGGCGGGTGAAAGTGTGCGCGACTCCAAATGTCTTCGTAGAGTTCTTCGTTGTAGCGTGTCGCGCTGTCGAGCACGGATTCGGACATGGTGAGATTTCCGGATGAAGGGTCGGTCAACGGGGAATCCCGCAGATCGGCGATCCGCGGGGGACATTCGACTCGGCGGCCAGCCATTCGAGGCCGCTGCCGGCCCCTCCCATCACGAGCGTGCGCGCGGGGTCGCGCAGCCGAACGGAGAAGGCGCGCAACTGGTCGCTCGAGGCGTCGAGAACGGTAACCGTGTAGCCGGGACGCTCAATCTGATCGCCAGGCCGAAACGCGGGGCGTTGGCCGGCGAGAGCCCGCTCGAAATACGAGCCCAGAAACCCTCGTGGCCGTCGGAGCTCGATCCGGTCCTGGGCTGGGAACGCGATCGAAGATCGGTCCGGGCCACCGAAGAAGCTCGGGCCGATGCTGAGAATGGCGACATCCACCCGGCGATCGGGCCGCGCCATGCGCAGGGCGTGAGGGAACGCGAGCGCCGCTGCCCAAGGAAGGTCGGCGACCAGGAGCTCGTTGGCCCTCGGGGCGCGGTCGAGAAGATCCTTCGCGTCGTCGATCGCCCGCGAAGAGGCATACGCCACGCCGTCGAACAAGAACGTGCGCCCAAGCGAAATCGCAAGGACCACACCGACTGTCGCGAAGCGCAGGAGGCGCACCCTCGCGGAGGCCAGCGCGGAGGCTCCTCCGTCGAGTTTGGCTCCGAGCAGGATGCAGTACCCCATCGAGGGCAAATACAGAAAATGCTCTCCGACCGTCAGCGTCCAGACGGGCAGCAAAGTAGCGGCGAGAAAGACCACGCCCCAGGCGCGGATCCGGCGATCGGCCGTGCGTCGAAGCGTGTCCCACAGAGCGAGGCAAGCGACTCCCGCGAGCACGGCGAGCCCCGCCGGATGACGGGTCCAGAACGGAACGGACACCATGGGATCGGGCGGAACGAAGAGCGTGAGATCGGCCAGATAAAGGAGCGGCGCCGTCACCAGGTGTCGAACGAGCCCCGGACTGGCGAGGTGGTAGGCGAACGGAAAGGGCGGGGCGTGAAGCGGCCCGAGCGCGGCGACGCGCACGGCCACGTAAAGGGCGGCGAGCGTCGCGGCCACTGCCGCAGGGAGGAACCGACGCAAACGGCGTTGCGGGTCCGGCCGGAGCAGTGTGTCCGACAGAATCACGATCGGCAGCGTGATGGCCATCTCCTTGGCAAGGAGCGCCAGGGCGAAGAGCAGCATCGACAGGACGAGCCTGGGTCCGCTCCCTCGGCCGGCCGAACGGCCTTGCAGATAAAGGAGGAAGGCCCCCGCGTAGAGCATCGAGGCCAGCACGTCGGTGCGGCCCGAGATCCACGCGATGGACTGGACGTGACACGGGTGGACAGCGAAGAGGGCCGCCGACGCGCACGCCCGAAATCGACTTCCGAGAATGTGCCGAGCGATGGCCCACACGAGGAACGTGGATGCCGCGTGCATCAGCAGGTTGGTCAGGTGGTACCCCGCAGCGTTCATCCCGTACATTAGCCGGTCGACCGCGAACGAGAGCACGACCAGGGGCCGAAAATATTCGACGGCGAGGCCGGGCGGGGTCCACCACGCGCCGGCGCTGTCGAGCGGCAGGATCCAGCCCCGCCAGAGGGAATCGGGGAGGCGGGCGGCGGCCTCGACGTGAAAGTAGTCGTCGGCAAAGAAGGGTGCGAAGAGCGCGGGCGCGAAGGGCACCACCGCGAGCCCGAGCAGCGCTGCGAATGCGCCGGCGTGCGCTCGGGCGAACGTCCGGTCCCTGTCCGCCGCGTTCGAAGCCAGTGGACCTCGAAGGCTGACTCCCCGCTCGATTGGGTGCAAGACGTTCATCGGAGGGAGAGGTCCGGGCTACGTCGCGTATCCCACGCGAACCGCGTACCCACATGTCGGAATGCCCGCGCGAGGCGGCTGTCTTTGTCCTTCTTCTGCAATGGTTCCGTCCGACAACGCAGGCCCCGTGCCGGATGCAAGGAAGGCGGCGTTCGAGGGGTTAACCCAGCCCGATGGCTCTATTTCGCATCGGCCGCGGGGAAAACCCACCGCGCGCGACCTTGCGCAGCGTGCGCAGCGGGTAACGCGTAGACTGAGTCTTGGGAGCCGCGGCAGCGAAAGGCCCCAAAGGCCTTGACTCCCATCGCCATCGCGACATAACGGGGCGGGGTCGGCAAGCGTCTTCGGAGAGGGATCGCAGGGAGCATCAGTGGCCGAGCAGACGCGGTACCGGGCGGGGGATTTGGTCGCTGGCAAGTATCGCGTGGAGCGCGTGCTTGGCGCCGGCGGGATGGGGGTCGTCCTCGCGGCCCATCACGTGGGGCTCGACAAGATGGTCGCGGTCAAGTTCCTGCTTCCCGAGATGCTCGCGCACCAGGACGTGGTCGGCAGGTTCGCGCGCGAGGCCCGGGCGGCGGCGCGAATTACCAGCGAGCACGTGGCCCGCGTCTTCGATGTCGGGACGCTCGAGGACGGCGCGCCCTATCTCGTGATGGAGTTCCTCGACGGGATCGACCTCAGCAAGTGGCTGAAGGATCGGGGCCCGTTACCCACGGCTCAAGCGGTTGATTTCTTGTTGCAAGGATGCGAGGCCGTCGGTGAGGCGCACGATCTCGGTATCGTTCACCGTGACCTCAAGCCCGCGAATCTCTTTTGGACCCGCCGGGCGGACGGCGGACCGTGCATCAAAGTGCTCGACTTCGGAATCTCGAAGTTTTCCGGCCTCGGCGATCGATCCGGTTCCAAAATGTCCTTCACGCGGACGGCGGCCCTGGTCGGCACGCCTTTCTATATGTCGCCCGAGCAGATGGAGTCGTCGAAGGAGGTCGACGGCCGGTCGGACGTGTGGGCGCTCGGCGTCATCTTGTTCGAGCTCTTGACGGACACGGTGCCGTTCGGCGGCGCCACGCTCCCTGAGGTCTGCGTCAAGATCGCGACCCATAGCCCGCCCCGCATCCGGAGTATTCGGCCCGACGTGCCCGAAGGCATCGAAATCGCGATTCTCAGGTGTCTCGAGAAGAATCGCGAGAAACGCTTCGACTCCGTCACGGACTTTGCATCGGCGCTCGCTCCGTTCGGCACCGAGCTCGCGGCCGAGTCGGCAACGCGAATGGAGCGCGCCAAGCGGGCCGCATCGGGCTTGGCGTCCGCCACGGTACCTTCGCCCCTCGTCGAGACCCAGCGCCCGCCGATGGCCGAGAGCTTCGGTGCGATGGGTCACACAAAGGCCTTCTCGCTGCGTCGCCGAACTGCCCTACTCGGTGCGATCGGCGGCGCCGTGGTGCTCGGGGCGTCGGCGGTCGGATTTTCACTCGTCGCAGGCCAGAATCGAACTGGATCAGCGAGCGCCTCCGCCAACAGCGTCGCTACCCCGCCCGCCGCGGCTCCCAGCGTCGCTCCAGCGCGGACACGCGAGCCGATCTCGGCGCTCACGGCGACGCAGGAGCGGCTGCGAGCGCTCGAAGACATCGATCGAGACGCCGCGATGGCACCTTCGCCGGACGAGAGCACGGGACCTTCCGAGCCGGCGAGAAGGCTGCAGGTCTACGGACCAAAACCCCAGAGACTTTCCGCTCCGGAGCCTGCCATGGAGGCCGTCAAGCCTTCGGCGGGCGCCAAAGCCAAAGCGAACAGCCCGGGGCCGCCGCGCACGAACGCGGAGCCGGCTTCCGGCTCGAGTGCATTCGATGAAAGGCTTTGAAGAATGAGACCCATTCGTACGCTCCTCACGAGCCTGTCGCTGGCGGCGGCCTTCTGCGCGTCCTCGTTTGCTCGCGCCGACGACAGCGTGGCGGCGCAGGCGCTGTTCGATCAGGCCAAAAAGGCGATGGCCGCCCACGATTACGCCGAAGCCTGCCCCAAGCTCGAGGAGAGCCTGCGGCTGCAGCCGGCCCTCGGAACGCTTCTCAATCTTGCGCAGTGCTACGAGCGGCAAGGAAAACTGGCGAGCGCGTGGAGCAAGTATCTCGAAGTGGCCGCGAAAGCGCGCGCGGCGGGGCAAACCGAGCGCGCCCGCATCGGCCACGACAGAGCCGCGGCGCTCGCTCCGAAGTTGTCGAACCTGGCGGTCGAGGTGCCGTCCGGCAGCCGACCCGACGGCCTCGAGGTCCGACGGGACGGGACGGTCGTTGGACCGCCGGAGTGGGGTGTGGCGATCCCGACGGACGCCGGACCGCACACGATTGAGGCGACGGCGCCGGGCAGAAAGCCGTGGTCCCAGACCGTGACGGTCGGCGACGAGCCGAATACCGAGCGTGTCACCGTGCCCGAGCTGGAGCCAATTCCCGCAGAGCCCGTCGCCCGGGTCCCCGAGCCGGCAGTGACGGTCCATCCCGAACAAGTGCGCCGCGAGGCGGTCAACGGGAGTGGTGGGTGGAGCGCCCTTCGGATTCTCGCGGTCGGTGCCGTGGGCGTGGGCGTCGCGGGCGTGGGCGTGGGCAGCGTCTTCGGTCTTCTCTCGCTGTCGAAGCACCAGACGGCGCAACGCCTCTGCCCCTCCAACCCTTGCCCCTCGGGCGCGAGCGGCCAAACGGGCAGCCAAGCGTGGACGGACGCCGTCCACGACGGCAACCTGTCGACGGTCGCGTTCGTCGTCGGCGGAGCGGCGCTGGCAGCGGGAGTCGTGCTCTGGCTCGCGGCGCCGACGGCGGAGCCCACGGCGACGAGCGCAGGGCTCACGCTGGGGCCCGGCTCGGTCGCGCTCCGCGGAGTTTGGTAAGAACGCTCGCGGGGGGGGGCCCCCCTTGCAAGGTCCCCTGCGGCGCGGCGCGGGGGGACCTGAGGGGGGCTTAGGACCGAGGGCTACAAGCTTTCTAGATACGCCGTCAGATCCGAAATGTTCTGCGTCGTGAGCTGCGCGACCGTGCCGTGACCGGGGGTCGAGCACGAACCGAAGCGGTCGGCGATGGTCGTTGCGCACCCGTTGTGCATCAAAGGAGTCCGCCAGCCCACCCCGACGAGCGGCGGGACCTGAAACGCGGTCGGCTCGGCTCCCCCGTCCGGCAAGAAGCCCGGATCCGCCGTGCCGACGTCGAGTGTCTGATTGTTGGTGAGCTTCGCTCCCGAATGACACGTGGCGCAGCCCGCAGCGCCCTGAAAGAGGACGCGACCCCGCGAGACCGCGCTCGCGTCCACCCAGCTCGGAGCGGGGGGAGCCGGAATCGCCTGCACCCAGGAGGTGAGGACCTGCTTCTGCGCCGCCGTGAGCTCCGCGCCGCTCATCCGGTGGGTATACACGTCGTCGATGAGCACCCCCATCGTCGTCTCGTCGCCCAGCCAGTGATACGGCGCGGTCCCGGCGATCGTCCCCCGAAGCGACGGGGTGCGGCGAACCATTCCGTCGAGCGTCCATACGTGGCCGTCGTCGCCGCCCTCGGGGTGGCACGACGCGCACGCCAGAAGAGCGCCCGCCTGGACATGGAAGATATCGAAGCCCGAATCGGCGCGGGTGGCGTTGGAGAGGACGATGGGGGGCTTGTTTGGCGAGGTCGCGAACACCAGCGTCGCCGGCTCGCGCGTCTGGGCGATGAGCTCGCCGCTCGCGTCGTACGCGACGGCGATGACGGTGTTGCCCACAGGGATCGAACTCTGCCCTGACGTGCCTTGGACGGTGTAGACGGTGCCGAGCGCCGAGAAGCCATCTCCTGCCGCTGCGAGAGCGACCGTCGTTCCATCGGGCGAGAGCGCGATGTCCACAGGAAGGACGGCGTCAGGGAGCAAGGCTGTGATGATGGTCCCTGTGCCGCTCGTCGACCCGACGACGCTTTCAACGATGGACCCACCCAAGGCAGGCGTGGGCAGCGGGGGCGGGGGAGGGAGCGGCGTGGACGCGTCCCCGGCCGAGGGCCCTGCGTCCGAGAATACTTCGGTCGCGGGGGTCGGTATCCCGATTCTCAACCCGCTGTATCCCCCGGGATTCTGGGTGTCGATGTTCATGAGGGATTCCACTTGATACGACGTGATCGTGCCCCCGGCCGGGCCGGCGATGGTGCGCCAAGCCACCTGGGCGGCGACCCCGAGGTTCG
Source organism: uncultured delta proteobacterium (assembly GCA_963764075.1). Taxonomy (GTDB): domain Bacteria; phylum Myxococcota_A; class Polyangia; order Polyangiales; family Polyangiaceae; genus Palsa-1150. The sequence continues at coordinate 1,165,530 of CAVXQZ010000003.1, forward strand.
GCCACGGGCCGCTCGCAGAGCTGAGGACGTCCCGGCCCGACACCGTTCCATCGGCCGCGACGACGTGAAGCAGCGTCGCGGACCGAAAGAGCGAAACCGTCAACGACCCGTCGCTCTGCACGAGGACGTCGCGCATGTCGCGCTCGACGACGAACGAGCGCGCCGCAGCGCCCCCCGCCGCCGGAAGCGCGACGAGCTCGCCCGTGGCACACGCGACCCACACGAGGTCGTTGGGGGCGTCGAACGAGACCCCGCGCGGCGCGGGGCACACCGGCCGGCGCGACACGATCGTCCCCGCGCTCGGATCGATCGTCACGAGCGCTCCGCCGCTTCGCAATGCGACATGCACGCGCCCGGCCCCGTCTTCGGCCAATCGGCCGGGCTCGTCGCCGGGCTGAAGCGCGATGGTATATGTCAGCGATCGTGACGTCGTATCCGCGACGTACACGGCGTCGCGGTCCGGGTCCGCCGCGATCGCGGTGTGCCCATCTTGGGAGACGAGGAGCGTGCCTCCAGAAATGGGCGGCGGAGGGGTGCTCGCCGTCACGATGGGGCCGAACGAAACACCGATCGCAACGCCGGTCACACCGGCATCTTCGTCCGTAGAGCAGCCTCCGGGGCCGCACGCGGAGGAGCCGGTGACCGAGCCGGGGGCCGCGGCGGAGGGGGACGGGATCGTTTCGACCGTGCCGTACGTGCACCCATTGGCGATCGATGCACCGGCGGCAAAGGCCGCGACCGCCCACGGAGGCGCATTCGGCAAACCGTTCTTGATGCTTTTCATTTGGCTACCCTTCGGCGATTGGGAGCATCTCGCGTGCCTCGTATCGAAACGAGGACTTGCCCCCCGACTCGTTGTGCCACCCTGCGCCGCGCAGCGACAGCGGGATCGCGGCGCGACCGAAACCACACACACACCACCGTGTGCCGGGGCGCGCCGCGTCCCGGCTCCTTCGACGACAATGGCCAACCCCGGCAGATTCCGTGGTTCTCCGCTGGCGACGATCGAGTGGGGTGCAACCGACCCATGCCCCCGGACGAAATGCGGGCTAGAGCGTCTCCGCATGGCCGGAAGCGATCCAGAGCAGCCTTCGGAGAGCGCCGCGGACAGACAGCCGACGCACGCGGCGACAGCCAGGACGCTGGTCGCGCGCGCTCGCACAGGCACGCTTTCTACCGTCGCGCGCGAGCCGGTCGGATTTCCGTACGGCTCGCTCGTCGCGCTCGCGGCCGACGAGCAGGGAATGCCGATTCTTCTCCTGTCGCAGCTGGCGGAGCACCGGCAGAACCTCGATGTCCGAAGCGAAGCGTCCGTCCTCGTCGCGGAAACCCACGCCGAAGACGAGGATCCACTCGCGTGCGCGCGAGTGACGCTTCTCGGTCGCTGCGCGCGAGTGGAGCCCGGTGGCCCGACCCTCGATGCCAGGAGAGCGTTTCTCGGCATTCACCCGCGCGCGCAGGCGTACGTCGACTTTGCGGACTTCGCGTTCTACCGACTCGACGTCCAGGCGATTCGCTACGTCGGTGGCTTTGGCCGCATGTCATGGGTGAACGTCGACGAGTACCGGACCGGGGGGGCGGGTCTAGGTCCGTAAACTGGCCACGCGGTGCGTGAATTTCGGTCGGACAAGACGGATCACCGGCGTCTCGGCACGATCGGCAACGGAAGTGAAAAGGGAGGCGCGCTTTCAGTCCAGCCCTCAGCTCTCGAGGTAAAACGGTGTATTGACGACGATGACGCGCGGCCCGCCGCGGAGACGCAAGAGACCGCGAAGAACGATGCCGCGGTTGTTGTGCAGGACGGCGTGGTACCAGTGCCGAACCACGAGGTCGGGCACGATGACGACGATGTCGCGATCCGGACTTCGATCGCGAAGCTGGATGACATAGTCCACGAGCGGCCCGAAGAACTGTCGGTACGTCGACTTGCGCAAGATGAGCTGCGGCGGCGCATGCCCGGCGGTGCGGGCCGGGCCTGAGACGAGCTCCTCCCAGCACAGCGTCAGCTCCGAGATCATGCTGTCCTGCGTGAGGATGTGGAGCGCGAGTACCTCGGGCGAGAGCTCGAGCGCGAAGCGAAGCCCGCGGCTCGTGATCTTGCTCCACGACTGCACGGGAACGACAACGATCGGCGGCTTGGCCTGCGACAACGACAGCGGCAGATCGTCGGCCACCTGGCGACCGACGGAACGATAGTGCGCGTTGATCCGCGAGAAGACCCAGACGACGACCGCAATGGCGATGACCGCGAGCCACGCGCCCTCGACGAATTTCGAAACGACGACCACGAGGAGCGTGATGCCCGTGGCGACCGAGCCGACGGCGTTGATCCAGAGCGAGTGGTGCTTCGCCGGGCCGCCGACGCGTCGCCAATGTTGCACCATCCCGGCTTGCGAGAGCGTGAAGGCGAGGAAGGCTCCAATCGCAAAAAGCGGAATGAGTCGATCGGTCACTCCGCCAAAAACGACGAGGATGGACCCCGAGAAGAGCGATAGAGCGACGACGCCGTAGGAAAAGACGAGCCGTCGGCCCCTCGTCGCGAAGGAGTCCGGGAGGAAGCGGTCGATCGCGAGGACCCGGCAGAGACGCGGAAAATCGGCGAAGCTCGTGTTCGCGGACAGGGCGAGGACCGAGACGACGGACCCCATCGTCACGTAGTAGAGGACGCCGCGTCCGGCCACCGCCGCGGTCAGCTGCGACAAGATGCTTTGGTAGCCTGGGCCGCCGGGCTCGGTCGCGCCGATTGCGTATGCGCGGCAAAGAACGGCGATGCCTGCGAGGAGCGCCACGAGGAGCGCGATGATGATCGTGAGAGTCCACTCTGCGTTGCGAACCGTCGGACGCTTGAAGACGGGCACTCCGTTGCTGACCGCTTCGACGCCGGTCATCGCGGTGCAGCCGCCGGCGAAGGCCCGCATGAGCAGCCACAGGCTCACCGTGGTCGTGGGCGGGGCGAGGGCCGGCGGGGCCATGACGGGTGCGGGATGTCCCCCGGCGAAGGCGGCTTTGATGGCTCCGGCCGCGATCACGTAGAGAAGGGTCGCAACGAAGAGGTACGTCGGCAGGAGAAACGTGAGGCCCGACTCGCGGGTTCCGCGAAGATTCACGACGGTCAAAAGAACCAGGATGGCCAGACACAGCGGCAGCGTGGACGGGAGAAGCGCGGGCACGGCGGAGACGAGCGCCCCGATCCCCGCCGAGATGCCTACGGCCACGTTGAGGACGTAGTCGAGCGCGAGGGCGGCGCCCGCCAGCAGCGCCGCGAACTGACCGAGGTTCTCCTTCGCTACCGTGTACGATCCTCCGCCGTTCGGGTAGGCGCCGATCGTCTGGCGATAGGAGAAGTACACGATGACAAGGACGCAGACGATGATCGCGGTGATCGGCAGGACGTGCGCCAGACCGAGCGCGCCGAGAGGAAGAAGAAGTGTGAGCGCAGCCTCGGGCCCGTATGCCGCCGACGAGAGGGCATCCAGACCGAGCACCGGCACGCCGGCGAGAGGACCGATCTTCTGCTCCTCTTCTTCGTCGGACGCGAGTCGCCGTCCGAACACGTAATCGGCGACCGAGCGTTTGCGCGGCGGCGGATGCGTGCTCTCGACTACCGTCACGATCGACGCGGGAGTGCGGGTCGTATCGGGCTTGCCTTTGATCATGGCGCGAGCGAGAGGCTAGTGCGTCGAGTCCATCGAAGCGATGGGTCTGCCCAGCCTGGTTTTCAACCATCGAACTTAATTGATCTTGCTCGGACGCCACCGACGCCGCCGGGCACGTCCTTCGCGCGCGCTCCCTCCCTTGACTTCCGTAGGTCTGCGGACGGCGCGGGCCCGCGCGCTGCCCAATCGCAGCGATTGCCCGATGCCAAAGCTGAACGCGGCTACTCCGTAGACAGCGTGCTCGAGCCCGGATACGAGCATCGATCCCGTCGCGAGATACGTGTGGACAAAGAGTAGGCCGCCGAGCGCCGTGAGGGCGACTGCGATCGCGTTGCGAAACACAACGTGAGCGAAGGCGAAGGCAAGCGTAGACGCGGCGATCATGGCTGCTCCCTGGCCGAAGAGCGGCTCGTAGCGGCGGACGAAAAAGACACGCCAGAAGACACTCTGGGGCAAAACACTGAGCACCGGATAGAGCACCACCAGGAGCACCCACAATGTCGGGCGCGAACGCGGCAGAGCGAGCCATGCTCCGGGAGCAAACCGGCGGGAAAGCGCGCCGACGACCCCGACGCCGACGACCGTGCGCACCGCCAGCAGCCGCGCGTACCCGGGGTCGATGCGGATCGCCCAGATCCGTGAGGAGTCGAACGTGGGGTCGGCGTGGAGAACGAGCGCGGCGACCGAGGCCAGGATCCAGAGGCCCGGCAAGAGAAGGCCCCGGTAGCCGCGCGTCAGGACACGGTCGAAGATCAGCGGGAGGCCCGCGTAGAGGACGATCGCTTCGGCGGCGAGGCGGGCGGTGGACATCGGCTGAACCTCGTGCGCTATCGTGCCGTAGCAATAGGATGCGTGGGCGCCGCCCTTAGTCTTTGCATGATCGTGAAAAACGAGGGGGCTCGCCTGGCGCGGTGCCTCGAGTCGGCAGCCGCGATCGTGCAGGAGATCGTGATCGTGGACACGGGCTCGACCGACGACACGACGGCGGTGGCGGGGCGATTCGGCGCAAGGGTATCGGCGTTCGACTTCCGGGAGCCGGACTTTTCGGCCGCGAGGAACCGATCGCTCGCGCAAGCCCACGGCGACTGGATCCTCGTCCTCGATGCAGACGAGGTGCTCGCGCCGACGGCCCCGGCGGCGGTCGGCGCGCTCATGGCACGCGGCGATCGGGTAGGTCATGTCGTTCAGCGGCGCAACGTCCGCCCACCGGCCAGCGAGGTGCTCACCGACTACGCCGTGCGGCTCTTTCCGAATCACCCGAGTCATCGTTATCGCGGGCGCGTCCACGAGACGATCGACGCGTCGCTTCTTGCGAACGGCATACCCATTCGAACGAGCCCCGTGACGATCGACCATATCTTGTCGCCGGACGCGGGGCGGGACCTCGAGAAGAGCCGATTTTACCTCGCGATCCTGGAGCAGGAGCTCGCCCTCCACCCCGACGACGTAGACCGACTCTCGTTTCGGCGCGCAGAGCTCCACAAGCTCGGCCTGCTCGACGAAGCGACGCGCACCGCCGAGCGCATTGCCGCGATCGCACCCGACGACGCGACCAATCATCTGCACGTGGGGCTCTATCGGCTCATGCACCAACACGACGCGGCGGGCGCCGCACGCGCATTTCGAAGAGCGCTTGCGTTGAGGCCGAACGACGAGCGGGCCCTCGCGTACCTGCGGTCGCTGCCGCCAGGGATCGACTGAGCCCGAGCGCCGCGCCCGGCTATTCGGAAAGCGCGGCCAGGCTCTTCTTGCGCAGCGTGGAGCAGTACGTGTCGCGACGATCCGGCGCGGCGCGCAGCTCACGCGCCCATGGATCGGTGCGCGCGACTTGGTCCAAGATCGCGCGCTCCAGCTCGGAGGTCGAAGGTCGGCCCGTCGTGAAATCGTACGTCCCTTTCTCGAGCGCCAGCGTCCAACGCCGGGTCGACAGATGCAGCCCCTCCTCGACGAGGAATCGAAAGGCGGAGAGCGTCTCGGCCGGCGGCGTGGCCGTCGAGTCGGGCGGGGCCGCCGAGCGTGCGGCTTTCGCGGCGGCCTGCTCTGCGTTGGCGCGCTCGGTCTCGCCGTCGAAGCTCGCGGCGCTTCGTGCGAACCGCCTCTTCAGGGGATCCGGTACGAACGACTCGAGATCGAGGCACTGTCGATCGAGCGACGCGAGGAGTGCGTATCGGAAGGCGCCGAAGCGCGGAGCCGTGACGACCTGCCTGGCGATGGCGCGATAGACCAGCCGCTGGAGCCTGGCCCCGAAGTCCGCGTTGCGCGACGATACTCTGCGCCCGTCGTACGCCCCGGTCGGTGAGAACGCAACCCGCTCCGACAGAGACTCGGCGCCCACGAGGGCGCGGTAGCGCGGGCTCGACGCGCGCTCGGAGAGAAACGCGGACAGTCCCGCGGTGGCCTCCGCGCCGTCCCGCTGTCCCTCGACTTCGCCGTAGGCGCCTGGCCAGACCGGATATGTGTCCCATATCGGACGAGGATCGTCGCCGTGGCAGCTGCGGCAGCGAGCCGGGTTGACCTCGGAGACGACGGGGCCGCGCTCTTTGCCTGCGTCGGGCGCAAAAGAAATGTCTCGAAAGACGAACGCTCCGCGCTCGTCCTCGTATTCCATCGTCTCGAGCGAGCGATAACCGCGCTGCTCCGGTTCGCCGTTGAACGTCAGGATGAACGAAGCGTCGTGCGAGTAAAGAATGGCGCGCGGGGCGTGGTAGCTGGCCTCCTGAAGGCTCCGGCTGTCGTGCATCAGGACGAAGCGCGAACGCAGCGAGGCCGGCAAGAGCGTCACGACTTCCTCGACCGATCGGGGGCCGCGCTCGGTGATGATCGTGCGCAACGACTCGAAGCGCGGCTCCTCGTCGCTCTGCGCCGGCGCGGAAGCCCCCGCACCCCAGCGCTCCGGTCCGGAGCAGCCGACCGTCAGCGCGAGAGCGAGCGTGCATGCAACGCACCCGAGAAGCACCATCGTGCGCATGGTGGCACGTTTTCCCCGAATGGCCGCGCGCGGACTCAGTCGAACTCGATGATGTTGCCCTCGGCTGCTTCGGCGGCGATGGGCCCTGACGGGGCTACCTTTTGCGCCGAGTCGAAGAGAGCGTCCAGACAGAACCACACCCGCGCCTCTTTTGGGAGCCCCGGGTTCGCGGGGGCGAACGCGTGCTGCCGCGGAGAAGGGCTCTTCGGCTGCGCGAACGCGAGCGCCGTGCCCGACAGCGCCGCAGGCGGGCTCACGTCGAACACGACGCCGTACGCGGCCAGACGGTTCTTGATTCGGCCGAGCACTTGATTGGCTAGCTCGCCGGCCCAGTCGCGGACCATGAGCCAGTCGGACGACGAGTTCTTCGAGAGCGTCTTTTCGCGTAGCCGCGGCGGGCGGGCGAGCGCGATGAGCTCGAACGTGCTGGCTACGAGCACCGTTCCACGAAAGGCGGAGCCCGTGAAGCCCACGACGCCGGCGACCGTCGCGTCGCCCGGCTTCGACCCCGCGCCCAAGAGCGAACCGGTAGGCACAGAACTCAGCTGCTCTTCCCGGAGCTTCAAGTCGTAAGCCGCAAATGCTTCGACGAGCGCTTGGGGTGCGAGGTCTCGCAGGATTTCCGACAGTAGTCTAGGCACCATCCCGCAGTGTCTCCTGATACTCGATGTTGGCGAATGCAATTGCCCGCGACATGAAAGGTTGAGAAAGTCGTGACGAGGTAGCCGTTCGTGCGATTCTTTCGATTCGTCGTAGCGACCGTGCGCCGCGGAATTGCTCCGACTGAGGACTCTTCAAACGGTTGACGTCGAATCAAATATAAGCCTACAATTTGGAATTGATATCGGGTAGGGGCTCCACGAGCAAAAAATCTCCTCTCACCAGGAGACTTTTCGCCAGTTACCTCGCGGTGGCGTGCGTGGGCGTCGTCATCTCGGGATTGCTCGTCGACCGCACGGTTCGGGAGAGCTCTCTCGCTCAAGTACAGATTCGCCTCCAAGGCGAGGCGACGATGCTCGGCCAGATGACCGCCAGCGCGCTGTTCGGGGAGCTCGACGACTCGGACACGAGCTTGAACGAGAGCGTCCGCGCCCTGGGCAAGGCCGCCCAAGTCGAGCTCAGCGTCTTGGCTCCCTCGGGCGCCGTCGTCGCCGATTCCGACGCCGCCGATCCGCACTCGCTCGGCCGTCAAGCCGAGGCGCCGGAGATCATCGGGGCGCGGCGCGGCGGCATGGGAACGGCAATCCGTGGCCCCGACGGTGGGCGCCTTTACGCGGCCACGGCCATCGTGCGCGACGGCAAGCTGCTCGGGTTCGCGCGGAGCGCGATGCCGATGGGGGCCGTACGAGCCGAAGCGTTCTCGGTGCGCACGCGAATGGCCTACGGCGCGCTCGGCGCCATCGCGATCGCGTTCGTTCTGGCGATCGTCATGTCCATTCGAATCGTGCGCCCGGTGAGGGCTCTCGCCGAAGGCGCACGCGATATCAGCGCCGGCCGCTACGGCCACCAGGTCCCCGCGTCTTCAGACGACGAAGTCGGCGAGCTCGCGCGGGCGTTCAACGACATGTCGCGCGGACTGCGCGGCACGATCGACGAGCTCGACGGTCGCAATCGCGACATGCGGACGGTCCTCGACAACGTGCGCGAAGGCCTCATCACGGTCGCCGTGGACGGCACGATGTCGAGAGAGAAGTCGCTCGCGATGGAGCAATGGTTCGGGCGCTCGGCGCCCGACGCGCGGCTCTGGGATTACCTCGTGCCGAACGATCCGCCCACCGCGCAGATGCTCGAGCTCAACTGGCAGCAGCTCGGCGAGGACGTCATCCCCATCGAGCTTTGCCTCGATCAAATGCCCAAGCGGATCAACAGGGCAGGGCGAACGTTCGACATCGAATATACCCCCGTGCTCGACGGGGAAAAGCTGGACAAGGTTCTCGTCGTCATCGCCGACGTGACCGACCATATCGAAGCGCTGCGCACCGAGGCTGCACAGCGCGAGATACTGGCGGTGTTCGAGCGAATCGTCCGCGACCGCGCCGGCTTCGCCGACTTTCTGGCCGAAACGCAAAGGCTGGTCGCACGGGTCACCGGAAACGCCCGACCGGACGTCGACGAGCTGAAACGCGCCCTCCACACGTTGAAGGGAAACGCTGGAGTCTACGGCCTGGCGAGCATCGCCGACGTCTGTCACGACCTCGAGAACCGAACGGAAGACGGTCGGGACTTGGACGCCGCCGAACGCGCTCTTCTGCTCGCCCCGTGGCAGCGGTTCACAGAGCGCATGGCGGTCCTCGTCGGAGAGCGCGATCTGGCGCACATCGAGATCCACGAGCGCGACCTCGACTCGCTTCGCAACGCTCTGCTCGAAGGAGCGTCACGCACGGAGATTCTCCAAATGCTGGCCGAATGGAGGTCGCAGCGCGTCGACTTGCAGCTGGAACGCTTCGCCGAACAAACTCGACTGCTGGCGCGGCGGCTGGGCAAAGGAGACGTCCGCGTCCTCGTGGAATGCAGCGACCGCGTGCGTGTCGACCGGGAGGTGATGGCGCCGTTTTGGAGTGTCTTCATCCACGTCATCCGCAACGCCGCGGACCATGGCGCAGCACCGGCGAGCCAGCGCAACGGCGTCCCGGTTACGATCAAGCTGCGTGCGTTTCGGACGGACGAGGCGATATCGATCGAAGTGGCCGACGACGGCCCCGGCCTCGACTGGACGATGATTCGATCGCGCGCGGCCTCACGCGGCCTCCCGCACCAGACTCGCGAAGAGCTCGTCCGCGCGCTCTTCGCCGGAGGGCTCTCCACCCGCGAGACGGTTACGGCGACATCGGGCCGCGGCGTCGGGTTGAGCGCCGTCTTGCGCGTGTGCGAGGAATTGCGGGGTCGAGTTCGTATCGACGGCCAGCGAGGCCAAGGGACGACCGTGCGCTTCGACTTGCCCGCGTCCGCCGTCGGGCCCAGGCGCATCACACCCGCGATGGCGCGCTCGATGCCCCCCGTCGCGTCGCTGGCGTAATCGCAGGCGGACGAAGGGACCCTTCGCCGCGCTCGCGTGCAGCGAAGAACGTCGAAGCGCGCCCTACGGGGGGCCCGCGATCTTATTGACGGTCTTGACGAGAAGATCGTCTTTGCAGGGCTTGGTGACCCACGCCTTGGCCCCCGCCTTCTTTGCTCGGTCGATGAGCGAGGGGTTCGCCTCGGTGGTGAGCATGATCACCGGAAGCGTCGCGTGCTTGCCGTCCTGTCTCATGCGCTCGACAAACTCGAGCCCGCTCAGCCGCGGCATGTTGACGTCGCAAATCACCATCGCGGCGTCGCCGTTGGCCGCGAGCTTGTCCAGCGCGTCCTGACCGTCGACGGCTTCGACGACCGCGTAGCCGGCGGCGCCTAGCGCGAGCGAGGCCTGTTGCCGAACCGTGATCGAGTCGTCGACGACGAGTATCTTTTTTGGCATTGGGTGGAAATTGAGAATAGCCCAAACGGGCCGGCGCGTGTTCTTCTGTAAAGTCGAGTTGCCCGACTTCATGCCTACTGCCGACGCCTCGGTGCGCGGCCGTGTTCGTTCGTCCGACTCGCGCCTCGGCCGCGGGGCGCCCCGGCCCTACACCGGCCGCCATCTGGATGTATGGTACTGGCTCGATGTTTCTGATCGTGATGGTGGTGGGACTCGCCGGGTTGGCCGTGATGGCCATTCCCGCTTTGATTCCACACGGCGCTGCGTCGCCGACCCATGGGCACGCGGGTCACGTCGGTCATGGCGCGGCCGGGGGTCGCCTCCCTTCGCATGCGGGCCATGCGCTCCTTCCGGCCCGCGCGACTGCGCCCGGTGAGCCGACTCCCGGCGCCGGCGCGGAGTTAGTGCCTGCCTCCCACGCCGAACCTGCGGGCTCTGCCGGCATCGTGCGCTGGCTCCCGACGCCACGCGGTGTGTTCACGGGGTTGGCCCTCTACGGCGCGTTCGGTAACGCGCTCGTCGAGGCGTTTCACCTCACCCCACTCTGGGCGACGCTCGGGGCCCTCGTCCCAAGCTTCCTCGTGGACCGTTTCGCCGTGCGTCCCCTGTGGAACCTCGTTTTTCGGCTCCACGCTCGGCCGAGTGCGTCGCTCGGTGACCTGGTCCTGAGCGATGCGGTCGCGGTCGTACCGTTCCGCAACGGCCGCGGCATCGTTTCCACCAACCGCGAAGGAAGAACGGTGCAGCTGGCGGCGCGACTTTGCGACGACCAGGCCTCGCTGACAGTGAAGGTCGGGGACCGGTTGCGGATCGAGGACGTGGACAGCCAGCACGAGCGCGTCACCGTTTCGGTGCTCCGCGGACAATAGGCGTATGACCGTACTCAGCTGCCGACCGGGCGGCTGCCGAAAGGGGTTTTCATGGCTTCTCTCATCATTGCGGGCGCCGCCGTCTTCTTCGTCCTCCTCTTCACGTCGCTCATCGTCACGACGTTTTTGCGGAGCGTGGACGCGGGCGTCATCTTGCTGGCGAGCCGCGGACGAAACCTCCAGATCTATCGCGGGCCGTGCAAGGCCCTCATCGTGCCGGTCATCACGCAGGTCCGCGCGATCCCGGCTCAGGCCATCAACATCGACATCGAAATGACCGACCAGACGGCCGACGTCGACATCAACGGCCGGCCCGCCCCCGTCAAGGTCACCGTTCGCGCATCGGCCATCGTGAGCGTCGGCGAAGACGAGACGATGGTCAACACCGCGGCGAACAAGTTTTTCTCCAAGCCGGCCGGCGAGCAGCTCTCCACGCTCACCGATGTCCTTTCGTCCGCCGGTCGTCGCGCGATCAACCTCCTCAAACACGATCAGCTGTTCAACGCCCGCTCGGGCAGCGCGGCGGCGGCGCTCGGGGCTGGTCCAAGCCCCGGTGCCGGGAGCACGGCTCTCGCGGTCGCTCCGTCGAGCGACGTCGCGCTGCCCGCGCGCGGCGACGACGACGAGCTGGCCGTCATCATCAAAGACGCCTGCTCGCGCGAGCTGCTCGATCTCGGGCTCTCGTTCAACAGCCTGAACATCAAGGCCGTGCTGAGCGAAGTCGCGGAAGCACGCCGACGTGAGTCGGCCGCTCGCGCCAAAGCAGACGCCGATGTCGTCACGGCAAAAGAGGAGCAGCGCGCGCGCATCGCCCAGCTCGAGGCCGCGCAGAAGATCAACGACCAGGAACGCGCGCTCAACATGCAGATCGCCTCCAACGGTGCGGCCGTTGCGAGGGCCGAGGCCGAGAGACAAGGGGCGATGCGCCAGCAGCGCGAAGCCGAGCTGAATGCCACCCAGATCACGCAGGCGCGCGCGGACGCCGAGCAGAGCGTCATCCAGCAGGAAGCCGAGGGCCGCGGCCAGGCGGTCCGTATCCGCGCCATCGCCGAGGCGGAGGCCGCCGCGATACGAATGAAAGCGCAGTCACTCGTGGAATCGGGCGGCGCCTACCTCGATCTCCGGCGACTGGAGCTGGCGCCCGATCTCACCCGAGAAGTCGCGGGCGCCCTCGCAAACAGCCAGTTCATCAACTTCGGTGGTGGGGGCGGCGGCGGTGGCGAGACGCAGGGGGCGGTCAAGACGGGCTCGGACGACATCGTTCGCGTCGTGCAGACGCTGATGGCCGCAAAGGTGATCGCCGGCGATGGGGTTCAAAAGGCGGAGGCTCTCCGGCCGGCGGCCTCGAGCTCGGCGCCGCCCCTCCCCGCGGGGGCCCGACGTCGCGAATCGTGATCGACTCCGCGAGCCGGGCCGCTTGCGTCCCCGCTCACGGCACCGGCGTATAGACTTCGTCGCGCCCACCGACCGACGGAGTGTGGGCCGCGTCGGAATCCCGCGGCGGAGTGGCAGGCGACGCAGATCGTGTTCGGCGTACCCGACCCGCCGAGCCCGTCGGCGACGACGCCGTTCGCGTCGTGCGGCGCCGAACTCGTGGACGGAACCCGCTCGTACCAGTACCAGTTGGCTCCTGCGGCGCTGTCGGCTTGGGTCTTCAGGTACACGGCGTAGCCGACGGGAACCGTATCGGTCTGCAGGTTGTAGAGCTCCTTGACGGCGGCCGCGCCCTCGGGCCACGGGCCCGTGCCCGCGGCGTTGGAGCTGATGACCTGATTCGAGTAAATGCGATTGAAACCGTGGGGCGACGGGGACCGCGACGCGTGAATCGCGGGCTCGGCGGCCCACTGCTTGTAAGCCCCCGTGGCCAGCCAGGCCTCGACGTTCGGCCCGCCCATCGGCGGGGTCTGGCTCGTACCCGCAAGAGCGGCATCGGTCGCGCCGGCTTCCGTGCCGCTCGAAGCGGCATCCGCCGCGCCGGCCGCACCGGCATCGGAGGGACCCGAAGCGGCCGAGGCGTCGGCGGCGCCCGCGTCGGTCGACCCACTCGAAGAAACGGGCGTGTACACTTCGTCGCGCCCGCCGGGCGACGGCGTATGCGCGGGATCGGATCCGGCTGCGGCGTGGCATCCGACGCAAATCGTATTCGGCGTACCCGACCCGCCGAGCCCGTCGGCGACGACGCCGGCCGCGTCGTGCGGCGCCGAGCTCGTGGACGGAACCCGCTCGTACCAGTACCAGTTTGCTCCTGCCGCGCTGTCGGATTGGGTCTTCAGGTACACGGCGTAGCCGACGGGAGTCGTGTCGGTTTGCGCGTTGTAGAGCTCTTTGACCGCCGCCGCACCCCCGGGCCATGGGCCCGTGCCGCCGGCGTTGGAGCTTATGATTTGGTTGGAGTAGATGCGATTGAAGCCGTGGGGGGAAGGCGAGCGCGATGCGTGAATCGCCGGCTCGGCGGACCACAGCTTGTAGGCTCCGGTGGCGAGCCACGCCTCGACGGCCGCGCCGCCGATTGGGGGGGCTTGGCTCGTACCGGCGGACGACGCGTTTGCGGCGCTATCGTTCGACGCGACCGTGCCGTCCGCGCTCGATCCCGCATCGATCGTCGCGTCGGCCACCGATGCGTCGGTTCCGCCGGCTCCACCGGCGTTCGGTCCCACGGGCGACGAGGCGTTGCTACTCGAACAGGCCGCAGAAAAAAGGCTCAAACCCAACGACGCAAACAAGCAAGCGCGACTCGAAATCATCGTCCATTCCTCCGAGCAAGCGGTCCACGGCGCGGCCATCCCCCCGGGCGGGGCTCCGCGCCGTGCCTCCCGTACGCAGCCGGCTCGGACTGGTTACACGAAAAGATCGACAATGATGTGCGAGGGGGATCTCAGAACGCGATTTCCAGCTCATAGCTCTGGATCGCCTTCTTCGGCGAGCTCACTTCGATGCAGATGTCCGCGCTCGCCCCGCCAATCGTCGCGTTGACCTTCGTGACCCCCTGCGCCGAGAAGACGCAGGTCGCGTTGGTCGCGACGCCGATGCTCATCGTGGCATCGCCTGAAGGGGCGAGCTCGATGAGGTGGGCCCCTGGCGCCAGCACGACGGAGAACCAATCGACGTCGGTCGTGGACGACAGCGCGCCGCAGACGGACGTCGAGACACGGTTCGCCGTGGCCCAGGTGTTGTTTGGCTCGGTCTCGGTCACGCCCGGACACGACGGAGCGCCCGCGTCGGCCTTGGCGCCGGCGTCCGCGACCACGGAATTGGTGGGCTCGGCATCGGCCTTCGCTTCTGCGTCGGACGAGGACTCGGCGTCGTGCGCTGCGTCCAGCTTTGCCTCGGCGTCGAGCGACGGCTCCGCGTCGGGCGGGGACTCGGCGTCGTGCGCTGCGTCCAGTTTTGCCTCGGCGTCGAGCGACGGCTCCGCGTCGGGCGACGCGGCCGCTTTCGCTCCGGCGTCCACTGCGGGCGCGGCGTCGAGCGCGGCGTCCACCTTCACCGCGACGTCCGCGGCCGCGTCGACCGGGGACAGACCGGCCCCGGAACCGCCGTGGGCCGCGATTTGCGCGGCGATCCAGGTTGAAACGAGATCCACCCGCGCCACGACTTGCATGACCGACGGGCTCGCGCCCGAATTGACGGCCAAAATCGTGTGAGTGCCTGCGAGAAATACCGGGCCCCCCGAGTCGCCAGGCTGGATCACGTCCGTCGAGGAATAGTCGTAGGGATACGACGACGTGCTCTCGAGAGTCACGGGAGCTTCGTACAGCGTCGTCGTGACTTGGAAATCGGGCGCACTCGGGCCGATGTCGCGGCCCACGTTGATCGCCTTCGTCCCGTTCGCGTATCCGGCCGTCGCAATCGTCGGAAGAGCGCTTCCGAGGACGATCGGGGTCGGAAGAAAGACGAGGCCGACGTCGTGATACATCGGACTGACCGTGTCCGAGTCGAGGACGGGCCAATCGTAGACCGCGGCGCTGGTCGACATACGATACGCGCTTCCTACATAGACGTTCCACTGATGGTGCCCGACCACGCAGTGCCCGGCCGTCAGGATCACTTGCGGCGCGATGAGCGTCCCGGAGCAGGCCCAGTACGACGTCGACGTCGACGAGACATCGATGTTCAGATACGCGGCTTCTGGATATGCCGTGGCAGGGACTCCCCCCACGATGGGCTCCATGTCGACCGAGACCGGTTCGCCGGTCCCTCCGTCGACGGCGCACGCGGCCAGCCCGAGCCCGAGCACCCCCACAAGTCGCACGCTTCGATACGAGTTCACCATCGACGGTCGCCTTTCGGAGTTCGTCCCACGCGGCCCAGCTCATGAGCCTCGGTTGGTTGAACGGCGCAGCGCGGCAGTCCTTGAGGAGACGAGCGGTAGCGCGCTTGCGCCGACGACACCGCGTGCCAAATAGTGGCCCCATGTCCCCGTCGGACGCAGCGTGGGTCGAACGGATCGACCTCGCGTTCGTCGAGAGGCGACTGGGACACGCCCAGGTCGAGCGCTTTCTGCGCGAGGCGCGTCCCTACGCCGAGACGCCGCGTCTCGATGGCAGCGGGCGCCTCGTCGCGGCGTTCGAAGGCGAGGACCCCCCGCTGGTCGTCAAGCTGCGCGTGGACTTTTCGACTGGCGCGCTCGAGGTCGGGTGCGCGTGCACGCGTGGGCGCCCGATCACGTGCGAGCACGTCATGCGCGCTCTCGTCGACCTCGCCGTGCACCCTGGCCTGCGCGCGGCCATCTCGGCCGGCGAACCGGCGCGCGAGCGAGTCGCAGAGCTCGCCGCGCTCAAGGGCGAAATCTACTCCGAACAATCGCTCGACGAAGGCCTCGCTCGCTGGCTCCCTCCGTCGGGGGCGCGAACGGAGCTCGAAATCGACGTGGAAGTCGTGCGCTACACCGGCGTGCCCTCCCCCGAAGCGCGGCCCGCGGTGCTCTTGCGGCACCGCTCTCCGCCGTCGCTCAAAGTCATGAAGCCGAAGGAGGTCGTCGAGGCAAACCTCTCCGCATCCCGCCGTCGCTTGGTCGACCTGACATCGCCGGGGCATTTGCACCGCGACGCGCTCGTGTCCACCCGGGCTCCGGCCGCGCTCCTCATCCACTTCTTGCGCGACGAGCTTCACGCGAAGACGGGCGGATTCAAGAGACCCCTTCGCTTCAGCAAGGAAGCCGTCGCGCCGCGCGTCGAACGCGAAGGCAACACGCTCGTCGTTCGATGGTGCACGACCGCCGGGCGAATCGTTTGCAACGCGGCCGACGCGCTCCTCTTCGCCGGGCCTTTCTCCTATCTGTGGTCGGAGGCGCACGAGGCGTTCCACCCGGTCTCGCCCGACGTCGACCTCGACGTGGCGTGGGGATTTCACGCCGTCCCTTCCCTCGTCGTGACGGAGCGTTCGGCCGCTCGTGTCGGACGCCTGCTTCTCGGCCGCGGCCGCGCCCCTGGCGTGACGCTCCCGCCTCCAGAGGCGTTCGGTCTGCCGCGTCTCCAAGGCCCGTCGTTCGTCCTTTGCCTCGCGGGATTGCCGCTCGAAGTCCGCGCGCAACTCCGCGCCGCATACCCTCGAGGGACCGTCACCCTCGGGACCGAGGACGGCACGTCGGTGGAGGGGCGCGACGTCGACGCGGAGGCCCGCGCGGTCGGGCTCGCGAAGCAAGCAGGTCTAAAGGAAGAAGAGGACGGCGCGCTTCGCGCAGGCGGGGAGTCGGCGGTTCTTTTTTGGCAGCAAGGCATCGCGCTGCTCCGCGAGAGCAAAGACCCACCGATCGAAGTGCGGATGGACGAGTCGCTGGCTCGGGTGCGAATCGGTCAGCCAGCGGAGGTCCGGGTGGACGTGGGCGCGGCGTCCGGCTGGCTCGACACACAGCTCCACTTCACGGTCGGCGCCCTGGCCGTCGAGATGCGCGCCATTAGGGACGCGGTCGCGTCCCGTCAGCGGTGGGTCGCGTTGACGGACGGCACCCTCACGCGCATCACCGATGCGATCGCCGACCTCGTCGGCGAGACGGCCAGGCTCCTCGACGAGGGCGGTCGCGGCCGCCTCGCGCCCCACCACCTCGGGCGGGTCGCGGGCTGGGTCGAACGCTTCGGCGGCTCGATGGACGAGCGGGCGACACGGCTGCGAACACGCCTGCACGCGCTCGCCGTCTCGCCTCAGCCAGCGGTCCCGGCGGGTCTCCGCGCGACGCTTCGTCCTTACCAGATGGAGGGGCTCGCCTGGCTCCAGTTCCTTCGCGACCTCGGGGCAGGCGGAATCCTTGCCGACGACATGGGCCTGGGAAAAACGGTCATGACGCTTGCTCTCCTTGCCGGCTGGAAAGAGGATGAAGGTCCTCAGCCGTCGATCGTCGTGTGTCCGACCTCGGTGGTCGGCAACTGGATGCGCGAAGCGGCGCGCTTCACGCCCGACCTGCGAGTCTTGCTCCTCGACCGGACAGCACGCGACCTCGAAGCGGTCGGCGGCTACGACCTCATCGTGACGAGCTACGGCTTGGTCCGACGCGACATCGAGCGCCTCGCGTCGAAACGCTTCCGCGCGGCGGTGCTCGACGAAGCGCAGAACGTGAAGAACCCCGATTCGATGACGTCGCGCGCCGTGGGTCGCCTGGACGCAGGGCTACGGCTCGCTCTGTCGGGCACCCCCGTCGAAAATCGGCTCGGCGAGCTTTGGTCGCTCATGAACTTCGCCAACAAGGGCCTGCTCGGCGACGCGTCGGACTTCGACGAGCGCTTCGAGCGCGCGATCGCCGCTCGGCCCGACGGGGCGGTCGCCGAGCACCTGCGCGCCGTCGTGCGTCCATTCGTGCTGCGTCGCACGAAGGCCGAGGTCTTGACCGACTTGCCGCCGAAAACGGAGGTCCAGCGGGGATGCGTGTTCGGCGTGCGCCAGCGCCGACTTTACGACGCGCTCGCGCTCACGCTCAGGCAGGCGGTCAAAAAGAACATCGAGAAGCGGGGCCTCGCGCGGAGCCAGCTGAGCGTGCTCACAGCCATTCTGCGACTCCGGCAAATGGCCTGCGATCCGCGTCTGGTCGACCCGACCGTGCCCGCGGCCGACAGCGCCAAGCGCGACGCATTCCTCGACTTGGTGCGAGAGCTCGTTTCCGAGCAGCGGCGTGCGCTCGTATTCTCTCAGTTCGTCGAGCTCCTGACGCTGTGGCGGGAAGACCTCGATCGGGAGCGAATCGCCTATGAGTACCTGGACGGCTCGAGCGCCAACCGTGGGGCCATCGTCGATCGGTTCCAGCAGGGAGCCGCGCCTCTCTTCTTGATCTCTCTCAAAGCGGGGGGCGCGGGCTTGAACCTGACAGCGGCCGATACGGTGATCCACTGCGACCCCTGGTGGAATCCGGCGGTCGAAGATCAGGCGACCGATCGCGCGCACCGAATCGGTCAACGGCGCCCCGTCACGGTGGTGAGGCTGGTGGCGGAGGGGACGATCGAGGACAAGATCGGTCTTCTCAAGGCCAAGAAGCGCAAACTGGCCGCATCGGTGATCGGCGGCGCAGGCGCGCTCCGAGGCCTCGACGAAGCGGACGTCAGCGCCCTCCTCGGCGACGTCGACGGAGCGACCGATCGCGACGCGGAGCGCGACGACGCGCAAGACCCTCCGGTCGCGCCGGCCGTCCCCGGGTTTCTTCGCGCGGTCGAGGTCGACGAGCTCCGCGGGATCGTCCGTTGGCTCGAGCAGACGGGTATGACAAGGAGGGATCTGGGGCGCCGGGTGGGACTGGCACCGTCACGCATGGGGCTTCTTCTCATCGGTCACCGGGTACCGATCAGCGCAACCGTCGCCGATCGGATCCGAGCGCTGGGCGTGGAGCGGGGACGGCGTCCCGGGTAACCAGGCCGGCCCCCGCGCCGCGGAAGCGCCGTCCCCGCGAATCCGCCGCGCACCCGCGCGAGCGCACGATGTGCGGCAACGGCACATGTGCCAACCGGGGCGCAAGCGTCATCGTGTTCGCAATGTCACTCTCGCGAGGATCGAAACGACGCCGAGACGACGACGACGCACAGCTCTCCGATCACGAACACGCCCACTCTCTTCGTTTGGACGGATACTGTGGATCGCGTCTTGCTGAAGAAGGGGATCATGGGGAGGGCCGCCTCTCCGCGTTTGCCGAAAAGGCTGCTCCGTGGCTCCGGACTCGCGGCGCTGGCCTTCGCTTGCCTTTGGTGCCGGCGGTCGAGCCCGACCCAGATCGTCGTCGGAATTCAGAGTGATGCGATGGGAGGAATGGTCTCTGCTCTTCATGTCGTCGTGCGTACGGACGGGTCCGTGGTCGACGACGAAGTGCTGAAACCACCGCGCGGGTCCAAGGTCGGTTTTCCCCAACCGTGGGAGAAGCGCTTCGCCGGCTCCGAAAAGGGTGAGTCGAAGCTGGATGTGGAGGTCGATGCGATGGGTGCGCCGGATGCCGGGCCGCTGTTTCAGCGTCTCGCGTCGACCCACTTCGTTCCAGGCGAAGTCCGGCTCCTTCGCGTGCCCCTCGAGTCGCGTTGCATCGTGTATCCGCCGACGCCGCGCGGAAACAGCAAAGTGCCGGGGCCACTCAGCGGCCCGACTTGCACCGCGCCGGCCACTTGCATCATGGGTATATGCCAATTGCCCGCCGTACCGGCGGCGCTGCTCGAGCCCTACGCCCCGAACTGGCCGAGCAACGCGCCCGACCGGTGCAAGCCTCGCGGCGGCGGCAAACCCGATCTGCAAGTGGGCACGGGACAATCGTATTACGTCCCGCTGGCCAAAGGCCAGGTTCTCCAGGCCGAGGCGGGACCGCAGGGCGGTCATCACATCTGGATCGCCACGCGAATGCGAAACTTGAAGCAAGCAGGGTCGACTACGAAGATCGTCGGAGTACAGCCCGAGACCGGCGCGGCCATTCCTCCGACGACGCTCGCTTTTGCCTATTCTCCGGACGAGGGCGGGTACTGCAAACTGTTTGGCATCCGCTATCAACTCGACAACGAGGGCATTGACTACAAGCAGTTCTTGGGAAAGCCGCTCGACGTCGTCGTGACCGTCACGGATCCCGCGGGTTCGACGGCTTCCGCCACCGTGCGCATCCAGATCGCACCCACTCTGGTGAACCCATGAGCCACGCTTCGTCCGCGGCCGTGCTTGCGGGCGCCATGGTCGCAACCTGGGCCGGATGCGACAGAGGGGCGTCCCCGCCCCAGGCCACGGGGAAAACCTGGCAGCTCCTGGCGAGCGAGCTGCCGACCGCGCTTCTGTCGGTGAGCGGCCGAAGTCCGAGCGACGTGTACGCCGTGGGTGCCGACAAGGGGTACGGCCCGCTCGTCCTGCACTTCGACGGCAAGGCGTGGGCGTCGCTCGCCACGGGGCAACACGGCAATCTGTGGTGGGTGCAAGCCATGCCGGGCGGTCCGGTGCTGATGGCCGGGGCGGGGGGCATGGTGCTCCGCTTCGACGGCAATCGCTTCGAGCGCATGAAGACCCCCGGCCTCGGTCGTCAAACGGTGTACGGCGTATGGGGCACGGGCGGCCAGGACTTCTACGCCGTCGGGAGCGCGGCCGGGAGAAACGGCTTTATCTGGCACTACCACGACGGCGTGTTCGGCGAAGAACCGCTCCCGGTCGACGTTCCGCGCATTCGGGACGGCGAAGTGCCCGGTTTCTTCAAGGTCTTCGGAGCGGGCGCCGACGTCTGGGTCGTCGGCGCGGGCGGGGCGATTTTGCATCGCTCCGGGGCTTCGCCGTTCACGGTCGTACCGACGCCCACGAAGGACACTCTCTTTACGGTGCACGGGATCGGCGACCGGTGGATCGCGGTGGGCGGCTCCGGCAACGGCGTCCTGCTCGACGCCACACATGGGGTAGTTCGCGATGACTCGCCTCCGGCGGCCGGACTTCTGCAGGGTGTGTTCGCAACGGCGGCGGGCGACTGGGCGAGCGGAGAGCGAGGCGCCGTCTACAAGCGCGAACCGGACGCCGCGGCATTCGTCGCCGTCGACCATGGGTTGACCCTCCCCGCGAGTTCTTCGCTGCACTCCATTTTCGTCGATTCGGTGGGCGGTGTCTGGTCCGCGGGGGGCGACGTCCTCAGTCCGGCGCTCGATAAAGGAATGCTTGTGCACTACGGCGATCCGGTGCCGCCCGTCGTGATTGACGACGACGAGGATCGGCCCGACGCGGGTGGCCCGCTCGAGTGCCCGGCCTCCGTCGTCGCCGCAGGCAAGAGTGGTTCGGTCGCCCGGCGCTGGAACGAGCAAGGGCTCGAGGCGATACGCCGCGACCTGCCTCGCCCCACCGTGCACGCGCGCAACCTCTTCCACCTCTCGGCGGCGATGTGGGACGCCTGGGCGGCATACGACCCGAGGGCAGTCGGCGTCTTCGTGCGGGAGCACCATGCGGACGAGGACGTCCAACACGCGAGACGCGCGGCGATCAGCTACGCGGCGTACGACCTACTCGCGCATCGCTACCGCCCGGCGGTGGGCGGCGAGATGACCGTGGCCTGCCTTCGCGCGGTGATGCGAGACCTCGGCTACGACCCGGACGACGCCCACGACATCGGCGACGATCCGATCGCGTTCGGCAATCGCGTCGGGCACACCCTCATCGCGGCGACCGTCAACGACGGCTCGAACGAGGCCAACGACTACGCCGCCCCCTCCGCGTACGTGGCCGAGAACCCGCCTCTCGTCTACGACGGACCGGGCGCTTCGTTGACGGAGCCCGCGCGCTGGCAGCCGATCAATCTCTCGGTGGCAGCGACTCAAAACGGGATCGTCCTCGCGGCGGGGGTGCAGGATTACATCGGCGTGCAGTGGGGCAGTGTGAGGCCGTTCGCCATGAGGCGACGAAAAGCCGAGGCCCCCTACTTCGATCCGGGTCCGGTGCCCGAACCCGGTTCCGCGATGAAGGACTGGCTCGTCGAGGTCATCCGGAAGACCGCGGCTGTGGACACGGCGAATCCCGCCGCGATCGATATTTCGCCGGGCGCGCTGGGGCACAATTCGCTCGGTGCGAACGACGGCAAGGGCTGGCCGGCGAACCCCGTCACAGGGCAACCGTATCCGCCCGAGGTCGTACCGCTGGCGGATTTCGCGCGCGTCCTGGCGGAGTTTTGGGCGGACGGCCCGAAGTCGGAGACGCCGCCGGGTCACTGGAACACGATCGCGAACGCGGTCGCGGACGCACCTCGGATTGCCCGCCGCCTCTTCGGAAGGGGCCCGTCGCTCGATCCGCTCGCCTGGGACGTACACATGTATCTCGCGCTGAACGGCGCCGAGCACGACGCGGCCATCGCCGCCTGGGAAATCAAGCGGCGCGCGACGACGGTACGGCCGATCTCGCTCATTCGCTGGATGGGCGGCAAGGGTCAGTCATCGGATCCGAATGGTCCCTCGTACGATCCCGAGGGGCTCCCGCTCGTGCCGGGCCTCATCGAAGTGATCACCAAGGAGAGCAGCGCGCCGGGCGAGCGACACGCGCACCTCGCCTGCTTCGTGGGACAGATCGCGGTGCGCGACTGGCTCGGCGAGCCGGGCGATCGAAAGGGCGAGGTCTCGGGCGTCGGATGGGTCCGCGCGCTCGACTGGACGACGTACCAGAGGCGTACGTTCGTGACGCCGGCCTTTCCCGCTTTCATTTCGGGTCACAGTACGTTCAGCCGGGCGGGGGCCGAGGTTCTCGCGAGCTTGACCGGCAGCCCCTACTTTCCGGGGGGGCTCGGCGAGTACGTCGCGCCGAAGGATACGTTCCTCGCGTTCGAGCGCGGACCGAGTGTCGAGGTGCGTCTGCAATGGGCGTCGTACTTCGACGCGTCCGACCAGGCGGGGCAGTCGCGCTTGTGGGGGGGCATTCACATCGCGCCAGACGACTTCGCCGGTCGCCGGGTCGGCCACAGCGTCGGGCTGGAAGCCGTGGCGCTCGCGAGCAGGTACTTCGACGGAACGGCTGGCGAGCCGTCCCGCGGCGAAACGCGTTTGGACGCCCACGGGCAACGCGGCTTGCACCGGGCCGCTCCCTGACGGTCGCGGTACTGAAACGGCCGCAATGCGGCCGTTTGTGTGCGCGTTATGGCAACGATGTAGACGGCCGCAGGACAGTGGCCAGCAGCGCATCGACGGCGCGGGCCGGCTGCCTATCGGACAGCGCCGGCTGCGTATCGGACGGCGCCGGCCGGACGCGTTCGGAGAGCTACTCGGGTCGACGGCGAGAACGGAAGGCTCGCGTCAACGCAAGCCCGCATGCGAGCGAGAGGGCCCCGAGGCCGCCCAAGGCCCCGGCGTCGGTCGTCGGGGCCGCCGCGCATCCTCGGCCGCCTTCACCGCTCGGCGCAGGCGCAGTGCCGGAGGCAGTCGCAGACGCACCGCCCGCGGCATTGCCCACGCCACTACCGCTCGCGCCGCCGGAGACTCCCTGACCCGATGACGTCCCGCTGCTCGTCCCGATCGGCTGCCCCGGTTGGCCCCCGGTCGAGCCCGCGGTGCTGCTCGCTGCCCCGACGGACGACGAAGCCTGGCCGCCGGACGACGACACCCCGGAGTCGAGGAAGCCGCAGGCGCACACTTCGTTGACGCCTTGGGTGACTGTGCGGACGTTCGAGAGCTCCGATTGGTCGGCCGACGCCTGCAAGACAAGATCGGCGGTCATGGCGGCGTGCGCGATGTCCCCGCGCATTCGCGTGATCCGCACGTTCGGCGCGGTGATCCCCGCGAAGAGGGCCGTCAGGTCGTCGGTGCGTACCTCCTCGGCCGTTTCCGCGGGGGCCGCGTCGGCACCTCCGTCGTCGCCGGTGATGGGAAGGTAGTCGACGCCCGGGTCGGAAGGAGCGCCCCCGAAGCCTCCGCCCGGATAGTACTGTCCGCCGCTGAGAACGACGCTGGTCACGATTTGCTGGTTGAGCGTCAGCGAGCTCTCGATCTCCCATCCTCCGTTGTGCAAGGCCGCCTCGTTCTCTACGCGAAGCGTCGTGTAGTTGCTTGCGCTCGTGCTGAAGTCCCAGACTAGATCCTTGTCTTCAATATGAAAGAACGGATAATTCTGCGGCTCGTAGCGACCGTCGCTCACAACCCAAATCGTGATGCCCACGATCGCGCCCGTCCCCACCGCGGCCATTCGCAACGGGAGCGACAGCGACGCGCCGGGCGTCGTGACCCTGACCGGGCGCATCTCCTGGACACCCGCGTTGGGCAATAGCTTCATCGCCAAAAAGTCGAAGCCTTCGGTGACGTACTCCGCGATGACCGGCTGGACGTCCGCCGGGATGCTGTAGCCGTTCTGTGCGAGCCACTCGTTGAGCGCGTTTGCGTCGGTCGAGTGAAGCTGCACGGTCGCATACGGGCCTACGTTCTGCATGCGCGTCACCGTCACCGGAGCTTCCGCCCCGCCACTACCAGTATTCGCTGCGACGCCCGCAGCACCGCCGCCCGCGGAGCCAGCGAGGCCGAAGTTGCACGGGGCGCAGCTCGAAGGCGGCGGGTTGATCTGCGTCTCGGTCAGCACGTCGACCGAGTCGAAGAGAACGTCCGCGCTCAGGCCCACGGTCACGACTCCGTGAATCGGCAGAACCCACGCGAACGAGGCAGGAGACCCCTGGTACAAGATCTGATCGTAGAGAGTGGTCTGTGTCGTCGAGACCGAGAGAAGCATCTTCTCGTCGGTGATGTCGGTCACCGTTTGTGTGGGCGGATGAAAACACCCCCCACACGCGCGTGCACTTCGCTCTCCGACGATGGCGAATGCAGACGAAACCACCGCAGCTCCCAAGACGATTGCCGCTCGCTTCATGGATTGCTCCCCGATCCCGATTGGATCTCTCGTCCCGGTCGCATGAAGCGTGCCCGACCCGTCGGAAGCCGCGTATTCCCGACTTTTGCGCGCGAACCGACGACGCCGTCGGCGCCCGTCGGCGCGTCCACGACAGTCGCGCCGCGCGATTGGCACACCTTGGCACGATCATCGTTCGAAGGCGTCGTTTCCCGATGGAGACCGTTCACGGGGCCCCGAATCGACCCCATCGGCGCGGGCGGGCGGCGTTGGATGGCGCCCTTGCGACTCGAACCCACCGGCGCTACCAGTCCCCGGTCGCTCCATATTCCCATGGATGACGAACGGCTCGTCGCAGTATCTCCGCAGCACTCTGTCAGCTTGGCGAACGAGCTCGCCGTCCTCGTCGAACGGCCCCAACAAAACGACTACGTCGTGCGCACCATCGCGCAGCGAGAAGTGAACGGCCTGCCGCTCATGTCGGCCGAGATCGTGATCGCCGGTCGAGAAACCCGACAGACGCATCCTTTGGCGGTCGCCTATCCGCTCCACTTTCGAAAGACGTACTTCGCGGCGCGCCTTCGCGGCGATACGGGCAAGGAATTCGAGAATCTTTCTCTGGCGAGCAGCATTCTGGGTCTCGCACCGCCCATCGGATTCACTCCAGGAGTCCTTCGCAGTTGCCTGGCCCCCGGGCGCCCCTACCAGCGCCTCTCTCCGTTCGGGGTCGAGCCCGAAGAGGGCAACCTCCGAATCGCGCAGAAGGTGCACCTCGCGACCGCCGCGGGCCTGTGGGGGTTCGCTTCCAGTGCGTTTCTCCAGCTCGGCACTCTTCACGAGAGAGGCCTCGCGCACGGCGACGCCGAGCTGCACAATCTCGTCGTGTGCCCGTCGCCGCTCGGAGTTGTCATCGTGGACTTCGAAGCCGCGGTCAAGCGCGACGAATTGGACGAGCAAGGTTGGCGCGACCGAAAGGACGCGGACCTCGCGCCGTTGCTCCGCGAAGCGGCCTTCCTCCAGTGTGTCCTCGGTCGGCAGCGGGGCCCGCTCGCCGACGCATCCTGGTCTGGGCTTGGGCGACTCTTTCGGGCGCCCGATCAGTTTCGAAAGGCGATCGCCGTGGACGCGTCGTCGCGATCGTGAGAGGCGAGTTCACTCCGGCCTCGCACGCCTCGCCGTCCGCTGCTCTCCCGTTACTGCGATGCCGTGCAGTCCTGGACCTGGCCGCACGCCTGCAGAGAAAACGAGAGGCCTCCCCCCCCGTCGATCATGCACGTGTGCAAAAGACAACTCCCGGCGTCTTCGCACTCGGCGCTCATGGCGCAAAGCTGCGGGAAGTTGATCGTGCACGACGGCATGCACGTCCCGGTGATGCCCGTCGCATACGACATCACCGTCAGGCAACAGACCCCCGCGTCTCCGCAGGAGGCCGCCGAGCTGCAAGGACCTCCGGAGCGGCCTGAGTCGATCGCCGTGTAGCCGTCGGTGCTACCGGTGAAGAGGACGCACGCTCCCGTGAACGAGAGAGAGAGCGCGACTCCTGCCGCGGCGGCGCGCATCATCAGAACGCGGTCCTCAGGCTCACGGTGGCGCCGGACCCGTTTGGCACGACGCCCACCTGCGTATCGCCTTTGTGGTCGGCGCGGTTCGTCACGACGAGATACGCGCCGACGCCCAGGCCCACGGCCGTCAACGCCCATGCCCCCACGTTCCACCCGCCGAGAGTGGCGAGATCCGAGTTGGCGGAAAGCCCTGACGCCGAGCACACCTTCGCCGCGTTGCAGTTGCTACTGCGTGTGCCTTCGTCGATGAGCATGACGACCGAAGTGCCGATCGCGACCAGCCCCGCGGTCCCGCCAAGTCCACCGACCAAGATCCAGCCCCACATGCGACCGAGCCGGCGCGAGTCGGCCCTGTCGCCGGTGTCGCTCGTGGTGGACGAAGGCGACTGCGCAGAGGAAGGCGCGGCCTCGGCCGCGACGGGCGGCTCCGGCGGAGCGGCAGCCGCTGCGAGTGGCTGCGCCGCCCACGCCCCGCTCGTTATGGCACAAGAAAGCCCGAAGCAGCCAAGCCAGCGCGCCCTGCGAATCATCGCCGCACATCATCCGCGATCTCGTTCGGTAAGTCTTCCGCGAAGCGGCGTGGCCGCCCGTGCCGTGCGGCGTCGTTCGGACGAGCTCTCTTCTTCGAAGGACCGCGAGCGGGCGCGCGCGCCTCGGCCGAGAGCGCTTTCGGCCGGGGCGCGGCTGGTCGCTACTCGCTCTTGAACCCGATGCGCGCGTGTGTCCCGTCGCAAAAGGGTTTGTTCGCCGAACTTCCGCACCGGCAGAGCGCGGCGCGATCGGTCCGGTGGACGGTCCTGCCCGTGCCCGAGCAGATCTCGAGCGGACCCCGGACGCCGAGCGGGCCGTTGGGAAAAGGGGTCACCGTCAGCGCCCCGCCGCGGACCGCCAGCGGCTCGCTCGGCTGCGTCTCGGGCTCGCCGGTGGCGACGAACCCCGCAGCAACGTGCGAGCCGTCGCAGAACGGTTTGCTCTTCGAGGCCCCACACCGGCAGAGCGTGGCGCGAAACATCGTCCCGTGACCCTCGATCGCGATCGCGGCGTGAATCGCGACCGGACCGTTTTCGCGAATCCGGGCGACGTTCACCGGAGGGGCGGCCTCCGCGGGACCTCCGTCGAGCCGCTCGTACGTGATGGCCCCCGAAGGGCAGGTGTGCGCGATCGCGACGAGATCCTCTGCGGGGATGGCGTCGGGCTCGAGCCACGGGCCCTGCACGTTGGCACGGAAGACGCTCGGGGCGCCAAGGACGCACTGTCTGGAGTGGATGCACCGACGCGACTCGAAGCGGAGGACGATGCGTTTTCCGCGCGCCTCTTCTATTTCGGTTGAATTGCTCATGAGCGATTCCCTTCTGGGCGCCTGCCCGCGGCAGACGAGCCCTCGCTCGCCTTCGCATATCCTGAGCACGTCGTCACCGGCAATGGGGGATACTTCGCAAACCGTGCGTCGCGCTCGTGGAGCAGGCACATGTAAAAAACGGAGCCCCGGGTCGATTGGGTGCGCTTGCAGTGCGTGCACATTCCACATAGGCCCGGGTTGGGGATCGCCATGAAGCCGAGGCCGTTTCTACAAACGGGGAGCGCCCGCGTGCAAGGCCCGGGAAGGGTCACGGTCGAACGGCCCGCCTCCGCGCCTGCAGAGGTTACGACGGCTCGAGCCCCGGGGCGCGCGTGGTGTCCGGGGCGGCGCAACCGAGCACGGCCCGCACTTTGCGGACCAGAGTCTCGCCGCTGAAGGGTTTTCTCAGAAAGTCGTGACCGAGCACGTCGAGCCGCTCGATTGCGTCGTCGGTATAGCCCGACATGAACATCACCTTGGCCGATGGGCATCGCGGAAAGAGCCTCTGGACGAGCTGCCTCCCATTCAGGCCGGGCATGATCACGTCGGTCAGGACAAGGCTCACCTCCGCGCCGCGCTGCTCGCCCAGGAGAAGGGCCTCGCCGGCGTTGGCGGCGACCAAGACCTTGTACCCTGCCGCCGTAAGGACGCGCTGAACGACTTTTCTCAACGCCTCTTCGTCCTCGACGACGAGCACCGTTTGGCCGCCCTGGGACGCGCGGTGCGGCTCCACGCTCTGGGGCGTCCGCAGTTCCTGCCCGTCGTCGCGCTTGAGGTAGATGCGAAACGTGGCGCCCGCGCCGGGAACGCTCTCGGCCACGATTCCGCCGCCGCCCTGATGAACGATGCCGTACACGGTCGAAAGGCCGAGGCCGGTGCCTTTGCCGATGGCCTTCGTCGTGAAGAAGGGGTCGAAGACCCGGGCGAGCGTGACGGCATCCATGCCGCACCCGGTATCGGCGACGCTGAGCTCGATGTAAGCGCCCGGTTCGACCTGCAGCGCGGGGGCCCGCGCGGCGTCGACTTGGACGTTGGTCATGGAGATGACGAGGCGCCCGCCGTCGGGCATCGCGTCGCGCGAGTTGACCGCGAGGTTCATGAGAACCTGTTCGATTTGGCCGGGATCGGCCCGCGTTCGAAAGAGATCCGGTGCCGCCACGACCTCGAGCTCGATGTCTTCCCCGATGAGGCGGCGAAGCATCTTGCCGATGCCCTGTACGAGCTCGTTGAGGTCGACGGACTGGGGTCGCCACACCTGGTGGCGGCTGAACGCGAGGAGCTGCGATGTGAGCGCCTCGGCGCGCTGAGCGGCCTGGATGATCTCGTGGAAATCCGCGCGCATCGGATCGCCCTCGGGCAATCCCATCGAGGCGACTTCGGAATACGAGAGGATGACGCTCAGCAGATTGTTGAAGTCGTGGGCCACACCGCCGGCGAGTCGCCCGACCGCCTCCATCTTCTGGGCCGCGCGGAGCTGCTCTTCGGTGTCGCGCTGGCGCTGTTCGGCGCGCCGCGCGTCCGTGATGTCTCGACTGGTGACGATGGTCGACACTGCGCGGCGCTGGCTTGCCTCGCCTTCGAAGCGCGCTTGAACGCTCACCGAGAGCCAGCGCACGTCGCCGGACGGAAGGACGACTCGGCTCTCTCCGGTGTGTTTGCCGTCGCCGCGCGGATCCTGCGACGCCACGACCGAGTCCCTGACCGCCGCGCGGTCCTCGGGGTGCACCCGCGCGAAGACGTCCGCGGCGCGAACCTCGGGTCGGTCGAAGCCGAGGTGCGCCATCGCGCGCGCGTCGAGGAGCATCCTGCCGTTTGCGATGTCGTGGCGCCACGTTCCGAGGCCAGCCGCGTCGAGCGCGATGCGCTGCTGCTCTTTGGCATCCGCCAGGGCCGCCGCGGCGCGATTGCGCTCGGTCACGTCGTTCTTGATGGCGATGAAGTTGGTGATCTCGCCGCGCTCGTCGCGCACGGGAGTGATCGTGACGTCCTCGTGGTAGATCGAGCCGTCCTTTCGGCGGTTGACGATTTCGCCGCGCCACGCTCGACCCGAGCCAATCGTCTCCCAGATCGACCGAAGGACATCGGCGGGCTGATTGCCGGGGCGAAGGAAGCTCAGCGTGCGCCCGACTACCTCGGACTCGTCGTAGCCCGTGAGCTTCGACACCGACCGGTTGACGCGGATGACCACCCCCGCCGGGTCGGTGATGACGATGCCGTTGTCTGCCGCCTGAAACGCGGACATCTGAAGCTCGAGCTCGTGCGCGGCCGTTCTCCGCTCCGTGATGTCTTCGACGGCCGCGATGAGCCGCCTCGGGTTCCCCGACGGCTCGTGCAGCGCCGTGAGGTTCACGTTGACCCAGGCCACGCGGCCCCCCTTGCAAAGGTATCGCTTCTCGAGGCGAAACCCCGCCAGCTCGCCGCGCGCGACGGCGCCGTACAGCTTGGTGTGGCGCTCGAGGTCGTCGGGGTGGGTGAGCTCAGCGGCATTCATCGCATAGAGCTCGTCGGCTCGGTACCCGGTGATGTCGCACATCCGCGGGTTTACACGCACGAAGCGCCCGGTCGCGGGATCGGTCTGCGCGATGCCGATCGGAGCGACGTCGAACATCGCCTGGAGCTCGGCCTCGCTTCGACGACGCACTTCGTCGAGCTCCTTCTTGCGCGTAACGTCTCGAAAGAAACCGAGCGCACAACGTTCGCCGCCGATGTCGGCGAAGGCCACGGTCACGACGCAAATGACCTTTTCGCCGGCCTTGTTTCGCAAAACGACCTCGGTCCCGCTCACCGAGCCTTCCTCATCGAGTCGCGCGGCCAATGCCCGCGGGTCGTAGTCGGACGCGATTTCCTCGGCTTCGGTCTGGATCCCGAGCTCCGCGCGGGTCTTGCCCAGGACTTCGTCTCGCGTCCAGCCGAAAGTCGCCGTGAATGTCTCGTTGATCTCGACGTAGCGACGGTCGCTCCACCGGAGGATGGCGATCGGGACGGGGGCCAGCCGGAACACCGTGGCGAGCCGCTGCTCGGTCTCGCGCAGAGCGCCCTCCGCGCGCCGCGTGTCGGTGATGTCCTCGGCAACTGCGATGAGCGCGGACTCTCCGTCGGGCAGGCCCATGCGCGAGACCGTCGCGCGGACCCAGCGGACATCGCCGTCGCCCCGGATGAAGCGGGTCTCGATCGAATTGCTCTTTTCGGCGCCGCTCACGATGCGGGCTGAGGCCTCGAGCGCGGCGGGGAGATCCTCGGGGTGAATCATCTCCGGCCAGGACAGCGCGAGGAGGGCGTCGCGCGTTCGGCCCGAGATCTCGCAGAGCTTGTCGTTATAACGGACCAGCCGACCCGTCGTGGGATCGACCTCCGCGAAGCCCACCGCAGATTGCTCGAAGAAGTCGCGCAGCCGCTCTTCGGTCACCCGGAGCGACTCGAGCGCACGCACTTTCTGCGTCATGAGCTCGGCGAAGATCAGGATTCCACCGACCGCGCCGCTGGTTTCCCGCCATGGGCGGACCTCCCAGCTCATCCATTCGAGCGTCCCATCGGGATACGCGAAGGCGTCCTCCTCGCACCGCTCGACCGCGCCGGCCAAACAACGTCGAAAGACCTTGCGCATCGCCGGCGTCGCGGTCGGAAAGATGTCGTAATGACTTCGCCCGACAAGTTCGCACTCACCGAGTCGAAGGTCGATCGCGAAGCGGCGACTGACCGCCACGTATCGC
This sequence comes from uncultured delta proteobacterium, assembly GCA_963764075.1. Taxonomy (GTDB): domain Bacteria; phylum Myxococcota_A; class Polyangia; order Polyangiales; family Polyangiaceae; genus Palsa-1150. The sequence continues at coordinate 1,196,813 of CAVXQZ010000003.1, forward strand.
AGCTCTGCGTCGAGCATGGCGACCGCGGCGGGGACGTGCTCGAGGACGAGCTGAAGCGCGTCCGTCCCGCAGCCGTCCTGGCGGAAAGATCCGCCCGCGTTCACGGGATCTCGCTACGCATGGGGCGACCCGCCGCTCTTGACGGCACCCTTGCCCGGGTGGCTGATCGCGGCGCCCACGGCGGCGATGAGGTCCGACGTCGTGACTGGCTTCTTCAGAACGACAGCGGCGCCCAGAGCGAGCGCCACGTTGAGCCAGTGGAGCACGTCGACCGTCCCGAAGCCCCCAGAAACCGCGACGATGCCCATGCCGGGGTAAAGCTTGTGCACTTCGCGAATTGTCTCGAGACCTTCGCGCTCGGGCATGAAGATGTCGGTGACCATCGCGTCGAAGCGGCACTGCTCGAGGATTCGGCTCGCCACAAGGCCGTTGCACGCCCACCGGGTTTCGTAATCCGCCGCCGCGAGAACGCGGGCGAACCCCTTCGCCACGGACTCCTCGTCGTCCACCAGGAGAACGCTTCGCTTGGCCATGATTTACGGCTACGGCCCATTGAGGCGCGCGTTTTAGAGAGGGCGTGCGGTCGCACCCCCGCATCGCGGACCCGTCCCCAGGTTCTCCCCAGAAGGGTTGACAGCCCGGCTGTACGTGTGGTCGTTCCTGCGTGACCCCTTTGAATCCTCCGTCGTTGGTCATTTTCGATTGTGACGGCGTCCTCGTCGACAGCGAACCGATCCAGCTGCGCGCGCTGCTCGACGTCGCGGCGACGGTGGGCTTTTCGATGTCTTTGCCGGCAGCGATCCAGCGCTTTCGCGGTGCCAAAATGGCAGACGTGGTTCGGACGATCGAGGAGCAGATCGGTGGCCCGACGCCGGCCGACTTCGTCGCCACGGTCCGGGCGCGCCAGGCGGAGGTGTTTGCCCGCGAGCTGCGCCCCGTGGACGGGGTTCGAGAGGCCATCGAGCGCCTGCCGATGCCGTGTTGCGTCGCTTCGAGCGGTCCGGTGGAAAAGATTCGTCTCTCGCTCACCATCACTGGGTTGCTCGACCGCTTCGGAGATCACATCTTCAGCTCGTACGAGATCGGCAGCTGGAAGCCGGAGCCCGACCTTTTTCTCCACGCCGCCGCGAGCATGGGCTTCCCGCCCGAAGAGACCCTCGTCGTCGAGGACAGCATCTTGGGCGTACGAGCGGGCGTGGCGGCGCACATGCGGGTGCTTGGGTACGCGGACGAAGCGCGTGCTCCGGAGCTCGCGGCGGCCGGCGCCCAGGTCTTTGCCACCATGAGCGCACTCCCCGGACTCATCCTCGGAGCGGAGACCAGCCCAAAACGAGTCTAAGACCAGGCGTTCCCGGCTCGGCCGCGCTCGCGTCCGGGTGGTCGCCCCGGTCTGTCGAATGCAGGCCCGGCGCTTCATGTTTCCGCCGGAGAGCACGTGCCGTGCTGCGCGCGCTCGGAGGTGATCCGCATGACTCGACACTTGAAAACGGTTCGGTGGGGCTCACCGCTTGCGCTGGCGATCGTCGCGGGCGCGAGTGGCTGCGCCGGCAGCCTTTCCCCGCCCGACCACGCCCCCGCGCCCCTGCGCGAGACCGAGACGAATAGCCCCCTCGACGAAGGCGTCGTGCCAGACGACCGCATCGCCTTTGGCGTCCGTCGCGAGCTTGGGGCCGCTCCCGCGCTAGCGACCGAGACGATCGGCGTCGAGTCGACCGACGGGATCGTCAGACTGTCTGGCGCCGTGAGCAATCTGCTCGCCAGGAACCGCGCGATCGCGACCGCCCACGTGGTGCGCGGCGTACGCGCGGTGGTCGACAACGTCGAGGTCACTCCTCGAGCGAGGCTCGACTTCGAGCTCGAAGCGTTGGTCACATCGGCGCTCGAGCACGACCCCGTGTCGGCGCCTGAGCGGATTGAGACCCGCTCCCACGACGAAGTCGTGACTCTCTCCGGGGTCGTCGATTCGAACGCGGCGAGGCGCGCGGCAGAGAACGACGTCCTCGCCATACCTGGGGTGCGCGGAGTATTCGACGAGCTCGCGCTTCGCCCGTACGCTCCCGGTCCGGAACGTCTGCAAGAAGAGGCGCTCCGCGCAATGCGCGACGACCCCTGGCTCGACGGCACGGCAATCCTCGTATCGACGGGAGACGCAGTCGTATACCTGTCGGGCTGGGTGACGAGCGCAGGACAACGCAGGCGCGCGTTGGACGACGCATCCAGCACCTCGTCCCAAGGAGTCGACGCGTCGCGCCTGCGCGTCGATGTCGGCACGGGCGACGGCACCCTTCGCGCGCGTCCCGACGCCGTCTACTCCGACGGCGACATCGGGCAAGCGCTGCTCGACGCGTACGTGCATGACCCGCGCGTGCACCCGTTCGCGCCTACCGTCGACGTGCACGAGGGAGTCGTCATCCTCACCGGTGTGGCCCCGAACCCGACTGCCGCACGCGCCGCGGACGAAGACGCGCACAACGTCTCCGGTATGGTGGCTGTCCGCGATTGCCTGAAGGACGTCGACTCCGTCCGCGCGGAGACCGACGACGTCGTGAGGACGCAAGTTCTCGACAATCTGCGCCGCGGCGAGCACCTCGCTGGCGAGAGCATCTCGGTCGACGTGGTGGGCGGGCGCGTCTACCTGCGTGGTCGTGTCGGCACGGTAGCCGAACTGGCACGCGTGGTGGCCCTCGCGATGGACGCTCCCGGAGCAAGCGACGTCGCGGACAGCGTCGCCGTCGCGCCCGACAACGACGGGGTTAGTGGGCGTTGATGTTGTTCGGAACGCCCGCCGGCAGCGCTTTGCTCACGGTGAGAACGACGTTGCCGATCTGCCGATAGTCTAGGAGATCGTTGTTCGGCGTCTGCACCCCGTAGCCGGCGAACGTCAGGCTGAGGTGCGTCGAATCGATCTGGGTGGCGGTCGGCGCATAGAGGCGCTCGGCGAACCAAGACTGCGTCGGGACGATCGGCGGGTTGGCCGGAATGGTCACGGTCGCCCCACCGAGCTGGTTTCTCGTCGTGATTGGGTTGATCGACGCGATGGGGGTGTTGATGTCGTTGAACACCGTCCAGTGCATCATGTCCGCCGACTCGGCATAGCCGATGTAGTGGAAGGCGTCGGAATCGCCGTCAAGGCAGTTTCCGGCTGCGAAATACAGACCCCAAAGGCTCTGATTGCCGTTGATGTCGATCAGAGTTCCGCGCGGGCTCACCCATCGCGTCTTGTTGTAATCGACCGTGGTCGGGTCGCTGAGGCCGCTGACCGCTCCCTGGTCGCTGAAGTGCACGCCGTCGGTCGTGGTCGCCAAATGGACGGTCGCGATATCGTGGTTGACCTTGCCGCTGAACGGGGCAGCGGTGCACTGCTCGGAAACCGGCAGCGCCGTGGATCCCGTATTGTCGCCGTTCAGAATCTTCTGAACCCAGAGCACCGTCACGGGCGATCCTGCCGCCGCCGTGGGCGAGGTCGGGAAAACGGCCATGATGCCGTCGGGATTCGAGAGCCCCACCGTTTGTGTCACCGTGATCGGTGACCCCGAGTCGGGCGTCTGGTTGAGCGTAGAGCTGATCGATTTGATGTCGTTATTGCTGGTGTTGCCACCATCGGCCACGACGAAATTCGTATTCCAGATGGGGAACTTGGGCGAAGCGCCGCCCCCGAGCGTGCTGCCCGGCGCGAGGCTGATCACCCAGAGCGGCGCGCCGTCGACGATCTCGACCCCCGAGTCGGGGAGGTTGTTTGTGTTCCGATCGAGCATGTAGAGAAACTGTCCGGTCTTGGAGTTGCCCACGCCGGGGAGCTGGATGATCGAGGCGTGGCCCCACCCGTCGTCGTCCTGCGACCCGTTGGCCGCTACCGCATTGGCGTTGGTGCCATTGACGTTTGCCGGACAGCCCGTTGATCCGTGGGGATTGTAGCCGCCGCTGATCGGGTTCGTGTAGTCGGGGTAGAGCTCGAGGACGAGCTGCATGAAGTACCACGTCTTTCCGTTGTCGTCGGACTCCGCGGCGAGGAGGGCTTCGTCGATGTCTTTGGGGCGCCAGTCGAAGAGGCCGATGATCGGCGGCTTGCCACCGAAGGCGTTGTCGCTCGTGGTCACCGCGGAGTTGTAGACCAGGGGAAAGTAGGCCGGCGTCAAGGGAACCATCGGGTCGGAGGTTCCGGAATCCGGCGAGGTCTCGAACTTGGAACCCGTGACGTGGGTGATTCGCGTCGGGGTACCGCCGTCAGCCGGGTAATTGCAGAAGCCGAACGCCGTATCGGGGACGGTGCCCGAGGCGAGAAACGGCGCGCCGCCGTCGTTGGACGCGATGGTCTGGGTGTTGTTGGGGTCGGCGGCGAGGTTCGTGATCAGGAACGGCGTGGCGCCGTTGGCCGACCCCTCGCCGATTGCCGTGCCCTGGTTGATGACGACCGGAGTCGGAAGCACGCCCGCGCCGAGTGTCGTGAAGAGCGCTTGCCCGACCAGCGCGTCGCACTGAATCGTGATCGACTGGGAGCTGAGGGTCGAACTGCAGGACCCCCCGTCGGGCACAAGACCGTCGCTGACGGTCAGCGTGACCGTGGCCGCGCCCGCCGTCGTGCAGCTGAAGTTTGCGCTCGAAGCGTTCGGCGTGTCGAATGTACCGCTCGTCGCGGTCCAAGAAAAAGTGATTGCCCCGCCGTCCGCGCCTGGACCCGACGCCGTGGCGCTGAGGGCCGCCGAGGCGCCGACGTTGACTTCGGTCGGGCTCGCGGCGATCGAGCTGATCGAAGCGCAGCTGTATGCCGCCGCGTTGATCTGAGCCGAGCCCGCCTCGGAGGCAGGCTGCGTGCACTGGAGAAGGACGTACACGCTGGTCGTCGTCCGGGCGGCCATGTTGAATGTCCCGGACCCGAGGCACGTCGTGACTCCGTCCGTGGCCGTAGCGCTCAGTGAGACCGCGTAGCCGTTGGCCGCCGGAATGCCACCGACGAGGAAATTGATCGCCGCGCTATTCTGGACATCGAGAGTCCCCGACTGCACGACGGTCGACGCGCCGTTCGGCCCCGTCACCGTCCACGCGACCGCGTTGATCTGCACACCGCTGGGCAGGGTCAGCTGAAGGCCGACGGTCCCCGTATTGTCCGCCCCAGGCTGGCCCGGCACCGTCGGCCCGCTTCCGCCGGCCGCTTGCGGCGAACTGCTCGACGAACAGCCTACGCCGCTCACCGCGAGGGAAGTCGCACCGGCAACGGCGGCCAGCAGCATGGTCCCAAGAACGGGCCTTCGAATGTGCACTCTCATGACTCTCCGTACGATTTCGTGAGGTTGCCCTCCGCTAGGCAACAGCCATGCCCAGCACGCCGGCTCGTTTTTGTTGCCGAACCGAGCGCCGTGGAAGGTTCGAGTCGATTGATTTTCGTATGACCTCCGTCGATTTCCGGAAGCCGAAAACCATCCGGTGCCTCGAAGGACTGTCTCGATTGCCGGACCGGGGGATCGGGGGTCGGTGACCGGCTCGGCATGGCGCGCACGGCATCCGGCGCACCGGAGCACCCATCAAGAAGTTGTCCCCTTCGAATCGGGCGGCGTAGTGGCTATCCATGGGCAATCGATCCACCGAGCGGTGCTCTTGGCGTCGTTTGATCGCCGCCCTCGCGGCAATGCTCGTCGGCGGCGTCTCGGCCTGCGATCCCCCCGCCGATCTTCCAGGCACGTCCCTCGGGAGCTACAGCGTCTCGGGCACGCTCGTCACCAATACGTGCGGCGCGGGGTTGGCATTGCCCAATCCGTGGACTTTCACCGCGCAGATGTCCGAGGACGGGACATCGCTGTATTGGGAGATCTCGGGCTCGAGCGCGGTGTCGGGGACAATGTCCTCCGCCAATCAGGTGAACATTACTGCCGTGGATACGGCGAACGTCGACGCTTCGGATGCAGGCGTCGAGGGTCCGTGCGACCTCACGAGCTCGACGGCCATGGACCTGACGCTCGCGGCGGGTTCGCCACCGCCCACGTTCACGGGGACCGTGACCTACACTTTCACGGCGGCCACGGGGGTATCGAGCACGACGGACTGCACCGATCAGCTCAGCGCGTCGGGCGGGCCATACGACACCCTGCCGTGTACGGCGAGCTATTCCTTGAGCGGGGCACGTCAATAATCGCGACTGCCTTGAATCGGGCCGCCTCGTTTCCAAAGAGTTTGCAGCGCCGATGCCTGTTTGACTCGTGGAGAGTGTTTCATCACTATCCCGTGAAGCCCGTTTCCACCGCGGCGCGGCCGGCGGCTTTGGTGCTTTCGATGGCAGTCGCCGCTTGTGCTCTAGAGGGCCCGGCGGCGCAAACCCCCGAGCAACCCGCCGAAGCGCCGCGCCCCGAAGCGCAGACGACCGACCCGCAGCGCGCGACCTGCGACGCCCCGGAGCCGACCCCCCCGATGTGGACTCCTGTGCCGCCCCCGGTATTCGATATTCCCGTACCGGGCTTTCCGGATGCCGTCGTCGCCGAGCCGAGCACCCTCGATTCGGAGCGACCGGTCGTGGTCGTGCTGCACGGCCTGGGCGGCCGGCCGGAGCCGCACTGCGAGGCATGGCGGAATATCACACGGGGCGCGGCGTTCGTTCTTTGTCCTCGCGGCGCCGATGATCCCCAGCGTTCGACGCGGAGCGACAGACGGTACACGCTGGAGGGCGGCGAACGCCTGCGGCACCACGTCGACGCCGCTCTCCGGGCACTGTCGGATCGGTTCCAGGCTCGCGTCGACGTCGCCCGGCCAGTCCTCGCCGGCTTCTCCCTCGGAGCCTCCGAAGCCGCTCTGTTGGCGCAAAGCGAACCTGCGTCGTTTCCTCGTGTCGCGCTCCTCGAGGGCGGCGTAGACCAGTGGCTTCCCAAAAACATCACGGACTTCGGCGCCCGCGGCGGGCAGCGCGTGCTTTTCGGGTGCGGATCCACCTGGTGCACCCCATCGGCCAAGGCGGCGTCCGCGCGGATCGAACGATGGGGTCTCGACACGCGCGTGGTCCATGCCGAGGTCGGGCACACGAGCGCGCCGGCGCTCCAGGCTGCGGTGCGGGAACAACTCGCGTGGCTGATTTCGGGTGACGCGCGCTGGTTCGGGGCGGTGGCTCCCGACGCCTCCGAGCTCAAAGAGGCAGTGCGCGATCCGCTGTAGCTTTATGCGAGGCATTTTGTCGAACGCTGCGCGGCGGCGTGTGACGGAAATGGCGCGCGCTTTGACGGGCGGCCTTCAACGCATTAGCAGTTCGTGGCAGTGAAACGCCCTTCGCGCGCAAATAGCGCCGTTGGTAGGGCTCTGGCGCGGCGAGGGCATACGGCTTGCAGTCCCCGTTTGGATTTCAGGAGGTGCACCTCTAATGTCCAGAATTTCGAGTTCGCGCCTCGCCCGCCCGATCCTCGGGGCGGCGCTCGCGTCCCTATGCGTCATGGCGGTGCCCCGCACCGCCAGCGCCCAGCGCGTGTACGTCTACGGGCCTCCCCCGCCGCCGCCGCCCCGCTATTATTACTACGCCGAACCTGAGCCGCCTTCTGCGTTCACGGTCGCCGTAGATCTCGAAGGGGCGGTGCCGCTCAATGTCCCGCGATCCGGCGACGGCAACGATCTTCAAGGCGGAGGCGGCATCAAAATCCGCCTCGGCGAGCGAATCCGCATGCGCGACGGGGTGTCTGTGACGCCAGAGGTTGGGTACGGCTACGACCACCTCTTCGCGACCGACGACTACGGAGACTCGTACTCCTGGGACATGCACCGAGGCTTCGCGGGGGCGCGTATCTCGTTCGGTCGGTTCCTCGTGCCCGTCGTTTACGCGCACGTGGGCTACGGCTGGCGAGACACGGGCGACCCGACCGTGCCCCAGGCCAGCGGCGTAGCCTTCGATCTCGGCGGTGCCCTCGACCTTCGCGTGGGCCCGCACTTCGGCGTCGGCGCGCACGTCGAGTACGCCACGATCGACGCGCAACCGTACACGCCGGAGTGGCTTGCGCTGGGCTTCCACGCGGACCTCGCGTTCTGGTGACGAAGGAAGGCGCCCGCAGGCGAGGAGCGCGTTGCCAAGGAATCCAGCGAGTGGCGGCATCCACGGTCTCCAGCGCGCGATCTGCGAATTCGCTTGCTCGCGCGCCGCCAGTGCTCTCCTGATCGCCCTCTCCGCGTGCGGGACTGCGAGCCTCCGTGTCCCAGGGGACGGCGCAGCCCCCGCGGAGGCCGCCGCCGGAGCGGAGAGCGTCGATTCGAGCGCCGAGAGCTCGGGCGGCGCGGGACCCACCGACGCTCGGGCGGCCGGAGCGGACACTGCGATCGCCACGGCATGCGACGCACCCGTGGGAGCCGGCAGCCGTGTCGTCACCCTGGTGAATGACTGCCCGTCGCAAACCATCCGCGTCGGGATGAACGGCGCGTACGTCCAGGACTGCGACGCCGGAGGCTGCCCCGAAGGGACGACCTGCGATTCGACGCGCTCGCCTCCCGGGTGCTTCTGGGACTTTCCCGCTCCGAGCTGCGGCGGCAGCGTGCTCGCCACCGGCGGCTCCGCGACCTATGTGCTTTCGGCACCCGCGATCGCGGCGACCGCGGGCGGAGCACTCATCCAGTGGAGCGGGAACGTGTACGCGGCCACGGGGTGCGCTCGCGACGGCACCGAATGCAAGACGGCGAATTGCGCGATGTCGTCCGCGGGCACGACGACGGTCGGCCCGTGCCCGAACGGCGTCGGACCGCAGGGGCCGGTCACGCTGGCGGAGTTTGCGCTCGCACCGAACGGAGCGGACTTTTACGATATCTCCGCCATCAACGGGGTGAACGTACCGGTCTCGATTGCGCCTGTAGGCGGAGCCGTCGACCCGTCCGACCCGTACACGTGTGGAAGCCCCGGAGCGGCGACGCCGACCGGCGGGCTCGTGGCCTGCTCCTGGGCGTTCGACACGCGGATCGCCCTCGCCGCCGGGACGACCGACGAATCGACGTTCCTTCGGGCGGTAGCTCCGGGGGGAAACCCGTGCGCGTCGGACGCCGACTGCGCGGGGACCGAAGTCTGCGGGACCGCCCTCGACTTCACTGGGAGTCCCTCCGCGCCGACGTGCGGGCAACAGATCGCGTGGTGGACCGCCGATGAGCTCTGCGCCTCCACGGGAAACACATTTGGACCGCCGCTCGACTGCAATCAAGCTGTCGCCGGCCAGGGTACGAACGCGTCGCTCTACGGCTGCAGCGGCCCGGAGAACGCTAGCTCCTGCTATGGGACCGGGGCGGTCGCGACCTGCTGCGGCTGCCCGAGCTGGACGATCGCCGGCCAGCCCGTGGCCGTTTCGTCGCGCTTCGGTTGTCAGAGCACGAATGCGCAATGGCTGTCGATCGCCGAGCCGTGGGCCGCGTTCGTGAAGAACGCATGCCCGACGGCGTACAGTTTCCCGTTCGACGACGCGACCAGCACCTTTGCGTGCGCGACGCCTGGCCCGAGTGCGCCGAACAGCGTCGGCTACACGATAACCTTCTGCCCCGCCGGACTCACGGGCTTTTGACGCGCCGGATTGCGTCGCGCCGCTCTACGAAAGCCAAGTCCGATGCCTCTCTTCCGCGACCAGGCGTCCGCGGCGATCGCTCGGATGAACTTCCTCTTCTTCCAGGTCTCGCACGAACCTCGCGGGCACGCCCGCGACCAGAGTGTCTGGAGCGACGTCTTTGGTGACGACCGACCCCGCAGCGACGACCGCTCCTCGACCGATTCGAACGCCCGGAAGGATGATCGCGCGCGAGCCGATCCAGGCCCCGTCGCCGACTTCGATTGGCCCTTGGAGACGCGGTCCGCATCGCTGAAGAGACGAACCCAAATCATGATCCACCGTGATGAGCATCACTTCGTAACCCATATAGACATGGCTGCCGATGCGGACGGAAGCCATGAGGTCGATGTGAAGCGGGCCGGTCAAGTAACATTCAGGACCGATGGACAGCAGATCGGGCACGGAGCCGAACCCGGTAATCTTCACGCTACCGGCAAAGCATGATTTTGGCGCTATCCGAATACCGAGGGATCGGAGCAGCATCGTTCGCACACGAATGAAGGAATGCTGGGGAAACAATTGAGAAACGATCCGCACGCCAACTTTGCGCGGATCGACGCCAAACTCTTCCCCGAATACGTGCAATACTTTGTTTAATTTAGACATTCGCGCCTGCTTTCGAACGTTGCCTTGAAGCTCTCCGCATTTGGCCGCCTTTTCGTCGTGTTGCAAGAGCGGCCCCCTCGGAGAGAAAAAGCCATGGGTGACTCGAAACTCCGCCGACGCTCGTGCGAAATGAATGCTTCGGACCGACATGGCTGGAAATCATGCGACACACGGTGCGGCGAGCGGCTCCGCGAACCATGCCTCAGAAAGCCGGTTCTTGCATGCGCAACCTAGCGTGTTGCCAACTTTGCATGCGACCACAAACTCGCTGCTAGACTCCTGCGCCGTGTTTTGAAAATGCGGCTGGCGACCTCGCGGCCCGAGGCACGGGCTGCCTGACGCCTGCACCACGGGGCAAACGTGACAAATCGGGGGGATCCGTGATGAAGGTAGAAGCGACCATCCTCGTGGTCGAGGACGACCACGTCATCGCTCAAGACATTTGCCAAGCGCTGGGCGACCTCGGCTACGAGGTGCCGCGCACGGTCGCAACCGGCGCGCAGGCTTTCCAGCAGGCCGTCAGGCTGAAGCCGGACCTTATTTTGATGGACATCAAGCTGAAAGGAGAAGCGGACGGCATCGCGGCGGCGGCCGAAATCCGCCGCCGGCTGGGCATACCCATTGTCTACGTCACGTCCCACTCCGACGACGCGACTCTCGCGCGCGCCGCGGAGACCAACCCGTACGGCTACCTAATCAAACCTTTCGACGAGCGGGACCTTCGCGCGACGATTGAAATCGCCCTCCAGAAACGAAAGTTCGAAGGGCAACTCCAGGCTCGAGAACGGTGGTTCGCAACGACCCTCGACTCGATCGGCGAGGCCGTGCTCGCGACGAACCCGAGCGGAATCATCACCTTCATGAACACCCTCGGCTCGCGAGTGACGGGTTGGAAGCGCAGCGACGCGATCGGCAAAGAAATCGACGAGGTGATTCGCCTCGCCGACGTCGACGGCAAGCCGGTCGACAACCCCGTATATCTCGCGCTCCGCGAACCCCGGATCGATCGGGCGCCTTACAAGACTTCGATGCTGCTCTCGAACGCAGGGGCGCGCGTAGTCGACCACAGCGCGTCGCCCATCGTCGACCACGAGGGGCTGATCGCCGGTGGACTCTTGGTCATGCGTGACGTAACCGACCGTACCAAACTCGAGCGACGTCTCGAGCAGCGCGAGCGCAGCGCCAGCATCGGCGCGATGGCAGGCGAAATGGGCCGAGTGATCAACAGTCCTCTCGCATGCGCAATCGACAACGTCGGATTCGCCTTGCGAGGACTGAAGGACCTCATCGGAAGCCTCCACGGGCTCAAGGTCGCCGACGAAGACACGGCGCGCCACGGGAACATGATCGTACGGCTCGAAGAGGTCGGAAAGGCGCTTCTCGATGCGCACGATGGCGCCGACCAGATGCGGCGCATCGTCCTTGGTTTGAACAAATTCGTGCCCGCAAATGCAGATGGGACCGAACGAGCGACGAGTGCGGACCTCCCGACCGCCAAGCAATCGAGCGTGCCGCGCCGGGGCCGGGTGCTCGTCATCGACGACGAAGAGACGGTCGGGTCGGTCGCGAACATCCTCGGCTCGGAGCTCGAGATCACGGTCGAGACCGACGCGCGTGCCGCGCTCGCCCGGATCGCCTGCGGCGAAACGTACGACGCCATCTTGTGCGACTTGAACACGCCGAACATCTCGGGGATCGACGTGTACCGGGCCCTCGTTGCATCGGATCCGGAGACGGCCGGGCGGATCGTCTTCATGACCAGCGCGGCCTTCTCGGCCCTCGCGCGGCCGTTTCTCGACAAGGTGCCCAATGCGTCGATCTGCAAGCCGTTCACACCCGACTCGATCCGAAGCGTTCTGACGGGGTTGGTGGACGGGCCTTGAGCGGGCGGCGCTCGCGGGGGAGGTCATGCGCGAATCGCGGGGTTCGCGAGGATCTCGCGGGAGCTTCAGTCTAATGACTGGTCGGTACCGCGAGCAATTTCGCCAAAATCCTCGCGAGCTTCGTCACCTCGACCGGCTTCGCCAAATGCTCGACGAACCCCCGCTCGAGCGCCTGGTCGCGGTCGCTCGCTTGAGCGTACCCGGTCAGGGCGATGAGCCTTGGCGAGCGGTTACCGAGCTCCTGCGAGATCGTGCGGGCCAGCTCGTATCCATCCATTCCCGGGAGGCCGATATCGAGGATGGCCGCGTCCGGAGCTTCCGCACGCACGATGGCCAGCGCCTGCAACGCGTCCAAGGCGACCAGCGACTGGTACCCGATCTCGCCCAGGTATTCGGCGAGCATCTCGGCGCTATCGGCGTTGTCGTCTACGATGAGCACGCGGCGCTTCGCCTGGGCCGACGCCGGAGGTTGCTCCGGAGCCTCGCTCGGCGGGGTGACCGATGGCGACGCGAGCAAAGGCAGGCTGATTCGAAAGCTCGCCCCGCGACCCTGTCCCGGGCTCGCCGCTTCGATACGGCCGCCATGTGCCGCCACGATGCTCCGCGCGATCGCGAGGCCCAGGCCCAGTCCGCCCGTACGCCGATCGCTCCCCTGTCGGCCCTGCGTGAAGATGTCGAACACGCGGGGAAGGAGCTCGGGCGCGATTCCATCACCCTCGTCACGCACTTCGATCTCGGCTTCGCCGCTGTTGTAGCCGGCCGCCACGTACACGGCCTTGCCCGCGGGTGTGAACTTCGCTGCATTGACCAGAATGTTCGTAACCACCTGCACGAGGCGCTCGCGGTCCCCATCGAGGACGATGCTGGTCCTCGCAATGTTGGTGTAAAGCTGCAGGCTCTTCTCGTTGAAGGCTTGCGACGTACTTTCGATCGCCTGCGCGACCACGTCGGCGAGCTCCACGTGCGCACGCTTGAGAGAGAGCTTCCCGGACGTGATCCGCGATATGTCGAGAAGATCGTCGACCAGCCGCGAGATGTGGCGGGACTGACGTTCGAGGATCTCGAGCTCACGGCTCGTCGCCCGTCCACGCACGCGCATGAGCGACGTGGCCGTCACGATGGGGGCGAGGGGATTGCGCAATTCGTGCCCCAGCATGGCCAGAAACTCGTCTTTCTTGCGCGTCGCGCTCGCCTCTGCCTCGAGCACACGGCGCATCGAGTCGCGCTCCGCCTCGGCCAGGCGAGCCCTGTGGAGCGCCTGCGCCCATAGGTTCGCAACCGCGCCGAGGTACTGGCGCTCGTTGGCATCGAAGGCGCGCTGCTCGCGAAACCCAACTGCGAGAACGCCGATGGTCTCTTCGCCCACGACGAGTGGGATCGCAGCCCTCCCCTCGACTTCCACGTTGTACGACGCCGACAAGGCCGGAAACTGCGCCAGGCACTCTTCGGTGCTCGCCAGCCAGACCGCGGCGCGATTGCGCGCCGCTGCGGCGAGCGGATTGTCGGCCGACAAGAGAAGTGGCGGCGATCGCGTCTCGGTTTTCCGCACCATGTTCGCGGTCGCCGCAATCGTGCGGAGCGAATCTCCCTCCCGCAGGAGAAGAAAGCAGCCGTGCGCTTCGAGTGGGGCCGCCTTGTCGGCCGCGTCGAACCCGCGGGCAATGTCCGCGAGGCTGTGCGCGCGCACGAGCTCGGTCGCGGTGGCCTGGAGGTGTTCGGCGCGTCGCAGGAATAGAATCCTTCGACCTGCTGGCTTCCTCGGCCTTCGCGTACGCTGCCTCGACCCGCTGGCGCGACGTGACCTGCTCGGTGACGTCGAAAGCGCAGCAGATGATGCCGTCGATTCGGCCGTTCTCGTCGAAAATCGGCTCGTATAGGTAATTCCAATACGAGTCGACGAGTGCGCCGCCGGGACCGACAGGCACGCGAACGAGCTCTCCGCGTCCCCGATACGGTTGGCCGGTCTGGTACACCCGCTCAAGAAGCTCCGAGAAGGGCTGGCCCTCGAGCTCGGGCAACGCCTCCCGGATCGGTTTGCCGATGATCTCCGGCCCCTTCCCCCAGGCCTCGAGGGACCCATCGTTGGCGAGATCGACGATGAACTCCGGCCCGCGCATCACGACGATCGGGAACGGCGCCTGCAAGAAATGTCGATAAAGTCTCCGCTGTCTTTCGTCCAGTTCGCGCGCCAACTTCGTAGAAGCGAGACGTGCGGCAATCCGCACGAGGAGCTCGCGGGCGGTGAAGGGCTTGGCGATGTAGTCGTCGGCCCCGGCGCTCAGACCTTCGGCAGTGGCTTCCTCCCCGGCACGCGCCGACAGAAGCACAACGGGGATGGAAGCGAGAGTCGCGTCGCGTCGCACGGCCCGCATGAGCGCAAATCCGTCGAGTCCGGGCATCATCACGTCGCTGAGAATGAGGTCCGGCGGGCGCCTGCGAATCGAGGCGAGCGCGCGTTCTCCGTCGCCGACGGCTTCCACGTCCCAGTGCTCGCGAAGGAGACGGGTCACGTAGTCGCGCATGTCGGCGTTGTCGTCGGCGATGAGAATGCGCGCCCGCGTGCCCGCGCCGCTGCCCGGCGGGGCGAGCGGAGCCGGGACCGGGTCGTCCGACGAGACCCAGCGCAGTGCTTCTTCGACGTACGCCTCTGCCGCGACCGCGGTGGATTGGAGCGCGCGCTGGGTCCGGATCCGATCCTTGGGCAAGTGGTCCACGCCGAAGGCCATCCGGACGGCAAACGCGGTCCCCTCTCCTTGCTTGCTCCTTACTCGAATGTCTCCCCCGTGGAGGCGCACGAGCTCGTGCACGAGCGCGAGGCCGATCCCGGAGCCCTCGTGGCTGCGTGACCGCGCGCCCTCGATCCGATGAAAGCGCTCGAACAAGCGCGGCAGCTCGTGCTCGGCGATCCCGATTCCGGTGTCGCGGACCTCGAGCTCGGCGGCGCCTTCGACGATTCGAAACCGGACGGAGATGGACCCTTGAAATGTGAACTTGAACGCGTTCGAGAGAAGGTTGAGAACGATCTTTTCCCACATCGAACGGTCGACGTAGATGGGCTCCGGCAGAGGATCGCAGTCGACGACCAGAGAGAGGCCGGCCCGTTCGATCGCCGATCGGAAGCTGCTCGCCAGGTCGGTCGTGAGAGCGGCGAGGTCCGTGGGCTCGTAGATCGCTTCGACGCGGCCGGCTTCGATTCGAGAAAAATCGAGCAGTGTGTTGACGAGCTTGAGCAAACGGAGCGCATTCCGGTGCAAGAGGTCGAGGCGCTCGCGCTCTTCGTCGTCCCGCGCCGGAACCGCTCGCATGTCCTCGATCGGTGCCAGCATGAGCGTGAGCGGGGTTCGGAACTCGTGGCTTACGTTGCTGAAGAAAGCGGTCTTGGCGCGATCGATTTCGGCGAGCGCTTCGACGCGCCGTCTCTCTTCCTCGTAGGCCGCCGCATTGCTGACGGCCTGCGAGATACTCGCCAGAAGCAAATTGTGGAATCGATCGTACGAAGGGCTGCTGCGGAGCATGGGGCTAAGTCCGGCAACCATGAATCCGAACGGGCGTCCCCCGCCCGAGCGCTCGATGGGCAAGATCACCGCGGAACGGGCCGACGCGAGGCTGCCCTCGAGCGCGACCACGCGTGGCCGATCGAGCCCCTCGTCGAATCGCCACGCGGACGGGTCGCCGCAGGCGATGGCCAGCGGAGATAGCGGCGCGCCAGGATCGACATTTGCCGAGCCTGCAAGCCTGGCAACTCCTGTCGCGTCGAAGAGATAGAGGAGCGCGAACGGTACGTCGCTCGGCGATCGCGCGATGTGCGCTGCAGCCTGGACGCAAGCCTCGATTGGGGTCTTGGCCTGCGTCGTTTCGGCAAGCGAGTGAAGGAGCCGCAAGCGCCGCTCTTCGATCACCCTATCGGTAGTCTCCACCACGGCGCAAAACACACCACCCACGCCGCCCGATTCGTCGTTGATAGGGCTATACGTAAACGTAAAGTAGGATTCCCGTGGGCCTTCCCCTCGGTCGAGTGGCAAGAAGAGATCTTCGGACCACGTGGCCTCTCCTCGCGTCAGTACGCCGAGAAGCATCGGTTCGACGACCTCGCGAACCTCGGCCCAACACTCCAGCCCAGGTTGTCCGAGCGAGCGAGGGTGCTTGGCGCCCGGAATGGGAAGATAGGCGTCGTTGTAGATCATCACGAGCTCGGGTCCCCAGAAGATGACCATCGGGAACCGCGAGCTGATGCAGATGCTGATGGCGGTGCGGAGGCTCTGCGGCCATTCGGTCACGGGGCCGAGGGGCGTCGCCGTCCAGTCTTTGGCGCGAATGAGCGCGCCCATCTGGCCTCCGCCCGCCATGAAGGCGGGCGTAGTGGGCGCTCCGTTCGAGGGCCGGCTCGGATCGGCGATGGGCTCGGGAGTCGTCGTGGGCGTGCCCATTGTGCGCAGCTTGCATCGTCAGAGAGGCCCTACAAAGCGCGTTCTCCGAGCTAGGGCCGACCGCTGCGCTCGAGGCCGGTAGAGGGCCCGTTTGGGCGGCGTGCGAACGCGTGGTATGCGCGTCTGCCTGTCTGAAGGAGGACACGATGCCCATCCGTGAGCTTTTCCCGTACCTCCGCGTGCGGGGCGCCGGCAGAGCCATCTCGTTTTACGAGGCCGCCTTCGGCGCGAAAGAGAAGTATCGACTCACCGAGCCCGGAGGGCGCATCGGACACGCCGAACTCGATTTCGGAGGTACGACGGTGATGCTTTCGGAGGAGTACCCAGAGCGCGGGATTACCAGTCCTGAAGCGGTCGGTGGGACGACCGTCGCGCTTCACCTGCACGTCGATAACGCGGACGAGACGATGGCGCGGGCAGTCGAGGCGGGGGGAACGATGGTGCGCGAGGTCCGCGATCAGTTCTACGGGGAGCGATCCGGCACCGTGCGCGACCCGTTCGGACACGAATGGGTCGTCGGCCATTCGATCGAGGACATTCAACCCGCCGAAATGCAGCGGCGGTACGACGCGCTCATGAAGAGTGGATTCTAAAGCGGGTCCACGTCAGGCTGCGTCCGTGCGCGATCCGCCTCGGCGCCTTCCCATGGAAACGACTCGCGTCGGGGCCCTCTGACGAGTTCGCATACTGTGCCCGGCCGGGCAACCGGGTACAGCCGAGCCCGGAAGAGGGCAGTGCTCCGGAACTCGGAGAAGGTAGCCCGCGCCCGATTTTTGCGGAAAGATGGGCGGATGCTCAATGCAGCATCTTACGACTCGGCGAGCTCTGGCGCGGAGTCGCCGATGTCCCCGTCTCCGTTTTCGGAGCGGAGTACCCATGTCACGTTGCACCGGGTGCTCGCACTCGTCGCGGCGCGCCCCGACGCCGTGGAGGGAGTCCTCTCCGCATCGACGGAAGCGCTGGTCGCCTTCGACGAAAACCGCCGCATTTTGCATGCGAACCGCGGTGCGGAGGAGCTCTTCGGCTACGGTCGGGGCGAGCTCGACGGCCAGTCGACGGACGTCATCGTGCCCGAACGACTGCGCCAGCCTCAGGCTCCCCCCATGGCGCCGACGACCGACGTCATGCTGGTGGATCTTCCAGGCCTTCGCCGTGACGGCGTCGAGATCTTGGTCGAGTGGGCGTTCGGCTCGACCCCTGGGCCTACGGGCCCCATCTTCGTGATGACCGTCCGAGACCGGTCCGCGGTGGATCGCGCCATCGACGCTCTTCAGTCGAGCGAAGAGCGCTTTCGGCTGCTCGTCGACGGCCTTCACGACTACGCCATTTTCATGCTCGACCCGAGCGGACGCGTGTCGAGTTGGAACAAGGGCGCCGAGCGATCCAAGGGCTTTGCCGCGGGCGAGATTCTCGGTGCCGCCTACGAGGTGTTCTTCACCGCAGAAGATCGCGCCGCCGGCGTGCCCCTGCGGCTGCTGGCCGACGCCCTACGCGCCGGAAACCGGGAGGTCGTCACGTGGCGCGTCCGCAAAGACGGCAGCCGTTTCCTCGCGAGCGTGCACATCACCGCGCTGCGCGCCTCCAGTGGAGAGCTTCGGGGGTTCGCGCAGATTACGCACGACCTCACGACGAGCCTGAAGGCGGAGGACCTCGAGCGACGGCTGAACGAGGAGCGGGCGCAGCGCGAGGCCGCAGAAGAGGCCGAGAGACGCGTGCGAGCGAGCGAGGAGCGCCTTCGTCAGTTGCAACGAGTGACCGCGGCGCTCTCGGAGGCGGCGACGCCCGCGGAGGTCGCCTCGGTCGTGCTCGATCAAGCCTTGCAGGCGCTCGATGCGAGCGCCGGCGCGGTCTACGCGCTCGCGGCCGAACGCAAGACGCTCGAGCTCATCGATCAGCGCGGTCACCCTGCGCAATCTCTGTCGGGGTTCTCGAGCATTCCCCTCGACGTGCGGTCGCCTCTGACCGACGCCGCACGCGAACGGACGCCCGGCTTTTACGAGACCTTCGAACAGTGCGCGGCGCTCTATCCGCCCCTTCGCGAGGCGATCGGCCGCGGGGGATTCGAAGCCTCCGTCGCGCTTCCGCTTTTGACCCATGGCACGCTCCTGGGGGTGCTGGGCATCCGCTTTCGCGAAGCGCGAAGCTTCGACGAGAGCGCGCGATTCCACTTGCTCACGCTGAGCGAGCTGTGCGCCCAGGCGCTCGATCGCGCACGATTGTTGGCCGCAGAAAGGGCTGCTCGCTCGGAGGCCGAATCGGCGAGCCGATCCAAGGACGAGTTTCTGGCCATGCTGAGCCACGAGCTTCGCAACCCTCTCGCGCCCATCGTCTCGGCTCTTCACCTGATGAAGCTGCGCGACCCGGGCGCGTTCTTGCCGGAGAGAGTCGCCATCGAGCGGCAGACCACGCACCTGGTTCGCCTCGTGGACGATTTGCTCGACATCTCGAGGATCACCCAAGGCAAGGTCGACTTGAAGAAGGAGCACGTCGAGCTCGCCGAAGTGGTCGCGAGGGCGGTCGAGCTCTCGAGCCCGCTGCTCGAACAACGCAGACACCATCTCGCCATGGCGGTCCCCAGCCGAGGCTTGGCTGTGCACGGCGATCCGACGCGGCTTGCGCAGGTCGTCTCGAACCTTCTCACGAACTCCGCCAAATACACCCCGCCCGGCGGGCACATCGAGGTCGCCGCGAGCCGGAGTCAGGAGCGGATCGTGCTCACGGTGCGCGACGACGGCGTGGGCATCGCCCCGGAGACCCTGCCTCACGTTTTCGAGCTGTTCGCGCAGGAACGCCAGAGCATCGACCGCTCTCAAGGCGGCCTGGGGCTCGGGCTTGCCATCGCGAGAAGCTTGGTGACCATGCACGAGGGGGCGGTTTCCGCGCACAGCGATGGGCCCGGGAAGGGGGCCGTATTCACCGTGGAGCTTCCTGCCGCGGCACCCCCGCTCGACGCGCTCGGGCCCTCCGATGGGTTGCGTCGCGCCAAACGTTCTTCGGACGGGGGACGACGCGTGCTCATCGTGGACGACAACCCCGATGCGGCCGAGCTCCTGGCCGAGGTCTTGCGCGAGACGGGACACGTGGCCGCAATCGCGCACGACGGCCCTGGGGCCCTGCATCTCGCCGGCTCGTTCCGCCCCGAGATTGCGCTACTGGACATCGGGTTGCCCGTCATGGATGGCTACGAGCTCGCCAGAAGGCTTCGCGACCAGGTCGGCGCCGTGCGGCTCATCGCCGTGACGGGCTACGGGCAACGAGCCGACCGCGAGCGAGTCCAGGTGGCGGGGTTCGACGCGCACATCGTCAAGCCGGTGGACTTGGTCGCCCTGCAAGCCGCACTCAGGTGAACCAGCCCTCAGCGGATTGCCACGGCAATTACCAATCGCTGAGCGCGCCGAAATTCAGTGTTGTGCTTTTGGAGCTTGGTGGTGTGCGGGCGGGGCGTTTTGGATGTCCGGGCCCGTATCCTCGGTATGCCCCTCGGGGTCGACGATCGCCACATTAGAAGCAGTCGCGACCGACAGAGGCGCAGGCGCCTCGATGGGGGTGCCCCGTGCGTCGCGCCATCCACCCTCCGCATACCACACGACTCCGTCACTCGATCGCACCGCGGTCCACGGTGAGAAGGTCGCCCCTGGGGGCACTTTCACCCAGCGGCCCAAAAGCCAGTACCAACGCCCGCGCCGCAGAATCCATTCGCCATCGACCCAGGCATCTGCCCGCGGCGGTCTCGGGGGAATGCTCTCGACCCGCCCAGGCGGAGGAGCGACCTCGAGAGGAGCGAGCGCGGTAGTTGCTTGTGGCGAATACGGCGGATGCGGCACGGAGCCAGCGCACGCCGAGAAAGACAACGCCGAGAGCAGCCTGATCACGTTTCTGGACACTCCAGGCAAAGGAAGCATGAAAGGGACCGCCTCACCGATACCCGCCTCACCGAAGACTTCTTCTTTGCTTCTTTTCCTTTTGGCACCTTTGCTTCTTTGCGTCGCGGCCTGCAGCAAGCTTCCGCCGGGGCGGTCCGCCGTCGATTCGGTGCAAATCCTCGACGCGAAAGAGGTGAGCGCATCGGAAACGGAAGAAAAGCTAGGCACGCAGGCGTCGACCAAGTTCCTCTTTCTGTTTCAAGGCGTGGCCTTCGAGTACTCCACCTACGACGAGTCGGTGCTCCAGCGCGATATGACTCGGGTCGTCCGATTCTATCGTTCGAAGGGTTTCTTCGATGCGCACGCCCGCGTCGGTCGCGTGCTCCACGTCAAGCCCAACCACGTGCGCGTCGAGATCGTCGTGGACGAGGGCAAACCCACGTTCAATCGAGACGTCGTGGTGACCGGCACCGAGGGGCTGCCGCGGGATCTGATCGATTCGGTAAACCTCGTCGCGCGTCGCGCCGTGCCCCGCGGACAGCGCTTCGACGAAGCCCAGTTCAAGGACTCGGCGGCCGAGGTGAAGAAAGCGCTGACCGATCGGGGGTATGCCTACGCGACGGTCGATTCGCAAGCCGAGCTGGATGTCGCTGCGCACACCGTCGACTACGGCTTCGCGGTTGCGCCGGGCCCCCTGGCAACGTTCGGGGCCATCACCATCGTGGGCCTGAACGAAGGCGAAGCGGGCCGGCGAAAACAAGAGATCTCGGAAGCACCTCTGCGGCGCGCCATCGACATCGAGCCGGGATCCCTTTACTCCACGGCCAAGATCGACGCTGCAACTCAGGCCCTCCTCGACCTCGGCGTGCTCAGCGCGGTGAAGATCGAGCCGTCGCTTGCCAAGCCGCCGCCCGACGATCGCGTGGTGCCGCTCACGGTCCGAGTCGAGCCGATCCGATTGCGCCAGATCTCGCTCGGTGGCGGCCTCGAAATCGACGAGATCAAGACGGAAGTCCACGGCATCGTCGGCTGGGAAGATCACAACTTCTTCGGCGGGCTGCGCGACTTCAACGTGTCCTTCAAACCCGGAATCGTGCTGTACCCGGTACGCATCAACAACCTGCACGGGCCACTCAAACCGCTGCCGGAAGAATGGCTGCGCACCGACTTCCGACAACCGGGATTCCTCGAATCGCGTACGACCGGATTCATTCGGCCCCAGTTCAATATCTTCCCGTTGCTGGTCGAGACCAATCCTCCGGCCAACTCTCCCGTCGTGGGCTATCGCGAAGTGAAGGTCCCCATGGGCGTCGACAGGCGCTTTTGGAAACATCTTTACGTGAGCTTGGACTACACGTTTCAGATCGAAAACCCGTTCGCGTATGTCATGAGCGCGGATCCCGCGCTCGATACACTCGTGCTCTCGTTTCCAGAGCTCGTCACCAACCTCGACCTTCGCGACAACTCCGTGCGACCCCATCAGGGCATTTACCTGGGCAACACGCTCCAGGTGGCGGGAGGCATCTTCGGAGGCACGGCCTCCGACGTGCGCGTACAACCCGAGGTTCGCACGTATCTGCCTCTGGCCCATGGCGTGACCTTTGCGACTCGTGCCTCGGTGGGTTTTCTCTGGGCGTCCAATTACGGAAAAAACTGGAACACGGAGCTCGAGCGATCGCCCGTCTCGTCGACTCCCCCGCTGCCGGGCATGCCCTCGGATCCCGCGCGAGCTCAGCTCGCGCACGACTCGCAGATTATGTACTTTCGCGGCTTCTTTTCGGGCGGACCGACCACCAACCGAGGATACCCGATCCTCGGCGTTTCCCCCCACGGCGTCATTCCCTTTCTGACCCCTGCGACGGCACTGGAGCAAGCGCAGGCGGGCGCTTCGCAGGGCTTCAGCTGCGATCCGGGTCGCAGCAACTTCAACGCGTCCGGATGCTTTCTACCGGTGGGCGGGTTCACCCTCTGGGAGCTGCAAAACGAGGTGCGCTTCGACATTTCGGGACCTCTTTCCGCGGCCGTCTTCTGCGACATGAGCGATGTATCGCCAAACGAGAACGATATTCGGTTGAGCTATCTTCACCTCTCGTGCGGAGTGGGCCTCGCCTACGACACGCCCGTCGGACCCATCCGGGTGGACGTCGGGTATCGCGTCCCGCCGCTTCAGGTCATCGGATACAAAACCGAACAGGACGCGCTCAATGCGAACCCGGTGAACGGGCAGCAGCCCCTGATTTTCGGCCAGCCGCTCGCTCTCGCCATCGGCATCGGTCAGGCCTACTAGTGACGACGAGCATACATCCCGGAGGGCGCGGCCGCTTCCATACGAAGGGAGACTCGCCCCGAGGCTCCTTCGGAGCGTCCCGTTCCCTCCTCGTTCGCGTGCTCCGGGGCGCATGGATCGCTCTCTACGTTACTTTTGTCTTCCTCGTTGTCGTCCTCGCGGGTGCGCTGGCTCTTCTCGACACGGCTGCTGCCCGACGCATGGTCGCGCACGATGTCAACGCGATCCTCGCTCCCATGTTCAAGGGGCGGATCCGAGTGGAGCACGTGGGGCATCTCGGGCTGGGCGGGGTCGGCGACACGGACGTCACGATCGACGATCCCGCCGGCCACGCGGTGCTCGTTGTCCGGGGAGTGAGTGTTCGTGTCGACACGTGGACGGCCGTGAAATCGGCGATCCTCGGCGGGAAAAAACCCCTTGTCGTTCGATTGACGGACGTCGAAGTCGCTTCGCTGCATGTCGACTTGGACAGCGATTCCGATGGTCGACTGCGCGTTCAGGCGGCCTTCGCTCCAGCGAAGCCGAGCGCTCCGCCCGACCCGAACGCGCGCGGCCTAGAGCTCATCGTGTCCAGAATAGCCGTCGCCCACGCGTCGGCCCTTGGCCCTGGTGCTGCGCCGCTCGTGGTCGACCTAGACGACCTCCACGGCGCGTTCGCGCTCGACCCGCTGGCGATGGAGGCCGACGTCTCCACCGCCCGAGTCGTCGCGCGACGCATCGTCAACGGAGCCGACGTCGGTGGCACGCTCGAGGCCCACGTCCGCTTGCCCTCCACCAGCAGGGGCATCGCCGGGCGAGTGCACTGGGAAGGAACCGTGGGCGCAATCGCTCATACAATCATTGCATCCCTCGAGGACGACCGGATAGACGCGTCGGTCGACGTTCCGGACGCCGATCCTCGGGACGTTCGGACCGTTTGGGCCGACTCGCCGATGGATCGACACGCGTCCTTCCACGCCGAGGCCCACGGCGTGATGTCACGGATGGACGTCCAGATTGGAACGCGTCTGGGCGGCGCGGCTCTGGACGCCCGCGGCAAGCTCTTCCTCTCGGATGACAAGCGCCTCGAGATGGCCGTCTCGGCGCGAGGACTCGACGTCCGCGAAATGGTCGCTGGCGCGCCGCGAACTCGCATCGACATGACGGGAGAGATCGCCGCCGACCTGAAGAACGACGGCGAATTGACGGGGAACGTCTCGATCCCGTTCCTAGGCGGAGAAGTGGCCGGAGCCCTTATCCCGTCGACGGCGCTTCGGGCGACCGCCTTGCGCACGGCGACGAATCGAGTGTCCGGTGACGCCGATATCGTTGTCCGCGAGCCCGGCGCACCGGCGAACGTGCATGTGCGGGCCATTCCCAAGGGAGACTCCTTCGCTCTGGACTTCGGGTTGCACGCGGCGTCGCCCGATCTCTCGCGCGTGCCCGCGCTGCGCGGGGAGGCGCGGGGACGGTTGGCGCTGTCCGCGGACGGCTCGTTCGACGTCCAGACCAAGGCGATCGCCGCACGGCTGCACGCAACTGCGTCGGACTTGGTCAAAGGCGCGGCGCAGCTGCGGTCGGCATCGGCGGACGTCCGTGTATCCGGCCTCGCGACCGCCGCGCGCCTGGACGGCGATGTCCACGTGCGAGGAGCTGAAATCGGAGGACTTCGCTTGGTCTCCGCCGACATGCGGTCCAAAAGTACGATGACCGAGTCGCACGTGGAAATATCGACGCGCGGCCCGGACACCCCGGACCTCGACGCCAGCGCCGACGTGCGGGTCGCCGATGGTCTGCGCCTCGACCAAACGCGTGCGGTGCTCGCGCGTGCGGGCGAGCGGGCAACCGTGACGGCAAGCCGAATCACCGCCGACGGAGGCCATCTGAGGATCGATGGTGCGACCATCCATGGCCTCGGTGCGCCGGTGACGGCCGACGTAGAGCTCGCGGCGCAAAGGGTCCGCGTGAAGGCCTCCACCGGCGGTGGCTTCCTCGACCTCGCACGGGTGGCCCGCCTCGCGCACGTCGAAACGATTCTCAAGGGCGGAGGCGCCGCGCTGGACGCGGACTTCGCCGTGCGTCGCAACGACGCAAGCGGCCGCGCGAAGCTCGACGTGACCGGAGCGGCGATCGGAAACGCGCGCGGAGTGAGCGCGCACCTCGACGCGAAGCTCGCGGGGCATTCGCTTTCGGGTCAGGTCCAGGCGCGCGCCGATGGGGTGGGCTCGATCGATCTCGAGTTTCCGCGCTTCGATCTCTCAGGGTCGGCCGGGCTGTCGGGTGAGTCGTGGCGGCGGGTCGTCGGATCGGCAGCGGTCGACGCGCGCGTCGATTTGGCTCGCCTCGCGGCGATCGTACCCGCAAGCCAATACCCGCTGAGCGAGTCGCGTGGACAGGTGAGCGTCAAGGGCTCCTTCTCGCGTCAAGACGCCGCAGCCGTTGCGCCGAATGCAGACTTGTCGGTGACCACCAGCGGCCTCGCCATCGCGCCGAGAGAGGCTCCGAGCACCGACTACGACGGCGTGACGGTCATGAGCCAACCGTGGCATCTCGAAGGCATCGACTTCGATATCGCGGCGAACGTCGACGGGCCGCGGGGCTCGATTCGAGTCTCGACCACGGCGCGGGACGCAAAGGGGACCATTGCGCAGCTCGACGCATCCGCAACGCGCGTGCCTTTGGAAGACCTTTTCGCACACACCACCGGTCTCGCGACGTACTTCCGGTCGACTCCCTTCGACATTCGCATCCAGGTGCCAGAGCGTAAACTTGGTGAGCTACCGCCGCTCCTGCGTCGAGGGGGCTTCGAGAGTGGCGTGATCCGTGGAGACGTACACGCGCGCGGCACACTGCTCTCGCCCGAGATGGACGCGAGCATTTCATTGCGACGATCCCACCTCGGCTCATCGTCGCTCACCGAGCCTCTCGATTCCGAATTGACTGCTCACTACGACGGTCAGCGCGCGCGCCTGCTCGTGCAGGCTGCCTCCGGCGGCCGCGAACTGGCACGTGCGGATGTCCACGCAGACTTCGCCGCGGCGAGGCTGGTCGCCGGGGCAACGCCCGAGTGGGACGCATCCGGCCGGGCGCATTTTGCAGAATTCCCGCTCCAGGCGGTCGCGCTGCTGGATGACAAGCAGGTGGGCGGAACGGTGACGGGGGATATCGATCTCGAGGGTCTACACGAGGACGCCCGACTGCAGGCAGCCCTCGACGTCGCCGGGTTGCGGATCGGCAGGTTGGCTTACCGGTCTGCCCGCCTGAATGCGAAAGCAGACGGCCGCACCGCGGACGCGACGATCCGCGTGGACCAGGAAGACGGCTTCTTCGAGGCGAAGGCGCACGCAATCGCTTCGTGGGGCTCCCGGCTCGCCCCCGCGCTCGACTCGGCGCAGCCTCTCGGGCTGAATCTCCTCGCGAAAAACTTCCGGATCGCCGGCCTTCAGCCGCTCGTGGACGGGACACTGGACGAGATCGACGGGCGGGTCGATGCCGACACCCGAATCGAGCTCGATCCGGCGGCTCGCGTCCCGCACTTCGTCGGTCAGGTCGAACTGTCGCAGGGAAAGATCGAGGCGGTGGCGGGCGGAGGCGAGCTTCACGACATCGCTGCCACCGTGAAGTTTGCGCCCAACGGCGTGGTCACGCTGGACCGACTGAGCGCCGCGGGAGTGAGCGGCCGCTTGGAGGCCAACGCGTCGGCCCAGCTCAACGGGCTCACGCTCGAATCGGCAAAAGGAGTCATCCTGATTCCGAAGTCTTCGCCGATGCCCCTTTCGGCCGGAGGCGCCGAAATCGGCGACGTCGACGGGCGCGTCGAGATCACCGCGACGACCACTCCCAAAGGATCCATGGACGTGAAGGTCGAGGTGCCGCACCTCCGCGTCGCGGTCCCCGAAGCCTCGCCGAACGGCGTCCAAGCGCTAGGACCAATCGACAACGTGCGGATTGGAGTTCACCGGGGGACTCCCGCGAGGTTCGTGCTCCTTCCGCTGGATCCAACCAAGCCCGAGCGGCACAGTTCGGGCTCGAGCACGGCGATTGGAATCGAGACAGACCTTCGAGATGTCGAGGTCGTTCGCGGCACGCAGGTCAAGGTCGATCTCGACGGCCAACTCAAGATCACCCCAGACCAGGCGACGGAGGTGCGCGGGCAGATTCACATCAAACAAGGCGGGACCCTCGACGTCGAAGGGCGGACGTTCGTGGTCGAGAGCGGGACGGTCACCTTCGTCGGCGAAGACACCAGCAATCCGCAGGTCGTCGTGAAGGCGGGGTGGACGGCGCCCGATGGGACCATCGTGTATGCGAACTTCGTCGGACCACTCAAGACGGGAAAGGTGAGGCTCACGTCGGCGCCGACTCTTTCGCAGCAGGAAATCGTGCAACTCTTGCTCTTCGGGACCACGAGTGGCAAGCAAGCGCAGGCGCCCGCGGCAAGCACGGAGATGAACGCGATCGGAACGGTCGGCGAGCAGGCGGCCCAACCCCTGAACCACGTCCTCAAGCAGCTGGGGTTGGGCTCGGTCACGGCCAACGTGGACACCACGCAGTCGACGAACCCGAAGCCGGAAATCGAGATTCAGATTGCCCGAGATATCTCGATCCAGATCGCGGTCGTTCTCGGAACGCCTCTACCCGGAGTGAATCCCGATCACACTCTTCTGACGTTCGACTGGCGCTTTCTCTCCAACTGGTCCCTCGCCTCGACCTTGGGCGACGCGGGCACCGCGATTTTCGACTTGCTCTGGCAGCGAACGTACTGACCAGACCCGATTTGGAGCCGGTTTCGTGGGTTGGAGTGGGCCCCGCAACGCGCGGGGGGGAGTCGTCGACTCCGGCTAGGCGGAACGTGAGCCCATGACGAGGCGTGCGACCACCGAGACAACCGCAAGCACGAGAAGCACGTGGATGACGCCCCCCACGACATGAAACGCCAAGCCGAGCGACCACAACACGAAGAGCACCGCGGCGACGCCCCAAAGTAGATTGAGCATGGTCTCATCCCTTCCAAGCGGGCACGGGTAACGTGACGCTTGAGCGCGCTCCAACGCATGAAATGTGCCGGCGCGAGAGCTGCCGCGCGGCGCGGTCACCCGGTGCGACGGCCATTCGCCACCGCTGCACGGGTTCATGCATCGGTCGCGGCCATTCGAATGGGCGCGGGCCGTCTCGACGAGGTGGAGGCTTCCCGCCACAGCCGAGGCGAGAACGCACGGCTCTCCGAACCGGGCACGAGTTCAAGCTTGCAGGGAAGGCACTCACGGCCAGGACTGGGCTCGCTCCGGCGCAACTCGATGCGGCGCAATCGATGCCCCAGCTGGGCGGAGGGCTCTTTGTTGCAGCAATTGCGATACGGCGGGGCGTGCCGCGGTTGTCCCTGCAGGCGGCTGCTGCGGCACGATACGTGCTCCCGAAAGCGAGCATGCGTTCGATGCGCTGCGCCAGGTGTCACAACGGCCGCTTCTATCGGTCCCGGCGGCGTGGCATCGAGCGGCTTCTCTCGTTTCTCCGTGTCTTGCCCTTTCGCTGCGCGAATTGCGGCACTCGGAGCCTGCGCTTCGCGCGCTCTTCCGCCGTGGTGTGAAGCGAGTGGCAATTTTTCGCTCGTCGCGACTTTGGCAGAATCCGCGACCTCTTGCAGACTGCCTCTGGTGGGCGTAGGGGGTAGCGCTCGAGCAACGGCGTCGGGCTCCGCCGGCGCGTCACCGCTGAGAGAGGCACACCCATGAAAAAGTTTCTCGTTCTCTACAAGGCACCCGCTTCGTCCTTCGAGCTGATGCGCAAGGCCACGCCGGAACAGCAAAAGGCCGGAATGGACGCATGGATGGCCTGGAGCAAGAAGGCAAGCGCGTCGATCGTCGACATGGGCGCGCCCCTCGGAAAGAGCATGCGCGTGACGAAGGGCGGCTCGGCCCCGAGCACCAACGACCTCGGAGGGTTCTCAATTCTGCAAGGGGAGTCGAAGGAAGCTGTGGCCGAATCGCTGAAGGGTCATCCGCACTTTTCAATGCCAGACGCATCCGTTGAGGTCGTCGAATTGATGGCAATGCCTGGCATGTAAAGCGGCAGGGCGGTTCGGTCGCGCGGGGGCGACCCCAGTCGCCGCTATTTGTTGAAGAGAATAATCGGCTGATAGTGTGGATAATAGGGGGCGCCGGCCGGGGGTGGATCCCAGGTGACGGCCATCCGCTGGAATTGGAGCTGCCCCGCTTTCGTGACCGTGACCGTCACGTATGCCTTCTCGCCGTTCTGCCCCGAAGTCTTGTCGATCGTGACCTTGGCCGCCCCGTTGCTGTAGGGGACGTAATTCTGATCTTGCAGCGTCACTTCGGGGAAGTCGTACCCGATCGTCCAGGGTTCCGTCGGTCCGTCGCTGTAAAATCCCACCTGGAAGGTGACCGGCTGCCCGACCGGGGCGTGAAACCCTCGCGTGACGGGTAGCCCCATTCCGAGCGCACTCAAGTCGAGGCTGAACGTCGACTCGTCCGAGGGGAAGAACGTCATTCCGGAGTACGCGCCGTTCGGCAGCGGGACGCACGGGTCGTGTCCGGCAATCGCGTGGGCGTTCGACCAAACCCGCTGCACCCCGTAGGGAAAGCTCGACGACTCCACGTAGTACGAGTCGGCCCAGTTCTCACACGCGTCTGCGATCTCGTTTCCGAATGGGCCGGTATAGAGAGACCACGCAAGGTGGTCCGAATCGAAGCCGTCGTAGCCGACCAGATTCGCGGTTTCACCCCCGAACGGGTCGGTCGCAGCCTCCACGAGCTCGTGCGCCGCCGCCTGCTCGAGCTGGGTGAGGGTCAGCGAGGGGCACGCGGCGATGATCGCATACGGGACGAGCTTGCCGTTGATGGTCGCGGTGTCGTGGAAGCTGAGACCGCCGTCGTCGCAAAACGATCGGACTGTGTCGGGCTCGTTCACGACAGTCGAGGCCGGGACGAACACAGCGTACACCATCGGAATTTCGTCGCTGCCGTCGGGGCTGATTGGCAGCGGCCAAGGCGGGTTCACCGCCCCGTCGCCGGCGTCCGATCCCCCTTCGAGCGATCCCGCGTCCGGCGATCCCCCTTCCAGCGATCCCGCGTCCGGCGATCCTCCTTCGAGCGATCCCGCGTCCGGCGATCCTCCTTCGAGCGATCCCGCGTCCGGCGATCCGACATTGGGCGCGCCGGCGTCGGGCAGCGTGCCGCCGAGCGACAAGACGACGAAGTTTTGAAGGTCGTAGTAGCTGATTGTTTTGGGTAACGGCACAGCCATATGGACATGGTTGGCCGGCCCGCTCGTGGCAGCACCCACCCCATACTCGCTGGTCGCCGCATTCCAGTAGCTGGACCCGCCTATCGCGTCCCCGAAGGCGTCCCATGTGGCTGCGTTCGGGTCATCGGCGGGCCACGTGACGGTCACGATGACCGGGCTTGCGAGGACGACGCCTTGGTTCGCGAGGACCTTCGGCATGTCCACAGTGAACGCCGGATACGTTGTGCTCACCGATCCATGATCGGCGGCGTCGTCCCCCGCATCCGCGGACGCCTCCGGGACACCTCCATCGGGCGTCGCGCTCTTGGACGCGCCGCCGCCGCCGCACGCGGCCAACGCCGTGGCGACGAAGAGAAGAGCAGCAGCGCGAACGACCGTCGGCAGGCAGAAAGGCACCACGGGAAGAAACCATACGCCAATCGGGCGCCGCTTGCCGGCAAGGCGCGGCGCTGCTCCAGCGCGGGGCCGGTAAACCAAGGGCGCGCTGGCGCTCTGCGCGTACGTGAAGTGCGCGAAAGCCCGCGATCTGATTCGAGCCTATGGATATGATATGGAGTAGAGGCCCGTGCTGAGCGAAGCCGACGCGGTTGCATTGGCCCTGACGCTGAAGCTCGCGGTCGTGACCACCGCGGTTCTCGTGGCGACCGGTACGCCCCTCGCCTGGTGGCTAGCAAACACCCGATCGCGACAGAAGGCGTGGATTTCTTCGACCATTGCGCTTCCGTTGGTCCTGCCCCCCACTGTCCTCGGCTTCTACTTGCTTCTGTGGCTCGGTCCGAACGGCGTTGGCGGCCGGCTCACGCAAGCGCTGGGCCTAGGGACGCTGCCGTTCACCTTCGGCGGACTCGTCGTGGCTTCGTCGCTTTGCTCCCTGCCGTTCGTCGTCCAGCCGCTGCAGAACGCCTTCGAAGCCATTGGGCCAGGCCCGTTCGAAGTCGCTGCGACGCTCGGCGCCGGTCCGTGGGATCGCTTCTTCTCGGTGGCTGTCCCGCTCGCGCGGCCCGGATTCTTGGTGGCGGTCGTGCTCGGTGTGGCCCACACGGTCGGGGAGTTCGGCGTCGTGCTGATGATGGGCGGCAACATTCCCGGTAAGACGCGCGTCCTGTCGGTGGCACTGTTCGACCACGTCGAGGCGTTGGAGTACCGCGACGCGCACCGACTCGCGGGCGGAATGGTCGCCTTCTCCTTCCTGGCTCTGCTCGCCCTCCATTCGTTCCGTGCTTCACCCAAGCACCCCTAAAGCACCCCGAATCCGGGTGGCTCTTCGCTTTTCGCGTGGCCCGTTTTGCCTCGAGGTCGATTTGGAGTTGCCGCCGGCGGGTATCACCGCGTTGTTCGGCCCTTCGGGATCCGGAAAGACGACGTGTTTGCGCCTCCTGGCGGGTCTGGATCGCGGAGAGGGCGAAGTGCAGGTGTTGGACGAGTGGTGGCAGGACGACGCTCGCAAGTTGTTCGTGCCCGTTCACCGCCGCGCGGTCGGCTGCGTGTTCCAGCACCATGCTCTATTTCCTCATTTGTCGGTTCTCGAAAATATCGAATACGGACACAAGCGCAGCCGCGACCCGGAGCGCATCGACCGAGACTTCGTCGTGGACCGCCTCGGCATCGCGCCACTGCTCGAGCGACGACCCGATCGACTGTCGGGCGGCGAGAGGCAGCGGGTCGCCATGGCGCAGGCGCTCCTCAGGCGCCCCCGGCTGCTCCTGATGGACGAACCGCTGGCGGCGCTCGACGAAGCGCGCAAACACGAGATCCTTCCGTACATCGAGCGACTGCGAGACGAGCTTTCGATCCCGATCGTTTACGTGAGCCACTCGATCGGCGAGCTTTCTCGCTTGGCCGACCACCTCGTTCTGCTCGAGGCGGGCCATGTGGTCGCGAGCGGACCTATCCATCAGATCCTCGCGAGGCTGGATCTGGCGCATGCGGTGAGCGACGACCCTGGAGTCGTGATCGACGCCGCCGTCTCCGCGCACGACCCACCGAACGGACTGACGGAGATTTCGTTCGACGGCGGGGCCCTATGGGTCGGGCGCATCGATCGACCTTCCGGAGCAAAGGTTCGGGCACGTGCGCTCGCTCGCGACGTGAGCCTTGCCCTCGAGCCGCCCGGACCGTCGAGCATACTCAACGTCCTCGCCGCAACTGTCACCGAGGTGCGCGACGAAGGCCCGGATCGCGTGCTCGTCGGTCTAAAGCTCGGTGGTGGCGGCGTGGCGTTGCTCGCGCGCATCACGCGCCGCTCGAAGACGGCGTTGGGCCTGCGCGTCGGCCTTGCGCTCTACGCGCAGATCAAGAGCGTCGCGCTTTTTTCGTGACGGGCCTTCGCGTCAACTCAACTGAGCCGATACGCGGCTCCCCGCACGAAGCGTCATAAACCCGTGGCTCGCGAGCACGGACACGAGCGACGGCCGAGACTGCCCTCGAGCGGGTCGGCGTTATTTATGCTTTTCTTGCAGAAGCCGCGATCGATATTAGAGAATTTTTAGGCCTCGGCCCTTTGTAGGAAACACGCGCCGAGCACTCTCGTCGGCACACGAAGATGCTATCCGAACGCGACCGCATTCCGCTGGAAACGGAAGTCCCGCAATCACGCGGCATGGGGATGCACGCCGCACGGCCGCTCATGCCTCTCGTCCTGCTCGTGGAAGACGACGGCCGAATGCGAAAGTATTTGCGCGCGACTTTGACCGATCAGCGCTTTCGGGTCGTCGATGCCGAGACGGGCTCCGAGGGTCTCATCTTGGCCGCCGGTCACAACCCGGACCTCGTAATCTTGGATTTCTCTCTGCCGGACCTCGACGGCGTGCAGGTAACCGCGAAGCTTCGCGAGTGGACTCCGGCCCCCATCCTCATCGTGTCCGCGCACGACCAAGTACACGAGAAGGTTGCGGCACTGGACGCCGGGGCGAACGACTTTTTGACCAAGCCGTTCGCCACGGGCGAGCTCCTGGCTCGCATTCGCGTGTGGCTGCGACACATCCAGCGCGTAGAGGCCGACTCGCTGAGCTCGGTGCTCGAAGTGGGCGATCTGCGTATCGACTTCGAAAGGCGCCTCGCGTTCGTGGGAGACCGGGAGGTCCGGCTGACCCCGACCCAGTACAAGCTCTTCGGTGTTCTCATGCGCAACGCCGGGAAGGTGCTGACCCACGAACAGATTCTGTTCACGGTTTGGGGACCCTCGTACACGAAGGAGACGCAGTACCTTCGCGTCTACATGGGTAAGCTCCGCCAAACGTTCGAACCCGAACCGGCACGCCCGCGGTATTTCGTCACCGAGCCCGGAGTGGGGTATCGTCTGAGGGTGGCATGAAGCCCCGCCCCGCCTCATCGCATGAATGTCTCGTACTCGAGTCGCGTCAGTTTGTTCGATAGCGCGCTCAGCGTCACGAGGCTCGTCAGGGCGGCGGCCGCCGTAAAACCGAAGCCGAAGAACCGCGGCCCCAAATGCTGGCTGGCCACGGAGAAGACGAGATTGGCCACCGCAAAGAGCGCGCACAGTCCGAGGACCAGTTTTCGGTAGTCGAGGTAGAAGAGGATCGTGAAGAGACCGAGCAAAAATACCTGCAAACCGACTCCGACCACGTCGACGCGAAACAGATACGTATAAAAGGACGGTATCCTGAAAAATCCGAGCACGCGCTCGCCGGTCAAGAGCAGGACGACGATCGTCAACCCCTGGATCCGGAGAATGTCGTAAACACCGGTGCGGGCGGCGAGCACGAGCTCGTCGCGCAACCGCCTGATCTCGGTGAGCGTGTTGCCTTCGCGGACGGCCCGGAAGTATCGCTCGTACGCCTCGGCGAAGTCCGTCTCGATGCGCACGAAGAAGACGGCCATGCCCGGAATGACGGAGAGATACGCGACGAAAATCGGTACGTCGTACACGACGGAGTACCGAATGGGACCGATGAGCTTCTCGGAAGTCGTCGGGTTCGTCCAGAACACGAATTTGTCGACCCAAATTGCGACGTTGAACAACGACCCCGTGATTGCCAGGTCGGGGAAAACCCGCTTTCGATCGAGGAATTCGAACGCGACTCGACGCTCGCTCGGATATTCACGGAGCAGCAGGGCGAGCATGCCGAAGAGCATCAGGCCCTGCCCGAGGACAAATCCCGCGAGATAGCCGGCAAGGCCGAACGACGACAGGCCCAATGAGCCCGCGACCGACACGAGATACCCTACGCAAACAATCGCGAGAAGGCTTCGATAGGCCTTCATGCCGGACAAGAGCGCCGACAGAAGCCACACGTCGCAGAGCGCGACGAAGGAGGCTGCGAAGAGCACCCGGAAGGCCACGTGCCCCTCGAAGAGCATGACGGCCTCGCACGCGCCCAAGGTCCCCGCCACGAGCGTCGTGAGCAGCACGGCGCCGATGAGGTTCGGCGCGACCGCAGCCTCGCTTTTGTCGAACACCCAATCCGCTACGAAACGGACGAAGAGCAGCTGAATCGAACCTGCCACGATGAGAGACAGGGCCATGAGGTGTGTGACCGTCGCCAGAAACTGAGTGGCCACGGCGCTCGGACCGTGCATCGCCTCGGTCACCGCCCCGATGCAAAGCATCGCTGCGATCGAGATGAGCCAAGGGCCCGACCCGATGATTCCGGCGACGAGATAGGCGCGAAGGACGCCCGCGTACGTCTCTTTGCGTAGCTCTTGCCGGAGCGCGAAGCCGATTCCGGCCATCGTCAGGTCTCCACCGCAGTCGTGTAGATCGTGCGATATCTCTCAAGCATCGCGCGGTCGGTATAAAGACCTTCGACGCGGGCAATGCCGGCGCGCTGGGCGGCATTCCAGCGGCCTTCGTCGCACAGGAGCGCCAAGACGCCGCGGGCCGTCGCGGCCGGGTCTGCGATCGGTACGACCTCCCCCGCTGAGCCGAGCGCGCGGTCCTCGCCAGAGACCCCCTCGATGAGCTCGCGGCAACAGCCCACGTCCGAAGCCACGCAAGGCACCCCTGCGGCGAACCCCTCGAGCACGGCAAGCGGTTGCGCCTCGCTGATCGACGTCAGCACGTTGATTCCCACACGTGGAAACACGTCCTCTACCTTCTTGAACCCGAGAAAATGGACTCTCTCGCGAAGGCCCAGATTGGCCACCAGATGCCTGCACTCGGTCGCGTACTGAGGATCCTCGTCTTCCGGTCCGACAATCCAGCCTTCGGCGGTCGGGAGCTTCTCGCTCACGATCCGGACCGCGCGGATGAACGTCTTGATGTCCTTGATGGGTACGACCCGGCCGATGAGCGCCATGACCGGCGGCACCCCCCCGGTGCGTGCGGCGCGCGCGGGCCGAAAGCGCTCCACGGCGATGCCGTTCGGCACGACCCGCGCGCGGCTGGGCGGGGCGCCGTCGGCAATCTGCCGCTGCCGATTGCCTTCGTAAAGTGCGAGGATGGGATCGGCCGCCGCATACGTCATCTTGCCGAGAGACTCGAAGAAGCGAATCCACAATTGCCGGATGATGCCGACGCCGGCATCGGACGCGTCGGTCCTCATCGAGTCACGAATCCAGTCGACCTGGAGCAGTTCGATGCGTCTTTCCTTGGTGTAGATACCGTGTTCCGTCAGAACGAGCGGTCTGCCCCGTGTGCGCCGGAGCAGCATTCCGAGAAAGCCGGCGAACCCGGTCGAAACGACGTGAAATGCGCGCGCCGGAGGTACCCGCGAAGCGATGCGCGCCAAGAGAAAGAGGGGTGAGTGCATCGAGCGGACGGCCCAGAAGTACTCGAGAAACGAGCACGACGAGGACCCGGAGTCGTACCGGGCACATATCTCCGTCCAAGCCCGCTCGCCGAATAGAAAGTCCTGCTCGCGTTCGGCCGGGGCCGCGAGAAGGAGGTTCACGAGGCGGTCGAGCGCGTCGTCCGCTATTGGGGGCGGTTCACGAAACGAGTCGTGCGCGCGGGCGGAGCTCTCGAAGAATTCGCGATTGCCCGAGTGGCGCACTGCGATCCCGGGCGACGGCGGCGCATCGGAGAGGAAGTGCTCCTCCAGGTGAAGAAGGTTCTCGGGAAGACGATAGCGGATCTTGTCGTATCGATCCTGCGATCCCCCGATGAACACGATACCGAAGGTGATGCCGGGCAGTCCCGAAATGAGCTGGTGCACCCAGCTCGACACCCCGCCTGCGACGAATGGGTAAGTCCCCTCCAGCAGGAGCATCACGTCGACGACGCCGTCCGGCGCGAGCGTCGGCCCGCCAAAGCGGCTCATTGCCAGTACTCCCGCACTCGCGCGAGCGGCGCATGTCCGTGACAAATCGCTTCCAGGCGTCGCAGATGCGATCGCACGCCCGCGTAGTCGCGCGATCGAAACGCGCACTCGGCCAGGTAGGGAAGGACTTTCGTCGCCGGATAGCCGAGGCGGGCCGCTCGCTCGAACTCCTTGGCCGCGTCGAGCTCCTGGAGGCGGGAGAGAAGGATGCGCCCGTGCAGAAAGCTCGCGGAGGCGACGTTCTTGCCGAGCTCCTTGCTGGCGTCGATCTGCTCGACGGCGCTCCGAAGGGCGTGATCGAGCATCGCGCCCTCCGCAAGGCCCAGGTAGACGTACTCCCAGTACGTTTCCGCGAGGCGCAGGTGCATGTGTTCACGCGTGGCGTCGTCGCTCGCCGCGTCGAGCGACTCTCGAAAACTCTTGAGCGCTTGGTCGAGCTCGGTCCGAATGCGCTCCATTCGGCTGAAGGCAAAGAGCCGCACCTCTTCCACCGGGTCTTTCAGCGCCGTCTTCAACAATTGGATCCCCGCGCGCCGAGGCACGTGAGCGAGGCGGAGCAGCGCACCGAAGCGGCGCTGGGAGTTTTCCGGCCGGAGGTCCGCGAGGACGGTCGCGAGGGCTGCGACGCTCGAATTTCCTCGGCTCGGAGGATCGGCCTCGAGCGCCTCGAGATCGAGCTTGAGGCGCAGCCAGGGGTCCTCCGTTCGATCGGCGCCCGATGACGACAGCCGCACGACGGCGTAGAGCCCCACCGGACCTATCGCGGGTATGAAAAAAACGAGCGCCATGGCGAACGCCGCCAGCGCGAACGATTCGCGAGCCGTGCGCGGCGAAAGCCATGCAACCAAGATGGCCGCGGAGTACATCGCCAGCCCGGCATGAAAGACCAGCACGGCCCCCGCGGGCCCTCCGCGGTCCGGCAACGCGAGCAGTGTCGCCAGGCAGCAGCCGTCGACCGTGCTCGCGGCCACCAGCGCGGCCAGCCAAAACAGCGACTCGGGCCGCGCCTTCATGCGAGCTCCGTCGACCCTTGCGTGATGCGCCGAATGGTTTCCGCGGCGATGTCCCCCGGCTCCACTTCGTAAAACGCGAGCGACGCACCGGCGTCGGCGAACGACGTGCCCAGTTCACGACCTACGATGGCCTCGGAACGCGCCTGAACGGACGCGCGCGCCTCGTTGAGCTCGGTCATCGGAAGCAGGACGAGGACCAGCTTGTTGCCGAGCCGGTCGTGCGTGCAAATGGTCGCGTCGACCGGCCTGACGATCCCGGCCACTAGGGTTTCGGCGATCGATGCAATTTCGCCCGTGGGTCTCATCCGAAGCTCGGCCACGACCAATCGCACGCCCGACGTGCGTCGGTCGTGTATGGCCCGATCGAGACGCACCTCGAAGTCTTCGGCGAAGGCCCGCTCGAAATTCGCCGACCGCCCGCGCGTCGTCGCGAGATCGGCCAGGTACCCGGCGAGGATCGCGAGGGTCTCGAGGTTCTTCTTGTGGAAGGCGGCGAATGGCATCGCCTGAACGCAGAGCACCGCGTGCACTTCACCCTTCGTGTCCACGAAGGGAACGGCGGCCAGCAGCCGGGATTCTTGTCTCTGATCGATTCGTGAGGAAGTGCTCGACAAGTGCACGAGCTCGCGCGTGCGCACCGCGGCGACGAATAGCGCGTCGTCGGCATCCACAGGTTCGGCCGCCCCGAGCGTGGCGATCGTGCCCGCAGCACCGCCGCGGCGATCCACTCGCACGACGACGCCGACTTCGAGCATCGCGTACGCGGCGAAAATGGACATCATTCCGTCGGCCAGCGGAGCCCATGAGCCGTCGGCCGACGCAGCCATTCTCGCCAGAATGCCGAGGGCCCCTTGGAGGTTCGGCACACCGGCGTTCTCTTCTCGCAGTCTGTCGTGCGACATGGTGAGCAAGAGATGCGCGCGCGAGAGCTGGTCGGCCCGGCAGCGGGTCTGCCGGAGCGCCGCCTCGAGTTGTCGCGTACGGCGCCGCCAGACGTCCGAGAACTGTCCGGCCAGCATCGAGAGCGCGAAGATCGCCAGAGCCGGCTCGGCCGGAAACGCCTCCACTCCGAGGGCATGCACGCGCCACGAACCGACGAGAGCGCCGTCCAGCATGAGCGCGCTGGTCGCGCCCGCGGCCGAGCCGTGGCGCAAGGTGATGAGCAGCGGAGCGAAGATCATCCAAGGGAATGGGTGCTGAAGGAGAAACGGATCGTGGGGATCGAAGGCCCACCCTACGGCGAGCATGCCCCCTGTCAGGAGGACCGCTTCGGCGAAGCCTCCGGGAGTGGCTCCGGCCTTGATTGGCGCGCGAGCCGCGGCGGCCCAGCGGCTACGTTTCCGTGCGACCGCCGAGAGGCTCCCCCCCTGGGTCTCGGCCGGGCCGTCGAGCTCGCGGGTGGATACGACGAGTTCGTTCATCGAATTACGCGAAGCTCGTTCACGAGTGAAGCCAGCAGCTCGAGAGCCGTCCCGCTGACGTTGTCTCCGCCGTTGCCGGTGCGCGTGCCGGAGGCCGACCAAACGACGCGGTTGGTCTCGACCTCGAGCACCCGAACGGACACGCCAACAGCCGGCTCGCCGTCGAGTCCGCCCTTGTAGCGCCACTCTTCCACGCTGCCGCTGACTGCGTAGTCGAAATGATTTTGGCGCGCCCAGGCCAAGGACTCTTCGTAGCGCTGGCGGTCGCTCATGACGAGATGAATGTCATCTTCTTTGATCGGAGGGTATTGCTCGAGCGTGGTTATTCCGTGCTTGCGAACGACCGTTTCGAGCAGCGCCTCGACGCGCTCGCCCGCCTGCGGTGTGTCCGCGTAATTGGCTATCGGCAGGATGGCCCAGCGGGCACGCGCCATGACCGGTGACGTTTGGTTGACATCCATCACCGTCGAGGCGCACGCAGTCGCCAAAGCGAGTCCGACGATCGGGCCGACGAGGCGATATTTCATGATCTTGCCTGTCTCTTCAAAATGGTTGGGTGAACGTGATCCTGCTCTGCACGTTCGTCTGGTCCGCTATCCCCAGGACTCCTCTTTCGAAGGAAGCGAGCGCGCTCACGTATCCCCCTCCGCGGGAGACGAGCGTGCTCGCGGAGCACTGGAATTCGACGGTGCCGTCGAGGTCGGGCAGAAGCACCCCGACACCGGCGGTGCAGTCGTAGCGCGGAAAGGCTTCTCGGTCGGTCCGATAGCGCGCCGCGAAGTCACCCCTCGTCAGGTGGGTCACGATCGACACGAGCCGATGGCTGGGCGGCAGGTACATCGAGAGGTCTTCGCCGTCGGGCCCAGGCGGCGGTACGAGCGACGCGATGTCGCTGGGGAGCCTTCCGACGTTGTACCGTTGGATCGCGAGCATTTGCAGACCGACGTCCCACTCGGGAGCCGAGTGGAGAACTTTGAGGCCCACTTCTCCGACCTCTCCGATCTCGGTGGCGACGTGATGAAATCGGCGTGTGTGATCCTCCCGCGCGTGAAGCTCGACCTCCGCGTAGGCGAGGCGTTCGAAGTCGTATCGAGCACCGAGCTCGGCCAACGACTGCGCCGCCGAGAGCCGCAGGAGCGACGTGTCCACGATGGGTTCGTCGACGACGAAGCGGAGCGAGCCCGAGAGCTGCCGCGTGAACAGACGCTCCGCCAGGACGCGGATCCGAGGGAGGGGCGTCGACGATTGATAGCTCGCCCCGGCACCGAACTCCGTCATCGATCGTTCCCCTTCAAATCGAGCGACGACGAGGCCGTCGGCCTCTGTGGTGGCGCCGCGCATCACGAGCGAACCGTCATGCACACTCAGCTCGCGAGCGGCTGCCGTATACACGATTCGTGCGCGCCCGAGATCGTGAGTCGCGGCCACGTCCGGGCCGTAGATGTCGAGGCCGGCGATGTCGTCGTACCCCGCGCCGACCGCAACGGTCGGCGCATGCCGTCGCTCTATCGAAGCAAGCTCCCTTTGCGAGACCTCCTGGTCGCCGACGGGATCGCGATCGAGTGCGTCGGCGATCGCTGCTTTTGCCGCGTCGTCCCTCTCGAGCGAGACGAGGGCTTCGATCCGGTCGTTCGCCTCGAGCCCGCTCTCGTGGGTCAATAGGGCGCTCATCGTGGCGCGATCGTCGTCGGCGACGGCGAGCTGAAGCCGGTAGCCACGCCACGCCGCGCTCCTCGCTTCGCTGCCCGGAGTCGCCAGGAGACTGCGCGCGCACTCCATGCGCTCGTCGCGTAGGCACCACTCGATCGCGAACTGGTCGGACAAGGGATCGCGCGGACCGCGAGCACGGGCGATCGCCCGAAACCACCGCTCCCCCGGCTCCACGCCCGATGCGTCGCGCACGACCCGCGCGCCCTCCTCCGCCAGGGCGCGCTCGTCCGCGTCTGGATGCTCGGCACGCGCCGCCGCGACGACGCGGTCTCGGAGCCTTCCGATGGCGAACCGGGACAGGCGAAACGCAAGCGAGTGGTTGCCCGTGCGCGACAGGGCCTGGGCAAGATCGATCAACACCGAGCCGTCGCCAGGCGAGCTTCGGACGAGGCGTGCATAAAACGCGATGGCATCGCGTGTTCGGCCGAGCCGTTCGAGTGCGGCCGCGAACGGGGCCCAGAGCGCCGGCTCGCCGATAGCGCCCGATTCCCAGCGATCGGTGTACTCACGTAGTGTGGTGAGATCACTTCGCTCGATCGCGTCATTGAGGAGCGCCGCTTTGGCGACGACCGATGCGGGGTCGATCTCCAGGATTGCGCGATACGACTCTCTCGCCCCGGCGTCGTCGTGCAACTGCTCGCTGGCTTCCGCGCGCAGCGACCAATACTCGCCGCTTCGTGCGAACGCCTTGCGGGCATCCGATGACGACAGCGTGCGCATAAGCCCCGCCCAATCCTGCCTTTGGTTCTCTAGCTCCGCCAGCTCGAGAAGCGCTTTCGGGTCGGCGCTCCTGCGGAAGGCTTCGGTTCCGGTGGCAACCGCTTCCTCGTACGCCCCGGCCTCCGAGGCGAGCGTCATCAGCCGCTGCCAGACTACGGGCCGGTCGTCCTTGAGCGACCAGAGCGCGCGGTATGAAGCGAGCGCGTCCTCCTCGTCCTCTCGATCCCAGGCCAGGGCACCGAGTTCGTCCCAGAAATCGTGGGCGTCATCCCCCGCAACCGCCCGCGCCCGGGCGAGAACGTGCAGGGCGTCGTCCGGGTGTCCCGCGCGCTCGAGGACGATCGCGAACGATTGCGCCTGCCTGAGCGTCAGCGCGCCGGCGCACTCTTCGAGTCGCTTCCACACCTCCGTAGCCCTGGCAGCGCGGCCGGCGCGCGTCTGAAGCTCGGCGAGCCGTTCCAGCAGCGGAACATCGCAGGGCGAGACCGCCAGATGCCGCTCGAAAAGGTGGACGGCGCGATCGGGCTCGCCCAGCCCCTCGAGGGCGGACGCGGCGTCGACGACGTCGGAATCGGACGCGCTCCGGTCGAGCGCGCGCCGCTCGAGCAGGAGCGCGACGGTGGAATCGTCGTTCAGCATGCGAGCCAGCCGGAGCGCGTTGTCGAACGACGTGCTCGGCGGGGGAGAGTCGGGCCGACCGAACGACGTCTTTCCGGCCTCTCGAGTCACGTCGGGATCGGCCGCCCTCGCGCCTCGGGCGCACGAAATCCAAATCGCGCACGCAGCCACGACGGCAAGGGCCCGCGCCGATCGCATCACGGCAGCTCCCGGTCGGACGCCAGGTCGACTCCGCGGCCGAGCAGCCAGAGCCAGTCGCCGAGCGCGAGGGCGGGGTCGCCGGCCCACTCGGCAATGCGCGCCTCGACGTGGCGCCAATGGGGCTCGTCCGGATGCATCGCCGCGATGCGCTTCACCAGCACGAGCGCCCCGCGCGGGTCGGACGCCGAAAGCTCTCTTCGCACCTGATCGACGAGGTGCGGCTCGTTCTCCGGATCGGCCCCGATTAGCCGTCTTCCGAGATCCCGGGCGGCGTAGGGGCGGTCTGCTGCGGTCGCGAGCTTCGCGGCTCGCTCGAGCCATGACGCGTCTCCGGCGAATCGCTCCGCGTAGGAAGCCGCGACTTCGGCGGCCCCGCCGACATTGTCGTTGGCTTCGAGGGCATCGACCGCGGCCGACGCATACGTGCTGGCGCGCGCACGATCGGCCTCCCCGTCCGCGGCTTCTCGGAAGTACATGGCCGCCCGCGTCCCGTCGTTCGCCGCGCGCAGCCAGGCGGCCGCGGCCGCGAGCACCGGCGGTCGATCCCTCGGCGGCGACAGCGTCGCGACGCCAAGCAGGTACTCGGCTGCCGTGTACGGCTCTCCGAGCTCGAGGGCGATCGCCGCGAGCTCGCGCAAGCGCGACGGGGTTTGCGGGACCGTACGAAGATCCTTGAGCTCGTGCTTGACCCGATCGAACGCGGCCGCCCGCTCGGCGGTGCCCTCGGGAATCGAACGGGCACTGGCCAGCAACAGATCGAAGCGAAGGTTGACTGTCCGAGGGTCGCGGTCGGCTGGCGACGCGGGCCCGAGCGCCTCGAGCGCGGCCGAAAAGCGGCCGAGGGCGGCCAGCTGTCGGACGTAGACCAGGCGAAGCGATTCGTCCGACGGGCTCGCGCGCGTCAGCACCTCGAGGTACCCCAGGGACTGCACGTCGGGCGGATGTTCCGTGGTGAGCGCGTACTGCTGCCTGGTGGGCAAGACAGCGGCCAGAAGGGCGCCGATGGCGAGTGAGATGCCTACGACCATCGGTCCTCCGGCGAGCTGCTCTCGCTCAGATGCACTCAAGGAAGGCATCCCCCGTGTCCGACGTAGGAAGTGTGAGTCGCAGGACCGTAGGCAGCGGGGTGGCGCGGACCACGCCTCTCGGGCCGGTCAACGTGCACTCCTTCGCGCCGGCGACATCGATGACCAGCGGCTCGTGACCGCTGACACGCAATGCCCACTTCGCCCCGCTCCGGCCGAACGATACGATTCGACCGTTCGAGCTATCGAGCCGGGG
Organism: uncultured delta proteobacterium; assembly: GCA_963764075.1. GTDB lineage: Bacteria > Myxococcota_A > Polyangia > Polyangiales > Polyangiaceae > Palsa-1150. The sequence continues at coordinate 1,239,845 of CAVXQZ010000003.1, forward strand.
GCCCGTTGGCCGGTCGGGCGAAGCGTAGAGGACGACGTCGGCGTCGCGCGCGAGACTCACGTAGCGCCCCTGCGGGGCTTCGTGGACGGCGGCGACGCCCGTCGAACGAGCGAGGTCAGGCCAACCCCAGCCCTCGTCGACCCTCACGGTGCGAAGCTCGCCGAGGTTGCCCAGTTCCCAACCGCCGTCGTCCACGCGCCGCGCCAGTGTCACCTTCTGAAAGGCGCGCACCTTCGCCGCATACTCGCTCAGGTAGAGACGCGTCGTGTCCTGGGCAAGAGCCCAGTCGTACACGTGTCGCAGCGCGGTGAGCGCCGCTGTCTTTACGCCCGAATAGAAGTGATAGTAAATCGATATCGTGCTCAGGCGGCGCGGTCGTTCGTTGAGCTCGAATGTGTCGATGACTTGACTATATCCGTAGTATGGCCCGTGCCAGTCATTGGTGAAAACGTTCTCGTTCTCGATAGGAGCGAAGACCTGATACGCGCCGTTTCCCTTTGGAATACCCATGGCCGACGCGCGGGTGAGAGATGGAAGATCCGACGTTCGAGTCGAGCCTCCCCCGTTCACGTTTTCGATTCCGAGTGCGTCGACGAAAGCCACCGCCGCGGCGCTCGGCGAGCAGTCGCCCGACCACTGGAGCACCCGAACCCTCTTTCCGGGCGGCAGGAGCCGCGTTTGGATGTAATCGACCGACCCGCGCAGGTCTCGATCCAGGTCGAACTTGTAGTTCGGTATCGGAAGCGCCGCGGACGGGGAAACTGGCCGACCGGACTCCACGTCGGCCCAATCGAACGGGTGACTAAACGTGTGACTGCCCGCCTCGACGTACGGGAGGAGGAAGATCCGGCGCGCTATGGCCTCGAGCGCCGGCGAATCGGCGGGGTAAAGGCCCGCGGGGCCGATCTCCCCTTCGATGACCGAGACCGTGTGCGGAACCCGATACTTCGAGAGAATCTCGTCCAAGATGACCTGCCCGGCGAAGGCGCCGTCCCGTCGCTCGGCGCGACTCACGAAGGCGTCTCCGTCGACGTGCACAGTGAGGATGCGACGACCCGACTCCGTCGTGATGTCCGGGATTGGAATGGCCTGCAGGGCGAGGGCATCGTGCACGAAACGGAACGGGTCGAGGACCCAGCGGCGCTCCTGGTCGAGGCCTTGTTCGATGACGTAGGGAGAAAAGGCAGCCCCGCCCCACGGGCCGATCACCAGCCCGTCCCACGTTTCGCCGCCCGCGTCCGCGACCTTCAGGAGCGACCGAGTCGAACCGGCGCCGACCCGGAACGGGGGAAGCTCGTGAGCATGGGCCCGGGCAGGCACCTCGAACCCGACGTACGGCGAGCTGGACCGAATCTCGACCGGAGCTCGCGGGCTCTTCGTGGCCTCCTCGAGCCCCATTCGTGCAAGAAGCGCCGGATCCGGGTCGAAGCCAAACCCTTCGATGAACGCGATGCGCAACCCGGCGTCCAGCTGAGTCGAGATCCATCGTCGGAGGACTTCCGGCCTTTCGACGCCCTCCCCGACGAGCGCGACCGCGCCCGCATACCGGCCGACGAGGTCGCCTTCCGGCAGCGGCCCCGTCACGTCGACGTAGTCGACGGCGTATCCCAGCCATTCGAGAACCGGCGCCAAGAGGACGCACGCGTCTTGCTGTCCTAGATACCCCTCTTCGGGATGATTCTTGTAGAGGAGAAGGATCCGGCGTGGCACGATTTCGAGGCGGCCCACCCCGATCCCGTCGAGGCTGGGAGTCGCGACGTATGGGTCGAAGCCCGCGTTCCAAATCCGAAGGGCGGTCTCCCTGCGAAGCGCGCGATCGTGGCTGTCGACGTAATCGATCACGGCAATCGGAACGGCCCACCGAGCACGGACCTGCCGCAGTCGCTCGAGAAGATCTCGGGTGTCCGCGGCTCCGACCTCGCGATAATGACCTTCCGCATCCGAGGTGCGAAAGAGAGACTCGACGACGAGTCCGTCCGGAGGAGCGTCGAGAAGGGGAAGGATCTCGAAACCCCGATTGATGAGAATCTGGAGGTCGTGGTGGCGGGCGCGAATGGCGTTCACGAGCGCGGCCAGGCCTGCGGCATGAGCGCCGCGTTCGTTCGGATCCCGGGTCACGAGCTCGTAGCTGTCGAGCGTGTCGAGAAACACGCCGCGATACCCGCGCGCGTAAAGCGGCTCGATGACACGATCGAGAAGAAAAGAACGCCACTCGGGAGATCGCGTATCGACGACGTCGGTGTGCCACTGCCGGTTTTGTCCAAGAATGAGTTTTCGTGGCACTTCTGCGTACCAAGGTCTGCTGGGATTGACCTCCCCCGCGCTCACGTACGCGAAAAGGTGCGCGCGAATGCCTGGCGCCGGCGGCGCACTCATGTTGTCCGGCTCGACGACGACGCGATCGAAGTGGGCGAGAAGCTCTTCCGGAAGTCGAGCGCCGTAGTAGAATGCAGTCGACAGGTGAGGTCCGCGTGCCGGGTCGACGGCGCGGGCCGGCGCAGGCCAGCCAAAGACAGCCAACGCACAAAGCGCGGCAAGGGCGCATCGACAACGCACACACGGAGTCGAACCTCGCAATGACGCGAAGCTGCAGCGGAGCGATTGGAACGCGATCATGGGCACTTTTGCCAATCGCGATGGTCGGCGCGTGCGCGCGGGACGACCGAGCGGCCCCGGTCGTCGCGGCGCCTCATCAGACCGTGGTGGAACCTGCGCGACCGACATCGACGGAGGCGCCGGCCCCATCCGCCCACCTTCAGTCGGTCGGTCCCGGCTTTGCCGAGCAAGGTCCCTGGGTGACGTTTTACGGCACCGCGGCCGAGATGGGCGATCTGGCGAAGGTGTCGCAGACCTACCGAATCATCGATATCGATGCCGATCCAGGAGCGGACCGGAAGGGCAATTTCTCGGACGCGCAGATCGCTCTTCTCAGGGGCGATGGTCGAAATCGTGTATTGAGCTATCTGAACCTCGGGGCGTGCGAGCGCTTCCGAACCTACTGGAGGCGCGCCCCCTCGGGGATGGTCCCATGCGGCGAGAATCGCGCGGCCATGCTCGGCACGTACGCGGACTATCCCGACGAGACGTGGATGGACCTGGGCAACGCCGAATATCGGGCGCTTTTGCTCGATTTCGTGGCGCCGCGGCTCGCGGCACGAGGGATCGACGGCTTCTATCTCGACAACCTCGAAGTGGCCGAGCACTCGGCGGCGGGCGCGCCCGAGGGCTGGTGCTCCCCCGCATGCCGACAAGGAGCGCTCGACACGGTCCGCGGGCTGCGCGAGCGCTTCCCCGGCATGCTGATCGTGATGCAGAATGCGACGAGCGACGTGACGCGGCTCGGCTCGAGCGGAGACTATCCCTTTCCCGCGCTCCTCGACGGGGTCGCCCACGAAGAGGTGTACAGCCCCGCGTTCGACGCCCAGGCGGAGACGGAGCTCACGGCGTGGCGCTCTCTTGGACTGCGATCGAAGAACGGAGACTCTTTCTTCGTCGGCGTCGTCGACTACGTGGGAGGCTGCGCCAACATGGCCGCAGCTAGGACTGCGTATTCCCGGAGCCGGAGCCACGGATTTTCTCCTTATGCCAGCGATGCCAGCGGCTCGCAGAAAGTCGTGTGTTACTGGCCCTTTTGAGGCGATCTACTCGCCGGGGCGAAGGCACGAAGCAGCGCCGACCGCCACGGGCGTCGCCGGAGAGCCCGGAGCCGCTGTAACGGCGTGGCTGCCCGCGTCATCGGCGCGCAGGAGAGTGACGGTCTCCGCGCCGGCAAAAATTGCGGCGGCGGCGCCGAAAAGCAACAAGAGACTCCCAGCACTTCGTCCGGGCATCCAGTTGCCGAAACTATCATGGCTCATGCGCGGGTCTTTCTTAGAGTGCATCTGACGTGAGTGGGTTTGGCAAAATGCAGATGAACCAGCCGGAATGTTCCGGCTTTTGCGCCGTATCTTAGCGAAGCCGAGGACACCCCGGCGCGATTGTGAGCAGAGACGGCCGTTACCTCAGCCACAATACATACTCCGTGCCGTCCCTCTGCCATGCAGCCGGCGCGGATTCGGATTCTCGACTTCGCCGCCGTATCGCGACGCTGCGGGGCTTTTGCCACTGGCATTTGCATCGAGGACGATGCCCTTTCGCCACAGCGGAGCGCGATTGTTGTGGCGGCGCGCTCGGCCGAACGCGAGCTCGACCATGGGCGCGCGTGCGACTTCGCGAGCATCGAGGCGTGCACAGTACGCCGCTTGACAATTGCGCGCTATGACCACCTGTCCGTCCTCCCCGGTCCCCCCATTTGGGCCGGTCATCACACTAATTTACAATTTCCGAAGGGATACGGACTGGGGCAGTACGCCTTCGTGGGTGCAATTGGGCTTTTGACGCGAGGGTTGTCGCCTGCGTCCCCCCCGCCGCCCGCCGGCGGAGCACGCGCAGGCAATTTACGAATCGCCATCCAAAAGCGTTGCGCTCGATCGGCCTGCGTCGATCGACTCCCCTGGGCAGGGCGTCGGCATAAAAGCGGCAGCATCCGCGCGCGGCGGAAGAAGCTTCGGCGCGGCCTTGAGGGTCCACGAGGTGGCCTTTCGTGCGGTCGGTGGAGCTCGTCCTGAGAGCGAGGCGCGAGTCGGGCATTGGCTATGTTGTAGGCGGCGTGTCCGCTGTGTCTGGACAATTCCGACGTGGCTCGCGGTTCGTGCGATTCCTTCGATAGAGCGCCCGGGGCTCACGAAGGAGGCCTCGCTCATGCGTTTCCCGCGTGTTAAGTCAAGAGGCGGAGGCTCAGGAGATACGAGTGAGAGCGGCAGGGCCCAGTCGAACTGCATTCCCGATCGGCGGTGCAATGATGATCGCCGTCAGTTCGGCCACCTTCGCGTGCAGCGGAGCCTGGGAGTACGTGGGACCCGCGATCGACGGCGGGGCCGAAGACCCGGGCTCCGACAGCGGCGGGAGCCCGGGCGCGAGCGGCTCGAGTTCGAGCGGAGTCGAGCAGATGGGCAGCTCCGGCGTGGATGTCCGAGGGAGTGGATCGAGCTCCGGCCCGGGCTCCGGCAGCTCGGGGGTGAGCGCGTTCGGTGGCTCTAGCTCGGGCAGCGCCGTCAGCCCGTTCGGCGGCTCGAGCTCCGGAGGCTCGAGCTCTGGCGGCTCGAGCACGTCGGGCAGCTCGGGAGGCGCCGAGAGCAGCAGCGGCGGCGGCGCGAGCGGGTCAAGCAGCTCCGGCGGGCCCCGCATGTCTGGATTCGAGCAGCTCGAGCTCCAGCGGGGGCGGGAGCTCGAGCGGCAGTTCGCTCATTCCCACGTGCCCAAAGACGACCGGCGCCGCGCCCACGTGGACGTCGATCTGGACCACGGACGGCTTCTCGACCACGTGCAAAAAGTGCCATTCTACCGAGCTCGCGGTGTTCGGTAACGCGAGCACGCCGTCGGCCGCCTACGGGTGGCTCCAGAATGGCGGGTACATCTCGGGAACCCAGTCACAACTCGTCGAAGTCGGGTGTTCGCCTCTGGTGATTTTTGGCGGCAACATGCCTCCCGGCGGCAATGGCGTCGAAGCCGCGGCAAAGTGCGCCCTGGTGGACTGGGTCGCCGCGGGTGCGCTGAACAACTGAATTTCCGTCGTGGAAGAGCGACTGTCGAAGAAACATCGCAGGCGCATCGGTCACGGCTGACCAGGCACCTCGGCGCTCTCGACGGCTTGGCTACTCACTTGAACGAGAAGGCGCTGAATGCGCTGCACGAGTTCTGCCGGCTCCTTCACGACGCCTTCCGCGAGGAGCGCTTGGTCATAGAGAAGCTCGGACCACTGAGCGACGGATTCCGACGATGGGCTGCGCGAAGCGACGCGGTCGAGGTTCTTGATGATTGGGTGGTTCGGATTGAGCTCGAGGATCCTTGGCGACTCGGGCGCTCCCCGCGCGTCCATCATCCTCAGGATCCGCTCCATATTCGCCCCAGGATCTCCCTCGGGCGCAACCAGACAGCTCGCGCTGTCGGTGAGGCGTCGGGAAAAGCGAACGTCTTTGACCCGCCCTCCTAGCGTCTTTTTGACCGCCTCCAGGGCCGCGCTGCTTTCCCCGGGTTTCGCCGCTTCCCCCGCGGCCTCTCCGCCGAGGTCGATTTCTCCGTGGGCTGCGCTCTTCAGCTTCCGTTTGTCGAACTCGAGGAGCGCCTGAACGACCCATTCGTCGATCGGATCGGTGAGAAGGAGGACGTCGATCCCGCGCTTCTTGAAAGCTTCGAGGTGCGGCCCTTGTTCGAGAGCCCGGCGGCTCGACCCCGTGATGTAGAAGATGTCCTTCTGGTCCGGCGCCATCGCCTCGACGTACTGCGCGAGCGAGACAAGTTTGCCCGCCTCGCTCTTGAGCGACGAAAATCGGCACAGCGCCGCGATCTCGTCCTTGTGCTTCCAGTCGAGCGAGATCCCTTCTTTCAAAACGCGCCCGAACTCCGCCCAGAAACGGGCGTATTTCTCGGAGTCCGAGGCGGCGAGCTCATTCAGGGTCTTGAGGACGCTCCTGACGATCTGCTGCTCGATTTGATGGAGATTCCGATCTTCCTGGAGCATCTCACGAGACACGTTGAGGGGCACGTCTTCGGAGTCGACCACGCCCCGCAGAAATCGGAGGTACGGAGGGACGAGACGCTCGCAGTCCTCTTCGATGAGCACGCGCTTGGCATAAAGCCGGACACCCGGACGGTCTTTGCTGAAGAGATCGAGCGGCGCCTTTTCGGGCACGTAGAGCAGCGCATGGAACTGGACCGGCGCCTCGACGGACATGTGCACGCGAGCGAGCGGAGTTTGCGCATCGAACCCGGTGAGCCGGCGAAAGAACTCGGTGTGCTGCTCGTCGGTGACTTGATTGCGCGGCAGAGCCCAGATGGCCGACGATCGGTTCACCAGCTCATCGTTCAAGTAAATCGGGAACTGAACGAAGTCCGAGTATTTCTGGATGATGTTCTTCACCCGCCAGCTCTTCGAGTACTCGCGCTCTTCGTCTTTGAGGTGGACCACCACTTCCGTACCGGGGATCTCGCGGTCACCCGGCATGACAGTGAAGCTCCCGCTTCCCGTCGAGCGCCACACGATCGGCTCGGCGTTGGGCAGCATCGAGCGGGTCCGAACGTCGACGCGCGAGGCGACCATGAAGACCGCGTAAAAGCCGACACCGAACTGCCCGATGATCCGGAGCCCGGCCTCCTTGCTCTTGGCTGCTTCTTGGTAGGCCTTGATGAACTCGAGCGATCCGGAGCGGGCGATCGTCCCGAGATTCTGGATGACCTCGTCGCGGGTCATGCCGACGCCGTTGTCTTCGATCGTGAGCGTACGTGCGTCTTCGTCCAGCTTGATCGTGATGCGAGCTTCGCCGACCTGGGGCTGGATGTCGCTCCGGGTCAGGGCCAAAAAGCGCGCCTTGTCGAGCGCGTCGGACGCGTTCGACACGAGCTCGCGCAAGAACACCTCTTTGTGCGTGTAGAGAGAGTTGATGACCAGGCCGAGAACGCGCTGGACCTCGGCCTGGAACGGCAGCTCGACCGCGCCGGTCGCGGGGGCGTCGGGAGCGGACACGGGAGAACTCGACGTGGATTCGGCTTCTTGGCTCATCGGATCGGCCTCGCGGAGTGGCGAATAACCTCTCCACGGGCCGGGTCAAGAGACTTCCGCGCCTACCCGCCGGAAGGCCGCGCCGTCGCGGCCGGAAATGCGACCGTTATCTACGCATTTCGCTTATGATCTCCTTCTTTTTCGCCTCGTACGGCGCCTCCATCGACTCACTGGCCTCCCTGCCGAGGACGCGGCTGGCCTTCGGGAAATACTCCCCTTCTTCCTCCTTGACATGGTTGGAGACGGCATTCACGAGATCGGTGAATGCGATCGCCCAGTGGCCGTCGTCGTATGGCATCGCGCTGAGCCGCCTGATCTTGTGCTCGAGAGTCGTCGCTTCGCTCTCGTGGGCATCCGCGTAACCCACTAGGTCCGCGTGCTCTCGGAACGCCGGGTAGACGACGGCCAGCTCTCCTTTCTCGTGCGCGAGGAGCGCCTCGCGAATCGTGGGAAAGAGCTGCCTGCGGAGGCCGAGGTCCGAGGACATCTTCAATCTCATGAGGAGGGCGGTGACCTCGCCGTGCTCGCGCATGAGCTCTTTGAAGACTCCCGATAGGTTCTCTATCGTAGCCTTGGCCGCTTTGGCGGCCCCCATCGTTTCCGAAGCGGCTTTTTCGGTTCGGTTCATGGCTGGACTCTCTCTCTGGCTGGTGCGCCGTTCCCATGGGCTTTCGCCCAATCGTCGTCAGCGGGGGTTCGCCCCAAGCCTGGAGGGACGCATTCGCCGTGCCCGCACCGGCCCGCAGCCTGAGGGGCGACGGCTCTAAGAACGCCTCACGGCGCGGTAGCGTTCTCGCTTGGCGTCATCCCAGCCCGTGCTCCTTCGCGATCGCCGAGTTCCGTGCCTCCGCGCGCTGCAGCGCCGGACGCGCCCCGAGCCGCTCGGAATACGCGGCGAGCGAGGGGGAAGCCTCCATCATCTTGAAGCGCAGCATGTACCGGATCGTTCCTCCGAAGACGACGTCGGCCATCGAGAACCGATCGCCGAGGACGTAGCTGCGGTCGGCGATGGCACTCTCCGTTGCGGCGACCATGCTCTCGTACGTGCCCCACCCCGCCTGCCCGGGTTTGAACTGCCAGCCTGAGGTCTTGGCCATGAGTCCGGGCTCCAACACCGACGGCGCGAAGAACGACCAGCGGAGATACGCGCCCCGCGCCGGATCGCCGGGAGCCGGCGCGAGCTTGCCGAGGGAATATCGATCCGCCAGGTAGAGGCCAATGGCGGCGGACTCGGTGACGACGACATCGCCGTCCGTGAGGATCGGCAGCTTGCCCATGCGGTTGAGGGCGAGGATCTCGGGCGCCTTCTGCGCGCCCTTCATGATGTCCACGAAGCGAAGCTCGTAGTCGACGCCGAGCTCTTCGAGCATCCAGACCGCGTTCGCCGCGCGAGAAAAGGGGTGGTGGTAGAGTACGATTGGCATGGGGGCCTCCGATGTCGTGGATACCCTGCGGCATGGCCGGGTTCAACGGCATCTTGGCCGGTCCTGCCGCGGCCGCGGCCGTATTGCGCGGCCTCGCCCCGGACGAAGTGGTCCGCCGCTCGCAGCGCGCTGCGGCGGACCACTCGCTCTCCCACGTTCCACCGCCTCGTGCGATCAGAAGAGGCCGGGTAGAACCGCCGTCCCTTCCTTCACGACGGCCTCGAGCGCGCGCGGATCGAGGCGCAGCGCGCGGAGGATCGTCGGAGGAATCTGAGTCGTGGTGACGGGCTCCGAGATGATCTTGCCCGTATGCAACCCGGGGAACGAGACGAGCAGAGCTACCGCCCTGTCGTCGAGCGTACCCCCACCGTGCTCTGCGATCTTGCTCGAGCTGCCCGAGTAAATCGTCCCCCAGTTGGGCTGGATGAACACATCGGGCGCGCGCGCCGCGGCAACGGGATCGGCCGACAGCGGATCCCCGAAGATTGCGGCCAGCGCGGGTCCAGAAGTGATGTTGGCGCTGAAGATGGTGCCCGGCGGCAGGGTGTCCGCGAAGATCGCCGTCGCGTTCTTCTGCAGGGCCGTCACGATGCTCGAGGTGGCCGTTGCGTCCAGCGAGTGCTGCACCCAGAGAATACCGACGTCGTCGGTCTGAAAGTGCCCGATGGTGTCGTACGGGGTGGCGCTGTTCGGGTTGACGAAGGTCGACGGGTGGTTGCCGATGTTCGGGTCGACCGAGTCGATCGAAGGAAGAGCCACGACGCGCGATCGGTCTTTCCAAGACGCGGAAAACTCTCGGTGGCGTCGTCGTTACGGAGAACCCGGAAAATTCGTACGAGCTCGTCGGGAAGAATTCTCATCGCCCTGCACGAAACTCGAACGTGTTTCGTACGGCGGCCCCCGCGACGGGCCCTAGTGGTGCGCGCGCGAAACGCAGCGACGACGGCCGCCCGCCAGGTAGAGCGCCTCCCACTCCTCGATGAGCTCGCGCGCTTCGGCGGCGAGAATGCCCACCGATACCGCGACCCCGTGGAGCCGCAGGCGCTCGGCGCCGGCGCCGGTGACGTGCGGGTTCGGGTCGCGGCAGCCGATGACGACGCGCTCGACCCGGGCCGCCAGAATCGCCTCCACGCACGGTGGCGTCTTACCGTAGTGGTTGCAGGGCTCGAGCGTGACATAAAGGGTGCTGCCGCGCGGGTCCGTTTGCGCAGCCTCCAGTGCCTTGACTTCTGCGTGCGCGCCTCCCGCCCTCTCGTGCCACCCAATGGACACGAATTGGTCGTTCTTCACCACGACCGCGCCGACGCGCGGATTGGGAGCGGGCTCCGCCCGCCGGGCGACCGCGAGCGCGAGCGCCATCCAGCGGATGTCGTCGCGCAGCGTCACGGGCGAGAAGCGACCCGCGCCGCGTCCTCGGTTGCCTGAACGAGGGCCCGCGCTGCTTCGCGGACGCGCTGCTCGGCGTCGTCGGAAAGCACCGCCGTCCCGGACGGCGGCGGAAGCTCGTCATCGCGAAAAAAGAGTGTCTCTTGAGCGCGAGCCTTGAAGAAGGCAAAGAGCGATCGATACGCTTGGTCGACGGTGGCCGCATGCCCCGACTGCTTCGCCGTGGCGATCCCGAGCGCAGGCTTGTGCGCCAGATACTCGGGTGGAATGAGGTCGACTATCGCCTTCAAAGCTCCGGTGTACACGGCCTTGTAGACGGGTGTCGCGAGGACGATGCCCGATGCGGCTTTGGTCGATTCGATAAACTGCGCGATTGCCGGGGCGTCGCTTCGGCCGAAGAGCAAGTCCCCCGGATCGAAGTTGCTCAACGACCAAAAGACCGCCCTCCGACCCGCGCGCTCCGCCTCGGTCGCGACGGCCCGTGCAACGAACGTGGATCGCGACGTCGGGGACGGACTTCCCAAAAGAAATACGATGCTCTCGCTCATCTTCATCCTCCCAAGCCAGCCGTTTTCGCAGCGGCGGGCGTCGGCCGGTGGTTGCTTTCCGCAACGAAGGCGCCGAACCGCCGCGCAAAGCGCACGAGTGGACGCCCTACGCCGACGAATCCATCGAGGGCCTCGCCTAGTAGGATCGAATGGTCGCCGGCGTCGTACCGCGCGTGTCGGCGGCACTCGAGCTGGGCGAGGGCCCCTTCGACGAGCGGAACGCCGCCCGGTCGGAGCGGCACGTCGCGAAAACGGTCGATCCCGGAACGCGCAAACTGCTCGGCAATCCACTCCTGTCCGTCCGAGAGCACGCTCACCCCGAAGCTCCCCGCGCCGACGATCCCATCGTGGGCGCTGGCGCTCTTGCCCACGCAAACGAGAACCAGCGGAGGCGTCAGCGACGCCGACGTAAATCCCGTGGCCGTGAACCCGACGAGGCCCGTCGCGGTCCGGGCGGCGACCACGGTGACGCCGCTCGCGAAGTGGGCAAGCGCCTCCCGAAACTGATGGACCGAGATTGGGTAGCCGTCCATGGTGTCCTCCTTCACAGATGTGCGTTGACCGTCAAGTTGAAGCTCCGGTCGACGAGCACCGAGCTTGTGGGCGTGTCGTGTTGCCAAAATACGAATTCACCGAGCAACGACACATTCGGGCTGACGACGACGCCGAGGGACGGGACGTGGAGCCACTCCTTGTGCGTTGCCGTACCCCCCGCCGGAAGCGGGATGTTGTTGTAGCTGCCGAGGCTGACGTAGTAGCGCGCGGTCACCGGACCGACCGTGTACTCGCCGCCCACCTGCGCGTAGTCCACGTTGTCCGACAATCCGGGGCCGGCCGCGCTGCTCGGGAGTGGAAAGTCCGTCACGCTGCGTCCGTCTTGGTGTTGAAGCTCTCCGAGCACTTTGAACCCGGCATAGGTAACTGTCGCGTCGACCGCCCCGCGCCATACGTTTTGAGGTCCGATGGACACCGGGGCCGCGGGGATGTCCGCCTTCAAGTACTCACCGGACACTCCGAGCGCGACCGTCGCGCCGCCGACCGCGAAGCGGGGCTCTACGCGGAGCACCGTCTGATTGCGCCTGTGCGCGCCGGGAACCGAAATGGTGTCGCGCCCCGGAAGGGACACGTTGGTGCTGCCATCGATGATGAAGTATTGCGCCCAATAGCTCAAGCTGAATGGATCACCTTGCTTTCCGAAGTCGCCCTCCAGAGAAAGGCCGTAGTCGGGATCGAGCTTGAGTCCGTCGTAGACCTGGACGTTTCCGTAAAACGAACCGTCCCAAAAATACCCGAGATGGCTGTACTCCTTGCCGATCTTGAGCTGGGCACTTGCAGGGACGATGTCGACAGAGGCGTATGCCTCTTGAAGCCATGCCTGGTTGTCTTGGACATACGTGAGTACGCTCGCCCCGTTGACGTTCGTGGAGGTGCTTCGCAGCGGCGTGTCACGAAACCGCGGTTCGAGGTGAAATCCGAAGATACCGCGTTTGCCGTCGACGAGCAGCCTCGCCCAGAACACGCTGACCTTGTTTTCGACGTCCGGGGCTCGCGGGACGATGGGCTGGTAGTACCAGAGAAGGACGCCCGCTCCCAGGGTGACGCCATTCATCCACTCCGGCAGGAGCGGTTTGGCCGCCTGCGGAGGGCTGGCCATCGGCACGGGGGGTGACTCGGTCTGCAAAACGCCGGGTGCTGCCGTGGTCGAGGGGGCCAGCGTCGCGGGGGCCGGCGTCGCGGGGGCCGGCGTCGCGGGCGGAGCCGCTGGGAGAGCGCTTGCCGACGGCGAAGGCTGTGGGGCGGGGGCGTCGGAGGCTGGCGGCACCGGATCTTGGAGCGCCGCGGACGCGGCTTCGTTGAAGAAAGACAATCCCCCTACGACCGCAATGGCGGCCGCCTTCGTCGACATATTCATATTTCCTCTTCTCTATGATCGTGAACTACAAATCGGCCGCGGATACCGAAGATTCTTTTCTGATTCGAAATTTCGTTCGTGCTCCGGAGCTCCGTCCCAAGTAGAGCTCCTGTACGTCGTCGCGGCCGCGGATCGTGGCCGCAGGTCCGCTGGCTACGACACGCCCGTTTTCGAGCACGTAGGCGCTGTCGGCGACGGCGAGGGCGCCGGCAGCGTTCTGCTCCGCCAACACGAAGCTCACCCGCTCTTTCACGTGCAGATCGCGCACCAGCGTGAAGATCTCTTCGACGATTTTGGGCGCGAGTCCCATCGACGGCTCGTCGAGCAGCACGAGTGCCGGCCGCCCGATGAGCGCGCGCCCGATGGCGAGCATCTGCTGCTCGCCGCCGGACAGGTGACCGGCGGCCACGCGCCGCCGATCTCGCAACTTCGGGAAGTGGTCGTACACTCGGTCGATGCCCTCGCGGAGGTCGCTTCGTGAGGGCCTTCGCGCGTAGGCGCCCGTGGCGATGTTCTCTTCCACCGTGAGGTGCGCGAAGCAGTGACGCCCCTCGAGTACTTGAACGAGCCCGTCCTGCACGAGCCGGGTTGGACTGCGCGCCGACAATGGCCTTCCGCGAAAGGCGATCGTTCCTCGCTTCACCTCTCCGCGCTCGATCGCGAGCACACCGGAAGCGGCTTTGAGCGTCGTGCTCTTGCCCGCGCCGTTTGGTCCCAGGAGCGCCACGACGCTCCCGGCGGCGACTTCGAGGGAGACTCCCCGAAGGCCTACGATGATGCCGTCGTAAACGACCTCGACATTCTCGAGCGCGAGGAGAGGGGTAATCGAATCTGCCATGGGGGTTCTTCGGTCCGACAGGCGAAGCGGATTTGCGAGAGGCGAAGCGACTAAAGCTGGGCCTCGCCGTCGCAGTCGCGGACCGTGATGCCTTTTTCTTTTGCGTATTTCGTCGAGGATTCTTCAATGATCGGACGGAGAAGCGCGCGGTCCGCCTTGATCCAATCGCTGATGCGTTTGAACTGCGTGCCGTCCCATTGGACGAACCGAACCGCGCCGCCCCCTTCGTGGTCGGCGCACGAAAGCTTGATCGGCTGAAGGAGTCCGACCGCACCGAGCTCGTTCAAGCGTTTTTCGTCGATGTTGATGTGTTCGAAGCCCCAGCGAACCTGCTCTCCCGTGAGCGGCTTGTTGCCGTATTTCGATTGGGCCACGCGGACCGCCTCCACGTTCAGGATGCCGTTGTTGATCCCGAGGTTGTAGTAGCCCGTTCCGACCCGTTTCGGGTCGGACATGTTGCCCTTTCCCGCACTGAGCACGTACTTGTCCACTTCCTTGAGGACCGGGAAGTCCCGTCCCGAGGGGTGCGTCGTGATAGCGACATACCCGATCGCCGCGGCTCCCGCGGGGATCACGTCTTCCTCGGAGTTGCTCCAGATATTTCCGATGATGTGGTCTACCGGAAAGCCGACCTTCGCGGCCGTCTTGAGCGCGACTGGATTCATGATTCCCCAGCCGCGAAGGATGATCCAGTTGGGGGCGAGCCGCTTGATCTGGAGCCACTGCGACTCCTGCTCCGTTCCCGGGTGCGGAACTTCGATGTGGGTCACCGCGAACCCATATTTGGCCGCGAGAAGCTCCGCGATGGGCTGCGTCTCTTTCCCGTACGGAGAGCCGTGATAGAGAACGGCGACTTTCTTACCGTGGAGATGGTCGAGTCCTCCTTCACGCTCTCCGATATAGTTGACGATCGCCGATATCTCGCTGTACGGATTGAGCGAAATGGGAAACACATAGGGGAATACCCGTCCGTCCGTCGAGTCCGTCCGCCCGTGATTGATGGTGATCAGAGGAATTTTGTCCGCTGTCTGCCGGTCGATCGTAGCGTATGCGATTCCGACGCTGAGAGGATTTGTCGCGGCGACCGGCGCCCCGTTCAGCCCCCCCTTCAGGCGTTCGTAGCACTCCACTCCGCGCTCTACGACGTATTCCGTCTCGCACTCGGACCACGTCAGCTTGACCCCGTTGACGCCGCCGTCGCGGGTATTGACGAGCTGCATGTAGTCGATAAATCCCCCGAAGAATCCGCTGCCCCCCGCGGCATATGGTCCGACGCGGTAGCTCTGGAGAGGGAAGTACTGCTCCTTGCCCACCGTGACGGTGACCGCGGTCGGGGACGCGCCCCCCGCGGTGGGCGCGCCGCCGGCGGCCGGCGCAGCGTCGGAGTGCGAACGGCACGCGGTCGCGAGGAGGGCTATACCGACGGCTGAAAGGAACGTTGTGACTCGAGAACGGAACATGGATAAACCTCCGAACGCGCCGGTTTTGGCGTGCACACGAGTTCGATGAAACAGGGATAGAGAGAAGTGCGGAGTCAGGCCGGGCGCGGACGCCATCGGCCGGCGCGTATCGACGCAATCTGGATGAGGCGGACCATTCCGGCCGGCTGTTTCATCAAGAGCAGGATGACGAGGGCGCCAAAAATGATCTTTTCGATGTTTTGCAAGAGACTGGGGTCGACGGAGCCGCCAAGGGCCGCCGATCCGAGCTGATCGAGCAGGACGGGGAAGAGGATGACGAACGCGGCCCCGATGAACGGTCCTGCAATGCTGCCAAGGCCGCCCAGAATGACGATGAAGAGAACCTGAAAGGATCGATCGAGGTCCATGCCGTGCGGTTCGACCGTCCCGAGATACGCGAACGCCCAGAGGGCTCCCGCGATGCCGCAGTAAAACGAGCCGATGCCAAACGCGAGGAGCTTTGCACGGCCGGTTCGGACACCCACGACCGCGGCGGCCGTCTCCATGTCGCGCACGGCCATCCAAGCGCGACCCAGTCGGCCGCGGACGAGGTTGCGCGCGAAAGCGGTCAACGGAACGACGACCAGGAGCGAGAGCCAGTAGTGACCGCCCGGTGACGCGAGGTCGAGCCCCGCGACGGCCAATCGCGGGGCCGTGATGACCCCGGATGCGCTGTAATTGGTAAACCAGCCGACCTTCGTGAACAGCCACTCCACGAAGAACTGGGCGGCGAGCGTCGATACCACCAAATAGAACCCGCGAATGCGCAGGCTGGGCAGGCCAAAGAGCACGCCGGCGAGCGCCGCGACGAGCCCCCCGCACCCGAAGGCCGCGAGAAGCGGAATTCCAGGGATGTGCAGGTGCACGTCGTAGGTGGCGAAGGCGCCGACCGACATGAATGCCGCCGATCCGACCGAGAGTTGTCCGGCGTAGCCGGTGATGACGTTTTGCCCGGTGCCGGCGAGGGCGAGAGCGAGAACCGGGACGAGGATCGCGCTCAAGACGTAGTCGGTGACGAGGAGAGGCAAGGACGCGACGATGACGCCGCAAACGACGAACGCGCCGATTCGAAGGGCGGCCCGGCGCGGACGGAAAGTCGAAGCCTCCCCTTCCTTCACCTCCGAAGAGGACGACCACGCCGTTGCGTCGGAGCTCATCAGACCCTCTCCACGAGTCGTTCGCCGAACAGCCCCGTGGGTCGGACGACCAGGAACCCCACCGCCAGCACATAGGGAAACCAGGTTTCGATTCCGCCCCCCATGTGGGATCCGACGTACACCTCCGCGAGTTTCTCGGAGGCACCGACAATGAGGCCGCCCGCGATGACCCCCCCAATCGACGAGAACCCACCGATGATGAGCACCGGCAGCGCCTTGAGGACCACGAGCGACAGCGAGAACTGGACCCCAACCCGCGCACCCCAGAGGAGTCCGGCCACGAGCGCGACGACGCCCGCTCCACCCCACGCGATCGCCCAGAGTCGTCGCAAATCGAGCCCTACGGCGACCGCCGCCACGGGGTCGTCCGCAACCGCACGCAGGCCGATTCCCGCGCGTGTCGTTTGGAACAGCAGGGCGAGCGCCCCGACGAGGGCGCCGGCGACCCCGGCCGCGAACAAATCCAGCTTGCTCACTTCGATCGGCAACCCACGGATCGGCGCGTCGGAAATGCCGAGCTCCAGCCCGTGCACTTGGGTCCCGTACATCAGCTGCGCGAGCCCCTCGAGGACGAAGGCGAGCCCGAGGGTCGCCAAGAAGAGAGCCATCGGCGCGGCGTTGACGAAGGGACGCAAGACGACACGCTCGGTGGTCACGCCGAGGGCGACCATCACGGCGACCGACGCTGCCAAAGCCCACGGAAACGCAAGACCGTGCTCGGAGAGAGTGACGAACGTGAGCGCCGCGAAAAGGACCATCGCGCCCTGGGCGAAGTTGAAGACGCCCGACGCTTTGTAGATGAGGACAAAGCCCAGGGCGACCATCGTGTACATGATTCCGGCGAGGAGACCGCCAATCAGGACTTCGAGAAAAAATGCCATGCTGCCGCCTCAGTCCGCAAAATTGCCGACGTATGCTTCGATGACGGCCGGATCTTTCCGGACGGCTTCGGCAGTTCCGTCTGCAATCTTTCTCCCGTGATCCAACACGATCACGTGATCGGAAAGGTCCATCACGACGCCCAAGTCGTGTTCGATGAGCACGAGGGTGGTTCCCAACGACTCGTGAGCGTGAAGGATAAACCGGCACATATCGCGCTTTTCGTCGAAGGTCATTCCCGCCATCGGCTCGTCCAGCAAGAGCAATCTTGGCCTGGGGGCGAGGGCTCGCCCGAGCTCGACCCGCTTTTGCAGACCGTAGGGCAAACGACCCACGATTTCGCTTTTGTGGTCCGCGATTTCGAGCAGCGCGAGTATCTCGCGTGCCTCTTCGCGCGACCTACGTTCTTCGCGCGGTGCGCGTCCGAGACGGAGGGCCTGTTCGAGGAACGTCGCTCGTCCCCTGAAGTCGCCCCCGAGCTCTACGTTTTCTAGGACGGTCATGCCGCGGAAGAGCGCGAGATTCTGAAAGGTGCGCGCAACTCCGCGCGCCGACAGATCTCGCGCGCGGGAAATCTCTCGCCCTTCGAACCGCACCGAGCCGGCGCCGGCCGGATAAAGGCCGCTAACGACGTTCAAGAGCGAGCTCTTGCCCGCGCCGTTCGGTCCGATGATCGCGCACACTTCGCCGCCGCTCACGGCGAACCCGACGCGGTCCAATGCCAGGACGCCATCGAACGAAAGCGACACGTCGTGGACTTCGAGGAGCGGCGACGACGCGGTCATGCCGCGGCCTTGGTCCTTTTCTCGAGCTCGCGAACGAGTGGGAGCACACGCTTGCCGAAGTACTCCACGTCCTCCAGATAATGAAGGAAGCCGCCGAGAACGAGGTCGACGCCAACGGCCTTGTACTCGAGGATTCGACGTGCGATTTGCTCGGGGGTGCCGACGAGGTTCGGCCGGAATCCGTCGTTGTATTGGACGAGATCCTCGAACGTCGACGTAGCCCAGTTGCCCTGCCCCTCGGGGGAAGCCTTCCCCGCCTGCTTGACCGCGTCGCCGAACGCATTCACTGCCTCCGAATCCGCGTGCTTGATGATGTCGGCGAGAACCTTTTTCGCTTCCTCTTCGGTGTCGCGCGCGATTACGAACGCGTTCATTCCGATCTTCGGCGCTCCCGGCGGTCGTCCTGCCTGCGCCGCCTTGGTTCGTATGTCGTCGACCTGTGCTTTGATTCCGTCGATCGTGTTGCCATTGCAGAAGTACCAATCCGAGACGCGTGCAGCCATGTCGCGCGCGCCGCGAGACGTCCCGCCCTGGAAGATTTCCGGATGCGGCCTCTGAAGCGGTTTCGGTTTCAAGTTGTAGCCGTGAATTCGATAGAAGTCTCCCGAAAACGAGAAATGGTCTTCCGACCAACTCCCCCTCAGCACTCGAATAAATTCCTCCGATCGCCGATACCGCTCGTCGTGCTCGAGCCACGGCTCTCCGAGTGCAGTGAATTCTCCCTTGAACCAGCCGCTGACGACATTCACCGCGCTGCGACCGTTCGATAGCTGGTCCTGTGTCGCGACGAGCTTCGCGAGCACCGCCGGATGCCAAAGGCCGGGGTGAATGGCCGCGATGACTCTCAGACGCTGGGTCGCCTGGAGTAGGGCGAAGCTGAATGTCGTCGATTCGTGCTGGAACTCCGCGCCGTAGCTCGCCATGTAACGCACCTGGCTGAGCGCGTATTCGAACCCCAAGTTTTCGGCGAGTCGCGCCAATTTTACGTTGTATTCAATGCTCCAGTCCGTCCGCTGCTCGATTTTGCTGATGACGAGGCCGCCGCTCACGTTCGGGACCCAATAGGCGAATTTGACGTCGGATGCGCTTCTCGTTTCGTTCGCGTCGCTGCTCATTTTTCGACTCTCCTCGGTATCGTGCGTTCTTATTCGCCGCCCGCCTCGAAAAGCTCGAGCGGCAGCCCCACGAGGGTCTTGCCGATCCACTCGCGAGCGATGTTGTTGGATGGACCCATGCCGATCGCCGCCCGGGCATCGCGGAAGGCGCGCTCGATCGGGCCGCGCTTGTAGCCGTATCCGCCGCTGATATCGAGCGCCCTTCGCGCCGCGATATTGGCCACTTCGGCCGCGTGCACTTTGAACTCCGTTAGGGGAATGAGAATCTCGCCCTGCGGCTTTCCGGCGACCCAGAGCTCGTCGAGCCGCTCGGCAAGGGACTCCTGCCATGGCCTGATGCTCTCGACGAGCACCTTGGCCTCGCCGAGCTGCTGGCGCAAAACTTGGTAGTCCGCGAGACGCCGGTTGAAGTCACGATGCACCGTCGCGGAGGCGTACTTCGTAATTTCTTCGAGGGCGCCTCGCGCGACGCCGTGCCACGCCGCGCCGAGCCCGATGAGATAGACGGGGGAAACGCCGTGATAAATGATGTCCTTGCCCTGACCCTCTTGACCCAGCCGGTCGCGGCGCGGAACCTGGACGCCGTCGTAACGAATGGGACCGCTATGGTTGCCGTGGACCCCGAGGGCCTCCCACGTGCCTGCGTGGATTCCCGGACTCTTGCCGTTCACGATGAAGAACGTGATATCGGTCGGACCTTTCGCCCCCGGGGTCCGCGTCTGGACGACGTAGTAGTCCGCTTGCCCCGAGCTCGTCGTGAACGACTTTTCGGCCGTTACCACGTAGTCTTCGCCGCTTCGCTTGGCCTCGCTGAAGTTGAACCACCAGTGGCCACCGCTCGCCTTTTCGCTCGTCGAGTACGTTCCGATAAGACCGTCGCGCGCAGGCACGAGCCAGCGCCTCTTTTGGTCGTCATTGCCATAAAGAGCGATCGTCTGCGCGGCGCCGACGTGCATCACGTAGACGAGCGCGGTCGATGCGCACGCACGCCCGATCTCTTCGGCCGCGATCGCGAAGGCCACGTGGTCCAGGCCGAGTCCGCCGAGCTCCTTGGGCAGGAGGACCCCATTCCACCCGGCGCGCGCGAGGGCCGCGAGATTGTCGCGGGGGAAGAGCCCCTCTCGGTCCACGCGGTCGGCGTTGGGTCGAATCACGTCGTTGGCAATGGTGCGAATCTGTTCGCGTACGGCTTCGTAGTCGGGTCGAGACATTGGAGCGTCCTCTCAAGCAGAGGTTTTTGTTCCAGAGCAGGGACTATGCCGAGTCTGGCTCACCGCAGATCGCAGCGTTTCAAGCCCGTCCCTGCGCACGCGCGCGCACATGCTGCTGATCGACTGCTTCGCCAGCAGCACCCAGCGCCAGTCCGAGCAAGTGTCCGAGCTTGGCTTGCTTGGTCGACAAATACCCGGCGTTCTCGGGATTCGGAGTCGTGACGAGCGGGACGCGCTCCACGATCCGGAGCGGGTATCCCTCGAGCGCCGCGAACTTCGCGGGGTTGTTGCTCATCAGACGGATCGTCGTCAGACCGAGGCACGTCAGGATTTGCGCGCCGACGTCGTAACGACGCGAGTCGACGGGCAGCCCGAGCTCGAGGTTGGCTTGCACGGTGTCCCGACCTTCGTCCTGCAGGCGATATGCGTGAAGCTTGTTGATGAGACCGATGCCGCGTCCTTCATGTCCACGCAAGTAGACAACGACGCCCTGCCCCGCCTTCGCAACTCGCTCGAGCGCGGCATGAAGCTGCGCTCCGCAATCGCAGCGCTGCGACCCGAACAGGTCGCCGGTCACGCATTCGGAATGCACGCGTACGAGCACGTCGGAAGCGCCGCGGACCTCCCCGCGGACGAGGGCGATGTGTTCGCGGCCGTCCACCAGGTCCCGAAAGACGTGGGCGACGAACGTGCCGTGCTCGGTCGGGAGCCGGGCCTGCGCGACGGGCTCCACGATCGGCTCGGTGCGCCGTCGATACGCCACGAGGTCCTCGATGTGGATGACGGCCAAGCCGTGGGCGCGGCCGAAGGCCTCGAGCGCGGGGAGGCGCATCATCGTCCCGTCGTCGTGTACGAGCTCGCTGAGGACCCCTGCGGGAGAAAGGCCTGCGAGACGCGACAAGTCCATGGCCGCTTCGGTGTGTCCACGGCGAGCGAGGACGCCACCTTCGCGCGCGCGCAGCGGGAAAATGTGACCCGGCCGCATGAAGTCTTCGGGGCGCGAAGACTCCTGGCCGAGCGCGCGGATGGTGGTCGCACGGTCCATCGCAGAAATGCCGGTGCTCGTTCCTCTGCGAGCGTCCACCGTGACCGTGAACGCCGTGCCGTGGGCGTCGCGGCCCGCGGGGACCATGAGGGGGAGGCCAAGCGCGTCGCACCGCGCTTCGGGGAGCGCTACGCAGAGGACACCGCTCGTATGACGCACCATGAAGGCTATTCGCTCGGGCGTGGCCTTCTCCGCCGCCAGGACGAGATCGCCCTCGTTTTCTCGATCGGAATCGTCGACGACAACGACCATCTCGCCGCGGGCAAACCGCTCGACGGCATCTACGACGTGACTGTTCGGCATTGTCCGTTCTTTCTTGTCTGGCCGCGGCAGTTCGCGGACGAGGTGCCGTCATGAGTAGAAGGACGGCTTGGGCCACTCGCCGGTCAGCCAGAAGCGCCCCAAATCGCGGCGCTTGTAGTCGACCGGATCGTGCAGGGTGTGGGTGCGAAGGTCCCGCCAGAACCAATCCAACCCAAGGCGCGCGGTCGTTCCGCGGGCGCCGGTGCCGTCGAAGATGCGGGTCGAGATATCGAGCCCGGCCCGCGTCGTAACGACCTTGGCCGCGGCGATGGACACCGCGCATGCGCCGCGTTCTTCGGGGGTCAGCGCGTCGCCTCGGAGCCAGGCGCGATCGAGCTCCGCGGCCGCGGCATCGGTCAGATGACGCGCCGCTTCGAGCTCCGCGAAGAGGTCGCCGAAGGTGGCGAGGATGTACGGGTCGTCCGCTACCCGCTCGACGCCGCTCGCGAACCAGGGAGCGGACCGACCTTGCGACACGACGCGGGCGGCGGCGAGCGCCGCCTCGGAGATGCCGAGATACACGTTGCAGAGCGTGAGCTGGGCGATGAGCGGCCTGAGGGTCGCAAATGTGCTCCCGAGCGGACCGGGCTCCGCCAAGATCTCCGTTTCCGCGACGCGAACGTTGTCGAACGCGACCAATCCGCTGTCGGTCTGCCGCTGGCCCATGTTGTCCCAATCGTCGCGCGCGGTGATTCCCGCGCGGTTCGCCGGGATGGCCGCGACGACGAGCTTGCCCGTCGTCGCAGCTATGGCCGAGACGACGAGAATGTCCGCGTCGCGTGCCCCAGAGCAAAAGCTCTTTTCACCGCGAAGGACGCGCCCGTCCGGTCCAGGCGTGATCGTGGCGCGCGCATCGAGGGGATTGAGGGCGTTTCCCCAAAACCAGCGGGCTCCGACCGTGCCTCGGGCGAGAAGCTCGAACTGTTGGCCATTGCCGAAGAGACGTACGGTCGCGAGCAGCAGGTGTTGAAAGCCGAACACGTGGGCGATCGACCCGTCCGAGCGGGCCATGATCCGGACGGCCTCGAGCGCGGTCGCCCACGACGCGCCTCCGCCGCCGAACTGTTTGGGAACGATCAACGTGAGCAGTCCGCTCGCGCGAAGGACGTCGCGCTCACGCTTTGGTGTGCCGCCCCGGCGGTCTCGCTCGACGGCGGTCGCCGCAAACTCTCGGGAGATGGCCTCCGCGATGCGGAGGGGGTCCGGCGATGCACTTGCGACGCGCGGGAGTTCGAGGGGAGCAGCCATCGTCGAGGCAGGACTGTGCACGCCGCACGCCACGTCCCAGGCGTCGCTTTTGCCTTCGCCGCTGCTGCTCCAGCAACACCGACTGCACGCCGGCTGCTCCTCCACACGCAAAAGCAAGGGCGCGATGCGAGCGGCGAAGGCTTGGGCGGAGCGGCGCGCATATTGCGGAGACCGAAATCAGGAGAGGAGCTCTCGCTCATGGACGTTTTATGGTTCATTCCCACCCACGGCGACGGTCGTTACTTGGGAACCGGGCACGGGGCCCGCTCCGTCGACTTGGCGTACCTGCAGCAGGTCGCCCGCGCCGCGGATTCTCTGAGGTTCGCGGGCGTCCTCCTTCCGACGGGACGATCGTGCGAAGACGCCTGGGTGGTCGCGGCGGCACTCACCCCGTTGACCGAGCGGTTGCGCTTCCTCGTTGCGGTTCGTCCGGGGATCGTCGCCCCGACCACAGCGGCGCGCATGACGGCGACACTCGACCGTCTATCCGGCGGCCGTGTGCTCCTCAACATCGTCAGCGGAGGCGACCCCGGTGAGTCCGAGGGAGACGGGGTGTTTCTGGACCACGATGGACGGTACGCGGCCGCCGCGGAATTTCTCTCGGTGTACAAAGCGGTCCTGGCCGGAGAGACCGTCGATTTCGAAGGCGCGCACCTCCGCGTACGCGGCGCGAAGATCCTGTATCCGCCGGTACAACGACCGCATCCGCCCGTGTACCTCGGCGGCTCCTCCGACGCGGCGCACGACGTCGCCGCGCGCCACGCGGACGTCTATTTGACCTGGGGCGAACCGCCCCTCGCGGTGGCGGCCAAGATCGCCGACGTGCGCGCGCGTGCCGACAAAGTCCGACGGAGCATTCGATTCGGGCTCCGAGTCCACGTGATCGTCCGCGAGACCGAGACGGCCGCCTGGGCGGCGGCCAACGAGCTCATCTCCCGCTTGGACGACGACTCGATCGCCGCCGCGCAGAACGCGTTCGCGCAGTTCGAATCCGAGGGACAACGGCGGATGGCCGCTCTCCACGGGGGGAGCCGAGACCAATTGGAAGTCAGTCCGAACCTGTGGGCAGGCGTCGGCCTGGTCCGTGGTGGGGCGGGAACCGCTCTCGTCGGCGATGCCGAGACCGTCGCCGAACGTCTCTTGGAGTACGCCGAGCTCGGGATCGACACGTTCATCCTCTCGGGGTACCCCCACCTCGAAGAGGCGTACCGGGTCGCGGAGCTTCTGCTGCCGCGCCTGCCCGTGGTCCGCGATGACCGCCCGATCGAGTACAACCCCACGGGCCCATTCGGCGAAATGCTCGCCAACCGATTTCCCCCGGGCTCGGTCACGCGGAACGGCGCGCAGGCCCCCGCGGCGGAGCCCACACCGCTTCGTTCACGCGCACCGGGCGCGTGATGAGCTGCAACCTGTGAAATGTGTCCGCGATGCGCTGCTGGCCGACGACGGCCTCCGCATCGAGCGGCCGGGTGTCGAAAGGCGTGCACGCCAGAGCGGCTTCGATCGCGGACTGCGGGAACCCGACCGCGGACGCAAGCATACCAGCGGCAAGCTGGCGGCTGTCGTTGGCCCATCGTCCGACCGCGCCAACCTGCCCCAGAAAAGCCTCGATGATCTCGGGCTGGGCGTCTGCAAAGGCGCGTCGCCCCACGTAGAATGCGCGATTGCTCGCTAGGCCGCGCGCGTCGCGGAGCACGCGGGTCGGAAGCGCGTGCTCCAGCGAAGCGAGGATGGGATTCCATATGGCCCAGGCTTCGACTTTGCCGTGGGCAAATGAAGTGCGTGCTTCGTTCGGTGAAAGGGTCCGCACGTCGACGTCGCTCAGCGTGAGCCCCGCCTCTTCGAGCGCGCGGACGACGAAGTAAACGACGTTTGCGCCGCGGCTCACCGCCAACGATTTGCCGCGAAGCTCGGCGAGAGAACAAATGGGCGATCCCTCTAGCACCACGATGGCCTCGCCCTGCGGGGCGGGGGGCTCGCTCGCGAGGTAGACGACGGGCGCGCGCGACGCTTGCGCAAATACCGGCGGGGCTTCGCCGACGACGCCGATATCGAGGGCACCGGCCGCGATCGCGTCGATCACTTGCATCCCGGTGGCGCAGTCGGTCCACTCGACGTCGACGCCGTGGGCGGAGAGCGAGTCCTCGAGAGCGCCCGTGACTTTCAGCAGCGAAAGGACGCCGAACGTTTGATGTCCGACCCGCAGCCGTACACCCCCGCGTTCGGGCCTGCGCGCCGACAAGGTGACGGCAGTCTCTTCCTCGGGCTCCCGTTTCGACGGCGCGGCGAGGAGGCCATACTGCTGAAGCCGGGCGCGCACCACGTTTCGGCTGATGCCGAGCAGGCGGCCCGTGCGCAGCTGGTTGTGGTCCGAAAAGCGGTACGCAGTCCGAAAAACGACCTCTTCGATTTCGTCGTGCAGCCCTGGCCGTTCCTCTTCGAAGAGGGAGAGAAGCGCGGCCTCGAGCGCGGCACGGGCATCGCCCCCCCCCTCGCGGGCAGCCTCGACCGGGGCCAACGTCTTCGGCGCTGGAGGCGCCGCGGAGGGCCGAGCGGGTGCTCTCCCGGAGAGCTGCAGATCGGACGCCGTGAGCCGTCCCTGACGTGCGACGAGCAAGGCCCGGTGAAGCACGTTCTCGAGCTCGCGAATGTTGCCCGGCCACGCGTGGCCGAGAAGGGCGCCGGCGGCGCTCTCCGTCAGGTCCGCGTTCGGTATGCCGAGGCGCGACGAGTACATTCTCAGAAAGTGTTCGGCAAGGGGCAGAATGTCCTCGCGGCGGTCGCGAAGTGGCGCGAGTGCGAGGTGGGCCACGTGGAGGCGATAGTACAAATCCTCCCGAAATCGCCCGTCGGACACAGCCTGTTCCAAGTGCATGTTCGTCGCGGCGATGAGGCGCACGTCGACTTGGACCGCGCGCCGGGCGCCGACCCGGACCACCTCGCGCTCCTGCAGCACGCGCAGGAGCTTCACCTGCGCCCCGAGAGGCAGATCGCCCACCTCGTCCAAAAATAGCGTGCCCTTGTCCGCCGCTTCGAACCAACCCTGGCTGCTCGCAAAGGCGCCCGTGAACGCCCCGCGCTCGTGACCGAACAGTTCGCTTTCGAGCAGCGACGGGGTGAGCGCGCCGCAGTTGACCGCTACGAACGCCGCCTTCGCGCGCGAGCTCCGGTCGTGCAGATGCCGCGCGACGATTTCTTTGCCCGTGCCCGTTTCGCCCGTGATGAGGACGGTCGCGTCGGTCGGCGCAAGCTGATCGATGTGGGCTAGGAGCGCTCGAGACGCGGGCGCTTCGAAGACGAGCGCCCTCGCGCGCACTGCGGGCGCGTCGATTCTGGATAACTCGAGTATTGGCATGGCGTGGCCCCGGCGCTCACGGGTTCATCTTCTAGCGCGCGAGTGCACGCATGTCTACTATATTAGACGCCGCATGGGCGGGGCGACTTCCGTCGCGCAGCCCCGAATGGCATCCCGCGACACCGCGAACCATGCCCACGCGAAGGCTGTACGGCGCCCTCGAACGACCGTGGCCAACCAGGGCCGGCCGCCCGCGGAAACTATTTGCCATATGCCCACCGCCATTCCTGCGGACTCGGCGGTTGCAGGGCTCGCACAATTGGCAATAAAGTCCCTATCGGGGGTCCATTGCGCGCGCGGCAAGCGCGGTCTGCGCCGTAACCGCGACATGTGCCGCACGCACGGTGCCAGGGTTTCTGGTCCGCGTGGTCCGTTGCAGACCTGCCGCGCGCCGGTGGGGCTAGCGCGTCCGAAACGACCCTCGCATTCGTTTCGGTTTCGATCCGACGTGCGGGAAAAGACCGACGGCACATGCCGTATCAATGGAATTTTCCGCGTACACGAACGACGCTTGCGAGCTGGCGCGTCCGGTGCCGCATTGCGCCAGAGCGCGGCGGACGTTGCTCGCCGCGCGCCAACCAAACTAGCCCATTAATCCCGCTGAACTGAAACTTGCCAGCCCCAAAGGAATTGGCCGATTCGTCGCCTGCCGACGATGGCGCAAAAACACGCGAGGGGACCTTTGTATGGCAAGCAAAGCCGGACAGATGGCCCTCGAGCGGTTACTACACGTTGGGCGAAGGATGCTGGGAACCGGCGTTTCTACCGAGATGGATTTCGTTGCGCCGAATCACAGAATAGCTAGACATGGTACCAGACCAGCGCACGGTCGACCGATGCCGCCCCTTGGCTTCGCCCAAGGTCGTTAGGCGCGGCCACCTGCCCCCCAAGAGGACGTTATCGTTATGATGAAGCGTGACCTCCGTTACTCGCGTCGCAATCTTCTCAAAACGATCGGCGCTGGCTTCGCGCTGCTGCCACTTCTAGAGGCAGACAAGGCCGATGCGGCCTGCGTGTCCGGCGGCATCAAGCGCATGTACATCCTGGCCTGGCCGAACGGCATGCTGAGCAGCATCGACAGCTGGGCGACCGCCGGCGCCACCCCCGGAAGTTGGTCGCTTGCCCCGTTCCAAGGCGGCGTCAGCGGCACGGCCGGCTTGATTCCCTACGTGAACGACCTCCTTCTGGTGAAGGGGATTGACTACACCTTCATCCAGCAGATGACCGGTAGCGGCGAGAGAACCGGCCACGCCTGTTTCCCCGGGATGCTCACCGGCGCGCCCTACCAATCGTTCTCTTCGTCGACCGACTCGGACACGGCCGGCTACCAGTCGATCGACCGGTACATCGGCAAGCAAGTCAAAGCCTCGGGCGGCGTCGTGAGCTTGAATCAGGGGGCGTTCGTTCACAGCACCGGGCACCTGTCGTGGGATGGCCCCGGCCAGGTGGTCCTGCCCACGACGGACCCGACCACGATTTTCAACACGTACTTCAAGGGCGCCATGCCCGCGCCGGCGCCGACCACCACGGGAACCGCAACCGCGGCCCCGCCAGCGGTCACCCCGGAATCGCCCGCGGTCCAGAAGAGCATCCTCGACTACGTGGTGAACGACCTCAACCGGTTCTCGAAGATCGTCGGCACCGCGGACCAACAGTCGATCGACCAGCACCTCACCTATGTGAGAAACATCGAGACGCGGTTGACCTCGACCGCGGTCGGCCCGGCGATTGGGGGGGCGATTACGGCCGGAACGGGGAGCGCATGCACCGCCCCCACCGTTGCGGCGACATATGGCGGCGCAGGATCCACGGTGGACGCGAACATTCCGATGATCGCCCAGCTGCAAATGCAGCTCGGCGTCGCGGCCTTCGCGGCGGACCTCACCCGGTGCGTCGTCATGCAGATCGGCGACCAGGCCGGATCGACCATGATCCTCAGCTGGCTCACGAGCGCGGCAGGCACGCCCTACGCGGCGGGCGGCCCCAACCCGGGCGATGCGAACACCGGCGACGTCAACGCGTATCACGCCATCGCACACCGCAACGTCGCCGACAAGGTGATCTGCGACCGGTGGTTCCAAGACCAGCTCGGCTACGTCATCGGCTTGATGAAGAGCATCACCGATCCGACGGGCGCGTCGATGCTCGATAGCAGCGTCGTGGTCGGCATGAGCAACATGCGGACGGGGACCCACGAGACCACGAATCTGCCCTTCGTCATCGCCGGGAGCTGCGGCGGCTACTTCAAACTGGGCCGGAGCATCGTGGTTCCGTCGGGAACGTCCAACAACGGCCTGCTCGTGGCCCTCGTGAACGCGATGGACGCGGGCCCCATCACGACCTACGGCGGCACCGCGGGCGCCGCATACGGGACCGAACTGCTCGCCCTCAGCCAGGCGTGAGACTGACCAACGAGAGCGAACCGGAGAAATCGATGAAAGCTCAAAAACTGCTGCCGTCATCTCTTATGCTCGCCGCTCTTCTCGGGGCGGGGCTGATGGGAGCGTGCACGGCCAAAATGGGCGTCGGCGACACCAACGCCTCGACGTCCGGGAGCGGTTCGGGGGGCCAGAGCTCGGGGAGTCCCACCCCCGGTGCGACCGCCCAGCCGGGTGGCAGCGGCGGAAGCAGCGGCGGGGCCAACGCGAGCAGTGGGAGTGGAGGTGCGACCACCGCCACTACGTCCCATGCCCCCACGCCGGCGATCCCGGTCGGCGCGAACGCGCCACTCGTAGCCGAAAGTGCCGGAGTTCTGCCGATGCGGGCGCTCACGTACAAAGAGTACGCGAACATCCTCTCCGACCTCCTGGGCAACACGACTGACCCGACCGTGGGCTGGCCAGCGGCGTCGGAAGACACGACCTACTTCGTCGCCCCCGTCAACTTCGCCGAGGCGATCATCGACCTCATCAACACGACCGCGGACACGGTCGCCGAGACGGCTCTCTCCGGCGGAAAGCTGTCGATTCCGTGCACGAACCCCGCGACGTCTGCCGACGAAACATCCTGCGTCCAGTCGTTCATCACCACGTTCGGCCTGCAAGCCTACCGGCGGCCGGTGGCGGCGGCCGAGATGACCGACTTGACGACGCTCTTTACGACCGTGCGCGGGCTCGGCCTGAGCTTCACCGAGTCCGTCGCAGCGGTCGTCAAAGGAATGATCCAGTCGCCGAACTTCCTTTACCACTGGGAAATCGGCCCCACCGAGCCCACCCTGGGGAGCGATGGCCTCGTGCCGCTGACGCAGTGGCAGATCGCGTCCCGGTTGGCGTCGACCCTTTGGCAGACCATGCCGGACAGCACGCTGCTTCAGGCAGCCCAGGCCGGCAATCTCGCCACCGCCGACCAGGTTGCGGCGCAGGCGAAAAGGCTGCTCGCGGACACGACCGGGCACGCGGCCAACGCCCTCTACGATTTCCACTTCCAGCTGCTCTTTTCCGTCGGCACCCATGACCTCGGAGACTTGACCCAGCTTGGGAAGACGAGTCCGATCTTCACGGCCGGAGTGCAGTCGAGCATCACGCCGGAGTTCACCCAGTTCCTTTCGTCCGTGTACTCCACGGGCGACGGCACGCTGAACACGCTGCTTACGGCGACGTACTCGTACATCAACCAGGACCTCGCGCCGATCTACGGAGTGACCAGCGGGGTTCCCGCGACTGGCTTCGCCAAGGTCGAGCTGCCCGCGGGCCAGCGCGCCGGCATCCTGACACAGACTGCCTACATGGCGGCCAACGCGAACGACTCGGTGGACAACCCCGTCTTCCGGGGGCTGGGCATCTATGTGAAGCTGTTCTGCGGCACCATCGGGTCACCTCCCAACAACGTGCCCGCGGTCAACTTCCTTCAGAACGGAACCACCCGCCAGTCGTACGAGGCACACGCAGCCAGCGTCTGCGCGCAGGGCTGCCACAACCTGTTCGATCCGCCGGGGTTCGCCTTCGAGCATTACGACGGCGACGGCGTCTATCGAACGACCGAAACACCCGCCGGAGCGAGCACCCCGCTGACCGTGGACTCGACCGGGCTCTTCGTAACGCCCAACGACGCCATGCTGACCTTCACGAGTGCGATCGATCTGATGCCTCAGTTGGCGCAGAGTCCCGAAGTGCAGCAGTGCATGGCGCGCGAGTGGGCGCGGTATTCGCTCGGTCGGGCGGAGACCAGCGCCGAGGTCGGCTCTCTTCAGCGCGCGTACCAGCAGGGTGCCGCGACGCCGGGCTTCTCTCTTACGAATATGCTCGCAACGCTCTTTTCGTCGAAGTCCTTCATGTACCGCGCACCGTCTCCCGGCGAGCAGCTCTAACCAAGCGCGTGGCGAGGTCCTGGCGTTCGCCCGTTCGGGCGGGTTTCATCTGCCCGGTGTGGGGTGCGCTCCGACCGGCGCTCGCAACGACCCTCCTCGCGGCACTGCTCGGAGGCTGCCGGGCGGAGGGGCGATCTCCGGGCGCACCCGAAGCGTCGGTCGACACCGCGGTCAGTCCCGCGGCCCGGACCGGCGGCGGCGTAGCCGCGGAGACCAATGCCGCTCCGGACGGCGCTCCGTCCGACGACACGGCGGAGTTCGTTCCGCGCGCCCCGGTGCAGCCGTGGGCCACCTGGCCGATGCCGAACTCTCGCCTGCCGGGCCTGCCGAATCCGCAGAACTACGACACGCGGATCCCGGGTGTCGTGCTCGATCAAGTGACGGGGCTGATGTGGCAACGAAGCGCGGCGAGCACGCTTCAGACGTTCGTCGGCGCCCAGAAAGAGTGTGAGCGGCTGTCGCTCGGCGGGTACGACGACTGGAGACTTCCGTCGCGCATCGAGCTCGTGTCGATCTTGGACGGGACGCGCACCCAGCCGTCCATCGATGTCGGCGCGTTCCCGGGGACTCCGAGCCACTGGTTCTGGACGTCGTCACCCGCAGCGGATGATCCCAACTCGGCTTGGTACGTGTACTTCTATTTCGGCTATCCGAAGATTGAAGAAAAGCGAAACCGCTTTGCCGTGCGGTGCGTCCGAACCGCAACGCCGCATCCTCCGGTCCCGAAGCGCTACGAAATCCAGGCTGAGACCGTTCGAGACGTCGCCACCGGCCTTACCTGGCAGCGCGCCGTGCCGAGTGGCAAGTACAAGTTCGACGCGGCGCACGCCTACTGCGACAAGCTGGCACTTGGCGGAAAGAAAGGC
Source organism: uncultured delta proteobacterium (assembly GCA_963764075.1). Classification (GTDB taxonomy): domain Bacteria; phylum Myxococcota_A; class Polyangia; order Polyangiales; family Polyangiaceae; genus Palsa-1150. The sequence goes on from CAVXQZ010000003.1 coordinate 1,271,280, forward strand.
TGGCGCGTTCCGACGCTCACAGAGCTTCTGACCCTGGTCGACGAGCGCGCGGCGGCCCCGATGATCGATCGCGCGGCTTTCCCCGGCACTCCAAGTGAGCAGTTTTGGACATCGACCAACTTCTCGGGCGGTCGCCTCGAGGGCTGGTACGTGTACTTCAGTCACGGCGACGCGCTCTACGACCTCGTCACTTCTCTCTACCGCGTTCGCTGCGTGCTCTGAAGCCCGTTCGACCCCGACTTTGACTTCACCGGGAAGGGCGATAGAGTCCCGCGAAAGGTTCTTGTGGGATGACCCGACCCAGACGATGGGCGCTCGTCACCATGGGGCTCGTTGGGTGCAGCGGCACCCCGCCCGGGGCGGTCCCCACCCGGCCGCCACCGAGCTGTGAACCGGCCGAGGCGGGCGCGAGCCACTGCGGAGCTACGGCCGAGAGCTGCTGCTCGAGCCTCGAAGTACCCGGCGGGACGTACTCTCGCACCTACACGAGCTCCGATGCCGGCGCGGCGTCAGAGACCGCTCCCGCCACCGTCAGCGGGTTTCGGCTGGACGAGTTCGAGATAACGGTCGGCCGATTTCGCGAGTTCGTTGCCGCGACGGCGGCGGGGTGGGCTCCGTCGGCGGGCGCGGGCAAGCACGCCTACTTGAACGGCGGCCAGGGTCTCGCGAACAGCGGGGGTCCCGGATACGAGCCGGGCTGGAGCGCGTCGGACACGCCCTTGCTCGCGACGACCGTGGCCGAGTGGACGACCGACCTGAAATGCGAGCCGTCGTTCCAAACGTGGACCGACGCCCCGGGGGCGAACGAAGCGCTGCCGATGAACTGCATCGACTGGTACGACGCGTACGCGTTCTGCATCTGGGACGGCGGCTTTTTGCCGACCGAAGCGGAGTGGGAGTACGCCGCCGCGGGCGGCAGCGAGCAGCGTATGTATCCATGGGGATCGACCGACCCGGGAACGGCGAATCTCTACGCGATCACGAACTGCAACTATCCTCTGGGGTCCACCGGCTGCACGGGGTTCGTGAACATCGCGCCCGTGGGAACGGCCGCGCTGGGAGTGGGTCGATGGGGTCAGATCGACTTGTCCGGAAACCTCTCGGAGTGGACGCTGGATTGGGAGGCCCCGTACGTCACCCCCTGCGTGGATTGCGTCTTTTTGCCAAACTACTCGTACCGGGTGATCCGAGGGGGCAACTGGAGCCCCGGTGGTTCGGACATCTCTCCCTGGACGCGCGACGGCGACGTGCCATCGAGCCGCAATGCGTTTTACGGCGCCCGATGCGCGAGGCCGCCGTGATCTCCTTCCGAGTCGTCCACCGCACCGAGTACAGCCTCCCGGAGCAAAGCGCTAGCGAACGCACCGGACGTAGTGCGGCGCCGATACGTAGTAGCCGTCCGGGCCGCCGTAGCTGAAGCTCACCGCCCACGCGTTGCCCGGAGTTCCGTCGAAGGGCGTGATCGACCAAAAGTAATCCGCGGGCGTGCCGGGAAATGTGGCGGAATCGATGGTGGGGGCCGGATAGGCCACCGAAACGTCGACGAGCGTGATGAGCTCCTTCGATGTGGGAAGGCGCCACCGAGCGCCGTTCAGGCCGAGGGTCGTGCAGTAGGTTGCCGCGTCGGCCTGCACAAAGGTCGAGGCGGGGACCGCCTGCTGCCACGTGAGCTTCGTCTTCGTGTCGTACACGGCGGCGTCGGCGATCCGGTAGCGTCCGGGCGGCGCGGAGGCTCGGCCCGCCACCGCGATCACGAGGGCGGCCGAGAAGCCAGCAGCGCCGAGCACACGGAAGGCAACGCGCTTCATCGCACGCAACGAACGTAATGCGAGCTCGACACGTCGTAGATGTCGACGTATCCGGCATTGAACGTGACCACCCACCCGCTGCCGGTCGGGACCGCGTAAACCGTGGAAGACCAAAAAGGTTCCCCGAGCGCGCCCGGAAAAGCCGTCGGGTCGATGTTCGGACTCGGCCTGCCATAGTCGACGATCGACACGAGCTCGACGTAGGTCGGAGCGCGCCAGTCGGTGTGGCCGCCGAGGCTGAGCGCCGCGCAATATGCAAGAGCCCCCGCCTGGGTGAAGAGCGCGGTCGACGCCGCCTGCTGCCACACGAGGCCCGTCACGTTATCCTTCACCGTGCCGTCTCCGTTCACGGTGTAGCTCTCCAGGTTCGGCGAGCCCGCGGTGACGTCCACCTGCGAATTGGGCATCGGCCACTGCGCCCACTCCGTATCGACGCTGCCGCCCGCCGGATTGGTCCCCGCCGAACTCCCGCCGCAGCCGACGGAGACCAAGGAGACCGCGAAGACCGTCGCACGACGGCGACGTGAGTGGGGGCGCGCCATGACCAGAAGAAGTATTCAACAGCGGACGGGGGCGGGCCAGACGAAGGTTTCGTATGTATACCTCCCGCAGTGGACACCATGCGAAGTGACGATTTCATCGTTCGTGCGCTCGTTCTCTGCGTGGCCTCCGGGTGCGGCAGCACCCCGGCCGGCCTTCCCGCCGACGCGGGCGGTGACGCAACGAGCTCGAGCGACAGCGGCCTTGGGTCGGACAGCCACGTAGCGGGATCCGCAGCGAACGGGGCGAGCTGCCTAGCGGGTGGTCCCGGCGTAGCCAACTGCGGAGCGAGCAGCGAGAGCTGTTGCACCAGCCTCGAGGTGGAGGGGGGATCTTACTACCGTACCTACATGAACACGGGCGACGGTGGGGTTGATGAGGCGGATCCGGCGACGGTGAGCGGCTTTCGTTTGGACAAGTACCTAGTCACGGTCGGGCGATTCCGGCACTACGTGAACTACCTTACGGGAAGTACCGGCGCACCGCCTGCGAACGGCAGCGGCGTCCACACGCACCTCAACGGCGGCCTCGGCCTGGCCGATGGCGCGAACCCGGGAAGCTACGAGACCGGTTGGGACGCTGCCTCCTGGAATGCGTCTATCGCCACCGGGGCGGGCGCGGTGAGTACGTGGAACGCGAACCTTGCCTGCGACTCGATGGGCCTCGATTCGTGGACGAATACGGCAGGCACCCAGGAGAATCTCCCCATCGTCTGCACGACCTGGGTAGAGGCATACGCGTTCTGCATCTGGGACGGCGGGTTTCTGCCGAGCGAGGCCGAATGGGAGTACGCGGCAGCAGGCGGGAGCGAGCAGCGCGAGTACCCCTGGGGGTCGACCGACCCGGGGATGATGAACGAATACGCGATCTATGGTTGCAATTACCCGACCGGACTTGCAAAGGGCATTTGCACGGTGGGGAATATTGCGCCGGTGGGAACCGCGACGCTCGGAGCCGGACTCTGGGGCCAGCTCGACTTGGCGGGAGACGCTTTCGAGTGGACCCTCGATTGGAAAGTTCCCCAGCAGCAAACCGACGCCGGCATTCCCATGAACTACACGGACCCTTGCACGAATTGCGCGGTTCTGACTGGAGGCTCTGCACGCGTGATCGGGGGGGGCAGCTTCAGCTACGACGACTCCTATTTGCCTCCTTACAGCCCGTATCTCTCTCCCCCCACGGATCGCAGCGGCAACACCGGCTTCCGCTGCGCGAGGACCCCGTGATGTGCGGCTGATGAGGTCAGCGTGGAGCGGGTCCCGGCTTGTGGACCGAGCCGGCGGAGGGGACGAGGCACTTCGGCCCCGAGCCGATGAGGTCCGCCCGACCGGCCGCTCGCAGCGCCTCGCGGGCCAACGACCACTGAGTCTCGTCCCACCAGTAGAGGAGGGCCTTCATCCGTTTCTTCTCGCGGAGATCGCGCACCACTGGCACCGGTTCGTTGGTCAGCGGATCGATGCCCGTGTAGAACATCGCCGTGGCGATGGCCATTGGCGTGGGAATGAAATCCTGCACTTGCCGCGGTCGCATGCTCCGCGCCTTGAGCCAGAGCGCCAGCTCGATCGTATCGTTTAGCGTGGAACCGGGATGCCCGGTAATGAAGTACGGAACGAGATATTGCTCCTTGCCCGCTTGCTCGCTCGCGTGGCAGAAAGCCTGCGCAAACCGCTCGTAATGCTCGATCGGAGGCTTCTTCATCTTGTCGAGCACGTCCGGATTCGTGTGCTCGGGCGCGACGCTCAGCTGACCGCCCGTGTGGTGGCGGGCGAGCTCGCGCACGAACTCCGGGCTGCGCGCGGCCAGGTCGTAGCGCACGCCGCTGGCGACATAGGCCCGCTCGACGCCAGGCTCTCGACGCACCCGCTTCAAGAGGTCGACCAGGGGCCCGTGGTCGGTTACGAGGTTGTCGCATATACCGGGATGCACGCACGATAGACGCCGGCAGGCATGCTCGGTTGCATCGTCGCGGCAGCGCATCTTGTACATGTTGGCCGTCGGGCCGCCGACGTCCGTGATCGTCCCGCGAAAGTCGTCCATCCGCGAGAGCGCGCGGACCTCCCGCAAGACGTTGTCCGCGCTGCGGCTCTGGATGATGCGTCCTTCGTGCTCGGTGATGCTGCAGAAGGTGCAGCCGCCAAAGCAGCCGCGCATCGTGACGATGGAATGCTTCACCGTCTCGAACGCAGGGATTCGGGCGCCGCCGTAATCGGGGTGCGGACGACGCGCGAAGGGCAGATCGTAGAGCCCGTCCATCTCGCCCTCGGTGAGGGGCAACGCAGGGGGGTTGAAGTAGACAGCCTCCGCCCCGTGCGGCTGAAGCAATGGTCTCGCGTTGTGCGCGTTGGTCTCGTACTGCAAGAGGCGCGACATTTTGGCGAACGCGACCTTGTCGCTGCACACTTCTTCGTACGAGGGAAAAAGAACCGGTTTGCCGTCGGTCACGTAGCGACTCGCGTCGGCGGCAATGTCTGCCCAAGCGCGCCTGTTCTTTTTTACGTGGGCCGTTCCGCGGATGTCGGAGAGAGCGTCGACGCCTTCGCCGCCATCCAGTCGGCGCGCGATCTCCCAAGCCGCGCGCTCGCCCATGCCAAAGACGAGCAAGTCCGCTTTGCTGTCGAGCAAGATCGAGCGTCGAACCGAATCGCTCCAGTAATCGTAGTGGGCGATGCGTCGAAGCGATGCCTCGATACCCCCGAGCACGATGGGCAGTCCCGGAAACGCCTGGCGGCATAGATTGCTGTAAACGATTGCCGCTCGATTCGGGCGAAGGTTCGTGCAGCCGTCGGGCGAGTATTGATCCTCCGATCGCGTCTTCTTTTGCGCGGTCAAGCGCGAGAGCATCGAGTCGAGGTTGCCGGCACTCACACCCACGAACAGCCGTGGTCGCCCCATCCGCGCCACGTCCTCGACGGTGGTCCAGCGCGGCTGGGCGACGATTCCCACTCGATACCCTCGCCCTTCGAGGAAGCGCGCCACGAGAACGGGACCGAACGCGGGATGATCGACATACGCGTCGCCGGTCACGATGAGGACGTCGAGTTCGTCCCATCGACGGGCGCGCATCGCTTCGCGCGTCGTTGGTAGAAACGCGCTCGGATCGCGCCCGGGGCGGCCGCGCGAGGAAGTGCGTAGGGCGACGAGGGACATGTGGGCGAGAGGATGACCGAGCGGGAGGCGCCGCGCCATGTCGAATTGTCACGGCCAAGATGTGCGGTGAGCCGAGTCGCCGAGGAGCCGCACCCCAAATCGGACTCCCACATTTCTCTTCAAATGGATTCGCGGGGGGTGCCACTACGGTCCAGTTGAGGAACGGCGCAGTGACGGTAGGCTCTCGCGGGGGGGCGCACTCGCCACCCGCGCGTGTACCTGGACTTTCCGCAACGGGCGGACGTGGAGGACTGCGATGGGACCCAATCGGCGTGACGGTGCAGCGTTGAGCTGTTCACTGCTTTTGGTTCTCGTGGCCGCGCGTTGCGGGAGCACCAACCGCGCGAGCCGGCTCGGGACCGGGACGGAGGCTGGGGCTGAGACAGCTGGGGCTGGGACCGTTGGAAGCGGGGCGGCAGGGACCGCGACTGGAACCGGGGCAGCCGGCAATGGCGTTGGAACAGGAGCGAACGGGGCGAACGGGACTGGGGCAGCCAACGGCAATGGAACCGCCGGAACTGGGGCCGCTGCCGGCAGTGGAACGGCAACCGGAACAGGAACGGGAGCGGCCGCAGGAACCGGAACGGCCGGGACTGGGACTGGAGGCTCACCGCAGCTCGGACTCCACGCGATGGCGTTCGACATCGACGGTCTCGGCCACAGCCCGCTGACGACGCCGCCCGTGAACACACAGCCAAGCGGCAGCACGTTCGTTCTGTTCGTCTCCTACCATCAGCTCGACAGCGTCTCGGACAACATGGGGAACGCGTATTCGCAAGTCGGAAAGACGATCGCGTACTCGACCGAGTCGGGTTCGTTCGTCGCGATGTACGCCTGCGTGGCGTGCAAGGGCGGGAAGGGGCACGCGTTCAGCATGAACAAGACGTTCCCGGACTACGGAGACGAGGGAACGATCCTCGCTGTCGAAGTTATCGGCGCGTCCCGCATCGACGGCTTCGCGGTCGCCGAGTCCTACACGAATCCCATCAGCCCGGGGAGCGTCACGACCACGCAGGCCAATGACGTCCTACTTTTGGACGCCACGGGAAACTCGTTCGGGTCGCCGGACCAATACACGCCGTCCAAGGGGTTTGCGCTCCTGGACGAGGACACGAACGGCACCGTGTCGATGGCCGGCGGCGATGCCTACCGGATCGCCGGTCCGCCGGGCTCGTACACGGGGACTCTCATGTCGTCACAAACGGATCCATCCGGTGGAAGCGCAGCGTTTCTGATTGCGCTCGCCCACTAGTTCCGCTCGGCAGAAGTCCGGCCGGATTCGCCCCACGACTTAGGGCGGTAGGACCAGTGAAAGGGTTGATCGGTGCGCAGGTGCCAGAGAACGTAGGCATTGATCCGGTCGGCGAGTTGCTCGGTCGAGGAGAAGGAACCGCGAGCGATGACACGTCGCTGGAGGATGGAGAACCAGCACTCGATCTGGTTGAGCCACGAGGCGTGCTTGGGCGTGAAATGTCGGGTCCAACGCGGGTGCTCGTCGAGCCACTCGTTGACGTCGGGCGTGTCGTGCGCGGACAGGTTGTCCATCACGAAGTGCCCGCGCCCGGTCGGATAGCAGAGGTCAGCGAGATCGAGCAGGTCGACAAATGTGTCGCTGTTGTGGTCGCGGGAGGCAAAACCGAAGGGACGACCGCGCCGCACGTCGAATGCGCCCATCCAGCAGAGCGTGCCGTGACGGATGTACTCGAACTCGCGGCGCACCGGCTGTCCGGGCCGCATGGGGATGTCCGCGTACCGGCGCTCTAGCGCCTGGATGCCCGTTTTTTCGTCGAGGCAGATGATGTGCTCGTGGGTCGGCGTCTCGTAGTAGAGGCGCAGCACATCATCGCGCTTCTCGCGAAACTCCTCGTCGTGCGAGGTCAGATACATCTTCTGGCGGTGAGGCTGAAGGTCGGCATCGTGCAGAATGCGGCCCACGGTGCGGTCGCTGACCTCGATCCCTTCCTGACGGACGTGCTCGCCGAGCAGCGATTCCGACCAGTGCGTGACCGGCACCCCTACATCTTCGGGTGGGCGGCACGCTTCGGCCTCGATGCGCGCGGCATCGGCATCCGAGAGAGAGAGGGTGGGCGTCCCGTGCGTGGGGCGTCCACCAGTTTGTCGGCCGGATGCTCGGCTTCAAAGCGCCGCCGCCACTCCTGCACCGTGCGAATGTGCACCCCCACCGCGCGGGCGATGTCCGTCCCCGGGACCGCGTCCGCCATCATCAGCAGGGCCGTCGCCCGACGCACGACCCGTTGCTCGGCCGTCGCAGGGCGCATTGCCGCCTCAACCCTCGCCCGCTCCTCGGCCGAGAGTACAAGCGGCACCGTCGGGCGCCCGCCGTGAGGCCGGTGCGCCCACGCCGCGTAGTCGATCATGACGCTCCGCTATCGTGAAACGAGCAATCTGGCCAAATTTATGCCGAGCGGAACTAGGTGGAAGGCCTTTCCCTCGGTCGAGCGGCCGGCACGGCCACGTGGTATCGTTAGCGACAGAATGCCGGAGGTCGGCCTTGAAAAAGTCGTTCGTCGTGGTCCTCCTCGGCCTCGCTTGGGCGGCCGCCTGCGGGAACGCCAGCTCGTCTTCCACGTCGGCGATCGGGCCCCTAGCGACCGGTTCGAGCGCGATTCAAGGTGGGACCGACGACACGACCCACAACTTCGCGATCGGCATCTTCATCATGGACGCGTCGGCTCAGACCTCCGCGATCTGCTCGGGGGTTCTCCTCGCGCCGAATCTGGTCGCGACCGCGCGCCACTGCGTCTCGAAGATCGGCGCCCCTGACATCGACTGCCAGACGTCGGCGTTCGCCGCCACGCTTCCCGCGGGCGACATCCTCGTCACAGCCAAACCGACGATGACCATGACGAGCAGCGACTACATCGGTGTCTCGAGCATCCACGTTCCCCCGCAGACGAGCTTCTGCGGCAACGACATCGCGCTGCTCATCCTGTCGAAGTCGATTGACGTCCCGCAGTACGTGACGCCGACGATCGATCCGCCGATGACCGATCACCAGCTCTATTCCACGGCCGTGACCGCGATCGGATACGGCATCGATACACCGCTGGACGAGGCGGGAATATCGGCGGGCACGCGGCGGATCAAAGAAAACAACAACCTCGTCTGCATCCCAAATGACACGAGCTTCGCCAACTGCCTTTCGGACCCCACCTGGCTTCAGTTTGCGACCGTGCAAGAATTCGAAGGCGGCGATGGCACCTGCGACGGCGATTCCGGCTCCGGGGCGTACGATCAGGCGAGCTTCAACAAGGGCCAGTGGGTGGCCTTCGGGGTGCTCTCGCGGGGCGGCTTGAGCTCCGATGGGGGGAGTTGCGTCGGCTCGTTTTATTCGCGCTTCGATGCCTGGGGATCCCTCCTCGTCGACGCGGCGAACGAAGCGGCCGCAATGGGAGGGTACGCCCCTCCGAGCTGGGCCGCGTCGTCGTCCCAGCAACCGACAGGCATGCCCGGCGAGTGCTTCACCAATGGGACAGCTTGTCTTCAAGACAGCGATTGCTGTTCGGTAAACTGCATCTCGCACGACAACAACGTCACTTCGTTTTGCACCGCCTGCGACGCCAACAATCCGTGCAACACGGGCTTTGGGTGCCAGAGCGGGCTCTGCGTCGCCCTGGCGACCTCTATTGGCGATTTCGATTCGGGCAGCGCCGCGCAGGGCGCGTCCGCGACGCACGGGGGAGGATGCATGGTAGGTGCGATTGGAAGTGAGTCTTCCCTTCCTTGGTCGCGGGCCGGCGCGTACGTTGCGTTCGCGGCGCTCGTGGTTGCGCGTCGCAAACGGCGGCGCTCGGCGCACACCCTCCGCCTGTCGTACCGGACGAGCATACGCGACCGCCGCCCAATGGGTGCGGTCGGCTGATGACCACACAGTCGCAAGGGCCCTTCCTACGTCGAGTCCTCGAGGAACCCAGCTACGGCTGGTCGCGAGGCGGCGACCTCTTCAAACCCACCAAGCTCGAGGTTCTGGCCGAGTGGCGCTCGCGAATGAATCTCTTCGCGAGCCGAAAGGCCTGGCTGCCCGTGTCCGGCTGGTTCTGGACAGTCGCGCTAGTGCCTTTCGGGATCGTTTTTCTGGCGAAGTACTTCTCGTGGCCGCTCATGCTGGCGGGATTCGTCTACAGCATGGTGGGGCTCGGGACGCACGGAACCGTTTGGCTGCATCGGTTTTCGACGCACCGCGCGTTCACGTTCCGCAATGCGGCGTACAGGTTCGTCTGCCGCAATCTCGCGATCAAGATCATCGCCGAGGAAGTCTACGTCGTCTCCCATCTCGTCCATCATGTCTTCTCGGACGCGCCGGGCGACCCCTACAACGCGCGAGCCGGCTGGCTCTACTGCTTTCTCGCCGGAGAAGTTCACCAACCCGTTCATAGGAGTCTATCCCCCGCCGACTACGATCGCCTCTGCACGCTCGTCCGGCACACAGGGATGGGCATCAACAGCTATGCGCAATACACGCGCTGGGGGTCGATCGCGCATCCCGCGCGGACCACGGCGCACTACGCGCTCAACTGGGCGTTCTGGTATGGCGTGTTCGCGCTCATCGGCGGTCATGCCCTCGCCACGGCGCTCTTCGGGTGGTCCCTCGTCTGGGCTGTGGGAATCCGCGCGCACAACTACGACCTCCACGCCGGAGGCGAGGATCGAAGGCGCGACGGCGTGGATTTCGATCGCGGTTCGCTCGCGGTCAACCGGCTCTGGCCTGGGCTCGTGGCCGGGGAATGGCACAACAATCATCACCTCTTCCCGAGCAGCGCGCGCGCGGGCTTTCTGCCGTGGCAACCGGACATCTCGTTTGCGTTCATCCGTCTCTACGGACTGCTCGGGGGCGTGATCTCCATACGGGACTCGCGCGCTGCGTTCCTGGCGCGGCACTACGAGCCCCACGTCGCCACGATGCGCTCCCGGCGGAAGTCGGCGGTTGGTCGCAAGCACCCTTCCTGCAAGGACACCGCGGCAGGAGGCGAGGCATGAGCAGCCGCACGCCTCCTCACGACGTCGGCTGAGGCCACTCGGCCACGGGTCGCCCCTCCGAGCTCAACGCCATGTAGCGCTCGAGCACCTCTCGCGAGGCGCGGCGCACGTCCAGGCGCTTCGTCTCCTGCTCGAAGCAGGCTCGTTGCCAACGCGAGCCGGTCGTGCGCCGCTCCACGCGGCTCGCGACGACGGCCAGCCACGCGTCGGCTTCCGCGCTCGCGACACCGGCCCCGAGAAGCCCTTCGCGAGCAATCGGGAGGAGCCGGGGAACGAGTCGCGCTGCCTCGACCAGGTGGGTCCGGGACGCCTCGGGCCAGATGAGCTCCGACGTGGGCCCCCAGCGAGCGGCCTGGTAGAAGTTGCGCCGCGCCTGGCCAAACGTGACGAGGGTTACCAGAATCGTCCGCTCGCGGCGCGAGCCCGAGCGTCAGCCCCAGCACGAACGCGGCGTTCGCAATCATGTCCATGGTCGTAGGGCCCGCGGGAAGGGCGCGTAGCTCGACGCGGAGGTGCCCGCCGTCCGCGGAGTCGTAGACCGCGCGATTCCACCGCCACACCGTGCCGCAGTGCAGCCGGAGCTCCCGAAGCGACGGCACTCCGCCCGCTCGAACGACATCGAGGGGCGACTCGCGCACATCCACGAGCGGCAGGAGTGGCTCGTGAAGAGACACGGCTTCGCTGAACAGCTCGAGCGCCGACCGACGCACCCAGCCATGGCCGAACGAGACGCGCGAGGGGCGCCAGTCGTCGGGTTCGGCGTCCGGGCGGTCGTCGACCGATTGGCGAAAGAGCGCGACGCGCGTCTCCTCCCAGAGCCTCTTGCCGAAGAGCAGAGGCGAGTTGGTCGACACAGCGAGCGCCGGTCCGGTCGCCAGCTGCGCGGCGTTGTACGTGCGTGCGAAGTCTTCGGGCGCAACGCGCAGGTGGAGTTGAAACGACGTGCTGGCCCCCTCCAAGGTGACGTCGTCCGCCGAGAGCTCGAGGAGATCGTCGCCGGCGATTCGCACGGGGAATGGGCTTCTTCGCAGGCGCTGTATGCCCTGGGAGAGTGCGGCGTACCGCTGTCCCGCCGTCAGCGAAGACGAGCCGAGGTCGCGCTCCTCGAGCGTCGGAAGGATGCCGATGGCAACGACACGGGTCGCATCTGCCGCGGCGGCACGGCGGACCGCCGCAACGACGTCTTCGATCTGGGCGAAGAGCGCCGAGAATGGCCGCCCCTCGATGTTCCCCGGGTCGGCGTTGATCTCGACGTTGAAGCGGTCGACTTCGAGCGTGACGCGCCGATCTCCGGTTGCCTCGACCACCGCACGATTGATCGGACTCGGCCTCGCGTCGCTGTCGACGAGATGAAGCTCGAGCTCCGCGCCTATCGTGGTCTCACCTCGCCCGAAGCCTGGGCGATCGAGCACGGATGCGAGCGCCTGGACGTTCTCTCGAAGGCGCTCGTCGAACTGTCGGTAGTCCTCCGGTTGGAACGTCGTACGATCGATCTCTATGCCCACTGGTCTCGGTTCTCAGGGTATGCCCTGCGCGACGAGCGCGTCGTACCACTTTTGTGCGACGAGGGCCGCACCCGCGGGGTTCGGATGAACGCCGTCGGCGGTGTACATCGAACTCGGTAGGTAGGAAGTCGCGTCGAACGCGGACCAGACGTCGACCACGTAGATGGGCGAGGCAGCGGTGCTCTGGGCAGTCGCCCACCCGGGGATCGCCGCGTTCAGCGCCTCGGCGTTCTTCTCGCATGCGCCGCACCCGGCGGGATTGAGAGGCGTGATTTGCGCGATGAACATCACGACGTTCGGATTGACGGCCCGATAGTCGGTCAACACAAGCGTGTATCCGTCCAATATCGTCTGGGTCGCCACCCCGTTCCATACGTCGTTCGTGCCAAACTGCATCAAGAGTACGTCCGACTTGTCGCTGGCCGCCCACATCGGGAGCTCGGCCGAGTGGTCTTGAAGAATGGCCTTATGCGGAGGCGGAATCAAATCGGTGACCAAGTATCCGGCGTGACCCTCGCTCTCGACATTGGGAGCACCGGAACAACTCTGGTTGTTCGTTTCGGTACCGACAAACACAAAGTTCGTGTGGCCGTTCTTGATCAACTCCTGCGACAGGAGCTGCGGCCCGCACGTATCTTCGGTGATGGAATCGCCGATCGGCGTGATGCGCCAGACGCCCGTGTGCGCCAGCCGTCCCGCATCCGCCCCGCCCTCCGGGGCCGGGCCGCCCCCGCCTTCGGCGGCCCCTGACTCGGGTTGGGTCGACGGCTGAGTCGAGGTGTCTTCTCCGGAGTCGACCGCGCCCGACGACCCGAGGCTGCCGCTCGAAGAGCCGCCAGCCACCGTCCCGGAACTGCCCGACGAGCTTCCTGAGCCGCTGCCGGACGAGCCGCCGGAACCTCCTGCTTGGCCGGAGCTACCGCCGGGTGGGCCTGCAGAGCTGCTGCCGGAGCCGCTCGAGGAAGCGCCCGTGCCGCTGGAGCCACCGCTGGGATTGGCCGACCCCATGCTGGGAGAACTTCCGAGATTGCCCGAGCTGCTGCCGGACGAGCCTCCGGAGCTACCCCCCGCGCCGGCGTCGGCGAGCTGGGCGCTGCCGCCATTCGACGAGCAACCCACCAGACCTGAAACGATCAATGAAACAACGGCACCTGAAAGAACGCGCACCTGGACCTCACTTTGAACCTGGACACGAACGGACATCGATTAAGAGACGCTTCACTCGAAAATCGGTCCAGGACACAATCGTGTCCCTGTCACGGCCACATCCCAACTCTGGGAGCCGATCGCAACCATCCCAGCGGCGCTCGACAGTGTGGCCGGAATTTAGAGCACTTAGAGCACGAAGAGAAGGCGCCTTTCAGCTCCCCACTCGCATCGAATCTCGCGAAACGCCAGCGCGAACGGGCGAGGGTCGAGCGGCGCGAACTCGTCGGGGTGGTGGTTATACCGGGAGTAATCGAAGACCACCCGGTTTTTCCCGGCGAGGCCCTGAAAGTCGATGAGCATCTCGGTGCCGATGGACGGCCGAACCGTGGCGATGGGCGCCCCGTTCGCCGTGACCGTGACCTCTTGCTCGGGAGACGGGGAAACGGCGACCCGCAGCGCAATTCGTACGGGCGAGGGGTCGCGTGCATAGACCACGATCTCGCTCCGAGGCCCCCCGGCCCAAAGCAGATCTCCGGCGCTGACCGGCGCGATGAAACCGGCGCCGAGCCGGCACGTCGGATCGGGCGCCGTCCCGGTCCGAACCAGGTGATACGTACGGTCCAGGGTCACGTAGGCATCGAGTTCGCCGTCGCCTAGCTGCGACTCGACCACCCTCGTCGCCCTACCGTAGTAGACGACGGCAGTGGACGGGATGCCCGCCCGAACCGGCCGAAGAACGGTGCCAGCTTTCTCGTAGACCCAAAGAATCCTCCGGACTTCGGGTGCCAGTACCTTGCTTTCGCCATAGTCGTCGCGAAACTCGTAGTGGCGGTACTGGCGCAGCAGTCCGTCGGGACCGTCGCGACTCAAGCTTGCGACCCGAACGTCCGGCATGTGGACGGGCAGCGAGCGTATCGTCGGGCCGAAGTTGCCGCTGGAGACGACGATTACGAGCGTCGACGCCGGACCGGGATCCGAGGCCACGATACGTTCGATCGCTCGCGTATCTTCGTCGGAGTCCCGAATGCTGGCCAGCGAAGTCCGGTTGAGCGTCGCGCTATAGCGGCCCCGAACGAGCCCTGTCGTGACGGCGCCGGCGGCGAGCGCGGTGATCGCAGCGATCGCGGTCGCGCTCCCACGCCAGCGCGTATCCAAACGCGCTAGGCCCTCGGCCGCGAAGCGCACCAGGATCAAGATGAAGGGCGGAAGGTCCAGAACGAGGTAGCCCGGCTTTACGGAGTGAAGAAGAGTCACGTAAAGGACGTTCGGGGCGATCCAAAGCGGGTAGAAAAAGGCGGAGGAATCGTTTTTCGGGGTCGGCGTCGGAGGTTTCGAGGAAAGGAGCCTCCCTGCCGTCCAAACCGTCACCGTGGCAACCGTCGCGACGAACACGGCGGCGCCGGCCCAGATCGCGTTGGCGCGCAGCATCGCCAGGTGTGTGGCTACGGGCGCCCCGAAGAGCGCGGAAGTCAGATGAAAGTAGCCGAGAATGGTCGCCCGAGTGACCGCCTGATACGTGACCAGCCCACCGTTCATGCAGGCGGTCGGGACATACCAGGCGGCGAAAGTCGACGCACCAATCGCGGCGGTCACCGCCCAGCGGCGCATGTCGAACCGGTAGGCACGGAGCAGGGCTACGGTCATGAGGGGTGCCATCATCACGGCGCCGCTTTGCCGTACCCCGGCCGCGATTGCCCACACGAATACGATCCAAGGCCCGATGCGGGTGTCGCCAGACCAAACCCGGATCGACAAGGCTCCGATGAGCGTCGAGATGAACAGGTCCGCGGGATAGGTGCTCGCGACCTCGCTATAAAAGATCACCACCGGTGAGAAGAGAAGCAGTCCGGCGCCGAGGAACGCCGGGGCGCGGCCGTAGAGCTTCTTGGCGAAGCTCCAAAAGACGGCGGTCGCGATCCCCGTGACGACGAAGTCGAGGACGATCTGCGCGGTGTTGAGGTCGCGGACGAAAAGGTGGATCGCTTTGAGAGCCAGGATCCAAAGCGGATACCCCGGCGGATGCGGGCGGTGCTCGCGCACGTCGAAGCGGAGGATCCCGAGCGCGTACTGCGCCGAGTCCCACTCGTAGAGGTATCGCGCTCGCCACCACCAGCGCGCGGCCCAAAGTGCTGCGAGGCCGGCAAGCGACGCGGTCGCGATCGATCGACGCGCCGCCGCTCCATTCCGCGTCGACGGCCGAGTGGGCGATGAGGCGTTTGTCTCGGGCTGGCCGTGCTTCATGTGCTGCGCGGGCCACACCCGCGCCCCCCAATGTACTCAATGCGCCGATGCGTCGCGGAACTCCTGCCTTGCCACGAATCGACTACGAGCGGCTCGGCGCGGCCTGCGCGGAGATCGACTGCCGAAGACGAGCGCGAAGGAAATCCAGCGTTTCGGAGTCGGTCAGCAGATCGAGCTGTCCGCCGCCTCCCGGCACGAAGAGCAAATCGACGGGCGCGAGTTCGGCGAGAGTTGTCGTGGGAAGCAGCCCGAGACCCGAGTCGGCGAACACGGGGTTCCGATCCTTCCACGCCAGGTGAATCTTTGCGTCCGGCAGACGGGAAAGTAGCTCGAACGGACCGGTGAGGTCGAGTTGCGTCAGACCAGGGTAGAGCAACATGCCGATGTGAAAGGTCATGATCGCTAGCTCCTCCGAAGCACAATCTATCCGCCAACCCCGCGGCACGCCTTCGGGCCCCGATGCCCGCGGCGTTGCTCGCGAGACGGACCGCCCCCGCAAGTCGATGGCGGGGGATGGCGCCACGGTCGCGGGTCCCCGGTCCCCCCCGACGATCGCGGGCGTCGCAATCCGGGTCGCCAAGCCCTCCCCTTCCCCGCCTTGCGCTTTGCATTTCCTCTTTGCTGTGGCAAGCCGTGACGAAGTCCCCCGGGAGAATCGCCCATGCCTCGAGAGAAGCTTTCCTACCCCTTCGTCGTCGTCGCGTCGTTTGCGTTTGGGGCCCTCGTCGGTTGCGGAAGCAGCGGGGCGCAAAACGCCACCACACCCGACGAAGACGCCGCAGGCGGATCTCCGGCCCCCGGGCAATCGTCGGCCCCAGGCCAGTCCTCGAGCCCGGGCCAGTCGTCAAGCCCGGGCCAGGCGACGGGGATGGACGCGGGGTCGAGCCCCACCACGGGCACCTCGACGGCTCCGCCGACGACCTCGGCCGGCGGTGGAGACGAAGACGCCGAGAGTGCCGTCGTTGACGCGTCCGCGCCGGACGGCGGAACCTCGCCCGACTCGGGGGCAAGCTCGGGCCCGGGAGACGCTGGCGGCGCGAAGCCCGACGCAACCTCCGACGGATCGGGGGGGCACGGCCCGAACGCCGCAGACGCGTCGATCGTGGGCGCCGGGCCAGACGGGAGCACCGGTCCCGACACCACCACGGGCTGCACGCCGGCCCCGGGCGCGGTCGTCGGTGTGCTCAAAGACCCCGACACCGCGATGCCCATTACGCCTCCAAACCCGCCGGGCATCACGTTCACGGACACCGACGGCAATCTCGTCAACGCCCACGGCGGCGGCATCATCCGCGTGTGTGACACGTTCTACTTGCACGGCGAATACTTCTTGAGCACGTCGACCGCGAACGACTTTCAGGGTTTCTCCATGTACTCGTCGAAGGACATGGCGACCTGGAAGTCCGAGGGAATCATTCTACCCCAGCAGCCGAGTGGCCAGCTCGGTCCCAATCGAAAAGGCGAGAGGCCGCACATCATCAAGTGCCCGAGTACGGGCGAGTTCGTCCTCTTCGCGCACTCCGCCGACACGACATATCAGGTCGACAAGGAAGTCGTTTACGCCACCTCGTCGACCGTCAATGGCACGTACTCGTTCAAAGGCTCGCTCCTCAGCGCCAGCGGAGCCATCGCAGCGCACAGCGACATGAGCGCCTTGACCGACGGCAATGCCGCGTACGTGGTCACCGAAAGCGGCTGGGTTTATACGCTCGCGTCCGATTGCCATAGCTGGGTGTCGGCTCAGCAATTCCCGACGGTGAACGGGTCGACAGGAGGGAGCGAGGCGCCGACCGTGTTCCGCGCCGGGAACACCGTTTATTGGATCGGGTCCGCCAAGACCGGCTGGCGCGCCAACGACGATTTCTATTCTACGGCTCCGGCGGTGACGGGGCCATGGACGTATCAGGGATACGTCGCGCCGGTCGGCAGCAAGACGTGGATGACACAAACCACCTGGGTGGAGCCTATCGTTGGCAGTGAAGGAACCGTGTACATGTTCTGGGGTGATCACTGGTACGGCGATCAGGACACGACCGCACCGGGCGTACACAATTACCTGACGACGTACGTCTTCCAACCGCTCGTCTTCACGGGAACGGCCATCTCGATGCCGACCTACGAGGTCACCTGGAAGCTCGACGTCGGTGCGGGGACGTGGTCACCCTAGTGCAGCGCCGTCCACTCGATTAATGCCATCTCGACGGCGCAGCACTAGTCTCACCGGACTCACGATCTTTTTCTTGCCGCACGACGCGTAAGGCGCTCCTCGGGGGTGGCCTGTCGCGGACGTTCGCAGCGGCGTGGGCGGTGATTACGGCACGCTGCGAGGATCGGCCGGATCGCTTCCTGCCGCGATTTCGTCTCCGTCGGCGTACCCGTCGCCGTCGCGGTCGATGCCAATGCGCCAACCGGACCCCGGCGGGACACAAGTGAATGTCAGCGCGTTCGCCTCGGTCCCTACGAGGCCGCGCAAAGCGGCGTCGGACAGAGGTGGCCGAGACAAGGAATTCGGAACGAAGCTCCCGTCCCGAAGCACGAATCCCGCGTCGCGCCCCGCCAGCTGCGCCCGCACGACCAAATCGCATGCGCCCGCCGCCGCCTGCGCTTCCAGGAGTGTGATGCGCGGCGCAGCGGCCGCCGCATTTGCAGTCGTTAGAGTCGCCTGCTGGCCCACGATGGGCAATAGGTTCGAGTCGAACGCCAGCACGTAGGAAGCCAATTGCCGCCGGAGCGCAAGACCCGCGGTCGATATGCCGTAAGCTGGATTCAGCGGATCGGCGGCATTCGCAAAAATAGGTATACCATACGGATTCGGCGGAGCCGTGCTCGTGCCCGTTGCAACCGGCGCCGAGGCCTGGATAAAGACGAACGCAGTCAAGAAGTGTTCGATCGTGGCGGTCGCGCCGTCATGTGCGTAGCCAAATCCTCGCACTGCGTTCGCCGGCGGGTTGAGCTCGGGGATGTACGAGGCAATGTTGTGAATCTCGTCGAGAGACGACGCGTACATGCCTAGCTTCTGGTACGCGTTGCGAAGGTGCGGCACTTTGAAGATCTGCGTCTCGTTTTCGAACGATAGACGCCCGTCGGTACCGAAGAAGCCGGGGTGCTCGGTCTTTCCCAAATTGCCGTCGCGATTGAGCACATGGCAACCGTTGCAGTTGTGGAAGCGGTCGGACACCGCCTCGCTTCCGTCGGCGAGCACGTTGAAAAAGAAGGATTGGCCCGCGATCTGTTCGGCTGTGAGGGAGTCGTCGAGGCTCCGAATTGGGTTGGGTGGATACGTTATTTCGAGCGCGAAATTGGCGAACGACGTCATGTCGTCGTCGCTTAGCTCTGCGGCGGCACCGACAAGGCCCGGGAAGGCGACGTTGAACGACTTGAATGCGTTGCGCTCGTCGAAGATGCCTCCGTTTGGCTGGGCCGAGACGACCGGGTTTCCCGCGGAATCGAGGAAGGGCAAGCCCGTCTGTTGAACGGCGCCGTTTCGATCGCCGCGCCAGTGCATCGACCCATGGTCGTCCAGGCCCCGGAGGCTCTGTGTGGTCATCGGGCCCTTCAGCGGTTGGTACGCTGCGAAAATGTAGTCCGCGGATTGAGTCCCCACGAGTTCTGCAATCGATGACTCGGGAATCGTGAATACGTCGGACTCGGCCGCATAGCTGGTCGTGATCGGCAAGGGGAAGTTGCCAGGGTTTCCGAGATCCCACGCCAGTCCGTCGAAGTCGCCACCGATATGGCAACTTGCGCATGCCTGGTCGCCGAGCGCCGATGTGCGTGTCGCGTCGTACAACAACGGTCGCCCTGCTCGGATATCGGCCGGCTCCGGGTCGAACATCGCCAAGTGGCCCGTCTCTTTCAGGGTAGCGAGGTCCACGGTAGATATCGAGTCGTCGAAACGCGTCAGCACGAACGCCACTCTGTGGTGTTCGTCCAGGACGACGCCCGTGGGGCCCCCTCCGGTGAGTGCCACCTGAGTGGCGGCCGAAGGTGAGGCCGAGCCTCCCTCGAGGGCGGCTGTGTCGTAAAGGGCGAGCTTGCTCGATCCTTGCGCGACGACGTAGAGCTTTTCTCCGTTCCTCGAAACCGCGAGATCTTGTGGGAAGGCGATGCTGAGAGACGGATCGCCCGTACCGAGAGCGTGGTTCAGATGCGGGTTGAGGTTGTCGACCGTGACCGTGCTCGACGTCGGATCGATGATCGTAATCCTGCTGTCGACGGCGTTTCCGACGACCGACGTGAACCCCGGCGTGTGGCCTTCGAAGCGAACGTCGTTGTGAGCGTCCGTGTTCGAGACGTAAATGCGGCCGCTCTTGGGGTTCACTGCCATGTTGAAGATCGTGGTCCCGACGTGCGCGAACACTGCGGAGCCGGCTACGGGTGGATTGGCCATCGCGTCGATTGCAAAGACGTCTTGGTCGGGGAGCTGCACTCGCACGAATGAATCAAAGACGGTCCCGTAGGCGTCGATCCAATGGTACGTACCGTCCGTTCCCGGTCGCCACTTGACGACGAGCCCTGTCATGGGCTGCGGAATGGTCTGACCCGAGATCGTGATCGCAGCCGGTCCCGGCATCACTCCGCCGTAAACTCGGGAGACGGCGTCTTCGGAGACCGTCGTCGTCTGATTGCCCGAGAAGAACGCCGCCGCGTAGACGGTCTTTCCGTCCGCCGACGTCGCGAGCGCCCGCGGAGTATCGGCGAAGAGCGTGATTTTCGTGAGCCGCTGACCCGCGGGTGAGGGCCCGAGGTGATCGGCGTCGAAGACCCAGACGTCCGCGCGACCAACGGCGGCGAACAAATCGGGATCATCGGGAGAATTCTGGCCGCGATGGGCGGTCGTCACGAAGGCGCGATCCCGGTGGGGCCCGGCGAATACGATGTCGCGCGGCTCGTCGCCCACGAGCAGCGTCCGCACGACCTGCGGGCGGAGGATATCGGACGTGTCGACCACGCTTACCGAGTCGGAAAGGTGGTTCACGACCCATACCTCGTGCGAGTCTCGGACTGCGACCGCGACAGGCTCTAGGCCGACCTCGACGGAGGCGAGCGACCGGAGATCGCGATCGCGTACCTCCAGAATCTCGAGACGGTTGTCGGGCGTGTTCGTCGCGAAGAGGAACCGACCATCCTCTGAGAGAGCCAGGGGCCGCACTTGGGCCGTTTCGAACAATGTGTAGGGTGTGCGGGGCCGAGGGACCCTCCGGGGCGGGCTCAGTGGCGCCGGCGTCCCGGCATCCGACCCGTGCGTGGAAAGCGCAAGGTCACTGGCCTGCGACGCCAGTGGACCCGCCGTGGGATCCGATGACGAACCGCAGCCGGCGAGTGCAAACGTGGCGAGCAGTGGCCACGCCTTTGGCGGTGAGCGCATTGGACACGTCCTCCTTGTTCGGCGAGTAGCCTAACCGGCTCTCGCCCGACAGGGGGGTGGGCTTACGCCTGCAAGTCGTCCCGTCCATTTCACGCGATAACACCAGGCACGTGGCGCGGTGGACGCGTCGACGTCACGGTGGCGTCGCACGCACGGTCAACGGTTCGTTTCGCGCCAAGGCGCGCGCCACGGCGGCGCTTCGAACGGATCGGCGAAGTACTGCGCCTCGCGCGCGACCTTTCCTTCGCGAAACTCCATGATGCTGACGGTCGGGACCGGCCGCCCATCGTAGAAAATCACGTACTCCGTGACCCACAGATCGCCGGAGCCGAGCGTTCGCCGGATCTCGAACCGACGCCTGGCCGGGTTGTGCCCGCGAGACTCGAGCACGTTGCGACGGCCTCGGAAGCGTTCCCCCGATTGCGGATACTCGAGTTCGATATCGTCGCGGTAGATGTCACCCTCTCCGGCATCGTCTCCGGCATTGGATGCGGCCCAGTGCCGATCGAGCGCAGCCCGGATTTCCTTGTCAGCCATGTCCCCTCCCCCATGCGCGACCCGTGCCGCCTCCGGGGCGGTAAGCCCGAGCACTGGTGCACGTCGACTGTGAGCAAACCCCAAGGCGGCTCAGTCGGCGACAGCGCATCTTCTTGTTCTTGTGCGTCCTGGAATGCGATGGGACTGGAGCCCTTTGGCACATCAAGGGCAGCCGATGCGCGCAGTGCCGAAGGCCGCGTCGTCGATCCACATCGTCCGCGGCCCGTCGGCTTGGTACGACTCCCAGCCGATATCGAGCTGAGAGAACGTGGGCGACGTCCACGGGTAACCCGATGGTTGGCTGACGCACCCCGCGCCCGTATGCGCGACTGTCAGGTCGGGCGCCGGCTGCCCACCGATCCAGAACCTCAGCGTATCGTTCGGACCATCGAACTCCCACTCGATGCACGTCCATGCGGCAAGTGGCACGACGCGCCCTTGCGATTGCAGGTAGCAGTCGCTCGAGGGACCGACCCCGACGTACGAATCGGTGGTGTCGTAGCTCGCCATCCACTGGCTTCCGAGAAAGCCCCCATCGGGTCCTGTCACCGGGACCTGGCCGCCATACCGATAGACCGCGTGGTACCCTGCGTCAGCGACGAGGCCGGATCCGTCGACCAACGTGAAGTGAACCGTCGTCGTCGGCGACGAATCGAGCCAGAACATCATCCGCCCGTAGATGACATTGCCGGGCACGGGAACCATGCCGGCTCCGTCGATGCGCATCATCACGCTTTCGTAACCAGTGGCTGTCGGAGCGGTGATCTTGACCGATTGCTTGCCGCTGTAGGCGCGCGTCGTGTCGACCGAGATCGCGCCCGCGTTCTTGGCCACCGTCCACGGAGCGGTCGGCGCGGTGCCCGGACTGTAGCTTTCGAAGTCGTCGCACACGAACGTTCCCGGGCACGTGCCCCCCCCATCGGATAGCGGACCCGCGGCGTCGTTGCTGGGGCCGCCCGACGCGGGCAGCGTGCTCGTCTCGGGAGGTGCGTCTGCGACGCCGGTCGACGCGTCGACCGTGGCAGGTACGGCGGCGACGGTCGCGTCTACGGACGCGACGGGCCCTGGCGGGCTATCGACCGCGGAATATGCGTCTACCGTGGGCATGGCGTCGGCGACGGTCGCGTCACGCTGACCGGCGGGCGGCGCGCCCGGGTTGGCCGCTCCCGCGCCGCAGGCAAGGCACACGACCGGGGCGAGAGCGAACGCGACGGAGGAGCGGGGCCGAGACATGCTCGATGCTACCGCAGTCCCGTCACGAAGCCATTCACAAACCCCGCTCGCATGTTGGCGGACGCAGGACGCCGAGACGTCGCCGCGACGCCATCGGGCGAAGCATGAGCGTCGTGGTGTGCTTGGCTCGCGCCGTCACTCGAGGGAGAGCTTCATGACCGCGCCGTTCGCGACCGCCGGATCCGGTGAGCCGCCGGTCGTCCAGTAGACATTCGCATCGTCTACGGCGATACCGTCTGCAGCAACCTGACCCGTCGCAAGAGCGACGGGGGTACCCCCGCCGATGGCGACCTTCATCACCGCCCCCGCCGCGCACGATGCGGCGCCGGCGTGGTTCGTCCAGTAGACGCTCGTCGAGTCGACGGCGATTCCCGTCGGATAGTTCTGCAGCACGGCGAGCGCCACTGGAGGGCCGCTGCCGTCGAGCGGTGCTTTCATCACCGTGCCGTCATTCGTCGCCGTCCAGTAGATACTGACGGCGTCGACAGCCAAGCGGGCGACCCCGTTCTGTCCGGAGGCCAGCGTGATGGTCGTCCCGCCGGCGATGGGCGTCTTCCCAATTGTTCTACCGTCTGACCCGTAGACGCTCGTTCCGTCGACGGCAAAAGGGCCCGATCCGTACAGCGGCGACGAGCCTGGCGGAACGATGGGCGTGAGTGGGCCTCCCCCCGAGGGGGCCTCGGCGACCGACGAGTCACTGAAGGCAATGAACAAGTACGGGTAGGCCAGGACGAGAGCTGCGGGAGATTCACCGCCCGTGTCGAGCATCTGACCCGTGCCACCTCCAGTGGTGACGCGCCACAAGTTGCCTCCGGCGATCCAATAAGCATTGACGGAGTCCACGACGATCCCGTCCGGAGAAAGTTGCCCGGAAGCGAGGATGGCGGGCCCTCCACCAGCGATTGAAGCCTTCATGACCGTCCCGTCGGGGGCGCTCGTCCAATACACGTACGTCCCGTCGAGGGCGATGACGCCGGTCGGGTTCTGCCCATAGGCCAGTGTGACCGGGCACGCGTTGCCCACGCAGCCCGCGTCGCTCGAGCACCCCGGGAGCCCGGAGCTGCCCCAAGAGCCGGAGCTCGTTGACGAACCAGAGCTGCCCGATGAACTCGAGGCACCCGACGAGCCAGAGCTGCCGCTGCCGGCGTCCGAACCGCTCGTGGATCCGGAGCTGCCGGAGGACCCGGTGCTGCTCCCGACGAATCCCGAGCTGCTCGCCGTTCCCGAGCCGCCGGACGTTCCGGAGCTGCTCGCGGAGCTCGAGCCACCGGTCGGTCCTGGATTGCCACTCGCCCCCCTTCCCCCGCAGGCCTCCAGGCCGCCAACGGAGCCGCCAAGGACCCCGATGAGCGCAAGTAAGCCTACCCGCGACGCGCTCCCCATCGTTCGCACGACGACTCCACGAGCAACGGCCGTACCGCCCTCGCCTGGATCGCACTTCTGTTCGTTCGCGACGCAATCGGTGTTTGCCGCCATGACCCGGCCGTCCTTGCTCGGCACACGCTGGCACATCGACCAGGTCGCCGTCGGGCGAGGGCACCGTCGTTCTTCTGATCTCACTGACCATGCCCTCCCTTGTAGCCCGAGCGCGAGGGACGTTTCCCGGTGATGATGTGCGCGCATCCCTACGGCAAGGACGTGATGCCGAGAGCTCGCCATTCGGGCACCTCCCGATCGCGCGCTACGAGGCAACTCCCATGCGGCTCGAGGTTCGAACCCGCGGCGATTCGCCCAGTCCGAACGCAGAAGTGGTTCTTCACGTTGGCGGCACCTGCGACGCGCACCTGCTCGTCCACGGACGGGATGAGGATGGGCGTGGTCGAGATGGGTGATCCGCCGGCTGGTGAGGATTGCGATGGCCGGAATGCGGTATGAACCGAGAAAGTAGCCGGCCGTTCAACAGCGGCTCAACTGCCGCCTTCCCCATCAGGTGAAGCGATCACGACGGTGTAGCCGTCCGGATCCGCGATCCAGAGTTCCCGATGTTGCGCGTTGGGGTTCACGTGGACGTCCAAGATCACGCGCGCTCCAAGCTCGCGAGCGCGTACGACGGCGGCGTCGAAGTCGTCTACCTCGAACCATAGCAAGACGCCGTTGCCGACCGGCTGCGACCAATCCCCCATGTGGCCGTGGTGGTGATCGACATTGCGCGCGTGAAGCTGAAGGATCAGCCCGTCCGAGCCCCACTTCGTGTGGTGCAGGCGCGGGTCGACGAGTCGTTCGTATTCCCCTAGGGAATGCCGATCGGCCACGTCGCCGTGACCGCTCTTGCAACCCAGGAGACGCTGATAGAACCGGCTTGAAGCTTCGACGTCCCGGCACACGATGAGCGGCTGCGCTCGCATGCCCAGTGCGTACCACACGTGGAGCGACGCTTCTCGGACGTTCGCCGATGAGTCCCGCTGGGCCTCGAGCGCCTCGAAAGCGCCTCACCAGGAATGGCCCGTTCGAGTTGCGTGCGATGCGTCAGGTACATACTGAAACCCAATGGTTCACCATCCTACGGAGGGGCTCGACCGCTCGTTCGCCGCTCTTTCGAAGGAGGCCCTCGACGCGACCCTCGCGTCTGGGATGGAAAGTGGGATGCGCGAGACGCTCGACCAACTCGACGAGCTTGCTGCGATGCTATCGAGCCAAGCGAGCCAGACATGAACCCCGCGTCACCGGCCGCCCCTCAGCCGGCGCTCTCGCGTCGCCGTGCGAGCTGCAGCCGCGCCGTCGAATGGCGCTCCACGCGCCCGCCGAACTGGCTGTCGATGATCTTGCCGATCGCTTCGAACAGCTTCGCGCGCTGCTCCGCCGGCAGCGTCGCATGATCCGAGAACGTAGCGAGCGTATCCAGGTAGCGCTGGCGATCGAAGAGGTGCGTTTGCGGAAAGAGTCGCTCCTCGAAGTCGCAGAGCTCGGGCGTTTCGCGAACTGCCTGTCCGATCTCGTCGACCTTGCCGCCCATCCGGTCGACCGTCTGTCGCGAAATATCCGGCGCGAGGGCGCGGTACGCCACCTGGATCGCTTCGTCCACGCGGTTGTCCTCGGCGGTGCGGCGGGGCGAGCCCCAAATCAGCGCCAGCGCGCCGCCAGGCTTGAGCACGTTCACCACTTGGCGTAGCGCGCGCTCGCGGTCGAGCCAGTGGAACGCAGAGCTGCACACCACGAGGTCCACGCTCGCGGCCCGCAGCGCCGCGTCCTCGAATCTGCCCACTTCCACCGTGAAGGGAAACGCCGACAGCCGCTCACGCGCGAACGCCGCCAGGTTCTCGCCGAGCTCCACCGCGTGGATCCGGAACCCGCGCTCGAGCAGCGGAAGCGAGGCGTTGCCCGGCCCGCAGCCGATCTCGAGCGCGTCCGCGGGAGGGGGCACGAAGGCAGCCACGGCATCGAAAAGAGCGGGCGGTGGAGTCCCTCGCGCGCGGGCGTAGAGCTCGGCCATCTGGTCGAAGCTGCGGCGGCGTTCGTCGGTAGTAGCAGCAGGCATTTCGCTTCCCGTCGCGCAGGGTCAACCTCCCCATCTAGTAGCCGCTGTCGGTCAGGTTGTCTTCGAGTCGGGTGCGCAGCGCGTTTGGCGCGTCGCCGCGGAGCAAGGGCCCGCGAAGGACAGCCACCGCTTCCTCCACGCCCAGGGCCGCTGAGCGGGTCGCGGGATCGAGCTGCCCCGGCATTGTCGCGGCGCCCCGGCCGACTCTTACGCGCGGCGTGTTGCCTTCTTCTTTGGGCGCTTGGTGGGTGCGTTGCCTTCGGCAGCGACGGCCTTGAGCGCGTCCACTGCCCCACGGATGTGCGCTGCGAGGTCGCGCGGCCTCCTCTCGTTCACCCAGCGTTCGAAGCCGATCTTGAAGACCGCGATGCCCAGCTCGGCGGTGACGCTCGCGGCAGGCTCGGGGACACCCCGCGCATGAAGTGCCTTGGTGACAGCCAGCGCGAGTGAGGCGAGCTTGATGAGCTCGCGCTCTTGGACCTCGGCATGGTTGGTGACGAGTGCGTACCTTCCACGCACGTAGCGGATGTCGCGACGGTCTTGGAGCTCGGCTCCTGCTGCCTCGAACGCGGCGACGGTGGCCTCGAGCGCAGTTGCTTCTCGGGGAGCGCCATCGATGCGGTCGACGATGCTTTTCTCGAAATCCTTCGAGCCGGAGAACAGTACCTCGCGCTTGTCGGCAAAGTACCGGAAGAAGGTTCTTTCGGTGAGGCCAGCGCGCGCGGCGATCTCCTCGACCGTCGTCTGCACGTAGCCGCGCTCTTGGAAGAGATCCATCGCGGCCTTCTCTAGCCGCCCTCGAGCGTCGGGCTCCCAGCGCGCCATCGTCGCCATGCTACCTGATTGCAGGCACTGACATCAGATGGTATTCATATGTCAGACTCTGACATCAGGAGGTCTCCCATGCGTGTCTTCGTAACCGGCGCGTCCGGTCACATCGGTCTTCCCGTCGTTCGCGACCTTCTGGCCGCGAAGCACGAAGTAGTCGGGCTCGCACGCTCCGAGACGTCGGCTGAAAGGATCGTATCGGCTGGGGCCGAGGTGCTGCGCACCAACCTCGACGATCTCGACGGGCTGCGAGACGCGGCGAGGAAGGCCGACGGTGTAATCCACCTCGCGTTCAAGCACGATATCGCCTTCAGCGGCGACTTCATGGGTGCGATAACCGCCGACCTTCGCACCGTCGAAGCGATTGGCGATGCGCTCGCTGGCTCAGGAAAGCCGTTCGTGAATACGACCGGCACGATGTTGCTCGCGCATAGCGTCCGCGGTCGCGCGGGTACGGAAGACGACCAAGGGCAGGAGGGCGGAAATCCGCGCGTCGCGTCGGAGCAGATCTCGCTCGCGTTCGCGAAACGCGGCGTGCGCACGTCGATCGTTCGCCTTGCGCCGACGGTGCACAGCTCGCTCGATCATCATGGCTTCATCCCGATGATCGTCGCGGCGGCGCGCAAGAACGGCTTCTCCGCGTACGTCGGTGACGGCTCGGCCCGCTGGCCCGCGGTCCATACGCTCGATGCCGCGCGTCTGTATCGCCTCGCGCTCGAAGCGGCCCCCGCGGGCTCGCGCCTCCATGCCGCAGCCGAAGAGGGTGTTCCTTTCCGCTCGATCGCGGAGGCGATCGCTCGTGGGCTGAAGGTGCCGGCGAAGAGCGTGTCGGCCGAAAAGATGGGCGAGCTTCTCGGCGGCTTCGTAGGCCCGATCACGCAGCTCGATAATTTGACGTCGAGCGCTCGCACTCGCGAGCTTCTCGGGTGGAGGCCAACGCACGCCGGCTTGCTCGCGGACATCGCGGAAGGTCATTACTTCGCGACGACGGGCGTGGAGTTGCATTGAGCAACTGGGGCCGAGCTATGCCTCGAGCCGAACGGCGTAGAGCAGCTCGGCAGACTTTGAGTACGCGGAAAGACGTGGAAAGGTCAGCGCGCCGCCATTCCAGCTCGAAGTGACGCTCCGGCAATACGACACCGCACGTTTCGACTTCGCCGCGGCGCTCTGCCGAGGCGAAACGTGACATTTCGAGCTGGCCACGGCGCTCTGCCAATGCAACGAGCGACACTTCAAGTTGGCCACGGCGCTCTGCCAATGCAACGAGCGACACTTCAAGTTGGCCACGGCGCTCTGCCAATGCAACGAGCGACACTTCAAGTTGGCCACGGCGCTCTGCCAATGCAACGAGCGACATTTCAAGTTGGCCACGACGCTCTGCCAATGCAACGAGCGACACTTCAAGTTGGCCACGGCGCTCTGCCAATGCAACGAGCGACATTTCAAGTTGGCCACGGCGCTCTGCCAATGCAACGAGCGACACTTCAAGTTGGCCACGGCGCTCTGCCAATGCAACGAGCGACATTTCAAGTTGGCCACGGCGCTCTGCCAATGCAACGAGCGACATTTCAAGTTGGCCACGGCGCTCTGCAGATGGGACACGCCGCTTTTCGAGTCGTCTGCGACGATTTGTCGACGAGCTGCGTCGCTCCGCCGGATCCAAACCTTGATTTATCGAATGACTCTGCGGCTTTCCGTGGACGAGCGTGCTCGTTCCACCAGGCCCAGTCCGCGCCCGCCCGCTCCGCTCTTGCGCTTCCAGATGAAACGCGGCCATTGATTCGAACGATGAGCGCGCGGTCGAACGATTATTCGGTGCGCGCGTGCCCGTTTCTGCCAAACTCACGCGCTCGGATGGCTACGCTCCGCACATGAAGATCCTCGTCACCGGAGCCACCGGAAAGATCGGAAGCCGCCTCACCAAACGACTCGTCCTTCGCGGCGATCAAATCCGCGCCATGGTCCGCGACCGGGCGCGCGCCGCCGACCTACGCCAAGCTGGGATCGAGCTCATCGAGGGCGATTTGCTCAAGGTGGATTCGCTGCTCGCCACGCTGTTCGCGTCCGTCGGTGCGCCCCCGCCTGACGGCTCGAACGCTGAGCGCGCGCACGCGTTCGACGCGCTCATGGATGGTCGCCGCATCCGCGAAGACCTCGGCTTCAGGCCGAAATTCCCACGTCTCGCAGACGCGATCGCCGCGGGCGCCTAGCCGCGCCGAGCTGCCGCGATGGTCGCGACGTCGATTTTCCGCATCGTCATCATGGCCGAGAAAGCGCGCTTTGCCTCCGCGCCGCCCGCAGCCAGGGCCTCCGTGAGCGTACGAGGCGTGATCTGCCAGGAGAGGCCCCATCGGTCCTTGCACCAACCGCAGGCGCTTTCCTGCCCGCCGTTGCCGACGATCGCACTCCAGTAGCGGTCGGTCTCCTCCTGATCCTCCGTGGCAATCTGGAACGAGAACGCCTCGCTTTGCTTGAACTGCGGGCCGCCGTTGAGACCGAGACACGGAATGCCGACTACGGTGAACTCGACGGTGAGGACGTCGCCTTGCTTGCCGCCGGGAAAGTCAGCGGGCGCTTTGTGGACGGCACGCACTTCGCTGTTCGGGAACGTCGCGGCGTAGAACCGAGCCGCCTCTTCGGCGTCCTTGTCGAACCAGAGACAGATGGTGTTCTTGGCGATCATGGTGGGGTCCTCCTCGCCCTGTCGAGGCGTCGCGGCCGGTCCGTTGCTTGGTGCTCTAGTCGAGCGGCTCTTCTTGGCTACGGATGGCGTCGCGGCTCGCGAACCATCTCGCCGCGGCACGCGTGACTTCCTCGGGACCGGGAGTCGTATCGCTGGCCCATGCAACGAACCCATCGGGACGCACGAGCAGTGCGCGGAGGCCAAGGCGATCCCTGGCGTCGCTCGCCACGTACCTGACACGGTCGCCCCACAGCCCATCCAGCGCTCGTAGCGACGGCTGCGGACCGAAGTCCAACAGCAAACCGTTTCCATCTCGGAGCAGAGAGCCGAGCCTCGTTCCGTCCTCCAACTCGAGGTCTGGGCAGCTGCGCCCCACGAGCGGGTGGTCCTCGCCGAGGTCGTAGCGAATCGACACACCCCAGACACGCTCCGCAAAGTAGGTCGCGCCATCGCGCGTGTCCACGAGGTCGCGTACGACGGCCTGGAGCGGACGCGAGCTAGGTCGCATCAGCGCGACCTGGGCCCGCGTCCAGTCGAGGATGCGCGCTCCGACCGGATGCCGCTCGCTCGTGTAGCTGTCGAGCAATCCTCCGGGGGCATCCCCCCGGAGGGTCGCGGCGAGCTTCCACCCGAGGTTCATGGCGTCTCCGAGCCCGAGGTTCAGGCCCTGCCCTCCGAGCGGTGAATGAATGTGGGCGGCGTCTCCGGCCAAAAGTACACGCCCCTTACGGTACGTCGTTGCCTGAAGCGAGCGGTCGGTCCAGGTCGACACGAGATGGAGCGCAGTGAGCGTCACGTCCGTGTTGGACACGCGCCTCAGCACCGTCTGCACATGCTCGAGCGAAATCGGCTCCGCGCGATGGGAAACCCCTCCGTCGAAATCGGCAAACGCGAGAAAGCCGGGTTGCGCTTGCGTGTAATTGCCAGTCGGAGTGGTCTGCCTGCCCATACGGAGCTTCTCGGGATCGGCGATGTCGACGTGGACGGAATAACCAGTGAACTCCGGCTCGGTCCCGACGAACTCGAAGCCACCTTGCTTGCGGACGGTGCTGCGACCGCCGTCGCATCCCACCAAGAAGCGCCCGCGAAAGCGCTCCGCGCCAGAATGGACCGTCACCTCCTCGTTATTCGTCTCGAAGCTGTCGACGCGGCGCCCGCGTCTTATCTCGACCCCGGCGGAGACCGCGTGAGCCGCGAGCACGCGCTCGAGCGCCTCCATCGCGCACCCGAGCTGCGTGGACGACGGGCCAGGAAGGCGATACGTCCACCTGGACGTGTCGATGTTGGCGTGGTCGAACTGGACGCCAGCGAAGTGGCCAGCCGGCCCGCGAAGCGCTCCCCCGGGCGTCAGCTGGCTCGACGGGCCGGGCGCAGCCGCGGGACGCGCCTCCGCGGCAATCGGCTCGAGAAGCCCGCGCCGGTAGAACGCCTCGATGCTGGGACCCCAGAGCCCTCGCAGTCCAAACGGGAGCCCTTTCAACGGCGAATGTGGATCCGCGAGCTTTTCGAGCACAAGCACGGAGAGCTTCGCGAGCCGCAGCTCGCAGGCGAGGAAGAGACCGACCGGGCCGGCTCCCGCGATGATCACGTCGTAGAACAAGGTGTCCTCCCGGCTCGGGCGCTCGATACGGGCCTACGCCCGATGCGGAGCTCGTAGAAAGATAGAGCGAACGCTCTAGTTATGCGGGCCTGGCGCTGCCGTGTCAAGGTCGGTGCGGCCCGCGCGGCCTCATCGTGGCGAGAGGAAGCGCGTGATCATCGCCTCGAAGGCCTTCGCGCTCTTCTTCGCGTCGAGCTTCGGGTCGCGAATCAGCAGGGACTTGGCGCCGTCGTTCACGCTGATCAGAACGGCGGCTGCCATGTCCGCGTCGAGGTCTGGATCGATCTGTCCGCGGCTCTGCCCCTTGCGCAGGAGATCGGCGAGCAGTTTTCGCACCCCCTTGCTGCTCTCCTGAATGACGGCCCCGATCGCCGGACTGCGACCCGCTTCCGCGAGCACGTCGAGATGCACGCCGGCTCCCGACTTCCTATGGATACCGCGGAGGCGAGCGAGCTCGGAGACGAGCGCGGTGATCGCGTTCGAGCTTTCCGTGAGCTCCGCGAAGCGCGACACGGTACCTTCCACGCCAGCGTCCACAATCGCGCTGACGATCGCCTCCTTGCTTGCGAAGTAGTGGTAGAGGTGGCCCGGGCTGATCTTCGCTTCCGCGCAAATCTGCGCGATCGTCGCCCCGTGGAAGCCGTCCCTCGCGAAGCAGCGCTCCGCTGCCTCGAGGATCTCGGCGCGCTTCTCCTCGTGCTTGACCGGATCGATTCTACGCACGGGTTCTCCTCGAACGTTGAACGTCGGATGTAGCACCACCGGGTCGAGCTAGTGCAGCGCCGTCGAGATGGCATTAATCCAGTGGAGGGCGCTGCACTCGCGAACTCGCGGGAGCGAGTTCGGGGTTCGGGCGGAGCCCGAGGGACAAAACTGGTGCACCGCGCCCTTGGCCTTCGCGTTCAGGACCTGCGCGACGCGCTCGCCTCATGCGCGACAGCACGGAGCATGCGGCGAACCACAACGGCGTGACCGCCGCTCCCGATGACGGCGGCTCGATAAAGACGGCCGAATACTCCCGGGAATTCGGCCGACGTACGCGCCCGCAACGTCGTCTGCCCGCCGACCGTGTCGACCTCGAAGGCCAGCTCGTAGCGAGCGAAGCGATGATGCCCGATGAGGACGAGTCGTGAAGGCTTGCGCCTTTCCATTACGGCAAAACCGCTTGCGGGGACGAGCCGCCACACGCGCGCAAAGGCCTTCGGCGCAGGTCGCAGAAGATGCCGTGCGATCCAGCGTTCGAGTGCGTCCCAGGCTTCCACCGGTGACACCGCGACTTCGTGCGCGTGCTCGTCGATCAGAGGAAGCGGAGGCTCGGTCGTGCTCATCGTTCGCCCTCTTTACAACCGCCGACCCACCGAGGTGTTCTCGGAGCCGAAGAGAGGTTGCCAAGGCGGGCGGCCCGCGAATTCACTGGATCCGGATGTTGGCGTGCCTTGCGACGACTCTCAAGTTGGGGGGTGAAGCCGTCTGTCGGGGAAGTAGCAGTTCGTCGCTTTGGGGAACGTCTTTCGGGGGCCAGGCGGGGGTCGTGGGGATGCTCAGAAGTAGGAGGTTTCTTCTACGCGTGGCCCGCGAAATCAGGGGCCTACTCGACACGGAGGACGATCTTGCCGAGGAGGTCCCGCGCGGCGAGCGTGCGGTGAGCGTCAGCAGCACGCTCGAGGGGGATCTCGGCAGCGATGATCGGGCGCAGCCTGCGGCGTTGCACGAGCTCGATGAGGTGCAACATGTCCGCTCGGTATTCCGCGGGACGCCGGCGGCGAGAGAGCTCGAGGATGTAGAGTCGCGCCGTCTTTCGGGAGAAGAAGCCGCCGAGAACGAAGGACAGCTGGTTGACCATCACCTTCGCGAAGGGAAAGCTGCCCCTGCCCACGCCGCGAATGCCGTAGGAGACGACCTTTCCGGAAGGCCCCACGAGCGACATGCACCGCTTCTCCCAACCGAGCCCGAGTCCGTCGAGCGCGAGATCGATGCCGCTCGCGCTGGCCGTCGCGAGCTCCCCGTCGAAGGACTCGCGTTCGGGATCGACCGGAATGACATTCAGCTCGCGGAGGCGCTCGTGCTTGCGAGCGGACGCGGCGCCGATCGCGTGAAGCTGCTGCTCGCGGGCGAGATCCGCGATCGCTGTGCCGACGCCCCCGCTTGCGGCATTGAAGAAGAGCGTCTGGCCCTGGGAAGCGCCGGCGAGCCGGAGGGACTGCAGCGCCGTCACGTAGTTGACCGGGAGCGCGACCGCGTCGGACGTCTCCACGCCGTCGGGGAGCGGGAACACGTCGGTCACGCGACGAACTACGTGGGAGGCGTAGCCACCGGAGGTTCCGTAGGCGACCACCCGCTGGCCGACCTTCACGGGGGAGTCCTCGTTGCCGACGCGCGCGACGATCCCCGCGGTCTCCATTCCCGGCACGACGTCCGGCTTGCCGCGTCCCCTCGCGCGATTCGCGATGAGGATGTCTCCGAAGCAAACGCCAGCGTGGTGAACAGCGATTTCGATTTCGCCTGGTGCCGGCGCCACGCGAGCGCGACGCAAAGCGCTGAATCCGTCAGACCCAGGAGCTGGACTCATCACAAATTTCGTTTGGTCGCTCACTGCTCGTTCACCTGCACCTTGTCTTCCAGCACGGCGCTGGGAATGCCCACCGGAGCGGCCTCGGCCGACGCCTCCTGCGCGGTTGAGTGGCGAAGGCGCGCGTCGTAGAGCCTGCGAAACGAGAGGGTCGCGCGGTCGACGCGCACCGAGAGCTCGGTTCCCGCAGGCGGCACCTCCGCGGGGAGCTGCGTTTCGACCACGCGCTTATCCTGCTGGAGGACGAAGCCGCCCACCATCTTGAATAGCCAGTCGCCGAGGGAAAGACCTGGTGGCCCGAACGCCAGCATCCGTGTGGTCGTGGCATCGACCGGGACGGCAGCCAGAAACCGGCGCGGCTTGGGTCCCGGGAAGATCAGCCGCATCACGTTCGGAAAGAAGTACTCGAGCTCGCCAGCCGGCTGGCCATCGATCGTTGCCGAGAGCCGCGCGCCGAACGACGTCTCCTCCCAGTTCGTCTCCATGCGCGCCTCGCCGAAGGCGTGGCGTCGTTGGGCGAACCCGATCGCGTTGTGGTGAACGAACGACACGTGCGGAAAGTCGAGCGCGTTTTCCATGGCGCGCGTCCAGTGCGCGCTAAAGAGATCCTCGCGGAGGATCGGCGCGCCGCGCCCCTCCCAATCGGCGATCGCGTCGGCCAGGGGAGGTCGCGGCGGATCGACATCGCGCCCCGTGAACAGGAAGACCACGCCCGACGCTTCGAGGACGGGAAACGCAGAAGTCGCGAGCTTTTCGTGGCGCACGTCGGGCACGAAGGGCACGCGCCGTACGGCGCCCGCGGCGTCGAAGCGCCAGCCATGGAAGGGGCATTGAAGGTATCCGTCCGCGACCTGGCCTCGCGCCAACGAAGCGCCCCGGTGCGGGCAGCGGTCGAGGAGCGCCGCGGCCCGTCCGCCCTCCGCCCGGAACAGGACGAGTTGCTCTCCTGCTACCTTGATCGGAAGTGGGCTGGCACCCAAGTCGCGCGAGCGCGCCACCGGTGTCCAGACCCTCGCGAAGCCATGGAACAAGGCCCCATTCGATTTCATAGCCATATATGGCTAACATATAGGCCTGGATTTTGTGGCGTGCAAGACAGCATTTGCGTGGGAGCTTTCCGATGACCCGTCCGCGCGGACGAAGGAACGCCGACTTCGATGCGAGTCGGGCTGCGTTGCTCGACACCCTCGTCGGCATCGTCATGAAGGCGCCCGATCGCTCGAGCGTCGCGGAGCTCGCGGACTCCGCCGGAGTCTCACGTGCGACGGTGCGGCACTACTTCGGCTCGCGCGACGAGCTCTTGTCGGCGCTCCTCACGCACATTGCGGATGGTGGGAAGCGCGCCGCGCTCGCGAACCCGGAGCCGCCCGGTCTATCGCTTCGAGCGTCCCTGCTCAGGTTCGTCGAGACCCTCGTGGAGATCTGGCCGCGCGGCGTCGGCGCGTTATACGTGGCCGGACTGTTCTGGGGTCTCGAACATCCGACCCTTGGCCCCGCCTACGTGGACCGCATGCTCGAGCCGCTGCTCGCGCGCGTGGAGCAGCGGGTCGCGTCGCATTCAAAGAGGCTCGCGAAGGAAGAGGCTCGGTACGCGGCGCTCGCGTTGCTCTCGCCCGTGCTGGTCGCGCTGCTTCACCAAGGGCCCCTCGGCGGGGCTCAGTGCAGGCCGCTCGATATGAACGCGTTCCTCCGTGCGCACGTCGACAAGTTCATGGCCGCGTGGTTTCCGGACCCATGAGGGCAAGCGCGCACCATGCTCGCGCTTTCGACATGAGACTGCGCGTCCGTTAGAGTAGTTGCTTCAGCAAGCGCCCGAGAGCGAGAGCCGAGACCTTGGACGGTTACACGTCGTCCGCGGCGGCATGGGCAATGGTCGCCTTCGGCCTCAACGCATCCATCGTACGGCTCCACCGCCCAGATGTTCATCGCGCGCGACTTCGTCCCCGAACCCTGTACCAAGCGCATGTACCAAGGGGTCCCGCTGTACCAAGCCGGAACCCCTTGTTTTCAGTTGCGCGGGAAGGATTTGAACCTTCGACCTTCGGGTTATGAGGAGGCGGGATCGAGCTTGTGCGGCTTGGTGTCCTTGGGTTCCGCTACGTTAGCGCGCGGGGGAACGCGGTCAACCTTGGGGTTCCTTGCCGTGTGGTGGCTTCCGGTGGCCCCGAAAATGGCCCCGACACAACGCCGCGCTCAGGAACCAGACGAGGCCGAGGGCGGCACTTGGGGGCGCCGCTATCCGGCCTTCGCTTGCGCGGTGGGCCGGGTAGGCTTCACGCGGCGACCTCAGCGATGCGATCGGTCCCATCCTCAGGACGCGGCGCCCACGCGGCAATCATCGCCTCCTCGAAGACGGCCAGCTTTGGCTTGCGAGCCGCCATTCGCACTTTGGAAGCCACGGCAACTTGCAGACGTTCGAAATCCTGAACCGTCGGCCGACGAACCAGGAGCGTCTCGACATATGAGCGCAGGCGCTTTGCGTTTAACTCCAGGCCAGTCCCCGCCGAGAGCCGTACGGCATCCGCAGTTGCGCTGTCTAGATCCGGGAGGTAGTCCCGGCGAACAGTGCCGCGGGTCAGCCGGAGAAGGACGAGCGCGTACGTTTGATTCACGGCGGCGGAGTCCCGCCTGCGGGTCCATCGAGCCCGACAGCGCAACAGAGCGTCACACGGTCGTCGCAGATGGCTCTCTAAGAGAAGCGCCATGGA
The DNA here is from genome assembly GCA_963764075.1 of uncultured delta proteobacterium. GTDB lineage: Bacteria > Myxococcota_A > Polyangia > Polyangiales > Polyangiaceae > Palsa-1150. Next base: position 1,307,669 of record CAVXQZ010000003.1, read on the forward strand.
TTCGTAGCTTTGATTTTCCGGGTCGAGCTCCAAGGCGCGATGAAGAGACGAGGCCGCCGATACCCACTCAGACCGTTTTTCAAAATAGCGATAAGACGCCCACCAGAATCCAGGGACACCGGGGTACCGCAACAGTATTCGCTCAAGGGGCGCGCTGCGGACCCCCTCGAAGGAGCGGTGACTCCCGAGAGTGCGCGAAAACTCGCGCCAGTGTGATGCAAAACCAGATTGCGTCGCATGAAGGACTGAACTTACTCGACGCGTCAAAGCCCTAGCCTCGTTTGACTCAAGGACCCCCTCCGGGATCATCCGCCACGTGGCAATGGCCGCCGGGGGATCTCGCGCATTGATGTATAGGCCTGTGGCCTCAACGAGAGCGCGCACCCTTGCCACAACGTCCCCATCAGACAACTCCAACGCCGCCAGCGATTCGAGGTAGGCTGCGCGATGGTAGAGCACGACAGCTTTCCACGTCTTCCGCAAAGCCTCCTGCCGTCCGGCGCGCAGCTTCAAAAGCGACGCCTCGCGTTCTATCCGCAGGTACGCTTCGAGCGTCACGGCTTCACCTTTTCCCACCATGCCACAACGGGATTCGTGCACCAGAGGGATACGTATCCTTCAACGACCTTCGAGCTGCATAGGATGCGGTTTCGCTTCCCAACCACCGCCGGGGCTCCCTTCGCGGTTGCTGGCCCATCATCGAGCGCCTGACGGAACGCGGCGTATCCCTTCTTCGACCTTCCGGCGACCTCAACACCCCGCATTGCTGTAGGCGTTGCGTCGAAAAGAAGATCAGGCGGAGCCCACTCGGTGAGTTTCAGGATAGTTGTCGGCTCGGCGTGTAACTGGTCTACGAGACGAGCTTGACCTCCTCGGTCGATGTCTTTACCGGGTTGAGCGTGACAGTTCCAATGGGGTTGCAGTTGCGAGTTTCGCCAGTCCAGCGGGTCGGGTTTTTCCTTCGCGCGGCCTCGTAGGTGGCTTTGCGTCGGCGGAGAATTTCTGCGTCGCGGCCTTGATGGCGATCGTCGGGGGACACGAAGCGGATGGCGCTGTGACGGTGCACGAAGTTGTACCAGTGGACGAAGCGGGCGACCCAGGCGCGCGCGGCGTCTATGGTCTCGAAGGGCGCGCTGGGGAACTCGGGCATGTACTTGAGCGTCCGAAAGAGGGCTTCCGAGTAGGGGTTATCATCGCTGACCCGTGGACGACTGAAGGACGGCACGATGCCGAGCTTCTCCATCGTGGCCAGCATCGTTGCCCCTCGCATCGGGCCTCCGTTGTCGGAATGAAGAACGAGACGCTGGGGGTCGATGTTGTCGGCTACGCAGGTTTCGCGGAGCAGCAGTGCGGCGCGGTCCGCACATTCAGTCGGCTCGATGCAAAACCCTACGATCTTTCGACTCCACACGTCAAGCATCAAATACAGATAAAGAAACGTACCGCGGATATTCGTGCGGAGATAGGTGATGTCCCAACTCCATACTTGTGACGGTCCGTCGGCCTCGTGAGTATCGAGCGGACGGGCCACAGGCGCCCTGGCCTTGCCCCGATGCGCGAGCTGTCCTGCGGCTCTGAGAAGCCTGTAGAATGTCGACTCGGACGCCACGTAGGTCCCCGCGTCTGCGAGCGTGGGGACAATTTGCTTCGGCGATAGGTCGCGGTGCTCTGGGCGATTCGCCAAACGAAGTACTTCGGCACATTCTTTGTCCGTCAGCGCATTCTGCGGTCGCCCGTTCGGCCCCTGGCGTTTATCCTCGCTATCGGGGTCGGCGCGCCAGCGCTCGTAGGTGCGACTGGAGACGTTCGCGATCGCGCAGCTTCGCTCGAGACAGGCGCCCGCTGTGACGGCTTCCCTCACGGCAGCAACGACTACGAGTCGCTCTCGTCGTTGGTGCCGTCGTCCGCGTCCCCCAAGAGATTGTGGAGTTTTTTTTGGAGGATCAGAAGCGCCGCGGCCTCTGCGAGTGCGCGGTCTTTGCGCCGTAGTTCCCGCTCCAGCTCCTTGACCCGACGCGCCTGCGTGCCGGTGCTGCGGGCAGCTGCACCGTTGCTCTGCAGGCCCGCAAGCATGGCGGCGCGCCATTCGTCGAGTTGAGCTCCGTGAAGGCCCTGCGTGCGGAGCCACACCCCGAGCTCCTCCTCCGATAGCTTGCTCGCCTCGAGCACGGCTGCCAAACGGCCTTCCGCCGTATCGGTCTTCGCCACCCGCGTCTCCTTCGCTGTTGTTCCCTTGGCTCGAATTTCCCCCGCGCGCCGCAACCATGACGACAGCGACGTCTGCGATACACCAACCTCCCGCGACAACTCGTTCGCGCTCATCGCCCGCAGGCCTGTCATGCGCTGCACCATCCGTGACTTGAATGCATCCGTATATGCGGGAGTCATCTCCTCGTGCCTTCTCTGCCCCTTCGATTATGCCGGAATTTTGTTGGAATCTATCCGAAACGAAGAGATTCCATCCGAACAACCGAGCCGACAACTTCCCTGACGCAGGGGGCACTTGGAAAGGCTAAGCACACGCTTTCCCAATCGCACAGAGATGGCGCAAAAAGCGAGGCCGTACGCCGCAAACTCGGTCTGCTTCTCGGCAAAGACGCTTTTTCCCTTACGAAGCCGCCATGCTCCCGCCACCGCCCCTGGATCTTGTGCAGTAATCTTGCTGAGATCCCAGGTGACGTTGAAGTGATGATCCACGTTACTCCCCGCGACTTGCTCCCGAAGCGTAAAGGCACGCGCGCTTGCGCGTCCAGCTGGATCAATCCAAGATAGCGTTGCCGGCATCAATTCTGCCACGTAGTCCTTGTCTTGATCGACATAAAGCTGCTCCAGTGCGTATGTGTATTGCGCCACTATAACCCTCGCGACGATCGACTTGTCACCGTGCTCCCCCCTCTCCGTTTCAAAATGTCGTCCACTTGCGCCGAAGCACCGGACCCCGATTGGCACGGAGGACGGCAATCGCCGCTCGGTTCACGTCGATCGACTCTGTGAAGTCGCGCCCCTGCCCGCGAACTCCCGCCGCATGTAGCTTCGCAAGCAATGACTCGGCCTGATCGAGAGCCCGCTCGTGCGCGTCGGCGGTGTCGTCGAACGACGCTCGCGACGCTTGGCGCCCCTGTTCGGCCAGGCACAGCAGGTAGTGTCGAAACGCGGCCTGCTCCGACCACTTTATCGACGTCGGTTGCACTCCCTCAAATAACAGGTCCGCGTGCCGACTGCCACAGTCCTTCGCCGGCGCCAGGTTCGGGAGCACGCCCTGCCGCTTCGCGATATCTAGGAAGGGAAGCTTATACTCCGACAACGCCTGGGGAGCGTAATACCAAACAGCGCGTTGCTTGATCTCCTCATCGTACTGTGCCCGGAACTTGTCCGGCGGAAACGAACGGACGTTCATCCACGTCCCCGAAGCGAGCGCCGTTACGCCTGCGCTGGCCAGCACGAGCATCTGATGATTGCAGTACCCGACAACCACCCGCTTCCCCTTGATGCGGAGGCCCGCTACCAGGTCGAGCAAGTTCGCCATCCAGCTGGCATCCTTCGTCAAGTATTCCCCACTCGGATGCTCGCACACAACGTAGATGCCCTCGACGTCCCACGTCTCGGCGCCCGCCAGGACCTCGTCGATGTCGTCATCCCGCCGAACGGCATCGGCGCCGAGTGCGACGGTAGCGAGCAGCGGCCTGCTGATCGAGAGCTGTCGTGCCTCGTCGATCGTTAGCTTCTGTCGTGCAACCCAGTCGTCATCGACAGTCTCCGCGTAGAGACCGGGCAGAATGACCTCGGAGCACCCGAGCGAAGCGTTCAATTCGACGATCTTCTTGAGAAGTTCGCGCAGCTCGGTCCCAGTCCAGAAGTTCCCGGTCGCATACTCCCCGGGCCAGTAGTCGTGGGATACGAGGCGCTCATGATCCGCGTTCGGCAGGTAGAACTGGGGATCGACGAGCACCCGGCCATCGCGCAACGCGGACACCTCCGCTGCGAGCTTGAGGAGCTGTTGCGGGCTCAGGTCACGCGGGCTCAGAATTACCGTCCCGCCACCCCATTCACCGACAAGGGTTCGACTATGGTCCATCATGCCGTATCCGAATTGAAGATAGAGTTCCATCAGTCGCTCTCCTTGCCGTCAGGCGCCAACGGCGATCATGCCACGTCGTCCGCACGCCGACGTGAAGGTAGAGTTGCACCGTGTCACTCGCCGACCCATGTGGTCGAGTCTTTGAGCCAAGCCAACGCGTCCGAGGCCGACGAAGGGCGACAATCAGCGCGACGCTGGGTCAAGGCCCGTAAGAAGTCGGCGAAGGCCCCTTCGGTGTCGCCCTTAATGGACGGGACTGAAAGAGGGCTCTCTTCGATTCGGCGGATCACGTCCGCGGCGTCGCGCGCACCATCCCGGAAGGGGTTCTTACCGAGCAGGCATTCCACCACGGTGACGCCGAGCGCGAAGAGGTCCGCGCGTATGTCAATTTCCCGCTTTCGGTTCTTGTACTGCTCGGGTGGTGCATACCCCAGGGTACCAACGCCACCAAGCGAGGTAGCCGTCAAGGATTCAAGGTCCAAGTGCCGAGCGATCCCGAAGTCGAGGAGCCAAAAAGCCCCGTCATTAGCGCGCATAACGTTGTCGGGCTTGACGTCGCGGTGAACGATGCGCGCTCGCTCTGCGTCTGCGAGTGCCTCCAGAACGTGCAGCCCAAGGCGCACGGCTTCGGAGACCGCGAGCGGGCCCCGCTGAAGACACTGACGCACGGATGCGCCAGCGACCAGGTCTTCGCGCACCCACACGAGAGGGCCGGCATCAGTTGCAAGGGATCCCACCTCGCGCATCTTCGGAACGCGCGCGGACGCCACCTGTTTCACGGCGAGGATCTCGCGCTGAATGCGTGCACCAGCGTCTCCGCTTTGCTTGATCAGCTTGAGGACTACGGCGCCGTCGGTGCAGTGCGTCGCCCGAAGCACCCATTTCTGTCCGCCCTCCGCAATAAGGGCGAGGTTCGAGAGCCCCGGGAATTGCTCCTGGATCCATTCAAGCGTGATCGCGATCATCCGCGGGCCCCCACCGACTATCTCGTAACGACTGTCTCCAGGACCACTCGTTGAAGAGCCACGAGGCGTAGGAGACTGGTTGTCGAACGTCGCTTCGCACCGCCCGCAGGACGGGCCTCCGCGCTCCCTCGAGCCAGACCCCAACACCAACATTGCGAGCGGCACCGACAAGCCCTTCGAGCGCGACATGGCGAGGAACCAGTACGTAGGACTCGGAAGCGAACCATCGGTTCACAGCCGCCTGGCCGATCGCTACGGCCCAGTTCGATATCTTGGCCTCGAACGCGAAGATGCTTCGTACGGCAAACGTTGTGGTCAACGGAGCTGCTCGCCACCGGCCTCGATGGCGATGTACGAGACCGCTGGCGGCCAGCCGCCCGAGCGCGGCCCCCACCCTCGAGAAGCTCCACCTCTGCAGGTCGGTCTCGGCGCACGCGCCCACCTGCGTCAAGAAATGAAGCAAGCGAAGTTCGTCTTCCACGAGGGCCGCCCGTGATTCGTGCCATCGGGCAGCCGTTGGTTCGTCCCACCGTACTGCCACGAGATCAGGAAAACCCGATAGCAGTTTGGGCTCGCGGAAGAACGAGACTCGCTGCCTTCTGACGTTGAGTAGTGCTTTCTGATCGAGAAAACGCTCGACGAGGTCATTCTCTGGTCCGCACCTTGGTTGGCGCGTCCTCGGGAGCTCCGCGTGCGTAGCCGGGCCTGCAAAGGGCTCGCTCATGCGACCCTCTTGGTAGCGCCTCGGCGTCGCCCCGGTTCCTTGGACCTGCCACCGCTCTCGTCGCTCTCGGTTGCGTCGCGCGAGACCCTCGCAAGCAACTGGCCGGCTGTCTCGTAGGGCCGTCCCATCGCCCGAGCGAGTTCGGCCTCTGTCGGCACCAGCTCGCCCGAGAACGCCTTCGACAAGATGGCCTGCGGCAGCTTCTCGGCCTTGGCCGTTGCGGCCTCTACATGATGCTCGATGGAATCGGCGAGGGCAAAGTGGAGTTTGACGACGGTAACGATCGCGCGTTGCTCTTCGGGCGAGCAGACCGGCACTACGATCTTCTTGAGCTGCTTGGTCGTGATTCTGGGCCGAGTCGCTCCATGAACCTCCTCAAGGAGTGAATCGTGTGTTCGCGTTGTTGCCAGTTGAAGGGCAAGGTACTCGGGCTCAATGGCTTCAGCTTTGACATGTACGCAGAAGCAGTCGGCCTTGGCTATCGCTGGAACGTCGAGCTTGGGAAAGACACAGACCCGCACGTCATCCTCGATGAACGAGCCGAAGAGGATGTCGCCCTCACGAATCGTGTTCTGCACCAGCCCCGCGTACTTCGCCTCCGAGATGAAAGTACGTTTCTCCTCGACGAAGCGCAAATGAGCCAAGTTTTCCAAACGGATAACCCGCACTCCCGAGTTGGTGTAGTCCACTGTCCGAAGGTTCTGAGCAACAGCCGTCTGAGAACCGTGATCTCGTGCCCCGTCAAGAATGCCACCGGGTTCGGCCAGGTCTTCGAGTGCAGTCTCTCTCCACGCCGCCGGAAGGTCGCCGTCTTCCTCCATCGAGCTAATGAAGCCAGCACATGCTGCATCCAGCACCGCCCGCCGGAACCTCTTGAGTATAAGCGGCACCCGTTCGAGCCGCCCCTTCGCCCGATTCACCTGTTCGAGCAGGGCCTCAACCTTCTCGACGATGCGGCGTTGCTCGGGCTGAGGAGGAATCGGCACCTCCAGCTCCTCAATCCACCCCTTGGTCAAGGCTTGGCGCGTTACGCCGTATTCCTCGGTGTTGATCCGAATCTGGATTGCTGGGGATTCCAGGTACATTGCCAGCAGGACCGGGTCGACCGTGCTCTGGCGTGGGCGGATGATGGCGACATGTTGGTTTACTCGGGCGCCGTGCATCCGCGGCGGCGCTACGCAGGCACGCCCGATGGACGCACCCGTGATGTTTAGAAGAACGTCTCCTTCCTCAACTCGAACACCATCGAGAGCCGACGCTTGCTCCTGGTTGAGGAAGACGAGGCCTTTATCGCGAAATGCGTCGAAGTAGACGTTCTGGGATCGAACTAGAGGTATCCCGGCAGTGACGTACGAGGCGGAGCCTCCGCGCGGCGTGGCTCCACTACCGATCTTCGTTGTGATGCGGCCGAGCGGGACGACCGACCACCCCTCGGGAAGCTCGTCGCTCACGCGGAGGCCCTCGCCTTTGCCTCCGACTCAACACCGTTTCCTTCGAGCAACCCGAGCACCTGGTTCAACTCGGCGACGGCCTCCTCAAGCTCCGAGATGGCATCCGTCGCCAGCTCCTCCGGCAGCGGCAGGTCGTCGGCGTCTTCAAGCGATTCCTCCTTAAGCCACTTGAACCCGTCGAGCTTGAACTCCTTCTCCTTCACCTCGGAGATATGGAAGTCATGCCAGCGGTCCTCCTTGGAGTCGGACCGCCTCCGTTTCGCCTTACCGTTGGGATCCGCACCGAAGCACTTCTCGAATGCGGCGAAATGCTCCTTCGTCAGCGGCCGGTCCTTCTTCGTGATACCCGGAACGTTCGCGCGCGCGTCGTAGATCCACACCTTCTCGGTCGGGTAGCCCTTGGTGAAGAAGATCACGTTCGCCTTCACGCCCTGCGAGTACGGCGTGAACGTGCCGCGAGGCAGGCGGAGCACCGTGTTAAGGTCGCAGTCTTCGGTGATGATCTTCATCACCTCGCCGGCCTGGTCCGCAAAGAGCACGTTGTCCGGCAGCACGACGGCCGCCCGCCCACCCGGCTTCAGGATCGTGAGGACGTGCTGCAGGAAGTTGAGCTGCTTGTTCGACGTCGAGACCGTGAAGTCTTCGCGTTCGGGCGACTGCCCCGCCCCTTTCGTCCCGAACGGCGGGTTTGTGAGGACAACGTCGAACCGCTCTGCGGCCGGTGGATCGGCGATCGAGTCGCCCAGCTTGATGTGGGGCTCGATGCCGTGGAGGAAAAGGTTCATGAGCGCCATCCGGCGCGGTCGCGCCACAAGGTCTTCGCCGAAATATGTCTTCGCCTTCACGCGCTTGGCGACGTCTCGATCGAGCGCCCCCTTCGTCTCGTCCCGAAGCCATTCGTAGGCGCACACGAGGAAACCGCCGCTACCAACCGCGGGGTCGCAGACGCTGAAGTCCGGCTTTATCCGGGGGTCCGGCTTCATGCACCGGCAGATTGACTGAATCAGGATGCGCGGCGTGAAGTACTGCCCTGCGCCCTTCTTGCCCTCGGCGGCGGCCTTTTCGAGGAGCCCCTCGTAGGCGGCGGCTTTGACGTCGACGTCTAGCGAGATCCACTCGGTCTCGTCGATGAGCGACACGAGCTTCTTCAGGTTGACCGGGTTGTTGAAGCGACTCTGCGCGCCCGCGTAGATGTCGCCGAGGATGCCTTTGGACTGACCCAGCGCGCGTAAAACATCGACGTAGTGCTCGGTCAGCTCCGTCCCGCTCTTCGTCTCGAGCAGCGGCCAAGAGCAGTCGGTGATCTCGACTTTCCCCTTGGCGTTCCGAGTCTCGATGCGCGAGAGGTCGATGCCGCGCTCGTCGGCCATCTTGAGAAAGAGCAGGTACGTGATCTGCTCGATGTAGTCGCCGTAGTCGATGCCGTCGTGGCGCAGCGTGTGGCAAAAGCCCCAGAGCTTCTGGACGACGTCGACGTTGCTCGCGTTATTCATGCTGCGATGGCCTCATTGAACTCGTGAAGGAGCGCTTCGAGCTTTGTCTCCCCGAAGACCTTGCGCGCGACGCCCCACCCGCCGGCGTCGGAGAAGATGGGGATGGCCTCGAAGTCCTCCGGATCGATGGAAAGGTTCGCCCGGAGGTGTTCGCGAATGCGGTCGAGCCACTTCTGCTGGTCGGGCGTGAACGTTTTCCCGGCGGTCACCTTTTCGAAGGCGCGCTCGACCCGCTCCGCCGCCGTGAAGAGGGGCTCGTCCTCCTTCGCGGCGTGCTTCACCATCGAGATCACGTCGACGAGCGCCTTGCCGTAGCGGACTTCGTGCGCGCGCTGCAGGTTCTCGACGGAGAAGCGGTAGCGGCTGCGGGTAAGCTTCTCGCGAAGCTCGGTGAGCGCCGACGGGGTCCAGGAGCGGGGACGGTCGAGTAGGATCCTCACGGCGTCGATGTGGTCGGGGTTCTCGGTGACGAAGCGGTTGAAGACCGCAAGATAGTCCTCGGGCTTGTACTCCGTGCCGGCGATGTCGCGCAGCATGAAGGTCGACGAGACGTTGTCGGGCAGCTCGTAAGCCTTGAAGAAGGTTCGCTGGGGTCGCGGGTAGCTCACGAGCAGCTCCTGAAAGCCCTCGTCCCGCAGGAGCTGCATCCCCTCGACGAAGTTCTGGCGCAGCGTGCCGGGCAGCTTCCGCGCGAAGGCCGCGAGGTCGCCCGCCGGTACGTACTTGGCGAACATCTCGCGCGCTTCGCCCGACATCGACTTGTCGATGCGCTGCAGCCGCTTCACGAGGCACCCGACGTTGTACTCGCGGTCCTTGTTCGCCCAGACGTCGTCGACAATCTCCTTCACGGTGCGCGTCGGCTTGACGGGCTCCTCTTTCGTGATGCCCGTCGAGTTCTTGAAGTACGCGAGCAGCGTCCCGTCGAAGCAATCGAAGACTGTGAAGTGGTCTTTGTCGGGGTACTTCTCCCCCTTGCGCGTGCCGCGGCCGATCATCTGTTCGAAGAGGATGCGGCTGCGTACGGGCCGCAAGAAGACGATGTACTCGAGGTCGGGGATGTCGACCCCGGTCGTGAGCAGATCCACGGTGACGACGACGCCGGGGTGGGGGCGGTTGCGGAACTCGCGAATCTTCTGAAGCGGCCGGTCGACGCGTCCCGTGATCTTCTCGACGAACGCGTCGCCCTTGCCGAAGACGTCGCGCCCGAGGTCGACAAGCTGGTCGGCGTGGCCCGTGTGGGGCAGGTCGTTCACGGCGAAGATGAGCGTCTTCGGGAAGCGCCCGTGGAGCTGCTCGTGCTCGGTCGCGTACCGCATTACCTCCTCGAGGATCTTCCGGTTCGACTCGGGCGCGGTGACCTTGGCCTCGACCTCCGTCGTATCGAACTGCCGCTCGTCCTCGAGCGTATCCATGCGCGACAGCCCCGTCTCGGGATCGACGACCTCGACGTTCTCCCCCTCGCGGAGGAAGACGCCCGACATGCGCACGTCGGAGCGGACGTAGACGGCGTCGTAGTCGACGAGGTGCCCGTCTCGAACGGCCTCCTCGTAGCCGTATTCGAAGACCTTGTTCGTGAAGAACGCCGTTGTGTGGCTCGCGGGCGTGGCCGTGAGCCCGATCTTGATGGCGTCGAAGTGGTCGAGGGTCGAACGCCAGGTCGACACCTCCTGGGACGTGTACCCGCGGTGGCACTCGTCCGCGACGATGACGTCGAAAGCATGAATTGGGACGTCGAGGCGGTCGGCGTCGTCGTCGACGCCTTCTTCGGTTCCTCCCGGGAGCCCGGGGACGGCCTGGCGCCCGAGGATGTTGATCGCCATCCGCTGAATCGTGCAGACGTATACGAAGGCGTGCCCCGGCTGCGGATCCGTCAGGTACCGCTGGGGCATCACTTTCGGGTCGAACTTTTCCTCCTCGCCGAAGTCCTCGGTTTGGAAGCGCGACGAGTAGACCTCGTAGACGTGGTCGAACTTCTTCCCGGGCTCGACCTCGAAGGCGGAGAACGCGCGGACGGCCTGGGCAGCTAGCGCGCGTCGGTCCACGAGGAAAAGCACCCGTCGGGCGACCCCGGCCTTCATGAGACGGTAGATCTGGTTCACAAGGGTGAACGTCTTCCCCGTGCCGGTCGCCATCGCGACGAGCAGGTTTCGCTTCCGCTCGGCGATGGCCGTCTCGACGGCGGCGTTCGCGCCCTTCTGGTACGGGCGGAGCCGGGGGTGATCGTGCGGCAGGGCGAGGAGCTTCGCGCAGTCGGCCTCGATGTCGCGCGTGAGCAGCTCGCGGAGGGCACTCGTCGTGTGGAAGTCGGCGATGCGGCGCGACCGGTTCAGCGGGTGCCGGACGTCGTGAAACCATAGGACCTCCCCGTTAGTCGCGTAGAGGAACGGGCAGCGATGGCCGTCGAAGTTGCCGGCGGCGACGTTCGGGTCGAGGCCTTTCGCGTACCGTGCGGCCTGCGTGAGCACGTTCTGGGGCCCGACGGTGACCTTCTTTGCCTCGACCACCCCCGCGACCTTGCCGTCGAGCCAGAGGGCGTAGTCCGCGGGGCCAGCAGCCGTCTCCTCCTCCTCCGATCGGCACGCGGCGGGCGCTGACTTACCGCGGGCGAGGCGCCAGCCAGCCGCATCCAGCTTCGGATCGATGCGCTTCTTCCGCGTCTTCCATTCGGGCTCGATTGGCGCCATAGACGCTGGGGGACCAGGGTACGTGGCCGAGGCGTCGACTACAAGGACAGTGCTACTCCACCAAGGAGCGCAAGGGTGCCAATCCGCATCAGAACCTCCGCGACGATCGCGATCCAGAGTCAGCACGTCCTAACCGTCGATCGTCTTCAACCGCCGCCCGTGGGCCAACTACCGCACAGGACCGGCCTTCACCGAAAACAGCGCTTCGCGACGCCCGTTTACACCTGCTGCCATACGTCGACACGGACGTGCTCCTGACGACCGAGAGCGTGAAGAGCGCCCGACGGTAAGCGATCCTGCTCGTGTTATCGCGGCTCCGGCTCCGACGCGCAGCCACAGGCAGCCCCAAGCCCGCAACGGCCACCTGCGCCGATGACGCCAGCCTCGAGTTCTCGGTAATCAACACGTCGGCCAAGGACTTGGAGATCACCTACGCGATCGTGGACTACCTCACGGGACAGCTGGCGAGCGTCGACGCAGGCATCCAGCTGGTGTCCTCGCCGACTGCAACCGATGAGGGAGTCACCTGGCGCTTCGCCGGCTTCGAGGCCGGCGTCGTGGCCGGGCGTTCGGACGTCCCGAACCCGATGAAGCTTGGGGACCGCGTCTACCGCCTTAGCGACGATCAGGTTGGGACCGGGATCGTCAAGTCGGGCGGTCACAACCCGGTCCAGCACGACTTTCTGGTAAGGTCGAAGGTCGCCGACGCGGTCGGCTTCGTCATCCACTTCGGGATCGATGGGGGCAAGACTGAAGCGACGAGGCCGTCGACACGCGTCTGGAAGTTGCTGCCTCCGACCGTGCCTGCCGAGAAGGAGAGGTGGCCGGGGCGTCGTTTCGATCGCCGTCCAACCATCGGTCGCGGGCAATGGTGTCGGATTCCGCGCCTGGTAACTGGTAGAGGATCGTTCCCACCTACAAGCGAACGCGGGGGTAGAATGGCCGATTGAATGCGGGCAGAGCGTCGCCACCAGGGCGCACGCGCGACGAATGGGGTGACTGGGCGATGACGACCATCGGGACCAAGGGCTACTCGCTCCGGCAGCTCAGCAGGCTGTTCGAGCGCCGCGTGTTCGCCGTCCCGGAGCTCCAGCGGGAGTTCGTCTGGAACGCGCGCAAGGCCTGCGAGCTGCTGGACTCCATCTACGCCGGCTTCCCCATCGGCGCGGCGCTCGTGTGGAAGACCGACCGTCGCAACCATACCCTGCTCCGCAAGACGCTGCACATCTTGCCGCCCTTCGACGACAAGAGCCGAGACATCTTCTTCTTGGTGGACGGGCAGCAGCGCCTCTCGGTCCTGTGGCAGGTACTCCGCGGTTCAGGGCACGAGGTGCAAAACTCCGCCGGCGCAGTCATCAACTTCGGCGACATCTACTTCTACGCTGGCGCGGACCCGGACGAAGAGAGGTTCGTTTACCGGCGGCGATCCCCCAGCCCCGAGTATCTCCCCGTGGTCGACATCTTGTCAGCGCGCTGGCGGATCCGTGTCGGCAACGTAGGCAAGCGCGTCGGAGCCCGCGCCATCGAGTGCCGCGAACGCATTCTTGGCTATACTGTCTGGCTCACGTTCATGCAGACCCGCGACCTCGCCGAGGTACGCGAGACCTTTATCCGCATCAACTCGCAGGGCACGCGCATCGGCGCTGCTGATCGAGCCTTCGCCCGCGCCTCATCGTTCGACTTGCGCCACCTCGTTCGCGAGGTGCGCGAGTCGTTGGCCCACGGCTTCGACGCGATGCAGCCGGAGTCGCTCCTGATGACCGTGGCCCTGGCGCGCGAAGCAACCGATATCGGGGAGCGCGCCATCGACGCGATGGTGCGCGGCGTGGACGCCGACGCTGACGAGCAGGCGCGCTTCCATCGGACTTGGCGTACGCTCAAGCACTCCATCGGCGCGGCGGTCGATTACCTGGTCACGAACTTCGGCGTCGCCAACTACGGCTTTCTTCCGTCGGAGTACCTCGTGGCGGTGTTGGCTCAGTACTTCTTTCACAAGGGGAACACACGCCCCTCGCGATCGGCACAACGCGAATTGCAACGGTGGTTCTGGTCCACGGTGGTCGGCACCCGTTACACTGGACGCGGCTATCGCCCGAACATCCTCGAGGACATCAAATTCATGAAGAGGCTGGCGCATGGAGCCGCGCGGTTCCCCGTGTCCGCCCGGACGCCTCTGCGCGCTATCCGCTTCGCGGAGTATGCGCGACGGAGCATGCTGACCGATGGGTACTTCTGCCTATTGCGGCTCATGGGTCCGCGCTACCTTGAGGACGGAGAAGCTATCCCGGTCAACGACTATTCGACGCGCGCCAACCGGAACGACAAGCACCACGTCTTTCCGCGGCAGTTGCTCATCAACCGGGGCTTCGCGTCTGGCGACTACAACAGCATCGCCAACATCTGCTTCTTGGTCGCGCGAGAGAACCAGAGCATCGGGAGTCGTCCGCCCCGCGTCTACTTGGAACAGCTGCCCCAAGGGCGTCGCGCGCGCAACCGAGCGCTGCGCAGCCACCTTATTCCGTGGGACGACGCGAGCGGGGTCTGGGACCAGAGCGCCTATCGCGGCTTCCGCACGTTCCTCGGCGCTCGCACCCGCCTCATCGCGAAGGCGTTCGAGACGCAGGCCGGCGCCCGGTTGTTCCTACACGAGTAGCCTCTCGCCCGAGATCCTCGCCGGCTCGATTCTCACGCAGGGCGTGCAGATTCAACCCGTCGTGCCGACCGACTCAGTCGTCCCGATTCTCGTCGAGCAGGCCATCGACCAAGTCCTCAAGGTCACGCTTGTCCTCGATGACGTCGATCACGCGCGCGAGCTGGTCGGCCTCGTGGTGTCCTTGTCCTCCGGCACGTTAGCGCTGGGCGGAGCACCGTCGACCTTGCCGAGCTTGCGTGCCAGGGTCGTCCCACGGCCCCGAAAATGGCCCATGCTTCGCGGAGGCAGCCCGGGCACTGTCATCGCGGGCCCAACGCAGACGCGAGCTAGGCTCAGGCGCATGCCCATTCCGACCAACGGTCCGTACGTCGTCAGACCGTCAACGCATCGATGCTTCGATCCGCTGGTGACGGCTCACGCACACGAGCTCCTTTGGGTGAAGGGCAATCTCATCGCATCGGGCGCGTCGGCAGCCATCGCGCAGGCGACCGGCGAACTCTTTTCGCAAAGGTGTTTCGCAGCGCCGATCGAGATCCACCACACGCCGAACGACGTTCTCGGACCGATCCGTGTCGCCACCGGAGAAGTTGGGGCCCACTTTCAGCGGGATCACCGGGGACCAGGAGCCCACCCGGTGGCGCGCGGACGGATCACCCCGTTCGTCGCGTGAGGCGCGGACGCGCGAGGCTTGGCGCGGGTGGTGTGCAACGGGTGGGAGCGGTGTCAGGTCTGCGGATTGCGAAATCCCTTTCCGTCGAGCAGGAAGAGCTCTGAGCGTTCGGTGAGGCGCTCGGCGATGACCTGGGCGTGGAGGGCGTCGGGGAACACCTTCGTCCAGTCCTTGAAGGGCCGATTGGTGGTGATGACGGTCGCGCGGCGGTGGTCGTAGCGTTCGGAGATGACTTGGAAGGCGAGCTTCGCCTGGGCGGGGTCCATCGCAAGAACCGCGAAGTCGTCGACGACGAGCAGCTCGGGGCGGACGTAGCGGAGCAGAGCGCGTTCGAGCGAGCCGTGAATTTCCGCGCCGTGCAGGTCGTTGAGCATCCGCGGGGCGGTGACGAAGACGACGCGTCGGGTGTCGAGGCAGGCGCGGTACGCAAGCGAGCGGGCGAGGAAAGTCTTTCCGGTTCCGGGGAAGCCGACGAAGAGCGGATTGATGCCTTTCTGGAGAAAGGCGAGGTCGTGGAGTGCGAGATAGCGCGCGCGGAGTTTCTTTCGGACGGGATCGAAGTCGAAGTCGAAGGCGTCGACCGTGTTGATCTCGGGGAAACGCGCGCCTCGGACACGGCGTTCGACGGCCGAGCGAAGACGACTCTGCTTTTCTTCGTCGCAGAGGCGCGAGATGACGTCAGTGGAGGAGAGATTTTCTGCAGCCGCTTTTGCGAGCAACTCGCGTACGGAGGCGCCCATGCCGGGCAGTCGGAGCCAGCGGAGTTTCTGGACAAGCAACTCGACGGCGTCGTCGTCGGCCGGGGGCTTGGTGCCGCCGCCACTGCGGGACTTGGTCACGACGGGTCCTCCGGGTTGGACGTCCTGCGTGTGGCGAACAAGCGATCGTAGGTGGACAGATCGGGCTCGCCGAGAGAGAGGTCGTCGAGATCGGGCTGACCGAGGCGCAGGGGTGCAGGGGCGGGCACAAGCCGGCGCTTGTGGCGAAGGACGTACTCGACGTACTCCGCGCCGACGTGGCCAGTCTTCATCACCTCGTCGATGGCGCTCTTGGTGGCGGAGGCGCCGAAGAGCTCGACGAGGAAGACGATGCGGACCATCTCTCGTTGCACGGAGCGCGAGGAGGCTGCGAAGAGTCGCGCGTAGGTGCGTCCTGTCTCGCCGAGGACTTCGAGTGCGGTGGGGAGGGCGGAGGTGTCTGGGCGCTGTTTGGTCGCGAGTGCCGCGAGACGATGGGTCGGGTGCTCGATGTCTTCGCCGATGCTCCAGGAGCGCGGGTGGACGGCGACCTCTTTGGTGGCGAGAAAGACGCGGACGAAGTCGTCGCTACCGCGGACAACGACCGACTGCGAGACGAGCCTGGGAGGTACCGAGTAGCGATTCCGATCGAAGGAGATACGGAAGGACTTGGTGACGCCGGTGCCGAATAGATCGTCGGTGTCGAAGGGTGTATCGGCGACGGGCGAGAGACACTTCTTCTCCTCGTGCTCGAACACGAGCGAAGGGACCTTGCCGGTGGTCTCGTGGACCCGGGCATTGGCGAAATCGTCGCGCCACGAGATGGCCTGTCGATTGAGATCCAGCAGGCTCGCGAAGCGGCGCCCTGGCCAAAAACGCTCGCGGACGAAGCCGATGCCGCGCTCGACGTCGGGCTTGCCCGTCGGCGTCCTGGGGCGACAGGCGGTGATCGCGAAGCCGCGCGCGGCGGCGTAATGGACGAAGCGCGGATGGAAGACCGGCGTTGTCTTGTGCTCGAGCACGACGGTACGCATGTTGTCGAACACATCGACGTGGGTGATCCCGCCGTAGAAGCGGCACGCGTGCTCCATGCAACGCAGGAGCGATCCTTGCGATTGGCTAAGCGTGAATTCCAGGTGCAACATGCGCGAGTACGCGAGCACCATCACGAACGCGCTCACACGCCGAGGGCAGCCGGGGAGCGCGAACCCGAAGTCGGCCCAGTCGACCTGAGCGATCTCCCCGGGTGCGTGCGTGAGCGTGAGGAACACCTCGCGCGCGGCACGCGGACGAAGCTCGCGGGCGAGGTCGCGGACGACCGTAATGCCCCCGCGGTACCCCATGGGGCGCAGGCGCTCGAGGATGCTCGTCGCGCGCATCTCGGGTGCGTCCGACAGCATGGTGCGGACGGCGTCGCGGTACGGGTCGAGCGAGCGTGAGCGCGGCGCGCGCGGAGCTTCTGGCATCGAAGGCTTGCGCCCCAGGATCTGGCGCACGGTCCTTCGCGCGAGCCCCATCTTCCTGGAGATGAGCCGGACGCTGGCACCCTCGAGATAGTGCAGACGCAGCACTTCCGCGGCGCGCCCATCGGGCTCCTTCGCGCTCATCGCGGCCACGCAAGCTGCAGCTGACGGCGAGCGTCACCGAAGTCGCCGAGCCCGCGCAGGCGGCGCCCGCGCCGCGTTGCCCGCGGATCCACGACGTCGACGACGTAGTGCAGCGTGTGATCGCCGAGGCCCAATCCCTCGGAAAGACCCAGGCCGTAGAAATAGTCCTCCGCGTCCGCAGAAAGCACAACGCGCACCGGGCATCCCTGCCAGGTTGCGAGCGCCTGCAGCAGCGCCGGCGCCGCCCATCGAGGGTGCGCAGCGGTCACTGGCGCAAGGCGCGCCATCAGTACGTCGTCCGGTCCTTGCGTCATTAGGATGCGCGTCTCGCTCGAGCGCGGAACGATCGTCAATCGGATCTCGTCGGTCATCGGCGGTGCCCTCTGGGACCGCGGCGGGCTCGGTCGCGGTGCCGATCACTTTCGTCGGGTAGGGCCACTTTTCGGAATGCTCATCCGTCACGCCGCGTATTTTCAGCTTCTTCCGGTGCTCGATCATCCGGTCTCGGTGATCCTCACGACCCTCGTCGCTGCGCTGGTGCCGATCGTTGGCCTCGCGCTTAGCGCTCCGGCGACACGCCGGCTCCTCGCAGTACGCTTGCCCGCGATCGCAGTCGTGGCAGACGACGAACGTCCTGCCACACCACCGACATTTGACCTCTCTTCCCTCTGCGCGCACCGCCTCACCCGCGGCGAACGCAGAAAATTTGGTCGGTCCAACGAGCCGTGCGATCTCTCGTCGCGCATCGCTCGCTTGAAGGGTCCGGCTCCTAACCCGGGCCCTTCGTCCTTTTGTCGCTCGCCACGATCGGCACTACCGGGTCGGCGGGCTCAGACGCCAATTCCTGGCGGCGCGGTCAGGTCGTGCCCGGGTCCCGGTGATTCCGGTGAAACTGGGACCCAGCGCGAACGGTGGCGACACCGATCCGCGCACGCGGCTGGCCGACGGAAGTCCGGCTGACGTTCGGCCCGGGATCTCCGCCTGGGCGCCAAGTCCCTGCCGGCATCGTTCGCCTAACGCTCAGCACGTACTCCCACGCGTTCGTGACCTACTTCGAGGCAAACCGAGCCGACATGAAGGCGAAGTACGGCGATGAGAGAATGTGGCCAGGACGCGCAAACGCGTGCTCGTTCGGTTGGATGATTCGCAACGGACTCGCCCACGGTGGCGCGGCCCCAGGGCAGTCTTCGCATCAACGACGCCTCGATCCGTGTGGCGTGGAGGGGCCTAACGCTTACAAGCGCGGATCACGGTGATCCGGTCCTCTATTACCGCGTAACGCAGGGCGACCTCACGCTGCTCATGCTCGACATCGATGAAGAGCTGCGCTGACCACGGGGAGAGACCTCCTTCCTGTACGGCCGCGCGTAAGCGGGGCTGGAGGCGAGTGACACGCAACGGTTGACGATGCCAAGGTGCAGGGCAGGCGCGGAGTTCGAGATTCAGGATCCGGGGCCGCTCATCGCCGGCCTGGAAGCGCTGCTAATCTCTTCATGGATGACCTGGCCGCCCCTGATCCTGGACACGAACGTCTACAGCTACCGGTGAGTTTCAGGATAGTTGTCGGCTCGGCGTGTAACTGGTCTACGAGACGAGCTTGACCTCCTCGGTCGATGTCTTTACCGGGTTGAGCGTGACAGTTCCAATGGGGTTGCAGTTGCGAGTTTCGCCAGTCCAGCGGGTCGGGTTTTTCCTTCGCGCGGCCTCGTAGATGGCTTTGCGTCGGCGGAGAATTTCTGCGTCGCGGCCTTGATGGCGATCGTCGGGGGACACGAAGCGGATGGCGCTGTGACGGTGCACGAAGTTGTACCAGTGGACGAAGCGGGCGACCCAGGCGCGCGCGGCGTCTATGGTGTCGAAGGGCGCGCTGGGGAACTCGGGCATGTACTTGAGCGTCCGAAAGAGGGCTTCCGAGTAGGGGTTATCATCGCTGACCCGTGGACGACTGAAGGACGCCACGATGCCGAGCTTCTCCATCGTGGCTAGCATCGTTGCCCCTCGCATCGGCCCTCCGTTGTCGGAATGAAGAACGAGACGCTGGGGGTCAATGTTGTCGGCTGCACAGGTTTCGCGGAGCAGCAGTGCGGCGCGGTCTGCACATTCAGTCGGCTCGATGCAAAACCCTACGATCTTTCGACTCCACACGTCAAGCATCAAATACAGATAAAGAAACGTACCGCGGATATTCGTGCGGAGATAGGTGATGTCCCAACTCCATACTTGTGACGGTCCGTCGGCCTCGTGAGTATCGAGCGGACGGGCCACAGGCGCCCTGGCCTTGCCCCGATGCGCGAGCTGTCCTGCGGCTCTGAGAAGCCTGTAGAATGTCGACTCGGACGCCACGTAGGTCCCCGCGTCTGCGAGCTTGGGGACAATTTGCTTCGGCGATAGGTCGCGGTGCTCTGGGCGATTCGCCAAACGAAGTACTTCGGCACATTCTTTGTCCGTCAGCGCATTCTGCGGTCGCCCGTTCGGCCCCTGGCGTTTATCCTCGCTATCGGGGTCGGCGCGCCAGCGCTCGTAGGTGCGACTGGAGACGTTCGCGATCGCGCAGCTTCGCTCGAGACAGGCGCCCGCTGTGACGGCTTCCCTCACGGCAGCAACGACTACGAGTCGCTCTCGTCGTTGGTGCCGTCGTCCGCGTCCCCCAAGAGATTGTGGAGTTTTTTTTGGAGGATCAGAAGCGCCGCGGCCTCTGCGAGTGCGCGGTCTTTGCGCCGTAGTTCCCGCTCCAGCTCCTTGACCCGACGCGCCTGCGTGCCGGTGCTCCGGGCAGCTGCACCGTTGCTCTGCAGGCCCGCAAGCATGGCGGCGCGCCATTCGTCGAGTTGAGCTCCGTGAAGGCCCTGCGTGCGGAGCCACACCCCGAGCTCCTCCTCCGATAGCTTGCTCACCTCGAGCACGGCTGCCAAACGGCCTTCCGCCGTATCGGTCTTCGCCACCCGCGTCTCCTTCGCTGTTGTTACCTTGGCTCGAATTTCCCCCGCGCGCCGCAACCATGACGACAGCGACGTCTGCGATACACCAACCTCCTGCGACAACTCGTTCGCGCTCATCGCCCGCAGGCCTGTCATGCGCTGCACCATCCGTGACTTGAATGCATCCGTGTATGCGGGAGTCATCTCCTCGTGCCTTCTCTGCCCCTTCGATTATGCCGGAATTTTGTTGGAATCTATCCGAAACGAAGAGATTCCATCCGAACAACCGAGCCGACAACTTCCCTGACGCAGGGGGCTACGAGCCCATCGATAGACTGAAGCAACTGCACGAGCGTGGGCTTCGCCTGCGCGTCTCCGACGTCGCGCTCCAGGAGGCACTCGCTGCTTCGGTGCGGGAGTACCAACGCGGGATGCCGCTCAAGCGAGCGCGCGGGAAGTTCTTCGGGCGCGCCAAGGCAGTCGCCCCGTACATCGATCGTGAGAAGCCAATCGAGGTGACCAGCAGCCCGGCGATTGGCGAGATCCGTGCGCACATGGACGGTGTACCGCTCGGGCCGGAGGACGCGGCGTACATCCGCCGGATGAACGCTTTCTGGCCGAAGATCATCGGGCCGGGGATGCACGACCAGGAATGGGTGGTCAATGGGGAGTCGGCGCTGGAGTTCCTAGACCTGCGGGACAAAGTGCTGATCGGTCTCGGCCGCCTCGACAATGACATCCGGACCGGCAAGCCACCAGAGCGCTACGAGACCTGGGACTCGCTCAACGACGAGGAGCAGTTAACGTACCTCTACGACTATGTTCGCGCGACCGGCCGACACTCGGAAGGAGTCGCGGAGCGACTCGACGCTTCCATCCGGAGCTTCGCGTGGCGGCTGCACGTTGCTCGGAAGGGTGCGCGGATGCCGAAGGACAACGATGGTGCGGATCTCGCTCTGACGCAGACCATCGGTCAAGGCTGCGTGCTCGTCACCCGCGAGAAACAGCTCGTCACAATCGTAGACGAGTGCGGGACGTACCAAGCGCCGTGGGTGAGACACGTAGATGACCTCGACGATCTGCCGACCGGAGCTCCGTGGGGCGAGAACGCACGAGAGGTACACCGCGCGTTCAAACGAAAGAAGTGAGCGCCCTTGCTCGTCCTCCTCCCCGCTCCGGACCGCGTCAGCCTCCTCCGCTTGCGCGGGCCGGGTTCAGATCCGTCCATGTTGGTGAGACGAAATCAGTGAAGTCCCCGATCGATCTTGACCTCGCGACGCTCCTGGCGGACGCACAGAGTTTTCGACGGTTCGCCGTGGGAGCCGACCCCCTGCGCGCCTTGGTACTCGCTCCCTACCTCGCCATGTTCGCCGTCGAGTCCCTGGGGTGCCTGCATCGCCGGCGGATGGCGACAGGCTCGTTTGAGAGTCATGCCGCAGCGATCGGGCAGTCCCGCCATTCACTCAAGTTCCTGGACGACAGTAAACGCGGCGTGACCGGCGTCGTGAAAAGCTTCGAGCAGATGGGAGTCGCGAGCCACTGGATGTTCAACGGACCACACCGCGGGCTGCTCGGTCCCCTAAAGCGGCAGCTGCAGCCCGACCTGAGTATTTTCATCACCGAAGGACGCATGATCGGAACGTCCCACTCCGCGATGGTGCAGACGTTTTCCGGCCAAGGCTCGCCCCCTACGACGCTCGGTCAGTTTCACGCCCTCGGGGCCGAGCTGCACGAGCGATCCGTCGCCCTTGGTCGCTACATCGCCGCGGTCGTGAACGCGTTCAAACAAGATCCCAGCCGGATTCCGTCATCTGGCCTGCCCCCGGTCACAGGGCGCGACGTAAAGGGCACCTCGTTCTACCGCGGGGTCGTTCGGTCAAAGGAGTCGGGTACCAGCGGATGGGCGATTCTCATCGCTTCGCTCTTGTCATCCGTGAACTTTGTCTTGCACGCATTGTCGACTGCGACCGGGCGCGACGCCGTCGACCACTGGTTCGTCTTCAAGTGGCGTCTCATCACGATCTTCCACGTTTACTCGAGCCTCCAGCACATTGCCGCAAGCGGGCCGGCGAAGGAGAACCTTCATCCGGATGTCGTCCGAATGATCGTGGAACAACGTCGGAAGCTCAGGTCTCTTCGAAACCTGAAGCGGACCCGTGATGCCCTCGTGCACTACGATCTCGGAAAGCCGTCGAAGGACAACAGGGCGACGCTGGAGGAGCAACTAACCACGCACATGCGGGCCGGCGCCCCATCGGTCGAGAACGGGCTCGCTGAGGTCTCGATCGCCCTCGGTCGATTTTTTCCGCTTTGACACGCGCTGTTCGGGTCCGAGGTCGTCCATGAAGCCCTACGCGAGATCGGGCGCACGTTCAGCGCCCGCTCGGAGCAGGCGACGTCACCATGGGAACCTGGTCAGAGGGTGTTTATTTTGCCGCCGTAGAGGAATGGATTAACGGGCACGCTGCGCGCCGCTGGGTGGTTCGCAAGAATGAGGCGCAGCGTGCGAACAGCACCGTAAGCGCGTATGAGAAGGGAGCGCTGCGGCGATGCGGCGCGACCGGTTCAGCGGATGCCGGACGTCGTGAAACCAGAGGACACCTCGCCGTTGGTCGCGTAGAGGAACGGGCAGCGATGGCCGTCGAAATTGCCGGCGGCCACAGTCGGGTTGAGGCCTTTCGCGCACCGCGCGGCCTGCGTGAGCACGTTCTGGGGCCCGACGTGACCTTCTTCGCCTCGACCACCCCGGCGACCCTGCCGTCGAGCCAGAGGGCGTAGTCCGCGGGGCCTGCGGCGGTCTCCGCCTCCTCGGACGGGCACTCGACAGGCGCCGACTTACCGCGGGCGAGGCGCCAGCCGGCGGCATCGAGCTTCGGATCTATCCGTTTTTTCCGGGTCTTCCATTCGGGCTCGTTCGGCGCCATGGACGCTACCAGGCTACGGGGCAGCGGCGTGGACTACAAGGACAGCGCGGCTCCCCAAGGAGCGCAAGCGTGACAGCCGGCCACCGACCCGGCCTTGGCATGTCGCTGGGACTTGCTCCCCCTGCAGACGCTTGTCATTGTTGGCTATCCTATGGCGACGAAGAATGCGAGACACCGCCGGCCCGCCAGGAAACTCCGGGCCCCGGGAAGGGTCTTCACGCGCGAGGAGCGACGAGTCGCGCTGTTACGTCACCTGGAACTGTTGGCTGCGGATGACGGATACGGCATTCCATTCGCCTCTGACGACGCGCCTGCCGACCGCGTTGCGCTCGACACGGTGACGGCGTGTTTACTCGCCTCGGATAGGAGAGAGCGGCTTCGCCACCGCAACAGCGTGCTCGACGACGTAAAGACCGGCTACGAAGCCGTTCTCGCTTGGGCGAAGGAAGATCCGAGCGCCATTCAGTCGGGCCTCGAGCAACGGGTACAGGAGTACGTCGATCGGAAACAGTTTGCGCCGACCGATAAGGAACTCGATCACCTCGCAGTCTATCTCGAGGGGGGAGGGGAGGGCCCAGTCCTCCGAGAGAAGGCGGGTCCTGGCCCCAAGGAGACGGCGAAAAAGGCCCTCGCCAAGGCTATTGGGCTCAGTGAAGGTACGCTGGCAGAGGCGCGAAGGCGGGCAGGCCCTCCGCTTCGGCTTACGCGCGGTCGGTGGATCGGTCTAGGCGACCTTCGCTCTCTTGTTTTGCAGGTCATTCTTGGAGCGGCACAGGGTCCGCAGCGGCTGCCTCTGCACGCCTTGAAAGAGCTGACGCCCGACACAGGGCGACAATTAGATGCCGTGTACTGGGCGCAAATGCGCGAGATGGTCGCCGATCCCTCATTCCTAGTTAACCTCGCCCAATTGAAGACTCCTCCCGAGTGGGCAGTGCCATTGCTCGAGCCTTTTCTCGCCAACGTTGAATCGCAGTACCTGGTCTGCCGCCTCGTAACCGCGCTTCATCTTCATTTACCGAGTCGCCTCGACGTCATTGCCGATGCCCTTCCGGTGCTGCAGGCTCGCGAGCGCGAATGGGCAACGGCAATGGTTCTTGCAGATATAGCCGGGCGCTCGCCAGAGAAGTTCAATGAAAATTTTACTGTCGAGGAACTGGAGACGGCCTTGTGCTGGGAGATCCAGAGTCGATTGAGCGGTGAGGCCGCCAGGGAGTGGACCGCATGCCTTGATGCTGCGTGCGGCGAACCGTCAGACATAACATCGTCGAGCACGTCCGCACTGCGATCCTTTGACCGTCTTGGCTAAAGTCACATTCCTTGTGTAGTTGACGTCCATCGTTTTGAGATTGAATCGCCGCCGTTCTTCGCCAAACTAGGCGGTGAACGGAGTGCATATGGCCACCCAATTTGACGAAAGCCCGGTCCACGAGCCACGAACTGCAGACGGGACAGCATCGATTCTCCCCGCCGCCAACGGGAGCCGCCTTTTGACGCGGCAAGAGGCGGCGCGCCTCCTCGGCGTCAGCGAGACCACGCTCCGCCGACGAGAGGCAGAAGGGCTGCGGCCTACCATGCGGGGTCGCACGCACATGTACGAGGAGACTCTCGTACGGCAGATGACTACGACGATGCGCCGCCGGTGGACCGCGGCAGCTCCTAGCGACGGAGGAACAGCCGCCGACGTCTTCGCCTTGCTCGCCGAAGGCGTCGAACCGCGCGACATCGTCATCCGCCTGCGGATTCCTCCCGAGGTCGTTGGGCGGCTCTGCGCGCAGTGGGCCGAGCTTGGTGAGAGCTTGTTCGTCTCGGGCGAGGAGGCGCGTGCCTTGGGCCTGCGCACCTTGGAGGATCTGCGGGCGGCGGTTCAGCGCACGTCCGAGTTATCGTCGGCTGCGACTCGCTCAACCGCGTCCGAGGGGACCTGTAGAAACTGCGGCGTGCTCGTCACGTCGTTCTGCCGCGATTGTTATGCGATCGCTCAGCGCGCAGCATTTTCCTTTGGAATCACGGGAAAGATCGCGCGGGTCGAGCGCCGCATCGGCGTCGACGGTTCACCCGAAGCTCGCCTTCTCCTCGAGGACTGCGACGTTCAGAATCAAGCGACGAAGAACAGTATGGGCGGCTGTGCGTTGACTACCGAGTGGGAGCCCGCGGGCGGGCGGTTCCACTGGTCTTGGGCGTTCTCGGACGGCGACGCGGCGACTGCGCCACTCGACGAATAGGAGCGTAAGTGGCGCTCCGGCGATTTGCATGGCGTTCGGATTCGAGCGTAGTTACCTGACAACGCGTGCGCCCCCATCACAAAGGCGCAATGCTTGAGCTGCGGACTGCTTTCGACGCGCAGGAACCCAAGCGCTGTTTTGTGAATAGCGCGCGCAACGACGGCAACGGTGAGCCAGGTAAACTTCAGCTGACGGGCAGACGCCCGCATCGGCCGCTTCCTTTCGCGGTTCCGCCGCAGGACCTCAAGCACAGGCGCGTCGACAATTCCCTCGGGGATGACTGGATCGCAGTCGTGAATCACCGAGCACCCGATATCGTTCGGCCCGACCTGCCATGTTTTCACGACTTTTATCGAGTTCCGCCGGGGCGGCTCCTTCACCAACACCGCGGATTACTTGCGCCCACCGTTCCTCGACCACGGCGACCCAACGAACCGATTTAACATCGCCGGTGTCCGGTGTGCCAGGGCTCCCTGAAACTCAATCCGCGACGCGCACGAGCCGCTTCCTATCGATCTCGGCAACTTTCTCGCAAGGGACGACACGAGGGCGCGGTAACGCCTGAGTTCCGCTCTCGGCCGTTCTGCCATCAGCATGTCCGTACAGCGAGGGCGCGCGCTGATGTCGCTTGACTACCGTACATGCTAGCCTCGACAACCGTGTCAGCGACCTCAGGGGCGCCGCGTGACCGACGTCTTGTTTACGCTCAAATCGTTCTGCTAGTTGCCGTAGGCTACGGCATCTTTGGTGCCTTTTGTCTGCGAACTGATGCGCCGCTGCGCATCTTCGGTGCCGGAGGATTGCTGGCAGCCGCGGCGTTTGTCAGCGGGGGTTTGCTCGGCCTCCTCTTCGCCATTCCGCCGGGGATTGAGGCAGACGTAGTGGACGGCATTCGCTTCCTACGTACAAACAGCAACCTTCAGCAGGTGTCAGACTGGCTCACGAAGCTCCTTCTCGGGGCGACCCTCACGCAAGTCACGAAGGTTCCGACCGCGTTGCGGTCCTTCGGCGAGCGCTACGGAGGGGAGCTCGGCGGTGAAGGCGTCGCAATTTTCCTGCTAGTGCACTTCCTCGTCTCGGGCTTCCTGTCCGGCTACCTCTTCACCAGGATCGTATTGCAGCACGTCTTCTTCCGCGCCGATGCTCGCCCATCTGGCGAGAGCGCCATCCCAGTGGCGCAACCTCAGGCGATCCCGATACCAGCTCCACGGCCTCAAGGCCTAGGTTCTGCACCCGGTCCCACTGCGGCTGCGCCCGAAGCCGCCTCTTCTGGCGAGCGGGGCGTGCCATGATGCGGGGCGTGCCATGATGCTGTCAGCGCAAGTAGCACCGCACCAAGCGATACGGGTTCCGTATTCATTTCCTCTGAACTCGGCCATCAGGATTCAGGTATTCGCGACCCTGCCGGTGGACGTGTACATGGTCGACGCGGAAGGCCTCGCAAACTTCTCGACAAATGGGACGCCGTATCCAGCGTGGGTAACTTCCGAGGGAGGACGCACTTCACACGCCATCGTCACGCGCCTCCCCCCACGACCAGAATGGAATTTACTCATCTTAAATCGCTCCAGCGCTCCGGCCATAATTAACTACGACGTGACGATCGAGGGGTACGGCTTTGGGCCCACCGGCCCTCCGGCGGGCCCCTCTTTTGGCGGTACGGGTTCGAGCGGCTTGCGGCCCTGAACGCAAGCCTTCAACTTCGCGTGCTACTGTAGCTGCATGTCGCTCTCCAAGGATGCACGCGGCGAGGTGACGGCGCTCGGCGGGGACAGGCTTCTGCGACATGGCCCTAACGACGCGATCCAAACCGCCGTGAGCGAAATGACCCGAAGCGGAGCGCTCGATCGCTTGGCCGATCGGAATCGCTGCTCCAAAGGAACGGCGCGCCAGTGGGTCGGCAAGGCCGTAAAATCATTCCTGCATGCGAAGGATGCGGGGACGCGGCGTAAAGCCACTGGCTTCTCGTACACGGTGCTCGTGCCCGGCTGAACTCGGCTGAACGCCGGCCGGTTCCTCGGTCAAGACGCGCGTACAACCAGAGTCCAGCCGGCGCGGTCAGTAGTTCTGGTGCTCTCGCAGCCAATCCCAGAACTTGTTTTGGATCCAGCCTTGGCGATCCCTGGGGTCCAGTCTGAAGACCACTATCGTACCGTTGGGCTTCACGTAAGGTGATAGTCGCGCGTTCCAGACAGCGGCCGACTTATCGGTGCAAGTGACCCACGAATTTTGGCGCGATTCGGTAGCCTCGATGCGTTCGCGCGCAGCCGCGATGCGGTCGGCTGTCGCGAGCCGATCCATCTTCGCCGCCCACGCCATGACCGCGGCGATCACCCTCGGAGTCCGGACCTGTCAGGTCGAAGCCGTCTGCGACGCTCACGACCTGGACGCCGCTCGTGCGCAGTTCCTCGAGCGTGACGAGCATATCCGCAATGCCCGTGCGCGTGAGCCGGTCGAGCCGGAACACGTAGAGACGCTTGCCGCGCAATCGCCCGGAGCGCGCATCGACAATCAAGCGCCGTAGCTCCTCGCGCGCCATAGTCTTTCCGCTGCGTTTCTCGGCGCGCCAGTCTGGATCGCGTCGCCACGCGCTGCCGCGGCACGCTCGATGGCGCTTTTGCTGCATCGCATGATCCTGCGAGCGTGACGAGACCCGGACGTAGGCCAATCCGACCGGGCTCATTGCAGTCCCTCGCGATCTCTGACCGCGCGCGTGGCCGCTTGACGAAGCACCTTTTGATGCATCCATTCGACTACCTCCCGCTCAAGCTGCGCGAGCGGCATGTTACGGAGGCCGAGAATCGACCGACACGATCCGCAAAGCGTCGCGCATGCACGACCGTCGACGCAGCGTCGCTTGAGATCGGCTTCGCGCCCCATCGCCGTGCACACCGCGCACTCTCGGGCTCGACCCAAACCGTCGGAGCTACTCTCCGCGTCCGCCAGACGCTTGGCAAACGATGCCTCGAGCTCGGCATCCCAGCTTGAGGGCGGCCCCTGCGACCGAGCCAAGCGGGCCAGATCCTTCTTCACCCGCTCGGGACTCGGCGGCAGCTGCCGAGCGCGTACGCGCAGCGAGCCGGAAGCACCACAGTGACGGCACCGCGAGGGGGCATCGCCCAGTGCGAGAAATCCACTCGAGCCCTGCATGGCGCGACGACCGTCGAGGGCCGCGTAGACCTCGGCGAATGTTGCAGGGGCGACGTACTCGCCGCCGGCACCGATGTCCTTGCACAGGTACTTGATCAATTCGTCGGCGACATCGTCGCCCGCGGCGCGAATATCGACGTCGAGGAGCTCCTCCTGATCCCCAAGCAAAAGGCCCGCCCGTTCGAGCCCTTCACGCCACCACGCCGAAAGGAAATCCTGAGGCAAGTAAGGCGAGAAAATCCACACATGCAGATGCGGATGGCCCAGGTTATCGGAACCTTGAGTCCACTCGAGGACACGCACCCATTCAAGCGCAAACTTCTTACTGCGCGCCCAGGCATTGAAGCTCTTGAGAAAGTATTTCCACGCCGAGAGGACGAACTCGATTCGTCCGCGCACGGTGTCGCGCTCGTGGTGCGGAATGGTCAGGGTGAAGAGCTTTTCGCTGTAGCGCCCGCCCCTGCGCCAAGGGATTAGTAGACCACGACCGCGCGCCTGTTCGAGCTTCACCTCTCGTGCACGCTGAAACCGAGCGCGCAGCCGTTGGGAGCGCTTACTGCGGCATCGAATACACACGAGCGACGAGCCGCACCTTCCAGGCTGCGCGTCGAACAGGCCGCAGCAATCGCAGGTCACCTCAAGAGTCGTGGCCGTCGTACATTCCTCCACGTTCCGAAACCGGAGTCGGTGTCCCTTGGCGCGGGCGTGATGCCAGGCGCCCGAGGCGCGCGCCGCCCGCTCGGAGATCCCGTCGAGATGACCATCTCGGCGGATGGCGGGCGCCTCGAATTCCTGGTCAGCGAACAAACGCCGTTTTCGTTTCGGCTGAACGCAGCCAAAGTGCTCCCGCCTTCTCGCCTGCTGTTCCAACCGCTTCGCGCGTTCCTCGCGGTATCGGGCGGTCAGACCCGCAATCTTGTCGAGCCACGCCTTGCGTGCCGGGTGCCCGACCACGGAACCGCCAGTAGTTCCGCGCCCTTGGCGAGTTGTGTCCCTCTTATCAAGGAAAGAAGAGGCCGGGCTTCGCGCCTCGCTGGCGACGCCGTCTGCGGGCGCCTTAGCTGGCATCGCGGCCTCCCGAGAGCCGTCTCACGGCGCCGCTCCCCACGCGCTTCGCGCGAGGGGCCCCTCGCGCCGGACCAGGGGGCTGCGCCCCCTCGCGCGCGCTTCGCGCGCGCACACCCCCTACCCCCCGGCCGGACGCAGCTTCCCTCGGCCAGAGCACCAGTTGCCGGCTTCGCGCCGCGGCTGCGCCGCTTTCGCTGCGCGTGACGGCCTGGCTTCGCGCTGCGGCACTTCGCGCCGCGGCTGCGCCGCTTTCGCTGCGCGCGACGGCCTGGCTTCGCGCTGCGGCGCTTCGCGCCGCGGCTGCGCCGCTTTCGCTGCGCGTGACGGCCTGGCTTCGCGCCGCGGCTGCGCCGCTTTCGCTGCGCGCGACGGCCTGGCTTCGCGCTGCGGCGCTTCGCGCCGCGGGTTCGCCTCGCGTGGTACCGACCGTGGCGCCATGGTCAAGCGACGTCGCACCCCGGGGCCTCGGTCGGCTTGCGCCGGCCGGGGGGTACCCCGGACCCTGGTCAGGGGCCCGAGGCCGCGAGATGCGACGGCACCGGCCGCACAGAGGCCCGTTGAGGAACCAGTGTACCTGCGGCGACACACGAAGACCGCAAAGGCTTCGTCCGTTCGCGCAGAGAGCGTGGACGGTCGCCAAGCAGTCGCGCACGAGCGCGAGTCCCACGACTTCCTTGTGGCCGTTCGCCGCGATCACGGGCCGCCGCCTCGCAAACGCGCCCGCGCAGAGCCCGGTCGAGGGGGCTCAATGCCACTGAGCGGTGGTGGCCAATCCTCTGGGGCCGCACGCGTGACCCGGGCGCGACGAAGACGACGACCGCGGCGAGGGCTTCGCACGGCGACGCGCACACGGGCCACGCGGATGCGGGAGACCGTGCGGTATCGCGCAAGGATTTTCCGCACCTCAGAAGCAAGCCGGTAAACAATCTCGCCCGTGTCCAAGTTGAAGTCGACGGGGACCAATCGATCTCTGGGTTCGTCGCGACACGAGGACCGCATCGAAACGAACCTCGAGTGTCCGTTGACGCCGCCCGAGTAGCACCACGCGGGTCGACGGATCATCGCCGCCCCCGTCGCGCTTCAAGTTCGCCGTTCGATATTCGCGGCATGGCGCACTTACGCGAGAGGGCGGACGGCGTGCTGGCTCAGCCACGTTTGCAACTCGGAGCGCGAGAAGCGGACCAGTCGGCGGCCGAGCCGAACGTGAGGGACGCGGTTTTGTGAGACGAGCGCATAGAGTGTGCCAAGCTTGATGTTCAGCACTCGTGCGGCCTGTTCATAGGTCAGAACGTCTTCGTCCACGGCTACCTCCTTGGCCCTCGACCTTGCTGAGGCTGGGCTTCGCACGGGTGCCGGCTTCAGTCTCCTGCAGCGATTGCACGCGTCCTTGCAGGAGCCCTTGTTTCTCTGCCTGACGTACCTGTTGGTGCCTCGTCGCGCGTCGCTGCAGGGAGGACATGGCGCTGCAAAGCTCTGACGAGCCATGCACGCCGTGATGATCGAATTCGGCGACGACATGCTGCTCGCGACCGGGCAGTCACGATCGGAGTTCGCCGACGCGGCCCCCCTGCTTCTTGCGGCAAAGCTCTACGAGCTGGGGCGGCTGTCGTCCGAGCAGGCCAGCAGGCTAATGCGGGCGCTCCCGCGTCGGGTCCTGCACGCCCTACCGACTTGCCAGCGCAATGACGTCCGCGCCAGCAGCGGGCAAGACGTCGGCGAGCCGCCCGTAGTCCTCACGAAACGCATCGGGTGCGAGATGCGCGTAGCGCATCGTCATCTGCACCGATTGGTGCCCCAGGATGCGCTGCAGCTTGAAGAGGTCCCCGCCCTTCATCACCCACCGCGACGCGAACGTGTGCCGCAGATCGTGGAACCGCAGGTACGGCCGCTCCTTGCCTCCACGCTGCACCCGCGGAAACGCACCCGCCGCGAGCACACGGTGCAGCACCTCCTGGAAGATCCGCGCCGACCGCTGAATCATCGTCCCGGCCTGGTTCGTGAACACCAGACGCCCCGGATGCCGCAGACGCCATGTGCGCAGGACGGGCAGCAGCGGGTCCAGAATTGGCACGTATCGCACGCGGTCACTCTTGGTCGGCCCGTCGAAGCTGCGCTGAACGGTGATGAGACGCCGATCGAAGTCGACGTCCTGCCACTCCAGCGCGGCCAGCTCGCCGGCCCGCATTCCTGTGTAAATCGCCGCGGCATAAAACACGACCACGGGCTCGTCTTCATCCGCGGCCGCGGCGAAGAACCGCCGCATTTCGTCGTCGCTGCGAAGCCACCCGTAATCGCGGCTAAAAAGCACGACGCGCGGCTTCTTGAACCGCGGCACCGCCACGAGCCAAGGCACCTTGAACGAGGTCGCCATCCGGAGCATCGACCCGAGGAGCGTGACGTGATTGCTGACCGTTTTGCTCGACAGCTCCTCGTCGTCGATTTTCTCGATCACGTACGCGTCGACATCCTCGACGCCGAGGTCGCGCAGCCTCATCGCACCAAACGCAGGCCGGAGGTGCCGCCGGATCATGCTCTCGTCGTCCTTGTGGCTCCGCTTGCGGGGCGCCCGGTTCTCGAGCCAGTAGTCGCACAGGTCGCCGAAGGTCTTCTCGGGAGGCGCCGCGTTGCGGATCCCGCGCTTGATCTCTTCCGCCTCGACCTGGCGCCGGCTCAGCTCCGTCTGCGCGCGCCGGTAGTCGTCGAAGACCGCGCTCTGTCGCCGGCCGTGCTCGTTGACCCAGCGAACGCGCCATTTTCCTCTGTGCTTGGTGGGCTTGGCCACGACGGTGTTCCTTGCTCCGAGCAAGGTCGACCGTCTCCTGCAGCACCCACGCGATCCGCTGCAGGATCGCGTCTTGGTCGGAGGTCGCGTGGCCCCAAACTGGCCCCAAAACGAAAAACGCGGGGTGGGCTTTCGACCCTAACCCCGCGGCATCACTGAGTTGCGCGGGAAGGATTTGAACCTTCGACCTTCGGGTTATGAGCCCGACGAGCTACCAGGCTGCTCCACCGCGCGGAACGGTCGATAGCCGATGCGACGAGCGTCCACAAGCATCTTCCGACAGGATTTCGTCGAACTGAGCCGCCGTCGGTCCTGTTCGCGGCCTTTTTCCGGCCTCGAACGCTGCCTTCGAATTCGTTCGCTCGTCACGGCTACTTCGCCGTCTCCGCGTCTCGGCAGCACCGGAAGCCTGTCTCGTAGAAGCGAAACTCGGGGCCGTGCGCGTTGTTCGTCGAGTGGCAGGTCGGTTTGCCGCCCCCGTAGCACCCCGCCCAATAGCAACCAATCAGCACGTACGGCCAGGAGTTGGCGTGCTCGCGTGTACGCACGACCCACTCCTCCACGTTCCCCGTTAGATCGTAGACACCGTCCGGTGTTTGGCAGCTCGCTCTCGTCCCGCTGGGCCAAGCCTGATAGAGTTCCTTCACGTGCGCTGTCGCCTCGGGCGCGGGCCACTTGGCCAGTTTGGCTTCGTCGACCTTGCGCCACACTTGGTCGTCATTGCAGCGCCCCGCGACGTGAGTGGCTCCGTACGGATAGTCGCGCCGCTGCCCCCCCTCGCACGCGTCCATCCATTCGTTTTCCTTGCATAGCCGTTTGCGCCGGGCTGCACACCAACTCGCTGCCTCCATCGCCGATTGCATCACGAGCGGCTCCTCGCCCCGGCGATTCGGGGCTTCGAACCGATCGATGCAAAAGTCGCGTACACGAGCCATGTCCCGCGAGCAGCCGTTCTGATGTGCTGGGTTGCTTCCCCCATCGGCCCCGGCCAGGTCGGACCAATCGCCCTGCGCATCGTCGCCCCGGTCATCGACGCGGCGCTGACCACCGAGCGCAGCGAGCGACACGGCGATGGCCGCGATCGAAGCCGACGAGCGCACCAGGTGGACCACGGAGCGGCCGAGCGTCTGCGTCAGTAGCCTTTGCGCGCCACCGCCAAATCGTCGCGCTCGATCTCCAACGTCGATTGGGTCACGACGCAAGTGGCGCTTTCCTTTTTCAGCGCGACCACACGCAGTTCGGCCACGACCTCGTCGGGGTAACTGCGGTCGTCGCGCGACGACCCCGGCGTCCGCTCCTGGGCCGGCATGGGCTTCTCGTCGTCGGCCGACACGCGATCGCCGGCGCTCGGCTCCACCAAACTATGCCGCCACGGATCACCGCGACGAACGATGAACAATCGATTTCCGAGCTTGAGGCCCGACGACTCCCCTTTGTCGATAAATAGAACTTGGTTTTGCCCGTAAAACTCGTTCGGATGCACGCTCGCCAGCACGTGCGCCTGCACTTCGCTGTCGTTGCGCCGTGGGGCAATGACCTCGAAACGCCGCGCGAGCGGGCCCACTTTGGCGCCGCGTTCGACCACATTGAGCGATTCTGTCAACTGGGCTCGAGCCACCCGGTCGCGCGAGTTCCACTGATCGACTCGCGCCGTTCCCTCGATTTGGACGATCGTTCCTGTCGCTGACGAGGGGTGAACTGGTCGAAATATCGTCAGCTCTTGGCCCAGATGAACGTCGTGTCCTTCCGCGACATGCAAATATATTTCGTCGTAGTCCGAGAGAAACATCTTGTCCTCTGCCGCCCCGGTCACGTCCCCCCAAACCTCGTCCGAGTTGTCGCGGATCCACCCTTGGTCGCGCAGGAAAACAGTGTTGGTCGGCGTGCGCCTCCGTCGATCGACGAGCGTCATCCTGCCGGACGGAGGAGGCTGCGAAGCGGGGCCCGTTGGGCTGGCTCCCTCGGATGCAGCCGCTGCCTTTAGGCGTACTTCGTCCCCAGGGTAAATCCAGTTGGGGTTCTTGATCTCCGGGTTGTACGACCAGAGGCGTGGCCATTGATATGGCGTTTTGTAATAGTAGTCGGATATGCCCCAGAGCGTGTCGCCCTGCCGCACGACGTGCGCCGCCGGGACTTCGCCGCCTTCGAAAGCAGGTTCGCCCGTGAAGATCGGCCCGTTGGTGTCGCCATGCGCAATGCCTCCTTCGGTCCGTCGTGGGCCGAGGTCGAACGAGTCTTCCTCGTCGCCGGTGACGGGGTGCGAACTCGACTCGGTGGCATTGCCTCCGCCGATGGTCCCGTTCGGTGACTGGGGGTTCCCGTAGCTACTCGCGGCGGGAGCGTAGGTCGATCCCGGTTGCGGCGTAACGAGCGTCGCGGCGGGTGTCGCCGCGCCGCCGGCGGCGGGGGCAGCAGGAGCGGCCTGTCCTTTCGCGACCGCGGGACTGAGCACGAGGGCGCACGCTGTGATGAACGCAGTGCGATTCGCGCTTCTCATTGGACTTTTTCCCAGGCGGAGCCAGCTGGGCTGACGCCCACCACGGTTGGGACGCGGCGCGCCGCGTCGCTCTCGGGGTACTGGCGGACAAGTCGTTCGAAGCATTCCTTGGCTTTCGTCGGTTTGCCGAGCTTCTGGTCCGACATGCCGAGCTTGAGCAGCGCATCGGCCGACTTGTTCCCCGAAGGAAAGCGTTTGAGTGTCCCGTCGAATTGCTCGGAGGCCCGGTGGTAGTCGCCGCGCGCGAAGTAGCACTCCCCGCGCCAGTACATGGCGTTCTCAGCGTACGGATCATCTGGCCACTTGACGAGGAACGTCGCCAACGCATCGAGCGCTTGGTCGAACTGCCGCGCGTTCACGAGAGAAAGCGCAGCGTCGTACGCGCGCTTCGCCTCGGTATCTCGATCTGGCGATGCGACGTCTCGTCCACGACCGGTTGCCACGGCGGACATGCCGTTGGGGGACGCCCACGCTTTCGTGCCGTCCTCACCGGCCTCCATTGCGATTCGATCCTCGCCGGGTCTCCCGGATCCTCGCGCCGACCCGAAGACGCGGATCGTGGGTCGCGGTGTCGTATCTTGCGGGTCATCGGCTTCCTCCTCACCCGCTCCTGCTGCCGCCGTGCCTATTTGCAGGACCGGTGGCGGCGGCCTGACTTGCCCGGTTGCTGTGTAGGCAGGGGGAACGACGAGCGATGGCCCCGACATCTCGCGGGGGCCGACCGCGCTATCGGCTCGGCCGCGGCCCTCGCGAATGTTGTCCATTTCGTCGCGCATTGAGTCGAGCTGCCTTTCTTCGGCGCTACGCCCGCAGCTGAAATTGGCGAGCAAGGCGAACGCCGGAAGGGCCAAAAGCGCGCGTTGTTTCATGCGCAAGAGGTAGAGTACGGCGTCGAGGGTCGAGCGGCCAATTTCCCGGCGTTGTCGAGCGCGGGCCTAGCGCCGCATCTTTACCCCGACCCGATTCTGTGGGCACGATGAGCGTGCGCCGGTGTGTGTCCGCAGCCCGAGAGGCGCCACGGTTGGGGCGCATCCAGACCGAGGAACCGAAGTGCCCCTCCCTCCCCGCAAACTAGACCTACGCAAGACGTTGTTTCTCTTGCCGAACCTGATCACGCTATCGAGCGTCTTCTGTGGCTTTGACTCCATTCGGATCAGCGCGACCGCTGGGGGCGACGACGACTACTACCGAGCATCGCTTCTGCTCGTCTTCGCACTCTTCTTCGACATGCTCGATGGGCGTGTTGCGCGGCTCACCAAGACGCAGAGCGCGTTCGGCCTTCAAATCGATTCGCTCGCGGACGCGATTTCATTCGGCGTCGCACCGGCCATCCTCGTTTTCAAGTGGTCGCTGTGGCAAAGGCCAACCGCTGGCCTCATCGCGTCCTTCCTTTTCGCCGCCTCAGGAACTGTTCGCCTGGCTCGGTTCAATGTTCTGTCGATGGGCGACAAGGGCGCGCCGACGAAGCCCGGCAAGTACATCGTTGGCCTCCCCGTGCCGGGCGCGGCCGGGATATTGATCTCGCTCGTGCTAGCGAACCACGCGATGGGAGACGAGTTGCGGCTCCATGGCCCGAAGTACGTCTGGGCGATGGTCGCACTGACAATTTTCCTTAGTTCCCTGATGGTCTCCACGATCAAGTTTCGAAGCTTCAAGGACCTGCGGCTCAACGCGCGAACGTTTCTGCTCGTCGCGTTTGCTGTCGGTTCGAGCGCAATCGTGAGTCTCCAGACACGCCCGGCGTTCGTGCTGGTCTGGCTCTTGTCCTGCTATGTCGTCATAGGTCTGGTCGAGAGCGCACTCAGTCTGTCGCGCCGTGCGCGGCGCAGGCAGGGGGGGGCGCGGCCGTCGGTTCCCTGAACCGCCAACACGGGACCCTCGACCTCCCGGTACTCTGGTCAATACTGTGAGCACCGATGTTCGATGACCTGTACGTCCTGCGCGATCGGGCGCGTGCAGCCGCCGTCCGCGGCGATCTCGAAGGGACCGTCGCTGCGCTCCTGTCCGCCGCAAAGCAAACCCACGTCGCCGAGCACGACTATTGCGGCGTCCTCCGCCTTCTCGAACACGCACTGGCCAAAAGAGGGGACACCCGCGGTGTGTTCAATGTCCTCGCCTATCTGGTTTCGGTCGACTCTTCTGCGTACAAGCGGGCGGAGGATCTGCTGCCCGAGGTCCCTCACCTGGACCGTGCACCGATGCTCGCGGCGCAGGGCCGCATGGCAGAGGCGGCTCGAGAGATGGAAAGCGCGGGGCACATTGCGGCAGCGGCAATCTACCGTGAAAAGTCGAGGGACTGGGGCGCCGCGCGGGCGCTTTGGTCTCGGCTCGTCCACGTCACCGAATCCGACAGCGACGTCTACGTCGCGGCGCTCGTACGCTTCAATCTCGCTCGCGCGGCGAGGCAATGTGGTGACGCCAGCCAGGCGCGGGAGGCGATTGTCGCGAGCGTCCGGCTTTTGGAAGAAGCCGCGGATCACTTCGAGTCCGTAGGGCGACGGGAGCGCGCGTTCGATTGCTTCCAAGTACTGGTGCAAATCGGGCGGGAGAGCGGAGCGTTCGAAGACGTGCTCGAGGGATTCCTCAATTCGATTCGGATCCTGCGGGAAGACCATCTCAAATACGATTTTGCGCTGGAGCTTTTCGACGAGGCAATCAGCGCGGCTTCCGATTGCAGCGAAACACGGGCGGCGGCGACGCTCGCGCGCCAGGCGGCAGAGTATGCGCGATCGATCGGCCTTGCGCAGGCGGCGACCGAGTATTCACTGAGGCAAGCCCACCTATGGCGGGCAGTGGCTGCGCAGGAGGCGAGCAGCGGAGGTCGCCCCGAGGTCGCAGAAAACGCCCTCCTCGCGGCAATCCATGCCTTCTGCGAGGTTGGTCAATATGCGCGCGTCGGCGAAGTGTTCGCGGAGCTCGCGCGGCTCGACCTCGATGCCTCCCGGTGCGCTCACTATACGCGCGCCGCCAAACGCTACGAAACGGTCAAAGACGACCCATTGCAAAAGGCAGGGCCACATTCCGCGACGGGCCGCCGCGAGGTGCGCCATACCGAAGTGTGGCATGTCGACGTGCTCGAATGGGAGCGCCGCGGCAGCGCGGTAGAGGCCTGCGCCGACGTCCTTTTCGACAAACGGTCGAACACGATCGCGCGTCGCAAAGCGATGTTGGCGCGCGGCACAGCGCTCGCGCTGGAGGACAGCAAGGGAGACAGCCCGCATATTGTCGACGACCGTCTGCGCCTCATCGAAGAGCTGGGCCAACTCCAACTCTATACATTCCTTTCCCCGCTCGAACGGCTGTTCGAATTTCCCGAGCGGCGGACGAAGATCGCTGTTTTGCAGGTATTGCAAGCGTTCTGCTACAAGCGAAGTTTTGTCACGGTCTTCGCGGGGCTCAAGCACTCCGATCCCACGATCGTAGGTCAGGCCGCAAAGACGGTGGAGGCGCTTTCCTTTCCGCACGCGGTGGACCCCCTTTCACGAATACTGCGAGAGTCGCCCCAACCCGTGGTGCGTGCGGCAGCGCTTCGGGCCCTCGCCCAACTCGACACCGACGAGGCAGCGGATCTCGTGGTCGGCGTGCTCCAATGCGGCACGCCCTCGGACCGAGCGGCCGCGCTGGCAGCGCTCAAATTGAGCGGCGGCCCGAGGTTCAGGGCGCGGGCGCATGCCGCTTTTCCGACGGCGACCGGCGTGCTGAAGGCCTGTTTGCGGGAAGTGCTGGCGCAGCGGGCGAGCGATGGCTAGTTCCGCTCGGCATAAATTTGGCCAGATTGCTCGTTTCACGATAGCGGAGCGTCATGATCGACTACGCGGCGTGGGCGCACCGGCCTCACGGCGGGCGCCCGACGGTGCCGCTTGTACTCTCGGCCGAGGAGCGGGCGAGGGTTGAGGCGGCAATGCGCCCTGCGACGGCCGAGCAACGGGTCGTGCGTCGGGCGACGGCCCTGCTGATGATGGCGGACGCGGTCCCGGGGACGGACATCGCCCGCGCGGTGGGGGTGCACATTCGCACGGTGCAGGAGTGGCGGCGGCGCTTTGAAGCCGAGCATCCGGCCGACAAACTGGTGGACGCCCCACGCACGGGACGCCCACCCTCTCTCTCTCGGATGCCGATGCCGCGCGCATCGAGGCCGAAGCGTGCCGCCCACCCGAAGATGTAGGGGTGCCGGTCACGCACTGGTCGGAATCGCTGCTCGGCGAGCACGTCCGTCAGGAAGGGATCGAGGTCAGCGACCGCACCGTGGGCCGCATTCTGCACGATGCCGACCTTCAGCCTCACCGCCAGAAGATGTATCTGACCTCGCACGACGAGGAGTTTCGCGAGAAGCGCGATGATGTGCTGCGCCTCTACTACGAGACGCCGACCCACGAGCACATCATCTGCCTCGACGAAAAAACGGGCATCCAGGCGCTAGAGCGCCGGTACGCGGACATCCCCATGCGGCCCGGACAGCCGGTGCGCCGCGAGTTCGAGTACATCCGTCACGGCACGCTCTGCTGGATGGGCGCATTCGACGTGCGGCGCGGTCGTCCCTTCGGTTTTGCCTCCCGCGACCACAACAGCGACACATTTGTCGACCTGCTCGATCTCGCTGACCTCTGCTATCCGACCGGGCGCGGGCACTTCGTGATGGACAACCTGTCCGCGCACGACACGCCCGACGTCAACGAGTGGCTCGACGAGCACCCGCGTTGGACCCGACATTTCACGCCCAAGCACGCCTCGTGGCTCAACCAGATCGAGTGCTGGTTCTCCATCCTCCAGCGACGTGTCATCGCTCGCGGTTCCTTCTCCTCGACCGAGCAACTCGCCGACCGGATCAATGCCTACGTTCTCTGGCACCTGCGCACCGATCAACCCTTTCACTGGTCCTACCGCCCTAAGTCGTGGGGCGAATCCGGCCGGACTTCTGCCGAGCGGAACTAGTGCCCCGCCGTCGAGACACAAAATCGCCTTCGGGGATTGGGTTCGCGGCCGCGCGCCGGCGGTCCCCTCGTTTTCCCTCCGGCTACGCCGAACCGGCTCTCGGGCCCCACGAGTTTGCTTGTGCAAAAGATGGGTGGCGTCTCCGTCGTCGCTGCGGGAGCTCACTAAGCCACGAGGCGTCGCAGTTTTACGATGCTTTCGGTCTCGCCGAGCACGATGAGTGTCGTGCCCTCGCCGATGACGCAATCCGGGTCCGGATTGTACGAAAATGTGCGGTCGCGCCCGCGAATGGCGACCACCAGCGCGCGCGTCTCCCGGCGGATCGGCGCGTCTTTCAGCATCAAGCCGACAAAGCGGGAGCCCGCCGGAATGACGATCTCCTCGAGGCGCAAGTTTTTGTCCTTGTCCCTGACCATCTGGTCCAGGAACTCGTTTACCTCCGGACGAATGAGCTCGCTTGCGAGGCGTCGTGCGCCGATCAAGGCCGGATTGACGATGGAGGAAGCTCCGGCCTTGAGAATCTTGGGCGCTGCATCGTCCTCGACCACCTTGCTCACGATTCGAGCCCGGGCGTTCAGACTGCGCGCGCTGAGTGTGACATAAAGGTTGTCTTTGTCGTGCGTCAGGGCAGCGACGACCCCCCGCGCGCGCTCGACACAGGCGGAGAGGAGGACGTGATCCAGCGTCGCATCCCCATGAACATAGAGCAGCCTGCCCCCGCAGACTTCGGCGGAGACCTCCTGAAGCACATGCTCGCTCCGATCGATGGCGACGAATCGAGTCTGCGTCGCGACCAGCTCCTCGATGACGTGCTTGCCCGTGCTTCCGGCCCCAGCGACGACGATGTGGTCCGACAGTCTCGCGATGTCCCTTTGCATGCGTTTTCTCCGCAACGCCTGACCAATTGCTCCCTCGACGAACAGAGCTGTGAGGTTGGACTGGGTGTAAGCCAAGACGCCAATGCCGCTGACGATGAGGCTCACGGTGAGCATGCGGGCCCCTGGCACGTCGCTCATTTCGCGCAGTTCGAAAAAACCGACCGTCGAAATGGTGATGATGGTCATGTATGCGCAGTCGTCGAGCCGCCAGCGCCCTTGGCCGAGCACGAAATACCCCCCGCTGCCGATCGCAACGAGTGCCGCGAACACGCCCACGGCGATAACGAGGCGGCGAATCGATGCGTTCACCGTGGGACTCGCCGGTCTGCGTAGAGCTCAGCGAGCGCTTGGGCGAGCTCGGGGAACTGAAACCTGAACCCCGCCTGCAGCACCTTGTTCGCCGATACGCGTTGGCCCGTGAGAACAACCTGGGCCAGGCCCTCTCCGAGCGCGAACTTCAGCGCGAACGCAGGCGCACGCATCATGGCCGGTCGCCCGAGCGCGCGACCCAGCAAACGCGCAAAGTCGTTCATCGTCACCGGTTTTGGCGCGACGACGTTCACGGGGCCAGCGAGTGTCCCCTCGCCGATCGCGAAGAGAATGCAGCGAACGACGTCTTGCTGATGCACCCAACTCATCCACTGGACGCCCCTCCCGAGCGGGCCTCCCACGAACCAATTGAATGCAGCCGTCATCTTGGAGAGGGCACCCCCTTCGCGGCCCAGCACCAAGCCAATTCGCGGGTGGACCACCCGCACCCCTGCCTCGCGCGCAGGCTGTGCGGCCGCTTCCCACGCGACGCAGATGCGCGCTAGCTCATCGTTCGCCGGCGGGGAGCCCTCATCGAGAATCTCGTCGTCGAGTCGGGTGCCGTAAATGCCGATCGCGGATGCGCTGACCAATACGGCCGGCTTTCGAGCCGCTACGGCGATGGCTCTGGCGATTCGCGCCGTGGTATCAACCCGGCTCGAGCGGATCCGTTCGAGTCGGCCCGCTGTCCAGCGACCCGACGCGACCGGCTCGCCCGCGAGGTGCACGACCGCATCGGCGCGTTCAACTTCTGTCTCCACGCTCTCCCAGCTGACATCCCCATTGTTTCCACGCGAAACAATGACGACATCGTCGCGCCGCTCGCGTAGCGCGCGTGCGACGGCGCTGCCGATGAACCCCGTCCCACCAGTCAGTAAGATCCGCATTGGCGCGCTCGCGTAGCGTAGCGGATAGCGCGGCACCCCGACCCGAGAGATCCGCGCTTCCGGTTACCTACCAGCGCGCGGTTGTCGTTTGACGCGGGCCAGGTCTGCACTATTGTTGCCGGCGCCCGCGAAAGAGACGGCGTCCGCGATGTGGAAGAAGATACGCGCGCTCCTGTTTGGCGCGCCCAAGGACGTTCACTCCAAGGATACGTTCCACAGCATTTCGCTGATCGCGATGCTGGCGTGGGTGGGGCTCGGCGCCGACGGCCTGTCGTCCTCCGCGTACGGTCCGGAAGCCGCGTTCCGCGAGCTCGTCAGCGAGGGCCACGACTACTCTTCGCTTGCGGTGGGATTGGCGCTGGGGACGGCCATCACGGTCTTCATCATCTCGTATGCCTACTCGCGCATCATCGAGCACTTCCCTTCTGGCGGCGGCGGCTACGTCGTCGCGACGAAGCTCCTCGGGGAGCGGGCCGGTGTCGTCAGCGGAGCGGCGCTGCTCGTCGACTACGTGCTCACGATCACCGTCTCGATCGCTTCTGGCGGGGACGCCATTTTCAGCATGATCCCGCGTTCCTGGTTTGGGGCCGGGGCGGCGAGAATCGCTCAGGAAGACCTCGGGACGTGGCTCGATCCCGTGCAGCGCTCCAAGCTCATTGTGGAGATGGCGGCAATCCTGGTCCTTCTGGTCCTCAACATTCGCGGCGTCAAGGAGTCCGTCCAGGCGATTCTTCCCGTGTTCATGGTCTTCATCCTGACGCACGCCGTCTTGCTGGCGGTCGCGATCTTTGGACACATCGGGGATGTGGGTAGGGTCGCTGCCGAAACGAACGTCAATTTTCATCATACCGTCGCGTCGCTCGGGACGATGGGGGCCGTCCTACTCTTCGTTCGTGCGTACTCGCTCGGCGGCGGCACCTACACGGGGATTGAAGCCGTTTCAAACGGGGTGCCCATCATGCGGGAGCCGAAGGTGCGCACCGCGAAGAACACGATGGGGTTGATGGCCACTTCGCTCGCGCTCACCGCAGGCGGCATCATTCTCGCGTATCTCCTCGTGCACGCGATGCCAGCGGAAGACAAGACCATGAATGCCGTTTTGCTCGAGCGAGTAACGGCGCAGTGGAACATCGGCGGTTGGAACGCCGGCGCATGGTTCACCACCATAGCACTCGCCTCGGAGGCGGGCCTCCTCCTCATTGCGGCACAGGCGGGCTTCGTCGATGGGCCTCGCGTCATGGCGAACATGGCCGTGGACTCGTGGATGCCACACCGCTTCGCGGCGCTTTCGGAGCGCCTCAGCATGCAGAACGGTGTCGTGCTCATGGGCGCGACCTCGATCGTCGCGCTCGCGTATACGCACGGCGACGTCGAGAAACTTGTGGTCATGTACTCGATCAACGTGTTTCTCACGTTCTCGCTCTCCAATCTCGGGATGACCCGCTTTTGGGTGCGGCACCGAAAGGAGCACGCGGACTGGTATAGGCACTTGCCTATTCACGTCGTGGGACTCGCGCTTTGCTTAACGATTCTCATCGTGACAGTCTTCGAAAAGTTTGCGGCGGGTGG
The DNA here is from genome assembly GCA_963764075.1 of uncultured delta proteobacterium. Classification (GTDB taxonomy): domain Bacteria; phylum Myxococcota_A; class Polyangia; order Polyangiales; family Polyangiaceae; genus Palsa-1150. The sequence continues at coordinate 1,350,867 of CAVXQZ010000003.1, forward strand.
CTGGCTGACGCTGGTCGTTACAGGCGTGCTCGTCAGCGTGTGCTTCGGGATCAAACGGCATTACCGGAAGGTGGTCTCCGCGATACGTCGGCTCGACGTGGAGTTGGCCGACCCCCTCTCGGAAGTATTCGATCCGCCGCGCCCTAACCTCAGCACCGCAAGCGACTGCCCGTTGCCCACAGCGATCGACCCAAAGCAGCCCGTTGCGGTCTTGTTCGTCGGAGGATACGGCGGTCTGGGAAGACACGCGCTCTTGACGCTTCTGCGGATGTTTCCGGGGCACTTCAAGGGGGTCGTGTTCTGCTCGGTGGCCGTCATCGACTCGGGAGTGTTCAAGGGAATCGATGAAGTAAACGAGCTCGAGCAACGCACGGGCCACGCGCTCGACAAGTACGTAAAGTACTCGGAATGGCTAGAATTGCCCGCGGAGCGGACGTTCTCGACGGGAATCGAGGTCGCCGTCGAGGCCGAGAAGATCGCGACCGAGGTGACGCAAAAATATCCGAAGGCGCTATTCGTTGCCGGCCAGCTCATCTTCGAAGAAGACACGTTCGTCACGCGTTTGCTGCACAATGAGACGGCGTTCATGATTCAGCGTCGACTGCAGCACGCCGGGTTGCCCATGGTCGTTCTTCCTGTGAGGCTGAACTTGAAGGAAGGTCCCCGACTCCTTGCCCCGAGCCTGACCCAAGAGAGAGTGAGCTGAGCGTTCGGGAAGAGCCCCCCGCGGTCGATGAGGCGACAGAGGTTACAAGGCGGGAGTACGAGGATCCTCCGGGCCCCGGCCGCGGGATGGCTTGCCGTTCTGCTTCTCGTGTTCGGTTGTGCCCGCTCGACACCCGTGCCCGACAGGGTCGCTGACGACACGCCGCCCGCCTCCCCGAGCCGAGCCGAGGCGACCGTCCGGCGCATCGAGGCCCGCGACGACGTTCCGCTACACGGCTTGCGTGTAGACGCCAAGAATGGCGACTGGCTCTTGCGAGATGCGCATGAAGTCGCTGTCGTTTCGCGGACCAAGGGCTCGGTCATCGACTTCGGGGCCGAAGGGGGAGAGGACGCGCTCGTGTCCGTCGAGCCCACCGTGTTCATCGGCCTCGACCAGATGACATCGGTGGTCGAATCGATAGGGCCCGCTGGCGAGGGGGGACACGCTCTTCTTGTTCGCAAGCGCGTGCTCGGCGATCCGCAACTTACGCTCTGGTCATACGTGACATTCGTAGACGGTGCCCTCCGGATCGAATCGGTGGCAACGGCGGCCGACCGAGAGGCGCTGGCGGCCACACTGGGTGAGGTCGTGGCCTGGGGCAATGTGCCGACCTGGGTCGAGGGACACGGGTTCGTCCACGCGAAAGAATCTCTGTCCGGAGACTTCATTGCTCGTGAAGGCTTGGGTGTTTCTTACGCCTTGGCCGCGGAACGAGGGCACATCGTCGCGCGATTCGCGGACCCCTTGTTCGGCTTCCACGAGTGGGCTCGCACCGGCGAGCGAATGGAGACCATCGCCGCGCACGGCGCTTCCACGCGCCGCGTCGTCGAGCTGACGCAGGGGCTCGGTGCGATCGGCGACGCAGTCCGCGCACTGCCTCGCTTTGCACATGAGGCCACCGATCGTTTTGTCCTACCGCCAGGCGCCCCAGCCGGAGCTATTGCCGAAGTTGCCCGCTGCGACCTGAGGCCGTTCAGCCGGTTCGACGCGAACTCACCCCATCTCGAGCTGCCCCGTGGTTGCTGGCGAGTGCGCGTCACTGCGGTCGGCCGCGCTCCCGGTGCTTGGTTCGCGCCCGAGGCGATCGGGGACGCGGCGGTCGCCAAGGTACTTCCACGGGCAGGCACGCTTCGCTGGCGCGTGCGCGAAACGGGCCTCGGAGTCGTGCCCGCTCGAATCATGGTACGCGGCATCGATGGCACGTCGGACCCCGATTGGGGGGAGGATCCGTCCAACGGCGCCTCGCTCAACGTAATCCACATCGAACGTGATGGCGAACGCGCGATCCCGCCCGGGCATTATCACGTTATCGTCACCCGTGGCTTCGAGTACACGATGGCCGAGACGGACCTGCGTGTCGTCGAGGGAAAGACTGCCTCGATCGATGCGGAGCTCGAGCGAACGGTCGACACGCAAAGGTGGATCGCCGCGGATCTCCACGTGCACGCCGTACCGTCACCCGACGCTCCTACTCTGCTTTCCGACCGCGTTCTGGCGCTCGCCGCGGCTGGCGTGGAGGTCGCCGTGGCCACGGATCACAACGCAGTCACCGACTACGGTCCGGCGATTCGGGAGCGAGGCCTCGATCGCTGGCTCGCGTCGATCGTTGGCGACGAGGTCACTACGCGTGGCGTGACATTGGGCCACTTCAACGTCTTCCCGCTAGCGGCCAGCTCGGAGCCGATCCCGTTCGACCACGTCTCACCCGCGACGATCGTCTCGCGGAGTCGCGCCGCAGCACCATTCGACCGCGACAAGATCGTGCAGGTAAACCATCCCCGAATGGGCGATATCGGCTACTTCGAGCTGGCTCGTTTCGACCCTCGCGATGTGGCTGGCTGGCGGGCGCTCTCCCCGGGTCTCGATCCCGGCTTCGACGCAATCGAGGTGTTCAACGGCGACGACTACGCGAAGCTCGACAACGTCGAACGAGTGATGCGCGACTGGTACGCGCTGCTCGATGCCGGTACGCGAGTTACCGCGACCGGGAACTCCGACTCACACAAGCTCACGTACCACGAGTGCGGCGTACCCAGAAACCTCGTGAACATCGGCGACGACGACCCGAGTCGACTCGACGAGAGCCGTTTTGTTGCGGCCGTCCGCGCCGGAAGAGTCGTTGTCTCGAGCGGGCCTTTCGTCACTCTGGAGATCGCTGGGCACGGACCGGGCGAGAGCGCCCCGGCGGGAGAGCAGGAAGTGCACCTGATTGTGCAGGCCCCACCTTGGGTCGACGTGTCGCACGTCGAGATCGTACGTCGTGGCGAGGTGCTGCGCACGTGGACCGCCCCGTTCGCTCACGGCACGAAGCGACTCGACGTGCGTCTTCAGTATCCATTCGCCAAGGGCGACTGGGTCATCGCGCTCGTTCGCGGCGAGAGGCCAATGGGGTTTCTTGCCCGACCGGAGGCCAGGCCCTTTGCGTTCACCAATCCCGTCTGGATCCAATGATCGGGCCGACAATTCTCGTGGCTTGCCTTCGAGCCTGGTAGCATTCCCGAAGCTTGCACGACATCGATTCCTGCCTGACGGCACAGGTGGACCTCTTGTGCCTCGACGCCGGCAATACCATCGTATTCCTCGAGCATACGCGACTCGCCGCGAGCTGCGCGCGACACGGCTTCGCGACCTCGGCAGAGTCGCTGGTGCGCGCCGAAGGCGAAGCGAAGGTGGCGCTCGAGTGCGGCGGAGCGGTGGACGTCGCGTGGTCTCAGGCGACATGGCCCGGTGCGCGCGGCTGGGGTCTCGTCGTCGGGACGATGCTGCACCGCGCCGGGCTCGAGGTTAGCCGCGTCCCGCAGCTTCTCGACGAGCTCTGGCCTGCGCACCGAAGACGGAATTTTTGGTCGCTCGTTCCGGAGGGCCTCTTCGAAGCACTCGGACGGGCGCGCGCCAGCGGCGTACGCATCGCGGTCATCAGCAACTCGGAGGGCTTTCTGGAGGAGATCCTTGTAGACCGCGGAATGCTGGATCTGTTCGATCTCGTCGTCGACAGCGGCGTCGTCGGCGTCGAGAAGCCGGACCCAGCGATATTCCAGATCGCCCTCGACCGCATGGGCATCGATGCGTCCCGCGCGCTGCACCTCGGTGACACGTATGCGACTGACGTTGTGGGCGCGCGGGCCGCCGGAATTCGTGTCGCTCTCGTCGATCCATATGGGCACCTTGCCGGCCGGCACGCGGACGTGCCGCGCGTCCCGGGCGCGCCGCAAGTCGCCCACGCCATTGCGTCGACGCGAGGATGAGGGCGCCCGCGTGACTGACGAGAAGCTGATTGCCATCATTCCCGGCGATGGCATCGGTCCCGAAGTCACCGCCCAGGCAACCAGAATCCTCGAGCACTACCGCGAGGTTCGCGGACTGCCCCTGCGCCTCTGGTCCCTGGACCTCGGCGCAGACCGTTACCTTCGGGACAAGGTCACGTATCCGGCCGAGGTGCACGTGCGGATTCGCCAAGAGGCGAGCGCGGTCCTGCTCGGCGCGCTCGGTGACCCCCGCGTTCCTTCGTTCGACCATGCGCGCGACATTCTTTTCGGCCTGCGCTTTGGGCTGGACCTCTACGCCAACGTCCGTCCAATCCGGGCCCTCGGCGAACGCCTTGTTCCGCTGCGCGACTACACCATGGAGGACGTCGACCTCGTTGTTTTCAGAGAGAACACCGAAGGTATCTACGTCGGACTCGGAGGCCAGTTCAAGCGTGGCACGCGCGACGAGGTGGCCATAAGCGAAGACGTGAACACACGCAAAGGGGTCGAGCGTCTGATCCGCGCGGGCTTCGACTACGCGCGTGCACACGGACGGAGACGAGTGCACATGGCCGATAAGTCGAACGCCATGAGGCACGCGCACAAACTTTGGTATCGCGTTTTCTTCGAGGTGGCGGGTGACTATCCGGAGATCGAAGCGTGCCATGCATACATCGACGCGCTGTGTCTTCACCTCGTGCAGGATCCGAGCCAATTCGACGTCATTGTTACCTGCAACCTGTTCGGCGATATCATTACCGACCTCGGGGCGGCCCTTCAGGGTGGGCTCGGCATGGCGGCAAGCGGCAATTACCATCCGCGCGTAGCGCGATGCTGCGACGATGAGCACGGTTTATCGAGAGTGGCAATGTTCGAACCGGTACATGGCTCGGCGCCCCCACTCGCCGGGAAAGACATCGCCAACCCTCTCGCAAGCATCCTCACCGTGGGGATGATGCTCGGTCATTTAGGCTGGCCTGAAGAAGAGCGCCGGCTCGAACAGATCGTCGCGCGCGCCATCGCGGAAAAGCGCTGCACGCGCGACGTCGGCGGCGACCTGGGGACGCGCGAGGTGGGAAGCTGGGTGATCGCGGAGTTGGCCGCGGCGACGTGAGACTAAAGCACCGACTCGACGGGTGCGTATTCGAGCCCGTGCGCCTGGGCGACAGGCGCGCAGGTGACCGTCCCGCGGTAGGTATTGAGACCGAGCATAAGGGCTCTGTCCTTTCGCACGGCGTCGGGAAGTCCACATTCTGCGATTTTCAGGGCATACGCGATAGTGACATTCGTCAGCGCCCACGTGCTCGTCTGAGGAACTGCGCCCGGCATGTTCGCCACGCAATAGTGTACGACGCCGTCGACCTCGTAAGTGGGATTGTCGTGATCGGTCGGTCGGCACGTCTCGATGCATCCCCCTTGATCGACTGCGACGTCGACGATCACGCTCCCCTTTTCCATTTTGCCAACGAGCTCCTTCGTTACGAGCTTCGGGGCCGCGGCGCCCGTGACGAGCACTGCGCCGACGACAAGGTCCGCGTGCAACACGGCCTCTTCGATGTTTGTCGGGTTGGAGTAGAGGGTCTCGATCGCCCCGCCGAATACGTCCTCGATATGTGCCATGGACTCGGCTCGAACATCGAGGACCGTGACTTGCGCGCCCATCCCGACAGCGATCGTCGATGCGTTTCGACCGACGACGCCTCCGCCTAAGATGACGACCCGCCCGCGGCGAGTTCCGGGCACTCCAGCGAGGAGCAACCCTTTGCCCCCTCGCTCTCTCTCGAGACAGGTTGCGCCGACCTGGACCGCCATGCGCCCGGCCACTTCGCTCATCGGTCGAAGCAGCGGCAGCAATCCGTCCTCGGTCTCGACGGTCTCGTAGGCGATCGACGCCACGCCGCTTTGCACCAGGCTCTTCGCGAGCTGCGGCTCAGCGGCTAGGTGCAGGAACGTGTAGAGCACGAGGTCGCTCCGAAAGTAACCGTACTCGCGCTCGAGCGGTTCCTTCACCTTCACGACCATTTGGGCAGCCCATGCGTCGGCCGCGCTCGGCACGATCGTCGCCCCCTGGGCCGCATAGTCAGCGTCGCGAATCCCACTTCCCTCCCCGGCAGCGGTCTCTACCAATACTTTGTGACCACGAGCTACCAGCATGCGCGCACCGGCCGGCGTCATCCCCACGCGATATTCGCGGGTCTTGATCTCTTTGGGCACTCCGATAATCACTGGCGGGCTCCTTCGGGCGCTCCTGCGCAAGAGCTTTTCGACGATAGCAGAGACTGCTGTGCGCCTGGAGCAGTACTCAGCGGCTCAGCCGCCAGACCAGGAACGGCCTCATTTGAACGACAAGCCCGCACGCCGGAGGACCCGCACCCAGGTGCCGCGCGGCGGGCGCGGGCGCACGATTCTCGTCGTAGACGACGACGAGGCGATCCGTGAGGTCATCGCGGAAGTGCTTCGCGACGAGGGGTACGAAGTAGTCTGCGCATCGAACGGCGTGCAGGCTCTCCGCGAGCTCCAGAAGGCGGACCGGCCGGACATGATGCTCCTCGACTTGATGATGCCGGTCATGAGCGGCTGGGAAGTCCTCGAGGAGCTTCAGTCGAATGCCGAGCTTTCGCGGGTCCCCGTCGTCGTTGTCTCCGCGATGAGCGCGCCCGGCGTGACCGAACATCTCTCCAAGCCCATCGACCTGGAAGACCTGCTGAGCACAGTGGCGCGGCTCACGCTCACGTCCCAAAGATGACTCGCTCTGCTCTTCCATTCCGCGGAACCGTGCGGCTAGGCTCGTGGCGTTCTAGCGATGTACGCCCACACGCTGCGGCCGCTCCTCTTTTTGTTGCCTCCGCATTTGGCGCACGCGTTCGGATTCGCGGCGCTCGCGCCGGTCGAACACGTCAGCGTTTTGCGCTCACTCGTTCACGCCGTGTTCGCACCGCGGCGAAGCGAGAGGCTCGTCGTGCGCGCGATGGGACTCGAGTTTCCGAACCCGCTTGGGCTCGCTGCGGGCTTCGACAAGAACGCGCGCCGACCGCGTGCCCTCGCGGCCCTGGGCTTCGGCCACCTCGAGTTTGGGACCGTGACCGCACGGCCTCAGGCTCCGAATCCAAGGCCGAACCTTTTCCGGCTTCCGGCCGACCGGGCCCTCGTCAATCGTCTGGGATTCCCCAACGACGGGGCAGATCGCGTTGCGGCCCGCCTGCGGGGCGTGCGAGCCGATCGTTCCGTGCCGATGGGCGTCTCGATCGGCAAGTCGCGGGTTGTGCCCGTCGACGATCTCGACGCAGCAATCGCCGACTACGCTGCATCGTTCGAAACGGTTGCCGATGTGGCAGACTTCGTCGTCGTCAACGTGTCATCGCCGAACACCGCAGGGTTACGCGCGATGCAGGCCAAAGAGCACGCGAAGGCACTCCTGGGTACGCTCTCTGCCCGGGCCGCCCGTCGAGCAATCCCCCGGCCACTGCTCGTGAAAATCGCGCCGGACCTCGACGACGCCGGGATTGAGTCGCTCTTGGAGGTCGTCGAAGAGACTGGCATCGCGGGCGTGGTGGCAACCAACACGACGGTTTCGCGGATTGGGCTCACGACCGACGCGCGCGTCGTAGAGGCGATGGGTGCAGGTGGGTTGAGCGGTCATCCTCTTCACCGTCGGGCGCTCGAAGTCGTTCGCAGGGTTCGCGATCGGCTGGGACCGAAGGCCACTGTCGTGGGCGTGGGCGGTATTGAGCGCGCCGAGCATGCGATGGCGCTCGTTCGCGCAGGTGCAGACCTCGTCCAGACGTACACCGGGTTCGTGTACGAGGGCCCCGCTGCTCCGGGCCGAATCACGCGCGGTCTCGCGGCCATTGTCGAGCGCGAAGGAGCAAAGTCGATCGCAGAGCTGCGCTGGAACGCCCGGAGCGTCTAGTGCAGCGCCGTCGAGATGGCATGAATCCAGTGGACGGCGCTGCACTAGCGAACTCGCGGGAGCGAGTTCGGGGTTCGGGCGGAGCCCGAGGGACAAAACTGGTGCACCGCCGGCTCGCGACAGCGAGCGCAATCGCCGAAGGCGAGTGCTCGCATCTCGACGGCGGTGCACTAGGCGCCGTACCCGGCGAGGCTAACCGGTAACCGGCAGACGCCTTCTTCCGCCGCCCCCGCCGCTTCGGTCGATCGTTGGCACGGCGTCTTCCTCGTTTGCCTCTTCACAAAGCACGACGACGCGCTCGGCGATCGCGCCGAACGCTTTGGCTACATCGCTCGTCGGTGCGGCCTGGACGACCGGCGTCCCCCTGTCGCCCCACTCGCGGACTGCTGGGTCGAGCGGCACCTGGCCGAGCAACGGTGCTTCGGCGAACGCAGCGACAGCTTCCCCACCACCCTTGCCGAAGAGTTCGTGGCGCAAGCCGGCGCTGTCGATGAACCAGCTCATGTTCTCGACCACCCCCATCACCGGGATATTCACCTTCTTGCACATCGCGACCGACTTGTAGACGTCATCTGTCGCGACGGCCTGTGGCGTCGTCACGATGAGAGCGCCACTGGCCTTGATCCGCTGAGAGAGAGTGAGTGCGACGTCGCCCGTCCCCGGCGGCAGGTCAATCACGAGGAAATCGAGCTCGCCCCAACTGACGTCCTTCATGAACTGCTGCAGCGCACCGTGAAGCATCGGCCCGCGCCAGATGATCGCCGCTTTCGGGTCCTCGAGCAAAAAGCCCATCGACATCAACTTCACCCCAAAACGGGCGAGCGGCTCGATCGTCTTCCCGTCCAGCGACACCGGGCGGCCAGCGACACCGAACATCGTCGGAATGGACGGGCCGTAGATGTCTGCGTCCAGCAAGCCGAGGCGGTAGCCCGAGCGCGACAGCGCCATCGCCAGGTTGGTTGCCACCGAGCTCTTGCCCACGCCCCCCTTGCCGCTCATCACGAGCACGATGTTCTTGACCCCGGGCAGGGGATCGTCGGGTCCAATGGCGCGCCCGTGAAGCTCGCGTGGCGGCTGCTGCATCTCGTTGTCCGCAACCATGAAGACGAGGTAGGCCGGGCGAAGGGGCCCGTCAACCCCGGTCCCCCGCGGGCGACCGCCGCGGCCTAGGCGTCTCGAATGACGAGCAGCTTCCGTTCGGTCATCTCTTCGATGGCAAAGCGCACGCCCTCGCGGCCGAGCCCGGAGTCGCGCGTACCTCCGTAGGGCATCGAGTCGACCCGGAACGTCGGAACGTCGTTGACGATGACCGCGCCGACGTGGAGCTTGGCGAAGGCTTCCGCGACGCGCGTCCGGGAGTCAGTGAACACTCCGGCCTGCAGACCGTAGCGCGTTCCGTCGGCCATCGCGAGGGCCTCTTCCCACGTATCGTAACGGTGCACGGTGAGCACCGGCCCGAACACCTCTTCGTCGACGACCTTCGAGCCGCGACCGTCGCCGTCGAATTCGATCACGGTAGGCCAGTATCGGTTGCCCTCGCGGCGACCTCCGCAGAGAACTCGCGCACCGGCGTGGCGCGCTGCTTCGTCGACCCACTGCTCGACCCGCTTGGCGTTTGCTTCGTCGATCATGGGGCCGCACAGCGCCGTCGGATCCAGCGGCGACTTTGGTTCGACCGCGCGTGTTCGCTCGACGAGGCGCGCGACAACCGCGTCCGCGATCGGGCGATGCGCGTAGAGACGCTGAACTTTGATGCAGACTTGTCCCGCGTATCCAAATGCTCCCGAAACAATGCGCTCGAGCGCGCTCTCAAGGGGAGCGTCGTCGTGAAGGATCACGGCCGCGTTGCCACCGAGTTCGAGCAAGACGCGCTTTTTGCCGGCGATCGTCTTGAGGTGCCAGCCCACCTTCGCGCTGCCCGTGAACGAGAGCGTGGCGAAGCGGTCGTCGCGCACGAGCGCCTCCGCAACGGTCACATCGCACGGCACGACCTGCACCGAGTCGTCGGGCATCCCCGCGCGACGGAAGAGGTCCGCTAGAAGGAGCGAAGAGAGGGGCGCTTGCGGTGGCGGCTTGAGCAAGACTGGGCAACCCGATGCGATCGCCGGGGCAATCTTGTGGGCCACAAGGTTGAGCGGGAAGTTGAACGGAGAAATGGCAACGACGGGTCCAGCCGGGACGCGCACCCACGCCCCAACGTATCCGCGCGACGCCGCGGTGATGTCGAGCGGCATCACCTCGCCCGTGATGCGCGTTGCTTCTTCGGCGCCGATTTCGAACGTGGAGATCGCTCGCGATACCTCGGCCCGCGACAAGGCGATGGGCTTGCCGGCCTCACGAGCGAGAAGCTCCGCGAAGCCTTCGGCGTGCGCAGCGATTTCTTGCGCGACGCGCGCGAGCAGTGTCCTGCGCTCGTAGCTCGTGCGTGCACGCAGACGCTCGAAGGACTGCGCGCACGCAAGGACCGCCTGCTCGGCGCGCGCCGCGTCGGCCAGTACGACGCGTCCCATCTCCGCCCCGGACCACGGTTCGCGCACGATCGACGTCGGACCCTCCTCGAAGCGTTGCATTGCAATGTGGAGGGCACCGTCCGGGGCGATCGTTGTCATGAAGGCAATTCATAGCCGGCGCATCGGCCCGCGGGGTACCGAGACCGCCGCCCACGCGCCGACCGAGAGCGCGCGACTAATGAACGCTCCAGCACCCAGCTACGTACATTTGCTGTCCGGTCGCGCCGAGAACGACTTCCCCAATGCACTGGTTGGGTGGCGCCAGAGCGCTATCCGCGGACGTCGTGCAGCCGAACCCCTTGGCAGGGCCTCCGTCCGGGAGCGCTGGACACGAGCCGGTCGCCGGGGGCTCGGTGGTCGAGCACACATTCGACCCCGCCATTGCATGGCTGCAGAAGCGCTCGGTCGAGTACTGGGCGTTGACACAATAGCCGTCGGTGCAGTCGGCGTCCGAAAGGCAAGGCTCACAGAAACCATGATTACCGACGCATGCCCCGGCGCGCGGCACGCAGACCGACAGGGGTACGCACGCCTGGTCGCCGATCTTGGGGTTGCACTCCGCCGCGGTCGAACATTCGGGCGTGCATGCGCCGGCGTTGCAGTGTTGAAAGGTTCCGGCGGTCGGCGGGCAATCGTCGTCGCTCGCGCAGGCCTGCGTCTCGCATATCCCGGTTGCGCAATGCTGGGGCGCGCCGTTCGACGAGGGGCAGTCGGCGTCTTTCTCGCACTTGAGCTGGCAGGAACCAGCAACGCAATTCTCCGCGGCGACCACGCAGTCCGTGTCCGCTTTGCATGTCGCCTGAGCACAGACTGTCCACTGCAGTTTGCAGGTGGCGTCGAGCGGGCAGCTCGCGTTCGAGCCGCACTGCGGTGTGCAGAACCCACTGCCCGCCGAATCCTGTACACAGTGCTGCTGGGTCCCGTCGGCGGCCTTCGAGCAGTCATGATCCATCTGGCAAGTCGAGCAATACTGCCGCGGCAAGCACCATTTGGTCGTGGTGCCAAAGCTGCGTTGCGTAGTCGTGTAGTTCGGCGCGGTATTGACCTCCGCGCACCACCATCCGCCGGGGCAATCACTGTCGTACAGGCAGTCGTTCAGTGTACAAAACGCGTCCGGATCGGTCGGCAAAGGGGCGTAGCACGCGAAGCCGTCGGCCGAGTCGCACCCGGTCTTGCAAGAAGCCGCCCACTCCCCCGGCAGCTGCGCAAGCGGGTACGTGGTCGGAGCGCACCAATTGCTCGCCTGGCCGTTGGCGAGTCCGTCGTTGCAGTACGTATTGAACGGACATTCGGCCTGTCCGGTGCACGGCTGCTGGCAGGCCGGCCCCCCATCCGGCGTCTCGATGCAAACCGTTCCTGCGGCACACGCCTGCGAGCTCCCGCACTTCTTCGAAGAGCAGCCGAGAGTGAGGAAGAGGACGGCAAACGACAACATTGCGAAAGCTGCCGCCCCCGGGCTGAGGGGCCCAAACGAGGTGGGTCGCCGAAAAATATCTCCCCAGGCGGGGCGTTGGACCATGAATGACACTCCGCTCACAGCGCCATTGTCAATTTCGCCGAAGTCATTTGGCCGTGTGCTTGCGGTCCGCTTGACGACGGGCAACTGCACGATACGCTCTCCAAGGGCTCGCGTGTAGTAAGCTTTCGAAGTAGGCGTGGAGGTTCACGATGCCGATTTCCCGCGGGGCTCCGCTGTCGTACTGTGCCCTCGTCGTTGCCGCTTGTGGCGGCAGCAACGGATCGGCGTCGGTCAGCGCAGCGCCGACCGACGCGGGCGGCGGAGCGACGGTACTGTCCATCGATACCAACCCCGATGGGATCGCCTATCCGAACCCCGCGACGGGTTACGGCAGGAACGTCCGCAGCGGGTCCGCACCGGGCAGTATCATCGCAAATTACCAGTTCAGCGGCTACCTGAACGCCGTTGTCGCCCCGCAGCTCCAGACAATCGCGCTGGCGGATTTCTACGACCCCTGCGGGAAACGGTACAAGGTCATTCACCTTACCGTGGCCGCGCGCTGGTGTGAGCCCTGCAACGAGGAAACCGACGCGATTGAGGCGGCGAAATCCCAGCTGGACGCCGAAGGCGTGGTCGTCGTCCAGGCGTTAGAAGACGGCACCGAACAGGGAATGGGCGCCACGCAGACGGACCTCAACGATTGGATTGCGCAGCACCACACCACCTTCACCGAAGTGCTCGACCCTGACCCCAACCCGCAGCTCGGCGTCTTCTTCTCTCAGGCATCCATCCCGTGGAACGGCGACATCGACCCGCGGACGATGGAGATCATCGATTCCAGCCCAGGATGGTCCGGGGATGTCATGACCGAGGTGGGCCCGGCCCTCGCTGCCGTGCAAAGCCCTCCGAATTACCCGCTGCCCGCGGCGTGCAGCGACCAGTGAGCGAAACAGGAAGCGAATGACACCGCGGCGCCTGCTAGTCGTCATCACGACTGCGCTGGTCGTTTCATGCCAAGCGGGAGCACTGCCGCCGCACTCGGCGTCTCGGCACGGATCCTCGTCAGGAACAAGGGCCCCAGATTTCACTGCCCGCGACACCGAAGGCAACACGTTCCGGTTGAGCGATCATCTTGGCAAGCAGGTCGTGCTGCTCGATTTCTGGTCGACGTACTGCGAACCCTGCAAAGCAGAGTTTCCGCATCTGCGCGCTATATACGACCGGGACAAGGCCGAGGGGCTCCTCATCGTGGGCGTCGCGATGGACGGCCCCGAGACCATGGCCGACGTGCCCGCCTTCGTGAAGCGCTTCGACGTGAACTTCCCCGTGGTGGTGGACGACGACTCGCGCATCGCGAGCCTCTACAACCCGAAAAAATCGATGCCGCTTAGCGTGATCATCGACAGGGCAGGGCGAATCGCCGTCGTTCGGGAGGGATACAACCCCGGAGACGAAAGGCAGGTCGCATCCGACGTCACCACGGCGCTGGGCTCCAGTGCGTCGACGCCGTAAGCGGGAAACGAGCCGCCCCGTAGCGTATGCGGCACTTGCCATTCTCTGGGCGCGGCAGGCGAGTGCCACCGACGTCGGGCAAGTCGGGGGAGATAGCGTACAGCTCGACGTTACCGAGACCACCATCGGAGTACAACACTTCGACCCGCGCGATAACGAACAACCGCAGAATAGCGGTTGGGGTGCGTGGCTGAACCGACTCAACGCGGATTTGCGGTGGGACGACTGGACCGCTGGAATGCGGCTCGATTCCGCAGTGTACTGGCGCAGGCCGGTCGATAACCCGAACTTTTCCCAGCAACTTGATACGCAAAGGGACAACGAATCACGCTACGAAAACGCAATTTATCCAGCGAAACTGTGGGTCACCTATTCGCTGCCCGCTATCGAAGTGACCGCGGGCGACGCCTACGTGCAGTTCGGTCGAGGGCTCACACTTTCGATGCGTAAGATCGACGAGCTCGGAATCGATACGACCCTTCGCGGGCTGAAAGTACAAATCCAGAAAGACCCATTCGCAGTCACGATGGTCGCAGGCTTCGGGAATCCATCGCGAATCGACGAAGCGACCGGGCGGTCTCTGTTTCCGCTCCACGACCTACTACCTGGCGATCAAGAACTAGCCGTGTTTGGCAGCGATCGGATCATCGGAATCGACGTGCAAGCGGGCCGCGGACTGCCCGTTACCTTGTCGACGCACGCCGTTCAGTTCACGCGCTGCTCGCCGTACCACTTCGATGCGACGGGGAGCATCGTCGCCAATTTTTGGCAATCTCCTTCCGCCGTAACGTTCGGCACATGCGACCAGTCGGACACAACGACTTGGATCAACAAACAGCTCGATCCCTACGCGTCACCGCTCAGCGACAACGAAATTACGATGGTCGGCCAGTCGGTCGAGATTCCGAAGTTGTGGGGGCACGGCAAACTTTATCTCGAGGTGGCCGAACAAGATCGCCGACACCTTGGGACACCGAGCGAGACCAACGGCGTCGGCAATGCGATATACGGGGCGATGTCGTACGACGTTCGGCCGACGACGATAACCCTCGAGATCAAGAGCAACCGCAACTTCTACGCCGTTCCTGCGAGTGTCGACCCGGGCCGCGCGGGCGAGTTTTCCGTCGTTACCTACTCCTTCTTGCCTCCCGCCGAGACGTTCAACATGATCGATACGGAGGGCACCGGCAACTTCAATGCATGCGTCGACGGCGGACGGCTGCGCGCCGACGTTGCTGTAACACCCAACCTCATGCTCTACGCGCAGGGGATTTACGCGTATACGAAATCGGAAAGCACGAGCGGCGGCTGCGACCAGTTCGGACACACCATCACTTCTCCCGGAATCCGCGCGGATACGGTCCAAGATCACGTTTGGGACGGCATTGCAGGACTCGAATGGTACTTTGATAATTCGCAATCTCACGCATACGTCTGGGGAGGCGTACGCGATGATACAACTGTGGCCAACGATACGTCGGTGGCTGGCGATCTCTCGTACCGCGAGCAGCACATCGAGTACTCGATTGCAAAATATCTCGGGGGGCCCTGGGCGATCGAAATCCAGGGGCGCCACCGCCATCGCTTGCAAGCCTTTCAAAATGAGAACGCCCTCAGCTTACCTCTTTGGTGGACAGAGGGTGAAAACTACGTTGCGGTCAAGCTCGCTCCGAGCTGGGTCTTCACGCAAGGCTTCGAATATACGACGCTCATGGGGCAGCCTCCCTACTATTTCAACGGCAGTGTGTTCTACAAGTTCACGAGCAGCTCCAACCTGCGCGTAATGCTCGGACAGCAGCGGGGCGCGTTTCGTTGCGCGAGCGGTGTTTGCCGGTACTTCCCGCCATTCGAAGGAGCTCGTTGCGAACTGACGTGGCGATTCTGATCCAAATCGTGGGACCGACGACTCGCTCAACGCCCTGCCTTCACCCGACTGGCGGATCGGGAGCCTTCCGGGCACGCTGAATACGGATCGCCCGAGGTCCTTGGGAATTCACCGGAGGCAATACCGAGGGTTGGCAACGAACCAAAGAGCCGACCATGGTCGTTGGACGCAGTCAGGTTGATCGGTGTAGAACCTCCCCCCGGCATGCGAGTTCACACGTCGAGCGCGGGCCAATCGAGCGCGCGAAGTGCCACGAGCCGTCGACGTTCCGTGATGCAGAGCCCCCTCTCTGAGACCCCCGCCAATCCTTCCGACGAACAGCTCGTCTCCCTAGCGCAAGGCGGAGACCGCCGCGCCCTCGAACAGCTCGTGGCCCGACACGGGCCGTGGATCTTCAACGTCGCGGCGCGGATGGTGTGGCGACGCGACGATGCAGCCGACGTGACCCAGGAGGTGCTGGTCAAGGCAATCACGAAGCTCTCCACGTTCCGGGGAGAAAGCGCGTTCCGCACCTGGCTCTACCGCATCGTCGTCAACCACGTCATCAACCTGAAAAAAAAGCAGCCCCTCGAAGGCGCGATGCGACCCTTCGAGGAGTTCAGTCGCGATCTCGATGAAGCGGGCGACGCCCCCACCCCCGACGAGCCCGGAGGAGTGCCCAGTGGGGTGCTCGTAGAGGAGGCGAAGATCGGCTGCACGCTCGCGATGCTGATGTGCCTCGATCGTCGGCAGCGCGTAGTCTTCGTCCTCGGCGAGGTCTTGGGAGTGACGGACCGCGTGGGGGCCGAGGTGACCGAGCTGTCGGCTGAGAACTTTCGCCAGGTGCTGGCGAGGGCGCGGCGCGACCTTTACTCCTTCATGAATGACAAGTGCGGGCTCGTGAACACGGCGAACCCGTGTCGGTGCGCCCGCAAGACGCGGGGGTTCATCGACAAGGGCTACGTCGATCCGAAGCATCTTCAGTTCGTGCCGGACAGACTCGTCCAGGTCCGAGCCGCAACGCCAGACCGCATCCATGAGCTGGACTCCCTCGAACGGCGGCATGCCGAGCTTTTCCGGGAGCACCCCATGCTCCCTGCTCCGGACGAGGTCCTCTCGATCCGCCGCCTTTTCGACCTGCCAGAGGTGCGCGTCGCTCTCGCTGCCGATTCTTAGCCCCCAACTGTCACGGTCGGCCTCCGGACTTGTCCAAAGAGTATGGAGGCAAGAATGAGCAACGATCTTCAGGAAGTACCCGCGCGAACCGACTTCTACACCGTCGTCCACAAAGCGCTTCGTAAGCGGCTCTTCGAGACCGTCGTCCTCGCAGGCACAACGGACTACGCCGACACGGACGAACGCGGCAAGCTCGCCGCGACGGTCGCCGAGGTCGTCACGATCCTGCGAGAGCATGCGCAGCACGAGAACGAGTTTCTGCACCCGATCATCGCAGAGGTGCTGACGGAGGCGGCGCACACGCTTACGTTGGAGCACGAAGAGCACAACCGGGCGCTCGACGAGGTGGAGAGGGCGTTCGAGGTCGCCGTCGCCGAGAGGACCGGCGCAGCCACACATCTGGCGTACCGGGTGCTGGCGCGATTCACCGCCGACTTCCTCGCCCACATCGAGAAAGAGGAGGCAGGCCAGGGGAAGGTCTGGGAACTCGCTGGTGAAGGCCGCCTCGCGGCCGGGATGACCGCGTTCAAGCGCAGCCGCACGCTCGACCAGAGCCTGGCGGGATGGGCCGACATGCTCCCCGCGATGAACGCTGCGGAGCGCGCGGCGATGTTCCGGGGCTTGCGGGCTGAAGCGCCCGCGGCCGTCCTCACCGCGGCCTCGAGGCTTGCCGAGAGGGTCCTGGATGCGCGAAACCGGCGCGGCGCCGCCTGAAGGGAGGTTACGGAACAGGATCCGGCGAGGCGACCGGTGGTGCTGGCCAACCTCGCCGCGCTGTCGGATGGTTCGACCGAAGACACAATCTCGGGAAGCAATGGGTTACATGAAAGGCCGGTCGGACAAAAAGGCTTCAACGGGATCAGCCTTGCACAAACTCGTGCGCTTCCTTCGCGAGCTCGACCCACGATGCCTTCGGGCTCGTGATCGTTAGCCACCCCTTCATGAGACGGCCGCGGCCGGGGTCGAACTGTTTGCCGATGCCCCGTGCGACGAGGCCGGCGACACGCTCGTTCGGGAGCTTTACGACGAGCGTGCCCTGTGTGAACAACGCGAAGAGCTTCCCTCCCTTCGTCTTCAGGCCGTTCTTTCCGAACTTCCGGCCAGGCTCGCCCGCCTGCTTCTCGTAGGCAGCGACGACGGGGGCGAACCTCGGGTCTGCTCGAAAGGCTCTCAACAACGCCGTGATCCGAGAATCGTTCTTGCTGGCGGCTTCTGGAGTCGTCGGGGGTTCCTTCTTCGTGACCTTCGCAGACGGCTTCATGCTGGCCTCGATGACCTTCTCGTCGGCGACCGCAGGGACGGCGCCGTGGTGTCCCGATTCTCGATCGCGACCGATTGACGCGGCGTTTCTCACATAGAATGAGGCACCGTGGCGCACCGAGGCTCGCCATCGCGTCTCGATGTTGGGCATGTACGTGTGCCCGCGAGGAGCGCCGCTGCGGCATCGGCAAAGCCCTTCTCGACGAGACGCTCGGTTGGTGTCGTGGTCCAGATCGAGCTGACCGCGGTGCAGACCGAGGTCACCCACTCGAGGGCTCTAGCCAGGGCATGCCCCACCGCCCAGTCACGTCGCACGTCCCCTGCGAACTCGCTTTTCGCCAACGAGCACGCGGCGAACCCTACGTCGAACCGCAGCGACTTGTCCGCGTGGCAGTATCGGCGGATTTTTGCGCCTTCCGTCTTTGATAAATACGCGGCCGCTGCCTCGCTCGGCTCGGCTCTGCGTTCCGGCTAAGCTTTGTGCAATGGAACGGGGAGGGGCCTCGATGAACCGGATCCTTCGCGCTGCGCCCGCGGGGTTCCTCGCTCTTGTCACGACGACGGCTTGCGGTCGGGTGGACGAGGAGGCTCCGAGAGGCGTCGCCGGCGGATTCCGCCAACGAGGGAGGTGTCGCGGTCGGCGCCGGTGCGGCGCCTTCGATAGGCGCAAGCGCACTCGACGCCGGTCCCTCGCCCTCGGCCGGCGGAAGCTTACTCGGCTGCCCGGGCATTGGCGACGCGGCGGCGACCGTGGCCAGCAACTTCGTCGCCGTATCCGTGGGGACGGATTTCGCCTGCGCCCTCACCGCGGGCGGCGCGGTCCAGTGCTGGGGTAACAGCCCAATCGCTTCGAGCACGTACCCGGTGACCATTCCCGGCCTCGAGAGCGGCGCCACGGCCATATCCGCCGGAACCCTCTACGCCTGCGCCCTGACTACGAACGGCGCGGTCCAGTGCTGGGGCTACAGCCTATTCGCTTCCAGCGTGTCCCCCGTGAGTGTTGTTTCTGGTCTTGAGACCGGCGTCATGGCTGTCTCCGTTGGAAACGCCATGGTCGGCGCCAATTCGTCCATTGCACCCTTCTCGGCCTGCGCAGTCACAGCGAACGGCGCGGTCCGGTGCTGGGGCAACAACACCTACGGTCAACTCGGGAACGGCTCCAGCGGATTTTCCAGCAGCACGGTCGTGCCGGTGCCTGTCACGGGGCTCGAGAACGGCGTCACCGCCGTATCCGTGGGGGACTTCGATGCGTGTGCCATCACTGCGGGCGGTGTAGTCCAGTGCTGGGGCGACAACACGTTTGGTCAACTCGGAATCGATCCGATGGTGCTTCCCTTCAGCGCGGTGCCAGTGACGGTTCCGGGTCTCACGTCGGGCGTCGCCGCCGTGTCCGTCCGAGGCGGCGCTGCCTGCGCGCTCACCTCGGGTGGCCAGGTGACCTGCTGGGGAAACGCGTGGGGCTTTGTCTCCCAGGCGGCCGGACCGTGGGGACCCGTGCCCGTCGCAGGCCTATCCAGCGGTGTCAGAGCGGTATCGGTGACGGGAAACGACGGCTGCGCGCTCACCGCAGGCACCGGGGTCGTGTGCTGGGGCGACGATCTCTCGCTTGGCAACGTGTATCCACCCATGACCGTCGCCGGGCTCGAGAGCGGCGCGACCGCAATCGCCGTAGGGGGCGGTCAAGACGGCATTTCCGCCTGCGCGGTGACCGGTGATGGCAGGGTCGAGTGCTGGGGCGGGCTCTGGGACCCACCCTACTACTACAGCTCTGTTCCAAGGCCGCTCGGTCCTGTGCGTACTTCGCGTGACTTGAACGCCCATTTCGCGACGACGTGATCGCGCAGATCGGGCGATGTGATCGGAGCGAAGCGACGTCTCTGGGCCGCAGGTCATCCGTTGTTCTGGGCGGTCTTCTCCTTTCGCTTTGAGGGACCCTTGAGGTCTAACTTGTATGCATTGTGGACGAGCCGGTCCAGGATGGCATCGGCCAGGGTCGGGTCTCCGATCCACTCATGCCAATTGGTGGGAGGCAGCTGGCTGGTCACGACGGTCGAGGAGCGCCCATACCGGTCCTCGAGCACTTCGAGTAGGTCGTGACGGTGCGCCTCGGTAAGCGTACCGAGTCCAAGATCATCGAGAATCAGAAGGTCGGCTTTCGCGAGCCGCGCCAAGAGCCGCGCGTAGGAGCCGTCGGCCCGCGAGAGGGAGATCTCATCGAAGAGGCGGGAGACGCGTCGATACAGCACGCGCAGCCCGCGACGGCATGCGCACTGGCCGAGCGCGGACGCCAGGTAACTTTTCCCGACGCCCGTCGAGCCGCTCACCAGCACATTGAGGTGGTCGCCGACCCAGGCGCAGGTCGCGAGTTGTCGGAGCATGGCGCGGTCCACGCCGCGTGACGCCGACCCGTCGACGTCTTCCATGCAGGCCCCCGGAATGCGCAGTTCGGCCTCTTTCAGAAGGCGGGCAAGCCGGCGGTTATCGCGTGCGAGGTACTCGGCGTCGACGATCATTGCGAAGCGTTCGTCGAAGGACAGGGCGCCGGCGGCGGTGTCGCGTTGCTGCGTCTGCCACGCCTCCGCCATCGTGCCCAGGCGAAGCGCATGGAGTTTCTCGACCGTGGGTTGATTGAGCATCGGTTTCTGGTCCTTTCTTTCAATGGAAGTATCGAGGGCCACGCACGTTCTTGTGCGTGAGGGGAGTCTTGGTCTCGGTCTCGCCTGTCCCCGGCAAGTCGAGTTGTTCGCGACCGAGTTCGAGAAGGCGCGCGACGGGCTTGTAGCTCTTGGCGCCGAAGTGAAGCGCGTGGGCGCACGCGAGTTCGATACGCTCGCCGCCGTACTTCTGTGCAAGCCGTTGAAGCCCCTTGGCCGAGCGCCAACCTTGCTCGCGTACCGGGTTGGCATCGAGCAGTCGCCGGACCATCGCCTCGGTCATGGGACCGACCGACGCGCCCCACGCGATGACGGCATCGCCGCCGGCGAAGTGCTTCTGGTGCGCCTCCGGCATGTGTTGCGGGTCGGTCGTAAAACGGAAACGCACGTAGCTTCGCGCGTGGCTCGCAACGCGCCGACCGCGATAAAGGATCTCGACGGTCGTCGCCGTCAACCGGGCTTCGACTTCTTCACGCACCAGCGTGTAGGGGACCGAGTAGTAGTGCTCGAAGAGAGCCACGTGGTAGTCGCCGTTCACCGTCGCGCGCTTCCACTCGCTCAGCTCGAAACGCTGCTGGGGGAGCGGCAACAGCGCGCCGCGCTCGATGCGCTCGAAGAGTTCGCGACGACTTATGCCGCCCAGTTTCTTCATCGGGCGGGCGTTCAGTTCTTCGAGCAGCTCGGCAATGCGTTCATTGAGCGTCTCGATCGAAAAGAACGTCTCGTTGCGAAGCCGCGCCAAGATCCACCGCTGCGCCACCTGCACCGCGACCTCCACCTTCGCCTTGTCGCGCGGCTTGCCTGGGCGCGCGGGCACGATGGCCGTGCCGTAGTGGCGCCCGAGCTCCGCGTACGTCCGCGTGATCGTCGGCTCGTATCGGCACGGAATGCACACCGCGCTGCGAAGTTGATCGGGAACGACAACCTGGGTGGCGCCGCCGAAGTACTCGAAGGCCCGCACGTGCGACGAGACGAAGTCGCCCATCGTCTGCGTTCGCGTCGCCTCCGCGTACGTCAGGTTCGACGCGCCGAGCACTGCGACAAAGAGCTCCAGCTCGTCGACCTCGCCCGTCGTCGGATCCACGATGTGCGGTTTGCTGCCCGAGTAATCGACGAACGTCTTGTCGCCGGCCTTGTGCTGCTGGCGCATCACCAGCCCGCGCCGATCGAGCCACTTGCGGTAGTGGTCGCAAAACGCCGTATAGCGGTAGCCGTCCGGATGCTCGCGCAGGTACTCCAAGTGCAGAAGCTCCAACGTCACGCCCGCCCGACGTAGCTCCGCATGCATCCACGCGCCGTCGGGCAGCAAGCGCCCGGGCCCGCGCGCGTGCTTGCGGCCCCCGTACAGGCGCCGTTCCAGCTCGGCGTCGTCGAGCGCTTCGACCGCCGTCCAATTCAGGTCCGCGCGTGTCGCGCGCCGCTCCGTATTCGATACGACTCCGAGGCTCACGCTCGCTGCGCGTGACGCTTCCCGAACGCTCCGCCCGAGCGCCCACCGTAACCGCAAAATCTCTCTTACCTTGCTCATGGCCAATCGCTCCATCGCTCGCGGTTCTCCTCGTTGGAGCTCCGCAATCTGAAGGGGCGACCCAGCCCGTCACTTCGTTCGTGCCTCAGCCGTTCACGTTTCCGATCCGGCCGTTCACACCCGACCGATCTGGGTGTTCACGGCTGAGCGATCCGGCTGTTCACGTGCTCCGATCCCGGCGTTCGCGTCCGCCGATCTCGGTGTTCACATCGGTCCGATCTGCGCGTTCACTTGTGCGCGATCCGGGCGTTCACGTGAGCGCGATTTCCGCTCGGTCCTGCGTGCGCGTACGAAAACGTGGATGCCGGAGGCAACCCCTCCAACTCGGCGGATTCTTCGACGACGGCATGCGCCGACCCACTGACTTTTGTGGATCCGTACGTCGAAAGTGCGGTGCGCGAAGCCATCCGAGTGCCGAGCGGGCCGATCCATCCGGCCGACGTAGCGGGCCTTACCGACTTGTCTATGGTCCCGCCCTCCGGCACCCCGTCGAACCCTCCCCCGGGCTATGTCGGTCCCGTCACGTCGCTCACTGGCATCGAGTGCCTTTGGAACCTGCGCACGATGTACTTCGAAGCCTACTCCGTGGACCTCACGCCGCTTTCGGCCCTCTCAAACCTCACGGTCCTCAGCTTGACGGACCCCCTCGAGACCAACATTCCGAACCTACCTCACGTGAAGGAATTTAGCGGGGACCTTAGTTCGAATACGGTGGACATATTGTCGGCGCTTCCTTCATTGAGGGTTCTTCAGTTGACGCGCGCCGACGTCTCGACCGACCAGGCCCGCGCCGCTCTGTCCGCTTTGACCGGTCTGGCGACCCTCTCCGTTCCAGGCGCGGGGCTCACCGACACCGCCCCCCTCGGGGCCCTGAGCCTTCTGACCGACGTCGATCTCAACGGGAATCAGATTCGAGACATCTCGTCCTTGTCGGCACTTGCAAACCTCCGGAGTCTCGACCTGAGCACCAATCAGGTCACGGACCTGTCTCCCCTGGTCGCTAACGTTTCCCTCGGCTACGGGACCGGTATCGCTATCGGAGGCAACCCGATCGACTGCACGGCGCAGGCGCAAAACATCGCGACGTTGAGGGCGCGCGGTGTCACCTTGACCACGGACTGCCCGTAGGGAACGTCTCGCCCGGGAACATCGCGCGATCGAGAGGTTACCGCCTTCGCCGACGCCGCGGCGCGAATTGGGGCGCCTTGGCGTGCTCCGTCGGCCCCGAACCCGGGGGGGTGGCTAAGAATCCGCCAGGGGGGTGGGTGGATTGTTTTTAGCCCGTAGCAGATTTCGGACGTGTGATTTCGGGAGGTTAATGGTATCCGCTGCGTGAAGCACGCATTCCGCGCGCGGCTTCGCCGGTTCATTGTCTGGCAGCATGACGGAGACGGAAGCGAAGTGGTCGGAGCGAGTGAGGGAGTGGAAGGCCAGCGGGCAGACGGCGAAGGCGTTCGCGCTGGGGCGTGAGTTCAAGCCGTCTACGCTGACCTACTGGGCGTTTCGGCTGCGCCGGCTCTCGGCGCAGCAGCCGACAGCCGCGACAGCCGCGGAGCGCCCGATGCGTTCGGGCACGGCCTCGCAGGTTGGGGTGGTTCGCGTGCTGCCGACGAGAATTCACGAGCAGAGCCCGACCGCGGAAGGCACGGTGGGGGTGGGCACCTCTGCCGCGACGCTGATGATCACGGTCGGCGCGGCGCGCATCGAGGTGCGGTCCGGGTTCGATCATGCGCTGCTGACCGAGGTCATCGAGGCTCTTGGAGGTGCGCGATGATCCCGCACGGCGTTGAGATCTTCGTGGGCGTCGAGCCGATTGATCTGCGCTGGGGCTTCGATCGACTATCGGGCATCGTCAGCGAGCGAATCGCTCGACTCCCTCGCAGCGGCGCGCTCTACGTGTTTTTCGGCAAGCGCCGCGACGCCATCAAGATTCTGTTCGCCGATGCGAGCGGCATCTGTGTTTTCTACAAAAGGCTCGATCGTGGAGTCTTCCGCCTGCCGCCGGTGCACGAGGCAGGCGCTACGAGCATCGAGATCGACGAGCGCGTCCTGGATGATCTGCTCGATGGTATCGACATCGAGTCCAAGACCGACACCGCTCCACGGGCAGAGTGCCGCTCACTTGCGGCGAACGAGAGGCCGCGCGACGCGCCGCCGAGCGTATTCGCGCTCGTCTGGCCGACCTCCGTGGTCGCGAACAGGATATCGAGCTGCTCTACAGGCTGCCCGACCCCTGGAAGCGAAAGCTCTTCGTCGCGCTCTGTCGTCGCTACGGCCTCAAGCCGTTTCGCGAGCCCGGCAGGCGCTACAGTACGGTCCAGGTGCGAGCCCCCAAGCTCTTTCACGAGCGCACGCTCTGGCCTGAATTCGTCGCCTTGTGCGAAGAGCTCCACGCTCATCTCGACGAGCTCACCACGCGCGTCATCCGCGAGGCGATCGACGAGGACGTCAGCGAACCGGCCGAGCAAGCGCCCCCGCCCAAGTTGCTCCCTCAGCCCGGCGGTTGCTGAACGCCGCCCGCCTCGGCTGACAACGTCCCCTCGCGCAACGCGCGTCAACACCCGATTGCCGTCCGCGTCAATGGCCTCCTCGGTTGTCGCTGACCGATGGGACACGATGGACTTCATCGGCCGACGGCGAACGCACGTCCCGGGCACGGCCACCACGAGGCGTTGAGTTTTTCCTGCGTTGGCAACGGGCAAGTGTCAGTAAGGCTCCTTTCGCACCGTCGGCACTCTGGCCTCAAAACTGGCGCTATGCCGTGAGCACGAGCATCGACGCGACGGGGTCCGCGTTGAACGCTTCGAGTTCCCCCGCGTTCGCCCGCACGATCGCCTCGATCTCCGCCGTCGATCGGTTGCCCACGCGCAGCCAGACCACCTTTGGCGGGCTCCCGTAGAGGAAGCTCAACTGCCGAAAGTCGGCGTCTTTCGAGACGATCGCAAACCCGCCGGCCTTCGCGTACTCCCATACGGCAGCATCGTCTGCCGTCGCGAGCCCTGCGTCGCGTACGTGCTCGGATTCGGGGAAGAGCTTGGCGAGCCGAGCCACAAGGCTCGGCGCGAGGTTCTCATCGAAGAGCAGCCTCAAGCCGCAGGTACGGACAACAGGCGCCGCTCGCGGTCCGCAGCAAACGCGAGGCAGGCACGAATATCATCGGAAGTGAGGTCCGGGAAGTCCGCGAGGATCTGTGCCTCGGACATGCCCGACGCGAGGTACTCGAGCACATCGTACACCGTGATGCGCAGCCCTCGGATGCACGGCTTGCCGCCTCGCTTTCCCGGTTCGATCGTCACGATCGCGCGATAGTCCACGCGTCAAACGTAGCGAAGCCACCAAGAGCTGACAACTCATGCTCGCCTCCCGGTCCGTAACTCGCCCGGTCCGCCGAAAAGCTCACCGTGCTGCACCGGTCGGCCGGAACTCGTCGAACTCCAACCAGCCACCGTCGAAGGATAGACCAGAGCAGCGGCGGGCGCGCGAGAAGGCGCCGCCGAGCGGGCGCGAGCGTGCCGGGCTAGCCGGCCGCAACGGCGGGAGATGCTGCCCCCCTGCGTCAGGGAAGTTGTCGGCTCGGTTGTTCGGATGGAATCTCTTCGTTTCGGATAGATTCCAACAAAATTCCGGCATAATCGAAGGGGCAGAGAAGGCACGAGGAGATGACTCCCGCATATACGGATGCATTCAAGTCACGGATGGTGCAGCGCATGACAGGCCTGCGGGCGATGAGCGCGAACGAGTTGTCGCGGGAGGTTGGTGTATCGCAGACGTCGCTGTCGTCATGGTTGCGGCGCGCGGGGGAAATTCGAGCCAAGGGAACAACAGCGAAGGAGACGCGGGTGGCGAAGACCGATACGGCGGAAGGCCGTTTGGCAGCCGTGCTCGAGGCGAGCAAGCTATCGGAGGAGGAGCTCGGGGTGTGGCTCCGCACGCAGGGCCTTCACGGAGCTCAACTCGACGAATGGCGCGCCGCCATGCTTGCGGGCCTGCAGAGCAACGGTGCAGCTGCCCGCAGCACCGGCACGCAGGCGCGTCGGGTCAAGGAGCTGGAGCGGGAACTACGGCGCAAAGACCGCGCACTCGCAGAGGCCGCGGCGCTTCTGATCCTCCAAAAAAAACTCCACAATCTCTTGGGGGACGCGGACGACGGCACCAACGACGAGAGCGACTCGTAGTCGTTGCTGCCGTGAGGGAAGCCGTCACAGCGGGCGCCTGTCTCGAGCGAAGCTGCGCGATCGCGAACGTCTCCAGTCGCACCTACGAGCGCTGGCGCGCCGACCCCGATAGCGAGGATAAACGCCAGGGGCCGAACGGGCGACCGCAGAATGCGCTGACGGACAAAGAATGTGCCGAAGTACTTCGTTTGGCGAATCGCCCAGAGCACCGCGACCTATCGCCGAAGCAAATTGTCCCCACGCTCGCAGACGCGGGGACCTACGTGGCGTCCGAGTCGACATTCTACAGGCTTCTCAGAGCCGCAGGACAGCTCGCGCATCGGGGCAAGGCCAGGGCGCCTGTGGCCCGTCCGCTCGATACTCACGAGGCCGACGGACCGTCACAAGTATGGAGTTGGGACATCACCTATCTCCGCACGAATATCCGCGGTACGTTTCTTTATCTGTATTTGATGCTTGACGTGTGGAGTCGAAAGATCGTAGGGTTTTGCATCGAGCCGACTGAATGTGCGGACCGCGCCGCACTGCTGCTCCGCGAAACCTGCGTAGCCGACAACATCGACCCCCAGCGTCTCGTTCTTCATTCCGACAACGGAGGCCCGATGCGAGGGGCAACGATGCTGGCCACGATGGAGAAGCTCGGCATCGTGCCGTCCTTCAGTCGTCCACGGGTCAGCGATGATAACCCCTACTCGGAAGCCCTCTTTCGGACGCTCAAGTACATGCCCGAGTTCCCCAGCGCGCCCTTCGAGACCATAGACGCCGCGCGCGCCTGGGTCGCCCGCTTCGTCCACTGGTACAACTTCGTGCACCGTCACAGCGCCATCCGCTTCGTGTCCCCCGACGATCGCCATCAAGGCCGCGACGCAGAAATTCTCCGCCGACGCAAAGCCACCTACGAGGCCGCGCGAAGGAAAAACCCGACCCGCTGGACTGGCGAAACTCGCAACTGCAACCCCATTGGAACTGTCACGCTCAACCCGGTAAAGACATCGACCGAGGAGGTCAAGCTCGTCTCGTAGACCAGTTACACGCCGAGCCGACAACTATCCTGAAACTCACCGCTGCCGCCCGAGAAGGTCTTCGACGACGAGCACGCCTTGCTTCAGCCAGATCCGGCCCATGCGAGCCGGCTGCTGATCCTTCGCGTGTCCGCGCGGTCGAGGCTTCTTTTCGTCGTGTATGTTCAAATCAAGGGGTATGAGGTCTTCCGGATCATCAGCGCTCGCAAAGCGACCCCGTATGGTCCCAATAGTCGATCGGGCGGCTCACGCGGCGGTTCGTTCATAGAAGTTAAGCAGCCCGCCAAGCCGTTCTCGCCGCCGGATGGCACCCGGCACGGGCGACCCATGCGCGGGAAAAGGAATGACGTTGCCAATGCCTTGGTGATTTCGCTCGGAGATAGTGCGCCACAAACTCCCCAAACGTTCGCTGCAGATGACCCTCGCCCAGCGGGACGATGTGCCGCAAGCATTCCTCCCTAATCGAACGAACCGCTCGGCGAACGCGTTCAAATTCGGACTGCAAGCAGGCAGTCGCAAAAGTTTCACACCCGCAGAAACCAGCACGCTTTTGAAGTGCGCGGTGTACAGCGGGTCGCGATCTACGATCAAATAGACGAAGCCGCTCAAGGGACCGGCGACCGAGTCGGTGAGATTGCGCGCGATCTGCGCCATCCACTCCCCATCCACACGGCACGTAATGCCCGCGACGTGCACGCGGCGGGTTTTCAGATCGATCACGAACAGCACCAGGTGACGCACCAAGCCGCCGACCGTCAGAACCTCCACGCTGAAAAAGTCCGCGGCCGCGATCGCGCCCCAATGCGCCTTCAGGAACGTCTTCCAAGGCATGGTCTTTCCCCGGATCGGCGCCGGCTCAATCCCCTGCTCCTTGAGAATGCGCGCAATCGTCGAACGACCGAGTTCCAGGCCGACGTTCTTGAGTGCGCCGCGAAGGCGCGTGTAGCCCCACGACGGATTCTCGCGAGCCATCGTCAGCAGCTGCCCGACCCGGTCGTCGGGCGAGCGCGGACGGCCTGCCGCGGCTCGGGCACGACTGCCGTCGTACTTGGCCGCGATCTTCTCGCGGTACCAGCGCAAGATCGTCTCGGGCGTCGCCAGCGATGCCACCTCCGCCAGCCGCTTTCGGCCCAGCGGTCTGCCCTTTTCGGCGAGGAGACGACGCTCCGCGTCCGTGAAGCGCAGTCGCTTTGGGCTGAGGCGGCCGCGAAGCACGCGGTTCTCCGCACGCAAGTACTCGATCGCTTCGCCCTGCTGGCGAGCCAGCCAGCTCGCGACCAGGTAAATCAAGAACTGAAGCGGAGCCAAGGACCTCAAGCTCGCCCTACCCTAGCTCTCCGCTCTCCAACAAGAAACCCGCACCTTTTCGGCGCAATTCAGCCCGATCGAATTTCGGGACCATACGGCCTCTGCCTGGTGGCGACGCAGCCAGCTCGCGTCCCTTACGCGCAAACCGTCGGAATGCCTTGAAGGACGGTGGCACACTCCCAAAGGGTGATGAGGTCATCTCCTATAATTGTGCGCATGAATGAGGCATGTTCACCGTTCTCCCAATCAACCGATGCCATATTCCAAATGTGAACATCCCAGTTAAGTTGAACACCGGCCTCGCACATCTCCGCACGACACGCTCTGGCACGAGGAACCCGGCCGTCACGGAACTGCTCGAAGCCCGTACGCTTTACGAACTCCGTATGAGCCCATTCGGTGGCGTGGGGGAGATTGAGAAATCGCCGTGTCGCACTTTTCAAGGTCGTGAGGACGAAGCGCCGCAAGACGAGGTGCCACTTCGGTACCTCGGATGGATGGAACTCCAGTCCAGGTCGAGCACCGCTCCACGTAGAACAAGTATGCCTTGTTCCCAACGGAGAAACCCTCGCCATGCACGAGTCGTTGGGCCTTCGCACGGTGTGGGAACGGACTCGCTACACCGCTACGTTTCCATTCGACCTCACAGTAATCACCAACCCGAATAGCGGTGAACCATGTCTCGTGCGCCGGGACTGGCACGCCCGCGACTAGGTGCTCGGAATGGAACACTGGGGTCGAACCCAATAGCCTTCCGCTAAACCACACACGTTTACCGTCCCGCGCACAGCAAAACAAGAAGGCTCGACACTGCTGATCGCTCGTCATTTGGCTGCACTCTAGCGTCGGCAGCTTCGCGGCGTAAACCCGATTCGCCGTCAAAACGAAACATGCAAAGGCTCAACGGCGCAACGGCGCGCCGTCGGGTGGCCTACACGGCACTCTCGATTAACGTGATGTACAACGTCGATGACCCGAAGAAGCGCGCTGTTGGTGTCAAACTCTCCGACGGGAGGACGTCCCAGTACTGTACCAGAACTCGATCGCCGCCGAACGCGGCTGACCGGGCGCAGCGGCGGTGGGTTATGGTCCACCGACCGTGACATGCGCCGCTCCCGTATGGTCCCACGGCATGATCAACTCGTATCAAGCAGCCTTTCGGCGATAGTGGCTGAGGAGGCCGCCGAGCCGTTCACGACGCTCGATCGCCACGCGGTCGTTCCCGGGCGTCGTCTCGGGGAACGGGATCACGTTGGCCAGCCCCTGGTGGTTTCTCTCGGTATGAAATTGCTCCACGTACTCCGAGATTACGTGCCGCAGGTGTCGCTCCCCGAGCGGCACGACCCGATCGAGGCACTCCTCCTTGATCGATCGAACCCAGCGCTCCGCAAATGCGTTCAGATTTGGGCTCGACGGGGGGAGCTTCAACAGCTCGACGGCGCTCGAGGCCAGAATCGTCTTGAACTGCTCCGTGTAGAGCGGATCTCGATCGACGATAAGATGGCGTACGTCCTTCAAGAACCCGTCCTTCGCGTCCGTGAGATTGCGGGCGATCTGCGCCATCCATGCGTTATCGAGGCCCTGCGAAATCCCCGCGATGTACACCCGACGGGTCTTGAGCCTCATGATGAACAGGGCGAAGTACCGCACCAGGCCTCGGCTCGTGACCACCTCGACGCTGAAGAAGTCGGCGGCGGCGATCGCCTCCCAATGGCCCCGCGAGGAACGTCTTCCAGGACATCGAGCGGCCGCGCCGTGGTGCGGGCTCAATACCGTGCTCCTTGAGGACGCGCGCGATTGTGGATCGGACGAGCTCGAAGCCGACGTTCTTGAGGGCTCCGCGGAGCCGAGTGTAGCCCCAGCCCGGGTTCTCCCTGGCCATCGTCATCAGCTGCGTGGTGGCATCGCTCCGTTTTCCGCAGGCGCCCTTCTTCGAGGAGTTCGCGCTGCCGTCGTACTTCGCGGCGACCAGCCGCCGGTACCACCTCAAGAGCGTTTCGGGGCTCCGAGAGTCGCGATCTCCTCAACAGCCGGCGCCCGACTCGCTTTCCCTTCCCCGCGAGAAGCCGGCGCTCGGCATTTGTGAATCGAAGGCGCTGCGGGCCAAGCCGTTCGCGGAGCACGCGGTTCTCGGCCAGAAGGTAGTCGATCGCCATCTTCTGCCGTCGCTGGAGGAATCCGGCCACCAGCAGGATGAGGAACTGCAGCGGCGCGGTGCTCTCCTGATCCTTCGCCGCGCCCACCCTACCCCGGGCGACTGGCAGGGCAAACGCCCGCTAGCCCTGCCCTCCCCACGTCGCGCGCCCACGAAATGCCGTGCTTTCAAGCGATCAAGTCGTGGGACCATGCGGGGTCGCCGGAGCGCAGGAACGCGACGACCGCGAGCATGTCCTCGTCCGACAGCAGGGTCAGCTTCGGCATCCCTGGCGCCGCGAACTGCCCGCTCGGCGTCACCCCGGTTCGCAGCGCGTACGCAATCTGTCCGTCGGTCCACCCTCCGATCCCGTGCGCGGGATCCTCCGTGATGTTGGACGACCATGTCTCGCCGAGCGCCATCTTGGCCATGGGACGCCCCGAGAGCTTGCCCGTCGCAGGATTCAAGTGGCACAGGTCGCGGCCACCTCTGCCCGCGACGAACGGGGCGGCCCTCCGCCGCGTCCACTGCAAGCCCCTCGGTCATGTCAGTACCCCATCCGCAGGTCGAGCGCGCCGACTGCACCGGAGAATGAGAACTTCGCCTTGTCGAACGGCGGCGGGCCCATGGAGCCCTTCGCGTGGTTCGACACCACGGTCCCCTCCTTGAGGATGCCCAGGAAGTTCTTGTCGAGCTTCCCGTTCCCGTTCTCGTCGTGAAAGCACGCGACGGCGTACGTTCCGGGCGGGATGGGATCGAAGGAGCACGTCGACCTTCTCCTTGATCGGGCACCAGCGCATCTGGGCCGCTTTCGACGGGTCCGTGGGGAACCCGTCGGCCGACTTGTAGAGCGCGCACCCGACCTGGCCGTCGTTCGACCGGAGCTGCGAGATGCGAACGGTCAGAACACCGGTCGCAGGCGGGTCGGCCACCGACGTGGCGGACACCCGAGCGGCCGTGAAGACGACGGATGCGAGGACGAGACCTCTCACGATTCACACTCCTCTCCCAGGGGAATCACCCGACGGACGCCTACGTCATCGTTGCGGCTCGATGTAGCCGGTGACGCGCAGACCGGGTACGAGGCCCTGCCGATCGTCGAGCTGGAAGACGACCTCGAGGATCTTGGTGTCGATCCGCTCCACCGGGTCGTCGGTGCGCACGTTCTTGCGCCCCATGCGCTTGCCGATCTCGACGACCTTGCCCGGGAAGCGACGCCCGGGGAACGCCGTCAACGTGGCGAACGCGTTCGCTCCCAGCGCGACGCGCGCCACATCTCGCTCGTCGACGTCCATGCGAACTCGGAGGCTCCCCGTGTCGCCCATCACGGCGAGGGCATCGCCCCCGGGCGTGTAGTACTCGCCCGCGCGGAACTTGAGCTGCAGGATCTCACCGGCGATCGGCGCGCGGATCGTCAGCCGCTCGAGCTGTGCCTTGGCCTGATCGCGTCGCGCAGCCGCAGCGATCATCCTCGCCCGCGCCTGCACGATGTCCTCCGAGCGGTTGCCGGCGAGGGCCGCCTTCTTGCGCGCCTCTTGCGACTCCAGCGCACGCTGATCAGAATCGGCCTGGCGGCGCGCACGATCGAGCTCGTCCGGGGTGGCCGCGCCGCCCTGCGCGAGCTTCTCGGTGCGCTCAAGCGCGTCGTGCGAGAGTTGAGCGCGCGCCCGCGCCCCCTCCGTGTCGGCGACGACCGCGTCGACGTCCTCCTTGCGCATTCCCCGGTTGGTCCGAAGCATGTCGGCCTTCGCGGACTCGAGATCGCCTTCGGCTGCCGCGAGCGCCGCGTGCTCGACCTCGTTGTCGAGCTCGGCGATCGGCGCGTTCGCCTCGACGAGGTCTCCCTCTTTGACCAGGATGCGCTGGATGCGCCCCGGCACCTCCCCGGCGAGCTTGATCTCCCGGTCGGCCGGCTCGACGATGCCATCGCCGGCGACGTCGTTGGTCAGCACGAGCTGCGCGCGCTCGTCGCCGACGCCGCTTGCAGGAATCATCCGCCCCGCGTGCTGCGCGTCTTTGGCATCGGGGGTGTTCTGCGGGCCGGCAAGGACGGAGCGCACCACCATGAGGAGGAGCGCGGCCGCCACCCCGGCGGCGACGAGGGGCTTCCAGGGGAGCTTCTTCATGATGGTTTCTCCGCGATGAGGCCGTCCTCGATGTGAACGATACGGTCGGCCAGGTGGAAGATGCGTTGGTCGTGCGTCACCACGACCACCGTGTGCCCGTGCTCCTTCGCGAGGACGCGAAGGAGCTCGGTGACGGCGTAGCCGTTGTGGGCGTCGAGGGCGGCGGTCGGCTCGTCGGCAAGCAGGATGGGGGGCGCGCCGGCGAGGGCGCGGGCAATGGCGACGCGCTGGCGCTGCCCGCCGGACAGGTCGCGAGGCTTCGAGTCGAGCTTGTCGGCAAGGCCGACCGATTCAAGCAGGCGAATGGCGTCACGTTTTCGCGTCCCTGTCCTTCCATCCGCGGAGCTGCAGCAGCATCGCGACGTTTTCCCGGGAGGAGAGCGCCTCGATGAGGTTGTGCGACTGGAAGACGAAGCCGATGTACGAGAGGCGCAGCCGCGGGAGATCCTTCTCCTTCGGGTGCGAGATGTCCTCGCCGAGGAGCTTCACCTCGCCGGACGTCGGCGTCAGGACGCATCCGAGCACCGAGAGCAGCGTCGTCTTCCCGCTCCCCGAGGGACCCGAGAGCATGACGAACTCGCCTCGAGAAGCCACGAAGTCCACCCCTCTCAGTGCCTGGTACGCAGTGTTGCCCGACCCATACGTCTTGGTCAGCTCGCGGACTTCGATCGCGTAGGGAGCGCTCATCGGAACACCATGGCGGGTTCGACCTTTCGGATACGGAAGAGGGCGATGCTCGAGGCGACGACGCAGATGAATGTCATTCCGACGACCGTGCCGATCGTGAGGGCGGGGGGAAAGAGGAGCGTCAACTTGGCGGACCGCATGCCGGCGGCCATGCGCGTCACGAGCGCAAGGCCTACGAGGGATCCGATCCACGCGTAGGCGACCGACTGAACGAGGAGCAGCACTGCGAGGTCGCCGTTGGTGGCCCCGACCGCCTTCAGCGTGCCGAACTCGCGGAGGCGGTCGAGCACCGAGGAGAACATCGAGAGCGCGACGATGACGAAGCCGATCACGACCCCGAACAGCGCGCTCGCCCCGATGGTCGCCCCGATCGACTGCTTGAAGAGGACGAAGTTACGGATCGAGCCCTTGAAGTCGTCCTTCGTCATCACTCGGACGCCGCCCGTGCGCGCCTCGATGGCGCGCTTCACCTCGAGCGGGTCGTGCCCCGGCTCGACGCCGACGAGGACGTAGCTCGCCTCATCGCTCGGCGTGTGCATCAGCTCACGGGCCGTCTCGTAGTCGACGAAGGCGTACGATGGCCCGAACGGCTCGAGTCCCCACGTGAACGCGCCCGCCGTCATGCGCCGCCCGTTCACCTCGCGCACGGAGCCGAGGTTGAGACCTCCGAGCGTCTCGCGCTCCGAATCCTCGAACGTCATCATGTCGGGCCGGTTGAGGGCGCTCACGTCGCCTGCAACGATGTTCCACGGGCCGCCCGCGTACCGCGGGTACTTTGTGCCGATGATCTGGACGGCCTCGGTGCCACCCGTCGGCGTCTTCACGACTCCACCCCCGAACAGGAGCGGCTCCGACCACGCGACCCCCGGCGTCGTCCTCGCGGCCAACATGGCGCTCGTCGGGACCGTGCGGCCTCCTTGGAGCGTCTCCGTCGACGGCGGCACGATCCAGAGGTCTGCATTCGCGTGCTCCACGAACATGATGTTCCGGTCCACCAGCCCCAGGCCGATGCCGACCTGCTGGTTTGTGAGCACGACAGCGAAGACGACGCCGAGCACGGTTCCGATGAGCTTGGCTTTGTCGAAGAACATCATCGACAGGCCGAGGCGAAGCATCGTGCGCGCGCGCTGCAGCCTGCCAGCACGCTTGGCGATCGGGCCAGCGCTCGCAGTCACCACGGCCTGGGCTGTGTCCGCGAGGATGGGGCCGGTGTGCGTCGTCATCACGGGCCTCCGATGCGGCCGTCGATCGGGCGACCGGCGGCAAGGTGCAGAGCGACCCGCGCGTAGGAGAGATCGGCAGACGCCTGGATGAGCGCGACCTTGGCCGCGAAGTCATCGCGCGCTGCGGTCAGCACGTCGAGGTAGTTTGCCGTTCCCGCCTGGTAGCGCTGGCGTGCAATGTCCGCGGCGAGCGCGCTCGAGTCACGCTGCGCGCGCGCCGCCCGGGTCTTCTCGCTCTGACGCACCACCGCCTGGTAGTCGTTGAACACAGCGTCCTCGGCCTCGCGGCGGGCCCGCTCCGCCCGGACACGCGCAGCCTCGGCCGCACGATCGGCTGCCGACGTCTGGGGGATGGTGCTCCCGTCGAACCGCCAGGTCGCGGTCGCGAGGAGCTGGTAGTAAGGCGACTGACCGAAGCCGGGCGCGTTGGTGACGCGCTCGGTCGCGGTCGCGGAGAGCGTCGGGTAAAACCCAGCACGGGTCGCGTCCACGTTTCGCTCGGCCGCGCGCGCAGTCTCGCGGGCAGCGACGACGGTCGGCAGATTCGAAGACCCCGGGGTAAAGCTGTCGAGAGGTGGCTCCGGCGAGGTGTCGTCCGAGAGCTCGACCCCGCCGGGCGAGGGCTCCAGCCCGGCGACCGTCGCCAGCGATCGCCGAGCGATCCGGAGCTGGTACTCCGCCTCGGTCACGTCCTGGCGCGCACTCTCGAGCTCCGCGGCTGCGCGTTTGAGATCGAGCTCCGGCGCGACGCCGGCGGAGTTGCGCGTGCGGACGAAGTCGAGGTTCGCCTGGGCGGTGTCGCGCCGCTCGTTCGCAGACCGCAGGACGGCTTCCCCAGCGACGACCTGGAAGTAGGCCTGGGCGACCGCACGCTGGACATCGAGCTCCGTCGCGTTCGCTTGTGCCCGTGCGGCGACCGCAGTCCGGCATGCGGCACCGATTCGCTCCCAGGCGCCGATGTCCACGACGGGAAGCGTCGCGGAGAACGTGGCATCGAGCTGGTTCTGCGCCATGATCGTGACCGACTCCATCCGACCCAGGGTGGGGTTGCCTACGGGGATCGTCGCGATCGCGGCGTACTGGTTGTTCGTGTAGGACCCCGACGCCGTCGCGACCGGAGCGAGCTTCCACCACGCCTGCTGCGCCTCGTCGTCGCGCTGCGCCGCCACGGCCGCCTGCTCGCGAGCGTCGAAGTTCTGAGATCGCGCGGCTCGGACGAAGTCCGAGAGGGGCTGAAGCGCGAATGCCTCGCGAGGCGAAAAGAGCGCAGCCGCCAGGCCAATGCCCAGGCTGAACATGCCGAGGTGACACCCTCGGCGTCTCCGCGCATTCATCGGTGAGCCCTCCTCTTTCCACGTGGGTCGCGTGCCGGGTTCGCGTCTCCGAACACGACCCGCGCCAGCTCCTCCACGAACGTGTCCTCGTCGAGCCCGCTCGGCTTGTCGCTCACGAGCCCGAGGAACACGAAGTACCAAGTGGACCCGATGAGGATGCGCGCGACAGCCTCGGGGTTGCGCCGCGCGAGGTGGCCGGCGTCCATCTCTTCCTCGAGCATCTCGGTCAGGATGCGGATGGACACGAACGGCGCGCGCGTGGTGGGGCCCGTGAGATCGACCGGCAGCTCGTCCTTCTGCGACCGCGACGACCACGCCATGATGACCATCGGCACCACGTTGCGGAGCGTGTCCGCTTGCCAGCGAATGAAGCGGGCGAAATCCGCCTGTGTCCGAAGTGGGCCTTGCGCGCGCATCTGTTGCTCTATCCACGCGCCGACCTGGCGCGAGGGCATCGCGGCCTTGAGCAGCGCTCCCTTGTTGCCGAAGCGCTTGAACAAGATTCCCTCCGAGACCCCCGCCCGCGCGGCGATCTCGGCGGTGGTGGCTCGAGGCCCCTTTTCGATGAAGAGGGCACGGGCGGCCTCAAGGATGGCGTCGCTCGAAATGGTAGTGGGACGACCCATGGTTAACCTTAGTTAGTGAGTTACTCACTCATTTATAACCCGTGGAGTGACTTGTCAAGCGGGGTCCAGGCCCGAAAGCTCTGGGCGCGGTGCATCCCCTACGGGGAGACGCAGTCCCACCCGCCGGTCCAAGCCGACGACCCCTACCGTCTTCGGTAGGCGCACCGAGCATTGTGCCGCGCTCAGGTGGTGTGCATTGGTGGTGTGCATCACCCCTGAGTTAGAATCCTTCTCGACGCGGAAGCACCGTACCCTTGTTTTCCCGCTGTCTATTCTGTAGGCGCGAGAGGTTTCGAACCCCTGCAAGCGACCATTTCTAACCAGGCGATGTCGCTCGCGTTTCCATCGTAGGGGTTCAATTCCACACCGAAATCGGGGCATATCCCAGTCTCCGCCTGTCTCCACCAGTCTCCTGGAATCGACCTGAGTCGTGGAGAGATTTTGGAGACGGAACTGCTGGCGCAGTTCCTCTAGGGTCGTGTTGTTGCGTGCTCGATCGCGGCTCGAAGCGCCTGCTTGACGACCGCATCGAGCCTGCGCTTCGGGGCCACCACCGTGCAAGGGGTTCTTTCCTGCTCCAACGTCCGCTCGCGTTCAGGGAGTCCGGGCGCACCGGCACCCGTCGTCGTCGCGACCGCGTCCCCGCGCGCAACATTCGGACGAAATCCGCGACGCGCTTCGCGCGCGTTTCGGGCTTCTTGCATCGTGCACCTGATACAGGACCGCGTACCGGTGGTGGCCGTCCAGGGTCGCGAAGACAGGTCCCCCATGGGCCAAGTCGCGGTTGTGTCGCATCGTGGGACCGACCGCAGTCGGGTCGCAAGTTACGGCCCCGTACTGGTCCCGGTAGCCGTCCCGATTGACGACCCGGTAACGCCTTCGTCGGGGGCGGGGGCGCCGCAAATGGATTGAGTTCCGCAGGGCGGGCCGCAGACGCCGAATACACATGTATAGGTCGGGTGGATGCCGGCTTCTCCGCTTGTCTGACACCCAACGAGAAGCTCGGTCGCCGTAGAGGTCCACGACGCGGCCGTGAATGTTGTTGTGCCGCTGCAAACGGCGGTAAGTCCGCCCGTGTCGCAGGAACAGACGTCGGAGGTCGTCGTGGATGTGCCGGTGACGGTCGTCGTGGATGTGCCGGTGACACCGGAGCTCGGACGGCTGCTGCTGGAGCAAGCGACCAGCGACGCAATCCACATAACAGATACCCTGTGTGCTTTCATGGCTCGCCGCGCCTGCGCAAGGTTAGCACGCGGACCCGCGTACGCATGGGTATCACTCGATACGTGACAAGGGCCAGCCGACGCCACACGCGAGAACTCCGGCCGGCGCCGTATGGGAGACGGACGCTTTCTCGATGAGCGACGACGTACTCCCAGATCGGAGGCGGGCGGCGCAATTCCAGCGGGTGCTCGCGTTTTTGCGATCACCTCCGCGCCGCGAGGAACGCGCGCGAGCGGGCCACGGCGTTCCGACGCAGGTTCATGAAGAAGATCTGGTATTCGATCGGGTGGTAGTTCTCGCTGCCCATCACGCGATCGAGAATGCGACTCGGCACGTCACGTGGAGCCCTGTCGATCTGAGAGACGACGAGGGTTCCATCCTTGCACTGGGCGTCGGCGAATCCGATCCGTGGCGCGTGGTCCTCGGTCTCGAGGAACATCGCGCCGAGGTTCTGATCGCGGCCTGCGCGGAGGCCGTCGGCGCGCCAGGTCAGAGGACTGGTGCACACGAGCTGCCGTGAATCGGTCGGGTCGAACTCGAACCTCGTCGGCTCGAAATGGGGACCTCGTGCTCGCCAGGCGACTAGGCAGTGTACATCGTCGGCGGCGCGACGTCGGGTGCGTGCTCGCAAAGCCCTTCGACGGCTACCTGGCCGCCAATCAGATAGGCGGCGACCAGTGCGTCTCGGAGCGAGGTGCCCGTGATCACATCATTGTGCGGTCGGTGAACTCACTGCTTTGCGGACACTTCAGTTGCCCAGCGCGGCGAGGTGCACGCTCTTAGGAAACCGTGATTGGAGGTTCGTACGCTCGCGATCGGCGCCTGCCGCGTCTCCCGCCATTCGCAGCGCCCACACGCGAAGCGCCATCGCCTCCTCCTCGAAAACCCCGTGGGGGTAGCGAGTGTCGTACGCATCGAGCTCGACGAGAGCAGCGCGCGCGTCGCCTGCCGCGACGAGGGTGCGCGCACGACGAATCGATTCGAGCTGGACTGTGATGGCGGGAGCGACCGTGGCGGCACGCGCCTCCGGCGCGGGCGATGCGCCGTCGCTCCCACGCCCATACGCCGTCGCGGTCGCGCCAGCGACGACGCTCTCTTCTCTCGAACCGCTAGCGAGCACGCTCGCTCCTCTCGAACCGAATCGCGGCGCAACCGCCGCGGCGCGCGTCACGCTGGGAATTCTGTCCGCATTTGCGCTACCGGACGTCACGGGGGTGCTCGCAACAATCGGCTCCGGCGCGAGTGGTCGCGACGGTCCCGGCGCGGCCGCCCGCGCCACACTCGTCGCACTCCTCGTCGCCACCTCTCGCGCGCGCTCGTGAACGCGACCCGCGAGATACCCCGAGCTCGACGCGGTCGCGGCCGCAATGACCCCGATGCCCACCTTGGAAAGCGCTGCGTGCCTCAAACCGCCGAAGAACCTGGCGATGCCCGATCGCGCGAGAGCATCGGGTGCCCCCGCAATCAGCCCCGCGCCACCGGCGGCGCCGAGGCCGAGCGCGCCGAGGACCTTCTCTTGCAAGTGCCGGTCGGGCTGATCGCCCTTGCCCGCTTTGAGTAGTGCGCGCAAGTGTCCGGACCCGGAGTCGAGCAACCGTTTCGGTTCGTTCATCGCTGACCTCCGCCCGTGTCGCGAAAGACTCCAGCCAGCTCCTCGAACCGGGCCCGCGCGCGCCGCAGACGCGAAGCGACGGTGCCGATCGGCACCTCGAGAACCTCCGCAATCGCCGCCATGGTCAGCTCTTCGAGCTCGTAGAGGACGAACGCCACCCGAAGTGGATCGTCCATCTGCTTCAAAATGCCATCCAGTTGGGACAGCCTTTCCCGCTCGAGGAGCACGTGCTCCGGATTGGGCCGGTCCGACGAGCGCTCATCGAACGAGGACTCCTTCGATTCGCGCCGCCTGCACTGTGTTCGCCGAGCTTCGGAGGCCACGAGCACCGCCGTACGAAGTAGAAATGGAAGCTCGCGGCCCGGCTCCACGCCCTGGACCTTGCGCGACAGCACCAGAAATACCTTCTGCACGGCGTCGTCGAGGTCGGCAGTGGGTACGCCGTTGCGCCGGAGCACGCGCCAGACCCTGGCGAGGTGCGATCGGACGCTCGCGCGCAGACGCTCGTCCGCGTCCGCCCGTTCGGGCGCGATCGCCGCGCACGCGCCGAGAGTCGCCCGGCCCTCCGAGTCGCTCATCGAGGTGATTGTCGCCATCTCGGGCTCACGGTCTCGGTTCTCAAAGTTGGACCCCCAGACTCGCCCCGCCCTCAAACCACCCTGGGCTGTTGTCTGCGAGGTCGCTGATCGTCCCGTACATCGCGTCGAAGTTGACCTCGAAGAACAGTCGAATGGGGGACTGCCAGCGAAGGCGCGTGCTCAGCCCGCCCCAAAGCGCGAGGCCGCCGGTTGGGTACAATGCCCCTCCAGATCCGCTGAATGTCCCGCCCGCGACGCGCAGGCAGCCTAGCACACTGAGGCCTGACTCTCCTATCGGGACATCCAGCAAGCAAGCCTCCGTATCAACGAACACGAACGTGAGACTCGATTGCGATTGCACGGTCGTCGAGCCGACCCTTGGCGGTCCGTACTCCAGGGGAGTGCTCCCGCGTGCGAAAGAAGCGCCGATCCCGCCTTCGAACATCATCGCGTGAAAGCCCCACGGGACCTCGACGCTTGCAAACCCCATCGCGCCCGGGTTCGGCGTCCCCCAGGACGGATGGTTGGTCGCAAAGCCGCGCGCGCCAATGCGCCACTTCGCGGCGGCCGCGTTGTCGCCCGAATCAGCCTTGCGGTCGGTGACAGGGGCTGGAACGGCTGTGGGAGCTAGAAGCGGCGGCGCGGGCGCAGGGGCCGGGCCCGCCAGCGGGGTCGACGGTGCCGTGAAGTCGGCCGACGTCACGGCCATGGCGATGATCATTGCCAGCGAGGCCGTCACCTCGTCGCATCGGCCAGCTGTCACCTGGCGAACGCCAGTCTCGGTGGTCAGCGTGCCTGTGTAGAGACCCTCTTGCTGAACGATTCGCACCGACAGCCGCCGATCGCGATCCGAGCGCGGGAAGCGCGCGATCTCCGCTTTGACGAGTGCCTGAAAGGCGTCGTTCGACACGCAATCGGGCGTTGGCGCGACGTACTTCAAGGAAGCCGGTGACTCGCCTTGCGCCAGCGCAAGCGCCGGCTGAAGCATCAGGGAGGCGAGCGATACGACGGTAAATGCGAAAAAACTGTGGAGTTTCATAAGCGGTGGTTCCTAAGCGGGTCCGGACGCCACGTTGAGTCAGCGTCGTTGTATGGCCGCTCATCGGCGTTTTGATCGCGCGGGCTTTCGCCTGGGGGTACGCGCGCCTCTCCGCTCTGGCGCCACCTTCTCCTCGAACTCTCGCCAGTCGCGCGGAAAGGAAGCGCAAACCCCGAGCCGATTTCGTCGACCAAGTTGGTCGGCCATCAGCTGGGAAGCCCGCCCAGCAGATCTTCGCGGTCATCTCGTGTCGGCGCCATGATTTCCTATGCGTAGTTCAATAGTTGCGCGAGGGTCGGCGTCTCGTCGAGTCCGCGTGACACATACTTTCCAAAGAAAAATCAATTACTTAAATATACCCTGACGCCGGCCCTTTATCTTGCACTTCGCTTTTCGCTCCGTGGCGTTGCCTTTCTCGTGCAGCACTTTTGTACTCATCACAGTACTGTCTGAGCGCACCACGTAGCGCTCGAGTGGGCGTCCTTGCGGTAACCCACTGGGCGCACGCGCGAACCTGCGGCGGGAATCGGTTGTCACTCCGTGAGGGCCCATCGCGATACCGCGATAGGCAAGCGGCAAGCTAGCGCCGAAGCTACTCGCCATCTGGCCAAAGGGCTACTCTTGGTGCGACATTGCAGCGTGGCTGGGCGAGCAGGGGGCTGTCAGCCCGTGAGTCGGTCCTTCAAGGATATCTACGATCCTCCTCGCCTGCTGCTGTGGGTGCCTCCGGGCGCTCGCAGAGGCCGCAAAAAGGCAAGGTCGAAGAGCCATCCGTGAGCATTTCGGCGTCGCTGCGCCGGCACACCCACCGGTAGTGGCAACGTCGCCCGTCAAAGCGCGATGCGCCCGCTGCGAAGGTTGCTGCCAAAGAAGCGGTCGGCCGGCCGGTCCAGCACGGCGCGAGGCGCTTCGAGTTCGCTGATGCGTCCGGACTCCGAGGCACAATAAATTCGCTCTCCGAAGGACCCGCGCGACTGGCGCGCGTTTCGCCGGCACGGCTGTGCAGTGGTGCTCATTGGCGCGCATGTGCCGTCATCCCGTCGGGCTCCGGATCCCATGGCGGAAACGCCCGACGAACATCTGCAGCCGATATCGGAGGCGAGCATTCATGGACTGTAAGAGGGCAGAGACCCAACACGTGAGTCGGATCGTATCGATTGGCGGCAAGGGCGGCGTCGGCAAGTCGATGACGACGATCGCGGCGCTCGACTACCTCTTGGCGGAGGGCTCGAGCGTCGTCTTGGTCGAGTGCGACAATGCGCCCGCGCTCGCGGCGAACGCTCGGGTCACCATACCGTGGTCACCGGGTTACCGCTCGAGTCGAAGTTCAACTCTCCAGGAAAGCCGAGCGGATCCGCCCCAAAGACCTGATACGTCGTTGCCGACTGAAATGGGGACAGTGAGCCTGCGCTCGTGTGGTGAATGACGACTTGACCCTGCCCTTGCGCGTCGGCCGGCAGCTTGGCCTTGTACGCGGCAAGCGCACCGCTTTCCGAGAGCTGCATCTGGAAGGCCAGCGCAGCGGTCACAACCTCGGCCGGGATCTCTGGCCAGTAGAACGCTTCCTCGGTGGTTTGATCGTCCACGTCGAAGCGGGCGGCGGCGAGAGACTCGACCACGGGAATGCTGTGGACCGCGCGCGAGAGCGTGACGGTGCTCGAGCCGGCGATGACGAAGGTGAAACCACCGTCGGCGCTGCCGCCGCCACCTGCGCTTCCATCAATCCCAGAGCCCGCGATCTGGCATGTCGCAACACCCATGGATTCCCAATAGTCGACCGCGTGCGCTGCGAGCTTCGACGAATCTGCGCTCCAGTCGGGCAGGTTGGCCTCCGGAGCGTTCGCGTTCATGCTCGCCAGTTCCGAGCCGTCCGAGAAGATCCCGACGACCCCGTCGGAACCGACCCACCGGACGAGGGTCCCCGCGTCGTCTATCGAAGGCGTTGAGCCGAAGGCGAAGCGCGACTTGGCCATCTCGTAGGAAGCCCCCGCCAGCGGCGAGCCCGCAGCGCAGGTTCCGGTATTGAGCCCGCTGCTCGACGTGACGGAGTTGCCGCCCTTGGCTGAGCACGCAGACAGAAGGGAGGCAGCGAACAGCGTTCGGAGGCAACGCGAGAGGCGCACGTTGAGAGTCTGCCACGGTTTCGGCGACAATCCTGTCGGTCCGATCATCACGGGCGCCGCCGCCGTCGTGAGTGTCATGGCGGTCGGCTGTCGGCGGCAGGATACGAGCAAGCTTCGCCATGCGAGGGCAAGATCTCTTCGCAGCGCAACTACGCCCGCTTCGACGCCTGGCGGACAGGACGCTCCGGGCTGCTGTGCCCTGTGCGGTCCTGTGCGGCGGGGGTGGCTAAAAATCCGCCAGGGGGGTGGGTGGATGATTTTTAGCCAGTAGCAGACTTGGGACACGTGATTTCGCGGGGTTAGGGAGGCTTTTCACGTCGCGCTCGCGGGTACACCCGTTGCCCTACCGGCCAGGCATGACCGCACTCGCGTACGAGGCGCCCGCGCGAATTCCCATCCCTGCAAACGAGTCGCGAGTGCCAATGGCGCGGTTCGGCGAACCTGCGCGCCGACGTACGCCTTGAGCGCCCCTCCGATTTCCGACGCCACCCTGCCGTTCTTGCTGACCGTAGACGAAGCGGCGGCCCTGCTTCGCACCACCCGCAAGGCCATCTACGCGCGCGCGGAACGCGGCCTTCTCCCCGGAGTCGTTCGCGACGGTCGCCGCTTGCTGGTCCGGCGAGACGAGCTGCTACGCTCGCTCTCGGAAGCACGAGCGACATCGCCGAAAGGTTCACGGCGATGACGGTCAAGATCAGAAAGTGGACGAAGGGTAAGAGGATGGGCTTCGAGGTCGACATCCGCTTCGAGTATCCGGACGGCACGCTGCTGCGGCAGCGAATCAAGGCGCCGGTGGACTCGAAGTCGGCCGCGAAGCGCTGGGGCAAGGCCAAGGAGCGCGAACTGCTCGTTCGGCCGTCGCCCGCAAAGCCGCAGGAGCAGCGAAAGGAGGTGCCGACGTTGAAAGAGTTCGGCCCGCGTTACATCGAGAACCACGCGAAGGCCGACCGCTTGAAGGCGAGCACAGTCGACTGGATCGAGAAAACCTACAGAAACAGCTCGGGGACAAGCGGCTCGACTCTATCGACGACGAGGATGTGCAGCTCTTGAAGGCCCAGCTAACGGACCGCAGTCGCAAGACCGTCAACAACATCCTCGGAGTTCTCGGGCACACGCTCAAGACCGCGGCGCGTTGGAAGGTCATCGACCGCGTGCCGGGCACGGTCACCATGCTGAAGGCAAGCATAGGTCTGCCCAAGTTCTACGACTTCGACGAGTACAAGCGGCTCGTCGACGCCGCGCGCGCGGTCGATACGCGCGCGCACCTCGTGGTCCTCTTGGGCGGAGACGCAGGCCTTCGTCGCGGCGAGATGTTGGCGCTGCGATGGGTGGACGTCGACTTCAAGCGACGTCAGCTCCAAGTGCAAGAGGCCGTGTGGGAGCGCAAGCGACGCGATGGTAAGGGACACGAGCGCATCGCCGACACGCCGAAGGGCGGCCGGTCGCGCGTCGTGCCTCTCACCGACGCGCTCTTGCACGCCCTGCATGCCCACCGTCACTTGCGCGGCGAGCACGTGCTCTTCGGTGACGATGGGCATCCCGCGACGAGCTTCTTCCTGCGCCGACTCTTCGAGGCGGCTCAGAAGCGAGCGCGGGTACGCGCGACCGGCGGGCTCCACATTCTTCGCCACACGTTCTGCTCGCATCTGGCTATGCGCAGGGCGCCGGCGAAGGCCATCCAGGAGCTCGCCGGCCATGCCAACCTGACGACGACGATGCGTTACATGCATCTCTCGCCGGCAGCGCGGCAAGACGCGATCGG
Source organism: uncultured delta proteobacterium (assembly GCA_963764075.1). GTDB lineage: Bacteria > Myxococcota_A > Polyangia > Polyangiales > Polyangiaceae > Palsa-1150. Next base: position 1,395,664 of record CAVXQZ010000003.1, read on the forward strand.
TCTACTCAACACGCGCGGCGAGGGGGCGCGCACTTTCGGCGAGATTTTTGGAGAGACTGTGGAGACGACGATCTCCGATTCGGCAACTACCCGGATTCATTCGTAAAGATTCGTCGGGGCGAGAGGATTTGAACCTCCGACCCCTACCGTGTCAATTTCGCGGGATCGCCGATCTTCGGGAAAAAAGCGGCCCTGAGAGGCCCAAAAAGCTGGTTGGAGCCCGCTCGGGACGGGTAAACCGTGCCCAAACCGTGCCCGCTTGGCGTAAGAAAAGTGCCCGTGCGTGACGCGTCCGAGTGCGGCCGATGCTGAGCTCACCCGCGTTCAACTCGCTGGAGGCCGTGACCAGGCCGTTGTAACTTGATCAACCAAGATGCCGACATCCGGCAGATCGGCCACTAAGGATTACAACGCCCCGCTCTCCTCCCGCGAGCGACTCGCTCTGGCCGAGTGGGAACGTGCTCGAGTGAGTCGCGTCACGCGCGCCGAGGTCGCCGCGCGCTGGGGAAACGACAAGACGGACAAGATCACCTCGGCGTTGGTCCGCAAGGGAGCTCTGCGTCGAGTCGGCAGGGGCATCTTCCTCGTCGTGCCGCTTCGGGCGCAGACAAAGCCCTCGACGTCGTCCGCGGCCGTGACGGTAGCCGCCCTGCTCCAGGACGAGCCGTACTACTTGGGCGGGTTGTGGGCGCTCACTTACTGGCGGCTCACGGCGCAGCAGTACACCGCCCAGATTGACGCGTTCGTCGTTCGGAGCCACCAGCCTCGGACTCTCGCCAATGCGCGCGTGCGATTCCACCGGGCGCCGGCCTCGCGCATCGACGAGATCTCCGAGCGCGCATCCGTCGAGGGGGCTTCCGTCAACTTGAGCACGCGAGAAGGGACCCTGCTCGACCTACTCGACTACTCGGACCTTGCGGGCGCGATGCTCGCCGCCCTCGGCTTCGTCGAGGTCGCCCTCGACCAGGCCGACATCGGGAAGCTCGTGCGCCTCGCGGCTACCATCTCGCGTCCCTCGACCTGCCAGCGACTCGGCGTCCTCCTCGAGCGTCGGGGCGTCGCCCTCCCGCGCCTTGCCCCGCTTCGGCGGCGAGCATCGGCGACCCGTTCGCTGACCTCCATGGTGCCCGGCGCGCCGCGCCGGGGGCCGGTCAACGCCCGATGGCGGGTCGTCGAGAATGACCAATGACCGCCCGTCTGTCCCTGCCCGCGCTTCCCGATAGGGAGCTCCTGGCGGATCTCTCTCGGGAGGTGGCGACTTGGGAGCGTCTGCAGCCTTACGTCGTCGAGAAGGACTTCTATCTCACACGCCTGCTCTGGGCGCTCGGCCAGACCCTTGGTGATCAAGTGCTCCTCAAAGGAGGAACGCTCCTCAGCAAGGTCGACCTCGGGTTCAAACGAATGTCCGAGGACGTCGACCTCGTGATGCCACGAGGCCCAACGAAGAAGCGCGCCAACGTCTTGGCGCTGAACAAAGTCAGGGACGGATTGCGAGCGGTCGTCGGCGAGGTCGGGCTCCGGCTGCCTTTCCCGGACGGCACCCACTTCGAGCAAGGCGCTCATCGACAGTGGGATCTCCCCTACGAGTCTGCCTTCGGTCCGCAAGCCATCAAGATGGAGGTCTCGCTGCGCCCGACGATTCGACCAGCACGGCGGGTGCCCCTCGGTCAGCTCCTCGTCGACCCGCTCGTCGGCGCGTATGCCTCCGCGTCTTGCTACGCGCTCGATGCCGCCGAAGCGCGCGCCGAGAAGGTACGCGCGGCCTTCACGCGCGACGCGATTCGCGACCTGTACGATCTCGAGCAGCTCGCTCGTGCCGGCGCTGACCTGAGCTCCCCGGGGTTTATCCGCCTCGTCGGTGCGAAGCTCGCGGAGCTGGGCGCTCCCCCCTTACACGAGCAGGCCAGGTCCTTCGGTGCTGGGACTGGACCTGGTCGCAAGGCCCTCGAAGCGTCGGCGGTTCGCGAGCTATCGGCGGTGGTCCGCGTCGATGAGCCGCCGATCGATCTCGAGAAGATCTTCGAGCGATTCAACCGCCTCTGGAAGCTGACGTGAGGCACCTGTGCCGGCGAGGAACTCATTTCGCAGGGATCGAGGCGGGGAGGGTTCTCAGAAAGTCGATCGCGATCGTCCCCTGAGATGGGCCCGGAGAAAGTCTTCCATGTCTGCCGCGCGGTGCGGCGTGGTCGTGGAGCTAGCTTCACGTCGCGACGAGCTGCTGGCCGCCGTCGATATCGAAGGTCGCGCCCGTCAGCGCTGTGTTCGTCATGATGTGGACGGCGAGCGTGGCGACGTCGGCGGGTTCGACGACGCGCTGGATGGGAAGCGTGGCGCGCAGCTGACTTCGGCGGTTCTCGAGGTCGGCGCCGAGGAGCGATGCCGACAAGGGCGTGTCGACGAAGCCGGCAGCGATGACGTTGACGCGAACGGGCGCGAGCTCGAGGGCAAGGGTCGCCGCGAGCGCGGGCAGAGCGGCGGTGACAGTCGGCACGATCCCCAGGCCGGGGCCCGGGCGGCGCCCGCCGGTGCCGCCCATGAAGAGTAGGGTGCCTCCCGGTCTCATCTTGCGCGCCGCGTCGCGGGCGACCTGGAGCATCTGAATGAGGTAGTCATCGAGGGCGTGCCGCACCTCCGTGAAGTCCATCTCGACGAGACGGCCGTAGTGTGGCTGACCCGCTGTGACCATGACGTGATCGATGACGTTTGGCAGGCCGTTGAAAAACAGCTCGAGCGCAGCCGCATCCATCGCGTCAAAGGCGGCGGAGCTCTGGGCCCCGAGCTCCTTCGCGGCGCATTCGAGTCGCTCCGGATTCCGCCCGGTGAGGATGACGTTTGCCCCTTCAGCGCGTGCGCGTCGTGCCGTCTCGAGCCCGATACCGGCGCTACCGCCGATCACGACGACGGTCTGTCCATGTAGTTCCGGTACGCGCTGGGACAGACCTGTCTGAGTGGCGGCGCTCATGCCCCCTTTCGACGTGCAAGGCGAGGGCCGTACTCCGCCCGCGCCCTGTGGCTGCGGCGCTCTTCGACGCGCGAGCATGGGTTTCTGTCTTTTGAACAGGATTGCCGTCGCCGCGGCATACGCGCCGAGGTCCACATCGCCCCGTGCACGACGGACCCATCCTCGATGGTCATCGACCAAGCCCTGGCCACGTTCCGGCTTGGCCACGACCGCTTTTAGCTTAACGCAGTCGGAACCTCGCGCGCCCTCGGCCCCGCGTCCCATCGGGCGTATGGCGGAGTCGTTTGCGATAAGCGACGGGCGCCGGGACCGGACGACATGCACGGCCGGAGGCGAAGGGTACGCCCCAGCCGCGCCGAGCTCCGGGGAGCTCACGGCCGTTGGCCATCACGGTGATGGGTCGCAGCAGCCCGAGCGCGGTAGAGCGTTCGACCAGACCGTTCAGTGCTTAGTGACCGCATGGCGAAGTCCCTCGAATGAAGTGTGTGTCGCGCGCAGAAGAAGAGGCATTCGCACAAGTCGCCAGCCCCTCCTGACCTACGAAGGGAGGGCCCATTACAGTTCTGTCGCGAATCCCCTCTTGGATCGTTTGGCCTGTTGCTTGCTGCAAAGCGGGCGCGGCCATGGGCCGACGGGGACCTTACCGTCCGGCGAGACGGCAAAAGAAAATAGGCGCGTGGCGAGATAGCGCGGCGCCCTTCCGCAATCTGTCGGGATTGCTCACGAGGCATCGACTGCCGACATCGCACCTGCAGTCTACATTCTGAGAAAGGTACGGCCATGACACAACTCACCAAGGACACGTCGGCTGACTCCACAGGGAGCTCCTCGGCGACTGGGACCTCGGCAACCGCCCTTCGCACGTATCGTGTGAACGTGCCTGAAGCGGAGCTCACCGAGCTGCGCGCGCGCATCAACGCCACGAGATGGCCTGAGCGGGAAACCGTCAAGGACGAATCGCAAGGCGTGACGCTCGCAGCCCTCCAGGAGCTCGCGCGCCATTGGGCGACGAAGTACGACTGGCGCAAGTGCGAGGCAAAACTGAACGCCCTGCCGCAATTCATCACTGAGATCGATGGGCTCGACATTCATTTCATTCACGTCCGTTCGGCTCAGAAGAACGCCTTGCCGCTCATCGTCACGCATGGATGGCCCGGCTCAATCATCGAGCAGCTGAAGATCATCGCTCCGCTCACCAACCCGACGGCGTTCGGCGGCTACGCCGAGGACGCCTTCGACGTCGTGATTCCGTCGATGCCTGGCTATGGCTTCTCGGGCAAACCGGCAGCGACCGGCTGGGATCCGAGCCGTATCGCACGCGCCTGGATCGTGCTGATGAAGCGCCTCGGATACTCGCGATTCGTGGCGCAAGGCGGCGATTGGGGCGCAATCGTCACGGACGTGATGGCGACGCAAACACCGCCGGAACTGATCGGCATTCACACGAGCATGCCCGGCACGGTTCCAATCGACGTATCGAAGGCCATCGCGTCCGGCGGTCCGCCACCCCCCGGCCTATCCGACGAAGAAAAGCGCGCGTACGAGAAGCTGAAGAACTTCTTTGCGTCGGGCGCCTATTGGGCATTCGAGATGGCGACGCGGCCGCAAACGCTCTACGGAATTGCGGACTCGCCGGTCGGCTTGGCCGCCTGGCTCATCGACCACGGTGACGGTGATGCGGAGCCGGCTGCGGCAATTACGGCTGCGATGCACAGGTCCACGGACGGACAATCCAAGGACCAACTCACACGAGACGACGTGCTTGACAACATTACGCTCTACTGGTTGACCAATACCGGGATTTCTTCGGCTCGCCTGTATTGGGAGAACAAGCTCCCGTTCTTCGACGTCAAGAACGTCGCAATCCCGGTCGCGGTGAGCATCTTTCCCGGCGAACTTTATCAAGCCCCGCGTAGTTGGGCAGAGCGAGCGTATCCCAATCTCGTCTATTACAACAAGGTCGAGAAGGGCGGCCACTTCGCCGCCTGGGAGCAGCCGCAGCTCTTTGCAGAAGAGCTGCGCGCGGGCTTCAAGACTATGCGCAAGTGACGAAGGTTTGATGCGCGGCGATCCGACGACGTGACTTTTGCACGCGTCCCGATGGCGACGGCGTCTGGTTCCTCTCCCTGCGAACGTCGAGGTCATCGACGCCGATCGCGGGCGCGCGATGCCGACGCCCAGGCTGCTGCGGAGGGTGCCGCGCGTGAGGCTAGGCTGGCCCTATTGGCCGCTGGCCGGGAAGGTTCCGGTCGCGCCTGTAGTTTCGGCCGGCATCCGAGGCATGCCCGAGGCTTCGAGCGCGCCAAGGACGCGCACCCGGATTCCGGCGACGCATCTTGCGGGCTTCTTTCCCGTGCGGAAGCAGAGACGCTGAAGCAGAACGACGCGGGGCGGGGGGAATGGCCGAAGAGTGGATGCCTTCATGCCCGACAGCGTCTCGATTGGCCGTGGTCACTCGACGTGGCAGGGAACTCGCATGCTCCCCCAACCTCTGAACATGACCACCCGCAGCTACCGTGCCGGAGGTCGACGTGAACGCAAAACTGATCTGCCAATCGACGTAGGAGATGCGCCATGCCTGACCCTTCGCAGTTCAACATCGACCATTCCTCTCCGAGCCGGTGGATAGTTACCTTCAACAACCCTCCGATCAACATGTTCGTTCCCACAACGATCGTTGAATTGCGAGCCCTAATGACCGACCTCGAGGCGAATCCGTCCGTGAAGGTCGTCGTGTTTCAGTCGGCGAATCCCGATTTCTTCATCGCCCATCTAGACGTGGGCAAGGCAGCTGAGCAACAAGATATGCTGGGCCTCTGGCGCGACTTTGTGCTGCGCCTCTCGTCCACGCCAGTAGTGAGCATCGCCAAGATTCGTGGGCGCACGCGCGGCATCGGTAACGAGTTCGTCCTGGCCTGCGACATGCGCTTTGCCAGCAAGCAAAGCGCCCTGTTCGGCAACCCCGAGCTCGGCGTCGGACTGGTCCCGGGCGGCGGAGCGCTGGAATGGCTGCCGCGCTTGGTCGGCCGCTCGCGGGCGCTTGAGATCGTCCTCAGCGGCGACGACTTCGATGCTGATATCGCCGAGCGCTATGGCTGGGTGAACCGCACACTGGAAGATGACCACCTCGACTCGTTTGTCGATGCGCTGGCCCAGCGTTTGACCTCGTTCGACCGTGAAGCGCTGGGCGCAGCGAAGGCCCAGATCAATCGATTCGGGACGCCGACGGCTGCTGAGCTTCAGTCGAGCAGCGACTTGTTCTTTCCATTGCTGGCGTCGCCCAGTGCACAGGCGCGCCGTGCCAATGTCCGCAATATCGGTTACGGCGTTCCGAGCGACTTCGAATTGAACTTCGGCCGGTACCTCCCTGCGCTGGGGCAGACCGACGGACCGACGAAGTGAGGAAGCCTCGGACGCGACTGATGGCGGCTTTGGCTTCGACGCCACAACGTTCGCGCAGCATTTCAACCAATTCAGTCTTGAGTGAGAACCATCATTTCATGGATATCTACAGTCACAAGCTGCGCATTTCGCGCGACTCGAGCGCCATTCCCCGACGACGTGATCGCGCATGTCGGGCGACGTGATCAGAGCGAATCGACGTCTCTGGGCCGCGGATCGTTAGGCGGTCCGAGCATCGCTGACGATCCCCAACAGGCCGCTGGGCGGCTGACATCGCAGACGAAAGGAGAACCCTAATGACCCCCGACCGCATCCGCCAAATCTTCAAGGGCCTCGAGACCGGCGATGGCGCCGCGTTTTTCGCCCACGTCGCCGACGACGTCGACTGGACGGTGATGGGCACGCACCCGCTGGCGGGTCACTACCGCAGCAAGGCCGCCTACGCCGGCACGTTCGCCAAGCTGGGCAAGGTCTTGCCGCAGGGCGCCCAGCTACGCGTCGAGCATCTCGTGGTTAAGGACGACGAAGCGGTCGTCGAGCTTCGCTCTCTGGCGACGGCGACCAACGGGATGCGCTTCGACAACCGCTACTGCATGGTGCTCGCATTCGATGGCGAGACCATCGTCCGTGGTCGATCTTACCTCGACTCGGCGATGGTGGCGCGTCTGTTCGAGGAAAACCCAATCCCATAGGCCACCTAATAAGCTGAAGCATCGTTAGGGAAAAACCTCATGAGCGACCCTACTTCAGGGCAGGCGTGCCTAGCATTGTCCGCATATTCTCGAGCTAAAGGTCTCGGCCTATCGGCTCTCCGCGGGCCCGGCGCCGCGAGGCAATTGCGGGCGGCGGCCCGACCGTCGGTGCAGAGTTTCAGTAAATGTGCCCCCCGAGTCGGGACACATGTAACCCGGGGGACCATCAATGCAATAGCGCCCATCCTCAATTCGAGGTTCTCCCCCAGCATCAAGGCGCCGCTCGAGTAAGTGCCACAGAACGAACCTCGCAGGGTCTGTGTTAGTGGAGCCGCCGTCCGTCCCGCCTGAAGAGTTTGGCGCCTCACCATTCGAAGGCGTGTGAAGACGTGCCTCAGCTCCGTTGCGTGAGTCAAAAACCGCCTCGCCGCACACTTGGTCAATTCCTAACCGGGGCCGTCCGCATCTGTTGGTCAGGGCGGCCCGCTTGACACCTTCCATAGGCGGCCGCGCGCAAGGAGCGTTCGGGTCGGGGCCCGTTCAAAAGCGCAGAGGAAATAGCAATGAGCCTTCAAGGGAAAACGGTCCGGATCACGGGTGGCAGCGGTATCGAGAGCGCAATGGCGCGTCCGCACGCCACAGGAGGTGTCGTCCGTTCCGGCCGACTATTCCTTCTTGAACTGAGTGCCGGTCGGATCCACTCGATGAATCCAGACGGGTCTGACCGCAGGACCATCGTTACAGGTTGCCACCTGCCAGACGGCATCGTCGTGGATGCGGAGGCTGGTCACATCTATTGGACCAACATGGGCGTGCCCAATCTCGACGACGGCTCGATCGAGCGCGCCGATCTCGATGGCGGTAGTCGGCGGGTAATCGTCACCCAGGGCGTTACGCACACCCCCAAGCAGATCCACCTAGATAAGCACAATGGCAAGCTATATTGGTGCGACCGCGAGGGCATGCGCGTGATGCGCGCAAACCTCGACGGCTCGCAACACGAGACGCTGGTCGAGACTGGTCGTGGCGACAAGGACCAGCGCGATCAGACACGGTGGTGCGTCGGCATCACCACCGATCCGACGCTTCGGAAGATCTACTGGACGCAAAAGGGCCCGGACAACGCCGGCCAGGGTCGTATTTTCCGCGCCAACATCGACGTTCCCAAGGGCGCGAGCCCCACCAACCGCTCCGACATCGAACTGCTGTTGGATCAGCTACCGGAACCGATCGATCTCGAACTCGATCTGGCGAACCGTCTCCTCTATTGGACCGATCGCGGCGATCCTCCGCGCGGCAACACCGTCAATCGCACGGCAATCGATAAGAGGGCCGTGCCGGAGATCTTGATCACACACCTGATGGAGGGAATCGGCATCGCGCTCGACGTGCCGGGCAACCGAATGTTCGTCACCGACTTGGCTGGTTCGGTCTATTCCGCCGATCTCGACGGCAAGAACGAGCGCAACGTCGTCTACGCCCAGGGGAATCTCACCGGCGTAGCTTATGCAGAAATCTAACTAAAACTAGTTTTCGGTTCGGAAACGTTGCTCGAAAATAAATCGGAGCATTCCTGGCTCTAAGGACGGGAGTAGATTCGATGGTTCCGTTGCTTTGTCAAGGACAAGGGCCAGTTCTACTCGAAAGCGTCGGAGCCCTCGATGCCTATTCCCCGAACCACCATGCCCCGGTTCCGTTGACGTCCATGAGCGCACATCCGCGGGCTGCTGAACTCTGTGCGCCGGGCGCTCGATGCCAACCAGTATGGTCCGGGGTCCGGAAACTCGATCGGGCTGAATTGCGCATAAGGGTGGAGCTTTTTGGTAGAAACCGGAGTGCTTGGCTCCGCTTCAGTTCTTGATTTACCTGGTGACGGGCTCGATAGGCTCGCCAGCGGGCGAAGCGTCCAGTACTTGCGTGCGGGGAACCGAGTGCTTCGGTGCCATCCGGGCGCGAAGCGGCGTGGCGCACCCCTCGGGAACAAGCCGTCCACTCAGCCCGGTGGCCTGCGCACGCACGTCACCGCTACGGGGGCCTGAGCGGCCTTGCGTCTCCGGCGAGCGTGCTGGGGGCCGCCAGGTAAGGGAAGTCCCGCGCATTCGCAGCCCGATCCGCGGGCCTCGTGCCCGCGAGGGGACGGTTCGCAAGGAGGGTGAAGACGACGTCGGACGCGGCGTCACCAAGGGCGCGGCCGTTGATACCGGCAAAACCGAACGAGGCGACGCTTGCCGGGCGATACGGCAGGATGTCCGGCAGGACGATCGACGCCAGCCGACGGGCATACGCCTCGGGATCCGCCGTCGTGCCCGCGAGCCGCGTCACCCTGGCGACGTTCGCGATCGCCGCGGCGCTGGCGGTGGCCGGGTCGCTCGACGGCGGGTCCTCGTTGAGGTGGACGCGCGCATGCTCGTCGCGCACGAGCACGTGCTTGATCAGCGGCCATGCGGCGCGCGCGACGCGACGCTGGGGCGCGTGACCGTAGAGCGAGACCTCGCTCCACACGCCGATGGTGGGCGCGGCCAGCGTGCGGGAAGGGAGCTCCACGACGAGCGCCGTAACGTTCCGCCCGGCGAACTCGTCCACCTGGCGATCGAACGGCGTGGCGTCGAACCGTCCCTCGTCGATGGCCTTGAAGAAGGCCCTTAGCGCGGGGCCGTTGACGCGGAAGGGATCGGAGGCGAGCCCCAACCACGCGCGGCCGCCGCCTGCGAGCGCGATGGCTTCGCCGGCGCTGCCTGCGCCGAGGGGCGCGCCATCGCTCCCCGTCCGGGCCGGCTCCCCCGCCGCCCGTAGCACCCTGACGCGCTGCGGTCCGCCTTCCGGCGACTCGACGACGAAGCGGATCGCCAGATCCTCCCGGGAGTCGCCGTCGAGGTCGATCTTGAACTCGTAAAGCGCATCGGGGCGCAAAGTGGTTGGCGACGAGAGCCCGGCGTCGGGGTTCACGGTCATGATCAGGACGGTCGAGTCGACCTCGCCCGCGAACACGAACAGGTCGCAGAGGTTGATACGGGGGTCCTCGCGGCCGGTTGGCGAATCGAAGTGGTGCGACATGTGCTCTCCGTCTGCGCTCTCGTTTGGGTGCGTTCGGCGCTCGGCAGCGGGCCGCCGCGGCGCCGGTCGCTTCCCGCCCCTGTGTCACCGCGAGACGCCCGTACCCCTGGTGATGTTCCCCTGGGACGTCAATGCCGCTGTGGCGACGAAAAATGCATTTTCGCACGATTCCTTCGGACGCACCGCATGCGGTGCCAACGCCCAAGGACACCACACCGCGTCGGCGGGTCCCTCGGACCTTACCGGGAGACTGTAGGGTCGATGCGCCCGTTCGAACGCACACCGGCCGTGCTCATGGACGTGCCGGGCACGGTCCCAGAGTACCGGGCACGGTTTCACGGCGTGCGCCCATCGCACCGAACTCACGCCGGCCCGAGAAAACAAGTAGGCACGACTGGGTTCGAACCAGCGACCCCTACCGTGTCAAGGCGATTTTGGGCGTGAGAGCCCGTTTCCAAACGTTACCCGATCGAGTGATTTCATAGAGTTCCCGTTACCTGGCGTTACCTGAGCGTTCCAGCCGTTACGCCAAAAGTGGGGAGGAAAGTGGGGAGGGTCGATCGAGCGAGTGGGGAGGGTCGGGTGACGCAGCCACTCGGCGGAATGGCGCTTCGGGCGGCCTCTGCGTCGACGAGGTCGTCAGCGGTTCTCAGGCAAGGTCCTCGGCGTTAGGCTGGCGAGGTGTCCGTTGTGAATTCTCCGACGCTGCTCGCGCAAGGCATCTTCGCCCAGCACCGGCTCGTCAGACGCGCGCGCAGTGTCGTCGCCCTACGTGCGATCGGCTGAGGTCGTATGGCGTTCGTCTGGGACCTGCGCAAGGCGGCGTCGAACCTGCGCAAACATTTGGTGACGTTCGAGGAAGCGACAACGGTCTTCGACGACGAGCACGCCTTGGTCCAGCCAGATCTGACCCACCCGGATCGGCTGCTGATCCTTGGCGTCTCCGCGCGGGCGAGGCTTCTCTTCGTGGTGTATGTTGAAATCGAAGCTGATGACGTCTTCCGGATCATCAGCGCTCGCAAAGCGACCCCCCATGAGCGCAAGGCGTACGAAAACGAGTGACCCATCGGCTGCGTCTCTTCGCGCGATCCCAGAGGTCCGCGATTGGTCCAAGGCGAGACGCAACCCCTATGTGCGCGGCAGACGGGCGCGCGTCCTCGACGCCGACCTCGCGAAGGCGTTCCCGGATTCGACGAGCGTGAATGCTGCGCTTCGCGAATTGCTTGCCGTTCGGGCTGTCGTGCGACCTCGGCGCGGGCGAGCGGCGTAACCTACGCGGCACGCTGACGAGCGCCGCACATAGCTCCCCCGCCGGACCGTGGAGGACGCGCGGGCGGCGGCCGGGCGTGGCCCCGGGGCAGGCGTCAGGTCACCGCGCTCGGCCGCGTAGCAACGCGCTCACTGTCGACTGTCGATCCGACATGAAGCGCTTCGAGGGTTTACGGCTCTCACCGCGATGGGCTCGCATCTCCAACACAAGTGCTGTCCGCATGGCAGCTTCCACCGCGACAACATACGGCGGGTGAGGGGGTGCACGCCGGCGCACACGAGACGGGAAAGATTCCGCCCAGGATTCTGCTGACGTCCGCTTCAAACTCTTGCACTGCGGCGCGATTGATCGCTGCAAAGGGCCCGTAAGCCAGTGCGCACGGCGAGCATTCGGGTCCCTCGCCCACAATGATGCAGTCCGAGTCTGCCAAGCATGTCTGATCGTAATTCGAGGCGCTGATATCGGCGTCCTGACAGGTGGCTCGCGGTCCCGCATCGACACACGGGCCAGGTTCTCCTGCTTCCTTGTCCGCAACCACGGCATCGCTCGCGTCGACTTCCCCGTCGTCCGCCGCATTGCCCGCATCGGCTTCCCCGTCGCTTGCGTCACCCGACTCGCCGCTCGCATCAGTAGGGGTTGGGAGGCCCGAGTCGCTGCAGCCCGCCGGCTGATTCGGACCGAGTCCGCAGTGCGTGCACTGACCGTTAAGGCAGCGAGCTTCACCCGCGAAGTTGCAGGGGCAGGGTCCCAAGGTCAGCGACCCGGTATCGGATTCAAAGCGCATCGCCGCTGCCGTGTTGACAGGGGTATCGCCGCAAAACAAATCGCATTCGCCGTTGCATACTTGCCCGGTGCGGACGAGCGCGCAGTCCTGATCGGTTCCGCACGGCAAATCGGAAGGGTTGACTTCGAGATCCGCGCATCCAGAGCCGTCATCCATAGCGCGGGTACCGAGGCCTGAATCGGTGGTACGGACACCGGAGTCCTCGCCAGTCTCGCTCTTGATGACGCCTTCTTTCTGCGTCTTGCCTCCGCATGCCGCGGGAAGGCACACGATGACGAACGCCGAAATTGCGCGACCGAGGTCAATGCGCGCGGCCATGGTACGACTGAGCATCAACATAAGCGCAGATCGTTACCACCGCGAGAGAGCTTCGGCGTGGGGCTTGTACCGGCCCGTATTTGCGAATGTGCTCGGCGGCGCCCACGAGAGGCTGCACGAGTTCGCGCGGCGTTTTGACCCCAATCGTTCGCCGCGACTCGACCCCAAAAACCTTCGCTGGCTTGCCACACAGAACGGCCAGATCGTGTCCGACACGCCAGAGGAATCGAGCACTTGCAGGTCGCGGGCGCGCGGCCCCAACGCGTCTCGCGTCGCGTGGCGTGCTCCGGCGGGTGACCTCGACAGGGGGCGGCCAGCGCAGCGCGCCCTTGGCGGGCCGCCGCGTATCGGATGCCGAGAAACGCGCGGACGTTCTGCTCGACGACCTTGACGGTGAGTAAACCTCGACTTGTCTGCACGACGAGCGCGCCGTCGCGCCCCGAATGACGCGTCTCTCTCCACGCACGACGCCCTAAAAATAGGCAGATCGTCGCGGTTATCTCGGGTCGGCGCCATGATTTTCGATGCGTATTCCGATATTTGCGTGAGGGTCGGCGTCTCGCCGAGTCCGGGTGACACGGACTTTCCAAAGATAAATCAATTACTTAAGTACACCATGACGCCGGCCCTTTATCTTGCCTTCCGCTTTTCGCTCCAGGGTGTTGGTCTTCCGCGCGGCTTTTCTACACTCTCGACAGTGCTCCCATTGTTCGCGCGCGGTTCCCAAGCAAGCGCACTTGAAGCAGCATCAGCGCAACCCCCCTGCGTCAGGGAAGTTGTCGGCTCGGTTGTTCGGATGGAATCTCTTCGTTTCGGATAGATTCCAACAAAATTCCGGCATAATCGAAGGGGCAGAGAAGGCACGAGGAGATGACTCCCGCATATACGGATGCATTCAAGTCACGGATGGTGCAGCGCATGACAGGCCTGCGGGCGATGAGCGCGAACGAGTTGTCGCGGGAGGTTGGTGTATCGCAGACGTCGCTGTCGTCATGGTTGCGGCGCGCGGGGGAAATTCGAGCCAAGGGAACAACAGCGAAGGAGACGCGGGTGGCGAAGACCGATACGGCGGAAGGCCGTTTGGCAGCCGTGCTCGAGGCGAGCAAGCTATCGGAGGAGGAGCTCGGGGTGTGGCTCCGCACGCAGGGCCTTCACGGAGCTCAACTCGACGAATGGCGCGCCGCCATGCTTGCGGGCCTGCAGAGCAACGGTGCAGCTGCCCGCAGCACCGGCACGCAGGCGCGTCGGGTCAAGGAGCTGGAGCGGGAACTACGGCGCAAAGACCGCGCACTCGCAGAGGCCGCGGCGCTTCTGATCCTCCAAAAAAAACTCCACAATCTCTTGGGGGACGCGGACGACGGCACCAACGACGAGAGCGACTCGTAGTCGTTGCTGCCGTGAGGGAAGCCGTCACAGCGGGCGCCTGTCTCGAGCGAAGCTGCGCGATCGCGAACGTCTCCAGTCGCACCTACGAGCGCTGGCGCGCCGACCCCGATAGCGAGGATAAACGCCAGGGGCCGAACGGGCGACCGCAGAATGCGCTGACGGACAAAGAATGTGCCGAAGTACTTCGTTTGGCGAATCGCCCAGAGCACCGCGACCTATCGCCGAAGCAAATTGTCCCCACGCTCGCAGACGCGGGGACCTACGTGGCGTCCGAGTCGACATTCTACAGGCTTCTCAGAGCCGCAGGACAGCTCGCGCATCGGGGCAAGGCCAGGGCGCCTGTGGCCCGTCCGCTCGATACTCACGAGGCCGACGGACCGTCACAAGTATGGAGTTGGGACATCACCTATCTCCGCACGAATATCCGCGGTACGTTTCTTTATCTGTATTTGATGCTTGACGTGTGGAGTCGAAAGATCGTAGGGTTTTGCATCGAGCCGACTGAATGTGCGGACCGCGCCGCACTGCTGCTCCGCGAAACCTGCGTAGCCGACAACATCGACCCCCAGCGTCTCGTTCTTCATTCCGACAACGGAGGCCCGATGCGAGGGGCAACGATGCTGGCCACGATGGAGAAGCTCGGCATCGTGCCGTCCTTCAGTCGTCCACGGGTCAGCGATGATAACCCCTACTCGGAAGCCCTCTTTCGGACGCTCAAGTACATGCCCGAGTTCCCCAGCGCGCCCTTCGAGACCATAGACGCCGCGCGCGCCTGGGTCGCCCGCTTCGTCCACTGGTACAACTTCGTGCACCGTCACAGCGCCATCCGCTTCGTGTCCCCCGACGATCGCCATCAAGGCCGCGACGCAGAAATTCTCCGCCGACGCAAAGCCACCTACGAGGCCGCGCGAAGGAAAAACCCGACCCGCTGGACTGGCGAAACTCGCAACTGCAACCCCATTGGAACTGTCACGCTCAACCCGGTAAAGACATCGACCGAGGAGGTCAAGCTCGTCTCGTAGACCAGTTACACGCCGAGCCGACAACTATCCTGAAACTCACCGCAACACTGTCGCCCGAATCCGTTGCCAGCTATGTGAGCAACATCGCCAATCACGACGTATGTTACAGGTGGGTAGCCGAGCGAGCGCCCTTTACCCATTCGGAATGTGCACTTCGGCGGCGGCGGAGCGTGCGAACACGGATGCATGCATCGCGAGCAACTCGGCTGAAGCCGCATTAGGCAACGCAGTGCTGTGCGCCAGGACGTTGGACGTGGCGAACTCGCACGCGGCGATGCATTTCCCACGCTTCTCTCGCGTCGCTCGACGTCTCGCTGTGTGCGCGCCCGGTGAGCGATGCGTTGAGTCCTGTCCTTAGCCCGTGCCGGTTCGGCTCGGGTTCGCACACGCGTACGGCAAATGCCAAACCGAGGTTGGCACTCCTGGCGACTGAAGCTCGGCCATTCCGAGCGCCCATTGCGTCTCTATCGTCCGTGCCTTCACGCGAGCCGAGCAAGGATCGCGACGCATACCCGCGGCCGAGACGCAGCACCCGACGATGCAGCAGCCGATGGGGGCGCTGATGCCATTCGCCCACCGGATCCGCCAGCAGCCGCCGCCGAACGTTACGCGGCGTGCGGCCATGGGCGTGAGCAGTGCAAAAATCATTCGCCCGGCCAGCACCGAGAGCACCCTCGCGGGTGCCTGTGAGGCATTCGATGCGGCCTGGGGCAGATGCACCCAGGAAGGCACCCACGTTGTCGACAGTTCGTAGCCGGCATGGACGCATGGGCTTCCAAACTCGACTACTCCGGCGACTGCCGCGATAACCTATGAGTCCGGAGCGGATTGTCGGCTGGCTTATGAGCCAGGTTCAGGCTCTTCTCGGCGACCTTCGCAGCCAGTTTGGGTCGCACGGCGGCAACCTCCTCGTGCGCTGCAGCGGTACGTGGCGCGTGCACGTTCTCGACCGTGCACATTCGGTAGCCTCTGCGAGCTTCCCCCGCGTACATTCGAAAGGCGCGTCGTAGTGTTCGAGGGCCATGACGATGCGCAAGAACGCGTCGTTCTCGCGAAGGTCGTCCGACCAGCTGCTCGAACGATTTCTCGACGTTTGCCGCGCGTCTTCCGGAGTGGTGCGCTGCAGTCGGCCTGTGTCACGTGGGGACCGCTGTCGCAGCGCCGTGCAAGGCGCCACGTCAGGCGCCGGGGCTACCAGCACAGCGAGTGCTCTGCGGACCTCGCCTTGCCGCGCCACCGACGGAGCTCCGCCCGGTTTCAGGATCGTGTATGCCGCACAGAGCGACGCCCTGCGTAGGTGTCGTCGTCCACACTCCTTACCGTCGTGCTGCCGGTGATGACCCACCGCGCATCGAGCTCAGCACCGAGCGCTTCGAATGCCGCTGTCGCCGTGTTTCCGCGTGGGGGCTCATGGCCACATTGTCGTCGTGCAGCGGCGGGCACGACGACCGTGCTGCCGCGGTGCTTATCGCAGAGGTTCACGAGGTGAATCCAGCCGTCCGCGTCGTCCAGATCGGTCCGGTGAGCACCCGACCTTGGTAAGCGCGATACGGAGGTAGTCGAGCGCTGCCATCGTCGTTATCGACTTGGGTGTTGCGCCACTGTCTCCTTACGGTCCATGAATCACCTGTTTGTCGGACGTTTCCATCACGGGATCCGGAGCCCGACGGGGAATGACTGCGCATGCGCGCCAATGCGCACGAATTCACTACCGCGCCGCGAAGCGCGTGCCAGTGGCGCGAGTCGTTCGGAGGGCGACTTTAGAGTTCCTTTCGGAGTCCGGACTCACCGCGAACTCCGGAGTACCTCGCGCCGTGGATCGACGTGCCGCGCGACTGCTTCTTTGCAAGCTAGTTTCGCAGCAGGCGCCGCACGCTGTACGGGTTGACACTGCAACTAGCAATTGATCCGCCGGCGTAGTCGACGCCGAAAGGCCCGCGGATGGCTCTTCGACCTGCTTTTGGCGGCCGCCACGAGCGCACGCGAAGGTGCCAACGCGGCGGGTGACGAAGGCCGCAACAGCGTTGCAAGACCGAGCTACCGACCGCCGCGCCCGTGCTCGCTCAGCTATGCAGCAAGGGCGCCCGACGAGTAACCCATCGCCAACATCGCGCGCAGCCTCGGCTTCAGCGACGGCCTCGTCGTGACCCACTCCGCGGCGGGATCCTGACCCACGGCGCCGGCTGATCGCGCCGCCCGCGAGCGGCGGGATCGTGACCCAGCCCGTGGCCAGGAAGTAACCCCCGGAGGGCGCCAAGTCCGACGCTTCGGCCGATGGCCATGCGTCGATGCACCGAGTGCCGGAAGTGGTTCACGCCGCACGCGAGAGCAAACGGACACCAGCGCGTGTGCGGTGAGTGGTGCCGGGGACGGCGTCGAAACCGGCTCGCGCGGGTTCGGCGCCGCGACGATCTCGACGGGCACCGCGCAGACGAGCGCGCACGGCGACAGCAGCACCGGGAGGCGGTGAAGGCCGCGCAATGTCACGAGCTGGCAGACAGTACGTCCTCACGCACCACACCCGAAATGGCGCGCGGCAATCCGCAAAGCGCCAGGGCAGCCCCCTCCGGCTTCCGAGCGTAATCTCCGGGCGAGGAGGATCCATGCTCGACGTGGTGCGAATCGTCGCATTGGCAATCGGCGTCATTCGAGCCCTCCGTCTGAGATCCGTCGTGGGTGGAACAGCCGGACTGCTGCTGGCCTACGGCTTCGCCGTCATTGCGGTACAAGTGGCGGGCGCCATCGCCAAGACCGCCGTCGGAGCCGAATACGCCATCGGATTGCTCTTTCTGGGAACAACGTCGGCTTCCGTCGATGGCAACTCACGAACTCCAAGTGGCATCTGGCTGTCTTCGCACCCCATTCTCCGCCACGTGGCGTTCGCCGCCCTCGCCCTGGTGCCGTTTGTCCACGCGTGGCGTCAGTCATCGCGACTCCGACCCGAGTCGGCAGAAGCGCGGCAATGGGACGCTCTCGGAACCCCTTTCCTCTTGCTTGCGGTCATCGAACTGAGCCTCGCGGTTCTCGCCGTGTTGTGGGACCAGTTGCATTGGTCGTGAATTCTTCGCGGTCTGTTGTCGTCTCGCGCAACGCGTGGTTCCGACGCGTGGATTAAGAAGCTGTTTCGCTGAGTTCCGCTCTACAATTCTGATTGCTGTGCCTATCCCCATCGCCTGCCAATTGGGCGTCTTTTCCGCGGAGGAACGCCAGCGATACCAGAGGGGGCGAAAGCGGATCGAAGCCGCCGTCATTCGCATCGTCGAAGTCGAAAGCGGCTACGTCTTCCACCTGCCCGACGACGACGCCATGCTGGCGATGGTTGCGGAATGGATCGCCCTCGAGCGCCGTTGCTGCCCGTTCTTCGAGTTCAACGTCTCGGTCGGCGGGTCCGAGCCGTCGATTCGGGTGGCGTTGACCGGAAGCCCGGAGGTGAAGCAGTTCTTGACGTCGGAGCTGCGATCGCCCGTCGTATCGCCGAGCACGCTGGCACGCCAACCCTAACGAGGGCGCATCGGAACCGATTAGCGCTACTCGATGTCCAATTGACGAGGGACTCGAATGATCCGACAAGAGATCGAGAAGCTGGTGCGACGTTGGACCGAAGCCATGGCCGAAGGAAGACTGGACGACTTCGACGCTCTGCTTGCCCCCAAGGTCGTAGACCGAAGCGGACCCGTAATGTCCCGAAACTCGATCCTGGCGGATTGTGGCGGAAATTGGCCCTTCGTGGGCGACGTACCGAGTGGCGGCTCGGCCGGCGGCAAACACGGACCGCACAAGTGCGAACCGACGGTACAGTTACTCTTCATCGGTTCAGGAAGAGCTCCGTGCGCTCCGCCTCCAAGCATGAGAGCGAGGCCTCAGCGCCGAGCCGGAAAAAGGATCGCCCCGATGACAGCTCATCACCTCTTCGTCGCAAGGGGTGGCGAACACGTCTTCGAGGCGACGTCGTGCGATCTCGATCGCCACGTCGCCCGCGGAGCCCTCGACAACGGGCGCCGCCTCGCCAGCGAGCACCCATTCGAGCGCTAGCGCCGACGCGCGCCAGCGGCGCCCGTGCTCGTCGCCGAGTTCCAGGGTCTCGCCGGCGAGGAGCCCGACCGCGATTGAAAAGGCGCGCCCATGCACGCTCTTCCCATCGGCCGCACCGCGAGGCTGGTTGCGCCCAGGGCCCACTTGGTCGATTCGCTTCGCAATCGCGTCGAAAACGAGTTTCTCGACAGCACACCGCTCAAAGCTCTTCCGTGACGACATTTGGGCTACATGTAGCTTCAGGCAACGCGGCCGAAGAGGCGTGCCTGCGGGCTCACCGATTCCCTCGTCGGGCAGCTCGGTTGGATTATTGAGAAGTTCAAGCAATGGTCCATCCGGCGGCCGCCCTCGCAGCCCTGAACAGCCGGTGGTTCGAGTTCTTCGAGGCGCAAAAGCTCTTCTTCTGGCGCTTTCCCCACAGAACACGCGCTGTCTTCGCGTAGCGCTGGGGGCGGTCCGCCCCGATCAGCGCCATAAACTTTCTCCCCGTTCAGGCCGTTCCAGCCGCGGATGGAGACGCTGGAGGCCAATTCAACACGTCTGCAGGATGCACCCGCCCGGTCGCATCTCCTGGAGGCGACTCGCGCCGCGCATGCCCGCCTGGAGTCGATCCTTCCGCTCGCCTCCCCGCAACTGACTCTTCGCGAGTACTCGAACGTACTTCGGACCTTCCTGAGCATTTACACGGTCCTTGAGGCGCAAATCGAACTGCACGGACCGGAACTCGCCCGCTGGGACGTCGACTGGCCGAGGCGCCGCAAGCTCCCCTTGCTGCTGCGCGACGCGGAGGCCCTGGCGGCGATGGCCCCCGCGGTCTGGCCCGCGCCTTCCCCTGACGCCGTTCTGCGCCTCTTGACGCCCTCGCACGCGATGGGCTGTCTGTACGTGCTCGAAGGGGCCACGCTCGGGGGAAAGGTCATCGCACGCAACGTGCGTCGCGTCCTCGGCCTCGGTCCGGACAACGGGGCATCGTTCTTCGACAGCTACGGTTCGGCCGCTGCCACCTCTTGGCAGGCGTTCTGCGCAGCGCTTGAACGCTGCCTGCCCGACGAAGCCTCGCGCGCGCAGGCAGCGGACGCCGCGACTGCGACATTTCGTCTCTTCGCCGAACGTCTTGCCCACCAGGCCGCATGACCATGCCCTCGACAGGCCGCATCGCCTCGCCGATCGACATCTCGCGGTGCGAGCATGAGCCCGTCCGAATTCCGGGCGGGATACAGCCCCATGGAGCCTTGCTCGTGCTGAGAGCAGGGGACCTCTCGATCGTCGGATCGAGCGACAACACTCTCGTTGTGCTCGGGGTGGCGCCCTGCGATCTGCTCGGGCGCCAGGTCACCTGCTTAGCCCAGGTCGCCGACGTGGGGAGACTCTCGAGCGGCCTCCGCCAAGAGCACGCCGAGGACGACAACCCGTTCAAGGTCTCCATTCACGGCGGTCGCCGGCTAAACGCGATCGTGCGCCGGCAGGGCGATCGCGTGCTAGTCGAGCTTGAGCACGAGGACGATGCGCCGGAGTTCCGCACGTCGTACGTCTTCAATCGCGTACGGCAGAGTCTCGTCCGCCTGCGCGCCGCGGCCGACCTCGGCGAGCTTTGCCGGCGTGCGGCCCGCGAGGTGCGCGAGCTCACGGGCTTCGATCGCGTGATCGTTTACACCTTTCGGCCTGACTGGAGCGGGAGGGTGGTCGCTGAAGACTGCGTCGACGGCGCGGCGCGCTACCTCGATCTGCGGTTTCCCGCCTCGGACATCCCGAGCCAGGCGCGCGCTCTCTACGCCGAATGCCGGCTTCGCATGATTCCAACATCGACGTACGTGCCGGCTCGGATCCTGATGTCGGAGGAGGGGCCCCCTATCGACCTGACGCACGCGAGCCTTCGAAGCATCTCGCCGGTCCACCTCGAGTACATGCGAAACATGGGCGTCACCGGGTCCCTGGGCATATCCATCATGGTCGGGGACCGGCTCTGGGGGCTCATCACCTGCAACCACGAGTCGGGCAAACGCTTCGTCCCGTACGAAGCTCGCGCCGCATGCGGCCTGCTAGGCGAGATCGTCTCGTCGCTGGTAGCCCAGAAGGAGGGGGTCGCCGTCGCGGAGGGTCGCGCGTCCTATCTCGCTCGTCAGGCACGGATTGTCCAGCTCGTCGTCCAAGATCGAGACTTGGTCAGCGGGCTGACCGAGCACACGCCGTCCCTGCTGGACGTGACCGACTCGACCGGAGCCGTCCTGCTCTACAAGAACGAGCTGCACGCGATCGGCAAGACCCCGCCACGGAGTGAACTTACCCCGCTACTGTCCTGGATTCGGGGCCAGGGCGGCGGGACAGTCGCGACCGATTCGCTCCCCGAGCGCTACGCGCCGGCTTATGCCTGGAAGGACGTGGGCTGCGGGCTCGCCGCTACACCGGTGCTCTTTCCCGACAGCGGCGGCGAGGCGGGCCAAGACACCTGGCTCCTATGGTTCCGGCCGGAGGTGGTGCAAACGGTCTCGTGGGGAGGAGACCCGCGCAAAGCGTCCAGCGCCATGGACGCCGAGCGACTCCATCCCCGCAAATCGTTCGAGCGCTGGCGCGAGGAGGTCCACCTCAAGTCCATCCCCTTCGAGCCCCGCGAGATCGCGGCCGCCGAGTCGCTCTCCAGCGAACTCGTCGACGTCGTCCTCGAGATCGAAGCCAGCCGCCGGGTCCGCGAGCAGTCCGCCGCGGCCGCGGAGGAGGCGCACCAGCGCGGCAAGATCGAAACGGCGACGTCCGTCCTCCACGATCTTGGCAACGCCCTGACGGGGATCGGCGGAGCCGTGGTGGAAGCCAGGCGACACGCAGCGGACGCTGCCGTCACCGAGAACCTCGCACGGACGGTGGGTTTTCTGAAGCCTTCTACCGTCGCGCTGGACCGCCTACTGGGCGGCTCACGGGGGCAGTCCTTGGTCGCGCTCCTCGAGGCCATGGCCGTCGCCTCCGAGCGGGGTCAACGTGGCGCGCTCGCCGCCTTCGCTCGAGTCGCGGATTACCTCACCCACGCCAACGAGATTCTCAGCATCCAGCGCTCCTACGCCAGCGCAGGGAGCGATGGAGCGCGCGGTCGGGTGCGCATCAATCGCGTCTTGGCCGATGTCCGGGCGATGGCTTCTGGTTCCGTCGAAGCACGGGGCGGAGTGCTCACGGTCGAGCCCACCGCTGGGCCCGCGCCGACGGTGCGGGTGGATCGGAGCCGTTTGATGTCGGTCCTCCTCAACCTCGCGAAAAACGCTGCCGAAGCGCTCGACGACCTACCCGCGGGCCGCTCCCCCTGGGTGACGCTGGCGTACGTGCGAGCGCCCGGCGGAGGGCTGGTGATCACCGTGCGCGACGGTGGGCGTGGCTTCGACCAAGATGTCGCGACGCGACTCTTCGACGACGGTTTCAGCACCAAGCAGCGGGGCTCTGGAATCGGACTGGGATCGTGCCGGCGCATCGTGGAGTCCCTCGGCGGTCGCATCACGGTCTCGAGCGAAGGGGTGGGGACCGGAGCGCGTGCCGAGATCACCTTGCCGAAAGGGGCGATCGTCGATGAAGAGAATTGAAGCTTTGAAAACGCGCATTCTCGTCATCGACGATGAAGAGAGCGTGCGCGAGAGCTTCCGGGCCGTGCTCAGCCCCGGAAAACGCGAAGGTGATGCGGTCGACGCGGCGGCGGCGGCGCTTTTTGGTAACCCGGAGCCCGCGGCGGCGCAGGTCGCAGCAATGCCGCCGTTCGAGGTCGACTTCGCAGCAAGCGGCAAGCTCGGGCTCGCTTTGGTGGAGGCTGCGGTTGCGGCCAAACGGCCGTACGCCGTCATCTTCTGCGACATGCGGATGCACGGCTGGGATGGGCTCGAGACCGTGGAGCGCGTGCGGCGGGTCGACGCCCGGGCCGAGGTGATCTTCGTCACCGCCTACAGTGACCACTCGGTCAATAAAATCGTCGAACAGGTCGGCGGGAACGTCGGGTACTACGTCAAGCCGTTTGCCGGCGACGAGCTCCGGCAGCTGGCAACCAAGAGCGTGCTCGACTGGAATCGCGCCCGAGAGCTCGAAGCGCTGATGGACCTCGTCACGTCGATTCGGGCGGACCGCAACGACATCGACCGGCTCCTTCGCCACTTGCTCGAGCAGGTCTGCGCTTGGCTCGACACCGATTCGGCGGCCCTCGCGCAGACTGGGCCGGACCTTGTCTTCCGCGTCGGAGTCGGTGATTTTGCCGACCCGACCGCGGCACTCCCCATTTTGCAGCGGGGTGCCGGGCCCGAGCCATCCGTAGACAATGGCGTGGTCGTCCTGCCGATCTCGGAATTTGGGTTGATCGTGGCCCTCAAAGGCGAACGGAAGATCACAGCGGATCGCATGCACCTTCTACAGATGTTCATGGCGCATGCCTCGGTCGCCATCCAGAACACCGAGATGCACGCGCGGCTCGTTGAGACCCAGCGGATGAGTGCAGTCGGACAAGCGCTCGCCTTCTTGGTCCACGATATGCGCGGACCCGTGATGACGGCGCGCCAACTGCTCGAGTTCATCCGCGACGGTGACGAGAGCGTGATGTCTCGCGCAGAGCTCTTCGAAGCGAGCGACAAGCTCTTGGCGGAGGCGCAGGATCTGGTCAACGACACCTTGGCCTTCTGTCGGGGCGGCGCGAATGTGCAGCCAAAGCGCGTTGGCTTATGGGATGCCTTGAAAGCGACGCTCGAGTCCGCGCGCGCGGCGCTTGTGCCCCGCGGAATCCGGCTCACATGGTCCGTCCCCGCGGAGCTGCACGGGCGGCTCGACGCTGCCCGCTTTGCGCGCGTCCTGCGAAACTTGATCAGCAACGCCGCCGAGGCCATCGAAGGTCGCAAGGATCCGCAGATCCGGCTCGAAGCTGAGGAGACTGCCGGAGGGCTCGAGTTCCGCCTCGCCGACAACGGGCCCGGTCTCAGCGCGGAAGTCCAGGCCAAGCTCTTTCAGCCATTCAACTCCGCGGGCAAGCGTGGAGGGACGGGTTTCGGTCTGGCGATCGTGCAGCAGCTCGTCCACGCTCACGGCGGTCGAATCTCGGTGGATAGCGGGCCGGATGGCACGCGCTTCCAAATATTCATGCCTCACGAAGTCGCCGCACCAAGGCCTGGGGCTCCGATTCACGGAGAAGCGTGAAATGGACCTCTGAGGGGTATGCGTTTCCGATCACCTGGTGATGGCGCTCGGCATTGTAGAGGGAGACTACTCGTGGACGACGTTGCGCAGATGCCGTTCGCCAGGGTAACGATGTGGCGTAGGGGCACTCGTGCTTGATCGAGCGAGCGAACCTCTGCGCATACCCATCCAAGTTCGGGCTGGCCGTGTTCATCGACGAACGAGACCCGCCGGGCGCTGTGCACGGTCGAATCCAAGCCGGTGACGACCCCGGTCGGGTTGGGGGCCGACGCGGTGGCGTTTCAGAGGCTAGCCTTGTCTGTATCCGCCGCCAATGCGCCTTCAGGAACGTCTTCCAACGGCATCGTCTTTCTTCGCAGGAGTACCGGCCCCATCCCCATCGTGAGAGGCCCGGTGGCGATTGCGGAATAATTTAGGACGAGCTCATGTTGCACCCGTCGTCGCACGAAGACTTCGGGCACGACATTGCGCCCGACCCCCGGTCGGGGCGATGGTTGGAGCTTGGGCGCTCCAGAGCGGGCAACCGGGCGATTATGCGCGGCAGCCTTCCGGGCTATGTGACGAGCATGCGCGTCGGCCTTGGCCTGCCGTCGCTCGGCGCCGTCGGCTCGCTCCCGAGCTTCGGGCTCCGCCGCTGCCTTGCGCCGGACTTCGATCGCCGCCATCCGCGGGGCAATCGCCGTCCGTGCGTCATCCACGCAGTAGTCATCCACGCAGTAAAGGTGCCTCGTGCCGTCCCGGACGTGACGCACGCTTCGATAGAGCTCCCCTTGGAGCAGCGAGCCAAGCACCGAGCGGCTAACGCCCAGCAATCGGGCAAGGTCGCCCTCCGTGGCGAGCTCCGCGCCGGTCGCGATGAGGTTGTGCGGGTCAATCATAGTCGTCATAATCACTGTCCCTCGTCAGGCACCGCGTCACGGTGCTACGGCCCCGGAGCAAGATAAGCACCCCAGAACCGTTTCGGGATTTCACTCGGTCGTTGCTTGCCGGAGCACGGCGAGCTTCCTCTGCGCCCCCGGCCGCCCGAGGCGGATACCCCGCATGATCCCAAAATGTGATCTCGGACTCACGCGGCGTTTCGTTGATAGTGCGGGGGCGGAGATTGTGGTCGAGCGCGTGACGGGTCAGTAAATATCGCGAACAACTTCCGCCAGCTGATCGAGCGTCGCGGCCCAACCCTGCGGCGCACCGCGAGTCGCGTCCGTCTCGTGCGAGTACACTTGGTGGACGTCGAGACGTGTCTTGCCACCACCTTCGTCCGCGAACGCGACCGTGGTGTGTACCTCGACGCCCCCCTGGATGGTCGCGGTAAAGACAATCCGCTCGTTGGGCACTACGTCGACGAAGCGCCCGTCCATTGGCAGTTCAACGCCATCGGGCATCCTCATCACGAGATAGAAGATGCCGCCGGGTCGTAGATCTACCTCGCAGCGCGGGGTCGTCAGCGGCGCCGGGGTAAACCAGCGTTTGACGTAGTCCGCTTTGGTCCACGCCTCCCAAACGCGCGACCGGGGCGCGTCGAAGGCGCGCGACAGCCTCAGCTCAGGGTCCCTTGTTCTAACTGTTTGCACGGCTCGACGTCGGCGACTTGGTGTCGGTACTTGAGTACGTGACCACAGCCATTGGGACAAGGATTGTCCTGCGTTTCGTCTCTCCCGCAAGGCGACGTACGCCTGAGGCCAAACGGTCGCGGTAGGGACGGCCCTTGCCTTTCGGTTCGGGCCGCCCCCCGCACGGATCCCAGCGTGCGGAATTACCGCACTGGGCTCTTGCCTTGGGTCATGGGATTGTTGCCGCTCGGATGGGCACCTCCGCCTCGGTCGTAAGCAAGTTGGAAGCGGGCGGGGACGTGAAGATGTCGACGCTACAGCGGTACTGCGCCGCCATCGGTGAGACGTTCCGGATGGCCGTGCGATGAGTCGCGCCGGACGCCTTAGTGGCGGAGGTGCGGGCAATCGGACCCAGCTCAGTATGGTTTGTCACCTTTCTCCATTACGAAACCAGACGGCGGTGCGTGGACACCGTTCACCGTGGTGCCGCCGTTGTGAATGCTGGGGAACATCGGCTGCATGTTCTGCGGGAACCCGAACGTTGGCTTTGTGAGCGCATCGAGGTGGCCAAGCTCCTCGGCCGTGAGCTTCAGGTCCACCGCCCGCATGTTGTCTTCGAGCTGGGCAAGCCTCCTCGCCCCGATGATCGTCGACGTTACACCGGGCTGCGCTTGGAGCCATGCGATTGCCGCGCGAGCGACCGTGCTGTCGTGTGCTTTGGCGACGACCTCGAGCTCGTCGACCACTCCGTAGGTCTTGTCGTTGAGAAACGGGTGGAGGAACGGGCCGCGATCCGCCTTCACTTGTCCGGCGGTCGCTCGCTTGTACTTCCCGCTCAGCGCGCCGCTCTTGAGCGGCGACCACGGCGTAATTCCGAGGCCGAGTTCACGGGCCATGGGCACGAGCTCCTGCTCGACGCTGCGCTCGAGCAGCGAGTATTCGATCTGCAGTCCGACGAACGCGGACCAGCCGCGGAATCGAGCAGTGACGTTGGCCTCGGCGATCTTCCAGGCCGGTGTGTCCGAGACGCCGAGATAGCGAACTTTCCCCGCTCTTACGAGGTCGTCGAGCGCCGCCATCGTCTCGTCGATCGGCGTGTAAACGTCCCAGTTGTGCAGCCAGTAAAGGTCGATGTAGTCGGTCTGGAGGCGCCGCAACGAGTTCTCGCAAGCGCCGATGATCGCCTTGCGCCCCGAGCCACCACCGTTCGGGTCACCCGGGTAGAGGTTGCCGCTGAACTTCGTGGCGATCACGAGGCGATCGCGCCGCGCGGGGTGCCGCCCGACGTGATCGCCGATGATCTTCTCGGAATGGCTCTTGGTGTAGAAGTTCGCCGTGTCGATGAAGTTGCCGCCCAGCTCGACGTAGCGGTCGATGATTTGCTGGGACTCCTCGACGCTGGTTCCCCAGCCGAGGTCTTCACCGAACGTCATCGCTCCGAGGCAGAGCGGGCTCACCCGAAGGCCGGACCGGCCGAGTGTCACATAGTGGTCGACAGGCATGACGTATCCTTCCATTTCGCTGTCGCACGAACGATCGGCCGCGGGACGCTACGCGGCCGAAACTTTGACGTGAATGTTCCCGCGCGTCGCGTTCGAGTACGGACACACTTGATGGGCGGCATCCATTAGCGCCTGCGCCACGTCCCGGTCGACGCCTTCGACCCGGCCCTCGAGCTCGACGGAGAGAGCGTACTTGCCGTCGTCAGTCGCGTTCAGACTGACGCGCGCCGTGACATGCGCGTCCGTCAGGGCCTTCTTCTGCGTCCGCGCCACCAGGCGCAACGCGCTCTCGAAGCACGCGGCATAGCCGGCGGCGAAAAGCTGCTCCGGGTTCGTCCCCTCGCCGCCCAGCCCGCCAAGGCTCTTGGGGAGGCGCAGGTCCGCGTTCAGGAAACCGTCGTCGGATTGCACGTGGCCCTCACGACCGCCGTGGGCGGTCGCGGTGGCGGTGTAGAGCGTCTTCATGTCGCCCTTCGATGCTCGAACGGGCGTGGAGGCGTCGGGGCAGGCGGGCAGGGTGCCGGCGCATCCCTCGTGCGCCGTCGATTGCAGACGCGAGCGCGCGCTCCATTGAAAGGAGAACGAGCTTGGCGCGCACGTCGGGCGCGGAACGTCCGAGTTCGAATACGCGCCCGAGAACCTCGACGCCGTCCCGGTGGGGGGAACCGAGAAAGCGCGGCTCCCAACCGGCGTTTGCCGATGCCGCACCAGGGGCAAACGATGTCGGACCAGAAATCGATCTTCAATGTCTTGTTCAAGACAACGACACGGTTCCATCCGTTGGTAGGAGCTCACACAGTGGCCGATGCAGGCCCGGCGCCGCCACAAGAATGCTGTGAGCGCCGGCGCGCCATGGCGCTCCTCGTACATCGGTAACAATCGCGCCCGCTTCCTGCGCGACAAGACTCGCACCGAGCAAGTTCCCGTCGTCAACGCCATACTGCCAGAAGGCATCTATGCGCCCGCCCGCGACATCGGCGATTTGCCACGAGGTCGGTCCGAAGTTCCTGACAGCTCCGGCCACCAAGAGCACGTCGCGGAGGGAGCGACTTGCACGATCGACGTCTCCAGGCTCCTTCGCCACAAAGGGCGGCTGACTCGTCGCAGCCAGTGCGATAGCGAGTTCAGCCTTCTTTGATGGCTCGACAGGAGCGCCGTTGCGCGTCGCTCCGCCTCCAGCGATGGCCGCGTAGGTTTCTCCTTGAACCGTGCTGTGCAAGACCGCGATGACGGGGACACGCGCGCGGACGAGCGTGATGCTCACGCACCACTGCGGCAACCCCTGCAGGTATTGAACGGCTCCATCGATCGCGTCTACGACCCACGCCTCTCCTGCGTCGGGTATTCGACCGTGCAGCTCGTCGACCCAGGCAGCTTCTGGGCGAAGAGCCCCTAACCTCTCCCGCGTGAAGGCCTGCAACGGGCCGTCGATCTCGTTGAATACGGCCCGCAGCTCCAAAAGCGTCTGGAACCGTCCGGGACTCGGGAGCGCCCGGACACGATCACCGACCTCGCGAGCGACGGACGCGACATCGTTCAGAATCTCATGATCGGACATTCTCGAGCTCCCGCCGGTGCTGAGCCGCGGCCTGCCCTGAGGCCGGACCCGAGCGATCTGAATGGTGTTCAAATGGGACCATTGTTCTTTGTCCCACGACGTGCCACCCGTCAAGCTTTATGTGAACAGTCGTCAGATCGACGAACCGCGGTTGCCGTTCCCTCGACGGCCGTGCACCATCTGACCACGTGCGCACCCGGAGCTATCACCACGGAAATCTTGCAAAGGCTCTTCTCGACGCGGCAGATGCCATGCTCGAAGATCACAGCTTCGCCGAGCTGACCATTCGCGAGGTGGCGGCTGCCGTAGGCGTGGCGCCGAGCGCCGCATACCACCACTTTGAGGACCGCAATGCTCTTCTTGACGCGCTCGCCGCGAGAGCTCTGGACGCACTCGCCGATGCGCTCGATGAACGACTGGCTCGCATCCCGAAGGCCGAGGCTCAGCGACGACTGGTCACCCTCGGTCGAGCTTACGTCGCTTGGGCGAGGCACCAGCCGCACAGATTTGAAGCGGCGTTCGGATCGCAGCAGTGGCGCCCAGACGTACCCGCGAATCTTCGTCCGTTCGAGATACTTGGGAGCCTTCTCGACGAGGCGGTCCTCCGTAAGATCCTTTCGCCGGACGCGCGCCGTCAAGCGGAGTTCATCCTGTGGCCTGCTCTCCATGGACTCGCTGTCCTCGCCTCTTCGGGCCCTCTCCTCGAGAAAAGCGACCGCGAGGTCGCCGCTTTTTGCGACGACATGGTGCTCACGATCCTATCCGGGCTCAACGCGCGTATGCATCCCGCGTCCTCGCATAACGGTGATTCGTAGTCTTCGCGACGCCCCATCGAATGCGTGCGGACGTCCGTGGTTCTGGCCAAGGAACTCGCGACAAGCACGGACCCGAGTGGGGCCGACGATCGCCGAGTCGGCTCCCGCATGACGCCCCCAGAGCGATGCCGAGGCAAACCGCTCCTTTGGGGCTTGGCTTGGCTAGGACTTCAGCCTGACGCTCGGACCCGTGACGAGAGGGCGGCGCTCGTTCGAGTCCGCCTGCGTCAAACGAGCAGCCCTCCGCCATCGACCACCAGGGTCTGGCCGGTGGTGAACGTGTTCTCCATCAGGTAGCAGTAGGCCTCGGCAATCTCCCCTGCTTCACCGACACGCTTCGTCAGGAGCTTGGCGCCTGCCTCGCGGAACAGCGCTTCGCGGTCGGGCTCCGGGATCGGGTTCCACAGCGGGGTGCGGACAAGCCCAGGGCTGACGGCGTTCACCCGCACCGGGGCGAGCTCGACGGCGAGCGCCCGCGTCATCGCTTCCATCGCCCCGCATATCGCGGCGCCGATCGCCCAGCCCGCCTGCGCACGTGCGCCGGCGATGCCGTGGGTGAGGACGATCGAGCCGCCGGGCCGGATCGCGGCAGCTGCATGCTTCACCGCGCCAAGCGCACCGAAGACTCGCACCTCGAACGCTCGTCGCGCCGCGGCGAGGTCGACCCGGGCGACCGGGGAGAGGAGGAGTTCGTCGCCCGCGGTGTAGACGAGGTGATCGAGCGCGCCCACGCGCTTGCACAACGCGCTCGTCTCCTCTTCGTTCTCCAGATGGATGACTTCGCCGCGGGCTAGGCCGCCGATCCGCTGCACAGCCTGTGCGACCCGCTCGCCGCTGCGCGATGTCACGGTTACGATCGCACCCCGCGCGGCCGCCGCCAGCGCGGTCGCGAAACCGATGCCCGACGCGCCTCCCAACACCACGACGCCCTTGTCCTTCAACGCGCTAGCCATGCTCCTCACCTCCGCGGAGAAACATGCGCCCGCGAGGCGGCGCGAGAAAGCGACTACGGGTCAGGGTCACGATGACCAAACGTCACGCTCGTCGTGATGGACGCGGCGGCGCGCAAGCGGCGGTGACGAAGTCGAGGAACGCCCGCACCTTGGCCGGCGTGTACCGGCGTGATGGAACGTAGGCGTAGAGGGGGTAGCGCTCTTCGGCCCAGTCCGGGAAGAGGTCGACGAGGTCGAGCCCGGGTGTGGCGCGCAACTCGATCTCGAGCTTCTGCACGATGCCCACGCCCGAAATGCACGCCGCGAGCGCCGCCGTCACATCGTTCGCGATCATCCGGGTCCTCGGCGTGACGGACAGCACTCGACCGTTCTGAACGAAAATCCACTCGAATGGGCGCCCCGTCGCGGGATCGCGGAACTGGATCGCGTCGTGCCGAGCAAGATCGCGAGGATGCACTGGGCGTCCGCGCTCTTCGAGGTAGCCGCGCGATGCGCAGGTGACGACGCGCGTGTCGGCGAGCTTCTTCGCGACGAGCGTCGACGGCTCGGGGTCGCCGAAGCGAACGGCGCAGTCGAACCCGTCGCCGACGAGTTCCCCCAGGTGGTCGCGCACCACGAGGTCGAGATCGAGGGCGGGGTGCGCGCGCAAGAACGCGCCCGTGCGAGGACCGATGACGACGCGCGCCACAAGGGAGTCGACCGCGACGCGGAGGATCCCCTTTGCCAGCGCCGAGGAGCCGGCCGCTTCTCCGGCCGCGTCCTCGATGCCTTGCATCAGCGGCCTCACCGATTCGTAGAAGCGGCGCCCTTCGTCGGTAAGCGTCACCGAGCGCGCCGTCCGCTGCAAGAGGCGCACGCCCAGGCGCTCCTCGAGCCGTGCGATCGCGCGACTCACCCCAGAGGGCGTAAGGCCCAGCGCTCTCGATGCGCGGGCGAAGCTCCTTGTCTCGACGACGGCGCCGAGCACCTCGATGCCGTTCAAGATTCGACCGTCGAATGCCATGACCGCGCCATCGTACCTACTCGTCGCCTCCGGAGCGCCGGTGCACCGAGGGTCTTCGATCGCCGGTGACGCGCGTCGTGAATGCGCTCACGGGTCCGGTTGCCGCTTTGACGGTTGGCGCAATCGGATGGGTCGTTGGCGCGATCGGATTGGCAATGCGAACGCCGCGCCCATAGGCTTTGGTCTATGGGAAGCGTGCTCCCGGATGCCGTACCGCTCCCGGCGACGCTGCTGGGTCGCTTGGAGCGGCTGGGCGTCGACGTCGACGATCTGCTCTCGCGCGCTGCGATTCCTCGTTCCCGCTTCACGGCGCCGAACCCCCAGGCGACGACCGCCGAGCTCTTTGCTTTCTGGCGGGCAGCAGAAGAGGTCAGTGGCGCGGACGTGGGGCTCCGCGTTGGGACCGACCCGCTTCCGCAACATCAGTCCGTGGCGACCCTCGCGGCTCTGCACTCGGCGACGCTCGGCGAAGGGCTGGCGAAGCTCGCCCGCTACAAGCGCCTCGTCTGCCCCGAGGAGATCACCATCGAAAGGGAGAGGGGCGAAGCGCGGGTCCTCTTCGAGTGGCTCCGTGCAGCCACGGCCCCCCCGCCGATGCTCATCGACTGCATCTTCGCGAGCGTGCTCGATCTCGCGCGGCGCGGGACGGGCACCGCGGTCCGGCCTCGCCGTCTCGAGCTTGCGCGTCGTCGTGCCCACGAAGGCGTGCTGCACAAGCACTTCGGATGCGCGATTCGCTTCGATGCACCGGCCGACGCCCTCGTCTTCGAGGTCGTCGTGCTCGCGGTCCCGCTCGTCACGCAAAATGCGCAGCTCATGGCGCTGCTGGTGCCAGGGCTCGAGTCTGCCCTCGAGAAGGCCGAATCGCCGCGCACCCTCGCCGACGACGTGCGGTCACTCCTCGCGAGGAAGATCTGCGGCGAACGCCCTGCCGTGGAGAAGGTTGCCAAAGCGCTCGGGCTGAGCCCACGAACCTTGCAGCGTCGCCTCGGAGATCAGGGAACGACCTACCAGAAGCTCCTCGACGAGGTCCGACACCTCTCCGCGCGGCGCCTTTTGGCCCACACCGACCTCGGCGCGGGCGAGGTCGCATTCCTGCTTGGCTTCGAAGAGCTCAACTCCTTTACGCGCGCCTTCCATGGCTGGGAGGGGACTACGCCGGCGAGGTGGCGCGCGAGCGCCCGTTGACCTCGACTGGTCACGACAGTGTGTTCGCTACCGACGCGCCGGCCGCGCACGGAGATTCGCTGCCATCGAAGAAAGAGGACTCCATCCATGACGACCAAACAAGCAGCACTCCACACGGGATACGGACCGAAGACGACCGCAGAGGAGGTGATCGGCACGACGAGGCTGGACGGGAAGGTGGCGATCGTGACCGGCGGCTACGTCGGCATCGGTCTCGAGACGACGCGGGTCCTCGCGGGTGCCGGAGCGACAGTCGTCGTTCCCGCACGCAACGCGGAGAAGGCCCACAAGGCGCTCGCAGGGATAGAACGGGTGGAGCTCGACTCGGTGGAGCTCAGCGATCCGGAATCGGTGGACGCCTTCGCAAACCGCTTCATGGCGTCGGGCCGCCCGCTCCACCTCCTCATCAACAACGCGGGCGTCATGGCGATCCCGTTCGAGAAGACCGTCGGAGGGTTCGAGCTTCAGTTGGCCACGAACCACCTCGGCCACTTCCAACTCACCGCTCGCGTCTGGCCGGCTCTCTTGAAGGCGAACGGCGCACGCGTCGTCGCGCTGACGTCGTGGGGGCATGCCATGGGCTCAGTGGACCTCGCTGATCCGAACTTCGCGCGCCGTCCCTACGACAAATGGAAGGCGTACGCTCAGTCGAAGAGCGCCAACGCTCTCTTCGCTCTGGCTCTCGACGCGCGCGGCAAGGAGCACGGTGTGCGCGCTTTCTCGGTGCATCCGGGGTCGGTCGCGACCGAGCTTGCTCGGAGCCTATCCGAGGACGAGCTTCAAGCGCTGCGCAAGACCCTTCAGCGGAGCGAGGAGTCGTTCTTCCGAAAGATGCCTCCCGAGGGGGCTGCGACGAGCGTCTGGTGCGCGACGAGCTCGGTCCTCGACGGGATGGGAGGGGTCTACTGCGAGGACGTCGACATCGGCGAGCCCGTCCCGGCCGACTCGAAGGAGGCGCGTGGGGTGAGGCCATGGATCATGGACCGCGAACTGGCCGAGAGGCTATGGACCCGGAGCGAGGAGTGGACGGGCACGCCCTTCACGGCGCCGGGCCGCCAGAAGTAGCCAAGGTCGCCAAGAGGCGGGCGCGGCCCGCCCCTGGTTCGCGGGCAGCCTGCCGTCCACCGTACGGCCCCCCCCCGCCCCGATGTTCATTTGCAGCGGGTTCGTCCCTGAGCCCCTGTACAAAGCTTTTGTGTCAAGGGCCCGGCTTGTACCAACGCCGGACCCCTTGTTTTTCGTTGCGCGGGGACGCAACTCGAATTGTCGTACCTGGTGGAGTTGCCCGTTTCCGTGCGGGTCGCGGCCTGAGGAGGGCTACTTCGCGTCGGCGTTGTAGCTATCACCGACGATGAAGGTGTCGCCGCCCTTGCCGTGCGGGCCGCCGACATCCCCTTGGATCTTCTGATCGCCGCCCTTCTTGGGTCCGTCCCCTGCGGCCACGTTCGCGTCTTGCACGACCAGGTTCCGCCCCCGTCATTGCCCGCGCTCAAGATGGCGGCAGCCTGAAACGGTAAAGATGGTAGGGTCGACCGGAACGAAGTCGGTCCAACGCCGGTGGGCGCATGAGGGGATCGATGTAGAGTGGGATCGCGCTATCGGTGAAGAACGCGTCGCCGCTCGGTCCCACGAAGACACCGTCTGCCCAGGAGACGCCGCCCAGCTTGACCAGCGTCTGGAGCCCGCCACGCGCGTCGACGCGCGCGATTCCTCCATGCTCGACATCGGTGATGAGCACGCTCCCATCGGAAGCCGCCTCGATCCCATCGCTCAACGGTTTCTTGCCGACACGCATCACGTGCGCCGATAAGGTCGACGGCGAGACGGCTGGGTCGAGCACATCTGCCAGGGGGACCCGGAAAAGCGTGTCGTTGCTCATGGGGGCCAAGAAGAGCCATCGGCCATCCGGGCTGATCGAGATGCCGTCCAGTCCCGCCTGAAAGTTGATCAAGCCATAGGCGACCCGATACGGACCGCCGCGGACCGTCATGACCCAGTCCTGCGCTTGGGTAGATGGATCTCCGATCAGAATTTCACGTGACGTCCACGTCGCGATGTCCAGAACGACCAGCGATGCAGCCGTGAAGCGAAAGGCGCTAGCGTTCGCGAGAAGGACTGTCTTGCCGTCCGGGGTGATGCGCAGATCTTGACCGAATCGCGCGACGCCTGGGTCGAGCTCGTGATCCAAGACCTTCGCGTTCGAAGTAAGGTCATACGCAATGAGACGCGTGCGTTCTCGATCGACAGCCGCCGGTGCCGTCAACCAGAGCCGGTTCTGTCGGTCCACGGTCATTCCGAAGACAAACCGAAGATCGGGCTGGGAAGCGGCGTCCGGATACGGGTGCGGCTTGCCGTCTACCAGCTCGAAGAGGAACGCGTCGGTGAAGCGGTCAAGATGCGCGATCGGGTGGAGGTTGAAGAAAACGCGCCCGTCGCTCGAGCCAGCGACGTTGCCAGGAGGAAAGTCGAGACTCACCACCGCGGCAACGTCCGTGTCCGCGACGAGGGGCGTGCTGCTCGCGTCTGGGTAGGGCGTTCCCATTCCGTACAGGAGCTTGAGTGTCACGAGCGCGAGGACGACAGCGGCCACTACGCCAACGGCGGTGCGTCGGAGTATGCGAGCGATCTTTCGCAGAACCATCACGATCTCATTTCCTGGTGCACGAACATCCGCATCATTGTCTGCATGGTCAAAACTTGACATTGTGTACCAAACTTGTCAAGTTACGGAAATAGGTCGGGCCCGTTGGAGTCAACGGTTAGAAGTCGCGCCATCGAGTGGAGAATCTCCGAGAAGATCGCGGCGGAGTTCTGCGATGAGCGGAAAGTGGGCATAGTTGACAAACTGGTTTATGTTTGTAAATTCTTGCAATGGCATTCGTGAACCAGACGTCGGGCGCGTCGCAGGCTGCGAGCTGATGGGCGCAGACTCGAACGAAGGTGGGGCACGGCGCGCGGCAATCCTCGAGACCGCCATGCGCGTCTTCCTTCGGTACGGCTTCAAGAAGACGTCGATGGACGATCTTGCGCGCGCGGCGGGCCTGTCGCGTCAGGGGCTCTACCTACATTATCGAACGAAGGAGGAGCTCTTCAAGGCCGCCGTGGTCGCGCAGACCGAATCGCTGCGAGCGGCCCGCAAAGTCGCGCTCGCAAGGGAGGATCAGAGCGTCGAGGAGCGCATCCTGGGTGCCTTTGAAGCGACGCACGGGAGCTTGGTCGGGAGGCTTGGCTCGGAATACATGGGCGAGCTGATGGAGACGGCGGTGACTCTCGTAGGCGAGAGCGTCCATGAGCTCGATCGAGAGCTTGTGGCCGAGGTCGTTCGCCTACTTAAGAGCTCAGGCGTCGCAGACGCTTGGAAGACTTGTGGCCTTTCGGCAAAGGAGCTCGGAGAGAACTTGTTCGCGACCTCCTTGGGAGTGAAGCAGCAGGTCGAGAGCTCCGAAGCCTATCGCGACAAGCTGCGGATCGCGGTGCGAATGGTATGCAGCCGTCATACGAAATAGATCCACTCAATGAGCGCCGTGAGAACGGCCCGAGCGTCGACTTCCGGGCAAACGCCGCCGTCGCTGTGCAATCGCCCGTTCCGTGCCCAACCACCGCGGAAACAGCGCGATACTGCGGGTAGTCCTCGAGGACTCCTTCCGCCGCGGTAAGGTGTACCCCATCGGCCGGCGAGGAAAGACTGGCTCGTTTACCTGGAGGCGAGAGGACTTCGATGCATTCCTCCGAGGGGAAGAACAGATGGGTGGGCCGCTGGCGCTGCATGATGGCGCCAACGCCCCGTCGAGGGATCTGGCGGCTGAAGACGGGGGTTACTTCGTGACCGTTCGCGTGACCGATCCGCGGACGGGCAAGCGTTACCACCACGCGCGAGCGGTGCGGGGAGCGAACGTCACGATCCGGGACGGCATCCGGGTCCAGGACCAGCTTTCGACCGCGCCCCTCTCTACCTGCCGACGTTTCCCCCCACCGAGCGTCTACGCCGTCGTGTCGGATGGGGAGCGCTTCGTCGTCTTGCGAGCGACCCCCGCGCTGCGCGCCTTGCAGGGGCAGTCCGTTGCGGTCGCCCGTGACGCCAAGGGACGGCTCATCGTTGAGCTGCGCCTCCGACGCGGTGATCCTGGAGATGAGAGCAGGGATCATTCCCGTCACCCGCGAGGGCGATACCTGGACCCTATGCGCCACGCCACCCGTTTTCCGAGAAGCCAGTTCAACCCACGTTGAGATCGCCGAGATGCTCGGGGTCGACGAACGCGACGTCGTGGGACCGGTGCTTTGGGTGGATACCGGCTCCGAGCAGCTCGTCGTCCCGCTGGCGTCCAGGGAGGCGGTGGAACGATGCCCGCGGATGCACGGTGTGCCCGACTCGGTCGTCGAGTAGAAGCAACCTCCCCGCCCCTCCCTCCCATGAGGCCCCGCCCAACTGGCTTCCAGTGGCACCGGTGCTAGGAAGCAACCGATGAGAAAGGGAGCCGTCGTAGTAGCCATTGGCTGGTGGATTGGCCTTGCCGGGTGCGGGGCAAACCATGACGCAATGGGCCCGAACTACAGCACGACGTCGTGCTCCCAGAACTGCGGCAATGACACCCAATGCCAGGCGCACTGCACCGACATCAGCGAGCCTAACGGGCCGCCGCCGATCGGCAACAACAAGCGCTAACCTCCCCGCGCCTCCCGTTGCTGGGAGGGCATGACCGATCCCTGCCCGATCCCCGTATGGTCCCACGGCATGATACAACTCGTATCAAGCAGCCTTTCGGCGATAGTGGCTGAGGATGCCGCCGAGCCGTTCACGACGCTCGATCGCCACGCGGTCGTTCCCGGGCGTCGTCTCGGGGAACGGGATCACGTTGGCCAGCCCCTGGTGGTTTCTCTCGGTATGAAAGTGCTCCACGTACTCCGAGATTACGTGCCGCAGGTGTCGCTCCCCGAGCGGCACGACCCGATCGAGGCACTCCTCCTTGATGGATCGAACCCAGCGCTCCGCAAATGCGTTCAGATTTGGGCTCGACGGGGGGAGCTTCAACAGCTCGACGGCGCTCGAGGCCAGAATCGTCTTGAACTGCTCCGTGTAGAGCGGATCTCGATCGACGATAAGATGGCGTACGTCCTTCAAGAACCCGTCCTTCGCGTCCGTGAGATTGCGGGCGATCTGCGCCATCCATGCGTTATCGAGGCCCTGCGAAATCCCCGCGATGTACACCCGACGGGTCTTGAGCCTCATGACGAACAGGGCGAAGTACCGCACCAGGCCTCGGCTCGTGACCACCTCGACGCTGAAGAAGTCGGCGGCGGCGATCGCCTCCCAATGGCCCCGCGAGGAACGTCTTCCAGGACATCGAGCGGCCGCGCCGTGGTGCGGGCTCAATACCGTGCTCCTTGAGGACGCGCGCGATTGTGGATCGGACGAGCTCGAAGCCGACGTTCTTGAGGGCTCCGCGGAGCCGAGTGTAGCCCCAGCCCGGGTTCTCCCTGGCCATCGTCATCAGCTGCGTGGTGGCATCGCTCCGTTTTCCGCAGGCGCCCTTCTTCGAGGAGTTCGCGCTGCCGTCGTACTTCGCGGCGACCAGCCGCCGGTACCACCTCAAGAGCGTTTCGGGGCTCGCGAGAGTCGCGATCTCCTCAACAGCCGGCGCCCGACTCGCTTTCCCTTCCCCGCGAGAAGCCGGCGCTCGGCATTTGTGAATCGAAGGCGCTTCGGGCCAAGCCGTTCGCGGGGCACGCGGTTCTCGGCCAGAAGGTAGTCGATCGCCATCTTCTGCCGTCGCTGGAGGAATCCGGCCACCAGCAGGATGAGGAACTGCAGCGGCGCGGTGCTCTCCTGATCCTTCACCGCGCCCACCCTACCCCGGGCGACTGGCAGGGCAAACGCCCGCTAGCCCTGCCCTCCCCACGTCGCGCGCCCACGGAAATGCCGTGCTTTCAAGCGAGCAAGTCGTGGGACCATACGGGGTGGCTAAGGCGATCCAGCTGGGCCTCGAATACGACCCGAGCCGCCGTTCCGCTCGGGACATCCTGACGTGGCGGAGCCCGAGGTGCTCGCGAGCGTGCGTGCTCGCTTCGACGACCTGTATCGAGCGCGCGCGCGGCAGGCGACCGCGATGCGCGCCACGCGGGCAGCGGTTCCGCCGACATGGGAAACGGCGCGGCCTCCGAGCTCGACGGACGAGCGCTGATCCGAGGATCTTCGAGCTGATCCAAAAACCGGCGCCGCAAGTCCTTCCGGCTGCACCTTGTTCACGGCCCGCCTGGCTTCATCGCGAGGGCCTCGGACGAGGAACCTGCGGCGACGTTTCGGACGCCGGCGCGGCGGTGCCCCTAAGTTTCACGATCGCGGCTGCGACGGGTGCTGGCCGCGCGCGAGCGGGCACGTCGCCAGCGCGGCCGGCGCCGACGCGAGCACCTCCGCGGCAAGCGTCCGGGCCAAGGCGTGCACCTCCACCGCCTTCCCGCCGCCGGGCCGCCCGCCAGCTCGGGCGCGTCCGCCTCCCGCGCGGCTTGGCCAACCAATCCTCCCTACGAGAAACCCTCACAATCGAACAATCACGCCAGTTGACGGCAGGCGCCCACTCGACCAATCAGAAGGGGCAATGAAAGAGGGGGAGAGAGGCGCATGGACGGCTCAGGACCCAGTGCCCTCTCCTTGCGCAATATGCGGACGATTGGTGACAGGCCACGCGGGCGACGCCAAGGTGGTAGTCGAGCACGTCCAAGCCGTCTTCTGTTCCGACTGCTTCGAATGTCACCCGAACCGCGAAGAGTGGACGTGCTCGATGGCGGACCGTGGACGACCGGCGCACAGACGGCCACCTCGATCGCGTCGATGACCAAGGCCTCGATCATGGTCAGCGCGCCGAGCGAGACCCGCACGCCGCAGAGTTCCCATCACTTTGCGGCGGAATTCTGCCCGATCGAGTTTTGGAACCATAGTGATGCCTGGAGGTTACCCATGAGTCCATAAGGTGAAAGTCCTGAAGCGGCAAAAGATCGAAGCCGCATAGCTTGGGTGGCGCCGGGGCGGGAGATCCCCACGGCGAAGCCCACCGACAAAGCCTCGCAAGGCGAGGTGAGCGAGTACACGGGCCGCAACGATGCGTGAACGGCTGG
Organism: uncultured delta proteobacterium; assembly: GCA_963764075.1. Classification (GTDB taxonomy): domain Bacteria; phylum Myxococcota_A; class Polyangia; order Polyangiales; family Polyangiaceae; genus Palsa-1150. The sequence continues at coordinate 1,435,410 of CAVXQZ010000003.1, forward strand.
ACGATGCCTCGTTACAAATAAGGTCCGGCTGTCGAGCCGTCTATGGTTCGGCGAAGACAGCAGACTTGCCCGAAAGCGATCTGCGAGCAGGTCGCCCGGCGGGGTAGAGGCCGGCGGCACGTGTGCAGGGTTCACGGGTGAAAACAGGGAAGGGCTCCTCGCCCCGCGGAGAAAACCCGCGGAAGCAAGGTAACCGCACGAGCCGAGAGGCGAAGTGCGGCGAAGGCGAGAGCCTGGCGGACGGGTCCGTACGAGCGTTAACGCGGGGTAACGCCCGCCGAGCGAAGGGGCCCTGCCGGAGGCATTCGGCGTGAGAGGCGAGGCAGGAGCGGGATGACAAAGCCCACCATCAGTCTGCAAGAGCTTCGAGCAAAGATAGGCCATCGGGCGAAATCCGCCCCTGCGCATAGGTTTTGGGGACTGCACGTCCACCTCACGAAGCCTGAAACGCTCCAAGTCGCATACCAGGAGGCGAAGCGAAACCGCGGCGCGCCGGGGATAGACGGAGAGACGTTCGAGGCGATTGAGGCGCGCGGCCTCGACGAGTTCCTTACGGGACTCGCCGAACAAGTTCGCGCGGTGTCGTGGTGAAAAACTCGTTCTTCGAAGGTCCGAGAGTCACGCCGCCCGTCTGGCGTAGCGGTGATGAAGTCCGCCGACTCTTTGAAGGGCCACGACACGGCCGCTGCTCGCCGTCTCAATGGCGCGCGTGATCGGCGCATCGCCCTCGAGTGACATGTGAGGGCGGTCTTGGTTGTAGTACGCGACATCAGCTCGCACGAGGCAGAGCAGATGACGCTGCCCAAGGACGATGACGTGGTCCAGTAGCTCTCGACGCAGAGTCCCGACCCAGCGTTCCGCGAACCCGTTCTGCCACGGAGAGCGTGGAGCGATGAGCATTTGATGAACTCCGAGGTTGCCAATACGCGCGTCGAACACCGAGCCGAAGATGCCGTCGCGATCTCGAATGAGGCGCCGGACCGAGATGTCGGGTCCGAGCGCCTCGACGACCTGTTGAGCCGCCCACCCGGCGTGCGGGTGCGCGGTCACGTTGACGTGCAGAACTCGGCGTCGCGCCAGCGATAGGACAAAGAAGACATACAGGACGCCGAAGGTCGCCGTCGGCACGGTGAGAAAGTCGACGGCAATCGTCCCGACCAGATGGTTGCGAACGAACGTTGCCCATGTTTGCGAAGGGCGTCGAGGCCGTGCGGGCGGCTTCGGCATGTACTTCGCGACCGTGTTCTTATCGACGCTGTGCCCAAGCAGCGCCAGTTCACTCGCTACTCGGCGGCGGCTCCAGGTCGGGTTCTCCTCGGCCATGCGTACGATGAGCGCGATGATCTCTTCGGCCAACGGCGGTCGTCCGAGCGGTTTGGACTTGCTCGCCCAAACTCGAGCGAAGCCCTTACGATGCCACGCAATCACCGTCGCGGGGTTCACGATCGCCAGGGCGTCCGCCCAGCGCGACCACGTCCGGTAGAGCACGACCCAGAACGCGCGATCGAGCGGCCGAAGTCGAGGCCGCGGCCTGGAACGGCGAAGAATCGAAAGCTGCTGGCGCAGCGCGAGGTTCTCGATAACGAGACTCGCGCGCGGACGCAACGCCGCGAACAGGGCGCCGACGATGGCCTGGAGCAGGGTGACCACGCCCCCAACTTCGCTCCGTTTCGCATCGCCGTCACCGGCGAATCGCGTTGGCGGATCCGCTATCCTGGCCGCAGGCCCGTCGTCACAATTTGTCGCGAGAATCAGCCCGTAATGACTTTTTCACCACCACAGCCAGAAACTTCGCCACATGGTGGACCATTACGGGCCGGGGCCACGGCGCTAGCGACGAGAGTGCCGCGTAGTGCGCCGTCAGCCAATCGCCAAAGGTCGCCTCGATACGGTTGGCCTTGCTTACCGTGCGAATGACCTCTGCGCACTGCTGCTCGAGATCAGGCACCGCAGGGGTATGCAAATAGTTGGCGGTGATAAACGTGGCGGCGGGAGCGAGATCGGCAACGATCGCGAATCGCTCGCCCCATTCGCCATCCGGAACATCGCGCTGAATCTCCGCGCGCTCCTCTGGCGCAAGCGTTCCGCAAAGCTGCGCAGCAACGGCGGTCATTCCGGACCCGCAGAAGCCATCGAGAACGACGTCGCCTGGTTTCGTGTAGTGGAGGATGTACCTAACAATGGCCCGTGCTGGCACCTTGGTATGGTACGAGTGCGCTAGGCTCTCAGCCGCGTAACGTCCTTCACTTACGTCAGAAGCAAAAGGGCTCTTGCGGTAATCGTCGCCCTCCGGTTTGTACGGGGTCCCACGATGTTTGACGAAGTCACCCAGGAACGGGTTTGGGCATGCGGTGTAATGTGGCGGGTCGGACAGGGCGAGAATGATCTCGTCATCTGCCTTTGGGAAGCCTTCGATCTTGCGGAACTCCGGGTCCGCTAAGCTCTCCTTGAGCCTTGCGCTGAAGTAGTTCCGCCGCTCACTGTCGTTCTGGAACGTCATCCCGAGGCATTCAACCTTGCGGCTCTCGGTCTGCCGTTGCTCGGCCGACTTGTCGGCAATGCGCAACTGACCCGAATCCTCGACGAAGAGGTCGTGCGACTTGGTGGAAGATTTCTTCGCCACGTCGCCCCTCCTACTCAATCACCAGACGGACCTTCAGGGCGTCCCGCCCCTTGGTTAGCTTTCCGAGGTGGCGTTCAAATCGCTCCCGGAGATCCGCCACCGTGCACGGAAGGCCGCCATCGGCAAGAGCGGCACGCAGCTCTTCGGCAGTGACGACCACCTTCTGCAGGCCGCTCAGCACTTCCTGGAGCGCCTTTACAAAAGCGCCTCTTCAGCAAAATCTGTGGGCGAGCCAGTCGGGCTCGGGTAGCTCGCCGAGCGCGTGGTACAGGGCGATTTCGGCGTGCTCGTAGCTGCGAAAGCCGTAGGCCTTTCGTGTCGTGATTCGCGCCTTGTTGTTGAATCCCTCGGTGGCGCCGTGGGCGAAGAGGCCACGAGCGGCAAACCAGGCGAGCAGTTCACGCCGATGGGTGCGCAGCGTGCGAGCGAACTTCTTGAAGGGCTCCATGCGCGAGCGCATCGCCGTGGTCGTCCATCGCGCCAGGAACTTCTGCGCCCAAAGGCTGGAGGAGTAGTCCCAGAAGTGCTGAAACTGTTCCTTGAGCAGGCACGCACGCACCGAGCGGAGATTGATCCGCAGCAGCTCGCGCAGACGGCTCGGCAACAACATACGCAATGTCGTCGCGTGCAATGCGAACCTGCTCGAAGCGAGCCTCGACCCGGCGGAGCGTGTCCGCCACGAACTGGAACCGGGGGTTGTCGAAGAGGCTCTCCTGAACACCCGCGATGAAGCGGAAGCGTGTGCCTTTACAGACCTCTCCGATTTCCCGGAGAAAGGTCAGGTCGAGACTCAGCTCTTGGTCCTTCCGAGACCGCAGAAAGTCCAGGAGCTCGTCAATGACGAGCACGAGTCCTCGGCCAGAATGAACCGCCTGAAAGGCAGCCATCATCTCCTGAAAGGCCGATTTGTTCTCGTGACAATCCTTGGTGGCAAGAAATTCGAACTTCACCCCGAGGCGGGCGAGCTTGTCTTCCAGAACGGTGCACACGATGTCGCGAAGAGACATCGTCGTGGACCCGATCTCGGCGCGGATAACCTTGAAGCGCCCCGCAATCTGAGCCGCGCGGTCCGCGACACGAGCACTCTTGATGCGCTGGGCCAGGTCGGCATGCTCCGCGACCGAGGAAATGACCGCCATCAAGTGCGACTTACCGGTGCCATAATTTCCAACGATCAATAGACCCTTGTTGTCACTTGGCGTCTCGAACTGAAGCTGCGGGATGACGGTATCGACCAACAACTCCGCCATCCGATCGGAGACCACGAAGGTCTCGACGAGCCGCCTCGCCTCGCTCTCGGTGTCGGCTTCGCGTAGCTGCACGACGGTTTCAATGGGCTCGAAGCGAATAAGGTCGGAGTACTTCATGCGTGTTCCCCCTGAGATGACGCGAGGTCGGCCTTGGTGATCTCACCGGCGTTCACGATGAGCACCTTGGGACTTGAGTATTTCTTGAACTCACGATGCCCCGGTTCTGCATAGGTGAGGACGGCGCCGTCGAACTTCCCTGGCCAGCCAACAACGATGGTCCGGTTGCGCGACAAGCCTTGGAACAATCGCAACGGGTCCTGCGCGAGTTCTACGGCGAAGAGCATCTCGACGTTGTCGAGCAACACCACGTCCGAGGGCGTTGCCTTGACGACTTCGTCGAGCAGCGCTGAGACCCGGACGGCGCGTTGTTTCTGGGTAAGGTCGAGAAGGCGCTCCGCCAGCTGGAGGTTGACGTTGAGCCTCGGCCAGCTGGCCTCCGTTGCGAGGGCATTCAGCGCGGCGGTCTTGCCGGAGCGGGGTGGCCCGACGAGCAGGACGAGCCGATGGTACTGCGTCGCGGCGTCGACGATGCGGTCCCTGAGCTTGGATGCGATGGCGTCAGCCACTGTGACCACTTTCCACCGCCAGATGCGGACAGGAGCGGGAGTTCGTCGGAAATTGCGGCATCACCGCGTTCCTTTGGGCGAGTCCCGCGCCGTCGGCACCGCCCGCGCGCACCCACGCGTCCACTTCGGACAGCTTGAACTTCCAAAGGCGCCCGATCTTGTGCACGAATAGCCTATCTTTCATCGACGTTAAGCAGTTCCGCCAAGCCGTTCTCGCCGCCGGTTGGTACCCGCAGTGTACGGAAATCCAGCGTCGCACGATTTCCGGGTCCATGCAGACTTGATGGTGCAGGGTATCCTATCGGTCAGCGACGACCGAGGAGACCGTTGACGCGGACGACGATGCGGTGCTGCCGCCGTTGCGCGTGGGAGGTTGTCGGCCGAGGCGGACGGCGTTCAGCAACCGGCGGCCTGAGGGAGCGACTTGGAAGGCGGCGCATGCTCGGCCGGTTCGCTGTTGTCCTATCGTTCGTCGGCCGTGACGCTTTCGTCGCTGCGTTCGCCGAGGCCGTTATGGCTACTTCGCCGATCCGCCGAAAACCCCGCCGGGAGCAGCGCTATGTTCGCGCACCATGTTCGCCGTCGTGACGTAAGTACACGGGTACAGCCTCGCTGGCCGAGTCGCACGACCTCCGCGATCGCGACGTCGAGCTCCGCGTCGGTGCTCGGGCCAGCGGGCCGATGGTGCGCCTCGCCGTTGCGGTCGCGTTGCGCTGCTTCACCGGGCGGGTTCACGTCGTTCTCGACGCCGCTGCTGCACCGCACCTTGGCGCGGAGGCGCTTGAGGAGGCCTGCTCTTACGGAAAGCCGAAGCGGCTCGTCCAGGCTTCCGCCGAGTCGGAATCCCGCGTCGTTCGCATCGGGCTTGCCTTGTCCGTCGAAGGCGGCATCGTCGCGGACGCGGCCGGATGGCGGGCATCGGTGAACCAGATCCTCGAGTCGGACGAGCCTGCAGAGGTGCCTGCGTCCGCGTTCGCGGTGGCCTGCGCCTTCGGCAAACTCTTCGCTGGGCTCCTCGGCGCAAACCACGAGGTAGTCGAAGAGCAGTGGAGCTTCCCGCTGATGGAGTTCGCGTCCTGCGGAGTAGGCGCGCCGGCAAACGACGGGTTGAACGTCGGAGCCATCACGTTGATCGGGGCCGGAGCGATTGGGTCTGCGTTTGCCGCCATTTTGCGGTTGTCGGAATGGACAGGCACCCTGCGCATCGTGGATGACGAGAGCTACGAGGAGCCCAACCACGAGACCACTCTCCTCATTTCGGTTGAAGATGCCTGCCTCGAGCTTCCAAAGGCAGCCACGCTTGCCGCTCGTGCCGCACGCGCCGGTCTGAAAACCGAGCCCGTAGCGGAGCGGGTCCATAGTGGCCACCAGGTCCTGTCGACTCCGTGCACGGTGCTCGTCTGCGGCGCCGACAACGCCGAGACAAGATGCATCCTTGACGGCGCACGGTGCGAGCTGCTCCTGAACGCTGGCGTTGGTGGAAGCCATCTGGACGCGGGTTTGATCGTTTGGAGCCGACATGACGGCCGCGGACGCACGCTGGCGTCGCTCTACTCGGCTGCTGTCGGGTCGGATGAGAAAAGTCCGCTGCCTCCGCCCGTGGAAGTCGACTCGTGCAGCCGCGTAGCGTACGACGGCGTGGCTATTGCCGCGCCGTTCATGGCTCTTGCTTCGGCCGCGCTCGTCGCAGCTGCCGTTGCCCATCACGCGATCGGACGCCAACCGCCATCCAGTTACCTCCAGTTCAATCTTCTGGAGCTGCAGGGTAAGTACGCAGAGAAGGGGAAATAGAAGTCTTCTACCGGCCCTTCGGCCCGGCTATTACCGATTTCTGTGTCGCCACCGTTCGCGCTGGGTCCCAGTTTCACCGGAATCACCGGGACCCGGGCACGACCTGACCGCGCCGCCAGGAATTGGCGTCTGAGCCCGCCGACCCGGTAGTGCCGATCGTGGCGAGCGACAAAAGGACGAAGGGCCCGGGTTAGGAGCCGGACCCTTCAAGCGAGCGATGCGCGACGAGAGATCGCACGGCTCGTTGGACCGACCAAATTTTCTGCGTTCGCCGCGGGTGAGGCGGTGCGCGCAGAGGGAAGAGAGGTCAAATGTCGGTGGTGTGGCAGGACGTTCGTCGTCTGCCACGACTGTGATCGCGGGCAAGCGTACTGCGAGGAGCCGGCGTGTCGCCGGAGCGCTAAGCGCGAGGCCAACGATCGGCACCAGCGCAGCGACGAGGGTCGTGAGGATCACCGAGACCGGATGATCGAGCACCGGAAGAAGCTGAAAATACGCGGCGTGACGGATGAGCATTCCGAAAAGTGGCCCTACCCGACGAAAGTGATCGGCACCGCGACCGAGCCCGCCGCGGTCCCAGAGGGCACCGCCGATGACCGACGAGATCCGATTGACGATCGTTCCGCGCTCGAGCGAGACGCGCATCCTGATGACGCAAGGACCGGACGACGTACTGATGGCGCGCCTTGCGCCAGTGACCGCTGCGCACCCTCGATGGGCGGCGCCGGCGCTGCTGCAGGCGCTCGCAACCTGGCAGGGATGCCCGGTGCGCGTTGTGCTTTCTGCGGACGCGGAGGACTATTTCTACGGCCTGGGTCTTTCCGAGGGATTGGGCCTCGGCGATCACACGCTGCACTACGTCGTCGACGTCGTGGATCCGCGGGCAACGCGGCGCGGGCGCCGCCTGCGCGGGCTCGGCGACTTCGGTGACGCTCGCCGTCAGCTGCAGCTTGCGTGGCCGCGATGAGCGCGAAGGAGCCCGATGGGCGCGCCGCGGAAGTGCTGCGTCTGCACTATCTCGAGGGTGCCAGCGTCCGGCTCATCTCCAGGAAGATGGGGCTCGCGCGAAGGACCGTGCGCCAGATCCTGGGGCGCAAGCCTTCGATGCCAGAAGCTCCGCGCGCGCCGCGCTCACGCTCGCTCGACCCGTACCGCGACGCCGTCCGCACCATGCTGTCGGACGCACCCGAGATGCGCGCGACGAGCATCCTCGAGCGCCTGCGCCCCATGGGGTACCGCGGGGGCATTACGGTCGTCCGCGACCTCGCCCGCGAGCTTCGTCCGCGTGCCGCGCGCGAGGTGTTCCTCACGCTCACGCACGCACCCGGGGAGATCGCTCAGGTCGACTGGGCCGACTTCGGGTTCGCGCTCCCCGGCTGCCCTCGGCGTGTGAGCGCGTTCGTGATGGTGCTCGCGTACTCGCGCATGTTGCACCTGGAATTCACGCTTAGCCAATCGCAAGGATCGCTCCTGCGTTGCATGGAGCACGCGTGCCGCTTCTACGGCGGGATCACCCACGTCGATGTGTTCGACAACATGCGTACCGTCGTGCTCGAGCACAAGACAACGCCGGTCTTCCATCCGCGCTTCGTCCATTACGCCGCCGCGCGCGGCTTCGCGATCACCGCCTGTCGCCCCAGGACGCCGACGGGCAAGCCCGACGTCGAGCGCGGCATCGGCTTCGTCCGCGAGCGTTTTTGGCCAGGGCGCCGCTTCGCGAGCCTGCTGGATCTCAATCGACAGGCCATCTCGTGGCGCGACGATTTCGCCAATGCCCGGGTCCACGAGACCACCGGCAAGGTCCCTTCGCTCGTGTTCGAGCACGAGGAGAAGAAGTGTCTCTCGCCCGTCGCCGATACACCCTTCGACACCGACGATTTATTCGGCACCGGCGTCACCAAGTCCTTCCGTATCTCCTTCGATTGGAATCGCTACTCGGTACCTCCCAGGCTCGTCTCGCAGTCGGTCGTTGTCCGCGGTAGCGACGACTTCGTCCGCGTCTTTCTCGCCACCAAAGAGGTCGCCGTCCACCCGCGCTCCTGGAGCATCGGCGAAGACATCGAGCACCCGACCCATCGTCTCGCGGCACTCGCGACCAAACAGCGCCCAGACACCTCCGCCCTCCCCACCGCACTCGAAGTCCTCGGCGAGACAGGACGCACCTACGCGCGACTCTTCGCAGCCTCCTCGCGCTCCGTGCAACGAGAGATGGTCCGCATCGTCTTCCTCGTCGAGCTCTTCGGCGCCTCCGCCACCAAGAGCGCCATCGACGAGGTGATGAAGACTGGCCACGTCGGCGCGGAGTACGTCGAGTACGTCCTTCGCCACAAGCGCCGGCTTGTGCCCGCCCCTGCACCCCTGCGCCTCGGTCAGCCCGATCTCGACGACCTCTCTCTCGGCGAGCCCGATCTGTCCACCTACGATTGCTTGTTCGCCACACGCAGGACGTCCAACCCGGAGGACCCGTCGTGACCAAGTCCCGCAGTGGCGGCGGCACCAAGCCCCCGGCCGACGACGACGCCGTCGAGTTGCTTGTCCAGAAACTCCGCTGGCTCCGACTGCCCGGCATGGGCGCCTCCGTACGCGAGTTGCTCGCAAAAGCGGCTGCAGAAAATCTCTCCTCCACTGACGTCATCTCGCGCCTCTGCGACGAAGAAAAGCAGAGTCGTCTTCGCTCGGCCGTCGAACGCCGTGTCCGAGGCGCGCGTTTCCCCGAGATCAACACGGTCGACGCCTTCGACTTCGACTTCGATCCCGTCCGAAAGAAACTCCGCGCGCGCTATCTCGCACTCCACGACCTCGCCTTTCTCCAGAAAGGCATCAATCCGCTCTTCGTCGGCTTCCCCGGAACCGGAAAGACTTTCCTCGCCCGCTCGCTTGCGTACCGCGCCTGCCTCGACACCCGACGCGTCGTCTTCGTCACCGCCCCGCGGATGCTCAACGACCTGCACGGCGCGGAAATTCACGGCTCGCTCGAACGCGCTCTGCTCCGCTACGTCCGCCCCGAGCTGCTCGTCGTCGACGACTTCGCGGTTCTTGCGATGGACCCCGCCCAGGCGAAGCTCGCCTTCCAAGTCATCTCCGAACGCTACGACCACCGCCGCGCGACCGTCATCACCACCAATCGGCCCTTCAAGGACTGGACGAAGGTGTTCCCCGACGCCCTCCACGCCCAGGTCATCGCCGAGCGCCTCACCGAACGCTCAGAGCTCTTCCTGCTCGACGGAAAGGGATTTCGCAATCCGCAGACCTGACACCGCTCCCACCCGTTGCACACCACCCGCGCCAAGCCTCGCGCGTCCGCGCCTCACGCGACGAACGGGGTGATCCGTCCGCGCGCCACCGGGTGGGCTCCTGGTCCCCGGTGATCCCGCTGAAAGTGGGCCCCAACTTCTCCGGTGGCGACATTTCTGAAGGGAGAGCACTGGATCTATTACCGCATCGAGGACGCCGGTGTGGTCATCGCCCGTGTCCATGCGCCGCGCACCCTTCTCCGGAAGGAGGTGTTCGAGGAGAGCGGCGCATGACCGAGCGCTCCGCGATGCCCCCTGCCGCCGGCGACGCGCTTGCCGTCGTCGTCCGCGCGGCCGGCGGCGTCTCCATGGCCGTTCCCAGCGTCGTCGCGGCAGCGGGAGAGCGCGCGGCCCGGCTCACGCTGGAGTTCTTCGCGGCGCGCTACGAGAACGAGCACACCCGCCGCGCCTACGGCCGCGCCGTCTTCGATTTTTGCGCCTGGATGCAGGTCCGGGGCGTCAGCCTGTTCCTCGCAAACCGAGACACCTCTCGGGCCGCGACGGTGCCGATCCGACCGAGGCAGACTTCCGCGACCATGCGCTGGAAGCCGCTGCGGTCCGAGGTTGTCGCTGCTGATCGTCCCATGTCGTCGTCGATGGTGATGACGTCTTTCCAACCGAGCAATTCGACCCGCTGCTTCATCGCGTACTGGAGTCGACCGCTCTCTTCGTTGTGCATAACTTGCTGCGTGGACGACTGGCGCACGTAGACAATCGCGACTCGGTCCAGATGCCGCTTCGTGATCTTTTCAAACATGGCTCGTCCCCTCACACCCGACGCCCCCGCGACCGCGGCGATAGCTTCGCAGCAGTCGCGCGAGCAGCGCGGTCAACGCCGACAGGTTCGCCGCAGGGAGAACCGTCAGCTGGACGGGGGGTTGATGCTCGAAGAGACTCGTCTGGGCAGCGGCACGTGGCCGTTTTCTTGGCTGTCGGCTTGGCATCGGTGCCTCCTTCATCAGGGGGCCGATTCTCCGTCGGCACGTCAATCTCTGCCCGGTTTGCCAACAAGCCGTTCAGCGCTCGCAGTGTCGCCAGTGGCACGTGCGGCGTCGCGGTCAGCGCCGCTCGCGCGCAGTACAACGAATCGAGCATCCAGGCCGGCACCTCCAGGCCTTGACCCGCCCCGCCCTCTTCCTTGCAGCACAAGACGACCGCGCCTCTGCGCTCGCGGACCGCACGAACGCTGAGCTCACGCCCGAACCATGGATGCCACCGATAGCGGACGCGTTTCAGCTCGTTCCTGTGGGCAGTCTCACGGGTGATTGTACAACAGCGACCGGCCGCACATGTCGCTCAGCGGCGACGCGCCCGCCGGACGCGAGGTTGAACCTCCTGATCGAGGGAACGTCATCGGTCTCCCGCGAGTCGGCGGCCTCCACCATCGATACACGAGGCGCGCCGCATGACTTGTTCACAGATTGGATGAACCGGTGGCCGAGGAGCCTGAACTGAGGAGCGGGTCGCGCGGCGATGAGCGACGGTGGGAAGAAGAGACCGACCCCCCGCCGGCAGCGGATACTGTCGACACCCCCGCGTGCTCAAAGGCACAGGATGCCCGAAGGCTGGGGGCCCAAGGGAGGTCGGTCATGCGCAGCGTAGGACTTGATTTGGGTGTACGCCATATTGCATATTGCGAAGTGAAAGACGGCAAAGTGGTGGATCGTGGGGCCGTGCGGAGCTTTTCGCAGCTTGCGTCTCGGCTCGGTCCGAAGTCGGCTCCTGCCGAGGTCGGTTTTGAAGCATGCCGCGAAGGGTGGCATGTGCACGACACGTTGCAGAAGTGGGGACACAAGCCTCGAATGCTCGACACGACGCGGATTCGGCAGATCGGCGTGGGTCAGCATCGGCGAAAGAACGACGCGATCGACGCCGAAGCGATCGCACTCGCAGTGGAGTCCGGCCGCGTTGCCGAGGCGCACGTGCTGTCTCCCGAGCGTCGGGCCCTTCGGGCGCAGTTGAGTGTTCGCGGAGCACTGGTGCAGACGCGGTCGCAATACGTCACGACGATTCGGGGTCTTGCGCGTGCGACGGGAGTGCTGCTGCCCAAGAGCGCGACGGGCGGCTTCCTGGAGAAGCTGGCAAGCTCGGCGATCGACGAGGAGCTTCGAGCCCTGATCGCTCCGCTGGTGCGGACCCTGGAAGTGCTCGATGCCGAGATCGTCAAGGTCGAGGCGCGGCTCGCCCAGCTGGCCGAGCAGGACCCCACGATCGCGCTGTGTGCTACGGCGCCAGGGGTTGGGCTCATCGTCGCGGCCACGTACGTCTCGGTGATCGACGACGCGAGGCGCTTTCGGAACGCGCATTCGGTCGCGGCCTACTTGGGGTTAGTCCCTGGCGAGGCGACCACGGGAGGCCCGTCCAAGCGGCGCTTGGGCGGGATTACCAAGCAAGGCAACACGTACGCGCGCGCATTGCTCGTTCAATCGGCTTGGTCGATCTTGCGTTTGCGCTCGAGCACCGACCCGCTGAAACGCTGGGGCGATCACATCGCGCAAACACGCGGCAAGAAGATTGCCGTCGTCGCTGTCGCGCGCAAACTCTCCGGCGTCTTATGGGCCATGCTGCGAGACGGAACCCTTTACGACGCTCGCCTCGAAGCCCGGAGAGCGCGCGGGGTATCCGCGCGCATGCTCGGCGTACTGCAAGTCGCGCGAGCGTCCTCGAACAGGTCGCGAAGAAACTTCGGCGTCCCGCCTCGCCGGCAGACGCCAAGGCCGCGCGTCCCCCGGCCAAAGTGGGACGAACCACACGGAGGGCACGAACGGCATAGTACGTAGTCCATGCTCCGCCGTGCGGAGCGCTGCTCAAGCGCGTATCTATTGAGAGCACCCCAATTGGTAGTGATGAACGCGTCTGTCGTGGCGATGCTCTCGACGAACCCGTATGCGGGCTCTCGAGAACACCTCGTTTCACAAATTGCGTCTCGCTCCGCGTCTCGAATCCCCATCTGCGTCTCGGGCCTTGCACGCCGCCTTGGCTGCCCGACGAACGCGTAGAGTCAATCGAGAGGTAGCTCGCAACGGCGCCCACGGCCGCGCACGCACACTGAGTCTGCACCGGCGCCGCCCTACCAGCGCCGACAAGGAGGGATCCATCGTGACCACGTCGAAACAAAGGTCGCTCAGCCCGACCCGAGAAAACGGGAAGAAAAAAAGCCGCGCCCTCCCCTTGCGCAGGCCACCGGTACAGAGTCACGACAGGTACATCCGTGCCGTGCGAAGACACCCACCGCGCGGGCAGACCTGGGCGACGTTTCTGAGCAACCACCGCCATCAGACTTGGGCGTGCGATTTCCTTCAAATTTACGATCTATGGTTTCGGCCGATCTTTGCCTTTTTCATCATCGAGGTTGGCTCTCGTCGCTTGATGCACGTCGCCGCCACACGAGAGCCCACCTCGGCTTGGGTGACCCAACAGCTGAGAAACGCCACGCCCTTCGGCGTCGGCCCACGCTTCATCATCCGCGATCGAGACGACAAGTACGGGCAGGAGTTCGACCGAGCAGCCGGCGCGGTGGGAGCAAGAGTTCTAAAAACGCCAGTGCGAGCGCCGAGGGCGAATGCCGTGTGCGAGCGCTTTCTGGGAAGCGTGCGCCGAGAGTGCGTGGATCACATTCTCGTGCTCGGCGAGCGCCACTTACTTGCCGTCCTCGCGGAGTATGGCCGTTACTTCAATGAGGCCCGGCCTCATCAGGGCCTGCACCAATCCATTCCCGTTCGGACAAGTTCCAGTCCGAGCCGCACCGGCGCCATCGTCGCCTTCCCCGTCCTCAACGGCCTCCACCATGATTATCGGCGTTCTGCGTGATTCATGTGGATGGCCGAAGGAGCCAAAACAGGCTATCGGAGACGTCCAACAGCCTCTTCCGTCGAACTTTTTCTCGACAAAGTAGCCTATCGCCCGTCTCGCTCGAGCTTTCTCTCGACAAACTGCTCAATGGGCGGGGCAAGTTCGGGCGGCGTAAAAAGGACGCACTTCCGTCAGAGATCTTATGGTATTATCTTTGGGCATAATTCGGCGATCGGCGACGCCTTAACCCCCGAAATCTATGTATTGCGACAGAAGTGCGCAAAGGACGGTAGTTCCCTGCATTCAGGGAGTCCTGGCGCACCGGAACCCGACCTGGTATTCGCGCAGCGACGCGCTGATGAAATAGCGGTCCGGGGGCCTCAAAAAAGACGCGTCGAGGTTGAAGGCGCCGCCTCGGAGCGCCCGGGTATATGCTGCCGTCGTATCCGCACAATCTGTGCACGGAATAGCATAGACCGAATACCAATCCAGATTCCATTCCCATAGCTCGCCTGTCAAATCGAGCTGACCCCAGGGTCCAGCTCCCAGCGTCGCGGTTCCTACTGGGGCGATGCTCCCTACATCGGTGCAGGTCCCTGACCCATTCGGGTAGTCGCAATTGTAGATCGCGTACTGGTTGTTCGTCCCCGGGTCCGTCGAGCCCCACGGATATTCCCGTTGCTGGCTCCCGCCCGCAGCCGCGTACTCCCACTCCGCTTCGCTCGGCAGAAATCCGCCATCCCAAATGCAGAATGCGTACGCCTCGTACCAGTTCACGCAGTTGATCGGCAGCGTCTCCTGGGTGTCTGCCGTGGTGGTCCACGTCTGGTACGTGGCGTCGCACGCGAGGTTGGCGTTCGTCGGCGCGATGTTGACGTCGTCGGTCGTCACCCACCCCGGCTCGTAGCCGCCGCCAGTCGCGTTCAGACCGCTGCCGCCGTTCAAGTGCGTGTGCTTGCCCGACCCCGCCGGCGGCGTGTACCCCGCTCCCCCGTTCCACGCCGCGACGAACTGTCGGAACCGACCCACCGTCACCAGGTACTTGTCCAACCGAAACCCGCTGGCCGTCGCCGGATAGACAAGGTTCGTCGCTCCGCCGTCAGCGGCGACAACGAAGTTGTTGTCGACATCATAGTCGTACCCACGGTAGTATGCGCCGCCGGTTACCTCCAAGCTCGCGCAGCAGCTCTCGCTGCTGGCCCCGCAATCGGTCAGGCCAGGACCGCTCAAACCCTCGCAGCTCGTGCCAGTGGTCGTGGACCCCGTGCATGCCCCGCCGCTGCATGTGCCGCTAGCGCATGACCATGGCGTGCCCCAGAGCGCGGTCACGCCACAAGTCTGCACCGCAGAGGTCCCCGCGATCACGCCGCAGATCGGCGCTGATGAGGTACCCGAGCAAGTGGTGCTGCCCGGAAGGCATTGGCCCATGGGCTGAGGCGGGCATTCCCCTGCGTCGGCAGAATCGCCTCCGCCATCAGACCCGGACAGCTGCAGTCCTGAGTCGGCACCGCCGCTGGACCCGGAGCCGCCGCCACTTCCGCTGCTACTCGACGCTGCCCCGCCCGAACTGCTCGACGCGGAGCTGCCGTCCGCCCTTGAACTTCCGCCAGTGCCGCCCCCGTCGCTGTCGCCACTGTCCTGAGCTTCTGGCCTATCCTGGGAATCGAGAACGCGCCCGCAAGCCGTCGCGACGAGCGGTGAAAGGATCGCCAGAAGAAGACGAACGTGTCCCATCGGTCAGAGCGCCCTACTTAGCCATCTTGCTACGTCAGCCCACCAGCCACAGCCTAGCGTAGCAGCGCCGCCCACAACCGCCGGGGAATCTACTTTGCCCAGGCTACAGGCACTCGAGCTTCCAGGCTTTCTTGCCGCTGCGCGTATCGACAGTGTATGGCGGCGAGCATCCCTTCTCGTCGGCAATCTGCGGCTTCGGGTTTGGCAGTTTCACGTCTTCCCACTCCCTGGGAAGGGCGCCCACGATTACCGTTCCCTTGCCGGCTTGCTCCGCTCGCGTCGCTTCCCGCTCGACCTGGGGCGAGCGATCGACGACGGGCGCCGTCGGATGTTGTGACGGAGCCAAGGACGTCACGATTAGACCCGCTACCCCCGGCAGCAGGCTGACCCCCACCGCCACGGCGGCGCGCTTTCGCTTGCGGCGCACGCCGACGGGGCAATCGCTCGTCAGCACCGTGCCGTCCGCTCTCCGGAAGAAACGGACGCAGGGCGCCGCTTCTCTTTGGAGGAAGGCTTCCGCTTCCTCGCGGGCCATTTCCGAAAGGTTGTAGACGTTCTTTCCGCATTGGGCGCAGAATCGAACGCGGTCATCGCCGAGCATCCCGTCCCAGTCCGCCTTGCAGGGGCTGGCCACGCGGAGGTTGTCGAGCGAGCGCGGCGGATGCGAATCGCCCCTCGCCAATAGCCCGTCGACTTCCGCAAGCTCCTTTTCCAGTCGGGGCACGCGCTCGACGGTGCGAGCCAGCTCGTCGGCGGCTCGGCGCGCTTCCGCCAGCTCGGTGACCAAACGCTCGCGACGTGAGACGAGGGCGGAGGCGGGATCGCGATAGCTCATGAGAAGCCAGCCGATTCCGGGGTCCAGAAGTTCTCGCTTCTTGAAGAATCGTGCATGACCGCAACCCCCTTCGACGGCTATCCCACCGCTCCGCCTGACATTCGTCAAGGGACCGTGTTCTCACTCGCCCTCCTCGGGCTTCTTACGCCCATCGGGCCCTTTGAGAAGGACGACGCTGTGGTCGCCTTGCCCGCGCTTCTCCCAGTCCAATCGGTTCTTGGCTCCTCGATAATCGGCGAGATGCCGCTCCACCTCTTCGTCGGCGGACCAGACTCGATAGACGCCGGGACCCTCCTCGGAAGCGTCGGCTTCGTTGGCTCGGCAGAGGATGTCCGCCGGATTGTCGATGCCCATCACCACGCGTTCCACTTGCCGCAGCCTGTCTCGTATGAGGAGCAGTCCACCCGCCATGCCGCCTGCCAAGTGCTGCAAGCTCTCCGGGGAGCGGGAGGGGTCGACCGCGCGTTCTGCCGCCCAACGCAAGGCCTCGGCGCTCCCCGCCAAGAGGAGCAACTCCCTGGATAGACTCAGCTTGCCCGACCGCGACTGATTGCTCACCCGATGGACGCCTCCCGATGATGCCAAGGTGATGTCGTGATATCACCTTGTCAAGACGGTCCGACAGGGTGTAGAGGTGGGACGTGGCTGCCAAGAAGGACCGAGAGACGAATGACGGTCGGCAGGGACTGATGGTGCGGCTCCCGAAAGAGCTGCACACCGCCCTCCGGCACCTGTCCATCGATCGGGGCGTTTCGCTCAACGCCATCATCACCGAGGTGCTGGAGGAGTGGTGGTCGAAACAACCGGAACGTCGCAAGTACCACTAACCCTGACCGCGGCGTGGGTGGTGGGGCTCGCTGGGAGAGCGGAGAGGGCTCACGACGGGCTTCCTGACCCTTGGGGCTACCTCCCTCGCAGGGCATCCCCGAAAGAATTTCGTAATTTGAATGCAGGCCAGCGTGAGGGCACTTGGCGTATGGGTGGCCAGGGCGTGCCAAGCGGTTCGGAACGACTCCAAAAACGAGCCTATTCTGACACCCCCACTTTGGGCGGTCCATCCAGCGGAAAACGAGGCCCTTGGTAATTTGTAGAATTAGCCAATGCAAACACTATGCTCTTGTGCAGCTCCCACTTACCCTCTCCACTACCTACTACCTTCCTTCTTCCTCTGCTCTCTCCTTACTCCTACTGCCATGTTCCTACTCCTTGTCTCATCTTCACTGTCTGTCGTACTTCTTGTGTCTCATTCTGCTCTCTTCACGACCACGATGGTCAGTCTTCCAGCTGGAGATGGTGGCAGGTGCACACTGCTGACCTTCACGACTCCGGCTTCGAGGCCATTCCCCTGGCTCGGCAGGCTAAAGCTTTTACCGCCAACCAAAGGGGGGTGGGACCCATCAGACCAAGCGCATCGAGAATGCCTCCCCCATGCTGGCGCGTGCTCGCCGAAGCGAGCATGCTTCGAAGCAGGCGCGATGGGCGCGAAAGCGCATGGGAACTTCAGCCACACCGCCCGAGCGGTATCTCGACCAGATCTCCCGGCAATGGGACGATTCTCTCCTTTCGACTCGTGCATTGGGCGAGAGCTGAGCCGCAGTTTTCTCTCGACGGCGGACGGTTTAGTGCCTGGTGACGCGTGGCGCTCGCTTGCCGCTCCGATATGGTGTCGTTGCTGAGAGCGGCGAGGTCGTTCGGTGTCCCCCCGGCGCAGGCCTCGCCGCTTTCGCCTTATTCTGTCGAACGCGAACCCGAGCGGAGGCACGTTCACGGCGTCATGCGGCAGACGGTACGTCCTCACACACCACACCCGGGATGGCGCGCGGCAATCCGCAAAGCGCCAGGGCAGATCCCTCCGGCTTCCGAGCGTAATCTCGGGGCGAGGAAGATCCATGCTCGACGTGGTGCGAATCGTCGCCTTGGCAATTGGCTTGATCCGCTCTCTCCGTTTGCGGTCCGTGGTGGGGGGAGCAGCCGGATTGTTGTTGGCCTACGGCTTCATAGTCATCGCGGTACAGGTGGCGGGCGCCATCGCCAAGACCGCCGTAGGAGCCGAATATGCCATGGGACTGGTCTTTCTGGGGACAACGTCGGCTTCCATCGACGGCGACTCGCGAATTCCAGGGGGCATCTGGCTGTCTTCGCACCCCATTCTCCGCCACGTGGCGTTCGCCGCCCTGGCCCTGGCTCCGTTTGTCCACGCGTCGCGTCGGTCATCCCGATTACGACCGGAGTCGGCAGAGGCGCGGCAATGGGACGCTCTCGGAACCCCTTTCCTCTTGCTTGCGGTCATCGAACTGAGCCTCGCCGTCCTCGCCGTGTTGTGGGCCCAGTTGCACTGGTCGTGAATTCTTCGCGGTCGGTCGTCATCTCGCGCAACGCGGGGGTTCCGACGCATCGATGAGGAGCCGGTCCGCTGAGTTCCGCTGTACAATTCTGATTGCCGTGTCCGCCCCCATCGCCTGCCAACTTGGCGTCTTCTCCGCGGAGGAACGCCAGCGATACCAGTCGGTGCGAAAGAGGATCGAAGCCGCCGTCATTCGGATCGTGGAAGTCGAGAACGGCTACGTCATCCACCTGCCCGACGACGACGCCATGCTCGCCACGGTGGCGGAATGGATCGCCCTGGAGCGTCGTTGCTGCCCGTTCTTCGAGTTCACCGTCTCGGTGGGCGGGTCAGAGCCGTCGATCCGAGTGGCGTTGACTGGTAGCCCGGAAGTGAAGCAGTTCTTGACGTCGGAGCTGGGGTCCCCCGTCGTATCGCCGAGCACGCTGCTGCGCCAACTCTAAACAGAGCGCATCGGAACCGATCAGCGCTACTCGATGTCCAATCGACGAGGTGGTCGCTATGAACCGACAAGAGATCGGGAAGCTGGTGCAACGATGGACGGAGGCAATCGCCGACGGGCGCCTCGACGTCTTCGACGAACTGCTTGCCCACGACGTCGTGGACCGAAGCGGACCCGCTCCAATGAGCGGCGTGGAGTCCTTCAAGGCCCGTAGGGGCGCGGTTCTTGCTGCCTTCGCCGATGTCGAGGTCATGATCGATGATCTGATCGTCGAGGGTCACGCCATCGCTTGGCGCTGGACGTTGAGCGGCACGCACGTTGGACCCTTCGCCGGTGTGGAGCCGACGGGTCGTCGCGTCACGTTGCGTGGCGTCAACTTCCCTCGGCTCAAGGATGACCGGGTAATCGAGCACTGGACGATGGTCGACCTCTTTGGAGCGATGCAGGCTATGCGTTCGTGAGCTGACGCAGTCAACAAAAACGGTTCGTCGCTCCGTCTATATCGTTATGGCGAAAAGCTATGCGAATCGGCGATGTCGGTCCAGCCACGCGCGCGTCATGCCGGCAGTGCTTATCGCCGCAGCCATTCCGCCAAGCAAACCGACCGCTTCGCCGAGAAAGAGCATCGAGCATCGCGTGACTGCCACGGCTGTTACACCGAGAATCATACCCAGCGCGGCGTGCGTTCTTTGTCCGTCCGGCGCCTTTGGAAGAAGAAGCGCCATGCCGAGACCGACGACAGCTCCGGTTGCCCAACACGCAGAGGGCATGATGCAGCAGGCTGTCCCCATCGCCTTGGCGTCGATTCCGCAGCAGGGACGCAAGATGGAGAGGGGCAGGAGCATCGAACCGAAACCAGCCAGCAGCCCTCGTCTCGCTCCCTTCATCACGAACATCCCGCGCCATTCCGTGAAGGTGATCGCGAGGAGCGTTATCGGAAGCCAGATCAGCGCTCGCCTTCCGAATAGGAACCCGGCGACGACGGCGACGAGCACTGTCAGCATGGCGGCGTGCCGAAGGGCGGTCATCAGCCGTCCGACCTCGTATCTGCGTCGCGTGGCGCGATAAGCGATGGCGAACTCACCTTGCATCGATTCCTCCAAGGAGAAGCCTCAGCTTGGTGTAGGCTCTCGACACGCGCTTCCGAAAAGCGGATGCGCTGACGGCTGGGGGAGGGCGATCATCCAGCATGCAGACGATGGCTTCGGCGCTGCTCTCATCGAGAGTAGCGATGGCACGCTCGAGACACGCGCGCAGTTCTTGCTCCAAGACGATTCGCTCGGGATCATCGCCAGCTGGCACGCGGTGGGCGTGCGCTTTCGCGACGGCGCGCTGCGCCTGGGCTCGCGCGCGTCTTTGCAGTGTGTGGAGTTCGTTGGAGGCGACGGCGTAAAACCATGGCAGAACCGGTCTGCCAGTTTCGAACTCGCTGGCTCTTGCGAACACCTTCATCATGACGGACTGCGCGGCATCGGCGGCTTGATCTTCGGTGAGCTTGGCGCGCGCGAACTGAAGGGCTCGCGGATAGAGCGCGCGGAAAAGCGGGTCGAACGCCTCTCGCTCGCCTTGCGAGAGGCGCGACATCCACGCGTCTAGTTCGTCTTCGGAAGGATCGCGCACCTCGGTAGGAGTCTACCGCTCTGCCACCTTCTGATGACCGTGGCAGCAGGGAGAGCCCGGATGACAGCAAGACGCTCCCGGTTGGCAGCAGCCACCGGCAAGGCGCTCATACGCATTCATGCCTCCGACGCCGACGAGCGTGACGAGCAGCACCCCCGTGGAAATCTTGGACCAATGCGTGCGAATCAGGTTGAGCATCGATACCTCCGGCAAGTACTAGCCGCGACTTGCGGAGGTGTGACCGAGCTTTCGATTGGCTCACCCACAGATTCTGCTGAGGAGGCCCCAAAAAAGTGTCGAGCGAGACGTTACGCCGGTGCTTGAGGCGGTCAACGGGAAAGTCAGGTCGTGAGCGCCGTCTTCCCGTTTACAAGACCCGTTTACAAGACCC
Organism: uncultured delta proteobacterium; assembly: GCA_963764075.1. Lineage (GTDB taxonomy): Bacteria > Myxococcota_A > Polyangia > Polyangiales > Polyangiaceae > Palsa-1150. Next base: position 1,456,151 of record CAVXQZ010000003.1, read on the forward strand.
TCTCGCAGGTTGAACCAATCATCGACTTGGCTCCACGTTCAAACTTCCCGCACGACTTCCTAGTCGCTTTCCCGCTGAGGCGCCGAAGCCGCGAATCGCGTCACGCGCTGAACCTTCTTCAGCGCCGCTCGATATTCGTGCTCGGCTGGGTTGATCAGCTCCTCGGGTCTTCGCCGGCGAGCGCTCGGTTTTGAGGCTACGTCATTGCGCCAACCATCCCACCACTTCTCGCGCTCGGGACGCTGCAACAGGAACTCCGAGAATGAAGCACGCTTGATCGTGTCCGCTGCCGTCCCGCCCGGCTCGTAGATAGGCGTGTACCACCCGGATGCGTCCAAACAAGCCGGGTGCCCCACGTGCCACTTCCGCGGCGCGTACAGGTACGGATGGTTCTCCGCAGGACGTTGCTGCCGCCAGCGCACCTCCCCTGTCTTGTCGTTCAATCGCTTGTTGCAGCAGTCGCAGCGGCAGCTTCGATCCAGTGTGATCAGCCGGCGAAAGTTACGCCACAAGATGGAGAGCTTCACCAGCCGCGACTGCTCCGGTGATTGGCCAAGCAGGAAGTAGAGCACGTAGCCGGCAACGCCAACCGCCAAAAGAATCATCGGCACCGCCCACACCGTTCGGATGCCGAGGCCAAGAAGTGTCCCGGCGAACTGGATCACGAAGCCGAGCACGAGGAATGCGGCTCCGAGAGCGCCGAGAAAGTTCACCCGTCGGTCGCCGTCGATGTCGTGCAGCGCCAGGTCTTGCCATCCCGACGTAGGGCGAAGCGACATGACGTCCTCCTGCTTCGCAGTAAGGGCGGGACCGGCGAGGAAAAGGGCTCCGATGACCTCCACGAGCAGCCCGAAAAGAAGAATTGCTGAGACAACGTGCGACCGGAAAGCCGAATTGGCGGAAACAGCTATCATATCGTCCACCTGACGCTGAAGCTGCACCAAGTGGTCGTGGTCGTCGGGTGCCGCACGGCTCGTCGTCGCGAACAAGACCAGACTGAGCGCTATGCCCCATACCAAGAACTGTTTGATCATGGCGCTCTGCCTTCCTCTTCGGACATGACCGCCGGGCGCCATTGGTCAGGCTCTCGCGAGGTGCGTTCTTACCGTCAACGGCAGGTCCCAGTTGCTCCCAGTGAGGGACCGGAGCGCTGAAGCCAGCCAGCGCTATCTCGTATCGGGGAGGACCACTATTCATGATGACTAAAGCTCGTAAGGAGATAATCGAACGCACCATGGCGAACCTCGACTTGGTCGACAACTTGAAGAAAAACCAAGGGCCCGGATGCAAAGCCGCGCCACCGTACGAAGTGACGCAGCTCGTGAATTCGTTCCTCATGACGCTACTGCAAAACTGGGACGTGTATCGGCTACTTGTCGCGTCCGCGCCCAGGATCGTTGAGGAATCGGTAGCGCACAAGGCTTGAAAGGAACGGCGGGATCGTCGAGAACCGCGGTCGTGCTCTCCGCGATCGTCCGACTCGTTGGCGCAATAATCAGTCGCGTGGTCGAGCGGGTGGCCCACAGCGTGCGAGACGGTACCCGGCCCGCGCCGCTGGCTGTGGGGCTGCTCCGGGACTTGCCTCGTTCCCGCGAGCAACTGATCGCCGAGAACGCGCTGCTGCGCCAGCAGCTCATCGTCGCGGCGCGGTCGGCCAAGCGTCCGAGGCTCGCGACTCGCGACCGCGTATTTCTCGTGCTGCTCGCTCGCGTCGTGCCTCGGTGGCGCGACGCGATTCTCCTCGTCAAACCAGAGACCGTGCTTCGCTGGCACCGTGAAGGCTTGACGTTCTTGTTGCAAAGCCCGAAAACGCCCCGAGAGGGGGATGGCGTGCTCGATGGCGACGTGTGTACCCGTGACTACGACGCGCTCCACGAGGAGGCGAACGATCCGCTGACGGCCTTGGAAGTCGAGGTTCTGCAGCCCGGCACGGAGCGTGGCAGCGAAGGCCATCAGATTCTCGCTCAGTGCGTCCATGCGGCCCCGATCCAAGTCCGTCGCGGTCAGCTCTTCGACGCGGATGCGGGCAGCGTCTCGCGCAGCTTCAAGCCGTTCGCGTCGGGCCTTGAGCTCCGCAACGCTCATGGCGCCAGACTGGTAAGCGTCGAGCAACCGATCAATTTGACGGCGCGCCTCGCGTTCTGCGTGCTCGGCGCGCGCACGGTCCTCGACAGCCTTTGCCGCCCCCGCGCGACTCGCGCGCCACGCGTGCAATTCCTTGGTCAGCATATCGGGGCTCTGAATCCATGAAGTTACGGCATCCCAGACAAGTCTATCGAGATCGTCCTTGCGGACGCGTCTCGCAAAACATTTTGTATCTCGACCTGTCTCAATAGGATCGACGTGTCGGCAGGCGTAGTAGAAATATTCGTATTCATGATTACCAACCCGCCTGTGATCACGAGAGCATTCCATCCGCCATCCACATTCGCCACACACGACTATAGTGCGCAGCAAATATTCATATTGGACGTTGCGTGGTGAGATGATCTTGTGTTTGCTCAGAATCGCTCGTACCTGCTGATGCGCTGGCTCGTCCACCAGGGCCGGAATCGAAACCCGCACCCACTCCGATTCAGGTCGGAGCCGTTTCGATGACTTGGCGCTCGTGCGGTACTTGCCCGGTCTTCTCGGACGTTTGGGTTCCACCATTTCGCATCGATTGTATGGCGCCAGACCAACGTAAGCCGGATTCGTTAGTACACTGTATGCGGCGCCCTGAGACCATCGTTTTGTCCGACGCGGAGCGATGCCCAGCTCGTTGAGGCGCTTGGCGACCGCACGAGAGCTGAGCCCTTCTTCCAGTACCCATCGGTATATGGCTCGAACGTTCTGCGCTTCGACTTCCTCCACCACCACAATACGCGATCCCTCGGCCAATCGTGTAATTCGATATCCGTATGGCGCCTGTCCCGTGTACGGAATCGTCTGGCCATTGCGAAGCTTGTGCAATTTGCCTCGTCGCGTGCGCTCCAAAATCTTCGCTCGCTCGTATTCGGCAATTACGCTCTGCATCTGCACGAGAAGTCGATCCTCGGCGCGTTCCGTCACGGGTCGCTCTACGAAGTGCACCTCCACACCTCGTTTCGCCATGTCCTCAATGAGCACGTGTTGGTGAACGAAGTTTCGCGCAAGTCTGTCCGGGCAGTAAACGAACACAACGTCGATGAAGCCGTCCGCCGCAGCGTCGCGGAGCGCGTCCAGACCAGGGCGATCGAGGCGTGCCCCACTGATGCCATTGTCCACATATCGTCGCTGAGCGGGAATCGAAAGACCCATTGCTCGCGCCGCCTGCTCCAACGCCTCGATCTGAGACTCAACCGTCTTCTCTTGTTCTTGTCGTGCCGTCGACACGCGCGCATACAGGGCGGCTCGCTGACTCATTGATCGCTGCTCCATTCTACGCCGTCGCCACCGGGACACGCCGGTTCCTCGGAGTCGCGGCGCCTCTCCTCCGACTCGAAGCGGAGACGGGCGTGTTCGACCATCAGTTTGACCGCGAGCCCCAGTCGGTCGACCCCGTCTGGGACCGGTTGCGGGCGCAGCTCCACCGTCCAGACGCGTTTGCGCATCTGCTTCACGTCCGCCTCCGGCCCTACTTGGTGCTGACCGCGTGCTCAGGGCCAAGTTTTCGGCGGCTACCCGGTCGGTACGCCTGTCCCGGCGCTTGAAAACCAGGCGATGCAGCACGACCCGGAGAACGTTTTCGCCGGTTGCGACAACCGTGGCTTCAAGCTCTTGTGGCGGTGGAAGACAAGGCCCAAGCTCGTAAAATCAAAGGTTGCGACCGATACAATCGCTCTGATCCGGAGAATCGCCGCGGATAACCGGCTCTGGGGCGCTGAGCGCATTCGCGGCGAGCTAATGAAGCTCGGGATTCGTCTCGCGAAGCGAACGGTCCAGCGGTACATCCGTGCCGTGCGAAGACACCCACCGCGCGGGCAGACCTGGGCGACGTTTCTGAGCGACCACCGCCATCAGACTTGGGCGTGCGATTTCCTTCAAATTTACGATCTATGGTTTCGGCCGATCTTTGCCTTTTTCATCATCGAGGTTGGCTCTCGTCGCTTGATGCACGTCGCCGCCACACGAGAGCCCACCTCGGCTTGGGTGACCCAACAGCTGAGAAACGCCACGCCCTTCGGCGTCGGCCCACGCTTCATCATCCGCGATCGAGACGACAAGTACGGGCAGGAGTTCGACCGAGCAGCCGGCGCGGTGGGAGCAAGAGTTCTAAAAACGCCAGTGCGAGCGCCGAGGGCGAATGCCGTGTGCGAGCGCTTTCTGGGAAGCGTGCGGGGTGCACGACCTCCTCGATGAGCTGGCAGAGCCGATCGAGCATCGCGCGCGTGTCGTTCGCGTGGATGGTGGCGATGCCGCCCGGATGGCCCGTGTTCCAGGCCTTGAGGAGCTCGAGGGCCGAGCCGTCGCGCACTTCGCCTACCAAGATGCGGTCGGGACGAAACCGCATCGCGGCCATGATGGCGTCGCGCCACGAGTGCACTCCTGGCTGCACGAGTACCTGCAGGCGGTTTTCCGCCGCACATTGAAGCTCCGGCGTGTCCTCGACGATGTGCACCCGGTCGGTCGTCTCTTCGGCGATGACCTGGACGAGCGCATTGGCGAACGTGGTCTTGCCCGAGCCCGTCCCGCCGCCGATGAGGATGTTGTCGTGGGCGCGCACCGCCTCGGCCAGCGCGCACCGCTGGCGGCCCGAGAGGATCCCGCGGCTCACGTAGTCATCGAGCGAAAAGACGATGCGTGCGGGCTTTCGGAGAGCAAAGACCGGCGCATCGACGATCGGGGGAATCGCCGCCTGAAGGCGCGCACCCCACGGCGGCGGCAGCTTGGCCGAGAGCGACGGGCTCTGGGCGTTGAGCTCCACCAGCACTTCGGAGGCGACGAGGCGCAGCATCCGCTCGGCGTCCGCGGCAGACACGGTGATGCGCGTCCGGACTACCCCGTCGCCGACCCTCTCCACCCAGACGATGCCGTCGGCGTTGAGCATCACTTCGACGACGCGCGGGTCGTCGAGCAATTCGGTGAGTGGGCCGAGCGCACTCGCGAGCGCGCTGGCGCGCCTCGCTCGGCTCTCGGACATCTCGGACTTCGGTTGCGACGGCACCTCCGTTCATCGATCAACGCAGCCAAGGTGCTTCGCAAAATCGACATCCGGCGGCGCAATGGCGCGCGCGAGACGTCCGGAGTTTCGCGAGTACTTAAGGAGAGAGTGCCCGCTTTGGGTCGATGAAGAGTCGGACTCGGGCGCCGAGCGCTCGCAATCGCCGTCCGGGAATCCAAACTCGGGCGCCGAGATTGGGGGCCATCGCCCCGAGCCCACGCCTCGGTTGGAGAAAGCCGAGTGTTGCCTGGTTTCGTTCGTCGAGAGGTTTTTGAGACGATCCCGAGGGCGATTGCCACACGGAAGCAGCGGGATTTCGCAGGGTTGGCCTGACCGAACCGACCCCGCCCAAGAAATCGACAGGGCCGGCTCATTTTTGGCTCATCCGACATTCGGGTGGGGGACCAGCGTCGGCACGGGCGGAGAGGGAATTCGGCCGAGGTCGAAATGCAGACTTGGTTCACTGGCACATCCCGGCGCGGCAGGATGGTACCGGCAAAAGCGGGCAAGGCCCTAGCGCGATGCAGACAGCGGCGAATGTCTTAGAGACGTCCGCTTGATGCTGGCCGAGGGCGCTTGCGCGGATGGCTGCAGATGGGCACCTGCCCGCGCCGGGATAGCAATAGTTGCCTTCCCCTACGGCGACGCAGTCCGAGTCAGCCGCGCCGGATTGTTCGTAGTTCGAGCTTGAACGATCTGCGCATCGGGGTCGTCGCACGACAGCGACGCCGCGGCCTGTCCCTCGATGCAAACGGGTCAATCCAGTAGTAGACGTGATGCCCCCAAACGATGTGAAAGGCGCAGTCTTGAGGGCTTTCGCACGGGTACACCACAGGCGCGTCCCCCGGTTCTGCGTCCGCGGAGCCAGCGTCAGAGGTGGCCGACCACGCGTCGCTCCCATTGGCGTCCGCGGAGGCGGCATCGAAGAGAGAGCCGACCAGGCGTCGCCGAGGTCTGCGCCTGCGGAGCCGGCGTCGGAGAGAGGCGACCACGCATCGCCGGCGACCGCGCGGCTGACCTGTCCAGCTTCCCCTCCCGCGCTTGAATCGACGGTCTGAGCGCTCGGCCTGCCTGGCTCTCCTCCTTGTAAACGCTGTGTGCCGGCCCAACGGGCAGTCGTGGAATCCGGCCCTGCGTATGGCATCGCACAGCTCGTCATGCTGACCGGTGCTTGTGAGGCGCCCCGGCTTGGTCGATCGTTCATTCGAGAAACATGAGCCAGCCTGAATTGGTACCCGCCCCTGGCCCCGCGATCACCGTCCCTCGAGACCCGCTCGTCCTGGCCCTGCTCAAGGTCATGCGCCCCAAGCAGTGGACCAAGAATGGCTTGTTGGCCGCGGCACTGGTCTTCTCCGGGCAGTTTTTCGATCCCCAGCGCTTGGGGCGCACGGTGCTCGCGGTCACGGCATTCAACCTGCTCTCGTCGTCGGGCTACGTCCTCAACGACTACCTCGATCGCGAGGCCGACAGGAGGCACCCGAAGAAGCGGCATCGCCCCATCGCGTCCGGCTCGCTGCCCGAAGGACTCGCGCTCCCATGGATGGCGATCATCCTCCTGGGCGGCCTTGGCATCGCCCATTGGCTCTCGCTGAAGTTCCTGGTGCTGTCGGTGCTTTACCTTGCCACCACAATCTCGTACAGCCTCTATTTCAAGCACAAAGTCATCCTCGATGTGATGGTCCTCGCCGCCTGTTACGTGTGGCGTGCGATCGCGGGCGCCATGGCCATCGATGTCCGCGTCTCGCCGTGGTTCTTCCTGTGCACAGCGTTCTTCGCGCTCTTCCTTGGTTTCGCCAAGCGCAAGGCGGAGCTTGTCCAAGTCGGCAAGGTGGGGACCCGCAAGAACCTGCGTGAGTACAGCCAGCCGATGCTCGAGCAGTTCCAGGCGATCGTCACGTCGTCCACGATGGTGTCTTACGCCCTCTACACGGTGCTCGGGACGAACACATGGATGATGCTCACCATCCCGTACGTGCTCTTCGCCATGCTCCGGTACATCTACCTCGTCGAACAGAAGGGCGAGGGCGGAGCGCCCGACGAAACCTTGCTCAAAGACGGCCCCATCCTCGTCACGGTGGCGCTCTACGTGCTCACGGCGGTCGGAATCATGTCGGCCGAGAAGGTCGGATGGATCTCGTGAGCGGAGGTCGCGATCGGGCCTCGGCGGTCGCGGCGCGCGGAGGGCGGCGACGAGCTTCCCCGACGATGCGGGTCGCAGGCGAGCTGTTTCACGAGCGCACGCTTTGGCCGGCTTTCCTTGATCTGCACGACCGGGGCGACCGAGAGCGTTTCGAACGACTCATCGCCGGCGCACACGTGATGGTCCATGGCCTTCGTTCGAACGCGATAAACCGCCTGGGGTTCGGAGCAGGCCGCCGCCGCGAGCTCAACCCGTCTCTCCTGGACGTGTCGCACGACGCGTATGGCTTCACCGGCCCGTGGTCGCGCCGACGAGGGTTGACAGCCTCGTTCAAATGAGCTGCGGATCGCCGACCGAGGACGACAGGCAACGGGAGGAGACCGACCCTTTCCGCTCCCAGCACAGGCGCTCGATCACGGCACTGGATACGCCGCCGCGGCGTGGCGTGGTTTGATCCGCGCAATCGTCGACCATCAGGCGAGCGAGTTTCGCCTCTCGCTCTCGCGCACAGCCGCGCTCTTGACCGAGTTCGGGACCGAAGGCGACATCGCAAGTGCAGACCTCGCGCCCGACGGGGTGAGCGCTGCACCGAGACGGCCCCCACGCTATTTGGCTCCATCCGCCGAATTCGCTTCCTGGGCCGAATCGAAGGGACCGAAGCGACCTGGACGATCCCGGGGGCCGCTCGGAATCGACGCTCCCTATTGGGAGTAAAAAGCCCCGAGGCGATCGAACGGAAAGGGGGACGCGCGCATCGTGACTGTCGCGCCAACCGTCGGTCGAGACGCAGACTCGGTCGCCCCACAGCGCGAGGGCATCGTCGAAGATCGAGTCGCAGCACCGGGAGAAGAACCTCGCGTCCACACCGTCCCCCGGTCGATCCGTGAGCCGAACTGTCGGCTGTGCGGCATGACCATTCGAGTCCGGCAACGAGTCCGGCCGAAGGAGCTGTCATGGTCTACGCGTATACTGGTTCAATTCGTCGGGCGCGCATCGTCGGCTCGATGCTCGCGGTGTCGGCATCGGTCGCCATGTCCGGGTGCAGCAGCGACCTAAAGGGACCTCTGGACATGGGATCGCAGTCGCTTCCCCAACCTGAGTCGCGGTCGGCCATCTCGGCGAGCAAGGGGATGGCGCAGGGAGAGCCGACGCGCTTGGTGAACCCGTTCGACGGAGCGCGGTTCCACGTCGAATCGTCTTTTTCCCAGCATGTCGGCGCGACCGCTGCGCTCTACCCGGCACTGGCTTCGAAGATGGCGAGGGTAGCAGCGTTCCCCACGGCCGTCTGGATTGATGCGATCGCAGGGATCGGGCGCGTCACGCAAACGCTGGACGCCGCGGCAGCCGAGGGGGCCAGCGGCGAACACCCCGTTCTCTCGGTCTTCGTCCTCTACGATCTGCCCAACCGGGACTGCGCCGCTCGCTCTTCGGCGGGCGAGCTCTCGGTCGATGGCGGCGGCGAGGCGCGCTACCGCACTGAATTCATCGACCCGATCGCGACCGCCATCGCGGCGCATCCGACCACGCGCATCGTCGTCCTGCTCGAACCGGATTCGCTTGCGAACCTGGCGACGAACGCGAACATTCCACGGTGCGCCGAGGCCGACGCCGCCTACCGCCGTTCGACGGCGTACGCCATCTCCAAGCTGGCGATGGCGCACGTCGACGTATACCTGGACGCCGCGCACGCCGGATGGCTGGGCTGGGCGGCCAACAGAACGAAGATCGCCGCAATCTACAAGAACGTCCTCGGAGCGGCGGGCGGGGCCGGCAAGATCCGAGGATTCTTTACGAACGTGTCGAACTACAACGTCCTCCGTGGTGACGACGGGCGCAGGCTCGAGCCGAGCACACCGTGTCCCGACGAGCTCACGTACATCGGCAAGCTGCGCGAGACGTTGGCCAGGGACGGCATTGTCGGGGAGGGCTTCGTCATCGACACCGGGCGAAACGGCCGCGCCGGAATCCGAACGGCCTGGGGCCACTGGTGCAACGTGGCCGGCGCCGGGCTCGGAGAGCCGCCGAAGGCTTCGCCAATGCCGGGCATCGACGCCTACTTCTGGGTCAAGCCCCCAGGAGACTCTGACGGCTCATCGGATCCCGCGGACCCCCAGTTCGACCCGGAGTGCGGGTCGCGAGACGCCGCGCGTGGCGCGCCGCCAGCCGGACAATGGTTCCCGGCGTACTTTGCCGACCTCGTACGGTACGCGACACCGGCCCTCTGAAAAAAACTGAGCCAAACGGAGTTGTCCGCGACATATGACAGCGTGCGAAGCTCCCGGGCCGCGTGGATGCCCCCACCGAACGGACAGGTCGCAGACGGCTGTTTCGACGAGGCCGCGGATGCGGCGGGGTTTGCGACGCGGCTGCAGACTCTTGATCGGGAGGCTTGGAAGGAGCTCTACCTCCAGAACCGGCGTCTCGTGCGCGGAGTTCTCGCTGCCCATGTCGGCTTCGGCGCCGAGCTCGACGACCTCTTGCAGCAAGTGTTCGCGACGGCCGCAACGCTTGTCCGAGACCGCAGGGTGTCGCTGCGTGGCGATGACGCCGGGCTCCGCTCGTGGCTCGCCGCCATTGCGATCCGCCTCGGATTCGCCGAACGCCGGAGGCGCCGATCGGCGCCCGGCGTGGAGGACGAGAACGCGGAGAACGCCCAGGCGCATACCGATCCGGTCGCCCGCCAGACCCTCCGCCACGCGCGCTCTGTCTGGCAGCGGCTGCCCGAACGATTGCAAACTCCCTGGCTTTTGCGCCGTCTCGAGCACATGACCATCGACGAGATCGCGGCGGCGCTGTCCATTTCGGCGGCGACCGCGAAGAGACGAATCACCGAGGCCGATGCTCGATTCGAGGCGATGGCCGAGCGCGATCCCGTACTTCGCGACTACCTTCGACTCGGAGAACACACGTGACCGATTCCTCCCGCCGCGACGAGCGACCGTCTCTCGGAGAGCTACACGCTCGAGCGCTGGAGAAACCGCTCGACGCGGAAGCCGACGGGGTGCGCCGATTCATGGGCTGGTTCAATCGCGAGGTCTTGGCTCCTCGGGGCGACACCGCTCCGCCGGGCAGCCCCATCCACGCATTTGCCTCGTTCGAGGACGCGGTCCCGCGGTGGCGCGGGGCGACGGCCCGCGGTCTCGCTCTGGGCGTGTTGGCGGCGGGGGTCGTCTTTCTGGTCGGTCACACGCTTTCCCGCCAATCGCAGGTACCCCTTGCTGAGGGCTCGCGCGCCGTTGGGCCGGGCCCGTCGCTGTTCCGCGCGCAAGTCCCCTTGGATGCGCCCGGTCGACTTGAGAGCGGAGACCCTTGCCACGAGGCGGTGGGGGCCGCAGGGGTGTCGCCGCTCATCGACGACTTCGAGGACGCGAACGAACTCGTCGCACTCCTCGAGGCCAGAAACGGCTACTGGGTCGTCATCGCGGACACGGACCACGACGCGTCCGAACTGGTGCTCCTGCCCTCGGTGCGCCCTCGGGCCGGTCCGAAGAACCGCTACGCCCTACATGCGACGGGTGAGCGGCACACGAAATGGGGCGCGTCGGTGCAAGTGGAGCTCGGGCCGACTTGTTACGACGCATCGGCCTACCGCGGAATCGCGTTCGACGTCCTCGGTCCGGGTCGTCTCTACGCCGGGGTTCGACAGGTCGATGCCGTGCCGGTTGAGCGCGGCGGCAACTGCACGGCCGACTGTTACGACTCGCATCTGCATCCGGTCGACGCGACGAGCGAGTGGACGCATCACGAACTCGAGTGGAGCAACCTTCACCAGCACGGAAGGTCCGAGCCCGCGAATCCTCGACGGTTGAGTGGTCTCGAATTCCTCGTACGTTCTGAGGACACGCCCTACGACCTATGGATCGACAACGTCTCCTTCATGCGCTGAGTGTTTGGATGTCGGCGATCGCGGTCGCGGGCATCGCGGAATCGACGGCGTGCGAACGGCGCGGCCGCGGCGTCGCCGAATCGGTGGATGCGGCGGCCGTCGCGTCACCGTCGGGGATTCGAATGAGCCCCGTGTTTATCGCCAATCACGGCAAGCTCGTGGGGGCGTTCAACGGGTTCGCTTGGGTGGCGGGCCCGGAGGGGACCCGGGTCGACACGCCCAAACCGTGCGACGAGCGCAGCTGCTTCCGAGGAACCGACGGCGTTCTGTGCGTGCGCGGAACTATCGCGGCCCGGTCCTGCTCGGACGCGCACCCGCCCGCCTGCGGCGACGGGGCATGGGGCGTCAAGATCGGACTCGATGTCCGCCGCGAAGGCAGCGCTTGGGGCCCCAGCGCGTCGCGCTACCTGGCCGTCGAGTATCGAGGGGCGAAGCGCGTTCGACTCACGGCCCATCGGGCGGGTGACGAAGGGGACCGCGAGTATTGCGTCGACGGTTACGCCTCGGGCGCCATCGTCGGCGCAGCTCGGTTCGGCGTGCAATGCTGGCGCGAGGGCGGCGAAGTCCTTGCAAGCTTCGCTGGGGTGGACAAGTTCACGGTCGAGGTCGCGGCTTTGGACGAGGCCACCACGTTCGATTATTGCGTCACGGCGATTCGCGTCGGGGACGCCATTGATGCGGCGGTCGGCCCTTTGGACGAGCCAATACCAGCGGCGACCGGCGCCGGTGCTGGGCGTTGATTCGCTCACGCGAGGCGCGCGACCCGCTTCCACTGCATTCTCGCGCGAAGTCCGGTGGCGCCATGCGTCGGGGGGCCAGCAAATCGCATGCGCCGCGGACCGATCGAGCGCTCAGCTGGCATCCGATCGCGAACGCTCACGTCGAACTTCGTAGCATGCAAATCGACTCCCACTCGGCGCGGATCGCTCGCGCACGCGGACACGACCAAGACCGGCAGCCATTCTTGTACATCCCAGCCTATTCGACCCGAGAGTGCTTCGGAGCCAAACCTTGCAACGGCCATCTGGACGTAGAAGTGCTCGCCGCAATAGCCTCTCCATACAAGCCTCCCAGTTGGGCGTTCCCGTTCGACGGCGATGGACATGGGCTGAGCTAGTGTTTTGATCCGGCTTGCGGCGTGGACCCATTGGTTTGGGATCGGGTTCATTTCCAAAGCGGGGGCTCGCCGTCCGGGTCGGCCATTCCTGAGCACACCATGATCCGCACCTTCGGTCTGACTCACCTCAATCTCGCTGTACGAGATGCAGAGCGTTCCTTTCGCTTCTACTCTCAGGTATTCGGCCTCTATGCCGTCTACCGTGAGCAGGGGATCGTCCAGGCGCAAACACCTGGGTGCAAGGATGTTATCGTCTTCGACCAGAACGCCGGACGTCCGGGCGAGTCGGCCGGGATCTCCCATTTCGGGTTTCGGCTGACCACGCCGAACGATATCGACGACGCAATCGAGGCCGTCTAACTGGCCGGCGGTGTTGTCCGGCGCCGAGGCGAGTTCAGCCCCGATTTCCCGTACGCGTACATCTCCGATCCCGACGGATACGAAGTCGAGATCTGGTTCGAATAGCGCCGCCCCGTCGTCGCCATTCGAGGCCAGCGCGGGGCCTGCAGCTCGCTGGCGCAGCGGAGGCGACGCTCGAACCTCCAACGGCGGGAGACCGGCGGCTCGACGCGCGGTCTGCACGGCATCACCGGCCGAGAGCTGCAGAAAGAACCCCCGGGGGACGACGTGTCGTGAGTCGCAAAGCGCCCAAGACGCCTTACCCGCTGATTAGCCCCTGCACCCGCGCACGTTCGCTCTGAAGAACCGCGATCGCATTGCCCAAACCGATCTCCGCCGCCGCGGCCCTGAGCAGCATCTCAGCCTTAACGCTGACCTTCGGGGCGGACGCCGATCCGTGGACGACTGGTGCAACGGGCTCGGCGGGCTTCAGGCCATTGCTTTTCGTCGCAGACTTCCTTTTTGCCTGCTTGTCAGCCGACCGCACGCTGTAGACGTGGTCTACGGCAATGGAGATGCCCGCCGCCTTGGCCTTTGCGACAATCTCCTTGGCCGGCGTGCTGGAAGGGAACTTACGCACGAATTGCGCTTTGCTCTGGACCGGCTTCGAAGGAACACCCGGCCTTGCCGCCGCCTTCCTGGTTTTCCGGTGGGAAGCACCGGAAAGGGCCCGGCGCCGAACCTTGCTGACCAAGGACGCGTCGAAACGGAAGCCCGCTGCCTTGCCCTTCTCTACGACCTCGGTCGCCGACATCGTCTGAGGTTGCTCGCGGATAAAGTCACTACTGGTCTTTTCGGCTTTCATATGCCGCGGAACCCTATCACGTCTCCACTTCGGCAACATCGGAGATGACGTGGTCTCGTGAATCTTCTCGATGACCGGCGACGCCAGCGATGAGTGCCTCTCCCGGCCGCCTCGTTCTCGCGGTCCGCCGAGAGCAGCGCGCCTTGTCACCTTCGGCCCTTCGGGTGACGGAGCTCTGCTTTCCCCGTGTCCCGCTCGCGGAAGCCCTCGGGGAACGCGCTCCGCCATGGCAAGGAGCGCCGCGCGGTCCGCGCCTGGACGAACGAGCCGACGAGAGCGGCTCCCTCGCAAGGCAGGTCCCCGTGAATCCGACAAAAGCCCCCGTCCACAAAGTCCCGGTTTATGAAGTTCGCCTCGTGCAATCCCGACGGCCGCTGCGTTTGGCAGAGACGACCCTCAGTGACGCGACCACCAGCGCCCACGCGCTGCATGCACTCATCGGCCTCACCGACCGCGAGCACTTTGCCGCACTCTTCGTCAACGGTCATCACCACGTGACGGGCGCGCACATCGTCGCCGTCGGCGCGCAGCACGGCATCCCCAGCCTCGACGTGCGCGTTCTCTTTCGCGCCGCCCTCTGCGCTTGTGCAAGCGCACTCGTCATAGGGCATTATGTGCCGCGGAACATAATGTCCCTTGAACTAAGCCGCTGCCGCGGCAGCCTGTCCTCAGATCCGCTCCGTTGATTGCCAACTTCGAGCTCCGTCGACACGCACGCGACGACAGCTCGATGGTGTCCCTGGTGCTGTGACTTGACCACCAGTGGAGGACGTCATGGGAGCGATTCGCGACAAGATGAAGGCCGACATGGATCTGCGCGGGTACGCTGAGACTACGAAGAAGGAGTACCTGCGCCGCGCACAGAACTTCGTCGCCCACTACGGGCGGCCGCCCACGGAGCTCGGCCAAACGGAGATCCGCAAGTTCTTGCTGCATCTCGTGAAAGAAAGGAAGGTCGGCGCGGCGACTCACCATCTTTACGTCGCGGCGATCAAGTTTCTCTACACCACGACGCTCGGCAGGCCGCAAGTTGTCGCCAGCATTCCGTGGCCCCAACAGCCCCAGTCCTTGCCGGATATTTTGACCGGCGGGGAGGTGGAGCAGCTACTCGCGCAGGTCACATCCATCAAACACCGCACGATCCTGATGGCCGCATACGGCGCCGGGCTGCGCATTTCGGAAGCCTGCTCGCTGGAGACTGCCGATATCGACAGCAAGCGAATGCTCATCCACGTTCGCGGGGGCAAGCGTGCGAAGGACCGCTACGTGATGCTCAGCGAACGCCTCCTCGTGGCGCTGCGCGCATACTGGATAGCCGCGCGCCCCCGGGGTTCGTTCCTCTTTCCAGGCACCATCCCGGGCCGCGCCATCTCGACGGGCGCCGTCCAGCGTGTGCTGCAAAAGGTGGTGGGCCGTGCCGGCTTCAAGAAGCGCGTGACCGCCCACAGTCTGAGGCACGGCTTCGCTACCCATCTGCTCGAGACCGGTACCGATATTCGCACGATTCAGCGATTGTTGGGGCATGCGTCGATCCAGACAACCGCTCGCTATACCAAGGTGACCGAGCGGCATGTCGGACGCACCAAGAGTCCGCTCGATCTGCTTGGTACGAAGCAGGGGCAGGTCATCCGGTAGCGGGCGGTGCATCCGCACGAGCCGGCCCTTCCCGCGCTGCGGGAGGGGGCGCCTCGCATTGAGGTTGCCGACATTTTCCGGGCCGATGGCGAGGCCTACCGATTGACCCACGCGCTGCGGCCCGAGGAGCGAGCCGCGATGCACGCGATCGAAGTGTGCCGGACCGCGGTTCTCGGCGGCCACGTGGACGTGTGCGCTGCGTGCGACCTCTCGCGACCTGCCTACAACTCGTGCCGCAATCGCCATTGTCCCAAGTGCCAGGCTCTCACTCAGGCCGCGTGGGTCGATAGGCGAATGGAGCGCGTTCTGCCGACGCACTACTTTCACGTCGTGTTCACGTTGCCGCACGAGCTGAGTGCGCTTGCTCTGGGCAACCGGAAAGTGATCTTCGACCTGCTTTTCTCGGCGGCGGCCCGTACGTTGCTCGACCTTGGCATGGACGAGAAACGCCTGGGCGCGCAACTCGGTGTGACCGCCGTACTGCACACTTGGACGCGCGACCTGCGGCTCCATCCCCACGTGCACTGCATCGTGACCGGCGGCGGTCTCGCACCGAGCGGCGACCGTTGGATCTCCAGCGCCCAGAACTATCTGTTCCCCGCTCGCGTGCTCTCGCCACTCTTCCGGGGCAAGTTCCTCGACGCGCTGACCCACGCGTACGAGCGCGGCGAACTCGATCTCGGCGGAGCTTGCGCAGGCCTGGCCGACCGAGCGCAATTCGATCGGCTGAAGGACACGCTCTTTCGCAAGGACTGGGTCGTTTACGCGAAGCGACCGTTCGCCGGCCCCGAGCAGGTCTTCAAGTACCTCGGCCAATACACCCATCGAGTCGGCATCTCCAACCACCGCCTCGTCTCGTCCGACGCGCGCGGCGTTTGCTTTCGCACCAAGGACGGCAAGCGCGTCACCGTCTCTGCCGAGGAGTTTATTCGCCGCTTCCTTCTCCACGTACTCCCCGACGGCTTCGTCAAGATTCGTCACTATGGCCTGCTCGCGAGCGGCAATGTTCACACAAAGCTGGCCGCCGCACGCCGACATCTGCAACCCACGGGCGAATCCGATACCGCGCGCACGCCCGAGCAGACCTGGATGGAACGGCTTACCGCGCTGACCGGCGTCGACCTGACAATCTGTCCTCGCTGCGGCGGTCCGATGATCCGCCGGCCTCTCGCCGACGACCCATCGCGGGCTGCCCGCGCGACGTCCCCGTCTCCGCCACCCTTCGCCGACAGTTCGTGACCATGAGCGCGACGACCCGACCGAACGCCCTCCGCTCGCCACCGCCGGTGGTGACGGTGGGGTGCGTCCTACTGGCGCGATCGAGGCCCAATCGTGGCCGCCGACAACGCCGCGGCCACCCCTCGACCACCTTTCGCGCCCCCGCCCGTCCACCGCTCGATAGTTTATTGGTCACCAGCGCTCGCCACCTGCTCGAAGCCGACGGGCCAAGATCCCCATAGCGGCCCGGGTGCGGCTCAGTTCAATCTCGGTTTGCCGAAGTGCTCGCTCGACAACGGGCAGGGCCACCGGCACGCTCATCGCTCGCTCGACCTCAGCAAACCTCTACTGATTCTGTAGCCAATGCCGTTATGGTGCCGAGAGTCTTGGAACCCCGATTTCTTGGCGACGAGCGGGCGCGATTGGGCACATAACGAAGGGGCAGGAAAGGGCCCTGGCTAGCAGCCGGCCGCGTGGCTCCGTCGCTATGTTTTCGGGCGTGACCTCGCCCGCACCTGTTCGCTCTGTTGGTCCGAGGTCGAGCTGACGGTGCGCTGGACCCCGCCGCTCTTCCGAGCGGCGCTGAGAACCCCGGGGATCGCTGCTTAGCGTTGTTTCTTTTCCCGCCTGCTATAGCCACCCCTTCTTCGGCACGATTCCGGGCCGGCTTTCGACGAAGCATTCCGCCGCCGAGGAGCGCGCCGCCGTCCCCCTACGGCGCTGGACGGCGGCTCTCGCTGGAGCGACGCGCGACGAGGAGGCGCAGCGCGCCTGAAAAGGACGCTCGCGTGCGCAGCGGACCGTAGCGCGCATCCCATGCGCCAGACTGCAGGTCCCCACGCAAGCGCGCCTCGAACCGAGCAACGTCGACGGCGTCGACGAACGACCACGCCGAGCACGCGTTCCGCGCCGCCGGGTCGAGCAGCATCTCGGGCCGTCCGTAGTAGGCGTCATTGAAGCCGTCGGTGCAGTCGAGCGGGATCGGGACCCCGTGCACCTCGGTCTGGCCTCCAAGCAGACGCACGACTTCGTCGATCCGTGGATATCGGCGCGCTTCCACCGCGATGACCTCAGGGGAGTACTCCGCGAGCCACCAGCTCGCGAGCGCGGCGGGGTCGCAAGTGAGAAACACGACGGGACCGCGCGTGACGCGGCGGACCTCGGCGAGCCCCGCACGCAGGTCAGGCCACTGATCGATGGTGAAAGTGCCCATCGCCGCGTCGAACGTGTCGTCCGCGAAGGGGAGCGCCTCGGCCACAGCATCGATCGCGGGCGCGAGATGCGGAGGTCGCTGCGCGCGCATTGAGGCGCTTGGTTCCACCGGCGTCACGGCGCGATCCGTCGGCTCGTAGGAACCTGCGCCCGCGCCGACGTTGAGCACGGTGCGGGCGTCGCCGAGCGCGGCGTGAACGGCCGCCGCGATGCGTTCGTCCGGACGGCGAAAGCGCGGATAGACCGCACCGGTGCGGCCGTAATCGTGGTCACCTGCACTGCCATCCGCCGTCCTCGTCATCGGACGTAGTTCAGCACGGCACCCGGGGCGGGTCACTCGCCTCCTCGAAACGCCTCATCTGCGCCGTAGAAGACACAAGGCGGCGCGAGTTCCTGGCTCTCTCCGGACCCTCCCTCTTCGCGCCCGAGTGGGGCATCTACGGCGAGCTCGCCGCGACGGCGTCCCCCAGCGCGCCACAGCCGCTCAGAAATTCGGGCGCCGCCGGCTTAGCGTTGTTTTTTGTCCGCCTGCTATCGCCACCCCGCCTCCAGTTCTCGAAACCGGAGCCGCGCTTCGGCAGGCGCCTTCAATCACCCACGGCCGCTCCGCGGCCCGCTGAGGGGAAGAGACCGCGCCGAAGCGCTCGAGCGCTTCGGCGGAAGTCATCTACAAGGACGCCAGCCAGGCCAGCATCGCCTCGTCGTTTCTCCAAGCGTGCGCGCGCGCCTTCGGACCTCCGACCCCTGACGGCGGAGCGCACTGCCGAAGGGCGGCCTCCTTGGTGCGCAGGTTGATGTCCGCGTAGCGATTCGTGGTGGCGAGGTTGACATGCCCGAGCCAGCCACGGATCACGTTGACCTCGACGCCGGCTTCGAGGAGATGCACGGCGGTCGTGTGCCGAAACACGTGGGGCCCGATGCGGCGCGCCGCAGCGCGCTCGCCGTGAAGATGCGCGGTATGCCGCCGCACGAGCTTGTAGATGCCGAACCTCGTGAGGGGCTTGCCGATCGCCGAGCAGAACACCGGGGCCTGCGGCGCGGGCGACTCCCCGGCGAGCTGCCGTAGCAGGCGCGCGGTCTCCTCCCAGAGGGGGCAGGTGCGCCACTTTCCGCCCTTGCCGTGCAGTCGGGCTCGGGGGCCGCGCTCGAAGTCGAGATGCTCGAAGCGTAGATCGGCCGCCTCCTGCACGCGCGCCCCGGTGTTGTACAGAAACAGCAGCAACGCGCGATCACGCACGGCATGTCGCCCCGACGACGGCAGGGCGGAGAACAGAGCAGCGACCTCGTCGCGCTCGAGAAACTGTGTCGCGGGTGCGGGAGTCCGCTTGGTCGGGATGGCCGCGATCTGCTGGCACACCGTGAACATCTCGGGCGCGCGGCTGCCGACGTACTCGAAGAAGGTGTGCAGCGCGGCGAGCCGCTGATTGCGCGTCGGAACGCGGTTGTGGCGATCCTCTTCAAGGTGGTGAAGGAAGCGCTGCAGCCGGTCGAACGTGAGATCCTCAAGCTCGATGGCGGAGAGTTTGCAGCGCTTGTCGGAGGCGACGAACACCAGCAGCAGGCGCACCGCGTCGCGGTAGCTCTGCACCGACGAACGGCGCAGGCCCTTCTCGCGCGTGAGATGGTCGACGAAGAAGGCATGAAGCAGCGGTCCGAGGCCCGTGGACGTCATGACGTCACCTCCGGGATCGCCGTGGCAGCGAGACGGGCGAAACGGCTCCGAGCCTCGCGAAGCAGCTCCCAGGTGATCGTCAGATAGACGGCCGTCGCCTTGATCTTCGAGTGGCCGAGGAACGTCGAGAGATGAAGGAGCTTCCCCGTGGGATTGATGCCTGCCTCGTACCAATGCAGCAGCGTCGCCACCGCGAAGGTGTGCCGCAGGTCATGAACGCGCGGCGGCGCGCCGCTCTCCGATGGGCCAATGCCAACCTGGCGACACAGTTGGCCGAAAACCCTGCGCAACGAGTTGGTGCTGACGACGGCACCGCGTACGCCGGGGAACACCGGGGCGTCGACTGGCATTCGGCCTCGACGACGTACGACAAGATACGCCTCAAGCTCCCTCGCGAGCCGAGGGCCGAAGGGCACCATGCGATCCTTGCCGAACTTGGAGCGCCGCACGACGAGCGTCCTGGCGCTCAGGTCCACGTCGCCAAGCTGAAGGCGGGCGACCTCGCCGACGCGAAGGCCCAGGCAGTAAAGGGTGGCGAATGCCGTCCTGTAGGTGGCGGCGATAATCGGGGTAAATCCGGGCTGATCGGTCAGGCGTGAAGCAGCGGAGAGGAGCTCCCGAACCTGGTCATCGGTGAAGAGCACCGGAACCCGGCGTCCCGCTTCGCGGCGAGGATGACCGCGATATCGGACGACACCGGCGACTCCTTGCTTAGCCATCCAGTCCAGGAGACGACGAACGGTGCCCTGAAGATGGTTATAGCTCCGCGCGCTCTTCCTCGGCCGCGACGCCAGAAACTCGTCGACCAGGCGGGGTGTGAGCTCACCGAGGGCCACCAGGCCCCGCGTCGCGACGAAGCGGTCAAGCAGTCGGAGCGTCCGCTCTTCGATGGCGAAGCGCATCCCGAGCGCTCGCTTTGCGATCACGTACGCGGTGATGTGCGGGCCCAGCGGGCTGCGGTATCCGGCAAATCGCACCATCTCGCGCTTCACAGGGCCCCCTCGCCGCGCGCGAGCGCGACCTCGCGCAGCTTCTCGACCGAGACCTTGCTGTAAATCTGTGTCGTGTGCGGCTGCCGGTGACCCACGAAGTCGCCAATGGCTTTGAGATCGAAGCCAGCGTCGACCAGGCGCTGAACGCAGGAGTGCCGCAGCGTATGCGAACCCGCGCGCCGCACGTTGATGCCGGCACGCCGGAGATGGAGCGCCGCGCGGTCGCTTACCGTGTGATGCTCTACCGGAGCGAAGGGTGCAAGGACGCCGCGAAAAGCGCGGCGGTCCGCAGCCGCCGGCCGGGCCTTCCGCAGGTATTCGATAACGGCGAGGCCCGCGTCGGCCGTCAGGGGGTAGACGTGATTGTGCCCTCCCTTGCGCATCGGCACCTGAAGCCGCTCCCGCCGCCAATCGAAGTCATCCAGCGTCATCGCCGCGACCTCGCGCGCGCGGAGTCCGTACGTCACGAGAAGCAAAAGCATCGCGTAGTCCCGTTTGCCGAGTTTGCTTTTGCGATCGATGGCGGCAAGGAAGCGCGTGACGTCCTCCCGGGTGATGGATCGCGGCAACGTCGCGAGCGCGTAGGACCTTGGACGCTCCACGGTGCTCGCGAGGTCCATCCCAATCAGCTGCTCGCGTCGCGCGTATCTCAGAAAGACGCGGATCACGCCGGTGCATGCGCCGACATCGGCCGGGCCGACGTGCCGGCTACGGGCCACGACGAACGCCGTAAGGCTCGCCGGCGTCAGATCGCTGAGGCCGAGACGCTCCCCGGCCATGAACGCCTCCAGAAGGCGCAGGTAATGCCCATATCCCCGGATGGTGGGCGCGCGGAGCCCGCGCTCGTCTTGCAGGTAGCCGAGAAAGCCGGGCGCAGCCTCGCCAAAGGGCCAGGGACGCACCGGCCAGCGGCCACCTCGAAAGCCCGGCACGATCAGCCGCAGCATGCCTTCCACTGCCCTGCGGGCCCCCCAGCGCCTGTCCTTGCGCGCTTCGCGCGTCCGGACGGCGCACCGTCGGCCCTCCTGAGCGACGAACGCGTCGACGTGGTCCGGCAACTGCTCGCTAGACCGGACGCCTCGCTCCCGCGTGAACCTTCCGAAACGCACGAGCGGCGGCACGCGACTGCGGATTACCTGCTCGCTGAACCCGCGCTCTCGAAGCCATGCGAGATACCGCTCGATGTCAGCGGCCAGCCAGCAACGTCGAATGCGGCGGACTTTTCGAGGAAACATTTGCTCCAGCACGAGGACCTCCTTGACCGCCGAAAATGGCGGCCGGGCATCCTCGGCGGGCTTCCGTTATGTGGCCATCCTCGGTGGCTTGCGCGGGCCAGGACGCTGCTTGCCCCTCATCTGGGAACAGAACGGCAGCGGCAACAGAACGGCCATAATCATCCATCGGGGGATCCAATGCCCAGTGCTGAAGATCTGGCAACTACGGCACACTTCATGAGGGCGGCGAAGATCCTTGCGTTACCCATTCTGGATCACGTGATCGTAACCCGCGATCGCGCCCGCTTTCACTCCATGTTTCAGCGGGGAACGCTCCCCTGCGTCGAGGAATGATGCTGCCGGCCTCGGGCCGACCCGACGGGGTGCGCGGGGCGCCGGAACGGCAGTCGGGCGTTCCCTGCATCGCCTCGCATCACCTCGAAGAAGAGCGCCCGACGTGCCAACGATGCCAGATCCGCCGGGATCGCCCGTCGGAACCTGTCGTAAACGTGCGCTCCACCCTCCAGGGTCGGTTGGTTCGACGGCACGTCTGTGCGGTTTGGCGGAACGACGACACGATGCTGGCCTGGCTCGCGTCCCTGTAGAAAGCGTAGTGCCGAGCTGACCCGCATCGCGGCGTGTGAAGGCGGGGCTCGGTGCTCCAGCCTTCACTTCCGAACCATTGACTCACTGCGCTCACTCACGTAACTTCGGGTGCGAATGCCGGCACACCGTGGGCGTGGGTACGGGCGAGCATCCGCGCGGCCGTAAAAGGAGAGGTGATGCCTGCCTTGGAAATACGCTCCAACTGCGAGCTCTGTGATCGCGACCTCCCGCCGCAATCCTACGACGCTCGAATCTGCACGTACGAGTGCACGTGGTGCGCCGACTGTGCCGACCGAGTCCTCATGAACGTGTGCCCGAACTGCGGCGGGGAGCTGGTGAGGAGGGCCATCCGCCCAAGGGACGCCCATCGGCCCGGCACGGGTCTCGAGCTCGACCCAGCGAGCACCACAAGGCGCCACACCCGATACTCGCACGAGGAAATTGCTGCGCTCACGGCGAAGCTCAAGGACGTTCCCGCACATCGCCGTTGAAACTGTCGCCGCGGCCTCGTTCCGGGGAACAGTCACCGACGCGGACGTACCCTTGAGTTCGCGCCGGTCCGTCATCGCGTTGCAGGAAATCTTGGCTTCGGTTCCCCTTGCTGCTGCAGAACACGAACCGCCAACAAGATGTCGCGCAGGGCGTGGTTATGCGGCTCTCCGTTGCGGCTTGGGTCGGCGTGAACGCCGCCTGGCCGTCGTCTGGGCACATAATCACGTCGGGAACAGAACGGACACAATCATCCATTCGGGGTTATGCGGCGTTGAAGATTATGCAGACCACCCGCGGTCCGAGCGCAGAGCGCACCAGTGGCGCGATCGCAGTTGGTCCGCATAATGGCGGCGGTGGCTTCGATCGAGCTCCCGGCAATCGCGCCTTCTACCCCTGCAGCGAAGGGTCTCATTCGGCCGCTGGCCCTGGTGGCACAAGTGTCGACGCTGGGAGCTACCGCCCTCGTCTCCAGCGTCGCCCGTGCCGACGATCCTCGACTGCTACCTCCGCTGACCATGCCGACCGTCGCCCGCGACGCCCTTTCTCAGGCGACTGGTGATCCGTGGACCACCCGTCGGGCGTCCGTTCTCGCCAGCGGCGGGACGGGCGGTCCCCTCGGCTACGGGGGTCTGTCGTTCGAGTACTCGCCCTGGCGTTATCTGGTGCTTGGAGGGGGCGTCGGCATCCAGCCAGGAGGGGGCACCGGCGCCTTCACCTGGCGCCTGCGCCTGCCTCTGAACCGTTACGTCGCCATCGGCTTGGGCGTGCCGCTCTCGACCGGTCCGTACCAATGGGTTGGCTCCTACGTGGCCGAGGGTGACTGCGCGGGCGGCGTATGCGGCTCGAAGGTCACGCGGACCTGGGGCTGGACCACGTGGGTTCACATCGAACCGTCGGTGGAGTTCCGGATCGCAAACGGGATCGCCCTTCGCGCCTACGGGGGCCGCAGCTTCATGATCGATCCGAGCAGCGGTGTCTGCACGTCCGATGGAGCGGGGGGTTGCCCGTCGAGCGGCGGAGAGACGCAGTGGTACGCCGGCCTCGCGGCGGGCGTGGCCTTCTAATTTAGCGGCGAGGAATCACCCGGATGGCAACGGCCAAGAGCAGTCAGCCGTGCGGGGGCGCGTGCGCGACGACGTACGTGAGCAACGCCGTCGCCCGAGCGCTCACTCGGGATGCCGCAGGCGGATCCTGGTTCGTCAGCACAACGACGGTGAGCCCCGCGTCGGGCAGGAACGTCAGCGTCGTGCTCACGCCGTAGGTGCCTCCGTCGTGGGTCACGACGCGCACGCCGTGCACGAGATCCACGCCGAAGCCGTAGCCGGAACCACGCTCGAGGCGACCTTCGGGGTTGGGGAAGTCCCAGCCCTCGCGCGCCGACGTGACGAGGCGCAGGCTCTCGGCGCGCAGGAGCTTGCCTCCGAAGAGGGCTTCGCCGAAGCGCACGAGGTCGTTCGCGCTCGCGCGCTCGCACCCGAACGACATGGGCGGCGGGACGAGCATCGAGGCGTCCCGCCACTCGCCGTGCGAGCCGCTCTCGGGCCTGTAATGGCTACTTGGTGGGTCCGCGCGTCAAAGCCTGCGTCATTTCCCGTCACGTAGCGTGAGCGCGGCCCAAAGTTCTACGCGAGGGGCGGCCGCCATGACGCGGCCGATGACGCGTTTTGACGCAACCCCCGGGCGGGCGCCCGTGTGGCGCATTTCGCCCGAATGACGCGCGGATCGAACAAGTAGCCAGCACAGAGGCGATCTACCTGTTCGAACCGGCGGAGATCGGCGGCGAGCGAGCCCGACGCGTACACCTGC
Organism: uncultured delta proteobacterium; assembly: GCA_963764075.1. Classification (GTDB taxonomy): domain Bacteria; phylum Myxococcota_A; class Polyangia; order Polyangiales; family Polyangiaceae; genus Palsa-1150. Next base: position 1,480,467 of record CAVXQZ010000003.1, read on the forward strand.
CGCATCCTGTCCACGGCGATACCGAGCTGTCGCTCCCGACGACCTCTACGTCCTCGCGACGATGAACACCGCGGACCGGAGCATCGCGTCCATGGACCTCGCGGTACGGCGCCGATTCGCCTTCGTGACACTTCCGCCGGAGCGGATAGGGCGTGCAACGGGGCCACACCCGAGAAGGGCCGGCGAGTCAACCTAAAAGAGGTTAGCGGATTTCAACAAGGGCGGAAGCGCGGTCCAAGTTGAGCGGCTCGACGTCAGGGGACTTGGAGGGTGATCGTGATGTCGCCCGCGCCGTCGGTGCTGCATTGACCGGGTGCGATGCCATTGAGGCACCCACAGACTTCGGCCACCAACGTGGAACCGGTCGCGCATTGTGGTGGGAACGCCTCGCAGGCCGCTCGAACGGGCACGCCGCCGTCCGGCGAAATGGCGCCGCCTTCCGTGATTTCGCAGTATTCGAGCGCTGGGTTGCAGGTCAACCCCTGACCACCGCACGCGAACGGCGTGCCCGAGTCTGAGCCTTGCCCCGGTCCCGTCAGCACGCACCGGCCCGCCACGCACTCGGGTGGAAAGAATGCGGGGCAACCGCAAAGGCGCCCGGCCGGCAGCGCGTTGATGGCGGCCTGGTACGCGGGCTGAGAAGAAACGTTGATCGTGGCGTTGGGGCAGGTGCATCCGCCTGCGCAGAGCTTTCCGGCAAATGCGGGGAGGCAGTCGCTCGTCGTCTGGCAGGACTGCTCGTCGCTCGAAGGCTCGATGTCGACGCAGGCCCCGCCCTCGCTTCCCGCGTCGGCGCAGACAGGCTCCGGACAGGAGTACTCTTTGGTCGCGGGATTGCACGTGACCTCTCCCCAGGTACAGCCCGGCGGCAAGGACACGGCCGCGCACGGGGGATAGATCGTGCAGCCACCATCGGCTTCCCCGGCGTCTGCTGGGGCGTCGAGGCAGCAGAACGCGCCCCCCGGATTCAGCGTAGGATTGCAGTCCTGGTCCGATTCGGGTGCCCGGTTCGCGCACGCCACGCTGCCCGTGCCAGTGCACACGCCCCCGGCAGCGTTGCACGCGCCGCCCGCGGTCGCCGCGTCAGGGCACACAGGCTCCGGACACGAGAACTCTTTGGTCGCGGAATTGCACGTGACCTCTCCCCAGGTGCAGCCCGCCGGCAAGGACACGGCCACGCACGGGGGATAGATCGTGCAGCCACCATCGGCTTCCCCGGCGTCTGCGGGGGCGTCGAGGCAGCAGAACGCGCCCCCCGGATTCAGCGTAGGATTGCAATCCTGGTCCGATTCGGGCGCCCGGTTCGCGCACGCCACGCTGCCCGTGCCAGTGCACACGCCCCCGGCAGCGTTGCACGCGCCGCCCGCGGTCGCCGCGTCAGGGCACACAGGCTCCGGACACGAGAACTCTTTGGTCGCGGAATTGCACGTGACCTCTCCCCAGGTGCAGCCCGCCGGCAAGGACACGGCCACGCACGCGGGATAGATCGTGCAGCCACCGTCGCCCGTCGCGCCGCTGTCGCCAATGCTGTCGTCTCCGACCACGGCCTCCAAGGGCTTGCACGCGACGAAGAGGGGCACGACACACAAGACTAGAGGCGGGAGGCATCGGGTCAAACTGCGGCGGATCATGGGAAGTCCTTTCGGTAAGCGACTCTCGCTGCCTGGAATTGGCCGGGATCGGGCCGGCCCGTGACGCAAACGTCTTCACCGAGGATCGATGGCGACGCCGCATGTCATGCGCACACGGCTGGCGAGCGGCGTACGTGGATAGGTGTCGAGAAACGCCTGACCGAGCCGGACCGCCTCGACGCGGTTGACCCCGGCGCAGAGCGCGAGGGTTCTGACCGCCTCGCGTTCGGGGACCCAACCGCCGCGGGGGAAGCGGCGTTCGTGCTCGCTCACCAGCATCAAAGCGCTACGAAAATCGCCGTCGCGAAGTGCGGCCTGCATGCTGGCGACAAGCGCCATCTCGGACGCCGAGTCTCCCGAAGGTGGGCTTGCCGAGACGGGCGAGGCCACGAGCGGAGGCGCCTCTCCCGCGAGCCCGGCGACCGGCGGCGATGGCGAGAGAGGAGCGGGGGCGGGGTCCGGCGCCGCGGGCAGCGCGGCCGTTGACCCGGGCATTGTCAGCGGCGGCGCCGCGATGGGCAACGTGGGGGGCACCTTTGACTTCGCCGTGGGGATCATCGCCTCCCGCGCCGGGACGGGCGATCCGGGAATGTGCAGCGCGTCGAGCGGCACCCCGGTCGGAATCGCCGGCGGCGCCTTCGTGGGCGCAGGCGGCGTGCCCATGGCCGCGCGGCCGCTCGTGCCGATCGAGGGCTCGGCGGGGCTAGCCGCTATGGCCGCCGTCTTTGCGGACAAGGCCTTCGACTCCGCCGGCAGCGAATGGCTCACCATGACCGAAGCCCCGACGACCGCCGCGGCCGCTGCGATGATCTTAACGACGGATGCCGTGGAGATCGCCGTTCCGATCGAGCTTCCGAGCGGCAGCGCCTTGGCCGCGCCTTTGGCGGCTGTCGCGCTCAGGGTCGCCGCAGTGAACGCGCCGACCTTGTGCGCGATCGCGGCACGCACGCGCCGCCGATCGTCGTCGGTCGGGGTCGCGGCAAGACGGGCCTTCGCGAAGAGCGCGTCTCTCTCTGAATCTCTCATCGCATTCTCCGCGAGTGGCGAGCCAGGTGACGCGCATGGGCTGCATCGAACGCCTGTCGGGCGGCGCGCAGGCGCGCGTACACGGTGTTGACGTTGAGACCCAAGCACCTGGCGATCTCGGGGACGGTGAGCTCCTCGAACTGCGCCAGGACGAGCACCTCTCGTTTGTCGTCTTCGAGCTCCTCGAGCAGAGCCATCACGAGCCGAAGGGCCTCGGTCTGCTCGGACTTCTCGAGAGGCGTCGCGCCAGGGGACGCCGCATCGGCGCCTTCACGACCGGGATCGCATTGAACGCAGCGGGCGTCCTTGCGGCGGTACGTGCGCCGAGCCTCGGCCACGACGCGCGAAATGATCCCGAGCAGCCACGCGCGGACCGGCGTGTGCCCATCGTAGTCGCCGAGACGCCGATGCAAGATGAGAAACGCATTCTGCACGACGTCTTCGGCGCCGGATGCGGGGATACCCATGCGCCGGGCCGTGCGCCACGCAAACGCGAAGTACTCACTGTAGATCGCGTCAAAGTCAAGCCGTTGGCTCGCTGGGCACGGGGCTGCAGGCGAGCTCGGCTTCGTCTGGATCGGCGCGCTCTCCACGTCACTTGAAAGCGATTGGCCGAGGCGAGCCGCTTCGGTGGTCAAAATTGCACCTCTGGCCCGAAATCGACACGGGCATCGATGGGCGCGGATTGGTACAGTTTCCCGCCGCCGGGAACCCCGTTAATCCGGACAACGTAGGGTTGGGTCGGCATCACGCCGTCCACGTCGAAGGCCAGGCCAAAGTGGGGCGTCGGCTGCCAACGCAGCCGGGCGCCGCCCCCGACGGAAAACCACCTGGCGGAAGCCGTGGTGTTCGAACGCGTGGCGCCGAAACCGGTCGCGGACAGGCTGGCGACCTCGAGGATGGCGCAGGGCGACACCTCCCATCGTCCGCGGATCAACGGCGAGCAGCCGCTCGCGTCAAGGGTGATCAGCTGGAACGTGGCCCCCTGGGGCGGAGAGATGCCCGGCAGGGCTTCTCGGCGGGAGCTCCAGAATCGCGGCTGCAAAGCCGAGCGCGAGGCCTGGAGTCGGGAGAACGGCGACCGCGAGACCGCCGCCGATGGCCGGCTCAGGCAGAGTCCCGACATCGAACGCGGCCACGGGGGCGACCTGAAGAAATGCAACGCGTGCCGGGAAGGCGGCGCTTCCTGCAACCACGCGATGCCCCGGTTCGCCGCCTGGAGCGGGAGGATGCACCGGCACCGGGGGCCGACCGACCGCGGGGGATTCTGGGAGCAACCCGAGTCCCGCTCATCGCGAGAAGCACCGCCGCCGACTCGGCCAGCTCCGCGCACGACGTTCCATCGAGGACGCGCTCGCCGACCGAGTCGCCGTCGGTGACACGCAGAACGAGGCGTAGCTGCCGCGCGGACGCCGTTTCGGTGATCCTCACCTCCCCGTGGATGGCCACGTCGGAACCCGAAAGCTCGATGACGCGCCTCTCGACCGCGTCCTGCCCGGGACAACCGCTGGGCGCTGACCAGCGCAAAGCGATGGCGGGCCCGTCGGCCCGGGCAAGACACGGGGCAAAACCAAGTGCGTTGGCAAACGCGAAGGCGATCACGAACGGCGATCGCTGAAATCGGCGGAGCATCGGAGGCCGGCTCTTCACGTCGTGTGCCGAAGCCGCGCAAATGCCACAAAATGCACCAAAGGGCGGGCCACGCTCCTACGTTACCCGCCCGTGGCACGTGAGCCCCCCGCCAGCCCCATTCGCGCCCGACGCACCCTCCCCCGAGTTCGCGCGCAGAGCGCGCCCTCGGGGCATCGATCCTGCGCCATGGTGGGCCGCACCGTGATCAAGCCGCCAGTGCTCTTGGCTACCACGTCAAGGCCCGCCCGACCCCAACTTGGACCGCGCTTCCGCCCTTGTTGAAATCCGCTAACCTCTTTTAGGTTGACTCGCAGGCCCTTCTCGGCTGTGGCCCCGTTGCACGCCCTATCCGCCCCCGTATGGTCCCACGGCATGATCAACTCGTATCAAGCAGCCTTCCGGCGATAGTGGCTGAGGAGGCCGCCGAGCCGTTCACGACGCTCGATCGCCACGCGGTCGTTCCCGGGCGTCGTCTCGTGGAACGGGATCACGTTGGCCAGCCCATGGTGGTTTCTCTCGGTATGAAAGTGCTCCACGTACTCCGAGATTACGTGCCGCAGGTGTCGCTCCCCGAGCGGCACGACCCGATCGAGGCACTCCTCCTTGATGGATCGAACCCAGCGCTCCGCAAATGCGTTGGAAAGACCTATCAACTGCTGGGGATGCGGACACTGCGCCGCAAGTTGTCCGGGTAACGCACCCGTTTCACCCGTTGTTCGGCAGAAGCTTTGAGCTGCTTACTCGCCGCAAGGGGTGGGGCGAGGATCGGGTCTCCTTCTACGAGGGCGAGCACCTGCGCGGCGTGCCGGCAAGCTGGACGGACGCAGTGCCTGCGGCGGTTTTCGTGACGCTGGCGGCCGGACGCGCTCACTTTCGGCCCGAAGATTTGTGGAGGCTCGTCGGGGTGGTGGACGAGCTGATGGGGTCGCGTGGAACGAGCCCGGCCCCGGGGCGGCAATTGTTGCGACCGGCCGAGAAGGTGTCAAGGGAACTTCGCCGCAGTTGTAAAGACAAAAATGCCCTGATGGCACGTAGGCCGGAAGGGAAAAGGAAGGGGAAGGCAAAAGTTAGAATCCAGAATTGACGCAGAACCTCGAGAGCATACAGATGATTCGCTGCGCTGAAAGGCTTGACAGCCTCAAGATTTGCGTCATAATTTGGTTTACACACCAGGATGAGCCGAACACCTCGCCGCGATCCAAAAGCCGACGCTCTGCGCGAACAAGGCGTGCTCAATCCGCACCAGGAGCGAGTGGGCGACAATCTCTTTGCCGAGCACGAATTTTTCGATGCGCGCGATCTGGTGCAGGTCAAGTACGAGATGGTCCGGCGCGTCGAGGCCGAAGGCGCATCGATCACCGACGCCGCGGCGGCATTTGGCTTCTCGCGCCCCTCGTTCTATCAGGCACAGACGGCGCTCAGGCGTCAGGGCTTTGCCGGCCTGCTGCCCAAGAAGCGGGGCCCGCGCAGCGGACACAAGGTGAGCCAAGAGGTGGTCGAGTTCCTCGTCCAGCTACGCGCCGACGAACCGGCGCTCTCCTCGCAGGAGCTTGTCGGTCGAGTTGCGCAGCGTTTCGATATCCGGGTCCACGTCCGCAGCGTCGAACGGGCACTGGCCCGCCGGGAAAAAAAACGGCCGAGAACGGCATAGGCCCTGTCGGTCAGCACGGCGCGGAGCTCATGGCGAGCTACGAGCGGCTTCGGCGCTGCGTGCTCAGTCGGACGCCCGACGACGAAGGCACTACGGGGGTCGCTCTACTCCTGCGACGGGGCCTCCGAGCATGGCTCGAGGGGCCCTTGGGGCCGACTCGCCCCGCGGCCACCGGGCAGGCAACGATGGGCACCCCGCTCGGCAATGATTGGCGCGGCGAGCTCACTCGACTCGTCGCCACGATGGCGCTCAGTGCAATCCGACAGGAGGTACACACATGACATCGGACACCGTAGGCAAGGTGCAGACTCGTCACCTTAAACGCAAAGCCTATCTCTACGTGCGTCAGTCGACTCTGCGGCAGGTTTTTGAGAATACCGAAAGTACACAACGGCAATACAGCCTTAAGCAGCGGGCAATCGCACTCGGCTGGGCGAGCGATCAAGTCGAAATCATCGACAAAGATCTAGGGCAGTCGGGCGCCTCCGCTGCGGACAGGGAAGGATTTCAAAATCTGGTGACCGAGGTGGGAATGGGGCGAGCTGGCATCGTCATGGGCCTGGAGGTCTCTCGTCTCGCGCGTAACTCCACCGACTGGCATCGCCTGATCGAGATCTGCGCGCTCACCGACACGCTGATCTTGGACGAAGATGGGGTGTACGACCCGGCACACTTCAACGATCGACTCGTGCTTGGATTGAAGGGGACGATGAGCGAGGCGGAGCTGCACCTGCTGCGTGCCCGGCTCATTGGCGGCCTGCTGAACAAGGCAAAGCGGGACGAGTTGCACGTGCGACTGCCGGTCGGCTTCGTGTACGATGTCGCCGGACGAGTGGCTCTCGATCCGGATTCCCAGGTGCAGCAGACTCTGCGGTCATTCTTTGAGACCGTACGCCGTACCGGGTCTGCCACGGCGACCGTCAAAGCGTTCCGCCAGCAGGGTCTGAGATTTCCGCACCGCGTGGACCACGGCCCCAACAAGGGAAACATCATTTGGGGTGAGCTCGTCGATTATCGCGCTATTTGGATACTTCATAATCCGCGATACGCGGGGGTCTTCTTTTATGGGAGAAGCCGACAGCGAAAAATGGCTCACGAGGGGCGGTACTTGTTGGAGCGCGACGAATGGACTTCATTCATTCAAGCGCGCACGTCGCCTACATCAGCTGGGACGACTTCGAGCGCAACCAGCAGCTTCTTCGAGACAACGCTGCGGCTCACGGCGCTGATCGTCGGCGCAGCCCGCCACGGGAAGGACCGGCTTTGCTCCAAGGTCTGGTGATATGCGGCCGTTGCGGTCGGCGCATGACCGTGCGCTACCACCAACCGAGCGGCAAGCTCGTGCCGGAATACGTATGCCAGGGCGAGGGAGTGCAGCACGCGCAACGTATCTGTCAGAGCGTCTCGGGCGCCGTCACCGATGAAGCGGTCGGCCAACTTGTCGTCGACCGCGTTACTCCGATGGCGCTCGAGGTCACCCTCGCGGTGCAAAAGGAAGTCGACGATCGCTTCGAACAGGCCGATGCCCTGCGCCGCAAGCATGTCGAACGGGCCCAGTACGAGGTCGACGTGGCTCGCCGACGATACATGCGCGTCGACCCAGACAATCGTCTTGTGGCGGACTCCCTCGAAGCGGAGTGGAACGCGAGACTGCGCGCACTCGCCGAAGCCAAGGAGCAGTACGCGCGCCAGCGCGAGGCCGATCATGCCGCGCTCGACGAACAGCAGCGCGCGCGCATCCTCCGTCTCTCGAGCGACCTTCCTGCCCTCTGGCATGATCCGGCCACCCCGGACCGTGAGCGTAAGCGCATGCTACGGCTCTTGATCGACGACGCAACGCTGCTCAAGGGCAAGGACATTACGGTGCACGTGCGCTTCCGCGGCGGCGCGACACATACGCTGTCGCTTCCTCGGCCGCGGTCGGCCTGGCAACTTCGACAAATCGATCCAGATTTGATCGCAGCCATCGATCGACTCATTCAAGATCACACGGATGACGAGATTGCCAGCATTTTGACTGAACGCGGCGTACGCACTTACGAGGGCACCATTCCTCATCCACGGATGATTCAGCGTCTGAAACGCGACTACGGCCTAAAAAGTCGCTTCGACCGTTTGCGCGAACGTGGCCTGCTCACCCTTCAAGAAGTCGCCAAGACCCTCGGTGTGGCCGGCCAGACGGTGAAGGTGTGGCGTGCCGCCGGGCGCTTGCGCGCCGTTGCCTACAACAACAAGGGCAGCTACCTCTACGAGGCGCCATGTGAGGACGCTCCCGCCAAATACGAGTGGCAAAGACGTGCCTCCATCAAGGTTGCGTCGCACCGTGCCAAAGGAGTGCAGTATGAAGCGTAGTCCTTCAGATTTGGGCTCGACGGGGGGAGCTTCAACAGCTCGACGGCGCTCGAGGCCAGAATCGTCTTGAACTGCTCCGTGTAGAGCGGATCTCGATCGACGATAAGATGGCGTACGTCCTTCAAGAACCCGTCCTTCGCGTCCGTGAGATTGCGGGCGATCTGCGCCATCCATGCGTTATCGAGGCCCTGCGAAATCCCCGCGATGTACACCCGACGGGTCTTGAGCCTCATGACGAACAGGGCGAGTACCGCACCAGGCCTCGGCTCGTGACCACCTCGACGCTGAAGAAGTCGGCGGCGGCGATCGCCTCCCAATGGGCCGCGAGGAACGTCTTCCAGGACATCGAGCGGCCGCGCCGTGGTGCGGGCTCAATACCGTGCTCCTTGAGGACGCGCGCGATTGTGGATCGGCCGAGCTCGAAGCCGACGTTCTTGAGGGCTCCGCGGAGCCGAGTGTAGCCCCAGCCCGGGTTCTCCCTGGCCATCGTCATCAGCTGCGTGGTGGCATCGCTCCGTTTTCCGCAGGCGCCCTTCTTCGAGGAGTTCGCGCTGCCGCCGGCTCTACGCCGCGATCCTCAACGCCGGAGTCACCTACTTCGGCCCTCACGCGGGCCTTGAATGGGCCGCGTTCCGGAAGATGCTCGAGGTCAACGTGGCGAGCACCGTGCGCCTCACGGCGCAGCTCCTTCCGAAGATCGAGCAGAGCGGAGAGGACGGCGGCGTAATGCTCGTCGCGAGCATGGCCGGGCTGACGCCGATTCCTTACCAAACGGCGTACTCGGCCACGAAGGCCTTCGTCGTTCACTACGGGTGCGGCCTATGGCACGAGCTCCAGGGGCGAAGGGTATCGATCACGACGTACGCACCCGGCGGCGTGCAGACCGAGATGACCTCCGCCGCTTCGTTCGCGGGCCTGCGCCAATGGCTCGCGCCCGTTGACCGAGCCGCCGCGGAGGGCATCGAGGCGCTTCGCGTGCGCGCGTATCTCCATGTCCCGGGCGCCTTATCCCGCGCGGCTCTCGCGCTCACTGGACTCCTGCCCGCCCGGCTGGTGACTGGGCGCATTGGCGCCGCGTACCGTCGCTCGCTAGAGCTCGAAGCTACGCGCGCCTCAGGTCGTCGCGAGACCTGAGGACCCCGGGGATTGCGGCGATCCGCGCGGAGCCCGGAAAAGCTCATCGGACGCATGAAATCGCGGGAGGTGCCCCTGCCGCCGCACTTCGCCGACAATCGGAAGGTGGCAAGACCTTTCCAAATCTCGCGGCGCGACGACTCCGGTCCCCGGATAGTCTCGCGCAGCCCATGATTGAGGAGAGCAAAATCACCACAACACCCCCCAGTGCGCCCTCGCATCACCATTGGCCCTTTGTCTTCCGAGCGGCATCGCGCTCCGCTCCGCGCTGTTTCGCGCGTGATCGGTGTCTCCCCTTGCGCTCTCGCTGCTGGGCGCGCGCCGCACCTTCCTCGCTGCCTTTGATGGAGGCGAGCGGCCAGAGCGTGTGCTCGACACGCGCGAGGCCCGCAGCGACCACGGCCGACACCACCTCCTCGCAGCTCTTGTAGCACTGCGCGGCCTCATCGAGGGGCACGTGCCCGTCGAGGTTCACGAGGATGCCGTCGCGCTCGTACTGCTCGTCAGTCTTGCGCTGGTCGAGTTGACGCATCGCCTCGCCGCGCGACATGCGACGTCCGGCGCCGTGGTTTATCGAGTAGCCGCTCTTCGCTGCCCCCCCCTCCGGCATCAGCACGTAGCTGTAGTCGCGGTTCGATCCCGGGATGAGGACCGGGTGGCCCGTATCCTGCCAGATCGTGCCCGCGAGCGCGGGGTGGCCGCCTGGGAAGGCGCGCGTTGCGCCTTTGCGGTGAACCCAGACGTCGCCATACGACGGGTGGTCCTCAGCCTGGACCAGGTTGTGGCTGATCTCGTAGACGAGCTCGAGGTCCTCTCGGAAGACTTTGCGAAACGCTTCGGCGATCTGCTCGAAGATGATGAGTCGATTGAGGATCGCGTAGTTGCCTCCTGCCGCGACCGCGTTGAGGTAGTCGGCGAAGTGTGGCGAGCCGGGCGTGAAGTAGCCGAGATCGATGTCGGTGATCTCGGCTTCCCCGCGCTCAACCCGCTCGTCCTTCGCCATCTGGAGGTAGTTCGTCGCGAGCCCATGCCCGAAGCCGCGGCTGCCGGTATGGACCTGCACGAACAGGGTGCCGGTGTCCTTGCACTTCTGCAGCTCGATGAAGTGGTTGCCCCCACCGAGCGACCCCAGCTGGTCAAGGCCGCGCTCGGGCGAGCCCCTGCCGCCCCACGGGATGTCCCAGTTGTCAGCGACCGGGATGCGATGACGCTCTGCGCGACTGCGGTCGAACTCGGCGCCGTAGTTTTCGACATAGTACTCGGCGCCGCCACGAACGAGCCCTTGGAGCTCCTTCTCCGAGACCTTGCCGAGCTTGATGCTCCTGCCGCCAGCACCGAGGCTCACGCGCTTGGTGACCTCGCGGTTGAACTCGAGCTTGCGATCGGGCGTGGCGCGTTCGGCATGGACCAGGCTACGCGCGCTCATCATGCCGCAGCCGATATCGAAACCCACCGGCCCCATCGCGACTGCGCCGCCGCTCCCCTCGCCGCGATCCGTGACGATCACCGATCCAACGGGGACACCGTACCCGTGGTGCACGTCCGGGGTGATCACGACCAGACGCGTGCCCGGAAAGCGCGTGGCATTGATTATCTGGCGGTAGAGCGTCGGATCGGCTTCCGTCAGCAGGCCCTGCGTCACGAAGAGGCGCACATCGACGTCGCCGGTGTCACCGGTCTCGAGGCGAAAATAACCCTCGTCGGACCAGACAGCTCGAGCTTTCCAGCCGTTCTCGTGGACGAGCTCGCGCGCCTTCGCCATGACGCGACAAGCTTACTACGCGCTCTGTCGAGCACCGGTCTCCGAGGACCGGAGCTGTGCGCGGGGTGTATCGGGGGCAAACGGCGAGCGGTTGTGGCCCCCCCGCGGACTGCGTGCTCGGGTCAGCTCGGGTCAGCTGCCCGTGCAGGACAAAGGCCACGCCCGTCGCCGCAGCGAGGCCAGCGCAAGATCGTGTCCGGGGCGACGCCACCTCACTGAGCCGGCTTTCGGCCCCGGCGCGTGTCCTTCTCCGGCCAGAAGCCGACGATCCGGCATCGGTCAGGCACAGCCACTTCGGGCCGCAGGTACTCCGCGCTGACCAGATTCCGGCTCCCGATCTGAATCTGGCGATCGAACGCTATGGGGCCAACGACGGGTCAGCGCGGGATACGCTCCAGGCTGACGCACTTGTTGTTCGAGTCGCAGAGGAGCACGAAGTGCCCGTCGACGCCGGCCTCCGTGACGAATTTCAGGAGCAGGCCGGCGGGGAACTGGACGGTCTCGCCGTTCGTTGCATGCACGACCACGTGACGGGCAACGCCGCGGTAATAGTCGAGGTAGTCCTCGGGGAGGATCCGCAGGAAGAAATGGTAGCGCTTCATAGATGGCGGCGAGCGTTACCCATTCTGGATCACGCAATCGCAACCTGCGATCGAACGCGCGTTGCAGTAGGGGTCAGAGCACGAGCCCCAGGACCTCGATCGTCGGTGCTGTAGTGAGTTGACAGGGGAGTGAGTCGCGTCCGAGGCTTCGCGAGCAGGTTCAGCAAATGCGCATCCTTGTCGCAGACGAGTTCTCCGCACGGGCCATTGACGAGCTTCAAGCGCTCGGCCTCGACGTCGACTACGACCCGCGCTGCACAGCGGACGTTCTCTCGACGGGCACGCGCATCGGCGAGGCAAGCATCCTAATCGTACGGAGCACGCGCGTCACGCGACCGGCTATCGAGGGAGCAGCGCGCCTGGCGCTCATCGTGCGAGCCGGCGCGGGTGTCGACACAATCGATATCGCGGCGGCGAGCGAGTCCGGCATCCTCGTCAGCAACTGCCCCGGCAGGAACAGCGCCGCGGTCGCCGAGCTTGCAATGGGTCTCATTCTTGCCCTGGACCGCCGCATCGCGGACGCAACGAGCGATCTGCGCGCCGGACGCTGGAACAAGAAAGAGTATGCCCGCGCCCACGGGTTGAACGGCACGACGCTGGGCATCGTAGGGCTGGGCCGCGTGGGCGGCGAGGTCGCGAAGCGCGCGCGCGCATTCGAGATGCATGTCGTAACGTGGTCCATTCCAGCGCACCCCGAACGGGCGCTGGCGCTCGGGGTCGAGCAGTGTGCAACCCTTCACTCGCTCGCCGAAGTCTCGGACATCATCAGCGTCCACCTGCCCGAGAGCGTCGAGACACGCCGCATCTTCAACGCGGAAGTCTTCGCGCGGATGAAGCCGCGCACGATCTTCGTCAACACCAGCCGAGGCGGGGTGGTCGACGAGGCCGCGCTCGCGGATGCGATGCGCGACAAGCAGCTGCGCGTGGGGCTCGACGTCTTCGAACAGGAGCCGGCCGACGCGGTTGCCGTCTTCCGACCCGCGCTCGCCGATGCGGGCCTCTTCGTCGGCACGCCGCACATCGGTGCGAGCACCGAGCAGGCGCAGGACGCCATCGCCACAGAAGCGGTGCGCATCTGCAGCGAGTTCGTGAAAACAGGCACTGCGCCCCACGCCGTGAACCTCGAGGAGCATGCGCCGGCCGAGTGCCAGCTCGTCGTGAGACATTACGACCAAGTAGGGGTCCTCGCCTCCGTTCTGGCGGTGCTGCGCACGCACGAGGCCAACGTCGAGGAGATGACCAATACGATCTTCCAGGGCGCGAAAACCGCGGTGGCGACGATACGCCTATCGAAGATGCCTGCAGCAGAAGTGGTGGCCGAGATTGCGGCGCTCAAGGGTGCGGTGATCGCGGCCGAAGCGAAGCCACTTGGCTTGCCACCGGCTGCTGTCGCCGCCGCTTCGCCGCGAGGGGCCGGTTGGTCGTGAGCATGGGCCCACAATGCCCCTTGATGTGAAAACCAGGGCCCTGCACAGAGCTGGCCGCATCCGTTTGGATCCCGGCCGGCCGAGTGTGCCACTTCCCACAGGGCGTTCGTCACGGACCGCTTCACGACGGCGCTCGTCCAAAATCAGGTGCTTGGCGCGCGGGGGGGCTTCACGGCGTCGCCGAACGACTCGGCGCCCTTCGGCGGAGGCCAGGCCGGCAGGGCGGGATGGTCGCCAAAGGGTGGGTCCGCTCCGGAAGGAACGAACCTCTACGACCACCTCGGAAGTTCATGGCAGGCCCACACTTCTATTTCAGCCTCTTCAGCAAAATCTGTGGGCGAGCCAGTCGGGCTCGGGTAGCTCGCCGAGCGCGTGGTACAGGGCGATTTCGGCGTGCTCGTAGCTGCGAAAGCCGTAGGCCTTTCGTGTCGTGATTCGCGCCTTGTTGTTGAATCCCTCGGTGGCGCCGTGGGCGAAGAGGCCACGAGCGGCAAACCAGGCGAGCAGTTCACGCCGATGGGTGCGCAGCGTGCGAGCGAACTTCTTGAAGGGCTCCATGCGCGAGCGCATCGCCGTGGTCGTCCATCGCGCCAGGAACTTCTGCGCCCAAAGGCTGGAGGAGTAGTCCCAGAAGTGCTGAAACTGTTCCTTGAGCAGGCACGCACGCACCGAGCGGAGATTGATCCGCAGCAGCTCGCGCAGACGGCCCCGCTCGTCGGTGGACATGTTCTCTCGACGCTTGAGCAGCAGCCACCGCGTCTTGGTGAGCATCGCGGGGCGACCGGCGGCTCGCAGGCTGCGCACCTCCTCTCGTCGCACCTTGTCGACGGCCTCGTTGAGGAGTTTGGTGACGTGGAAGCGGTCGAGGACGTGGATAGCCGTCGAGCATCGCTTGCGTATGACGTTTCGGAACGCCTGCCACATGTCGCTGGCGACGAACACGATCGCCTTGGAACGCCCTTCGCCCAGCATGTCGAAGAAGGCGTTGAAGGACCCGACCGTGCGGTCACGCGCCACGTGCAGCAGACGCTTGCATCTGTGGTCGATCTGGTAGACGAGCGTGAGGTACTTGTGCCGCTTTTTCCAGGCGAATTCGTCTACGCCGATGGACACGACTCCGTCGAGGTTTCGGTGCGCCAGCCCCCAGCGAACGGCGTGCTCGACGCACCGGAAGACGGTGTCCCAGGTCGAGTGGAAGCGCTTGGCCACCTCGCGCCACGACAGTACCTTCGCCCAGCTCGCGAGAAACCAGACGAGCGCGTGGGTCGTCTGCATCTTGCCTGCCGCCCACGGCACCGCCTCCACGGTGACGCCGCAGCGCCGGCAATCTACCCGGCGCATCGCGTAGACCAGGAACACGGGCAGTCCCCAGAGGGGCACGAAACCGAACAAGCGCGAGTCGAGCACGTCGTAGCCCGGTCGCTTCCGCAAGCAGGTGGAGCAGACGCCGCGCGAACCTCGTCGTGGGCGAACGTGGACCCAGAGCGAGGGGCATGTACGCGTGCCCTTCCAGCGTACCGTCTCGTAAACGAAGCCGGGCAGCGGGTGCAGCCGTCGCAGGATAAACTCCATGTGCATCGTGTGAGTCGCCTTGGCCTGAACAACCTGGCTTCTTGCACGATGCACCCTCTACTCGCTACACCCCGACCTCCCTCGGCCGCGTCTCACGCCGGCGCGCACGATACCCGCGGCGTGCGTCACTCGCGCGTTTCGTACGCCCACAGATTCCGCGGAAGAGCCCTATTTCATTTGGCCGAACGCGCGCACGGCTACAAGTGCGTGCCAGGCCCCGCCCATGTCCGAAGGCATCTCGCTCCCCTCGCTCGCGCGCGGCACGCTGCTGCCGGAGGCGGATCGGCTTCGCCGTCTCGACGACGCGCTGCCGCTGATTCGCGCGGCCGTCGATGGGGAGACCGACGCGGTGGCCATTGAGGCGACGCTCGCGTGCCTGCTGTGCGAGACGTTCGCGCAGGCTAGCTGGTGCGGCTTCTACCGCCGCGTCGGCGCGTCGACGCTGGCGGTGGGGCCCTACCACGGCACGATGGGCTGCCTGCGCATCGACTTCGCGCGGGGCGCATGCGGCGCATGTGCGCGGACGCGCGCCGTTCAGCTCGTGTCCGACGTGCTCACGTTCCCCGGGCACATCGCGTGCGACGCACGTACGCGCTCCGAGCTGGTCGTTCCGGTGATGGCGCACGGTGAGCTGCGAGCGGTACTCGATCTCGACTCACCGCACCTTGCGGGTTTCTCGCGAGAGGAGGCCGACAGGCTGGTGATGCTCGTCGACGACGTCCTGGGGCGCGACGACGTGACGTGGTGAAACGGCTCAATTGAGATGGCGCCTGGAACACATCGACCCCCGGCCCTTTCGCGCTGAGTACGTGGCTTGCCGCTCCGACGATTGCGTCGGTCAGGTGCCAGATAGTGCCAGATAGGATGGCGCTCTGCCGTCATTGAAAATCCGATAAAGCGCTTCAGGAAACTTGCCTGGCTTCGCGCCTCCAGCGCTAGCGCTGACCGTTTGGAGAAGCGAGGCGGTCTATCGCTGACGCGAACTGCTTCATGAGCATTTGGCGCAAGAAGTCCACCATGGCACTGAAGTCCGGCTGGATGATGTGCTCAGTGGTGCTTCGCGCGTCGGCTGCGCGCTGCCCCGCCCTCGCCAGCACAGCAAACGCCTCAACCTTAGCAATCCGTCACGCAGCTCCCGCTCGCTCGCCGAGCGTCACCAAAATCCGAGCCACCTTCACCGCGGCAGATGGTTTGCCGTTGCGTGAGAGACGGAACCGCGTGTTGCAAGCTCTGCCGCGACCGCTCGAAGGCTACGTCCCAACGGCAACCGGCTGACCAGCGAAGGCAATCGTCGCTGGCTCCCCCTCGACCGCGAGGAGGTGGATGCCGTCCGCCGCCAGAGCCCAGCCGCGGTTACCGCCCGAGACTCGCTCGCCCCTCTGGGGCGCGGCGGCGAGCGCAGCCACTGCGGTGTGCCCGGCCATCTTCGATGAACGGGCACGACGCGGCGTCGTCCTCAAGCGACTTGGGACGCCGATACGTACATCGCGGCCAGGGCAGAGATGTCCTCGAGGTCGAGCGATGGCGCCCCATGAGGGACACGGCGAACCGCTGGGTACGAGCGCAATTCGACTGCCGTCGCGTACCACCGGCCCACCAGCTCGCGGGCCACCACATCGTGAAGCGACAAACCGTGCGCTTCAACGATCTCGCGCGCGGTCGCGGCCTGGCTGGCCGCCTCGCGGCGCACCGCATGGGCGTCGGGCTCGCCCAGAAGCGTGGCCCAATCGGTGCCAAGCGGAACGTACCCATGTTCCTTCCGTCGCGACAGAAGCTCACGCCGCCGCCGCTCGAGCGAAAAGCGGCCCGCGAATGTCTCCGATCGCTCCCGTAGCCGCCGATTGCCGAGACGCCCACAGACAATGCCGAGGCATAACTCACCGAATAGATTTTGGGAGACGGTGAGCCCGTAGACGCGAAATCGGTTGCGCGACCGATCGACGAAGCGGAGCTCCACGTCCGAGTCAACCAGGCTGAAATCCATGACCGATCCCTCCGATCGCACAATCCATCACGGCCGGGTCTTCGTCAAGAATTATGTTATACATATTTCAAGATCTCGCGTTCGCCTCGTTCGGTCGCCGAGCTGCCGGTTCTGTTATACGAAATCGGCTCATGCCCGCAGGAAGGCCGACCGACGACCCGAAAACCGAGCTCGTCGCCTTTCGGCTCGCACCCCGTCAGCTCCGCTGGCTCAAGAAAGTGGCCCATCGCCGGCGCATCACCCTCTCCGAGGCCCTCCGGCTCGTCCTCGACGAAGCGCAAGCAGCGGACCGCTCCACGACTGGGCCTGCCGAGCGGGGACCTCGCGGACGCACGTAGTCACCATCTCGCGAGGGTTGCTCTCGTGGGCGCAGCGCCTGACTCGCCCCTGGTCCGGTTTGGCTGGGCGGCCACGAATCGCCGGTTCGAGTCGTTGCAGGTCGTAACGAGTCGTTGCGCAGAAAACCACCGAGGAATTCCAGGGGGGCCGCGACGATCCGCATCGCGCGTAACCGATTTGACACTTGCCTTCCTCGCTCTGAACCATCAGCCTTCCGCTGCACGTGGCCGGGGGGATGGTCCGCCCACGCCACCTGACCCCGGGCCTCGAGCCGACGCAGCTTCCCGCCCGACGTAAGTGAGGAGGAACACGATGCGATTCATTGGAAAAGGTATTCAACGATTCACAGCGGTTTCATTCGCCTTGGCCATCGTCGCGTCCGCATCGGTCGCTGCGGCCGGATATCCTAGTTGCCCGCACGGAGCAACATGCCTCCAGGTGGCGACGGGAACGGGGAACGGCTGCACGCTGGATAACGCCATAGTGGCTGCCGAATACGGAGAAACCACAAACGGATGCAATCCAAACGGGGCGACCGTCCTTCTATTGGCTTCGACGACCTATTACGCGCAAAATACGCTGTACGTGGAGGGAATCACGTTGCTGGGGACCGGTGCCACGGGTTCCACACCAACCGTCATTTCCTTTCGGAACGTGACGGGTGGAAACGTGGCCATGTACTTCGACTCTTTAGGCCCGCAGCAGGCGGGGAATTACAGGACCTTCAAGTGATCGCGGGGGGTTCCACGGCAACATTGACCGGAGTCCAGAGCGATGTTTTTGGTTCCGTCCTCGACCACGTGGTCATAAGTGGCTTCAACAATTCGGGGGTCATCAACAACGGCGGGTTGACGATACACAATTCGACGATCGAAAGGAACTCCGCCGATTCCGGCGGGGGAATCCTCGACAACGGTGGCATTCTCGCTATCGACCGCTCCAGTATACTCAACAATAGTGCGTTGGGCGGCGCGGGCCTGGATGTCGAACCGGGGGCGGAAGCAGACCTGGCTTATGTCACGATCGCCTACAACTCGGCAGAGGTCGGAGGGGGCGTCAGCGCATCGGGAGTACTTAAGGCGTGGCATGCAACGGTAATTCTCAACACTTCGTCATTGCCCTGGAGCGCGATCCCGTGCGGACCCGGTGGCGGGGTCTACGCACCGACCTCGGGGGGAGCGAGCGCGGACTGGAATGGCTCCATTATTTGCCTCTTCAGCAAAATCTGTGGGCGAGCCAGTCGGGCTCGGGTAGCTCGCCGAGCGCGTGGTACAGGGCGATTTCGGCGTGCTCGTAGCTGCGAAAGCCGTAGGCCTTTCGTGTCGTGATTCGCGCCTTGTTGTTGAATCCCTCGGTGGCGCCGTGGGCGAAGAGGCCACGAGCGGCAAACCAGGCGAGCAGTTCACGCCGATGGGTGCGCAGCGTGCGAGCGAACTTCTTGAAGGGCTCCATGCGCGAGCGCATCGCCGTGGTCGTCCATCGCGCCAGGAACTTCTGCGCCCAAAGGCTGGAGGAGTAGTCCCAGAAGTGCTGAAACTGTTCCTTGAGCAGGCACGCACGCACCGAGCGGAGATTGATCCGCAGCAGCTCGCGCAGACGGCCCCGCTCGTCGGTGGACATGTTCTCTCGACGCTTGAGCAGCAGCCACCGCGTCTTGGTGAGCATCGCGGGGCGACCGGCGGCTCGCAGGCTGCGCACCTCCTCTCGTCGCACCTTGTCGACGGCCTCGTTGAGGAGTTTGGTGACGTGGAAGCGGTCGAGGACGTGGATAGCCGTCGAGCATCGCTTGCGTATGACGTTTCGGAACGCCTGCCACATGTCGCTGGCGACGAACACGATCGCCTTGGAACGCCCTTCGCCCAGCATGTCGAAGAAGGCGTTGAAGGACCCGACCGTGCGGTCACGCGCCACGTGCAGCAGACGCTTGCATCTGTGGTCGATCTGGTAGACGAGCGTGAGGTACTTGTGCCGCTTTTTCCAGGCGAATTCGTCTACGCCGATGGACACGACTCCGTCGAGGTTTCGGTGCGCCAGCCCCCAGCGAACGGCGTGCTCGACACACCGGAAGACGGTGTCCCAGGTCGAGTGGAAGCGCTTGGCCACCTCGCGCCACGACAGTACCTTCGCCCAGCTCGCGAGAAACCAGACGAGCGCGTGGGTCGTCTGCATCTTGCCTGCCGCCCACGGCACCGCCTCCACGGTGACGCCGCAGCGCCGGCAATCGACCCGGCGCATCGCGTAGACCAGGAACACGGGCAGTCCCCAGAGGGGCACGAAACCGAACAAGCGCGAGTCGAGCACGTCGTAGCCCGGTCGCTTCCGCAAGCAGGTGGAGCAGACGCCGCGCGAACCTCGTCGTGGGCGAACGTGGACCCAGAGCGAGGGGCATGTACGCGTGCCCTTCCAGCGTACCGTCTCGTAAACGAAGCCGGGCAGCGGGTGCAGCCGTCGCAGGATAAACTCCATGTGCATCGTGTGAGTCGCCTTGGCCTGAACAACCTGGCTTCTTGCACGATGCACCCTCTACTCGCTACACCCCGACCTCCCTCGGCCGCGTCTCACGCCGGCGCGCACGATACCCGCGGCGTGCGTCACTCGCGCGTTTCGTACGCCCACAGATTCCGCGGAAGAGCCCATTATTTCGGGCAATACGGACGCGACTCAAGCGGACGACCTGGTCGGTAACCTTCATACAGCTTCCGAACTTTCGGACGGAGCCAACCCGAGCATCGTAGGCGACGCGCAATTGAACAATAAGAGCTGCAAGGCCGGAAACTGGCGCTGGGTACCGCTGGGCGGCGAGGGAACCTATGCGCTGAACGACCAGCAGGCGACCCTCACGCAGCTCTTTGGCAGCAGCAACCCCACACTCGGCTCGCACCCGAGCACGGCCCCGACGCAAGACTTCGCGTTAGTGAAAGGGAGTCCCGCAATCCAGGCGTGTCAACTGGCCAACACGCCGTACAGCGGAGATAACCTCGGTAGTTATCAGGGCGGTGCATTCTCAGGCGATCAAGGTGGACAAACGGCCCCGGGAGTCAAAGGCACGAACTACTGCATTGGCTCCTTCGAATACCAATAAACGCGCGGACCGACGGCGGACCGGCGAGAACCCAGTCCGCGGTCCGATTGCTCGAGAGGACGATAGACCACGAAACATTTCTTCATCACGACGAACGCAAGTGCCCGTCGCCCGGGCACGGACCGACCGCGCGTCGACCCGCGACAAGGGTTGGGAAGTTCGGCGCGTATCGAGAAGCGGTTGCTCGGACGCGATGGATGCGGTGCAGGATGGCTCGGCGACGCTCAATGCCCAGGTCTTCTCGTTACAGCCACGCCTCGTCCTGCGCGGCGATGTGATCGGAGAGGGGCCCTTGCTCGATGCCGGCGTCGCGCGCGAGCTTCGCGACCGCGGCGAACCGCTCGGAAGGCCTCAGAGCGACCGAGGCGACAAGAGATGAAGTCACCGCTCCGATCTCTTGGACCGTCCTCTGGTCCGTGAACCGGCGCAACCCATCGGCGTCGGTCACCGACCTGGCGGCCGCCGCTTCAATACCGAGACTTGCGACGACGTGCGCGCCCTGCCAACTCAGCGTCCGCACGAGGTCCTTGCGAGCGAAAACGCCGCCGCTCATCCCCGCGCTGAGGAGGGCGACCGGTTTGCCGTAAAGGTCTCCCGAGCCAACAATCCAATCGAGCGCGTTCTTCACCACGCCGGCGACTGCGCCGGCATATTCGGGTGCGGCGATCAGTACGGCGTCGGCGGCGCCGATTTGCGCGCGAAGGGTCAGAACCGAGTCGCCGGGGTCTCCGGCGCGGTCGGGATTCATCGGCGGAATCGACCCGAGGTCCTCGAACGCGCTCACCTCGACACCGCTCGTCGACAACGCCGAGCGGGCGACGTCGAGCGCGGCTCGGTTCGCCGAAGCGCGCTGGAGGCTCCCGCAGACGAGGAGGACTCGCGTCATCGCGTCACCGACGATAGTACATCGTCAGGCCGAAAGGCCCCCTACGTCCCTCGACCCGTGGTCCCTTGCGAGACAGAGGACGGTCGGAGGCGCGGTGACCCTCGCTGGGCGTTACGAGGCGCGTGTTCCTCGAGCTTCTCCTCTCCTCCACATGAAGAACCAGGTCTCGCCCGCATCCGGGTCGTAGATTTCTGCGGTCAGCTGGATCCCTACCGTGTCAATTTCGCGCGATCGCCAATCTTCGGGAAAAAGGCGGCCCTGAGAGTCCCAAAAAGCTCGTTGGAGCCAGTTCGGGACGGGTAAACCGTGCCCAAACCGCTCCTGCAGATGGCGTGGGAGAAGCTCGCCAAGGCCGCGCTGGTGAGTGGCGGACATTGGAACCCGACGACCAAGAGCCACAAGGTCGCCGCGAAGTTCGCCTCGGTCCTCAAGAAGCGACCGCGCATCGAGGAGGTGTTTCAGCTCGCCTCGAAAGCCGCCGCTGCGGGCCGACTCTCGTGGCTGCAGCACGAGCTCGAGGAACTTGAGGCGCTCACGCCGGCCCTCGCGGCGCTGGGCGAGAACGCGGAGTACCCCTGGGAGGGTCGCGATGCCGGCGGGCAGGTAGATATCCGGTGGCCCGCCGCGCACCTGACGCGGCGCTTCTGCGGGCCGCGGCAGCGCGGCGGCGTGGCGGCGTGCACTTGCGCAAGGACTTCGAGACGGTGAACCGCCACTTCGATCGTCTTTTCTGACGGCGCTCCGCATAGGTGCCGCATTCGGCCTTCGCCGACCAGGCCCCGACGAGGTGTACCTCGGCACTGCCAAGAACCTGCCCGACGAACTCGTTGTCGCTCGCGGCAATCCGTCGCGATCGAGAATCGGGACACTACGCGGTCGAGACTGCGCGCGGACTCTTGTGCGCCGAGGTCGAGGAGCATTTGAGCGGCGGTGAGGAAAAGGACGGAGTGGCCGGCGACGACGGCCTGATTGGCGATATTTTGGGCAATCATGGTTTTGCCCAAGCCCTGAGGCACGACCAGAACGACGTTGCGATGGTCGGCGAAAAAGTCGAGCTGGACGGCGGCTTCGAGGCGGGGGCGATCGATGCGCGTCGGCCAATTCCAATCGTAGTCGGCGATGGGCTTGAATCGCCCGATGCGGCTTCGCGTCGTGGGGCGCTCGAGACTTCGACGAGCGCGACCTTTCTCTTCGAGGTCGATGCTCGAGGAGCTCGCGGGCGCCAAGCCGGCGCTTTTGCGCAAGAGCGACGAGGTCGTCGAGGTTGTCGGCGACGTGGCACAGGCCCAGGGCGGTCAGGCGGCCGGGCAGCTCACTCATGGTCGCCTCCGCGTTTGCGTCCCAGCTTGTCGTAAGGGCCAAGCTCGTGGGGCTTGACGACGACGGCGGCGCGCGGGTCGGTGAGAGCATGCGGAGGAAGGGGAGGCTTTGCCGCCGCTAGCGCGAGACCTGATCGAGGATGTGCGCGACCGACTGCACGGCGACCGCGCCGCGCGCGAGTGCATGGGCCAGAGCCGCACGAGCGCCGTAGCGATCGAGCAGCGTGAGCAACAAGGCCGTGTGACTCGAAGGCAACTGTTTCGCTGAGCCCGAGCATCGAGAAACGGTGCGGCGGCCGGACAGCACGCCCGAAGTCGGTCGCGGCCGCGAAGCTCACGCGCTCGCTTCTTTTGGCGACTCGCGCGTGCAGTGGGGGGGCGATCGCGCATCTGGCTGACCACATTAAATTAAATCGTGGTCGGACGCCGCCGGAAAACCCCTTGAGCATCTGCCAGACCGCAAGGCTAGTGTGTCTGCGCTGCGCGCAGCTGTGACCGGTGCCAGCGCATCGAAGACTCGAGCCATCTCGAAGCACTCGGCGCTGGAAGTCGCAGAAGACGTGATCCTTGTCGGCGAGCGTGACGAAGAAGTGTCCCTTGCGACAGGGCTGATGTTTGCCGTCTTGCAGGGGGGTGGGCGAGATGGCGACGCCGGTGGCGTCGGTCGCAAGCAGAACGCTGTGGCGAATGAGCCCGGATGACGCTCGGCGTGCCCCGACGGGCCGGCTATGCTGCCCGCAGCGGAGGCGGAAACATGTCGCTGGCATCCTTCGGCGCGCGGGCGAGCGGCGCGAGACTCGAACGCATGAAGTCTTCCCCGCGCCACGCGGACGGCACCTTTCACAACACCGCGCCCGTGGAGCCGGGCCTCGAGAAGGGCAGCGTCGGTCCGACCATCTCCGAGTTTCTCTGCGGTGGTCAGCGACGCACGCCCGCCTGCCCGCTGCCGTCGGCGAGCCCATTGCCAACCTGGTCACGGGCGCCCGAGACCGGGCTCCGCGCGACGTGGCTCGGGCACTCGACGGTGCTCCTCGAGATCGACGGGCTCAGGGTCCTCACGGACCCAGTCTGGGGCGATCGGGCGTCGCCGGTCACCTTCGCCGGGCCGAAGCGCTTCCAGCCGGTGCCCGCCCCCATCGCCGCGCTGCCGGCGCTCGACGCGGTCGTCATCTCGCACGACCACTTCGATCACCTCGACTACCCGACCATCCTGGAGCTCGCGCGCCTCGACGTTCCCTTCGTTACCTCGCTCGGCGTGGGGGCGCACCTCCAGGCGTGGGGCGTACCGGCTGCACGCATCACGGAGCTAGACTGGTGGGAGCGCGTGGAGCTCCGCGGCGGTCTAACGATCATCGCCGCCCCGTCGCAGCACTTCTCGGGCCGCGCGCTCGGCGGCAGAAACCGCACGCTGTGGTCGTCGCTCGTCGTGCGCGGACCGCGGCATGCCGTGTTCTTCAGCGGCGACACAGGGCTCACGCCCGAGTACGCCGAGATCCGGCAGCGCCTCGGGCCGTTCGACCTCGTGATGCTCGAGGTCGGCGCGTTTCACCCGGCGTGGGGGACGATCCACCTCGGGCCGGCGAACGCGCTGAAGGCCCTCACGCTCCTCGGCGGGGGCAGCTTCTTGCCGGTGCACTGGGGCACCTTCAACCTGGCGATGCACGCGTGGGACGAGCCCGTGGAGACGCTGCTCGAGCTCGCGCCCGCGCACGGTGCGCACCTCTTGATGCCGCGCCTCGGCGAGCCCGTCGAGCCCTCGCGCGCCGAGCGCGTGACGCCCTGGTGGCGTGCCGCGCCGCAGGGAGGCGAACGGCCCACGCTGTCCGACGAGGAGCCGCTGTCGTTGCCTCCGGCCACCGAGGGCGACGCCGCGGTCCTCTGGCCGATGGACTGACGAGCCGACCCTGGATGCATGCAACAAACTGTCACACCCCGAGTAGCTCGACCTCCACACTTGCACGCGGTCAGGCCGATGGAAAACGCTCCCCTACGGAAACGGCCTTCCGCCGGGACGAGTACGGGGGCAAACGCACGCTGCGCATGGAGTTGCCTCCGGCCACCGAGGGCGACGCCGCGGTCCTCTGGCCGATGGACTGACGAGCCGACCCTGGACGCATGCAACAAACTGTCACACCCCGAGTAGCTCGACCTCCACACTTGCACGCGGTCAGGCCGATGGAAAGTATCCCATCGGTCAGCGACGACCGAGGAGGCCATTGACGCGGACGGCAATCGGGTGTTGACGCGCGTTGCGCGAGGGGACGTTGTCAGCCGAGGCGGGCGGCGTTCAGCAACCGCCGGGCTGAGGGAGCAACTTGGGCGGGGGCGCTTGCTCGGCCGGTTCGCTGACGTCCTCGTCGATCGCCTCGCGGATGACGCGCGTGGTGAGCTCGTCGAGATGAGCGTGGAGCTCTTCGCACAAGGCGACGAATTCAGGCCAGAGCGTGCGCTCGTGAAAGAGCTTGGGGGCTCGCACCTGGACCGTACTGTAGCGCCTGCCGGGCTCGCGAAACGGCTTGAGGCCGTAGCGACGACAGAGCGCGACGAAGAGCTTTCGCTTCCAGGGGTCGGGCAGCCTGTAGAGCAGCTCGATATCCTGTTCGCGACCACGGAGGTCGGCCAGACGAGCGCGAATACGCTCGGCGGCGCGTCGCGCGGCCTCTCGTTCGCCGTCGACGGTGGTGCCCGCGTGGAGCGCCTCGATCTTGCGCAGCTTCTCGAGCAATGTTCCTTCCAGGGGCAACATCGAGCAGGTATGCAAGCACGCCCGCGCCGCGGCGTCAGCGGCGCGCCCGTCTACGCGGCAGCGGCCACGTTCTCGGTGCGCGCGGCGGCGTAGGTCTCGGGCAGCAGCGCGGCGAGGCTCTTTTCGCCGGCGAGGATCTTGGCGAGTGTGTCACGCAGGTAGGCGCGCGGGTTGATGCCCATCTTGCGGCACGTCGTCAGGATCGTGAGCGCGTCGGCGGCACGTCGAGCGCTCAGCTCATGGCCGACAAATAGCCATGTTTTGCGATTGAGCACCCAGGGACGAATGTCGCCTTCCACTTCATTGTTGGTCAGCTCCATGAGCGGGTCGCGCAAGAACGCCGTCAGGCGTGACCACTGCCGATGCAAGTAGCCGAGCGCGCGGCCCAGCGGAGTCTTGGGCTCGACGTCACCGAGATATCGGTCGACCCAGGCGCGAAGCTCGCCCACCCCGGGGGCGCTGTCACGCAGCCGGCGCTCGTGACGCTGCTCGACGGCTTCGCCCAGACGCTTGGACTCGGCATCGACATGAAAGATCTTCGCGTAAAGCGCCAGGCCCTCGACCGCGCGCGCGTCCCCGCACCGAACGGCATCGACCAGACGGCGCCGTCCGTGCGCGTTGCAGCCACCGCGCAGGGCGCCGGCCTGCTGCTCGACGCAATTGTTGGTGGGCGAGCCGTCGCACATCACGCTGCCGAGCGTGCGGCCCTCGAAAAACTTCTCGAGGTGGGCGGCGTGCGCGCTCGGCGCATAAAGAAAACACGCATAACGGTGATCGCCCTCGATGAGCCAAAGCGCGCCGCTCTTGATGCCGAGCGGATGTAGCGGATCGAGCACGGGCATGCGCGTGGCATCGAGCGCGGTGAAGCGCGACGACAGGGCTTGCTCACGGATATGGCCGACCACCGGATCGAACAGGTCGATGAGCTTGCCGACTGAGGCGGCGAGCGTGTTGGCAGCCAGCGGTACGTCCTCGGCACGCGCGTTGCGCTCCATGCGCTCGAAGGGCACGGCATCTTCATAGTGGTCGACGAGCGCCTGCACGAGCAGCTCGTTGCCGAGAATGCCGCGGTCGACCACCTCATCGGGCTTGGGAGCGGTGACGATGTACTGGTGGCACTTGGGGCAGGAACACGTCTCGAGCTGCGTCTCGATCACGATGAACTGCGCGGGTCGGACGTCGAGCTTATGGGCGGTCGTCTTGAGGGCGACACGTTTGACCTCGGTGCGGCAATGCGGACAGGTGCGCTTGTCGGTCGGCACCAGCGTTACGTTGGGCACGCGCGGCAAGTGAGCGGGCAACTGGGGTCGGCCGTGCGCCTTGGGATGTTTGGCCCCGCGCTTTTTTGGCTTTTTGCCTTCGGGTCGCTGCGGCGCGACGTCGTTGGCGGCCGCCGTGCACAGAAACGGCAGCTGCATCTGAAGGCGCCGCATCGTCTCGCTCGGCGGATGCCTGCGCGACTTGCTCGCGAGCTTCTTCATCAGCTCCGCATTGAGGTCGCGCATGCGTGCCATCAGGGCAACGATCGCGGCCACCAGCGCCGCGATGCTGCCTTTGGCGATCATCTCCGCGATGAACTTCTTGACCGCGTCCAGATCGGGAGCGAGCGCGCTGGTGATCGACGGAGGCTTGTCCGAGGCGGACATCGCGATATCCCATTGCCTGATTCGGAAAGGGATGAAAAGCGAATTCGACGATCCTAACGATAGATGGATCGTACAAAGTGTGGATACGGCTCACACGGAGGCCGCCGTCGCGTGCAGCCCGTGTCGAGGCGACCATCGCGCGCGCCGCGCCGAGCCGCGCAAGTCGATCCCCTCGAGCACCAAGAGCAGCTCGGCGGCTTCGATCACCACGCGGCCTTGCTCCGCGGACCACGGCAAGCGGTAGGTGCCCTTCTCCAAACGTTTCGTAATTAGGACGTATCCGTCGCGGTCAAAGTAAAGGACCCGCACGCGGTCCGCCCGCCGCGAGAAGAAAACGTACATCGAGCCCGACAGCGGGTCTTCTGCCCACTGCGAGCGCACCAGCGCGCTAAGACCATCAATGCCTTTGCGCCCATCTACGCGCCCCGTCGCGACGAACACGCGCACCCCCGGCGGCAGCGTCAGCATCCTTGCGATCGATTCGCAAGCGCTTCCACGAGACGCGCCACATGCTCGACGTCGAGGTCTTCACGTACGCGAACGGTTACGTCTCTCGCGATGATCTCGATCGTCGGCCTGACCATTGCCCCGATGGCGACCGGAAGGCTCACGGGCACGAACGCGGGAATCGCCGCAGTCACGCCAAGCCGCTCCTTCCAGTACCGGATACGCGCCGTCGAGAACCCTCGGCGACGCGCAAACTCGGCCATGCTCTGCCCTGACTGCGCGAGCTCGGCGAGGGCCGTCCGCGCTTCGTCCTCCGTCCACCGCGGTAGGCCGCCATGCCTGCCTGTTGTCTGTGCTCCGTGTCCCATCGTGACCTCCGCTCTCGCGCGTAGCGTGGTCCGGCCGGCCGCAGAAGTACGTCAGGTCACCGATGGAATACGGAGCTCTTCAAGGCCGCCGTGGTCGCGCAGACCGAATCGCTGCGAGCGGCCCGCAAAGTCGCGCTCGCAAGGGAGGATCAGAGCGTCGAGGAGCGCGTCCTGGGTGCCTTTGAAGCGACGCACGGGAGCTTGGTCGGGAGGCTTGGCTCGGAATACATGGGCGAGCTGATGGAGACCGCGGTGACTCTCGTAGGCGAGAGCGTCCATGAGCTCGATCGAGAGCTTGTGGCCGAGGTCGTTCGCCTACTTAAGAGCTCAGGCGTCGCAGACGCGTGGAAGACTTGTGGCCTTTCGGCAAAGGAGCTCGGAGAGAACTTGTTCGCGACCTCCTTGGGAGTGAAGCAGCAGGTCGAGAGCTCCGAAGCCTATCGCGACAAGCTGCGGATCGCGGTGCGAATGGTATGCAGCCGTCACACGAAATAGATCCACTCGATGAGCGCCGTGAGAACGGCCCGAGCGTCGACTTCCGGGCAAACGCCGCCGTCGGCTGTGCAATCGCCCGTTCCGTGCCTAACCACCGCGGAAGCAGCGCGATACCGCGGGTTCCGCAGTCCTCGAGGACTCCTGAGTGCCTTCCGCCGCGGTAAGGTGTACCCCATCGGCCGGCGAGGAAAGACTGGCTCGTTTACGTGGAGGCGAGAGGACCTCGATGCATTCCTCCGAGGGGAAGAACCGATGGTGGGCCGCTGGCGCTACAGGATGGCGCCGACGCCGTGCTGTCCGGAAAATCATCGGCGGCGATGGTCGCATGATTTTGGTGTCAATCGAAGGCTTGAAGGTGCAGCGATCCACGGGCAGTCTAGGCGCGGACCAATGCTCCCGGCCTGCTCCACGGTCGAAGGCCGCAGAGGTCAGCAGCCAGTCGAGCGGTAGGTGTTACAGCTTCGGCGATTCGACCTGCCTCCGTGCATAGTGCTTCGGCGGCAGTCCCACGTGGCGCGTGAAGGCGACGCTGAAGGTGCTCGCGGAGCTGTAGCCGACGTGCGCCGCGACTTCCCGGACGGTCACGCCTCGGCGCCGCAATAGGTCTTTTGCCAAGGCCATCCGCCAGCCGAGCAAGTACTCCATCGGAGCAACGCCCACGGCGTGGCTGAAGCGCTCGAAGAACGTGGAACGTGATAGGCCCGCCTCCTTCGCGAGCTGTGGTGTCGGAAATCTGGTTTTCGGCGTGAAATCGCGTCCCGACCCCGCTCGTGGCCGGAGTGTGAGGCAGGCGCCCGAACGGTCGAGCGCGGGCATCGGTTCCGTCACCAAGCGGACACGCAGTATGGCGAATTCGTGAAGCGTAGAACCTTGTCGAGCCCAAGCCCTTGGAAGCCCAGCCGATCGCCTAGGTAGCCAGCACGGGCGGTGCAATGCGTCCCTGGCGTCGTCTCCACCACGTCGCGCGAGGGAGTTGCCGCGAACGCTTGAACCGACCTAGCGTGTTCCCGTGATCATCCGGGACATCACCGCGGCCGATCTCAGGTCGATTCACGCCATCAACGAAGCCGGCACGCCGGGCGTCCACGGTGAGTCACCCGAACAGCTCGCCGCCATCACACGCGAGTCTTGCATCGCCATCCTCGCGGAGGTCGATAGAGTCGTGGCCGCGTTCTGCCTGGTTCTTCCGCCCCGCGCCGACTACCAGTGCACGGACTACCGATGGTTCTCGATGCGCTACGACGACTTCGTCTACCTGGATCGCGTGGCTGTCGCACCGGACCAGCGACGTCGCGGTATCGGCAGTCGCCGCTACGAGGAGGCCGGGGCCTCATTACTCGTGGCGTTCCCCATCGGGGACCTTACAATTTGACTGACAGCGCGACTATTATTTGTCGGCAAGCCTCTGCAGGCCGTCACGGGTGGCGGTCGCTACCCCTCACGCGGAAGCTGGCTGCCAAAGAAACGCGCGAGCTTGGCGACCGCGGTCGGGACGTACCTTCGCGTTGGATACCAGGGCCCGTCGCAGTTCGCGCGAGAGTATGCCCGCATGTTCGGGCGGGCGCCCCGGCGCGACCTGGGTGCCGCGGGTGCCTCTCCGAGACCTTCGCGTAGGCAACGGGCCGCCTGAAAGACGTCACCGGGCCGCGAGCAGCGCTACCCCGCTGTACCAGAGCGGCCCGCGATTGAGCCTGTCCGGATGCCAGCTCACCATCTGCCCGAAGTAGGCCTCCGGCGTGGGGTGGGCAGCGATCAGTCGCTTGACGTCCCGTAAGTACCGGCGTGTCTCCTCGATGGTGTTGGGGTCGTCCGGCAGCGCCTCGTTCTTGTGGCCGGCCACGACGGCGCGCGGGTCCAAGGCTTCGACCTGATCCAGTGCCGCAAGCCACCCGTCGAGCCCGCCGTGGCCGCCCTCGAGCAGGTACTGGTGGACGCCGTTGTAGACGACGTCGCCGGCGACCACCAGGCCGGTCGAGGGCACGTGGAGCACGGTCGTGTCGTCGGTGTCAGAGTGCCCGACCTCCACAGGTACGAGCACGTTTCCTTCGAGGAAGATGCCCCCGCCCGGGACCGGTTGCGCGAGGACCGGGGTGTCGCCGATTTGGCCTGGGAACGCCGGGTCGAACACCTTCTGCCGTCCCTCGGTGGCCTGCGTGCGCATGAGCGCAATCGTCCCGGGCGTTGCATGGACGACGGTACCTGGGAAGCGCTTCACGAGGACGCCTGCGCCGAACCAGTGGTCGCCGTGACCGTGCGTCACGTAAATGGCCCGGAGTCGCTTTCCCGACGCGACAACCCGGTCGGCGACACGCTCCGCCTGAGCCGTCGTCATCGGTGGATCGATCAGCACGGCGTCCTCGGCGCCCGAGACGAGCGTGGAGGTGATCGGCGACCACATCAGCGGATCGCCGGAGGGGAGCCACGCGTTTGCGCGGGGAATGCTGCCGGAGATGATCGTTTCGTACGATAGAGCGCTCATGGCGGTCTCCTTTCGATGTCGAGGGAAGGTCTTGTTTGCAACCAGTACGGATACACTTCAGAACGTGAAGGAGCTAGAAGGCCGCCCTGGCCTCTCGCTACAGGCCGAGGACGCTGGCGATGGCCGCGTCGGTCGTGCGCGCCGCCACCTTCTTTGCGACCGAGGCAATCGTAGTCTTTGACAGCGAGCGCTCCAGCGCGGCGGTCGCCCCGGAGAACTCCTCCTCGAGCACCGGCGTGATGTTCTTGCCGATGGGACACGCCTTGTTCGGGCCGTCGTGGTGGAGAGCGAAGAATGTCGGCTCCTCTACCGCGCGATAAACGTCGAGCAGGGTTATGTTCTCCGACGGACGCGCGAGCAAGGCGCCGCCCCCTTGGCCCATCTGCGACCTGGTGAGCCCGGCGTCCGCGAGTGAGCCGAGCAGACGACGCACGAATGTCGCATTCGTGCTGGCGCTACGCGCCAAGGCCTCGGAACGCACCACGGCGCCGCGCGCCAGCGCCAGCGTGGCGAGGATGTGGGTGGCGACCGCCAGGCGAGTCGATGTGGGCAAAGGGCGTCGGTCTCCGCGGACGACGTATATGTTACTAACGCGGGTACACTAACGCAAGCACCAATCGTCTCCTCCGCTCGCCCCGGCGCCCGACTCGCTTTCCCTTCCCCGCGAGAAGCCGGCGCTCGGCATTTGTGAATCGAAGGCGCTGCGGGCCAAGCCGTTCGCGGAGCACGCGGTTCTCGGCCAGAAGGTAGTCGATCGCCATCTTCTGCCGTCGCTGGAGGAATCCGGCCACCAGCAGGATGAGGAACTGCAGCGGCGCGGTGCTCTCCTGATCCTTCGCCGCGCCCACCCTACCCCGGGCGACTGGCAGGGCAAACGCCCGCTAGCCCTGCCCTCCCCACGTCGCGCGCCCACGAAAATGCCGTGCTTTCAAGCGATCAAGTCGTGGGACCATACGGGGTACCGGGGCGTCCACACCGTTACGCCGAGGTGGTGTGCAAAGTGGTGTGCATCGAGCAGCGAGTGAGGAGGGTCGCACGCCGGCAGCCTGCGCGGCCCCCAGCTTCGACCAAAGCTTTGGGCTGCCGCCTTCATCGCGCATCAGCGTGGGCCTTTGAGGTGCTTCGGCTTGTAGCAGAACCCTCGAGCAGCTCAGCCATCCGCTCCTCGACAAGGTGACGACCCGCGCGCATGATGAGCGCATGCCCTCGGCCCGCTTTGCCGAAGCACTCAAGATCGCGGCCGAGCTGCCCGAAGAGGAGCGAGCGGAGCTTGCGCGCGAACTCGTACGAACGCTGCCCGAGGACCTCGAGCTCGAGGATGATGAAAGCGGGTTCAGCGCGGAGTGGCAGGCCGAGGTCAGGCGTCGACTCCGGGACGAGCCACCTGGTGAGCCTCTCACGTTCGAGCAGCTCCGCGAACGAATCGACAAAATGATGGCTCATCCGACATTCGGGTGGGTGGCAGGATAGAGATTCAGTCCGCCACATCGGAAGAGGATGGCGGTTCGGAAGTTGGGGAAGCTGCGATAGCCAAAGGCTCGTTTCTGGAGCAGACGGACCACGGAGTTGATGGATTCGCTGGCCGCGTTGGTGATGCGGTGCTCGAAGTAGGTCAGGACGTTGGGTAGATGGCGAGCGATCATGGCAGCGACCTTTCGAACGGGAGGAAGCCGACAACGATCGGCCCACGCCTTCCAACGCCTCCACCACCACTGGCCCCGGCTGCGCGAGGGGCAGTCCCACAGACCACGCAGCAGCTCCTTCATCGACCAGGCTCGCGCGGTGCGCAGATTCATCTGGCGACGAAGGGACCAGAATTCGTCCTGCCGATGCTTGGGCACGTTCTCGGCCGCGTACAGCCACAAGTACTTGCTGCCTACGAGCCGGTCATCGCCCTCGGCGCGAAGGGCTTTGTTTTCGGCTCTCCGGACCTGATCAAGCGCTTGATTCATGTGGCCGATGATGTGAAAGCGGTCGAAAACGACCTTGTGCTCTGCGCCGGAGACGACGTCTTTGAGAGCGCTGAAGAAAGGCTCCCACATGTCCATGGCGATCGCCTCGACATGGGCCAGGTCTTCCTTCGAGAAGGCGCTCAGACAGCCATATAGACTCTCCTTTGTTCGGCCCTCGGCGACGTCGACGACGATGCCTCGCTCCAAGTCGTTGACCAACGTCGCGTATCGGTGCCCTCTGGAAATCGCCTTCTCGTCGATTCCGAGGCGCGGGGGCACGCGCAATGGTCGCCTCGACAGGCCGCGCTGCACCGCGCGCTCCATGATTCCGTGAGCCTCGTCCCAGCTGATGCCCAGCACCCGAGCCGCTCCCGCCACGTCGCTTTCCAGCAAGACGTCAATCGCGAATCGCTCGAACAGAAGCGTGAAGCGCGAGCGCGGCTCCGCCCAGGGGACCTTCGTTTGCCGTATCCCGTGCTCCGGGCACTCGACTCGGGGCACACGAGCATGTAAGTGCGTCTCGAAGTGGCAGCTATCCAAGTGCCGCCACGTGCGCTCCGGCTCGTGGTCGTACAGGCCGCACGCCCTCGCGCACTCCGGGCAGCGGAACGTCGCTTCCTTCGCGTGGTCGGCCCACACCGAAACGCGCTGGGCCTTTGTGTCCAACTCCACCCGCGAGACCGTCCACGGCGCTTCCAGTCCCAGAAGATGACGATAAAGCTCCGTGTCTTTCACGCCCTCAGACTACACCGAGACCCCCACCCGAAACCCGGAAGAGCCAAAATGATTTCGCACGGCGAATGATCCGTTACCGCGAAGGCGCTCTCCGCGACATCGCAGAGGCTGCGGGCTGGTATCGACGCTGGCGGCCTGCATACGAGAAGAGGTTCTTCGAGCAATTACGCGAGACCGTGCGCCGCATCGAGGATGCGCCGTTGAGTTGCGCGATTGCAATGGAGGCGGAGGGCGTGCGCAAGGCCCGGGTCAAGCGCAGCCCGTATTCGATCGCGTACAGGGTGCTGACCGAGAACGAGATCGAGATCATCGCCGTCGTGCATGGCGCGAGGAAACCGGGCTGGTGGACACGGAGGCTCCGGCAGCCAGAGGGCGCGCAAGAGAAGCAAGGTCTTCGGAAGCGGTGAAATAACCCGTATTGTCCGGAAAGGCCGTCGCCATGCTTCACGCAGCCCTGTGATGGCGAAAATCTGGTTTTCAGCCTGAAAATCGTCGTCCCGACCCCGCTCGTGGCGGGAGTGCGAGGCGGGCGCCTGAACGGTCGCGCGCGGGCATCGCTTCCGTCACCAACCGGACACGCAGTATGACGAATTCGTGAAGCGTAGAACCTTGTCGAGCCCAAGCCCCTGGAATCCCAGCCGCACGCCTAGGTAGCCAGCACGGGCAGCGCAGCGGGAGCAAGAGGCCCGAACGACCGAGAGGCAGCGCACGTTCAGAAGCCTCGATCAACCGCAACAGCCTGTCGTCGCTCATCCGACAAATGGAATCCGACCTGCGAGTGGTGGTCCGACGCGAGCACCCTCTGCGCCACGCCGGGATCTTCACGGGCGGCTCGCCGTAGTTGTTGACGATCCAGAGCGCCACGAACTTGGACCCCTTTCGCAGTTGGTTCGGAGGTAGCCTGAGAAGGACGGATGGCCCAGCCTTGCCAGGAGATTCAGGTGGCCGGCGTCCCAGGAGGGGGAGGCCGCGGGATGCTCGCGCCGCTCCTGGTGGTGCTCTTCGCTCTGGGCCTTCATGCCGTCATCACGGGAAGGACGCTCTCGCCCTCGCTACAAGCGCGCGGGCCGAGGACCGTTCGAGTGATCGGTGGGGTGGGGCTGGCCTTCGCCGTGCTCGTGTACCTCATAGACAGGTGCTCCTCCCCGTAAGGACTTCGGTTCGGGGAGGTACTTGACGAACGTCGCGCAGTCGCTTGATGTCGTTGGGGGGCTTGTGACGCCAGGTGGCATCGAGCTCGAAGACGCGGCGTATGCGCGCGAGACCCTCTCGAGCGGCGGAGCTTTTCGGCAACCTCCATCTCGAGCTGCGCGGTGTCGATGCGCTCGGCTTTCGCGACGAAGAGGCGTCGTTTGAGCATCTCCAGCTCCAGGCGCAATCGCTCGTGCGAAGCGCGAAGCTGATCGCGCTCGTGAATCAGAGCGGCGATCGTCTCGGCGTCGGCGGCGCGAGCGATTCGCTCCCTGCGCGCAACGTGCAGACCAAAGCCGAGGTCGATGCCGCCCTCGAAGCCGCCCGAAAGGCGGGCGCCAAGATCCTCAAACCCGCAGAACAAGCGTTCTGGGGCGGCTACTCCGGCTACTTCGCCGATCCCGATGACCATCCGTGGGAGGTAGCCTACAACCCGCACTGGAAGCTCGACGCCGAGGGGCGCGTCGTGCTGCCACGATAATCATGCGCGCGTTACTTTCTTCCGTGGGGACAAGGGGCGATGTGCAGCCCATTCTGGCG
Source organism: uncultured delta proteobacterium (assembly GCA_963764075.1). GTDB lineage: Bacteria > Myxococcota_A > Polyangia > Polyangiales > Polyangiaceae > Palsa-1150. The sequence continues at coordinate 1,515,465 of CAVXQZ010000003.1, forward strand.
CTCGCCGTGAACGTACGTGACCTCGATCACGAGGTCCGGCTTTGCGTTCCGCCCAACTTCGTCGATTGGGTTCGTGGCTTCGGGTTCGAAGCGGTTCCGGTCGGGGTGGAGATGAGGTATCCGGTCCGCAGTGGCGGTGGTTCGGCGGCACCGCTCACAGCGGAGCAGATTCAGCGAATCCGCGAATCGATGCCGGATCTAATCACCGACCAGTTCGAGGCCCTCGGCGCTGCGGCGGAGGGATGCGACGTGATTCTCGGCGCGAATGCGCACCAGTACGCAGCGCGCTCGATCGCAGAGCTCCGCCGAATACCCTATGTCACCACTCTCTACGCGCCCGTGGCCATCCCTTCGCCGGATCATGCACCGCCGCCCGCCCCGGGCGAGACATGGGCTCCAGGGGATGTCGCCACCAACGAGCAGCGATGGGCTGACAACGTACGCGCCTGGAACGAACGCGCCCTTGAGCGCGTCAACTACAACCGCTCACGGCTCGGTTTGGCGCCCATCGACGACGTGCTCCGCTACAACATCACCGACCATCCGTACCTCGCCACGGACGCTGCACTCGCCCCGGTTCCAACTGCTCCAGGCATGGGTATTTTCCAGACGGGCGCTTGGATTCTGGAGGACTCGACTGCTTTGGCACCGGAGCTCGAAGCGTTTCTCGCCAGGGGAGATCCGCCGGTCTATCTCGGTTTCGGTAGCATGCCCGCGCGGGAGAGCGTGAGTCGGACCCTTGTTGAAGCAGTGCGAGCAGTGGGGCGCCGGGCGGTCCTCTCGCGGGGCTGGGCGGAGCTGGACCTGGTCGAAGACGCGACCGACTGCATCGCCGTCGGGGACGTAAACCACCAGGCTCTCTTCCCGCGCCTGTCAGTAGTCGTTCACCACGGCGGGGCGGGGACCACCGCCTCCGCAGCTCGTGCCGGTGCGCCGCAGCTGGTGGTGCCGATGTTCAGCGACCAGTTCTACTGGGCCAGCCGCGTCCGCGCGCTTGGGATCGGCGCGAGCGTCGTGGGACCCCTAACCGTGGAATCCTTCGTGACAGCGCTACGAGAGGTACTTGAGCCCGCCGTCGCCTCGCGTTCTCGGAGTGTCGCGCAGCAGCTCCGCTCGGATGGTGCGATGGTTGCCGCTCGGCGACTTGTGACGCCGTAATCCTTCCACTCCGAGCGCCTGGAGCCTCACCCGGTCGTCAGCTAGTACGAGGCAAGGCTCCTTCCATCGAGTCACGGGGAGTAAGTGATGCTCCCCGCTTGCGAGAAGCACCGCGCCGCCCCGGAGCTGTCTATCTGACAGCAAAGGTCGTACTGTCCCCCAGCAGGCACGTTCCAGCCTGCTGGGCATGCTCCGCAATTGTCTCCGCCGCACCCGGACGGCGGGCACGCCCCGCACGAGCATTGATTCGAAACACAACCGCCTCCCAAACAGCAATAATAGCAAACGGGATCGGAGCTGTCCGCAACGTCGGAACAGGCGCGAGCAGTCGGAGATTGAAGTTCGTGCGGCGAATACCCGCCCGGACCGCACGCGTAGTAGCAACTCAATTCGATTGCTGCATCACCTGGGTCGACGCTGAGAACTGAAGACTCGGCACAGCCACCATCGCCAAGTGAGCAGCACGTGCCCGGATCCGGAAACGTCAGCGATGCGTTGTCGCACGCGGCAAAGGGTGCGCCCCGACAATCCGCGCACTCGGTAACCTGCGTCGGGCTGGCTCGGCAGCATATGTTTGGATGCGCGTAACCCGCGTTGCAGGCGGGAACGAGAATCCTCCCATTCGCCGTCGAGAGATCGACCGGCTGCGTCGCCGGGCACCCTTCGATAGTGAGAGAGACGGCACCGACGTCTGCCCCGCTGTCAATACCTGATGAAGCGCTGGCTGGTGAGATACTGGCATCGGATTTCAGACTAATCGAGCCACCATCGGCGCCCCTTGGAGTCCCCGAATCCGAACTGCCGTTGCAGCTCGGCGTCAGAAGCAACGCACCGCAAGCGACCGCAACGGCGAGGGCAAGAAGAGCGGCGCTTATCGGCGTGGTTTTCATTCGGGCAAAGGCAACCGAACCGTAGCACCGTCTCGGGCCAAAAGAGGTGTTGGCCCTTGCCCGAGAACGTGTCGACGTGTTGAGAGTGATGGCTTCCCCGCGGCGGCTCCGTTGACCGTCGCCGCCATCGCGCCCGGCGCTGAACGGAGCGAGCTCGGCACGTGCCATTCGCCGACCCCGATGGATGTCAAAGGTCGCGCCCGTCTACGTCGTAACGCCCGACCTCTGAGCGAAGAGCGCGTGGCCCGTGCCCGCACGGGGACCTCAGGGTCAAGCGCCTCGCCGACGGCATCGAGCGCCTCGATGAGCACCTCGTGCGCCAGACCGTCTATGCGCGCGCCGGCGTCTATGCGGCGAGAAAGCGCAGGGCTTCCGCCGCGAACGCCTCTCTTTGGGCGAGAAAGATGGGGCTGTGCATCGCCTCGGGCACGACCCAGAGGGAGGACCGAGGAATTCCGCGATACAGCTCCACCGCTAGCTCGACGGGGTAGAAGGGGTCGCGGTCGCCGGTGACGAGGAGCGTCCTGGCGGTGATGGTGGCGAGCTGCTGCGACGTGAAGTTCATGTCGTTCGGATCCTCGGCGAATCGACCAGGCAGCCGCCACAGGCTCGCGATTTGGGCGTCACCCTGCAGGTGCAGCGTCCGCATCCGCGCCCACTCCTCTCGGGAATGCTCCGAGAGCGCTGCCTCGCGGAAGAGAGCCCTGGTGGGTTCGAGGAATCGCGGCGTCGCCGATACGAGGATCATCACCGTGATCCGTGCCGGCGCTTGTGTGGCGACGTGCAGCAGGGTCTTGGCCCCCAGGCTCACCCCGATCGCCTTGGCCTGCGCGACGCCGAGGGCATCGAGGACTGCGAGCACATCACGAGCGCAACCGCCAAAGGTAAACTCGCCGTTTTGGTTGGTCGAGCGACCGTGCCCTCGCGCATCCAGGGCGATCACGCGAAAGCTCTGCGCGAGTGCGTCGAGATCGAAGACGTGCCGCCAATCGCCACCGGTCCCGGTCATGCCGTGCAGCAGCACGAGCGGCTCACCGGTTCCGCGCTCCTCGACGTAGAGGTCGGCACCGCTGACCTTGATGGTACGTTTAGTGATCTCCATCAAATCCTCGCATGTCCGTGGTTCAGATCGACTCGGCTTCGACCAGCGGCAGCAAGCGCGAATCCTCCAGCGCGGCGGTCCGATGCCCTATACCCGCGAGGTACTCCCTGTCGGAGGCGAACGCGATGAAGTCGGCAACACTGCGCTGTCGCACGAGGAGCGCTGCGTCCCATCGTTCGTCTGGCGGACCGATGAGAACGGCTCCGCCGCGACCGAGAAATACGACATCGCCTCCCGACTTCCGCAGAAGAGGAAGCGTGTGCTCGATGTAGCGCTGGTACGCGGTTGCTCCATCGATGGGCTCCGGGGGCGCTAGTGTCCCGTCTCTGAAGTCGAGTGAATTAATCCGCAAGGGGGCGCATCGAAGCTGGGATGAGAAGTGCGAAGGCATTGGTGCTCAGTCCCGAAGAGGTGGAGGAACTGAATGCCCTGACTCGACGTCGCAAGACGGCGCAGCAGGTCGCGCTGCGCGCGAGGATCGTTCTGGCCTGCGCCAAGGGTGCACAGAACAAAGACGTTTCCGCGCAGCTCGGGGTCTCCAAGCAGATGGTCTGTCGATGGCGCGCCCGTTTTGCAGCGGATCGGGTGGCGGCCCTGTACGACGAGCCGCGACCGGGCGCGCCGCGGACGGTGCACGACGACCAAGTTGAAAGGGTGATCGTCGAGACCCTGGAGAAGACCCCTCGCGGCGAAACGCACTGGAGCACCCGCTCGATGGCCAAGCACATCGGCTTGAGCCGGAGCACGATCTCGCGCATCTGGCAGGCTTTCGGGCTGCAGCCGCATCGCAGCGAGACGTTCAAGCTCTCCAAGGACCCGCTGCTGATCCCCAAGGTGCGCGACATCGTCGGCCTGTACCTAAACCCACCCGATCGTGCGGTCGTCTTGTGCGTCGACGAGAAGTCGCAAATCCAGGCTCTTAACCGTACCCAGCCGCTGCTTCCGATGCGACCGGGAATGCCCGAGCGCCGCTCGCACGACTATCAGAGGCACGGCACGACGTCGCTCTTCGCTGCCCTGGACACCAAGACCGGGACCGTCATCGGACAGCTGCACACGCGGCACCGAGCGGTGGAGTTTCGCAAGTTTCTCCAGTCCATTGAAGAGGCGGTCCCCAGCGACCTGGCGGTTCACGTCGTGCTCGACAACTACGGCACGCATAAGGCGCCGCTCATCGCCAACTGGCTCAAGCGGCATCCTCGATTCGTGATGCACTTCACGCCGACCTACAGCTCCTGGCTCAACCAGGTGGAGCGCTGGTTTGCTGACCTCACGAACAAGGCGATCCGGCGCGGCTCCCATCACAGTGTTCGCGAACTCGAGACCGCCATCCTCACCTATCTCGACGCCAGCAACGATGACCCGAAGCCCTTCGTATGGACGAAGACTGCAGACCAAATTCTCGCGAAAATCGCTCGCTTCGCTCACGCCACGCTAGAAGACCACGGCGCAGCCACAAGTAACCCTACTTCAGAGACGGGACACTAGATGGGGCGTCGCCGAGTAGTCGGCTTGCGCACGGAAGCGCAGTAGATTCAGCATCACAACTGGACCCGTGATGCGTCGGGTGAAGAACTCGCGCCCGGCTTCCTCCGTCACGTCGAGGTACGTCGTCTGGATGGACATCCGCTTTCTCCATTCGGCTGGGCATCGTAGCCGGACGAGTCTCCGACGGAGCGAGATCGCCTCAAGCGCGAACCGGTCAGCACCGCACGCCGACGACCACGACGTTGCGTGGACTCGACGGGTCGTACATCTCCATGGCGGTCATGACCGGAACGAGCCTCACGTCCTCGAAGACGGAAGCCGCCGCGCGGACGACCAACTGGACGGCGCCGGGCCCGCCGAGAGCACCGACGACATTGAACGCGAACGCTCCGCCAGGGCGCAGCCGTTCCATGAGCGCTCGAAAGAAGGCACGCCCGGAGAGCCCGTCGCCCAGTTCATCACCCTCGTAGGCGTCCACCACGATGATGTCCCAGGAACCCTCCGTCGCGCCTTCCAGAAACGACGCCCCCTCGGCATGGTGGACGGTCAGGCCGGGGATGTCGTCGAGCCCGTAGTACGATCTAGCCAGATCGATCACGTGGTCCTCGGATTCGACAACGTCGATCTCGATGCCTGGGTAGCAGAATGCGAATTGCCCGGGTCCGACAGCGCCGCCGCAGCCGATGAAGAGCGCGCTTTCTCTCTGGGAGGCCAGACCAGCGGCGACGTGCAGTAGATCGACGTAGGGCCAGCCGGATCTCGCACCATCGTCGAGACTGGCGCGCGTCCAGATCATCTCCCGCCCTGAGCGGAGATCGCGGGCGACCATCTCGCGTAGCCCTGCGCGTCGCGTACCCGCACCTCGACCTCACCCATCAGCCGCCGGGCAAGAACCTGCTCCCTCCAGGGCCAGCGAACCTTGGGACTCGCCGGTCGAGGCGGAGCGCGTGTGAGCCCTGGCAGACCATAAGAGGCCCGACCGACAGCGAGAGCCGGGAGCAGTTCGGCGACGCGATCGATGTCGTCCTCCCAAAACGGTCCGCCCGTTCGTCCCAGCATCATAGTTCCGATCACTTGACCGCGCAGGACGAGGTAGCCGAGCAGGCTGTGCTTCCCGCCGAGGGGTGGAGTAGCGCTCGCGCTAGACTCGTGACCATCACCACTGCTCCTCGTCACCGGCGACCGCGATCCATCATACCCTGGCAACCGCTTGAGGGAACCGGGGACCCCGGCACTTGTCCATCTGGGATGCGCTTCGATCCCATTGACGCCGCCGCACAGGTCGGGACTGCTGCCGAATTCGAACGACTCGCGCTCGACAGCGAGGGCGCGCTCAAATCGAAACTGGCGTGACCCGGTCGATGATTCTTGACCTGAGTGCTGAACAGGTTCTCGTACAAGGCGACCGACGCCTCCACGCTGGCGACGTTCAGCGAAACGTGAGGCTTGAGGATGTTCATGGGTGGGTCAGAGCTCAAGGTGTGTGATGCGGTTGGCTGCCCTTGGGTCGTGCTGCGTCTCGGGACCTTGACGACCGCGAGGCAGCGCCTACCCTGCGCCGAGGCTCTCCCGAGTCCTGCTCATCCAAGCCGCCCGGCACGGCAAACGACGAGAGCGAAGAGGGCTTGGCCCTTCGGGTTCGGTTCCGCACCTCCCTCCACTTGTTCGCTCCGCGCCGGGGGCGGAGTTCGATCATCGAGGAGAGCCATGGCGAATCGACATGCCCATAAGAAGCTGAGGGCGGAAATCCGCGCTCGAATGGCGAAAACGGGCGAGAGCTATCAGGCGGCACGAAACCGGATCGTCTCACGAGCCGTGGGTCAGGCAATCGCCGTCGATTTGATTCCGTTCACCCGGTTCGGCGTTCCCATGACACTGGCCACGTTCGAGGGCGAGACGGTCGACTCCTTCGCCGTACTCGGTCAGGTGCCGCGCTTGGCAGGGCCCATGCCTCAGTCGTTCTTGGTACCAACAATGAGGTTTCTTCGTCCGCGAGGGGTCAATTGAGCGCGGCAGCACCGCTCAGCGATGTCTCGGACACCGCGAGATGGGTCGCCTTCCATCGAGCGCTGGAATCCGAGCGTCCCGACGCTCTGTTCGTGGATCCTTTCGCGCGACGATTGGCTGGAGAACGCGGCAAACGGATCGCCGAAGGGATGGCGACGGTTGCGGGCGCACATCCCGGACCGCGCGGGCTCGCCGGGGCGCTGGCTGTGCGCACGAAGGTCTTCGACGATCTGATCCTCGACACCACTCGGACCATTGACGCCGATGCCGTGCTGAACCTCGCCGCCGGTCTCGATGCCCGCCCCTATCGCTTGCCGCTTCCCTCCTCGCTGGTCTGGATCGAAGCCGATCGAGCGGCGATTCTCGACGAAAAGACGGAAGTGCTCGCGAGCGCAAAACCCGCCTGCGTCATCGAGCGCGTTGCGGTGGATCTTGCAGACGACCAGGCCAGAGAGAGCTTTTTCGACCGAGTCGCCGGTGCCCACGCGCGGGTCGTGGTCGTGACAGAAGGTCTCCTCGTGTACCTCGACGAGGCGCGGGTCGCGTCCCTGGCTGACGGGCTCCGTGCGCGAGCGCCCATGCGCCGGTGGATCCTCGAAAGCATCGCGCCCGAGGTCCTCAAGCGCAACATGCAAGCCTGGGGCAAGGTCCTGGCCCAGGCCAACGCCGAGTGGAAGTTCGCGCACCGGGATGGCTTCGACTTCTTCCGCCCGCGTGGTTGGTCCCCGATCGTCAGGCGCCCCTTCATGGTGGAAGCTCGTCGCCTCGGTCGCGGGAGTGAGGTGCCGTATGCCTGGCTGCTGCGAGCCCTCTGGTCCCTTTCGGGGCGGTTCCGCCGAAGGATGGAGAACCTCGTCATCTATGGCGTCATGCAGCCAGCTCCAAGCTGAGCGGTGGATCAGCGGTCCCGCAACGCTCATCCTTTCGTGGCGTGTTGGAAGCTTTCGAGTTCCTTGGCAAGCCCGACTGTCATGCGCAGCAGGACCTGAGCCAATCGCTGAACGACTTGGGGGTCTTGCTGGCGCCCCCAGTCGATCGCCTCGGCGAAACGTTGAAGATCGCTGGGGCTGATGGCGCGGACATCGCGATGCAGCTCCGCGAGCTTGCCGCGCATCTCCTCGGCGAGCCCGTCGCCCACTCCGAGTTCGGAGAGCAGCCGAAGTAACTCCTGGCAGTCCTTCAAGAACTCACCGCGCGTCATGACGGCAATTTATCCGGTCCGTCGCCATCGGTGCTCTTCGTTGACCATCCACCGGTGAACCGGGCTACGCAAAATCGAGCGGCGCAGGAGATTCGACATCGTCCATTCTGGCGGCGTCGGTGGAACTTATAGAGAGGCAAGCTGTCCACGTTTATCGACGCAGTCGAGCGTCGCGTTTGAGGGCGTGGAACGATGGATTCATCCAGTCACCGGAGCACGACGGCAGAAGGAACCGCATTTTGCCGCGCACTCGGAGCCCTGGCTCCCGATGCGCGTCTGCGAAACCCGGATCATCTCGCGCGTCACTTCGTGACGAGAACGGGTTGGAGGTTGGGTCTTCTGCCCGTTCTTCGCGGGATCGCTCGCCGCGGGGTCGAAGAGCGCCTCCCCGGCAGCTATCTCCTGCTCCAGGTCCGCACGCGGGTCTTCGACGATGTGTTGCTAACCGCCATCCGTAACGGGATTTCGCAGCTCGTCATCCTCGGCGCGGGAGGTGATTCGCGCGCCTACCGGTTCCAGCAGAAACTCGGGGGCGCCACCGTCTTCGAGGTCGACCATCCCGCGACGAGTGCCTGGAAGCAGGGCTGCGTGCGAAGAATGCTCGGCAGCCTGCCCGACAACGTGCGCTACGTTCCCATCGACTTCGGCTGCGATGCGCTGGGTCCCGCGTTGGAAAAGGCACACTTCGACGGCGGCTTGCGAACCTTGTTCCTGTGGGAGGGGGTGACCATGTACCTGAGACCCGACGCCGTCGATGGCGTGCTTTCGCTCGTCGCGGGCGCTCCTGCTGGGTCCAGTGTCGTGTTCGACTACGCGTACGCCGAAAGCATCGCGCATCCGGAGCGCTTCGAAGGTGCCGTGGCTCAGGCGAAGTTCACGGCGTCGAGGGGCGAACCCTTCCTCTTTGGCATCAGCGCTGAGCCGGACCAGATGTCCGCCTTTCTGGCGGCGCGCGGGCTGGAACTCGTGCGACATTGGGATCACAAACAGCTCAGAGCCCTCTACCCAGACCCTGGGTTTCTCATGCCGTACCTCGGCATCGTGCATGCTCGGGTACCGACGGCGTAAGCTCCTGGACGTTGTCGCTCCGTGTCATCGGTTCGTGGGCAAGCCGACGGCACCGGGCGCTGCCGCCGCGGTGAGCGGTTTGCGACCAGCGAACAATATAACGTTCGTCGCGAGGAGCACGACCAGAATGCCAGCGTTCGCCCACGCGCCACCTTCGCGAACGAATGCCACGGTGATGAGACGCGTGCTGCTCATCGTGCCGTGAAAAATGGCGCACGCCACCACGGACCCGGATTGCGCCCGAACGAGCTGAAGGATAGGCGCCAAGAGGAGAACGAATGCACTCATGCCCAGCCCGCCGGCGACGGGAGCATTGGTCCGCGCCCAGACTGCCCGTGAAACGCTGCACCTTCAAGCCTGCGATTGACCGCAAATCACGCGAGAATCGCCGCCGATGGCTTTCCGGACAAGACGGGACCGGCTACCAGCTCCGGAGCGACTCTGCGAGCAGCTCGACGAGTGCGGCGCAGGCGAAGACGTTCGCCGCGCCTGGCGCGCGCGCTGTGATGCCCAAGGGCAACGCGGCCCACACCATCGCGGGCGACAGTCCCGCGCCGCGCGCTTCGATTCGCCGTCACATGCCCCGTGTGACGGCCTCGCGTCCGAGAAACGCGACGGGACTCTGGCGCGTTTCTTCACGAGCTTCGCGAAGATTCAAGGCTCGCGACATCTCCCGCCGGCGTAGCTGTCGGTCGCGGCACGAGGGCGGCGAGCACGCAGCCGACGAGGATCCACCCGCCGACGACGTCGACGCACTGGGCTGCGAAGAACGCATTCGTGAACGCGTACCAGTTCCAGTAGATGACACCGACCGACGCGAGCCCGACGACGCCCACCGCCGCGACCGTCGCGGCGCGTCGCCGGAACGACCCCGCCACCGCGCTCACGACGAAGAGCGCGAGCGCGACGGCGAGCGCGTCGGCGGCGAGCTGAACGAGGAGCTTTCGCGCGGAGAACGGCCCCTCGCCGCGCGGTCGCACGACCAGCATGCCAGCGGGGCCGGCGCGGAAGCTTGCCTCCCACGCCGTCATGCGCTCGGCAGTTGGCTCTTCGCCGCGCCAGTCGGGCGGCGCCGGGAACGCGTAGAGGCCCGGTGCGAGCGCGCTCGGCATGGCTGCGTCGACGAAGCGGCGCTCGTCGGGGATCGGTGCGTAACCGACGCCTCGAATGATGACGATGTGCGAGAACGCGCCCCGGACGAAAAGCGCGAACGTCGCCGCGACGGCTGCCAGCGCCATCCGCGCTCGACGGCTCGACATCACGACGCCGTGCTCGCTCTCTGGGTTGCGGCGAGGTACCGGACAAGATTGTCGAGCGTGCGGTCGGTGTTGGACGCGACGCCCATCTTGACGAAGTGCTCAAGGTGTTCTCGCGACGCGCAACGGATCGTGACGCGCATGCGAGTGCCGCTGCCCGCCGTCTCGAGCGTCACCGTACCCACGGAGCCCATCGCCTCGAACACGAGACGCGACGGGCGTTCGATCACGGCGTAGGTGCCCGTGAACGGCGGGCCGTGGCCGTCGGTCACGAAGCGGAATGCGCCGCCAAGGCGGAGGTCAATCTCGCACGTCACGAGGCGCGCGCCCGTGGGGTCCCACCACTCGGCGATCTGCTCGGGCTTCGTCCACGCGTCGAACACCTCCGCGCGCGAAACCTGGAGCTCGCGCTCGAAGGCAATGGTGAACGTCTCCTGTTCAATCGTCCTCTGCATCATGACTTGGTCTCCTTCTCTTTCTTCGTGCTCTTGCGGGCCGTCGCTCCGTCGGTCCGCTTCTTCGAGTCCGCCTTCGCGCGCGCGCCTAGGAACGACTCCAGGCGATCGAAGCGGCGCTCCCACTGCTCTCGGAACGGTGCGAGCCATGCGTCGACCTCCTTGAGCGGGCCCCCGATGACCAGGCTCCGGGGCCTGCGCTGCGCGTCGCGCGCGGTACGGATGAGGCCGGCCTCCTCGAGGACGCGGAGGTGCTTGGAGATGGTTGGCTGCGCCATGCCGAAGGGGGCGGCGAGCTCGGCCACGGTCGCTTCCCCCTGCGCGAGGCGCGCCAGCATGGCGCGGCGAGTGGAGTCTGAGAGCGCCGAGAACAGCAGGCTCAGTCGGGCGTCAGCGTTCATAGCCATGCGCCTATGTAGCCGAATGGCTATGCTATCAAGCGCCGTAACGTCGCGCTAGTGGCGGCACTGCCGGCGTAAACATGGACCGCACAAGTGCGAACCGACGGCACAGTTACTCTTCATCGGTTCAGGAAGAGCTCCGGGCGCTCCGCCTCCAAGCATGAGAGCGTGCCCTCAGCGCCGATCCGGAAAAGAGATCGCCCCGATGACAGCTCATGACCTCTTCGTCGCAAGGGGTAGCGAACACGTCTTCGAGGCGACGTCGTGCGATCTCGATCGCCCACGTCGCCCGCGAAGCCCTCGACAACGGGCGCCGCCTCGCCAGCGAGCACCCATTCGAGCGCTAGCGCCGACGCGCGCCAGCGGCGCCCGTGCTCGTCGCCGAGTTCCAGGGTCGTGGTCCCTCCGACGGCCGCCTTGGTTCCCTTCCCGGGCTTCTTCGCGCGAAGGGCTACCTTGGCCCGTCCCGCTGCGCGACGAACCTCACACCGCCCTCGACCCACTTCGCCAGGGTCGCGTCCTTCCGGAGGCGCGAGCAGCCCGCCCGCGTGAGGGCGGCGGCGGCCGATCTCGCCCGGAGAGTTCGCGAGGGGCTCCAGGCTACGGACCAGGGAGCCTCTTCGACCGATGTCTCCTGGCGGCCCCCGACGCAACCTCTGACCTCGGCGGCCCAGGAGTACGCGCGTCGGTTCGACGCGGTGAACGGGGGGCTGGTGGGTGCGCCGAAGTTCCCCAGCAGCCTGCCGGTTCGCTTCGAGCTCCGGTACAGGTGGGCGGCTGATTTCACCGCTACTCGACCGACAGCCGGTGGCTGGTGCTTCTACGCCGCTCGCTCGAAGCGACGGCCCCCGCCGCGCGGCGCGCTCTCCGCGCCAATCGCATTCACGATCTGCTCGTGCGGCCCACGCGGCGTACGGGTGCGCCGTCACGTTGACGTGCAGCACACGGCGGCGGCTCGTAGATGGAAGCCAAGCGCCGTTTGGCTGACTCTACGCTCTTTCCAGCGCGCTTCTCGGCCTCGCGTAGCCGGTTGCTTTCGCCCTCGACGGCGAGGACGTCGGCGTGACCGATGACGCGGTCGATGAGCGCGGTGGCGCGGGACATTACCCGCTCGCCTGTGGTAGTGGCCCTTCAGGTCAGTGTCGGCCCTGAGCCGCCCGCTCGATCGGAACTTGGACGCCCACAATGGCAGGCCCCATCACGCTGGATACCCCGCTTGGATCGGCTCTAACATTTCGTTCGATGCGCGGTTTCGAAGGTCTCTCGCAACCGTTCGTCTACGAACTGGATGTCATGAGCAACCGCTCCGACGTCAACCCCGTGGAACTCCTGGACGAGCCCGTGTCGGTGCATCTCGATCTCCCGCAAGAGGAAGGTCACTTGCGTCACTGGAATGGTCGCGTCGTGCACTTTCAGTATCTCAGTACGGACGACGACGGATGGTCTCACTACAGACTCACGCTCCGTCCCTGGCTTTGGCAGCTCAAGCTCAGCACCGATTGCCGCGTGTTCCAGAAGATGAGTGTTCCGGAGATCGTGACGCAGGTCTTTCGGAATCGAGGTTTTGAAGATTTCGAACTAGTCCTCTCCGACAGTTATCCGCAGCGCGAGTACGTCGTGCAGTACGACGAAAGCGACTTTCAATTCGTGTCGCGACTGCTCGAGCGAGAGGGCATCTACTATTTCTTCCGGCACGAGGACGGCAAGCACACGCTGGCCATGGCCGACTATGCCGAGGCGCATTCGCCAGCTCCTGGCTGCGATTCACTTCCCTTCGCGACCACCGACACTCACCGGAATTCGACGTTGCAGTACGTTCGTCGTTGGAGCACAAACGCGCATCTCGAGGCGGGGGCCTATGCGCACGCGGACTTCGATTTCACCAAGCCGAGGGTTCCGCTCTACGCCCGGCAGCGCTCGGCAGACGACCTGGCGAAGGCCGATCTGGGCTTCTACGAGCATCCGGGCGGCTTTGCCAGTTTCGCCGCGGGAGAGAGTTACGCGCGTCTGCGGCTCGAACAGGTGCGACGCGATGTGCTGGGATGCAGCGGAGATACGAACGCCCGGGGCCTAACGGTTGGCGCGAACTTCCAGCTGCTCGACCATCCTCGCGAGGACCAGAACCGAACCTATCTGGTCATTTCGGCACGCTACCGCCTTCGCGGCCATGACGTGCGCACGAGCCAGGAATCCGACCAAGAGACGTTTGGGTGCACGTTCAACGTGATCGATGCGAAGACGACGTTTCGGCCTCCCTTATCGGCCCCCAACCCGTCCGTGCGCGGGCCCCAGACGGCAACCGTTGTGGGTCCCGGCGGGCAGGAAATCTGGACGGACCAATATGGACGCGTGAAGGTGCAGTTTCACTGGGACCGGCAGGGGCAGAACGACCAAAATAGCTCGTGCTGGGTGCGGGCAGCGCAAGCGTGGGCGGGCGCGAACTGGGGATCGATCCACGTCCCGAGGATCGGTCAGGAGGTCATCGTCGACTTTCTCGACGGAGACCCCGACCGGCCGATCATCACTGGGCGCGTGTACAATGCGAGCAATATGCCCCCGTACCAACTGCCGCAGAATCAGTCCCAAAGTGGCATCAAGAGCCGGAGCACTCCGCGTGGCTGGGGCAGCAACGAAATTCGGTTCGAGGACGCACGCGGACTCGAGGACCTTTACATCCATGCGCAGGGGACACAGACGACGGTCGTCGAGCGCGACAAGAGCTTGACCGTGGGGGGAAATGAATCGGTATCAATCGCGGGGGCAGAGACCCGCGCAGTCCTGCACGGGAGGTCGACGACGGTTACGCTCGCTGACTCGCTCACCGTCATGGGAACCGCTGCTACTGCGATTGCTGGTGACTATGTGGAGCACGTAGGCGGGGCCCTGCGGACGAGCGTCGGTGGCGAAAAGGTGGACACCATCTCGCAGAACCTCGTCCTCGAGGTCGGAAAGGATTCTCTGACGCGTGTCAGCGGGATCTCGACTCTCGAAGTCGGTGGACCGCTTCGCGTGGTGGCCGCCGGCAGCGAGAGCCGCACGACTGGAGGCGCCGTAGAGGTGAGAGTGGGCAAACAGGCATCGTATCTCTACGCCGCAGAGGCGAGCACGGTCGTCGGCCATCCCGAACGTGAGGCCGCCTCATCGACCTACGTGTACGGCCCGGGATCGGTCACCACAACGAAAGACCTGCTCATCGAAAGCAAGACGTCTGTCGTTATTCAGTGTGGAGACACGAAAGTCGAAATCACACCGGACGGCGTGAAAATCATCGGAAAGGCAATCGCTCTCAATGGCGGCTCGGAAATCGACCTGACGTCGCCTAGCGCCTCGCTCACACTCGACAGCGACGTCACCCTCGTCGGCACAAAGCTGGTCGCATCGTCGAGCGGAGCTACCCTGGCCCTCGACAGCGTCGCCAAGCTCTCGGGGGCGCAGGTGCAGCTCGGGTCGGGCAGCGGCCAGAGTGAATCGTCGTCGCAGGGGCAAAAGAAGAACGACGACCAAACGAAACCGGTATTTATTCGGATGAAACTGATTCGTAATGGCAAGCCGGCGGCCGCCGTGCCGTATACCTTGACCTTGGACAACACCACGCAGTTGAGCGGCTCGACGACTGGCGCGGGTCTGGTGGAAAAGAGAGTTCCGGCGACCGTCGCATCCGTTTTGCTCACGTTTCTGGATACGGGCGAGAGCCACACCTTCAACGTCGGCACGCTCGAACCTGTTGACACCATCGTCGGCGCGCAGAAGCGCCTCAAACGCATCGGCTACTATCACGGGCTCGTCGACGGCACCGCGGGGTCGCTCCTCACACACGCGCTCGAGGCATTTCAGAAGGCCAACGGCCTCAGCGTCTCGGGGAGCCTCGACTCCGCGACCCAAGGTGCGCTCACCAAGGCGTATGGCAGCTGAGTTCTGGAGGCGATTTGAAACATATCCTCGGTCCTGTGAGCTTCGTCATGGCCGCCACTTGGCGCGATATAACGACCTACCAATACTTGTCGGCCGACGAGACGGCGATGGTCCTCGTCGGGCTTGCGGGCCCCCGCGACCCGCAGACCGCTGAAGCTCTTCTGACCGCGGCCGTGGCGAACTACTCGTCGATTTACGACTCGCTCATCGTGTACCAGAAGCGTTTCGCGCCGGCTCCGCCGCCGGGCGCAAGGGTTGCCGCGGTGGAGGGGGACCAGCGGTCCGAGGGGTCGGGGCCGAACCGGCGATTCGCTTTCGCTGCAATTGAATCCGGCACCCACCGGGCCGTGATCACCTTTCTCATCCCGTCGCGACCGGACTTCATCCAGCTCGTCAAACACGTGGTCGCCAGCATTCGGATGACGCCATTCGGGCCTGACGAGGAGCCGGGGACAGGAATGCAACGCTTCCAGGCGAACCTCGTCCGCATGGACCTCCCGGCCGACTGGAAGGGCCCCGAGACGCTCGGCTTTCTCGACCCGGAGTCGGACCATGTGTCGCTGCGGGTGACCATCGCGGAGCCACCGTCACCCGAAGGGGCGATCAATCTCTCGGCGGAGGTCGCGGGCCCGATACGGGTGATCTCGTCCGAATCGGCTCCCGCGCAAAAGGCAGTCCCCGGATCTCACGGCTGGGACGCCAAGTGGACCGTCGAGCGTGCTCGGGGACCGTCTTCGGAAGTCGTGGTACGGAAGGCGTCGCTGACGCTCAACCCCGGTCGCGGCGTGGCCGTGACGCTTTACGGCAAGGCGCCCGTTGCCCTGGCTACGGCTCTCGCCGAGGTATGGGAGCTGGTTCGGTCCACGATGCAAATGGTTGCGGTGCGGCCATGAGCGACGGCGAGCTCATTGGCCTGCACCCCGGCGACGCGTCGACCTCCGACGCTGTATCGTCGTTATGCGTCCCCATCGTGTTCGTGCCAGGCGTGATGGGCTCCAGGCTCCGCATGGCCTGGAACAGGGAGTGGGATCCAGACACGAAGCGGCGGATGAGCTTATGGTGGGGCGGCTCGTATCTAACCGCGGGGCTGCAAGCCAATCGGGGAGCCTTCTGTGAAGATGTGTCCGCGACTCTGATGACCTCGTTCGGTGGCACGCCGGGACTCGACGTCCAGCCCGGATCGCAAATACTCGACAATGCCCGCTGCGTTGCGATCGCCAGGAAAGCGTGCGGATGGGCGCCCACCGACACGATGGGCCTGTTCGGGAGCAGGAGCTCCTCGGAGCTCGTCGACTATTACGCAAAGACTCGCCATTGGGCCACCGTCTTGTGGGGCTTTTACGGCGCTTTCTTGATGTATCTCGAAGCCACATTGAACCATACTAAGGACGACCCGGACCATCCCGTGTACGCCTGCGGATACGACTTTCGAGCCTCCAACCTGGACAGTGGTGCCGCCCTAAGCAAGTTCATCAAGGACGAGGTACTTGCCAAGAATCCGCGAGCGGACGACGTCGTGGTCGTGACCCACAGCATGGGTGGGCTGGTTCTTCGCGGGGCGCTGGCGGCGGACGGCGACATGACGCAAAAGATACGCGGCGTCGTTCACGCCGCCCAACCGTGGAACGGGGCGGTGTCCTGCTATCGGCGCTTTCTAACGGGCGCCACGGTTCCACTCGACCCCGAGCCCGACAGCCAGGCCAAGGCCATCAATGCGATCATGGGCAACACGCCCGAAATATTTGCTTACAACCTGAGCGCGCTCCCTGGCCCGCTGCAGCTTTTGCCCAACAACGCATTCGGAAACAACTGGATGGCCGGGCTCGACTCGTCGTTCGACCTGGGCAACGTCTACGACATCTACAAGCGTTCGGTGGTCCCTGGCCTATTGGGAATCGTAGCTCGCGCCCAGCAGCAATTGGGGACCAAGAACGAACAGCAGACCGGCGACCCGGAGTGCGTTGTAGACAATTTCAAGAGCTATCTCGTTACAGCCAAGCAATTTCACGACCAAGCCGCCAAGGGGCATGACCGCACGTGCGTTCTCTACAGCACGGGCTTGAAGACCGATACTTCGGTTGATTTCATGACATTCATGTCCGGATCCATCTCTGCCCCCGATGCAAATAAGGGAGAGCGTTGGGCCTCGGACGGCGATGCGACGACGGACAATTATACCAACATCGTCTATCGGCAGCCGCCCTTGGGAGATGGCACAGTGCCCGACGTAAGCGCGAAGTGTCCGGGTGTCAAGGCGCTGGCAGACACGCCCCTCCCGGCGAAGGAAGCACTCGCGCATGCGCAATTATTCACAAATAGCTCGTTCAATGCATTAGTGGCTAATTACGTCGCCCGCTTCTTCACGCCGTCCCCGTCGGGGGGCACATAGTCTGCCCAAGGCTCTTTCCTTGTCACTCGTTCGCGGGCGGAGGGAGTGGAAGGTTCAGAAGGTGACCGTCTCCTTCGGCTTCCTTCCGGGAACGAACAAAGGCTACGCCGTTGCCCTCCTCCTGGCGGCCGTAGCGGTCACGGGGCCCGTCGGTGATCGAGAAATAAAGGGAGTCCGGCCCGAGCTCGGCTCCAGACCCGGTCTGGCGATGGCCGCTCGGGCACAGGAGTCGCCACGTGAATGTCGCCTCCTCGTTCTTCGCAAGCCAAATCTCCTCGGAGCTGAAGTCGCTGCAATGAAGATCGAACGGTCGTAAATTGGCGGAGACATGCAGGCGGAACTTGCCGCTGGTCCCCGACGTGAACTCGGCAACGCCGCTCATCACTCCCTCCGCATCATGCATGAACGACCAGCGACGCAGCGTGATCGCCGCCCTGCGTCGGGCGTTACCGCGGGCAACCTGAAAGTGGGTCATGGGCCTGCCGATGTTCGCGCTGACGAAGAGCGAAAGCGGAAGGGCGAACACCACGGAGAAGAAAAGGGCGACGACGTAGCCGAACGCGCGCCAGCCGCGTGTCGCTCCTTCCCAATACGTAACGTAGGCGGCCGTCCCGAAGAAGAGCAGGAAGAACGACCACGCGAACCCTGTAACAAGGTGCGTGAAAGCGTCATTCAATGCGGTAGAGCTCTGTGCCGGCGACAAAAGATCTCGCACCGTTTGGGCAACGCAGACGACCGCGACGACGGCCATCACAACCCAGTGCACAATGGCGCGAAGCTTATGTAGGGGGGGCCTCACGAAGTCGACCTCTATCTCGTTTTGCTCCGCAGATCCGATTGGCGTATCAGAATCCGTTCGTTCCGCACAGAACGGCTGACCAATTGAGCCCCTCCAAAGGCAGGGCTGCCCCCGTCCGCGTCTCCGCGTTGACCCAGTCGCAGCGTGGGTGGCGAAGAGCTCGATCGGGTCGGCGCGCCCGCGCGACGGGCGTCGCCGAAGCGAGCTCCAAATTGCGGAGATTGTCGCCGTTATCCTTCGTCTGCGACGTGCTTTGTCCCTCGCTGCGTGCTCCAGGCGACGCTTCGCCTCGGCTCCCGATGTCGGTCACGGGGTCGATTGTAGCCTCTCGCCTCGCCATTCCTCCAACCGGTGGGGCTCGCACGTTGCGCTGACGGTTCTACTCTGACAGGGTCCGTTCCAGAGACCTCATGGCCAAGCTCGTCGTCAAAGGAGCCACGCTCGCGTGCTCGACGGACAACGCGCCCTCAATCCTTATGGATACGGGGACGCATGCCGTCAACGGCGACTCCGCTTCTGCGGCCAACATCCAAGACATGCTTCCGAACGTGAACATTACTTCGTTCGGAATGTGCATGTCTCCGAGCAATCCCCAGGTCGCCGCGGCGACCGCAGCGGCGTCCGGCGTGCTCACCCCGCAGCCCTACGCGCCGACGACAAACGCGCCCTGGACACCAGGGTCCCCGCAGCGATGCTGCCCAACGCAGCGTTGACGCCCGATACTCCTTGCCCATCACGAAATCTCCGCCGAAAGCCCACTCGCCGGTCAATCCCGGATCCGCTCCACACTACCCACTTCGCTTGCGTCGCCTTCGTCGTGCTGCGCAACTCGGACCCAAATCGCGACGCGTGAAAGACCGCCTCTCCGTGCAGCGGTTACGGACCGGGGTCCTCATATCCAAAGGTATACGTCTCCCACTACAACGCCGAGTGTTATCATCAAGGGCTCGGAAACCTATCCCTTTCTCGTCGCCCGTCTCGCTCCCCGCCCGCATGCGGATCCGCAGGTCCCAACGGCTCGGCGGACTCTTGAACTTTTGCGAGCGACGCGCCGCATGAAGTCCGTAGATCGAGTTATTGAGACCATGCGACACCAACATCGTCTATCGGCAGCCCCCCCTCTGGAGATGGCACAGTTCCCGACTCAAGCGCAAAGTGTCCAGGTGTCAAGGCGCTGGGAGAGACGCCCCTCCCGGCGAGGACCACCTCGCGCATGCCGAACTATTCACAAATAGCTTGTTCAAGGCATCAGTGGCCGATTACGTTGCTCGCTGCTTCACGCCGTCCCCCGACGGGGGCACGTAGCCTGCCCGAGGCTGTTTCCTTGTCACTCGTTCGTGGGCGGAGGGAGTGGAAGCTCCAGAAGGTGACCGTCTCCTTCAGCTTCCTTCCGGGAACGATCAAAGGCTACGCCGTTGCCCTCCTCCTGGCCGCCGTAGCGGTCACGGGGCCCGTCGGTGATCGAGAAAGAGAAGCAGTCCGGCCCGAGATCGGCTTCACACCCCCTCTGGCTACGAGTGTCCGGGCACACGAGTCGCCACTTGAATGTCGCCTCCTCGTTCTTCGCAAGCCAAATCTCCTCGGAGGTGAAGTCACCGCAATGAAGATCGATCGGTCGTGTGTGGGCGGAGACATGCAGGCGGAACTTGCCGCTGGTCCCCGACGTGAACTCGGCAACGCCGCTCATCACTCCCTCCGCATCATGCATGAGCGACCAGCGACGCAGCGTGATCGCCGCCCTGCGTCGGGCGTTACCGCGGGCGACCTGAAAGTGGGTCATGGGCCTGCCGATGTTCGCGCTGACGAAGAGCGAAAGCGGAAGGGCGAACACCACGGAGAAGAAAAGGGCGACGACGTAGCCGAACGCGCGCCAGCCGCGTGTCGCTCCTTCCCAATACGTAACGTAGGCGGCCGTCCCGAAGAAGAGCAGGAAGAACGACCACGCGAACCCTGTAACAAGGTGCGTGAAAGCGTCATTCAATGCGGTAGAGCTCTGTGCCGGCGACAAAAGATCTCGCACCGTTTGGGCAACGCAGACGACCGCGACGACGGCCATCACAACCCAGTGCACAATGGCGCGAAGCTTATGTAGGGGGGGCCTCACGAAGTCGACCTCTATCTCGTTTTGCTCCGCAGATCCGATTGGCGTATCAGAATCCGTTCGTTCCGCACAGAACGGCTGACCAATTGAGCCCCTCCAAAGGCAGGGCTGCCCGCGTCTCCGCGTCGACCCAGTCGCAGCGTGCGGTGGCGAAGAGCTCGATCGGGTCGGCGCGCCCGCGCGACGGGCGTCGCCGAAGCGAGCTCCAAATTGCGGAGATTGTCGCCGTTATCCTTCGTCTGCGACGTGCTTTGTCCCTCGCTGCGTGCTCCAGGCGACGCTTCGCCTCGGCTCCCGATGTCGGTCACGGGGTCGATTGTAGCCTCTCGCCTCGCCATTCCTCCAACCGGTGGGGCTCGCACGTTGTGCTGACGGTTCTACTCTGACAGGGTCCGTTCCAGAGACCTCATGGCCAAGCTCGTCGTCAAAGGAGCCACGCTCGGGTGCTCGACGGACGACGCGCCCTCAATCCTTATGGATACGGGGACGCAACGCAGCGTTGACGCCCGATACTCCTTGCCCATCACGAAATCTCCGCCGAAAGCCCACTCGCCGGTCAATCCCGGATCCGCTCCACACTACACACTTCGCTTGCGTCGCCTTCGTCATGCTGCGCAACTCGGACCCAAATCGCGACGCGTGAAAGACCGCCTCTCCGTGCAGCGGTTACGGACCGGGGTCCTCATATCCAAAGGTATACGTCTCCCACTACAACGCCGAGTGTTATCATCAAGGGCTCGGAAACCTATCCCTTTCTCGTCGCCCGTCTCGCTCCCCGCCCGCATGCGGATCCGCAGGTCCCAACGGCTCGGCGGACTCTTGAACTTTTGCGAGCGACGCGCCGCATGAAGTCCGTAGATCGAGTTATTGAAACCATGCGACACCAACATCGTCTATCGGCAGCCCCCCTCTGGAGATGGCACAGTTCCCGACTCAAGCGCAAAGTGTCCGGGTGTCAAGGCGCCGGCAGATACGAACGACCAAGTCACGCGCGCCAAACTATTCACAGATAGCGCCTTCAATGTATTCGTGGCTGATTACGTTGCTCGCTGCTTCACAACGTCCCCGACGGGGGCACATAGCCTGCCCAAGGCTTGTTTCCTCGTCATTCATTCGTGGGAGGAGGGAGCGGAAGGTGCAGAATGTGACCATCTCCTTCGGCTTCCTTCCGGGAACGATCAAAGACTACGCCGTTGCTGTCCTCCTGGCGGCCGTAGCGGTCACGAGGCCCGTCGGTGATCGAGAAATAGAGGGAGTCCGGCCCGAGCTCGGCTCCAGACCCGCTCTGGCTATGAGCGTCCGGGCACACGAGCCGCCACTTGAATGTCGCCTCCGCGTTCTTCGTAAGCCAAATCTCCTCGGAGCTGAAGTCGCTGGAGTCAAGATTGAACGGTCCTAAATTGGCGGAGACATGCAGCCTGAACTTGCCGCTAGTCCCCGCCGTGATGTCGGCAACGCCGCTCATCACTCCCGCCCCATCAAATGCGTACGACCAGCGACGCAGCGTGATCGCCGCCCTGCGTCGGGCGTTACCGCGGGCGACCTGAAAGCGGGTGATGGGCTCGCCGATGTTCCCGCTGGCGAAGAGCGACAGCGGAAGGGCGAACACCACGGAAAAGAAAAGGGCGACGGCGTAGCCGAACACGCGCCAGCCGCGTGTCGCACCTTCCCAAGATGTAACGTAGGCGCTCGTCCCGAAGAAGAGCAGGAAGAACGACCACACGAACCCTGTAACAATGTGCGTCAAAACGTCATTCCATGAGGTAGCGCTCGGTGCCGGCGACAAAAGATCTCGGACCGTTTGGCCAACGCAGACGACCGCGACAACGGCCATCACAACCCGGTGCATGGTGCGGAGCTTATGTGGCCGGGGGCTCACGAAGTCGACCTTCTATCTCGATTTTCTCGGTAGATCCGATTGGCGTATCAGAATCCGTTCGTTCCGCACAGAGCGGCCGAGCAATTGAGCCCCTCCAAAGGCAGGGCTGCCCCCGTCCGCGTCTCCGCGTTGACCCAGTCGTCTCGTGCGGTGGGGAGATCTCGATCGGGTCGAGCGCGCCCGCGTGACGGGCGTCGCCGAAGCGAGCTCAAAATTGCGGGGATTGTCGCCGTTATCCTTCGTCTGCGACGTGCTTTGGCCTTCGCTGCGTGCTCCAGGCGACGCTTCGCCTCGGCTGCCGGTGTCGCTCACGGGGTCGATTGTCGCCTCGCCATTCCTCCAACCGGTGGGGCTCGCACGTTGCGCTGACGGTTCTACTCTGACAGGGTCCATTCCAGAGACCTCATGGCCAAGCTCGTCGTCAAAGGAGCCACGCTCGCGTGCTCGATGGGCAACGCGCCCTCAAGCCTTATGGTTATGCCGACGAATGCCGTCAGCGGCGACTCCGCTTCTGCGGCCAACATCCAAGACATGCTTCCGAACGTGAACATTACTTCGTTCGGAATGTGCATGTCTCCGAGCAACCCCCAGGTCGCCGCGGCGACCGCAGCGGCGTCCGGCGTGCTCACCCCGCAGCCCTGCGCGCCGATGACAAACGCGCCCTGGACACCAGGATCCACGAGCGTGACAATCGGTGGCCAGCCCGCCCTGTCCGATTCGTGTCAGTGTGTGTGCATATGGGGGGGGCAGATCCAGGTGCAAGACGCGGGACAAGCGGATACGGACGTCGATTGAGTGCGATCCTCGGCCTCTCGGTTCCGCTGGGTCTTGGGTCAGTCAATTCGGTGTTGTTCGGCCGGAGAGGCGGCACCGGCATTGATTCGTCTCGACACGATACGATACGCCGCAAAACGAGGACTCCCACCACCAGGCCGAAGGCAATCGAGAAGAGAAGCGAAAGATACGGGAGACGAAGGCTGAAGGGGCCTCCTTTGATTGTGAATAGACGGGACGGTCTTCTCGGTTGAGCGAATGTTTCACGACGTTGGTTCTTGAAACGAGGTGACCAGGGATGGATAGGCGGGGCGGTTTGCGTTGCGGGTCCGAATTCAGCGCTCCCCGCCGGGAAGGCAACGCCGGGGAGCCCGGCGACGTCTTTTTCGACGCCAAAAAAGCCGAAATCCCTCGCGATGCCAGCGGACGATCGTCTCGGGCTGGACGAGCAGGACGGCTTGCCTGTGCTGGTGAAAAACTCATCCCTCCGAGTTCGGGCGGCAGGCACGCGCCTACGTCCACAGCCTACCGCACCGACGGTGCGGATTCTCCGCTGACAATCCGGAGGCTCTGGGCGAGTGTCCCAACGTGGTCGCCTTCTTCATGACGGTCGTCGGCGCGCTCCGGGCGGCGCTCCGCTCGCGAGTGAGCCTGGTCGCGGAAAACCTCGCGCTGCGACAACAGCTCGCGATCCTGCGCCGTCAGACGAAACGCGCCCGGCTCACGCCGCTGGATCGGGCGTTTTGGATCGTGCTCTCGCGCGCCTGGTCGCGATGGGCGCAAAGCCTCGCGATCGTCAAGCCCGAGACCGTGATTCGGTGGCATCGGCGGGGATTCGCTCGCTTCTGGGCCTGGAAGTCGAAGCGCCGCGGCCGACCGCCGATCAAGCCGGAGATCATTAGGCTTATCGTCCGTATGGTCACCGACAACCCTAGGTGGAGTCGCAGGCGAATTGCGCAGGAGCTCGCGAAGCTCGGCTTCCGAGTCGATAAGAACACGGTAGCTCGCTACATGCCCAAGCCCGGTGACCGTCCTCGCCGACCTTCACAGACCTGGATGACGTTCATCCGCAATCATCTTGGCGGAACGCTCGCCATCGACTTTTTCACTGTACCGACCGTGACGTTTGATGTGCTCTACGTTTTCGTCGTTTTATCGCTCGAGCGACGCCTCATTCTGCATGCGAACGTGACCGCGCACCCGCACGCCGCGTGGGCGGCCCAACAGGTCGTCGAAGGTGTCGGCGAGAACGGAGCGTTTACGTTCCTCGTGCGCGATCGCGACGCGATCTTTGGTCGAGCCTTTGACCACCGCGTGAACAATCTCGGCATCCGGCAGCTGCGGATCGCACCGCGATCGCCTTGGCAGAATGGCTTCGCCGAGCGGCTTGTTGGAACGTTCCGTCGCGAGCTAACGGATCACCTGATTGTACTCAACGAGCGGCACCTCGTTCGGTGCGTTCGCGAATATGCGAGATTCTACAACAGCGACCGGCCGCACATGTCGCTCAGCGGCGACGCGCCCGCCGGACGCGAGGTTGAACCTCCTGATCGAGGGAACGTCATCGGTCTCCCGCGAGTCGGCGGCCTCCACCATCGATACACGAGGCGCGCCGCATGACTTGTTCACCACGACAGGCAGTCGGCCGTCTTCGAGGAAGCGGCTGAGGGCTTGCCGCTGATTGAGGGCGTAGCCGATCGCGGTGGCGGCGGGAGATTCGTCCAAGACCTCGTCGCGTTGAGATTCGCACCATTCGAAGAATTTTTGCACGACAGGCTTGGATCGGGCGTTTCGAACGGCCTCACGCTTTTTGCGGGGCGCATCCGCGACGGTCCGTTCGATACGAAAGAGCTCCCCGACGAGCGATAGGGCCACTTTGGCGCGGTCGGGGTCAGACTCGAGAGCTTTGAACCAGTAGCGCCGCCCATGGCTCCAACAGGCCACTTCCCTGATGTCGCCATCGCGATAGAGATGGTCGTAGACGGCGTGCGCGTCCGCCACCAGATAACCCGAATATCCGGCGAGCAGCCCATCGACGGCCTTGGCGTCGTGACGTGCCGAAAACCGGTAGAGCACATGCTTGTCGGGAGCGACCATGACCCAAAAGTGACCCACCTTGCAGCGCTCGGGGGCTTGCACCAGCACGCCCGTCGCGTCGACGCAGAGGTACGGACACGACAGGGCGTCGACAAACATCGCCGCGAGCAACGGGGCGGCCAGCTCGGCGAGCGTTTCGTGCCAGCCGCAGAGGGTGGACTTGGCCAAATCCAGGGCTTCGCGCGCCAGAATCCCTTCTTGGCGAGAAAGGGGCTGGTGGTCGGCCCATCGGCGTACGATCGTGTCGGCGAGCAGCGTCGGGCCGGCTAGGCCGCGCTCGATGGGCATTTCGACCGTCGGCGCGACGAGCACCTCGGTGGCCTCGTTGCGCGCGCGATCCTTGCGCACGAACTTCGGGTAGATCAGCTGCACTACGACGGCGGAGGCGGGGCGCCGCTCGATCACCTCGCGCGTGTCGGCGCCGATGCGCTCGAAGGCGTCGAGCCCTTCGCGCTTAACTTGCTCGGGAAGGATCTCGATGGGAACGCGCGGGAGATGCTCCGGAAGCGGCTTGCGTACCGGCTTTCTTCGCTCGTGTTCCGCCACGGTCTGCGTCTCCGCATCGGGAGAGGTGGCCGGTGATGCTTCGGTCGCGTCGGCCTGCAGCGCGAGCTGCAGGATCGCCAGCGACATTTGCGAGTCGCCCGGCGCGAAGCGCTCGGCCTTGTGTCCCGTCAGACCGCGCTGCAGCCGCTCGTTGGCCTCTTGCAGCAGGGCCACCAGCTTGGCGTACTCGGCGCAGCCGTGCTCGAGTTTGCGGATGCGCGCCAGCGCCTCGGCCAACTGCCCCGAGAGCTCTTGGACCGAGGGCGAAGCCTGCATGGCGGCGTCCGTCGCCGCACGGTCGTGGATTAGGGCATCGGTCACGCTCGGGACCAATGCCAAATTCGAACGATTCTCGTCAATAGGATTCTTGACGAAACGCGAATTACGAGAGGCGTCTACTCGCGCGCCCCGTGCGAGGCACTCCCGCCAGAAGCTTCGCGAGCGCCGCCGTGTCGATATGCACGGACGCACCACCCGCAGAAACGGGCAGCTCGAAGACGGCTCTGTGCAAGCGCTTGTAGAGTACGCAGCAGCCCTTGCGCTCGAACCACAAGACCTTCAGCCGCGTCGCGCCGCGGTTGGCGAACACCACGAGCGCGGTGCCCTTCTGCATCTCGTCACCGACGATCCCCTTCGCCTCGAGTGCCAAACGGTCAAAACCGCGCCGCATGTCCGTCGGCTCCAAGCAGACCCAGACGCGAACGGTTGCCGGGATCACGACGCTCCCTCCAAAAACACGACGAGTCTACGCAACGCGGCCTCGTCGAATGACGCGGGTACGCGCAAACGCCGGCCACCTCGCAACTCCAATTCGAAGTGCGCGGCCTCGCGCGGCCGAACTTCAATGAAGGTTGCGACGGAGGTCGACGTCGTGCTCCCTCGCGACTCCCGACCCAGGCGCCACTTCCAATAACTCAGTGTCCGAGGATTTACCCCGGCTTGGTCGCCATACTCTGCGGCCGTCAGCCCGCTCGATATCCACTGCTCGACGTGCTCACGCCACCGGTCTCGCGCTGCCATCGTCCGTCCGTCTCCTCGAGCCAGACGTACGTCCCCCCGGCAAGATCGTCACTGACGCGAGAGACCGAACGGATGCGGTTTGATGCGCCACACCAGTGGGATATACGGGTCATTGTACAGGATCCCCACGAACGGTTCCGAGCCAATGATCGGCCGGCCCCGCCAGCCGAGGGCCAGAGGCAGCGAAGAAACAGGAAAGCGGGCATTTCGCAATCGGAGCCGAGCCCGCCCCGCGACCGCGCGCCGCCAGTGCGCTCACTGCGAAGTGAGCAGCCAGGCTCAGGTCATGTCATGTGCACAGCGCGCCCTCCAGCCGGTCGTCGTTCAGAAACGCTTCGTCCTCGCCGAGCAAATCGTCAGCGGACAGCTGTCAGTACTGCCCCGAGTGCGGCGCCGCCAGCGACCAGCCATGTCGTGTTCACCTTGAACCGTATGAGTGCGCCAGCGCTCACGAGGGTGAGTAGGACCGTAGGAAGGTCGACGAGCGCCGTCCTAGCGAGCTGCACCGTCACAACGGCCATCAACGCAAGCGCGGCGACGTTCACGCCGTCGAGAAACGCTCCCGCAGCGGGAGAGCGTCGAACGCGGGCTACGACCGGCCGGGTCAACGCGACGAGCAGAAATCCCGGCAGGAAGATGCCCACCGTCGCTACGACCGCTCCCCAGACTCCCATCATGGGACCCGAACGCGAGGCCACGACGTACCCGATGAAAGTTGCGGTCGTAAAAACGGGCCCCGGCGTCACCTGCCCGATGGCCACGGCATCGAGAAGTTGCGGCTCGGTGAGCCAATGCAGCCGGTCGACGAGGTCGGCACGAAGGAACGCAAGGAGGACGTAGCCACTGCCGAAGATCACGGCTCCGATCTTCAAGAAGGTGAGAAAGAGCGCGGTTAGCGTCGCGGGCCCTGCGAGCGATCCCCCGCCGGCAACCAGGCCGCCCACAGTGCCGTACGCGTGTGATCGTGAGGCATCCCTCCTGTTCGCGAGCGGGCGTTCCAAAAGGGACGCCAGTCCTCCCCCGAGAAGAACCAGAAGGGCCTCGGCTCCAAGCGCCGAAGCAGCGCAGGCAACCAGCCCCAGCACGCCGAGCCAAGTCGACCTCTTGATCGCCTTCGGACCCAGGCCCCAGAGAGCCTGGAGCACGACCGCGATGACCACGGGCTTGATGCCGTAAAGGATGCCCGCGACCTGTGGGACCGTCCCGAAGCGAACGTAAGCCCAGGCGAAGACGGTGACCATCACGGCCGCCGGAAGGATGAAGCATATGCCCCCAAGCACCAGCCCAAGCCATCCCGCTTGATCGAAACCGATGAAGATGGCCATCTCAGTCGAGCTCGGGCCGGGGATCAGATTGGCGGTCCCGAGCAGGTCGAGGAACCTTTCAAGGGACATCCATCGGCGTCGGCGAACGACCTCGTGCTCCATCATGGCGATGTGCGCCGCTGGGCCGCCGAACGCCGTGAAACCGAGACGAAGAAAGAGGAGGGTGAGCTCCGAGAGTTTCGCGTGAGCCGCTGGCTCACCTGGCCGAGGACTTGCCGGGACCTCCTCAGGCATCGCGGGCCGCGGATTTCTCCCGGCGCGCATCTGCGGCGACAGGGCCCGCACCTACGAGGAGGAGGAAGACGGAGCCGAGCATCATCGCGTAGTCGACGCGCACCTCGCGGGCAATCGCCCAGTAGCCGCTGATTGGAACCAGATCAGCAGAAGCACTTTGCCGCGCTCCTCGCGAAGAGGCCAGCTGGAGCTGCGAATGAAGTCGCGATGAGAGGACCAAAAGAGGCGAGCAGATGCTTTGCTCACGGCGTTTGCGAGCGACAGATTCGACGGCGAGACGCGAGCCATGACGGTCCTACGGAGCAAGAGCGGGCACGAGAGGCTCAACAACATGGCAGCCCTGTTCTCTCAAGTGCTCCCCGTCTCGTAGGCCAACCACCGAGACAAGCTTGCTAATAGCCGGGATCGACCTTTTGAGGTAACCGGACATCCCGGCGGGGCGGGAGCCGTCCAGGCGCATAACGCCGCCGACGACAACCCCTTTCCCCTTAGAGTCGATCAGGGCGGCGACAAGTCCCCTGCGCTGGCACGCTAAAGCGCTCCGCGTGGCGACCCCGGGGTACGAAGGGCTCGTCGCACTGCAGCGGCAGGAATGCGACGGGTTTGGGCCCGCCGTTCAGCTCATGGCCACTGGTCAAGCAGCCGCAAGCCGTGGCACAACGCGGCATGCAGCTCCCGAGAACGCAGCTTCTTTTTGTCTTCCTCGTGGGCTGTGCCACTCCGTCCGCGGCGCCGCCAACGGCCCGGCCGCGCAGACGAAGCCTACGAACGCATCGTCACTGCCGGATCCCACGGGCTCCGCCTCCGCTGCGTTCGCTTTCGAGGCGTTGGCGCTGCCGGGCGCCACCGCACCGGTGTCTCTCGACTACCTCGCGTTCGAGCCGGGCCGCGCCCGCGTATGGGTTCCGGTCGGGACGACGGGCAGCGTGGACGTGTTCAACATCAAGACCGCCGCCTTCGATCGCATCGACGGTTTCGGGACGGTACAGCGCGAGTTCAAGGGTCGAACGCGAACGATGGGGCCGAGCGCCGTCGCAATAGGGGAAGGAGCTGCCTACATCGGCAACCGCGCTACCAGCGAGATCTGTTCCGTTGACACGGAATCGCTCAAGCTCGCCACGTGCGTCGATCAGCACTCGCGACGCCGACGGACGGGGTTGCTTACATCAGCACGGCGAAGGAAGTTTGGGTTACTATGCCGCGCGATCGGTCGATCGTGGTGCTCAGCGTCACCGAGCCTCTTGCTCCGAAAGTGAGCGATCGTGCTCATGCGTAGCTAACGTTCACCACGGATTTGCAGAGGCTGCGTTGGTCGCAAAGGTCCTCACGAGCCGTCTCGCCGTATTCGAGGAGAGCGTACCTACTCTCGTCGTCTGGCCACCTCACGCTGCGACCTCGTAATCGTGGTGCAGTCCGCCGAGCAGTGGAATGGCGGTGACGCCCGTCCGCGTATCTTGAATGCGTTCACCTGGAACCGGAATCCGCTGACCAATTCCCTGGTGAAGTCGCACCCTGTTGAAATAGTTAAATGCATATTCAGCAAGTACGTGCCGGAGGTGCGGCTCCCCGAGGAAAATCAGATGATCGAGGCATTCGCGCCGGACGCTCCCGATGAACCGTTCGCACACCGCATTCATCAGTGGCGCCCGCACAGCCGTTCGAAGAACGCGAACCCCAGCGCCTTCGGCAGCCCCATCGAAGACGTGGCCGAACTTGTCGTCGCGATCGCGAATAATGAACTGCGGCCCCTGTCCGAAGGGCGTTGCGTTTCGCAGCTGCTGCGCAGTCCATGCCTGGGTTGGAGCACGCGTCACCCCACCGTGGACGACGCGTTTGGTCGCGACATCGACAGTGAAGAACGCGAAGATCGGACGAAACCATACGTCATGAGTCTATAGAAAGTCGCACGCCCACACGGTGTGGTTTGGCAGGAAGGTTCGCCAGCGCTGTCCGCCCCGTGGCGCTGGAGGCCGCGCAGTTCGCATATATCGTTGCACCGTTCGCTACGCTACGCGAATGCCGAGCTTGAGCAACTCGCCACGAATGCGCTCGGCTCCCCACAGGCGCTTGTCGGCCGCCATGCGTTTGATGGGAACAGTGACGTCCGCAGCGAGGTGCGGCTCGCGCACGTCGATCGGGCGACGTCCCTCAGATGTTGAAATCGGGTGGCGGTGTTCATGCGATTACGCGGCTCTCTTGGAGTCGTCAACTGACTTCGGGGCAATCGTCGCGTCGTGGGCACGAAGGGCAGCGACGAGCTGGGGCATGGCCTTGTAGCCGCGTAGCTTGCGGAAGGTCTTGGAGGCCTCGTGCGCGGCAACAGCGAGCCATCGCAGGACCATCTCGCCGCTCTCCCAGCGGGTGACGTTGTGGGTCGTCTTGCGGATGCGGCTGTTGAGGAATTCGATCGGATTGGTCGTCGCCAGCGTTCGCATCAGACCGTCGGGCAGACCGAAGCGCAGCACCGTGAGCGTCTCGTCGAGACCTTCGCGCAGCGACGAGGCGGCGGCGGGGTGCTTTCGTTCGAGCTGTCGAGCCAGAGCCTCGAGCATCCGCCGGGCGCGTCCGGCATCGGCGCAGCCGTAGGCCGCCGCCATCGCGCGGCCCGCGTTCTTCTTCATATCTTCGGGCAAGTGGTCCTCGACGTTACGTCGCTTGTGCACCTGGCATCGCTGAAGGAGAGCGCGGGCGCCGAAGACGCTGCGAATGGCCTTGCAGAGCGCTTTGCTCCCGTCGACGACGAAGAGCATCGTGTGGTCGGTCTTGAGGCCACGAGCAACCAGGTCTTGCAGGAGCGCCGTGCACACCGTCGCGTTTTCGGTGGCCCCTTCGTAGAGAGCTAGCACGTGCTTCTCGCCGTGTGCGTCAATGCCGAGCGCCACGAGCACCAGATGCGCGCCGACGTGGACGCCGTCGATCATCACGGCGCAAAGCGCAAGGCTGCCCAGGTCACGGCTCATCATCTCGGCGAGCTTCTCGCGGGTCACTCCGACGAAGCGGCGACTGACCGCGCTCTTGCTCGTTCCGCGCGAGCGAACACCCGATGGTGCAGAATCCAGCGACCGTTCGTAGTTGCGCGTCGAGACGCCGAGCACCATCTGCTCGACCGCGCGAGGGGTGAGCGGGTCCGCTTCGGCGAAGCGCTCCCAGGTCTCCAGCGGCAGCTCCCGCCCATCGGCGCTGCGCACCCGCGGACGGCGTACGCGGACGCGACGGCCTCCCATCGCCAGCTCGCCTCGGCGTGCTCGGCGCGCGACGCGCGGCGTTCTGCGTCGTGCTCGTAGCGAGGGCCACACAGTTTCGTGCGATCCTCTTCGAGCATCGCCCTGAGCACCGACCTCCCCGCGGCGATCACCGCTTCATGCAGCGTCGCGCGGGCGTCGCGCATCGCAGCAAACACGACCTGCTCGGTCGTCGTCTCTTGGACCTTCGTCTGTCTCCTGGCAGTGTCCTTCATCGGCGGTTCCTTTCCGGTAAGCACCCCGATCATCCGATCAGGGCGGGTGGAACCGCCACCTCAACTTTCAACACACGGCGGGACGCCGCCGTGGATCGACGAGGATTTGCGACGCCAAAAAAGCCGAAATCCCTCGCGATGCCTAGCCGCCGCAAAGTAGATTCTCCGGCGGGTGGTGGCCGGCGCTGCTACGCTAAGCGATGGCGGGATGGGCTGACGCGGCGATGTGCTCGACGGAGGCGTTCTGACCGATGCGAGACTTTCGTCTCCTCGTTTTAGTGCTGACCTCGCCCGTTGCCGTCACGGCTTGCGGGCGCGTTCTCGATTCTCAGGAGACGCCAAGAGCTGAGGACAGCGGTTTCAGCGACGGGGCCGGCAGCTCCCCATCCAGCAGTTCGCGCGGGCCAGCGTCGAGTAGCAGCGGAAGCGGCGGTAGCTCCGATTCGAACCCTGCGGGTTCGAGCAGTAGCGGAGGCGCGGGCTCCGTAGGGGCGAACGGCTGCGCTCCGAGTGGCGACGGGGTGACCAACTGCGGCGCGATCGGCGAGAGCTGCTGCGCGAGCCTAGAGGTGGCTGGTGGGACGTATGACCGCCAATATAACTGCGACTCGAACGGCGTGCCGTTCATCCCCGCGGACGGTGGGCCGACGAACGAAGCCTATCCCGCGACCGTGAGCGGCTTCCGTCTCGACAAGTACTTGGTGACGGTGGGGCGGTTTCGTCGATTCGTCGCGGCGTGGAACGGGGGAGCTGGGTACGTGCCAACCGCGGGGTCCGGCAAGCATGCGCACTTGAACGGGGGAAGTGGTCTCAGTGCGACGGCTGGGGGCTTCGAGCCGGGCTGGGTACCGACGGATAACGTCTACATCGAGCCGACGGACACGAACCTCGCGTGCTTTCCTGCATGTACGTGGACGACGACGGCGAGCACCCAGGAGAACCTGCCGATCAACTGCGTGACGTGGTGGGAGGCTTACGCGTTCTGCATCTGGGACGGCGGGTTTCTTCCGAGTGAGGCTGAATGGGAATATGGCGCGGCGGGCGGGAGTGAAGAGCGCCAGTACCCCTGGGGGACGACGGACCCGGGCACAAGCAACCAGTACGCCATTTTCGATTGCCACTACCCGAACGACTCACCGGAGTGCCAGAGCGTGGCGAACATCGCGCCGGTGGGAACCGCAACGCTGGGGGTCGGGCGTTGGGGCCAGCTCGATCTGGCAGGCGAGCTATGGGAATGGACCCTCGACGTATTTAGCCCCTACGTGTATCGCTGTACGGATTGCGTCAACTCGACGATACCCGCTCGGTATCTAACGGCGGGCGTCTCTTACTCCACGACCGGTGCCCCCTACGTAATCCGTGGTGCCTCGTTCGCCGACTCCGCGATCAGCCTGTTTCCTTCATGTCGCGAATGCGTTGGGCCCCCGGGCTACCGCAACTATTCCGTCGGCTTTCGGTGCGCCAGGACACCCTAATGCGTCGCGCGCAGCCAGCACGCGGAGTGGATCGGCACGGAGCCCCTTGACTCTCCAGCAACTGGAGACCGCAGAGTAGGTGCATGGCAAAGGAGCGGCTGGCCATCGGTGAGCTTTCGCGCCGCAGCGGGGTTGCCGTCAAGACGCTGCGCTTTTACTCCGACGAAGGGCTCCTCCCTCCGACGGAGCGATCGGGTAGCGGCTATCGGCTCTATGGGAGCGAGCAATTCTGCGACTCGATCTCAACCGAACCCTGCGTGAAGGAGGTCTCGGTCTCGAGTCCATCAAGAAGGTCCTGCACCGCGAAACGTCGCTCGCGGACGCACTGCGGCTCCGGCTCGCTGCCATCTAGGCTCACGTCGCCTCGCTCCAGCGCATCGGCGCCGCCTTGCGAGCAGCACTGCGATCTGAGCCCGACGAAGACGACGTAAGGAGGTTGTGTGCCGTGACCCGACTGTCCAACGAAGAACGAAGAGCCGTTATCGAGAACTTCTGCAACCGAGTGTCGGAGGGCGTTGCCATCGACGAAAAGTGGAAGCGCCAGATGATCGACGCCAGCGCGCCGAAGCTCCCGGACAATCCGACCCCCGAGCAACTCGATGCATGGATCGAGCTTGCTGACTTGGTCTCGGACCCGACCTTCGTCGAGAGTCTGCGGAGCAACGCCAAGGAGGTGTGGGGCAAGTTCGACATGACCGCCATGCGTCGCGCTGGCGATGAAGTCGCCGCTACTGCCAAGCATGCCATCGATCGCTCGGTCGCGCCCGAGTCCGAGGAAGCCCAGCAGATCTGGAACGCTACGGCGCGGCGCTGGCGGCAGCCAGGGGCGGAACCTTCGACGATACATCCCGTCGCGGGATGCGAGACCGCTTCGAGCGTCACGATCCGCGAGCCGCACGATACCGGGAACTGGTCGCAGCGCTCAACGGGACGCCGAGCGTGGCCAGCACGGTCAAGGAGTAGAAGTGGATCACAACGGCGGTGCTGCATCATTTCGCGTGATCTCGTGCTGGCTACTTCGCCGAACGGGCCGAATACTGCGTTTTACGCGACTCTTCGATACTCATGATGAAGCCCGCCGAGCACTGGGAGCGCGACGATGTTGCCCTCTGGCGGACGCACGGCGGGAACCGGCGTCTGCTGGCGGAGCCCCTGGTGAGGGCGCACCTGAGCCCTACCGGAGAGGGTAGTGGTCGTCGGCCTGGACCGGCGTGTAGGACTGCCTGCGCAGCGCTTTGCGTCGAGAACGATTTTGACGCGCGGAGCATGCGCACCACGGATGCACACCACCTGAGCCCTGATCAAGACGGCGCAGCGCACCCTCGGTCGAATCAAGATCTCTGGCCACCTGGCCGGTACTACGATCCCCGACCTTGCGAGGCGCACCGCCTCTGCCTTGAAGTCCGCGTTGAACGACCTTCGCTTCCGTCCCATGGTTGAACACTCCTGCCGCACTGCCGTGCGAGTTTTGGTGTCCTTGGAAACGGGGGAGGATCATTCCCGTTCAATCCGACTCCGCCACGGCAGAAGTTGTCTATTGCGTTCAGGGCGTCCTGGCACATCGGAACCCGACGTAGGATTGGCTGTACAGCGCGGGTGCGTTGCCGCGGGACGTGGGGGTGGGGTTGGGCAAGTAGGTCGGGTACGAGAGGACGTCGGAGCTGCCGCCGCCCCGAAACACCCGCTGGTTCTGAGTCGGCAAGCGGCCGGAGGCTGCAGTGACATCGGCACAATCTGCGCACGGATCGGCGTAGGCGCCGTACCAATCCAGGTTCCACTCCCAGAGCTCGCCGGCCATATCGAGTTGACCCCACAGCGCAGCTCCCAGCGTCGCGGTCCCCACCGGTGCGAAGCTCGAGCCTCCCGGGCAGGGCGCAAGAGTACCCGTCGGCCAGAAGCAGTTACCTTCCCCATCACCGTAAATCGCGTACTGATTTGCAGTTCCTGGATCGGCCGTTCCCCATGGGTACTCGCGCTGCTCACTGCCGCCGGCGGCTGCGTACTCCCACTCGGCTTCGCTCGGCAGAAAGCCCCCATCCCAGATGCAGAACGCGTACGATGTGCACCAGTTCACGCAATTGATTGGCAGCGTCTCCTGGGTAGCAGGCGCGCTCGTCCAAGTGGAGGAGACGCCGGCGATGCACGAGTTCGCATCCGGCGGCTCGATGTGGCTGTCGTCCGTCGCCACCCACCCGAGCTCGTAGCCTCCCGCGGTGGCATTGAGACCGCTGCCTGCGTTCAGGTGCGTGTGCTTGCCTGAGCCCAGCGGTGGGAGCCAGCCCGCTCCCCCGTTCCACGCCGCGACGAACTGACGAAAGCGTCCCACGGTGACCAAATACTTGTCGAGGCGGAAGCTGCTCACGGTCGCCGGATCCGCGTTTTCCACAGTCGGAGGGCCGCCGTCGTAGTTGTACGTTCGGTCGAAAGTGCCGCCCGGCACCTCCAAGCTCGTGCAACAGCTCTCTCGGCTGGCCCCGCAGTCGGTCAGGCCGGGGCCGCCCGGAAGACAACTCGGAGGTGCGGAAGCACAGCTTCCTCGGTCACAGAACGCGCTGCACGCCGTGCCGCTCTGCCACTGGCCGTTCACGCAGGTCAGAGGCGTGCTGCCGCTGCACTGCGTTGCCCCTCCTTCACATAGAGCGATCGCGTCGTAGACGTCCCCCGCATCGACGGTGCCCCCGTTACCACCTTCGCTGCCGCCGTCATCCACGCCGACCGTGGAGGCGTCCGGATTTCCATCGACGGCAGTCGCACCGTCCTGGGCCGAATCGTTCATGCCCGACGCCGCGTCACCCGCCATCACGTCGATGTCGCTGTCCTCCTGCGCCTCTCTTCCCGCTTCGGCAA
Source organism: uncultured delta proteobacterium (assembly GCA_963764075.1). GTDB lineage: Bacteria > Myxococcota_A > Polyangia > Polyangiales > Polyangiaceae > Palsa-1150. The sequence goes on from CAVXQZ010000003.1 coordinate 1,551,346, forward strand.
CGGTCGCCCCCGCATCCTCGGAGGCGACCGGAGGTTGGTCGGTAAACTCAACCTCGCGTCCGCAACTCGCAGCGAGGGAAAGAGCCACGAAGGTCGTGAGCGTCCCGGCCATCCGCTTCATCGTGAACCTCCCTTCACTGTGAATAGCACGGCGGTAGAGGTACTTGCTCCCGGTACGCGTCGAGGAGATAGCCTGCAATCATAAGGAATCACCCGAAGCAGCGAAAACCCTTTGGGTGTTCTGGACTTGTATCGACGATGTTCTTCTCAGCCTTCAGTGCGTTCGGGTACAGCGCACTCCGCTCGTCGCGTAGCCCGAGGGCGTCGTCGAACGCCTGCTTTCGGTGTTCGATGAAGCAAAGGCGGGCTTAGAGGTCTTAGTCGAGCAATTGCAAAGCGCACGGGCAAAACTAAAACCCTCGGTGAAAAGCTTTACGAGCTTGGGCCTTGTCTGCCACCTTGGAACGCTCTTCACCCAGCGGCGCGTAGCGGCCTCCTCGAGATCCTCGAAGACCGCTACGGCCTTCGTGCCGCGATCATCACGAGTCAACTCAAACACGAGAGGTGGCACGACTTCCTCGCCGACCCCACCGTCTCGGATGCCATCTGCGATCGCGTCCTCCACGGCGCCCCCAAGATCCCCCTCGCCGTCCCTCCCGACGCAAGCCGAAGGAGGCCGACCACGACGTAGGATTGAACCTCGCCGCGAGCACGCCTAGCCTCCGACCCGAGAGGTACGCAACGACCAAACCAGACCCCAAGAGAGACGTCGCTTCGCCAATTTGGTCGGCCGTTCCGTTCGGAGCGGACACCTTCTGTTCCGCCTATAAGACGTTTTCTGTGAGCTCCGACCTCTTGCTTGGCAACCCCCTTTTACTTCTTACATGCGGTGACTTCACGTACGCCGACTTCAACGTCGACCCGTCGTCACTCGCATTCGACGTGGCGCCATCGAACGTAGCGGGCGTGCGTGCGGCGTGAACGTCCACGTCGCCCCCGCCGACGAACGCGACCGGGAGTGCTTGGGCGCGCTTTTGCAGCTTTACGCGTACGATTTCAGCGAGGTGCTGGGCCTCGACGTCGGCGACGACGGGCGCTTCGAGGTTCCGTCCCTTGACCCGTATTGGACCGAGCCACGCTCGCACGCGTTTCTGATCCGGGTCGACGCGAGACTCGCCGGTTTCGGCCTGGTCCACGGCAGAAGCCGCTTGTCGGGCGGCGAGCGCGGACGACCGCGTGTTCGACATGGCCGAGTTTTTCGTCGTGCGAAAGTATCTGTAATGGCTACTCTCGTCGTCTTGCCACCTCACGCTGCGACCTCGTAATCGTGGTGCAGTCCGCCGAGCAGTGGACTGGCGGTGACGCCCGTCCGCGTATCTTGAATGCGTTCACCTGGAACCGGAATCCGCTGACCAATTCCCTGGTGAGGTCGCGCCCTGTTGAAATAGTTAAATGCATATTCAGCAAGTACGTGCTGGAGGTGCGGCTCCCCGAGGACAATCAGATGATCGAGGCATTCGCGCCGGACGCTCCCGATGAACCGTTCGCACACCGCATTCATCAGTGGCGCCCGCACAGCCGTTCGAAGAACGCGAACCCCAGCGCCTTCGGCAGCCCATCGAAGACGTGGCCGAACTTGTCGTCGCGATCGCGAATAATGAACTGCGGCCCCTGTCCGAAGGGCGTTGCGTTTCGCAGCTGCTGCGCAGTCCATGCCTGGGTGTAAACGGGCGTTGCGAAGCGCTGTTTTCGGTGAAGGCCGGTACTGTGCGGTAGTTGGCCCACGTGCGGCGGGCTGACGACGATCGACGCGGTCCATCCAAAAGATGAGGGCCCGGAGCAGCAACTCCGAGCCCTGGTGTCGGTTCGCGTGCTCGCGTTCGACGTAAGGGTTGTCGCACGGGATCGCATCACGGGCCCACTTCTGGTCGGTGCGGCCGATGCGTGCTCGACCTACGACTTTTCCAGTGTGTTCGCGATGACTGCCGGCGTCCTGGGTACGTCTGCCGGTTCTGTGATCACGGACAAATCTACTGCTCTGACTGGTGCCGGGATACCCAGCGTGCCACGTCACGCCGCCAGTCCAAGCAACGCCACTGGCGGAGCAAGAAGGGCAAGATGGCGACCTCCAAGCGAATGGTCCGTTTGCGCGCTTCGCGAAAAATAGTGACGGACAATAGTCGCCAAGAAGTTGCCGTTTTCGAGAGCGTCTCGGCGCCCGCGGCCTCGCTCACCATGGGGGTGACGTCCGCCGCGGCCCAGGAGACGACCGATGAGCGACATATGGATGGGAATCGCGCCGGAGCGGCAGGCGACGCGCGTGATCGCGATGGCCGGACCGAGCGAGACGATCTTGAAAGCGCGGCTGCTGCCATCGCCGGCGCATCCACGCGCGATGGCGACGCTGCTCGAGGCGATGGCACTGTGGCAAGGGACGAAAGTCCGCGCTGTGCTCAGTGTCGACGACCGGGATGGGGCGTGCGACACGACTTTCTATCGCGAAGCGTTTACCGACTTCGGAGGACCGCTGTACACGCTCGATTGGGTCCCCGCCTGCCGTCGGGCCCGGCGCCGCCACCGCGACCTGGCCGGCGTCGGCGTGTTCGCTGACCTGCGTCAGCAAGTGCTCTTCGAGGTGGCGCGATGATCTCGGCGGAGCTTCGCGCGCGTATCCGGCGGCTGTTTTACGCCGAGCACTGGAAGATGGGCACCATCGCTGCAGAGCTGGGGGTGCACCGCGACACCGTCGCCCTGGCCGTCGAGCCCGAGCGTTTCGTCAACATCGCATTGCGCCCCCAGTACGGGTTGCTCGACCCGTACAAGGACTTCGTGCGCGTGACGCTCGATCAGTATCCACGGCTGCGGGCCACTCGCCTTTTGCAGATGATCCAGCCGCGGGGGTATTCGGGATCCATCTGGCCGCTTCGTCGCTTCCTGCGTCAAGTCCGCCCCGTCGGCTCGCGCGAGGCATTCTTTCGCCTTTCGACGCTACCGGGCGAGCAAGGGCAAGTGGATTGGGCCAGCTTTGGGACGATCCCCATCAGCAATACGCGCCGGGCGCTGTCGTGCTTCGTGATGGTCCTTTCCTGGTGCCGCGCGATCTTCGCGCGCTTCGTGCTCGACCAAACGCTCGAGAGCTTCTTGCGTTGCCATGTGGCGGCCTTCGAGGCGTTTGAAGGCGTCCCGCGCGGCCTGCTCTACGACAACTTGAAAACCGCGGTCCTCGAGCGCATCGGTGATGTCATTCGTTTTCATCCACGGCTTCTCGAGCTGGCCGGCCATTACCACTTTGCTCCCAGACCCGTCGCACCGGCGCGGGGAAATGAAAAGGGTCGGGTCGAGCGTGCCATTCGGTACTTGCGCGAACCGATAACCAAAACCCTCTTCTCGTGCGTCATGAGACCATCTCCTTACAACAGCTTCGCTAAGCACTAATATAGTTTCGGCCGATCTCCTCGGCGACTCTCTTTCACGGAAACGTCCTGATTCCGTTCCCCCTCGCACGACCGCCTTGCGTCAGACTTTCTTTCCTCTAAAAAGGAAAGCCGCAACGATCGCCATGTAGAGCGCCGTTCCCCAATGTATGAGGAGGGGAGGCGCAATGCCGAGATGGCTAATAATGATCAGCCCATCGCCGATCGGAATAAGAATCGCAATAGCGAAAACGATCGCGGTTGAACGTCGGTCTCCCCTCAATAGGAAGGCCAGGACTGCAAGGCCAGAAAAGATGTCACGAATGCCCTTGGTCCACATATATGGAAAGGCCGCAGGGTCATGGATGGGAATGCCGAAGCCAGTTGAAGCGCCGACCGGGTTAATTAAGAAATTGATGCCCAGTAGGATGATGGCTACCGGTATCAACAGCGTGAACCAGAAAAGCGGCGAATTCTTCTTCAAGCTCGCACTGTCTGAGTCAATGGTTATAGGCATGTCTTACATCCAGGTTAATTGACGTTCTCATGCTTGGGAAGAGGCATACCTTCCCCGTCCTGTCCCGAAACTGGGCCGGGCACGAATCGGAGCGCTTTTCGCAATGGGAGCGCCCTCTGGCGCGGGAGCCGCCGGCGACTATCGTGCCCGGCCGTGAGACCTCCGAAGGCGGCCGCGCCATTCCAATTTCCTGTACACCGCTCACTTCAAGGAGATCCTGGCATCGGCCAACGTGGAGCTGCTGCGCCTGCCGGCGCGAAGCCCGAACTTGAACGCCTACGCCGAGCGTTTCGTCGGGTCGATCAAGTCCGAGTGCCTGCGTCACATCGTGCCCATTGGCGAGCGGCATCTTCGAGCCGTCGTGCGTGAATACGTCGAGCACTATCACCACGAGCGCAATCACCAAGGCCTCGACAACGTCATCCCGTTGCGTCCCGGGCAGACAGGCAAGGGAGCGATCCGACGCCACGAACGCCTCGGCGGGGTACTGGGCCAATATGGGCCGGAGGCCGCATAGCGCGGCCGATCCTGTTTTCGGACAGGACGGGATCCGACGCGAGATGGTCGTTCGACTGACGGCGCAGGGACTCAGCGAAAAGACGATCGCGCTCGAAGTTGGTTTTGGCGACGACCGAGCGCTCGCACGCGCTCGTGCGCGATGGGAGTCATAGGAACATAGTCGATCGTCAGTGTTTACCTGTCTCATCACGATGGGCAGCTGACCATGAAAAAATCGGCATTATCGTTTTCTATGGCGCGGTCATCGTGGAGGCAATCGTTTGATTGGGCGGAAGCCGCCGACCAGATTTCCTCCGCGACTACCGTCGTGGCGGTGACCTTGGAAACGCCGCGCATGGCTTGTAGCGCTTCGATGACCGCTCGCATCGCTGCCGGCGCCTGTGACGGACGGCGAAGAGGTGCCTGGGCTCTCGCGCACGATTCCCGCGGACTGCCTCGATTGCGGCCTCGCGAGGGGGGGGCGTGGGTGAGTCCCGTACAAATACCAGTTGGGCGAGGGCAGGCTTGCTATGGTGTTGCGGAACATTGGAGGGAGCAACGTCGTGAGCTGGGAGCAGCGTTTGCGAGACATCGTCCTTGCCGGCGGGGGGCTGACTGCCGCTGCCTGTACCCAGGCGTCTGCGTCGGACACCGACGCCTCGTCTGTGGGGCCACCAGCCTTCTGTTGCAACGCCAACAGCGACCCCTGTTGCCCGTTCCTCCATTGCGGCCAGCCGATCACGCCCGCCTGCGCTTGCCAATCCGACGGCGGAACGTGGAGTGTCACGGACGGCACTTGCCTGCAGTCCGAAGATGGAAGCCTCGATGGCTTGGTGGATGCCGGCGGCACGGATAGGGGAGCTGACGCCGGAATCGCTGATGCAACCATGGATGTCGATGCGACGGTGGACGCCGCAGTTGCCGATACGACGACCGACACGGGTGACCGTTAACGGGGCTTCCGGCACAATGCACAGCCGATTGCGTGTGCAAACTCGCACGGCGGAACATGGAGCTACTTTGATCGATGGGCCTGCACTCTTTCCGAAGATGCGTGACCGAAAGACGTCGGACCCGACGCGCACGAATGAGCTGCCCGCGCCCGATCTCGCCTCGTACACGGAGGATCAGCTTCGCTTTGCCGGAGCGGCATGGCCCATGCGCGCGGCCGAGGAGCTTCGGTCTGCCTTGATTTTCAGAGCACTAGCCCGCGCTGCCTACCAGATTGGCGTGGCGGAGCCCTGGCCGTCCCACTTTGCGGCGGCCGTTCGGGACGAAGTTCGCCACGCGCGCCTTTGTGCTTCCGTTGCCTCCCGGTTCGCTGCCGGCGAGCCTTGCTATGATGTCCGTCCCGTCCGCGCTCGGCTCGCGCGCACGCCGCATCCAGTCATGCGCGTCGCGTCGCTGCTTCTGGTCGAGGTGGCCATGGGCGAGACCATCTCGCTGGTTCTGTTCCGGGCGGGCCGCCGTCTGGCTGTCGAGCCGCTGACGCGCGCCGCGCTCGGTCTCATCGTGGCCGACGAAGTGCGACATCAAGCCTTGGGCTGGGAGGGCATAGCGGCCGTATGGCCGAAGCTGGACGACCGGCAGCGCGGTGCGATGCAGGAGGAAGCAGCCCTCGGCCTTGCGTCATGCGAGCGCCAGACTGCGCTGCCAGCCCTGCGCTGGTTGCAAAAGGGGCAGCCATTTGAAGCCGCGCTTGGACGGCTCGGCGTCCTGAGCCCGGAAGTCCGAGTCGAGAGCTTCTACCATGCCGTCGAGAGGCTCGTGATACCCCGCTTGACGCATCTCGGCGTCGACGGCGCGCTGGCCTGGAATCGGAGATATCGCACGTCCGTCATTTCCACGTCGGCCGATTCCTGACGATCGACTGCTCACCCGCCGCTGGTTCGGCGTCAGAGGGTTCCCGTTCTCTCTTGTGGTGGTGCCCGGTCTATTGGCCGCTCGTGCAGGGCCAGCTCACGGAACGGTCGTGTCCGAGGTCGCGCAGCAGACACGTGCTCCAACGGCACCCGTCGCGCGCGGCTCGCGGCCGGTCCGACCAGCCTCGCCAGAAGGCAGGCCGCGAGCCCAAGCCGGACGATGTCCCGGCGAGCCCGAGCTGAACGCCCGCCGGAGCTCGCGCCGAAACAGGCGGACACGCGGAAACATCGGACTTGGAGGTGACACGGAATGGCCGTCTCTTTCGATCACATCGCGCTCCCCTCACGAGACGACGAAGCCTCGGCGCGGTTCTTTGGCTCGGTTCTCGGTCTTCCCGTAGCGAGGGATGGGGCTGAGGACGAGATCCCGTGTGTGCGACTCGCCGTAGGCAGGCAAGTGCTCTTCCTGCGCGCCGAGACCTTCACTTCCCATCACGCCGCCTTTCGTGTGAGTCCGCACGAGTTCGTTGAGGTGGTCGAGCGGCTTCGGTCGATGACTGTGCCGTTCGGGAACGACCCGGAAGCTCCTACGAACGGGCTCGTGATCGACCCCCTCGGCGGCAATGGTCGGGTCTACTTCTTCGACCCGAACGGCCATCTCTTGGAGGTCTGCGCCTAGGAAAATCGCCCGCCAGCGCGGATGATGTCCCAGGCCTACGCCGGGCGGCCGCCGAATCGCGGCAGGGGGGTGGTTAAAAATCCGCCACCGGGGGTGGTGGACCGTTTTTAGCCAGTCGCAGACTTCGGACGAGCAGTTTCGCGAGGTTGGACGGGCTTTCCCCGTCCCTTCCGCCGGTATGCCCGTTGCCCTACCGGCCGAGCATGACCGCGCGCGAGCACGAAGACGACGGCCGCATTCCCATCGCCTCAAACGCTCCGTGAGCGGCGCCGACGCCGTTCCACGGACGTACCTCACGACGCGAGACGCAGCGGCGTACTGCGGTTTCAAGACGACCGGCGCCCTGCGCAAGGCCGCTCTCGATGGCCGCATTGCTCCCGCCGGCCGCCGCGGGGGCCGCGGCACCTGGATGTGGCGCCGCGAAGACCTTGACCGATTCCTGCGAGGCGATCGGCCTGCTACCGTTCCGCCCCTGGAACGCTCAGGTGCGCCTCCCACTGGAGGTACACATGACGAAGAAACAGGAGTGGCGGTTGTTCAAAGGCAGTTGGATCTCGAACGAGCCGGTGCTGCCTCGGGTGTGGCAGAGAAAGGAGGGCGGACACGTCGTTCGCGCGCGGGTGATCGACCGCAGCACGGCGCGGCAGCGAGAAATCTGGAAGGTGCTCCCCGACTCGGATGCGCCGACGGCGCTCAAGTGGATCGAGGACGAGTGCAAACGCATCCGGGCGGGAGTCGTGTTGGGCGAAGCTCGGCAGCTGCGCTTTTGCGATTACGCGACGTCGCTGTTCGAGCGCAAACTGGCGACCAAGGAGATCAAGAGCGCGAGGGGTCGTGAGCGATGGCGGTACACGCTCGGTCACCTGATCGCGGGAACGCGGAACGTCGATGGTTTCGGTGAAATCTTCGTCGACGAACTGCGTCCGATGCACGTCGAAGTCTGGCGTGCCGGGGTCGGCAAGCTGATCGCGCAGGGGGTCTACTCGCCCACGACCGCGAACGGCTGGCTGAACATCCTTCGGCACGTCTTGAAGAGGGCCAAGCGCGAGCTGCAGCTTTCGTTCAATGCCGCCGAGGGGATCCCCTCGTTCGACACGTCCGAGCACGAGACGTACACCGAGGAGCAGCCGAACTCCTTGACCAGCGAGGAAGCCGCATCCTTTCTCGCGTGCATGAAGGACGAGTTTCCGGCGCAGTACGCGATGACCTTTCTCGGCTTCGCGACCGGCCTTCGCCCTTCGACCATGCGGCCCCTTCGCCGCACCGGCCCAACGCCCGATGTCCGCTGGGACCAGGGGGTGGTTCTCGTCCGCCGTTCGCACACGCTCGGCGACGAATTCATGAACACGACGAAAACCAAGCTGCGCCAGCGCATCACGATCCCGCCGGAAGTCATGGAGGTGCTGCGCTGGCACGTCGCCACGCAGCTCACGACGCCCGAGCAGAAGGCGTCCGAGCTACTCTTCCCCGCCGAGGACGGGGGCTTTCGGTCGGTGTCGTTCCTCAAGAAGGCGTTCGCGACGGTGGGGCAACTCATCGGCCTGAACAAGACCTTCACGCCGCGCGGGATGCGCCGCACGTTCAACGACCTGATGCGGCTCGCCCGGGTCGAGGCGGTCGTCACCAAGTCGATCTCCGGGCACCAGACCGACCGAATGCGAGAGCACTACTCGACGGTCACCCCCGACGAACAACGGCGGAGCATCAGCAACGTCGTGAACCTCTTCGGTCCCCGCAAAAGTGGGGAGGGTAGTGGGGAGGGTGCCCCAGAAAGTGGGGAGGGTGACCCCAAAGCCCTCGGTGACTGAGCGAAAACTGGCCTTATTTCCGCTCTTTTCTTGTAGGCACGACTGGGTTCGAACCAGCGACCCCTACCGTGTCAATTTCGCGCGATCGCCGATCTTCGGGAAAAAAGCGGCCCTGAGAGGCCCAAAAAGCTCGTTGGAGCCCGTTCGGGACGGGGAAACCGTGCCCAAACCGTGCCCGCCGGGTGCTGGCCCATTCGCCTGGGACGAGAGTTCCGGAACCAGGCGCGGCGCACGCGGCTGGCGCCAGGAGACCGTGCACGCGGCAACGCGGATCGACGGCGCCACCCCGAGCGGCGCGACGCTTCAATGGTATCATTAGTGGGCCATGCCCGTCCGTGAGACCGCTCTGGAACTCGTTCAGGCCCATCGCGAGGTGGAGCCCAACCTCTTGCGCGTGCTCTTTTACCCCGACCCGCAGGATCGCGAGGTCCGCCTTGTCGAGGTCGTCGAGGGCTCGCCAAGCGCGGGTGAGGCGTTACCGTTCCGTTTCGCCCGCGACGAGGCCGGGGGGGTCCCATACCCCGTCGTCATCGTCGAGCTGTCGCCCGCAGAGTTCGAACAGCTTGAACGCGGGCATCTCCGCCTGCCGGAGGGCTGGCGCGAGGATGGCCGGGAAGTGCTCTATCGCGCGGCATGAGCACTTGGCGCGAAGCGCTTCGGGCGCAGGCGCGCTCGGACTTCGAGGCCTCGGCGGCTCTCGGCGCGGCTGATGCCTACGCGAGCCAGACAACCATGCTCCTGCAGATGGCGTGGGAGAAGCTCGCCAAGGCCGCGCTGGTGAGTGGCGGACATTGGAACCCGACGACCAAGAGCCACAAGGTCGCCGCAAAGTTCGCCTCGGTGCTCAAGAAGAGACCGCGCATAGAGGAGGTGTTTCAGCTCGCCTCGAAAGCCGCTGCTGCGGGCCGACTCTCGTGGCTGCAGCACGAGCTCGAGGAACTCGAGGCGCTCACGCCGGCCCTCGCCGCGCTGGGCGAGAACGCGGAGTACCCCTGGGAGGGTCGCGATGCCGGCGGGCAGGTAGATATCCGGTGGCCCGCCGCGCACCTGACGCGGCGCTTCTGCGGGTCGCGGCAGCGCGGCGGCGTGCACTTGCGCAAGGACTTCGAGACGGTGAACCGCCACTTCGATCGTCTTTTCTGACGGCGCTCCGCATAGGTGCCGCATTCGGCGTTCGCCGACCAGGCCCCGACGAGGTGTACCTCGGCACTGCCAAGAACATGCCCGACGAACTCGTTGTCGCTCGCGGCAATCCGACGCGATCGAGAATCGGGACACTACGCGGTGTGCTTGAGCGACTCGGACGCGGAGACGGTGAGTTTCAGGATAGTTGTCGGCTCGGCGTGTAACTGGTCTACGAGACGAGCTTGACCTCGGTCGGGTCGGGGGCCGGCGCGGTGGCGTTGCAGGCTTGCCTTGTCTGTGTCCGCCGTTTCCGGCTTCGTGCCCGAATAGGTTTGCCATCGCTCCGTTTCCGGCCCCCGCCACATCGAACCGGACAGGCCGATTTCCGGCATCCGGCTCACCGCGAAGGCGTCATCCATTGGGTTTATGATTCCGTTCTGCTGGTGCGCGCTTTGGCGCCCGTATACACGATGCGGTAGTCTCGAAAGAGGCCCCACATCCCGTATACGATGTCGTTACTCCACCGCTTCCAGCCGAATCCCTTGCGCTGGCTTCTACGTGCCACAAACCGCCTCACGCTGCGTTCGACATTGAACCGCACCTTGCCGAACGCCTGACTCGAATTGCCCACCCGGAAGTAGTTCACCCAGCCTCGGATGATCGCGTTCACCTTCGCGACGGCCGCCTGCGTGGGCAAGTGCCGGCTGGCTCGAAGCGTGTCGCGCACCGATTGGAGCAGCCCGGTGACCTTCTTCGTTCGAGGCGTCAGATGCGGATACCATCGCCCGGTCTTCGCGCTCGGTAGCCACCGAAACTCGAAGCCCAGGAACGCGAAGACGGCGCGGGGCTTGGTCATGGAGACCACCCGAGTCTTCTCCGTGTTGAGCGACACGCCGATCGCGTCCGCCTCGCGGCGGATTCGTTCGAGCGCTCGGTCCGCCCACTTCCGGCCCTTGTCGGAGTCGGGAGCCAGCACGACCATGTCGTCGAGGTATCGCGCATACGTGATGAAGTCGCCTCCTCGATCCAGCGCGTGGTCGAGGTCATTCAGCGCCACATTCGCAACCAGGGGGAGAGAGGAGATCCTTGCGGTACGCCTCGTTCCCCGGTGCTCTTCAGGAACTGCTTGAGCATCGCCAGCACCTTGGCGTCGACGACCCGTTTCGCCAGCTTCGCCAACATCCGATCGTGCCGGAGATTGTCGAAGTAACGGGATAGATCGACGTCGACGACTCGATGCTTGCGCTGCCGCAGCCCGGTTCGCACCTTCTCCACGGCGTCGTGTGCTGAGCGTCTCGGACGGGCTCCGAAGGAGCTGTCCGAGAAGTCGGCTTCGAAGATCGGTTCCAAGATAAGCCGAAGGGCGCCTTGGACCACGCGGTCTCGGATCGCTGGGATCGAGATCACTCGGACCTTGCCGCCTTCCTTTGGAATCTCTCTTCGTCGGTAGGGCATGGGACGGTACGTCCCCGCGCGAACTTGTTCGGCGAGTTTCGTGAGGAACTCGTCGAGACCGCGCGCCTTAATCGCCTCGAATGTCTCCCCGTCGATTCCCGGCGCGCCGCGGTTTCGCTTCGCCTCCTGGTATGCGACTTGGAGCGTTTCAGGCTTTGTGAGGTGGACGTGCAGTCCCCAAAACCGATGCGCAGGGGCGGATTTCGCCCGATGGCCTATCTTTGCTCGAAGCTCTTGCAGACTGATGGTGGGCTTTGTCATCCCGCTTCCTGCCTCGCCTCTCACGCCGAATGCCTCCGGCAGGGCCCCTTCGCTCGGCGGGCGTTACCCCGCGTCAACGCTCGTACGGACCCGTCCGCCAGGCTCTCGCCTTCGCCGCACTTCGCCTCTCGGCTCGCGCGGTTACCTTGCTTCCGCGGGTTTTCTCCGCGGGGCGAGGAGCCCTTCCCTGTTTTCACCCGTGAACCCTGCACACGTGCCGCCGGCCTCTACCCCGCCGGGCGACCTGCCCGCAGATCGCTTTCGGGCAAGTCTGCTGTCTTCGCCGAACCATAGACGGCTCGACACCCGGACCTTATTTGTAACGAGGCATCGTCCAGCCGTTTACGCATCGTTGCGGCCCGTGTACTCGCTCACCTCGCCTTGCGAGGCTTTGTCGGTGGGCTTCGCCGTGGGGATCTCCCGCCCCGGCGCCACCCAAGCTATGCGGCTTCGATCTTTTGCCGCTTCAGGACTTTCACCTTATGGGCTCATGGGTAACCTCCAGGCATCACTATGGTCCCAAAAAGCGATCGCGGACTCACGCGGCGTTTCGTTCATAGAAGTTAAGGAGTCCGCCAAGCCGTTCGCGGGCAACTGCAAAAAACCTTTGCAACGCATCTCCGCAGACCCCTCCCGCTGCCCAAAAAATCGATCGCGATCGTTCCCGCGAGGTTGGTTGCGGAGGAAGGTCTTCCAGGTTTGCGACGGGGGACGGTGCGGCCCCGGAGCTGGCTTCGGCAAGTACTTGTCCTCGTCGACGGCATTTCCCAGCTTCGCAAGTTCGCTGGCGATTCTTCGGCGGCTCCAAGCGGGTTCTCACGCGCCATCTGCTCGATGAGGCTCACCAGCTCCGGAGCAAGCGGCGGCCGACCCACGGGCCGCGACCTTCCACGCCCACCACCGAACGCAGCGCTGCGAACAGCGCGCCGACGACGGCCTCAAGGATCGCTTTTGTGACCGCCGACCATCGCCCAGACCAATCGTCGGACGTCACCGCAGAATGGGAACGCTCGTTAGGGTACGCTCGCCCAGGGCCCTTGGTCGATTCACCTCACAATCGTGTCGAAAACGAGTTTCTCGACAGCACAACCAGTTCCATTGACGGGGGCCATTCATCGACGCACGATGTCGTGCGTGGGGCATCGCGAATGGGTTGTCCGCATGCGGCTGGGAACGCTGGTTCGTGTGAAACGGTGGTCCGACATGGTGCGTGGGGAGGTCTTCTTCGAGTCGACGCACCATGCTTCGCTCGGCGTCATGGACGCGCTTTCGCAACCAGAGAACGAAAACGTCGTTCACGACATCTTTGCGGACATCGTCGGCGCACACCATCACGGCGTCACGCGCTCGCTAGACGAGCGCGACTGGGCCATCTTGCAAGGCGCCTTTGAGCATGCCCGATACGTGATCGTACCGCTCCACTCCGACCCGAAGCGGTTCGGCTGGGAGGCCGTCTCGATCGACGATCGGCGCATTTATGTGATGCGGTTGCTCGTCAGCAGCTACCAATACACCGACATCGCGGCCGCTGGGATCGTGGGCAACCTCGAAGCGGAATCCGACATCCTGCCAGACCGGATCGAAGGGAGTGCCGATACTTCGCCGCTCCGAGCGAGGGGCTTCACAGGCACGCGGACGAGGCAGTTTTCGCCTGCCGACGTCATGAACCGCAACGCGAGTGCGCGAACGGGTCCCGCCTTGCCAGGTGTTGGCCTCGCGCAATGGACATGGCCGCCGCGCCGTCATGGTCTATTTCATCGAAAAGCGGGCGGCGTTGACCTCGGCGATGCCATTCTCCAAGACATGGATGCCCAGGTTCAATACCTGGTCTCCGAGCTGCGAGCTTGGGGAAACAAACTGCAACCGAGGCTGATGGCCGCGAAAACGGCTTATGAAGCGTGCGACTTGGTAGCCTACGAATACGAGGGCCCCGGTGCCATGGAGAGTCCGCCCGGAAACAAACTCCCGATGGCGGATTCCCGAGTGCAGGCGGTGCTCAACCAACGACGACCCCTGGCCCAAAAGGCGCTCGAAGCATACCGTGCCGCTGGGGCGAGCCCGTGAGCCGGAGGCGCGAGTGCGGGACCCGCCTGCGCGCATCTGTCGCTGGCTTGGCGATCGCGGGTTGTCACCCGAGCGAGAGTGCCCGGTCCGGGGCCTCGTTCGTAGCCGATGCCGCGCCACCTCACGGGCCGGTCGAGACGGCGCCGGTCGCGTCGGACGATCACCTCCCTGACGCCTCGGTCAATGAGGCCGGCCCCGGCGCCCCCGGCGACGCTCTCGCAAGGGTGCCGGTCCTCGACCCCGATCGAGGAACCCGCGCGGCCAAGGACTATCGTGCGTTCCGCGGTCATTTTTGTGAGTCGCTCGAGGAGCCGGGCGCCAACGCGCCCAGGTTGCTGGAGGGCGTCGGTCTGCCGAATAGCCCGGATCCGACACGAGTCTGCAGCGAAGGGGATGTGGCGGCGATCGCTTCAGGCTCGTTCTTCGACCACGACGCCGACGAAGTGCTGCTCCAGGTATGGAGCGGTGCCGCCGCCGCGTGGGGTGAACGCACGCTCGCACTCATGCGCGCGGACGGGGCTCACTACAAACTGGTCCGTCATCTGCTCGCTGGCGCGCGATTCGAGGCTCGCCTCCGGGCCAGGGTGGCCCGAGATCTCGACGTGCTTATGCTCTGCATCCACCGTGGAAACATGGGTCTCTACCCCAGCGAGTGTGGGTTTCTCGGTCAGGGGAATTTTCGAGAGGACGCAACCGACGCCGACGCCGAGCTCGGCGCGAAAAACGAGATTGCGCTCGTCGCCGTCTCCGTATGCGGCCCGCAGGATTGGGTCGAGCTGGGAGATGTCTCGCTCACGGATGGACAGATCTCGGTCGGGCTCGTCGTCGTGAAGGCGGTGCTCGCACCCAAGGGAGCCGGCGAGGGTCCCTACTGCAGCAAGGAAAGAGACCGGCACGAAAAGCGATTCACGGTCAGGTTTGCCGTGGGTAGCGACGGACGCGGACGCCACGGCACCGGCAGGGTTCGCCGCCTGACGCCGGTACCTCCCGAAGTCACCAAGGTCCTCGACCTGTATTAAGCGCGCGGTCGCTCGACCTACGCGTCACCTCGCGTCATTCAGCCCGGTCCCTCGCAAAGCGCCGTCCTTGCGAGCCACCTCTCAATCGACTCTACGGCAGTCAAGGCGGCGTGCGAGACCCAAGACGCAGATGGGGATTCGACACGCGGAGCGAGACGCAATTTGCTAAACGAGGTGTTTCTCGAGAGCCCGCATTCGGGGTCGTCGAGAGCTTCGCGGGCAGGCACGACCATCGCACCCGCTGGGTGCACTGCGAAGGGGCTCGCCCCGCGGGGTCGGGCGTTCGGGGCGCCCTGACATCGTAGACACGAGCAATTCCTGGCAGGGACATCGCTTTTTGCTCTTCCGAGCCGAGGCCGCACGGCGCTCGCCCTCGCCTCCCTCGTGGAACGCGAAGCTACGGCTTTCCCTACGCAATCAAAGTCACCCGCTGGGGCGACATCCCGGAACGGTCCGCCGCGGGCTCGTCCAAAGCGGTGCTCGCATTGACTTGAAGCGATTCGCGCAGCAAGCTCCCGCCGTGCGCGGGACTAGCAGGGCCGGGGCGGAGGTGTGGCTTATCCGCGGTCGTCAGCGCCCCGGAGGCGCGCTCCAACGCGTTTGGCAGGGTCCGAGTCATGCCAAGTGACGATCAGCCACGCGGCATGCGACCAAGCCCCGGGCGGCAACCGCCTGCCCCTCCCGCCGCGAATGCGGCGTATTCGAACTTCCCCGCGGCCGGGCAGGTCATCGTGGGCAAGTATCGGATCGATCACGTCCTTGGCGCGGGAGGCATGGGAGTCGTCCTCGCGGCGCACCATCTTCAGCTCCCGCAGCGTGTGGCGATTAAGTTCATGCGAGTGGAGGCCGCGCGCGATGCCCACGCCGTCGAGCGTTTCCTTCGGGAAGCCCGCGCCGCTGCTGCGCTTTCGAGCGAGCACGTAACGCGCGTACTCGACGTGGGAACGCTCGAAGGCGGCGAGCCCTACATGGTCATGGAATACCTCGATGGCGTCGATCTCTCGCGCGTCCTCGAGCAACGCGGCCCGTTGCCGATCGACGACGCAGTCGGGTGCCTTCTGCAAGCGTGCGAAGCTCTCGCCGAGGCCCACGCGCTCGGGATCGTCCACCGCGACTTGAAACCGGCGAACCTCTTTCTGAACCATCGACGCGACGGCACGACGATCGTCAAAGTACTCGACTTCGGGATCTCAAAAGTCGCAGATCTGCACGCCGCCGGCAGCGCAGGGCTTACGGCCAGCGGCCTCGTGATGGGCTCGCCGGGGTACATGTCGCCCGAACAGGTCCGAAGCGCCAAGGGCGTCGACCCGCGCACCGATGTCTGGGGACTTGGAGTCATTCTGTTCGAACTCGTCACAGGCACTCGCGCATTCGGGGGCGAAACGGTTGGCGAAGTCCTCGCGCAGATTCTTTCGGAGCCGCCGCCTTCGGTCCGTCACTACCGAGCCGACGCGCCAGAAGGACTCGGGGTCGTGATCGCTCAGTGCCTCGAGCGTCGTGTGGAGCGCAGAATTCAAAACGTCGGCGAGTTGGCGACGAAGCTTGTTCCCTTCGGCCCCCCGAACGCCAAGGATTCCTTGGAGCGCATTCTTCGGTGGCGCGCAGCTCCGATCATCGTGCCAGCTGGCGCTGTGACGCAAACCGGCGTCGCTGCCGGGGGCCTGCCTTTGGACACCGAACCTGCTTGGCATCGGTCCGGCACCGCTGACATGTCTGCACGTGGAGTGGGAAGCGCGACGAAGAGGATCGCGCTGCTCGCAGCCGGCATAGCCGCGACGATCGGCATCGGGGCATACGTGCTTCTTACCCGGCCAACGCCACGCGAGGGCCGCGTCGGTCTAGCCCCCGCGACCTCCGTCGCAGCGGACGAACGCGCCTTGCCGTCGGCCACAGAGAACGTAACCTCTGCGGTGCTTGCGCCGGGCCCGGAGGCGCTCGCCGCTACCCCATTGGATGCCGGCCCGTCTAAGGCACGCGCCGCCGCATCAGCAGCCACGAGAGTCCAGCCCACGCGGCGAGTCACAAAAGCGACGGGAGCCTATCCCGCGTCCACATCCACGACGACGAGCAATGAGAAAGATCTCTATTAGGGGGGCCCGCGGCTTCTTGGCTCTCGTGGGCACGATGAGCACCGTGGCCCCGGTCGCGTCCGCGCAGCAAGCCCCCTCAGCGATCGACCTGGCGCAGGCTCGACCGCTCCTGAACGAGGCGTTCGAGCTGCGCGAAAAAGGCGACCTAACCGGCGCGCTCGAGAGGTTCAAGGCTGCGCACTCCCTGGCGGAGACCCCAATCACCGGTACCGAACTCGGTCGCACGTACATGGCGGTCGGCAAGCTCGTCGAAGCTCGTGAGACGTTTCTGTCAGTCGCGCGGATTCCTCGCCGCTCGGCGGAAACCGAGCGCTCGGTCGCCGCGCGCGCCGAAAGCGCACAGCTCGCCGAGCAGCTTCGCCCGCGGATCCCCAGTGTGATCATCAAAGTCACGGGCGTGCCCGAGGCTTCCGTCACAGTCACCATCGACGGTGCAACGATCCCGGCTGACGCGCTTGCGGCTCCACGCTTTCTAGACCCGGGGAGCCATGCTCTCGCGGCGACGTCGGCGGGGCGCGAGACGGCCTTGAACGTCGAGCTGAAAGAAGGGGAGGTTCGCGAGGTCGTGCTGAAGATCGACCTTCCCGCGCCGCCGCCTGCATCCCAAGCGTCGGCGGGCCCTTCGACCGCCGACCTCCGCGATGTGCCCGCGGCGACCCCCACGCCCTCTCCGCTTGGGCAGGCCCAACGGGTCACCGGGCTGGTGGTCGCCGCGCTCGGCGTGGCGGGCCTTGGAGTGAGTGGAGTCGTGGGGCTCGTGGCGAAGTCGCACGACGTATCGGCTGCCGCAGAGACCTTCCCAGCCAAGCACGACGACTCGCTGAACGCGTCGCATCTTGCGAACGCGGCGACGATTATGGCAGGCGGCGGAGCCGCGATGGTGGTGATCGGCGGCCTTTTGTGGTTCACAGCGCCCCGTACCGCGACCGCCGTCGGGACAAGCGGGAGCGCGGTATGGCTGCGGGGGAGCTTCTGATGCACAGAGAATTTGGGACGGCGAGCCTGTTGACGGCTGCACTGGCCGTCACAGGGTGTGGTGAGATCCTCGGGATCCGCGTGTACGACGACGATACGCAGGACGGTGCTTCGTCGGCCGACTCGTCGGCTTCCGACCAGTTGGTCGCCAGCGCGCCGCGTGCGGACGCAGCAGCCCAAGCCGCCGACGCCGATGCGGCTTTCGAAGCAGCCGCCCCCGGCGACGCGGATATAACCGCCGAAGTCGACGCCCGTGCCACCTCCGACGCAACTGCCGACGTCCCTGCAACAGCCCAAACGGACGCAGTTCCCGATGCCGACGCATCCTCAATACCACGGGATGGGGCTGCCGCGGATAGCTCGGTATTGGCTGCGGGGAATGGCTCGACTCCCAGCGACGGCGCGGTTGCGGACTCGAGCACGGCCGCGCACGCGTGCAAGGACGCGTGCGCGGTGGGCTCCGCACGGTGTTCGACCGACAACTCCAGCGTCGAGACGTGCCAAACGGGCGCGGACGGCTGCACCAACTGGGCTGCCAGCACGAGCTGCGGCTCCCACCAGACTTGCGGCGTCAAGGCCGGGGCGTCCGCCTGCAGCTGCAATCCGTCGGTGTGCACGAAAACGGGCAATGTCTGTCGCGACGCGCAAACGGTAGCCACCTGCGCGACGGACGCGAACGACTGCCCCTACGTTGCCTCTACGACAGCCTGTCCGTCCCCGCAAAGCTGCTCGGGAAGTGCGCCCAACGCTACGTGCGCACTCACGTGCGCCAGCAGCTGCACTCAGGGTGAGACGGCATGCGTTTCAGGGGGGCTCGCAACGTGCACACTCGGGACGAATGGATGCTGGGCTTACGGGCAGGCCTCGCCCTGCGGAACGCGACAGAGCTGCGTGGGAAATGCCGGAGGGGCGGCGTGCACGTGCAATCCGGACCCTGTTTGCACGAGCCTTGGCAACACCTGCGCGACCTCGTCGACTCTTGCAAGCTGTGCCGAGGACGCACAGAGCTGCTTCTATCAAGCGTCCCTGATGGGATGCACGGGCGGCGAAACCTGTCAGGGCAATGCGTGCGCTTGCCCAACCGGCCAGACCGACTGCGACGGCACCTGCACCAGCGTGACCACTGACAGCGACAACTGCGGGGCGTGCGGTCACAATTGCCAGGGTGGTGCATGTCTGAACGGTCAATGCCAGCCCGCGCTTGTTGCTTCGGGCTTCGTGAGCGGGGACATCGCGGTAGGCCCCGACAGCGTGTACGTGGTGGACTACGGCAGTGGCGGACGACTGCTCCGGGTCACCAAATCAGGCGGCATAATCACCCCCCTGGCGAGCGGCAACATCTGGGACACCGCCGTGTTTGGTACATCGCTCTATTGGACCACGTCCACTGCTGGGGGGACGGACGGCACGGTCACCCAGGCGGCGCTCGACGGGAGCTCCCCGGTTGACATCGCGACCGGTCAGGCCACCGCTTCAGTGCTTTTCGTCGACGCGTCAGGTGTCTACTGGATGGTTGGAAACACTCCGCTTGGCACGATCATGCGCCTGGGCCCGACCGATTCGGCCCCATTCGCCTTCGCACCGAACCTCCCGGGCCCCAGTTCGATGACTGGAGATTCAAACAACATTTACCTGCTGACCGGCGGGGTAATCGGCGACGGAAGCGACGGCGCCGTGTACGCAATACCAAAGAACGGCGGGAGCCTCGTCCTCATCGCCCCCATGCCGTCCTGTCCCGAAACTGGGCCGGGCACGAATCGGAGCGCTTTTCGCAATGGGAGCGCCCTCTGGCGCGGGAGCCGCCGGCGACTATCGTGCCCGGCCGTGAGACGTCCGAAGGCGGCCGCACCAGTCCAATTTCTCGTCCTTCTGATGGCCGGTTGGATCCATCGGAGGCAGCAGCTGGCCATCGCTTACCTGCAAGCCGAGAACCGGGTGCTGCGCGAACGCCTCGGCACGAGGCGCCTGCGGTTCACGAACGCCGAGCGCCGGCTCCTGGCCGAGAAGGGCCAGGGGCTCGGCCGGACCATGCTGGCCGAGCTGGCGACGCTCGCGACGCCCGAGACGATTCTGCGTTGGTACCGTCGGATGATCGCGGCGAAGTACGATGGCTCGGACACGCGGCGCTCTCCGGGGAGACCTCCGACCGCCAGCGACGTGACGAAGCAGCTGCTGACGATGGCCCGCGAGAGCCCATCTTGGGGCTACACCCGCCTGCGCGGAGCGCTGCGCGATCTCGGCTTCGACGTGGCTCGCTCCACGATCCAGCGCATCTTGCGAGAGAACGGGATCGAGCCGGCCCCGCGCCGGGGCAAGACGCTTTCGTGGAGCACGTTCTTGCGGGCTCACTGGGGCGCGATCGCAGCGGCCGACTTCTTCAGCGTTGAGGTGTTGACGGTCGGCGGGCTTGTTCGCCACTTCGTGTTTTTCGTCATCGATCTGAAAACTCGCCGGGTTCACGTCGCCGGCGTCTCGAACAGTCCCGACGGCGCATGGATGGCGCAGGTCGCTCGCAACCTCACGGATGCGGCACACGGCTTCCTGAAAGACGCGCGCCATCTGATCGTCGACAGGGACCCGCTGTACACCGCTCACTTCAAGGAGATCCTGGCATCGGCCAACGTGGAGCTGCTGCGCCTGCCGGCGCGAAGCCCGAACTTGAACGCCTACGCCGAGCGTTTCGTCGGGTCGATCAAGTCCGAGTGCCTGCGTCACATCGTGCCCATTGGCGAGCGGCATCTTCGTGCCGTCGTGCGTGAATACGTCGAGCACTATCACCACGAGCGCAATCACCAAGGCCTCGACAACGTCATCCCGTTGCGTCTCGGGCAGACAGGCAAGGGAGCGATCCGACGCCACGAACGCCTCGGCGGGGTACTGGGCCACTATCGGCGGGAGGCCGCATAGCGCGGCCGATCCTGTTTTCGGACAGGACGAGGTTCGCGCGGCCGCCCGTCACCGGCGAACCGCTCCGGCCGACGCGGTATGGTTCTTCGTCATCACACCGGACGACATCACCTGTTCGCCGCCCCTGGTGACGTTACTTCAGTGTGCATTGCAGCACTGTGCTCGACGTCTGGCCCGAGCAGCTTCCGCTCGGCACGGTACCAAGTATGGTTAGGTAAAGCGTCGTACCGTCCGTCGTCAGAGAGCCGGCGCTCACCTGGGTGACCGTCGGGCCATTCGAGAACATTAGCGTGGTGGGGTCGATCCCGCCGCAGGCGACGTCGATGGTCTGGCCAGGGACGGGATTGGCCGAGCTGTCGCTCGTGACCGCGAAGTCGAGACTTGCGCTCGCGTACGTATCCCCGCTGTAGGCTGCCTTGAGACTGGACCCGTCCACGGTCAGCATGAGACTCCCGGCGCCCTGGCGCCCGCTATTGTCTTCATCGCCCTCGTAGGTAACGACCGTGGACACGCTGCTGGTGCAGTTGTAAGAGCCTGTCACAAAGCTGGAGCTTGCAGACGCGGGCTCGGCTGCGTCGTCCCCACTATTGCCGCCATCGCTCGTGCCCGACGCGTCGCAGACGAGAAGTGCGGATACGGGGGGCGATAGAGGGGCGTCGGGTGCGCAACCCGGCTGGCCTTGAACGTCGACGATCGCCCCGTCCATCTGGACGAAGACGACGCCCCGATCGACCGTGAGCTCTGCCGACGTCATGCTCAGGGTTGCCTGCGTCGACGCAGGAGATCCGGTGGCGCCTCCACCGCTGTCAAACTCGATGACCGAGCCACCACAGAAACCCCATTCACCTTGAAATCCCTGTCCGGACGCGCTCAAGGTTGCCGAGCGGTCGCTCGTGGCGTGCAGGTCGAAGGTGGCCGTTGGCTGGCCCTCGGACTGAAACGTGGCCACGACGGAAGATCCGTCGGGGGCGAGCGTGAGGCTTGCGGACGATGCTGCGCTTTCGAAACTGCCGCCCGTCAAGAGCCAGGTGCAGTCAGAGTACACGCCGAAGGGGAACGAGCTCCTGTCGCTGGACGGTCCTCCGTCGTTCGACGAGCCGCTCGACGCGGTCATTGTCGCTCCGTCGAGGCTCGACCCGGAAGTTATCGCGTGGTCACTCGAGCCCCCGTCGTTCTGGCCGCTACACGACGCCACGACGGTGAGCATGAGGCTGGCGGCTGAGTGGAAAGGCATCTTCATGATTGACACCGGGGCAGAACCAACGGTCGAAGGAGCAAAAAAAGGACCACCTTAAAAGCGGGAGCCTCCGCTGAAACTCGGGATGCGCGTGTGCCATTCTGTGCCGCGCGAGTGCATCCGCGACATTCGGCGTTCGAAAATTCTCTCGACCCACAAATCCAAGGAATGAAAACGCGCCCGAGGTTTCCGCGTTACCAGAAGGTTGAGGGTCTGAACGGAGACCACCGGCACCTGACACCAGTCAACTCATCCAGAACTTTGGCCGAATGTCGGACCTCACGGCTGGCAGCACAATAGAGCGTGAGGCACTCCGCCGGGGATAGGCAAGCCGTTTTTTTCGCAGCACGAAGACGGAGGGAAAGCGCTCACGCCGAGCACTACGCTGGCTGGGGTAGTTGGCGGGCACGCTCCCTTGGTGTAGCCGGAGTCCCAGTCCGGCGGCGTATAGCCAGCCGAATTTTGATATGCATAGACTTGGGCACCACAATTGGACGCGGTTAGGCCGGTCGCGGGGCAACACAGAATGCCGTCAAGCACACCCAATGTGCTCTGGGACACGCCGGCGACGTACTCGTTGCTGTTACACTCCGCTTTGTAATACCCCTGGTCCCAATCGCTGGTGTCTACTCCGCTCGAGCCCCACTTGCTCGGATTGTTGCCAGGGTCGAAGGCCACGGAACGGCAGCTGCTATTTTGAACGAAGCTGCTGGAGAGCGCGGCGCAGGCGACGTCTTCGGCATGTCCTGGCCCATTTTGTAGCGAGACGCCTACTACCGCGGATCCGGGCGAACACTGCCCCTTGTAGCTCCCAGGCATCCAGTCACCGATGGGCTGGCTGGTGTAACCCCAATTTTGCTGCCAGAAGGTGCCGCTGAGAAGCGTACTTTCAGTAAATTGTATGTTGCCAAGGGAACTCCCCAACGCTTGGGCACTACAGCTACCTAGGAGGGCGTTGCTCGTCTCTGCCGTATACTCCGTGCCGACGTTGGACACGGGGCTGCAGGACGGAAGATTGGGCCCGGCAACCGAGGTTTGAACGGTAATGGAAGCGTTGGGACCAAAAACCGCTTCTGAGGAGTTCATATCCCCGAAGACATTGAAGTCGACCGTGTTCCAGCTCTGATAGAGAGAAAGAAGAGAAGACGCGGACCGGTTATAAAAGACTGGTGCCGACCCCGGAATGTCCACTTCAAGCACAAGCAGGTCCATAGCGCTTGTTGCCTGAGCCTCCATAGTTACGTAACCCAGGTTTGCTGGCGAAATCAGCGGCACACTCGTCATCGTAGAAAACCCATGGCAGACAGTGTTCCCAGTTGAACTGGCGGAGGCGAACCCAGCCGGGCACTCTCCGATGCACTCCACGCCTTTAACCCCGTCGATAACGATGGTGCTGCAGCCATAATTGTACAGCCAGTACTCGATGAACAGGTGCGAACTTTCGGTTACGCTTGAATACTCGAACTGCTGCCAGCCATAGCATAAGCTACCACTACATAATGGGGTACTAAAGCTATTAGGGTTCAGCTGAATGTCAAAGCTATTTGCGACGGTGCCACCGTCGGCTGTGAGGCTGTATTCATTAGATAGCTGGGACGCCACCGGGAATGTTCCAACCGCACCGGTTATTTTGGTGCTGCTAGACTGAGCAGCCCAGTCATTGCCGTTTCCAACGCTCGCTGCGTGTGGATCGGGAGGTGCGTCGCACGGAACCTCGGACCATGCTTCCGATGGGTAAGTTTTGGTAAAACATCCCGATTTGGATGGATGGTTCGATCGGGCTGTTCTCTTCCAATCAGCAACACTCACGCTACCCGTTCTGTCCGGAAAGCCATCGGCGCGCTCATGCCGCCTCGCGGCGGTAGAAGTTGAGCAGTCCGCCGAGACGCGATCGACAGCCGATCGCGCCGATCGACGCGTTGTCGTTACTCGGCGTTGGCGTGGGCGTGATGATTTGACTGCCAAGTCCTTGGTGGTAGCGCTCGGTGTGGTAGTGGGCGGCGAACTCGCGGATCAGATGCCGCAGGTGGCGCTCGCCGAAGATGACGAAGCGAGCCAAGCACTCTCCGCGGACCGTCTTTACGAACCGTTCTGCATGTGGGTTGCAATTTGGACTCCGCGCCGGAATGGGCACGCAGGTCACGCCGCCGGTCTTGAGCAGCACCGTCCACGCTTCGGTGAACACCGGGTCCCGATCGTGAATGAGATAGCTCGGGTTGCGCAGAAATCCGTCCACCGGATCGAGCAGATTGCGGGCAATCTGTTTCATCCACTCCCCGTCCGGGGCGATCCTGATTCCGGCGACTTGCACGGCGCGGGTCTTCACCCGCATGACGAAGAACACCATGTAGCGGACCGTCCCGAAGATGCCCAAGACTTCGACACTGAAAAAATCGCATGCGTACAGCGTCTCCCAATGGCTCTTGAGAAAGCGCGCCCAGGTCCGTTTCCGGTTGCGTTCCGGCGCCGGCTCGACGCCAGCCTCCGCCAGGATGCTCGCGACGGTGGTACGGCCGATCTCAATCTTCAGCCCTCGTAGCGCGTCGCGGATTTTGGTGTAGCCCCACCCCGGGTTGTCGCGCGCGATGCCGAGGACGAGCTCGCGGACGTCGCTCGCCTTGTGCGGACGGCCGACCTTGCGAGCCTTCGAGCTGTCGTACTTGTTCGCGGCCAGCTGGCGAAACCAGGCGAGGATCGTCTCGGGGCGCACGATCTGGCAGCAGGCCCTGCGTTCCTCGACAGTCAGCTGCTTGCCCTTGAGCGCCAGGCGGCGCCGCTGCTCGGCGGTAAAGTCGACCCGGGTCTTGCCGGTCGCTGCCGCGAGAGCCTCCTTGAGGACTCGAACCTCCTCGTGCAAGTAGTCCACCCTCCGCGCCATCCGCTCATGGATGGCGTGCGCGACCATCGCGATGATGAATTGGAGCGTCGCCGGCAGCATTGGTCCGCCCCCAGACTGCCCGTGGATCGCTGCACCTTCAAGTCTGCGATCGACACAGAAATCATGCGAGAATCGGCGCCGATGGCTTTCCGGACAGAACGGGTTGTCGCGCGCCATATCGAGGACCAGTTCGCGAATGTCGCGCGCTTTGCGCGGCCGGCCGACCTGAGTCTCCGAGCTGTCGTATTTATCCGCGGCCAGCTGGCGAAACCAGGCGAGGATCGTCTCGGGGCGCACGATCTGGCAGCAGGCCCTGCGTTCCTCGGCAGTCAGCTGCTTGCCTTTGAGCGCCAGGCGGCGACGCTGCTCGGCGGTGAAGTCGATCCGGCTCTTGCCGGTCGCCGCCGCCAGAGCCTCCTTGAGGACTCGAACCTCCTCGTGCAAGTAGTCCACCCTCCGCGCCATCCGCTCATGGATCGCGTGCGCGACCATCGCGATGATGAATTGAAGCGTCGCCGGGAGCATCGGACCGCGCCCAGACTGCCCGTGTCCTGCCGCACCTTCAAGCTGCGATTCGCCGCGAAATTGTGGGAGAATCGCCGCCGATGGCTTTCCGGACACGACGGGAGACCCATCGCTTCGCGCATCAGCTCCGTGGCTTGGATCGCTGCGCCTTCAAGCCTGCGATTGACTTGAAAAATCGTGCGTGAATCGCTCCGACGGCATTCCGGACAAGACGAGCTCAGGGCGTGAAGGTGAAGTCTCCGACTACGGAGCTGCCAACATATAAGACACACACGTTCGACGTGAATGGGCCCCATGAGGCTAGGGTGGGCGGGTATGTCGCGTTGCCCACTCCCGAGATTAGAGCGAAGCTGCCCGTGGCGTCGGTTGAACCATAGCTGTAGGGCCCATTGATCGCACCGGTATTCCAAGCGCACAGCGCCGAAACCGGGCTGTCTGGCGCTGCATCGAGGATCTGTAACGTCCAACTCTGTCCATTCGGCAAAGAGAGAGGACCCCAAAGATAGGTTGCTGCCTCAGCTTCGATACCCAAATGCCCGGAATCAAGCTCGTTGGAACCTTCGAGACCGGCGTCGTTTGCATCCGAAGAGTCAGGCGCGCCCGAATCTTGACTGTCTTGCGAACTCACCACCAAAGTAACCGGCGTGCTGCCGTAAAGATATGACTCGCCGGCCGCGAGCCCGACAGCGATATCTACGGTGTCCCCAGCGGTCATCGTGAGGGTCGTGGAGAACGTTGGATTCGTGCTCGTGGGTTGTTCGAAGAGCACCGCGGTCCCATGGAGGATCGCGGCGTCCTTGCTCGTGCTGTTTATGGCGTCGCCGACCAAAAAAGTGGCAGCGAACGAATACGTTCCCGCACTGGGCGCGGTCCAGCGCGATATGCTGTATTCACCGTTTGGCCCGGGGTGCTCTGCGACCTGACCGGGAGGAACGTTGTTGAGCGGCGACTGGGTAAGGTTCTTGTATATAGCGGGCAAGCCCTGGTTGCATCCCGCACAAGAGGTGTTATTCGGGTCGAACCACGCGGCGGCAGTGGTGGTGGAAGCCTCACCGACCTACGCGATGAACGGCGACCCGAGACTCTCGCTATACCCGTACGACCATGCACCGCAGGGGTTTGGTTCTGGCGGGATCGAAAAATCGGCCGTGAGGTTCCATGCGGTGGTGAGTGGACTCAGAACGCAACCCGTTGAAGCATCGCCACCGCCGCCGAGTGTCGGGCCGAACGTCCCGACGGGCGAATCCACGCAAGCACCCTCGGCAAAGGCGATCGCCTGGATCGTCTCGCCTTCGTTCGCGCTAATGGGCGCGGTGTACAGCGTGCTCGACTCGGTTGGCGTGGTTCCATCGGTCGTGTAGTAGATGACTCCGTTCGGCGGTAAGTTCGCTGCGGCGATAGCCACCACTGCCCCGGCATCCGCGCCACCCGTGCCGAGCACGAACGTCGGTGTCGCACATTGCGGCTCCAGCACGGTGAACGCCGTCGGAGCGGCGGGAGCCAAGGCGAGTTCGCTGGCGAAGAGCGAATCGCCCGTCAGGCTCACGTCCAAGATGCACGCCTGCAGCCAATCGGTCAGCACCCCTTGCGCATCGCAGATCGCGGTGGCCGCTGCCATCTGCGCGGAGGTCAGGCTCGCCGTGGACGCGAGCGAGTACGGGAAGTTCAGGTCCGTAAACGTCGCTGTGTCTTGCCCTGGCCCGTAGTCGAGGAGCGAAGTGGCATCCGTGATGCGCCAGCTATTCACGTACGTCCCGTAGAACTGCGCAAACGGCGCGGGCGACGCGAGCGTGGTGTTCCCATCGCGCGTCGTGAGGTCGTTGTTCGGGTTGGTGTCGTCGTTTCCGCAGAGCCCAGCCATCTGCGAAGCGCGCGAGGGAGGCAGAAAGAGGCGCACGCCGATGAAGTCTCCGCCAAAATCGAGCTGCATCTGGCTGGTGTCGGGCGCGGGCCACACGACCGTATAGCCGTTTGCGGCCGGGTAGACCGTGCCGCCGCCGGCGAGAGTGGTCACCCCGCCCGCGAACGATGTGGAGACTCCGTTGCGCGTGGCGGTTCCGTCTTTGTAAAAGGCGACCCGGTCGGTCCCAACCTGGGCGGCGACCGCCGAATTGATCGAAACATCGGTGCGCGTGCCCCACGGCTTGGTCCGCGTTTGCACCTCGAAGTTGTCCGTCGTCGACTTGGCGAGCGTCAGCTCGCCTTCCGGCTGGCAGTCGTAACGAAGCCCATCGAATGTACGCAGGTGCGGATCGGACAGGGATACGCACTCGGTGAACACGGCAGGGGGCGCAGGTGGCTGAATGCTGACGTCGACGACGGTGAAGATGGTCTGGGACGGCGCGCTGATGTCCCCCGAAGAATCGCCCCCCTCGAAGGAGAGCGAGAATGATCCTCCTCCGCCTGCGAGGTCCCCCCCGAACGAAAGCAGGAGATCGGCGACCGAAACTCCTCCCCCCGAAAAGTCGACTTCCCAATAACCGAGGTACGCCCCTGCCAGATTCGTAACGCCGACGTAGACAGTCGAGAGAAGCCCCGACGAGTCGATGTCGATCGGCCCAAGACCATTGGGCTCCGCGTTGCGGTCCTGCGGGACGGTGATGGTAAGCGGTCCGTTCGGAGGAGGGAGCGGCCCCGTGTGAAAGGTCGCTGAGCCGTCCATTGCGTTCACGTTGACGATTAGCGACCCGCCGTCACCCCCGTCCGCGTCGAGCCCCCCGTCTATGCAGCACGATGTGCACGAGGTTCCGTTGCATACGTAGACGGTCTGCTGCACCTCGTTCGGGTCGAGCTGACCATTGCCATTGGTGTCGAGGCCGATTTCAAGCTCGTAGCCTCCGGCAGGGCACTGCGGCCCTGGCCCAAGGGGCGTGGCCAGAACAAGCGAATTCGCCCCCGCGTCGCCCTGGGGCCCTCGAAGTCCCTGAGGCCCCGGCGGCCCCGCCTCTCCGGCCGGCCCCTGCGGTCCCTGAGCGCCCGCGTCGCCCGGCGCTCCAGGTGCGCCGGCCTCACCGGGTGGCCCGGCGGGACCAGGCGGCCCCGCTTCTCCCGGCGGCCCGACAGGTCCGGGCGGCCCGGCTTCGCCCGGAGGCAACGCGACCGAAACCCACTGATTGCTGACACAAGCCCAGAGGCCCTTCTCGGGCGACTGGCTCACGTAGGCCACGTTGCCAGCGTGGGCGTCGTCGCAGACAATCTCCGTCCACTTGTCGGACACGCACCGGTAAAGGCTATCGTTACCGGTGACGAATCCGATCTGCCCCGCATCGGACTTGTCGCAAGCTCCGAGGTCCTTCACTGTGGCGCATAGAAGCGTGACCGCATAGGCCTGTGTGACCGTGATCGCCGGGGCTGGCGTCCCCTCGGCGGCGCACCCCATCATGCCGAGCGCATATATGGAGATGACCGCCAGAAGACCCAATCGCTGGAGCGCGGACGCGAGCGTTTTCATGATCATCCAAAATGGCAAAGAGTTGATCGGCGAAAGGCTTGAGACTGGGAGCGGTCGGGCCAGCCGCGTCGAATCAGACTTGGCCTCAAGAGACCTGTCAACGGACCTTCCCAACTCGGACTCGAAATGCTCACGCTACAGACCCGCGCAGCACAGCACGCCGCCTCCGCCAACCGTGCCCGCCACGAGGCTTGGATTGTGCAGCGCGTAAACGCTTTCCCGAAGCCCATCGTTTGGGCAAGACCAGCCGGTACCACCGAGCGATCCGCAAAGGTTGCCGCCCGACCGGTCCACGTCGCCGCAGGTACTGACCGACACGCCCACGGTACCGCAGCCGAAAATGTCGTTCGTGATTGTGGGGTTCGCCTGGCAATTTGCCGCCCCGCTTTGATTGTTGCAATTGGGCCCCGTGAGCGTGTCGTAGGGCTCCGCGCATTCGTAATAGCCGGTGCTACCGATCGAGGCTGCGAAGAAGGAATTTGCCGGCCAGGCGTCCGCCAGGCACCCGTCCGTCTGGCCACTTGCGTCGAAGGCGTTCCGCACGCGGGCGATTACTTCGCCACCGGCGCAGATATGCCATCCCGGCGCGCACAGATCGATCGCGGAGCAACCCGTCCCGTTTGGGTTGGGGCCATTATTGCCATTCTGCGCGCAGTTTGTGTTCGTCGTCCGAAGCGGCGAGGGAAACACCCCCATATAGCCCGCCGTGCCTCCGTTACCGTCCCAGCCACCCGCGCAGGCCGCAATGGCGGGGAACGTGGTCTGGTCAATGAATACATCGCGGTTACTGTCAGCGCAGCCGTTCGGGCCGATCATCGAAAGCGGCGTGCATACGCCGCCGGAGCACACTTCGGAGGCCGCGCAGGCGACCCCACAAGAACCGCAGTTGTTTAGGTCGCTGCCGAGAACCACGCATTGCACTCCGCACTGAGTCTGATTGGAAGCGGCATCGCAGGCACCGACGCAGGACCCCCCGGAACATACGGGCGTCGCCCCGCTGCACACGATGCCGCAGCCGCCGCAGTTGCTTGTGTCGGACGTCAGATCGACGCATGAACCGGGGCTCCCTGCATCCTGGCCGCAAGCGGCGGAATTCGGTGGATTGCAGCCGCACGTGCCGTTCGCGCATGTTGCCCCGCTGACCGAGCAGGCTACGCCGCAAGCGCCGCAGTTTGCGCCGTCCACCAGGGTCGACGTGCACGTGCCGTTGCAGCAGCTCTCTCCAGCGCCGCAGTTGGCACACTGGACGTGGAAGGTCGCCGACGCGACGGGCGAATCGGTGCAGACGTCGGGGTATGCGGCGATGGCCTGAATCACCACGTCGCCGCTGCTGGTGAACTCGACAGGGCCCCCGTAAGTGGGGCTCGCGTGGTTCGGGACGGAGCCGTCGAGCGTGTAGTAGACAAAAGCATTGGCCGACGGCGAAAGCGTTGGGAACCCCGCGGGCGGCGTGATCGTCACAGACGATCCGAACACCACGTCTCCGCCGTTCGGCGCGAAGGTCGGTTGTCCGCACTGCGGCGGGAATGTCGCGACCGGCGAATCCGTACAAGCACCCTCGGCAAACGCGATCGCTCGAATGGTTTCCGTCGGATTCACTGGAATTGGCGCGGTGTAGACTGCGCTTAACTCGGTCGGAGTCGTCCCGTCCGTCGTGTAGTAGATGACGCCATTCGGCGGCAGGTTAGCAGCAGCAATCGCCACGGCACTCCCCGCATCCGCGCCGCCCGTGCTGGGCACGAACGTTGGCGCGATGCATTGCGGCTCCAGCACCGTGAACGCCGTCGGAGCTGGGGGCGCCAGGGCGAGTTCGGTGGCGAAGAGCGAATCGCCCGTCAGGCTCACGTCCAAGATGCACGCCTGCAGCCAGTCGATAAGCACGCCTTGCGCATCGCAGAGCGTGGTCGCCGCTGTCACTTGGGCTGCGCTCAGGCTCGCTGTCGACGCGAGCGAATACGGGAAGTTCAGGTCCGTAAACGTGGCCGTATCTTGCCCCGTTCCATAGTCGAGGAGCGAAGTGGCATCGGTGATGCGCCAACTATTGACGTAGGTCCCGTAGAACTGCGCGAATGGCGCGGGTGACGTGAGCGTGGTGCCCCCGTCGCGCGTCGTGAGGTCGTTGTTCGGGTTGCCATCGTCGTTTCCGCAGAGCCCAGCCATCTGCGAAGCGCGCGAGGGAGGCACAAAGAGGCGCACGCCGATGAAGTCTCCGCCAAAATCGAGCTGCATCTGGCTGGTGTCGGGCGCGGGCCACACGACCGTATAGCCGTTTGCGGTCGCGTAGACGGTGCCGCCGCCGGCGAGCGTGGTCACCCCGCCCGCAAATGATGTGGAGACCCCGTTGCGCGTGGCGGTTCCGTCTTTGTAGAAAGCGACGCGGTCGGTCCCCACCTGGGCGGCCACCGCCGAGTTGATCGACACATCGGTGCGCGTGCCCCACCGCTTAGTCCGCGTTTGCACCTCGAAATTGTCCGTCGTCGACTTGGCCAGCGTCAGCTCGCCTTCCGCCTGGCAGTCGTAGCGCAGCCCGTCGAACGTGCGCAGGTGCGGATCGGACAGCGAAACGCACTCGGTGAACACGGCAGGAGGCGGAGGCGGCTGAATGCCACCGTCAATGACAGTAAAAATGGTCTGCGCGGAGGCGCTGATGTCCCCCGAAGAATCGCCTCCCTCGAAAGAGAGCGAGAACGATCCTCCTGCGCCTCCAAGGTCGCCTCCAAACGAGAGCAGCAGATCGGCGAGAGAAACTCCTCCTCCCGCAAAGTCGACCTCCCAATAACCGAGGTACGCCCCGGCCGAATTCGTGACGCCGACGTAGACGGTCGAAAGGAGCCCCGACGAGTCGATGTCGATTGGCCCGAGACCGCCCGGCTCGGCGGTGCGGTCTTGCGGTACGGTGATGGTGAGCGGCCCATTGGGCGGCGGGAGCGGACCCGTGTGAAAGCTCGCCGAGCCGTCCATTGCGTTCACGTTGACGATTAGCGACCCGCCGTCACCCCCGTCCGCGTCGAGCCCCCCGTCTGTGCAGCACGATGTGCACGAGGTTCCGTTGCATACGTAGACGGTCTGCTGCACCTCGGTCGGGTCGAGCTGACCATTGCCGTTGGTATCGAGACCGATTTGAAGTTCGTAGCCTCCGGCAGGGCACTGCGGCCCCGGCTCAACGGGCGTGGCGAGAACAAGTGAGCTCGCCCCCGCTTCGCCCTGCGGCCCTTGAGCTCCTTGGGCCCCTGGCGGACCCGCTTCTCCGGCGGGTCCTTGCAGTCCTTGAGCGCCTGCGGCGCCTGGCGTTCCCGGGGGCCCGGCCTCACCGGGTGGCCCGGCGGGACCAGGCGGACCCGCCTCACCCGGCGGCCCGACAGGTCCGGGCGGCCCGGCTTCGCCCGGGGGCAACGCGACCGAAACCCACTGATTGCCCACGCAAGCCCAGAGGCCCTTCTCGGGCGATTGGCTCACATAGGCCACGTTGCCAGCGTGGGAGTCGTCGCAGACAATCTCAGTCCACTTGTCGGACGCGCATCGGTAAAGGCTATCGTTGCCTGTGACGAATCCGATCTGCCCCGCATCGGACTTGTCGCAAGCTCCGAGGCCCTTCACTGTGGCGCATAGCAGCGTGACCGCATAGGTCTGTGTGACCGTGATCGCCGGGGCTGGCGTCCCCTCGGCGGCGCACCCCATCATGCCGAGCGCATATATTGAAATGGCCACCAGAAGCCCCAATCGCTGGAGCGCGGACGGGAGCGTTTTCATTGAGCACCCAAATGGCAAAATGGATCTGTAAGCGCGCTGTCCCCAAGGGCGCGCCGTTCCCAAACAAGCGAACTGCGGCGCTTGTCGCACACCCGCTCACTGTCAGCAACGGATTAAAAGAGGCCCGCGTGCGGCCGAAGCGGGAATGTTGAAAACGGCGCACGTTCGTCGCGAACTCGTAACTTGATCCCTCGCGCGTGCGCCTCCACGAGAATTTGTGCCCAGTTTGACCGATAACAAAATAATTATGGACAGGACTGAGCGGCGCAAATGCGGCCCCGTGTGATGCTATTGGCCGAAGAGAGGGGCGAAGCGCCCATGCGGTGAGAATTGAAGAGCGCCGACTGGACTCGACAAGGCTCGAGAAAAGACCCTGACCCTTGCGAGGTACTCCCATGGCGTAAAGACGCGAGGCTGTTGAACGTCTCCCCGTCGAACCAGCTCTCGCGTACGAAGGAGACCTGATTCTCCACGCGTGGCTTGTCCTTCGGCGAGCGCACGCGCGCAGGGTCGACGGCGCCTGAGACTTTCGTGCCGTCGGCTGTTCCCCTTCAGTTCGTGATTCTACTGGTCGCAAACTGGCTGCGCCGCCGCCAGGGCAACGCTATCGAATACCTGCGCGCCGAGAATCGCGTGCTGCGGGCTCGCCTCGGCCCCAAGCGCCTGCGCTTCACCGACGCGGAGCGACTGCTGCTCGCCAACAAGGGCAACCCGCTTGGCCGAAAGCTGCTCGCCGAGATGGCGACGCTTGCGACGCCGGACACGATCCTGCGCTGGGCCCGAGAACGAGTCGTCGCGAAGTACGACGGCAGCCGTGCGAGGCGCGGCCCTGGGCGCCACGTTCGCACGAGGAGAAAGTCGCCGCACTGTTGACGATCGCCCGCCAGAACCCGCATTGGGTTACACCCTCCTTCGCGGTGCGCTGGAGAATCTGCGCAGCGCCGCTCGTGGCGACCTAGGGCAGGCTGCGGATAAAGCCTAGTCGGCGGCGTCGCCCCGGTCGTGACCGGCTGTCCCGGCGCCCAGTCGTCGGCTGCCCATTTGGAGCTTCGTCCGACGGCCCCGAGGGGGCCGTCGGACGGACGGCAAACATGGTCCGCTAAAGATAGCCAAACCATTGGAATCCCAGCCGATCGCCGAGGTAGCCACCACGGTCGGCGAGGTCTTCCCGTCGCATCACTCGGCACCCTTCACTGCCTCGACCGACGATTGCTCTGCCTCCGCCTCGTGGGCCGCCTGCTCCTTGGGCGATGCCTCCGGCAATGCAACTCGGACGCGGACGCTCGATGTTGTTTTGGCACGCTCTTCGGCCTGATGACGTCCCCAACGCTCCGGGGAGCGGCGTTCCAACGCATACGCCGGCCGAGCATTGCGAGCGCGACGATGTCTCCCTCGGACGGAGGCTCCGCCGGCGCGCGCGTGTAGACACCCACCAGGATCCGCGTAAATTCTGACGGTTGCGTCCGGCGATACCGTGGCGTGACGCGAGCCGACGGGTGGGAGCAATGTTGACGGGCGATGACGTGTTGCGGCTGATCCAACGGGCGAATGCTGCGATTGAGAAAGACCCATTCCCCGTGGGGGGCGGATGGAAGTGCCGCGCGACAACGAGAGCGCCATACGTTGGAGCGCTGTTCGATTGGGAGGGCAAGCCCTGGGTGGTGTGCCGAGGCCGGCAGAGCGGCACACGTGCTCAGCTCCTCGACGCAACTGCCGGCTTGATGCAGGCACGCCAGACCGAGCATGCCCTCGCCTTGCTGACGCGCCCGGCGGAGATGATGGAAGGCGAACTCCCCTCGCTCGAATATCAGACGCGGATGCGAGCGGCGGCGTGGCAGGGATGGGATGTCCTCTGGGTCAACGTCCCGGAATTCGATCCAAAGACTGTGCAGCTCGAGCGAGACCTTGGCCCGAGCAATCCGTCCGCGATGACGGCTGCCACGAGTGCGATTCTTGCCGCGGCGAGCGCGCGCTGGGCGGAGTTTCGTCACAGCCCCGATGCCGAGCCTCACATTCGGGCCGCGCTAGACCCCCTACTCTTGCGTTTCGGCTTTCGTCCCGCACCACGCTCCCAATGGAGCTTCCGCGCCTTCTGGAGGGGTGCCACGTGCGACGGGCTGTGGATGCGGGAGAGCCGCGCGCCTCGGACTGTTGCTCTCGAAGTGAAAGTGTCCGAAGACGGCGACGCGCCCGCCTGCCAAGTGACCGATGACCTCGGCGCCTTCGACGCCGTAATCGCGGTGCGGCTGTACACCGAAGAGGCGGTGCGCCACCGCATCGAGGACGACAGTAATCTTCGAAGAGCAAGAGAGGACTGCACGCGAAAGGTTCCGGTAACCTTTCTCGGCATCCGATTCTGCTCGCTTTGTCGTCGTCCGCTCGAAGAGCTTTCGTATCCAAACCTCGTCTGCAAAGTCTGTGAGCAACGCGCCGTTGGCCCGGACGGCCGGCCGCCGCACGTGAGCCCGCCGTATGACCAGGGCGACAATCCGGTCTTCCTTGACGGCAAGAAATGCTGGCGCAGATACAGGTTTGGCGGCTGGATCGCCATGCTCGATCCTGACGATTGTCTCACGCTCGACGAGTTCTACGGGAAGCATTTGACCGAAAAGGATAGCTAATTGGCTACTTCGCTTATCGGGCCGAAATGCGGCGTTTGACGGCGACTCGTCGGAGTCATGATTAACCGAGCCGAGTACTGAGAGCGCGGACCGCGTACTGTTCCGAAAATCGGTCGCCGGTGGCAGGATCGCCGGCTGTCGTGGTGAACAAGTCATGCGGCGCGCCTCGTGTATCGATGGTGGAGGCCGCCGACTCGCGGGAGACCGATGACGTTCCCTCGATCAGGAGGTTCAACCTCGCGTCCGGCGGGCGCGTCGCCGCTGAGCGACATGTGCGGCCGGTCGCTGTTGTAGAATCTCGCATATTCGCGAACGCACCGAACGAGGTGCCGCTCGTTGAGTACAATCAGGTGATCCGTTAGCTCGCGACGGAACGTTCCAACAAGCCGCTCGGCGAAGCCATTCTGCCAAGGCGATCGCGGTGCGATCCGCAGCTGCCGGATGCCGAGATTGTTCACGCGGTGGTCAAAGGCTCGACCAAAGATCGCGTCGCGATCGCGCACGAGGAACGTAAACGCTCCGTTCTCGCCGACACCTTCGACGACCTGTTGGGCCGCCCACGCGGCGTGCGGGTGCGCGGTCACGTTCGCATGCAGAATGAGGCGTCGCTCGAGCGATAAAACGACGAAAACGTAGAGCACATCAAACGTCACGGCCGGTACAGTGAAAAAGTCGATGGCGAGCGTTCCGCCAAGATGATTGCGGATGAACGTCATCCAGGTCTGTGAAGGTCGGCGAGGACGGTCACCGGGCTTGGGCATGTAGCGAGCTACCGTGTTCTTATCGACTCGGAAGCCGAGCTTCGCGAGCTCCTGCGCAATTCGCCTGCGACTCCACCTAGGGTTGTCGGTGACCATACGGACGATAAGCCTAATGATCTCCGGCTTGATCGGCGGTCGGCCGCGGCGCTTCGACTTCCAGGCCCAGAAGCGAGCGAATCCCCGCCGATGCCACCGAATCACGGTCTCGGGCTTGACGATCGCGAGGCTTTGCGCCCATCGCGACCAGGCGCGCGAGAGCACGATCCAAAACGCCCGATCCAGCGGCGTGAGCCGGGCGCGTTTCGTCTGACGGCGCAGGATCGCGAGCTGTTGTCGCAGCGCGAGGTTCTCGGCGACCAGGCTCACTCGCGAGCGGAGCGCCGCCCGGAGCGCGCCGACGACCGTCATGAAGAAGGCGACCACGTTGGGACACTCGCCCAGAGCCTCCGGATTGTCAGCGGAGAATCCGCACCGTCGGTGCGGTAGGCTGTGGACGTAGGCGCGTGCCTGCCGCCCGAACTCGGAGGGATGAGTTTTTCACCAGGCACAGGGTTCGCGAGCGCGACGAGGTGGCCGCCGGGTAACACGTCCACCTCCTTCTGCAGCCGGTCGCGAGCTACGCGTCTCTGGAGCTCGAGCGGGAAGAAGCGGTCGTCGGCTCCAGCCACGACGCGGATGGGCACGTCGGGCCACGTGTCGAATCGGCACGGGTACTCGAAGATGCTCTCCGCTTGCTCGCGCACGTGCGCTGCGCCATGGCGAAGCACGTCCTTCGGCACGTCGTGAAGGAAGTAGGTGTCGAGGTCGAACTTGGCGCTGTAGCCTCTTCGCTTCGCGGCTCCCATGCGCGCGTTCACCGCGCCGGTATTCGCCCACCAGTCGCGACCTCTCTCCCCCGGTGACGGAATCATCGCATTCAGGAAGACGAGCCTGCGGACGGAACGGGAGCGGGCGCAGACCAGCGGAGCCGTGAAGCCTCCGAGCGACTGCGCCACGAGGACGACATTCGCGCGCGAACCAATCGCACGGACGACGATGTCGGCGTAGTCGTCGAGGCTTGCACGTTCGTCGTCGCCGGGCAGGTCGACCGCGAGCGCCTCGTGCTGCTCGGACCGGAGCAGAGGCACGACGCGATGCCAGTACCACGCACCGCCGCCGGCGCCGGGAATGAGGACGAAGGTCGGGGGTTCTCGGTTCGTCATTTCCTACCCTCCTCTGCCGCCAAACGGGCTCGCCCTCAGCGCGCCCCCCCCTCGCGCGACCGCTCACACGGGGTGCGGCAGGCTCACCATCCACTGGACGTTGAACTTGTCGGTGCACATGCCGAAGTACGGGCCCCACGGCGCGTTGCCCATCGGCATCCGAACCTTCCCTGCGTCGCTGAGCGCGGCGAACGCGCGGTCCGCCTCCTCCTTGCGGGTCCGCATCCGTCGCCCGAGTCGCAGCCCATCAGATGGATCGTCTCGGTGATCGGGACCTGCGCGTGGATAATCTTCTTCTTGAACGACTCGGGCACCTTCGGGGCGAACGGCGTGTCGCCGTACGTCGCCATCCCCAGGATGCGCGTGCCGAAGACCTTCTCGTAGTAGCGAAACGCTTCCTCCGTCGTGCCCGGGAAGCTCAGGTGAACGTGAACGAGTTGCATTGGACCCTCCGAGGATTGAGTTGGACTAGTTCGAAAGCGACGTGCTGCGCGAGCTCAAGAGCGCCCGGAGGCGCGCGTCTCGCGCGACCAGGCAAACCCAGACGAGGACGCCGAACGCGACGGGGAAGACGAACGGCTCCCCCATGCGAACGTGCGTCGCCGTCGCGCCGCCGAGGTAACCGGTGAGCAGGATGGCGCCGAGCATCGCCGTCCGCGGGACGACGTAGAGCACGGTGCAGGCGACCAGAACGAGGCCGAGCGGAACGACGCACGAGGCCGAGTAACCGACCCGGACCGTGCCCTCCACGTACGGGGCGAAGCGAAGGATCTTCGCGACCCCGTCGACCAGCAGAAAAAGGACCAGGAGCGTCTGGAGGACGGTCCAGCCCGTGATGCGAAACGAGCGAGCGGGTGCGGTGGAACCGCAGTCGGTGGTGGCTTCCATGCCCCGAGGACGTTGCGGCCCCGCCGGACCCGACATGCCCCCGTTGATTTTTTTTCGTGACGGCCCGTCGGGGCCAGGCATTCTCATTCGTCCTACGAAGGAGAATCCCCGGATCATGCTGTACGCCATCCTTTGCTACGACTCGGAAGCCGTGGTCGGCGGCTGGACCCCGGAAGAGGACGCCGCCGTCATCAGCAAGCTCGACGTCGTCCAGGAGAAGCTCGCCGCGCAGAAGCGCCTGGGCCCCGTCGCCCGCCTGATGCCGACGACGACCGCGACGACGCTGCGCAAGGGCAAAGAGGCGGTCGTCCTGGACGGGCCGTTCGCCGAGACGAAGGAGCAGCTCCTCGGCTTCTACGTCGTCGAGTGCGCGTCGCTCGACGAGGCGCTGGAGACCGCGAAAGATCTCGGGCGCGCATCGAGCACGAACGGCTCGTTCGAGGTGCGTCCGCTGCGCCTCTTCCGGCCGGGGGTGCTGGCGTCTTGAGCGACGTCGCCTGGATCGACGGCGCCCTGCGCGGCGCGCGTCCCCAGGCGATTGCTGCGCTCGTCCGCCATTTTCGAGACGTCGACCTCGCCGAGGAAGCCTTCCAGGAGGCGAGCCTCCGCGCGCTCAAGGCCTGGCCTGCCAACGGGCCGCCACGCGATCCGGTCGCGTGGCTCCTGTTCGTCGGACGCAACGCCGCCTTCGACGGGATGCGCAAGCGCCGCAAGGAGCGCGAGCTACCCCCGGAGGAGGCGCTTTCGGATCTCGAGGACGCGGAGGTGCCGCTCGCCGAACGGCTCGACGACGCGCACTACCGGGACGACATCCTGCGGCTCCTCTTTCTCTGCTGCCACCCCGAGCTGCCCGCGACGCAGCAGCTCGCGCTCGCGCTGCGGATCGTGTGCGGCCTGTCGGTGAACGAGATCGCGCACGCGTTCCTCGTCGCGCCCGCCGCGATGGAGCAGCGCATCACGCGCGCCAAGCGCGCCATCGCCGCGGCCGACGTGCCCTTCGAGGCGCCCGGGCCCGTCGAGCGCGCCGAGCGGCTCGGGGTCGTCGCGGCGGCGCTCTACCTCCTGTTCAACGAAGGGTACTCCGCCACGGGCGGCACGGCCTTCATGCGCGCGCCGCTGTGCGACGAAGCAATCCGTCTCGCCCGCCTCTTGGTGCACCTGTACCCCGGCGTGCCCGAGATCCTCGGGCTCACGGCGCTGATGCTCCTCCAGCACGCGCGGTCGAGCGCGCGCCTCGACGCAGACGGGGCGATCGTGCTCCTCGAGGACCAGGACCGGAGCCTCTGGGACACGGGCCGGATCGCCGAGGGCCTCGCAATGGTCGACAAGGCCCTTCGCCATCGCCTCCCGGGCCCGTACCAGGTGCAGGCGGCGATCGCCGCGCTCCACGTGCGCGCTGAGACGCCAGCGCAGACCGATTGGGAGGAAATCGAGCTCCTGTACGAGGCGCTCGAGCGCATGCAGCCCTCGCCCGTCGTAACTCTCAACCGTGCCGTCGCCGTGTCGAAATCGCGCGGGCCCACAGCGGCCCTGGCCCTCGTCGAGCCGCTCGCGAAGGACCTCGCCGGGTACTTCTACTTCTTCGGCGTGCGCGGCGCGCTCCTCCTCGAGCTCGGGCGCGACGCCGAGGCACGCGCGGCGTTCGACCGCGCGCTCGCCCTGGCCAAGACGCCGGCGGAAGCGGCCCACATCCGGACGCAGCTGGACCGCCTGCAGAAGGGGAGCGGCGGGGCCCCCGCTTGATCCAAGAAAAAGCGCCAGGCATGTCGGCTCCGTCCTTCCTCGTTCGTCCTTGGCAGGTGACGACGCTCGAACGCGCGTATAGAGGCAACTGAAAGGAGAGACCGTGAAATACCTGATGTTCATTCGCCACGCGGAGTCCTATCGCCAGGCCGGGCCGCCCCCCGCGCTGATGGAGGCGATGGGCCAATTCGTCCAGAAGTCGATGAAAGACGGGACCCTCGTCGAGACGGGCGGGCTCCTTCCCAGCAAGGAGGGCGCTCGCCTTCGCCTCGCGCGCGGCAAGCTGACTGTGACCGACGGCCCGTTCACCGAGATGAAGGAGGTCATCGGCGGCTGGGCAATCGTCAAGGCGGACTCGAAGGCCGAAGCGATCCGCATCGCGACCGAGTTCATGGAGCTCCACCACAAGCACTGGCCGGAGTTCGAGGGCGAGTCCGAGGTGCGCGCGATGTTCGAGCCGGGGAAGGGGCCTTAGACCCGATGGCCGCCAAGCGCTCTTCTTCGAAGAAGTCGGCCGCATCCAAGGTGATGGGCCCCGCCTCGTATTTCCCTTCGATCGAGAAGAAGTACGGAAAGCCCATCGCCGATTGGAAGAAACTGATCCGCTCGCGCCGTCCGGCGAAGCACATGGAAATCGTGAACTGGCTCAAGGCCGAGCACGGGAGGGGGCACGGACACGCGAACGCGCTCGTCGGGCACACGCTCGCGGAGGACGCCAGGGGAGGAGCCTCGAGATGACCATCACCATTACCGCCTTTGAACGCTCACCCGATGGCGGCAAGGGACTGGCGCGTGATACGCGCGTTCGCTGGGCGCTCGAGGAAGTGGGCCAACCCTATGAAGTTCGCCTTGTTTCGTTTCGGGCGATGAAGGAACCCGCGCATCTGGCGCTTCATCCGTTCGGCATGATTCCGACCTACGAGGAAGGCGATCTCGCCCTGTTCGAGACAGGGTCGATCGTCTTCCATCTCGCCGAGCGCCATGCGGGCCTGCTGCCGGACGATGCCGATGCGCGGGCGCGCGCGATCACATGGATGTTTGCCGCGCTAAGCACGGTGGAGCCGGCGATCCTCGAGCTCGCGACCGCCAGGCTTCTGGAGGGCGACAAGCCCTGGAGTAAGGAGCGCCTGCCTCTCGTCCAGGATCGCGTTCGCGACCGCTTGAAGCAACTTTCCGCTCGCCTTGGCCGTGCCGACTGGCTCGATGGTGCGTTCAGCGCGGGCGATCTGATGATGGTGTCGGTGCTTCTCAGGCTGAGAGTGTCGGGCCTTCTGGACGAATATCCGAACCTGGCCGCCTATGTCGCCCGCGGCGAAGCGCGGCCCGCCTACAAGCGAGCCTTCGATGCTCAGCTGGCGGCTTACACCGGTAAGGCGTCGACCGGCTGATTGCGGTCTGTCCTGGGTTCGAAGTCGCGGTCGACGGCCTCGAGAGGGCGTCCGCCCCCCGTCGGCGAGTATCGAGCCGCCTACGCCCCTAGCCCGCGAGGGAGGTGATTCACTTCGGCAACGGCCGCGACTCGCATCTTCTCGTGTTGCGGGTGATCACGGGCGCCGTCCGTTGTGCGAAACCTCGGGGCGTCCGCCCCACCATGCGCCGGAAGTCCCGCGAGAAGTGCGCCTGGTCGGCGTACCCGAGCGACGCGGCAAGGATGGCGAGTGACATCGACGGCTCCGTCCTGAGCTGCTCGGCCGCCTCATGCAGCCGGTAGCGCTGGATGACCCACTTGGGGCTCACGCCTACGTGTCGCCTGAAGGACCGTTGCAGCGCGCGCACGTCGAGGCCAGCGGCATCCGCCACATCCTCGACACGCAGGAGCGCGCGGTCCACGGCCAGGCGCTCGACGAGATCGCGCACACACGCGACCTCCGTCTGGACGGCTGGAATCCGCCGCACGAGGAAGGCACGCATGAGGTCCATCCGCGCATCGAAATCCGCCTCCAGTCGGATGGCGCGCGCCAGGGCCTCGCCGGGCGCACCGAAGATCGCATCGATAGGAACCACGCGGTCGGTGAGTGTGGCCATGGAGGCGCACGCGAACGGCTGCAACATCGCCGGGCGGAACTTGATCCCGAAAACGCGGCCCTCCCCGACCAGGCGCTTGCTGAATCGAGCCGTATGAACGCCCGCGACCTCCGCGCGCCATTCGCCGCCGTGCTCCTCGAACACGAGGTGGGCCGACGGGTGCGGCAGCGTCTCCGCTGTGAAGGGCGACTGCAGTGCCCAGCTGACCGACCAGAAGTGGGCAACGAAGGGCGAAAGCTCCTCGGGGGGGAGCACGCGGAAGTGCTCGTTGCGCCCAATCGGCAGGGCTCCGTGCAGAAGTCCGCGCGCAGGTCTGGCCGGACGTCGTTCTCCGGCACGCTTGGCCAAGGTCGTGACCAGGTTGCAAGAAGTGTCGCGTTTTTTCAAGACGCGCGAGCACACGGGAGCTACGAGCGACAATCATGATCGTCAACGGCACGTTCGAGATCTCGATGCACCCGGAGCCTCCTTACGACGCGGTTGACGGCGTCACGCTCGCGCGTGTCCGCTTCGACAAGCGCTTCGTCGGTCCTCTCGACGCGACCAGCGATGTCAACATGCTCGCGGCGCGCACGCCCGTGGACGGTTCTGCTGGGTACGTGGCGCTTGAGCGCGTGACCGGCGCGCTCGAAGGAAAGCGCGGCACGTTCGTCCTACAGCACATAGGCGTCATGACGCGGGGCACGCCCTCCCTCCAGGTCACGATCGTGCCCGACTCGGGGACCGGCGAGCTCGTGGGCATCTCGGGTCGCATGGACATTCAGATCGTCGACGGCAAGCACCTCTACGAACTCGACTACAAGCTTTGAGCTGTCGCGCGGCTTTCTGCGTACAAAACACTCTCACCCATCGAGGTACGCCATGATTCTCGTACTTGGAGCCACCGGTACAACTGGTGGAGAAGTCGCTCGTCAGCTCATCAAGGCAGGCCAGACGCCACGGCTGCTGGTTCGCGCAGCATCGCGAGCGCACGCTTTCGAAGGCGGAGCAGAGATCGTGGAGGGAGACCTAGCCTCGCCGCAGTCCCTGGCGACAGCAATGAAGGGCATTGGGAAGCTCTATCTCGTGAGCGGCACCCACGGCGGAATCGACCCGGAGCTGGAGGCCAACGCCATCGTTGCGGCGAAGGCGCAAGGCGTGAAGCATGTGGTGAAGCTGTCTGTCGTGGGTGCCGAGGCCCCCTTCGACACGTTCGGCAAGCTGCATGCCGGGTCGGAGGCTCGTCTGCGCGAGTCGGGTCTCGCGTGGACCATGATCCGCCCGCACTACTTCATGACCAACCTCCTGCGCTCGGCGGATACCATCCGGTCGCAGGGAGCGTTCTACCAGCCGACCGGCGACGGACGCTATGCGGCGGTCGATCCGCTCGACATCGCTGCGGTAGCCGTCAAGGCGCTCACAGAGCCTGGCCACGAGAATCGCGCGTACACGCTGTCCGGGCCCGAGGCGCTGAGTGCAGCGCAATACGCCGCAAAGTTGTCCGGAGCGATCGGCAAGCCTGTGCGGTTCGTCGACGTTCCCCTAGAGGCGGCGCGTGCAGGGTTGCTCAAGAGCGGCATGCCTTCCGTGCATGTCGAGGCCCTGATGGATCTCCTGGCCGTCATGAGGGCCGGCAAACTCGACGTCGTGGCAGACGGCGTCTGCGAGGTTACGGGGCGAGCGGCCACGAGTTTCGACGATTGGGCGCGACGCAACGCAGCCGCGTTTCAGTGAGCGAACGCGAACCAATGGACCGCCTTGAGGAATGGAGTGCAGGATGCCGACATCAACCACCGGG
Organism: uncultured delta proteobacterium; assembly: GCA_963764075.1. Taxonomy (GTDB): domain Bacteria; phylum Myxococcota_A; class Polyangia; order Polyangiales; family Polyangiaceae; genus Palsa-1150. The sequence continues at coordinate 1,594,877 of CAVXQZ010000003.1, forward strand.
GTACGTTCGCCGCTTGTCGTCCTCATCAATGTCTTCACAGTCGACCCCGAGAAACAGCAGCTGCTCATCGAGCTGTGGCAACGCGCTACGGACGACGTCATACGACACCTGCCAGGCTTCGTCTCAGCCACGATCCACCGGAGTCTCGACGGCACGAAGGTCGTGAACTATGCGCAGTGGGAGAGTCGCGACTCCCACATCGCGATGTTTCGGAACCCCGAGGCCCAAGCTTACCTCGGCAAGCTCGCTGAGCTTGGGACCCCGGCTCCGGCGCTCTGCGAAGTGGTGTCAGTTCACAAGCCGTGAATGTCAGCCAAGCCAAACGCTCCATGACTTGCGGCCAACCTCGGAGCGAAGGAGGTACCTCCTTGGTTTCGCGAGAGAGCACTCGACGCCTGACGCGCTGCACGAGGTGCGAGCGCGCCTTTACCCCGTATGGTCCCAATAGTCGATCGGGCGGCTCACGCGGCGGTTCGTTCATAGAAGCTAAGTAGCCCGCCAAGCCGTTCTCGCCGCCGAATGGCACCCGTCACGGGCGACCCACGCGCCGGAAAGGGAATGACGTTGCCAATGCCTTGGTGATTTCGCTCGGAGTGATAGTGCGCCACAAACTCCTCAATAGTTCTGCGCAGATGACCCTCGCCCAGCGGGACGATGTGCCGCAGGCATTCCTCCCTAATCGAACGAACGAACCGCTCGGCGAACGCGTTCAAATTCGGACTGCAAGCAGGCAGTCGCAAAAGTTTCACACCGGCAGAAGCCAGCACGCTTTTGAAGTGCGCGGTGTACAGCGGGTCGCGATCTACGATCAAATAGACGAAGCCGCTCAAGGGACCGGCGACCGAGTCGGTGAGATTGCGCGCGATCTGCGCCATCCACTCCCCATCCACACGGCACGTGATGCCCGCGACGTGCACGCGACGGGTTTTCAGATCGATCACGAACAGCACCAGGTAACGCACCAAGCCGCCGACCGTCAGAACCTCCACGCTGAAAAAGTCCGCGGCCGCGATCGCGCCCCAATGCGCCTTCAGGAACGTCTTCCAAGGCATGGTCTTTCCCCGGATCGGCGCCGGCTCAATCCCCTGCTCCTTGAGAATGCGCGCAATCGTCGAACGACCGAGTTCCAGGCCGACGTTCTTGAGTGCGCCGCGAAGGCGCGTGTAGCCCCACGACGGATTCTCGCGAGCCATCGTCAGCAGCTGCCCGACCCGGTCGTCGGGCGAGCGCGGACGGCCTGCCGCGGCTCGGGCACGACTGCCGTCGTACTTGGCCGCGATCTTCTCGCGGTACCAGCGCAAGATCGTCTCGGGCGTCGCCAGCGATGCCACCTCCGCCAGCCGCCTTCGGCCCAGCGGTCTGCCCTTTTCGGCGAGGAGACGACGCTCCGCGTCCGTGAAGCGCAGTCGCTTCGGGCTGAGGCGGCCGCGAAGCACGCGGTTCTCCGCACGCAAGTACTCGATCGCTTCGCCCTGCTGGCGAGCCAGCCAGCTCGCGACCAGGTAAATCAAGAACTGAAGCGGAGCCAAGGACCTCAAGCTCGCCCTACCCTAGCTCTCCGCTCTCCAACAAGAAACCCGCACTTTTTCGGCGCAATTCCGCCCGATCGAATTTCGGGACCATACGGGACCCTATGCGGTGCACGCGCGGGTCCATCTGAGGAAGGGGACACGTAATATCCGCAAGTACCAGCTGGCCACGCTCATCGCGCACCTCGGCCACCTGAAGTTAACCGAGATTGCCGAGGAGAACGTCGAGGCGTTCAAGAGCCATCGCATCGAGGCCGACGGCGTGGAGGCGAGCACAGTGAACTCGGAGCTGAACGCGCTCTCGGCCGTGCTGACTTACGCCCGCGACGTGCTCAAGCTGCCGTGCTCGAGGCCGAAGATCTTGCGCCTTCCGATTCGACGCAAGAAGGGCAGGCTGAAGGCATTCTCGACGGAGGCGGTCGGCCATGTCCTCGCCGCCACCCGCATGGTGGCTCCGCAACTTTACCCGCTCGTCGTCCTCCTATTCGAGAGCGGCGCGCGCAAGGCGGAGGCGATAAACCTCCCTTGGTCGAACGTGCTGTTCGAGCAGCGCATCCTGCGCATCTGGTCGGAGGACGACGACGAGGAACCCGACGAGGACGCCTTCACCGTCAAAAGTCGTGAGCGCGAGGTGCCGCTCTCTGACCACTTGGCCCAGGTTCTTCAGGCACACAAGGCCAATGGGCTCTCCGATCGCTGGGTCTTCCCTACGTCGCGCAAGAACAACGCGGGCGTGAAGGGCGAACGCTACGCCAACTTCCCCAAGCACACCTGGGAGCGCATCCTCGAGAAGGCCACCGAGCTGGCGAGAAAACTCGACCCGAACGCTCCGGCCCTGACGGGAGGTCCTCACAAGGCGAGGCACACGTTCGCGAGTCACTTTCTCCGGGCGCGGCCGGACTTATTCCTACTCGGTCGCGTCCTCGGGCACTCACACTCGCGCGTCACGGAGCTCTACGGGCACCTCTTGCCCGACCACCTGGCCGAAGCGCGCAACGTTGTTCAATTCACTGTCGCGGTCGCCTCAGCGGACGCTATCGCCTCAGCGGATCCGACGACCCGGACCGGGAGCGTGCGCGGAGAACTGCCGCGAAACCGTGCCCGGGACCGTGCCCACCGACCGGCGGGTTTCGCGAATGCTCACGGAACCCCGAGAATTTTCGTAGGCACGACTGGGTTCGAACCAGCGACCCCTACCGTGTCAAGGTAGTGCTCTACCACTGAGCTACGCGCCTAATAGATGGTTGGCGTAGGTAGCCTTTCGATGGCTAGCCTGTCAACCTTGCCGGAATCGCCAAACAGCGAGTGCAGGACGCCTGAGTAGACAGCTTGCCGCCGCAGCCGCGTGCACGATCAAGGAGCTTTCTTGCCAGTTCGCAGGCTCATGGCGCCAGCTTAAGGCGTGTTTCGCAGGCATAAGACGGGGGTGGCGATCGGGGCTTGGGCTTGGAGCTCTTGTCGGCCGTGCGCGCGTGGCGGCACAGAGGAGGGACGCCGTGTCGCGGTGGAAGGCACGCGCCCATCGGAAGCAAAAGTCTGCCATCGTGCTCGTTCCGGGCAACGTCGCGTCCTCGCCATCCTCGCCGTGCCCGGGGTTCGTTGGGCACTCACCCTTGCGCGCGTCTCCTCCCCGGCAGCGGTCGTCTCGTGCGGACTTGACCCAGCGCCTGCGGAGAGGCCGACATCATCGCATACGCGTCCACCGCCCCCGAGGTTACCTGGCTTTCGCCGAAGCGATCGTCGCGAGTCTCGCACGAGGCGCGATGCGATGGCGAAAAGCCAGGACCGTTTGGAAGACTCGCCGCGAAACCAGGAAAGCTGGCGATGCACGACGAGGAATACGTCCTGAACGACATCGTCCACGGCACTGTCGTCGACACCCAGGCGACGCACGATTCGCCACACGAATGCGAAGTGCGCTTTGTAAACGGCGGCGAATGTCCACGACATCGCATGGTCGCCGGCCAGAGGTGGCCCCGATTCGTAAACTCTTGTGGCTTGGGCGGACGCCAAGAACCAAGTGGCCGGTCGTGGTGTCATTGGTGTTCAAAACTGAAGCTCGAGCCCCAACGATCCTCGTCCACTGTAGCGAGCGGGCTGGTGGACGAGGCCTGGGTCGGCGCCAGCGGCCAGGAATTCGGGCCGACTGAGGTTCAACCCAGCCCCGATGTCCGCACGAAGGGCCCACACCTCCCAAGGATAGGCTATCGTCGCTCCGGCGCGAAGCACGATCCATGCTCTGCTACCACTTGACCGTATGCTTTCGAACAACCCCGACGCGGACATCCACGCGACTTCGAAACTCGCGCAGGGGCCGATTTCGAAGCGCGCCGCCCGCCTGACGGTACAGCCGCCAGCGTCGAGTGTGCGTAGAGAGAACGTTCCGCTTCGCGCGGCAGGACTGGCCACTTCTTCGCTAAGAAATTGCCCCGCGCCAAGCTCGAGGTGAAGGGCGGGAATCGCGCGCGGAATCACGGCCAGAATCGCGGCGAATCCCGGGGCCAGTCGCGGCAGTGTACCGACGTCGACCATGCCAAACGCGGCCGTGGCAAACCGGGCGGCCGCAAGCGACCCCGATGGCATACCGACGACCTTGGGTGTTCGCTCGGCAGCAGGTGTCGCATGGGTCGGCCAAGAAGGTGGGGCGCCCGTATCCTCGGCGTGTGCCCCCTTCTCGACGGCAACCGAGGGCGTTTTCGCGGGGATGGATGCTGCCGACATCGTCTGCGCGGAGCCGGCCGAGGCCGACGTCCTGGGACTGGCGCCGGAATAGGCCGTACTTGCATCAAGGTTCACATCGGGCGCAACAGGAGCCGGTGGCGAGGCCGAAGTGCTTGAAATCGGCGCGCTCGCTCCAGCGTCTTCGGCGGCCGGCATTGCCAACGCAATAATCAGAGCGGTCGCGTCCGCGAGCGCGCTGCACGATTCCGCGGTCACCGTCCGGAATCCGGTTCCCTGAGCGCTGGTCGTATGGATCTCAATCCGCCACGATCCGGACTTCACTTGGTGGACCTCGCCGTGCGCCCGGAGATACGGGCCGCCCGAGCCGATTCGGTCCGGGCGAAGGCGACGGACCTCCCGCTCGACCTCCTCCGCGTCTGGGCACTCGGCTGGCGCCACCCATTCGAGAGCCACCAAACCTTCGGCGTTCGAAGCTCTCGCCTGCGCGGCCACCAACGCCAGAACGAGCGCCACGGTCACCGGGAAGTGGCTGAGCCTCCAAGGCGGCCGTGACGGATGGCTGCCTTCTTCCACCGTCGGTGGAGTCGCATCTCTCGGGGAAAAACCCCGCCCGCGGTCAGCCATGCGAAGTGGTCTACCGCGCTCTCGAGAGATCTTGGCGAACGTTCTTCGGATCGCGAACCCCTTGCGTTATGGCCCAATGACACGCAAGCGCCTTCTCGAAGGAAGACCTGGCCCATGTCGAGGCGATCGCCATGGACATGTGAGCCTTTCTTCAGCGCTCTCAAAGACGTCGTCTCCAGCGCAGAGCACAAGGTCGTTTTCGATCGCTTTCACATCATCGGCCACATGAATCAAGCGCTCGATCAGGTCCGGAGAGCCGAAAACAAAGCCCTTCGCGCCGAAGGCGATGACCGGCTCGTAGGCAGCAAGCAATGGTGGCTGTATGCGGCCGAGAACGTGCCCGAGCATCGGCATGACGAACTCTGGTCCCTTCGTCACCATATGAATCTGCGCACCGCGCGAGCCTGGGATGAAGGAACTGCTGCGTGGTCTGTGGGACTGCCCCTCGTGCAGCCGGGGCCAGTGGTGGTGGAGCGATGGAAGCCTTTGGCTATCGCAGCGTCCCCAACTTCCGAACCACCATCCTCTTCCGATGTGGCGGACTGAATCTCTATCCGGCCACCCACGCGAATCTCGAATGAGCCAGAGTTTGAAGCGGCATTCCAAGACGCCGAGATTTACGTCAACGGCCAAATGATTGGCGAGACCGAAGTGCAAAACGCCAACTCGACTCGGCCGGCCGGCATTGGGGGTGCACAGCGACCCGAGGGGGCAGGCCGCGATCGAATTCCGCAGTTACTATGTCGGCACCACGGTGGTCCAGGCAAGCTCGCCCGGTTTGACCGGCGCTACGATTACAATCGTCTCGCAGGGTACGCCGGCGTGGGTGGCCGGCGTGACACCCCCCGCGCCCGAGCGGGCATATCCTCGACACATGAGTCCTTAATACCGAGAAGCCCGCTATCCAAGAGAGCCTTGCGTCGGTGTCGTCGGTTCACGGCCACGGGGTTCGCGGATGGTAACGACGATCTCCGCAGTACGAGGCGCTCGCGCCGCCACGGCCGTCCGCAGCGGTGCCCACGTCGTGCGTGCCGGCGCTAGGCTCGGATCGCTCGATCCGGTCCAGGCGCTCACCGCCATTGCTCCTGGAAACCCCGGAGGATACGCCCCGCCCTATTCGTGTGTCCGCAGGTGATTGCAGCATGGTGCGCAACTGATCGGTAGCTGCGAGCGCTCCTCGGCGTGACTAGAGCGGGCGAGCCGTGGGTCGCGTCGGTTACCGGAACGGCCCTCATGCAGGTTGCTTTCTCGGCCGCGCACGCAGGTTCTCCCCGAGCCCCGCGCGGAGCGCTGGGGTCGCGAGATCCACGAAGGCTTGCACCTTCGCGGACGCAACGGCGCGCGTAGCGGACGCGGCGGAGTCTCGTACGCCGTGAGGATCGCCGTGAGCGTCTCCGCACGCAGCGGCGCGGCGATCTGGTACGAGAGCGCGCACGTCACGCCTTGGCCGGCGATCGCTGAGGCGATTGCAGCCTCCGCCGTGTTGACCGTAAGGACCGGCTCAACCTTCACATGTTTCGCGCGGCCGCCTTCCGGGCCAGATGCAAAGGTCCACGTGTCGGTCGGAGTAAGCGCCGTGAAGCTGATGCAGCGATGTTTGGCGAGGGCGCGAGGTGCGGCCGGCGTGCCACGGCGGGCGAGGTACGCGTCCAGGGCGCCTCCAGCGCATAGCTCGGCCTCGGCGAGCTCTGCAAGTACGGTTCGGCACACCGGAAGGTAGCGGTCGCCCGCGTCAGTGAGCTTCAGAGTCCGCGTTGTACGGATGAGAAGCGTCGCGCCGAGTCGCTCCTCGAGCGCGCCAACCGCCCGTGAGACCGCGGTGATCGATCGCCCAAGGGCGTGGGCGGCACGAGAGAGGCTCCCGTGGTCAATCGAGGCGACGAAAGCTTGCATGCAGTCGATGCGGTCCATCCCACTTTGCGTATCATGCAAATTGAACTTGCATACGTCGGCTATTCTCTCCGAATCAGAGAAGACGCATCTTCGTGGTCCTCGAGCACGTGCCCTCGCAAATCCGCTCGACCGAGTCCCACTCTGACGGTGTCGGAGATCGACGCGTGCGATTACCGCCTCTCTGCCCACAGCCTCCTCGGCAAAGGCGCGGGCCTCAGCGACCTGGCCAATGCACGCGATGCCAAAGCGGACGACGCTCGGCTCGCCGCCACCCGGGCGCTCGCAAGTCGATCACCGAGAAGCGAGGCCGTGTGAGCGACCAGGAGATAGCCGCCGTTCGCCGTGCAGCCTCAACGACTCTGAGATTCTCGACGTCGTGGCCAACGTCGCACTCACAACCTTCACCAACTACCTGAACGAGGCTGCAAGGATGGAAATCGACTTCCCCGTCGTGACGCATCAGGCCCGTTGAGCCAGACAGCCCAAAACGGATCCGAGCGCCGACACGCGGGGTGAGCGTTCCGGCTTTGCCGTTGTCGGGGGGATCGCCCTCCCCCCGTGTCGGCCGCGTGAAGCTGTAAAACACGCCAAGCGCTCTCAGCCGACCTTCGCTGCAGCGAATGCTGCACCTCGGATCGGCTGGGTGGTTGGTGGCCGCTTCTGAGGACGGTTGCCATCAAAAAAGACCAAGGAGCAAGTCTGCCTACTTCGGCGCGCGCATGACTCCAGAGCTATTGGTCCAAAGATGGACGTTGCATCCGCCGCGATTGCGTTGGCGTTGCCTCCCAATCTCGCATGCAAGCTCCAGCAATCAGTTGCGTTGCCTGGCCGTACAGAATTCTCTGGACGCTCGTCGCGTGTCTCCGCAGGTTACTTGCTGTGTTCTGTCTCCTTTGCTTGCCCCTTCGCCGTCTCGGCGCCCTTTCCCGCTAGGTCGGCGACGGACGCAGCTGCTGCGTGCACCGCCTCTCCCGCGCGCTCTAGAACGCTGTCTCGCGCCGCGCCAATCATCGCATCCTCGCCCGGAGTACGCGGCAGCGAGAAGCCAATCATAGCGCCGGCGGCGAGCGCTGCGGCACCAAACGCCATTGGGCTTTGCTCGAGAGTTCTCTGCAAGCCCTGCTCGACCCAGTGCGCACCTTCTTCTGCGCGATTCGCCACGAGACTGGCGGTATCGCTCGCCTGATGAGCCAACTGCGAAGCCGTCTCGCGGGTCTTTCGCACCGCCGTAGAGCCGGCCTCCATCGCGCCCTGCAGCGCTCCTTTCGCCGCGTCGGAGGCCCGGTTGACTCCGGCGCCTACGACGTCCCTCGCCTGCTCAAACCCCTGCCCAACAGCTTCCGTGGCTTGATTCATGGCGCCTCCCACGTCGAGCCCATTGCGTCGTCCGACGTTGCCGCCCTCGGGCACGCGCGCGTCCGGCGAGCCGTACGGCGTGAAGTCGCCGAAGTCGGGACGCCGCCATTGCGCGCTGCGGATGCGTCTCGCCGAGCTGCTTCGATTCATGAAGAGCCAAGCCAGACCGACGCCCGCGATCGCGGCGGGGACAGGATTATTGCGGATGGTGTCGACCAACGTCTCGCGCGTTTCGTTCATCTTGTCTCCTACTGTGGTGGCGAAGTCTTCGACTTTCCCAAGGGTTGCGGCGCGAATCGACTGTCTCGCGCCGACCAGTGCGTCTTGTACGTCTTTTTTTACAGTCTCTCTCGCCTCACCAAGTCCCATCTTCACCTTCTGTTCGACCTCGGATATCTCGGTGCGCAAGAGGCTCTTCGCTTCTACAAGCTCGGTCCGGACAAGCGCCTGGACGCGAGCTTCGACCTGTTCCAGCTCGATGCCCACCTTCCGTCGAAGGATGGAAGGACTGAGGCGCGATTCGAGCGCAGCAATCTTTGACGACATGTCCGCGCGCGTCTGCTCGATGCCGCGCTGGATCGATTCCGTGCCTTCGGGAGTCGGGGCCACGGTCCTCTCCTTTCCGTTTCTCGCGCTCATCGAAGTAGCTCCTTGGCCCGAACCATGTTGGCCCGTAGGGTACCCACGGTTTGCTGGGGCACCGGCTCGAGATTCTGAAACGAGGTGATCCCCCGACGGATCAGCGCGTACCCCGCGCCAATGACCACGACTGCCAGAAAGAGGGACGACACCCACATGGGTAGGATCGGCTGCAGAGCAACCACGATGGCCGCGAGCAGGATGAGAAAGCCCGCCTGAGCGAGTGCTCCTCCCAAAACGACGAGCGCACCGCTTCTGCTCGCAGTCCTCGCCTTGGCCGCGATTTCCACCGCCGCGAGCTGCACCTCCTGCCGCACGAGCGAGCTTGCGTCGTTTGCGAGGCCGTTGAGCAGCGAGCTCACGGTGGTTTCGCTGTTGGTCTCGCCCGTCATACCGCAGGGCCCTTCTCTGCGGGCACTCCGGCGGCGTCGTCAGCCACGCCGGTTCCGCCGCTTTTGCCTTGTCCCAAAAACTTTGGATTCCGCGGGCCTCGGTAACGCACTTCCGCGCCCCTGGGGGAGTTGAGTGCGGCACGCTGACGCCCGGGGCGTGAGCTCTTGAGAAAACGGCCGCCCAGAAGGCCGAGCACGAACGCGCCGCCCAGAAAGAGGGCTGGCTCGCGGCGGCCAAATTGCTCCACGTCGCCGACGATCTGGCCCACCGTGCGGTTCTGCAGATAGCCCGAGACGACCTCCACCTGCTCCGCGGCCCGATCAACGTACTGCGAAATGCCCGCCTCGTCCTTGCCTCGCAGGTGCTCGCCCGAGTGGCGAAGCGCTTCGGCTACGTCATCGAGACCGCGTGCGACTCGATCCTTGCCGCTCGACAGCTGCACCTCGGCCGAGTTACGCGCCTGACCGGCGACGTCACCTGCGATGTGCTTCATCTCGTCCGTCAGCTCTTTCGCCTCGCCTGTCACGCGATCCTTGAGTGCGTCGACAGCTTCGTCACGCGTCGTTTTCGACGGGGAGCCCTGAGAGGCGGTCGAAGTACCAGGGAATGAGCTCGACTTTTGGGTCATGGTGGTCCTTTTCTTGGGTTGGTTGCCTTTCGTGGTGCACGCGTTGTGCCGACGATCGCATCCGGCATGTCGGGCCCCGCTCAAAGGCAAGCCAAGGCAAGTCGATACCCAAGGGTCTTCGTTCGGCGTCATGGCCGCGCTTGCGCACGCGAAAGCGAAATGTGCTGCACGACAGCTTGTCGTCTGCCGACGTCACGAACCGCAGCGGGAGTGGTAGTTTAGTTGGTGACGAGCTTGGTCCCGTTCGCCATCAGCGGCTGCACCGGTGTGATGTCCGTTATTGGCGTGTCCGCGATATAAATGAACTTGAGCGTTCGGATTTGCGAGAGCGGCGCAAGGCTTTTCACCTGAGTCTTTTTTATGCTTATCCGCTCTAGCTTTCTTAGGTTGGCGACCGGCGTCAAATCGCTGATCGCGGTTTCGTCGAGCATCAGCTCCGTGAGGTTCACGAACGACGCTATCGACTTGAATTCCTCGTCCCCGACCAGCGTGTGGGAGATGTCCAGCCGGTCCATTCGCTTGAGTCCTTCGATCGGCCTTAGATCCTTGACGACGCTGAATGAGATGCGAAGCGACTCGAGCGTCGTCAGCTTCTGCAGCGGCGTGAGGTCGTCGTACTCGCCCGGGCCAATAAAGAGGTCCTTGATCGACGTGAACATCGGAAACACGCACGGATCGATCTGGTGGACCTTCACGTTATTGGCAAGGTTTATGGATTTGATTTGCGAAAGATCGGCCGGCGTTATGTTCCCTTTGTCCTTGCCGAGTTTGCGTCGAACCTCTCGCTCGAGATCGGGCAGGTCCGTAAAATCTACGATTGCCGGGTGCGGCTTGCACTCCGACGCCAACTTCTTTTTCATCGTGACGACGGGCGCTGGCGGCGGCGACGGGGCAGCAGTCCCGACGGGCGCCTCGGAGACGCTGGGCGCGGGGGCCGTGGGCTTTTCGTTCTTTGGCTCATCGCACGCCAAGGCGAGCAGGACCGGGAGCAGCACCGCAATCGTCGTTCTCATCGGCGCGGAGCTTACCAGAGACCAGACCCCGAGCGGCTCTCACGCCACTGACGTCTCCGAGGCCGACCCTTCCCCGTCGACCGCAAGGACGCCGATGGCCACCTCCGACAAAAGCCCATACGCCTCCGCCGCTGCGAGCAGTCCGGCGTTCGGCGCAAGTTGTGTCACAAAGGTCCGCGCGTAGGGTGTCCCCGAAAGGCCCTCGAGGCGCTTTAGCAACGGCGGCACGCCGCGCGCAATCGCACCTCGGGCCTCTTCGAGCCTTCCGAGATCGCAGCAGGCGTCGTGCAGGGCGAGAAAGACAGGAGCCTCGTTGAGTAGGCTGGGGGAGCCCTCGTCCATGAGCGTTGCCGCTTCCGCCGCCAACTCGCACGCGATGGCGGCGTTGCCGCACCGCCGCTCGGCCTCGGCCCAAAGACCGAGCGCCACGGGCAGAACGTCGAGCATGTTCGTCGCCCTGTACCCTTGTGCCGCAATTCGAAGGAGGGTGCGCGCATCGTCCTCGCCGCTCGGGGCGCGCAGCATCTCCATCCCGCGGTAAAAGAGCACACCGAGGGTCGCACGATCGTGAGCTATCCAGCTACCCGCCAGCGCTGCTCCAGCCGTCGCCCGAGGTTCGGAGAGCGACGCCTCGAGCGAATTGTCGGCCCCGAACGTTGCCGCCCAGCAGAGCAGTACCATCTTTCCGTGCCGTTCGACCCCTGGCGAGCCGATCGCTTGGGCGAGCGCGATGCCGCTCTCGATGGCGAGCCGCGCCTCCGCGGTTGCGCCCACCGTCGTGAGCGCGAAGCCCACGTTTATCGTCAGGGTCGCCTCGCGCGCCTTGAGCCCGGCGGCGCTCGCCGCGCGGGCGGCGCTCCGACGCGCTTCGAGTGCTGCGCCAACTTCACCTCGCGCTTGGGCAACGACCGCCAACGTCTGCCATGCATCGACGGCCGCCGCCGCGATGGTGTGCCGCCTCGAAAGGTCGAGCAACCCGTGGGCGACCTCCTCGGCTTTGTCGAGCTCCCCTGCGTATGCGTAGCGCGCGGCGAGCGCAGCGCCGCAGCGAGCCTCCTCGTCGACCAGGTTTGCCACCTGGGCCGACCGCCGGACCGAATCCAGGCGCGCAGAGGTCACCGAGTCGCCTCCGCAGGCGTCCTCGTAACGCACGCGAGCCCCGAGCGCGCGCACCTCGCTCGGCTCGTCGTACACCGCATCTTGCATCGCCCGCACGGCCGTGTCCCGCTCGCCCGCCCGCGCGTCGAGTCGGTTCCACGCTTCGTCGAGGAGCTGGGCGCGTGCAAATTGCGTCGGCTTGTCCTCTGCGAAGGCGAGCGCCCTTTCGGCGAGCGAAACCGCCTCCGGCAGCGCGTGGGCGGCAAGTGCCCGACGCGCCGCCTTCTCGAGATACACCGCGGCAGCGGGGCCTTCTCCGCCCACGTCGAGATGCCGCGCCACGATGGCGTCGTCCTCTCCCACTTTCGCGAGCCAACGCCCACAGCGGGCGTGAGACTCTTTCAGCGCCCGGTCGCCTAGCGATGCATACGCGACCTCGCGCATGAGCGCGTGCTTGAAGGCGAATTCGCGCGTTCCCGCGAATCGCGCGTTTGCCTGCTCCACGAGGACTTCAGCCGCTGCGAGCTCGCGCAGCGCAACCGATGCCGCGGGGACACCGATGGCCTCAAGCCCCGCGTCCCATCCCACCTGACCGAACATGGCAAGCTTCGACGCGGCGTCGCGGCCGAGCTCGTCGAGCGCGTCGAGGTGCACCTGCAGCGCCGCCTCGATGGTCGCCGCACTCGAGCCGTCCCGCCCGGCGGCGGCGATCCGCGCGAGCTCCTCGGCGAAGAGCGGGAGCCCTGCCGATTGCTGGGCAATCGATTCGATCAATGCCTCCCCCTGCTCGCCTCGGGCCCGCTCGCCGAGAAGTGCCGACGCAATGGTGCGCCCGTGCTTGCGCGACAGAGGACGAAGGTCGATGCGCACGTGGTCACGGCCCTCGAAACGTGCAGGCGAATCACGCCAGAGCGAGGAACGGGCGGCTGCGAGAACACAAAGAGGGCGTCCAGCAGCGCGCGCGAGCAAATGGTCGAGCCAGGACAAGCTTTCCGCGTCTGCCCACTGGGCGTCCTCGAGCACGAGCGAAAGCGGGTTGCGAAGAGCGAGACCCGCGGTCATGTCGGTGAGGACGAGCCAAAGCGCGTCTCGCGATCCACGCGCATCGTCGAACTCTGGAAGAGCTTCGTTCGCGATCAGCCGCGCCAGTAGGTCGCGCGCTCCGTCGGAGCATCGTGCCTCGCTTAGCGCGATAAGCGCGTCGGTCGCGTCGAACGCTTCCTGGAGGGGCCCACCCTTGGCGACCCCGCTCATACCTCGGGCCAGGTCGGCAACGGCACCAAGCGCGTGACCTTTCGCGAATGACTCGCAGCGGGCGAGAACGATCCGCGGGGCGCTCACATGGCTCGCGATCCGCGAGAGCGCTTCGCGCCGCAAGCGCGTCTTGCCGATCCCTGGCGCGCCTGTGACCGTCATGACGACCGGCGTCCTGTCGTCGACGCACCGCTCGAAAGCGGCCACGACTTGAGCCAGTTCCGCGTCCCGGCCGACGAATGGCGCGCCCCCGATGATCTCGCGTCGCCGACGCAGCACCACCCCGACCACGGCGCTACCATCCTCCCTCAGCTGCAACTCATAGCGACCACGCGTGAGCTCGGTGGTCGTCGTATCGGCCAGTACCTGCCCCCGCTCCGCGTCACGTGCCAGCGCGGAGGCGCGGTCGACCACGTCACCGGACGGTCGGATGCGGTCGATTCGCGTGCGGCCCGTTGCTATCCCGACCGACGCGGCTAGCTTGGCGATTCGGAGGCCAAGGTCGAGCGCCCGCGGCGCCTCGTCGCCGAGCGCCCTGCGAGCGCCGAGGTGCGCCACGACCGCATCTATGCCGAGTTCGGTCGCCTCGGCGCCGCCCGACCGGAGGTGGGTCAATAGCCGGGCGCGCGCGGGCCCCTTGGGAACGCAGGTCGCGACTATTGCTGTCACCAGGCGCGTTCCGCCCGTTCGACCGGTCGTTAGGCTCGCGGGCGAGGCGTCGCGCCGAAGGCTGCGCGGTGGCCGATCGCGTGAAGCGCTCCCGAGCTCTGGGCCAAGGTCGCGTAGCTCGCGCGCCACTCGAATAGCCGAATCGGGCCGTTCGCTCGCGGCGGTGGCGAGCAAGAGTGCCATCAAGTCATCGAGCCGCGCCGGCGCCTCGCCGAACACCTCCGACAGCCTCGGCGCCGGGCTCGTAACCAAGCGCGCCAGGACGGCGATGGGTGTGGGGCCGACGTGCGGTGGGCGCCCGGTGATCATTTCGAAGAGGGTTGCGCCGAGTGCGTAAAGGTCCGCTCGACCGTCAATCTTGCCGTCTCCGCGCGCTTGCTCGGGCGCCATGTAAGCCGGCGTGCCGAGGATGGCGCCCGTCCGGGTCAGCTTTGTATCCTCGACCGCGGCCACACCGAAATCGACGAGCTTGACCTGGAAAGGGGACGCCCCAGACGCCGCGCTTCCGACCAGAAAGATGTTTGACGGCTTGACGTCGCGATGCACGATCCCAGCTTCGTGCGCGGCGGCGAGGGCATTGCACACGTCGGCCGCAACGAGCACGCACTGACCCAGCGAAAGCGGAGCACGCCGCTGCCTCTGCGCGAGGTCTTCTCCCTCGAGCCACTCCATCGCGATATAAGGGTCCCCGTCGTCGAGCCGACCAAAAGCCACGACCCGCACGATGCCCGGATGGTGAAGCCCAGCGAGCACACGCCCTTCGCGATGGAAGCGCTCCGATTCTTCGGCGTCGGCGCCTTCGAGAGCGATGATCTTCAATGCCACCGTTTGCTGGCTCACTTGGTCGAGCGCTCGGTACACGACCCCGACGCCCCCGCGGCCGACCTCGCGCTCGACCAGGAAGCGCCCGGCCAAGAGCTGCGAGGCGTGGACCGTCATCGGTATTTCCCCTGCCCGACCGCGAATATCTCGGTGCTGACCGCGCGCGTCCCGGATGGCCGAATCAGCCTCTCAGTCGCGTAATGCCGGCGAAGCTCGGCTCGAGCCAGCGGCAGATCGTCGCTCATGAAGATCTTTCCCACAAATGCTCCACCTGGAAGGCCAAACCGAGCGGCAACGGCCAACGCGCGCATGAAAAGCTCGAAACTTCGCGCTTGGTCAGTCGGCCGGCTCCCGGTCGTTTTCGGCGCCATATCGCTGAGGACCACGTCGTAAGGCGCGAACCGGGCTGCACTTTCGTCTTCGATGGCGAACGCGTCGGCCTGCAAAAAAACTGCGTTCGGCGGGAGCGACGCCGCAAGTGGCTCGAGATCCACCGCAAGGAGCTTGCCCGCGGGACCGATGCGCGTCAGCGCATAGAGCGACCAGCTCCCGGGCGCTGCGCCGAGATCGAGCACCCTCATGCCGCTGCGAAAGAGACGCGCCCGCCGATCGATCTCCTCGAGCTTGAAGACACTTCGCGCCGGAAAACCGGCTTCCTTCGCCGCGCGAGTAAAGCGATCCGGCTTGGCGTAGGGGTTCTTGCGACGGGACATTTGCGTCGTAGACACAAACCTAGCGTGCAAATGAAAGGCCCGGCAGAGACCGCGAAGATGGTCTCGATTGCGGCGTCGGCACCGCTTATGGTTCGTCGCCACCTCGGCCGGTCACTACCCCGTGCCCGAGTTGCGATATTTGCAGGAGGTACGCATGCAAACGCTGGTCGATCCGTTCGAACTTGCGTCCGAGGCGACGCCGCGAGCTCCAATTGCCACCGAGCAGACGCCCGGCGCCGGGGAGGCCAAGAAACCGCCGGCCGACCCACTCGTGTCGAGAATTCCTCCCTCGGAAGCCTGGCAGCGCGTACGGTGTTGGTGCAGCGAAGAATAGAATACCGCGTGCCCCCTGCATTCCTCCGGCGAGAAGCCTAGGGAGGTTGAGTATTCCGAGCTTCCCCCGCAGCGTCAGCGCCGGTCATGTTTCTCCTTGCAAGGCAAGGGAATGCGCGGGGGGGGCGGGAACTAGCGCTTCGCCGACTTTTTCTTGGTCTTGACGGC
This sequence comes from uncultured delta proteobacterium, assembly GCA_963764075.1. Lineage (GTDB taxonomy): Bacteria > Myxococcota_A > Polyangia > Polyangiales > Polyangiaceae > Palsa-1150. The sequence goes on from CAVXQZ010000003.1 coordinate 1,610,691, forward strand.
TTGCCGCACAAGAACGAACCCGTTGCGCGCGCCTGGTACGCCGCCCTCCAAAAGAAGCATGTTCTTTTCGGCGTCGACCCGAGCCACTTTGATGTTGAGAATCGACGTGGTCTCGTTGCCGTACTGACCACCCATCCTCAGGTTCGGGAGCGTTCGGCCTGGCGTCATATTCGTACCGATCGAGCCGGGATGGCGGCGGTACTCGTGAGTACCGTGCGTGGTGACCGCACCCGCAAAGCCCCATCGCCGGACCACGCCCGTGAACCCTCGGCCGCGAGTCGTGCCGCGCGCGTCGACGAGCTGCCCAGCTTGGAAGATTTCGTCGAGCTTCATGGTCTGCCCGACCTCCCATTTCGCGGCGAATTCTGGACCGCATCTCAGCTCTTTGACAAACCGTTTTGGCGTGGCGCCCGCCTTCTTGAAGAAACCCATCGCCGGCTTATTGGTCTGTTTTTCCTTGTTGTCCTCGAACCCGAGCACGAGGGCCGTATAGCCATGCTTTTCGGGCGTGCGCTTGGCGAGGACGACCACCGGGCCCGCCTCGAGCACGGTCACACGAGAAACGCTCCCGTCCTCCAAGAAGATCTGGGTGCAGCCGAGTTTGCGGCCAAAGATGCCGGGTTGAAGATTCATGCGGGGGGGCAGGAGAATACGAGCCGCACGCGTTCCGTCAAGCTGCCGTGCCATGCCCCATGGTCATTGACACGCATTGCAGACCATGCTTTAAGGCCGCCCCCTTCGCCAAAGTCGCCATGCATACTTCCCCAAAGCTCGCCGACCTAGAGTCCAAGCTCCTGCGAACGGACCTCCCGGACTTTCGCGTCGGCGACTCCGTGCGCGTACACTATCGGATCGTCGAAGGCGACAAGGAGCGCACGCAGGTCTTTCAGGGCGTCGTCATAAAGCGCCACCGGGCGGGCGCGCGAAGCACGTTCACGGTCCGAAAGGTCAGCTTCAATGTCGGGGTCGAGCGCATCTTTCTTTCGCACTCTCCGCGCATCGAGAAAGTCGACATCGTGAGCCGCGGCGTTGTGCGTCGCGCGCGCCTCTTCTACTTGCGCGACCTTGCCGGCAAGGCCGCTCGAGTTCGCGACGAGAAGGACCTTTAGCTCGCCACGCTCAGAAGCCCGCTCCGGCGCTTCCGAGCAGCGCGGCTCCGAAGGGCGAAGGGGTGGCAAGAAGGTGGAAGTCTGCGCCCAGGAATGCCGGGCCCAGATGCAGCAAGGCCAGCGTGCCGGGCTGCACGGCAAATCCCGTTTTGCTCTTGATGTAGGGAAAGTTGCTCTGAGACTCTGAGATGAACGCCGGGCCACCGAAGACGTAGGGTCGAACCTCCAGGCCACTCAGCGCCTCAAGCGGGAAAATCTTGTAGCCGACCTCGCCGCCCACGAAAGTGGCGTGTCCGGTCTGCCCGCTGTTGTCCTGACCCCAGTACGCTTGCAGTTGCCCGCCAAGGTAGACCCCGACCGGCAGCGTGTATCCCACCCGACCGCCGATCCCGAAGCCGTAGGTGTCGGAAAAGCCAGAACCGAGCATACCGCTCGCCTCCCAGCCTGGCACCACTCCTTCTCTCCGTCCTGCGGCGTCGATCTGCTCGGTGCCGGGGCCGGCCGGCGCCGGCGCCTCGAATGCCGCATGACCGATCCGCGGCACGGCCATCAAGCCCCCCGCAAGACCGAGTGCCACGGCGACTTTGATCACGAATCTATCCTCTATAATTGAGCGCATGAGCCCTCCTGCCGCTTGTGATTGCGAGCCGAATAGCTTGCAATGCAAGGGCCAATAGAACGGCATCACGCGCTTCACTTAACCTTCGCGGCGGAGGATGCGCGTCGACCGCCCGGTCGAAGGTAGAACTGGCCACGGCTTCGGGTCGACCGCGTAAACGGAACCGGAGCAAATCAACGGGGAACAGACCCTCGGGGCGGGCCGTCATGCAATAACTCCCGACGTATGAGAGTGCTCCTCCTCGCCGCGCTCGCGCTGACAACTTCTGAGACGGGGTGCGCCGCAGCGTCGCCCGCACCATCGGCCTCAGCGCCCGGCGCTTCCGTGACAGCCAGGAACTCCGCACCTGAAGGGGTCCGCCCACTCGCCCCCGCTGAGGCAGCGCCGATCGCCGACGCGGCGGGCGAATCGCCCGTCTCGTCCCTCTCTGAACTGGTCGCTCCCGACAGGGATGGAAGCGATGCACTGCCGTCGACAGCGCAAACCGGCTCGACCGCCGTTGTCGCTTGCAACGAGCAGCCCCCCCAAGACTTCCTCATTCGCTCGAATTTCCTCAAGGGAGGCAAAGAGGCTCTCGAACGCGCCATCCAGTACCGCACCGACACCTACGGCCACTTCAAGGGGTTCGGGCGCGCAACCGCCGATGCGCAGCCGCCAAGCGCTTATGTTGTCTCGACGACCTTCATGGGCTTGCCGGTCAAGATGCACCGCAAAGTGGTGCCAGCGATCCATTGCGTCGAAGAAGAGATCAAGCGCTCGTGCGCTGACCACCCGTACACTCCGCAGGCGCTCGCCGGCATCCGTTTCCGCAACACGTATCGAGGAGGGGAAGTGACAAACCACATCTACGGGATCGCCATCGACATCGATCCGGCGCGCAACTCCTGCTGCGGCTGCGTAAAGCCATGGAGCGACGTGCCGGCGTGCACGCGTCCGGCCAAGACGGAGTACGACCACATGGCGATGCCCGAATGTTGGGTGCATGTGTTCGAGCGCTACGGATTCTACTGGCTCGGCCACGACAGACTACGGGACACGATGCACTTCGAGTTCCTCGGCGATCCCGGACGAATCATGAAGCGCGAGTGAAATGCCGCCCCCTCTACGGCACGGGACGCGAATTCTCCCGGTCCGCCAACCGGACACGGGCAGCCACGTCCTGGACAAATGGGGGGCGGCCGGGTAATAGCGGCCAGCCAAGTCCCCATCGTCTAGAGGCCCAGGACCGCGGCTTTTCACGTCGCTAACGGGGGTTCGACTCCCCCTGGGGACGCCAATCGTTGGCTGCGCGCATTTTGGCCAGCACCGCGAACGGTTTTTTCAAGTCGAATCGCACAGTTCGACCGTCTAGGCGCGGGTTACAAACCAGGCGCGCAAGGAAGTCGCGCTTCTCCTCGCGGGATCGCGTTTCGAGCAAGGATTTGGCTTGTTTCGCGAGTTCCAAAACATCCCGCGCGGTGTCGAGGTACGCCATGTCGCTCTCGGTGTCGGCGTCCCGAAGCTTCTCGAAGCGGTCGCTCTTGTCGGTGCGAAGGCGGGAAAGCTGACGGTCGTACGTGGCGCGATCAATCTCGCCGCCGTCGAAGCGGTCGAAGAGTCGATCCTCCCGTTCTTCGAGCGCTCGGATTTCGGCGCGGTACAGTTCGGCGAATTTCTTCTTCGCCTCCGTGGCCGCTCGATGCGTCTCGTTCAACGCGCGAGCGACGGCCTCCGCGAAAGCCGACGTGATCGCGATCGCGTCAGCTGCCCCCGCGAGCTGGTCGAGGATCTCGTGCTCCTTGACGTTCACTTGCGGCTCGCCCTTCCCTCGATGCACCCGTCGGCCGTCCGCGCAGCGGTAGTAATGGTATGTCGCCCCGCTCGGCTTGGTCTTGGGAGCGTACGTAACCTTGCTGCCGCACCCATCTGCGGCGCACGAGAGCGTGAGCGGTCCGGTCGCGAAGAGCCCCTGATGCTTCAGCACCCTCTGCGTTGCCTTTAGGCCGAAAGACGCCCTTAGCCGTTCCCACTCGGCGGCTGAGAAGATCGGCTCGTGCTTTCCCTCGTACCAGTTGCCGCGCCACACGAACTGGCTGCGAAAGGTCTCGTGCGGACGTTCGGGATCGGCATGGGGGTTCGGGATGGCGGCGTAGAAGATGTTCTTCAGGTGCTTGTCGATCTGCGTGGCCGTGTACGTCGCCAGGTACCTCGCGGGGACCAGGCCATCGGCAATGCACTTCCGCCGAATAAGTTCCAAGCTGAACCCTTTGAAGTGCAGATCCATTTCGCGGCGAACTAGACGACGCCCCTCCTCCGTCGGGCCCGCGATTGTCCCACCGCGCCGTTTCGGCCGGCCGTTTTCATCGAGCGCCGGAACCTGCGCATAGAATGAACTCGAGCGGCTCGGATACCAGCCATTGCGGCAGCGCTGCTCCATGCCGTCGATGGTCTTGCGCCTCCGGTTCCTGTTGTCCTGCTTCGCCTGGGCGACGTTGATGTCGAAGAGAAAGAACTCGGAGTCGTCTGAGTCGGTGTGAAGAACCGTCCCGCCACTCGCGATGTGAACGACGATCTCGCCGTCTCGGATCATCTCCTCCAAGATCTCCGCGTCGGTGAAGTTTCTCGTGATGCGGTCCCAGACGTAAAAGATGAGGTGCTTGATCTTCTGACGGCGAGCTTCGTCGATGGCGGCGTGAAATTCCGCGCGAAGCTGTGATTTCTTGGCGCTTTCCTGAAAAGGCTTCGAGACGATTAGGCGCAGTCCAACCCGGTCGGCATACTCGCGACCGTGGTGATCTTGCGCCTCAAGCGACACGCCGTCCTTCTGCTTCCGGTCGCTGATCCGGCAGATAAGCATGGCGCGGTCGTTTTTCTCGTCCCACCAACGGGGACGGTCATGAATGGAGCCTCGAGCTGCGGTCATCTTCCGCCCCGTCCCGATTCGTCGCGCCAGCGCTTGAGGATTCGAAACACTTCGACAATCTCCTCGAAGTCCTCGGACGATAACTCCGAGGGCAGCTCTGTCGAATGAGTACCACAGCGCGCGGCCTTGACGGGGCCCGATGGCTCGATGTTGAGACCTGCCGACTTGCGTTCGAAGTCGCGCGAGTCCGCGGGGGGCCGAAGCGCGCTCTTTAGCTCGCAGACGCGGGGCGCTTGGCGCTGGGCGAGCTCGCGTTGCGGTTTCGGCGGCACCTCGGTTGATCGATCAGAGCAACCGGAGTGCTTCGTAGAATCGACCTCCGTTAGTCGGATTTTTGGAAAACCGCTCCGACCTTCCTCACTTTGTAAGCGAGAAAAGACCTAGAGAGCCCTACGGTTTCGGTAGCGGATGATCTGTCCTTGCATCTGCCGGTGCGGAGGGTGGTCGGCTCAATCATGGACTGTCGGTGGCCCGAGTAGGGGGCCATTCCCCCCGCGGGGGCGCCTCGGTACGAGGAGGCCGAGTGTTGCCATATTTCGTTCGTCGAGATGTTTTTGAGACGCGGACGGGTCGTCCGCCCGAGGGGATCCCCCCTTTAGCGGCTCATGTCTCTGTCGGGATCGGAACGGACGACGAGCCATCCCTTGGCGTCACGTTAACAACCCCCTACGCGGGTCCACCGTGCGCGATGGCGAATTGTCCTCGGGCCTGCGGTTGACGAACGGTGCCCTACAAGCGACCGACCAGCCAGAGTGCGAAGAATGACGCGTCCACCTTGTCGAAACCTGACCTTGTCGGTGCATCGAACGTCAAGGTGCTGTGCGCGCGTGGGCTTCAAGACAACGCCCCTCCGTGTGGCCGCCCGTCGTCACTTTGCAAAGCAAGCGCACTCGCGCACCCACTCCAGCGTTGTCGACGGCGATGGGGCCTCCGTACTGAACCGGCTCCGTGCACCCCACGCATGCCAAGATCGCCTGCGCCGCCACCACCATCCGAGGCAACGCGGCCACACTACAAGTTCTCAACGCTCTTCAGCAGTTCCGCGACGAACGCCGTTCGCGGCCGAATGAGCGTGACTCTCTGCACGCGCGACGCGACGACAACCCTGGCGTCGTTTGGAGTAAAGGCGCCCGCTTGCATCACATCGTCCGTAAACAAGTAGCTATATCCTCCGGCTGAATCGGAAAACGGGACGTCGGCCCGTGTCTTTTCGGCTCGGCTCGTGGAAGTGACGCCGAAGACGGCCAGGGCGAACCAGAAGGACGCAAGACGGGATCGACGATGGAGCATGAGGGTATTTCCTTTCGCGATGAGGGTTGAGTGTGAGGTCGCCTGTCGGATCGCGCGGCCCCGATAGTCATCTTGGTGGGAACCGCGCCGCTAGGGCTCTTCGCCGCAGTCGCAAATCGTTTGCACGCAATTGCAAAGCGGGACCCGCGCTCTGCGCCCAGCGTCGTGTGCAGCAGCCGGCTCTCGGTAGCGTCGCGGCGCAGCAGGGGGAGCGCCTTGCGGCGGACGCGAAGGCCCCTCCGTGACCAGGGGCTGGGTGGCCGTCGGCTGGACCGTCGTGGCCGCTGGGCCGATGTCCGTCTTCGATGCGGGCGGCACGGAGACGTATGCTTGAGGGGCCTGGGGCAGCACGATGCTTGCCCAAGCACCCCCGGCTGCCAAGACCGCCGCAATCGCCCATACGCCCCACCAGCGACGCGGACGCGCGCTCGAACGACGTGCCATCCGGTCGCGTAAGATTGCGTCGACCGTTCGCTCGGCGAATTCGCCCGGAGGCTTTTGCGCAGGCCAGGCGGAACCAACATGGGGCGTCATGTACCTTCCTCCCAGACTTCGCGGAGCAGGACGCGGAGTCGCTCGCGAGCGCGAAATAGCCGGGTCTTGACCGTATTTTCCGGCACACCCAGCACGGCCGCGATCTCGCCCATGTCGAGGCCGTGAAACTCGGCGAGGACAAACGCATCCCGCTGATCATCGGATAGTTCGGCCGCCGCACGCTGCAGCGCCCGGCCAATTTCCATTCGTCGCCCTTCGGTCTCCGGGGTTTGCAATACGGTAGCCATTGCGACATCAAGGGAGGTGGTCGGGACGCGCCGTTTGCGGCGGGCATCGATGACGATGCGGCTGGCAATCGTCAACAGCCAGGTCGAAAGACGCGCCTTTCCCGCCACGTCGAAGCCCCGGAGCGCACGGCAAGCGCGGATAAACACCTCTTGCGCGAAATCCTCGACATGAGGCCCGGCGCCGAGCGCACGAGAAAGAAACGCGAAGACCATATGCTCGTAGCGGGTCACGAACGCGCGCAACGCTGCGGGATCTCCCGCACGGCAGCCCTCCAAAATGGCCCCGTCGATCTCGGCGACTTTGGCGTCGCCCCTTGCGAGCACATAAGCAGCAGCCACGGTCACCGGATCGCCCTTCCAAAAGAGTTACACGGAAGGGTCACCCAGAAGTTCCCTATGCCCCGCGGTGCGTGCACGTCTATGTGGCGGAAAGCGCACATTTGTCTTTCCCCGTTCCGCCGCGGGGGGGCGTTGTCCTGACCGGGCGGGATCGATGCCCGCGATCTTCGCGGTCTCCAGCAGCGTGTAGAACACGGCGGCGATCTCGGTGCGCCCATTATGCGGCGGCACCGTCGGTAGCCGATTTCCGTGCCTTCCCTGGCAAGACGTCGAAGAAGAACAGTGGGCTGGCCCTCATCTTGCGGTAGGCGCTGACCGCCTTGCTCGCGTTCTCGAACGAACCAGGCAGCATTTTGCCGAGGAACGCACCAGCGAAGGCGACCAGCGCTGGGACCCAGGCGACTGGAAGGGCGTGCAAACCGACCGCCAGCTCCCTGCCAACCGCGCCAACCGCCACGCCCGCCGTTACTTCGGCCGTCTTAAAGCCGAGCTTGCGCCAGGCTTCGCGGACGATATCCACCTGGCGCCGCTGTTCGTCCTTCCGCACGGACAGCGCCTGCCGGTACTCGTCCACGCCCGCGGTCAACGACAGCCGTGCGCTGGCCACGTCCCCGAGCAGGGCCTGACGGAGCTTGCTGACGTGCGGCAGCACCTCCTTCCTGAGGCGGACGACCTGGTCCCAGGCCATGTCCCGGAGGGCGTCGTCGAGAGCGAAGGGGTCGACGAGGTCCATGGCGATGGCCTGCATCGCGAGATCGGTGGCACCCGTAGTCAGTCGCGGGTACGGGTCCGGCGCTGGGGCCCTCGACGCCGCTGGGACAAGCTCGAGGCAGATGTTGCGGTTGATTGGGTCGATAGCAATGGGCAGCGCGGATTCATGGGTCGCACGCCGGAGCGTCTTCAGAAGGCGCCCAATCCTCACCCAGCCAACCTGGTTCCACTCGATATCGAGGTCTGGGTCCTCGTAGTGGTTCGCGCTGTGGATCCACTTGTGTTGTTTGGGTTCCTCCCCGGTCTGGCTCAGGAGCGGTGGAGCCTGATACCAGCCCCCAACCAGGCGGTAGAACGCCGGAGTGCCGGCTCGGTAGTCGGGCAATGCTGAACGGACCAGCGCAGCGTCGTGGCTGGCTTGGACACTCGAGAGCCAGTTGAACCTCGGGTCGACGACCGATGGCGGCAGTGCCTTAAGGATGCGGACTTTGCCCTTCGACTGCAGCTGCGACGTCTGGGCGAAGAGGACGCGGTGAGCCTCGACGTACGAAGGCGACCGGGGGTAGGTCCCGGCGTCCCCGTAACCGAAATCGGCTGCCCTTGTCACGCCGTCCGGCATCGTCACCTTCAAGCCCCTCTCTGGCGCGAGGTCACCCTGGTTCAGGATCGCCCGGTCGGACTGCGGATCCACCAAGAGAACGGAGTCGAAGAATAGCAGCTGCCGCTTTACGGCTGCGTGCGACGGCGGATCGTCGGCTGGGAGGATTAGCGCCTTGAAAGAGGTCACCGCAGCGGCAGCATAACAAGATCGCGTCGTCGCACGGCGATTGGCGGGCCGTAACGGCGCGAGGTAACCACCTCGAGAAATGGCCCCCTTCGACGAACGGATGCTCCAGATCCTCGCGCGACGCGGGATCATACGAGACTCGGACGGCCGTTTTGTTCGAGCATCCACGTACACCGGGCCGAGATCGCCGACGGACGACGAGCTCCGTTACATGAACGAGAGCCTGCCGCAGTTCGACATGAACGCTCGCCTGGTCCGCCAGTGGGTCGAGAACCTTGCGCAGGTTGTCGAGATCCTCGCGCGCGAGGGAGATCGGGCCGAGTGGGCTTACGTCGCGGTGTTCTGGGTCCGGTTGCACGGGCTGCTCTCGGAGTTGCGCTCGCAGTACACGGGATTTCTTCGCCTCCTCAAGATTGATCCGGTCTCTCAGGCGGCCCAGCCAGACAGCCTGCTTGCGCACATGCTTTCGGTGTCGCGCTGCATCGAGCCCGTGCGCCACGCGTTCAATGATGATGAGTTGATCTATTGTGACTATCGGCGGCACACCGAGTGCCACCCCACCCAGGCGTCCTATGGGGTGCGCATGACCAAGTCGCGGAAGGTAAACGACCGTCACGGCGTGCCGTCCCTGGATGGACGGGAGTTCACCGTAAACGAGTTGACCGCTGCCATCCGCCGGGTGTTGCTAGCTCACCAAAGCGAGGATGCCATCGCTGTCGCATTCGCACGTCGCATTCAGGACCTTATGCCGCCGCTTGTGACGGCCCTACGGCGGGGTGCCGTCGAGAGGCGGTAAACTTTTCCTTGTCTTCAGCCCTCGTGCGCGCTCGCCACGAGGCGCATTGCGCGCATCCAGCTCGGGCACGCGTTGGGCTGCCCGGACGCGCGGGGCACTCGCGGCGAAGCGCGCCCGTACGGTTTCGCGATGGGCAGAGGGTGCGGCTCATTGCGGCCGAGCGAGAGCACGTGGCGAGCTCGTGAGCCGCGCGATCGGCCTGTCGCTTCGGGCTTGAGAACGCGATGGTCGCGCATCATGTCTCGCTCCACGCGATCGAACGTGCCTCCCCAAGCGCGATCCGTGTCAAGCGCGCCGACGCGCGTTTGGTACCACGGATCCGACAAGCAAAGAGGACGTTCTTGCCCGTCGGAGCGCCCGAGATTGCACTCACCGGCCCATGTCCTTGTCCGGAGCCGGTCCAACGACGAGCCGTCCCTTGGAGTCACGCGCGACCGCAACGGACTGGCCCTGCAAGGCACGTAGCGCGGGGGTCGATCGCAAAACGACGAAGCGCTCCCCGTCCGAGATTACCGCGTAGGCGCTCGGCGGGCCGGCCCGTTCGTCCGGCTGGATGCGCCCCTGGAAACCTTCCGGTACGCGCGCGAGGAACGTCAGGCCCGAGCGCCCGGCAATTTCGGCTCCAAGCCCGCGCCGCTCCAGTTCACGTAGCTTCGCTACCCGGTCCGGATCGTCCGGCCCGATGCCGAGACGACGCAGCGCCTCGCGGCGCTCCGCAACGGCTTGCCGAACGTCGGCCCCCAGCCCCCAGCGGGCCAACGTCTCGGTCTCGACGCGATCGAGCCAGACCGGACCCTGATGCACGATCTGCTCCTTGAGCGACAGCGGCTCCTTGCGAACGACGAGCCGGTAGCGCGTGGGCGCGTCGCGTGCCCGCTCGGCGAGCCGGTCGAGGAGGTCGGGCGGCACCTTCCAGCGCGCAGGGTCCTCGGCGGCCACGAGTCCCGCTCGTTCAAGGTCGCGTAGACGCTGCGCGAGCCCCTGCGCGTCGCTGCCCGCGGATGGATCAAGGGCGAAGACGCCACCGCGGGCGCGCGCGGTCTCGGCGATCTGCCTGTCCGCGGGACGGACGGACGTTTCGGGCGGCGTAGCGAGCGAAACGAGATCCCCCACTCCCACCGTCTGCGCACTGCGCGCATCGAGCGGGACGTGGTACGCGCGTCCCGCGGGCGTCTCGACCACCGCGTAGAACGTCCCCTTGAGCTCATCGGACAGACCCTTGCCGGCCACCCGGCCCGTGACGGCCGCCGATGGCATTCCCGGCTCGGGCGGCAGCGCCTCTCCCGGCCGAACCGCGTCGTAGCGCGAGGGGTCGCCTCGCACGGCTGCGTGAATCTGCTGCAGGATGTCGCCGCGCGAGCCGTGATCACGGAGTCGCTTCTGCCAACCTTCGACAAGCTTCCACGACGTTCCCGAGATGCGCTCGGCGAGCCGGAGCCCCTCGAGATGCTCGAGGCGCGCGATGAGCAAGGACTCGTCGATGCGCCCGCTCCGTGCCCGCGTGCGGACCTCCACGAGGTGGTCGGGGCCGCGGCGCTCGAGCTCCCGGTCCAGCGTAGTAAACCGCTGCTGGGTGACCTCGCGCTCCTGCGTCCGCTGCACATCCCTTTCCGGCCGCGGCCCAAGCTCCTCGGTCGCGAGCTCCTGGGCACGCCAGCGCATGCCGGCCGAGATGTAGCCCCGGTCAATCCGTAGCTCCCGCCCGTCGCGGTCGATGCCGCGGACGACGATATGCGCGTGGGGGTGGCTCGTATCGAAATGGTTGACCGCCGCCCACTCCACTTTACGCCCGAGGTCCCGCTCGAGCGTCCCCATCAGGCGCCGCACGTAGACGGTGAGGTCGAGCTCTGAACCGTCTTCCGGCGAAAGTATGAAACGAAACTGGTGCTTCTCGCCGGGACGCGGCTGCTCGAAGACGCCCGCGCGTACCGCCCCTCGCGCGTCGTACAGCGTGCCCTTCGAGCCGTCCTTTTCGACCCCATCGCGTTCGATGTAGCGCACGTGCAAGGCGGCGGCCTTTGCGGCGGTCGGCCCCATGCGCAGCAGGTGCGCCTTGATGATTACGCGGCGCGCGCCTGCCTGAAGGGGGTGAACGCGCGCCGCGCTGCGCCGGGCCGTTCCGCGGATGCGCGCTAAGACCGCATTGCGAAACGAGCGCGCTCCGTCGGGCGACCGCCGCGAGCTGCCAGCACCCATCCGAGGCCGAAAAATAGGCAGTTCGTCGTCGCGGGCGATTTCTGTCACCGGATTTCCGTTGTCCTATCCACTGGTTCCCTCAGAAAAGGCACAATCGTCGATTTTTTGTCAACACAAATAGAATGTAGAATTCATAACTTAGATACCAACCGACACACCTCCTTTATCTTGCCCTCCGTATTCACTCCGGGTTTGTGAACTCACGTTGACCACCAGGTTGTGCAATGTCAACTGTCTTTCAGGCGTTGGCGATACGTCGTCGACCCAGAACCGCGAGCTGAGGAGACATGCACCCGAGGAGGATTCGCGTGGCCGATATCGAGCGCCTCCGGCGCACGCTCGACAATGTGCCGGAGAGTCGTGTCGAGGAAGTCACCACCGTGGAGGCAGTCCGGATGCTGACTTCGGAGATCTACGCGATGAAGGCCAAGGGATACGGCCTGCGCGCTATCGCGGAGCTACTTAGTGAGAATAGTGTCGTCGTGACCGCGGCGACCCTCAAGAACTACTTGAGTCAGGCCAAGATGGCTGGGAGGAAGAAGAGCGGCACTAGGACCAAGACGCGCCGGGGAGCCGAGTCCGCAGCCGAGGGTACTGCGCCGGTAACGGAATCAAAGGCCGGCGGTGAAGCAAGCGTCGCATCGATAGATAGTCAACAAGGGGCGCGCGTGGTCACGAAAGCGCCTGGGGTGCGGACGCCCACGCCTCCAGCGGCGACGACGACGTCAATCGCGAAGGGGATAGCGCGTCCTGACGACGGGGGTGCTCGGCGGTCTGCATTCGTGCCGAAGGAGGACACGAGAGACATCTGAAGGTCCAGCGCTCGGTACGCCGCGAGGTAACAGCAGAGTAAACGAAAGGGGTACTGGCAATGAGCGAAAGCATCAGCGTCTCGGTGAGCGAGAAAGCCAACGTATCGGGTGCCGCCGGTAATAGTTCGGCGCGCATCTACTGGGTTGGGGGCAGCAAGGGCGGCGTCGGTAAGTCGATGATGACGCTGGCGACAATGGATCACTTGCTCGAGCAAGGGGCGAATGTGCTGCTCGTAGAATGCTACACCTCGAACCCGGACGTATGGAAGGCATACAAGGAGGAGGTCGAGACCGAGCTCATCGACCTCGACGAGGCGGACGGCTGGATACACCTCGTCAATACCTGCGATAACCGCCGCGATAGCGTCGTGGTCATCAACACGGCGGCGCGCAATAATCTCCCGGTCAAGCAATACGGAAGCACGCTCGATAGTAGCCTGGAGGAGCTCGGGAGCAAGCTCGTCGCGCTCTTGGTGATCAATCGGCAACGCGACAGTCTCGAGCTCTTGCGAGAGTTCATCGACGCCGTCCCGAAGGCGGCGTGCACGTCGTACGCAATGGGTACTTCGGCGAGGAGAGAAAGTTCGAGCTCTACAATGGATCCAAGATCCGCGAGGAGATGGAGAGCCGCGGGGGTAAGTCGATAACGCTGCCGGACCTGGCTGCCAAACGCCACCCTCATGGGGCCAGGTTCCGGGGTTTTCGCCACCCTCATGGGGCCAGCCAATCGCAAGGGTCATGGGGCCACCCGCAAGGGACATGCCGTAAATTCGCCAAGGCCATGGGGCCACTCGATCGCCAGGGTCATGGGGCCCGCCCCGCTCTGAGATCGGTGCCCTGGTTCGACGACCGAGAGCAAAGGCACGGTGCCAATCGACGACGGCGCGGGTCGCCGTCGGGAGGTGCCGATGGGCTTTCGGGAGCTAACCATGACCGACGTTCGAGAAGTGCTTCGCAGATGGCAATCTGGACAGAGCGCGCGTGAGATCGCGCGCAATGGCGTCGCCGACAGAAAGACGGCGGGCCGCTACATCGAGGCCGCACTGGGATGCGGGCTCTCCAGCGACTCCGAGCTGACCGACGGTGTCGTCGCAGAGGTCGCGCAGCGCGTGCAGGCGCGCCCTTTGGCGGTTCCGTCGGCGCCTCGCAAAGAGCTCGAGCTGCATCGCTCGCGCATCGAGCAATGGCTCGGCGGCGACCCGCCGTTGCGTCTCGTGCGCGTGCACGAGTTGCTCGCCCGAGACGGTATTTCGATCGCGTACACGACGTTGCGTCGCTTCGCGCACGAAAAGCTCGGCTGGCGCGAGCGGCCGGTCACGGTGCGCGTCGACGACCCGCCGCCCGCCGATGAAGCGCAGATCGACTTCGGTGAGATGGGCTACGTCGCCGAGGCCGACGGGACCCGTCGAAAGCTCTGGGTGTTGGTCGTGACGCTCTCGATGAGCCGGTACATGTTCGTGTGGCCGACTGTTAACGCGTCCTCTGTTTGATCATGTCGGGCACGGGCCGCGCACCCTGGGTGATGTAAAGGATCGCGCGGAAGCCAGTTCGGGGTCAGGGAGGGCGGTGGGTACCGCGCGCGGGAAAGATGCCGTAGGAGGGGTCCCGGAGGCGGAGCTTTCGTCGTGACGGCGGGCCACAAAAAGGCGACGCGAAGGGAGATCTTGGCGGACCCCTTCGCGTCGAGCTCCGAGGAGTTGCGATGCGGAGCGGTGAGAGGATTTGCCGGAGTTCGGTCGGCGTCAAGGCGTGGCAGACGGAGATCCCGACGGTGTCGGCGGTTCGGCCAGCGCGGTGCTCGTGCTGCGGGGCCGCGAGCCGTCCGGCGGGCAGGAAGCTGGTGATCCACGGCGACGGGACACGCGAGCGTCAGATGTGGGGCCCCGAGTCGGCCGAGGGCCCCCCGGGGATGGTGGCGGTCCGGGCACGGCGCTACCAATGCCAGCGTTGTGGCACCAGCATGCTGGTGGTGCCCGGCGAGATCTTGCGACGGCGGCTGTACACCGCCCCGGCGATCGGGTTGGCGCTGGCGCTCTGGGCGCTCTTGGGCCTGACGGCATCTCGGGTGCGAGCCCGCGTCAGCCCGCTCCGGGTGCTGGGCGCCGCGACGGCCGGCCGATGGACGACGCTGCGCCGGTGGGCCCGCGACACGATCGACGGCCGGCTTTTTCCCACCTGGCGTGCGGCTCCGGAGAATTTCACGTTGCGCAAATATGCCGAGCGCGCCGCCGCCATGCTCCAAGCCCTGGCGCCGACCGACCTACCCGTGGCGGACGCGGTCTTCGCGGGCGCCGCGGTTCACCGCCTCGCGTAATCCCGATCGCGGAGGGCGGCGATTCCCGCCAATCGTGATCCGACGGCGATTCGGTGGCGAGTGCGTACGACCGCCGGCGGGCCGGTCGTGTGACAGGCCCGGAAAGGTGTTGTCTACATGGATATCCTCGACCCGAAGGACCACGGCGAGGCCGTGGCGCTATTCCGCAGTGAGGTCGTGGGCGTGCTCACGCGCCTGGACCTGCCGCGAGGCGAGCTTGCCGCTCGCCTCAAGGTCCTGAGCGAGCAGCGGTTCCGGCTCCCCGGCGCAACGACGACGCGCTCGTTCGCGGTGCCGACGCTCAAGCGATGGTACCGGCTGTACAAGAAGGGGGGCCTGGCCGCACTGCGCCCCGAGCCCCGCGCCGACAAGGGAGCCGCTCGCGCCCTGACGGCCGAGCAGCAAGAGCTCGTGTGCGAAGTGCGTCGCGAGCATCCGAGCGCGTCGGCGGAGTTGATCCTCGATACCCTGGTGCTCGAGGGCCGTATTGACAAGGATGCGATCTCGCCTTCGGCCGTACGTCGTCTATTCGCGGCTCGCGGCCTGGACCGCCGCACGCTTCGCATCGGCAGCGACGGCAAACAGCGACTGCGGTGGGAAGCCGAGCGCCCAGGAGCCCTCTGGCACGGCGACGTCTGCCACGGTGCGCCGATACTCCTCGACCACGACAACCAGAAGCCGGTGCGGGTGCACGCGCTGCTCGACGACGCCTCGCGATACGTCCTGGCGATCGAAGCGATGCACCAGGAGCGAGAGATCGACATGCTCGGGCTTTTGGTACGCGCCATCCGCAAACACGGACCGCCCGACGCCATCTACCTCGACAACGGCGCGACCTACCGCGGCCACACCCTCGCGCTGGCGTGCGCCCGGATGGGAACGACCCTGATGCATGCCAAACCGTACGACGCGCCGGCCCGCGGCAAGATGGAGCGATTCTGGCGCACCCTGCGACAAAGGTGCCTGGACTTCACCGGCGCCCTGTCGTCGCTGCACGACCTCAACGTCCGCCTCTACGCGTTCCTCGACGAGCACTATCACCGCTCGCCCCACGCGGGCCTGATGGGCAAAACGCCCGAAGCGGTGTTCGCCGCAGCTCCGCGCCACCCAGACGGATTCGACGAAAAGAAACTGCGCGACGCCCTCACCGTACACGTCCGCCGACGCGTCCGCGGCGATTGCACCGTCCCGATGGACGGCGAGGACTGGGAGACCGACCTGGGCTTTCTCGCCCGCAAGCTCGTCACCGTCTCGCGCTGCGTGGTCGACTCCAAAGAGCCGCCATGGATCGAGCACGAGGGGGCTCGTCACGTTCTTCATCCCGTCGACCCGCGGTACAACGCGCGCCGTCCGCGATCGCCCGCTTGCCGTGACGTGCCGCACCAGGCGCGCACCGCGTTCGACCCGTCCGGTGCCCTGCTCGACAAGACCCTCGGCCGAAAGAAGGACGAGCCATGAGCATCGACTACCTCTCGCATTTCAGCCTGTCCGCCGAGCCGTTCTCCAAAGACATCGGGGACGCCGAGCTGTGGCTCCCCCCATCGAAACTCTCGCTGGTCGAAGATCTCACCGACGCCATGCACGCCCGCGCCAGCGCTCTACTCACCGGCGAGCCTGGCGTCGGAAAGACCTGCGTGGTGCGTGCCCTGCGTCACGCCCTCGCCCCGGCCAACTTCCGCCTGGTGTATTGCCAAAACAGCACCATCGGTCGGCGCGACTTCTACCGCCACCTCTGCCTGGCTCTCGGTCTAGCCAAGGCCAACACCGCCGGTGACCTGTTTCTGGCCGTCAGCACGCACGTCGAGGACCTCGCCAAGGAGCGCGTATGCCCCGTCTTTCTCGTCGACGAGGCACACCTGCTTCATCAGGATACCCTCGACCATCTGCATATCCTGCTCAATTACCAGTGGGACTCCAAACCCCTGCTGTCGCTCGTGCTCATCGGTCTGACCGACCTCGAAGACCGCCTTCGCCTTCGGAGAAACCGATCGCTCTACTCGAGACTCCATCATCGCTTTTGCGTTGGCTCGCTCTCTCCTGACGACACCGCCGATTATTTACGCACCCGTCTCGCTCGCGTCGGCGCCACCAAGGACATCTTCTCGGCCGACGCCCTCGCCATCTTGCATGAGGCTGCGGCGAGCTCCCTGCGCGACACCGACCGAATCGCCACCGCCGCGCTGCGCGCTGCGGCGCGAAAAAAGAAAAAACTCGTCGAGCGCGATGTCCTCTCCCGAATCCTTCAGGCCGAAGCCGAGGACCGATCATGAGCCATCACCACGGCCCCCGGATCCCTTATCCCGCCCCCGACGACGTCGACGCCGCGCCCCAGACGCTCGTCGTCGCCTTCGCCGACGCGGCCCTGCTCGCCGTCGAACGCGCCCTCGATTCCGCACATCCCACCCTGGCTGCAGTCCGTCGCGCGGACCGGCAAACGCGGCTCCTGCTCTCGACAGAACGTCTCGCCGTCCAAGTCCTCGACGCCACAGACCAACTTACCGCCCTGCTTCGCGAATATCTCGACTCGGTACGCTTCGACCTCGCGGACATTGATGAAGACATCGACGACCCCTTCTGAATAACCCCCCATACCGAACACGCCTCCGCCTCGCCGGCTCTCGCCGGCGCGGCGGTCGCCTTTCTGCTGCGCGAGGTTCCGGTCAGCCCCACTCCGTAGGGATCACCGCGCCCGGTGGCGATCCCTTCGTACAGCGCGCGTGGCAACACGCGGGAACGACGTCGAGCGAGTCGGGCGACAATGGCGCGGCGCACGGGTTGCACCATGGGATCGCCGCCGTCGCGTCCCGAGCGTGCGCTTCTTGGGGCTTGGGCGCAGGGTTTGCGCATCAGGTCGCCATGCTTCAAGCTGGATGCTCGCTGAGGGACGCCCACGGATGCGGCTCTTCGGATACGCGGTTATCACGCGCCTGAAGCGCCTCGTAACGCAGCGAAGGCAGGCCACACTACACACTCGCCTCGTCACTACGATATTCAGAGCTTGCAGAGCGCCGCCACCGAAACGCGAGCGCGTCGCAACCTAAAAACACCTGGATTGAAAGAATCGGTGTCAGGGGCAACAGAAATCTCACATAGAATGCGACCAGAACGTACGGCAACAAATAGGCTGCAGAACAGACGGCAAGTGCCGAAGACAACCGACGATGCGGCACTTTCAGAACCATCCCGACAAGGCCTCCGATAAGCGGTAGTGGATAAAGGATCTGTCTCAACAACAACTCCCCGCTGGTCTGGTGCTCGCTTCCCAGCGGTACTGACCAAGCGAGCGCGGCGAGCGCGCGATGGGCGACGCCGATGAAGAAGCGTCGCGGCCTATGCGCAAAGGCGCTCGCAAATCGCTTTCGGTACTCGGAAGTGTATTGTGCCTCACCAAGTTTGGCGTACAAAAAGCGAAGATTCGGTGCCCCGAAGGGATGTCGGCCTAACGTCAGGTCATCGTAAAGCCCATCGTCGTCCACATAGTTTGCCTGATATGCATCGAAGTAAAGATTCGATTTGACCGGAACGAACTGATGAAAAATTAGTGCGTTCCGAACGGCCCAAGGTGCAGCGACCGCGAGCGCCAGACACGCGGCCAACACAGCCCCTCTTCGGTGCTTGGCAGTACGGGTAAAAAGCCATATACTCACTGAACACCAAGACACCATAAGTGTCGGACTGGTCAGCGCGAGGCCGCCGCCGAGCGCACCCCATGGCACGGGACTCATTCGCCCTGACGCGATGAAGCGGTAGACCGCGAGCATCGTCAGGTTGACGCCCAAGGCGTTGAGCCAAATATCATGAGTCAAAGTCAGCAACCAATAATTAAACGCAATAAGCCAGAGCAAGTAAAAAATTACCGCGATAATTGGCGGCAAGCGACGACTGCTCCGCCTCGCTATGCCGTAGATGCATGCGCCAATGAATGCCAGTGACAGGTTCGAAAGCGCGGCAATGATAGCCGCGGCAGCGCTCCTTGTCTTTACCAGCAAGAGGACACCCGCGATCAGTATGGGGTATAGGGGCGGCATCCACGCAGTTGGGCCGGTACGCTCTCCGAATGGGTCGCTGAAGCCGCGCCCGTCGGCGAGTGCTCGGGCGATGTTGTAGTATTCAGCCCCAAGATGCTGGACCGCTGCCGGGCGGCTGTTGAGGACCTGCAGGAGCGCATAGGACCCAAAAATGAGTAGGCTCAGTGCGAGACCCATGCGCACATCCGGATTTACAAGCACACGGACTATATACTGGCGACATCGACCCGTTCGTTGTGAATATACAACGAGCGTTGCCGTCTCCTTTGCCTTTCTGCTAACCGAAGATGCGGATTTTGCGCGGGGTCGAAGACGTGGTAGTCGTAGTAGCCGTTTCATTGGATTATGGCGAGGGCACGGGCCTCGGAAAAAAGCTTATCACGAGCGCTGGGGCAGTGGGCCCCAAGTTTCCCGACGCCGCTTCAGCGGGCGATCCTCAGCGCGGCGCCCCGTTGCCTCGTGTTGGTGGGGCAATTCGAGAGCGTACCGTTGCGTTCGCAGTCTCCGTTACGCCGTAGCTCGGATGGTACCCGGTCAAAATTCCAATGTTGTCGGTTCAGGCTATGTGTGCGTCTCGTCCGCGACCTCTGTTTCAGCCCGAGTGTAACGCGCTGCTCCGTCGTTCGTTCGCGCTGGCTCAGGCATGATCGTCTCCCTTAGCCGAAATTGAACGCCCTCCAAGTCCAGGTAGCGAAGTCGCCTGGTCTCACGCCGCGCCTGGGCAATGGCGTCCAAAATCAGGCCAGCAACGAGACACAGAAGCGCGAGCACGAGCAGGGTAGCGCTTATAATTGCAATAAACATCGCGGTCGCCGCGGCGCGCTCATAAGCTCTGATTGCTTGGTGCGCGAAAGTCAACGAGCCGAAAAGCAGAAAGGCAAAAATAAAAAAGAAGAGAAACAAGGGGCGTTCGGCCTTGGCCATATTACAAAGCGTTAATAATATACGGAATCCGTCTCCGAAGGTGTTGAGTTTGCTGGCCGATCCCTCCCGCCTGGCTCTATAACGTGTAGCCACTTCGGCGAACGGCACTCGCATCTCCAGCGCGTGCACCGTCAGCTCGGTTTCGATCTCGAAACCGGTCGAGACGGCCGGGAATGATTTCACGAAACGGCGAGAAAATACTCGATAGCCGGAGAGGAGGTCGTCGATGCTCTCGCCGAAGAGAACGCTGACCATCCTAGTGAGGAGAACGTTGCCGAATCGATGCCCGACGCGATACTTATGGCCACTCTGCGCCAGGCGCGTCCCGCTCACCATGTCGAGTCGCTCGTTTACGAGCTTTGCAATCATCGCTGGGCTCGACTCCGCGTCGTATGTGTCGTCGCCATCGACCAACAAGTAGACGTCGGCCTCGACCTCGTGAAACATTCGCCGCACGACGTTTCCCTTGCCGGGCCGCGGTTCAGACCGGATTCGCGCTCCGGCGGCCCGGGCGACTTCGCGCGTTCGATCTGTTGAATTGTTGTCGTATACGTAGACGATGGCGTGAGGCAAAGCGGCAATAAAATCGCGCACCACGTGGCTGATGGCCGTTTCCTCGTCCTTGCACGGAATGAGCACCGCGACTCTCGGACTCCGGATGGCCCTGGGCGTCGCTGTGCCCGACAAGTCTTCGGGATCGGTTGTGACTGTTGTGCCCCGAAACATGAACGTCCTCTCCTTGTCATGGGCCCTAGAGCGGCGTCGACCGCCGATCTGGAACGGAGCGCCCCGCCAACGGAACGGGAGCACAGGGCGCCGGGGTGCCGTTATGCCGCGCCGGGCCGTGCAGTCGTCCTGGCTCCGCTGCGGACGCTGCCTCGACAGGGCCGTCCTTGGCCACCAGGGGTAGCGACTTGTGGGGACGAGTGGATGGCGTGACCGTGCCCGGAGGAAGATAGGGCGCCCTTGGCGCAGTCTTTCTCCGCGGATGCCCCAGAAAGAGTTGGCGAATCGACCTCAGGGGACTGTACATAATTGAATGCGGCGCATAACAGTTCATCCAGCAGTGGGGACAGTTGTCCTTCTTAATTTCTCTTAACATTTCGAGAGAGCGCTGCGAATTGACGAGCTCGCGAAGGGAAGCACCGCTCCGGACGTTGCCGATGTCCGGCATGAACATACAAAGGCTCGCTGTACCATCCGGCTTGACGTGCAACGACGTGTGCCCAACCGAACAGGGGACAGCGTTCGTTGAGCGCTGCGCACGCACGAAGGATAGACTCAGACGAACGTACATTCGCTCAATCAAGTCCCCTAAGCCCGTGATTTCGTAGTTGGCATCGACCACCTCGAGCGACCTCGCGATGGTTTCGTCGTCCTGCGCGTTGCGCTGTCCGTAGATGCCCCCGCCATGCACGATCGTGATCGCCTTGATCTTACCTCGCAGGCGGCGATATTCCCTTGCGATAAACGTCCCGTTTTCGTTGCCAATAGTCAGTCCAAAATGAACCCGTATTCCGTTCCGGCGGAGCAGCTCGTAAGTCTCCCATGCCAAAGCGTGGTTGCCGGGGACTCCGCGGATGCGATCGTGCACTTCGGCGTCGCCATCGAGGCTTATGGTGATGAAGCTCTCGATACCGATCCCTCGAATGCATTCGGCGTATTCGAGGGCCTTCCGCGGCAGAAGGCCATTGGTCGTGAATGTGACCAGTCGGAGGCTGGGGCAGTATTGTTTCGCCGCTGCTATGATTGCTGGAAACTGAGAATGCAACGTGATCTCGCCGCCCGAAAGCGCGAGCCAAATGATGTCGCGGCCCGAAGTACGAAAAAAGTCCTTGATCTCGTTCAGCGAGAGCTGTTGCTTTTTGATCTTCGTCGGGGTCTTCCAGATCGCGCATGTCCCGCATCGGGAATTGCAGTCGAGCGTAAGCTCCAATAACACCTTGTACGGTCGCGCCGACAAGCCGAGGGATTCTCGGACTCGCGCTTCGAGCGTACGCGCAACAACGGCAGCGGTGGTTAATCCCCACATTTCGTCATTAGCTTCCCTTTCCGGCTGGGCGTCAAGCGGGTTGGGTCCGGCTCCCATGGGGCGGCGCGAGCTTCGTGTAGGGTTTCCTCAATGACGGTAAGGGGATCGCGCTCGACGCTAGCCCAGACCCGCTTGAGGCGCACCCTCGGGCGTTCGGGTCGATCTTCTGCCGCACGCGCGCCGTCCGGGTCGGCCAGCACTTCGAGGGGCGTGAGGGCGGATCGAGGCACAGTGTAAACGGCTGCCACCTCGTCCATGCGCTTGCGACTGCGCTTCTCGCCCGTGGTCAGGCGCGTAGCCAGCTTGCGGACTGCTTTCTTCGCCGGCTTCTTAGATTAGATTAGATTAGTCGCAGCGCGAGAGATCCTCGCGCACCATCACGATGTCCTCGCCGTCGAAGCTCATCACGAGCGAATTGCGCGTCGGCTCCACGACGTCGTTGGCCGCGCGTCGCTCGGCGTAGAACGCGGCGAAGTCCACGGCGGCGCGCAAGGCCAGCTCCTCGACTTGGCGCTTTCCGACCGACTCCCCCGTTTGCGTGCGAAGCTCCGCCACCACCTGATCGAACGAGATCGTCACGGCGTGCTGCGCCAGGAAGCGTCGCACGCCGTGCGACAAAAGAAGGATCGGGAGGCAGGTTGAGCGACCCGCCCATCGGATGGCGCCCGTCCACTCTATGCGCCTGATAGGCGAGCCGCGATACGTGTACGGGCCCGATCAACGTCCGCAGCTGGCGTCCGCTCGCTCGCCGCTAGCGGAGACTACTGTAGACCCGCCCATTCATCGTGGCTCCGTGAGTTTCGGCTAACAATCCGCCACTCTCGAACGTGGCAAACATGACCGAATGGTCTTTCTTGTTGACGCTTGAACGATCGGGTGCGAGGCTCGCGCCGATGGTGTCGGGGGGGGCTGGGCTCCCACGAGATAGGAGGCCGGATGTCGATGCTCTCAAAACGGACGTTGTTGTTGGCTTGTATTGGCGCCCAGGTTGCCTGCGGAGGCGGCGTGGCGCGGCAGACGGGAAATGGCGGAGGCGCCGTTGCCGTCGCGCTGAACGTGGCGCCGGCCGCGGAGGTGCACGGCGTAAGGGGGGTCGGCTCTGGCGATTCGCCCTCCTTCGGCCCTCCCGAACCATACACGCCGCAAGTCTTGGTTAGGGACCTAACCCCGGAGGAGATCGCAGCCAATTCGTCGGCAAAGCCCCAGCTCGGCGCGTCCGTAGCCGCTCCCAACGTCACGCCGACCGCAGAGACTCTTGAGTGGGCGGCGCACAAAGCTCCCGACGAAATGGTTATGTTTGTCCTTGTCCTGCCGGACGTCGCGTTTGCATGGGACAGTTTTCGCACCGCCAATGGTGCCGACCGTCAAGCCCTGATTTCGCAAAGGCAGAGCGACCTGGCCCCGAGTCAGAAGCCCGTGCTCGAGAAGCTTGCCGCCATGTCCTTGACCGGAGCCCCCATCTGGCTCGCGAACATCATTGATGTGACGGCCCCTGCCTACTTAGCCCCAACCTTGGCTACCTGGCCCGAAATTGGCTCCCTCCAGCACGCCATGCCAGTCGAGGCTCAAGGCAACCCGGTAGGAGCGGGGTACTACGGTGGCGACCGCCGCGCCGCCATTCAAGCTCAACGCTTGTTGAATTCCATGCCGACGCCCTTTACAGGCGCCAAAGGAGACTCGGCGAATTCCAGCCAGCCGGTCCGGCTGGGTGACGTTGGCTGGTACACCGATAACAATGGCAACCTAAATACGGTTCCCGTTAATCACCCCGGATTCTTGAAAACGCTCCGCGGGTCTTCTCGCTTTTACGCCGATCAAGACTGCAACTCCATCACGAAGAATTGCGTTGCGAGCACCGACCCCACGAAGCAGACGCACGATACCGTGGTAATGGGCGTGATGGCAGGCGCTATTACGGCCGGTCAGGACCCGAATTTTACTGGTACGAATACGTCCGCCCAAATCGATCGTAGCGGAATCGCACCCAACGCGCAGATTCAATACTACCACATGGGCACAACCAACTCAGCCGACATAGCCTACGCGTTCCAGCAAGCCGTGGCGGATGGCGTCGACATTCTCAACAATTCATGGGGCTTTGTTCCCGGAAGCGGCTTTGCCCCGCCGAGCTTCGATCTCAGCGGCTTGAACGAGATAATCCAAAATGCCTACAACGCTGGCGTGCTCGCAGTCGTCTCATCAGGGGACAACAACACCACGGCCCTGGCGCCTGGCTTCTCGACGACATGCAACGAAACCTATCCAGCCAACCGTCCGGAAGTTCTCTCTGTGGGCGGAACGGCCACAGTCTACAATTCGAGCGGAACGACGAATAGCAGCGTATCGATGGCGCCTTCGGCTTGGGCAACGTCGGGATGCGCGGTCAATGCCCTAAACTCGGCCGGCCAATATGTTACCGAACCCAACAACGCGATTGGTCCGGTCGCACCCGGTGTCGTTGGGCTTAACTACTTCGAGACCTCGCCTCCCGCGACCTACGGCTATACCGCCGGCACAAGTGCGAATAACTGGACCGGCTCCTCCTTCGCCGCCCCTATCGTCGCTGGCGCTGCTGGCCTCTTGCGACACGCCTTCCTGGTGGACGTCCCATCGGGCGGCGTCCGCCAGAATTTTTGGCTGAAGACCGACCTGACGATGCTCACCGACGGATACAACTTTTCCAATTATTCGGACAATGGAACCGGGTTCCTGTCGGGTGGCACTTCGGTGTATTCAGGCACGGGTCATCTTCAGATGCACTCCCCGGACGACGGCAGCTTTGCCAACCCGTGGGGCTGGGAGTGGGGCTCTGCTACAATCGGTCCCAACCAAGGATTCTCCGAAGTGCTTACGGCAAGCATTGCCAGTCAGAGCGGGCTGCATCCGACACAGCACTTGCGAATTGCCCTCTTCTGGGAAGAGACTGACCTGACGCATGTTGCCGACATCGACATGGCCGTGGACGCCCTGAACCCAAGCCAGGTTGTCTGCGATAGCGGCTTCGTATTCCAGAACGATGAGTCGATTATAAACAGCGTGCACGCGACAGCGGCTAACATTCCATCCTGTGCATTGCCGAATGGGTTTCTCCAATTCCGCTTCTATTCGTACGCGATTCCAACGGGTCAAACGCGGACGGTTTACTACAGCATTCTGCAGGACACCGACACGGGTTACTAGCCTCGCATCGGCGGAGACTGCGATGGATGAGAATCCGCCGGCTTGCCCTGTGAAGCACGCAAGGCGTGCAAGCAGCCGGCGGAACTCGCCGTGGGCGCCGACCTGCTTCGTCTCCATCAGGGGTCCAACCCCGCGAAGCCATGCCTGCTTTCGCTTCATCCCCACCGTGCCTTCCGCGGTCGGGCTCTGCTCGTGAGTTCTCGTCGGCAGCACGCGAACCATCCGAACCTGCGAGGCAGTGCCCGAACGCATCGGGCGCTCCGCGGCTGTCGCGGCCGTCGGCTGCTGCGCGCCGAGACCTGGCGCAGCCGAAACGCCCAGTACGTCAGCGTAGACGGCTTGAACTCACGCCCCAGCGCGAACGGCTTCCACTCCCTCACTCGCTCCGACCACTTCGTTTCCGTCTCCGTCATGCTGCCAGACAATGAACCGGCCAAGCCGCGCCCGGAATACGTGCTTCACGCAGCGGATACTCTCGATACGGAACATCTTGCCGCACACCTTGGGAACCGTCAGTGTTGTCTCGCGCCTTGACGACAGCAGCGACATTGCATCCTTCGCAGACGCCCCTCATCAACGCAGCAATGCGACCTTCACCGCGCGCAGTCTTGTAAAGATCCGAAGCGACTCCCTATTCGTTACGAATCCCAATCCGACCAAGATCTAGATTCTCCTCCTCGCGAAGGTCTAGTGCTATAGAGACGGCTGGCGCACCGCTCGGCCCCGACCGTCCGCCCCGTTCCGTCTCGACGATCGTCGCCTGTTGTCCGACTCGCCCGAAAGACAGGTTCGCCTTCCCGGCCCAAAGCCTATCGAAGACAAACTCACCGTCGCCATTCGAAAGAATTCGGTAGCTGCGCTCCGGCGACTCTTCAATCCGCAAATAGACTGGAATACCACTCGCCGGTCCGTGCTTGCTCTCGACCAGGTGCCCTCGAATGGACGACCATGAGTAAAGAGGGATGGACAGATCTGTTGCAATATCCGGGGCAAGATTTAGCCCCCGACGAGCATAACCGTCCTTGGCTGTCACCACGAGCTCATAGGTGCCCGGATCAAGCCACGGGCGCCGAAACCGCCCCTCAATGTTCAAGACCCTCTCCCGGTCGCTCGAAGGCCCGGCCAAAGACAAGACAAAATCACTTACCGGCCTCCGTCGGTAATGCACTGCGCCAGTCAGCACCGCGGGAGCCTCAAGGCTCAGATTCACTTCCGCTCCGACGCGAACCCGTCGCCGGTTCGCCCTGTCGTAGCCCGACAACGAAAGCGCACTGATCCGATACAAATCGTCGCAGAGGCTCTCAATGGAGGCGCGTCCACGCGCGTCAGTAAAAGCTGAGTGCCTCTCTCGAACCTCAAGAACATCGGGCGCCTCGTCTGCCCCCGTTTCGGGCGTCGCCGTCACCCAGATATCGGCCGCCATCGCACCTTGCGAACTCACAACGCTTATAGTCAGTATGCCATCGCATCGCCTGACGTGTATATTTTCGCGGCTGATCCCTGTCTCCGGAAGGCCAAAGACCAGCGGGTCATTCGGATAGTTATCGTCCTGCGGTGTAACCCATCCGAGGCTATCGGTATCGGCGTAGACTCGCAGCTCGTACGGACCAGCTCCCAATCCGCGTGCCTCAAACACGCCGCCAGAATCGGTCAGCAGGTATCGCGAGACGTACTCGCGTCTTTCGTAACGCCTGAACAGCGCCCGCGACTTGCCCCATCCGCCCGCTTCGAGATCACGGAGCTCCGAACGCGTCGCTGCCGCCGCGTGAAGAACCGCAAGAGCGCCTGAGACCGGTTTGCCGGCCGCGTCCAGCACACGCCCAAAGAAAGAAGAGCGGGGGTGCAGTTGCACGAGAATATTGCCCTCGTCGTGCTGCCCCACGTGTATAAGCCGTTCGCCCTCACTACCGTCCGTCCCCTCTGCGGTTACGGCGATGGTAACATTTGGCGGAATCCCATGAAATACGAACTGCCCGTGGTCCGGACCGACCTCTGCCGCTGGCGCATCAATTGGTGTCGCTTGATCGGACGTGCCGTCGGCGGTCGCCAGTCGTTGAGCCCGCACAGTTGCGGCACTTACTGTTTCGACACGGCCGGAGACCGTCACACCTGGATCGATGGCGACGATTCGGTCCACAATGTCGGCATCTGAAATTGTAATCCGTTCAGCCCCTTGGCTCCGCAAAGAGCCTGCTCGGCGCACATCGAAAACGTAATCGCCCGACAGGACCCCGCCTATGAAAAAACGCCCATCGCTATCCGTGTCTTGGGCTGCCGTCCAAGTCGAACCCGTCGAGGGATCCCGAACACTAACCCACATTCGAGCGACGGCTTGGGCAGCGTCAACGCGACTCCTCAGGAGCCCTGAAATGCTGTGCGCCCGGACGACCCGGACTTGAAGGCTTGTCACATGCTCCGAGAGTCGAACAGGGATGAAAGTGGACTCGGAGGACGCAAGATCGTCACGAACGGCCTTCAAGCGAAGCGTGCCAGGCCGGAGGCCCTGGATCGTAAACGCTCCATCCGAGTTTGTGGTTACGGCCCGCGAATGCCATCCTGGAACCGTTGAGCCTATCGGCAGCTCACCCTCTACCATCACGCGAGCACCAGGAACGCTGTGCTCTCCCGGACCCAAAACCGTGCCCGAAAGAGACGCGCCGGGGACCACCGAGATATCGATGCTGCCACCCTCGGAACAAGTCACAGCGACCCGCACCGAACCCGTGGCGAACGGCTCGCAGACCGCCGTGATGATATACTCATCTGTCGAACGCAGTTGCATTTCATAATGGCCCTGGCCGTCCGCGACCGTTCCTTCCGATGGCTCCGCAGCGAAACCGCTTGCGTTGACATCGAGCTTCCAAGCGGTCAGAACAGCGCTCGCGATCGGGACCCCGGACAACGCTGAGCGAACGACCCCCCGAACGCTCGGGGCGCAAGCGGAGACGGGCCGACCGACTGCAAGACCTTCATCATGGGGCACCCTAAGCCACCGAAGCCCGAAGGCCGACATCACTCCCAGGCCTGCCAAGGCAGTCAGCGCTGGCATGCCTCTTCCGGCAATTGCTCTTCCACGCCGCTCCGCGTTCATGGTAGCTTTCCTATCAGACTTCTTGGCGGCAGCCTGGCGGATCCGTCGCCGACGCAGGATTGCCGGCCCGTTGTTCGTGGACCGAAGAGGATTTTGCATGACTGAGGGGGGACGTCGACGCCAGCCTGACTTTCTCCTTCGCGATCGAGATGGCTTCGCGTTTGCGCCAGGCGGTGCGAGGAGCCCGGGGCCGCCATTTTGGTCCCTCGTGAATGGCTTTGAACCGTCGCTGGTCGCAGCGTTAAACTGGAATGGGTCGGCGGCGGGTCGTCTAGGACGCGCGCTCGCTCGATACGCCCTGCTCGGGGGACCATTGGGCGCACTGACGGGCTGCACCCCCGTGGCACCTGATCTTGATCAATCGTGGGGCCTTGGAGAGGCTCGGATTGTCCACGAGCGCGGTGCCGACATGGTCGTGCGCACCCAGGACGGTGACTTCTCGATCGGTATACCGCTCGGGGTGACGCGTCACGCGTTCGCTCTCGTGGCAAGAAATAAGCTCGTGATCGGCGCCGGCAGCCGGGTAATCGGAGGAGACTCGCCGCTTTCCCCCGACCTGGCGTACGTGGCCTCCTTCGGAGGCGTTAGAGTTAATGCCGGCGCGGAACTGACGTCGATTTACGCATTGGGCGCCGGTGGGCTCGTGGTGGACCCCGGAGCTCGAATCAGTGGCTATATGAAGGTAGCATCTGAAACTGCCCGCGTCGCGCAGAATGTCGGCGGACTAGGAATTCTTGTTTCGGCACCAACCTACGCAGAGGAGTTTCGTTGGAAGGTTGATTTTTCCGCGGGCGGAGAAACTCGAATTGGTGACGCTACCGAGTCAGCACCGCTCGATGTGCCCCCGGGGAGATACCGTAGTCTGGTTGTGGACAGGAATGCCACGATGCTGATTCATTCTGGTCAATACATAGTGGAGGCTCTCGAGATTCGGCCTCTAGGAACGTTGAACATCGATAACCTAAGCGGACCCGTCTATGTGTGGATCCGGAACTCGCTTACCGTGAGCGGCGTGGTTTTCGAGTACGCACAGTGGGCGAACGTTCTCTTTGGATATGCTGGTGCAGCCCCCCCTGTGATTACCGAAGCATTCCACGGGACTTTGGTGAGCCCGCGTGCCGATATAGTGCTTCCGCGGACGATGGTGGCTCATCGGGGCGCATTTTTTGGGCGGAACATTTCTGTCGCGGAGGGTGCCACTATCAAGTTCGCCTCCTTTTTCGGAACTATCCGCGACGCTTTTTCGCCGGCGTCAGCTGTGTGCCAATTTTGCGCACTGGCGGCGGCTGAGGCGATGCGAGACGATTGCTGCAACGGAGCGGGTCGGCAGATGGCCGAAGCCGCGGCTTTCGTAGAGGCATGCGGTTTGGGCTGTGCGTCGAGCCCGGGAGAACGGTCGGCAGGCTGTTCCGCGCAGTGCGCGGCTTCTTCCATCGCCACTGTTCGGAGCGCCGAAGCCCAGTTCGACGAGTGCTTGCAGCGAGTATGGTCTGTCTACGAGGGGTGCGAAGCTTGGTACAACTACTGGCCGAGGACGTGCGCTAAGGTTGGCTACCCGGCGTCTCGGGTGTTTTCGTGCGGGCCTTCCCCTGAACGATGAAGGGACCAAGTTTTTGGACGGACCGCGACCCAGCTGAAAGTGGGCCGGTCCCATGCCCACCTCCAGCTACAGCTTGACATCAGGCTCTTCCTGCGCGTCAAGATCGCAACCGGATACAAACCCATGCGTTTTAGGTCAATGCGCGCAACCCCTCTCTCGCTCTTTGCTTTGCTTATTTACGCTCAATCCCAATGCGGCGGCCGCTCTGCACTACTCGTTCAAGGACCTGATGACGACGGAGGGAGCAGTTCGAGGGCCATTGGCTCAGGTGCGGGGAGTTCCGGAAGTGGGGGGAACAACATCAGCGCAGCAAGCCCGGGTGGCAGCTCGAGCTCAAGTGGTTCCGGATCGAGCAGCGGCGGCGAGTCGGCCGACGCCGGCGGTTGCACGCCGGGCGCGTCGAGTTGCGCGAGTGCTTCGGCGACGAAGACTTGCGGCCAGGACGGGCAGTGGGGCACCGCATGGCCATGCACAACTGGCACGTGCGACGGTGGCGCGTGCGTGGGGTCTTCCCCCACCGCGGTTAGCTGCGCCGCGGGTGGCCCTGGCCTCAACGACTGCGGGCCAAATAGAGAGAACTGCTGCACGAGCCTGGAGGTCACCGGGGGAACGTACTATCGATTATACGATCCCTTTGTCGTCGGCATCGATGGCACTCCAACGGGCGAGTCCGACCCTACAACTGTATCCGGCCTTCGCTTGGACAAGTATTTGGTGACGGTGGGGCGATTCCGTCAATACGTAAACTACCTTACCGGTGGAGGCTTGCCGCCCGTGGGCGGCAGTGGAATCCACTCGCACTTAAATGCGGGCCTGGGGCTGGCGGACAGCGCCACCACGGGAAGCTATGAAACCGGCTGGGACGCGACGGACTGGAACGAATACATCGCGGCTGGGGCTGACGCGGCTAGCACGTGGAATACAAACCTTTCATGCGGATCGTCGCTATCTACCTGGACACCGTCAGCCGGACCGCAGGAAAACCTGCCGATCACCTGCGTGGACTGGTACGAGGCTTACGCATTCTGCATCTGGGACGGCGGATTTTTGCCGAGCGAGGCGGAATGGGAGTACGCAGCGATAGGAGGGAATCAGCAGCGCGAGTATCCGTGGGGGTCGACGCTACCAGGGACAAGCAACCAGTACGCGATTTATGACTGCAACTACCCGCCAGGCAGTTCATCCTGCGCGGGCACGAACGTCGCGAACATGGCTCCGGTCGGGACGGCGACGCTGGGTATGGGGCAGTGGGGACAGTTCGACCTGGCCGGAGAGGCCTGGGAGTGGAACCTAGACTGGTACGCAAATTACATGGATCCGTGCACGGACTGCGCTTACATGCAACCGGGTTCCGTCCCCTTTCCCAAGAGGGTGTTCCGGGGTGGCAGCGACGATGTCGACTCGACAATGCTCCTTCCCGTCAATCGATACTACGGAATCCCGACAGATCGTATCGATGGAATTGGGTTTCGGTGCGCCAGGACGCCATGAAGTTTACTTTGAAGGGGTCAGCTGGCTGCGTTTGGACACAACCGGGAGGGTCAAAATGGCAAAGCTACAGATCAACTATGGCTGTTTGTGGGTGTGCTGTTTCGGTCTACGTTCGAAGCAACGTGGGCTCCTGCCGCAGGTCTACTAGACGTGGACTAGATGGCGCACCATATCCCCCGGTACCGTAGGCTTTTGGTCGTCCCGCCAACACGCTGAGGTCGAAATCCGCGTGGTCCGGTCCCCTGTTGTTCGTGAAGTTGCTAATAATGGCTATTAGCGCGAATCCATAGAAACGACGGAGTTCGCTCTCGCCCGGCCGTGTTCCATGGTGGCGGATGAATTCGTGCCTACAAGAAAACACCGAGAAATAGCGGAGTTCGCGAGTTCGCATCATCCGCTCTGACCCCGTATGGTCCCGAAAGTGGATCGGGCCGAATTTCGCCGAAACGTCGGTGGTTCTCGTTCGAAGGCGGTGCGGCTAGGATTGGCCGACCGTGAGGTTATCGGCCCCGCTTCAGTTCATGATTTTCCTCGTTGCGAGCTGGCTGGGTCGTCAGCAAGGTGAAGCGATCGAGTACTTGCGGGCGGAGAACCGCGTGCTTCGCCGTCGCCTTGACCCAAAGCGACTGCGCTTCACGGACGCGGAGCGTCGTCTCCTCGCCGAAAAGGGCAGAGCGCTGGGCCGAAAGCGGCTGGCGGAGGTGGCATCGCTGGCGACGCCCGAGACGATCTTGCGCTGGTACCGCGAGAAGGTCGCGGCCAAGTACGACGGCAGTCGTGCCCGACCCGCGGCGGGCCGTCCCCGCTCGCCCGACGACCGGGTCGGGCAGCTGCTGACGATGGCTCGCGAAAATCCGTCGTGGGGGTATACGCGGCTTCGCGGCGCACTGATGAACGTTGGCCTGGACTTGGGCCGCTCGACGATTGCGCGGATTCTGAAGGACAATGGGATTGAGCCGGCACCGTTGCGAGGAAAGACGTTGCCATGGAAGACGTTCCTGAAGGCGCATTGGGACGGCATCGCCGCGGCGGACTTTTTCAGTGTCGAGGTTCTGACCGTCGGCGGCCTGGTACGCTACCTGGTGCTATTCGTGATCGAGCTGAAAACGCGGCGCATTCACATCACAGGCATCACGAGCCGGGCCGACGGAGAGTGGATGGCGCAGATCGCGCGCAACCTCATCGACTCGGTGAGCGGCCCCTTGAACGGCGTTGTCTATCTCATCGTCGACCGCGATCCGCTCTACACCGAGCATTTCAAGACTCTTCTGTCCTCGGCGGGCGTGACGCTTTTGCGGCTGCCCGCTCGCAGTCCGAATTTGAACGCGTTCGCGGAACGATTCGTTCGTTCGATCAAGCAAGAATGCCTGCGTCACCTCGTTCCGTTGGGCGAGCGTCATCTGCGGCGAACGGTTGGGGAATTCGTCGCGCACTATCATTCCGAACGGAATCACCAAGGCCTTGGCAATGTCATTCCCTTTCCAGCGCCCGATCCTCCCGACGATTCTGGTCCCATCCGTCGCCGCGAACGGCTTGGCGGACTCCTCAACTTCTATCATCGAAACGCCGCGTGAGTCCGCAATCGCTTTTTTGGGACCATACGACGTCGATTGGCAGATCAGTTTTGCGTTCACGTCGACCTCCGGCACGGTAGCTGCGGGTGGTCATGTTCAGAGGTTGGGGGAGTATGCGAGTTCCCTGCCACGTCGAGTGACCACGGCCAATCGAGACGCTGTCGGGCATGAAGGCATCCACTCTTCGGCCATTCCCCCCGCCCCGCGTCGTTCTGCTTCAGCGTCTCTGCTTCCGCACGGGAAAGAAGCCCGCAAGATGCGTCGCCGGAATCCGGGTGCGCGTCCTTGGCGCGCTCGAAGCCTCGGGCATGCCTCGGATGCCGGCCGAAACTACAGGCGCGACCGGAACCTTCCCGGCCAGCGGCCAATAGGGCCAGCCTAGCCTCACGCGCGGCACCCTCCGCAGCAGCCTGGGCGTCGGCATCGCGCGCCCGCGATCGGCGTCGATGACCTCGACGTTCGCAGGGAGAGGAACCAGACGCCATCGCCATCGGGACGCGTGCAAAAGTCACGTCGTCGGATCGCCGCGCATCAGACCTTCGTCACTTGCGCATAGTCTTGAAGCCCGCGCGCAGCTCTTCTGCAAAGAGCTGCGGCTGCTCCCAGGCGGCGAAGTGGCCGCCCTTCTCGACCTTGTTGTAATAGACGAGATTGGGATACGCTCGCTCTGCCCAACTACGCGGGGCTTGATAAAGTTCGCCGGGAAAGATGCTTACCGCGACCGGGATTGCGACGTTCTTGACGTCGAAGAACGGGAGCTTGTTCTCCCAATACAGGCGAGCCGAAGAAATCCCGGTATTGGTCAACCAGTAGAGCGTAATGTTGTCAAGCACGTCGTCTCGTGTGAGTTGGTCCTTGGATTGTCCGTTCGTGGACCTGTGCATCGCAGCCGTAATTGCCGCAGCCGGCTCCGCATCACCGTCACCGTGGTCGATGAGCCAGGCCGCCAAGCCGACCGGCGAGTCCGCAATTCCGTAGAGCGTTTGCGGCCGCGTCGCCATCTCGAATGCCCAATAGGCGCCCGACGCAAAGAAGTTCTTCAGCTTCTCGTACGCGCGCTTTTCTTCGTCGGATAGGCCGGGGGGTGGCGGACCGCCGGACGCGATGGCCTTCGATACGTCGATTGGAACCGTGCCGGGCATGCTCGTGTGAATGCCGATCAGTTCCGGCGGTGTTTGCGTCGCCATCACGTCCGTGACGATTGCGCCCCAATCGCCGCCTTGCGCCACGAATCGCGAGTATCCGAGGCGCTTCATCAGCACGATCCAGGCGCGTGCGATACGGCTCGGATCCCAGCCGGTCGCTGCCGGTTTGCCCGAGAAGCCATAGCCAGGCATCGACGGAATCACGACGTCGAAGGCGTCCTCGGCGTTGCCGCCGAACGCCGTCGGGTTGGTGAGCGGAGCGATGATCTTCAGCTGCTCGATGATTGAGCCGGGCCATCCATGCGTGACGATGAGCGGCAAGGCGTTCTTCTGAGCCGAACGGACGTGAATGAAATGAATGTCGAGCCCATCGATCTCAGTGATGAATTGCGGCAGGGCGTTCAGTTTTGCCTCGCACTTGCGCCAGTCGTACTTCGTCGCCCAATGGCGCGCGAGCTCCTGGAGGGCTGCGAGCGTCACGCCTTGCGATTCGTCCTTGACGGTTTCCCGCTCAGGCCATCTCGTGGCGTTGATGCGCGCGCGCAGCTCGGTGAGCTCCGCTTCAGGCACGTTCACACGATACGTGCGAAGGGCGGTTGCCGAGGTCCCAGTCGCCGAGGAGCTTCCTGTGGAGTCAGCCGACGTGTCCTTGGTGAGTTGTGTCATGGCCGTACCTTTCTCAGAATGTAGACTGCAGGTGCGAGGTCGGCAGTCGATGCCTCGTGAGCAATCCCGACAGATTGCGCCAGGGCGCCGCGCTATCTCGCCACGCGCCTATTTTCTTTTGCCGTCTCGCCGGACGGTAAGGTCCCCGTCGGCCCATGGCCGCGCCCGCTTGGCAGCAAGCAACAGGCCAAACGATCCAAGAGGGGATTCGCGACAGAACTGTAATGGGCCCTCCCTTCGTAGGTCAGGAGGGGCTGGCGACTTGTGCGAATGCCTCTTCTTCTGCGCGCGACACACACTTCATTCGAGGGACTTCGCCATGCGGTCACTAAGCACTGAACGGTCCGGTCGAACGCTCTACCGCGCTCGGGCTGCTGCGACCCATCACCGTGATGGCCAACGGCCGTGAGCTCCCCGGAGCTCGGCGCGGCTGGGGCGTACCCTTCGCCTCCGGCCGTGCATGTCGTCCCGTCCCGGCGCCCGTCGCTTATCGCAAACGACTCCGCCATACGCCCGATGGGACGCGGGGCCGAACGCTCGCAAGCTTCCGACTGCGTTAAGCTAAAAGCGGTCGTGGCCAAGCCGGAACGTGGCCAGGGCTTGGTCGATGACCATCGAGGATGGGTCCGTCGTGCACGGGGCGATGTGGACCTCGGCGCGTATGCCGCGGCGACGGCAATCCTGTTCAAAAGACAGAAACCCATGCTCGCGCGTCGAAGAGCGCCGCAGCCACAGGGCGCGGGCGGAGTACGGCCCTCGCCTTGCACATCGAAAGGGGGCATGAGCGCCGCCACTCAGACAGGTCTGTCCCAGCGCGTACCGGAACTACATGGACAGACCGTAGTCGTGATCGGCGGTAGCGCCGGTATCGGGCTCGAGACGGCACGACGCGCACGCGCTGAAGGGGCAAACGTCATCCTCACCGGGCGGAATCCGGAGCGACTCGAATGCGCCGCGAAGGAGCTCGGGGCCCAGAGCTCCGCCGCCTTTGACGCGATGGATGCGGCTGCGCTCGAGCTGTTTTTCAACGGCCTGCCAAACGTCATCGATCACGTCATGGTCACAGCGGGTCAGCCACACTACGGCCGTCTCGTCGAGATGGACTTCACGGAGGTGCGGCACGCCCTCGATGACTACCTCATTCAGATGCTCCAGGTCGCCCGCGACGCGGCGGGCAAGATGAGACCGGGAGGCACCCTACTCTTCATGGGCGGCACCGGCGGGCGCCGCCCGGGCCCCGGCCTGGGGATCGTGCCGACTGTCACCGCCGCTCTGCCCGCGCTCGCGGCGACCCTTGCCCTCGAGCTCGCGCCCGTTCGCGTCAACGTCATCGCTGCCGGCTTCGTCGACACGCCCTTGTCGGCATCGCTCCTCGGCGCCGACCTCGAGAACCGCCGAAGTCAGCTGCGCGCCACGCTTCCCATCCAGCGCGTCGTCGAACCCGCCGACGTCGCCACGCTCGCCGTCCACATCATGACGAACACAGCGCTGACGGGCGCGACCTTCGATATCGACGGCGGCCAGCAGCTCGTCGCGACGTGAAGCTAGCTCCACGACCACGCCGCACCGCGCGGCAGACATGGAAGACTTTCTCCGGGCCCATCTCAGGGGACGATCGCGATCGACTTTCTGAGAACCCTCCCCGCCTCGATCCCTGCGAAATGAGTTCCTCGCCGGCACAGGTGCCTCACGTCAGCTTCCAGAGGCGGTTGAATCGCTCGAAGATCTTCTCGAGATCGATCGGCGGCTCATCGACGCGGACTACCGCCGACAGCTCGCGAACCGCCGACGCTTCGAGGGCCTTGCGACCAGGTCCAGTCCCAGCACCGAAGGACCTGGCCTGCTCGTGTAAGGGGGGAGCGCCCAGCTCCGCGAGCTTCGCACCGACGAGGCGAATGAACCCCGGGGAGCTCAGGTCAGCGCCGGCACGAGCGAGCTGCTCAAGATCGTACAGGTCGCGAATCGCGTCGCGCGTGAAGGCCGCGCGTACCTTCTCGGCGCGCGCTTCGTCGGCATCGAGCGCGTAGCAAAACGCGGAGGCATACGCGCCGACGAGCGGGTCGACGAGGAGCTGACCGAGGGACACCCGCCGTGCTGGTCGAATCGTCGGGCGCAGCGAGACCTCCATCTTGATGGCTTGCGGACCGAAGGCAGACTCGTAGGGGAGATCCCACTGTCGGTGAGCGCCTTGCTCGAAGTGGGTGCCGTCCGGGAAAGGCAGCCGGAGCCCGACCTCGCCGACGACCGCCCGCAATCCGTCCCTGACTCTGTTCAGCGCCAAGACGTTGGCGCGCTTCTTCGTTGGGCCTCGTGGCATCACGAGGTCGACGTCCTCGGACATTCGTTTGAACCCGAGGTCGACCTTGCTGAGGAGCGTTCCTCCTTTGAGGAGCACTTGATCACCAAGGGTCTGGCCGAGCGCCCAGAGCAGGCGTGTGAGATAGAAGTCCTTCTCGACGACGTGAGGCTGCAGACGCTCCCAAGTCGCCGCCTCCCGAGAGAGATCCGC
Organism: uncultured delta proteobacterium; assembly: GCA_963764075.1. Taxonomy (GTDB): domain Bacteria; phylum Myxococcota_A; class Polyangia; order Polyangiales; family Polyangiaceae; genus Palsa-1150. The sequence goes on from CAVXQZ010000003.1 coordinate 1,647,588, forward strand.
CAGGAGCTCCCTATCGGGAAGCGCGGGCAGGGACAGACGGGCGGTCATTGGTCATTCTCGACGACCCGCCATCGGGCGTTGACCGGCCCCCGGCGCGGCGCGCCGGGCACCATGGAGGTCAGCGAACGGGTCGCCGATGCTCGCCGCCGAAGCGGGGCAAGGCGCGGGAGGGCGACGCCCCGACGCTCGAGGAGGACGCCGAGTCGCTGGCAGGTCGAGGGACGCGAGATGGTAGCCGCGAGGCGCACGAGCTTCCCGATGTCGACCTGGTCGAGGGCGACCTCGACGAAGCCGAGGGCGGCGAGCATCGCGCCCGCAAGGTCCGAGTAGTCGAGTAGGTCGAGCAGGGTCCCTTCTCGCGTGCTCAAGTTGACGGAAGCCCCCTCGACGGATGCGCGCTCGGAGATCTCGTCGATGCGCGAGGCTGGCGCCCGGTGGAATCGCACGCGCGCATTGGCGAGAGTCCGAGGCTGGTGGCTCCGAACGACGAACGCGTCAATCTGGGCGGTGTACTGCTGCGCCGTGAGCCGCCAGTAAGTGAGCGCCCACAACCCGCCCAAGTAGTACGGCTCGTCCTGGAGCAGGGCGGCTACCGTCACGGCCGCGGACGACGTCGAGGGCTTTGTCTGCGCCCGAAGCGGCACGACGAGGAAGATGCCCCTGCCGACTCGACGCAGAGCTCCCTTGCGGACCAACGCCGAGGTGATCTTGTCCGTCTTGTCGTTTCCCCAGCGCGCGGCGACCTCGGCGCGCGTGACGCGACTCACTCGAGCACGTTCCCACTCGGCCAGAGCGAGTCGCTCGCGGGAGGAGAGCGGGGCGTTGTAATCCTTAGTGGCCGATCTGCCGGATGTCGGCATCTTGGTTGATCAAGTTACAACGGCCTGGTCACGGCCTCCAGCGAGTTGAACGCGGGTGAACTCAGCATCGGCCGCACTCGGACGCGTCACGCACGGGCACTTTTCTTACGCCAAGCGGGCACGGTTTGGGCACGGTTTACCCGTCCCGAGCGGGCTCCAACCAGCTTTTTGGGCCTCTCAGGGCCGCTTTTTTCCCGAAGATCGGCGATCCCGCGAAATTGACACGGTAGGGGTCGCTGGTTCGAACCCAGTCGTGCCTACAAGAAAACACCGAGAAATCGCGGGGTTCCAGAGCTCGCATCATTCGCTCTGACCCTGAAAAGTACCACTCACGGTCGTTTGAGTACCACCGTGAGTACCACTCGCCGGGTGTTCGCCCGTAACGGCCCCTCCCTTCACGAGACGCAGCACGGCCCCGATGCTCTCGCGCTGCTCGACGGGGTGCACCGTCGAGTAATGCTCGCGCATCCGGTCGGTGAGGTGTCCGGAGATGCTCTTGGTCACGAGCGCCTCCACCCTGGCCGTGCGGGCCAGGTCGTTGAAGGTTCGGCGTAGCCCGCGGGGGGTAAAGCTCATCTCCAGGCCGATGAGCGCACCCACCTTGGCGAACGGCTTGCGCAAGCAGTGCTCGCCCAAGTAGCCGCCGTCCGCTGCGGGAAAGAGCAGATCCGAGCCGATCTGCTCCGGGGTGGTGAGCTGCGTTTTGACGTGATCGGCGAGCACCTCGATGACGTCGGGGGGCACGCTGATCCGCTGGCGCAGCTTGGTCTTGGTCGTGTCCATCACCTCATCGCCGAGCGAATGCGACCGGCGTACGAGGATGACCCCCTCGTCCCAGCGCACGTCCGGCGCCGGCCCCCTGCGGCGCAGGGGCCGCAGCGAGGACGGGCGCAGGCCGGTCGCAAAGCCGAGAAACGTCATCGCGTAGTGCTGCGGGTAAACCTCGCGCATGCACGCGAGAAACTCGCTTACCTTGTCGGGCTCGAGCGCGTTCGGCTCCTCCTCGGTGTACGTCGCGTGCTCCGAGGTGTCGAAGTACGCGACGCCTTCGGCGGCATCGCCCGGGAGGCCCAGCTCGCGCTTGGCCGCCTTGGTGATGACCCGCAGGATGGCCAGCCAACCGTTCGCCGTGCTTGGCGAATAGTGGCCGGCCCCGATGAGCTTGGCGATGCCCGTCTTCCAGCCCAGGACATGGGAGACCTGAATCTGGTCGACGAACATCTCGCCGAACCCGGGCACCGCGCCCGTGCCCGCGATGAGGTGCTCAAGGGTGTACTTCCAACGCTCGCGGCTACGCGCGCTCTTAATCTCCCTCGTGGTCACCTTGCGCTCGAAGAGCGATGCGGCGAACTCGGCGAAGCGCGTCTTCGCAAGCGTGGTCGAGAGGGCGCCCGCTCTTACTCGGGCGCGCTCGTCGGCCAGCCACTGGTACGCGATCGCTTCGTTCGCTTCGGGCAGGACCTTGCGAATCTCCTTCTTGCAGCCCGTCGTCGGCTCGGTGACGCGGGCTCTCACGAGATGACCTCCTTCCTTTCTCTTCCAGACGCCGGGCAGCTTCGTCGGGGCCACCCAGCAGTTCCAGCGCTTGATCCAATTCGTCGTCTTGTCCATCGTCGTCTCCCTTCGGAGGCGCACCCGGACGATCCGCAGCCAGCGTAGCGGGCGGGTCGCCGCTGGCAAATCGATCGAGCTCGGCACGCGTGAAGAGCAGCGTTCCCGCTCCGCCGCGCCGCCCCACCGCGCGCAGCCTTCCTTCCATCACGGCCTCGCGGAGCTCGAACGGAAGCCCAGATAGCCAGCCGCAGCGGCGGTGGGGATATAGCCGTCAAGATCGTCGTCGAGATGTGAACGCCCGGAAGCCGCCGTCTTTGACCTCGAAGCCGGTGAATTCGTCGGTGTCGTCACAGTGCACGCTTCACCGTCTCTGCCGAGGAACCTTCTCACGGGCTCCCCAACGGCTTCGTCAAGACTCGTCACTGCGCCTGCTTGCGAGCGGCAATGTTCACACGAGCCGGCTGAAGCATGCCGGCATCGGCCACCCATGGGCCGACCCGAAACCGCGCGGACACCAACAGACCTCGATGGGACAGCTTACCGGGCTGACCGGCTTCGACCTGACCCTCGGTCCTCACTACGGCGACCCGATGACCCGCCGCCGAGGACTCAGGCAAATGGCGCGCGCAACGTCCCAGTCTCCCCCGGCGTTCGCCGACAGTTCGCGGTCATGATCGCGACGACCCGAAGGAACCCAGTCCGCCTGCCGCCGCCGGTTGCGACGGTGCGGTGCGCTCTTTTGACGCGCTCAGGGCTAAATCGGTTCCGCCCACAACGCGGCCACGCCCCGACCACCATTCGCGCCCTGGCCGCCCAGTCCGTCGATGGTTCCTCTGTCAGCTCAATCTCGGTTTGCCGAAGCGCTGCTCGAAGACGGGGCAGGGCCACCGACACGCAAAAATCTCTGGTGATTATGCGTCCCCCATATACAAAGTGAACCGCGTGTGGGATAGTTTTCGTAATTGTTGCGCAGCCCCTTGCCTTTGCTTAAGGTCCTCGCCTCGCCGTGTGTGTCTTGCGGCCTTGTAGATAAGCTTGTCTCGACATCCCGCTTGGTTCGCACGTGCGGCGCGGGGTTCGATCGCGTCCTTGATCGTGGCGGGATGCGGGGCCCGCGATTGTGAGCCAGGCCTCCAACTCGCTGGACAGCGACGGCGGTCGTCCGAGCACGCGCGACGGGGAAGTCGCCCCAGGGATGGCCGGCGGAACGGTCACGCTCAGCGACGCAGGCTTCAGCGCGCCGCCTTCGATCGACGCTGAGGCCCAGGCCGGCGCATTTGTCCCTCCCGGAGACCCGCAGCTCGTCGATGACATGCTAGACGTGCAACCAGACGGGCCGGGTATCTCGGGCAGGTGGGGCACGTATTCGGATCGGGCCGTGTCGTGGTCGGAGCCCCCGATCTTCACGAGCGACTCTGGTCTGCTTGTGCCCGTCGACGGGACGCCGGTGTCAACGTTGACTAACGGTGGTCCGTACTATCGAGGTGGCCCGCAGCCGTATCGACGATTCTACGGGGCCGGCGAGACGCGGTGGGGTGCCGGTCTGGGCCTTAACTTTGCTGACGCACCGCCCGACGGTGGCGCGCTTGCGATGAACGCGTGTGGGGCACGCATCATCTTCGACGTGGACGCTTTGGTCGGCGATTCCCTTGTGCAGCAAGCATTCGACGGCTCTACATGGACTGGAATTCAGTTCTGGGCGAAGTCACTGAACGGCGTTGCGCGCAGCGTCACCCTCATCGTTCAAGACGACCAAAGCAACCCCTTCGGAGCACTGGCCGGAGCGAGTGGATGCGACGTTTGCGCGAGCGGCAACGTTGGTGGATGCGGCGATGGCCCCCGGGTGGTGGTGGTTTTCTCGCCCGAGTGGACCCACCTTCAGGTTCCGTTCGGGGGACTGCACCCGAATGGATGGTCGGGTACGGACGTGTCACGAACACCGGACCTCGGCGCGCTCTATAGTCTCAATTTCGAGGTCGAGGATGTGCCGTTACCGCCGTTCAATCTCGGAATCGCGTACGTCGAATTTTACGATTAATCGCGGTCACGCTGCCCAACCGCTTAGCACGACCCGTGAGTCGTCATGGAGACACTCTGCGCTCGCTTGAATTTTCCACGCGACCCTCGCGTGATCGCCTGATTTGAAAGGTGTGCCGACAAAATGCCGACGAGCTTGTCGCTCGTTCTGTCGCAGGCTATTGGTACCTGGCTTCGAACGAGCTGCCAATTCTCTAGGGGTGACGCAAGCCATGAAAATGGAACAGATCTTGGCTCGAGGTCCGGGCAGGATCCAAGGGGGATCAGGTCGCATGCAAGACGGGTTGGTGTACGATAGGTTTCGCTCGGTCCGAGCAGTCCTGGCTTTCGTGACGCTTGGCAGCGCGTGCGGTGGGGCTGTCGGCGCGAGCGGCAAGGAGCGCGGGGGGGCGTCGTCCGGCGACGCGAGCGCTATTTCGGCAACCGACGCTGGCGCAATCAACGCGCCCGGAACAGGGTCTCTGTATTCTATCCCGGATGGCTCCCTCCCAGAAAAGAATTCCTCGACCGCAGACGCGGGCGCAGCGACTGGGACGGGCACCGCCGATGGTGGGCAGAGCCAGAGCGCGAGTTCCTCGACCTCGGAGGCGGGTGCGACCGTGAACGTCGACGGCGGGGACGGCTTTCCGCAATGGTGGAGCCCCGACTGCGCCCAGTCCAAAGGGCAGTGCACCGATCCCAATTGTATGCCAGTGATGGTCTCGGTCTCGTCGAATGTGTGCGGCTCATTCCAGAGTGTCTCGGTGGGTTGCCTTCCCGGCTATGGTGGCAATGGCGCAGGATGTTGGGTGCGACTCTCAGATGGAACAATTATCATTTCGCCGGCAGCCCCGCCGTCGCCGGCGGGGCTCGTAACATGTACACAGGCTGGGCTGACCCCCGTGGGAAGTGGCAATCCGATCCCGACGTGTCACGACAACTAACCAACTAACAATAAATAGTCCGTCCCGCCCCCGGGGGTCATCGGCGTTAGCAGCTTGGGTTCGCCTCTCCCTACGGAATGAAGGGCTTGCGTCGGAATCGCTCTCGCTGGGTGCGGCGTTCGACGGCTTCGGTGTGTCGGAGACGGCGCGCGAGGTTGGGAAGGCGTCGGATCGCGTCAGCGAGCGTTAGCGGCAGCACGGCTGCGATGAGCAGTGGCCACAGGATGCTCGTGAGCTTCGATGGGTCGCGTGACATCGGACGCGAGGTGGCCGACGGACGCGTGCCGATCTGGGGGGGAAAGCTCGGTCGGGATGGAGGCCATCCGATCGAGCAAAGTGCCGAGAAGTACCTTGGCGGAGAGCCAAGCCAGGGTGGTATCGTCGCGGAAGTTGGGCAAGACCTGAGGGATCCCCTAGTTTGTTTATTGCATAATACAAGTTAATCTTTTAATGGCGAAACGCCTCGGTTAAGCGGAGTGCGCATGAACAAGCGCGCTCCCAAGCAGCAATCCGAGTCGGCGCGGATCATTGCGCCCGAGGACGTCCGAAAGATGGTGTCAGACCTCTTTGCGCAGGACATGCACGCGCTTCGCGTTCTGTCGTTGGGCAACGGAGTGATCGGAGCGGTGTACGCCGTAGCGCTGTCGATCCACGCCATCGGACAGGGTTTGGCCGTGGCGACAGGGGTAACGGCCAAGGCGGCGATCAAACAGGTCGACCGGCTTCTGAGCAACAGCAAGCTGGTGCTGTGGGAGGTCTTCGAGCCGTGGGTTCGGTTCGTCGTCGGCGAGCGAACGGAGATCGTCTGCGCGCTCGACTGGACCGAGTTCGACAACGACGACCACGCTACGATTGCGTTGCACGTCATCACGTCGCATGGGCGAGCCACGCCGCTGATGTGGAAGACGCATCCGAAGTCGTCGCTCGCCAAGCGACGCAACCTGTATGAGGACGAGTTGCTCAAGCGATTCCGCGAGATCCTCCCCCGCGAGGTGCGCGCCATCATCCTGGCCGACCGAGGATTCGGCGACCAAGCTCTCTACCAATCCCTCGCCGGAGCCCATCTCGACTTTGTTATCCGTTTCCGCGGCAACATCCTCGTCGAAAGCTCCGATGGGGAGAGTCGGACAGGCGCCGAGTGGGTGCCCTCGAACGGCCAAGCCCGCAAGCTCGAGGATGCTCGAGTCACCTCCGACAAGACACCCATAGCCGCAGTCGTCTGCACCAAGGCTCGAGCAATGAAAGATGCGTGGTGTTTGGCTTCGTCGCTGCGGGACCGAACGGGCAGCGAGATCGTCACCCTTTACGGACATCGCTTCTCCATTGAGGAGAACTTCCGGGACACCAAAGACTTGCGCTTCGGCATGGGCCTCTCGGCCACCCACATCGGTCGCTGCGATCGACGCGACCGCCTGCTGCTCATCGCGGCTTTGGCCCAAGCGCTGCTCACCCTCCTTGGCGCTGCCGCCGAAGACTGCGGCCTCGACCGCACCATGAAGGCCAACACCGTCAAACGACGAACCCACTCCCTCTTTCGTCAAGGGTGCTTCTGGTACGCATCCATCCCCGCCTTGCCCAAGCCTCGCCTTGAGCTCCTCATGCATTCCTTTCATCGCATCCTTGCCGAGCACGCCGTCTTCCAGCAGATCTTTGGCTTTATTTGAGGGGATCCTTCAGGGGCAAGACATCAAAACCGCAGAGAGACTTCCACCGCTTGAATTGCAGCTCGATCTGCCAGCGCAAGTCGGTAGGCCTGCAAACAACGGTCGGCGTCAAGCCTCTCGCGTCGAGCCGTCGTGAATAGCAGCACGTACTTGGCCGCCTCCATGACCTGAGAGGAGACCGTGCCCAGCTCTTTGCGCAGTCTCTTGCAGGCTCGCTCCGTTGCATCGTCCGGCAGGCGTTAACAGACGATGAGGCGGCCTCGGGTCTTGCTGCGCGACAGCTCTGTGAATGCACGTGCCGCTCGGTGCCCGTGGCGCCGGGGCCCCAGATCACGGTGGCGTCGACGTCGGTCAGCCGGTAGCCGCCCCACAGTTCTGGAGCGCCTTCGGACCGCCAATCCACCATGCGCTTGACCGACGCCTGGAGATACGGCGCGGCCCGCGCCATCTTCTTGTGAAGGCGCATCCGGCGAGACTCGGACCCCCCGCCTCGGCGATCACAGAGACGGTCTGCCGCAGAGGCAAGTGTGCGCCAGCGTACAGGAAAATCAACCGCAAAAGCGTGTCAGCGTCGCGGACGCTTGGCGTTGCCGTACTGCGGCTGCACCTGCTTATGCTTGGTCGCCAGGGCCGAATAGTCCGCTGGAAGGAAGCCCAGCAACGTCTTCCAGTCATCGTCGCGTGTCAGCGAGAGAACCATCTCCACTCTCCCGTCTATCCGGACCAGAATTAAAGGAAAACTCTGCTCACGCCGATGCCCCCAGGGGGACAGCCGAAGCGCCCTGCATGGGTGATGCGAATCACGCGCGGTGTTAACGCGTCCTCTGTTTGATCATGTCGGGCACGGGCCGCGCACCCTGGGTGATGTAAAGGATCGCGCGGAAGCCAGTTCGGGGTCAGGGAGGGCGGTGGGTACCGCGCGCGGGAAAGATGCCGTAGGAGGGGTCCCGGAGGCGGAGCTTTCGTCGTGACGGCGGGCCACAAAAAGGCGACGCGAAGGGAGATCTTGGCGGACCCCTTCGCGTCGAGCTCCGAGGAGTTGCGATGCGGAGCGGTGAGAGGATTTGCCGGAGTTCGGTCGGCGTCAAGGCGTGGCAGACGGAGATCCCGACGGTGTCGGCGGTTCGGCCAGCGCGGTGCTCGTGCTGCGGGGCCGCGAGCCGTCCGGCGGGCAGGAAGCTGGTGATCCACGGCGACGGGACACGCGAGCGTCAGATGTGGGGCCCCGAGTCGGCCGAGGGCCCCCCGGGGATGGTGGCGGTCCGGGCACGGCGCTACCAATGCCAGCGTTGTGGCACCAGCATGCTGGTGGTGCCCGGCGAGATCTTGCGACGGCGGCTGTACACCGCCCCGGCGATCGGGTTGGCGCTGGCGCTCTGGGCGCTCTTGGGCCTGACGGCATCTCGGGTGCGAGCCCGCGTCAGCCCGCTCCGGGTGCTGGGCGCCGCGACGGCCGGCCGATGGACGACGCTGCGCCGGTGGGCCCGCGACACGATCGACGGCCGGCTTTTTCCCACCTGGCGTGCGGCTCCGGAGAATTTCACGTTGCGCAAATATGCCGAGCGCGCCGCCGCCATGCTCCAAGCCCTGGCGCCGACCGACCTACCCGTGGCGGACGCGGTCTTCGCGGGCGCCGCGGTTCACCGCCTCGCGTAATCCCGATCGCGGAGGGCGGCGATTCCCGCCAATCGTGATCCGACGGCGATTCGGTGGCGAGTGCGTACGACCGCCGGCGGGCCGGTCGTGTGACAGGCCCGGAAAGGTGTTGTCTACATGGATATCCTCGACCCGAAGGACCACGGCGAGGCCGTGGCGCTATTCCGCAGTGAGGTCGTGGGCGTGCTCACGCGCCTGGACCTGCCGCGAGGCGAGCTTGCCGCTCGCCTCAAGGTCCTGAGCGAGCAGCGGTTCCGGCTCCCCGGCGCAACGACGACGCGCTCGTTCGCGGTGCCGACGCTCAAGCGATGGTACCGGCTGTACAAGAAGGGGGGCCTGGCCGCACTGCGCCCCGAGCCCCGCGCCGACAAGGGAGCCGCTCGCGCCCTGACGGCCGAGCAGCAAGAGCTCGTGTGCGAAGTGCGTCGCGAGCATCCGAGCGCGTCGGCGGAGTTGATCCTCGATACCCTGGTGCTCGAGGGCCGTATTGACAAGGATGCGATCTCGCCTTCGGCCGTACGTCGTCTATTCGCGGCTCGCGGCCTGGACCGCCGCACGCTTCGCATCGGCAGCGACGGCAAACAGCGACTGCGGTGGGAAGCCGAGCGCCCAGGAGCCCTCTGGCACGGCGACGTCTGCCACGGTGCGCCGATACTCCTCGACCACGACAACCAGAAGCCGGTGCGGGTGCACGCGCTGCTCGACGACGCCTCGCGATACGTCCTGGCGATCGAAGCGATGCACCAGGAGCGAGAGATCGACATGCTCGGGCTTTTGGTACGCGCCATCCGCAAACACGGACCGCCCGACGCCATCTACCTCGACAACGGCGCGACCTACCGCGGCCACACCCTCGCGCTGGCGTGCGCCCGGATGGGAACGACCCTGATGCATGCCAAACCGTACGACGCGCCGGCCCGCGGCAAGATGGAGCGATTCTGGCGCACCCTGCGACAAAGGTGCCTGGACTTCACCGGCGCCCTGTCGTCGCTGCACGACCTCAACGTCCGCCTCTACGCGTTCCTCGACGAGCACTATCACCGCTCGCCCCACGCGGGCCTGATGGGCAAAACGCCCGAAGCGGTGTTCGCCGCAGCTCCGCGCCACCCAGACGGATTCGACGAAAAGAAACTGCGCGACGCCCTCACCGTACACGTCCGCCGACGCGTCCGCGGCGATTGCACCGTCCCGATGGACGGCGAGGACTGGGAGACCGACCTGGGCTTTCTCGCCCGCAAGCTCGTCACCGTCTCGCGCTGCGTGGTCGACTCCAAAGAGCCGCCATGGATCGAGCACGAGGGGGCTCGTCACGTTCTTCATCCCGTCGACCCGCGGTACAACGCGCGCCGTCCGCGATCGCCCGCTTGCCGTGACGTGCCGCACCAGGCGCGCACCGCGTTCGACCCGTCCGGTGCCCTGCTCGACAAGACCCTCGGCCGAAAGAAGGACGAGCCATGAGCATCGACTACCTCTCGCATTTCAGCCTGTCCGCCGAGCCGTTCTCCAAAGACATCGGGGACGCCGAGCTGTGGCTCCCCCCATCGAAACTCTCGCTGGTCGAAGATCTCACCGACGCCATGCACGCCCGCGCCAGCGCTCTACTCACCGGCGAGCCTGGCGTCGGAAAGACCTGCGTGGTGCGTGCCCTGCGTCACGCCCTCGCCCCGGCCAACTTCCGCCTGGTGTATTGCCAAAACAGCACCATCGGTCGGCGCGACTTCTACCGCCACCTCTGCCTGGCTCTCGGTCTAGCCAAGGCCAACACCGCCGGTGACCTGTTTCTGGCCGTCAGCACGCACGTCGAGGACCTCGCCAAGGAGCGCGTATGCCCCGTCTTTCTCGTCGACGAGGCACACCTGCTTCATCAGGATACCCTCGACCATCTGCATATCCTGCTCAATTACCAGTGGGACTCCAAACCCCTGCTGTCGCTCGTGCTCATCGGTCTGACCGACCTCGAAGACCGCCTTCGCCTTCGGAGAAACCGATCGCTCTACTCGAGACTCCATCATCGCTTTTGCGTTGGCTCGCTCTCTCCTGACGACACCGCCGATTATTTACGCACCCGTCTCGCTCGCGTCGGCGCCACCAAGGACATCTTCTCGGCCGACGCCCTCGCCATCTTGCATGAGGCTGCGGCGAGCTCCCTGCGCGACACCGACCGAATCGCCACCGCCGCGCTGCGCGCTGCGGCGCGAAAAAAGAAAAAACTCGTCGAGCGCGATGTCCTCTCCCGAATCCTTCAGGCCGAAGCCGAGGACCGATCATGAGCCATCACCACGGCCCCCGGATCCCTTATCCCGCCCCCGACGACGTCGACGCCGCGCCCCAGACGCTCGTCGTCGCCTTCGCCGACGCGGCCCTGCTCGCCGTCGAACGCGCCCTCGATTCCGCACATCCCACCCTGGCTGCAGTCCGTCGCGCGGACCGGCAAACGCGGCTCCTGCTCTCGACAGAACGTCTCGCCGTCCAAGTCCTCGACGCCACAGACCAACTTACCGCCCTGCTTCGCGAATATCTCGACTCGGTACGCTTCGACCTCGCGGACATTGATGAAGACATCGACGACCCCTTCTGAATAACCCCCCATACCGAACACGCCTCCGCCTCGCCGGCTCTCGCCGGCGCGGCGGTCGCCTTTCTGCTGCGCGAGGTTCCGGTCAGCCCCACTCCGTAGGGATCACCGCGCCCGGTGGCGATCCCTTCGTACAGCGCGCGTGGCAACACCGACGTTGTGCAAACTTGCGCGGTCCTCATCGAGGGACTCGAAGCGGCGTGGCGCTTCTTCGGAGGCGTCATCAAGCGTGTCGTGCCCGACAACATGACGTCGGCGGTCGTGCACCCTCACCCGACGGAGCCCGTGCTCAATCGCGCCTTCCTTGAATACGCGCAATGGCGAGGATTCTTCGTCGACCCCGCGCGCGTACGCCGTCCGCAAGACGAGCCACGCGTCGAGAATCAAGTCGCCTACGTGCGCGAGCGCTGGTTTGCCGGGGAGAAATTTCGCGCGGACCTCGATGAGCTCCGTGACGCCGTTACGCGATGGTGCCGCGACGTCGCCGGAGCTCGCGTGCACGGAACGACACGACGGGTGCCGCGCGAGGTCTATGAGCTCCAAGAGCCTGGCCCATATGACTCCGCTGCGCGAGGGCACCTTCGACGTGCCGACGTGGACCAAAGCGAAAGTGCATCCCGACCATCACGCGCAGATCGCCCGAAGCCTCGTTCTGGAGCATCGTCATGGCGCTCGAGGATTACGACTCGATCCTCCGCCAATGCTACGCGAAGGTCGCGGAGCACACCGAACGCCGCAACGAGGACGCACGGGCGGCGTTCGCGGCAGCAGCCGAGGACGCCCACGCCCCAGCGGACATCTCGGAGAAGGTCGCGGAGACGAGCGTCGCGATCGCGCGCCGCCTGGCCGAGAGGCCCATGATGATTCACGGGTGACGATGCTCTCCACCGCAGGGCGTTCGGAGCGCTGTCGGTCGAGCGGCCCGACAAGATCGTCGCCTGGAGCATCGTCGTCGCCTGCATCCTCGCCGAAAGCCCGATCCGGACGCGCGAAATTCCAATGCGATTGAAGAGGGAGTCCTTCGTCGAGGTCCGTTCCGGGACCATCGACGGTTCGAACAGCGAACAAAGGGGGGGCGACGGCACCTGCGGTAGATTTCCTCGGCCTCACGTCTACAACTCCCTGCCGAGCGGCTTACCCGGATTCCGATGAGCGCCGGCAGCCAAGTAGCGGGCCATCCGCAGAATGGTGGCGAGGACCGTGTCGCGGGCACTCTCGGTCCTCTCGGCTTGGAATCGGAGGGCGAAGGAGCGTATCGCTCAGGATCTCTACGCCAGGACCGATGTCATCGACTATCTGGGCGCGATTGTTGAGTGCGAAGACTCCTGCTCGCCGGCGCTCCCGATCGTCGGCGCAGTCGCTCGACGGGTTCGTAGCGGACACAACTGGCAATCTCTTATAGGGACGCTTCAGCGCCAGGTTGGTGTGGCGACTGACACTTTTAACCGATGAACTTTGGGATCCGTGGATCGCTCACGGAAGTCCGTCCGCATTGCCCGCCGGCCCCCACGCGAACTGGCACCTTGCCCAATCGCGCGATCTGATCCAACCATTGACGGAACTAGTGTCGGGGGTGCTCCAATGAGCAAGCAAGCACCATCAACAAGCCACGCCGCAAGTAACGTCCCCGAGTTGCCCGAGGATCTACGCGAGCTCGTCGAGCATGCGCGCGCGGCCGGTAGCGCGGTACGCATCGCGCAAGCGGAGTACGCTTACCGACTGTCTTTGCTGGCGCTCCGTGCTGCCGGTCATCGTCTTGGATGCGTCGCGGCCATCAGCGCGGCGGCCACCGCTTTAGGAATATCTCGACAGACCCTGCAACCATACGCAGTGATCGCGGCTCGATGGGCGCCAGAGGATTTGCGAGCTCTTTTCAAACTGCGCACTACTCACGGTCGTCCGCTATCAGTGACGCACTTCCTGGTTCTCGCGCGACTTCCGCGCAGCAAGCGTGACGCATTGATCGCGAGGGCACTTCGCGAAGGACTTGATGCGCGCACGTTGCGCACCAAGCGCTTGGAAGGAGGGTATGACCAAGAATGCCCCGTGAATGAAGCGGACGCATCAGAGGACGCCCGTGAAAGCACCATTCGACTTAAGACGGCGGCGCCGTCATTGGAAGCGGGCACTCCGGGTTACGCTGGACGCGCACGGCGAGTGGATACATGATCACCGCAGAGCCTCAGCGAAGGTCTGTGGCGACGGTCACTGGTTCCAACACAACCAAGCCACCGAGAAGGCTTCGCCGTGCTCAATCCACCGTAAAGCATCGTGTAAACCTTCCACATCATAGGTGAACCCATGTTGAAGAAGCATCTGGGGACGTGCAGTGTTCCGCGGCTTTTCTTGGTAATTTTTGGTACGTTGGGAGCCCTTACGCCAAGCCGTGATACACTCGCCTATAACCTTGAGGGACAGACATGGGGTGGACAGCCCACTTCCGGATGCTGCGCAAGTCTCACCGCCCAGATGAACTGGGTCGGAGTCTTAGAGCCTAGAGACCTTCACGCAGCAAGTTATGCGTATGGCAACTGGTCTAATTACAACGGTGTCGACTCAAACTTCGACTGGTATGTCGGCTCGTCGACGGTCATGACTATACAAGATACATCTAATTCGGGCGTAAGCTGGGACGGAATCACCAACTATAGCTTCGATGGCAACAATCACTTTACTTCGGTTGCGGTGACGATGAATTCGTTCTATACTGATAATTACACGTTTCAGGACACGATCGGCGTCGCCGCACACGAAGACGGTCATTCGATGGGCCTCGCGCATGCGACCGGGTGTGTTCTTATGGTTGCAGATACCCCGTCACGTTCAGCTTGTGGGGTCTGGACGCCGCAGACCGACGATCTTAACGGCGCCAAAGCAATGTACTAGAATGAGTCTAGACTACACGGCGGTGCAGAATGGGCGGGTCTAACGGCCAAAACTCGCGGTGAGGGCAACGGGAATCGCGTCCAAGTGTGCGGTTTTTGATGGACGGTCACAGGGCGAGTGTGATCAAAAATCGGGATGCTTCGTCGTCGCAACGGGCAGCGCGGCCTCTGGGAGGCGCTTCGATTCGGGGATCTCGAGCCCGAGAAGCAGATGGATCCAAGGCTTCGTCGGATCGACGAAGTTCTGAAGGACGACGCGCTGGTCGATGCCGTGCTCGAGGCGATGCGGGGTCGCTTTCCGCAGAGCGGGCGCCGTGGTCGTCGCGGAACGCCCGCGGAAGTGGCGCTTCGCATGTTGGTTCTCAAGCACCTGAAGAATTGGAGCTACGAGCAGCTCGAGTGGGAGGTGAAGGGCAACCTTGTGTACCGGCACTTCTGCCGAATCGACGCGGGCAAGGTGCCTGACGCGAAGACGATGGTCCGTCTGGGACAACTGCTCGAGGGTCCGTCGCTTCGCGCCGTCTTCGAGCGCATCGTTCAACTCGCCGTGGCTCGCCGCGTGACCCGTGGCCGTAAGATGCGTGTCGATACGACCGTTGTGGAAACACCGATTCGGTACCCGAGCGATTCGCGTCTCTGCGAAGACGTCGCCCAGGGAGTGTGTCGTGAGATTGAGCGGTTGCGGTCCGAGGGGGTGACCGCTCCCTCGGGCTTTCGCAACGTGCGCCGAAGCGTCACTCGCCGGGTGCGCGAGATCACCCATGTCTCCCGGCGCCCCATCGCGCGCGACGCCAAGCGCCGTGTGTTGCAGCGACCCTATCGCCGACTGCTCACGATCGTCCGTCGCACGATCCGGCAGGCCGACGTAGCGGTGAAGCGTGCAAGACGAGGTTGCCGTCCGCTTTCGGGCCGAGGGCGGCGCAGCGTTCGAAATCTTGAGCGACTCGCGCGGGTCGGCGAAAAGGTGGTGACGCAAACCAAGGAGCGCGTGTTCAAGGGCAACGCCAAGTCCTCTGAGAAACTCGTGAGCATCTTCGAGACCCAGACGAAGATCATTCGCCGAGGAAAGGCCGGCAGGGCAACCGAGTTCGGACAAATGGTGAAGGTGCAGGAGGCTGAGGGCGGAGTCATCACCGACGTCGGCGTCGTCGAGGGCACCGACCACGCCCTTCTCGTGCCCTCGGTGCAGCGACATAAGGAGGTGTTCGGCCACGTTCCGCACGTTGTCGCGACCGACCGCGGATTCTTCAAAACGGAAAATGTGCACTGCATCGAAGAGATGGGCGTTCGGTGTGCCGCGGTCCCGAAGCCAGGGTATCGCTCGCCGAGCTGGCTCAAACGCGAGCGGCAACGCTCTTTCCGAAAGGCGCGCGCGTGGCGGGCTGGCGGTGAAGCCCGCATCGCACGGCTCAAGAACACGTTTGGAATGCGGCGCGCTCGCTACAAGGGAGACAGCGGCGTCGCGCGCTCCGCGCACTGGGCGGCCATCGCCAACAACCTGATGGCTATCGGGGTCGCCCTATGAGCCCTCACCGAGCCTTCGAAGCTATCAGGGGCCTACGCGCCCACTCGAGCCCCCAGAGCCGATGGCACCAGAATCGACCAAATCGACCGGTCCGTCATCCGGTAGCCCATCGGACACTGCACGGAGCGCCCTCGTCACCCCGAATTCTGCACCGCCGTGTAGACTAAGGATTAGCTATTCATCCCACTCGACTGAAAGGGACACCAAAATGCTATGCGTCAAAGGCAGCCAGTTGCTAGGCGCCCTGATCTGTTTATGTGTCTGCGCTTGTAGGAGCTCGGTACCGGAAGTTGCTCGTGGAAGCGACAGGGAGGCGAGACAGGCGCTCGATTCGGAGCGAACGCCGTTTGTCGTGAAGTTGGGCGCCAGCTGGGCAGAGTACTACCGGTCTATGACGGACCTAAAGCAACATTGTGATTTCGGAATTGTCGGCACGGTATCGGTGGTGGCGCCTGCCGTTAAACCTCAAATCGGCCCGGTATATCAGATGGTCACGGTCAACGTTGACCACGTAGCATGGACAAAGAGTGCTAGCTACTCGGTGCCAGCCACAGTAACCTTCGAACAAACAGGAGGTGTTTACCAGAACGTCACTTACATTGTCGATGATGATCCGCTCTTTCAGCTGGGAGAGTCAGTTGTGGTGTTTTTCAAAGAATATAGTCCAGGTCACTATCGCGTCGCCGGCGGCCCCACTGGCCGCTTCAGTCTGTCAGGGGACGCTGTGAGCGCCGTGCTCAAGGACGGGATCCAAGTTCCGACAGGAACGAGTGTGACGGATCTGCTCCAGCTGTGATCGCGGACCACTGCGACAGCCGCTCGAAGGAGCGGTCCGCGCGCTTTACCCAGACAATGCGTGCGATCGTGGTGTTTTGCGCCCTGGCGTGCGTGGCGCCTGATTGCGGGGGCGGTCGAGCAACGGGTGATCCCGGCGACGACGCGCCCCCCTCGAGTGGCTGTCCCCTTTCTTCGCCTGCGCAACAATTGTTGCTACAGCTTGTGACACAAGCTGAAACGTCTCTGAACGCGGCCCTTTCGAAAGGAGGTCCCGAGGACTTGTCAGTGCAGTTTGGCCTGCTCGGGCTGGGGACAATGGAAGGCTCCGACGTACAGCTCGCTATGCCATGCGTAGCTCCGACCACATCTGGAGTTACTTGCGGATCAGATCTGGCATCGAGCCCGCTTGCTCCAGGGCTCGATACCTGCTTTCAGACGGGCTGCGAAGCGGCCGCCATTCCATATGTCAATGTTTATGTTACCCAAACACCCCATCGGGCGCCGGGGGATCGGGTCGACATTACCTATGCAATGGCCTCTCCGTACTCCCCGGGCCAAGTAAGCTATCGTCCCAATCCGCTCACCTATTGGAGATACGACGCAAGCTCAGCGGGATTGCTGATGGTGTCCGCAGATCTATCGAACACGATATCAGTTACCTTGGCGAGCGGGACAGTTCTCGATTTTTCTTATTCGGGCCACCTGGAAGGAACTCAGAATACAAATACGGAGTACACGGAAACCTTACGTTTTCCGAATCTTTCGCCTTCGGGACCAGTGAGTGTGTCGTTAGCGAACTCCAGCGTCGCGCCGAGAAGCGGGACCGTTTCCATCGGAAGCACGACTCTTGCAACTCTGTCGCAGGGTGGAGTCGCATGGGAGGGTGCTTGCCGTTGAGATAGCGTTCAGAAGCGACGGCCGTTGCGGTAAGCAGGCTGCGGGACGATCGCGGATGGCGAGCCGGGATGGCGCGAGCTCTTGCCGATACAGCCCCCCAACGTCCGCGCGCTGGGGTTTGGCCGTGGAGGTCCGTGCTTCGCCACGCATCGAACCAGTCGGCGAGGCGGTGACGAGCGCCGGGGGGCGAGCTGCCGCCGGGCCAGACCAGGAGTCTCCGATCTGCCAGCGGCGGTGACCGACGAGGAATCCCTCGGGGGTACACGCGGTTTCCCACCGCCGGGCAGCAAAGTTGTTCCACGAGGTCTTGATCGCGGGCGTAGCCGGAAATAGCTGCCTTTCACTGTTGCCCCTCATAGCTCGTCGGACAAGTGTGCGGCGACCTACCACGCCGGACCAACAACGCGTGCGACTCGTAGCGGACATCATCAACAGAGACTTCGAGGCGTGGCTCCGGGGTCCGTCCACGATGGAGTCTTCTAGACTCCGAGCCGAAAGGAAGCGCACCGCGACCGAGACACCGGGCTAGGCGGCCGCCAGCTCAACAAGCGCGGTTCTAAATTCATCCACGTAGGGACGCCAACGATTCGTGCGGAAAACCCGCGCCATTGGCCATCGCCGTGGCCAAAAAGCCAAAACTCGAGCCAAAACCCACCAGGGCCGAAAGGGCTACCGGCGGGAACGGCTGACCGAAGCGCACGCCTTCGAAGGTCTGCGCTTCATTGATGTAGCGCTGCGTGGTCGCCAGGTCGTCGTGCCCCGCGGCCCGCTGAACCTTGAGCGGCTCGTCTCCTGCTGAGTGATCGCGGGGTCAGCGGGCGGGAGATCGCCCTTCGACTCGATCTATCGCCCGAGCACGTGTCCAAGGTCCGGACCTGGTTCCGTACCGGTGGCGTCGCTGGGCTTCGGCGTCCGAGATCGGGACGCAAGGACCACGCGGTGCCCACCGAGACCGTCGACCGCATCGTTCAACTTGCGATGTCGCCGCCCCCGGCGGGGCGCAGTCGGTGGACGACGCGGCTCTTGCGCAAGGAGCTGGATCTGACGAGCGGTTGTATCTCTGATGTCATCCGGAAGAACGGCCTCAAGCCGCACCTGGTTCGGACGTACAAGGTCAGTCGCGATCCGGAGTTCGCCGCGAAGGTGAGCGACCTCGTCGGCCTGTACCTCAACCCGCCCGAGCACGCCGTGGTGCTGAGCGTGGACGAGAAGACGTCGATCCAGGCGCTACAACGCACGCAGCTGCCCCTTCCATTGCGCTCGGGTCGAGCGGCGCGCCACACGCACAACTACAAGCGTCATGGCGTGGTCGACCTGTATGCGGCGCTGGAGATCGCGACGGGGAACGTCACGCATCGCGTGACCGAGTCGCATACCGGCGCGGACTTTCTCGCGTTCATGAAGACCGTCGTGCGGCGCTATTCGAAGCAGCAACTGCACGTCGTGCTCGACAATTCGTCGACGCACGGAACGCCGGACGTCAAGGCGTGGCTCGCCGCGAACCCGCGGGTGCACTTCCACTACACATCTCGACGGCGCTGCACTAGCGCCACCAGTTACCCTTGTCCCGACGTACGCAGGTACATATGGTTTGCCGGTTCGAGGCGCTGCGGGACGCGCGTGTGCTCGCCCACGACGCGTCAGGGTGACGACTCGGACATGCGGTGCACGCCCGGTTTGCTCGTGCTGGGCAGGCGCAACGGGCCCCCCAGGTCCGTTTGCGATTGCGCTGCGTAGCTGGCCTCCGCCAGGATGCTGGCGACCGTGGTGCGACCGCTCTCAACCTTCAGCCCTCGCAGCGCAGCGCGTAGCCCCACCCCGGGTTGTCGCGCGCCATATCGAGGACCAGTTGGCGAATGTCGCTCGCTTTGCCCGTCCGGCCGACCTTGCGAGTCTCCGAGCTGTCGTGTTTATTCGCGCCCAGCTGGCGAAACCAGGCGAGGATCGTTTCGGGGCGCACGATCTGGTAGCAGGCCCTGCGTCCTCGGCAGTCAGCTGCTTGCCTTTGACCGCCAAGCGGCGCCGCTGCTCGGCGGTAAAGGCAATCCGGCTCTTGCCAGTCGATATCGCCAGAGTGTCTTTGAGCCCGAACCTCCTCTTGCAAGTAGTCGACGTTCCGGGCGTGCGCGACCATCGCACGACGGCAGGCGGCGTCGCTCACGCTTGAAGCAGGACGATGTCCCACTCGAACCTGAGGACGCCCGGCTCGCACGCGGCGACTTCCTTGCAGACGGTCAGTCCCGGATCGCGGTGCCGCGCCGCCATCGTGGACATCAGAATGTCCCTCTCGTTGAGCGCCTCGCCGGGAAAGTACATTTGCGTTACGAGCCGGTAGTCATCGGCCGTGACGTCGAAATGGATGTGCGGCGTTCGCATTCCTCCGGCCGGGTCGGGGTAGGCACCGGGCTTTACGGTGACGACGCGGTACCGCCCCTCGGCGGTGGTGCGCACCAGCGCCGCTCCCTGGAAATTCGGATCGAGCGGCGCCTGGTTCTTGTCCATCGGATGGGCGTAGCGGCCCGCGGCGTTGGCCTGCCAAATCGAGAATCGCCGCGTCCTTCACGGGCAATCCGTCCACCCGCAAGACGCGCCCGCCGAGGTCGATGACCTGTCCGGCGGCACGACCCGGCCGGCCAGCGACGCGGGTGAGGTCGAAATCGTGGTCGGCAGGCATGCTCACCGGAAAATACGGCCCGAAGGTCTCTTGTGGAGTGGGTCGCAAGTGCTCCGCCGCGGCAGCCCGGGACGCGAACACTCCGGCGCCCAGGCCGATGACGACGCTCCGACGGGAAATGATCATAGCGGCTCCTCGGCGTCGGGCCGCCCTCGCCCTCGACCCTTCGCTTCCATAGCACGCCGCGCCGCTCACGTCGCCGCCGCCGGCGCTCCCGGCTGCGCCCATCCGCCCCCACTACGCGCCGTGAGCAGGGTGGGTCGTGCTCGGCCGCGCGCACAAAGCTGCTCGCCCTCGAGCGGGGGTGGGTCGTCGCAGATTGCCGTCCGCCGGGTTCTCACACGGCGACCCTCAACTCGTCCCGAACGGATCCATCCGGCGGAAGCGCGGCATTCCTGATTGCGCTTGCCCATTAGTGCAGGGCCTTTTGACCCGCCCTCCGCGCGGGCGTATCACGTGTCCCCGGTGGAACCCTTCGTGGCGAGTGGGACGCCGCCCCATGGAGGCCTGGCCCCCTTGTGGATCGCCTTCCGCGGTGACGATGTCTTCGTGGATGATGCGACGGTTCTCGTGGAGTCGCTCGACGCGATCGAGCCTTCGCCCATCCGCACGCTGTTCATCGGAACCCTGGGAGAGCGGCCCGTTTTCGTCGCCGAAGCCCAGGGAAATGAGCCGGACGACCGCTTCGTTTCTCTTCGGTCCGCGATGAGCGTCAGCCGAGAGCTGTTCGGCATTGTATCGCTGGCCGCCCAGCGCCTCCGCTTCGAGCGAACCCACGTGTTTTGCGGACGCTGCGGGCGGGAGACGGTCGACAAGCCGGGCGACCGCGCCAAGACGTGCGCATCGTGTGAACTCGACGTCTACCCGCCGGTCTCGCCCGCGATCATCGTCCTCGTGCATGACGATCGGCGCCTGCTGCTCGCGCACCGCCCGAGACCGTTTTTTTCGCTCGTCGCCGGATTTGTCGAGTCGGGGGAGTCGGGGTGTGGCTCCGCACGCAGGGCCTTCACGGAGCTCAACTCGACGAATGGCGCGCCGCCATGCTTGCGGGCCTGCAGAGCAACGGTGCAGCTGCCCGCAGCACCGGCACGCAGGCGCGTCGGGTCAAGGAGCTGGAGCGGGAACTACGGCGCAAAGACCGCGCACTCGCAGAGGCCGCGGCGCTTCTGATCCTCCAAAAAAATCCACAATCTCTTGGGGGACGCGGACGACGGCACCAACGACGAGAGCGACTCGTTGTCGTTGCTGCCGTGAGGGAAGCCGTCACAGCGGGCGCCTGTCTCGAGCGAAGCTGCGCGATCGCGAACGTCTCCAGTCGCACCTACGAGCGCTGGCGCGCCGACCCCGATAGCGAGGATAAACGCCAGGGGCCGAACGGCCGACCGCATAGGGTGACGCGCGCTCCAACCCAGGCATGGACTGTCCAGCAGCTGCGAAACGCAACGCCCTTCGGACAGGGGCCGAAGTTCCTTATCCGCGATCGCGACGACAAGTTCGGCCCCGCCTTCGATCGGGCTGCCGAAGGCGCTGGGGTTCGCGTTCTTCGAACGGCTGTGCGTGCGCCACTGATGAATGCGGTGTGCGAACGGTTCATCGGGAGCGTCCGGCGCGAACCCCTTGATCATCTAGATATCCTCGGGGAGCCGCACCTCCGGCACGTACTTGCTGAATATGCATTTAACTATTTCAACAGGGTGCGACCTCATCAGGGAATTGGTCAGCGGATTCCGGTTCCAGGTGAACGCATTCAAGATACGCGGACGGGCATCACCGCGATTTCCACTGCTCGGCGGACTGCACCACGATTACGAGGGCGTGAGGTGGCAAGACGACGAGAGTAGCCATTACAGGTAGTGCTGGAAGTCAGAGGACGTGAAATTCGTGATTCTTCTTTTCCCGAATAAAGATCGCCCCAATGACGAGACTCAAGCCAGCGACGATCACCGGGTACCACAGGCCAGCGTAAATGTTTCCGTTCAGCGCCACGAGCGCCGTCGCCGTCAGCGGAAGCATGCCGCCGAACCAACCGTTGCCTATGTGGTACGGAAAAGACATCGACGTGTAGCGAATCCGGGTGGGAAATAGCTCCACGAGAAAGGCCGCGATCGGGCCGTAGACCATCGTGACATAAAGCACCTGAATGAAAACGAGTAAAATGAGCATGGGTACGTTCACGTCGGCGGGATTTGCCGTCGCGGGGTAGCCGAGTGACTTCAACGTCGCGCCCAACCTCGCCTCGTCCCATCCGTCTATCTGCGTCTCGCCGATATGCGTCATCGGTTTGGACCCCGGGTCCGCCGGAATCGCCTCGTACGACAGACTCTTTTTGGATAGAAAGTCTTCGACTTTATCGCAGTCGCTATAGTGCGTCTTCGGGTTGGGAAATAGGTGGATTTGGCAATCGGTGGCTTTGACACTGATGGCAGTACGGGCGGCGAACGCTTCGAGCGCCGGATTACCAAAGTGCGTCATCGCGCGGTAAATCGGGAAATAGGTTGCCGCGGCCAGGCAACACCCGGCCAACATGATCTTTTTTCGCCCAATCTTGTCCGAGAGCCATCCGAAAAAAATGAAGAAGCCGGTGCCGAGCGCGAGCGCTGCGGCGAGTATCGTATACGCAGTTTTCCAGTCGATCTTGAGCGTTCCCTGAAGAAAGAAAAGAGCGTAAAACTGGCCTGTGTACCACACGACGCCCTGGCCAGCGGTTGCCCCGAAAAGCGCCACGACAATGAGCTTGAGGTTCTGCCACTTGGCGAAACTCTCTCGGAGCGGCGCCTTGCTCCCTTTTCCCTCGGCCTTCATCCGCAAAAAAATGGGTGATTCGTTGAGCTTGAGCCGGATGTAGACGGAGACAGCAAGAAGAATGAGTGAGACGAGGAACGGGATTCTCCACCCCCAACTCTTGAACGCTGCTTCGTCAATTCGTAGGCGACACGTCCCGATGATGATCAGCGAGAGAAAAAAGCCTAGAGTGGCCGTAGTCTGGATGAAGCTCGTATTGAGACCGCGCTTGTCGTCGGGGGCGTGCTCGGCCACGTAGGTCGCCGCGCCGCCGTACTCTCCGCCGAGTGCGAGACCTTGCGCCAGCCGAAGGAGCACGAGAAGCGTCGGCGAGAGCAGGCCAATCGTCGCATACGTGGGCAGAAGCCCCGCGCAGGCAGTCGAGAGCCCCATCACTATGATCGTGACGAGAAACGTGTATTTGCGCCCCACGAGGTCGCCAATGCGACCGAACACCAACGCACCGAACGGCCGAACTAGAAAGCCCGCCGCGTAGGTCGCAAAACTGGCCAGGAGAGCGGCTGTTTGGTTGCCCGAGGGAAAGAATAGTCCCGCGAAGAACGGCGCCAGCGTCGCGTAAATATAGAAGTCGTACCACTCGAAGACCGTGCCTAACGATGAGGCAAAGATGATGCGGCGCTCCTCGCTCTTCTCGTTGCGTAGCATTGCGCTCTCTCCTCGTTGGTCCCCGGAGAACCGGATACGATGTTGTTTTTGCAGCGCCGTTCAGAAAAAATACATGCCGCTCAGCATGAATTGGTTGACGTCGATCTCTTTTGACGTGCCCGTGCTGTCAATCTGGTTTGCGATCACATGGTAAAACTCGGGTCCTATCGCAAAGCCGCCCTCTCGGTATCGAATCATTCCTCCGAAAACCGAGCTCGACGCGCGCTCGCCGCCTGTCGCAGGAGCGGCCTTCTGGACGTCAGACTTATTCGGCTGTGCCGTGCCGCCGACCACCGATACATTGAGGCCTTTGACAATGTCGTAGCCCAGCTGGCCCCAGGCCCCCCATTCGTGGACGTCGGTGCTCTCAATGAAGTTGAGCTGTTCGCCGAGGAGCGGCGCAGTGTTCTGTCCGTAATACGCGCTTCCGGCCAAAATGAACCCTGCAAGGCCAATCT
Source organism: uncultured delta proteobacterium (assembly GCA_963764075.1). Lineage (GTDB taxonomy): Bacteria > Myxococcota_A > Polyangia > Polyangiales > Polyangiaceae > Palsa-1150. Next base: position 1,671,520 of record CAVXQZ010000003.1, read on the forward strand.
TGAATCCGGCGACGCCGGCATAGACGTCCCAGTTTCGCGTCGGCGTGGCCATGGGGGCGATGACCAGATCGCCGGCATGAGTACCCATCACATGATTGAAATGCCCGGCCGCGAATGCCATGAAGTGCTTGGTCGTCCACTTGGCTCGCGCTTCGACCCCTGGATACCCCGAGAGCTGTCCGTAGTCGACGTTCAGGTCGCTCGTCGTGGCGTCGCCGAAATCGGCGGGATTGGCCCAGTCGGACTTTATGACCTGGACGGCGAGCTCGAGTTTTGCGTCGTCCATCGGAATCGTGTGGAAGTACCCTGCGCCGGGCTCCCGCCACCCGAGCATGCCGTTCCAGTAGGTGACCGGGTACGCCATGTGCCCCATCGACTCGGGGATCAAGGCGAGAATCAGCTCGTGATCCTGCCCGAACCGTAGAACGTCGTCGCCCCAGTCGAGCTCTGCGTACGCGAGGCGCGTTCGCGCGTAAACGGAGACCTCCCCATATCCACCAGGGCTATTGAGGCCGAACAGGTCAATCTCGAGAACGGCCTTGGGAGTCGCCCCGCCGAACACCTTTGGGCCGGCCACCGAGAAGTTGAAACGGCTCTCTCGAACGTCAGCACCCGTCGTGAGGCTACCGTCGGTCGGCTTGGCGAGGACAAGAAGCGGCCCCTGCCCGTTGAATACGAAATCAGGGGTATCTTGAACGTAAAACGACGCGCCCGCGATGCCGTGCAGGGCGAATCTCCAATCTCCGGCTACGAACGTTCCGGGCGGCGGCGGCGGCGCGGGCTCTGCGGCAGGCGGGGGGGACGGAACGGGGGCCGGCGGGCCAGGTTTGGCCGCAGGAGCTGCGGACTCGGCGGGCGCCGCTTCTTGAGGTGGGGCGGCTTGAGCGTGCGAAACCGCGGACCAGGCGAGGGCCGCGAAAGGAACGGCCGTCAGCAGGAGTATCGAGCAACGCGAGTTCATGCGAGGTTCTCCTTTGGGAAACGTCCGGAGCGGCGTGAAATCATCGAAAGCACAAATCGGCCCCCGACTCCGAAGAAGGAGGGTGCAGGCATTGGTCCACGGCAGCGTCCATGTAGGCGGAGCCCGCGCTCTTTTCGGGGGCGCAATAGGCGCCGACACCCAACATGTTGTCAAGCACAAAACAATGAAAGGCAATGCCAAACCGGTCAATTGGAGGAAAGGGAAGGACAAACTAGGCGACAACACGAAGCCTTGGCCGTGCCGTCGAGGGCAGTATCACTGCAAGTTTTCAATGTTCGGACAAAGGAATTCCATACCCACTTCGTTGACGCGGCGCGTTCGGCGAAGATTGCTCGTGGTGGGCCAGCGACGATCACGTTGGGTCGGGCCGATCTAAGGTGACGCATCGCCTGGGAAGCCAATGCCATGCGCCCAGTTCCACGAGTTAGCGACGAAGGCTCACCACGCGACGGCCGCGTGCTGCGGCGGCACCGAGGCCGGTCTCATCTTGGTGCGCAGAGCCCGAAGTTTAGTCTGACCCGGAGCCCTTCGAGCACCTCCGCGTGTGGCCTCTACGAGCACGGTTGTTAGATTTCCTTGCGTGAGGGTTCCCGCCGCCGCGGCGTCTGCGAGGAATGATGGATACGCTGCACGAACAATGCGCTGGGCTTGACGTTCACAAGGAGAGGCGTTCGACACGATCTTCGCCTTGCTCTGGCGCATCGACCAAGGCAACGACGACGTCGTCTTCTTCCCGGACGAAGGCTGCTCGTGGCAGGTCGGCGTCGATGGGAAGGAAGGTGTTCCCCGCTTGGTTTCGCTGCCTCTCCAAGAGTGCGGAGCCGAGCGAATTCGCCCGCGCGGTCGTCACTCCGGTGACGCGCCGGGAGCGCCGCCAGACGATCGTTTCACCGGAAAGGCCGGAAGGCCGGTCTTTCTCGTTCGTGTCCCGGCGACCGTGTCCCCCGTAGCCCGTGAGGCGCAGGGGGAAGCCGCGCGGCGAGCCATCTCGTACCTCCCCCTGAGCGCAAGCGATTGGGGGGAGGTCGGCCGCGCGCAAGCGCCGTGCAGGATACGAACGACCCGGATGCCGTAGGGCCTGGGACGGTAAAAGACCACGTGGCTCACGAATTCGAGGCGGAAGAGCCCAGGACTGACCTCGTCGCACGGGCGGCCAATGCGGTGCCCTTCGGCCAGTGCCTGGCAGAAGGCTTCAAGCTCACCGAGATATTTGTCCGCCTGCGCCTCGTTCCAGCGGCTGATCGTGTACGCGCCGATGTGCGGGATATCCGCCCGCGCAAGCCACTATGACCGGAACAACGCCACTTAGCGTGGCGGAAGTCCGAGCTCAGCCCGGACGCTTGCAAACGGATTACCCTCGAAGTCGGGGCTCACATCGCCTTCGGCGATGGCGTCACGCAGCGGCGTCATCTTCGCTTCGTTCCGTTGCCGCCGAAGTTGCTCTTTGGCAAGGGCCTCGGCACCGGCGCGCAACGCGTCTTCGACCGACGCAGATTCCCCGGACGCTATCTGCGCCTCGGCGAAACGCGCGAGGTCTTCGGGCAGGTCAGCAAGCGTGATGGGGCGGGCCATAGAGACGTATTCCTTGAATGAATACACGTAACTATGCCAGATGCAGGCCATAGCGTCAATCGGGGGAAGCTCCATCCTTTTTGATCCACCGGGGGATCCCATGCCCCTCCCGGCCGCGCCTATGATCTGCAGCGGACATTCACCTTTGCGGTGAGCTCAGAATCAGGACGTTCATCCAGTGTTGGAAGGCATCGTCAGCTTGCTGCGGAGCTCCTTCACGGCCACGAACAACACCACATAAGGAACCGAGGGGGAACGCGACCACCATGCACTGTCGACCGGCTTCCGGTACCGCTCGCTATGTCCCACTGGCAGTGTCTCTTGCGGTGGGGTGCGGAGGGCATGCCAATTCGGGATCCACGCCCGCGCCAGCCGATGCAAGCGCGGGGACGACGTTCGACGCGAGCACGTCGAGGGTCGATGCGGGAACGGTCGCGGATGCGGGTGTTAGCCAGGCGGGCATCGACGCGAGCACGTCTCTGGTCGATGCGCCGGCCCTCGAGCCGACCTCCGACGCCGCTGCCCAGTGCGGCCCGGCCAATTGCAACGGATGCTGCTCGGGTACCATGTGTCTCGCCGGTACTGGCGCTACGGCGTGCGGCGAGAAAGGCCTGCAATGCGCCGACTGCGCCGCGGCCGGTGCGACGTGCACGTCGGACGCCGGGACGGGCGCTACGTGCGTCAATCCCGCCCCCTGCGCCTGCACCAACGGCTGCTGCGACGCAAACGGCAATTGTCAACCGGGAAGCTCCGACACGCAATGTGGTAACCAGACCACCTGCGCGGATTGCACAGTCTACGGCCTCCAATGCAATAATCTGACGTGCGGGACTCCGTTCGATGGCGGCGCTTGCAACGGCCTAACCTGCCCAACGGGGTGCTGCGATTTCACCACGGGAGTCTGCCAGCAAGGCCTCACGAACATGGTGTGCGGCAACTTCGGTGCCTTCTGCCAGAATTGCGTGGACAAAGGCGAGATTTGTTCGAGTCAGCAGTGCATGCCAACGGACGGTGGAATAGCCTGCGCGTTCAATTGCAAGGGCTGTTGCGATACGAACGGCAGCTGCTCGCTCTCCGGATCCGACACGGAGTGCGGGCGAGGCGGGCTCCCGTGCGTGGACTGCACGAAGGTCGGCAACGTGTGCATGGATGGCTTGTGCTTTGGGGCGGACGGAGGACAGCCGTGCTCCGAGATCTGCGACAACGGCTGTTGTGACCCCAACGGCAACTGTCGGCCCGGGTTTCTCGACACCCAATGCGGCGGACGGGGCGATGCCTGCCAGGACTGCACGAGCCTCAATCCCCCATCGACTTGCGACGTGAACGCGAACAGTGCCGACCGGCCCGTCTGTGCCGGCCAGACGTGCGGTACGCCCTACGGGGGCTGCCCGGCGGCTTTGGCGGAGACGGCCCCCACGCCGCAGAACGTATGCTCAACCGACGAGCTCGAGAACGCCGCGGTTTTCTGTGCGAGTGGCCCGAACACCGCCGGGTGCAATGAGTTTCAGTTCTCCGACCAGGTGACGTTCGGGGGGCAGTGCACCAAATGTTTGCAGCCTTTTTTCCAAGACTTCGTCACACAAGTCGGAATTCTCGCGTGCGTCGCTCCCTACGTGGACGCAACCTGCAATCACAACAGTGCGTGCATCGCGGACTGCGTGACGGAGAGCTGTTTTGGCTGCGACGAGTCGTGCGATACCCAAGTGCAGACTGGAACGTGCGCGACGTATTTCCAGGCGGACCAGTGCGTGACCGAGGCCCTCGGCGGGCCTGGGGCGGTGTGCAATCCGGTGACGTATCAGGGCAATTTCGGCGCCTGGCTTCAAGCGGTTGGCACCAAATACTGTGGAAAATGAATCGTCGGGGAGATGAAATACATGCACGACCGAGCCGCCCGTCGCTCTGCCCTGTCGGTCGTCTCGATGGTCGTATTTGCGGCGCTTGGCTGCGACGGCCTCACGAATCGAGCTCCCACGGGCGTCCGCGACGAAAGCGATGCGGAGACCGCCGTCGACGCGAATGCGGACTCAAACGCCGAGACGAGCATCGACGCGAGTACGGACGCGACACCTGACGTGACCACGGGTTCGAACTCGCGCACGGAGGGGACGGGAGACGGGAGTACGGGCGCGATTGCCGACGCGCGGGCAGAGTCGTCGGCTCTTAACGCGAATATGGGCTCGGTCGACGCGCGGGTGGGCTCGATCGCCGACGCGGGCATCGAGGGAAACCACCCGGAATGCGATTCTGCCACCTGTCCCGGGGGCTGCTGCGACGCGGACGGGATTTGCCAGCCCGGCGTATCGGCCATCGCGTGCGGCGGCAACGGCACGGCCTGCGAATCGTGCCCCGCCGGCTCGGAGTGCGCTTCGTGTCCCCCCGGTTATTCATGCCCGGCCGAGCGATTCTGCGGCTGCACGCCTCAGTCGTGCCCCTTGGGGTGCTGCGCGGGCGGTCCATTCGGGGGAACGTGCCAGGCGGGTACGGTCGACAGCGAATGCGGCAGTGGCGGAACGCGCTGCGAGGATTGCACGCAGCCCAGCACCGCCTGCCTGAATTGCCCGCAGTCCAACTCGATGGCGCACGGGCTGATGGGCCAGGCCTCCGTGGCCAGCGGCTCGTGCTCGAACCAGCAGTGCGTCTTTCCACCAGTGAGCACATGCCTCGACGGATGCGTCGACGCCCTCGGCCAATGTCAACCGGGCGCTTCCAACACGGCGTGCGGCAACGGGGGACAGGCTTGCGAGGATTGCACGGCCTCGGGCATTGGGTGCTTCCGCCAGCAATGCGTCGATCTTGGCGACGCCGGGGTGTGCAACGCGCAGAGCTGCCCGACGGGCTGCTGCGACTACGCCACTGGCCAGTGCCGGCAGGGGATCACGGGCACGGCGTGCGGTCGATCCGGCGCCGACTGCCAGGACTGCGTGCTCCGAGGTCAGACCTGTTCCAATCAGCAGACGTGCACGGCCCCCGACGGCGGACTCGGTTGTGGCGCGTTCGACTGCAACGGCTGCTGCGATGGGAACGCCAACTGCGTCCCTGTTAACTCGGACACTCAGTGCGGCTTCGCGGGAAGCCGATGTGTCGACTGCACTGGGCTCGGCGACCGTTGCGTCTCAGGTGCTTGTACCGCCGCGGACGGAGGAGTCGCGTGCGTGCAGAGCTGCATGGGCTGCTGCGACGTCTCCGGGAAGTGTCAGCTCGGGGCCCTCGATGCGGAATGTGGCCAAGTGGGGAGCGCGTGCCAAGACTGCACGAGCCTAAATCCGCCTTCGACCTGCGACTTGAGCGTTTCGCCGCGCACGTGCGCGAGCCAGCAGACGACTTGCCCCGCGCCGTACCCGGGGTGTCCGCTTGCGCTGCAGACGCCGTCTCCGGTGCGACAAATGGTCTGTTCGCCCAACGACCTTCAGAACGCGGCGGCAGCGTGCACGGGCGGCGCCAACACGTTGCCGTGCCTCACGTATCTGACCTTCGACCTTTGCGGTTTTTGCCTGGCGCAATTCGACTACGACTTCGTAACGCAAGTCGGGATTAGCGCGTGCGTCGCCCCCTACCTCGACGCGACATGCAATCACAACAGCGCTTGCTGCGCCGACTGCGTCGTACAGAGTTGTGATGCATGCCTCGACCCTGCTGAGAACCCGAACGCCCGGGCATCGACGACGGGGTGCGATACCCAAGTGCAGACCGGGGCGTGCGCGGCGTATTTCCAGGCTGACCAGTGCGTCACGCAAGCGTTGGACGGGCCGGCCGCCGTGTGCAACCCGGCCACGTATCAAAACAACTTTGGGGCATGGCTGCAGGGCGTCGGTGCGATGTACTGCGGAGAGTAGGGTAAGCGCCGTCGGCGAGCCTCTTCGGCGAGCGCCCCGCCTCGACGGCTATAGCAACCAACGGAAGGCGCGACGAATCACCTCGTCACCGTGCGACATCGAGCAGGCTCCGTGGGCGATGACGAGGCGCTCGGGCGCCCAAGCGAGCACTCTTGAGATGGCCTCGCGCGCGGTAGCTCGATGAACGAACGACCACCGGGCGTCGCGTGGTGTGCCCCCGTCGGCTCCGGCGACACCTCCCAGCTTCAAGAGGATACGCAACCAGAAGTGCTTATCTCGCTCATCGTGCTTCTGGATCATATCGCCGACGAGACACGTGTTCGAAGACCGGTGAAAGAAGATCACTTCCGTTAGGAAGATGCTGCCCTCGATGCGAACCTGGTCGATCTCGTCGCGCCACTCGGGTGGGGACTCGTCCGTAAGTTCTGCGACGAACCGCAAATCCCGGCGCTTCTCCGCCAGCCCGGGCGGGGTATAGAGGCGGAGCGATGGCCACACCGCGGCCCATTCGGCGAGCGCGAGATGGTGCAGCTTGTTGGGCTCGACAGCATAGAGAGGCTCTCCGAGAGAGCGGATCGCCCGTTGGACCTCTTCTGTCGGGCAAACGGGGGACCAAAGCCAGAGTCCTCCACCCGAGAGGCGCGCTATCGCCATCCGGGTCGGGAAGGGAAAGCCGTACGCACGAACGACTGGACCATCGATCAGCCAGAGACTATCGCCAACGGGTTGAAGGAGCGTCATGAGCGCCTCGAGGCGAAATGCTCTTGGAGCTTCGGCGTCGCGAGTTTCGGCCCAATCCGACGCGGCGATACTGCTCGCGAACGCAGCGGCCTTTCCATTGGCCGCATCGTCGTGGAGCAGCCGCCCGGTCGCCCTCTGAACGTTGGACGGGCTATGCGCGTCCGGGACATCTTTCGGCACAACATCGATGGCTCCAGCGGTCGCCGTTCTATCCCCGATGATGGCCCCGTTGGGTGAGGCCACGGTCCCCTGAGTGTGCCAGAAAGGAGCGAGAAGCGATTTCATCTGTATCAGCTCGCGCGACGGTTGCACTATTGCCCCAGGATGGCATCGCCCCTAGGGTGATGCGTTGACGACCAACTCGAGGCAAGCCGCGCATAGTATCCAGCCTTTGAAGCTGCTCGAGAATTGCCGAGCCGGAATAGGGCGCTCCGGACGCGATCGAGCGAATGCGGGGCGCAGCGATCACCTGCGCGCCGTCCCACTCGGTTCCGCGCCACGACCCAGCCCGCGGGAAGCACGCACAGATAAGTCTGGTGTCGCAAGACGAGATCAACTTTTGGCCGAGTCGATCGAGCGCGTGTGCGCGATGACCATCAAGGGAACTGTACATGACCGGGACGCCAGGCAGCCCGTCCGCGCCGAGCGACCAAGCCTCGGACCATTTTCGCTCGCCTTCCTCACGGTGGTCCTTGGAGTAGGAGCCGGGCTCGGAGCTTTTGTGTTCCGCACGCTCATCGCGCTCGTGCACAACCTCTGCTTCCTTGGCCGTCTTTCGATCCACTATGACACCAGCCTCCACACCCCGCCGAGCCCCTGGGGTCATGCAATCGTGCTGGCCCCGGTGCTCGGTGCGGTCATCGTCGTCTTCTTGGTGAATCACTTCGCCCCCGAAGCAAAGGGGCACGGGGTGCCGGAGGTGATCGACGCGATCTACTACGGCAAGGGCGTCATCCGTCCCGTGGTGGCCATCGTCAAATCTCTCGCGTCTGCCATCTCCATCGGAAGCGGAGGCTCGGTCGGCCGAGAGGGCCCCATTGTCCAAATCAGTGCCGCGTTCGCATCGTGGCTCGGCGACAGAGCGCGCGCTTCACGGTGGCAGAGGGCGACCCTCATCGCTGCCGGCGGCGGCGCCGGCATCGCGGCAACGTTTAACACGCCCTTGGGCGGCGTGCTCTTCGCTGTCGAGGTCCTGATGCTCGAGGTGAGCGCCCGCACGCTCGTGCCAGTCGCCCTGTCCACTGCCACTGCGACCTACGTCGGACGGCGCTTGTTTGGGGACGCGCCGGCCTTTGTCATTCCGGTGGTGCGCCCCTCCGTCTCGATCGCGGTACTGCCGGCCCATCTTCTCCTTGGCGGACTGATGGCTCTGGTCGCCGTGGCTTTCATTCGTGCTCTCTACGGCGCGGAGGATCTGTTCGACCGGACGATTCCACTCCCTGATTACGCACGTCACGTTCTAGGAATGCTGGGATTGGGGCTCACCATCGACGTCCTAATGACCCTCACGGGCCACTACTACGTGGAGGGCGTGGGGTACGCCACGATCGTCGACGTCTTGACCGGTGGGATAACGAGCGCGGCGTGGCTCGTTTGCTTGGGGGCGCTCAAGTTGACGGCGACCTCGCTGACCCTGGGCTCGGGCGGATCGGGGGGAATCTTCTCGCCTTGCCTCTTCGTCGGCGCCACGCTTGGGGGCGCTTTCGGACTGCTGCTCCGCGCGCTCTTCCCCGGCATGGGGTTCGATCCGGCGGCACTGGCCCTTGCTGGCATGGCGGGCTTGGTCGCCGGCGCGACCGGTGCGGCGCTCACGGCGATCGTGATGATCTTCGAGATGACGCTCGACTATTCCGTGGTTCTGCCAATGGCGCTGACAGTGGCCGTCAGCCACGGGGCACGCCGTCTGCTCATGTCGCAAACCATCTATACGATGAAGCTCGAGCGGCGCGGCCACTACATTCCTGAAGCGCTTCAGGCCAATGCGCAGCTTGTTCATCATGTCGGCGACATGGCGATTGAGACTGCCGTCGCGATTCCCGCTGCCGCCACGACGACCGAGGTGAAGAGCGCGGCGCGGGCGTCGGCACCAGCTTACTTCGTGCTGCGAGAAGCTCAGGAGGTCGTCGGAGTCGTGTCTAGGGACTGGCTCGCAGCCAGTCCGGCAGCCGCCAGATCCGATACAGAGCCACTCGCGGATCTCGCCCGGCGTGACTTCGTGGTCGCGTCGAGCTCTACGACGATCTTCGAACTCGTCGCAAGCATGCAGCGTGCGAAAGCGGAGTTCGCGGTCATTCTCGCGACGGGTTCCGATCGCAGCACAGCGGACGATGTCCGGGGCGTAATTACCAAGGCGCAGCTCGCGGAAGCTCTCGCAGAGGGCATGGCGGTCTTCTCGGACTGAAGGCATCGCAGTGCCTGCGGCCGGTGGACGCCGTCGGGCGGTCGGTTCAATCGGGTTCCGCTTGCTCCGGAAGATTCTGCGGCGAGCCGTCTGAGTTCGGTTCCCGCGGCAAGACCTTCGATGGCATGCTCGCTGCTCATGGTTGAGGTGTGTGCCGGATTCTCGTCGCCGAGGACGACGCAGAGATGCGGCGACTCGTCGTCGAGATTCTTCGCAAAGACGGCCATGAGGTCCTTGAGGCCGCGGATGGCCGGGGCCTCTTTGCCGTGCTCACGGCCATGGTTACCGACACATTGTCGTTTCCAACGCTCGATCTCATCCTGTCGGATGTCCGGATGCCTGTGCACAATGGGCTCGACGTGCTCGAGCAGCTCGACCGGGGGCGGCTGTCGGTCATTCTCATGACCGCGTTCGCGGATGACGAGACACGGTGCCGGGCCGCGACGTTAGGCGCAGTGTTGCTCGACAAACCGATTGCCGTGAGCACCCTCCGGGCCGCGGTCGATGACTCCCTCCGCCGGAAACGATGTTCGCCGCCCGAAGGGTCGCCTCCATCGGAGGAGTGAGCGCTCGGGAAGGGCCCTTTCGCGGCGACCGTGCCGAAATGACTCGGTCGGACGATACCTCGGCGAGACCGAGCTCCGGTGACGCGGATCTCCGCGCGGGCGAACTCGTTCACCCAAGACGTAACGCGATGCTCGAGGTCGCCCAAGCAAGCATCAGCGGTACGACTCGATTCGTGATAGTCGACTCGCACGAAACGGTCGTGACCGCGCGGCGATAGAGGGTCTTGCGTTGAAGATCATCCCGAAGCTCACGCTGGCACTGGTCGGCGGGACCTGCGTCATCCTTGCGGTCAACGGGTACCTTCGCGTCCAGCGCGAGCGGACCTATTTTGAGGCAGACCGCATTCGCGACCACGAGATGATCGGGCGCTCTCTGGGCTCGGCAGCCGCGGCAGTCTGGAAATCGGACGGAGAGCAGGCGGCGATCGATGCCATCGATGCGGTGAATCGGCATTTCACGAGCATTGAGATCCACTGGATCGCCTCCGACCAGTCGGCCGCCCTTTCGGTCGATCCCGACGCTCTGGTCGCGACCCCAGCGGGGCAGCCGCTGACCCACATCGTCCGAGACGATGGGCGGCCTTCCCGCTGGAAGACCTACGTTCCGCTCGACGTCGACGGAGTGCGCCGCGGTGTCATCGAGCTCTCCGAGCCCGCAACGAGTGAGCAGCGCTTCGTCCGGACGACGATTGCCGACACAGTTGAAGTCGCGGTAGCGCTCGCGATCGTCAGTGCCGGCTTGTCGTTCGTGATGAGCCAGTGGCTCGTCGGATCGGCCGTTCGTGCGCTCTCGGAAAAGGCGCGCCGCGTCGGCCGCGGTGACTTCGCCGGCCCGGTGACGCTGAGACAACGAGATGAGCTCGCCGACCTCGCGCACGAGATGAACGCGATGTCCGATCGCCTCTCGGCCACCATGGCGCAGCTCCGGCACGCCGATCGGCTGGCAACCGTCGGAACCCTCGCCTCGGGGGTGGCGCATGAGCTGGGCACACCGCTCAATGTCGTGGCGGCACGCGCCGCGATGATCGCAACCGGCGAAGCAAATCCCGGCGAGGCTGCAGACTATGCACGTGTCATCGTTGACGCCGCGGATCGAATGACGAAAACGATCCGTCGACTTCTGCAGTTTGCGCGGAGAGGAGGTGTAAAGAAGACGAGGCGCGATCTGACCGAGCTCGCGAAGGAGTCCCTCGAGCTGATGCGGCCACTCGCCAACAAGCGATCGGTCCAATTGCGGCTCGTTGCGGGCCAAGCGGACGCAAGCGCGAATGTCGACGCCGGGCAAATTCAGCAGGTCATCACCAATCTCGTCATGAACGCGATCCAGGCGATCCGCGGCCAGGGCGCCGTCGAGCTGAGCATCCGGTCAGAGCGCGGGCTGCCACCGGCGGACGTCGGCGGCGCCGAAATCGACTATCTTTGCCTCTCCGTGAAAGACGACGGAGCTGGAATCTCCCCGGAAAATCTGCCGCACATCTTCGAGCCTTTCTTCACGACAAAGGATATCGGAGAAGGGACCGGCTTGGGATTAGCCGTTACCTACGGAATCATCCGCGAACACGGGGGTTGGATCACCGTGGAGAGCGCTCTGGGCAAGGGCACGACGTTTTGCGTGTTTCTCCCGGTCGCCGGAACCGCATGACGACACGCGTCCTTCTCGTCGATGATGACGCGAGCCTGTGCGAGACGCTCGCAATCGGCCTGCGCAAGCGGGGCTCCGATGTGGCGTGGCGTACGTCGCCGGACGACGCGCTCGAGCTTTTGCAGAACGACGATTTCGACACGGTGATCACCGACCTGCACATGCGCGGCGTCAACGGCCTCGAATTGTGCGAGCGGATCACCACCAATCGCCCTGACCTGCCGGTCATCGTCCTCACCGCCTTCGGCAGCCTGGATTCAGCCATCGCGGCCATTCGCGCGGGCGCATACGACTTCATCAACAAACCCGTGGAAATGGATGTGCTCGGGATCGCGGTCGATCGCGCCGCCAATCACAAGCGCCTTCGGGAGGAAGTGAAGCGGCTCCGCATCGAAGCGGGTCGGCTGCCTCGCTTCGACGAGCTGGTGGGCCAGAGCCCGGCGATGCGGCCTGTCTACGACCTCATCGAGCGCGTGGCCGCTTCGGATGCCACTGTCCTAATCAGCGGCGACAGTGGAACAGGAAAGGAGCTCGTGGCGCGGGCCATTCACGGCCGGAGCCGCCGCAAGAGCGGCCCCTTTGTGGCCATCAACTGCGCAGCGATGCCGGAGAGCCTTCTGGAGAGTGAGCTGTTCGGTCACGCAAAGGGCGCGTTCACCGACGCCAAGACGGCAGAGCCGGGGCTCTTCAGCCGAGCGAACCGAGGCACCATTTTTCTCGACGAGATCGGCGATATGCCACTCGGACTGCAACCAAAGCTTCTGCGTGTTCTGCAGGAGCGGGCTGTCCGTCCAGTCGGGGGCCGGGATGAGATCGCCATCGACGTACGCGTTCTTGCCGCAACGAATCGCGACCTCGAATCGGCAATTGAAGAAGGACGCTTCCGCGAGGACCTATACTACCGGGTCAACGTGGTCCACGTTCCGCTACCCCCGCTGCGAGCCAGGGTGGGCGATATTCTACCCCTGGCGCAGCACTTTCTCTCGCACTTCGCGGCCAGGGCCGACAAAAAAGTGACGGGGATCTCTCCCCCGGCGGCCGAGAAGCTCATTGAGTATGCTTGGCCCGGCAACGTACGAGAGCTTCAGAACTGCATGGACCGGGCGGTCGCCCTCACTCGATTCGAGTACATCGTCGTCGATGATCTGCCGGACAAGGTCCGGCTTTACCGGCGCTCGCATGTGCTCGTGGCCAGCGATGATCCTTCGGAGCTCGGCTCCTTGGAGGAGGTGGAACGTCGCTACATTGCTCGGGTCATGGAAGCGGTGAGCGGCAACAAGACCGCGGCGTCGCGCATCCTGCGCATCGACCGAAAGCGCCTCTATCGGATGCTCGACCGTCTCGCGGTCGAGACCCCGAAGACGCCCGACTGACCCACGCGCGGACAGACTCGCGGGGGGCCGCCAAATCGCGGAGTTCGGCGGAACTTCGTTACGGGACGATGGGCATTTGGACGACCCGGAATCGAGTCGTTCGGACGCGATTGGGTCGAAAGGACTCGCTCGATATTGTCCCGCGCAGAACACCCCGAAACGGCGCTGTGCCCTGGTTGGCCGACTGCGCGGGTTCTTGTGGCGGCGCATGCCTTGCTAAGAACCGAATCTATATCCCATGAATCACGCAGACATCGAGCCGGCCAGGCGACCGACCGGACTCACATCTCACCCACCCCATTGCCCGCGCGTTCTCGTCGCGGAGGACGACAACGAGATGCGACGCGTCGTAGTCGAGACGCTGCGGAAGGACGGGTACGCCGTTTCCGAAGCGCCAGATGGAGGAAGACTCCTCGTGACGATGGCGCGCGAGTACATGCACAAGGACGGAGCAGAGCTCGTCGATCTGCTCGTCAGTGACATCAGAATGCCCATCTGCACCGGGTTGCAGATCCTCGAGCAGCTCCGGGCCGTGCACTGCCCTTTGCCTGTCGTATTGATGACCGCATTTGGCGGCGAGGCGACGCGTAGGCACGCGCGCAGGCTTGGGGCCGTACTCCTCGACAAGCCATTCCGTGTGGAGGACTTGCGTGCCGTGGTAGCTCGGCACCTGAGCCTAAGCCGTCACCCATGAGCGCTGAGCGAAGCGCGCGGGACCCCGCCGGCGGCGGCGCGTCAAGAGCCAACGCTGGTGCCGCGACCGCTCCTCGTCGGCGGCAACGTCGTGGGTCTTCCGTCGAGCGTCGGCGCGTGGATTGAACTGAGATAGAGCCGGGTGATTTCGTGCTCGTCGAGGAACCCCACGATCCCCCCTCGATCGTCCACGACGATGACCTCGCGTGCGCCGTGCACGAGGAGAAGCTCTAGCGCGCTACTTACATCAGCGCTGTCCTGGACGATGGCCGGCGCAACCATCATGTCGTGCGCAATCGCGAGATTGGCGACGCTTGGCTCTTGGGCGACGGTTCGAAGGATTTCAGCCGTGATAACTCCCACCAGCCTTCCGTCGGGAGACACCACCGGGAACGCCTCCTGCCATTCTGCGGCGGCGACGCGCCGAATGACCTCCGCGGCTGCGGTGTTCTCGTGAAACAGCGCGTAGGGGCGGTCTTTGATCACGATGTCGCCCACGCGAACGTCGCGGAGCACGTCGAGAATCAGCTCGTCGCGGTGCGCGGGCGACTCTCTACGTGTGCTTCGTTGCGCATGGTAAAGGGTGCGGTTCCGTAGCGCGATGAAGCTGACGCCGTTGGCGAGCATCAACGGAACCAAGAGGTCGTAACTCCCCGCTAGCTCGCAGACCATGACGAGCGACGCGATCGGGACATGGGCCAACCCGCCGTAGAAGGTTCCCATCCCGACTAGCGCAAACGCGCCTGGATCGATGCGTGGGTCATGGAGCAGCAGTTGCGCGGCCCGACCGAAGGCGCCCCCGAAGATGCCTCCAATCACGAGCGAAGGGCCAAAGTCGCCGGCGCTGCCACCTGAGCCGACGGTAAGAGCGGTTGCAAGGATCTTGGCGCCCCCGAGGAGTACGAGTAGCTCCACAGCCCGCCATCCGCCTGGAAACCACTGGGCCCCCTGAATCGCCACCTGGGCGGCCCCGTAGCCGCCGCCCAGCAGTCCCAGCCCCATGCCGTCGTGCCCGAGTTGGGGTCCAACAAAGTTGATCACCGGGATAGCGCCCAATCCCAAGAGCAAGCCTCCGATCGAAGGCTTCACCCAGTCGGGCATGGGCAGGCGACCCGTGAAGGTCTGCGATGCACGCAGCGTGAACAAGAAAGCCGAGGCGACAGCGGAGACGAGGACGGCGAGCAGCGCATACAGCGGCAGGTGCGCTGGGACAAATGGATACTTCGGTGCGTGTGCGAAGAGCGTCGATTCGCCGAAGATGGAGATGAAGACGGAGTAGGCAACAACGCTTGCGAGCACGGACGGGACTAGCGCTTCACTTTCGAAGTCATCGCGATGCAACACCTCGACCGCGAGAAGCGCGGCACCGAGCGGGGTTCGGAAGACCGCGGCCATGCCTGCGGCGGTCCCCGCGACGAGAAGGATCCGCCTCTCGCGATCGGTCACGCGAAGGTATTGGCCGATTATGGATCCGATCGCGCCCCCCACCTGCATCGTCGGTCCCTCGCGACCACCGGACCCACCGAAGCCTAGGGTGAGGATCGAGGCCGCGGCCTTGAGCAAAGGAACGCGCCGGCGCACGATCCCGCGCTGAGAATGGAATGCTTCGATGATTGCGTCCGACCCTCCTCCGCGCGTTTCGGGTGCGAAACGGGAGAGATAGCCCGCACCGAGCGCACCAATGGCTGGCATCAGCCACACGAGCCAAGGCCGAAATGGGACGTCTCTGGCGGGCGTCGCGATTTGTTCGCCTGCGGCGCGCAGTGGCACGTATCCGCACCAGCCTTCGAGAACGACCCGCTGCACCAGTTCGACCCCAGCAAAGAAGAACGAGCCGATCAGGCCGGCAGTCGCTCCAACGAGCGCGGCAGTCAGGAGCGAGCGCCCAAGCAGTTGGAGTGAGCCGGGAACCCGTGTCGCACGCACCGTGCGGTCAAAGAGCGTTCGGACCCTGCTCCTCCGTTCTTGCTCGGGTCCTCGCGTCCCTACGTTCAAAGGTTGTGTCATTTAGGGTCAAGGGCAACGCCCCGAAGGGACCCTAGTGCACCCCCGTCGAGATACAAGCAATCGCCTTCGGCGATTGCGCTCGCTATCGCGAGCCGGCCGTGCACCAGTTTTGTCGCTCCGGCTCCGCCCGAACCCCGAACTCGCTCCCGCGAGTTCGCTAGTACAGCCCCCGGTGCCGTCCACGCGAGCTTCCGGGCTGGCGCTGCCCGACGCTTTGGCTTGGGCCGCTCGAAGCACCTGCCCGAAACGTCAACCGCGGTCGGGAGTGCCCGATGGAGTGCGTATCGCGCTTCGCGATGGCAAAGTCCGACTGGCCCTTCTTGTGCCTGAGGCACTGACCCGATACGCGGAGAATCCAATGAGTCCAGTCGAGTATTTCAGAGTCGGGCTATTTGCCGGCGTCGGGTGGGCCCTCGCCCTCGTGGCCTCGATCGCGCAGGCGGAAACGTGGCAAGCGCCCGTCGGCGGCAAAGCCATTGTCCTCGGCGAGGGCCGGGTCGCATGCCCGGGGACTTCGGGAGACTGGACCATCGAGCAAGAAGGACACGCTGTCCGGCCCCCCACGACGGAGGATGCGGTGGGCAAGGCTGTTGCGCTGAACACCGCCGCGACGGTCGCCGCGTGCTCGGCAGCAACAACGACGCTCACGCTCGTCGCGACCGCGCGTTGGCCGACGATAGACCCTGGAGCCACGAATGTGTTCGTGGACGACGCGCGCGTCGAGATTGCGGGTCGAGGCTTGAAAGGTGCGACGGTTCAGTGGCGCGTGGGAGACCGAACCGGCGCGGACCGCTGCGTGCAACCTCAGGCGGATCCGGCCGGAGAGAAATGTGCCATTTCGGTCGGGCGAGGGCTGCCCGCTGATCCGACGGCCCCTGACTTGGAGTGGCGGCCCGCCGGCGCGCGAACCGAATCCGACGTCGTGACGTGGGATTCTGCTGGTCGCCGGGTATCGAGCGACGAAAGGACTCTCCACCCAGCTCGGGTAATCGTGTCGTCGCTCGTGCCGACGGACGTCAGCATCGACCTTGCGGGCGGTACGGCATCCCGTATCCCGCTCGTGCATCCCGAGGCCGTAGTCGGCGCCGACTGCGGCGCCGCCAGTTGTCAGGTATCGGGCAACATGATCGTGGTCGGAGGCGTGGCGAGCGTTTCCGGGACGTTGCCTGTGCGCTTGCGGCTTGCGCCGCGCGTCGTGCTTCAGCGTGGGGACACCTTTGACGCGACACCGGTAGTTCCCGTTCCGGTCCTGCCCTGCGCAATGTCGATAGCATCAGGGGACGCCCTGCGCGCGGTGGACGCGAGTCGGGCGGTTGTGCGGGTGGACGCTCGGTGCGCGGGCGAGGCTCGGACCCTTCGGTGGTTCAGCGCAGGACGCGCGCTCGACGTTCTCGCGGCCGTCGATTCAGGCGGCGCGACCTATCTGCTTCTCGGTGTTGGGCGCGTGGAAGGCGACGAACTCGTGGTGACCGCTAGCCGTGGGGACGGGTCTCTCGTGGGGCAGGCGCGGGTTCACGCCCGCACACTTCCACCGCCGCGCGCGTCGCTCGTGCTCGATGGTGGTCCATCCATTGACTTCGTGCCGACCAACCGTCCCGCGATCGCCCGTTGGACACGGACGCAAGGCGCAGGCGAGCTCGTGCTCCTGCCTCTCGAGGGGGTCTACGACGTAACGACGCGCAGCGAAGCAACGATGGTGCAGGGGCAGAGCGGAGCGGGCGGCTTCGTCGCGTTTCGCTTCGCCTGGCGCGTCCCGACGCTTCCCGGTGCGCTCGCGGCGGACGATCTCGCGATCATTGCTGATCCCGTGGAACGCCCGATGCACGAGGCGAACGTTCCGGCGCCGCTCGGGGCATCCGCGATGTCCTCGACGCCGCTCATCGAGCTCCTCTGCGGATCGGGCAAGGACCTTCGTAAGGTGACTCCGGGGGCGAGCGCCCACGTCCCGTTCGAGGAGCGCGCGGCTTGCCGACTCGTGTTCCATAGCGAGCGGCTGGCGCCGGCAGACGGCGCCCAGACCCTTCAACTCGATGTCGATGTGACGCGGGTCGACGGCACCTCGCGCCCGGAGGCGCACGTGTCTCAAACGATGGTCCTGCGCGCGGGGACCCAGCCGCGTATCGCATGGATCAAAGGCGTAATCGGTTCGTTCGACCATGTGACTGTGCGTGTATCGCACGCCTTCGACGAATCGAGCTACATCAGCAATGCGGAACTGCGGACCGGCGAACCCAGCGTGCAATGGTCGGTCATCGTCGGGACCGGACGCTTCCGTCTCTATGCGACCACAGCGATTCCGACGGGCTTGTTCCGCGTGAGCGATCGAGCCCATAGCGGCATTCTCACGCTCAACCTAGGGGTCGTCATGCGGGCAACGTGGCTCGATGGCGATGGCCACGAGGGAGTCATAGGGCTCGAAGCCGGCGTGATGGCCGAAGGACTCGCGAACGACGTCGACACGACCGGCCACTCGCTCACCCAGGTCGCGACCGTCAGCGGGCTTGGCATCAGCGTGCCCATCGCGAATCAATCCCTGGCAACCGAGACCAGCATCAACCTTCACGCATGGTTCGAGTACGAAATATCCCGCGCCTTCAGCTTCAACGAGCTCGGGTCGCCCTTTGGCTTCGTCTTCGGGCCCAGCATATCGATCGGCAACATCGGCACGAACCTGTAAATTCGCGGCGCGCGCGCCCGCGTGCAAAGGGCGCCCGACCCGCCAGAAACCGACGCACTTCCGGTTGGCGTCCGAGTCATTTTGAACCAATTGGGTCAAAGTAACCCGACCGGTCGACATTCATCGTGTTCCGATTTCGGCCTGATCTCGTGGTGCGCCCTTTGCTCAAGCGGCAGGGCACCAACGATAAGGGCCGGACCCATGTCACACTCCCTTCGTCTCACGACCGTCATCGCGATAAGCACCTGCGCCGTCGTCGCCCTTTCCTGTGCCGAAACGAAGCCCCCTACGACGAGCCTCGGCGGAGATCGACAACCGGCCCCCTCGACGTTGGAGCCGCGCGCAGTTGCGCAGCCCACGTCGGACGTCCACATCTCCGACGACATCCGGAGCAAATGCGGCATTTCCGATGCCGATGCCTACTTCGCGTTCAACTCTTCTCTCGTCACAACGCGTGATCGCACCCCACTCGACCTCGTGGTCAGATGCTTCACATCTGGCCCGCTTCGTGGGCACGCGGTGAAGCTCGTCGGCCACGCCGACCCGAGGGGTCCGTCCGAATACAACGTGACTCTGGGGCAATGGCGTGCCGACGCCGTCGAAGGATATCTGACCACCCGCGGACTGCAGAGAAGCAAAGCCCTCGCCACTTCGCGAGGAGCTATGGACGCCACTGGGAGCGACGAACAGACGTGGCAGCATGACCGGCGCGTAGACGTCGTGCTAGGAGACTAACCCCCGCGCGCGATTGAATTTCATTCACCGCCGGACAGGTCATCCCGAGATCTCCTCCCAGGGTTGACTTGCCCGGCGGCCTTCTTTTCCATCGAGCCCTTCGCAACCCATTTCCACGATTGTGAGGTGGCTCTGAGGGCGATCGGGAATATGTGACCCACACGTTTGCTGACTTTTGCAGTCACCGCGCTGCGGGGGCCACGTTCGAAGCTGAGGAGGTGCGGTGTCATGACTAGCGTGATTTTTGACGGGCTCTCGCAGGTAGACACCACCGGTCGCATCATTCTCGCGTCGACCGTCGCGTCCCTTTTGCTGGCCATGGGCCTCAATCTTTTCGTTCATGCGCGCTACGCCGCCTTGCAACGAGACCTTCAGCAGAACGGCCTGTCCGAGAGGCTCTCGGCTCACCCCGCCCTGAGCCGAATCGCCAGGGAGGCCCGAGAGGCTGCGCGCCGTTCGCGGGAGCCGAACGTACAAGCAATTGTCGAGGAGAGTCTTCAGGTAGAGCTCAAACCGTTGCTGCTCGCCGAGCGGTTCGTAAGGGCCGCCACCGGCTTGGTCATCATTCTGGGCCTGTTGGGCACGTTTTATGGACTGACATTGTCGATTGGCAGATTGGTTGAGCTCGTGTCGAGCGACCCAGGCGCGGCCACCGAAGTGACCCAGGCAATCACGAGCGGACTGACTCGCGCCTTGTCGGGAATGGCCGTGGCCTTCTCGAATTCATTGTTTGGTATCGCTTCCGCGGTCGTCTTGACGATATTCGGAGTTATTTCCAATGTGACCGACCGACGCACCGCCTTCATGATCGAAGTGGAGACGCATGTCGACCGCCTGCTTGCCGAGACGGCCTCCGATCACCCGGGCCCCAGTGGCACCCTCGAGCGTACGGTTGTGGCGTTCGATCAAGCCGTCGAGCGGCTGCAAGGCGCCGTCGCTCAATTCGACGGCGCACTGCAAGCTTTCGCCGTAAGCACGAGAGACTTCCGAGAATTCAATTTGCATTTGAAGGACAATGTTCAGCGGATGAGCCTGAGCTTCGGCGACTTCAGTGAAAAACTGAAGTCGGAGCTCGTTGCACTCAAGTTCAATGGCGAGCGCTCCTAAGAGACGAGCCCATGCGGAAGCGACGCACTCTTTTATCGGACCACGAGGTGACGCGAGAGATCTGGCCATCGTTCACCGACGTCATGTCGACGATGGCGTTGATCCTGTTCGTACTGGTGCTCCTCGCCTACGTCCAGAACCTGGCGAGCGGTCGGCGCCTCGAGGTCTTTCGGCATCAGATCACCGCATCCGAACAAAGACTTCGGTCCCTCGAGGAAGATCTGCGCCGCACGACGGCCGCGATCGAAGCGGGCAATGCCCGCCTCAGGGCCTCGCAGGACAAACTCGACGACCAGGAGCGCGTAATTGACGACAACAACCAGGAGCTCGCGAACCTCCGCGCCCGGCTGCAGGGAATCGCGGTGCTTCGCGTCGAGGTACTGAACAAGCTGAAAAGGGCGATCGAGGCAGAGCTCCCACCGGCGCAGTCGGCCGACGCCGGCGAGCTTGTTCTGATCGGCGACAACGGCAACATCGTCATCAACGAGAGCCTGGTGTTCGAGTTCAACTCGTATGCTCTCAAGAAGGAGGCGAAGCCACTTCTGGACACGCTGGCCAGAGCGCTCGGCAATCTCCTGGCGGATGCCAATGTCCGCGAAAATATTGACGCGATTGTCATCCAAGGACACACCGACGAGCGCGGTTCCGCGGCGCTCAATTGGGATTTGTCCGCGAAACGCGCGAATGCGGTTCTCGACTACCTGTTCGAGACCAACAGAACGTTGCCCGAGTCATACGGCAGCTATTTTGCTGCCAGCGCATTTTCGAAATTTCGACCCCTCAATCCGGCAAGGAACGAAGCGGCCTACCAGCAAAATCGGCGGATCGAGATCTCAGTCGTCCCCAAGGACGAGAACGTTCGCAAGGTCATCGACGACTATATGCGGAGTCGTGACCCGAATTCGTCGTTCGCCACGCCCAAGCAATGATCATCGATATGCATCTCGGAATCCGTGTCGGGACTCGGCATTGCGCGTCGCCCTCGACCGGGAGCAACGTAGACTTCGTGAAGAGCGGGAACCCCCCGAGGACGGGGACGCGGGAGGCCCTGCCCCCTCCGCCCCCCTTTGAAGGGGCAGCGACGGCTGGCGCACGACGCCCTCCGCGGCTTAAGGCAGGGTCCGCTGCCCGCCCCATCATCGCGCTTTCCTCCGAAGCTCGACGAGCCGTTCGCGGGCTCGCCCCTTTTTCGTGAAGAGCTCCCCTTGGCAATGGGGCGACGCGCGTTCGAGATCGCGGCATGCGTCGGGTCGCGTGAGGTAGACGGTGCACACGAAGCGGCCTTCGAGCTCGACGCGCAGTGCGGCGCAGTGCCCGTTGGCGAGGCGCATGTACGCGCGGTTGCCCACGAAGTGCACAAGGCCGTCGGCCGCGTCGCCGAGGCGAGCGTAGTCGTCGCCATTCACGCGGACTGACGTCTCAAGGGTCGAGAAGCAGCAGGTCCCGCACTCGAGGCACGGCGGCGGCGTCTCGAGGACATTCCGTTCGAAGCCCATGGCGCCCGAAGAACTATGGCCTATGGCCCGAGCCTTCGGAAGCGTGGGCGCGCGCGCACCGTTTCTGTCCGCCCGCCAATGTCGCGAACTGCGACCCGGGGCCACATGCGACACCCTGCGACGCTGCACGCGCTCGCGAACGCAAACCGAACGCGAACATCGGCACCCGGCCGGGGGTGCGACTCGGCCTGTCGGTGCTGTTGTTCGACGAGGCGATGCTGATCATGGGCGCAGGAGCGTCTTGATCGCGCGTCGTTCGTCCATCGCACGGTAACCTTCCGCCACTTTCTCGAGCGGAAGCGTCAGGTCGAAGACCTTGCCGGGGGCGATCCTCCCGGCCGAGATCAGCTCGATGAACTTCGGCAGATATCGGCGGACAGGCGCGGGGCCGCCGTGGAAATGGACGTGCCGGAAGAACAAGTCCTGGCCATCGAGCTGCACCCCGTGAGGAACGCCGACGTAGCCCAAGTAGCCACCGGGGCGGGTTGCCGCGATGGCTTGCTGCATCGACTCGGGGGTCCCGACGCATTCGAGGACCGACTCCGCACCGATCCCCTTGGTCAGCTCCTTGATGCGGGCCACACCCTGCTCGCCACGCTCCGTCACGATGTCGGTCGCCCCGAACTCAAGCGCGAGCCTCTGCCTATGCTCGTGACGGCTCATTGCGATGATCCGCTCCGCACCCATCCGTTTGGCGGAGAGCACCGCGAGCAGCCCGACGGCGCCGTCGCCGACGACCACGACGTTCGCGCCGGGTTTCACGTTCGCTGCCTCGGCCGCAAACCATCCTGTCCCCAGGACGTCGGAGGCTGCGAGCATGCTCGGGATGAGGTCCGCCGAGGGGACCTCGCGCGTTGCGACCAACGTCCCGTCGGCGAGGGGGACTCGCACGACGGGCGCCTGCGCACCGACGACGGGCTGACGATGCTCGCAGGAAGTTTGGTAGCCCGCCTTGCAGTGCGGGCACGTGTTGTCCGAGGCGAAGAAAGACCCGATGACGAACTGTCCCGGATTGATCGACGTGACCGCGCGGCCGACCTCCTCGACGATGCCGCAGTACTCGTGCCCCATCGGCGTGGGCACGGTCGTCTGACTGATGCCGCGATAGGGCCACAAGTCGGACCCGCAGATGCAGGTCGCCGAAAGCCTGACGATCGCATCCGTGGCATGGGCGATCGTAGGCGCGTCGCGCTCCTCGAAGCGTACGTCGCGGGCCCCGTGAAGAACTGCTCCTTTCACGACTCATGCGCTCCTGCTGTATTGATCGTCGGTCACCTTCTCCAGCCACTCGACATTCTTGCCGTCGAGCGACTCTTGGATCGCGATGTGCGTCATCGCCGTGGTCGGCGACGCGCCGTGCCAGTGCTTCTCGTTCGGCCCCACGGTGACGACGTCGCCGGGGCGGATCTCTTCGATGGGTCCGCCCCAGCGTTGATGGAGGCCGCATCCGAACGTAACGATGAGGGTCTGACCGAGCGGATGCGTGTGCCAGTCACTCCGAGCACAAGGCTCGAACGTGACGTATGCACCGCCGGTGCGCGCCGGTGGGCTCGACTGGAACAGCGGGTCGATGCGGACGGTGCCGGTGAAGTGCTCGACGGGTCCCCTCTGAGATGGCTGCGAGCCGCTCCTCTTGATGTTCATGTCCAACCTCGAAGGCAAGAATGCGCCCGGCAGTCCGGGCTGGGTAGAGGCAGCTGAACCTGACGGGTCGTCACATGGCCATGCTTGCAATCCTTGCCGGTTGAAGCGCTCGCAAGTACATGAACGCGGCTCCCTTTTCGCAGCTCCAGCCGCTCCTCGCCGTCGCTCGCCTGCGCAGCTTCAGCGGCGCCACAAACACAAGGGATTGAACGCTTCGCCAGAGCTCGGCACCGCTGGGGGTGACCACAGCTACGGCCAGCTCGGGTATCCGACCGGAGGGCTCCCGCCTCAGATCTGGCGCAAGCCTGGTCGGCGGGATATATCGTGAGGCGATATAGTTCCATGGCCCGCATTCACGACCTCGACGCCGCTCAGTACCGGGCTCTCGGTGAGCTGCGTTACCAGATTCGTCGCTTCCTCGCGTTCAGCGAGTCAGCCGCCCGTGCGGCCCACATTGAGCCGCAGCAGCACCAGCTCCTCCTCGTCCTCAAGGCGCTCCGCCCACAAGAACGGCCCACAGTCCGGGTCGTCGCCGAGCGCCTGCAGATCCGGCATAACAGCGCCGTCGACCTCGTGAGGCGCTCCGCCGAGCGTGGCCTGGTACAGCGGCGCACCGGAAAGCAGGACCATCGCGAAGCGTCTTTGCACATTACGCCAGCCGGTCGGCGCGTGCTTCGTCGACTGAGCATCGCGCACCGCGCGGAGCTTCGCTCCGCGGCCCCGGCGCTCGTTGCGGCCCTTCACGCGCTCGTTGGCGCCGCGAAGAGTACGGAATCGCTCCCCTCGGACTCTCGACCGGCGGAAGGGTATCCGTGAGCACGCGCGATGCGGATCGAACACGGGCGAGCGACCGGCATCAGCGACTCCCGATCGCTCCGTCAATGGGGCCGGCGCTCGAGACCGTCCGCACGCCCGTGGAGCGCGTCACGGTCGACAGACGGACCCTCGCAGTCAGCGGTTTGGCGATCGGCCTCGGGCTCGTCACAGCCCTCATCGCGCGCCTGCTCACGGCTCTCATCGGTCTCATCACAAACCTCGCGTTCCACGGAAGGTTATCGGCGTCCTTCGCCAGCCCCGCCGGCAATCACCTGGGATGGCTGGTCGTCGGAGTACCGGTCCTCGGGGGGCTGTTGGTCGGTCTCATGGCTCGCTACGGCTCCAAGGCCATCCGTGGCCATGGCATCCCGGAGGCCATGGAGCAGGTGCTCTTCAACGAGAGCCGGATCCCCGCGCGAGTCACCTTCCTCAAGCCGCTGTCCGCCGCCATCTCGATCGGCACCGGTGGCCCTTTCGGCGCCGAGGGGCCCATCATCGCGACGGGCGGAGCGCTGGGCTCGTTCATTGGCCAGGTTTTGCGTGTCTCGGCCGAGGAGCGCAAGACACTGCTCGCCGCCGGGGCTGCCGCAGGAATGTCCGCGACATTCGCAAGCCCGGTCAGCGCGGTCCTGCTCGCCATCGAACTCCTGCTCTTCGAGTATCGCCTGCGATCGATTGTCCCAGTGGCCCTGGCCAGCGTGGCGGCGTGCGGCGCGCACGTGGCCTTGTCCGGCTCACAGCCCGCCTTCACGATGCCCACCGTGGCCTCGCCGAGCGGCGCCGCCCTGACCGTCTACGTGGGGTTGGGGGTGGTTGCCGGGGTTGCGTCGGTGCTCGTCACGCGTGCGGTGTACGCCGTGGAGGACGCGTTCGAGCATCTTCCTATCCACTGGATGTGGTGGCCGGCGCTCGGCGGCGTTGTCGTCGGAATCGTTGGCTGGGTGTCGCCCCACACCATGGGCGTCGGGTACGACAACATCGACCGCATCCTGCAAGGGGCCATAACTACGCAAGCGGTCCTCGTTCTCTGTTCATTGAAGCTGGTGTCCTGGGCGCTGTCGCTGGGCACGGGAACGTCGGGCGGTACGCTGGCGCCGCTGTTCACGATCGGCGGAGGGCTCGGCGCGGCACTTGGCGCGACCGCCGCCTGGGCGCTTCCGTCCGCGGGGATCGACGTGCGGGTCGCAGCCCTCGTCGGGATGGCGGCGCTCTTCGCGGGGGCCTCGCGCGCGCTGCTCGCCTCCGTCGTCTTCGCCTTCGAGACGACACGTCAGCCCATGGGGCTCCTGCCACTGCTCGGCGGTTGCACCACGGCGTACCTCGCTTCAGCGATGCTGATGCGGCACTCGATCATGACTGAAAAGATCGCCCGCCGCGGTGCGCGCGTCGTGAGCGACTACGTGGCCGACTTCCTCGATCAGATGCTCGTGTCGGACGTCGCTGTAGCGCCGGTGGTTTTCCTGCGCGCAGACGATACGCTCGAGGACGTCCGCACGTGGATGGCGACTCATACAGAGGGGTCGGCACACCAGGGTTATCCAGTGGTCGACGATGCCGACCGTCTCGTCGGAGTCATCACGCGACGGGACCTGTCCGACGGCAGTGCGACGTCCGCGACCGTACGCGGCGTCATCAAGCGGCCGGCCGCCATCGTGTTCGACGATTCGTCGCTCCGGGATGCGGTCGATCATATGGCACGCGAGAACGTCGGGCGGCTTCCCGTCGTTGCGCGAGACCAACCAGACCGCGTCATCGGGATTGTCACGCGTAGCGACGTGATCACCGCCCACGCGCGACGCTTGGACGGCGAGCGGCTGCGCGAGCCGCATTTTCGCTTCGCGGCAATCACGGGTTCAACGCCATCATTTCGGGGTAATGGTAAACCCCCGATTTCTCCGGCGGGTTCAGCGACAGCGCGATCATCGCCTTCGCGATCTGCCCGACGGTAATCGATTTGTATTTCGCGGGCGTGACGAACGAGAAGGCAGGGAGCACCTTCTCGAGCAACCACGGCGTGTGTTGCGATCCGATGATCATCGCCGGGCGGAGGATGCTCACGACGGCCGGCCCACACTCTTTCACAGCCTCCTCGGCCTCGCCTTTCACGCGAGCGTAGCGGGCCATTCCTGCAGCGCCTGATCCGGTCGTCTTCGCGGTGGGATCAGCGCCGGCGGCGGACATGAACGCCAGGTGCGTCACCCGCCCCGACGCCTTCAGCCCTCTCGCAAAGGCCGCATTCAATTGCACGTCGACCGCGCGATGCGCGTCGATCGTTAGCTTCGCGGTGCCCGCCCCGACGCCCAACACACTCAACCCGACGACCTCACCTTCGAGCGAACGAATGGCCTCCGTGGTCGCAGTTTCCAGGCCGGGTGGATCCATTGCGGGAAGGATGGTCTCGCGCAGTTCGACGCCCGCATCACGTGCCATCGCGACCTGATCGGGAAGCGAGCGACGCACCAGGGTCACGATCGGTTTGAACGATCCGATGCGAATCAGTTCTTTGATGAGTGCGTTGCCGACCGATCCCGATGCACCGAGGACCATGGCCGCTTTCGTGCTCGACATGAAGTGCCTTTCGTCGATGTGCCCATAAACGGGGATTGGCAAGCGAACTATCGGCAACGAAGCCGTGAAGCCGTCGGTCGACCCCAGGACCTCGCCGACATCACGGCTCTCGAGCGGTTCGAGAACGCCCGCGGGAAGCGCTGAACGCGTCTCACGATGAAGGCACTTCCTTCTCGACCCGCTCTTTGAGCGCGCGGTTCATCGCTTCGAAGCCTTTCTTCACGCCTCCATCGAGCGACTTCGCAAGCAGAGGGACGAGCACCCCTGTGAAAACTTCGCGCTGCGTGAGCCGCGTCCGGCCGCCGTCGATCGGCGCGAGCGTGAAGCCGTGCTCCCCATCAAAGAGGCCGGGGATGCCGAGTCGACCCAGCCAGCGAAGCTCCCGGTTGACGTCGCACGCAAGGACCGTCGGTTTGAACACCATCGCGTTACTACCGGGCGGGACGACGCGGATTCGCAGCTTCCCGCCGACCTTCGGTTCGCCGCTCGCTTCTCGAATGAATGGGTTCCACGCGGGAAACGCGGCAAAATCGATGAGCACGGCCCACACTCGTTCGGGCGAGGCGGCGATGTCAATCTCGGTGAGCAGCTCTTTCATTGGAGCTACATGCGCCCCGATCCCGGACGCGGTCAACGCCCCCAACCCGCGTCTTGGCGAGCAGTCGGGCCTCCGCTACGCGTTTGCGGCGTTCGGAAGCCTCCGAAGGGAGAGCAGCTCGATCGAGCGCAGCCGCCCTTCCACCGTGGGCGCGGGGTGCACGGTCATGATCTCGTCGGCCCGGGAGAGCTCCGAGAAGCGCTGGACATAGGCTCTCACTTCGGAGGCCACACCGAGTGCCGCGTATCGGGTCATGGCCTTGACGCGATGCCCGGCCGGCGACTCGAGCACGGCGTCGGTTTCCTCATCGGTCCAGTTGTGGCCGCGCCCCAACAGTGCGCGAACGCGGGCCCGCTGAACGGTGATGAGCTGGGCCTCCGCCTCGGCCTGCGTGTCCGCCGCCAAGACATTGAGGCCGGCGATCACGTAGGGCTCTTCGCGCTGGGCCGAAGGCCGGAAGTCCCGGCGGTAGAGGTGGACCGCCTGCTCGAGCCGGTCGGGCGCGAAGTGCGACGCGAACGCGTAGGGCAGCCCCATGCGCGCCGCGAGCTGCGCGCCGAAGAGCGACGAGCCCAGAATATAGAGCGGCACGTGCGTCCCCTTGCCCGGCGTGGCCTCCACTCCGGCGACGCGTGTCTCGTCGCCCAGGTAGGCCTGCAACTCGAGTACGTCGCTCGGAAAATCGTCTGCCTCCATCGGAGAGACGCGCAGCGCGCGCAAGGTGACCGGATCGGTTCCCGGCGCGCGCCCGAGCCCGAGGTCGATGCGCCCGGGGTGCAGCGTCGCGAGCGTGCCGAACTGCTCGGCGATGACGAGCGGGGAATGGTTGGGCAGCATGATGCCTCCGGCCCCCAGGCGGATCCGCTCGGTGTGCGCGGCCACGTGTGCGATGAGAACGCTCGTCGCCGACGACGCGATGAACGGAAAATTGTGATGCTCGGCGTACCAAACCCGGAGGTAGCCCAGCGCCTCGGCCTTCTGCGCCAGCGCAACGCTGCCGGCGTAGGCCTCACGCGCGGTGCCGCCAGCGGGGACGAACGCCAGATCGAGAATGGAGAGAGCGAAGGCCATGCTCGCTTGGATGCTGCGAGCCTGCGCCGCGTCGTCTCCCTGCAAGCCAGCCTTCGCCCGGCGCAGGACCGACGTCAAAGCTGAGGGACGCCGATGATGGTCCCGTGGCTCGTGGTGTTCCCGATCACCGGAATCGGCTTCGGCGTCGTCCACGTCATGAAGCCGTCGGCGCTATCGGTGTACATTTCATGTCCCCCGGTTCCGTATCCGTCGATGACGGCGCGCCAAACTCCGCCCGGGAGTTGAATCACGCAAGGGCCTTCGCGGTGGGTGCCCCAGCCGGCCCAATCGCCCGTTCCGATGAAGTTCCAGGGGCCGGTCAGACTCGTCGAGGTCGCATGCTCGATGTAGGCAGTAGCCGAATTTTTCGTGAACGCGTGGTACGTCGTACCGACGATCACGATGAACGTGTCAATGAAGTCCGGGCCAATGTTCATGGCTGTAGGACCGTCCCAATTCATGAGGGTCGAGTCCTTCGCCTTGAATAGGTACGAGCTGTGGCCTGGTCCGGGGTCGATGCTCACGATGATGTTGACGCTGCCGTCGAAGTCCTTGAACCATTCCGGAGCCCAGGTCGTCTTCGTGTTCGGGATGCCCGAGGGAATGGTCGTGTACGTGCTCCATTGCATCAAATCGCTGCTGACGGCGATGCTGAAGCTGAGGTCGGCTCCGCAACAGCCCTTTCCTTCTGGCGTCGTAAAGGCCACGTAGTACTTGCCGTCCGAATACTTCATGATGCTGGGATCGCGTAGGTTCTGGGTGGGGCCCGCGAAACCCGAATTGGATACCTGAGTCCAATTGAGGTCGTCGGTGGACTTGTAGATAATGAGAGAGGAGCCCGCCGCCTCCCAGAAGGTGGAAAAGACGTACGTGAGGCCCCCGTCTTGCCCCGTCGCGCTTCCGGCGGTGATGAATCCGGCGCCTCCTGAAAGAGCGGTTCCCCCGGATCCGGCGTCGACGCCGCCGGCTCCCGTCGCGACGCTGCCGCCGTCGACTCCGCTCGAGGCCGCTCCGCCGCCGACGCCCGCCGCGTCGATCCCGTTCGAGCCCTCGGCTGCGTCGCCGATGCGCGAACTGGCATCGGTCTCGGCGCCGGCGTTGCCCCCGCCGAAGCCCGCGTCTTCGCCGGTGCCGGTCGAAACACCGCTCGATCCACCCTCGAGTTCGGCGTTACCAGTCCCGCCGGCGCCGCTGCCGCTCGCGGGTGGCGAGCCGTTTCTTGCCGTCGAGATGCCGGGGGTTGTCGTGCCCGAGCCATTCGAGCACCCGCCCGTCGTCACGGCCACGATGATGGTCGCGATTGCGAGGGAAAAGCGAGAAAGGGAAAAGCGAGAAAAGAAGCCGGCCGGACCCAGAATGCGAAAGGCGGACTCCGTTGAGTTCATGGCACGGAGGGTACTACGTTCAGGTCAAACGTCAGGCGTCAACGAAGGCGAATCGAGCGCTTTGCAACTGAATTGTCAACCTACGGTCGGGTAAGCCGCTGCATCGACGGCGCCGGGCTTTTCCGGTGTTTTCGGGAGGCCCTTGTCGGCCGGCGTTCCACTCGGAGCATTGCCTTATACCCACACTCAAACGCGATCGGTCTCGGTCCGCAGCGGAATATGGAACCCGCACTAGAATCACGTCGGCTCGCTCCACCACGATTGGAGGGCATGGGTGAACTCCGCTATCGTCTGGACCCAGAAATGTTCCCGCCGCGGAGAGCTGCATGAAACCGATTTCCTATCTGGTACTAGCTTCTTCGCTGGCTTTCCCGCCGGCGTGCTCCTCGTCGACTGCCCCCGATCATGTCGGTCCCGGCGGCGGACAAGTGAGCTCTGGCCAAGGCTCGGGCTCCGTGGGCGCGACGCAGGGCCCAGGATCGGCTCAGGGCTCGAGCGGGCCAAATGACTCGGGCTCGAGCTCGAGTGGAGGGCAAGGTTCGGGCAGCGGCCAGGGCTCGGGCGCAACCCAGAGCCCCGGCGGCGGCAGCAGCTCCGGGAGTGCGCCGAGTTCGGGGGCCATGGACGCAGGCGCCGGGTCGACCACCAAGGGCGGCGATGCGGGTGCGGTTGTCTTCTTGGACGGGGGAGCCTGCCCCGCCCTGGGTGTGGCCCCGACGCCGAGCACGACGACGAGACAGATATGCCAACCCGAAGACGGCGGCATTGCTTGCCACTTTGGTGGCAATCCAGGAAACTACGATGTCTCCTTCGCTCTCGGTGGCGCGACCGCGGGAAAGACCGTGGTCCAGGCCGAACGCCTCCGCGAGATGCTGGCGGAGGTGGACACCGCCGCCAGCCAGACGGCCACCTATTCCATGTCGGTCAACGTCCGCCAGCCAGAAGGACAACCGGACTGGGCCATGGCTTCGGACGGAATCCCAGGACTGGATATGTACTTCAACGGCCCGTCGCCAGAGTTGACTTCAATCGCCTTCGCGCCGGCGGCCGCGACCGACGTGGTCATGTACATCGCAACCGATTCGACTGGTTGCGACCAAGACGGGCCTACGACTGCGGGATGGGGCCAGTGGTTGCCCCAGTTCTTCGGCTACGGGCTCTCCGTGGCGAACTACGGCAATTCCGGGGCGCTCACGGAATGCTCGGCCGCGACCACCCCCTGCCAGACGGACGCACCCTATTACAGTTTTTATGACAATCCCAAGATGTGGCCGGCCATCAAGCCACTTCTCAAGGCGGGAGACGTCGTACTGATTGAATTCGCGCACAACGACAAGGTCACGCCGAAGGCGCAGTACGAAGCCAACCTGAACACCTATATCAACGAAACAAAGGCGGCTGGCGCCATTCCCGTGCTCGCGACCCCCATCCCGCGCAACAATTGGACGAGCGCCACCATGATGAATCCGAACCAGCTCGTCAACGATGTCGGCGTCGACCTCCCCGCATCCATTCGAAGTGTCGGCGCTGCCGCGCATGTTCCAGTGATCGACATCTTGGCCGAAACCCTCGCGGCGTTTGGTGCAGCGGGCGAAGCCAAGGCAGCCGCTTACTACGCCGACCCAACCACCCACCTCAGCACCGTCGGGGCGAACATCGTCGCCGGCCTCATCAAAGCGGAGATTGTGAAGCTCAATATCTATCCGCTCGTATGCTACCTGCGCTAATTCGAGTTCCCCTCATGACCAAAATGCGCGTCTTCGTCATCGGTGGCATTTTCCCCATCGCAATTGCGTGCAGCAGCAGCGGCGGCGCAGGGACAACCGCCAATCGCGGCGGCGACTCGGGCGGCGGAGGTCTTCCCGCGGGCGGGTCGAGCGGGGGCCCGTCGCCCGGCGACACGAGCGACTCCGATGGAGGGGGCACGGGCGGAGACGCGGGGAGCAGGTGCGTCCTTCCGAGCTGTATCGAGAATCTCGCCCCAAGCTGCGTCGGAACTGGAACGTGCGCGACGATGACGAATCTCGAGACCGACGACTACAATACGTGTTTCCCCAATGGCGTCGTCGAGAGCGCCGTCATCGATCAGACCTCGGGCAACACCACCTTGACCGTGAAGCAGAGCAGTACGACATGCTTCGTCACGACATTCAATTATAACCAGGCCTGGAGCGGCACGGGGTCGATCACGGTTGTCGATGCGTCGGGCAAGACGGTAGCGACCGTGAGGATGGACGCCATGGACAACCTGCGAAACCTCGTCACGTGCACGGGGTCTCAGGAAGTAGCGCTCGACTTGAGCTGCGGGAACGTGTGGCCCATCTCTGCGCTGACGGGCTCGAAGTGCAACGAGGGGGGATGCTCACCGTAGCCCTGGCGCTGCCGGGGGATGAGAACGCGATCGCGTCGCCCGGATAGCGGATTTTTACAATGACGCCGCCCGGCAGCGGTCGCGACGCCGGGAATCGCGAACGCAATCGTCCGCGTATGGAATCCAGCCGTTGCCCCGCGGAGGCTGCGCCGTTCCCTATTTGGATCCACGACAGTCGTGCGCCCAATTGCCATCGTTGGGGCCCTTGTCGAGGGGCGACCTGTCGCGTAAGGTCCTCGTGTCAAGGCGTTCGTCGAGTGCAAATTTTTGCGCCCACATGAGAAATATCGTCGTTTTCGTTGAATGACGGCGATATCGAAAAAAGGGCTGGCTATGACAAGTAGGTACAGACTGCTCGGCATCGTTTCCCTCAGCGCCGGTCTGGTCGGCGCTTGCTCGGCGGGCGGCAACCCGACGAGCGGCGTCGGAGCGGCAGCGGGAGGCGGCGGCACGGCAGCCACGGGAAGCTCGGCCGGGGGGCCCGCCGGCCCAGGCGGCATCGCGCCGGGAGGAGCGGTCGACGCCGGGGGGAGCACGATAAGCAACGGCGGTTCGTCTGGGGGCGGAAACGTCCCGGGCGGGGCGACCGCCGCGGAGGCCGGCGCCGCGGGATCCTCCGCCGGCGGGGCTGGAGCGGGCGGCATGGTTGCCACCGGAAGCTCGAGCGGGCATGGCGGGTCTTCGGGGTCGGGCAGTGCGGCGGCGTCCGACGCGGGCGGAGGTTCGGGCTCGGGCACGACGGCCGCCCGGTCCGACGCCGGCGGGACCGGGGTTGCCGCGGGGGCCTCGTCCGGGCCAGTGGTTGCGTTTCCCGGGGCGCTCGGCTTTGGCAAGAAGGCGACCGGCGGCCGGGGGTATGCCGCCTATCTGGTGACCAACTTGAACGACAGCGGCGCCGGCTCGTTTCGCGATGCGGTCAGCCAGGGGAACCGCATCGTGGTCTTCGAAGTCGGCGGGTACGTCAACCTCCAGACGCCCATTTCGGTCACGAGCAACCTGACCATCGCGGGTCAAACAGCACCTGGTGACGGCATCGGGTTCATGGGTCGCGAAGTTTCGTTCGACGCCGCGTCGAACGTCATCGTCCGCTACGCTCGGTTCCGGCAGGGCCTGCTCGACTCGGACGCGAAGAAGAGCGGGATCAACCTGCTCGACGCGACCAACCTCATTTTCGATCACATATCGATCGAGTTCGCCCAGTACAACAATATCGACGCCGTCGGGGCGACCGACATCACAGTGCAATACTCGATCGATGCAGACCCGACCGGCCAGCAGTTCGGGGCGCACACCGAGATGACCGGCGGGTTTTTCACCTGGTATGGAAACCTCTTTGCCAACGCGCACGGCCGGTGTCCGCTGGCCAAATCGAACACGCAGTACGTCAATAACGTAGTCTACAATTACCAATACGCCTACGCGGCCGGGGATACGAGCGGCGTTTTTTGGCACGACATCGTCGACAATTACTTTATCGCGGGGCCATCGACGACGAGCCCCGGCGATTACTTCTACCAGATGAACAACACCCAAACGGTCTACGTTAGCGGCAATCTCGCCGATACCAACTCCGACGGCACACTCAACGGCACCGACGCCGGCTATCCGGGCGGCACGACCCACGCGTCGGCGCCTTCCTCTCCGGACACGGCGAGCCTTCCCACGACGAGCGCAGCGGCCAGCTATGCCGCCGTGGTGGCGGGCGCGGGGGCGTCACTTCACCGTGATCAGGTCGACGCGCTCGTGATTGCTGACCTTACGTCGCTCGGGAAATCAGGCTCATTGTGGACCACGCAGACCGCCACGGGCCTCGGCAATAGCGGCTATGGCACACTGGCCGGAGGTACGGCGCCTGTCGATACCGATCAAGACGGCATTCCCGACGCCTGGGAAACCAAGTACGGCTTGGATCCGAACAACCCGGCCGACGCCACCGGCGACTTCGACCACACCGGCTACACGAATCTCGAGAAGTACATCAACGGGATCGTGGACGGCCTTTACCCGTTGTAGTCAAAGTCGGAGCCTCGCGGGCTCCCGCGCCATCGGCGGGATCGGCTTGCCCGTGTGTCGAGCGTGGCGTGAACCGAGCACTTTGAATCGGTCGCGTCCAACGTGCTCGCGGCGCTGGCAGCGCCGCGGGTGCGGGGCGGCGGTCTTCCTCATTCGCCGACGCCGCGCGCGAGGCTGTAGGTTAACCGTCGGACTGCACGCTTGCCTTTTTGGTGTCGGTCTACGCGTGACCCGCGGCGTGGACGTAGTAGAGTCCACCCATGTCGACCTTAATACTCAAGGCACGTAGGGGTGTGTCGCAGTCGTTGGCTTCCATGTCCCGCCCAGCAGCCCTCGCGGCCGGGGCCTTAATCACTTGCGCCGCGGTGGGGATCGGCTGCTCGGGCGGCACCAACGACACCTCTCCCGGTGGTTCTTCGAAGACTGGCGCGACGGATAACGGGAGCTCCGGCGCCAGTACGGGAGGCGTGAGCGCGGGGTCCAGCGGCGGCACGAGCGCCGCGGGGTCCAGCTCGGCGAGCACGACTACAAGCTCGGGCGGGACGAGTACTAGCTCCAGCGGCACGGGCACGGGCTCGGGCGGTACCAGCACGAGCTCCGGCGGCACCAGCTCCAGTGGCGCGGGTACGAGCTCCAGCGGTACGACCACGACCCCCGGCGGCACGGGCTCGAGCTCCGGCGGCGCGAGCTCCAGCGGCGCGAGCACGAGCTCCAGCGGCGCGACCACGCGCCCCGGCGGCGCCGGTTCGAGCTCCGGCGGCGCGGGCTCGAGCTCGGGATCCAGCGGTGCCGGCGGCTCGGGCCTCCCAGGCGCCGATAGCGGCACAACGGGCGGCGGCGGCGCGCCGGCGGGGAGCGGTGTTTGCGATATCTTCGCTTCCGGCGGCACCCCGTGCGTGGCCGCACACAGCACGGTGCGGGCTCTTTTTGGAGCGTACAAGGGCAACCTTTACCAAGTCACCCGAGCTTCGGACAACACGACCAAGGACATCGGGGTTTTGGCCCCCGGGGGCTTCGCCGACGCCGCCGCGCAAGACACGTTTTGCGCGGCCACGACGTGCACCATCACGATCATCTACGACCAGTCGTCGCAGGGCAACAATCTCACCCCCGGGCCCGCCGGTCAGCACGGCAGCGGGGCGGACAAGCCCTCGAATGCGACCGATCTGAAGACTACGGCCAGCGGCCACGAAGTGTACGGCATCCGCATTCGCGTAGGTATGGGCTATCGGAACGACACCGCAACCGGCACCGCAACCGGCGACGAGGCGGAGACCGAATACATGGTGTCGAGCCAAAACGACTTGGTCAACGGGTGCTGCTACGACTACGGGAACGCCGAAACGAACAATCGCGACGACGGCAACGCCACCATGGAGGCCGTTTACTTCGGAGGGGGCAGCGGTCAGGCCACCGGTGTCGGCCCGGGCCCATGGGTGGAAGTCGATATCGAAAATGGGCTATGTGCCGGTGTGGAAGCCAGCGGCGCCAAAGAGGCAAAGGGGGTTACTACCAACATGTCGCTCCCCTACGACTACGCCACCGCCGTGGTCGTCGGCAAATCCGGGGCCGCCCCGGGGAGCTTTGCCCTTTATGGCGCCGACGCGACGGCCGGTCCCCTGCAGACCATGTATGACGGAGCGCGGCCCAACGGGTATGCCCCGATGAAAAAGCAGGGCGCCATCATCCTCGGAATCGGCGGCGACAACAGCAACGGTGCGGCGGGGGACTTTTACGAGGGGGTCATGACGACCGGAGCTGCGACCTTAGCGACCCTCAACGCCGTCCAGGCCAACATCGTGGCCGCGGGGTATGGCAAGTAACTTCTCGGCAGATATGAGGTTTCCCCATGATCAAAGCGAATCCCCTCCGCGCTTGTCTATTTCTCACAATCGGCGTCTCGTCGCTCGCGCTCGCCGCGGTGGGCTGCTCCTCGCAGGGAAGCCCGAGCGCACCGCCGAGTAGCGCGGTGGCTTCAGCGAGCGGAGGAACACCGACCCATTCCTCTTCGAGCTCTGGAGCGGCAGCGGGGTCCGGCTCTGGGTCGAACGCCGGATCCTCCGGGAGCGCCGCCTCGAGCGGCACGGGCAGCTCGTCGTCCGCGGGCGGCGCGAGCTCCGGGAGCCCGGCTCCCGGAGACGACGCGGGTTACGATGCCGCGAACACCGACAACAACCTAGGTGTTGGCGGCATTACCGATGCGACCGCGCCGGTCGTCGGGGGCGCCTTCTCCGACGCCGGGCCGATTCTCACGCCAAGCGGCTCGGATCTCACGGGAGGGCCGACTCCCGATCCCGCCAACTTGAAATACTGCACCGGCACCTCGCCCATTCACTGTTTCTTCGGCGTGCAATGCCAGGGCATGGAGTTCGGCTCCTGCGACGCAGGAGCGAGCCCGGCGGGGGCCGTGGGCAACTACGACGTGACGTTCGAGCTCGGCGGAGCCACGGCGGCGCAAACGTCAGTCGAGGCCGAGATGCATCGGCCCATCGTGCCCGTGGAGACGACCACGGCGGGGCAAACGAAACGCTACGCGTTTTCGATCAATGTTCGCTGGCCGGAGGGAGAGCCGCAGGAGGACTTCCAGCACAACCTGGCGCCGGGCTCGCCACAATACGGCGAGCAGGGGCTCGATCTCTTGTTCAACGGCCCGGCTCCGGCGCTCACGTCGATCGGGTTCGCGCCGGCGGCGGCGTCCGATGTCGTCCTTTACGTCGCGGGCGACTCGACGGTATGCGACCAGTACGGCTATCCGAATTTCGCCGGCTACGGCCAAGTCCTTCCTCAAATTTTTCACCTTGGCCTGTCTGTCGCCAACTACGCGGATTCGGGCGAAAGCTCGGCGAGCTTCATCGGCAACAAGGGCCTCTGGCCGGCGATCATGGCCGTGGTCAAGGCCGGGGACGTCATCTTCATCGAGTTTGGGCACAACGACAAGACGATAACGGCCGATGCGTTCCACACGAACATGACCAACTACGTGACCCAAACCAAAGCCAAGAACGCCATTCCAGTGCTGTTGACGCCGATCGCGCGAGCGAACGGCGGCCCGGCCACGCAGCAATTCATCAGCAGCGCGGGCGCGGACATTCCGACGATCACGAAGACGGTCGGCATGGAGCAGAATGTGCCGGTCATCGATCTGACCGCGGCCACGTCCGCTTGGTTGGCGCAAGTCGGCGCGGGGTGGACGGCGTATCACGCCGGCGGTCCGGGGCCCGGCGCGGACGCGACTCACACCAACGCGGCAGGGGCCGCCATCAACGTCGGGTTTATCCGCGACGCCATCATTGCGCAGAACATCATGCCACTCGTCAATTACTTGCGCTGACCGCGTTAGCGCACGACCGGCGCCGCCGGTGCCGCACGCGCGCGTTGGGAAGGGCAGGCAATTCAGGGGATCGTCGGAGCCGCCGGCCACCAGGTCTTGCCTGTGCAAGCATCGTACGTGCCCGCGGGCGGGGCGCCCGTGTTCATGGTGCCGGTAAGGGTTGCCGTCGACGCCACATCGAGCACGGGAGGTCCGGCCTTCTTGCCCGTCGACGCCTCGACCCAAACGTTCGCAAATGCAATCGTGGCCTGGTGCTGCGCGTCGCCCTCGAGGGCGACCGTGACGGGGTCCGGGTGCTGTGGGCCGTTTGCGTTGATTTGGTGAAAGTTCGTGAAGACGATGTTCTCGAAGTCCGGCGGGACCCCGGCCGGGTCTACGATCGGATTCGCGGTGTAACTCGCCGTGACGCCGATCGGATACACTTCGTCGCGGGTGCACACGTCCTCCATGAGGATGTTTTTGACCCACCCGCCGTTGCCCGCATAGGACTTGATGCGGAGGCCGTTGATGTCGCTCGCTCCGGTATTTGGATCCACCGGAACGTCTCCGTCCACGGTCAGGTCGTAGACGTGCACGTTCGTGATGCCCTGGATGGTGTCGCTGCCGAGCGACATTCCGTGGCCGGTTCCAAAGTGGTTGTGCGCGATGACGATGTTATTTGCGCCCCCCTGCGCGTCGCCCTTGATCGCCACCATGTCGTCGCCGGTGGAAACGGTCGTGCCGACGATGTAGCCGTCTTGAGTCAATCCGGTGGCCGCGCCGGGGTCGATGCCGTCGGTGTTTCGCGCGACGTAGTTCGACAGCGCCTGTCCCGCACTGCTCGTGGCGCCATACGGAGTATGAATGTCGATGCCCCAAACGACGAACTTGTCGCTATTGAGCTCTACGTGGAAGAAAGGAGAGTTATAGAGGTGAACCTTGTACATGACGAAGTTCGATGCACTCTTGACTTGAACAATCGCCGGGTTGGGGGCTGACCCCGGGCCGCCGTACGGATTCGCCGAGTCCGCAGGCGTGCGGCTGTCGTGCCGCTCGCAATCGGAAACGTTCCACCAGGAGAACTCGGCCGGCGAATAGTTGCACGGTGGGTCGCCGCTCTTTCCATCGAGGTTGGTGACACTCGGTGGGGAGACACCGATCAAGGGCTCACCGCCCTGACCGTCAATCGTCCCCTGGCCCATGACCGCCACGTGGTCCCCGGTCACCATGATGACGCCGCCGCAGTCGTACTGAGCGTCGGCCGCGACGGAGGTGTCGGTCACTGCGCCCGACGGGTCGATGACGACGCACTGAGCGCCGTACGATTTCGGATTCCGAGACGCGTACACGGTGACGCCTGCGTCGATGACGAGGGTCTGACCCGACGCGAGCTTGATCTGGCCGATTAGAAACGCGTTGGCCCCGCCGGCGCCCGTCGTCAGTTCGACGCAAGAGTTACTCGCAAAAGCGGCTTCGATCACGGCATTGTCGAGAATCTCCGTCGCCGTTTCGGGAACGAGCGTGTTCGTGCCGCCTTCGGGCGTGGGCGTCACGGTGCGCGGCGCCGCGACGCTCGCGCAGCCGGTCGGAAGGGCAGGCTCGGGGGGTAGACACGTCGTGTCGGCGAGGTTGGACGGATCGCAGGAACCGATCACCACGGCCCCGCCGTCTTCCGAGCTTTGAGGAATACTAGAGGAGCTGTTCGACGTGCCGCCGCTACTCGAACTGCTACCGCTGCTCGACGCCCCCCCGCTACTCGAACTGCTACCGCTGCTCGATGCCGCCCCGCCACTCGAACTGCTACCGCTCGACGTAGGCCCACTGCCCGAACTGCTGCCGCTGCTCGACGCCCCCCCGCTGCTCGAACTGCCGCCGCTCGACGTAGGCCCACTGCCCGAACTGCTGCCGCTGCTCGATGGGCTGCCGCTGTCGCTCGGAACCGAGCCAGACGACGTGGATGGACCGCACGCGCCGAAAAGGGCGACCGCGGTGAGACCACATGCGAAAGGCCCGCAGAACGGACGCAATTTCATTACGAGACTCCCGGAAAGAGGCACGACGGACCGCAGTCGCCTTGGGACGCCGGCGCGAATGCGAGGTTCTTTGCCCGCGTCTTCTCTTTGGGTTGGTACCCAAAGTGAGCGACGACCAGGCATCGAAGGCGATCTTTTTGGCCGTGGCGCTTTGAAACCCCTCCAAGCGCGCCCCGCGCGCTCACTTCGCGCCCGAGATGCCTGCCAAACGCCCGAGCGGTTACCAATCAAGGAGAGGCACAGCAGGGAGAATTCCTTGGGACCATGTTCACACCTCGTGCGGGCGATAGGCCTTTTCACCACGTGCGCCGTGGGGCAGGTATCGTGCGCAAGCTCGACCCACACCCTTTCCGATGCCGGCTCCCTTGGCGAGGCCGATAGCGCGGGTAGTCGGATCGACGCGGCGGGCGACGGCTCGGACAGTGGCGCCGCATCGACGAGCGGCAGCGCCTCGTCGTCGGGAGGAAACGAGGGCTCTCCCGTCGGAGACCGCAATGGCTCGCCCGGAGATGCCTCGGCGATTTCGACCGGCGGCGGCTCATCGAGCGGCGGCGGCTCGTCGAGCGGCGGGGGCTCCTCGTCGAGCGGTACTGGCTCTTTCGAGGGAGGCGGCGCGCCGACGGTCACTCACACCATGGCGGATTGCGACACGCTCGCGGCGGGCGACGCCGAGCTCGTTCTTCCGACGACGAAGGCGAAAGTCACCAAACCGGCCCTGCCCGTTGAGCCCACTGAGCCGGCTTGCAAACTGGCGGCCGCGGTGAACACGCCGGACGAGACACAAGCTACCGCCGACACAGCGCGGATCAAGGCCGCTCTCGCGGATGCGGCGTGCCCTGTCGTCATGCTCGTCGCCAGCGGCTCGAACGACGCCTTCGTCTCCGGCGCGCTGGACGTCATCGGTCCCAAGGTTCTCTGGATCGACGCCGGTGTGACTCTCTACGCGTCGGTCAACGCCGGCCTCTTCGCCTACAGCGGACGTACCTCGTGTGGGGCGCAGAGCTACGACGAAGACTGCGATGCGACGGGCGGTACCCAGTGCACGGCACTCATCAACATGTCGGGCGCCGGCCCACAGCTCGTTGGCGGCGGGACGATCGACGGACAGGGCGGCAAGCCGATCATCTTCGGCGGCGCGCAACAGACGTACTCGTGGTGGGATCTCTCGGTCGCGCTGCGTGAGGACGACGACCCGGACGCCGGCGTGAACCCGGGAAACTGTGGCGGCACGCCGCCCTCGCAGCGCGGCGGCAGTGCTCCCAATCCGCAGCTCATCGTCGGCGGGGCACGGAGCACCGGCGAGACCGACAAGAAAACGTCCAACCTGGTCGTCTCGGGGCTGACCCTCCATAATTCGCCCAAGTTTCACATCAAATTCGCGAGTGAAGGCTTCACGATATGGGGCAATACGATCCTGACTCCGTCGGACAAATCGATTCCGCCCG
This sequence comes from uncultured delta proteobacterium, assembly GCA_963764075.1. Taxonomy (GTDB): domain Bacteria; phylum Myxococcota_A; class Polyangia; order Polyangiales; family Polyangiaceae; genus Palsa-1150. The sequence continues at coordinate 1,712,602 of CAVXQZ010000003.1, forward strand.
TGAACGCTCGAAACACGGACGGAATCGACCCGGGTGAAGGGTACCTGGCCACGGGTGGCGCCATCGTGTGCAACATGATCAGCACGGGCGACGATGACATCGTTCTCAAGGGCCATTACGGGGTGGGCAACGTCGTCGTGGCGCACAACCATTTCGGCACCGGCCACGGCATGTCGATCGGCAGCGAGACCCAGGGCATTCCTGGCCTCACGACGAGCGACACCGCGAGCGAAGCGACGACGAATGTCGGGATCCAGGATGTGGACATCTACGACATCACGATCGACGGCGACACCCGGTCGACGGGCGGAGCGCCGGGATCGGACGTCAACGGCGTTCGGGTGAAGTCGGACACGTACCGAGGCGGAATTGTTCAGAACACCACGTTCCACGACATTTGCACGCGCGATGTCGTCAATCCGCTCATGATAAATCCACATTATTCGACCAAAACGACGACGCCTCCGCTCATCCCGTACTTCAAGGGCATCGCTGTGACCAACTTGGATGCGGTCCTCGGGTCAGGGCCGGACGGACCGATTGCACCCGTCGTGACGCTTCAAGGGTACGACTCGGCGCATCCGACGAACGTCACGTTGAACAATGTCCTCATCGAGGGAATCGTGCCGGCGAACGTGGTCGCGGATCCCGATACGCCCGCGGTGACCTTGAACGTGACGTTTGCAGGTCAGGGCGCGAACTTCGCCGTACCGCCCGAAGTGGAAGAAGCGGGCAGCCCGATGGGAATCGCCTGCGATTGGGGTTGGCCCGTCCCGCGGCCTCAATAGACACGCGTCGGCGGTAGCTCGCCGCGGAAACGAGAGCATGCGCACGCGCGCGCCATCGTTCAGGGGCCGCCGTCGGATCCGAGTGCCAGCGAGCGCGCCTCCGCCGCGGCAAAGCCGCCCGCATAGAGCGCAAGATAGGTCCGCGCGGCCCGCGCTGCGGCCACGTGATCCCCGGTCTGAGCGAGAACACGGAAGCGGGCCACGTACGCGTCCTGCGTGAGCGGAGACGCCGGGTAGCGGCTGCAGAACTCGTCCAAGAGCGCGACCGAGCCCTTCCAGTCGCCGCGGTCGCGAGCGCTCATCGCGCTCGAAAAGAGGGCGTTCTGGGTTGCCAGTTCGGTCGGGCTCTCCCTTGCGCCAAGCAGCGTTCCCGCATCCTCGAACGCGGTCCCATCTGCGGCGGTGGCCTCCGGTCCGACGCGCGGCGAGCGCCGACGGCTCGGCGACTCCGAGACGGCCTTGCCCGCACCCGTGCGCGGCAAATCAGAGGCAGCGGCCGCAGGGTCGGCAACCGACGAGGTCCACTCGGTCCCGGCATCCAGCAAGAGTTCATGGTCGGCGTGCTGAACACTCACGACGCCCTCCGTGACGACCACCCGCGTTCGCGTCACGTCCGAGGTTCCCGTTCTTGTCACTTCCACCGAGAAGGCGGTGCCGTGGACCGAGACGAGCGCGTTGGGGGTTCGGATTCCAAAGAAATGCCCCTTTTGCAGTTTGGGCACCCGCACGTCAATGTGACCCGAATCGAGGATCAACTCTTCCCGAAAACGGGGCGCGCCCTTCGTGTCCGGAAGCGTGAGCCTGGCCTCCGGCCCGACGACAATTTCGATCCCGCTCATGAGCTCGAGGCGCGAAGAACTCGCGCTCCCCGTGGCGCCCTGCGAATCGAAGCCGGGTGCCACGGCGCTCCCCGCCGCCGACGGCGATACGATTTCGTGAGCGTGCACGCTCAGGTGCGAGCCGCCAAACCGCGCGTACAGTCGGGCGACTTCGGCTTCTATCCGCAAGCGGGAACGCGAGAGCGTGCTTCCCGCCAGGACCAGCGCGGCCGCAGCCACGGCGGCAAACGCCCAGCGAATTCGAAGCGCACGTGCCGTACGTCGAGCCGCCGTCGCGACCATCGTCCGAGCGATGGCATGAACGACACGCGTTTGCGTTGCCTCTGGCACGCTTGACGCGTCGTCCCGAACGGGAAGTCGCGACCACTGCGCGAGGACCTCCGGCCGGTTGGGCGACTTGCGCGGCATCATTTCTCTCCTCCCGCGCCGGACGGGCTCGCGCCGAGCCTTGCGAGAAGATCGCGTCTCCCGCGGACGAGCCGCGACTGGGCCGCGGACACCGAGATACCGAGCATCACCGAGACCTCGGACAGCTCGTGACCGAGGACGTCGTGCAGCACGAGCACCATCGCTTTCTTCGGGCTCATCGCCGCCAGCTGGACCTGGACGGCTTGAACCTGCTGTCGCGCGCTCGCGTCTCGCTCGGCGTCCCCCGTGGCGTACCGGTCGGCGACTTTCCCCACTTCCACCGGATCGAAAACGACTCGAGAACGGCGGCGCGCCCGCAGCGCGTTGAACGCGACGTGCGCTGCCACCGACGACGCCCACGTCGAGAGGCTGCATCCTCTGGAGAAGCGGCCACGGACAAGCGTGATCACGATCTGCTCGAACGTGACCTGCACGAGGTCTTCATGGTCGCACGCGGTGCCCGCGACGAGACGATGGATGGTCGCCTGAACGACCGAAATCAAGCGATCGTAGAACTCTCGTGCCACACGAATGTCTCCGGACACCACCGCATCGATGAGGACGTCGTCGTCGACGCGCGGCCTGGGTCCGGCGGACGGCGCCGGCGGCGCCAGTTGGAGCCAGCGCTCCCTCTTTGAAATCCGGTCGGACTGGCTCAAACAGACCTCTCCACTTCTGTTGGTACCCGATCGGCAGGCTGGGCAGGCATTCGTCGATCGGCGAGCTTCAAGGCACGGCGACTTGCAACCCCGCCGCGACCTCCAGTTGCGCTGGGGCAATGTGTGCGAGGACCTGACCATGCGCCGTGACGTCCGTGGGTCCCATGGTTTCGAGCAGGCCTACTCCAGCGGCGATACCCACCCAAGACGACCACATCCACGACGCGTCGAGGACTTCTCCGAGCCCGGCCACCCAGCGTTGGGCGCCTCCCCGGACTCCGGTCGCCGCATCCGTCGCGGTCGCGTCGATGAGCTCGACCATCCCTTGTGCGCGAGCCGCGACCTCGACGCCGCCCGGCAGGCGAAAAAGCGCGAGACCCGCTCCCGCGGCCCCGCTCGGGAGCAGGATCGTTAGCTCATCGCGAGGCACCTCCTCAATCGCACATCGGGCAGCCCCAAAGAAAAATAGGCGATCGCCAGGGATCCTCCGCGAAAAACGCACTTCCCCGGCGAGGGCTCGCGATGCCCCCCACCCGCTCATCGAGAACTGCGCGTCCATCCACGAGCGATCGACCGTCCCTCGTTCGGGCCTCTGGGCCTCACCGGCCGCCGGAGAAGTGGCCGCGGGACTCTTCGCGTCCCTGGCAGTCGCGGTGGACTCGCGTGCCACGGTCTCTCCGACGGTCGTGGCAATGGCAAAACCAACGGCTCGCCATCGCTCGCCCTCGGGGTCCGCGGCCGAAAACGGCAAGAAGCGGGTCTGCCAGCGCGGTCGCCCGCGAATGCGCAGCCCAACTTCGACGCGCGCCCTGGACTCGGCCCCTCCCTCCCACGTGAGTATGACCACTGCTCTGCCTTCCTCGTCGAGGTTCGCGTCGTGGCCGAACACACAGCGTCCCTCATGCATCCCGACGTTGCATGCATCGAGCAAGGACCGGGCGGAGGGCGACGATTCGTCCGCGGGGGCTATCTCGACCACGACGGAGGTCGTCATCTCGAATTCACCATGGGTTCGTAACCGACGCCCCGGAGAACAGGCAGCCTTTCGTTGCGAAAACGGCGTCCCGTTTTGCCTCGCGATCGCTCCTTTGGGTACAAACACATGTGCACGACAGGTCCAACCGGTAACGGCTCACGAGAGCGGCCCGTAGACGAAGCACACCCCGGAACCCCGTGCGCACGACTCCTTTCACCCTGACACGCGCCGCCGCGAGCTGTCGCGGTGTCGTCGCAATCTCGCTCCTGTCGTGCGCGACCGTTCGGATTGAGCTGTTCCCTGGCGCGGGCGACGGTGCCTCGTCGAACGCTATCGGCCCCCCGTCCGACGGCAGCGCCGACGCCCTCGGCGCGAGCGACGCCGCCATTCCCATCACCCACACGATGGCCGACTGCGACGCGCTGGCCGCACGCGACCCGGAGCTCGTTCTTCCGCGGTCGAAGACTTCGGTCACCAAGCCGCTTTGGCCGGCGGCCCCCGCCGCCGGTCCGTGCATCTTGGCCGCGGCCGTGTCGAGCCCCGATGAGGCACAGACGAGCAGCGACACAGCCCGGATCGCCGCGGCACTGACCAACCCTGCATGCCCTGTCGTAGAGCTCGTCGCGAGCGGGGCGAACACCGCCTTCATTTCGGGCCCGCTGGACATCGTGGGGCCCGAGGTGCTTTGGATCGACGCGGGGGTGACCCTGTACGCGTCCGTCAACGCGGACCTCTTCGCATATGCCGGTCGCAAATCGTGCGGGGCTCGAAGCTACGACGAAGACTGCGACACGAACGACGGCACCGAATGCACGGCGCTCATCAACATGACAGGCGCCGGACCCCAACTTGTCGGGGCCGGCACGATCGATGGACAAGGCGGCAAGCCCATCGTCGTCGGCGGCGCTCAACAGGCCTACTCCTGGTGGGATCTGTCGGTCGCACTGACGGCCGATGACGACCCGGATGCCGGAGTAAATCCTGGAAACTGCGCGGACACGCCGCCGTCGCAGCGCACCGGCAGCGCCCCCAACCCGGCGCTCATCATCGGCGGTGCGAGCAGCACGGGTAGCTCGGACAGGCAAACTGCGAACCTCGTCGTCGCGGGCCTGACCCTGCAGAACTCGCCCAAAGTCCACATCAAGTTCGCCAGCCAGGGCTTCACCATCTGGGGCAACACGATCCTCACCCCGTCAGACTCGTCCGTCCCGCCGACCCAGGCGCGCAATACCGACGGCATCGACGTAGGCGATGGCTATCTCGCCACCGGCGGCGCGGTCGTCTGCAACATGATCAGCACGGGCGACGACGACATCGGCCTCAAAGGCCACTATGGGGTCGGCGACGTCGTCGTCGCGCACAATCATTTCGGCAGCGGCCACGGTGTGTCGATCGGGAGCGAGACACAAGGCATTCCAGGGCTGACGCCGACCGACACGGCGAGCACCACCACGACCGGAATCGGAATCCAGGACGTCGACGTCTACGACGTCACCATCGATGCGGACACCCGGTCGAGCGGGGGTGCCCCTGGATCGGACATCAACGGCATCCGGCTGAAGTCCGACACGTCCCGCGGCGGGATCGTCCAAAGTACCACGTTCCACGACGTTTGCACGCGCGACGTCGTCAATCCGCTCATTCTCAATCCGCACTATTTGGCAAAAACGGCGATACCCCCCCTGATTCCTTACTTCAAGGACGTCACCGTGAAAAACGTGAATGCGGTTCTTGGATCCGCTCCGGACGGCCCCGTCGTTCCGGTCGTCACGTTGCAAGGCTACGACTCGGCACACCCTACGAACTTGACACTGAACAACGTCCTCATCGAAGGCATCCTTCCGGCCAACGTCATCGCCGACCCCGACACGCCGACCGTCACCCTGAACGTGACGTTCGCGGGGCAGGGGGCAAACTTCGCGGTCCCGCCCGAAGTGGACGAAGCCGGCAGCCCGGCGGGGATCGCGTGCGACTGGGGCTGGCCCGTGCCGCGGCCGCGGTGAAGCCGACGCGCGCCGCTCAGTTGTCCTCTGCCCCGGCGGCGACCCAGTCGACGATCGCGCACACGGCAGCATTGCTGATGCCGCTGTCATCGGGAGGCATGCTGCCTCCGAAGATCGCGAGAATCGAAGTGCTCATCGAGGAGATAGGGGACTGTGCCCCTTTGATTTGTCCAAAGCCTTTGAGAAAGGTATACGCCGAAGACGCGCTGCTGGCTTGCTTGTGGCATTGCTTGCACGTCGTCGAGAAGCCGTCGCTGTCCCAGATGGAAGACCAAGTCGGCGCAGCTCCGTTGGTCGTCGGACAATTGGGAACGTCCGAACCGCCGCTCGAACTGCCGCCGCTGGAGCTGCTGCTCGACCCCGACATATGCATGCCGGTCGCGCCGCCGGAACTGGAACTGCCTCCAAGGGTAGTCTCGCCCAATCCGCTCGAACTCGAGGCCCCGACGGCAGTTACCCCCGAGCTGCTCGAGGAACTCGAGTTGCCGAACGCGCTGACCCCCGAGCTGCTCACCCCGCCGCCCGAGCTCGAGCTGCCGTTTCCGAAACCGAGCCCCGTGCTGCTCGAGTGCTCGACGCCACTGCTCGAGCTCGAGCCGCCGTTGGTCGACCCAAGCCCGCCGTCGTCAGCGAAGTCTTCGGGCCCGCCGTCCGCAAAGGGCCCTACGTAATCCCAAGGTGCGCTGCATCCGGAAGCCGCTGCGCCTCCGGCAGTGACCACGCCAACGACAAGGGTAACACCGACACGAATCCGCATGATTCCTACCGTAATCTCCGCCCAACCCAGCCTTCCATCAGTTAACACGCGACAATGGCTCGAGCGAGCCAATTCACGTGGCCCGCCGCCCATCATTGGAATTGTCCAATTGCAGCGGCACACTCGCTTCGAGGCTTGCCCCTGGGGCGAGTCATGTCGCACCGGTGTCCTCCGGCCGCAGCGGATTTGTCGCTGAAAATGTCCGGGCTCGGGCGCGTGTTCTGTTCTGGCGCACCGGCCGCACACGACGTGGTCGGATGGTCCACGGCGCGGCGACCGCGAGGCGCTCCCGCCTACCGTCCGCCCGAGTCGGGCCTCGCAATGCTCGCGAAGAGAAACCAAGCGCGCCGCTCGGTCTCGTCAATCCACACTTCCAACAGGCTTGCCGTGGCGACGTCGCGATGCTTGTCGCATATCTCGTGCGCTTCGCGCATTCGCGCCGTCAGCGACGCGTTGTCCTCGCGCAATTCCGCCAGCATGTCCGACGGTTCGACGTAGTCCGCGTCGTTGTCGAGAACGCGCTGGGTCTTGGCGATCTGGCCGATCGACTTGAGCGTCGGGGCGCCAATCTTGCGGACTCGCTCCGCAATGACGTCGGTCATGGCGAAGATCTGGTCGGCTTGCTCGTCGAGCAGCAAGTGGTAGTCGCGGAAGTGCGGCCCGGTCATGTGCCAGTGGAAGTTCTTGGTCTTCAGGTACAGGGCAAAAACGTCGGCCAGGATGCCGTTCATCGCCCCGCCCACGTCTTTGGCAGCGTTGGCGTCCAGATCGCTCGGGGTCGAGAGCGGGGCCGATCTCCGGTCGCGCAGCTTCTCCAGCTTGCTCGAATGCGTATCCGTCATGGTGACTCTCCTCTTTCTCAGCGGCGCGCGCCGCGTTCTCCCTCGGCGTGAGCCTAGCCCAGGGAGGCGCCTCGATGGCGTTCAATCGGAATCGGACGCCCACTGAGCTCGCTGACTCCGATGGAGTACCGAGTCGGGACAGTTCCTGACGAACTCGAGGGGCCCGCCAGCGGGTTCGTGCGTCGCCGTCAACCGACGACGAAGCTGTTCCAAGAAATGGCAAGCCAATGGCGTATTCGGCTCCGACTGCCTTCTTGGCGACGGCGCCGGCGACTTGTCGCGCGATGACGACGAAACCGTAGGACAGCGGCTGCCCGGATACTCCGCCCCACACGGAGTCGGCGAATCGTGCCTATGGCCAAACGCGACGATTCGCTCGACACGAGGCTTCGTTCGCGGACGCAGCCCGGACAATCGGGCTTCGTTGGCTGGACAGATGACCTGCGCCGGGGACCCAGTGCGCGGAAATTGCACCGACGATGACCGATCGCCCTATCGTTGCGGGTCGTTCGATCCGTTGCATCGGTCGGAATTCATTCTCTGAAGGGAGGCACCATGCACCGCTCGATGATTGTCCTCGCGACCGCAACTCTCATGGCATTGGTGGCGCCAGGGGTCCGCGCCGACGACCTGCCGGGCATCTCCGCTCGGGTCCGCCCGCTGATGAGCGGCGAGCACGCCGCGAAGGTTCGCGAAGAGGTTCGTCTGCACGAGCAGCGCGCGCATGAAATCGAGCCGATCATCGCGCGTGACCGCCAAGCTCGCCGCGACGTCGAGACGGACTGGGTCGTCTTGGAGCGCCATGCGCGTGAGCAGCACGCGCGCGCGAACGAATTCCGCGCCTTTGCCGGCGAGCAACTCTCGCCACGCGCACAGCAAGACATGGTCAATTTTGCGAACGAACTCGACGCGTTCGCTGCGCACGACGAAGAGAACGCCCGCTGGCAGCACGAAATCGCGGAACGATTGGAACGCGCCATGCAAGCCGCCGCTTCGACGCGTGACTGGCACTTGAAAATGGCCCAGCGCCTCCGAGACTGGCTCTCACAAAGCGGCCTCTGACCGTCCTGCGCGGCAAACCCCGAGGGCAGCCGCGCGTCGACGGCTGCCGGCGGTGCAGCGCGGCGCCAGCTCGATGCGTGCGGTGACCGGAGGGGCGGGGTCCGCCCAATCGCGATTCAACTCTTCCAGTAGGCGTCCCTCATTCGGTCCGCGTAAAAGACGAGATTTTTCTTCGTCGCCGCGTGTTTTCGCAGCTCGTTGTCGAACGCCGGGCAAAGGATGCCCGAGACGAAGGCAAATACGGTCGCGTCGTAGGTCGTCGGCTTGCTGCCGAGGAAAAACGGTCCCTCGCCGAACTGTTCGGCGAGGGCGTCGACGAGCCTCGAGCACGTGCCGACCACCTCGGCGCGCGGCTTGCGTCCCATCCCCTGGGTGCGCGTCCGGCCGACCGTGTACTTGCGTGCGCTTTTGGATACCATGCCGCGGATCAGGGAAGGCACGCCCATCGCGCCGAGCATTTGCTGCAGGGACGGCTCGAAGACCGACCAGCCGTCGTCCGTCGCCCAGCGCATGAAGAGCAAACCGAAATAGAGGTGCTCTTCGAGCATGGATTGAAACGCGATCGCGATCGCCCGCGACCTGGGGTCCAGGTGCGCGTCGAGCTTTTCGGTGCGCAGAGTCTCGAGGTGGCCGACGATGGCCGTGGAGTCCGTGATGGTCGTTCCGTCGATGTCGACGAAGGGAAGCTGCGAGCGGGGCGCCTTGCGGACATCGCCGGTGGCGGTCTCGTATTTCTGCCCCGTCATCCGAAGGTAGGTCTCGACCTTAACGACGAACGGGCTCGCATCTGGGAGACCAAACGCGGGGCCAAACTTGTAGAGTTTGATCGCCACGTCCGGGATTACACATCGATCGCGTGCATCGGACAAGTGGCGTCTTCGCGCGCTTCGCCGATGCCCCCCTCGATGACTTCCGAGAGGGGGCGGCTGCCCGCGCGCCAGCGAAATTCGTCGTTCGCTGCGCAACGAAATCCCGCCCATCCCGATTAAGAAAGTGTGAGGGAGCGAAGCTCGATCCCCGACCGGCCTTGGGTCTGGGGGCGTGTTTCCGTTCCGAGCACCAAGACCCCTTGTCGGCAAAGAGAGGCGGTCCGCCAACAGGAAATGTCGCTTTGTCAATTGGCGCCGTCGCTTCGCCGATTGGTAGAGGGGCTTTGAGAAGGAAAGAAGTCGCTCGGACAATCAGAAGAGAGGCACGGCCAATCGAACGCGACACGTGACCGACGAGAAACGTCGCTCTGCCGATTCAACGAGACGCGGTGCCAAGAAGAAACGTCGCTCTGCCGATTCAACGAGACGCGGTGCCGAGAAGAAACGTCGCTCCGCCGATTCAACGAGACGCGGTGCCGAGAAGAAACGTCGCTCTGCCGATTCAACGAGACGCGGTGCCGAGAAGAAACGTCGCTCTGCCGATTCAACGAGACGCGGTGCCGAGAAGAAACGTCGCTCTGCCGATTCAACGAGACGCGGTGCCGAGAAGAAACGTCGCTCCGCCGATTCAACGAGACGCGGTGCCAAGAAGAAACGTCGCTCCGCCGATTCAACGAGACGCTCTTGCAAGAGAACAACGAACACACCGTTACGCCGAGGAGAACAGCCATGTCGAATACGATCAACTCAGTCCGTCGCCCGACCGTCACGCTCGATCTGCCGAGGAGTGTTCCGCCACTCATCGTCTACGCAGAAGGCATCGTCAAGCGGATGACCGGAAACGTCTCGTTTCCCAACCCTTCCCCAGCGCTCGCCGCGGTCACGTCGGCCATTTCCGATCTGGAGACGGCTGAGACCGCGGTGCTGGCTCGCACCAAGGGCGCGGCCGCGGCGCGCGACGCAAAACGCACCGCGCTGGTCACGAAGCTCCAGCAGCTCCGCGCCTATATCCAGGCGGCCGCGGACGCCAACCCGGCGAGCGCGGCATCCGTCATCCAGAGCGCCGGAGTCGCCGTGCGCAAGGCGGCCACGCGTCGCGCGCGCGTCTTCGCCGCCAAGCCAGGGAACGTCTCCGGGGTAGCGACCGTCGTCGCCGCGGCAGCCGCCAAACGCGCGTCCTACGAATGGGGGTACAGCACCGACGGCGGAAAGACCTGGGCCGTCGCCCCGACCACCCTGCAGGCCAAGACTTCGATCGCCGGCCTCACGCCGGGAGCGACGGTGCAGTTCAAGTACCGACCCGTGACCAAAACCGGCGAGGGAGACTGGAGCCAGCCGGTGTCACTCCTTGTGCACTGAGCGAATGGAGTCACCCCCCGCCCCTCTCAACGCGGATCCACGCGGATCCACGCGGATCCACGCTCCACGCGGAGAGGGGCGGGGCGGGGCGGGGGCGTGCCGGAAATCCAAACGGCTCGCACCGCAGTGCGGTTGCTCCTTCGCTCTCTCCTCGATTAACCTTCGCCCAAAGGGCGTTTTCCGCACATCGCGAGCGGCGCGCCGGAACGACCCGGAGAGAGTACCCAGATGGCAGGTCCCAGGGGCGTATTGCTCATCTCGTTGATGGAGACCTTCGGACTGGCGGGAGCGCCGATCCCGATCGCACTTTCCGCGTTGAACGCAGCGTGCAGCTCGAGTTCGACCGGGGGCGACGCGGGCGGGTCGACGATCGCCGACACCGCGTGCACCGACAGCGCACGGGCCATGTGCACAGAGCTAGAGTCCTGTACGCCGGCTAGCCTTCAGACCACGTATGGCGACGAACCCACCTGCGAGCTGCGCATCAAGGCGGCGTGCCTCTCGTCGTTGGCCGCCCCGTCCACGGGCGCCAACCCCGACAAGACCGAGGCGTGCGCGCAGGCGTACCCGAGCTACGGGTGCACCGACTACCGCAACAAGACCAACATTCCGGCCCCTTGTCTTCCGGCGACCGGCTCTCTGCCGAGCGGCGGCGGGTGTGCATACGCGGGGCAGTGTCAGAGCGGGTTCTGCGCGATCACTCCGGGAAGCGCGTGCGGGCAATGCGCCTCCATGCCCAAGCAGGGTGACTCGTGCGCGCAGCTCACCAGCTGCGGTCCGACTTTGACATGCGCGAGCGACGCGCTCGTTTGCACAGCGCTGGCGACCCAAGGCCAGCCCTGCGGAATGGGACAGCCGTGCGGAGCGGGACTCTCGTGCGTGGCCGCGAGCGGAGCCGGTACACCCGGGACATGCCAAACGGCCGGCGCACAAGTGGGCGCCGCATGCGACGGGAGCTTGAAAACCGGTCCCAGTTGCGACGGTGAACTCGGGTTCTACTGCGACGGACTGAGCAAGCAATGCGCGCAAACTCTGTACGCCGGCGCCCAGCAGGCGTGCGGTTACGACTCGACGACCGGCGCCGACGTCCAGTGCACATCGGGGACTTGCCAGGGGTCCGACCCGAGCCACGCGATGTTGGGACAGTGCGAAGCGCGGGCACCTGACAACGGCGCCTGCAGCGTTCCGGACGGAGGCGCGAGCGCTCCGAGTGCCGGCTGCCTGCCTCCGGCGCGGTGCATCACGTCCGGCGACGCCGGCGCCGTCTGCGCGGTCGCAACGGCGTCGAGCTGCAATTGACGGGTGAGCCCCGGCGGGGGCCTCTCGTCGCTTACGGGGCCCTCGCGCCGGCGAGCTTTGCGTGGTCGATGGCGGCGAGGATCTGAGCGGTCGATGGGCGAACCTTGAAGTCGGGATCGGAGTGCGCCCAGCGCACGATGCCCGTGCGGTCGATCAGGAAAAGCGACGGGATCGCGATCTCGTGGTGAGGTTTGCCCGAGTAGCTCTCCAGATCCACGCCGAAGCCCTTCATCTTCGAGAGTGTGGCGTCGTCGACTTTGTTCACGACGTGGAACGCCTCGATCATCGTCGCATCGCTGTCGCTGAGGACGGGGAACGGGATGGCGAACGTCGCCTTCGTTTTCGCCTCCGCGGCGGGTGTGTCGACGCTGACCGTGACGGGCGTGACGCCTCGCTTCTGATACTCGGGGTACGCGGTCGCCAGCGCATGGTTCTCGGAGCTGCAGTACGGGCACCAGCCGCCACGATAGAACGCGAGGAGGATGGGGCCCTTGCCGTAGAGGGACGACAGGGACACGTCGTTGCCGTCGAGATCGCGCGCGTGTGCGTCGGGCACCCTCTGCCCGACCGGAATTCCTGTGCCGGGCGCGAGCGTCCCCACACGATCGGACGGAGGATCGGCGTAGTCCTTCATGTGGGGCGCCGCGGCGGTCGCAGACGGGGCAGCCGAAGCGGACGGGGCCCCGGTCGTGGCGAGCGGTGAGTTGCCCGTGGGTAGAGCTCGCGGGTCGGCCTCCGGCCTCGAGCACGCAACGATCGCGGCGAGGGCCGCCAGGAGCATCTGCTCCGCGCGCAATCCAGTGCTCATGCGCGCGCGGCCCGGAGGGCCTCCAGGATGGTGCCCGGCTCGACCCGGACCATCCAATTCGGGTCGACCGATGCGAACTTCACGACGCCCTTTCGATCGAGAACGAACGTTCCAGGCATCGGCAGCTCCCAGGAATCGTCGCCGTTGAATCTCGGGAGCACGCTGTCGAAGTGGGTCTGCAGCTTCTTGAGCTCGTCGCTCAAAGAAAAGACGATCTTGAACTGCCGCGCCACGCGATTGCCCTTGTCAGTGAGCACCGGGAATGTGAGCTGCTTTTTCTCCATGTCGGAGAGGGCGTAGTCGGGGGTCTGAGGCGAGATGGCGACGAGCTCGGCGCCGAGGTCGTGAATTGCGCCGAGAACGCCTTGGTAGGCGCGCAGCTGCAGGTCGCAGAAGGGGCACCAGCCGCCGCGGTAAAAGGTGACGACGGCTGGCCCCTTCGCGAGCAGCGCCGAGAGGGTCACCGGCTTGCCATGCGCGTCGGGCAGCGTGAAATCAGGCGCCAGGGAGCCGATCTTCAGCGCCTGGCGCGCGATCCCCGACTCTGCGAGCTTCTTGATCTCGGCGCCCAGCCCCGCGAGGACCTCGGGCGGGGCTTGCTTGGCCGCGGCCTGCATGAAGGTGTCGATGCTGTCTTTGAGAGGAGTCGCGTGAAGGTCCTGGGTCATGATTGGCTCCTTGCGGGTGTGGAGAGGAGAACGCCGTCGAGCCACTTCTCGACCCGGCGGAGCTGGTGCGCGAGCAATTGCGTCGAATGCATGGTGTGGGCGAGGAGCATGGCTCCCTGGACTGCGCCCACGAGGTCGCCGGCCAGATCGCGCGCCTCGCGTCGCGTGACGCCATGGGCCCGGAACTGCTCTTCGGCCCAGTCGATGTAGACGGCCAGGAGTCGCCGCGCCGAGCGGGAGAGGGGCGCGTCGGGGCCGAGCTTCTCGAGCTCCTGGCAAAGGCTGCCGTGAGGGCAACCGAACTGGATGACGCCGTCGGCGAAGTCGAGAGGCGCCCTGACGTAGCAGCGAAGGCGAGCTCGAGGCTCGCGGTGTGCGCGCGTCCAAGACGCGAAGCGCGAGCGGAGCGCCTCCTCGTGCGCAGCGATGACCGCCTCGGCCAGCGCATCCTTCGTCTTGAAGTAGTAGTAAACGTTTCCGAGGGGAACCTTCGCCAACTGCGCGACATGTGCGAGCGTCGTACGGTGGAAGCCCTGCTCGTGAAGGAGACGCGTGGCCGCCGCGACGAGCTCGGCGCGCTTGTCCGCGGCGGCGTACGGGGCGGGACGCATCTGAGTTGGTTAACTAAGACACATGCTCGCGCTGGTCAACGCTCGGGGTGCCAGCCATTCGAGCTCTGGCAACCGCCTCCGGATCGCCCCGGACGCGAGGCATGCGAGTTGCCCATCGCTTTCCGCACCGGCGCTCGTGCGGCCTTCGGCTGTGCGAGCCTCGCTCCACCTATCATCGAGGATGAGGTTCTCATGAGAAACGCAACGATGCTCACCGCGGGTCTGGTCGTCTTGGCGACCGCAGGGATCGCCCGAGCCAACCAACGGGCCGACGAAAAGTTCTGCGCTTCCGCCGCAGCGTTCGACTCCAATGTGGCAGAGCTTCACGCGATCAATCGACACTCGACGGTCGCCGAGCTGCGCGACGCCACCAATCGGGTCGAGAACTCTGCGAACGACATGCAAAGGGCCGCGAGGAAGATGAAGACGCCGGCGGCGAAGCAATTCGAGGGGGCCCTGACGCGGCTCAGGAATGACGTCAACACAATCCCCGACGACGCGACGCTCGATCAGGTCCGTACGAAGATCAGCTCCGACATCCAGAACGCGCAAAGCCGGGCGCAGGAGGTCGCCATCGAGGCCGGGTGTCCCTCGCCGCCACCTTCCCAGCGGTGACGCATTGCTGACGAGGCGCGACGACGTCGCACGGCGCGGAATGGTTCCGCCATCGAGCGCCGCTCCTGGAGGAGGTGACGTGTTTTTGCGTCCCTGGTGCGAAATGCGACGCGGCGGCAAAAATTCCGAGCGGCGCGTCCGATCCTCGAAGACGGTCTCACATGCCGCAATACTTGGCGCCGACGGCTTGAAGCCAGGGGCCGAACTTTCCTTGATACACGGTCGGGCTGCAAACTGCGGCCGACCCGGCGAGAGCCGTCGTTACGCATAGGTCGGTTTGGGAGAATGCCGCGCAAGCCGTGGATGGGGCTTGCGTCTCGCATTGCGTGGTCGACGTCACGTCGGGGCAGTCGTAGCAGCTCTGGGCCACGCAATCGGCGATGCACGCGCTGTTGTGGTTGCACGTGGCATCGACGAAGGGCGCGACGCAGCTTCGAACCCCAACCTGTTCGACGAAGTCGAAATCGAAAGCCTGCAAACAAGCGCTGCATGAGGCGTCGACTGTACCCTGCAGAAAGCTCGAGCACGCCATGGTGTGCGCGCCGCCTGCGCAGGCCCCGGCGGCGTTCTGAAGGTCCAGGGTCGAACAGACGCTCTGCGGCGCGCGCGACGGCTCTTGCAACGCCGCCGGACAGCTCGGGTAGACTCCCGGACACTGGGTCTGCTCGCTCGTGCAAGTGCGCGGCGAAACGACGACGTCGCACGTCGACGCGGGCGTGAGCGAGGTGCAGTCCTGGCACGTGACGCCGAGGTCACCGCATTGCGTATCGGCAAAGCCGTCGTGGCAGGCTCCGCTCACGTCGCAGCACCCCTGACAGGTTGCCGAGCAAGCGGTAGCGCCATCCGGCGCCGTGCAGGCGTAGCCCACACCGAAGAACTCGCATGTGTCTCCGAGCTTCGTGCAATCGCTGCACATCCCTCCGCGGCTCCCGCACTGCGTGTCCTCGTCGCCCAGGTTGCAATTGCCCTGCGGGTCGCAGCAGCCGTCCATGCAGGTATCGGGCGAACACGCTGTTCCGGAATCCGGCGCGGCGCACTGCTGATTCGAACAGAGCATGTTGCCCTCGAGGCAATTCTGGCAGTTGGTGCCGGAACCCCCGCAGACCAGGCCTGTCAAGCCTTGCTGGCACACGCCGGATCCGTCGCAGCATCCATTGGGACAGGTCTCCGCGTTGCACACCGCGCTTGCGTCGACAATCCCCGTCGAGCACGACTGGCCGGCGCACACACCCCCTGGGGGCTGGGTGCAGTCTTGGCAGATGTTTCCGGGGAGTCCGCACGCGGTGTTCGACGCGCCAGGCTGGCACCCTCCGAGACTGTCGCAGCAGCCGGTGGTGCACTGGCACGGCGGCGGAGGCGGCGGAGGCGCCGGAATGTTGCACTGCTGATTGACGCAATTGTACGGGCCCGAGTTGGTGCAATTCTCGCACGACGAACCCGCTGTTCCGCACTCCGTGTCCGAGGTTCCCGGCGCGCACGTCGCGGTGGGCAGCGTGGGTCCGCCCATCGTTCCGCCACGTCCCCCTCTTCCGCGCCCTCCCCCTGGAAAGGAATAGACGCAGCATCCGGTGGGGCACGTCTCATTGGTGCAAGAGCACTGCTGGTCCGTGCACTCGGTCCCCGCGGAACAGGCTTGGCACGTGGCGCCCGCCACGCCGCACGCGGTCGGGGAGTCGCCCGATTGACACACGCCATTCGCATCGCAGCAGCCGCCAGGGCATGTGGTAGGACCGCACGCCGGCCCGCACGCTCCGCCCGCGTCCGCGGTCGATGCCACGCAAGGCGCGGCCGACGCCCCGCAGTCGGTGCACTTCTCGCCGCCGCGGCCGCACGCCTGCGTATCGGTGCCAAAAAGACACTGGGTGCCTATACAGCATCCCGCGCAGTTCTGAGGGCCGCACGACGGCGCCACGCACTCTTGCCCCGAGCAGGCGAGACCCGCCGCGCAGGACTGGCACGCTGCGCCCCCCGATCCGCAGTCGGTCGTGTCGGACCCGACGAAGCAGGCATTCTGGACGCAACACCCCTTGCAATTGGCCGGACCGCACTGGGCCATTTCGCTGTAGCAAGCGCGATCGACCGCGTCGCACGACGTGAACCCGCCGGCCGTACAGTCTTTGCAGGTCTCGCCCTGCTTTCCGCATTTGCCGACACTGTCGCCCGTCTGGCAAACCCCGCCGGTGTCGCAACAACCAGTCGGACACGTGGTCGCGTTGCAGCCCATCGCATCGGCGGGTTGCGTGGAATTCGCCTTGCCCGCCTCAAGACCCGTGCTGCCGGTGGCCGCGTCCAACCCCGGAGCGCTGCCCGATCCGATCGCGTCGGGGCCACCATCGGAACCCGTGTAGCGCGCCGCGTCGGACCCCGCGTTGGAAGCCGTCGCGTCGAGGCCCGCGTCGACCGTCGCGTCGCCATCCGTGTCCGAGCTCGCGTCAAAGCTCGTCGCAGCGCCTCCGTCGTCGGGCAAGGCCGATAAATCGCGTAGTGCGACGCCGCCGCAGCCGACCGCAATGAGCGCAACGAGCGCAAGGCCGGCGATGGCCGACGCCGCCCGAAAAACAGCTCCTTGGAACATTTTGTCCACCGTCTCCCCGCAGATGAGTGTGCGATGTCGCGCTACGACCGGCAGCAGCCGGGCCCGATATCTCGATGACGCGAATCCGTCGCCTCCGCCACAAAAAAAGACACGGCCGCCGCAGCGCCGCGAACGACCGCGCTTTCGCCCCAAAGGGGAACCGGGCCGAATTCGCTGTCCGCTCCTGGCCACGAATCGAGTCGCTCGCGCCAGCGCGGAACCCTTGCCATCGAAAAACCGCGAACGGACGCGATTCGACGCCTTCCGTCCCACACGGCCCTCGATTGCGCGCGCCTTCGCGCGCGCCGCCGCGATCCGAAACGTCGGAGCACTTCGCAATGCATCCTCCGATCCCCGGCGCCATACACGAATTGTTCGGACGACTCCGCCCGCTCGCTTCGAAAGAAGCCGCAGTTCGGCTACGGGTTGACAACCAGCAGCGCCATCATCCCCATGTCGGCATGGTCCAGAATATGGCAATGAAACATCCAGGTACCCGGGCGGTCGTCGAACGAGACCGCAAGCGTCAATGTCTCACTTGCCGGCACGTTGACGTTGTCGCGCCATTCCCTAACGGGGGGAAGCGTTCCGCCAACCGATAGCACTTGAAATGGATATCCGTGGATGTGAAACGGGTGGTCCTGCGAGGTGTTGTTGGTGACGTTCCAAATCTCCGTGGTCCCCTCGTCCACGACCACGGTCGTCATCGTCGCCATGTCCATGGCTGCGGTGCCGGCGTCGAGGCCGCTGCACGCGCCGCGGGGGCTCTTGCCGTTGATCCCGAGATAGGAAAGGGCTCCGTCGACGCTCGCGTCCTCGATGCCGCCGTCCGGCCCTTCGGTAACGTCGTCCAACGTGATTTCGCGGGTTGCCGCGTTCGATACGTCGACCGACGCGATCGAGGCGAGCGTCGTCGGCAGGACGGGGCCGCCCGTCCACGGCGGATCGTCGGTGACTTCAATACGGAAAAGAGGCGACGTGGGCAGGGCCACGCCAGTGTGGAACCGATCGACACTCGCTTGCGTCGCCGTGACCGTCGTTCCGGACGCGGCGGCGACGGCGAAAATCTCTTCGCGCTCACCGGGGGTAAGATCGATGTTTGGAACTACGTAAGGCGCCGAGGCCAGCCCTTCGTCGGCGGCGATTCGGGTGAGCGAGACGCTGGGCGCAGTGAAGCGCTGGTACCTCGCTCGGGAAGCGTCGAGAACGCGCCATCGTTGAGGCATGCCACTTCTCATCCTCAACGTCATGTTCGAGGGAGCCCTCCCATTCACCAGTTCCAGGTTGCCTTCTCGACCGAAATAGTCGCCGAACCATCCCGCGGCGTCTCCGGGAACCAACGTGCCGTCGGGGTTCAGACTTACGTCGCTCAGCACGACGATCAGCTCGTCACCCAGGGGCGGCTCGGTGGGGTCCTCCACGATCAGCACGCCGTAAAGGCCGAACCCAACCTGGGCGCTTGCGTCGAGGTGGGGGTGATACCAATACGTACCCGCGTCGGAGACCACGAAATCGTAGTCGAAAGTACCTCCCGGGCTGACGGCATTCTGCACGAGCCAGGTGCCATCCATCGAGTTGGGCACGCGAAGGCCATGCCAATGAATGGTCGTGGCTTCCGGGAGCGAGTTCTTGAAATGCACGATTAGCCTGTCGCCTTTTTTCGTGCGAATGGTCGGCCCCGGCACGCTGCCGTTGTAGGTCCACATTGCCGTCTGCGGCGGGGGACCGCCTTCCGCCCCCGCGGAAAGGATCGTCAAGTTTTCAATTCGTGCTTCGAGATTGATTTCGACGATGTTCGGATCCGCGTTGATGTCGGTCGCTTCGGGTATTCGAAAGTCGGAATCCCAATTTGCCGGCTGCCCGGTCCCGTCGGCGTCGGCTTTTGCACCGGCTTCGGCTTCCGATGTCGAAGTGGTGGCGTCGGGTCCGCCGGGACCCGATTCGCTTGCCGAGTCGGCTGCCGGCGCCGTGCAGGCTCCGCACGCGAAGTGAACGAGCACGAAGCCGAGGGCCGAAGCCTTGCGATTAATGATGCATCCAAAATACATCTATGAGTGCGCGGCGTCAAGCCGCGACGGCGGACGCGCGAGCCTCTTGTGGGCAGCCGAGACCGTCGGTTCGGTCACCCGCCGCGGCCGGATTTTCTACTGCGCTCGGCGATCCGCGTTTGAAAGGGACGATGCGGCCGATCGCACGATCTGGTCGACTTCCACGGCGTAGGCGGCGGGGCCACGTGCGATGATCGTCGTTGCGAGGCCACCCTGGAAAGGCCGATCGCGGCGGACCGCGAAGGACCTCACTTCGCTTCGTGACCCGGCGGCTTGGCCGTCGGAATGGAGGCGCATCGCGACGACCCACCCGTCGTGGAGCTCGAAACGCGCCCACCGCGTTGGAACGCCCGGTTTGCTGCGGGTCCACTCGATAGACGGGCCTCCACAGGCCGTGCTCCGTCTCCACTCCCCTGCGCTTGCGTCGACGAATGAACGCCGGACCTGCGCCTCCGTCATTCCGAGGCCGACCCCGCGCTGGCTCCAGTCGGATTTGCCCGGCTTGGGCACGGCGAGCGACAGGAAGAAGGACAGGACGGCAACGATTGCGGCGAACGTGCCCCCAGTCGCGAGAAGCAAGACCATCGCAGCGCGCCAGCGCCGGGAGACGCCCGCCGACTCGACCGAGCGCGCGGGGAGCATTCGACGAACGCGCGTTGCGGCGGTCGGCTCGCTCTCGACGAATTCGTGCCGGCGTTCGCTACCGCTTGTCGATTCGGCTGAGAACTCGCCTCGCATCCTCGGTCTCCACGAATTCGAAGTCGACCTTGTCCCCCGGCGAAAGACGATCGAGCTGGGCGGGCCGCTGCGGATCGAACGACATCGTCATCGCGTTCATGTAGCCGGGGATGTCCTCGTGCACGATGTTCAGGAAGGCGCGTCCCGGGCCGAAGGACTTGATGACGCCTACGGCGTGATAGGTCTTGGGGCCGCGAAGCTCCGAAGGCTCGGAGTGCCTCGAGCACGCGAAGGTGGATGAAGTTGCTCCGACGAGTACGGAGCACAGCCAACCATAGCCGGCGGCGCGCCAGCCCGGACCTATCACGGCGGCCCCCCCGCGAGATGATTGGCATCGTTCAAAATGGCCTGCATTCGCTCCGGGTCACTCGCGGCATAATAGCCTCGAATGGCCCCGGTCGCATCGACCAAAACGAGCCACTCGCCGTGCATGATTGTGCCGATTCCCAACGACGGTTCGGGCCGTTCGAAGGATGTGCGAAAGCCGCGGACTACGACCCGGTCGAGATCCTGACTGCGACCGGACAGAAATGACCACCGGTTTTCGTCGGCGCCCACGCCCTCCGCGTAAACGCGGAGGACTTCCGGCGTGTCGTTCTCGGGGTCCAGGGTGATCGAGACGAGGTGTATCGGGATGGACCGCTTGAGCTCTTGTTCGCGCCGCGACACGGCTTTCTGCAGAGCGAGCATTCTGCCGGTCATCATGGGACAAGAGGTGGTGCAGGTCGCGTAGAAGAAGTCGACCACGAGCACCTTCCCACGCAGGCTCTCTGCCGTCGTGACGTGTCCCCGCTGGTCGGGCATGGCGAAAGAAGGGACTTGCCCGAGATTTGGTAGATCGGCCGAGGACGCGTTCCCGCGTCGCATCGCGATGGCCACTCCTGCCGCGATGGCCCCCGCGACAACCAACCCGAGAAGCCCTTTGACGACGAGTGCGGTCGCGCCGGATCTCATGGCATCGAGATTTCCGCAGCCTTCATCTTCAACGGACTCTTGCGCGGACTCCCGGCAACCAGCACGCTGCGCACGTCATCCTAGCACCGAACCATTGTCCGGTGCCTCGGAGAGGAAAGGGAGGCGACGTGACGCACCCACTCGGTCTCAATCGCGAAGGAGAGCGCGCTCTCTCGGCCGGGAATCTCCAGGCGGTCTTCTTGCCGAGCGCGGGAATGCTGTGCGCCTCCCTTCGCCATCACGGAGTCGAGCTCCTGCGGCGCGTGGACGACCTCGACGGCGCAGCGACGAGGGGGAGCACGGCGGGAATTCCCTTTCTGCACCCCTGGGCGAATCGACTCTCGGGACTGCAGTATCGGGCCGCCGGGCGGGAAGTCGCTCTCGATCCGAACTCACCTCTCCTTCATCAGGATGAGCGCGGTCTCCCGATGCACGGCGTGCCCTGGTCGCGGTTGACCTGGGCGGTCACCGAGATTGCCCTCGATCGCATCGCAGCTCGTCTCGACTGGACCGACAGCCTGCTTCTCTCGGTGTTCCCGTACCCCCATCGGGTCAATCTCGTCGCCACACTTCGCCCTAATGGTCTGACGCTGGAGACGACGCTCGTCGCCGGTCAAGGCGGGGCCGTGCCCGTGAGCTTCGGCTTCCACCCGTACATCGGTCTGCCCGGACCGGTTCGCGCAGACTGGCGACTCACACTGCCCGCCATGCGCAGGCTGGTGCTCGACGATCGGGGAATCCCCACCGGTCGAGAAGAGCGCTTCGCCGGACGCGACGAGCCGCTTGGCACCCTTGCCTTCGACGACGGATTTGCCCTTTTCGACGTGCCGACATCGATGTCGATAGGGGGAGCGGGTCGAAGAATCAGCGTTGTTCTTCTAGACGGCTTCCGCAACGCTCAGGTGTTTGCGCCAAAAGAGAAGGCCTTCGTCGCCTTCGAGCCGATGACCGCGCCAACCGACGCCCTCGTCAGCGGTAGCGGGCTCCGACTCGTTGAACCGGGCGGGACGTTCTCCGCCACGTTCTGCATTCACGTCGAGGACATATTTTGACGTGTCAACGGGCTTTCCATCATGGCCGCGAGAGTCGCTCGAGTTTGTGTCGCAGGTGTTCGTTTCCAGTGCGCAATCGACTCCTCACCTGTTCGACGGAAACGTCGCTTGCCCAGGCGATCTCGTCAATCGAGTAACAGAGCATGAAACGGAGCGCCATAGTCTCACCTATCGTCTCCGGCACCTCGTCGAGCAGCTCTCGAATGGCGTCACGCCGGCGACGCGCGTCGTCTCTTTGCGATGCCGTGTGGAGGGCAGGCGCGACCCCCTCGCCATGGGCATCAGGGGCTGCGCGCAGGCGGACCTGAGCCATTTGGCGCCTCCGGTATGCCATGGCGGTCACGACGGCCATGCGACCGGCAAATCGCGCGACCGAGCCTTGTCCTTGGAAGCGGCCCATCTCCTCGATCAGCCTGATGAGAGCGCGCTCCGTGACTTCTTCCAGGTCGGAATGCGCAGGTCCTAGCACCAGGCGGACGGCGTCGAGAATGGTCCCCCCGACTGCCTCGACAAACCGTCGCGTTGCTTCAGGATTTCCTTTGGAAACGGCGGCGGCGAGAACCTCCGGATCGTCTCGCGCCCCTCGGCGCGGCGCGCCTTCGTCAACGTCGCGCGCCTGCCTCACTTCGAACGGCATATCACGCACGAGGCAAGCCGCAAAACGAGAGTGCGCCCGCCGCCAAATATTGCTTAAAATCCTTTTTGCTTTTCACGTTCACGCCAATTTTGCGGCTCACTGGCAAGTCCGTCGGTTCGTTCGGGGAAGCCACTCGTCGAAGCCCCGAGGCCCGCTCGCGGGAGCCCGTTCGGGGCTCGGGCGGAGCCCCAAGGAAAACGAGGAGGGCGCCGGCTCGCGATAGCGTGCGCGATCGCCGAAGGCGATTGCTCGTATCTCGACGGCGGTGCACTAGACGCGCATCGCTCTGCGTGGTACCGCGTCCCGTGACGTGTTTGTGCCTTGGGAGGCGCTCTCGGCGGCCCCATCCCTGGCGTTTCGCTCTCGCGCGCGTGACACACCTCCCGGCACGGCGCGTCAATCGGGGCGGGTGATTGATTTTGGTCCCCAGACATCACAATCAACCTTGAGTACAACCGCGCCGCGCTCTGACCCACGGCCTCAGACTCTCTGTCGTCGGCCGCCGAGGGCCTTGCCGTCGCCGCTTTCCGCGCTGCCAAACATACCCATCTCTCCCCTCCGCGAGGTCTTTTCATGGCGAGTTCACACCACAACGCGATAGGGCTCGTCCTGACGATGGCGAGCGCTGTCGCCGTAGGCTCGACCACCGCGTGCACCCCTGCCAGTCCCGATAGCCCGGTCGCCGCCTCAACCGGGGCCTCTTCCGGGGCGGCGCCGTCAACCGGCGGCTCCGGGGGTGCGGGAGGCTCCGGCTCGGGAGGCTCCACCGACGTGGGAGGCTCGAGCAGCAGCGGTGCCGCGGGGGGATCCAGCGGTGCGACCGGGAGTGGGTCAGGCGGCACCCCGAACGATTCCGACGCGGGCGCCAGTGTCGCCGCAACTCCGGACGCCGCGGCGACCTCGGCCGCTGTCGACGGCTCGAGCGGTTCGACCGCCGGGGACCTCGGCGGCGGAATCCGAAGGAGGCGTAACCTCGGCCGGGGATGCAGCGACGGCGCCGACAGGGGACGGCGGGTGCAATTGGGTGCAAAACGCCGACGGCACCTGGAACTTCGACCCGGCGTCGCCAGACAAAGTGGTGCTTTTCGACGGCTCGTCCCTCGACAATTGGCACAAGGAAAACGAGCCCACCGTACCGATCCAATGGACCTTGAACAACGACGGGACGATGACCGTCGTTCCCTCTGGGACCGGCGTCGCGACCCTAATCCAGAGTAACCAGAAGTTCGACAATCTGTGTGTCCACGTCGAATACATGACACCGATGTATGCGTCGGACGTCACTGGACAGCAGCGAGGCAACAGCGGCGTCTACCTCAAGAGCGCCTACGAGATGCAAATCCTCGACTCCTACGGCGACCCGCCCGACATCAACACGTGCGGAGCCGTCTACAGCATCATGAAGCCACTCGTGGTGGCTTGCCACATGGAGCTAGTCTGGAATACGTACGAAATCGAATTCAAGTCCTCGGTGTGGAACACCGCAACCCCGCCCGTCAAGACCCAGAACGCCGAGTTCATCAAGGTCGCGCTCAATGGGCAGATCGTTCAGCTGAACGTGGAGCTGAATCCGGCAGCGGGGTACACGCCTGCGGGAATTCCGGACGCTCCGGGCCCGCAGCCCCTCGGGCTTCAAGACCATCTCTGCTACGTGAGTTTCAGGAACATCTGGGTGAGGGTTCCCCAATACTGACGTATTCGCGGGGCTGCGTCCTCCGCGCCCCCTTGCTGCCCGAGAGACACCCATGCCCACAAAGCGCATTGTCACCTGCTCCCTCGCCGCGGGCATCGCGTGCTCGCTCGTCACGATCCCGGGATGTCGGCAAAAGGAACTCCCATCGGAGCCGCCGGGTGCAGCCGCCGCGACCGTGCCCGCACCCAAGAGGGCGCTCACCATATGGTGGGCGCAGTGGGCACCAGCCGACGGACTACAGGACTTGGCCAACGAATTCGGGCGAACGGAGAACGTCGAGGTCAAAGTCCACCAGATCCCGTGGGCCAACTTTCAAGATCAGGTCTTTCAGGAGTTCGGCAAGAACCAGACGGCTTTCGACATCGTCGTCGGCGATAGCCAGTGGCTGGGTCGCGGCGCAACCAAAGGACTGTACGTCGACCTCACGAGCTGGCTCCCGTCGGCGGTCGACCTGAAGACGCTCCACCCCGTCGCGCTGAAGTATTTGGCAGAGTACCCGACGGGATCGAGTCATTATTTCGGCGCGCCAGCCGAGACAGACGCAATGGGGTGGGCCTACCGCAAGGATTGGTTCGAGGACCCCGTCGAGAAGGCCGCATTCAAGAAGGAGTTCAACAGAGAGCTGGCCGTCCCGCAAACGTGGGATGAACTCAAGGCCGTCGCGGAGTTCTTCTCGCGGCCCGACAAGAAGCGCTACGGCAACGTCCTCATCACGGGACGGGGGTACGACGACATCGTGATGGGGTTCGAGCAAGTCCTTTACGCTTTCGGAGGGTCTTGGGCTGACGCGAAGACTCAGAAGGTCGAAGGGGCGCTCGACTCCGCCGACGCGGTGCGGGCGCTCGATTACTTCAAAGGGCTGCTCAAGTACGCTCCGCCCGGCGGAAGCAAGCTCGGATACGGCGAGGCGCTCGAGCCCTTCGTGAACAATTCGACCGCGATGCTCATGAACTACTTCGCGTTCTTCCCGGACCTCGCCAAGAAGATGGCTGGCAAAGTCGGGTTTTTTGCGATGCCCAGGCAAGGGGACCGACGGTTCGCAAGTCTCGGTGGACAGGGATTTTCGATTTCAAACAAGGTATCCGCGCCGCAGCAGGATCTCGCGAAGAAATTCATCGCCTGGTTCTTGCGAGTCGACACGCAGAAGCAATGGGTGCAAAAGCCCGGCGGATTCACGGCGAACGCCGAGATCCTAAAGAGTGACGAATTCAAGAAGGCGAGCCCGTACAACGCTGCCTTCGCGGAGTCGATGGACATCGCCCAAGACTTCTGGAATGTTCCGGCCTATAACGAGCTCATCGCCGCAACGGCTCAGGAGCTCGGCGAAGCTCTCGACGGAAAGAAGTCTTCGCGCGACGCGCTTACCCAAATGGCAGCGGAGCACGCGAAGATCCTCGGGCAAGCGGCGCCTTAGAAGCCTCGACGAATGAAGGGCGAGGAAACGCGCGTCCCGGCGGGAGCTGCCCCATCGACTCTGATGGGGGTCGGCTTCGTCGCCCCGGCGCTCGTGCTTCTCGCGGCGCTCAATCTTTTCCCCCTTCTTTTCAACGTCTACCTCAGCTTCACGGACGCCGACCTCTCGGGGGGCGCGGTCAAGACGGTCGGCGGCCACAACTTCACCGTGATTTTCAGCGAGGCGCGCTTCGCGAACGCCTTGAGCCTGACGGGGTTGTTTGTCGTGGTGTCCGTCTCGGTCGAGCTCGTGCTGGGCTTCGTGCTCGCGATGGCGCTGAAGGACCGCATCCCGGGCAAGCCGGTCATCCTCACGATCCTCCTCATACCGATGATGCTTTGCCCGGTAGTCCTTTCTCTATTCTGGAACCTCATATTGAACGGAAACTACGGGGTTCTCAATCAGCTCCTGGCGCTCGTGCACCTGCCGCAGCCTCAGTGGCTGACGGACGACGACCTCAAGCTCGTATCCATCATTCTGGTCGACATCTGGATGTGGACGCCGTTCATGATGTTGATTTCGCTGGCCGGCTTGAACGCCATCCCGGCGTACATCTACGAGGCGGCGGAAATCGACCGCGCGGGCCGATGGCTGGTCTTCCGATCCATCACCCTGCCGATGTGCGCGCCGCTCTTGGGACTCGCGGTGCTGCTTCGTGGGACCGATGCGCTCAAGCAGTTCGATCTGGTCATGGCGATCACCGGCCCCAACGACGCGTCGACTCAAACCCTCTCCGCTCGCATCTACCAGGTCGTATTCCGCGACTACAAAGTGGGCCTTGGTTCCGCGTACAGCGTGGTCATTCTGGTGGCCGTCATCGCCGTCGCCACGATCTTCGTGCGCTACATCGAGACGCTGGGCCGGCGACAAGGGAAGATCGAGGCGTGACCATGAAGGTGGTCCGCGCCGCTCTCGTCGTCTGGTTTCTGCTGGTGGCTACCCTCCCTTTGGCGTGGCTGGCCCTCACCTCGGTGAAGACATACGAGGACACCATCAGCGCACACGCGAAGTTCGTGCCTTTCCCACCGAGCCCGGGCGACGCGGACTCCGCTCGGTTCGCGCCCACTCTCGACGCGTATCGAAACTTGTCGAAGCCCGTCGCGGGTACGCCGAACGATTTTTATCACTATCTGGGCAACAGCATCGTCATCGGCGTCCTCTCGACGCTGGCGGCGGTCTGTCTGGGCACAATCTGCGCGTACGGATTTTCACGCTTCAAGATTCCGGGGAGCAAGGACTGGCTGTTTTTCATTCTATCGACGCGCTTTTTGCCGCCCCTGGCGGTCGTCGTGCCCGTGCTCGTCATGTACCGTTGGTTCGCGCTCGAAAACACGCACCTCGGGCTCGTGCTTCTGTACACGAGCTTCAATCTTTCGCTCGCCGTCTGGCTCATGAAGGGCTTCGTGGACGAGATTCCACGCGCCTTCGAGGAGGCGGCGCTCGTGGATGGGTATTCGCGGTTTCACACGTTCCTTCGGATCATCGTCCCTCAGGCGTCGACCGGAATGGCGGTCACGGGCGTCTTTTGCCTGATCTCCTCGTGGAACGAGTTCGGCTTCGCGATGACGCTGAACAATTACGATGCGCAGACGGTGCCGGTCTACTTCGCTGGATTGCAGGGGAACATCGAAGGCGTGCCCTGGCCGCGGATCGCGGCGGGAATGATGATTTTCGTGGCTCCCATCGTCCTCTTTACGGTACTGGTTCGCCGCCATTTGCTGCGCGGAGTGACGTTTGGAACCATCAAACAGTAGCCGCGAGGACCGCATCCTCCTCGGCCTCGACCGAGCCGCCATTTCGGGCCTCGGCCTCGGCCTGGCGATGTATTTTGTCCCTTTCTGGAGCGAGGGGCGCCTGAGATGGGGGTTCTGGTTGACCCTGGTGTCGACTCTGATCCACGTATACACGTCCCATAGGCGGAGCGAGGCGGCGCCGGCGACCGCGGGGCGGGAATCGGCGTGAGCTTTCTCGTCCTCAGCGGCCTTCAGAAGACCTATCTCGACGGCACGCGCGCGGTGCGCGGAATCGATTTGTCCGTCGAGGAAGGCGAGCTAATCGTGCTCCTTGGGCCGTCGGGCTGCGGAAAGACGACGACGCTGCGCATGATCGCGGGGCTCGAGCTCGCGACGGGGGGTTCCGTCCAGATGGGCGGCAGAGACGTCACGTCGCTGCGACCATCGAAGCGGGATGTCGGAATGGTGTTCCAGTTTTATGCCCTTTATCCCCACCTGACCGTGCGCGAGAACATCGCGTTTCCGTTGCGTGCAGCAGGAGTCCCCGCCTCCGAGATTGTCGCGCGCGTCGACTCCGTGGCGGCGCGCATGGACCTCGGCAGGCTTCTCTCGAACTACCCGAAGCAGCTGTCCGGTGGAGATCAACAGAAGGTCTCGCTGGCGCGGGCCATGGTTCGCCGCCCGGCGGTTTTTCTGATGGACGAACCGCTCGGAACGCTCGACGCCGATGAGAGACTGGCGATGCGCGAGCTCATTCGGGTCGAACAGATGGCGTCGAAGGTCACGACGATCTATGTCACCCACGACCAAGAAGAGGCAATGAGCCTCGCCGACCGAATCGTCGTCATGGACGGGGGACGCATTCGTCAGGTCGGCACGCCCGCGGATGTGTACGACCGACCTCGCGACTTGTTCGTCGCGAAGTTCGTCGGAAGTCCGGGAATGAACCTCATCCCCGGTCGAGTGACCGGCGACTTCGACCGGCCAACCTTCGTCTCCGACTCCGGGCACCTGCACATCGACGTTTCTCGTCCTGCCCGGGAAGGCTCCGCCACACTGGGCATCCGCTGCGAGCACATTCACGAGGAGTCCGAAGGCCCTCTCTTGGGCCGCGTTCTCACCGAGGAGTACTTGGGGGGCGCGAGTCATCTCCATCTGCAGACGCAGCTGGGGCGTATCGTAATGCGCACCGCCAGCGGGGCGGCGCGTCCGCGAGGCGCCGAGCTGCGGCTCCGACTGGATTCGGCGCAGGTCGCAGTGTTCGACACGGCGACACAGGAGCGCCTGTGACCGCCCCGGCACTCACGGACGCGGGCAGGCCGTCAGTGCAGGGTGCCGCGCCGAACACCCGGTCCGCAGGCGTTGCGCCAATACTCAGCTTGCGCGGAGTCTCGAAACGGCTCGGACGCGCGCAGGCTCTCTTCGGCATTCGCCTCGACGCGCACGCCGACGAGCTCCTCGTCGTATTGGGTCCAACCGGCGCCGGCAAGACGACGCTCTTACGGACCATCGCCGGTCTCGAGCAGCCGGACGAAGGCTCGATCTCCATCGAGGGTCGCGACGTGACGGCCGTGGATCCCGCGGAGCGGGACGTGGCGCTCGTTTTCCAGAATTTCTCGCTGTACCCGCGCTGGACCGTCCGAAGAAATCTCGAATTTCCGCTTCGGGCGCCCAACCGGCGCGTCGATGAAGCGGAGATCCGGCGCCGAGTCGATTGGGCCGCCGATATGCTCAACATTTCGCGCTATCTCGATCGGGAGGCGGCGCGGCTGTCCGGCGGCGAGATGCAGCGGGTGGCGATAGGTCGCGCCATCGTGCGCCGTCCGCGGTTGTTCCTGATGGACGAGCCCCTGACCAACCTCGACGCAAAGCTGCGCGAGAAGTTGCGGGTGGAGCTCGTGGAGATGCGGCGCGAGTTGAAGACGCCCATGGTGTTCGTCACGCACGATCAGGCCGAAGCCTTGTCCATGGCCGATAGGATCGTCGTGCTATCGGAGGGCCGGGTCCTTCAAGCCGGCACGCCGCGTGAGATTTACGAGCGCCCGCTCTCGCCGGTCGTAGCGCTACAGCTCGGCCAGCCGGCGATCAACCTCCTGCGAGTGCACCGGGTCGCCGACCGCTGGCTCGCCGAGGACGGCACGCCGCTCATGGCTGCGGAGCCCGGAGGCCCCGTCGAGCGTCTGCTCGGTATTCGTCCCGAAAACATCGCGCTCGGCGAAACCGACGGCGCTCGCGCCGATGGCCCGCACTGCGCCGTCGTCCAGGTCGTCGAGTACGTCGGCCCGACCACGACGCTGCTCTGCGCCTGGGCAGGCAGCCAAGTCCATATCGTAGTCCCGCGCCGAGGCACCTTTCGTCCGGGCGACCGCGTCGGCGTCCGGATCGATCCCGAAAGGGCGATCCTTTTCGACGTATCGTTCGAACCGCACCATCGGACGTCCCGGGTGCCCCAGCGCTTACCGTCGTCTTCATTGCCTGCGCTCGCGCCCAAAGGAGATTCCAGATGAGCGTCCGTACCTTCCAACCGAAGTTCATGAAGATGGGTGTGCTCACCGCCGCGCTGCAAGAGCTCACCCCACGCCAGATCCGCGACGCGGACCCCGATAAGGCCATCGAAGATTGGCTGGAGTTCGCGCGCGAGATGAACTGTCCGAATATCCAGATATCGGCGGCTCTCCACCCCTCGGAGGCCGACGTCCCTCCGGAAGCGATGCTGGATCCGGTGGCCAATACGCTCGATCTGCGGAAGCCCTTCGACCAGTCGCGTGCCAAGCGCGTCCTCGCGGCGATGGACGCGACTCGCGTCGGGGTGACGGATATCGCCTTCTTCGACAACCTTCTTCACGATGACAACGACCTCCGAAAGAAGAAGCATGCCTTCGTGATCCGAATGCTCGACGCGGCCGCCGCTCTCGGGCTGAAGGCGGTATGCGGCTTCATCGGTCGGAACCAAAAGCTGTCGATGGACGCCAACCTGCTCTTTTTCGAAAGCGTGTTCATTCCGCTCTTGAAGGAGGCCAAGGCCCGCGGCATCGAATATCGGGTGGAACAGTGCCCAATGCCTGGTTGGACGACCGGCGACAATTTCCACAACAACATCGGTTATACGCCGGCCTTGTGGATCGCCCTCCACCGGATTTGCGAAAAGCACGGCGTCGGCGACCAGTTTCGCGTCCACTACGATCCGTCGCACGCCATCCTGATGGGGCAGGACACGCGCTCGATCTTTCAGTACCTGAAAGACAGCGGCTACGACTTCATCGTCGGGGGCTTCCATGTCAAGGGCCAGGTGATCGATCCAAAAGGGGTCGCCGCCTGGGGGTACGGAGGGCAAACCGTCGAACGAGGGGACTGGAAGGGCGGTGAGCCCTCCCCGAATCCAGCCGACCAAGGAAACGCGTGGAAAAAGCAGACCGTGCTCTGCGAGCACGAGCTCCCCGGCACGGCAAAACACGACCCTCTCGGCTACCTGCAGAACCGCACCGTCGACTGGCTCGATCATCAGCTGGCGGCCCGTGAATTGCTGAAATTGGACGTCGCAAACACCGTGCTCGTGATCGAGCACGAATACCCCCGCGCGCGCATACAGGACAAGGAGCGGCTGAGACCCATTCTGGAGGGGTCCATCGCGTTCGCACGGAAGATCGACGAGGCCGCCGCGTGCATGTACGCGCTCCATCACGAGGTGCTGCCGGCGCAGGGCATTCCCGTTCAGGGGCGGGGGCGAGTTGCGTACTTTACCTAAACAGCCGGGAACCTACTCATGACAAAGCGAAAACTCAATGTCGCGCTTATCGGTTACGATTTCATGGGAAGGGCGCACGCGAACGCCTGGCGTCAGGTGGCGCACTTCTTCGGCGATGTCCCCTTCGAACCGGTGCTGAAGGTCGTGGCCGGGCGAACGGAGACCAAAGTCGCCGAAGCGCGCGCCCGGCTGGGCTTCGAGGAGTACACGACCGATTGGCGAAGCGTGATGGCGCGAAAGGACGTCGACGTCGTCGACATCTGCACGCCGGGCGACGCCCACGCAGAGGTCGCGATCGCGGCTGCCGCCGCCGGAAAGGCGATTCTTTGCGAGAAGCCCTTGGCCAATAGCGTCGACGAAGCGCAGAGAATGCTCGCCGCCGCCAACAAGGCCGGCGTCATCCACATGGTCTGCCACAACTACCGCCGCTGTCCGGCGGTGGCCCTGGCCAAACGGATCATCGACGAGGGGCAGATCGGCAGGATTCACCATTACCGCGGTGTATATCTCCAGGACTGGATCACCGACCCTGACTTCCCGCTCGTATGGCGGCTCGACAAATCCAGAGCAGGCTCCGGCTCGCTCGGAGACCTCGTGTCGCACACGATGGACCTGGCGCGTTATCTGGTGGGCGAACCGACGGAGGTGTCCGGCCTGCTCGAAACGTTCGTGTCCGAACGACCACTCCCCAACGAGCCGACCAAGAGAGGCAAGGTCACGGTCGACGATTCGGCGCAGGCGCTCGTGAAGTTCGAAAGCGGCGCCGTCGGCTACTTCGAGGGGACGCGGTTCGCTCCGGGCCGGAAGAACTATGCGCGCCTCGAGATCAACGGGGCCAGGGGCAGCATCGTCTGGGATCTGGAACGGATGAACGAACTGGACGTCTACGTCGAGAGCGGACCGCTCAGCGGCTTTCGGACGATCTTGGTCACGGATGCACAGCATCCGTACATCTCCGCTTGGTGGCCGCCGGGTCACATCATTGGCTACGAACATTCCTTCATACATACCGTCTACGATTTCATTCGCGCCATCAGCGATCGGAAGCAGCCGCGACCCAACTTCGAAGACGGACTCCAAAATCAGCGAGTCCTCGACGCAATCGAGCGATCGTCGAAAACACAACAATGGCAGAAAATCGAAAGGACAAGCGGATGACGCGTCGAACGAGGTCGACTTGGACGCCTGTCGTCGCTGCTCTGGCGACGGTACTCCTCGCGTCGAGCCCAGCGCTGGCCGAGATACCGCTGGTGCAGTATCACGGCTGGGATTTCAGTATGAATGGTCGGGTGAACGCTTTCATCAGCGTCGCGAATGGCGACGGCCTTCCGACCGGAGAACCGGACTTCACCGGGGCCGGAACCGAAGATACGTCGACGTCGACGGGCCAGCTCCATTCGACGCGAATCCGCAACGGCTTTCTCATGAGTATTCTCGGCTTCACCGGGGTCAAGGAGATCAATCCCAACCTCAAAGTCACTGCCCGGGTGGGGATCTGGATGAACGCGTCCGGCAGTCGCACCCAGAACGTCGCGGAGGAGGTCGATCCGAGAGAGCTCTACCTGAAGCTCGAGGGGCCGTGGGGCAGCGTCACCGGAGGTCGAGACTTCGAGATCTTCGGTCGAGGAGGAACGCTCGTCGACCTGAAGGTCGCGCACGAGTTCGGACTCGGCTATCCGTGCGCCATCCGGGACGCCTCGGGGGGCGCGTGCGGGATGACAGGGTTTGGGGAGCCGTTTCCAGGGTTCAACCCCGGCTTCGTCTACGCGACCCCCAGCCTCGCGGGTTTCCAGCTCTCGGTCGGGATCTACGACCCGGCGACCATCGACAACGCGGCCCTGGATCGGGCCCCCTTGCCGAGGTTCGACGGCGAGTTGAAGTACGACTTCAGGGACCTCATTCACGTCTTCGGTAGCGGCTTCTGGCAAGTGCTGGAGGGGACCGCCCAGAACACGACGACGGGGATCGGGGAGAAGGATCTACACGTCAACGGCTGGGGCGCACAGGTCGGTGCCATGCTGTCGGTGGGCCCCGTCATGCTGGGCGGTGCCGCGTACGAAGGGGCAGGCTTCAGCCCGATCGCCGCCCTGGACGAGAGTCCCCTTCCCGCCGACGCCTCGGGTGTGTTGCGTAACTCCCGGGGTGGGTTTGGGCTGGGCGCGATCTTGATCAATGCCCTCAAGTTGAAGCTGGCGGGCGGCGTGGGGGTATTTCTCCTCGACAAGAACAAGAACGACGTCGGCACGAGTGACAGCACCGGAGCGCCGACGAATCCACAATTGATCGAACAGAATCTCGGGTTCACGGTCGGTCTTTACCAGACGACGGATCCCGTGCACTTCGCGCTCGAGTACTTTCGACAACAATCGACGTGGTACCCCATGGGAATCGCGAGTGCGACCAATCCGGGGCAAACGGGCAGCATCGTGACTCCTCAGCAGAACGTGGACTTCATCAACGCCGGCATGACCGTGGTATGGTGATGGCCGCGACGGACGACTTTCCCTCCCGCAGCTGCGCCATCGGCGTGCGCCGCGGCACTGCAACGCCACCTTAGCCTGGCCATGCCGCGTCGGGGCAGGGCGATCTGGTTGGTCGCTGGCGCAGCTCTGGCAACTGTGCTCGCGCGATCGGACGTTGCGACCGCAGAGATACCCCTCGTAAAGCGAAACGGGTGGCAATTGAGTCTGGACGGTCGTGTCAACGCTTTCCTCAGCGTGGCGGAAGGCGATGGTCTGCCCGATCAGGAGCCCGCGATCCCAGGCGCGGGCACGGTCGACACCAAGACCGCGGCGGGGGCGCTCCATTCGACGCGAGTCCGCAACGGTTTTCTTACGAGCATCCTGGGTTTCACCGGCTTCAAGCAACTGAGTCCCGACTTCAAAGTGACCGGACGCGTGGCCTTGTGGATGAACGCAGCCGGCAGTCGCACGCAGAACGTCGCCGAGAAGGTCGATGCGAGGGAGCTATACGGAAAGATCGAGGGCCGGTGGGGGAGTATTCTGGCTGGAAGCGACAACGACCTTTCTCGAGGAGGAATCCTTGTCGACTTGCAAATCGCTCACGAATACGGCCTCGGATATCCGTGCGGCATCCGCGACGCCTCGGGCGTCGCGTGCGGCATGGTCGGATTCGGCGCGCCGTTCCCGTGGTTTGACCCGGGCTTCGTTTATACGACGCCGAACCTGATGGGACTGGAGCTCTCGCTTGGAGCCTACGATCCGGCGACCATCGACAACGGTCGCCTGGATCGAACGCCCTTGCCAAGGCTCGAGAGTGAGGCGAAGTTCGACTTCACCGAGCTCACCTACCTATTTGCCAGCGGCTTCTGGCAAGTGTTGGAAGGCACGGTGGAGGAGACGAACGGTGCCAGCGGGCCCCAAGTGGCGAGAGATCTCCATACCAATGCGTGGGGCGCCCAAGCGGGAGGGATGTTGTCCGTCGGGCCGTTCATGGTGGGAGGCGCCGCGTACGCCGGTACCGGCTACAGCCCACTCGCGGCGCAGAGTCAACTTTCGGCCGACAGCTCGGGGAATCTCCGCAATTCCCGCGGCGCCTTCGGGCTGGGTGCGGTCCTCATCGATTCCTTGCAGTTGAAGATCGCCGGAGGTCTCGGTGTTTGGCACCTCGACAAGAACAAGGACGAACCCGGCCCGGTGAGCGCGACGGGGAGCCCGACGAACCCGCAGTTGATAAAAGAAAACCTGGGAATGACGATTGGTTTTTATCAAACGACGGCGCCCGTTCACTTTGCGCTCGAGTACTTTCGTGCGCAGCACACCTGGTACCCCTACGGACTGCCGAGCGCGGCCGATCCGATGGTCGCGGCGGGGGTGGTAACCCCTCGACAAGTGGTGAACTTCGTAAACGCCGGCATGACCGTCGTATGGTGAAAAGTCTATCGTGTGCGCATCGACCTCCCAGCGTACAGCGCCACTGGAAGCGCGCACGTGTAGCGGCCGCCTTCGACGGGAATGGTGTGGACTTCTGCGCTTGACACTTGCCGACGCGCCGTTGCCCTGCGACTGTGCACGCATGCGGGCATTGCGCGGGCCGGAGAAGGTCGGGATCCGATCCGAAATTGTGTTGAGCATTGCCATCGGAGCGGGGTTTCTATCCACAATTGGGTGCTCGGGTGGATCGAGTCCGGCCCCCGCGCCAGCGTCCTCGACGGCCGCGGGCGCAGATGCCTCTTCGGCGACCGGGGGATCGGGCAGCTCGGGCGCGGCGCCATCCATCGGCCCAGCGGGGGGCGGCCTGGCGGATGCGACGGCGCAAGCCACGCCGGACGGCGCGTCCGGTTCGGGGGGAGCGGGAGCCGTCGAGGTCGACGCACCCAGCGGAACCGATGACGCTGGAACTCAGACCGACGGTGCGGGCGGTCCGGCGAGCAATGATGGAGGGAGCGGGACCGCGGAGGGGGGTTCGGACTCTGCAGCCCCGGGGGGCGACGACGGAGGCGCGGACGGCGGGTGGGTGGATCTCTTCGACGGCGTCGATTTCACGGGCTTCAACGCCAACTGCAACGCGACCCACACGACTACGCCGCCCTCGATCACCGGGGCCGCCGCGATGGCGTTCTTCGCGGCCGAGAGTGGCGTCATCCACGTCTACCCGACCCAGGCGGATCAATCGACTCAGCCGACCTGCCTTCTCACGACGCAACAATCGTACAGCCACTTCAATCTATATTGGGAGTACCAATGGGGCTCCAAGAAGTTTGCCACGACGAGTGATCCGACGTCGGGGACGAACTTTGCGTCGTTTCCACGCGACGCGGGCGTCTTGTGGTCCCTCTTCGGCGACGTGTCGCAAATCTGGCCGTCGTCCATCGAATTCCAGAACAAGTGGGGCACGACGGGCGACATCTTTGCTCTTTATGCCCAATGCAAATCGTATGGCTCGCCCGGCGACCCGACCACGTACGCGCCGCCCGATGCAGGTGGGACCGTGATGACGGTCAACGGCTCCAATGGGTTCGTCCAGCATCATCGGAGCGCCAACTACGAGCTGATGACGGACGCCGACGGCGGGATCTCGGCAAACGGGTACGGTACGGGCTGGAACACCTGTCTTTTGCAGGCCAACGCGGGCGTAGCGACGTATACCGTCAACGGCCACGTCGTGAACCAGACTTTGGGGGTCATGGACCAAACCGGCACCGCGGTCTTGTCGGGACCAGTCGGGTGGCAAGCCGAATCGTCCGAAGTTTATTATCGGAGTCTCCGGATCCAAGTTCTTCCTTAGCGGGCGGCTGATACGCGGGCAGTGCGTCGCCGCGACGGGGCAAGGCCCCGTAGAACGGAAGGCCTCGGGATCGTGCTGGGATACCGTTTTCGACTCCCCTCGAGACGCGCCGGAAACGAGCGCCCAATCCGTCTCGAACACGCTTCAGTCGGCCGCTCCGCTTGCCGCGCATATGCGCTCCTTCTTCTGGGCGCTTGCGGCGCGCGAACCGACCTCACGGTCGATGCCGTGCCAGGGCTCGAGCGCGACACGGCAGGGTGCGCGGACGGCTTTCGTGAGGGCTTCGTCGACGTGGCGGCCAACCCCGACATCGCGGGCTGCAGCGGAGGGTGGAGCATTCCGGGCGTGATGCTCCAAAATCCAGGCACCGCCCCCGAGTGTCCGACCATCGCGACCTACGACACCGTGTCCCCAGCCTGCAGACGCTCGGCGGGCAACAACGGTCCCAATCCGAACGGCTTCGGATGCAATGTCGCCGACCTGTGCGCCGAGGGATGGCACGTGTGCACGAGCGCCGGCGACGTCGAGAGCCACTCCCCCGATGGATGCGTCTCCGCGACGCGGACGGGAGATCCCCCGCTCTTGTTCGTGAGCCGTCAATCCTCGAACGGCTGCCTGACCTGCGCAACGGGCTCGCGCACCGATCCGGACTGCGATGGACAGGAGTGCACGAGCGGCTGCGCCCAGACAGCGGACACGGCGAACGACGTATTCGGGTGCGGCAACTTCGGAGATTCGCCGGGCGTTTCGTTTCCGTTCATCGGCTGCGGCCCCCTCGACGTCGGGACTTCGAATGAGTGTGCCGACCTCCAAGGTTCGAGCTGGAGCTGCGAAGACGACGGCTCCGGCAACTGCGAGGCCTTCGTCATCACCCACCAAGGACCGGACTTCGGGGGCGTCCTGTGCTGTCGCGACTGAGGGGTGGTCCCGCGCATCCGCCGACCGCGCATGGCGCGTCGCAGAGGACGAAGGACGATTGCCCCGATTGCCCCGGCCGTTCTTGAAGGATGTTGTGCTCGCCATCCGTACGGTCGTGCCAGAGCGGCACCGAGGTTGCGTTTGGGCTCCCGGATGCGGGTCCCCACATCGACGTATCGCCTTCAGCTGTATCGGGACTTCGGCTTCGAGCAAGCTCGCAAGGCTGTGGCGTATTTGCATGCCCTCGGCGTCATGGACCTATACAGCTCTCCCATTTACGCCGCGCGATCCGGGAGCCAGCACGGGTACGACGTCGTCGACCACGAACGCGTGAATCCCGAACTGGGGGGTGAAGACGGGCTTCGTGGACTCGCGAAGGAGCTTGCCGCGCACGCGATGGGCATGCTCCTCGACATCGTCCCGAACCACATGTGCGTCGCCGGCGACGCCAACCGGCGCTGGCTCGACGTGCTCGAAAACGGACCATCGGCGGAGTCGGCTTCCTTTTTCGATATCGACTGGAGCCCCCCGAAGCCGGAGCTCGCGGGGCGTGTCTTGCTGCCCATTTTGCCCGATCAATTCGGGCGCGTGCTCGTGTCGAAGGAGCTGGCGGTCGTTTACCGCCCGGAAGGCTTCGCCGTCGGATACGCGGGCGCGGAGCTCCCGCTCGCACCGGGTTCCTGGGACCGCGTTCTAGCCCCGGCGCTCGGAGTTCTGCGGGGCAAATTGGGCGAAGGCAACGGCGAAGTCCTCGAGCTCGAGAGTATCCTCCGCGCCCTTGCCCGACTGCCGGTCGCGACCGAGAGCTCCCCCGATCGTGTCCGCGAGCGCAGGCACGAGCTTCCGATCATCAAGCAGCGCATCGCGGCGCTGCGGGACAACAGCGACGAATTCCGCCGCGCGCTCGACGAGACGCTGCTGCGCATTGGCGGGCAAAAGGACGTTCTGCCCAGCTTCGACGCGCTTGCCGACATCCTGACGCATCAGTCGTTTCGTTTGAGCTATTGGCGCGTCGCCGCCCACGAGATCAACTACCGGCGCTTTTTCGATATCAACGACCTCGCGGCCATCCGCGTCGAGAATCCGGAGGTATTTGAGGCGGTTCACTCGCTGCCTTTCCGGCTCGCCAAGGAGGGCCTCGTCACCGGGCTCCGGATCGATCACGTCGACGGGCTGTACGATCCGCTCGGGTACCTCATCCATCTTCAGAGAAGCTGGCGAGCCAACACGAGCGCCGGTGCACCGTCGGACGGAGCATACGTCGTCGTCGAGAAGATCCTCGGCAGCGGAGAAGCACTCCCGTCGGACTGGCCGGTCGCCGGAACGACGGGGTACGAGTTCATGAACTTGGCCACTGGCGTGTTCGTCGACCGACACCGCGGCTCGCGTCTCCGAACAATCGCAGACCGGCCGGCAGGTAGCCAAGGCTCGTTCTCGAGCATCGCGTACGAGTGCAAAAAGCTCATTTTGCGCACGAGTCTCGTTGCCGAGCTGACCGTGCTCGCGAAGCGGCTCGATCGCATATCCGAGCAGGACATGTTTACCCGCGACTTTACGCGCTTCGGGTTGCAGGAGGCGCTCGCGGAGGTCATCGCGTGTTTCCCGGTCTACCGGACCTACGTCCGGCCAGACTCGGACGAAGCCACCGCGGTGGACCGTGGCGCGATCGAACTGGCGGTGGGCCTCGCTCGGCGACGCAATCCGGTCATGCATGACACGATGTTCGACTTTCTCCGGTCCGTCCTTCTGCTCGAAGGGCCCGAAGGTCTGACGGTCGAACAGCAGGGGGAACGGCGCGACTTCGTGATGAGATTCCAACAGCTCACCGGTCCCGTCATGGCCAAGGGCGTCGAGGACACGGCGTTCTATCGCTACTTTCCTCTGGCGGCCCTCGAAGAGGTCGGGGCCAATCCCGCGGCTCTGGGGGCGTCGGTGGACCAGTTTCACGACCGTATGGTCGAACGCGCCCGAAGCGGAAAAAAGGGCCTTTCCGCGACCGACACGCACGACGCGAAGAGAAGCGAAGACGTCCGCGCGCGCTTGGCCGTCCTTTCCGAAATTCCCGAGGAGTGGGACGCCGCTGTGGATCGATGGCGCGCCCTCAACGACCGGTTCAAGACGGCCCTGACGGAGATCAAGGCACCGGATGACGACGACGAATATCTATTTTATCAAACCGTCCTGGGAATCTGGCAGTCAACGGGCGCCGACGACGCGGGGGAGTTCACGAAGCGTGTGTCGGAATACATGGCCAAGGCGGTTCACGAAGCCAAGCGCCACTCGAGCTGGATCAACCCCAACCGGGCCTACGACGACGCGGTCGGCCGCTTCGTCGCGGCGACTCTCGACCCGCGGTCGAACCGCGCGTTTTTGAACGATCTGAGTGCGTTCGCCAGGCGCGTGGAGCGCCCCGGATATTGGAACAGCCTGTCTCAGCTGCTCCTGAAGCTCGCCGCCCCCGGCGTCCCCGACTTCTATCAAGGGAGCGAGCTCTGGAGTTTTCACCTCGTCGATCCCGACAATCGCCGTCTGGTCGACTTCGAGGATCGACAGCGGCGCCTCGGCGCGCTCCTCGGCGCACGCGAACGCGACCCGATTGCACTGGTCGCGGAGCTCCTGCGCGTGCCGGAGAATGGCGCGATCAAGATGTTCGTCACCGCGGTCGGCCTTCGTTACCGTCGCGCAAATGCGGCGCTGTTTCTCGAGTCCGACTACGTGCCCTGTGAGGTGAGGGGGTCGCGCTCCTCCCAAATCATTGCGTTCGCTCGTCGAACATCGGAGAAGACGGTCATCGCCGTGGCCGGCCGCTTCTATACGAGGCTCGGCGCCGGGGCCCAGCTCCCGCTGGGGCACCACTGGGCGGACACGTATCTCGCGGTCCCTGCCGAGCTGCGATCTGCGACGTTTCGCGAAGTCTTTACGGGGCGACGACTCGTCCCGAGCCAGGCGAACTCGGGACTGCTCGCGATGGACCGCGTGTTCGAAGGGCTTCCGATCGCTTTGATCGAGGCGCAATAGGACGGGCGCTGCGCTTCGCGTGGCTCTCGACCGCCTACGCTGCGGTTTTGACCAAGCAGCGCAACACTTCTGCCACGCTCCAGGCCTGAGCGATGCACCCGCGTGGCGAGTACGGGGCCTCGGCATCGAAGATCTCGCTGATGGACCCTACGCCCGCCTCCGTCAGGTGGGCCTCGAAGCCCGCCACGACGTCGCGCGCGTTCGCGACGTCGCCGTGCACCTTCATCAAGGCATCGACCATCGGTCCGACCAACCACGCCCAGACCGTACCCTGGTGGTAGGCGAGGTCTCGCGCTCGTAGGTCGCCGAAGTACTTCGGCTTGAAGTCCGGATCCTCGGGGCTCAGGGATCGGAGGCCCACCGGAGTCAGCAGCCGTGTGCGCACCTCTTCGACGACACGAACCCATCGCTCTTCGTCTAGGATCGCGTGCGGAAGCGATATCGCAAGAATCTGATTCGGCCGGAACGAGCTGTCATCGCCGGCCTCGCCGTCGACGACGTCGTAGAGGTAGCCTCCACGCTCGTACCAGAATCGCTTGTTGAACGAGCCCCGCGCGCGCTTTGCGAGCTCACCGTACGGCCGCGCGGCTTGTGCGCCGCGTTCGGACTCGAGCCATCCGGCGAGCAAGCGGAGCGCGTTGTACCAAAGTGCGTTGATTTCGACGGCCTTTCCGCGTCGCGGTGTGACGACCAGGTCTGCGACCTTCGCGTCCATCCACGTGAGCGCATACCCGGCTGCGCCCTGGGAGAGGAGCCCGTCGCGAGGGTCGACCCCGATCGAAAAGCGCGTGCCCGCGATGTGCTTCTCTACGATGTCCACGAGCTTGGGCAAAAGGAGGCGCAGGGTTTCTCGGTCGCCCGAATAGGCGAGATACCGGTCAATCGCGTGGAAGAACCATAGGGTCGCGTCCGCCGTGTGGTAGAGACCTCGACCGCCGTGCTCGGGAAAGAGGTTTGGAATGAGCCCGTCGCGAATGCAATTCGCGAAGCTATGAAGGACGGCTCGTGCCTCGCTCGTCCGGCCCGTGACCAGCGTGAGGCCCTCGAGGCTGATCATCGTGTCCCTGCCCCAATCGGTGAACCAGTGATAGCCGGCGATCACGGTGCGTGAGCCGTCCGACCTGCCCTGCGCGGAGCCCTCCGAACGATACGCCGGCGCGATCACGAACTGATCGGCGGCGAGCACCAGTTGTGCGCCGAGCCCGTGGCGCACGGCGGGGTCGGCCAGTTTGATCAATCGAGCACGACGCTCTCGTTCGGCCGCATGCCCACGCTCGGGACTTTGCGCCTCGACGACGGGCCACGACTCGGCCGAAGCCACGAGCGTGGTCGCCGCTTCGGACGTAAGGGAAACTCGAAAGCAACCGGGGCTATGGAGCTCCCCGACCGAGTCGTAGCCGCGCGTCCGCTCCGCGTGGTAACGCACGTCGCACAGGCGCTTCCGATCGATGGTGAATGTGCTCGCTTCTCGATCGATGTGGATACGCAACGGCGGATAGCCCTCGACCGCGACCTCGTACCGGTCCTCGAGGATTGTGAGCGCGTACGGCGAATGACCCGGCATGTCGAGCGCGCCGTCGTGGGGGCGGAATCGGACCCACGGTTCCATCTCGAGATGCACTTCCGTGCCGCGGGAAAGGAGTTCGTACCGGACACACACGGTATTCTGCCCGTACGGCATCCAAACCCGTCGCTCGATGACCACCCCGAGCAGTTCGTATCTCCAAACGGGCAGCCCGTATTCCAGTCGAAACTCGGTGAGTGTCGCGAGCGGCAATCGGCTCGCCGCCGGCTCGGGACAGTCGCTGAGGTGCGCTGCGGACCCGTCGGCGAGATGAATGGTCTCGCCGATCGTAGCGAGCATCAGCGTTCGCCCGAGCGGGACAGGCAACGCCGCGATGAGGAGGCCGTGGAACCTGCGCGTCGCGATGTTCGCGAGCGTTCCCGACGCATAACCGCCGAGGCCATTGGTGACCAACCACTCGCGCGTCACGTACGGACTGGTGGGGTCCTCCTCGAGCGAGAGCTCGGTCGCTGCGGGTGCGACCGAACTCGGGAAAGGAACGACGAGGATGGGATCGTTCATGCGGGGTTCGGTCGGGGTTCGAGGAGGGCCGCGGCGTGAGCGGTCAGATGCCATCCGTCTTCGGACTCCGGGGGAATCATGCCGTCCCCGCCGTAGCGCACGTCTTCCGACGACCACACCAGGGACCACTGGGTGTCGTCCGGTGGAGCCAGGAGCGGCTCGGGAGCGGGAACGAGCCGCACGTCACGTCCGAGATTGACGAGCAGCAGGCGATCGTCGCGCTCCGCCTTGCCGAAAAAGCGGAGGACGAACGCGCCTGGCGCCAGGACTGCGCCGTCGAGACCGTACTCGCCCTGCGCGCAGAGCGTGGGATCTCGCTGGCGCAGCACGAGGAGGTCGCGATGCATCTCGAGGACCGCCCGATTTCGCTCGCGATCGCGCCAATCGAGCTTGCACTTGGCGAAGGTGGCTGGATCGGCCGGATCATCGAGAAGATGCTGCACTTCGTCGAGTGCGATGGAAGGAAACTGCGCCAAGAACTCGGCCCGGCCCTTTCGCACGGCCGCCGCCAGCTCCGGGCTGTGGTGCGCGAAATACAGGAAAGGCGTCGCGGAGCCGAACTCTTCTCCCTGAAACAGCATCGGCGTTCCGGGTCCGAGCATCACGAGCGCCTTCAGCGCCCGCAGGCGCCTCGGATCGACATTCCCGGCCAGCCGCTGGCCGTGAGCGGAGTTGGCAACTTGATCGTGGTTCTCGAGAAAAGTCACGAAGCGCGCGTGGGCGACCCCTCGCGTCGACGCCCCACGCCGCTTCTTCTGCCATGCATAGCGCTGTCCTTGGAAGAGGTACCCGTGCTTCGCGGCCGAAATGAACTCCTGAGGGTCGCCGCGGTGATCGGTGAAATACGCCTCGGCACGCCCCGTGAGGGCAACCCGCGCCGAATGGTGAAAGTCGTCGTTCCAGGCCGCGTCGAGCCCGTGGCCACCCTCCTCGCGTCGGCGTAGAAGCCGCGTGTCCTGCGCTTCGTTCTCGGCCACGACGAGCGTGGTCCGCCCTCGGGCGCACGACGTCACTCGATCGGCGATCGCCGCGATGACGTGCGGTGTCGACCCGTCGTAGATGCTCTGGGTCGCGTCGAGCCGGAGCCCGTCGAAGTGAAATTCGTCGATCCAATAGCCGGAGTTCGCCACGACGAACTCGCGTGTGCCCTCGCTCCCAGGACCGTCGTAGTTGATTGCGGGTCCCCACTCCGTCACGTGACGATCGGTGAAATAGCTATTGGAAAATTGAGATAGGTAATTTCCGTCCGGACCGAGGTGGTTGTA
Source organism: uncultured delta proteobacterium (assembly GCA_963764075.1). Classification (GTDB taxonomy): domain Bacteria; phylum Myxococcota_A; class Polyangia; order Polyangiales; family Polyangiaceae; genus Palsa-1150. The sequence goes on from CAVXQZ010000003.1 coordinate 1,756,327, forward strand.
GACGACGTCGAGAATCACGCCGAGCCCGAGCCCGTGGGCACGATCGACGAAGGCACGAAGATCGTCGGGGAGGCCGTACAGATGAGTGGGCGCAAAGAGGTCGACACCGTCGTAGCCCCAGCCGAAATCGCCCGTGAACTCCGAGACGGGCATCATTTCGATGACGGTGCACACGTCCCGCAGGTTCTCGAGCTCGGCCGCGGCGGCCGCCCACGTGCCTTCCTGCGTGAAGGTGCCCACGTGAAGCTCGTAGATTACCTGTCCTCCGAGCCGAAGCCCGCGCCACCCTTGATCGCGCCATCGGAACTGCCGCGGATCCACTACTTGGGATGGTCCGTGCGGTCCCTCCGGCTGAAAGCGAGATGCTGGATCCGGATAGAGCTCGGTCCCGCCGTCGAGTCGAAAGCGATAACGCTCCCCCGCGCCAACCCCTTCGACGAAGAGGCTGAAGTAACCCCCGCGTTCTTCGCGAAGAGATAGGTCCCTACCCCCATCGAAGACGACGCTCACGCTTCGACGGCGCGGTGCCCAGACCCTGAAGTGCGTACCGTTCTCGATCACTTCGGCACCGACCTCAATTCGCCGCCGGAGTTTGTCGTCCAGTGCTTTCATCATGAATTCACCCCGGAGCGTCGCACGCGAAGGATGAGGCGCGACACGCAACTTTGGTGCCGCGCCAGACCTTCGGCATCCTCGTGTTGGACGCGACAAGGGCGTCACGTTCGTGGCGAAATGGTCCGTCCGGCAGCGGTCCCGAAGCTTTGCCGTACGCCCGGCGTTTCGCCCTCCCGAACAGCCCCGGACAATCGGCTCGTCGCTTGCTTTACCGGCTTGCTACGGCCTTCGTGTCCGCTTCGCGTTCACCGTTTGCCGGAGTCGTAAACGTCACCAGAGCCTGACTGAAACCATCGATGCGACCCATTTGGCCAGGAACACCGAACCCGCTCGGCGTCACGTACGACGGTGAGGGCGTCAATTTCGCTGTCTACTCGCGTGTCGCCACTCGCGTGGAGATTTGTGTATATGGCGCCGCGAATCCATCGCAGGAAATCGAGCGCTTCTCGCTTCCCGAAGTGACTGGGCACACGTGGCACGGGTACGTGCCGGGTCTCACCGCCGGGGTGCTATACGGCCTGCGAGTACACGGTCCGTTCGCGCCCGAGCAAGGACACCGCTGCAATCCAAACAAACTTCTGGTCGACCCGTATGCCAAGGCGATTCATGGCGAGGCCGATTGGAAACAACCTGTTTTCGGATACAAGCCGGGCGATAGCGAGGGAGATTTGTCCTTCGATTCTCAGGACAGCGCGCCGGGCGTTCCGAAGGGGGTCATCGTCGACGAACGATTCGACTGGGGGAACGACGCTCCGCCGCGCGTGCCGTGGCGCCGAAGCGTGATCTACGAGCTGCACGTGCGCGGCTTCACGAAGAAGCACCCCGAAATTCCACCCGAGCTCCGCGGGACGTACGCCGGGTTGGGGCATCCGATCTCCGTTGGCTACCTCAAGAACCTCGGCATCACCGCCGTCGAGCTCTTGCCGGTCCATGAGTTCACGGACGACGGATTTCTCCTGGACAGAGGGCTCCGCAATTATTGGGGTTACAGCACTCTCGGGTACTTTGCCCCCGCGATGCGTTACAGCAGCAAGCGGGAACCCGCCGCGCAAGTCGCCGAGTTCAAGGCGATGGTCAAAGCGCTGCACGGCGCGGGCATCGAAGTCATTCTCGACGTCGTATACAACCACACGTGCGAGGGCAACCACATGGGCCCTACGCTCAGCCTCCGCGGAATCGACAACGCCACGTATTACTGGCTCATGCCAGAGGCGCGCTATTATCTCGATTTTACCGGCACTGGCAACAGCATCAACGCGTCCAATCCGATGGCGGCGCGCCTGATTGTCGACTCGCTCCGCTACTGGGTCAAGGAGATGCACGTAGATGGGTTTCGCTTCGACCTTGCAACCACGATCGGACGTGTCGGCCACGGGCAGTTCAATCCGCACGCGCCGATTTTCCAAATCCTGAATCAGGATCCGGTCCTGTCGCGTGTGAAGCTCATCGCCGAACCTTGGGACTGCGGCCTCGGCGGATACCAAGTGGGCAACTTCCCCATGCCTTTCCGCGAATGGAACGGCAAATTCCGCGACGCGATTCGGAGGTACTGGAAGGGGGACGAGAACCTCGCGTCCGAGGTCGGCTATCGACTGTCCGGGTCAGCCGATCTCTTTCAAGGCGAAGCGCGGCAGCCCCAGGCAAGCGTGAACTTCGTCACCGCGCACGACGGCTTCACATTGCACGATTTCGTCAGCTATAGCGCCAAGCACAACGAGGCCAACGGAGAGGACAACCGCGACGGAGCCGACGACAACGATTCGTGGAATCACGGCGCCGAGGGCGATACGGACAACGTCGAGATACTCGAGCTCCGAGAGCGTCAGAAGCGAAACTTGCTCGCTACGCTGTTCGTCTCGCAGGGAGTGCCCATGCTCCTGGGCGGCGACGAAATGGGTCGGACGCAAAGGGGCAACAACAACGCGTATTGCCAGGACAACGAAATCTCCTGGTTCGACTGGCAGCTCAACGATGCGCGTCGCGCGCTCGCAGAGTTTACCCGGCGACTGATTCAGCTACGGAAGCGCCACCCGGTGCTCCAGCGCCGGCGCTTCCTCGTCGGCGAGCACATCTGGGATTCCCAATCGAAGGACTTGACCTGGCTCCGCCCAGACGGCGACGAAATGAGCCCGGAAGACTGGCAAAAGCCGTGGATTTCGTCGCTCGGTTTCATGTTCGGGGGCGACACCATCCCGACGCTCGACGAACGCGGCGGTCGCCTCGTCGACGACGGGCTCCTCATCTTGATGAATAGCCATCACGAGGCGCTCAAGTTCAAGCTGCCGGACAATAGCGGGCCCACCTGGCTCCTCGAAGTGGACACGGCGGCCGTCGGCAAGCCCGCCGGTACGGCATGCTCGGGTGAATACGAAGTGGCCGCGCGCTCGGTGGTCGTGATGAGGCAGCCGCTCGAAGCCGAGGCGAGGCGGCAGGCCGCTACCGCGCCGGCTCGGGCGCAACGAAGCGAGATTCAGCGTCGGCGGCGGCGCGCGGGGATCGTAATTCCGCTCTTTTCGATCCGATCGGGCGAAGGCTGGGGCATCGGCGAAATAGCGGACATACCGCGGTTCGCCGCGTGGGCGCGGCGCGCGGGCTTCTCCGTGCTGCAGCTCTTGCCGGTGAACGAAGCGTCGGGAGCGGACGCGAGCCCGTACGCCGCCGCCTCGGCGTTCGCACTGGACCCCGCATACCTGTCGCTCGACAGCTGCGAAGACTTCGTGGCCGCCGGGGGCCGGAGCGCGCTGAGCCCCGATGCGCGGGCTCGGCTCGACGCCGCCACGAGCGCGAAGCTCGTCGATTGGAACGCCGTTCGAGAGCTGAAGCGTGAGGGCGTCCGGCTGGCTTTCGCCGCGTTCCTACGGAACGATTGGGAGAAGCAAACGCCGCGGGCTCGAGAGTTGAGCGCGTTCATGAAGCAAAATCGCGCCTGGCTCGATGACTATGCGCTTTACAGAGTCTGGCACGACCAATTCCAGAAAAGCTGGACGGAGTGGCCGACCGGCCCTCGTGAGCGCGACCCGGCGACGATCGACAAGGCCAGGGAAGAGCACGGCGAGGCGTTGCTTCGGACCAAATGGGTCCAATGGCAGCTGAACTCCCAGTGGAAAAAGGCACGGCGCGAGGCGAGCGACGGCGGGATCGAGCTGATGGGCGATCTCCCGTTCGTAGTCGGGGTGGATTCGGCGGATGTCTGGTCGAACCGCGAGCTATTCCGGCTCGATCAACGCGTGGGGACTCCGCCCGACCCCTCTTCGCCCGATGGGCAAGACTGGGGTCTACCGGTCTACAATTGGCCGGCGCTCCAGGCCAACGACTTCGCATGGATCCGTTCGCGCTCGATCCGAGCGGGAACCCTCTTTAGCTTGTATCGCGTCGACCACGTCGTGGGCTTCTACCGTACGTATTATCGTTCGGCCGACGGAAAGGACCGCGGCTTCACGCCGAGCAACGAGGGGGCTCAGCTGAGCCTGGGGCAGAAGCTCGTTCGCATCATGAGTCACTGGGGGGAGGTCGTCGCGGAGGACCTCGGGGCAATGCCTGCCTTTCTCCGACCTTCCCTCGAGCGCCTGGGGGTGGCTGGATACCGCGTTCTTCGCTGGGAGAAGGACGAGCGGGGTTTTCTCCCGCCGGAGACATGGCCCGCGGCCGCGGTCGCAACGAATGCGACGCACGACACGGAGACGACTGCTGAGTGGTTTGACTCGCTGTCCGAGGAGGACCGAAAGGCGCTCCAAAAGTTGCCCGGTTTCGAGTGGCTCGACCCCAAACAGAAGTTTGACGATAGGGTTCGCGATGGCTTCCTCCGTTTGGTGTACGGAGCGCCGTCCACGCTGGCGCTCGTTTTGTTCCAAGACGCGATGGGGTCACGGGAGCGAATCAATCGACCCGGCACGACAGACCCCGCGAACTGGAGCTACCGCGCCGGGAAAACGATCGACGAGCTGAACGCGGACCGCGACAACACCGAGCGGCTCGCGCGCCTTTCGCTCGAAGCCGGTCGCGTCGAGCGGTGAGGCCCGAGCCGCGCGACTACAGCTTTTTTCTCGCGCCCGCATACAGCTGCTGCACGAAGTCGGCGACTGTCACGCTCACTAGAATGGCTTGCACGAAGCGCGTGAAGCGCGGGCGTAGCGCGAGCGCGCCGAGCGAAGCCGACGCTATCCAAGGGGCTGCACAAAAGGGGCACGTTATGAGCGACCCTACCGCGCGCTGCAAGCCGCGACCCCGGGGTCGCTCCCTGACCTCGCCCGCACCCGACGGCCCCTCGTACTTGGTGAAGGGCGCTCGCCAGAGCATGGTCACGCGATCGCGCGTGAGGATGCGTGCGAGCTGGCTCGTGGCGATCCCCGTCATCAGGAGATCACGCGTCGACCAGTGCCGAGGAATTCGCCGCTCTCTCGCGAGCGTGGCGAGCAGCACCCCAAGGCCGGTCGCGAAGACGGCCGAAAGAGTTGCGTATCCGGCCAGCGGAAGGTCTTCGCGCTTCGCTTGAGGCTCGTCGGCTTGGTGGTATGAGGTATTCGTCATTGCGGCCCTTTTTTCAACCTTTGTGCAATGAGCGGGCCCTAGTGCCGCGCCGTCGAGATACGAGCAATCGCCTTCGGCGATTGCGCTCGCTAGTGCACCGCCGCGAACAATCGCGTTCGGCGAAGGCTGGGCCTTTCTTCACGCGAGCTCTGCCGCGGCGCCGGCGTCGACCATCCAGTGCAGAGCTCCGCGAACGGGATTGAGCATCTGAGCCGGAAGGGCCGGACGACCTCGAGCGGAGCGACCATCATCGGCTTGAAGGACCTCGCGAAGCCGTGATGCCTTGTCGCGGCCCGCTACAAGGAATGTCACGTCCGCTGCGGCGTTCAGAACCACCGTCGTCAGGGTGACGCGCCACGTGTCACGCTGCTGTGGGACGTGAACGGCAGTGGCCCATCGACGCGTCTCCGACATCGCCGCCGTCCCTGGAAAGATCGACGCCGTGTGGCCGTCGAGTCCCAACCCGAGCAAGACGATGTCGAACGTACGAGCAGGTACGGCGTCAGGGCCGAAGAACTGTCGCAGCAGACGTTCGTACTCATCCGCTGCCTGCTCCGGCGGATCTTCGCCCCGGACCCGGTGCACGTTCCCGGGAGGAATGGGTAGGTGATCGATCATGGCTTCCCGGGCCATCCGGTAGTTCGAGTCGGGGTGGTCGGGCGGGACGCACCTCTCGTCGCCCCAGAACAAGTGCATCCGCGACCAGTCGATGCGCTTCGCAAAACGCTCGGTGGCGAGCAGCTGGTAGAGGGGGCGCGGCGTCGAGCCTCCCGATAGAGCGACGAGACATCGCCCCCGCGCGCGGATCGCCTCTCCCGCGAGCGCGACGACTCGCTCGGCCTCGGCGCTCACCAATTCGGTTTCGTCGGTGAAGACTTGCACGTCGGACATGGTTGGCCTCCGCCATGGAATATGGGAACGCGATCGCCGAGTGTCGCGGCATGACCGTTGCCCTCACCCGGGACAGATGATCTCGACGGCAATCTGCAGTCGATCCGAGCGTGCATGAGCCGAATCAAGCTCCTCATTGCGGACGTGGACGGGACGCTGCTGACGCCGGGCAAAGAGCTCACGCCGCGCGCTCGCGCCGCGGTGGAACGCTTGCGCCACGCGGGGATCGCGTTCGCGGTCACGAGCGGTCGACCGCCGCGGGGAATGGCCATGCTCGTCGAGCCGCTCCGCCTGGAAGAGCCGATTGCCGCGTTCAACGGGGGCCTGGTCGTGAAGCCCGACCTCACGACTGTGCTCGAGCAGCGAACGCTGCCCCCCACGGTCGCCCACGAAGCGGTCGAATACCTGCTCGCGGCGAAGCTCGACGTCTGGGTCTACTGCGGGTCGGACTGGTTCGTTCGCGACGCCGGCGCGCCCCACGTCGCGCGCGAGCAAGCCACGGTGGAGTTCGCCCCTACGGTGATCCACGATCTCGGCGGCGTTCTCGACCGCGTCGTGAAGATCGTCGGCGTCAGCGACGACGGACCTCGCGTCCTTCGAAGCGAGGCCGAGCTGCGTCGACGAGCCGGCGGACGCGTTTCGGCTACGCGATCCCAACCGTATTACCTGGACGTGACCCATCCGGATGCCAATAAAGGCATGGTCGTGCGCCTCGAGTCGCACATCGTCGGGGTGCCGCCCGAGCAGATCGCGACGATCGGCGACGGGCCGAACGACGTGCTCATGTTCGACGTCGGCGGGATGAGCATCGCCATGGGCAACGCCAATGCCGAGGTGAAGCGCGCGGCGGGCTACGTCACGACGGCAAACACCGACGAAGGCTTTGCGAACGCGGTCGATCGCTTCATCCTCGCTTGACCCCTTGCACTCGGTCCTGAGCCTGGAATACGGTTGCACAATTCCGAGCCCCGCAGCGTTCCCATCGCCCCCGCCGTCATCCGTCGGTTTGGCTTCCACGTTCGTCCATGACGCGAGGCGATGGTTGCTCGCCGAAGGAGCCGCGGTCGAGTACTCACCGCCCCAGCGAGCGCTCGCGTGCAAATATGTCGAGGCGGCGGGTCGTCGCCTGCGTCTCGCGGGTGATCTGTCCTCTGCCGATCCTCCGCTCCTGCCCGCGATCGTCCTGCGGGAGGCGGTCGCCTTGCTCGTCCGCGCTGCGACAGCGGCGAGGGACCCCGGAGCGGACGAACGCAAGCTCGCCGACCTGAACACGGCCGCCGCGCTATCGAAGCTCCGCCGCGACGCCGGTCGGACCGCGACCGACGACTCGTGCCGCGTCGACGACGCGATCGCGGCGAGCGATCCGTTGTTTTTCGACTCGCTCGACGAAGAGGCGCTGCGGCTGACTCACGACGCTCTCGCGCGTGAAGCCCAGTGGTTGCGCGCTCAGGTCGACCTGCGGACATCGGCTCACCTGGCAGCCATGCGGATGGGACGCGTTGCCGCGGTCATCCTCGTCCTCGGGTACCTTGGGTACGGTGCGATCAGCGCCCTCTTCGCTCCGCGCAACCTGGCGCTGCACCAGACGGTCCGGCTGAGCAGCCAAGAGCCCGGGACCCCCGATCCCTCGGAGCTCGTCGACGGAAAGAGGGGCGGTACCTACGGCGCGCACACCCAAGTGGCGCAGCGACCGGGCTGGGCCATCATCGATCTCCACCGTGAGGCAAACGTCAAGAAGATCGTCGTTTGCAATCGGGGCGACCGAAATCTCACCGACGGCCTGCCCTATGCCGTCGACCTGTCTCTCGACGGCAAAGAATTCCACGAGGTTGCGCGTCGCGAGACCCCCTTCGGGGACGGAAGCCTGCTTTCGCCTCCGTGGACTGTCGTCGTCCACGAGCGGGCCCGCTATGTGCGCGTCCGTGCAACCTGGTATCTGGCGCTCAGCGAAGTCGAAGTCTACTAAACCCGTCGAGTTTTTTCCGATGTGGCTGTTGCTCTCGGATCCGCGTTTGTCCTTATGCCAATAGGAGGACGCCGTGCCAAGGGGGAGGATCGTCCAACGGCTCGATGGCAGTTCGCAACCATTCTCGAGGTAGTCGCTGTGGATAAATGGGCGACTCGAGAGTCCGCGGGACGCCGCAATCGAGCCCGCGGAAGCTACCCGTGCGCAAATCGAACGCCTTTCGTCGGAAAAGGCACCCCAGGACCTCACTCGTGTCACGTCGCGGGCACACGTGGAGGTGTCCCACGCAGCGGCCCTTGACCGGAAAGTTGCAGCATGTAAGTACCCCCGACAAATGATGGGTTTTCACGTGGCCCGAACTGCCCCGGCGCACGCTGGCCGCCCCGAATCGAGAATCGTCCAGCTCGCGCGCGGCGTCGCGAAGACCTCGCCGAAGGCGGCTCTCGGCGCGTTTCTGGCGACGGGAAGTTTGGCGATTACCGTGTACGTGTTCCTCATTCTAAACGACGCCATGATGCACGGCGGCGTCGGCTACGACGAGTCCGCGTTCCTCTGGAGCGGCTGGTGCGCCCTCAAGGGGCTCGTTCCGTATGTCGATTTTCTCGAGTTCCGGCCGCCCTTCTGTTTTCTCACTCATGCGCTGGCGCTGAAGCTTCACGGCTTCGATGGCTTTCGTTACCGTTATTTTTTCGCATATTTTCCGTTGAGCGCGCTCCTCGCCGCGCACGCATCGCTCATCTCGCGCGGCACCGACAAGCTGCTCGCCCTCGCGCTGATGATAGGGTTCATCTTCTTATTTGTGAATCCCGTCTACCACGATGCCGCTCTTTCGGACTCCGAATCCATCGGAGTATCTTACTACCTGTTCGGTGTGGCTTTCCTCCTGGCGCGAACACGCTTTCGAACTGCCTTCGACATTTTGGGAGGCGCGTTCTTGCTGGCCTGCGGCGAGTCGAAAGAGCCGTTCATCCCCTGCGCCTTTGCGACTTGGATGGCTTGCTCGTTCACTCGAACGTCAGGCATCGGCGATCGGTCCGGAAGGAGACGGCTGCTTGCGTACTTCAAGGCGACGGCGCTCGGAGGCCTCATCGTCGTTCTGCTGCTTTCCATTTACATGGTGCCCACCGGGGCGATGAAGCAGTATCTTCTGACGGTAAAGTCTTATTTTACCATATTTCGCGATACGACGAAGTCCTATTGCGTCCTCCTCGGTCGCTTCAAGCCGACCACTCGCTGGAACGATCTGGTCGTCCAGTGGGATCAGGCGCGCCGCGAATTTCTCAACGCTCCGAACCTCTCTTATCTGTTCCCATTCGCCGCCGGGACATTGGTCTTCACTCTACGGCGAAATCCACTTCTGTTCGGCTTCGTCTCGCTCGCTGCCGTGTTCGGGCTGTACGCGGTCACAGCCAGCAACTGTCAGTGGATCCACTACTACAACATGACGATGACCGGCCTATTCCTCTTTCTGGCCATCGGTCTGGACGCAATCAGCTCGTACCTGAAGACAGGTCCACTCCTGACGCGAATGTTCGTTCGGTTGACGGTGGCGGGCTTGGTCCTTCTCCACGTGTGGCCCCGTTTCGAAACCGAGCGAGCCGCCTTCGGTACGAGAAAATTCGGCACTCCTTACGTCGAGGCGGTCCCCGGCATCCTGAAAATCGTCGCGGACAACACGACACCTGCGGACACAATCTTCACGACGGGAGCGCCCAATCTCTATATTCAAACGAACCGCATCAGTGCGGTTCGGGAGAGCGTCTTCGTCGACGAAATCATGGGTTTCTACACGGGCGACACGGACGAAGAGCGCTTCCGGCCGATCTACGAGCAGCTGAAGAAGCACATGCCCAAGGTCGTTTTGCTCGACCCCGAGCACGGTTACCGCAAGACGCGGCACAACAATGGTCTTTTCATTCCCTTTCTGACTGCCGAGCACTACAAGCAATTGACGCCATACGTCTACCTGCGGCCGTACTGAAGCGCCCGGCGGCGGTCGAGCTGCCGGGCCGCGCGAGGCGCGAGTCTCAAGGAATCACGGCGAGGGGTACGGGAAGGGGCCCGTCCACGCGGGTGGGCGGCGCCGAGCCGTCTCGCGACACCCACTGACCGGCGTAGCGCTCCGCACCGATGCGGTGATTCAGCACCGTGACGGTGCGGTAAATGAAGCGCGGCCGCCAGAGCTTGGTCGCCAGGGGCGGCGGCACCGCCATCTGGCGGTCGGTCGTATCGGGGGGGATTAGGCTCCAGCGGGCACGGGCCAGGGCCGTGGAACGGACGTCGAACGTGATATCGCCGAGAGGCTCCGTTGCCTCGAACCACGACTCGATTCGCGGCTGGACTCCACCTAGTAGGCGCACGCCGATGAGCGCAAGCCCCTTGTCGAACTTCGCCTTTACCGTCCGATCGATCTGTGCGTCGATCGCTTGGCGCCACCGGCTTGCTTGCGCGTCGTCCCCGCGCTGCGCCGCGGCGTTGTGAGCGATTCGCATCTCGTCGAGCGTTCTGGGCTCGCCTTCAGGCATCGGGGCAGCTTCGCCGAGGTGTGTACGCCACTCCCAAGTCAGCCAGGGATCCGGCGACGAGCCGACGCTACGAACTGGCTCGGTTCCCCCGAAGAACAACCACTCGAACGCGTTCGGCTCGCGTTCGGCGACGGCATACGCGTCGACGGGCGCGAGCGGCTCCCGTTGGTCTACCACCCATACGTCGCCATAAATCCGAACGTGCGCGGAGCTGGCGATGCGTCTCTCGGTGTCGGCCGACATACCGCTGCCTCGGGCGATCCAGAACGGGTGTGTGGCGCCCGCGTTGCCCGCCGCTGGCAGTCCCGCCGGACTGGCCTGCCCCTCGTAACTCCAGATGTGGTCCCAGCCCCAGCCCGCCGAGTCGTGGGCGTCGATGACGGTGCCGCGCTTCGTCTTCGGCACCACCACCTGCCTTATTACGACGTGCATGTCGACGGCGCTCGGTATGAAGTGCCCGTTGTCGTCGTAGCGCCCGCCGGTGCGCCTCCACACCCAAAGCGAAAGTATGCCGTCGTGCGCCATCGCGATCGACGGGAACAGTCCGACCGCGAGGGCCGCGGCGCCCGCGATCGCCGACGCCTTGGCTGGAGCGAAGCGGAGCGCGATCCAGCGGACCGCCGCCATGATTGTGTGAACGAGCTGCGCCAGCGCGAGCGCGTAGTAGGGCGCGAAGTAGTGGGGCCAGAAGATGTGGACGTCCGCCCCGTTCTTGAACGCGACATATTGAACGGCCGCTCCGAATAAAATGCTGAGCGCGTACACTTCTTCGTCGCGCCGAAGCGCGAGCACGCGCAGGACGCACACCGGCAACGCCACTTTCCCGAGAAGGATCGCTAGGGGCGTGAAGCTGAAATCGATCCAATTTTTGCGCGATTCGAGCACGGCCTCGAGCGCAAGCCCCGATCCTCCGCCGCGGGCCGCGCCCTGCGTCAGCCAGGAGCCGATCTGATCCGCGTGATAAAATAACCCCAGCCACAAGAGCAGTTCGCCCGCGGCGATGCCCACGGAAAGCCCCCACCAGCGAACGTATCGCTCCAAGGCCAGCGCGGGCGTGAGGCGCGACGGGACGACGCAGGCTCGCAGAAAGGCCCAGGCGAGGAGAGGAGCGACGAGGAGATAGCCCACCCAGTCGCCCGCGCACGCGAAGACGAGCCCCGCGAGACTGGCGAAGAGGTATCCGGGCGCTCCCGAGGTCATGTGTCGGGAGTGCCCCCAAAAGAAGAGAAGAGTACCGAATATCGTGATCGTTTCGAGGTTCGTGTAGTTGGCAAACCCGACCGCGATTGGAACGAACACGTATGCCGCCGCGGCGACGGCGCCAACCGGCTCTCCCCACTTCTCGCGGCTGATGCCGTAAAGAAGAGGCGGTATGGCAGCGCTGAGGAGCACCGTCGGAAGGTGGACGACAAAATCGTGGTGGCCGAATATCCAGAGGAAAAGAGCCGAAAAATAGTAAGTTCCGAACGGGTGATGGCAGATATAGAGGTCTTTGCTCGGCGCCCCGGTGTACCAAGCCCACGACGGATAAACGATGTGGTATTGGAGCATCGGCTCGCTCGCCATCGTCGTGGCCGCACTTCCTGCCCCCAGATGACCTGAAGCGGGGATTTCGAAGAGTCCCCACGCGGCTGCGAAGACGAACCATCCGCTCGCCAATACGACGACGACGCGAGACACCCAACTGATCGTCGGAACCGATAGCCTGGCCTCCATCAGGCGGCGCACGCTAGCATACGGTCTCCCCGATGAACCGCGTGAGGTCGCAATGGACATCCTGCAAGTCATTCGAGACCGTCGGTCGTCGCGGTCGCTCTTCGACCCGAACAGGAACATCCCCGAGGACCACCTGCGGCAAGTGCTGGAGGCAGCCCGATGGGCCCCGACCGCACACAACATGCAAAACTTCGAGATCATCGTGGTCGATGACCGCAAGCTCCTCGACGCCCTGGCGAACATCCGCGGCGAAGTCTCCGAGACGTTCGTTCGAGAGAATTACGAGCAGCTGTCGTTCTCCGAGGAAGAGCTGAAGCGAAAGAAGGTCGGTATCCTCGGAGCCATGTTTCCGCCCTCGTGGCGAACTCCGGGGGTGAAGCCGCACGTCGACGAAGAGCACGCACACTCGATTCTGGGACCGCCCATCCGGATGTGCGCCGCGCTGCTGGTAGTCCTCTACGACCCCCGCAAGCGTGCACCGGCATCCGAGGGTGACGCCTTGGGAATGATGAGCCTAGGCTGCGCGATGGAGAACATGTGGCTGGTCGCGCAGTCGCTCGGTATCGGCTTCCAGATCCAGAGCGTGTTCGGCTCCGAAAGAGTCGAGCGCGAGGCGCGGCGCCTGCTTGGTTTTCCCGAGCACCTCAAGATCGCGTTTGCCGCGCGTGTCGGTTATCCCAAAACGTCCGATGCGTACCTTCGCGTTCGGCGCGACGTCGAGGACTTCGCACATCGCAACGGGTTCGGGCAACCGTTCTCCGGAGGCGGAGCGTAGTGGGTGAAGACATTTGCCGTCCGAGCGGGGACAGGGTCCGTTGCGGCGAGTGAGCCTTCCTCTCGTCGTGCTCTTGAGCTTGTTCTTGGGGAGCGGATGCGCGGCCCTGATCTACGAGATTGTGTGGTTTCAGCTCTTGTCGCTCGTGATCGGATCTTCCGCGCTGTCGCTGGGGGTCCTGCTAAGTACGTACATGGGCGGGATGTGCCTCGGCAGCCTGGCCTTTGCGCGCATGGCTCCGGCGGCCATGCACCCCCTTCGCGTTTATGCGCTGCTCGAATCGGCGATCGCAGTGCTGGCGCTCCTCATTTTGGGAGGCCTGCCCTATGCGGGCGGCTTATACGTGGCGATCGGGGGTCACGGAGCGCTCGGTCTCGCGTGCCGGACGGCCCTCGCCGGCCTTTGCCTCGTGCCTCCGACGATGTTGATGGGCGCGACGTTGCCCGCCGTGGCGCGCTGGGTAGAGAACACGCCGCGCGGTGTGTCCTGGCCTGGCCTCTTCTACGGGGCGAATACGGCGGGTGCGGTGATTGGAAGCCTTCTCGCGGGCTATTGCCTCTTGCGCGTCTACGACGTGTTCGTGGCCACGTGGGTCGGCGTGACCATCAACGTCGCGGTCGCAGCCGCCGCCTGGCTGCTGTCGGCACTCCTGCCGCGTACGTGGAGCGGTGAGCCGCACGCGGAGTGGCGTGCGGGCGCCGCGGGCTCGTGGCCGGTCTACGTGGCCGCTGCGTTGTCGGGAATGACCGCGATGGGCGCGGAGGTCGTGTGGACGCGACTGCTGTCGCTCCTGCTCGGCGCGACCGTCTACACCTTCTGCCTCATCGTCGCGGTATTTCTCATCGGCGTCGCGATCGGAAGCGCCGCCGGGTCCCTCGTCGCCCGATCCGCGGACGAGGCCCGCACGGCATTCGGGATCGTTCAAATCCTGCTCGTTGGGGCGATCTTCTGGGCCGCGTACTCGCTGGCCATGGCGCTCCCCTACTGGCCAATCGACCCCAAGCTCTCAACGAGTCCTCAGTTCCAGTTTCAGGTGGATTTCGCGCGGGGCCTTTGGGTGGTCCTGCCCGCGGCATGCCTGTGGGGAGCGAGCTTCCCGCTGGCGCTGTCGAGCCTCGCAGACGAAAGGCGCGACCTCGGCCGTATCGTCGGTTCGTTGTACGCCGCCAATACGGTCGGCGGCATCGTCGGCGCGCTCGGCACGACAGTAGTCCTCATCCCGTCGTTTGGAACGCGCCAAGGCGAGCGCGCGCTCATCGTCGCAACCGCGCTCGCCGCTGCGGTGATCCTCGTCCCGGCGCGATCACGCGGGTCGGGCGCGCTTCGGCTCGAGTGGAAGCGAACCGGTGCCGGTGCGGCCGGATTGGCGCTCGTGGGGCTCGTTGCGGCGATGGTCCCGACGGTTCCTCCCGAGCTCGTGGCATGGGGCCACAACGTGGCCACTTCGAAGAAAAGCTACGGAGAGATCATTTTTGTCGGCGAGGGAATGAACTCCTCGATGGCCGTCTCGAAGACCGGGGGCGCCCTCAATTACCACAATGCCGGCAAGGTCCAGGCCTCGACGCTGCCGCAAGACATGCGTCTGCAGAGGATGCTCGGCCATTTGGCGACGCTAGTTCCGGAGCATGCGCGCGACGTCCTCGTCATTGGCTGCGGCGCGGGCGTGACGGCGGGCTCGGTGAGCATCGATCCGGTGGTCGTCCGCGAGACGATCGCCGAGATCGAGCGGCTCGTCCCGACCCGGGTCGCCACGCTGTTCGCGGGGGCGAACTTCGACGTGATGAGCAATCCGAAGGTGGATATCCAGATCGACGACGCGCGCCATTTCGTGCTCACCACCGAACGAATGTTCGACGCTGTGACCTCCGACCCGTTCGATCCGTGGGTGAAGGGCGCGGCGAGTTTGTACACAAGAGAGTTCTTCGATTTGATCAAGCGACATCTGAAGCCGGGCGGCGTCGTCACGGTCTTCGTGCAACTCTACGAGAGCACGGAAGAAGCCGTGAAGAGCGAAGTGGCGACCTTTCTCGACGCATTTCCCAATGGGATGGTGTTCGGCAACGCACCGAACGGGGTTGGGTACGACGTCGTCCTCCTCGGCCAGGTGGAGCCGACCGAAATTCATATCGACGACATCGAGCAGCGGCTAAGCCGCCCCGAGTACGCGAAGGTGAAGAAATCTCTTGGCGATATCGGCTTCGGGTCCGCGGCCCAGCTTTTCGCGACCTACGCGGGAAGGGCTTCGGAGCTTCAGCCATGGCTGGCGGGCGCTCAGATCAACCGTGACCGCAATCTCCGGCTTCAGTATCTGGCAGGGCTCGGAATGAATCTCTACGATCAGGCGGCCATCTATTCCCACATGGTCCGCTTTCGGCGGTATCCCGAGAACGTATTCTTCGGGACTTCGGAAGACCTGCGACCGCTGCGAGCGGCGCTGCGACGCTGATCTGCGACGGGGATCGAATTCCGGGCGCCGTCGCCGCGAAAAAGCCGGGGGCGCGGACTCGCTCGGCCGTGGCGCGACCGATTGTCGAAAAGAGGTGCTTTCGCGCATCAGCGCACGGCGCATCCGAAAATCCGTGGTTACACTCCGAGTCATGCGAGCTCTCGGCATCCCGCTGTTGATTTTTGTGGCAGCCTGCGCCGCGAACGACGGGGTTCGTTTCCAGGTCATCAGTATGGAGCGGCCGCCCGAGGGTCTCGGCCTGCCCCCGCCCGTCGACTACCAGCCCTGCTACGTCGGCGAGGCTCGCGCGTACGATCGCAACGGCGACGGCAGGGTCGACGAAGTGCGGGTCGTGATCAAAGGTCGCGAGCGCTGCTACGGCGAAGACATGAACCACGACGGCGTCATCGATACCTGGGACGTGCTGGACGAAAGTGGCAATCTTGTGAAACGAGCGCACGACTCGAACGGCGACGGGCGCACGGACCAGGCGTGGACATTCGATCCGTCGCGCAAAGGGTGCGCGACAGTGGCCGCAGACCGCAACGGCGACGGAAAGCCCGCCCCGGGCACTCCGATCGACATCTGTCAGCAACTCTCGAACGGGACTCGCTGAAGCCCCCCGGGCGAATGGCGGCGCGCCGTCTCAGGCCCTTACGTCGCCTTCCTCTGGTGGTCTCCCGAGCCTGCTCACCAACGATTCGTAGATCGCCACCTGCGCCGCGTCCGCCCCGAGCGGCACGCTGTCGTAGCGCACGAAGTAAAGCAAATTCGTATAGAAGCTGCTTCCGGGCGTCCCGATCTTCGGACCCCGGGCTCCGAACGCGCGCGCTTCGCCCCAGCTCGTGACGAGCGCCGATTCGGCTTGAAATGACTTCCAGGCCTTCCAGCGCGCAGCACCGGTCTCCGGGCCGAAGCGTCGTCTCGTGTCTTGCATCGTGTTCTCTCTTCTTTCGGCTCGGTCGAACGCCTGAGCACCGGCCGGGGATTTCGTTCCCGCAAGGCGCCGGTGAAGCCGCCCATCATTCAAGCACCGATCGGAAGGCACCGGGTCACGGTTGCGTCACGCTCGGAAGGTTGGCCCACCCACGTGTCCGATCTCGGGCGACAAGAAGGGCGAAGGGGCCTCCGCCGGGCCGACGTATTTCGGAGGCCGCGTAGATCAGCTGCCATTTTGCGTGCACGGCTCTAGACTGAGGGGCGGCTAGGGTTTCCGAGAGGGCACGGATCGAGAAATGGCGAAAATTGTCGCACCGACTCCGCCGGCCCGTGCCACCGGCGCTGCAGATCCTCCGGTCGTGCTGCCCCCCGTCGATCCCGAATGGGCGGCGCTCCATACTGTGCATTACCGCTTTCTGTCCAACCAGCAGAACATGCTCGAAGACAGCCAGCGGACCGGCCATTACCGAATGGCTATCACCGGCAACAAGAGCGACTTCGAGGGACGCACGGTCCTTGACGTCGGCGCCGGCACCGGCGTCCTGTCGATTTTCGCCGCGCAGGCCAGGGCGCGGAAGGTGTACGCGATTGAGGGCACGCACATGGCCGTGCACGCACAACGTCTCATCGACGGAGTCGGCCTATCGGACCGCATCGAGATTGTTCAGGGACGTCTTTCGGAAATATCGTTACCGGTCAAGGTCGACGTCATCGTCTCGGAGCCGTGGGGCTTCTTTCTTTTTCACGAGCGAATGGTCGAGGCGTTTCTTTTGGCTCGCGACAGGTTCCTGGCGCCGGGTGGCAAGCTCTTTCCTGGAACCGCACGGTTGTGGCTGGCGCCGTTCATCGACCAGTCCTTGTACGACATGCGCACGCGCTGCGCGGCGTTCTGGAGGCAGACCGACTTCTTCGGCGTCGATTTGTCGACCATGGCCGATGTGGCAGCTCACGAGCTTTTTGCCATGCCGGTGCTCGGGCCGGTCAACCCGCAGAACCTGATGGCGAGCCCCGCGATCTTTCCCTTCGACTTCGGCACGATGACTCTGGGAGAGCTCGCCGAGATCCGGCTGCCCTTCGAGTTCGTGTCCACCCACGTCGGCCCCCTCCATGGCATCGTGGGGTGGTTCGACGTGACGTTCGAAGGCACCGATCGCCGTGTGGTATTGTCCACCGCACCGGATCAGCCGCGTACGCACTGGACCCAGCTGCGCTTCGTTTTCGTGCAGCCTCCCTTCGTCAACGTGGGCGATGTACTCCGGGGATCGCTGCTTCTCAGAGCGAACGCACAATCGAGCTACGACGCTGCCTTCGAAGGCGAAATCGTGGGGAAGATGCGTTTGCCAGAGCAAACCTTCTACATTCACACGTACTTCTATTGGGAAGCGAGCGACGCCGCGCCATAAAGGCGACGCGTCGCCTCGACGTGGCTCGGTGGGTCGGCGTCTACCCGGTTCCCTTGGCCCCGATGGTCCAGTTCAGGAGCCAGCCCGCGCGATCCTCGGTGATGCGAAAGTGGCTGGTACATCGCTGGCCGTACTCCACCGCCGTTCGCTTCATCGTGTAGATGACGGTTGCCGAGTTTTCCCCTAGGTCCCGGCAGCGCGTGTCGATGGCGACGTCCTTGGCGAGCTCGAATTCGGCCCAAACGAGCATGCCGTCGCACACGTTGCTCCGGATGATCATCAGCTCTTGATCGCTGTCTGCGGGCGTGAAGTTCGCCAAGTCGTACGTTTGTGTCTCGGCGATGGTCGAGAGTTCGCGCCAGGGCTCGATCGGGCTACGTGCGAAGAATAGATTCGACTTCGGCCCCGCGTTGAGGGCGCCGAAGTCGAAGCCGAAGACCGGTTCGGTGATTTCTGTTCGCTCGCGAATTCCGCTCATGTTGACGAGGCAATGCTTGAACGTCACCCGTTCGGGGATGACCTTCGTGTTGAGCGAAAGAAGCGGCCTCACGTGTTCGAAAATGGGGACGATCCGGTCGTCCAACCCGAAGGCGCCGATGGCGGCCGTGACGAATACATCGACCGGCTCGCGAATGGCCCGTAGCGCGGCGAGGTTCTCGGGGCCTCCCTGGATCAACGTGATTTTCCCCGTTAGCCCGTTGGCCGCGAACACCCTCTTCGCGATTTCGTACATCGCGGGGGAGCTCTCGACGGTGTAGACGTGCTTGGCTCCCATCTGTGCCGCCATGCAGCTGAGGAGGCCCGCCCCGGTGCCCACCTCCAGCACCACGTCGCCGGGACGAATTTTCGCCAGCATCGCCGCGCCGAACTTCTCGCCGCGGCCGAGGTCATTGACCCTGCGGATGTGGTCCGCGATATGGATCTCGCCGTTCGGAGACTCGCGGACCTTCTCCGTAGCGGACCGGCCTTCTCCCGTTTGCCCCATTGTGGCCTCGCGCCTCCTCTTCGATTCGTGTGCTGGATTGAGTGGCCGCACCGTCAGTGCCCGAGCGCGGAGAGCAACGCTTGCGCGGGATGCAGTGGCGTGAAGCCGAGCGCCCGCTCGACCTGGGTCCGGCACGAATGGCCGGTGGCGAGGACGCGGCCGCGGTCCTTGGCGGGGTCAATCTTTGCTTTCCAGGAAAGGTCGAAGATGCCGAGGGAATCTTGCTTGTGGGCGACCTCGTGACCGTACACTCCGCACATTCCGCAGCACCCGCTTTTTACGACTTCGAGCGGCACGCCGAGCGCGGCAAAGACCTTTGCCCAAAGGCCCGGCGCTTTGCTCACGAGCGCTTGCTCGGTGCAGTGCGACAGCAGCCGAAAGCCTCCCCCACCCGCCGCGCCGCGGGCCATCAAGTTCTGCTCGGCCAGCCACTCCTGCAAGAGCCACACGCGGAACCCCGCGTCGCCTTTGAGCTCCTTCGGGTATTCGTCACGATAGGTGAGCACGACTGCGGGCTCGATGCCGACAAGGGGAAATCCCGTGGCCGCGACCCGTCGCAGGCGCTCCGCGTTGCGCGCCACGACACGGCCGAACGCACGGAGAAAGCCCTTGATGTGGAGAGCCTTTCCGTTCTCGAAATAGGGGAGGACGTGAGGCTGAAAGCCGAGCGCTCGGAGGAGCAGGCACGAGGCCTCGAGCACGCCGGGCTCGTAAAATGTGGTGAACGCGTCTTGGAGCACGACGACGACCGGTGCGTCTGCCGAAAGGCGCTCGAGGTCGGCGACCCGCGAGAGCGGGATGCCGTGCTGCGCGAGACGCCTCGCGGCCGTCTTGGAGTCGAGGCGGGGCGCGTCGGTGATGCCGGCGATGTGGGCGGTCAACCACCGACCCAATGCGCTGTCCACGACCGCGTTCACGGCGCGCGGCGCTAGAGCGAGGAGCGGCAGCATCCGTTCGAGCAGCGCCATGAAGTAATCGCCGGCGGGCCGCGCGTAGCGGCGGTGGTAGAGTTCGAGGAACTGGGCGCGAAAGTCGGGCACGTCGACACGCACTGGGCACTGCGTCGCGCAGGCCTTGCAAGCCAGGCATCCCGACATGGCGTCGTAGACCTGATGAGAGAAGTCGCGCGAACGGTCGCCGTGAACGAGCCGTTGCCATAGCCGCATGACCCAAGGCAGGCGAGCGGCTTGAGGCAGCGCATGCGCTGCGACCACGCCCTGGTGCGCGAGCAGCCGCAGCCACTCGCGCATGAGCGTGGCGCGGCCCTTCGGCGAATGAATGCGATCGCGCGTGATCTTCGACGACGGGCACATCACATTGTCCGCGCTGGAGTCAAAGCATTGTCCGTTGCCGTTGCACGCGATGACGGCGCCGAGCACGTCGCGGTCGGCGGGGGCGATCTGGCGGTCGAACGAGCCACGGGTGGGCCCGTCGACGCGGACGAGCAAGTGGCGCCCCCCCGCGGGGGTGGCGATCTTGCCGGGGTTGAGCTGATTTCTCGGGTCGAAGAGCGCCTTGATGCGTTGGAGCTCGGGGTACAGCACCGGCCCGAAATGGTGCGGCACGAGCTCCGAGCGAAACCCTTTGCCGTGCTCGCCCCAAAGCAGGCCTCCGTACCGCGTCACGAGAGCGGTCACCGCATCGGTGATGCGGCGAATCCGGGCTTCGTCTTCCGGGTCTTTCAGATCGAGCGCGGGGCGCACGTGCAAGCATCCGACGTCGACGTGTCCGAACATTCCGTATCGAAGTCCCTCGGCGTCGAGGAGCGCCCTGAACTCTCGCACGTACGCCTGGAGGTGCTCGGGCGGAACGACCGTATCCTCCACGAAAGGCACGGGCTTGCGAGCTCCGGGGGTGTTGCCGAGTAGACCCACCCCCTTTTTGCGGAGGTTCCAAAGGCTGGCGCGCTCGTTCGCTTTCCACGTCAGCGCGTGGCCGAGTGGCGCGCCCAGCGTGCCACGGCGCCGGGCGATCTCGGTGAAGAGGCCGTCGACCTTCGCTTGAACGCCGACTTCGTCGTCGCCGCAGTACTCGACGAGGTTGATGGCGCGCGTCGTCTCGGCATCGCGGTCTTCCAGAAACGTGCGAACCTCGTCGTAGATGACGTCGTTCTTGGCGAGCGTGAGCACGGTCTCGTCGATGGCTTCGACGGACCCGGGGTCCGTGCCCACAAGCCATTCCGCGCTCGCCAGCGCGGCGTCGAAACTCGGGTAGCGCAAGACGAGCAGCGCTCGATGGCGCTCGAAATGTGTGAGACGAAGGCGCGCTTCGGTGACGACCCCCAGCGATCCTTCGCTGCCGGCCACGAGCTGCGCGAGGTCGACCGACGACCCGTCCGGCGCTGCCATGTGGGCCAGGTTGTACCCGGTCATGAAGCGGCGGAGCTTTGGAAAGACCCGCGCGATCTCGTCGCGCCGTTCGACCGCGATGTCGCGCGTGAGCTTGTGCGCCTGCGCGAAAAGACCGGGCTGGGCGCAAACGGCGTCGAGCTCTGCGCCGCCGAGGCGGGACGTGCGATGCACGAAGCCGCCGCGCAGCACCACTTCGAGGTCCAGGATGTGCTGACTGGTCTTGCCGTGCAGGCGCGACCCTTCGCCGCTCGCGTCGGTGGAGACCATACCCCCGAGGGTGGCGCGGTTCGATGGCGACAGATTGGCGGCGAAAAACACCCCGTGCGGCTTCAAGAACGCGTTGAGGTCGTCAAGCACCACGCCGGGCTGAACACGGACGAAACCGGCGTCGAGATCGAGCGCGAGAATACTCGCCATGTGCCGCGATAGATCCATGACGACGCCGATGGTCAGGGACTGTCCGTTGGTGCCCGTCCCACCGCCGCGCGCCGTGAGCGCGACGTCGTGAAAGG
Source organism: uncultured delta proteobacterium (assembly GCA_963764075.1). GTDB lineage: Bacteria > Myxococcota_A > Polyangia > Polyangiales > Polyangiaceae > Palsa-1150. Next base: position 1,777,978 of record CAVXQZ010000003.1, read on the forward strand.
GAGGCTCGTCGATGAGCCGCAGGGCGAGAGCGACGTCCGCGGTGACGCGCGGAAAGATCACTGCCGCCGGCAGCACCTGATAGATGCTGTTGTCGGTCGCCGCGGAAAGACGCGTCGCGTAGTCGAGGCCGATCTCGCCGGTGAAGCCTCCGCGCGACAAGGCCGCCGCGAAGGCGACGACCTTCGGTGGGAGGCCGGCGTTCGGGTCGAGTCGAGGAACGACTCCGCGGGTCACGGCCTGGGCGGTCATCACCGGATGACGAAGCGCATGAGCGCCACCGCCAGCCCCACGCCAATGAGCAGAAAACCAAGCGCAATACCGAGGAGCATCACGAGGCTCGCACGCTGCGGGCGGGGCGCCCCCGGATTGGGCGACTTCTGACGCGTCTCCAAAGGCCCGAGGAGCGGCGTGGGCTGGATGACGACGCCCGGCGTGCGGCTTCGAGGACCGTGCGGTCCCGTTGCGACCGGGGGGCCCGCGAGCGGCCGCCCGTCTGCGGCGGCGGCGGAGAGCATGAGCATCGGGGAGAGCCGCGTGTCGCCCTTGAGCACCTGCTGCATCGCGCTCGCAAAGTCGGCGGCGCTCGAGAACCGGTCCTCGGGACGTTTGCTCAACGCGCGATCCATGACTTGCTCGAGCAGGGGTGGGAAAGCCTTCCCCGCGACCCTCTGGTTGAGCGGTATGGGCTTTCCCGTGACGTGCAGCTGGATGTAGTCCATTGCGGTCTTGGCGTCGAAGGGCAGCTTGCCGGTCAGGACTTCGTAGAGGATGACGGCGAGCGAGTAGATGTCGCTGCCCGGCGTGAGCGGTTTGCCCTGGGCCTGCTCGGGGCTCATGAACTCGGGCGTTCCGAAGACCATCCCTTCCTGGGTGAGGATGACCGAGCCTGGCCGCATTTGGCGCTCGCCCATTTTGGCGAGCCCGAAGTCGAGGACTTTGGGAAAATCGCGAAGGCCCGCGGACTGAACGATGAAGATGTTTTCGGGCTTCAAATCCCGGTGGATGATGCCGGCCTTGTGTGCTTCGTCGAGCGCCCCGCAAACCTGAATCAGGATCGGCAGCGCGCGCTCGGTCGAAAACGGCCCGTCGGCGCGGAGGGTCTGGTTCAGGTTCTTCCCCTCCAAAAACTCCATGATGATGTACAGGGACCCGTCGTCGAGCTCGCCGTAGAGGAATACTTTGACGGTATTCGGATGCGTGAGCTGGCTCATCGCGCGCGCTTCTCGACGGAACCGCAAAACCAAGTCCGAGCGGCTCGCAAGCTTGGGGTGGAGAATCTTAACCCCGACCATGCGGTTCATCTCGCGTTGAAGAGCCCTGTAGACGGCTCCCATCCCGCCTGAGCCGACCTTCTGCAGGATTTGGAAGCTGCCGTTCAGGATGTCGCGTCCGATGAACGGATCCTGCGAGCGCATGGGTGCGATGGCAGAGTGGTACCACGACTTGCCTCGCGGCATCATCCGGTCGCCATGTTCCTCTCTTCCAAGCTGCTCGCCGACCAGGGCTTCACCCACGCGTTCCCGACACGCCGAGCGACCGACGCGGACATTGCGGCTCACTTGTCCACGGACGCCATCGTGCAGGTGAAGCAAGTCCACGGCGGGCGCATCGTCGAGGCGGCCGCCGCTGTCGGAACCGAGGCGGACGCGATCGTTGCGCGAGCCTCGCCGCGACCGGTCGCTGCTTGCGCTGCCGCGGCGGAATCCGCATCCGTGACGGTGGGAGTGCGAGTGGCCGACTGCGTTCCGCTCCTTCTGGCAGACCCTCGCACCGGCGACGTGGCGGCGGTGCACGCCGGCTGGCGCGGGGTGGTGGCAAAGATAGTGCCGGCCGCGGTCAAAGCGCTCGGGAGGGGCCCACTCTACGCAGCCATTGGGCCGTGCATCGGCGCCTGCTGCTTCGAGGTCGGGCGCGATGTCGGCGCCGAGATCGCCGCGGCGTGTGGAGCGCAGCGAGTCGTCGTCTGGGGCGCTCAGGACAAGGTTTACGTCGACTTGCGCGGCGCCGTTCGAGCGCAGCTGCTCGCGGTCGGCGTGGCCGAAGCCCACATCGAGGATGTGCCGGGTTGCACCAAGCACGACGCCGCACGTTTCCACTCATACCGCAGAGACGGCGCCGGAGGCGGCCGAATGCTCGCGGCAATTGCGACAAGACGTTGATGGGCGCGCCAGTCTATCGTGGGGTCGTGGCATCCAAACACGTCGATGGGGGAGCGCTCGTGGAGGGCGAACGCAAGGGAACGGAGGCCCAGCTCTTGTGGGCAGACCGAATGGCATCGATGGGCATGCTGGCTGCTGCGGTCGTCCACGAACTCAACAATCCGCTGGGCGTCGCGATGGCCAATCTGGGCTTCGCTCTCGAAGAGCTCGGCGCGCTCGAGGCCCAACTCGCAACGGGCGATGGGGAGGGGCCGATCGAGATGGCGGCCCGCCTTGCGCGTGCGCGAGCCCACACGCGCACGATCGCCGATGCGCTCCGGGAAGCGAGGCAGGGCGGAGATCGCGCGCGCCTCGTCGTGCGCGATCTCCGGACGTTCTCACGGGCCGACGACGAGCGTCGCGAAATAGTGGATGTCCGCCGCGTCGTGGAGTCGTCGATAAACCTGGCGTACAGCGAGATCAGGCATCGGGCGCGCTTGGTGAAGGACTACGGGCCGATCCCGCTCGTCTGCGGCAACGAAGGACGGCTGGGGCAGCTTTTTCTCAACCTGCTCCTCAACGCGGCCCAGGCGATTCGCGAGGGCGACGTCGAGCACCACTGCATCCGGGTCGTCACCCGAACCGACGAGCTGGGCCGGTGCGTCGTGGAGGTTTCGGACACCGGCGACGGGATCGCACCCGAACACCTTGCTCACGTGTTCGAACCCTTCTTCACGACCAAACAGAGGACCTCGACCGGCTTGGGTCTCAGCATCTGCCAAAGCGTCGTCGCAACGCTTGGCGGCGAGATCGCGGTCGAGAGCGGACCCGGCCGGGGCTCGACGTTTCGGGTGAGCCTGCCGGCCAGTGCCGTCGCGCAACCCACTTGCGCGACCGATTCGCAGCGCCCACAGGCGTGGCCATCGCCGCGGGGGCGGGTGCTCGTCATCGACGACGAGCCGATGATGGCGCGGGCGGTCCAGCGCTTGCTCGATGGAGAGCACGACGTCGTCGTGTCGAGCGATCCGCTGGGCGCGGTGGAGCAGGTTCGCGCGGGCGCGCGCTTCGACGCGATCCTGTGCGACTTGATGATGCCCACCATGAGCGGCATGGACGTGTACGAAGCGATCGCCAGTGTGGAATCCGAACAGGCGCGCCGCATGGTCTTCATGACCGGTGGCGCGTTCACTCCGCGCGCGGTTCAGTTCCTCGAAACGGTCGCGAACCCTCGAATCGAAAAGCCTCTGGAGCACTCCGCGCTGCGAGCCGTGCTTCGCACGCAGCTCGGCGAGCGAACACCGCGATAGGCGCTACCCGAGCTTTGCCCAGCGCTGCATCTCGCCGTCGAAGCCGCCCATGTCGACGATGCACGCCCACTCGAGAGTGAGTCCCGCAGACTCGGCCGCCGCGCGAGCCCTTCGCGGCGAGGGTGAAATCCACACGAGGCGCCCCCCCGGCACGAGCACGGCCGCCGCGTGCCCCACGAAGCGGTCGAGAGTGTCGGAGAGATCGGGGCTGCGCGCCGCGCGCCGGCCCATCGGTGGGTTCGTGATGATGAGCGTCACGCCTGGCGGCGCATGCACGAGCGCGTCGACTCGGTCGAGTCGCGCGGATACCCCCGCCGCGTCGAGGTTTTCGCGCGCCGCCGCCAGCGCACCGGCATCGAGATCACTCCCCCACAGCGACAGATAACGGCCCGCGAGAGCGCGTTCGACGAGCTCCGCTCCGGAGCCCACGAACGGATCCCACACGATGTCGTCCGGCCGCGCGCCCGCAGCGCGCGCCAGCGCCGCCGCGATAGTCGGATGCGATGCGGCGGGCACGTCTCGGCGGCGCCAGGAGAAGCGCGGATCGTCCAGGGCTCGGGGAGCGATGGCGACCTCGACGAGCCGCGCCCTCGTGCCGATCTCTAGCTCCCACAACGAAGCCGTGGGATCGTTGACGACGGCCGGCGCGCGGCGGGCGATCGCGCGCGCGGTTTGCCACGAAGCGGCGCGCTTGTGACCGCCTTCGCGCCAAGCAATCCGGTAGCGCACGGCGCCCTCGGTCCACGTGGAGAATATCCGCGTGGCTTGGACGCCCGTCACGGAGCGCGCGATCGCGTCCTCGGTCGGCTCGCTGCCTTCGATCTCTAGCTCCGGAAGTGGAAAGCGGAAGGACAGCATCGTCCGGGCCGCAAAGACGGCGCGCATCGCTCCGGTCAACTGCGCGCGCACCAGTCCCGGCTCGGCCACCACGACGCCGACGACTCCTTGGACCGCCGCGAGCTCTTCGGCGAGCATCCTTTCGAGACCGGCGCGTGCAAGCACTTCGATCGGGACAGGGCCGCTCGGGGTCCGATCCGCGTCGAGCCGGCCGCGCTGCGGGCGGGACTCGGTCCGTTCGACCATCATCCGCGCGCGCTCCGCGATGCGCGCAAGCTCGGGATCGTCCGCCCGCGACGCCTCGCCGAGGAGCGCGAGCGACTTCGCAGTGCCGACTTTGCCGAGCGATGCGGCGATCGACCTTTGCATTTCCACGCGACCGTCTTGACGCCATACGGCGAGGAGCGCGTCCTCGACCCCTTCGGCGCGAACGTGCCCGAGAGCGATCACGGCGTTGCGTCGCGTCTTCGGGTCGGCGTCGTTCAATGCGGCCACGAGGACGGAGCGCGCGTCGTCGTCTTCGGCCAACCGGCCGATGGCCTTGAGCACCCGCGCACGGACCGGACCGGTGGCCACGGCAAATCGCTGGCGCAAGACACCCAGACCGGCCCGACCCACCCGCGCGATGGCCCGCTCGGCGTACTTCACGAGTTCATCGTCCAAAAGAAGCTCGACGAGGGCGTCCACGTCACGGACACTCGGCGTAAAGCCGGGATCGCGCACGGCGAGCTCGAGCGGTTGGCGCGGCATGCGCCCTCAACGTAGTGCGGGCGGGAAAGATTCTGGGGCCGAACTTCGTCCGTCGGGCGATATAGAGTCGTCGGCAATGCTCGGGCTCGATCTCGACGGGCGCGCGTTCATGGCCGTCTACGGCGGCGCCGATGGCACTTGGGGTCCGGCGATGGTGGCTGTCACCGTCTTCGGCGGCGGCTGGTCCGCGCTCGCGCTCGCGCCGATGATCTGGCACGAGCGCACCCGGCGATTCGCCGCGGCTCTCGCGCTCACCCTCGCTTTCCAGGCGGTCATCGTATGGAGCCTCAAGCGAGTGGTCGGCCGGGTCCGCCCGTGGATCGCACTCGGCCTGCCCCAGCCGTTTGGCGCTCCCCACGATCCTTCGTTTCCGAGCGGACACGCCGCGGGCAGCTTTTGCGCGGCGGTGTTTCTCGCGCTGGCGTTGCCCGCCATCCGACCGATGTCGCGGTGGGTTCGCGGCCTCGTCGTCGCGCTCGCCGGGACCCTCGCGGCGCTCGTGGCGATCTCACGCGTGTACCTGGGGGCGCACTTCCCCAGCGACGTCGTGGTCGGTGCGGCGCTCGGCGCACTGATCGGCGCGATCGGCGCCGCGTTGTACGCCGTGCACTCGGGTCGACGCCCGCCAAGCTGACGTTCGCACGTCCGCCTCTTTAGGTTTTCCGGTGCAATGAACCGCACCGCCGCCACCTTGATCCTCGCCCTCGCCGCGCTCGCCTCGTTCGCCGTCCCGGCCTGCGGCAACCTCGTCATTCCCAACAACACGTCCGACGACGGGGGTAGCGACGACCCCTCGGTCAGCGCGGGCGACGACGTATCGACGGACGCGCGACCGACGCCGAACTGCGACGCCGGCACCGACCCCGTCGCGCTTGCTTGCACGGGCCTCTACACCGACTGGACCCAGCTCACACTCGCCCCCGACGTACAGGCCTATCAACCGGGTGCCACGTTGTGGGCCGACGGCGCCGCCTCGCTCCGGTGGATTCTGGCTGCCGCCGGGACAAACGATCGACACCACCGACTTGAACAATTGGTCTTTCCCGGTGGGCACGAAAATATGGCAGGAGTTCAGCTTGCTCGGCCAGCGCATCGAGACTCGCTACCTGGAGAAGCAAGCCGCTTCGATCTGGTTTCGCACGACCTTCGCGTGGAGCGACGACCAGAGCTCTGCCCCCGCCGTGACCACCGGCGTACCCAATGCGCGCGGACTGCCCTACGAGATTCCGCCCGTGAGCGCCTGCGAACAATGCCACGACGGCGAGAATGACTTCGTCCTCGGCTTCGAGATCGTTGGGCTGTCGATGCCCCAATCGAGCGGCCTCAACCTCCAAGCCCTCGTCCAGCAAAAGGCGCTGTCGAACCCCCCAGCGGTCACACCGAGCATTCCAGGAACGGACCCGACGACCCTCGGCGCGCTGGCGTTTCTGCACGCCAACTGCGGCACGTCCTGCCACAATGCGAATCCCGACGCCTCGGCGGGCGTTTACGGCCTTTTCCTCAAGCTCAATGTCGACGCCACGGGGGCTCTCCCGTCGACCGAGCAAGCGACCGATACATGGACGACCACCTACAAGGTGCCTAGCAACCTGACGCCCTACGGGTATGACGCGGGGGGCTTCTGGCGCATCGAGCCGGGAGACATCGCCCACAGCTCCGTCTATTGGACTGCGTCACGCCGGGACGGCGTCGTCCAGATGCCGCCGATCGCCACCCATCTCGTCGACCAGAACGACATGATACTCTTGAGCACTTGGATTGGCGCGATGACGCCGTGAGCCAAGGGCTCCGCGTCGTTCGTCTCCGACCGTTTTGGGACGGTATCTCCGCCGAGTGCCGCTCGTCACTGGAAGGTGCGGCAAAAAACGGCTAATGGAGGGGCGCTTTGCGAATCGCTCTCCAGCTCGCCGGCCTCCTGCCGCTCGGGCTCGCCGTCTTGGGATGGTCGAGCTGTCGTGACTCCAGCGCGAGCAGCCCCGGCGCGCAAGCGGCGGCGTCCGCTCCCGCGGCCGAGCCGAAGGACACGACGCTGCCGGGGATCGACACGAGTGCGATGACGCCTCGAGAGCGGCACGAGTGGAGCGCTCTCGTCGGCGAGCTCCTCGCGCCGTGCGCGGCCGTACCGGTCCCGATCGCCCAGTGCGTTCAAGAGCGACGCCCATGCACTCCATGCACTCGAGCCGCGAAGTGGATTGCGGGCGCGGTGCGCAACGGCGCATCCGAGGAGCAAGTGCGGCGGGCCTACAAAGATCGCTTCGACCCGGGCGCGGTCCGAGCGATCCCGATCGATGGCTCGCCGACGAAGGGGCCCGACGACGCGCCGGTGACGGTGATCGAGTTGGCTGATTTCGAGTGCCCCCACTGCGCAGGGGCCGTGCCGACCATCGACGCCGTGATGGAGGCGCATCCCGGCAAGGTTCGGCTCGTCTACAAGAGCTACACGCTCGCGTTTCATACCCGCGGCGAGCCGGCCGCGCGCGCCGCATTTGCGGCGGGGGTTCAAGGGAAGTTCTGGGAGATGGAGCACCTGCTCTTCGAGCGGCAGCAGCACCTGGAGGACGCGGATCTCGAGCGGTACGCGCGAATGCTGCGACTCGACGTGGCCAAGTGGAAGGCCGACATGGACTCGACCGCGATCAAAGACCGCATCGCGCAAGACCGAAGACTCGGCGAAGATCTGAAGGTCAAGGGGACGCCCACGATGTACGTCAACGGTCGGGAGCTCGACATCGAGCAAGAGGAGTCGCTGGAAGAGCGCGTCGACGCAGAGCTCGGCGTCGCCGCCGCCTCCCCGCCTTCGGCCTCGGGGGCTCCCGCTGCGGCCCAGGCGGCTCCGGCCAAGCCGCACTGAAGGCGGCGCCGACATGAACGCCTGCACGCTGTCGCGAGCCCTCCCCGCTCTGCTCGCGTCGCTGATTCTGGGTGCGCCGGGCTGCCGCGGCGCGGAGGCCAATTCCAAGGCGTCCACCGACGTCGATGTTCCCGGGGTCGACACCCACGACTTTACTCCTCGAGAGAGGCGTGAATTCTCGGAGTACGTCACCGAGCTGCCGTCCCCGTGCTCGAGCGTGGCGGTGCCAATCGGACAATGCGTGATCGAGAGGCGGCCGTGCGCCACCTGCGCGCTGGCTTCGCGCGCAATCGCCAAGGCCGTGCGCGACGGAATGACGCGCGAGCAGATTCGCGGCATGTACAAGGCCCGCTTCGACCCCGCCTCCGCTCGCACGATTCCGCTGGAGGGGTCCCCTTCCCGCGGAGCGGAGGACGCCCCGGTCGTAGTCGTCGAGTTCGCGGATTTCGAGTGCCCGTTTTGCCAGAAGCTGGCTCCGGAGCTCGACCGGCTCTGGGAAGAGCGCAAAGACAAGGTGCGTTTCGTCTACAAGTTTCTCCCGCTCGCGATGCACGCGCACGGCGAGGTCGCGGCCCGAGCGGCGATCGCGGCGCAAATGCAGGGGAAGTTCTGGGAGATGCACCGCATCCTTTTCGCGAGCGGTCAGCACCTCGAAGAGAACGACTTGGCGGGATACGCTCGAGGCATCGGCTTGGATCTCGAGCGGTTCCGGGCCGACATGGCCGGCGCGCACGCGACCGAGCGGATCGAAGCGGACCGAAAGCTCGCCGAGACGCTCGGAGTCAAGGGCACTCCGACGCTCTTCATCGACGGCCGAGAATACGATTCAAAAGCCGACATCGGCGAGTGGGTCGACGGAGAAATCGCGGCCCTCGCCAAAAAGTGACGCTCTCGAGAGCCTTCCCCGTGAGGCTCCTCTCGACCGTCGGTCTTCCCCTTCGCGCCCGTGGTATGAAGCGCTGACGTGAGAGGAGCTGCATTCGAAGCCTGCGGGTGCTTTCCGACCGGACGGCATTATGCGGGGATCGCGCATCTGCTTCGAACGGTCGTGCGCGGACTCGTCGAGGAGTTGGCGGCGGATTCCTCGTGGGCGGACCTACCCATCGCGCTCATCGACGTGGAGACGACCGGGACCGACCCATCCTCCGATCGCGTGATTGAAGTCGGACTCGCGCTGGCGCGCGGCGGCCAGATCGTCGAGCGCAAAAACTGGCTCGTCAATCCCGGCCGGCCCATTCCCAAAGAGGCAACCGACGTCCACAAAATTACCGACGACGTCGTCAAGGACGCTCCCCCCTTCGAGCGGATCGCGCGCGAGATCGCGGAAATGCTCGTCGGGTGTGTCCCGGCCGCCTACAACGCCGCGTTCGACCAGGCGTTCCTGCGGAGCGAGATCGTCCGCGCCGGCCTCGCAGAAGAAGAGCTTCCGCCCACGCTGCGAAAAAACGTGGAATGGCTCGACCCGCTCGTGTGGGCCCGCGAGCTGCAGCAGGGAGAGCGGTCCCGGGCTCTCGGCGAAGTGGCGTCGCGACTTGGGATCACTCACGAAAATGCCCATCGCGCGAGCGACGACGCCGAGGCCGCGCTGAAAGTCATGCTGGCGTTGGGCCGAGACGTCCGCGTACCACGGACGTACGCGGCTCTCGTGCAGGAGCAGCGGCGCCTCGCGATGGCACAGTCCGACGAGCGACGCCTGAAGTGGCGATGAGGCAGTGCCCCCCCCGGGACTTCTGCGCTCTCGGTTCGAGCGGGGCGGTCGACTTCCGGACGCCGGCCGCGTTCGTGGACGCGGACACGCGCGAGGGGGCGGCGCAGGAACGACGCGGTCGCGTCTGTTTGCGCACTGCGCTAGTGACCGTTTTGACTTATAGTGCGACCACGTTTGCCACACAGCAGAGGATCCCAAATGACTGATAAGGCGAAAATCTCGCTGGGGGACACCGAGCTTGAAGTGCCCGTCGTCGTCGGCACGGAGAACGAGCACGCGATCGACGTCGCGCAGCTGCGCGCGAAGACGGGTTACGTAACGCTCGACCCCGCTTTCATGAACACCGCGTCGACGAAGAGCGCAGTGACATTCATCGACGGGGACAAGGGGATCCTCCGCTATCGAGGCATACCGATCGAACAGCTCGCGCAGCACTCCACCTTCGTCGAGACCGCCTACCTCCTGATTTACGGCGACTTGCCGAATGAAGAACAGCTCGGTGCCTGGAGCGAGACGCTCACGCGCCACTCGCTCTTGCACGAAGACATGAAGCACTTTTTCGAGGGCTTTCCGCCGACGGGACACCCGATGGCCATCTTGTCGGCCATGGTCGCCGCGCTCTCGAGCTACTACCCGGACGCGCTCGACGTCGACAACATCCAACAGCGCGACCTCACGATCGCGCGGCTCATCTCGAAAGTGCGGACCATTGCCGCCTTCGCGTACAAAAAATCGATCGGGCAGCCGTTCGTTTATCCGAAGAACAGTCTCTCGTACTGCGAGAACTTCCTGAACATGATGTTCTCGGTGCCCGCGGAAGAATACGAGATCGACCCCGAGCTCGTCCGGGTGATGAATCTTCTTCTCATTCTTCACGCCGACCACGAGCAGAACTGTTCGACGAGCACGGTGCGTGTCGTCGGGTCGAGCAAGGCCAATCTGTTCGCCTCGATCAGCGCGGGCATCTGCGCGCTCTGGGGACCGCTGCACGGCGGGGCCAACCAAGAAGTGCTCGAGATGCTCGAGCTCATTCATGCCGACGGCAACGACGTCGGCAAGTACGTGAAGCTCGCCAAGGAAAAAGGGAGCCACTTTCGCCTGATGGGCTTCGGTCACCGCGTTTACAAGAACTTCGACCCGCGCGCGAAGATCATCAAAGCGGCAGCCGACAAAGTCCTGGCCAAGCTGGGCAAGCCGGACCCCCTTCTGGACATCGCGAAGGCGCTGGAGGAAGCGGCGCTCAAGGACAGCTACTTCGTCGAGCGAAAGCTCTACCCCAACGTCGACTTCTACTCGGGGATCATCTACCGGGCGATGGGTTTTCCGACGAACATGTTCACGGTTCTCTTCGCCCTCGGACGGCTGCCCGGTTGGGTCGCTCACTGGCGAGAAATGGTGGAAGATCCGAACACCAAGATCGCCCGCCCTCGGCAGATTTACACGGGACCGTCGGCGCGCGACTACGTCGCGATGGAAAGGCGCTGAACTACCCTCCCCACCTCTCCTGAAGCCACGTGCCCGCGAGCATCCACTCGAGGATAGCTACGCATAGAAACGGCCCGAAGGGTAGCCGTGCCGCCATGATCCCGTCATCGGAGGCGGTCCCGAGCGGATCTTCGTCGATCGCGCGCCGCGCTTCCTCGTCGCCAGCCTCCGCCGCGCGAAGCAACTCGGCGCGGTCGCTGCGCACGCTCGCCGGCTCTTCGATCTTGCCGCGCAGAAGGAGCACAGCGCCCGCCGCGAGAGTCGCCTGGACTGCTCCTCCGAAAACGGCGAACAAGACGCCGGGCCAGCCGAACCATGCGCCGGCAAGCATCACGAGCTTGGCGTCGCCGAGCCCCATTCCCACCCGGCCGCGCAGCGCTTTGTACCCAACGATGAAGGGAAGCCATATCCCGAGAAACCCGACGGCGGCGCCGAAGAGCGCGTCGAACCATGTCAGGCCGCGGAGCGCCGGCGTGGCGATGCCGAAGAGAGCGCCGCCGATCGTGATCGCGTCAGGCAGGTACATGTGCTCTGCATCGATGAACGCGGCGGCGAGAAGCGCCATCGCAAGCGCGAAGTCGCCGAAGAAAACCGAGGCCGCGTGCGCTAGGGTCGCGTCGCCCGGGAGAGTTCGGACGACCAATAGGTACACCGCGACCCCGAGCAGGCCCCCGAGGAGCTCGACGACCACGTAGCGAGGCGAAATGCGCGCTCCGCAACAGTGCGCTCGCCCGCGAAGGAGCAGCCAGGAGAGCACCGGTACGTTGTCGATGGCGCGCAGGGGCGCACCGCACGCGGGGCACTGCGAGCCCGGGTGAACGATGCTCGCCCCGCGCGGCACACGATGGATGACCACGTTCACGAAGCTCCCCCAGACGCAACCCCAGGCGAACGCGAAGATTCGCAGCAGCCAAGGGGCGATGGCCCACGGACCCGCGGTGAATTCTGTGAGCGTCACTGGAGAAGAAGGCGATGTGCCATGTGAGCGTGGTAGTCGTCGACTCTTAGCCCACCGCGCGCCTTTTCTCCCGCCATGCTCCTCGCAATTCACCCCGAGCATCCCGAGCCACGAAAAATTCGTCGAGCCGTCGAGGTGCTCGCGGAAGGAGGGGTCATCGCGTACCCGACCGATACGGTCTACGGACTGGGTTGCGACATCACCAACAAGCACGCCATCGATCGGCTCTACGCGATCAAGGGCATGGATCGCTCGCAACCGCTCTCGTTCATCTGCCCGGACCTCTCGGACATCGCGCGGTACGCCCTCGTGGACAATCCGGTGTATCGCGTCCTCAGACGTTTTCTCCCCGGACCTTACACGTTCATCCTGCAAGCGACACGGGAGGTCCCGAAGCTCTTGCAGATGAAACGCAAAAACGTGGGCATTCGCGTGCCCGCACTCGAAACGCCCCGAGCGCTCGCGCGCGAGCTCGGCCGGCCGATCGTATCGACGACGGCGAGCCACCGCCCGGTCCCGGGGCTTTCCGACGAGAAGGCGGGGTCGTTCCGCGGCGAGCGGCCCAGAGACAGGCTCTCGGAGTCGAGTCGTCCACCGCGCCCGCCGGAGCAGGCGTTCGTCGACCCACATGAGATTCACGAGGCTTTCCGAGGTCTGGCACTCGTGCTCGACGGCGGCGCAGGCGGGCTCGTCCCCACGAGCGTGATCGATCTCACGAAGTCGCCGCCCGAAGTCTTGCGCGTGGGCGCAGGGGCGGTCGACGAGTTTTAGCCCTTCCCCGCCGAAAGACACGGGGGAGCGGGCCACGCGGTCGGGCCCGTCCCCGGCCCGCCCTCTTGCCGCCTCCCCTTATATGCACGCGTCGGCGAGCCGTGTATCAATACTGGAAGGTGGGTCCGTTCGTGAGCGTCGCTGCCGTGCCATCGCCTGCGTCGCCGCCCCGTGCGCGTGTGCTCCTCGTCGACGACGACGATGTTCTGGCGCGCTCCTATGCTCGCATGCTCTCGCAAGATGGCTACGACGTCGAGATGCGGTTCGACGGGGAGGCGGCCGTCGAAGCCATTCGCTGCGAGGCATACGACGTCGTTCTCAGCGACATCGACATGCCGCGCCTCGGTGGCCTTGCCCTCCTCGAACGGATTCGCGCGCACGACCTGGACATCCCGGTCGTCCTCATCACCGGGGCTCCTTCCCTCGAGACCGCGATGGCCGCCATCGAGCACGGGGCGCTCCGTTACCTGCCGAAGCCGGTCGAAGGCGCGCGGCTGCGAGCCATCACGGCAGACGCGGTGCGCCTGCACCGTCTCGCGCGCGCCAAACGCCAGGCTCTCGACCTCGCCGGCGGTGCCGATCGGCTCGTCGGCGATCGCGCCGGGCTCGTCGCAAGCTTCGGGGCCGCGCTGCGTTCACTCTGGATGGCCTATCAGCCGATCGTCTCGTGGTCGCGGCGCCAGGTGTACGGATACGAGGCTCTCTTGCGAACGTGCGAGCCGGCGCTCCCGCATCCGATGGCGGTCCTCGACGCCGCCGAGCGCCTCGACCGATTGCACGAGCTAGGCCGCGCAATCCGCGTCCGGGCCGCCGAGCCAGCGGTGCCCCTCATCGAAGGGACAATGCTCTTCGTGAATCTGCATACTCAGGACTTGCTCGACGAAGATCTCTTCGACCCGACCTCGTCGCTCGCCAAAATTGCCAGCAGGGTGGTGCTGGAGATCACCGAGCGCTCAAGCTTGCATGCCATCCGCGACGTGCAGTCCCGGATTGCCCGCCTCCGAGCCATGGGCTTTCGAATCGCAGTGGACGATCTGGGCGCCGGATACGCAGGCCTCACGAGCTTCGCTCAGCTCGAGCCGGAGGTCGTCAAGCTCGATATGTCGCTCGTGCGGGGAATCAACGCGCAGCCAACGAAAAAGACGCTGGTCCGGACGATGATTACGATGTGCCGAGAGCTCGGGATGCAGGTCGTCGCGGAAGGCATCGAGACATCGGAGGAACGCGACGCAATTGTCGAGGCGGGGTGCGACCTCTTGCAGGGCTACCTCTTCGCCAGGCCGGGACCTGCGTTTCCGTCCGTGACCTTCTAGACGGAATGCTTGGACCAGCCATCGCGCAACGAGCGCGGATTCCGCTGGCGGCTGGAAGGCAGACGGCGCAGAGCCGCATGCGGGAGGCTGGTCCAATCATTCTGTCTAGCATCGCCAGGCCTCCTACCCGGCACTTCGCCGCGCGCTTTCCCCGCTTCTGCCACGGTCGTCCTCTTGCGCGTCGCGGAAGAAGTCGAGAAGCTCCTCTCTGCGCGCCTGCGCGTCAGCGCGCCCCATCTCGATGAGACGGCGACAGAACGGACCGTCGAAGAGCAGATAGCTCGCGAGGTCCGCCTCGCTCTCCACGCCCAAGTCCAGCATTCGGAAGAGGCGCTTGGTCAAAATGGGGTCACCGCGGAGCCGGCCCCGCTTGAGGTGATCGTTTGCGAGCCGCCCGATGTCCTCGCTCGGGCGCACGCGCAGGCAGCGAACGAAGCGGTATTCCGGAGCGCGGCGCCGCCTCGCTTCGGCGCTCAGCGCCTCGGCGAAGCCGGGCCCGTACGCGCGCGTGCCGTCCGAAATGACGCTATTGATTCGCATCAAGAGGTCGATGTCGACGTCGACGTGATCGAGCAAGAAGGCGTTGAGGATCTTACCCAGCAAAAACGACGCGCCCGGCGCTCGAGCCGGCTCGTGATTGCCCGCTTCGCGCACGACGCGTCCCTGGACCTCGCGCGAGCTGCCGATGGCGAAGATCCGTGTCGCCCCGAGACGAAGGGCGGGCGCGATGGGGGTGTTCTGGCGGAGCCCCCCGTCGAGGTAGAGCTCGTCGTCGATGCGGACGGGGGGAAAGAGGAGCGGAATCGCCGCGCTGGCGAGCGCGTGTTGGGGCCCGATCCGGTCGGCTCGGAACAGCGTTCGCGGCGGCGCAGTCGAAGGGACCGCCACGTCCGGCGAAACCTGCATGAATACGACCGTGCGCCCGGTGGACACCTCGGTGCACGATACCGTCAGGGCGCCCAGCAGGCGCTTTCTCACGCACCGGGACACTGCGCGCCAGCTGATCTCGCGCTGCACGATGTCCGCCATCGGTCGCACGTCGAAGAGGCCGTATCCCCCGCCGCCACCGAGGAGCACCCGCGGCAGCGTCACCACTTGCTTCACGCCGAAGCCGAGAACGCGTGTGAGCTCGAGCTCGCTCCATAGCTCGACCAACCGGCGGAGCCCGAGGACGGGGTCTCCCAAGTGCGCCGCCAAGTAGCAGGCGTTGATTGCCCCGACGCTCGTGCCACACAGGACGTCGATCGGGGGAGGCGCCCCGAGGATGCGCGTGAGATCGTCGAAGATGTACCAGAGAACGCCCACCTCGTAGGCTCCACGGGCTCCTCCCCCCGAGAGGATCATCGCGAGGCGGCCATTTCGTTCCGGGGGGGCCCGCGAAGGCACCGGCTGCCCATCCACTTCCGCTTCGTGAGGTCCCGGCCCGAGACGAGACCCGTCGGTGGTCGTCATGCAGTTCCGGGGGCACCGGGGCCCGGGGCGACCGAATGCCCGAGAGCGCGCGTGCCGCTGGCGCTGGGCGAGGGCAGGGGTAAGGGGGTGGTTTCGAACAGGGCTGCGTTGAGGGGCCGCTGAGGGAAGAGCTTGCGCAGTCGGGCGTCGCGCACGGTGCGCACGAGGGCGTTGGCGTAGTCCACGGCGCGCTGGTGCGCGTTCGGGGCCTGGGGGGAGCCGGCTCGCTTCAGGGCGTCGGCGCAGAGTGCCCGAATCTCGAGACCATACTCGCAGCCCTGGAGGTTCTCGACGGCGCCGAGTGCGGTGGTGGCGAGGAGCGTGGCCGAGTGCATCTCTCCCAGATCCACCCGGGCCGCGGCCTCGATGGCCATGGCGTAAAAGTGGAACGCGACGAGGGCCATGTCCTCCGCGCTACGCCGAGCCGCGAGGGCATGACCGAGCGCTTCTTGCGGCTGCCGACGGGCGCGGGCGAAGATCGCTCGAACGACGTTCTCGTAGGTTCGATCGTACGCGTTCTGTGTCGCGGTGATGAGCGCCCCGGCGTCCGTGAGAAATCCCTCGGCAGCGTCGAGATCCGCAAGCTCGGTCATGATGAGAGCGCTGACGAGAAGCGTCTCGGCCCATCCGTCCTGATCCCCGTACCGGTCGTGCGCCTCGCGGGCGCGCTTGACGTAGGCGAGGGCCCGCGGCACGTCGCCCAGGCGAAAGTACGTGTGACCGATGGTGGTCAGGGTCTTGGCAACCTGGAAGCGGCCTCCGATCGAGAGGTCGATCTGAATCGATTCGAGCGCGAGCGCGATGGCATCCTCGTAGCGGCCTTGCACGAACATCGAGTAGGCGAGCGAGTTCTTGACCCGCGCCTCGACGCGACGCGCGCCGCACTTCTTGAAGATGGCGATCGCGTCCACGTGAGCGTCCACCGCTTCGCGTACGCGCCCGACGCGTCGCAAGAGGATGCCGCGCGAGCGAAGTACTTCTCCTTGCAGACGTGGCGGCACGTGCGCGTCGGTGGCGGGGTCGAATGCCGCGAGGGCACGATCGCATGCGGCCAGCGCGCCCTGGACGTCCCCGAGCTCGCGGAGGAAATCGCTTACGAGCGCCTCGGCTTCGACCTCGAGCGCCGCGGTCTTCGACGCGTGTGCCACTTCGGCCGCGTGCTTCGCCACGAGTGCGCCGCGGGCCAAGTGCCCCTCGTCGAACTGGTATCGCGCGCTCCGTAGCAGGCCGAGGCAAACGGCGCGGGGGGTGCCCACCGACCGGACAAGGCGCCTTAGCGCCTTGAGGTTCGAGAGGCGATCCCGCCTTCGACCGAGAACACGATACGAGCTTTCGAGCGCTTCGTGGGCGATCACGCGGCGGGGGTCGGCCGGCCCCAGGTAGGATGCGGCGCGCTCGTAGTATCGAATGGCAAGGTGCGTTTGATGGGTCGACCGGGCGGCGCCGGCGGCCTCCAAATAAAAGCTCGCGGCTCGCTCGTAGCTTTCTCCGCGAGCGAGATGGCGTGCCACGATGGCCGCGGAGACGCCACGTCCTAGCGAGGTTCGGGCGAGGTGCTCTCCCAGCGTCCGGTGCATCCGGCAGCGATCCTCGGGGCCGAGCTCCGCATAGGCGACGTCGCGCGTCAGAGGGTGGCGAAAATCGACGAGCTCCCCTTTCCTGTCGCAGAGGCCTCGGGCGCAGAGCCGCACGATCGCCTCGTCTCCATGGCTTCCGTTGAGCTTGACGACGTCCGCGAGCGGCAGAGGCCCGCCGGCGATGGCCAGCCAATGGACAACGACGTGCTCTTCCGGGGGGAGCTCGTGCAGCCGATCGCCCAGGAGCTGCTCGAGCGTGGACGGAAGCTCACGGAACCCTGCGTCCGCGCGCTCGGTCTTGGCGAGGATGGCGACGCGCTGCCCGTTCTCCTGCGTCTCACGAATCTCGAGCGCCCCCCGCTCGAGCAGCGCGTCGATCATTTCGAGAAGGAAGAAGGGGTTGCCGCCGACTTTCGGGAGCAAATCGGCGCACACCTGCCGGGCGCCGTCGCTCACTCCGAGGCGTGCCTTCACGAGACGCACGTGCTCGTCCGGCGTGAGCCCCCGAAGCTCGATGCGGTTCAAGCCTTCGAGAACGTGCGCCACCCGGTCCTCGGGGCGCGTGACGACGAGAACGAAAATCGGGAGCGGATCGCTTCCGTGAACGATCTCGCCCAAGACGTCGAGGCTCGCCTTGTCGCCCCAATGGGTTCCTTCGACGACGAGCACGAGCGGCTGGGTCAGCGCGATCGCCGACAGCAACGCCCTCACGCCTGCGACGATGTTCTTCTTGCGGCCGTGCGCGTCCTCGTCGTCACCCCGCGACGCTTGCCGGTTGGTCGCCAGCTCCGCCAGACGCGCCACCATGGGGCTTGCCGCGTCCGCGCTGGCGGCGCCACCTGCGCGTGCGATGAGCCCCGCCACCTGTTCGAACGGCTCGTCGCCGGTGGTCCCAATCGCGGCGCGCACGAGCTCAGCAATTCCCCCGTAGGGCACGACCATCATGACGGGAGTGCACTCCACGTGGATGAGCCGGGCGCTCGAAGGCAGCTCGGCAAGGAAGCTCGCGACGAGCGCCGTTTTGCCAATTCCCATTTCGCCCACGACGGCGCGACACACGAGCTTGCCCGTTCCCGCGCCGGCGCTCAGCGCTTCGTTGCACGCGGCGCGCAGCTCGGCCCTCTCGGCGTCCCGTCCGACCAGGTCGCCCGATCCGGCCTGCGCTTCCGCGAGGCGTTCCTCACGGGACAGACTTCGCTCAAGAGAGTAGGTGCGCATCGTCGGCGGAACGTCGACAACTCCCGTCGAGTCGAGCTGAAGGTTCGGTGCGTCGCCCCATCGAAATTCGCGCCTTACCATGCGATAGATGCCGCCCGCCACCCACGTGCGCCCGAGAGGCGTCGCGTGCGCCAAAAGGTCGGCGAGATACGTGGTGGGGTGCAGCAGCACGTAGCGGACGAGGTGGCCCTGCGAATCACGCGTTCCGCTGGCGATGCCGCGCACGATGCCCAACGATGCGGCCAGAGGGCTCGGCAGGTCCTCTTTGAAGCCCGAGATCGTCTCGTGTACGTCGAGGGCGAGCTGCACGGCGTCTCTCGACGCACGCGAAGGATGAGCAACCAACCCCGCGATCGCGCGCGCGTCGGTGTCGGTGGTCCAGATCCAGCGCATGCCCCGCTTGAACGCGAGGTCGTCGAGCATCCCGCGCAGTCGATCGAGCGCACGCCGCGGAAGCACGAGCGCATCGAGCCCATGCAGACACAGCGTGACTACGGCGACGTGCCGGACCTCGTGCGGGCCCTCGGGGGGCGGGGGCTCGGTCGAGTCCGCACCGGCGCGGACGACATCACGCTCGAGCCCGTCGGCAATCGGAGGCGCGGGCGGACGGCGGCTCTCGCGCGCATCGGCAATGCTCCGGGCAAGAGGCACCGCGGCCTGCGTGCGCGCGTCGTCCGAGCGCGGGGCGCGGGGCTCGAACAGTACGGGCTCGCTTCGCGTTTCACGCGATACGAGCAGCCCGATCGTGGTCTCCAGCGCGGCGGCGTCGATGAGCTCACCTTGTTTGAGGATCGCGCGTCCGAGCGCAGCCGCCATGTCGCGCGCGGTCTGGTACCGCTCGCCACGGACGGGCGCCAGCGCCTGGAGAACGATTTGCTCGAGTTCCGGGGGAACGTCCTTCGCGTATGCCGACGGGGGCTCGACGATCCCGGAGCGCACGATGTCGAGGAGAGCTTCGCCCCCCAAACCTCCGTGGATCGGCCGCCCGACGAGGATCTCCCAGAGGATCACGCCGAGCGCATACAGGTCTCCGCGGCGATCGACGCTCTCGCCTCGAGCCTGCTCGGGCGACATGTAACCGAACTTGCCCTTCAAGACTCCCTGTTCTTCGGCGAAAAGACGCGCACTCGCGATTCCGAAATCGGCAATCTTCACGGCCCCCTCGAAAGAGAGGAGGATGTTCTGAGGGCTCACGTCGCGGTGCACGATCTCGAGCGGCTGCCCGGCCTCGTCCTTCTTGTCGTGCGCGTAGTGCAAGCCTTTCGCGGCCTCCGCGACGATCCAGGCGCCGAGCCACGGCGGCATGAGCGTTCCCTTCGCACGCGCCGCGTTCATCAAGCGCCCTAGATCACACCCCTCGACGTACTCCATGGCGAGGAGCAGACCTTGGTCTTCGAAGTCTTCGAATTCGTAGACCTGCACCACGTTGGGGTGATTCAGGCGCGTCGCCAGGTGCGCCTCCTCGATGAACATGGATCGGAAGCGGCGCGATCCGCCGTGCGTCGGCAAGATGCGCTTGAGAACGAGCACCTTGTAGGTTCCCTCGGCGCCGCGCTTCTTCGCGAGAAACACCTCCGCCATGCCGCCTGCTCCGAGGCGTCGAACGATCTCGAACTGGGCGATCTCCTTCGGCGGGGGAGATACGGACGGCTTGGAAGACATCGGATTGACGGCAGACCGAGTCTACCATTGGGCGCAGGCCCCTCGCGCGACTGCGGCGCTCTGCGCTACCCTTTCACTCGGGGCGCGCGTTCCGCGCCCTTCGCCATACATGCGCGCCTCGACCACCAGCCGACCCGCGACGTCCGCAAGCGGCACGCTTGCAAAGACGCCGTTTTTGCATCTTCTCGTCTACGCGTTCGACAAAAAGCTGAGCGGGTCGTTGGAGCTTTTTTCCCCGGACAAGCGCAGCGCCGCGGTTCTTTTCGTCGACGGACAGCCCGCGAAGGCGCGCACCAGCGAGCCGGTCGCCTATTTGGGACGGGTCCTTCACGATCTCGGCTATCTCGACGAAGAGCACTTGGCCCGCTCGCTCGCGGAGCTCGCCAAAGAGAAGGCCACCCGACCCGTGCTCCACGGCGAGCTTCTCGTCGCCCAAGAGGTCATCGAGCCCGCGATGCTCGTCGCGGCACTGGGCGAGCAGCTCGCGCGAAAGTTGCGCTACGTGGCGGCGATGCCCGCGGAGACCGCGTACGCGTATTACGACGGCTTCGACGTCCTCAAAGGCTGGGGCGGAGAAGGCCATGGCATCGATCCGGTACCGCTATTTTGGGGGATGCTGCTCGAATACGCCCCCTGGGACCACGTGGACGCCGCCCTCGACCGGGTTGGCGCGTGTCCCCTGCGGCTGACGAGCGCGAAGAATCTCGACCGGCTTGGTTTGAGGAAGGAAGAGCTCTCCGCGGCGCAGCTCTTGGGTGTCCGCCCGATGCCGGCCGGAGAGCTAGCGAGTGCGGCCCAGCTCAACGATCGCACCGCGCGCCTGCTCGCCTATCTCCTTCTCATCACGAAGCAGGTCGACGTACTTTCCCCGGAAGAAGGCGCGCCGCGATCGCTGCCGCGGATCACGCCGGCGGGCGGGCAGGTCGCAAGAACGCCGCCCCCGGGAACTCCAAGGCCCGCGCCTTCGTCGAAGCACCCCACGTCTTCGTCGCGAAACTCCGCCGCCTCGATCCGTCCCGCGTCTTCGTCGAGGCAGCCCGTCTCGTCCTCGCACGCCGCGTCGAGCGCCAGCCCCGCGCCCCCGTCGACGCTGGCTGCCGAACTGGCGGCGCGATGGCGCGACATCACCGAGCGGGCCGCGACCATCAATCGCGCGGATTACTTCATGATGCTCGACATTCCTCGCGACGCGAGCACAGACGACGTGGAGTCCGCGTTCTTCGGGCTGGTCAAGCGCTGGCATCCCGATCGGCTCGCGCCGGAGCTGGCACCGGTCCGCGACGCGTGCTCGCGCGTGTTCGCCCGCATGAGCGAGGCGCACGCCACGCTCACCGACGAAGAGCAGCGAACACGCTACATGCGGCTGCTGGCCGACGGGACAGGCTCACCGGAGATGCAGGCCACGGTGGCCAAGGTCGTCGACGCGGCCACCAACTTTCAAAAGGCAGAAGTTTGCTTCAAGCGAAACGACCTCGTCCAAGCGGAGACGTTCTGTAGAAGAGCGCTCGAAGACGACGCCACGCAGCCCGATTACGTCGCGCTCCTGGCGTGGCTCGTGTCGCTCAAGCCGGAGAATCAATCTCCCGAGAAGACCACCCAGGCCATTCAAATGCTCGAGCGGGCGATCGGGATGAACGACCGCTGCGAGAAGGCGTATCACTGGCGCGGAATGCTCTTCAAGCGGCTCGGGAAAATGGATCTCGCCGTGAAGGATTTCAAACGCGCGGTCGAGTTGAATCCCCGCAACATCGACGCCGCACGCGAAGTGCGCCTTTACAACATGCGTGGCGGCCGCCGCTCGAGCAAGCCACCGCCCGCGCCGAGGCGCTCTTCACCCGCGCCGCCGAAACCCGAAGACTCGGAAAAGCCGGGGATATTCGGACGCCTGTTCAAGAAGCAGTGATCGGCCAGCGGCACGGCAGCCGTTAGGATCCCAGGGACGAGCGCGCCCTACGCGGCGGGAACACCTAGCTTGTGAACCAAGGACGAGAGACGCGACACCTTGCGCGAGGCGGCCTCTTTGGGCAGCGCCCCCTTGCTCGCGGCCTTGTCGATCGCCACCGTCGCGTGCGCGAGCGCTTCGCGCGCACCCTTCTCGTCTTTCGCCGCAATGGCAGCGCGGACGGTCTTCACGTGCGTTCGCACGGCGCTGTTGATCGCGCGGTTGCGCAGCGTGCGCTTGACTCGCTGACGGTTGCGTTTTTCTGCAGACGGGTGATTCGCCACGGGCACCTCGAAATGTCGAGCGGCGGGAGCCTAGAGGACCTGGCCCAATTGTCAAGCAAGGGGTTTTTGCCGCGCGGCTTTCCCCGACGCTCAGCCTGGCCGGATTGGGAGCAAGATTCGAAATGCCGCCCCGCCGAGGTCCCCGGTGTCGACGGCGACCGAGCCGCGGTGCGCCTCCGCGATTCCTCGCGCGATGGCGAGCCCGAGGCCCGCACCGCCAGCGGCTCGACCGCGCGCCCCCTGGCGGTACCGATCGAAGATCGTGCTTCGCTCGTCGGCGGCGATGCCCGGTCCTGTGTCGGCGATCTCGAAGGCGATTTGCCGGTCTTCACGCCACACCCGCACGCGCACACGGCCGCCGCGCGGCGTGAACTTCAACGCGTTGGCGACGAGGTTGTCCAGAGCTTGCCGAAGCTTTTGCGGGTCGGCGTACACCTGCGCCCGAAGATCGCCCTCGAAGACCAGGGCGACCAGCCGCCTTGACGCGACCGGGGTGAAGACGGCGAGCATCGGCTCGATCACCGCACCCACTGTCACGGTGCGCGGCTCCACGGAGAAGACCCCCGCCTCGAGCCGACTAGCCGCGAGCACCCCGTCGACCAGCCGTGTCATCTCCCCGCACATGCCGCGGATCTGTGCGACCGCGGTGTGCCGCTCCTCGGGGGTCAAGTCTTCCGCCTGCAAGAGCTCCGCGATGAGCGCGAGAGACGAAAGAGGGTGACGCAGATCGTGAACGAGCATCGCGATGTGGTCGCGTCGCTGGGCCTCGAGCATTCGCTTGAGGCGAAATGTCTCGAGCGCTGCCCGCACACGCGCGAGCAGTTCGCGCGAGTCGATCGGCTTCATGAGGTACGCATCGGCACCTTCTTTCAGGCCAGCCTCGATCGCATGCGGTTCGCGCCGGGCCGCCGTCAGCATGATGACCGCGGGGCCGCCGCCCCGGCGCGCCCTCAGCCGTCGAAGCACGTCCACCCCGTCGAGTCCAGGCATCGACACGTCGAGGAGCACGAGCTCCGGTTCGTGTTCATCGACCTTGCGCAGAGCCTCCTCGCCGTTGGTCGCCGTGCGCACGAGGTGACCGTCGTCGGCGAGGATCGCCTCGTAAAGAGCGAGGGTGTCGGGAAAGTCGTCGACGATGAGTACGTTGCCACACGCGTCCCCGAGTGCGGAGAGGGGAGGCGCCTCGATCACGACAGCACTCCGCGCGAGCGGTCGGTCGGTAGAGCGCGGTCCACCGCGGTCAGGGCGGTCACCCGCGGCAAGACAAGGGTGAAGGTCGAACCCTCTCCCTCGGCCGAACGCACGTCAATCTCGCCGCCGAGAGCGCGCGCGAGCCGCCGCGAAAGGGCCAGGCCGACCCCCGTCCCGTCGTAGCGGCGTCCGTCGCCTGCCTCCAGCTGGTGAAATTCTTGAAACAGCTCGCTCAGCGCGTGGGCCGGAATCCCTATCCCGGTGTCGCGCACCGCGAGACGAATGTCAGGACCCGCCGCGCGCACGGTGAGGACCACTTCCCCCCGGTCGGTGAACTTGATCGCGTTCGACAACAGGTTCAAAAGGATTTGCCTCACCCGCTGCGCGTCGGTAATCGCGTCGATCGAACCTTCACCGACATCGGCCACGAGGCGCACTCCCTTGGCCGTGCTCAGGCTGTCCACTTCTGCGACGCATGCGCGCGCGAGCTGGGACAAGTTCACCGGAGCGAGCCGCACTTCGATGCGCCCGGCCTCGGCCTTGGCGAGATCGAGAACATCGTTGATGAGACCGAGCAGATGTTCACCGTTGCGGTGGATGCGCTCGAGCGATTCGCGTGCTCGCGCCGAGAGCTGTTCCTTGGGGGAAGAGATGAGGAGGTCGGCGAACCCGAGAATTGCCGAGAGCGGCGTGCGAAGCTCGTGGCTCATCGACGCGAGAAACTCTGTCTTCACTTTGTTCGCGTGGGCGAGCCGCTCGCCCTGCTCCGCGAGCGCCACGCTCTTGTCGCGCATGCGGTCGTGTGTCCAAGCGTTGTGCAATGCCACCGCGAGCTGCCGCGCCGCTTCGCGAATGAACTCCGCCGCGTCGGCGGCCGGGCTCCCAATGCCCGCCAGCACCATCGCCCCCGCGCCTTCGTCGCCGATCGCCACCGGGTACGCGAGGACCCAGCGAAGCGGCGCCCGGCCCACTCCGAGCTCGAGCGACGGAAGCGGCTCGGCGAGCGCCTCGGCACGCAAGAAGAGCGGCTCTCGCTTTTCCATCACGCTCCGCGGGAGTCCGTCGGAACCAAACATACCCCCATCGAAAGCGCGGCCGTCGCAGGAGACCCCCTGGACGGGGACGAGGCGACCCGCGTCGTCGAGCAGATAGACGACCCCGACCTGCGCGTCGGCGAGCTTCACGAGAGTCTGCATCCCGCCGGTGGCGAGCGCCCCGACGTCGAGCGTCTTCAGCTCGCGCACGAACTCGGCGTAGGCTCGGGCTCGGGCGTCACGCAGCGCCAGGTCCTCGTTGGCGCGGGTCAGCTCGGCCACCGCCCGCTCCCGATCGGCGAGCGTTGCGCGCAGGCTCGAGTCCTTTTCGAGCAGCAGCAAGTTCATCTTCGCAAGGCTCTGGGCGACTGCCCCGAGCTCGTCGCGGCGAAGCGGCTGCGGTGGGAGCGGCTCGAGCCTGCCCGTCGCGGCGAGCGCCTCTTCGATTTGCGCGGTGGTCCCCGCGATGTCGCGCGCGATCCAGGCGCCGCTCCCCAGCGCGATGATGATCGCCAGGACGAGCACCGAACGCGTGGCCCGCTGCGAGTCGTTCGCCGACTCGAATGCCGCCTGCTCCCGCGCGTCTGCTTCGCCGAGCGCGTGCTTGCGTAGGTCGGTGAGAATGCCGCGCATCTCGTCGGTGAGCACTTTTCCTTCGTCCGCCAGGTTGGCGTCCGGCACGGCGCGAGCCCGCGCCCGGATTTGCGGCTCGCTCACGTCCTGGATCCACTCACGAACGAGGCGCCCGAATGCCGCGACCCTCTCGTCTTCCATCCCGTTCTCTGCGACGGCCTGCGCCTCGGCGAGCAGTCCCTCGAGCTCCTTGCGCGCCTGTTCGTAGGGTGCGAGAAAGCTGCGGTCATTCGTGAGCAGGTAGCCACGCTTGCCGGTCTCGAGGTCGACCATCAATCGCAAGAGCTGTTCGGCGTCGTCGGCGAGCTTCAGGTCGTGCTGGACCAATCGCTCGAACTGCTTTTCGAGCTGCTCGTGCGCCGCGTTCGCCCGGAGCAGACCCACGCCAAGTACGGCGACGACTACGAGAGAGCTGAGAAGAATGCGCCAGAAGAGGGCGCTCTTGAGGATTCGCACGAAATGTACCCTCGGGAGGTTTAGCACCGACCAACGGCCGAATAGGTCGGGACGAAGGTCACGCCGAGCGGCCTACCCACGCACCCGCGATGGACAAGAGCCACGCGATGGGCGCGAGGGCCAGGCCGAACACGACCGCGAAGGGCGCGGCGAATCCCAGTGCGACGAGCGTCACGAAAAGGGCCACGACAGCGGCGAGCGCCGGCTCGAGCAGCGTGTGCACGCCAGCCGCACGGGCAATGAGCCAGCCGCTGGTCGGAAACGACGCCAGGAGGCCGGCGCCGAGCAGGAGCGCCGGCGCGGCCGCTCCCACGTCGTGTTCGTCCACCGTCGAAAGATCGATGTGGAGCAAGCGGGCGGCGACGACTCCCGAAGCCAGCCCTGCCAGCATCGCTCCTATTGTCACGAGGGCGCCGAGGAGCACCCAGCGGATCTTCACGGGCTCGTCCGCGCGCCTCAGGGCGGCGCGCACCGCGGACAAGCTGGGAGGATGGGTCACCGCCGAGAAGCGCGCCCACCTGCGGCTCGATGGCGGCGCGATGCTGACGGAGCGCTTCTGCCGCGCGCGGAGATCGCGCCATAGCACCCAAGTGGCCGCTCCCATGGCGGCCAGGAGTGGGGACACCCCCAGGAGCGCCCCGGGGCCGCGGCCGTAGACGAAGTACGAGTAAAGACCGCGCGCCACGATCGCCGCGAGAAACGCCGCGGGAAAGATGGGCGCGCCCGATTTGCCATGCCTGGCGCGACCGAGCGCGTAGCCCCAGAAGCACGAGAAGAACACGTGCGAGGGAAGTGCGAGCAGCGCGCGTGCCACCCAAATGCCCCCTGAGGGGTGGGCGTGCAACGTGAACCCGCTTTCGATCGCCGCGAAGCCGAGCGAAGCGGCAGCTGCATAGACGACGCCGTCGTACGGCTCGTCGATGTGCTTCGAGAGCAATGCCGGCCACGCGGCTGCAGCTTTGGCCGCCTCCTGGATGGGCGCCATGACGAAAAATATAAAAATCATGGCGCCGCGCTCGCCCACGCTCGCGACCCGCATGTCGAGGCCCGTCAGGGTCGACGCGCGCGAGATGAAGAAAAGCGCGACGAGTCCGAGCCCGGCACCGAGAAAAAACGTGGCAGCGACCAGCCACCGCGGCTCCCGGCGCGGGTCGGTTCGGACCGCGAGAACCGCGAAGATGACCGCGGGCAGAGCGGTGGGGAAGAGCCAGCGCAGTGTCGCGAGCACGGTGGGTTCAGAAGTGGATGCCCAGATGCGCCGTCCCGGTCACGCCGAAGCCGACGCTCGAACCGGAGCTCTCGTAGAGGGCTCTGACGTTGGGCGGCAGCGTGTTGACCGTGACGCCGGCCATGGTGAGGGCGGCCGGGAGCGGCGGAACGGGGCGCTCGAGGAAAAGAACCTGCGCGTCGACGTCGGCGCCGATCGATACGAACTTCACGAGATAGAAATCGATGCCGAACATCGGTCCGACGTCGAAGCCGTGAACGCTCACACTCGGAGGCGCACCGCCCGTCGCGACTTGTGGCACCGAGTCCGTGTTGAGCGACCCGACGAAGTTGTACCCGCCCCGGACCCCCAAGTACGGGTCGATGCGCCAGATGCGCGTGTGAAACGCCGCCTCGGCGCTGAGCTCCCACAGGCTGCCAATCGACGAGAGCTGCAGGTCGCGGACTCGCACCCCGAGCGCGAGAAACAGGAGCCTCACGCCGGCCGCCACGCCGTACACCGGACCGCCGCTCTCGGTCTTCTGCAGGGCGAGGTTGCTCGTGCTGAGCGATTCCATGTTCACGTATGCGCCGCCGATTTCGGCGTTGAGCCAAACCCACTCGAGTCCGAGACCGCTGTCCTGGCTTTGATCGCCGGAGACCACGGGCGGCGGCGTATTGGGCAGGGCCGGGGTCGGCGGACAGCCGGTGTAGCCCGGAGGAGCGGCGGCGGACGGCGGCGCGGTAGCTTGCGCCTCGGCGAGAGGCGCGACCAAAAGGATCGAAGCAAGGATCCACGCGGCAGAGGCGAGCGCCGGCACTCTTCGCGTCATGCGCTCTCCTCGTCGGCGTTGGAATCCGTCGCGTCGTCGTCAGGGACGGCGTACTTCCCATCGAGCCATTTGCCGAGGTCGACCAGCTTGCAGCGTTGCGAGCAGAAGGGGAAGGCGCGATTTTGCTCGCGCGGCGCCGCGGGACAGGCGCAAATCGGACACGGCGACATCTTCCTCAGCATAGCTCACCGGGGCAGGCGGCGGTCCCCGACGTCGATCCGGCCTAGTCCATGGCGCGGCCGCTCGGGGCCCCCTCAGCCAAGGATTCGGCGGCGCCGAGCGGCGCATTCGGCACGAGGCCGACGAGCGAAGGCGCGCCCGCGGGCACCTCGGCCGGCTCGCATGCGCGCTCGAGCAGCTCTACCACGTCGAGCTGACGCACTTGGTCCTCGAGGTTCTTGTTCTTCACTCCGTCAGTGAGCATCGTCATGCAGAAGGGGCAAGCGCTCGCGATGGTGCTCGTTTTCGAGGGCCCGAGCGCATCGACGAGCTGGAGGGTACGTTTGACGTTGACCCGATCCTGGTTCTGCTCCTCCATCCACATTTGCGCGCCGCCAGCGCCGCAGCATAGCCCTCGCTGTTTCGTCCAATACTCCGCTTCGACGAGCTCGACGCCGGGGATCCGCCTGAGGATCTCGCGTGGCGGATCGTAAATACCGTTGTATCGGCCGAGATAGCAGGAGTCGTGGTAGACGACTCGCCCTTCGACCCGGTTTCGTGGAACGAGTCGGCCTTCCGCGACGAGCCCCAGCAGAAAGTCTGTGTGGTGCACGACTTCCACGCGTAGGCCAAAATCGGGGTACTCGTTCTTCAACGTGTTGAAACAGTGCGGGCACGTCGTCACGACCGTGCGCGCGCCACCGCCTTCCTTGTACCCGTTGATCACCGCGGCGTTGCCCTCGGCCAGCGTGGCGAACAGAAACTCGTTGCCCGCGCGGCGCGCTGGATCACCGGTGCAGTTCTCTTCCTGCCCGAGGATCGCAAAGTCGACGCCCGCCTTCGTCAGTAGCTTCGCCGTCGCTCGGGCAATTTTCTTTGCGCGATCGTCGTAGCTCGCCGCACATCCGACCCAAAAGAGCACGGCCGCGGTCGGCTTGTCCTTCATCATCGGCACTCCGAGCCCGTCGCTCCAAGCCGATCGGTCCATGCGCGACAGGTTCCACGGGTTTCCGTTCGATTCCATTCCCTGGAACGGCTTCGCGAGCTCGTGCGGGAATTCGCCCCGAACCATGACCAGACTTCGACGCATGTCGATGATCTTGTCGACATAGGAAATGAGCACGGGGCATTGCTCTTCACAGGCGCGGCACGACGTGCAAGCCCAGAGCACGTCGGGGTGGATCACCTCGGGAACGAGGTTGATGGGCGAAACGCCGAGCTCGGTCTCGCTCGCCTGGTCGGTGATGAGCTCCTCTTCGCGCGCGTAAAGGTGATCGCGCAAGGCCAGGGTCAGGTGCTTGGGACTGAGGATCTTGCCTGTCCGGTGAGCCGGGCAGTTGTCCGAGCAGCGACCGCACTCTGTGCACGTATAAAAGTCGAGCAGAGCCTTCCAGCTGAAGTGCTGTATCCGCGCGACGCCAATCGGCTGCGCCAGTGGATCGGCCGCCTCCCCCGCCGCTCCGACGACCTCCATCAACTTCTCGGCGTTGTCGGCGACGGGTGCCAAGCGACCCGCGGGCTTGAGGCTACGGAGAAAGACGTTCGGTATCGCCGTGATGACGTGAAAGTGCTTCGAGTGCGGGAGGAGGTTCAAAAAGAGAAAGATGAGAACCTCGTGCGTCCAAAAGCTCGCGTGGGCGATCGGCACGAGCGCGGGGGCCGAGAGGCCGTGGAGGAGCAGCGCGAAGAACGACCCGGCGGGGGCCGGCCAGGCCGACCACTCTCCCTGCCACTTCTCCCCGCCGAGCGGCGCGGTGATCGTGCCGATCGCCGAGCACTCGCGAGGCGTGCCGGAATGCACCAGGACGTCGCAGAGACGGCCCTTCTGCGATGCCATCGCGAGCGACGCGCCGTCGTACATCATGTCCGTGATCATCAACGTGAAAATGATCGCGATGATGAGAAGGCCCTCGAACGTGAGAGCCATCCGTTTTGGTTTGACGAAGAGGCGATAGTAAAAAAAGACGAGTGTGCCCGCGATGACCGCGAGCCCGAGGCAATCCTTGAGAAACTCGTAAGACTGACCGAGCGGTTGCGCCGGGCTGAGCACCCACAGGTTGAATGGCGCGTAAAATCCGCGCCCCCAGAGGACGATCTCCCGGAAGTTGAGGAGCAAAAAGCCCGTGAAGATGAGCTTGTGAGCCGTGCCGGCCGGGTCGTAGTAATCCATTTTTTCTTGGCGAAAAGCGAAGCGCCAAGTGCCGCGCAATCGCGTGCCAAGGTGGTCGACCGCATTGGGAAATGGCCTACCCACGTGCAGCAGGTGCCACCGGCGGCTCGCGGACCACGCGAACATCGCAAAGGCCGCGAAGATGAGAATCAGCATGGCCGTGGGGCTCATCGAGAGATGTCTCCCATGGTCTCGCCTTCTATAGGGCCACGGCCGATCGCGTCAAACGGCCGGTGCGGCAAGCGACCGGAAAAGGCGTGCCCTCCTTGAGCTTCGCGGCGGGCCGGGTCTTCGCGTAGGATGCCCGCCGAGTGGCGCAGCCGAAGACGATCGACTTCTATCGCTGCTTGCGACCGGTTCAGGATCGGTTCGTCGCGGCGACACGCCTCACCGCTCCGCCGGCGCCGCTGATCTTTCGCAGCGCGCCGCGGCCGACCGCGTGGGTGCTGCTGGGCGCGAGCGCCCTCTTGGTGGTGATAGCGACGTTCGTCCTCGTCAAAGGCTGGGGCGACGTCGCGAGCCCCCTCGCCCTGCATCGAAAGCCGATGCTCTTCGTCGACGTCGTGCTTTACTCCGCAGCCGCCTACTGCTTCGTGCACGCCGCGGTCGTTCTTCGGGCGGTCGATGCGCTGCCGTATCGCGCCGGGACGTACGTGTTTCCGGCCTGCGTGGTCGACGCGAGCGGCCCGGTGCTTCGCGTCTGGCCGTTCGTCGACGCGGAGGCTTTCGAGCGACTCCCGCAGCCCGCACTCGCCGTGCGAATGCGGGACGGCGAGCGTGTGGTCGTGCCGGCCCCAGCCGAGGACGTAGCGCGCGCCGAGTCCGCGCTGACGTCGCTGCGTGGGGAGCTGACGCGTGCCGTCGCCGAGGACGATTTCGACATGTTGGCCGAGCTCGATCCACTGCACCAGACGAGGATCTCGAGCCCGATCTCGTCGACCGAGGCGATGAAGCCGTTCTCACCGCTTTGGATGCGGTTCGACTGGGTTCTCGCCGTCGCGATCGGCGTGGCGCTCGGGCTGGGGCTCGGCTCGATGCGAAACGCTTCGAGCGACGAGCGAATGTACAGAACGGTCGTCGCCACGGCGAGCGTCCCCATGTATCGGCAATACCTGGCGCGGGGCGGCCACCACGCAGACGAGGTGCGCGACGTCCTTCTGGCACGCGCCGAGCTCCAAGAGGCGCAGCAGCAGGGTTCCGTGGACGCCCTCGAGGGGTTTGCCAGCGCGCATCCCAATGCGAAGATAGGCCCCGAAATCGACGCCGCGATACAGCGGGCGCTCCTGGTCGACCTCGACAAGGCCAAGGCCGTCGGAACGCTCGCGGCGCTGGACGAGTTCGCTCGGAAGTACCCCGATCGGCACCTCGACGCGGAGCTCGGTTCGGCACGCCACGCGCTCTACGACCGGGCGCTTGCCGCTTGGAGGAAGAGTACGCGCGTCGACGCCGCGACCGGCGCGTTCATCGAGCGTCTGCTGGCGGCCGCCGAGAAGGCGGGGCCCTCATGCGAAGTCCGGTTCCGCTTCAAAGCGGGAAAAACCCTCGAGGAGGTCGACAAGCGGATCAGCAAACACGCCTACTACCCAGGGCCGGACGCTCTGCCCTCGCGCTACGTCACGGCCGACGCGATGCACCTCCGAGAGCAGCGAATCGCTCAGGCCGTCGCGGACGGATTCGCCGCCGAGTTTCCCACGGACCTGCTCGCGGTGCGGGCGGGGGAACCGCTCGCGGCCGACGCCCCCGCGCCGATCGGGGCGCCCGTGCTCGTCATCGACTACACCGGCGCGTGGGCGAACGTGCTGACGGCAAGCGCCAAGCCGCGCACGGTGTTCGCTCCGATCCGTTTCGATTTCGACGCGCGGTTCCTGCTTCCGCAGGGCGCCCCGCTTCAATTGTCGGTCAAGTCGTTGCGGGGTGCCGACCTGTGGAAGATAAGGGGCGCGATGACCCTCGAGGAGTTTCACCGCAAAGTCTACGACGCGATGATCGATCACTCGTTCGAAGACTTGCGAAAGAAGCTGACGGATACGCTGTTCCGGTAGCGCTCCCTCACCGAATGGTCGGACAGCCCTGCAGGACTTGCACGGGTGAGGTCTCGGCGGCCTGGAACGCTTCGCAGGTGGTGCCGGACAGGGTCACCGTGGGGCCGCGAAGGGACCAACCGTTGGGCCCACTGCTCGGCACGACCGAGCCGTTGACCGCGACGTTCACGCTGTTCGGGTCCGCGGGACTGCGCTCGAGAACGAGCGTACAGCTTTTCATTGCGGCTTCGACGATTTGCTGGAACGCGGTGCCGAGGGCGCTCGTGTCGGGCGAGTCGACTTGGTAGTATTCGGGCTCGCTCCCGCGGGCGGTGCCCCCGGCGGTCGCGAGCCCGTCGAGCACGGACGTGTACGGCGCACTGCCCGGAATGCCCATCACGTAGGTCTGCACGCCGGCGGCGAGAAGCGCGGCGACGGCTTGCGCGCTCGCTGTCCCATCGAGGCAACCCTCCGGGTTGCCCGTGCAGCAATTCGCCGTGGGGCATTTGCCGGGCTGGTCGCCTTGGTCGATGTTCGTCGTGCATTGGTCGACTGAACACGCCGCGATCGTGGGATCGCAGTTCGGTCCGCCGTCGGTCGCCAAGATCGCGTAGGTGATGCCCGGCAAACTCCCGAGCTTGGGAACGAGCGAGCGAAACGTGGCGGCCGTCGGGGTTCCTCCGTTGGGGGTCAGCGCGGTGGCAGCGACAAAAGCGGCCCTGGTCACCCCATTGGGATCACCGAGACGGAGCGGCATCACCTCCGCCCCCGCAGCGCACTCGCTCCCTCCGGGGGCGGGAAACACGGTGACTCCGAACCTTGCGCTGGCCCCGATGCTGGAAATGAGATTCGCGACCGCGTTGCGCACATTCGACCACTTGCCGTTTTCGAGCATGCTGCCCGACACGTCGAGGACGAAATACAGGTTCGGTACGTTGGGCTGAATGGGAACTTCGACGCCCACGCAAGCGCCGGCGTCGTCGGCCGTCGAATCGAGAGGCAGCCAGCTT
This sequence comes from uncultured delta proteobacterium, assembly GCA_963764075.1. GTDB lineage: Bacteria > Myxococcota_A > Polyangia > Polyangiales > Polyangiaceae > Palsa-1150. The sequence goes on from CAVXQZ010000003.1 coordinate 1,810,945, forward strand.
CGAGCGCCGCACGCGGTGGACGCCGCGCCGGCAATCGCTGAGATGATGGCGACCCGACACACGCGCGCCGCCCGACGCCTCGGCTCTTTCAATCTCCCCAGCATGCCCCCCAACGGGTAGCAAATCCACTCGCCTCGGCGCTACCCGCCGCCGCTCGCCGCCGTTTGTTCGAGTGCGGCCACGATCGTCGATTCCTTTTCCAGCACCTCAAGCGCAGCCGTCGCCGCCGCCCGTTCCGCAAGGCGCTTGCTCGGGCCTTCGCCCCGGGCAAGCGCACGATCGGCGACGAGCACTTCGACCGCAAAGACTTGCGCATGTGCTGCCCCGCGCAACTCTACGACGCGGTAGGTCGGCGCGGGGTTGCCGTCCGCCTGCGCCCGTTCCTGCAGAGCGCTCTTTGGATCGAGCACGCTCAGTGCGTCCGCCTTGTCGAGCAGGTCGCCCACCATTTCGCGAACCAGCGATCGGGCTCCCGACAGCCCGCGCGCCTCGTACACGGCTGCGACGAGCGCCTCCGCGGCGTCCGCGAGCACGTTCGTTTGCTCCCGCTCGCTGCCGAGCTTTGCGCCGCGTCCGAGCGTGACGGATGCGCCGAGGTCCACGCGCCGCGCCCACGCCGCGAGCGCCGCGGCATTGACCAACGCGCTCCGCATGCGCGTGAGCTTCCCTTCGTCTGCGTCGGTGTGCGCAATCGCGAGCATCTCGCTCACGCAGAGCCCGAGGACCGCGTCGCCCAGAAATTCGAGGCGTTGGTTGTCGGGGACTCCAGCCTCGTTGGCGAAGCTTGGATGCGTCAGCGCCTCCTCGAAGCGCGGAATGGGACCGGGGCCGACAATCGCTTCGATGTACCCGCGCAGCCTCTCCGGCGGAGGCGCCAGAACTTCGGGGTCGCTCATCCGTAAAGCTTGTCTGTGGCTTCGGCGGCTGCCAGGTCCAGATCGGTCACGCCCCCGGCGTCGTGCGTGGACCATGTGACCCGCGCCTTGCCCCAGCCGAGCTCCACGTCGGGGTGATGGTCCCGCTTCTCGGCATAGCAGCCCAGCCGCACGACGAATCCGAGCGCAGAGGCAAAGTCCGGAAGCTTGTAGCGTTTCGAAATCGCGCCCGATTCCGCGCCTTCCCAACCGGGATGCGAGCCGATCCAGGCGTCGACGACTAGAGGGTCCAACTTGGTGGGGCGTGTCATGTGCGCATTGTAGTTCCGCGCCCGTGCCCTTGCTCGTGTCCACGTCCCCCCTACACGGCCGTGTGCGTCCACGTGCGCCTTTCGGATCGCCGATGGGTGAATGGCGGCCCGTCCAGGCACGCGCGAAGAGAACGGGACTATGCTCCGTAGCGTGGCGCTCTTGGCGTGCCCTTTCTGTCGCGAGCTCTTCGCGCCACGCGAGCGACGCGCGTGCCCAGTCTGCGGTGTGGCCCTCGTGCCATTCGAGAAGCTCCCGCGGTCGGACGAGATCGACGACGACGCACGCTGCGAACCCGAATGGGAGCCTCTGCCCTTTGCATATGTCCGCCGCGGGCGCGGCACGCTCGTTGGGCTCGCCGTCGTCGGCCTCATCGCGTTCGGTTCGCCGTGGGTGAGCCTGACGATGCCCGATATCGTGAAATATCCAGGGCTCGACATCGCTCGCCGCCTCGGCTGGTCGTGGGCCGCCGCGGTGGCGTGGTTTGTCCTCATTCCGATCGTGCTGAGTCGACGAAGCATCATGCAGATGCGAGGAGCGCGCGTGGCCGTGTCGTTTCTCACGGCCATTCCGGGAACGACGGCCGCGCTTCTGCTCACTCGACCACCCCACGGCGGATACGGGGTACCACTCCGCTTCACCTTCGCGTGGGGCCTCTACGCCACACTCGGGGTGTCGGCGCTCGCTTTGGTGAAGGCGTTCTTCTTCGGCGGGCGTCTCGACGACATCCGTGTGAAGCGCGGGACTTCGGCGGGACAAGTGGTGCATTAGTCCTTCAATCGTGTCAGACTTTGACGGCGGAGCCGCTCGGGCTCTGTGCACGCGAGAGGTGTCCGATGCGAATCGCGCGTGACCGAGAGGCTCAGGCACGGGTCGAGAGCGAAGAGATTCCCGACGCAGACGTTCCGGCGGCCGTGGTATGCGCGCGCTGCGGAAACGCCGACTGCCCTGGATGCCGTCCCGAGCTGACCCGATCGGGAGTGGTCTCGATCGTGGCGTGGGAGCGGCCCGGCGCGGCGGCTCTCGCGCGGCTCTGGGCAACCGCTCGCGCGACGACGTTCGACGCGGAGCGTTTCTTCGGGTCCCTGCCGGATGGGCCCATCATTCCCGCGCTGAGGTTTGCGGTCCTGAGCGAGACCATCGCCGCGGGCGCGATGGCGGTCGGTGCGCTCGGTGCGCTCGGGCTGATTGCCCCGTCCTGGATCCGCCACCTGCTGCTCCACGAGACCGCAACGGTCGTGCGCTTCGCCGCCGCCGGAATCCCGGGCCTGGCGCTCCTGCTCGTCGTGGCGCATGCCGCACATGGGTGGGCACTCGATCACGGCGCGAGGCGCTCGGGAGCACATGGCGCGACCAGCCGCGCGCTTCGTTTCGGCCTCTACGCCGCAGGGTGGGATTTGGTGATCGGACCGCTCGGCGCGGTGGTCGTCGCCGCGAAAGAGGGAGCGGTGGCCGCGCTCGCCATCGCCGGGATGGGTGTGGGGCTCCCCGGTCGCAGCGCGCGGGCCTTCTTGCGTGGCTGCTACGGACTCGAGGGCAAGGCGGCCGGGCCCGCCATGCGTGAGTCGTGGATCGCAGCCGCCATCGCGACGGCCGTCGGAGCATTTGCGGTGATCGCCGCATTCCTAGCCGCCGTGCTCAGTTAGAAGGCGACTCCGGTCTCGAGCGACACCGTCCATTGCCTCGACCCAGAGACGCCGAGGCTCGAGTTCTCGGCGCTCGGGTCCTCGAAATCCATGACGACCTGAGCGCCGAGCAAGAGGATGTCGTACCGGTACGTGAGGCCGGCGATTGCTCGCCACCGGTGCATGCGCGCCGTTTGGAAAGCGGCGTCGTTGTTGAAGTCGCCGTTGTTGTCCGTCGTCGCGCTCGGACCTGTGTTCAGCTTGTTGCTGCAAACAGGCGCGCCGGTCTGCGGATCTCGACCCTGGTACCCGCACTGTCGGAGTGGGTCGACGCTCGGCGTCAAATCCACGACCGCGGAGTCGGCGAAGATGATGAGCCGCTGCGCGCCGAGGTACGGCGTCACGACGGCGCTGTCGGCGACGGCCAAGGGCTTGGATAGCTGCGCGTCCATCCCGACGGTGGTGAGGGAGAACTTCGACAATCCTTCGAGGGTGCGGACGCCCGCGCCAATCGCGACATCGGGCAAGTAGCCGAGGACGCCCGTCCGGTAGCCTTCGAAGAGCGCCCAGGTTAGGTCGGCGCCGCCGACCCATAGCGACGTCTTCGCGACGATACCGACGACGCCCGCCACCTCCAGGCCGAAGGGAAGGCCTTTTCGGATGTTGAGTGAATAAATTTGAAGGATGGAGTCGGGGTTCTTGTTGACGACCGAAACCTGGTGACTGCCCGGGTCGCCGGGCCCCTCCGTTCCCGCGCGCCAGTATGGCGTGCCCGTGCTGTCCACGGCGTCGGCGTTGATGTGCGCGAAGCTCGCCTCGATGCTGAACGCAAACCCACCAAACCCCGCGGTGCGGGCCGGATGAAACGCGCTCGGGGCGAGCGCGTACCCGAGCTCGCTCATCAGGTTGGCCCACGCAATGTTGTTCGGCAGGCAGGGAAAGCTGCCGGGCGAAAGACCCGGGTGGCCGTCGATGAACGCCTGAGGGTTTTGCGCGATGCCCTGGCACGAAGTGCCGCTGGGGAGGTTCTTCGGCTCGAGGAATAGGCGCTCGGGCGCAGGGTCCATGTCGGCGGCGCGAGCGGCGCGCAGCGGGGCCCAGCCAGCCAATGACGCGACGGCGAGGGCGACCTTCCAAGTGCGGCGCAAGAGGGCTCCCGTGCGTGGCTTCCCGCGAGGCTACGGTTTGCGCGCGCCGAGCGTCAAGGCCGTGTCCTTCGGCGCGCCCTTGTGCAATGCCAACATGACGCATGCCGCGGACCTCGTCGTCGACTCCACGCCTTCGCGCCAAACCTCAAACGATTCCCCTTCATGTGGTGCTCGTCGAGCCCGAGATCCCACCAAACACCGGGAACATCGCGCGGCTTTGCGCCGCCGTGGGCTCGCCGCTGCACCTCGTGGGCAAGCTCGGTTTTCGAATCGACGAGCACAGCGTCCGGCGCGCAGGCGTCGACTATTGGCACTTGGTGGACGTTCGGCAGCACGAGGATTTCGACCACTTCGTTCACGCCTGGCACGACGACGCGCAGCCACGCGGCCTGCATCTCTTCAGCGCGGTCGCGACGACCAATTATCTCGAAGTCCGCTACGCCCCGGGCGATGCGCTCGTCTTTGGCAAGGAGAGCGTAGGGCTCTCCGAGCAGCTCCTCGCGCGCTTCCCGGGCCGGGCCGTCGGCATTCCGACGATCGGCGCGGTCCGTTCGCTCAACCTCGCCAATGCCGTGGGAATCGCCGTTTACGAGGCGCTCAGGCAGCTCGGGGCGTTTTCGGAGACGTTCATCGGGTGAGCGGCTCGGCTGCGGGCCGGTCGCGCCGTCCGATGCTTACCCGGCGGCCGGGGCCACCGACATGCGCAGCGCGCGGCGCGGCTTGGCGAGCGGGGCGAAGGCGTTCGCATAGGCACGAAACGATCCGCCCTGGTCGACTGCGTCGACGACGGCGAGACCCTCCTCCTCGCCCCCCTGCGCCAGGACGTACTCGACCCACGCCCAGCGCGCGCTCGTCGCCCGCACGTCCGCCCGGCCCCTCAGGCCGCGCCGAAGGCGGGCAAGGCGGGCGTCGATCAGCTCGATGCCCGCGAACGGCTCACCGTCGAGTGGGGTGTTCCGCTTGGCACAGAAAGGCGCGATGCCGAGCGCGACTGGGACGATCCGCGACAGCTCCGTCGTCAGCGCCACGCATTCGTCGACGTCGGCGTCCGTCTCGCCGGGAGTGCCAATCATCAGATAGGCCTTGAGTCGCTCCATCCCGTGCTTTTTCGCGAGCTCGGCGCACCGGAGCAGGTGCTTGGGCCGCGCGCGGCGTTCCAGCGTCTCGCGAACGCGCTCGCTCGTCCCGTCCATCGCGGTCGTGAGCGTTCGATAGCCGACCCGCGCGAGCGCGGCGACGAAGTCCTCGTTCGTTGCGAGACGGTCGGGTCGCAGAGAGGACAGGCCCACTTCGCACCCGCGATCGGCCAGCTCGCTGACTATCGAGACGATCTTGGGGTGGTCGCTGACCGCAGCCCCTACGAGACCGACTCGCCGCGCGTCGCGTGGGATGGCGTCGAGCACCACGTTCTCGGGCACGATTCGCATTCCCCCGTTCGTGCTCCGCCGCATGACGCAATACGTACAGCCGCGCGAACAGCCGCGTTCCGTCTCGATGAGGAACATGCCGGAGAGCTCGGTGTGGGGTGTGCGGATCGTGGAATACGCCGGGAGCACGGAATCGTCTTCGGCGCCCACCGGCGGGAGAATCGAGTGGTGCGTAGGGACGAAAACGTGAGGGATCTTTGCCAGCGCGTCGAGCTGTGCGGCGCGCGACTGTCCTTGCTCCGCGGCCCGCACGACCTCGACCGAGCGTGCGTCCGCCTCTCCCACGACGATCGCGTCGACGATGCCGGCGAGCGGAAGGGGATTCGAGAACGTAAGCGGGCCACCGGCGATGACCAGCGGGTGCCGATCGTCGCGGTCGAGCCGCCGCGGCGGGATGTTCGCTGCCCGAAGCATGCGGACGACTCCCGAGATCTCGAGCTCGTAGGCGACGCTGAACGCCAGGACCGGAAGCTCGTCGATGGGGCGCATCGACTCGTACGTGACCGGGTGCTCCGGCGGGCGGGCCGGGTCGTCCTCGCACTCGTCGTCGAGGAAAACCCGTTCGCAGGCGATTCCCGGCGCTTCCATGAGCGCTCGGTAGATGCGCTGGTAGCCGAGGGAGCTCATTCCCACCCGGTACGGGGACGGATAGGAGAGCGCGACGGTGAAGGGCGCCTGACGGGCGATCCGGCCGGTTTCGTCGGCCAGTCGACGCCGGATGCGCTCGCGGAGGGCGGGAGAAGTCACTCGGTCGCTTAGCAATGACGGGGTTTGGAGAGCCGCGCAAGCGCAGAAGCGCCGGCTCGAGCGAAGCGGGCTCCTGAGCTTGTCGAACCAAAGACCTGTCGCACGCGCGCAGGTCGCGGGGCAACGACCGTCATCGTCTCGCGACGCGCCCCGTCCGAGGCGCGCGGGAGTCGACTCGTTCGAGGTCCGCGTTGACCTCGGCGCCCAAGACGAGCGAAAGACTCGTCAGATAGAGCCACACGAGCAGGACGGCGACCGCGGCCAGGCTTCCGTAATAGAGGGCGTAGGCCGACACCGATACGGCGTAGGCGCCAAATGCCCAGGAGACGATCAGCCAGAAGACCACCGCCGTGAACGTGCCAGGCCAGACTCGTCGCCGTGTCCGAGGCGGCCGGCCGACGGCGGCGCGGTAAAAGGCCCCGAGAAGCGCGCCGCCGACGCCGAGCATGAGCAAGGCGGCGAGGAGTTGCCCATGAGGCGCGTGCAAGCCTTGGTGGGCCGAATGCTTTGGGACCCCGGATGCGACCGAATGGTGCGAGTGACCGAAGAGCCGCGACTCGATCTCGACGAGGACCAAGGCCAGGAGGCATGCCACCGCGAGGCCGAGGACGACGAAGCCGAGCGCGATTCCGCGCTGTTTCCACCACGGCCTCGGGTTGGCTTGCGCTGCGGTCTCGCAGACGCGCATCAGACTCTGGAGCCCCGACGACGCGGTCCACAGGTAGCCGACGGCTCCGAGCGGCGCGAGCGACGACGCGCTGGCGCGAGCCAGGCGCTCGACTTCGTCGTGCACGATTCCTTCTGCCGCACTCGGAATGACGTCGAGGAGCGGGCCGACGAGCGCGTTGACTCCCCGTGTGCGCGCCACTTGCCCGACGAGAAAGCCGGCGAGGACGAGCAGGGGAACGAGGCTCAAAAAAAACCAAAATGCCACGCCGGCCGATGCCTCGAACGCGTTGTGCGCCCGCATCGCGCGAACGACGCGCGCTGGCACGCGGAGCAATCCCTCTCTCGGTGGCCCGGTCGCCACGACGACAGACGTGACCATGTGGAGCGGGTAAGGTCAACGTCGACCGCAATCGGGTGGCGGCCCATGGGCGCCGAGGGTCGACAGAAGTGGGAATGCGAATTAGTCCTGGGCGTGCTAGCCGCCAATGACCTCGAGCCAGCCGCTTCTCTTTACGGTCGCCTTTCGCAGAAAGATGGCCCAGCTGTCGCAGCAGGAGCGACTCGATTGGTTGGCCTCCGTGGCGCAGCAACTCCGCAGCGGGAGTGACCGAAAGAGCGCGTCGGTACTCCGGCAAGAGCTCCGCGAAGTGGCGCGCGGCTGCCGGCTGGCGCTTGTCGAGTCGATCGAACATTCCCTCGGCCCGTTCGACCAACGCTACTTGACCGCCGTGCTCGAAGTACCTCGCGAGCGATTCGTTCGCACCGAGGACATCGAGCGAAGCGCCGAGGACACACCACTTCCACTCGACAACGAAGGTCTTGCGACGATCAGCGCGCCTCACGCGTATCTCCTGTCGTTTCGGCTGCTGGGGCTCACGCCCGGCGACGCCATGGTCGAGCTCGGGGCCGGGTCGGGCTACGGCGCGTCCCTTGCGGGGTTCGTGGTCGGCGGCGCAGGATCGGTGCTGACGTTCGAAATCGACGAATCCCTCGCCGAGTGGGCGACGCACAACCTGGCCGGGGAACCGAACGTGCGCGTCGTGCATGGCGACGCGATGATCAGCGCGCCGAAGTGGGGAACGGCCAAGAAGGTCGTGGCCATGTTCGCGGTGAGCTCGATGCCCGCGGCGTGGATCGACGCGCTGCCGGAAGGCGGCAGGCTGGTCGCCCCGGTCGGGGCACGCGACCGCGATCAGCGACTCGTCCTCGCCGCGAGGCAGCACGGGCGCATCGTCGAGAGCGAGCACGGCGCGGTCAGGTACGTGAAGAATCGCTCGAGCCGGTAGGGCACGCTCGCATCCACACCTCGGCCCGCTCCCAGGCGCTCCGGGTCCGCCCGCTCGTCACCAGACCCATGTGGTCCGGCGGCGGCCCGCCGTCGTCGCCACGTGCGATGCGCAGAATCTCGTGTGGGCCGCCGCACCGCGCGACGAAACGAGCGCCGCATTCCGGCGAGCACTCGAAGCGGTCACCGTCGCTCACCATCTGCAGGACAGGAACCCGAACGCGGCCGAGCGACGTCAGATAGTCGACCGCGCCGTCTGCGCTTCTCCACCGGCCCGTTCGCGCGAACCGATCGACGTCGCCGAGAAATGCCCGCGGTTCGTCGTCGCTCCCCAGGCGCAATGCGCGCGCCGGGAACCGGCCAAGCCGCCGGCTCAAGGCCAGCGCGGCGAAAAGCGACGCGCGCTTCATCAGCCAGCGCGCGCCGGAGGGCTCGAGCTCGCGGACCCACACGTTGGCCCCGACCGTGACGACGCCGTCGAACGCGACGAGCCCGACTCCTTGGGCGGCGAGCGCCACGTGGCCGCCGAGCGAGTGACCGACGAGGATCACGGGGCGGTTGCGGTTGCCGCGCGCCCGGGCGAACGCATGTACGGCTGGTAGATCGCTCTTGACGTAGTCGTCGTACCCGAACGCGGCACCCTCGTCCGGCCGCGGTCCGCTATCGCCGTGACCGCGGAAGTCGAAGGCGACGACGCGCCAGCCACGATCGACGAAAAATCGGGCTACTCCGACGCCGCGGGGGCGATCGAACTCGCTTCGGCGAGCCATCAGGGCGTGGGCCAAGACCACCGTGCCAATCGGCGCCCGCGCGGGCTGATGCACGTCCGCTCGCAGCGACCAGCCGTCGCGTGTGCGGATGTCGATTTGCTCGGAGCGCGGCGCCGCATCCTTCGGCTCTCGCACCCGCCGCTCCGGCTTCATGGGGCGTCACTCTGCCATATGTTTCGAGCGGGGCCCTGTCACGCGAGGGGCAGCACCCACACTTCATCGCCCTCGCGGATACCGAGCCGATCGGCGGCCTCTTTGGCCGTGACTCCCGATGATTCGCCTGGACCCGCCGCATCGCCTGCAGCGCGCCACGGCAAATACAAGCAGCGAAAAAAGGGCGCCTCGGCGCCTTCGACCGCGGCGAGCGCGTGTGTCTTCGGAGCCTCGCCAGCGGACAGAAGCTTGGTCACCCGCGCCCGGTGCGAGTGGCTCACAAGACTCACTTCGTCGGTCGGCGCCGTGAAGTGAGGACCGCCGTCGAATGGGTCGACCCGGCCCGCGTACCGAAAACCGATCCGCCGCAGCATCTTCTCGACACCTTTGGTCTGCGCGCCCACCTTGCCGATGACTTCTTGCGCCTGGGTGGGCAAAAGAGAGGCGTAGATGGCTCCCTCGGGAAAGAGCCCTTTGATGAATTCTTTGTTCTTCTTCGAGAGCCGATCGGCTTCTGCGTACGTCATCCCGGTGAACTTGCGGCCGAGCGCGTCCCACAGGTGTGACGTGCCGTCCGGCTCGAGCGGGGGCAAGAGCTCCGCGAGCAGCTCGTCTTTGAACCACTCGCGGTGCATTTTGATGAAGAGAAAGCGCGCGTACGAAATGGCGAGACCCAGCCGCTCGGGCTTCTTTCTGTATTCGGGGCTTACGATGAGGCCACCGATTTCGGTGGGCCCGTTGAACGAGTATCCAATCTTGAGAACGACGTGCCGGAAATGCCTGTCGAGCGTCGCCGAGTAACGCTCCTCCTCGGACGCGTCGACGTAGATGTACGGCGCATCTCGACGGCCGAGTTGACCGATGATCATCGAGGTGCCCACGATGCGGTGTTGCTCGAGGTCGACCAGAACGAAGACGTATTCGCGCCGGCGGGGGTCCTTGATCGCGCCGGAGAAGCTGGACTCCGAGTGCTCCAAGATCCCACGGATCTCATCGCGGTCCGCCGGTAGGTTTACGGTGTTGAGGTGACGGGCGACGTGGAGCAGCTGGTCCTCGTCGGCGACGACCGCGCCGCGAATCTCGAAGGGCCAGAGCATGTGCAAACTTTCACTTCCCGATGAGCAGGCGTAGAAGCCCGTTGGCGGTACGACCGTACGGTGGGTACATGAGCCGTCTCGCGCCGACCCGGCCCTGATAGAACACGGGCTTCTTCTTGGTGAATGTGTCGAACCCTTCGCGGCCGTGGTACTGGCCCATTCCGCTTTGGCCGACGCCTCCGAACGGAAGGTCGTCCTGCGCCAGGTGCAAGAGCGTTTCGTTGACAGTCACGCCGCCGGAGACGGTCTCGTCGAGTATGCGGCCAATGGCCGTACGGTTTCGGCCGAAATAATAGAGGGCAAGCGGGCGAGGGTGATCGTTGACGTACGCGATGGCTTCGTCGAGCGTGCGGTAGGTCAAAACGGGGAGAACCGGTCCGAAGATTTCCTCGTCCGACACGAGCATCTCAGCGGTCGGGTCGAGCACCAGAGCGGGCGCCATTTTGCGGGTCCCGTCGAGCACCTCGTTCGCCGGATTGATTTCGATTACGCGGGCGCCGCGCGACCGCGCGTCGTCGACGAGGCGGCGCAGGCGTGCAAGATGCTCTTCGGTGACGATTGCGCTGTAGTCCGGGTTGTCGCGCAGAGTCGGATACATGCTGGCGACTGCCGCGCTGTATTCTTTGACGAAGGCTTCGCGCGAGGAGGCGGGGACCATCGCGTAGTCCGGCGCGACGCAGGTCTGCCCACCGCTGAAGAGCTTTCCCGCGACGATGCGCCTCGCGGCCGTGCGCACGGAGGCGTCGCTTCCGAGGATCGCGGGCGACTTGCCCCCGAGCTCCAGCGTCACGGGAACGAGGTTCTCGCTCGCTGCGCGCATCACGAGCCGCCCGACCCGAGTCGATCCCGTGAAGAGGAGATGGTCGAAAGGCAGGCGCGAAAATGCCTCTCCGACCTCGGGTCCGCCCAGGGCGACGGAGACTTGGTCTTCAGCAAACGCGTCGCCGACGATCTCGGAGAGGACCTTCGTGGTCTCCGGGACGAGCTCGCTCGGTTTGAGCATGACGCGGTTGCCGGCCGAGAGCGCACTGACGAGCGGCGACAATGCGAGCTGCACCGGATAGTTCCACGGCGAAATGATTCCGACGACCCCGAGCGGCTGGGCAATGACCTGCGCCCTCGAAGGGAGGAAGAGCCAGTTGACTTCACGGTCTTCGGGACGCATCCACGCGTCGAGGTTCGCCTTCGCGTATTCGATGGCGCTCCGCACGACGAAGATCTCGCCACCCAAGGTCTCGTGAATCGAGCGGTTGCCGAAATCCCTCGAGATCGCCGCGGCAATCGCCATCTTGCGGCCGACGAGTGCGTGCTCGAGTCGATCGAGGGCGCGGATGCGAAGTTCCCGGCTCGGTGTGCCGTGCTTGCGCTGCGCTGCCTTCATTCTGGCGACGGTGGCGGCAAGATCGTCCGTCGAGGACAGCGAGCTGGTCGCGAACTGCGAGCCGACGTTCATGCCCGCAAAGGATAGCTCAGAGTGACTCCGGGGATCGGCCCCCGAGTAGGACCACGAAGATCTCTTTTTCGAAAAGCCCAGAAGGGATTCAGGCTATCTCGAAGACGAAGCACGCCCCCCCGTCGGCTCGATTGAAGACCCAAGCGTCTCCGCCGTGCGCTCGAGCCACTTCGCGGCAAAACGCCAAGCCAAGCCCGAAGTGTGACTCCGAGCCATCCCGGTCCCGGCGTAGGTACGACTCGAAGACTTCTTCGCGAACGTCCTCGGGAACCCCCGGTCCCCGGTCCCGGACCGCGAGGGTCAGCCGTCCATTGCGAGCCGCGTACTCGACTTCGATGGTGTCCCCAGGCTGCGAAAAGCGGACGGCGTTCTCGAGGAGGTTCACGACCACGCGCTCGAGAAGCTCAGGCTCGATGGTGGCCCATGCGTCGTCCGACCCCGCATGCACGATTCGAACTCCCCGTGCGCGAGCCGTCGGACGCATGCGTTCGGTGGCGGCGTCCACTACTGGCCCGGCGCGCAAGGGCGACGGGGCCAGGGCCGGCCTCCGCGGTTGCCCCCGCAAGCCGGAAAGCGCCTCGCGGAGCAGCCCCCCGAGACGACGCGTGCTCTCGTCGATGTCTTCGAGGGCGTCTGCGGCGTTCTTCGGGAGCGGCATGGTGCGCAGCGCACGCGTCAGGACGTCGATGTTGGCCGAAAGAACACCCACCATGTTTTTGGCGTCGTGGATGGCATAGGCGGTCGCGCTCGGCTCGGGAGGGACCGAGGGGCGAACGGGCCACACGTCACTCCCCGGAACCACCTGGTCGCTGTTCGCGCTCCCCGCTTCGGGAACGGATTTCAATCGAAGCGCCATTTGACCTCGACTCACGGAACGGCGGTCCGCGTCGAAGCTTCAGGCTCGGGCCAACATCGCGGCAATCCCACCCACCGCGAGGAGGCCCTCACGCGGCATTGGGCGGCTTCGGCTCGTCCGTGGGCGGCGATTCCCTCTCCGCCGTTTCCGCGCTCTTCTCTTCAGGCGGCCGAACCGCACCGGTGCGCTTGCCAAACACCTCGCGCTCGATGGCCGACGCGACATTTTCGATGGCGCGCCCCACTTCGCGCGCGCTCGTTGCCACCACCTCTTCGACCCCGCCGGTCGGCAGCCGTTCGACGGCCGTCTTCGCCGCGCGAAAAAGCAGCCCCAGCCCTTTGCGCACATCCTGAAACGGTGTCGGCTTTTCGTCCGTCATGGCCTTGCAAGCATGCGCACGCGCGAACGGTCTGTCGAGATTCGTTCACCGCTTGGCGCCGCTGACGGCACTCTTTCGCTCGGGCCGCCAGGAAGTGCAGCGATTTCGCCCCGATCGCTTGGAGACGTACAGGGCGTCGTCGGCGGCCTTGAAGATCGTGTCCCAGTCGGCGCCCGCCGCGGGGAACGTGGCCACGCCGATCGAGCAGGTCACCGAGAACGCGCCAGCCGGAGCGCGGAAGCTCGTCTTGCCGAGCTCTTCGCGGATGCGATCTCCGAGCAGCATCGCGCCCATTTCGTCCGTTTGCTCGCAGAGCACGACAAACTCTTCGCCGCCAAAGCGTGCGACGACGTCGGTCGCGCGCTTCTGTCGGGTGAGAATGTCGCCGAGCCCCCGGATCACCAGGTCGCCCATGTCGTGGCCGTGGGTGTCGTTGACCTTCTTGAAGAAGTCGATGTCGACGACGAGGAGCGCAAGCTCTCGATGGAAGCGGGCGGCGGAGGCGATCTTCTGGGTCGCGGCATCGAGCATCGCCCGCTTGTTGAAAAGGCCCGTCAGACCGTCGGTCGTGGCCAGCGTTTCGAGCTTGTGCACCATGCGCGCGTTCGACAGGCTCACCGCCAAATGGCTGGCGAGGACCTCGAGCGTCGGGCGCGCCGAGTCGCCGAACGCGTGGCGGCGCTTGGCACCCAGGATCAGAGTCCCGAGGGCCCTATCGTGGATCAGCAGCGGCAAGACGAGAAGACTCGGGTGGCTGGGCCAGCCGAGGCGTTTGCTGAGGACCACTTGGCGCGCCGACTCGTAATCGCCGCGATAGGGCAGCGGGCAGCGGTTCTGCACGACCATCGCGACCAGTCCCGCATTGTTCGAGAAGCGCGTCCCGACCAGGCGATCGACGTCGCCGCCTTCGCTCGTGGCGGCGACCACCTCGTGCATGCGCGTCGCCTCGTCGAACACCGTCACGGCAGCGAGGTCGAAGCTCGCGATTTCGCGGGCCGCCTTCACGCCCGCGTCGACGACGTCCTTCTCGCTGAGCGCGGCGCCGAGTGCCCGCGCCGCGCGGTAGAGCTTGCCCTCCTCGACCTTCGCCCGCTCGAGCTGGAGAAAGACGCGCTCGTTTTGAATGGCCCGCAGGCAAAAGCGCGCTGCCTGGGCGGCAACTTCCTCCTCGTGCGGCGAAAATGGCACATCGCCAATCCGGTCGATCGCGAGAATGCCGCGCAGCGCTTGGCCCTCGAGCACGGGAATCGCCGCAAGCGCGCGCACCGGACACGGCCCCGAATAGTAGGGCACCTTGTAGGACGGCTTGAGCCCGCGGATCGAGACCCGGGCGCGCTGCGCGAGCACAGCTCCCATCACCCCATCGCCCACGGGAAAAGGTGCGTCGTAGACCTCGTCCGATTGCGTGGAAATCTCGCTGATTCGCAGGTGCGTGCCGCTGTCGTTGATCCAGAGCAGGACCGCGGTGTGCAAGTCGAGCGAGCGACGGAGTAGGTCGAGCGCGTAGTGCACCGATTGATGAATTTCTTCCACGCTCGCCCCGGCAAGTCGTTCGCCGTGTGCCGCGTCCCGGTCGCGCGCGTCGCCGGCTCCCAGAAGGCGGTAACTTCGCGCGTCCTCCCGCAGGCGCGTGAGCTGCCGTTCCATCCGTTCACGGGCGGTGGCTCGCACGCGTGCGAGCTCCGCACGCAGGAGCGCGAGATTGAGCAGAGCAAAGGCTCCGGCAAAGGCGGCGTGTATGCCGACCCCGGCGAGTCCCGTCTCGCCGAGAGTCACGAACCGCAGGCTCGCTTCGAGGCCGATCGTGAACCCCACCACAATGATTCCCGCGAGAGGGCGCGCGATCCCCGCGACGAGGGCGACGAGCAAATAGAGGGAGGGCGAGAAGCGACCACCGAGGCCCCCATCGAAACGTACGAGCGCCGCCTCGAGTCCCACAGCCAGGAGGATTCCGATGTCCACGTCGAGGAGCCAAGGCGACTCGACGCGGGTGGCGGCGAGCCTTCGTCGGAGCCGCGTGGCCAGTGCCAGCGCCCACGCGGCGAGCGCCGCCCAGTGGACTGCCCCAAAGCTCGCCCGAGGATCGCCAAAGACAGCAAGCGCGGCGAGCGCCGAGGCGAGAAGCAAGCCATGCGCGCGCCGCAGCAGGCGTCGAATCGCGAGCGACGCGCCGACGAGCAGGTCCATCCCATGATTGGGGTACCGGAGCGCGTCGCCTGTGGCCAAGAAAACGACGCGCGCCGACGCGCGTCCGACGGGCGGTGTCGCCCCTGGCGCCGTTCAACGCGGGTCGGCCCGCGTCGCTCGGCGCCATGCCGCCCTCGGGGCGTTCCCTTACGGCGTGCTCAGGAGAATATTGTCGTAATAAATCATCATGGGCTTCGCCGGCGATACCAAGTAGTTGAGACCTACTTGAACGAAGATGATCGGCGTACCCTGATCGGGATTCGCAATCGTCTGGTTCGTGACGATGGGAACACCGTCGTAGGAAAGCGACAACTTGTGATTCACGAAATCGAACACGCAGTCCACAGTCGTCCATTCATCCAGGCTCATCGGCTGTGCCGCCGTGTACTTCAATCGCGTCACTCCCAAAAAGGTCGTGACGGACTCCTCGAAGCTCGCCCCTGTTTGCTGCAAATCGAATTCCGCAGCCCAGGCCCCCCCGACGTAGGAGACCCGGAACAAGCTCAGGTACCCCGCGGTCGGATCGTAGTCGACGATTTTGAGCGCGAAGCTGAGCTCGACCTTGTCGTGGAAGGGGACCAGGTCGTTGAACTGCTCGTCCAGCGGGGCGCCGCCCAAAGCGAGCATCGGCGTCGATACGAGCAGGGAGCTCGGAGACGATCCGGGCGCGAAGTCCGTGGACGTGACGCTCGAATAGTGCGCGGTGTAATAGTGGCTGGCAAAGCCGTCCTCCGCTGCCTTGCCCTCGTCGAAGTCGTGACAGTCGACTGTCGTCGCAGACGAATTCGCCGCGCACCACCCACTCCCCTGCTGCGCGTCGACCGTGGCGGCAGCCGCCGTGCCGACATCCATCTCACTCGTTTGCGCAACCTGAGCGTCTGCCGAGCCGTCTGGAGGACGGGTCGCTTCCGACTGGGCTACTTCACCGCCCTTCATGGTTTGGTCAAAACCGGCACTGTCGGACTCGGTCGCCGAAGGCGCCTCGCTGTCTTCACCGATGGCCAGGTCTGAGCCGTCGGGGACGGACATGGGTGTATCGAAGGCTCGAAGGGGTGGACCGGCATCTTGCGATTGGCTGGGTTGCGTTTGCCCAGGCAGCGGGTCGGAGGCCTGCCCGGCATTCCCCGACACGACCGCGTCGTTCGACGCGCCTCGATTCAGGTCGTCCAAGTTCTCGACGACACTGCATCCAATCGGGACGATCGCCACCGCCGCAGAAAGCAGCATAGAGGCCGATATGCGGAGTGGCTGTCGGACGAGTCTGCGCCTATCGACAGGCGTTCGGGTCGGGTGCGGCATGACAGAATAACCTGGGCCTCGATAGAAAGACGAAGGAACGTCGCAACACGTTCTCGCGGGAAACGGTCCACGTTGCGCGCGAGTTTAGTGAGCTCGAGGCGTTCTTGAGCGTACGGAAAATAGGCCATGGGCCAATACGATTCGCGAGGGCCCGAGCGCGTTTTCGCCGAACTCGACTCGTTCCGTCATCATTCTGTAAGCGGGCGCCCAGGGGAGAACGTCGGCACCCCTGCGCTGCGCTGCGCGAATTAGACGAGGCTCGCCATATCCTTCGGCAACGGCAACGTCACGTCGAATGCGTCGACACCTTCCCCCCCGGGGTACGCCACGTGCGCGGCGTGCAGGGCATGCCGCCCGAGCGCACGAATGACTGGCCCGCCGTACAACTCGTCGCCGGCCAACGGGTGCCCAATCGCCGCGAAGTGGGCACGAATCTGGTGGCGCAGGGCCTTGTCTACGCGCGCTTCCACCAGCGCCCACGTCTCGGAACGCTTGACGACATGGTAGTGGGTGCATGCCTGGCGAGGTTCGTAGCGCACGACGTCGCGCGGGTGCACGCATGCCTGGATGCGTCGCTGATCCTTTGGGTGGCTCGCCAGGGGAAACTCAATCGTCCCTTCGTCCGGCAGGCCCTCGGCCGCGCACACGAGGAGGTAGCGCTTGTCGAGACGCCCTTCCTTGAGCGCCGCTTTGAGCGTCTCGAAAGCGCGGGCCGTACGCGCCACGACGACCGCACCGCTCGTTTCCGTATCGAGCCGGTGAATGATCCCGGGTTCTCGCGACGAGTGGCCTACGAACGTGTCTTTGTCGACGGGGACGAGCTCCGGATATCGACCGAGCAGCGCGTTGACCAGCGTGCCCGTCTCGCCCGGACGAAGCGGCGCCGTAGGTTGGTTGGCTGGCTTGTCGACGACGATCACCTGCTCGGTCTCGAGGACGACTCGGAGCGGAGCGTCCGGCGTCGCGACCGCGGGCGTCTCCGCGACCTGGGCCACGTCGATGCGCACGGCGTCTCCCTTTGCGACGGTTCCGCCTTTGGGCAATCGCTTTCCATTGACGCGGACGGCGCCGAGCTCAATCGCTCGCTTGACACGCGCGCGACTGACGTCTGGCAAAAGCTGGGCGACTGCCTTGTCGAGGCGCGCTCCGTCGAGAGACTCGGGAACATGTAGCTCGCGCACGTCATGCACCGGCTGCGGCACGTCCTTGGCAGGACCGGAAGGCGGAGCCGGAGGCGAAGAGGGCGCGTCGTTCACGTTGAAGGGGGCCATGAGTACCATGGTCTCGCGGGCCGCGCCCCCCGGACGCTCTGCGGGGTGACCCGACTCGGCTCTTTCCCGCGCCTTTCAGGCAGGCTCGCGTGCGTGAACAGCGACCGCGACGGCGCCGAGAAGCGCCGCTATCGGGGCCAAGGCGAACGGCGCGGCGCCCAGAGCAATCCCGAGCAGTGCGAGCAGTCCCGGCGTTCCCCCGAGGACGATCGCCAACCGGGCGCGGTCGCGCGCAGCATGGGGTATGGAGAGCGCCAGCGCGGCGTCGCGCACGTCGTCGCTCGCAATCACGACCGCCCAATCGCCCGGCGTCGAGCCGGACGCGCCCATCGCGACTGCCACGTCAGCCGCGCCGAGGGCGCCGTCATCGCTTGCCGGGTGCCCGATCACGGCGACCACGATCCCCCCTTCGGCGAGGGCGCGAACCTCTGCGCCCCGGTCCCCTGGAAGCACTTCGGGGCGAACGTGCTCGATGTCGAGCGCACGACCTATGGTTTCGCACGTCTCGCGGGCGTCGCCGCTCATGAGCACCGGCTCGATCCGAGCGTCCAGCAAATGCTGGACGGCCGCACGCGCACCAGGCCTGAGGCCGTCCTGCAGAGCGATCATTCCGACCAGTCGATCGCCAAGCGCTACCAAAAGAACACTGCGACCCTCGCCTTCCAGCTCCGAAACGCGCGCTTCGACGACGGCGATGCCAATTTTTTCTTGGAGCATCATCGCCCGGCCTCCGACGACGAGCCGTTCGCCGGAGGGCCCTACGCCGGCTATCCCGAGACCAGCGAATCCGGTCGCGTTGCGCACGTGGTCCGGACGAACGCCCCTTATCTTCGCCGCGTTCAAAACGGCAGGGGCAAACGGATGGTTGCTGGCGGTCTCGGCTCCGGCCGCGAGCGAGAGGACCCGCTCGGCCTCGGGCAACCCGACCGACTCGATCGCCACGATCTCCGGTTCCCCGAGAAGCACGGTGCCGCGCGCGCTGAAAACCGCGAGGTGCGCGGACGCGGCGCGCTCGAACGTGCGCGCGTCCTTGTACGTGATGCCGGCCGTGAGCGCATCGAGGTGCGCGCGCGCGAAGTGCAGCGCTACGAAGGAAGAGACCGCCCTGGAACCAAATGCCATCGCCCCGGCGCACATTGCGGCCAAAATCTCCACCGCCGGCGCATTGCCGGCGTAGCACGCGAGGCCGACGACGAGAGCGGCCACGGGCGCTCCGCGCTCGACCGTGTGGCGCACCGCCTTGGCCGTCGGCGAAGCGACGTCGATGCGAGTCGCCGGCCACGAAAGCAGCTTCACCCACGCGCGGTCTCGCCCCGACCACGAGACTGTCATTCGCAGCCTGTTCGAGACGACGCGGGCTCCGGCGAGCACGGGGTCTCCTTCCCGTCGCACGAGCTCGGTCCGTGCGCCGAGCCACGGGATGATCCGCGCCTCCCCTGCCGTGACGGTGGCGTCGACGCCCACGAGTTCCCCCGGCTCCACGACAATCTGCTCTCCGGGGCGAGCCTCCGACGCGAGCAGATCGACCGTGTCGTCGCCACGTTGGAGGTGGACGCAAACGTCCAGCGAACGCTCGATGCTGCTCCTTGCCGCGCGCACCCGGAGACGAGCGCGATCAATCGTCTCCTCGATGACGATTCCCCCGGCGCACGAGAGTGCCGCGAAAACGGTGAGAGCCAAGGCGTGCGTCTCGTGAGTCACCCCCGCCCAGCAAGCCGCCAGGGCCGCGCCGGTCGTCGGTGCGAGAACGACGAGCGGGTGTGCGTCCGCCGCGTCGCGCCCCCGCCGGACAATCCCGAACACCAGTGCCGCCCAGGACATCGAGAGCAGCGGGAGACGCGCCAAGTCCGCGACCGGACCGAGAAGTCCGATGGCCGGCACGAGCACTCCGCAGACGACACCCGCCACATCGAGCGCGGCGAACGCATCCGAGTGCCGTTTGGGGCGAGCGATCGGTCCCGCCGGCACCTCCGGAGGCGTCGGGGGCGCGGGGAGCGGCGACGGAAACGCCGGAAATCGTGGAAGCGCGACGTCTCCATGGGTGGTGGCCCCGTTTCGCGCCGAGACGTCCGGGGGGCTCGCCGTGACCTCTTCTTCGGGCCGCCGCCCGAGCGCGTGCAGATACGCCTGTTTGCATCGCGCCTGGCAGAAGTAACGAAAGCCGCCATCGATGATCGCCACGTGGCCCGCGCGCAAGGGGTCGACGTCGCCTCCGCAGCCGGGGCACTTCCATGCGGCAGTGGCGTTCGTTGCAGCCGCCGGCGAGCCTGTGAGTCGGGCATCCGCCATTTGAGGGCGACTCTAGCGCCTGTGAACACCGGCGATGTCAAGAACCGCCGCGCGCCTCTCTGAAAGCACGTTCAGACGCTTTGGCCGACGCGCTTCACCTGGCTGGTCCCGGGCCGCAGACGGCTCAATGCGCCGCGAAGCACGCGGACTCCTTCTTCGAGCTCCGCGACGGAGACGACGAGAGGGGGAGAGAAGCGGAGCACCCTTTCTCCCGCGGCGGTGAGGAGAACGCCCGCCTCTTGGACGCGCGAGAGCACTTCGCGCGCGACGAATCCGGGCCTGAGGACGAGACCCCGGAGAAGCCCCTCGCCGCGTGCACCTTCGCAGACGTCGGGCAAATCGGCCGCGAGATCCTGAAGCATCGAGCCGAGCGCCTCGCCCTTCGCTCGCACGCCCTCCAACAGCTTTTCGTCATCCAGCACGCGCAGGACCGCGAGCGCGGCTGCGCATGCGAGCGGGTTTCCCCCGAAGGTCGAGCCGTGGCTGCCCGGCGGCAATGCTCCCGCGACCTTGTCGCTCGCCAGCATCGCCCCAATGGGCACGCCGCCTCCGAGACCCTTCGCCATGGCGACGGCGTCCGCATTGGCGCCGCTCCCTTCGCTTCCGAGGAAGCGTCCGAGCCGGCCCATTCCCGTTTGCACCTCGTCGACCAAGAGCAGGGCCCCTCTCGCGTTCGCGATCGCTCTCAGCTTGGCCAGAAAACCGGGTGGCGCAGAAACGACGCCGCCTTCGCCCTGAACGGGCTCGACGATGATTGCGCACACGTCGGTGCCCATCAATCGCTCGACCGCGTCGGCGTCCCCGTACGGCACGTGGGTGACCGGGCCGAGCGGGCCAAAGCCATCCCTATACTTGGGCGTTCCGGTCATCGAGAGCGCGCCGAGAGTTCGACCGTGAAATGCGTTGTGAAACGCGACGACGCGCACGCGCTCCTTGTCGCCGAGGCCGTAGAAGTGGTGGCGAGCGAGCTTGATCAGCGCCTCGTTGGCCTCGGTTCCAGAGTTGCAGAAGAAGGCGCGCGCGAACCCCGTCCGCCGGCACAGCTCGTCGGCGAGACGAATGTTCGGCTCGTTGTAAAAGTAGTTGGATACGTGAATCAGAGCGACAGCCTGGTCGGCAATCGCACGCGCGAGCGTCGGATGTCCGTGCCCCACGGCGCTCACGGCGACCCCTGCGCATAGATCGAGCCATCGACGCCCGTCGGAGTCGAAAAGCTCGCAACCGCGGCCGCGCACGAATGCGACCGGCGCCGGTTGGTAGTTTCCGTAGAGGCGCTGGCGCGCGAGAAGGACGAGTTCTGCGTTGGAGGCCATGGGTGCGTTCGCCGATGCCTAGCACACGGCAGTGTGCCCGGCAGCGCGCTCACCCCGAACGCCGCTTGCGCAGAATCTCCGTCGCCACTTCGGCGAAGCCCTGTCCCATGGCTCCAGCGGCGATGTAGCGCGGCGTTACGCTCAGTCGACCAACGCTCGAGCGCACGTTGGCGACGCCAAAGGTCGTGCGAAAAGCCGCGAAGCACGCGGCGTCGTTCCCGCTGTCGCCGATGAACGCGAAGCGCGCCAGGGACGCGCTCGCCTCTTCCCCCAGCTCTCGAACGCAGAAGCGAAGCGCGCCGCTCGCCTTGTCGTCGATGTCGAACGTCGCGTGCAGGTGCACGCTCGATTGCGACCAGCGGGCCCCCGACGCCTCAATCTCGCACACGATGGCCCGCACGCGAGGCTGCGCAAGCTTGGTCGTTTCGCCGACGTCCCAGGTCACGTCGCTTCGCCGCGCGCGAACGTCGTTCGTGAGCTGCGCCTCGGGAACGGCCTTTTTCACGCGTTCGACGAGCCGAGCGAGGCGGGCGCGGCGATCGCTCCGTTCCGCTTCGTCACACGCGTCGCGGACGACCACCGTGTCGCCCTGGCGAAGGAGGTAGACCGCGCCATTTTCGGTGACGCAGCCTTCGACGGGCCACTGCCGAGCGAGAACCTCGCCCCATCCGCACGGGCGACCCGTCACTGCGACGAGCTTCAATCCGGCGTCGTGAAGACGCCAGACCGCATCGTAAGCGACCAGAGTGAGGACGCCGTGGGATAGGAGCGTGTCGTCCAAATCGAAGAGCAATCCGCGAAGCCGGGACGCTTCGTCGACACCGAGGGTGGCCACAGGCTTCAAGAAGGCCCTTGCTTAGCTCGGCCATGGCCAAGCCCGCTACCGCACGTCGACCCGGGCGACGAGAGCTTTCAGGTACAGGCCTTCGCCGAACGCGGCGGGGACCGGGTGGTCCGCCCCTTGGAACCATCGTTCGAGCACGGTGGGCTGAAGGTTCGCGCGCGTCGCGCCCGCCGCCAGCGCGCGGGTCAGCGCCGCCAAGTCGACGGCCGCCGAACACGAACACAAGATCACGATGCCGCCCGGCTTCGTCGCAGCGCATGCGTTCTCCGCCAAACGCGTGTAGGCGATCAGCGCCTGCTCGCGCGCTGCACGGGTTGGAGCCAGGCGCGGCGGATCGGCGATGACCAAGTCGAATGACCCTCTTGCCGACGCGAGGGCGCGCCGCGCGTCTTGCTTGACAAACTGCACTCGGTCACCGACGCCATTGGCCGCCGCACACTCGGCGCCCACTTGAATGGCGCGGGCGCTCTCGTCGACCGCGACCACCTCCCGCGACCCGCCTCGGGCCGCGGCGATCGCGAATGCCCCCACGAACGAGTACGCGTCGAGAACACGTCCCGCGCCCTGGGCGAGCTGCTCGACGCGGCCGCGGAGGGCGCGCTGATCGAAGTAAAAGCCGGTCTTTTGGCCGAGGTCGAGGGGGATTCGAAACCTGAGACCGCGCTCGCGAAACTCGAGCGCCGACACATGGTCGCCTCGAACGACCCCCGACGAGGGATCGAATTGCTCGGTCTTGGCTGTCTGCGCGCTGGTACGGTCCACGATGGCCCGCGGCGCGAGCAGCGCCTGCAACGCCTCGTACACCAAGGCTTCGCGCTCCTTCATCCCGATGGTCCCCAACTGGACTGCGAGAGTGTCGCCGAACCGGTCGACGACCAGGCCAGGCAGCCCGTCCCCCTCGGAGTGCACCAGCCGAAACCCGTCGGTATGATCGCTCGGCAGGTGCAGTCCCGCGCGGAGCTCGATCGCGCGCTGGATCCGGGCATGAAAGAAGGAGGCATCCAAGCGGGTCGTCTCGTCTCGCACGAGGATGCGCACCGGAATCGCCGAGCGCGGCGAATAGAAGCCGCGGCCAAGGAGGTTGCCGCGCGGATCGACGACACTCACCTCCTCGCCTGCTGTCGCACCTCCCTCGACCCTTTCGATGGCCTGGGCGTACACCCAAGGGTGGCCCATCCAGACGGGCTGAACGTGCCCCGGCTTGAGACGTACGACGGACATTGCGGGGCAACCATAACCTCAAGGCCACTACGAATTGATTTTCGTGGTCGCGCACACCAAGCTTGTGTGCACGTCGGTTGCCGCGTCGCGGCCAGGTGGGATGATTTCACCTGTTTTTTCACAAGAAGGCATGACGCATCATGAGCAAGTCGTTTCTCGCTTCGATTGCTTTGACTTCGGTGCTCCTGGGACCTGCCCTGGCAGCGGCGCAGTCGACACCGGCGGGCACCGGCTCGTGTGCGCCCGGAAGCTGGTTTTGCACCCAAGGCCCGCAGGCGCCGCAGGCGCCCGCCCCCCCGTCGTCCACCCAGTCGCTCGAGGCGCTGCCCCCTCCGCCTGACCCTGCCCAGGACCCGGAGCCGCGACCGCCCCCTCCGGTTCGGCGCAGGCCGCGAAGACCGGCGCCTCCGATCGTAGTGTACGAGCCGCCCCCACCCCCGGTCGGACTCGAACCTCCCCCGCCGCCCGTCACGCTCGAACCTCCGATGCCGCCGCCTTACGAATCCTATAGGCCGCGCCGCCAGCCCATCTCGCCCCCCCATGAATGGGGGCTCAACCTGCATTTCGAGGGGGCGATGATCGGAAACGGAGCGCAGGGAAACGCGGGGCTGGGAGGGGTCGGCGCGGGGCTTCGGTTCAAGCCTTCGCGCTACTTCGGTGTCGAAGGCGATCTCGACTTTGCCACGGGCACCGACTACCTGGGCGACAAACGCGACGAGACCGCTTTCACGCTCAATGCCCTCCTTTTTCTGAACCCGCAGTCGCGCGCACAGATCTACTTGCTCGCGGGCATCGGCTGGTCGGGCGCACACGTCACGTGTGATTCCTGCACGACCCCGCTCGACAACCATTACGATTACTTTGGCGGGCAGGCCGGCGCCGGCCTCGAACTGCGGCTCACGCGGGTGCTCGCGTTCAACGTCGACATCCGCGGCTTCGTGCGTGGCCGGACGGACGCGCTCGCGCAAACGCAGCCCGAGTTCGACTCACCGGCCGGCTGCAGCACCAGCCCGACCGCAAGCGGTACGTGCCGAACCACGAACTCGTCCGGCGGAGCGCTGCTGACGGGAGGAATGACCCTCTACTTCTAAGGCCAGGAAGCCAAGGCTCGGACGGGCCGCTTCCTCGTCGCGCTCGGCCACTCTTTGGCGAACCGGCCAGGGCCGCAGGGGCCCTCGCCTCCCGTCGCGGCCGCCTGCGCGACGCCGCCGGATTGGCGGCCCAAAGCGCAAGCTGCTGGCTCATGGGGACGGCTTGGAGCGGGGCCACCCGGGAGCTAGTCCACGCGGGTTGCCCTATAGTTCCAGAGCATGTCCGCGCCGCCACTCGACCCAAACGGCGTGGGGGACCTCATCTTCGACTGGAACGAAGTCGAGCGCAAAGTGCCGCTGCCGGCCGCGCCGTTCGCGCTCGTCGACGAGACGCTGCGGGACGGCCTCCAGAACCCGAGCGTCGAGGATCCGCCCGTCGCCGAGAAGCTGCGCATCTTGCAATTGATGGCAGATGTCGGGATCGAAGTGGCGAACGTCGGGCTTCCTGGCAGCGGGCAGCGCGCGTTCGACGACGCGCTCACCATGTGCCGCGAGGTAGTCACCCGCCGGCTGAACATCAAGCTGGCTGCCGCCGCGCGCACCGTCGTAGCGGACGTCGAACCAATCATCGAAATCAGCCAGCGCGCGGGAATCCCGCTCGAGGCCTACCTATTCATCGGTTCGAGCCCGATACGTCAGTACGTCGAACAGTCGGATGTCGCTTTGATCGCAAGTCGCAGCGGAGCGGCCATCGACACGGCAGTCAAAGCAGGCCTGCAGGTCGCGTACGTCACGGAGGACACGACGCGGTCGAGGCCGGAGGTGCTCAAGACGCTCTTTGTGGCCGCGATCGAACGCGGTGCGACGCGCATCTGCCTGTCGGACACGGTGGGGCACGCGACCCCGGACGGCGTGCGCAACCTCGTCACGTTCGCGAAGCGCGTGATCGCCGAGTCCGGCGCCGCCATCGGTGTCGACTGGCATGGCCACAACGACCGCGGGCTCGCGCTCGAAAATGGTCTTTTTGCGCTCGAGTGCGGCGTCGACCGGGTGCACGGGACGGCGCTCGGCATTGGCGAGCGCGTGGGCAACACGCCGATGGAGCTTCTTCTCTTGAACTTGCGCCTGCTCGGCCAGCTTCCCGAGACCCGCGATCTGACGCGCCTCGTCGAATATTGCGAGACCGTTGCCAGCGCCGTCCGCTGGCAGATTCCGCCCAACTACCCGCTCGTGGGAAAAAACGCATTTCGGACCGCGACCGGCGTGCATGCAGCGGCAATCGTAAAGGCAATGAAAAGGAGCGGCGCCTGGCTCGCCGACCGCGTCTACAGCGCGGTCCCCGCGGGGATGTTCGGGCGGCACCAGGAGATTTGCATCGGGTTCATGAGCGGGGCTTCCAACGTGGGGTATTGGTTGCGCGAGCGAGGGATCGAGCCGCGGGACGAACTGGTCGATGCGATTCTGCGGGCGGCCAAGGCCACGACGCACATCCTGTCCGACCAGGAAGTCATGGATATCGTCACGAGCGTGCAGGCGTGAGGGCGGGGCGGCCGACGCTGCTGGGCGTGGACGTCGGCACGACGGGTGTCCGCGCGGCCGTCTTCGATACGAACGGACGCGCCCTCGCCCAGGCAAGCGCCGAGTGCTCGTACGAGGCCCCTTTCCCAGGGTGGGCCGAGGCCGATCCCGAGGCATGGTGGCGAGCGGTGCGCTCGGTCATCGTCCGCGTGGCCCAACGCACGCCTCTCGACGAGGTCGCCGCAGTGGGGGTCACGGGACAGGCGCCGACCCTCGTTCTGGTCGACGCGAACGGCGCCGCGATCGATCGAGCGCTCCTGTGGCTCGACGTCCGGGCCGACGAGCCAGCCCAGACCATCGACGCGATCCTCGGACCCGGGGGCGCCGAGGCGATCGGCGGCAACCGCATGCATGCCTACTACTTGGGCCCGAAGTTCGCCTGGGTTGCGGCGCACCGACCGCACGTTTTGGAACGTGCCGCGCTCGTGCTTCAGTCCCATGCGTTCGTCGTCCTTCGACTAACGGGCGAAGCGGCGTGCGACCTTTCGACGGCAATGCTGTGCTCCCCTCTCTTCGACGCGAGATTGCTCGCGTGGTCGCCGGCGGGCGCGGCGGCCGCGGGGATGCCGATGGGGCTTTTGCCGCGCGTCGCGCCGGCGCACGAGGTCATCGGCGCGATCACGGCCTCGGCCGCTCGAGCCACGGGGCTGCGCGAAGGAACGCCCGTCGTCGCCGGAGGGGGAGACTTCGCAGCAAGCGCCCTCGGAGCTGGCGTGATCGAGGACGGGGAAGCGTGCTTGATGCTCGGCACGGCGGGAAACCTCCTCATGCCGATGACCGAGCCGCGCTTCGACGCGCGCCTCGTCAATAGCCACCACGTCGGATGCGACCGGTGGCTGGCTCTCGGCGGCACGCTTTGCGGTGCGGCGCTCGAGTGGTTTCGCGGCGCGTGCGCGCCCGGAGTTGCGTGGGACTTGCTCGAGGCGGAGGCGAGGGCGGTGGATGTCGATCGACTCGACGCGCTCACCGTACTTCCCTACTTTCAAGGAGAGCGCACCCCCATCTGGGACGAAGGGGCACGAGGCGTCATCTCGGGTATCGGTCTCACGCACCACCGCGGGCATCTTTACCGCGCTCTCCTCGAGGGCGTGGCGCTCGGATTTCGACATTGCCTCGCCGTGGCGGAAGAGAACGGCGCGAGATTCTCCGAAATCGTCGCGGCGAATGGGGCCGGCAAGAGCGCGCTCTTTCGCCAGATTCTCGCCGATGCGCTCGGGGTCCCGCTCACCTGGCGCGGCGCAGGAAACGCCGCGGGCAGCACGATCGCCGGAGCGGCGCTTCTCTCCGGGATCGGCACGGGCGTTCTGGCGGGCCCGGAGGTCTCCCGTAGCTGGAGGGACCGGAGTGACTCGGAAAACGACCGTGTGCGCCATGAGCCCAATCCTCGAGCACACGCGCGGCTGCGCGAAGTGTTCGCACGCCGCGCCGAGCTCTACGCCCGTGTGCCGAGAGGCGATCACGCCGCCCGGCCTCCGGGCGCGGGGGCGAATTCGCCTGCCGGAAGCGGCGGCGCTCAGCGAGACAACTAAAGTCCCAGCCAGACCTCGGGGGCGACGGTGCGCGACCCATGGCGCACCTCGAAGTAAAGCCTCGATCCCTGCCCGTCGTCCCCGACTGTCCCGATCCGCTCTCCGGACGCGACCTCTTGCCCGATCTTGACGTCGATCTCGTCGAGGTTTCCGCTGACGGTATAGTAGTGGTCTCCGTGATCGACGATCACGATGCGGCCGAGCGGGCCATATCAATCCGCGAACGCAACGCGGCCCGCGAACACCGCGCGAACGGGGGTGCCCACGGGCGCCCGCATCTCGAGTCCTGGTCCCTCGGTTCCTTCGCGATGGGCCGGCATGACGTCGGCGCGGCCGGCGACAGGCAAGAGCAGGCGCCCGCGCGCGGTCGCGAACCCACCGGCGGGCGTGTCGGGGGCCAACGCGGGGCCGCCGAACACGGGTACGTAGCCGCCCCCGGTGCCGGTGGAGTTCTCGAACGCCTCTTTGAACGCCTGCTGCCGACGCTGCTCGTCCTCCGTTGCGGCGCGCGCCGCGACCATGGCTGCCCGCTGTCCCGCCAGCGCGGCGCGATCCCGCACGATTTGCTCGATCTCTCGCGCCATGTCCACGGCCTGTCCGCGCGCCCGCGTCTCCGCGTCGATGTCCGAGGCCAGGACGCGCCGTGACCGCTCCACGCGCATCGCATAGCTGACGAGTGCGCCGAAGCCCCCGCCGACCGGCAGCAATCCCGCCCGCGTCAATCGATAGAAGGACTTCCCGCGAGCGAGAACCCGCTCGTGCCGCAGGCTGACTAGCTCGCTCAGCCGACCGAGCTGAATCTTGTCGGCCTCGGACTGCGCCTCGACCTCTGCAATCCTCCGGTCCAAGGCATCGAGGACGAGAGTGGAATCGGACGGCAACCCAGCCGCCGGCTGGGTCGCGGCACCAACCGTTGGCCCGAGCGCCACGGCAATGGCGATCGCTGTGGCACCGAGCGGAGCTCGAACCGAACGACTCACACCGTCACCAGCTTTCGCAGGCTCGCGAGAGCGGCCGCCGCGCCGAGCAACGCCCCGAGCACCACCAACCCGAGCGCGACATACCAAGGCAAAAACGTCGGATCGACCCCGATGAGCGCGGCGAGCTCCGCATCCAGCCGACCGCGGACGAGAAAGAACAGGCCCGAGAGGAGACCGATCGCGCCGATGGCCCCGAGCGCCCCTTGTATGCTCCCCTCCACGACGAACGGCTTTTTCACGAAGCCATTGGTCGCCCCGACCAGTTTGAGCACTTCGACTTCGATGCTCCGGCGCTGCAACGCAAGGCGCATCGTCGAAGCGACCACGGCGAGCACCGCCGCGAACACGACGACGGCGAGCAGCACAGAGGCCGCCACGCCGCCTCGGACCAGGCGCGCCAGCCGCTCGGTCCACGACTGATACGTCTCGACGTCGTCCACCGCGGAGAACTGCTTGAGCTTTCCCACGATCTCCGCGAGCTCCGCGTCGGGCATGTCGGGAGTGACCTCGACTTCGAGCGATGCGGGGAAGGCCTCGACGGGGAGCGCCGCGAGCTCTTTTCGCGGTTGGATTTCGTGCTCGCCGAACTCCGCGCGTGCGTCGCCGCTCGACACGTATCGTACTGCGTTTACGCGCGGGAGCTTCAAGAGAGCCGCACGGAGCACATCCACCTCGTCGCGCGACGCGCCGTCGGTCAAGTACACCGACGCCCGCCCCGCGTGCGCCCAGCGCTGCTCGACCGCTCGGAGATTGATGACGACCAGAAGCGCGGCCCCGAGACACACGAACGCGACGGCGAGCGAAAAGACGCTGAGCGAGTGCAGACGCCACTCCCGGAGCATTCCCTGTCTCGCCCTTCGCGCAGTGCTGTCCGACATCATGGCTACCCTCTTCCAGTCACTCAATGCTGCAGCGGGTAATCGTACTCTTCGGTCGCAACTCCTTCGCGAACGTCGAGCGCCTTTCCTTCGCCGAGGACCACGATGCGCCTCGGCCGCACCTCGAGGAGCGTGCGGTCGTGCGTCGCGAAAAGGACGGTCGTCCCAGTCGCATGGACTTCTTCGAAGAGTCCGAGGATGTCGATGGCGAGCTGGGGGTCGAGGTTGCCGGTGGGCTCGTCGGCTAGGACGAGCGCGGGTTCTCCGACAATCGCGCGCGCGATCGCCGTCCGCTGCTGCTCGCCCCCCGAGAGAACGCCCGCCTTGTCTTGGCCCCTACCGGCAAGTCCTACGCGGTTGATCGCTTCGCCGACCCGCGCGCGGATGAGACGCTGCGGCAATCCGAGCACCTCGAGAGCGACCGCGACGTTCTCGTATACGGTCCAGGAGGGCACCAGCTTGAAATCCTGGAACACGACGCCGATGTTGCGTCGCAGGAACGGGACGGCGTCGTCTCGCAGGCGCGCGACATCGCGGCCCAGAAAGAGGATGCGCCCGTCGTCGACCGTCTCGGCGCGGTAGAGGAGACGAAGCAGCGTCGACTTGCCCGATCCGCTTGGCCCCGTGAAGAACACGAACTCGCCTCGCTCGATCGCCAGGCTCATTCCCCGCAGCACCGGCGCGCCCTGCCGATAGGACTTGTAGATATTCTCGAATACCAAGATCGGCCGCTGAGCCGCCTCCCGCGAAAAGCGGGGCCCACCCGCACGCAGCAAGGGGCGAAAGCGCTCCGGCGGCTCCGAAGGCGGCATGTGCCCTTCGGGGTACCAGCGGCGTGCTCGCCGCGCCAAGTTTTTCGACAAATGCCGCCGAGGTGCGCCCACGCCTACCCAGGGTGCGCCCACGCCTGCTTCCCCGGGCATTCAAGGCCAGACGTTTGCGTTGCCCTCTACGGCAGCATTCGAAGCGGCTCTGCGCGCGGCCTCCTCTGCCAGCGCCACGGCGCGAGCGCCGTCGTCGCCAGTCGCAATCTCGCGAACTCGTCCGCCGTCGAGAGCATCGGCCAGCGCGATGGCCTGGGCCGCGAGCGGCTCCTCCAGCGAGAGGGGCATGTGGGTTCTGGCCTGGGTGGCTCTCGCGGTCCGCTCCAGTCGGTGGGTGAGGAGATCTCCTTCGTAGAGCCATACCGGGGTCGCGAGTGCGATCCAGCGGCGCTTGGCCGGTACCGTGCGGTCGACGTGAAGGTGGCCCACAGCGCCGGCCCCGTTCGTGAAGAGCACGTGCGCGAGATCTTCTCCCGACGCGTTCGAGGCTCCCCCGGCGACAGCACCGACGAGCCTTACCGGAGCTTGCCCCACGTAGGCGGCAAGGTCGAAGTCGTGGACACCCAGGTTGACGAGGACCCCGCCGTCGGCCGGGCGCGACGGACCAACCCGGTGCAGATCGATCGCGAGCACCGGCTCGTCGCGCACCAAACGCGCCAGCGCCCGGATGACCGGGTTGAATCGCTCGGAGTGCCCGACGAAGAGGAGCGCAGAACTCCGAGTCGCCAGTGCAGCGAGCGCCTGGGCTTCGTGAGCGGTCGCGCACAGAGGTTTTTCGACGAGAACGTGCCGACCCGCTGCCAGTGCCCGCGCGACCGTCGCCGAGTGCGCCGGGGTGGGTGTGGCGACGACCACGACGTCCGCTCTCAGGATTGCCTCTTCCTCGCTTCGAAGCGGCACGGCATAGTCGGGGACGGGCACGTCGACACGCACATCGTAGGCGCCGGCGATTTCGAATCGCTCGGGAAGGGAAGCGAACACCCGCACGTGCCGCAGACCCATCGCGCCCAAACCCACGAAGGTCGCCCGGTGCCGCCTCCTCGCACTACGCACTCGTCTTGAGGGGCACGATGCCACGGGCCCGCGCGGCACGGCGAGAGAAAACCCTCCTGCCTGCAACAATGCCCGCGAGGCCGAGCGCACCGAGGAGCCACTCTGTTCCGTCGCCCCGGGCGAGAGCGAGAGTGCAGCCGCCCCTCACAGTGGTCGGGTATTCGGCGCTCCAGATATCGCTTGCTATCGTTACCGATTTGCGCTGCACGATGTCGGCGCCGTCGAAAGTCACTCCCAGGGTGAGCGACGACCCCCCGAGTCCGGACGGTAGGAGCACGGTGGCGAGCCAAACGCCGGGGCCCACGCGCTTCGGAGCCACGGCGCCGTAATAGGAATTGTCGACCAAAAGGTAGCCGCCCAGGCGACTGCCGACGAACCCGTCGGCGAGCGCGGGCGCGCCGGTCCCGCTTGCTGACGTTCGAAGCTCCACGACGGCTTGCAAGGGGGTCGATCCATCGGCGAGATACACGTCCGCACCAAGCGTCATCCAGCTCGTCGTCGGATCCGGGAGCGTCGTTTGCTCGCCGTTCAGCCGATCGACGGCCGAAAGCGCGCCCGCGACGTCGAGCTCCCCCGCCCCGGCTTGATCGTCGAACGTCGCCGCGGACCTCAAACGATGCGCGCCCCCTTGCAACGCTTCCAGCACTT
Source organism: uncultured delta proteobacterium (assembly GCA_963764075.1). Classification (GTDB taxonomy): domain Bacteria; phylum Myxococcota_A; class Polyangia; order Polyangiales; family Polyangiaceae; genus Palsa-1150. Next base: position 1,842,683 of record CAVXQZ010000003.1, read on the forward strand.
CGGGCTCGGTCAGCGTCGGATTGTGCTCGAGCAGCAGCGCGACGGCCCCCGCCACGAGTGGAGAGGAAAACGACGTGCCCGCGGAGACGCCGTGCAGTGCGTCGATCACCTGACAGCGGTCCGAGGGTCCGCCCGGTGTGGGCGGGCACGAGGTCGTAAAAACGCTGGTGACCACAGGCGGGATCGCTTGTTGGGACAGGGGGCCTATGATCGCCGCGCCTGGCGCCATGATCTCGGGTTTCGGCACTCCGACGATGGTCGGCCCCGCACTCGAGAACCAGCATGGCTCGCCGCTGGTGAGATCGACGGGCATCGCGGCTGGATTGGGCTCGCCACCGGCCAGGTCCAGCGGAGGGGCCTGCAGCTCGATGTGCCCATCGTCTACGCTGCGCCAACCGTTCTTGTTGACGGTGCACCCGACCGAAATGATCGCCGGATGGGTCGCCGGAAGATTGATCGTACTCTCGCGCACAGCGTCCACGAAGCCGACGGCGCCCGGGTTCGATCCATCGCCCGTTCCCTGCAGGTAGAGATCGGCAGTGCCCTGACCGGAGAGGGTCACGGCGTATGTTCCCGCCGGCCACACGCCTTGCCAGACGACGATCGCCCCGAGCGAGGTCGCCGGGATCTGGCCACCGCTCGCGCTGCTGCCGTTGTAGACCGCGGCGTTGTAGGTCTCCGTGTTCGCGCCGCCCGAGGCATTGTTGCCCACCGGTTCAATCCAGGTCCCGTCCGGGCCATCGAGCCCTACGCGCAAATCCGACCCGGGGTGCATGGCAACCCAAATCTGCACGCCTCCATTTTGGGAGGCGCCGAGGGTCGCGACCGGAACGCGCAGGGTCGAGCCCTGGGCCACGTGAACACTCTGGTGGATCGGCGTTTCTGCGATCGATCCACTGTTGCCCGCTGCGACGACGAGGGCATGCCCGGGTTGTTCTGCGCCGACGTGACTGGCAAGCGTTTGCTCCCAATCGAGCGTCCCGTCGTGCGGCCCGAAGTCGGTGCCGATGGACAGGTTGACGACGACGGGCTGTCCGATCGAATCGGCGCGGTCGAAGAGAAACGCGACGCCGCGCAGCAGCTCGTCGTTGCCGATCGAGTCACTTCCGGGGTCGGTGATGCGCGCGATGAGCAAACCAGCTTGAGGGGCCACACCGCTGTAGACGGGGTCCTGCCCGGCCGCGCATCCGGCGACCAGCGTGCCGTGGCCGATTTCGTCCTTGGGCAGCGAAGACGCGGCGTTGCCCTTCAGCAACGAATCGATGTCCGCCTTTGCCCATACCGCGCCGGCGACGAGATTCCCGCCCGCGTCGGTGGACCCGTACTTCTGCTCGAGGTCCGGATACTTGCCGACCGGAGGCGATGAGAGATCGAGCAGCCATTGAATGCGTGTCCCGCCGCTTGCATCCTGAAAGCTCGGGTGGGTGAGGTCGATGCCCGTGTCGGCCACCCCTACGAGGACGTTGTTTCCACCGTGACCGGCCACGCTGACTGCCGTCGCGGCCACGTAGCCCACGGCGGTATCGAGCAGCAGATGCAGCGGCGGAGACACCTCGATGGGCAAATCGGGGTGAGCGTCGGCAAACGAAAGAATGGTCGACGGCGTCCCCCAAAGGCGGCCGATACCCGGCGCGAGCTCCTGCAGACCCACCGCCTCCGCGGAGACGCCGGTCGGCAGGCGCACCAGCGCACCCATACCGGGGGCCGACCGCGGCGCGAACGCGTCTTTTGCGTGCGGGCCGAGGAGGCGAACGAGCGACGCCCCATCGGGGTGCTGCGCGCTCGACGGGGATCCCCACGTGGCCACGGCCGTTGCGACGGCGGCGCCACGCAGCATCCGGCGACCGATCATTCGCTCCAGCATACGCTTCTCGCCGCCTTGCGCTCGGTTCGGGCACCCGGTCGGTCGGTCGAGCCCACCGGTCAGCGCAGCGCCAATGCGGCCACTACGACGAGCCCAAGGACGAAGAGCGCGACACCCGCCCACCCGCGTCGAAACTTGGGGCGGGGCGCGGGCCCACTCGGCGCCGCGGACGCAGCGCGAATGGGTTCGTGGACGGTCGCTACGGCCGGAGCTTCCTTGAAAGCCAGTGCGGGCGGTGGCTCGAGACTTTGGAGCAATCTTCGGTCGAAGAATTGCGGTGCGTCCTCTTGGAAGTCTTCGGGCGACGGGCCGGCCGTGGAACCCCGGACCCCGGACGACGCAAACGGTTCGGCGCTCGGGGTGCCCGTTGCAGCTGGCGCACGCGGCGGACTCGGATCGGCCGACAGAGCGCCGACGCCTGGTCGCCGATCGCGGCGCGGAGTGACCGAAGCGGCCCCGCCGTCCGCGGATCGAGGGTCGCTCCACGTGTCGGTCGTTTCACTGACCTGCGGCCGCAGGAGCCGGCCCGAGTGGATCGGATACGCCTCGGTCAATCGCCTGACTAGCTCGGCGCAGTTCTGGATCCGGGTCGTGAGATCGTGGTCGAGTGCTGCGTGCACGACGTTCGCGAGCTCGTCGGGCACCCAGGGCGCGACGCGCGAAAGCGGATCGGGCGGCTGCGAGACCAGATGGATGATGAACTGTTCGTACGAGGGAAGCTCCAAGTACGCCGGGCGGCCCGCCAACATTTCGTAGAGCACGAGCCCGAGCGCCCAGACGTCCGTGCGCTCGTCGACCGTGAAGCCTTGGGCCTGCTCCGGGGACATGTATTGAGGCGTGCCGAGGACCATTCCATCGCGCGTGAGCTTGAGCCCGGGCCCCGAGCCGCCGCGCGACGAATCGACGAACTTGGAAATTCCGAAATCCAAGATTTTGACCAGTGGCTGCTCGTCTTCGCTGACGCAAAGGAATATGTTCGCCGGCTTGAGGTCGCGGTGGACGACGCCCGCCTCGTGCGCCTTCGCGAGCCCGCGCGCCACTTGGACGGCGACGCGCACTGCCGTATCGAGTGGCAATTGCTTGTCGCGCGCGAGTACGCGCGCAAGATCTTCGCCGGTCAAATATTCCATCACCAGGTACAGCCCCACGGCCTCATCGGTCCCGACATCGAATACCTGGACGATGTGGTGGCTCTCGACGAGGCTGGTCGCGCGCGCCTCCTGCCTAAATCGGGTGGAGATCTCCGCCATACCGGCGAGTGACGCGTCGATGAGCTTGATCGCGACGCGTTTGCCAATCTCCAAATGCTCCGCCTCGCAGACGACCCCCATCGAGCCGCGGCCGACGACCCGACGAATGCGGTATTTTCCGGCGATCGTCGCCCCGACGATCTCTGTCTCGTTGGCCATCCCAATCAGGGTACGAAAGCGCTCAGACGGGCGCCACCAAGTGCTTCCTCGCCCGCGGCAGGCCACGGTTGGCGAGCGATCGCGCGAGGCGCGCGCCAATCTCGACGCGCAATCTCTCCCCCGGGATGACGGCGTCGACGATCATCTCGCTCGCGAGCTTCATCAAGTCGATATCGGCCCGATAGGCGTCGCGTAGCCTTGCCACGTAGGCGTCTCGCTCCGGGCCGGCCGCGACCTCTTGGATCTTGTTGTAGTAAACGGCATTCACGGCGGCCTGCGGACCCATGACCGCAATGGACGCGCTCGGCAGCGCAAGACATGCGTCCGGCTCGAACGCGGGTCCGCACATCGCGTAGAGGCCAGCGCCGTAGGCCTTTCGCACGACGACGCTCAGCTTGGGGACGGTCGCCTCGCTGACGGCAGCGATCATCTTTGCACCGGCGCGGATGATTCCTTGCCGTTCGACTTTCGTGCCGATCATGAAGCCTGGCACGTCGGCGAGGAAAACGAGGGGGATGTTGAAGGCGTCGCAAAGCCAGATGAAGCGCGCCGCTTTGTCCGCGCTGTCGACGAACAAAACCCCGCCGAGCCATTTGGGCTGATTGGCGACGATCCCCACCGCGTGGCCGTCGATCCGAGCGAAGCCAGTGAGAATCTCCCGCGCGAAGAGTGGTTTGATCTCGAGCCACGATCCTTCGTCGATTATCTCGGCGACGATCGCCATCATGTCGAAGGCTTTGTTCTCGTCGGCGGGAATGATGTCTTCGACGCGCCTTCCGCTCGACTTCGGCGGTCTGCCCTCCGCGCGCGCGGGAGCGCCTTCGAACGACTGCGGCATATAGGCCAGATACCTCTTGCCGAAGGCGATCGCCTCGTCCTCGCTCTTGCAAAGAACATCGCCGCAGCCGCTGACGCTGCAGTGCATCTTGGCCCCGCCCATCTCTTCGAGTGTCACCTTCTCGCCGATGACCATCTCGGCCATGCGCGGTGAACCCAAGTACATGCTGGCGTTGCCGTCCACCATCACGACCACGTCGCAAAATGCGGGGATGTATGCGCCGCCCGCGGCGCTCGGACCGAAGAGCAAACACACTTGCGGGACTTGCCCGCTCATTTGCACCTGATTGTAGAAGATGCGCCCGGCGCCGCGCCGTCCCGGAAACATCTCGACCTGGTCTGTGATGCGCGCGCCCGCGCTGTCGACCAGGTACAGCATCGGCACGCGAAGCCGCATGGCGGTTTCCTGAACGCGCAGGATTTTCTCGACCGTGCGCCGCCCCCACGAACCGGCTTTGACCGTGGAGTCGTTTGCCATGACGGCGACCGGCCGACCGCCGATCGTGGCGGTCCCGGTGATCACGCCGTCCGCCGGCAGCTCGGGGTCCAGATGATTGGTGAGCTCCCCGTCTTCGACGAACGTCCCGGAGTCAATCAACCGCGCGAGGCGCTCGCGCACGAAGAGCTTTCCTTGCTCCGCGCCCTTCTGATGGTACTTCGCGGCGCCGCCCTTCTCGACGCGGGCAAGCGTTTCTTCGAGCTTTTGGTCGGCAGACATGCCCTTCCCTAGCTCTACTCTGGACGGAAGACGAGCGGAGCGATGACCGTCGCGGTCCCCCCTGGCTTGGGGAATGCCGCGGCCTTCAGCGCATCGGACGCGCATTGTGCGAGGACAGGGGTATTCGCCGAACCGCCCGGCTCTGCCTGCGCGTCGACCACGGACCCCGCCGCGTTGATGACGACGCGCATCTTGAGCTTGCCGGACAAGCCGGGGTCGTTCGCCCTGGCCGTGTTGTAGCACTCGAGAAGCGCCGGCTCGGTCGCTTCGATCGCCGGCCGCGGATCGAAGTGTTTGGTAGCGGGAATGTCCCCGATCAGTACGGAACCTCCCGAGGGGACAGCAGCCGTCGCCGTCGCGGCCGGCGCCGGCGAAGCGGGAGGGGACGCCGGCGAGGGGGCCGCGGGGGGCTCGGGCCGACTCCCGGCGCCACAGGCCACGACCAACCACAAGAAAATGCAACCGCGCATCCGTCATCTCCCCTGGAAGCGCGGAGCCCGCTTTTCTGCGAACGCGGCGAGCGCCTCGCGGCGGTCGTCGCTGACGAGCGTTCGCTCGTAGCTCGACTTCTCGAGCTCCAGTCCCACATCAAGGCTGACGTCGAAAGCCCGGTCGATTGCCGACAGCGCCGCGGCCTGTGCTACCGGGGAACCGTCCGCGATGGCGCGGATCCACTCGATTGCGTCGTCGACCACGTTTCTTCCCGGGGGGGTCACGCGGTGAATCAGGCCCCACGCGAGCGCCTCCTCGGCCGTGAGCTGGCGGCCGAGAAGGATCATCTCTTTCGCGCGACCTTCGCCCACGATCCGCGGCAATCGTTGCGTGCCACCCGCTCCCGGGATCACGCCGAGAGACGTCTCCGGAAGGCCGAGGCGCGCGTGGGCCGCCGCCACTCGGAGATCGCAGGTGAGAGCGAGCTCGAGGCCGCCGCCCACCGCCGCGCCGTTGATGGCCGCGACGACGGGCTTGGACGAGCGGTCGATCGGAAGAAACTCGGTCCGATAGAGATCGATTTGCTGGCGCACGTCGTTTTCGTCCATCGTCTGCCGCTCCTTCAGATCGGCGCCGGCGCAGAACGCCACATCGCCCGCGCCCGTCACGATGATCGCCCGGATCGACGGATTGGTCTCGGCGTCGCGTGCAAGCTTGCCGAGTGCGACCACCGCGGCGCGCGAGAGCGCGTTTCTTCGCGCGGCCCTGTCGATGGTCCAGATCGCGACCACCCCGCGCTGTTCGACCAGGATCGGAAAGGACTCGCTCACGCCTTGCGGCCCTTCGCTGGCTTGATTGGCTTGGACGCCTTCGGCTTGGTCCCTTTTCTTTCTGGTTGGGCCGTTGGGGCGGCGCGCCCTCTCGCGCCTCCCTCCTCCGCGACGCGGGCCTCGAGCTTGGCCATACGCGCTTTGAGCTCGCTGTGCTCCCCTTGGAGCTTCTCGAGCTCGTCGCGGAGTGGCTCGGTGGCGCGCTTTGGCTCGGCCAGGTCACGCATCACCTCACGGATGCGCCGGCGCACCCGCGGGTCGTTGTCCGTGTCGAGCTGGTCGCGCAGCGCGGGACGAGCCTTTGGGTCCCCGAGCTCGCCGAGCGCGCGCACGGCGTCGATGCGAAGCAGGGGATCGGAGTCGTCGAGCAGTTGTTCGAGCGTGTCGCGCGCCTTGCGGTCGCTCGCGAGCTTCGGCAGCGCCACGGCGGCTGCCCGGCGGACGCGCGCGGGGTGGCCGTATCGCACTCCGGCGATCACGTGCGGCAGCGCTCGGTCATCGCGCAGCGAGGCGAGGCCGTCGATCGCGCCGGCGCGAACGACGTCGAACCAGCTCGGGCGGTCGAGCAGGTCGACCAAGAGGTCGAACGCGGCCGCCTGCCGCGTGTGCCCGAGAGCACGAGCCGCCTCGCCTTCGACGAGATAGCTTTCATCGCGCAGGGCGTGCGGGCGGATCGCTTCCACGGCCTCGGACGTCCGATAGCTCCCGAGCGCTTCCACGGCGGCGCGACGCACTTTTGGATGGGGTGCCATCGCGGCCTTGGCGAGGGCCTCGAAGCCCTCGCGCGCCCGGATTTTCCCCAGCGCCGAAGCACACTCGGCGCGCGTCCCCCAGAACGCGCGCTCGTCGGACAGCACGCGCGCGAGCGCGTCGATCGTGGGGGGGTCGTCGGTCTTTGCGAGAGCCCGTGCCGCGAGCCATCGCCCGCGCGCGGTGGGCGCCTTTTCGAGCTGCGCACGAAGCATGTCGCTGGGGACCTTGAGCCGCACATCGCCGACAATCCGCATGGTCGCATCGATGACCACGAAGGCAGGCCTCACCGGGGCTAGGAGGGCGAACGACTGCTGCTTGTCGGTCACGCGGAGCGAGGACCGAACGACCGACCCGTCCTCTCGTGCCAAATCCAGATCGAGCGGCAGCTCGAAGCACGCGGGGACGCCGTCGGTCGTTGCTTGCGTTTGCTTGGTCGAGACGGCAAGGACGCCCTTGTCCCAACCGATCTCGATTTCAATCTCCGGGTGGCCCGGCCGAAACACCCACTGTTCAAAGAAGCGCCCCAGGCTACGCCCGCTTGCCGCTTCGATCGCCCGCTGCAGATCACGCGTCTCGACGAGCCCGCGGGCGTGCGTCTCCAGATACGAGCGCACTCCAGCCCAAAAAAGCTGCGCCCCGACTTCGAGCCGCAGCGCGTGCAGAACGAGACCGCCCTTTTCGTAAAGATGTCGGTCGAAAAGATCGAGGGGCGCATCGTAGTCTTGGCAGACGATCGGCCGACGGTAGCGCCCGTGCGCCTCGGCAAGGTAGGCTTCGAGGTCGGCCTTTACGCTGAAATCGTACTCGTCCTGGCCGAGGTTCTTCTCGCGCCAGACGTGCTCGAAGAACGTCGCGAAGCCCTCGTTGAGCCACCCCTCGTACCAGGCGCGGCACGTGACGTAGTCGCCGAACCAGTGGTGCGCCAGCTCGTGCGCGATGAGATCGTCGGAGCTTATGTCGATGGCCGCGCGCTCATCGAGAAGAATGTGCTCGTACATCGTCGTCGCCGTCGTGTTCTCCATTCCGCCAAAGATGAAGTCGGCGACGACGACCTGCGCGTATTTGCTCCACGGGTAAGGTACGCCGGTCACCTCGCCGAAGTGCTTCATCATTTCCGGCGTGCGGCCAAAGGTTCGCCAGCCGTCGGCCTCGCGGCCCTTGGGCACGAGGTACGTCACCAATAGGTCGCGACCGCCGATGTTCACCGGCGCGTCGAGCTCGACGAACTCCCCGGCGGCCAGCGTGACCAGGTAACTCGAGTGCCGCTCGTCCATCCTCCACGCGTAGGTGAAGTCCCCGGATGAAGGCTTTTCGCTCGAGATGAGCGAGCCGTTTGATAGCGCGTACCAGCCGTTGGGCACGTGCGCGACGAGCTCCGTCGTCATCTTGACGTGCGGGCTGTCGTGGCACGGAAACCAGTGGCGCGCGTCTTCTTCCTGACACTGCGACCAGACTTGGCGCGGCTTGTTCGGGTAATGCTCGTCGGGCTCTATGAAATAAAGCCCGCGGCGAGGGGTAGCGCGGTATTGCACGGTGAGACGCGCTCGCTCCCGTTCTCGCTCGATGGGCAACGTCAACGTGCGGCCGTCGTAGCGCCAAGGCGCGGATTTGTCGTCGATCCGGACATCTCGAATTTCGAAGCCGACGGCATCGAGCGAAAGCTCGTCCGCAGAAGGATCGACCCGACGCACGTCCAGCACGGCATTCGCGCGGATGCTCTTCGTCGCCACTTCGAGCGTGATGTCCAAGGCGAGATGCGCGATCGTGAACGGTCGGTCGCGTTCGAAGTGGCGAGTACTGGACGGGAGTGCAAACGGGCGTCCGGCGGAGGCTGCGTGCTCCGCGGACCCGGCGGAATGTCCGCCGCAGCGCGCATGCAAGCGGTGCACTAAGGGCATGGGGGAATGAGCTTCCCACGACGCGGCGCTGCGACGGAAGGGGTGTGATGAGAAAACGCCTTACGGATTGAGTCTCGACGAGCAGGCGGCTTCGACGCGCGCGCGCAGCGGCGTGACCGGCGCCAGCTTGGCGCGCAGCCGTTCGACGGCGAAAAGCCCGTCGTACGCCTCGCGGCATCGACCCTCGCGGAGCGCCTCTTTCGTGAAATCCGACCGCTCTTGGAGCCCCATTGCCGCAAACGGATCCGTCCGGTCGTGCACGGCGACCACTCCGATGCCCGCCACGACGATGGCCGTGCAAAAACCCAGGATCGGGTTCGTCGCTCGCTTCGAATAGCTGTAGCCCCGCCTCCATGTCGCAGCAATGACAGCGCCGGCGACGGCCCCACCGAAGTGGGCCGCGTTGGCCACGTGCGCGCCGGTCCGGTTCGCCACGAGCCCATACGCCAAGACCAGGCCGAGCCAGCGGGCGATCGCCTGGGTGAGCGGTCCATGCCAGCCCTGCACCCGCAAGCCGACAACGAAGGCTGCGGCGAGGAGCCCGGAGATCGCGCCGGACGCACCGACCACCGACTGCTCGGAGCGGTTGAAGGTTTCGAACGCGACGAACGCCGCGTTGCCGACGACGCCTGCCGCGAGGTACATCGGTGCCATCCGGGCGGAGCCCACTGCGCGCTCCACAAGCGGGCCTGCCTGCCAAAGCGCGAGCATGTTGAAGCCGATGTGGAACATCCCGTCGTGGAGAAAACACGCGGTGATCAGAGTCTCCCAACGATGCTCGCCGACCACCGCGAGCGCGTCGGCCGCACCGAAGGCGAGCGTCTCGTGAAGCGGCAAGCTCATGAGCGACCTGCCGCCCGTCAGGACGAGCTGTACGAGAAAGACAGCTACGTTCAGAGCGATGAGGGCTCTGGTGACCGGCGCGTTGTCCAACCACCGAGGAGGCACCAGGCGGCCGTCGTCGTCCGACGGGCCAATCTCGATCGGCCGAGGCCTCGGAGGCGACGGCTGCGGCGCACCCATGACGTCTGCATAGGACAAGCGGGCGCGCCTGGCGACTCCGGCGAACGCCGCCTTGCCTCGTTCCCGCAGCCACGACGGTCGCGGTCGCGGTGCGCGGCTGGCGCGTGGATGGGTGCTTTTCTATGGCAAAAGCGTCTCGTCCAATCGGCGGAGCGTCATTTCTTCTTGGCGAAGCGTCTGGTTCAACCGGCGGGGCGTCATTCCTTTTGGCGAAGCGTCTCGTTCAGTCGGCACAGCGTCATCTCTTCTTGGCCAAGCGTCTCGTTCAGTCGGCGCAGCGTCATTTCTCCTTGGCCAAGCGTCTCGTTCAGTCGGCGCAGCGTCATCTCTTCTTGGCCAAGCGTCTCGTTCAGTCGGCACAGCGTCATCTCTTCTTGGCGAGGCGTCTGGTTCAGTTGGCACAGCGTCATCTCTTCTTGGCGAAGCCTCTCGTTCAGTCGGCACAGCGTCATCTCTTCTTGGCCAAGCCTCTCGTTCAGTCGGCACAGCGTCATCTCTTCTTGGCCAAGCGTCTCGTTCAGTCGGCACAGCGTCATCTCTTCTTGGCGAAGCCTCTCGTTCAGTCGGCACAGCGTCATCTCTTCTTGGCCAAGCGTCTGGTTCAGTCGGCACAGCGTCATTTCTTCTTGGCCAAGCGTCTGGTTCAGTCGGCACAGCGTCATTTCTTATTGGCCAAGCGTCTGGTTCAGTCGGCGACGCTTCTTTTCTGATTGTCCGAGCGCCTTTTCCAATTGTCGAAGCTACGGTTCCACTCGGCAGAGCGTCGTCGACAAGGCGTCTCCGTGCTCGGAGGGTCGACCTTCTCGGGGACCGAGGGAACTTTCAGAGGCGTTTCGATCCCTTCCTTATCTTAATCGGGAAGGACGCGATTTCGTTCCACCAGGAGAGACGAATTTTACGAAGCGCAGGCCCCATCCGGACGGGTAGCGAACCGGCGGTGTTGCTCGGAGAGCCTCCGCGTAGGCCGCTCCTCACGCGGCCCGACGATGAAGCGCCACAGCGAGTGAGCCTCATCGGCCGACGGAGGTCCTTACGGGGACGACGGCGCACCGATGATGGCGCCGCGGCTCGCTGGCGGTCCGGTGAAATCGGCCGCCGCCTGCGTCACCGCGATGACCTGAGAAGCCTGCGTCAGAAAGTCGGGCCGCAGCGACCCGTCGATCGGATGTCCGCTAATCGGCGCATGACACCCGGCGCAAAGGTTGTTGAAGAACGCCCCGGGAAACGACTGATGCGTGTACTCGCCAGGCAGAAAGGTCATTTCCTCGCGTTGCCAGCGAGGAAGGTTCATTCGTGTCGACTCGGCATCGTCGCCCAGATGAAGCACGATGGGCAACCCTCCTGGGATGCGGAAGTGCGCTGAACCGTCGGAGAGAACCGGCACGGCTCCGAGCAGCCGCCTGCGTATGCAGACCTGACCGAACGCATCTTGAACGGAGTTCGCACTGCAGTCGGGAGACGGGGAGAGCACGGGGGGAAGATCTTCGTAGACTTCGAAGCTTTTGAGATCGGCTTCCACGAGCCGGCCGGTAGGCGTATTTTGGAATACGAGTGACGCAAGAACCGGCATGTCGAGGACGGTGATGTCTGCATTCGGGTCGCTCGCGCGAATCTCGGTGTGACCGTTCGGTTCGTCGGGCGTCGATGAAAACACGCCCTTGTTCACGCGCGGATACACCGCCACCGCCTCGACTTCGGCCGTCATCGCGTCGCCCAGCAACTTGGTCTTGTTTCCCGACACCGGATCGAGCACGTAGAGGTCGTAGTCCCCGCCGAATGTCGACGGATCGCCCGAGCCGAAGCTGACCAGCACCTCGCCGTCCGGAAGCGCCGACGGACTCGTGTACGAACCGTCCGTCGCGACGACCCGAAGCGAATGCAGGAAAAAATTCGGCTCCGGCGACGACGGCGCGCTCGGGTCGATCACCGTGGGGTCGATCGGATAGTCGGCGGCGTTTGGGCTCGTGAAATCGACCCCAATCGATCGATTGAAGACGGCGAGCGCGCCCGCACCGTGCTGCGCGTTTTGGTTGCTGAAGATAGTGACGAAGTCCTTGTGAGAGAGCTCTGCGACGTAGGTCGCCTCGGTGTACCCGATGCTCGCACGCTGCGCGTACAGGGGATGGTAGTCGCCTCCATCGAGGTTTTGCCTGCGGAGAGCGAGCTCGTAGAAGTCCTTTTCGCGTTTCTCCGCCGTGAAGATGAGCCGTCCGTCCTGCATGAAACTGGGGAGGCGCTCCATGTTGAGCTGCCAGGTGAGCTGCCGCAGCGGTGAGCCGGGGCCATCGAGCACGTACAGATTGGCGTTCGGCTTGGTCAGGTCCGCGGGCGTGACCTGAGGACCGGTGTAGTCGAAGGCATCCGACACAAGATTGCCACGCGTCGACGCGAACACGATGCGCTGCACGCCGTCGCTGCCGGGAGGGCTGAAGGCGGGATCGAAGTCGTGTTCGAGCAGACCGTTCTCGGTTGCCGGGTGGTTGGCGATGTCCGGCTGCTTCGTGCATCCGGTCCCGTCCGCGTTCATCGTGTAAATCGCGAGGGGAACGTCTGCTGTGGGCCGCGCGGCGAACGCGATGGTCGCGGCGTCCCAAGAGACGGCGGGACGCCGGAAGTCCGATCCGGAGCCGAGGCCGCACGCGCTGAGATCGAGCGCCTGATCGGCGCCGAGCGTGAGCCCACCGCCGGGGGAGGGCGTGACGACGGCGATGTGCAGGCTCGCGCCCCCCGCGAACACGTCGAAATCCTGCGGGCGATCCGATCCCGTGGGCGGCGGTCGCTGCACGTAAACGATCTCTGAAACGGGCGAAAGGTTGCGTTCCGCGCGCTCGCGCTTGTGCCACTCGTAGACGACGCAATAGGCAGGAATCGTGTCGAGGGCGGCGTTGTCGTAATCGTAGTTGCCTTGGTCGCAGATGGCGCCCGTCGCGAGCTGCCCGCCTGCGTCGCCCCCGCCGAAGTCTTCGAAGAGAGCCCCGCCCCGGTGCGTTATGCCGTTCGAGCCCTGGTAGACCTCCGGGCGGTAGAGGTTTTTTCGCACGAGGCGGCTCGTGTTCACATCGTCGCTCTCGAAGGACATCTGAGCGACGGACAGAGCGTAGTTCTTCAGCGTGGCCGCGAGCGAGAAGCTGCCCGCCGAGCCGCCCCGTAGTCGATAGTCATGAAACATCGCTGCAGAGTGGCATTGGGCCATCATGCAACCTTTTTTCACGAGAACCGGCTGCACTTTTTGTGCGAAAAACAAGAAGGCCGGATCGAGCTTTTGCCACTGGGGAGGCTGCGGGGCGCCCGGCGCCGTCGACCAAGCCTGCACCCACGCGCTCGCCCAGGTGACCAGCGCCTGGTAGCTCGGGTCGTTCACCGAAGCGAAGAGCGGCCCGCCTTCGTGGTAGCTCCCGCCCTGAGACGTCGCGAGCGGTCGCCGCACGATCTCGCTGTGGGCTGGCGTCGCGGCCAAGAAGCTGGCCGCCGAAAAGTAATTCCAGCGCACTTCCGTCGGAGTGCTCCCGCACGTGAGATAGAAAATGTTGACCTTCGTCCCGTGACAATTGCCCGCCGCGCACGTCTTCAGCACGGGCTCGGCGAGCGTCTGAAACGTCGCGAAATCCGCGGTACTCGGATCGGTATTTGGATCGAAGCCGGCTGCGCTCGGGACGACATCCGTGCACGGCGCGCGCGGAATCTCGACTGGGGCGACGCCCGTATTGTCTTCGGTCGCGCCGTTCTCGATCCACCTTCGCAAGGTCAAATAGGCGCTTGCGGTCGGATCGAAGATCGACAGCCCGGCGTGCTTGATGTCCGTCGTAACCGGGATTTGGGTGCCGTCCCACAGCTCGAGCGGAACCTGGTAAGAGGGGACGTTCTTTACGAGAAGCGACGGCTGGAGGTAAGGCCCGTAATCGAGAAGAAGGTCGCGCCGCCGATCGACGCCGGCGAAGGTCGTCAGGTCGAGATTTCCGAACGCGTTTCCTTTGGCATCGGCGACGTGGCAGCCCGCACCGGTGTTCGTTCGCACGCACGATGACTGAAGAACCAGCGCGATGGTCCGGTCGAAATAGGTCGACGGCGTGGGCTCCTTCGTCGTGCAAGCGCCCGAAGCGCAGGCTGCCACGATCGCGAGGGTCACCACGGCAACGAAGCTCGCTCCCCGCATGGAAACCAATGGTAACGAGAGACTATAGCCTTCGGAGAGCGATCTGCGCCTGGTCCCGGACGAATGTGTTCGAGTCGTTCGTGGAGATTGCCTGAAGGATGGACAGGACGCTCGAATCGCCGAAGGTGCCGAGGGCGTGGCACGCCGCCGCGCGCACACCTGCGTCGCTGTCCTTCTGCGCCACCGTTGAGACCACCGTCACGGAGTCCTTCGCCCCGAGCCCATCGAGCACTTCGACTGCGGTCCTGCGAACGATGACATCGCCGTCCATCGTGAGACCGGCGACGGACGAGACTCCAGAGAAGCTATTGATGCGCGCGGCGGCGCGGAGCACTGCGGTCCGCACCGTGGCGTCGGAATCTCCCAGCGCCGTGGCGAGCGCACCCAATCCATCGTCGTTGAGGCGCCCGAGCGCGCTCGCGGCGGCCGCGCGAACGCCCGGATCGGTGTCGTTCGCGAGTGCCTGCGCGCATGCGGCGATTCCCGGCGTGGCAAAGAACTCGCCCAGGGCCGTCGCGGCGTAGGCACGGCGCGTCGGGTCCGAGTCGGTGCCGAGCACCTGGATGGTTTGCTGGTACACTTCGCCGGGTCCGAAGACACCGAAGATCCTGCGCCGAAGCCACCATGCCGCGATCTCGCGGTTCTTCGCATTCGTGTCGTAGAGCAGGGGCGCCACCGCTCCGATGCAGTCGAGGCATTCGACCTTCTCGCCATGCTCGAGAGCCTCCCACACGAGGGTCGGTGCGCCGCTTGCGGCGGCGCTCTTGATGCGATCGGGAGTCGAGAGAAACTCGGCCTGGTCCGCGGGGACATCGCCGTACACCGAGGCGAACCCGTGGGCGCTGGAGTTTGGAGTCACCTGGCGCGGGACGCCGCCGCCGTGCGCGTCGCTTGCGGCCAGCGTACCGGCCGCCGCCAGAAAGCCGCACGCCGCGAGCGTGAACAGATTGCTCTTTCGCATGTTGCTCTTTCCTCGATTAGTTGGTGGGGGTAACGGGGTCGCCGGCGGTGTAGGGGACGAAGCCGGTGTTTTGCCGCGCATAGAACTGCCCGCCGAGATCCATCGGATAGACCGCGATCGTCTTGCGCTCATCGTCTGTCAGCGTCACACCCTGGTCCTCGGGGTGCATCGGGTTGGAGGAGACGGGCCATGCAGTCGAGCCGTCGGTGCCGTTCAGATTCAGTTTTTGCGTCAGCGCCGATGCGCGGGCGCTGCCAGGAATGCCCCATTTGGGCGGTACCGTTCCGGTGACGTTGACTTCGCCCATCTCGAGTGCGGCCGGATAGAAAATCGACACGTAGGAGGCGGGCCACGAAGCCACTCCCTCGTCGTAATACACGGTGACTGGGGTGTCGGTGAGGTCGAGACTCGGTATTTCATACGTCGTCGTGCTGCCCGTCACCGGGTCGGTCCGAGTGATGTAGTACGGCTGATTCGTCGCCGACGACGGACCGTGGCACATCACGCATTTCGCGTTGAGAATCGGCTGGACCTTCTTGTCCCACGGGTACTCGGCACGATCCGCGATCGCCTCCGTGAACGGCTGGGCCCCGTGCTGCTCCGCGACGGTCGGGTTCTGGCCCAAGACGGCAACGCCCTGCCCGGTCCGCGACTCGTGACAGCCGACGCACCTCCGATCTTCCCCCGGCATTCCTTGAATCCACAGCTGCTGGTTGCGAATCGCCAGGCCGTACTGGTCTATCGGTTGAAGGTGGATCGGCAGATAGGAAGGGACATCTGCCAGCCAGCTGCCGTCGGCGAACACCGGCGCCTCGCCGAGAACGGCCGCTCCCTCGAACATGGTCAGGCCGAACATCGTCACGCCTTTGGCCGCCTCGCTCGAGAAGCCCTCGATCACGCGGACCGCGACGGCGCCCTGCTGGAGCGCCGTTCCGAGTGGCGTGTTGCTGAACTCCGCCCCATCGACCGTCTCGTTCAAGCTGGTCTGGGCCACATTGACCGATCCGATGTGCGCGGGGACGGTCGAGTCGGCGGCGCCCTGGGTGACCGGAATGGCCGGCGGCTCGGCTCGCGCAACGACGGCCAGGGCGTTCAAGTCCCAGGTCGCGCGGTCGTTGTATACGAGCTGATTGAGCTGTGTTGCGGGGTCGTAAACGTAAATGCCAAAGTCGGGCGGAGTCAGCGACTGCTCGTTGAGATCGTTCACCGGACCGTTCGCCCACGACACGAGAATCCTCCCGTCGGGTAGCACGCTCGGCTCTCGGTAACGGCCTACCGGCGACGGATCGCTCCCGGTCGGTACGTCGGGAGTCAGCACTTGATAGCTCGCGTTCTCCTCGTCGAGACACGCGTGGCCGACGACCGCGCCGCTCGCGTAGGCGCCGTCGTCGAGGCAGACGGAATCGTTCCGGTTGCGCGCGTCAATCTTTACGAGCGCGCCCGCGTGAATGGTCCGGTCGCGCGCTGTGACGATTCCGATCATGACGTTCGGCGAGAGCTCCTTGACGGTGAAGAGCGCGTCGCCGGGCTTCGTGTCCTCCGGGCTGGGGGCGTGCTGACCGGCGATGGCGACCTCCTGCGTCCCGTCGGGGTTGACGACCCGCAGCTTGACGTCGTTCACCGGGCCGAAGTGCTCCCATTGCGAGAACCCGATCTTGCCGTCGTAACGAAGGAATGGCGCGACCAAGTGCGAGAGGTTTTGTGCGAATAGCCGCCTGTCGGCGTCTCCCCCTTCGACGCTGATCGTGGCGAGCTGGAGCGCCTCGCGCGCGTGCTCGTATTCGTCGGCGCGGGTTCCCATCGGCGTATACATCTCGTTGGTCACGAACGCGATCTGCCCATTCGGGATGTAAATCGGATTGACGTCGTCGTAGGGGCCCGCGGTTTTCTGGTGCATTTCGAACTTCCCGTCGGCTCCGGGCGTGAGCTGCACGGTGTAAATATGGTATGTGTCGTTGTCGTCGAGCTTCATCGAGAAGACGGCTTGCGTCGCGTCGAACGACACATCGGCGCCGTTGAAGTCGGCGCTCGGAAAGGCGCTCGTGAGGTTGGTCACCGTGCCGTCGGCGCTCGCCGGCGACAGCAGGTTCAGACTGCCGCCCGGGACGTAGCGCTGATAGTCGAGCACTTGTCCGTTGCCGCCGGCAACGTCCACCGTGACGGTCCCGTTTTGGTTCGTAGTCGTCTGCCGCTTGATGAACAAGAGCGCCTGGACGCTCGTTCCCAGGTCCAAACTGGAGGTGCCGGCCCCCGAACTGTCGCAGGCTCCCATGAGTGCCACGGCGACCGAAAGACCGATGAGGGTGACCGTATTGGCGTGGACGTTCATGGTGACAGCTCCCCGAAGTGATGCCGGCGTCGGAGAGTCACATCAGCATGAGGTGGGCCACAGAGAAAAAATAGGCAATTTCATGCCCTTGACGAACCATCAGCCCAGGCGATTGGTGGGCTGGAGACCCGATGCCGTGGGGGCCAGCCCTCAATCGCGCGCCGGACCTACTGACAGAGCATCGGGCCGCCGCGCACGCTTCGACACCGAATGCCGAGACCTTGCACACAGCCCGGAGCCGCCGCGCAGCACTGTTCGCCTCGGCCTCCGCATGCGCCGCCGTTGCCGCACGCCGCCGACGCGGCGATGCACATACCCGTCACGCCATCACAGCAGCCGGCGGTGCACGTATTCTCCGCGCAGCACATCGCGTTGACGACGCCGCACGCGACGCAGGTACCCGCCACGCACGCGTGGCCGGCGGTGCATGTGCTCCCAGCGCAGCAAGGCTCGGTCTCGCCGCCGCATGCGCCGCCGCAGGTTCCCGCGTAGCACGCCATGCCGCTCGCGCACGTTCCCCCCGCGGCCACGCATGCGCCGGTGTCGCAGCATCCGCCGCCGTTGCATACGTTGCCCGCGCAGCAGGCGAATCCGGACGCGCCGCAAGCCTGGCACACCCCCGTCGAGCACACGCTGCCCGGCGCCGAGCAGGCCGTCCCTTGGGTCGCGCATGTATTGCTCTCGGGATCGCAGCAGCCGTTTTGGCTGCACGGCGAAGCACCGGCGCAGCAGGCCTCGCCGGGTCCGCCGCACGTCGCGACGTCATGCGGCGAATCGGTGGGCGCGTCCTCGGCTGCGTCCGGCTCCGCGTCGAGCGGTGCATCCACGGCGGAATCGACCGGCGCGTCCGCCGTCGACGCCTCTTCGCCAGAGACTTCGGGGGCGTCCTGGCGGACGTCAATCGGTGCGTCCGCCGCCGAATCCACTTCCGACGCGGCAGGAGCGTCCTTCGGCGAGTCGGCCGACCCAGTCGTGTCGCTCGGTGAATCGAGCGCGGCGGGAGCATCGGCGGAGGTCACGTCGCCTCGAGCGTCCTCCGACGAATCCTCGACGGCGTCGGCGACCGTGATGTCTTGCACCACATCGGCGGTCGGCGTCGCCTCCGATTCGGCGCTGGACTCCACTTCGGCGCTGGACTCCACGGTCGCGTCCTGAGGCTGGCCGGCGTCCTCTTCTTCTTGCGCCGGCGTTTGCTCGAAAGCGCTGAAGTCGTTGGTGCACGCCGCAAGGAGCGCCGCGCAGGTGGCGAGAGACAAAGCGAGCCTGAGTGGCTTCACAGCGACCCCCGCACGCCGACATATCCGCCCTGGTACACGGGCGCCACGACGAGGGACGCCCTGACCGTCGACGGTGCG
This sequence comes from uncultured delta proteobacterium, assembly GCA_963764075.1. Lineage (GTDB taxonomy): Bacteria > Myxococcota_A > Polyangia > Polyangiales > Polyangiaceae > Palsa-1150. The sequence goes on from CAVXQZ010000003.1 coordinate 1,861,245, forward strand.
GGAAGGCTCAATACGAAAATCGTCGCTCCCGCGGCCAGGCCCACGGCTCCGACCGCAAGGCTGACGTTCGCGACCGTCTGCTCGGTCATCCCGTTGTCGATCTCGCCGTGCTTGCTCGGCGGGCAGCCCCGCGGACAGGTGTTTTCCAAATCGTGGTAGGTCGTGTTCGACATGACGCCGAACACGACGAACGACGCGACGCCGAGGACGCCGATGCCGCCCGCAAAGTATGCGAGCGGCCGCCACCTCGTCGGATCCGATGGCCGCGGCGGCGGAACCTCGGGAGGGGGGGAGACGCGGCGGAGCTTGGCATTTCGTCGTCGGACACGTCGGCGCTCGCCTTCGCGGGCGGTGCCGGCACGACGTCGAGCGAGACGGGTACGGTCTGCCCGATCGCGACGCTCACAGTGCGACGCGCAATCTCCGCGCCGCCGATGTCCAACAAGACGACGTCGAAGGACCCCGGGGTCACCGGAACCGGCGCGTTCCATTCCTCGGGTGCGACGACGCGCCCGCCGACGTGGAGCGATGCGCCGTCGGGCGCTCGGGTGACCGTCACGGCAACGAAGCCGAGCTTTCCTTCGACGTCCACGCGTTCGTTGCTCGCCGCCTCACCCGTTTTGGCGTAGCGCTCTTCCTTGGGCGCCAATTGCGTGGCAACCGCCACGGCGCGGCCGTACTCGAGCCACGCCTCGGCGGGGTTGCCGGAGTCCCGGAGCGCCCGCGCCAATTCGAGGTGGGCGTTTGGGCTGTCGACGACATCGAGCGAGGCTCGAAGTTCCTCGATGGCCTTTTCGAGATTGCCCACGGCGAGCGCCTGCTTGCCCTGGGCGAAATGGTCGGTCGCCAGCTTCCGCTGCTCGGCGGTCGCGTCAATCGGCGAGACGCCGGCGGCGACGGCGACGTCGGGTACCGCTATCGCACCGGCGAGCGCGCAAGAGGCCACGAGCAAGCGAAGTCGATCGGCTGCTGAGTACATTTTTCTGTCCGGGCCCGAGCCAGGCGCCTAGCGGGGACACTATAGACTCACAGCGCGCCGGGATCGTAGCCTGAATTCGATTTCGGTTTGGAGTGGGGCTGGGAAGACGGCTTCTGGGGCGCCGACGACGGCCTTGGCGCGCCCGAGGGGCTCGCGGCGGTCGGGGACCTCGGCGTGTGAGACGCGGCGACTGCGGTCGAGGGGGTCGGCTGGGACGTGGTGGCAGCGGGGGAAGCGGACGAGGACGACGAGGCCATAGGCCGCGCGGGGAGAGACGGCGGACGGCTCGGGCGCGTGGCCGCGGCCGGAGGCAGCCGGCCGCGGTCGGTCGTGGGCGGCAAGGTGTCGCGGTGCGCCACGCGCCAACCCGCCAGAACAAATACGATCAGCCCGAGGGCTCCCACCCCGCCGAGCACGGCCACTCTACGCCGCCGGGTCACGCTCGCATTCGGTTCGAATGAGTCGGTGGCTTCCGAGGACGTCGGCGACACTTCGAACGGATCCGGAAGGGGGGAAGCGATCGAAAGGGGAACGTCGATGGCGGCGGCGAAATCGTGGGCTCCGCTCGTGTCCACGCCCGGAATGGGGGGTGCGTCGGGGGCTTCCTGGCCGGACTGCTCCGGGGCATTCTCGGCTGCAGCTGCTTCGGGTGAGGTCACGAGCGCCTCGGCCGGCAGGGGAAGCACGGGGACGATTTCGGCCGGGATCGTCGCTCCCGCCGGGTCCACCCCCGACTCCAGCGCCTGACGCCGCACTCTCACACGCTCGCCGATGGCATCTTTGGCAAACGCCGCGGCCGCTACTGCCGACGCAAGCTTGAAGCCGGCGACTTTTCGGATTTCGGCCGCCATGGCGGTGGTCGATGGCCAGCGACCTTCCGGCGCCGACGCGAGCGCCCTCGCGGCGACGGTCGCGAGCGGTCTCGCCCAAGAAACGTCGTCCGGGATATGCGCCAGCGGGACACCCCCGCCTCGCACCCGCGCAAGAATCGCGGCCGCATCGTCCTCTGGAAATAGCCTCCTTCCGCTGAGGGCTTCCCAGAGAAGGACGCCGGCGCTGAAGACGTCAGCCGGGGCGCCATAAAACTCGCCGGCGTGCACTTCGGGTGCAAGGTAGCCGATCGACGCCTTCTCCGGGCGGGCGCCCGGCAGGCGCCGCGCGATGGCATGAAGAACCCGGGCAGTCCCGTCCACTCCCAAAACGACCGTCGCCGTCGACAGCTCGCCGTGCGCCATGTCCATCGGCTGCTGCTTCGCGTCCCGGAGCGCATGAATCGCCCCGGCGCCCGTGAGCGTGTCGATCACGATTCGAAGCGACACCTCGAGCGGCATGACTCCGGTGAGCCACGTTTCGATCAGCTTCTCGCCGTCGATGAACTCCCAGAACGCGACCAGGTCACTCCCGCGTACCGAGAGTTCGCGGACGCGTGCCACGTTCGAGCCAGCGAGCGTCGAAATGCGCCTCGCCTCGGCATTGAACGTAGCCCAGTGCTCCGCGCCGGGCTGGGCAACGCCCTCGAACCGTTCGGCGACGAACAGCTTGGGCTTGCCGCCCGGTGCCGCATGCCGAACGACGTAAAGTGGACTCGGTCGCGAGCCCACCCTTCGCAGGAGTTCATACGGTGCGAGTAGTGCGTCGAGGAGGTGGGAAGGCGCGGGCGCAAAAGGGACCACGATTGCAGAGTATCGCCGCCCCCGCGAAGGGCCATGCCTTAAGCGCTGCCCTTTGCCTTTATGCGGAACGAATGTGGGAGGAGCGCGCTCAAACGCGCAGATGAGCGCCGGAGCAATCGGCCTTGCCCGTCTTCCGCGACGAGAAGAAAGCGCATGTCGCGGGCAAACTCGGAGAGAACCTGACGGCACATCCCGCAAGGGAACGCGGGGCGCTGCCCGCCCGTGACGAGAACGCACGCGATCGGGTCGCGTTCACCCGACGCGATCATCGCCGCCACTGCCGACCTTTCGGCACATAGGGTCGCACCGAAAGATGCGTTCTCCACGTTGCAGCCGGCGTAGACGGTCCCACTGGCGGTCACGAGCGCCGCACCGACTCGATACCCGGAGTAGGGCGCATACGCGCGCTCGCGAGCCTGGCGTGCCGCGGCGAGGGCTGGTGCCAGGTGGGAGAGAGTTCTTGGCAGGTGATCCCCTGGCGCTCGTCGAGAGGCATTGGAGCTCATGCCCCTGCCCGAGCTATCCAGCCTGAAAGAAGCGCGGCGATGGAGTCATGTCGCGAGCGCGCCGTTGCCTCTACCTCGACGTGATCGAGGCGATGCGGGGATAAACCCGCGGCCAGATTGGTAATGCACGAAAGCGCGCCGACGCGCACCCCCATGTGCCGAAGGGCGATCACCTCGTGCACCGTGCTCATTCCGACGGCCTGCGCGCCGAGCATTCGCAACATGCGCACTTCGGCGGGCGTTTCGTACGAAGGCCCGAGCTGCGCGGCGTACACACCTTCGCGCAGCTGGATGCGCGCGTCGCGGGCGACGGCGTGGAGACTCGCTCGAAGATCCGGATCGTAGGCGTCGGTGAGGTCCGGAAATCGCGGGCCGAGCGTGTCGTCGTTGGGGCCAACGAGGGGAGATGTTCCGGTCAAGTTCAGATGATCGGTGACCACCATCAAGTCACCGGCGGACCACGACGGCTCGAGCCCCCCGGCGGCATTGCTGATGAGTACGGCCCGGACACCGAGCCGGGCCATCGTGCGTACGCCGTGCACGACTTTGTCGATCGAGTGACCTTCATAGAGGTGCACGCGGCCCTGCATGCATACGACGGGCACGTTCGCCACACGTCCGAAGCACAGGTTCCCCGCGTGCCCCGAAACCCCCGACGCGGGCATGTGCGGGAGGTCCCGGTAGGGAATCTTCAACGAGTCGTCGAGCATGTCTGCGAACGCACCGAGCCCGCTCCCCAGCACGACGCCGATGCGTGGCTCGGTCGCGATGCGCTTCTTCACGGCGAAGACGCAATCGTCGACGCGCGCCGCCACGGACGAGGGCGGCGACTGCGAAGAATGGTTCATCGACCTGGCCTCTGCTTCGACCGCGTCGGCATACCGACCCAGCCGACGCATCATACCCTAGGGCACCGCGGTCGAGATACGAGCAATCGCGAGTTCGCTAGTGTCCCGTCTCTGAAGTAGGGTTACTTGTGGCTGCGCCGTGGTCTTCTAGCGTGGCGTGAGCGAAGCGAGCGATTTTCGCGAGAATTTGGTCTGCAGTCTTCGTCCATACGAAGGGCTTCGGGTCATCGTTGCTGGCGTCGAGATAGGTGAGGATGGCGGTCTCGAGTTCGCGAACACTGTGATGGGAGCCGCGCCGGATCGCCTTGTTCGTGAGGTCAGCAAACCAGCGCTCCACCTGGTTGAGCCAGGAGCTGTAGGTCGGCGTGAAGTGCATCACGAATCGAGGATGCCGCTTGAGCCAGTTGGCGATGAGCGGCGCCTTATGCGTGCCGTAGTTGTCGAGCACGACGTGAACCGCCAGGTCGCTGGGGACCGCCTCTTCAATGGACTGGAGAAACTTGCGAAACTCCACCGCTCGGTGCCGCGTGTGCAGCTGTCCGATGACGGTCCCGGTCTTGGTGTCCAGGGCAGCGAAGAGCGACGTCGTGCCGTGCCTCTGATAGTCGTGCGAGCGGCGCTCGGGCATTCCCGGTCGCATCGGAAGCAGCGGCTGGGTACGGTTAAGAGCCTGGATTTGCGACTTCTCGTCGACGCACAAGACGACCGCACGATCGGGTGGGTTTAGGTACAGGCCGACGATGTCGCGCACCTTGGGGATCAGCAGCGGGTCCTTGGAGAGCTTGAACGTCTCGCTGCGATGCGGCTGCAGCCCGAAAGCCTGCCAGATGCGCGAGATCGTGCTCCGGCTCAAGCCGATGTGCTTGGCCATCGAGCGGGTGCTCCAGTGCGTTTCGCCGCGAGGGGTCTTCTCCAGGGTCTCGACGATCACCCTTTCAACTTGGTCGTCGTGCACCGTCCGCGGCGCGCCCGGTCGCGGCTCGTCGTACAGGGCCGCCACCCGATCCGCTGCAAAACGGGCGCGCCATCGACAGACCATCTGCTTGGAGACCCCGAGCTGCGCGGAAACGTCTTTGTTCTGTGCACCCTTGGCGCAGGCCAGAACGATCCTCGCGCGCAGCGCGACCTGCTGCGCCGTCTTGCGACGTCGAGTCAGGGCATTCAGTTCCTCCACCTCTTCGGGACTGAGCACCAATGCCTTCGCACTTCTCATCCCAGCTTCGATGCGCCCCCTTGCGGATTAATTCACTCGACTTCAGAGACGGGACACTAGTGCAGCGCCGTCCACTGGATTCATGCCATCTCGACGGCGGTGCACTAGCTGCCGGTTCGCTCGGGGGCTGCGCTGAGTGGCGTGCAGGCCGCCCTCGCGCGCAGGGCAAAACGAAGGGCCGAAGGATTGAGGCACCGCCCCGTTTCTCCGACCCTTGCCTTTCGTTCTTTCGGGACCGCTCAGCCGCCGGTCTCTTCGAATTCCGCGTCGATGACTCCGCCTTCTTTGCCCTTCTTGTCGCTCTCGTTGGGAGGCATCGGTCCGCCGTTCGGACCCCCGACACCCGGTCCGCCAGGACCCCCTGCAGAGCCGCTCGCGCCGTACATGACGCTCGCCAGACGGTGCGCTTCTTTCTCGAGGCGCGCGGTGACGTCCTGCACCTTGGCGTCGTCCTGCTTCTCGACGGCTTCGCGCCCCTCTTTGATGATCCCCTCGAGCGTCGACGCATCCGCAGCAGGAATCTTGTCCTTGTTCTCGCCCAGAGTTTTTTCGAGCGTGTAGCAGAGGTTGTCGAGCTTATTTCGGCGCTCGATCTGCTCTTTGCGCTCCTTGTCCTCGCGCTCGTGCGCCGCCGCGTCGGAAACCATCTTTTGAATCTCTTGCTCGTTCAAGCCGGAGTTCGCCGTGATGGTGATCTTCTGATCCTTGCCCGTTGCCGTGTCTTTGGCGTGGACGCTCAAGATGCCGTTGGCGTCGATGTCGAAGGTGACCTCGACCTTCGGCACCCCGCGGGGCGCCGCCATGATTCCCTCGAGGTGAAACTTGCCGAGAGCTCGGTTGTACTTCGCTTCGGCCCGCTCGCCCTGGAGCACGTGAATCTCCACCGAGGGCTGATTGTCGGTCGCGGTCGAAAAGATCTCCTTCTTCTGCGTCGGAATCGTGGTGTTGCGCGGGATCATCACCGTCATCACGCCACCCAGAGTCTCGACGCCCAGGCTGAGCGGCGTCACGTCCAACAGCACGAGGTCCTTGACGTCCCCAGATAGGACGCCCGCCTGGACGGCGGCGCCGACCGCAACCACTTCATCCGGATTTACGCCCTTGTGGGGATCCTTTCCGAAGAATTTCTTGACCGTCTCGTACACGAGCGGAATTCGCGTGGATCCGCCGACGAGCACCACTTCATCGATGTCCTTTGCGCTCTTCTTCGCGTCCTTCAGCGCCTGGCGCAGCGGCTCCATCGATCGCTCGACCAGCGGCGCAATCATTTGCTCGAGCTTCGCGCGCGACATCCTCATCTCGAGGTGCATCGGCCCACCTGAACCGACGGTGATGTACGGCAGGTTGATGCTCGTCTCCTGGACGCTCGAGAGCTCGATCTTCGCCTTCTCAGCCGCCTCTTTCAGGCGCTGAAGAGCCATCTTGTCGTTGCGCAAGTCAACCGCGTGCGACTTTTTGAACTCGACGACCATCCAGTCGATGATGAGGTTGTCGACGTCGTCGCCACCGAGGTGCGTGTCGCCGTTGGTCGAGATCACTTGGACGACGTTGTCGCCGACCTCGAGAATCGAGATGTCGAATGTCCCTCCACCGAAGTCGTATACGGCGATGACCTCGTCCTTCTTCTTGTCGAGGCCGTAGGCAAGAGCCGCCGCGGTGGGCTCGTTGACAATGCGCTTGACGTCGAGCCCGGCGATTCTGCCAGCGTCTTTGGTCGCCTGTCGCTGGGCGTCGTTGAAATACGCCGGCGTCGTGATGACCGCCTCGGTCACCTTTTCGCCGAGGTAGTCTTCGGCCGCCTTCTTCAGCTTCATGAGAATACGGGCGCTCGCCTCGGGCGGGCTGACGTTCTTGCCGCGCACGACGAACGCACAGTCGCCGTTGGGCGCCCGCACGACCTTGTACGGAGCGCGTTTGATCTCTTCGGTGACTTCGTCGAAGCGCCGCCCGATGAAGCGCTTCGCGCTGAAGATTGTGTTCTCCGGGTTGGTCACCGCCTGGCGTTTCGCGATTTGCCCGACCAGAACCTCGCCCTTGTCGTCCCACGCGACGACGCTCGGGGTCGTACGCGAGCCCTCCTCGTTTACGATCACCTTGGGCTCGCGCCCTTCCATGATCGCAACGACGCTGTTCGTCGTGCCGAGGTCTATGCCAATTATCTTACCCATGGTCGGTGCCTCCGATGGTCGTGTCACCCGCGGGCGAGCGATGCTCTTTCCGACGGTTCTCCCGCCGAGCCGCGAGCCTAGATTGTCGTCTGTGTTGTCGAAAGATAGGGCGTCGCAAGATGCGCAAAAGATGGGGTGAAGCTCGAGAGATGGTTGTGCTTCCGCCTAGGAAACTGGACCCGCCAACCCGCGTGAAGAGCTGGGCAATCGCCCCGATTTCACCGCGAGTCCAACGACGCGAGGGGAACCTAACCACCGGGGCCCCGACGTCAACGGCACGAAGTTTGAGCAGTCCAGGTGACCCAGACGACCCAGGTGACCCAGACGACCCAGGTGACCCAGACGGCGCCGATTTTTCTTCGACCGCGCTGCGCCCACCGGTTCACGACCCCACCGTCCCCTCCCGGCGTCCGCCCGGGGCTGGCTGAGCACGGCGGGGCTGCAAGTTGGCACCCTGCGTGTTACAGTCGCTGCGTTGCCTGTCAGATCGCGCGGTTCCGGCGCGAGTCTTATGCCCCCCCCCGACGACCACCTACCCGCGCCGCCCGACCTCCCGTCGTACACGGTAGAGGAAGCAGTTGAAGCGGTCCCTCCAACGCGCCGGGTTCGCGACCCGCTGGAAAGGCACGTCGGCACCGGGCTCGCGCGCCATGATGTCGTTCTAGACGACGATCGAATCGACTCGGACGCGGCAAAGGTCGTGCGCCGCCTGGAGCGGAGCGGCTTTCAGGCTTACCTTGTCGGCGGCTGCGTGCGCGACCTGCTGCTCGGCGGCAAACCGAAGGACTTCGACATCGCGACCAGCGCCAGACCAGAGGACGTCCGCGGCCTCTTCCGCAATTGTCGCGTCATCGGGCGCCGCTTCCGCCTCGCACACATTCTCTTCGGGGGAGGCAAAGTCGTCGAAGTCGCGACCTTCAGACGCAATCCGGCGATGGAGGCGCCCGACGAAGAATCGAGCGAGGTGTTCGACGACCTGCTCATTCGGAGCGACAACGTGTTCGGCGAGGCACACGAAGACGCGCTGCGACGCGACTTCACGATGAACGCGCTTTTTTACGATCTGGACCGCCGCCAGGTGCTCGACTGGTGCGGAGGCCTGCACGACGTCCGTCAGCGCACCATCCACACCATCGGCGATCCCATGGTTCGCTTTCGCGAGGATCCGATTCGGATCCTACGCGCCATCAAGTTTGCGGCAAGGCTCGACTTGGGAATAGCCCCGGATGTGTACGAAGCGATGGTGGCCACGCGGGAAGACCTCGCGAAAGCCGCGCGCCCGCGGCTCTTCGAAGAGATTTTGCGTCTCCTCCGCGGGGGAGCGCATCGCTCGATGTGGCTCGCGTGGGAAACTGGCGCCATGTCCGTCGTCTTGCCGGAGCTCGCTGCGTTCTTGGACGACGACGAGGCGACGGGCGGCGGTGCGGAGCGATTCTTCCGCGGAATGGACGCCATCGATTCGCTGACGAAGGCGCGCGGGCGGCCCCTCGACGATTTGGTGCTCTGGACCGTGCTCCTGAGGGAGCCGCTCGATGAGGCGTGCTCGGGCGAGCGCGATCGCATTCGATGCGCCGGCGAGTTCCTCGAACCAATCATCGAGCGGGTCGCCGTCCCGAGGCGAATCGCCGATGGTGTGAGGCGCATCGTCGCCGTGCTGCCGCGGCTGGCGGCGGGGCGGGCCGGCCGTTTTGCGCGAACGGAGCTCATGGGTCCGGCACTTGACGTGCTGGAAGCCGAGCTCTTGGCGAGCGGGCGAGGGACCGACGCCGTTCACAAAATGCGCGCGGCGGCGGTCGCGGCCGGGCGCGCCGTATCTTCGCGCGCGCCCACGATTCGCCGTGAGTCTCGGGGGCTGAGAGAACGCCGCGGGGTCGAGTAGGGGCGAGCCGAGGTCCCCGCACGCGGCACCGACCGACGCGGTACGGGGAGTACGGCGCCCGTTGCCCTCTGGTGGAGCCAGGGCCATCGCCCGTACGACCAACGCGGTACGCGGTACGGGGAGTAGGGCGCCCGTTGCCCGGGGGGCCGAACGCGGCGAACTGGGGGGCTAGTACAAAATCCTCGTCTTGATGCTGGTCTCCAAAGCCCCGACCGCATTCTTCACGCTGCGCGACACGTCTTGGTCGAGGTCCATCACGAGGTAACCGATGTCGGGGTCGGTCGCCAAGACTTGAGCCGCGATGTTGGCCCCCTTGTCGCTGACGATATGGTTGATGTCGCGCAAAACCCCAGGGATGTTCTGATGCACGTTCAAGATGCGGTGTTTGCCCGGGGTAGGGGGCAGGTCGACCTGCGGAAAGTTCACCGCGCCTGTCGTCACACCGGCATTGACGAAGCGGACGAGGGCACCGCCCACTTCGCGCCCGATGGCCTCCTGCGCTTCCGCGGTCGATCCGCCGATATGCGGCGTCAGCACGACGTTTGGTAGCCCGCGAAGCGGAGTCGCGAACCCATCGCTGTTCGATTCTGGCTCCTCCGGAAAGACGTCGATCGCGGCGCCCGCGACATGGCCGCTCTTCAGCGCATCGGCCAACGCGCCTATGTCGACGACCTGACCGCGGCTCGCGTTGAGCACGTAGCCACCCGCGCGCATCGCCGCGATTTCGTGGGCTCCCATCATTCGTTTGGTCTGCGGCGTTTCCGGCACGTGCAACGTGACGAAGTCGCTCTGCGAAAGAAGCTCGTCGAGCGTCTTTGTCGGATGGTTGTTGCCCATCGGCAGTTTGGCGGCGATGTCGAAGAAAAGGACGCGCATTCCGAGCGCCTCGGCGATGACCCCCACCTGTCGGCCGATGTGCCCGTATCCCACGATGCCCAGCGTTTTTCCGCGAACCTCGTAGCTACCCGTGGCCACCTTCTGCCATTGCCCGGCGTGCATTTCGCGCACCCGATCGCCGAGCTTGCGCGCCAGCATGACAATCTCGGCCATGATCATCTCTGCGACGGAGCGTGTGTTCGAAAATGGGGCGTTGAACACGGGAACGCCGCGTTTGCGTGCGCTGTCGAGGTCGACTTGGTTGGTCCCGATGCAAAAGCACCCGACGGAAAGCAGCCTGCGGGAGGCCGCGAGAACGCGCTCGGTCACTCGGGTCTTGCTGCGGATCCCGAGGACGTGCACGTCCTCGATGCGGCGCACGAGCTCGTCCTCATTGAGCGCCGTCTTGAGAGTCTCGAGCTTCACCCCCTCCGAGTGAAATAGCTCCGTGGGCACTCGGGTGAATGTTTTCGAGCAAAAGGACCTTGATTTGATCCTTGGGAAACGACGTCGCAGGGTCGTTGGGGCTCACGGTTCCCGCCATGTAACGCGACCGAAGAGCGAGCGCCACCCGCCGGAAAGTCGGCGTGATACAAGCCAGCCTGGCCCCACGTGAAACCAGGACTCCGCGCGACCCCCCTTGTGCTCTCTTTGTCCGCCGTCGCCCTTTCGTGCGCGGGCGCTGGCGCCACCGGCGCTCAGCCCGTCCCCGAAGCGACAGTCCACGCCGCCCCGCCCCCCCTCGGCTCCGGCGAAAAGCCGCCCACGCTCAGCGAGGCGATCGGCTTCGTCGACGACGTGGAACGGCATTTGCGGCGCCTGTGGACTTCGCGAGACGAGGCGAGCTGGGTCAACGAGAATTTCATCACGGACGACACCGAGGCCCTCGCCGCCGCCGGCGAGGAGGAGACCGCCGCCTACGTCGGCGACGCGATCAAGCGCTCGAAACGCTACGACCCGATCCGCAGTCAGCTGCCCGCGGACGTCGCGCGCAAGCTTTATCTTCTGTCGATCTCGCAGACGATTCCTGCACCGAACGACGCGAAGCAGCGAGCCGAGCTCGCGGGCATCGAGGCTCGGATGACGAGCGACTACGGCAAGGGCCAATACTGTCCCCCCGTGGGCTCGCCGCTGCTGGACTCGCTCAAGAAAAAAGCGCACGGCGAGTGTCTGCACCTCGACGACTTGTCGCGCGTTCTTCGCACGAGCAGAAAGCCGGACGAACTCGTGGAGGCGTGGCGCGGCTGGCACGCCATCGGGGCGCCCCTCAAAGACAAGTACGCGCGCTACGTCGATCTCGCCAACCAGGGCGCCCGCGAGATCGGGTTCGCCGACGTCGGCGCGCTGTGGCGAGCGGGATACGACATGGCGCCGGACGCCTTCTCGGCGCAAGTCGAGCGGCTGTGGGCAGAGGTCAAGCCGCTATACGACGAGCTTCACTGCTACGTGCGCGCAAAGCTGAGGGCTCGTTACGGCAAGGAGCTCGTTCCAGAGCATGGCCCGATTCCAGCCGAGCTCCTCGGAAACATGTGGGCCCAGGAGTGGAACAACATATTCGACCTCGTCGTGCCTTTCCCGAGTGAGCCGTCGCTCGATGTGAGCAAGCGTCTCAAGTCCGAGAACTGGGACGCGCTGAAGATGGTGCGCCAAGGCGAGCATTTCTTCACGGCCCTTGGGTTCGACGCGCTACCGAAGACCTTCTGGGAGCGTTCTCTTTTCACTCGGCCGCGCGACCGCGAGGTCGTGTGCCACGCGAGCGCGTGGGACGTGACATGGAGCGGCGATTTGCGGATCAAGATGTGCATCGAGCCGACAGAGGAAGACTTCGTCACGATCCACCACGAGCTGGGCCACGACTTTTACTTTCAGCGCTACGTGAAGCTGCCAATCCTCTTCCAGCAAGGCGCGAACGACGGCTTCCACGAGGCAATCGGGGACACGATGGCCCTCAGCGTGACGCCGCAGTACCTGAAAGTCATCGGCCTTCTCGACAGCGTCGAGACGGGAGAGCGGGCGCGCATCAACCAGCAAATGAAGATGGCCCTCGACAAGGTCGCGTTCTTGCCGTTCGGGCTGCTCATCGACAAGTGGCGCTGGGAAGTCTTCTCCGGCCAGGTGACGCCGGGCAACTACAACGCGGCTTGGTGGAAGCTCAAACAGGAGTACCAGGGCGTGGCCGCCCCCGTGGCGCGCAGCGCCGACGACTTCGACCCGGGCGCGAAGTTCCACGTCGCCGCGAGCACGCCCTACGTTCGCTACTTTCTCGCGCGAATCTATCAATTCCAGTTTCACAAGGCGCTATGCGCCGCGGCGGACCAAACTGGCCCGATCGACCAATGCTCGATTCACGACAGCAAGGCGGCCGGTGCGAAGCTGATGGCGATGCTCTCGCTTGGTGCCAGCAGGCCGTGGCCCGATGCCTTGGAAGCGGTGGGCGCCGGTCGCGCCGCGGACGCGGGGCCGATGCTCGAGTACTTCGCGCCGCTACGGCAGTGGCTCGCTACCCAGAACAGGGGACAGACATGCGGTTGGTGAAATGAGGACGCTGCGCGTCGCGACGCTCAACATTTGGAACCGATTCGGTCCCTGGGAGGAGCGTCTTGCCGCCATCCGAGCTTGCCTCGGCGGGCTCGCGCCGGACCTTTTGGGCTTGCAAGAGGTTCTCAAGCTCGACGAAGGCGAGGGCGACGGCCTCGATCAGGCCGCGGCCATCGCGGACGGGTTCGGATACCAGGTCGCGTACGCATGCAGGAAAGGAGAGCGCTGGGGCAATGCGGTTCTCTCGCGCTGGCCGATCGGACGTCGGGAGGCCTTCGACCTGCCATCCGCCGGGACCAACGAGAAGCGCACCCTGCTCTTCGCCGAGATCGCTGCACCCTTCGGCCTGATCCCCTTCTTCGTGACCCACCTCAATTGGAAGTTCGACGAGGGCCACGTCCGCGAACTGCAGGTTCGCGAGATTGCCCGGCAAATCGAGTCGCTCGTCGCGCCCGAGGCGTTCCCCGCCGTGCTCGTTGGCGACTTCAACGCCGAGCCCGACGCCGACGAAGTTCGCTTTTTGCGTGGGCTCACGTCCCTCGGCGGTCCGCGTCGCGTCTACTTTCAAGACGCCTTCGCCCTGGCGGGCGACGGTTCGCCGGGTTTCACCTTCTCGGGCCGCAACCCTTTTGCAGCACCGCTGCGCGAGCCCGATCGGCGCGTCGACTACATCTTCGTCCGCGGTCGCGATGAGCGAGCCCGGGGCCTGCCGCTGGACGCAAGGGTGTGCTTCGACAGGCCGATCGACGCCACGTTCCCCAGCGATCACTTCGGGGTCATCGCGACGCTTCGGGCCGAATGAGTCGAGAGGATTCCGGACCAGCTCACAAAGGGAGTCGGGAACCGGATCGCTGCCAGATTGACACGTCGCGGCATTCGGATGGACAAACTCGCCGGGCCGCCAGGCGACGGGAATAGACGCGACCTCCACCTGTTTTCGCCGCGGCCCTCGTGGTTGACAGGAAGATGCCCGTCGCTAGGATGCGCCGCGCTCCCCCCCCCGGGGTGAGACGTAGTCTTTGTTTTTTGGGAGACGAAGTTCTCTCGGGGGCCTGCAGTTGGGGGGTGACAGTTTTTTCCACGGTTGCGCCGCTGTCCGGTAGTGGCCGTGTTGGATTGTGGTTTCGTCCCTGTGATTTGGTCCCCGTAGCCCTGCCGGAGCACTCGGAATGTCTAACGATGTAATGATTTACGCGAACGACCTCTCGAAAACTTTCGGGTCGTTCCGGGCGCTCGACAAGATAAACTTCGAGGTTAAGCGCGGCGAAGTCGTTGGCTTTCTTGGCCCCAATGGCGCGGGCAAGTCGACGACCATGCGCATCCTCACCTGCTTTATCTCCCCGACGGGAGGGAGCGCTCGCGTCAACGGCCACGATGTCTTCGACGAGTCGCTGAAGGTGCGGGAAAGCCTCGGCTACCTTCCCCAACGCGCGCCCCTCTACCTGGAGATGAGCGTGCTCGAGTACCTTCGATTCGCGGCCGATCTGCGCAACCTCGACCACGATACGTTTCGGCGGCGCGCGACGAGCGTCGTCGAAGTGTGCGGCTTGGCGCAGGTACTCGGGAAGGAAATCCGTTTTCTATCCCACGGTTATCGGCAACGGGTCGGTCTCGCCCAAGCCCTCATTCATGACCCGCCGATCCTCATCCTCGATGAGCCCACGAGCGATCTGGACCCCAACGAGAAGGCCGAGTTTCTCGACTATCTGAAGCAGATCGGCCGTGAGCGCACCGTCATGCTCTCGACCCACAACCTCTCCGAGGTCGAGGCGTCTTGCGCCCGCGCCATCATCATCTCCAGCGGACGCATCGTCGCCGACGGACCGCTCGACGAGATTCGCGCCAAGAGCGGCCGCGTCCGGTACGTGGTCTCGGTGCAAGAGTCGTCCGGGAGTGCACCCTACCGCGGGCGAGGCGTACCCCCGAAGCGAGACGAGGTCGACGAGGCGCTCGGCAAGATCGCCGGAGTCAAGAAGCTCGGCGAGCTGCCGACCGACGAGCGCGCCCATGTGTGCGAGCTCGTGAGCGAACGAGACGTGGATCTCCGACCCGAGATCTTCAAGCTGATAGTCGATCGCGGCTGGGTGCTCTTGGAGCTTCATCGTGATTCGCAAACGCTCGAAGACGTCTTCCGCAGCCTCACCATCGGGGACGAACGCCGCAACCGGCATCTGGGCGCGGCCGTCGACGGGTCGGATCAAGATGACGAAGACGATGACGAAGACGATGACGACAGGGAGGACGAGGTGCCGGGTCGCGCGGGGCGCTCCGAGCAGAGCGAAAAAGCCGCGAAGGCCGATCGGAGCTGAGCAATGCGAAACATTTTGATCATCGCCCGCCGGGATCTGCGGGCCCAATTCAATTCTCCGGTTGCGTACGTGGTCATCGGCGGAGCGTTGCTCCTTCTGGGAGTGATGTTCTTCTTGCTGCCGCGCATGGGCGGCGGCTTTCTGGAAGGGAGCTTCTGGGAGCGGGACCGCGCGTCGATGGAAGAGCTCTTCAAGTACTTGCCGCTCCTCATGTCGATCTTCGTCATCCCCGCGGTGACGATGCGCTCGATCGCCGCGGAGAAGGGCTCAGGGACCCTCGAGCTTCTCATCACGATGCCTGTGCGCGACAGCGAAGTCATCCTGGGCAAGTACGTGGCCGCTTGTGCCATGGTGCTCATCCTGCTCGGGGCGACGATGCTCTATCCGATCTTCATCTTCAAAATGCCTTGGCATCTCGGGCAGCTCGACTGGGGCCCGGTGTGGTCGGGCTACCTCGGGTGCATCCTCTTTTCGCTGGCTGCGGTCGCCATTGGAATGATGCTTTCGAGTCTCACCGAGAGCGACGTGATTGCCTTCTTTCTCACGACCGGCACACTCTTCGTGCTGTACGCCATCGGTTGGATTGTATCTGCCCTGCCCGGTGCGGCAGGTGACGCGATTGGATTCGTGTCATTCCAGACGCGATACGAAGCGTTCGCTCGCGGCCTGATCGACACGCGCGCAGTCGTCTACTTTCTATCGGTCGCCATCGTGTGCTTGCTCGTGAGCTTTCGATCGCTCGAGAGCCGCAAGTGGTCCTGAACCAACCCGCCCGCTTCGTTTTGAAGGACGAATAGAGAGCCATGGAGAAGCGCAACAAGACCGCCGTCGAAAGCGGTGTACTCATCTTCGTCGTGGCGGCGATCCTCGTCGCCCTGAACGCACTGTCCGCCCTCGGGGTCTACGCCAGAAAGGACGTGACCAAGTCGGAGAGGTTCACGCTGTCCAAAGGGAGCGGCAACCTCCTTCGGTCGATGAAGCAGGAACTCGAGGTGGACGCGTACGTCACCAAGGGACTGCCCAAGCTCGACGCGTTCGTCCGCGATTTGCGCTCGCTCCTTCAGGAGTACAAGAACGCAGGCGCCGGCAAGTTCGACTACACCATCATCGAAGCAAAGGACGAGGACTCGAAGAAGAAGGCGAAGGACGCCGGCCTCATCGAGCAGCCGTTCGGCGAGGCGAGTGACACCGACGAGAAGGCCGCGGTCACCCAAGGCTTCATGGGTCTCATCTTCAAGTACGGCGAACAGCAAGATGTCATCAAGTTTCTGCCGCCCGATCGGACCGACGGGCTCGAGTTCTGGATCAGCAACAAGATTCGCGAGATTCGCGACAAGGGCGACGAGATCCATCACAAGGTCGGCGTCCTTACCGGTCACGACGAGATCAAGCTGACTGAGGACAACCTCACGCCCCACAACATGGGCAAGTACGCGATTCAGCAGATCATCACCCAGAACTTTCCCTTCTACAGTTTCCAGGACGTCGACCTGAAGAACGGCGACAACGAGATTTCGGACGACCTGGATGGCCTCATCATCACGCAGCCTGGCAAGGACCTCACCGAGAAAGAGCTCCGGCGCATCGACCAGTTCGTGATGAAGGGCAAGTCGGTCGCGATGTTCGCTAGCGCCGTCAACGTGAAGAGCAGTGACGCGACCATGAGCGCCACCCTCAGCACCCACGGTCTGGACAAGTTGCTCGACGGCTACGGCGTCACGATGAACAAAGACGCGGTCATCGATCGCAGGGGTGTGCACCTCATCCTGCCGACCTCCGGAGGCATGGCGCAGGTCGACATGCCTCAGGTGCTCGAGGTCCAGGACGATCCGCGCTTCTCGGGTGACGAGCAACTGGTCGACACCAGCTTTCCGGCCCTGTTCCGCGTGACCGACATCGCGGTGCCGTTCGTGTCGAGCCTCACGCTCAAGACCGACAAGCAGCCCGGCGCAAAAATGCACGTCGTCATGCGCTCCTCGCCCTTCTCCGTCCACCTGACCGGCGACAGCGCGGACTTGAAGCCGTTCCAAAAGTGGGCGCCGAAGCTCAAGGGGCTCCAGCAGCAGCAGTTCGCGGTTGGGGCCGTGGTCGAAGGAACGCTCAAGAGTGCCTTTCCGGAAGGCGACAAGCAGGGGGTCAACGCCCCCGCCGAGAGCGCTCACCCCGCACGCATCTTCGTGCTCGCGTCGTCGCAATTCCTGACCAATCCGCTGGCGCGGGCCGGCAACGGCCCGGACATGGGCCAGTACGGCGCGATGATGCCCGGCCTGGGCGGCGACGAGCAGCTTCTCATGATGGCCGGGCCGTATGCCCAGCAGTTCATCACGGGGACGATTCTCGTATTCAAGAACACGCTCGATTGGGTCATCGGGGACACCGACCTGCTGGCGGTGAGCGCCAAGATCCTCAGCGATCCGAACCTCGTTTACGGAGACGTCGGCAGGTTGAGAATCACTCCGGACATGACCGAAGAGCAGATCCGCAAGCAAGAGGAAGAGCTGAAGGCTTCGCACAAAGACCAGCAGCGCAACATCGAGTTTCTCCTCATCCTCGGCATCCCCGCGATCTTCGCGGCCTACGGCCTCGCGCGCTGGCGCATGCGTCTCGCGGCGCGGGCCCACGTTTCGTTGGCGTAACCCCGTCACCATTTCACGGAAATAGCGTACATGTCGCGCGAAAAGCTCATTGTCTTCGGCGTCGTTCTGCTGGGCCTCCTCGGGGTCCTCGTCTATCAACAAGCGAAGAAGGACGAGTCCTTGGGCGCTCCCATGGCGAGCGCAAAGGACTTCCCGAAAGTCAGTGCTCCTCCGGACATCGACAAGCTAAGCATCACGAACGGGGAAAAGGGCGAGATCGTGCTCGAGAGAGTCCCCGATCCCAAGGCGGCTCCGAGCGACGGCGGCACCGATTTAATTTGGGTGATGTCCAAGCCCGTCAGCTCACCGGCCAACCAGCAAGCGGTGAAAGACCTAGTCGCGAACCTCGTCGACTTGAAGGTCGAGTCGATGCTCAACCTGAAGCTCGACGACGACGTACGCAAGCAAAAGCAGCTCGACACTCCCCACGCGCTCCACGTCGTCGCGTGGAAGGGGGGCGAAAAGAAGGTGGACGAACTCTTCGGAAAGAGCGGTACCGCCGGTGAGCTGGTCTTGCTGACGGACAAGCCGGATCACGTGTGGGCGGCGAAGGGCTATTCGTCCTATCTCTATACGAGGGAAGCCAAAGACTTCCGGTTCAAAGAAGTCCTGAAGTTCGACGACACCAATGCCGCGCAGGTCACGATCGTCAACTCCCATGGGACGCTCTCGTTCACCAAGGGCGACAACTGGGTGGGTACCGCCGACAAGAAGGCCATCGCGCGGTTCGATCCGGAGAAAGTCAAAGACATGCTCCGGGCGTACAAGACGCTCAACGCGGAGGACTTCGGCGACGGAAAGTCCCTCGCGGAGACTGGCTTGGACAAGCCCGAGGCGACGGTATCGATCCAGCTAAAGGACAACGCGGGAAGGTACGACCTGCTCGTCGGCAAGGTTTCGACGGGAACAAATCACTGGGCAAAGCGCGCCGACGACGACGCGATCTATCAGATTACCAACTACGTCTCCGAGTGGGCGCTCTCGGACAAATCGAAGTACGAATCCCCCGCGGATGCCGGCGCGGGCGACGCGGCTTCGAAGAAGTCGGAACCACCCAAAAAGAAGTAGGCTCTGCGGTCTACTGGGGGCCCCCGACTTCGCGCGCGACGATGTCGAGCGGAGCCTCGCCGAGCGCACGCCAAGCCCGGAGTTTCTGGTCGGCGCCCTCCCCTTCGTAGACAATCTCGGCAGCCAGCGCGACGCCCACAGCGAGAAGCGGTCGCTCGCGGGCCCTGCGACGCAAGGCCTCGATATCGTCGTCTTCCGGGTGCGAAAGCAGCCGACTTCGCGGCGGCAAGGTCGCGGTGACGGCGCCGAAGGACAGAAGGACGTCGTCGTGCAGAGCGACGACGGCTGCCGCCGAAGACGGCTCGTCTGTCAGCGCGCGCAGAGCCCCGCAGATCGCCGCCCGCTCGGGGGGGGGCGCCATCGATCGCACGCGGCTATCGGCCACAGCGGGGCACGAACGTTCGATTAGCAGAAGATCGTGAGCGCGTGACTCGATCTCCGCGCGTGGGTCGGCGCTTGCCGCGACCGCACGCTCTGCGACCTCGCGCAGACGCTCCTCGATCCGCTCGAGCCGCGAACGAAGCAACGCCGGATCGATGGTCAAGCCGAAATGGACTTTTATGGCGCGCTCGAGCCGGTCGGGCGAGTCGACACTGGGGACCGCGCGCATGTCCTCGTCGAGCGCCATCCGGACCTCGGCGATTCCGGCGGACCCGCGCGGAAACTGCGTGGGCGCCAGAAGCCGCTCGAGTGGATAGAGCGCCATGTCGAGGTCCGACGGGGCCGTGCGGGGCCGACCATCCTTCAAGGAAGCGCGTATCTCGAGCAAGCGCTTGCCCACCCAGATATCGCGGTCCAGCCACTCTTGGGGCGCTTGGGGCGGCTTCCACGTCGAGACGATTGCCCGCACGAGGTCCGCGGAGGCGTCCCCCAGCGCCGCCTCGTCTGCGGCTCTGGTCCGCTCTTCTTGAATGAGTCGTTCGAGCAGCTCCCGTTCGAGTCTCGGCCGTGCGACTGGGGTTCCGACGGGGCCCGCGTCGGGCAGCGGCTCGCGGACAGCAGCGATGGCGTTCGCGGCCTGATCCAAAGCACGCAGGCGCGCTTGGAACGCAAAGAGATCGATCGACCCACCACGGATATCCGCGCCGGTGTCCTCGGCGAGTACGGCGTCCAAGCCGACCCTTCTGAGCACCGTCTCCGGCGGCGTGTCGTCGGCCCGCGCCGCGAGGCGAGGGTCGGCCACTGCGAGCCAATCGATCGCATCGTCCTCCGCACGAACGAACGCAAACGTGCGCGCGCGGTCCCCGTCGCTCGGCGGCCGCACGGCTGTCTGCACGCCCGCGCTCGGCGAGGCCGAACCACAGGCAGAGACCAGGAGGGCAATGAGCGGCGCGACTCGTGCGATCACTCGCCCATGACCTTCACGACAAGGCGCTTGTCGCGTTGCCCGTCGAACTCCGCATAGAACACCCGCTGCCAGGGCCCGAGGTCGAGCCGTCCGGCCGTGACTGGGACGATGACTTCGTGGTGCACGAGCAGCGACTTCAAATGTGCGTCGCCGTTGTCCTCGCCGGTCTCGTGGTGACGATAGTCTGCCCGAAACGGGGCGAGCCGCTCCAGCCACTCCCAGATATCCGCGTGGAGCCCGCTTTCGTCGTCGTTGACGAAGACGCCAGCGGTGATGTGCATCGCACTCACGAGCATCATCCCTTCGTCGATAGCGCTCTCGGCGAGGATCCTTTCGAGCTTGGGCGTCAGATGCACGAGCTCCCTTCGTTTCGCCGTCCGCAAAGTGAGGTATTCCGTGTGGGCTTTCATGGCCCCGAGAACACTAGCTTCTCCTTTGGTCGTCGACACGGCACGACACGTCAGGCCGCGCGGAAAATGCCGATGACCGCGCCGAGTAGCTCGAGCGCCTCTGCGCGAGGCCGCTGAAATGAGTTCCGACCGATGATGCTGCCGAACCCTCCCGCGGCGGCGATCGCTCGCACTTCCGCCAGAAGGTCACTTGTCTCCTTCGATTCGCCGCCCGAGAAGATGACGATACGCTTTCCATGGAATGCGCTGTCGATCACGTGACGCACCCGGTCGGTGAGGGTGGCTGTCGGAATGCGGTATTTCTCGAAGGCCTTCTTTGCCTCCGGCTGCTCGACGTAGTCTTTGGGCGGCTTGACTTTCACGATGTGCGCGCCCAACTGACACGAGATCTGAGCGGCGTATGCGATCACGTCGACCGCCAGCTCTCCTTCTTTGCTCAGACCGCCTCCGCGGGGGTACGCCCACACAATCGTTGGCAGGCCGTAGCTTTTGGCTTCGAGAATGAGTTCCCTAAGCTCTTCGTACATCGTGTTCCGCGCGCCCGAGCCCGGATAGATCGTGTATCCGATCGCGCTGCAACCGAGACGCGCCGCGTCCTTGACACCCGCGGTCACGGCGCTGATCGGCTGCTCCATCTTTGCGAGCGAGTCCGAGTTGTTCAGCTTGAGAATGAGCGGGATTTGTCCCGCGAACTTGTCCGCGGACGCTTCGAGAAATCCGAGCGGAGCTGCGTACGCGTTGCAACCCGATTCGATTGCGAGCTCGAAGTGATAGTCAGGATCGTATGAAGGAGGGTTCGGGGCAAACGAGCGGGCCGGACCATGCTCGAACCCCTGGTCGACCGGTAGGATGACGAACTTCCCCGTGCCCGCGAGCGCGCCGTGATTCATGAGCCGCGCGAGGTTGGTCTTCACGCCGACGTTGTCGCTCGCGTAAAACGAGAGGACGTGTTTCACGCGTTCGGAAAGAGTGCCCATAGGGCAGAAAGATAAGCCATGGTCGAGTCGCGCGCCCCATCTGCGTTCACGTCGCCTGTCGGCACCACGCTCGAGGAGCACATCATGGGCGGCATGCGCGACTCGCCCGGCGCAACGGGAGAGTTCACTTCACTCCTGAACGCAATCTCGCTCGCCGTGCGCATCATTCACACCCGCGTACGAGCGGCCGGGCTCGCCGGTATGCTCGGTTACACCGGCGAGACCAACGTCCAGGGAGAGCGCGTTCAGAAGCTCGACACCTTCGCGAACGACGTGCTTTGCACCGTGCTCGAACGCTGTGGCCGCTGCGCGGTTGCGGTCAGCGAGGAGCTCGACGAGGCGCGCGTCATGAGCGACACCGGCAAGTACATCGTGCTTTTCGATCCGCTGGACGGCTCGAGCAACATCGATGTGAACATATCCATCGGCACGATCTTCAGTGTGCTCCGCAGGCACGACGCCGGCGGCTCCACTCTCGGCGTCTTGCAGCCGGGCAGCGCCATCGTCGGGGCCGGCTACGCCGTTTACGGGAGCGCGACGACGCTGGTGCTGTCGACCGGTCATGGCGTGCACGGCTTCACGCTCGATCCGGGCGTCGGCGAGTTCTTTCTCTCTCACCCCAATATCCGTTGTCCCGAGCGCGGCAAGACGTACTCGGCGAACGAAGGAAACTTCGCGCGCTGGAACGACAAGGTCAAGAAGTGGAGCAGCTGGATCAAGAGCGAGGACAAGGAACAGGGGCTTCCGTACGGGCACCGCTATGTCGGGTCACTCGTCGCAGACGCGCATCGCACGCTCGTGAAGGGCGGTATTTTCGTGTACCCGGCGGACTCGAAAACCCCGGACGGCAAGCTTCGGCTGCTCTACGAGGCAAGCCCCATGGCTTATCTGTTCGAGCAGGCCGGAGGGACCGCGACCGACGGAGTGGACCGCATTCTCGATATCGTGCCAAAGGGGATCCACGACCGCACCCCGCTCGTTCTCGGATCGAGACGCGACGCGCGTGCGTTCCGGGATTTTATGGTCGGCTAGTGCAGCGCCGTCGAGATGTCATTGATCCAGTGGGCGGCGCTGCACCAGCGAACTCGCGGGAGCGAGTTCGCGGGTTCGGGGGGAGCCCGAGGGACAAAAACTGGTGCACCGCCGGCTCGCGATAAGGATGGCCTCGGTCTGACGCCGCCGCGCGCGGACGCTCACACGCCGGTCGCGTCAGGTCTCCAGATGTACTTGTGCATCTGGAGCTGCACGCGGACCGCGAGCGCATCCTCGAGGACCCACGCGACGAGCTCGCGCGGGGCCAGCTTGCCGAAGACAGTGCTCGCCAGCAAGTTCGGAGTGCGGCGGACGAGGTCGCGCGCGCGGATGGTCTCGCGCATCCACTCGTAGTCGGCCCGGTCGGCGAGCACGAACTTGATCTCGTCGCGCGCACCGATGTGATCGAGATTGCTCCAGCGATTGCGGTGCGACTCCCCGCTCGCTGGGCACTTGAGGTCCATGACCTTGTGCACGCGCAGGTCGACTCGCGACACGTCGGCCTCGCCGCTCGTCTCCACGAGAACCGTGCGCCCCGCGTCGCACAACTCGGCCAAGAGCGGGAAGACCGCGGGCTGCAAGAGCGGCTCGCCACCCGTCACCTCGACCAGTGGAGTCGAAAACGCCAGCGCGCGTGACAGAACGTCGGAGCGGCGCATGCGCTCCCCGCCGTAGAAGGCCTGGGGGGTGTCGCACCACGAGCAGCGGAGGTTGCACCCCGTGGTCCGCACGAACGCGCACGGGATGCCGGCGAACGTGGATTCTCCCTGTACGCTCGCGTAGATCTCGTGAACGACCAGCGTTTCTTCCTTCGACATTCACTCCTCAGTTCGCATCCGGCGCGATTGTCTCCGGCACGGGCAATTCCCCTGCCTCTATATCGTACGTTGGCGCGGCTTTCGGCGGCGCCGGAACGAGCATCGGCGGCGGCACGAAGGAAGAATGGTGAAAGAGCGCCCAGGCCGCGGCCGCAATCACCAAGACTGCCAGCACAAGGGCACGCACGAGAGTCGGAACGTGCTCGCGAAGCGAAGCGGGGCGCGGGCGCGGCCGCGCTCCTACGGTCGAACGGGATTTCTTGGCAAAGCTCATCGAGATTGGCCTTCTCCGCGCACCCGCTGAAAGCTATACGAGAGGCTCGCGACGCCAAAGGACGACGGTGAAACGCGTAACTCCGAGGGTCGCGCTGATGGTTTTGGTCGCGGCAGGATGCACGACCTCCGTCCGCTCCAGCATCCTGCGAACGCCGACACGACCGCCGCTCCTCGTCCGTGAGGCACCGCCGCCCCCGATGTCGCCCGTTCCCACGTGGACGTACTGGCAGCCCGTCGACGCACCGGTGGTCGCGGCGGCGGTCGATCCTCCAGAGCTACCCGTTCTCCCGTTGCACATGACCTTCTCACCAGGTGCCGAAGCGCTGTGGTCCGGCACCTCGCCAGCCTTTCGCCAGGCGATTGGGTCGCGCGGCTTTGCGGTCGCACGTCCCGCCCGTCCGCGGGTTCGCCTCGGCGACTTCTATGGCTGGCTTCGGGACACCGGCACGCCGTGGGTCGTGACGCTGGACGCCCTCTTTTTTTTGGTGCACGTCGCGTTCGAGCGAGCCCTTGCGGATGTGGACGCGCGAGTCGTCGTACCGCTCGTGCAAACGATGCTTCATCATCTGGAAGTGCGCTTGGCCGGCGAAGGGCGCGCGGCACACGCCGACCTGGCCCCGTCTTACTTCGTCGCGCGCGGGGTCGTCGCCGTGGCGCTCGCGCTCGCTGAACCCAATCACGATCCCGGGCCAGACCTGGCGCCGCTCGTCGCGACGGAAAAGGCGCGGGCGGAGGCGCACGGCCGGGCCGGCCTCAGCGGGTTCGGCGTGGCGATCGACTACACGGCGCTGTCGCCGGTTGGAGCGGCGGATCGCGACGAGGGGCGCGCCAGGTGGTTTCGGTCCGTAGCCTGGCTGGAGAACGTTTCTCTGGCCTTGGAGGGGGCTGGCGAACACGATTCGCACGCTCGCGAGGGCGTTGCGACCGCACGGGTTCAGGCGCGCTCCGCGTTGCTCTTGGCCCGTGGCGTGGAGGCCGGCGTCGACGCCGATGCGGCGAGCGCGTGGGATCGCATCGAGCGCGCTGCTCGCCTGATGATCGGCGACACGGAATCCGCCACCCCGCCGGATCTTTCCGCGGCCGCGACCCACAACGAGCTCGACCTCCGAAGCGCTGCGTGGCTCTCGAACGTCGTCGCCATCGACCGGGTTCGACACACGGTAGAGCGCGGCCGCGCCCATGCGCCCTTCCGGCTCCTCGGACCCCGCGCCACTCCGGACAGCGAAGTGCTGCAGGAGCTCACGTTTCCCAACGTCGGAAAGAGACCGCAATCGGCCGCGCCAATCACGTGGGCTCGAGCCGAACAAGCCGACCCGCCACCTCCCGTGCGAAGCGACGAGCGCGCGCTCCCCGCCGCTCTCGACGTGGCCGCGTGGCTCGGGTCGGGCGAGGCGCGCGCGGCGCTTCACGACTCGGAAGACGATGCGTACGATCGGTACGATGAGACTCTCGACCACTTGATGCGCGTTCGACGGGCGTCCATCGCGGAACGCCACCGCACGCCCTATTTGTCCATGATTGACGCCATCGAAACGTGGCTCGCTCCCTCGGCTGGCGACGGGGTTCAGCCGGCCGCGTCCACTTCGGCGTGGCGCAAGCGCAAGGCCGACGTCGCGCTCGCGGCGTGGACGGAGCTCCGGCATGACGCGACCTCGCTCACACGCATACCGCTCGGCGACCTTCGCCTTTCGCGACCCTCCGCAGGGCCGCAGTCCGTCCCTGCCTTCGTCGAGCCCCATCCGGAGGCGATCGCAAAGCTCGCCGGATTGGTCCGGCAGGCAGGCCGGGCGCTCGAGAGCGAAGGACAGCTGCCGCCCGGATCGCCGGGGCTTCGGATTCTCGACGAAGTGGACGACCTTCTGTGGACCGCCCTCGGAGCTGCCGAATACGAGACTGCCGACGAATCGCTGCCGCCGCCGCTCGAGGCCGCGCTCGCGGACTTTCCTGCTCGATTGAGCGCGCTCGAGGACGCCCTCGTCGAAGCGGGCGCCGCGGACGTCCCCCTCGCTGCGCAGGTACACTCGGACCCGTCGTCGTCGCGCGTGCTCGAGGAAGTCACCGGTCGCATCGACGAGGCGTGGATTGTCATGCGCGAACCGACGACGCACCGCCTTTGGCTCGCGCTCGGTGCGTCGATTCCGCACTACGAGATCGTGAGCCCCGCTTCGGATCGCCAGAGTGACGCCGCGTGGCGGACCCGCTTGCAAGTCGAAGGAGACCCGGTTTTCGGACCTTTGCAGCGCGCCTATTCATTCGCCGAACCCCCGCCTCTCTGAAGCGGCTTCGTGAGGCGCCCAACGTGACAATGGAAACGTCGAGGCGGCGGCCGGCTCGGGCCGTGGCGTGGATGATTCTCGCGCAATTTCTGTTCACTCTGATGGCGATCGGAGCGCGCTTCGGAGGGCGTGGAGTGCCGTGGCCAGAGGTGGGCGCGGCTCGGTTCCTCCTCGGGGGGATCACGGCTTACGCAATCGGCCGCGCGAGAGGACAGTCTCTCCTCGTTACCCGTCAGCGCGAGGCATGGCTGAGGAGCGCCTTCGGGACGCTCGGTGCGGCAGGGACCTTCTTCGTCTACGCAGCCCCCGGCTTGCCCCTCGGCGATGCCGTGACCCTTCTCTCGACGTCCCCCATCTTCGTGACGCTCCTCAGCGCACCCATGCTCGGAGAACGGGTGGGGGCAAGAAGCGCCATGGCGCTGGCGCTCGGGTTCTCGGGAATCGTCATCATCGCGCAGCCGTCGTTCACGACGGCCGGTCCTTTCGTGGCGGCCGGAACCGGCGCCGCCCTCGCGAGTGCGCTGGCCATGATGTCGCTCCGCCGAATCAGCCAGAGCGAGTCGAGCGAGGCGATCGTCCTGCACCTCTGCGGCGTGGGCTTTGCTGCAATGCCGCTCGCCTCGGTTCCTGTTTGGCAGACGCCCCGTGCGAGCGACCTTCTAGCCCTCACTCTCATGGGACTGAGCGGCGGGCTGGCCCAAATCGCGATGACGCGCGCCTATGCGCTGGATCGCGCCGCGAGGGTGAGTATCGTCAGCTTTTCGAGCGTCGTCATCATGCGGATCGTCGCCGTTCCGATTTTTGGCGAAATCCCGAGCTCGGTCCAAGTGGTCGGTTCGCTGCTCGTCATCGCCTCCGGCATTCTACTGGGTTCGACCCCGCTGACCGCACTCCGCGGCAAGCTCCGCACGTGAGCCCGCCGCCGCCCGGGCTCCCCTGGGACGTGCCCGTCGAGCGCGCGCCGCTGGCGTTCGTCGATCTCGAGATGACCGGCCTCGATGTCTCGCTCGATCGCGTCGTCGAGATCTGCATCGAGCGGGTGGTCGGCGGCACGCGCGAGGCGTCCCTGTGCTCGCTCATCAATCCGGGCGAACGCGCCGGGGGCGCCCGACACGTGCATGGCCTCGATTCGGATAAGCTGGCCGGGGCGCCTTCCTTTGGGAGCGTGGCCCCCGAGGTCGTATCGATTCTCAGCGGCGCGATCTTCGTCGCACACGCCGCGAAATGGGACGCTCGCTTTCTCTCGGCCGAGTGTGCCCGTGTGGGCGTCGACTTGCGCCTCGAGCACTGGCTCGACACCCTCGTGCTTGCTCGGCGGGCGTTCGCTTTTCATTCCTACTCGCTGGCGGCCCTCTGTCGCGAGCTCGGGATCGACCCCGGGCAGGCCCACCGTGCCGAGAGCGACGTCCGCGCGACCCGGGTCCTTTTCGAACGGTGCGTCGCCTTGCTCGCGCCGACCAGCGCGCGCGACCTGTGGGAGGTCCGAGTCGGCGAGCGGCGCGCCCGACAGGCTGTGGTCGACGCCTGCGCGGAGGCCGTCAGGCGGGGGTCGCCCGTGACCGTCACGTATCGAGCGGCCCGGCGGCCTCCTGAGCCGCTCTCGATGGTCCTGCTCGAGGTCCGTTCGGACCTCGACCCGCCGAGCATTGTGGGGTATCAGCTCCCGGGACGAGGCCGAAGGCAACTGCGTGCCAATCGCATTCTGCGCGTCGAGCCCGCCCCCGATCCGGCCAAGCTGTGAGAGTCCACTCGATGCGCCGTTGCCTCTTTGTCTTTGTCGCCATTTGCTCCGCAGCCCTGGCCTGCGGTTCGTCGCTTGGTCCGCAGGCACCCGCCCGGTCACCGGCGGCGAGCCAGTGGCTGGAGCGTGCTCGAGCCAGCTACCGCGCCGCGGATTTCGACGACGCGCGCGACGCCGCTCGACACGCGCTCGACGCCGCGCCGAACGACCCGGAGATCCGCGAGCTCGCCGCCCGGGCCGCCCTGGTGCGCCTGGACTACGCAGAAGCCCTTCGTCTGACCGAAGGGCTGACATCGACCGACGCGCACAGCATTCGCGGGCGCGCCGACTGGTTCTCGGGCGACTTGGAGCACGCCGCCGACGAGCTCGACTCGATGCTCGCCGACCCGAAAGTGAAGGACAGCTGGGCGCGCGAAGTGGCCGCGCTCGCCCGGCGCGGCGCGGGACGCCACCCGTTCGAGATGGAGGGCGGCCTGGTCGCCGCAGTCGAGATGCCACGGGCGCTCGACCGGGTGTCGCTGGGCGCCGCGGACGTAGTTCCGTGTGAGCTCGACGGCGAGCGGATCCTCGCGTTGGTCGCGACCGGGTCGAGCGAAGTGATGATCGACGAAAACTCGCGTCACGAGCCGGCATGGGTCAGCCTCCGATTCGACCGAATCGAAGTGAAGGACGTCCCGGCCCTCGTGGGCGACCTCTCCCCGATCGCCCACCAGATCGGCGTTCCCATCAAGGCGCTGCTCGGCGCTCAATTCTTGCGCCACGTCAACGCCACGTTCGATCGCCGTGGCGACCAGTTCGTCGTCCGCCGACACGACGCGTCCGCGCCGCCCGACGGCAGCCGCGTGCCCCTTTTCTACCTGCGCGGTGGAGGCATGCTGCTCCGGGCGACGGTCACGCCTCGCGAAGAGGCGGCGCTGCCCTTCTTGGTCGATAGCTCGCGCTCGTTCCCGCTCCTGCTTCAGGACGCCGCTTGGAAGAAGGCGGGAGTCGACGTGCGAACACTGGTGGCTGTCCCCGACGCGCCCAACGTCAAGCACGGGACGCTGCCGATGTTTCGCTTGGGGGGCTTCGATCTGGCAAAAACACCCGCGATCGAGGGGCCAGAAATCGGAGACGGCACAAGTCTCGATGTGGACGTGGCCGGCGTCCTCGGCGCGGACTTGCTCGCGTTCTTCCGCGTGACTTTCGCGGACGAGGGGCGCTTCGTCTGGCTCGAACCGGATCCCACCCTCCTCGGGACCGAGCCGCAGGGCACGGAGCACCCGAAGCCGGCGCCTGTGTCGTCCGACTCCACCGCGCCCGAACGCGCTCCTGCCCCCGTGGCAGGGGCTTCCGCCCCACCCGTCACGGCGTCCCCTGCGCATCTGGCTCGATGAGCAGTCCGGCGCTCGCTCGTCTCGCGGTCTACGCGGGAAGCTTCGACCCGCCTACCCTCGGGCATCTCGACCTCATCGAACGGGCGTCCGCGCTGTTCAGCGACGTCATCGTCGGCCTCGGTAAGCACGCGACGCGAAGCCCGCTGTTCACGGTCGAAGAACGCCTCGACCTCGTAGCGCGAATATCGGGACACTTGCCCAATGTCACGGTCGAAGCCTTCGACGGACTCCTCATCGACTTCTGCAAAAAAAAGCGCGCGCGCGTCATCGTACGCGGACTCCGAGCGGCGACCGACTTCGAATACGAGCTTCAGATCGCCCACGCAAACGCCGACCTCGAGCCGAACGTCGATACCGTGTTTCTTCCGACGCGAACGAGAATGGGCTTCATCAGCGCTTCGCTCGTGCGCGAGATCGCGAGCCACGGTGGCGACGTCAGCCGATACGCTCCGGCGGCCGTGTGCGAAGCACTCGTCACCAAGTTTGGCTCGAGCCCGTAGGAAAAACGAAGACCCTGCCGGCTCGTGGCTGCCGAGCCGGCCGCGAGAAGGGTCTCGATCGTATCGCGACGGGCGATGCACGAGCCGGCGTCGCTCGGCGGAGATCCCACCGAGCGGCGCGAACCCGGACGGGGTCGGCTCGGACCTAAAGAGCCGTTGGCGCAGGCGGCGGAGTTGCTCCAGGCGGGATGGAGAACTCTCCCCACGCCGGGATGAGGTTATTGACCGTGTAGTCCTGGTTCCACAGGTAAATCGGCGCGAAAGTGCTGATGGTCCCGTCCGAAGCGACCACAATGCCCGCGACGTAGAGCTGCTGCTTGCGCTTGTTGTTGTTGCCCGGATCCATCGGCGCCTGAGGACTTCGGGTCGAAGAGAACGTGATCCAGTAGTACGTGTTGCCTTTGGCGTCCGTCTGAGGGACCGGCATTTGCGTCGTTGCATCAAGCGGATTGGGGGCCCACTTCGGCCACGTGTTCTGGACGGTACCCGGCGTCGCACCGGTGCAGGCGACTGGCGCATTCGACATCAGCGACTGCGCCGTTCCACCCATCCCACCGTTGTAGGCGACCACATAAACGTCCGCGGCCGGCGCGTTGTACATGCTCGTCCCGCTGGGAACTCGATTGAACGCGATGAGCTTGTCGTCCGGCGACCAAGCCGGATAGTACTCGCTCTGGCTCGGGTCCGACGCACCGGGCAGCGGCACAGCCGTGCCGCCGGCGCCCATGTTGTACGGCACGACGTACACGTCCGACGTGCAGGACGTCCCGCTCAATTCGCAATCCATGCGGCCGTCCTTCGTACCCAGATTCGTCGACCCGTAGGCGATGGCGTCGACTCCGTTGACGTTGTGACTCCAGTTCGGACCGCCCGCGCTGTTGTTGTCGCCGGTCCGGGCGATGATCCCGAAGCCACCGCCCCCGGTGCTCGTCGCACACCCACCGCTTAGACTGGTGCACGGAGTGGCCACGGGGAGGGGCGACGTGAGCATGCCCGAGCTCCACGGCGTGTAGGGTGTTCCCGCCGGCGGCATTCCCGCATACTCCAGGTCAAACCACGCCAACTGCGAGGTGACCCCCGTGGCCGAGCCGGGCGAGTTCGCAGTAATCTGGTCTTGGGTCTGATTCCAAGCCGCGCCGAGCGCTGCGACGAGCTTCCGGTCCCCGGTCGCGTAGTGCGCGGGCGAGAACGTCTGGATCCCCATCATGACCTGGTTGACGCTCGGGGGCGCGTAATACCCGTTGATGTTGGGGCTGAGGTTCGAGGCCGCACCCGTCGTCAACCATGACGGAGGAGACCCGACGACCGGCGCGCCCGCGGTCGTGTCGATCGAGGCAAGCGCCACCGCCCAGGGCCACTGCGACGTAAACGACACGAATTTCCCGTCCGGCGTCGCGGTATGACACCCGATGCAAAAAACCGGTTGGAACGTGGCCGGCATCAAGTTGGCCGGGGGTGGCGGCTGGGCGCGCACCTGCTGCACCACTTGGGTGGTGGTGAGCGCGGCGGTTGTCCCCTCGTCGCCCACGGTGAATCCCTGCAGTGTGGTGCTGTTCATTTCGTTCGCAAACGTCGCGGTCGTCCAGTAGACGAGCGCCCCGTCGGCGATCGCGGGGGCGATGGTGATGGTGGCCGAGTTGCTGATGGCCGGAGTGCCGCCGGTAGAGCTGATGCCGCGAACGGTCACTTTGATCGGCGCTCCAATCAGGTTCCCGTCCTTGGCGGCCGGTGTTCCCATCGGGCCTGGAGGCGTCCAGGCGATTGACTCCCAAATGGTCTTGTCCATCGCCCAGTACGTATTGGTCGTGTAAACGACAAGGTCGTTCGCCTCGCCGGCGCTATGAAACCGGACTTCGAAGAGGTTCTGGGAGGTAGAGCCAGCCTTCCAATAAACGCGCGGACGGAGCCAATTTTTTGGATAGAGAGCGCCGTCGGCAGGCTCGACGAGGCATGGGCCATCCTGGGTCGAGCCGCTTCCTGCCGCGCCGAAGAGCGACGCAGGATTGCCAGACGGCATTCCCTTCGGATCCATGATCGGTGCGGATGCGAAGTCGTTGCACGATCCATTGGCACATTTGCTGCTTCCGGTGCCGTTCCCGATCACGATGTTGCCGCCGCCACTTCCCCCCGTTGGGATCGACGGGCCCCCACCGCCCCCGCTCCCGCTTCCGCCTGTGCCGTCGTCGCCTCCGAATTCGTTGTTTGGTAGCGTTTGCGATTTCGCGCAGCTAGCCGCGAGGGCTGGGGCAGACACCATGGCAACGAGCAACGCGGACTGGAGAAGTGTTCGTGCAGACAATCGCATGAGGGCCTCGGTCGCGGAGGAAGTGACTGGAGTTCCGGGCGGCCTCACCATTCCGCTTTCCATGAGCGGGGGTGCTGCAGGCCGACGAGAGAGCCACGCTACCATGTTCCCCAGGGCCAGGCAGGTGGCTCACGAAAGTGCAATTGGAAGACGGATGGCCCGATGAGGGCCGCCCCGTCGAACAAATCTCGGCCCTCGCAATTCAGACGGAACATTCCGTCATCGACGCATTCCGCGCTGCGTCGAACTCCGTAGCCCGAGGGCAAAGGCAACGCCGTGCGCACGGCTTGACACGGACGCGACCGTGGCTCGCGAGGATGGCTGACCCTCGCGTCACGGGGTCGGCGGAGTGCCGTCGGCGTTCAAATGCTCTATCAGGTGCCAGAGTTCCACAAAGTCGCATCCGACGCGCAGCTGCGCGTCCACTCCGCTCGTCTTCGGTGCGCTCGGCAAGGCAGAAAGCCGGAGCTCGTAGGTCGCGGCAAATCCGATTTCGATCCCCATGACCCGGCCGCCCACCACGGCGGTCGGGGCCAGTCCCCATACGTCGGACTTGGATTCCCATCGAACGGCCGGCTCGAACCGAACGAACGTCGCGGCCGAGAGTTGAGGGTCGAACAAGAGCGAGAGGAAGTCCCACGTAAGGAAGCCCCCGAAGTCGAGCGCGGGTCCACTGCTGTCTTCCCAATACGAGACCTGCCCGAGTGCACCGGCGCGGATATTCCAGGTGCGCCACCCGACAAACGCGCCGAACCCACCCATGGTGACCGCGGGGGGCGCGCTCCAGGCCCATCGGGGACCTTCCGAGAGCACGATGCCGGCAACCGGCCCCTGGTACTTGTCTTCTGCCCGCACGCGCGTCGCTACGCTCGCGACAGCCAGAAGGGCCGCGCAGCCGCCCAGCCCCTTTGGCGTCATCGACGCCTCGTTTCGCGGGCCGGCCGACTCACTCCGGGCGGGCAAACCAGGAACTGAGGGAAATTCGTCCCGCTCGTCGTCACAGGCTCGCAGGTGGGAACGCACGTCTTGATCCGGTTTACGCCCGCAATGGCTCGCGCCTCCTGATGCTCCCTGCATTCGGTCGGAATGCGGAACGCGTCGAGCCATGGCTTCATGGTTCGCTCGTCCTCCTTTGCAAGCGGCAACGCCGCATTTTGGAGGTCGGACCAGCCCAGTCGGTCGAAGAGTTTCCGGGTCCCTTTCAGAACCGACCGTCCGAGCACGCGTTCGATCGCGACGTGACGGCCCCAGACCCACAGCCCCCGCATGAGCGTGCGATCGAACGAATAATCCGCGCCTGCGACGAGGTACGACGGTGTTTCGGCGGGGACGAGCACGGAGCCGATGCTCGTGTCTTCGGTATCGTCACTGGGACGAGACTTCTTCATGATCGAAAGGAGTTCGTCCTCTCGAACGCGGGCCATCTGTTGGGCGAGTACGACTTCTTCGACCTGGTTCTGGTTCGACATCTGCCCGATGGCGTCGAGCGTGACGCCAAGGACATTGCCGGGACGCCCTTGGGGCAACCCCTCGAGAGGTCCGGTTCCGACCGCCAAGACGCGGAGTGCGCGACTGGGATCGTGCACGATTCCCTCCAGAGCCGGACGGGTCATCCGGAGGGCTCGGTACACGGGAAAGCCGGACCGAAGGCCGCCGTCGAACCAGGTTCCACAAAACCCCCCGTCAATGACTCCGTCGTACGTGTGCCGGACTGCGCGCGCGAAGACGGGCAGGACCGCGGATGCCATGACGGCGGAGCCGAGGCAATACTCGCGGCCTCCCACCGCCTCTGCCACGTCGCCTTGCGCCGGCTTCGAGGGCATCAATGCGCACGTGCGCTCGTCCAGACCGACGGTCTGATTGTCCTCCGATTCGACCGAAACGACAATGCGCGGGACGTCGTTGTGAATCAGCTCGTCCGAGAACGCGTCGAGCACGGGAGCTATCACGTCCGAAGACATCGGGTCGAAGCGCATGAGGTTCTGATCGGGAACACCCAGCACCCCCACGAGCCTGGTGATGGGGCCGGATTCCACGCACATGAGCGTCTGTTCGTCGTCGTCCGTGAACGCCTGATAGAGCGCAGTGAGCGCGGTCATTTGCCGTGGGCGTCGCGCGAACAGCGCGTCGCGTACCTTGCGATCGAGCCCGGAAAGACCCATGTCGGCGTCCAAGCCACCAGTTGCCGCGGGCGTGGGCCACCCATCGAAGCAATCTTTGCGGTCGGACGTCTTGGTATCGGCCCCATCGACGCCGTCCGCGAAACATGTGTGCACGCGAGTAGCCGCGTCCCAATATGTCTCGTACTTCTCGATCAGATTTTTCTGTCGTGTCGTTTGAACCGGCAAGCTCGAATCGACGAAATAGAGATCGAGGATCTGCGCGATGAGCGCACCCACGCTCGTGCCCACGAGGGCACTGAATCGATACCTACCGCGATCGCTCCGGTCATTTTCGGCAAGCAACGCGCGCTCGCGGAGCGAGAGGAGCTCGAACATGAAACCGGCCGAAAACGCGCCGTTGGCCGCACCTCCGCTGAGGGCCAGAGCCGGAGCATCCTCGGTCTCCTCCGTCCTCGGCGTCGTGTTCGCGACGATGTCCGCGATCGCTTTGAGCGCGCTCGGCACCCGCTCGTAGACATTGTGGTGGCGGAGCTCGTCCGTCATCGCCTCGGAGCTCGCCATATACGCGGCTGTCGAGGCGATGCGCGCGATGACGAATTGGACGAGAGCAAGCGAATCGCCTGTGTCGTTGCACGGCCCTTTGAGCTTCATCTGCCGGACGACGTCGGCCCAGCCGCCGCCCGCGTGTATGAGCGTGTTTCCCAACTCTTCGATGTCCCCAGCATCGAGGGCTCGAATGCAGTCGCCCATCTTGGCGGGATCTCGATAGGCGATGACGGCCTCGAGCTCGAGCGCCGCAAATAGCTGCAGATCGAGCTCCTGGAGGCTCCTCGATGCGGACTCTGAAGTCGACGCATCCGCGGGGGTCGGCTTGGGATACGTCTCGTCGGCGAAGAGGGACCGCGTGTCGATCGGCAGGGGCGTGCACGCCGCGCACAACGCGATCACCGAGAGAACGCCCGCCCGGATCCGGAGCCCGTCGGTCCCCATGCGCTTGCACCCTACGCGAGTATGCCAACGAGACGCGTAGTTATTTCAACTAGCGCCCTTGCCACCCGTCTCACACGAAACGCCTCCCAACGCCAAAACCGACCTACGATCCCGATCCGCACAATCCGGCTCGGCGGTCAGTTGCACCCGATACGCCTCGGATCGATCGCCACGTCGTCAAACCACACGTCGATCTGCGAAGCTCCAAAGGCCACATACCCGAAGCGAATCATCGCGTACGCCGGCAACGAAGGTGCCGCTGCACCCTGCCACACCGTCGTGGACGTGATGTCCAGAATCTGAGTTCCATCTTGCCAGAGCTGGAGAACATCCTGCCCGTAGTAAAACTCCACGCACATCCATGTGCCCGCGGGCGGCGCGACGTCGCCCCCGTCGGCCCGGGCTTGAATCTCGTATTCAGGCCCCGAGGTCTGCACGTTCGCGTCGTACGTGCCGACATTCCCCCCGAAGCGTACTTGCGTGGCCGCGCTCTGCGTTCCCGAGCCAACGCCTTCGATAAACGCCCAGTGGCCACTCCCCGGAGATCCGCCGAGATAAACCCAAGCGCGACCGTAGAACGCGGCGGCCGGTGGGGCCACACCGAAGAACCCACCGCCGCTACTTATCTTTACGGCGTGCGTGCCGCTGTGCGATCGCGTGGTGTCCACCGTGACGGTCGTCACTGGAGTGTACATTGAATTAGGAACCCCATTCTGGTCGGTGAGCTGCCACGGCGTACCGAGAACGCCCACGGCATCGCTTTCGAAATCGTCGTGAATCGCCGCTGCGGCTCCGCCGATGCCCCCTGCGGGTGCCGTAGAGGCATCGGAGGCGCCCCCCTCTGGGCTCGCGGGCCCCACGGTTGCCGCCGACGAATCAGCCGCAGGTGATGCGCCGCCCGAGCTCGACGAAGACGCCGGCATCCCGCTGGAGCTCGGCATTTCAGACGCGTCGTCGGCTCCGGCTTCGGTCGACGAAGGCGGCGCTCCGCTTTCGTCGACGCCCGCGGATTGCGAGCCCGCCGAGTTGGCCGGGAGCTGGCCGCCATGGGTCGTGGCCGTCGCCGGCCCCGAAGACGCGCATGCCATCGCGGTTGCCGGCGCGCCGAGCAGCGCGACGCGAGCCAGTCTGCCGCGGAGGATGGGCAGAAGAGGGGAGCGCATGGGAATGCATCGTGCCACGCGGCTGCCGACCCGTCATGGCCATCGTTTTTCGGCTCCGCGTGGCCTCCAGTGCACCGCCGTCGAGATACGAGCAATCGCCGTCGGCGATTGCGCTCGCTATCGCGAGCCCGTTGATGGTCGTACCGCCGAACGCGAACGTGGGGACGAACGCGAGCATGTCGGTGGGAAAAGGCAGGACGGGGGTCGTTGCCTTGTCGAGCGCCTGCACGTGCGCCGCGGTCAATTTCACATCGAGGGCGCCCAGGTACAGCGCGCCCTTGGCTTCGTCCGGAGAGCCCCGGCTCACTCGGGCGCGTCGCGCTATGACGTCCCTGGCGTATGCCTCCGAGTCCACCACGACTTGCGCTCGGCCTCGTGTTCGCCGCACTCGGATGCGCGGGCTCGGACACGTCCCGTCCACCCCGGCAGCTGGAGTCTGCCCCGGCCCAATGGCAGAGCAAGCGCGGCATCGACAATCCCTTGGTCGGTGTGATCGTGGATGTCGCCGCGCATCGGCACGTGAGCGAACGGGAATTCATCGCCCGCGTGCAGGCGGCCGACATCTTCCTCGTGGGCGAGACCCACGACAACCCGGACCATCACAGGCTGGAGGCGTTGCTGCTCGAGGCATTTGGGAGCGCGCATCCCGCTCCCGCGGTCGTCTTCGAGATGCTCAATCGCGAACGGCAGCCGGCGGTCGACGCCAGCCTGACGTCGCACCCGGGCGACGCCGATGCGCTCGCTCGGGCCGTCGCCTGGGAGTCGTCGGGATGGCCCGCATGGTGGATGTACCGTCCGGTATTCGAGGCTTCCCTCGCGTCTCACGGCCCGATCCTCGCGGCAGGTCTCGACCGGAATGCTGCGATGGGGATCGCGCACGGAGGAGTCGCGGCCCTCGACCCGGAGCTTGTGCAGACGTTCGGACTCGCCGCGCCTCTGCAGGCCGAGATGCAGGACTCCATGCGTCGGGAAATGAGCGAGGCGCACTGCGGCCTTCTGCCCGACAGCATGCTCGACTCGATGGTGCTCGTTCAGCGCGCGCGCGACGCGTTGCTCGCGCAACGCCTGCACGAAGGGTTGGCGGCAAGTCGGGGGGCTCTGCTCATCGCGGGCGCCGGACACGTGCGCCGCGATCAGGGCGTACCTGCGCAGCTGGCGCGCGCTTATGGGTCCTCCTCGCTGGCCATCGGGCTGCTCCAGGTGAACGGCGGGGACACGAGCCCAGAGGCCTACGCAGCGGGATTCCAGACGCGCCTCCTGCCGTTCGATTTCGTCTGGTTCACGCCGCGTGCGAACGATATCGACCATTGCGCGGAGCTTCGGTCCCAGCTTCGGACGCCTTGACGATGGGTCTCCCGCGTGAAGCGCACGTGCTAATGCGCCCTTCGTGAAGACACCCACTTTCGCCTCGACTTCTCTCGTCTGCGCCACCCTCGCCGTCGCCGCGTGCGGCGGAGAAGCCCAACCGCCGGCGCATCCGAACGGGCTCGCGAGCGCGGCCGTCGCACCCACGGCCTCCGCAACCCCTCTTCTTTCGCCGGATCCCTTCCTCGCGTATCGCTTGCAGTACCGCGATCCAGGCGGCATGTGGATGCCCTCGCAGATGACGGCGCCCCAGCACACGGGCGTCTTCTCCGAGATGGGTGTGAAGCTCGACCCGAAGACTCTCGCCGATCCGCTTCAGTCGCCCCTCGCCGCGGTCGTGTTCCTCGGCGGGTGCACGGGCTCCTTCGTATCGCCCCGGGGGCTGGTGGTCACCAATCACCACTGCGTACAGGGCGCGCTGCAGCTCAACTCGAAGGACGGCAAGAACTACGTTGAGAACGGCTTCCTCGCGAAAGCCATGGCCGAAGAGCCGACCGCCGGTCCCGCACAGAAGGTGATGGTCGCCCAAGCGTACACCGACGTGACTTCCCAGATGCGCGGCGGCCTCGACAAGATCAAGGACCCCATCGCACGCAAGCTCGAGGCCGACAAGCGCCAGAAGCAGCTCGTCACCAGCTGCGAGAAGGATCGCCCCGGCATCCGGTGCCAGGTGTCGTCCTTCTTCCAGGGCGGCCTCTACCAGCTCATCGAGATGCTCGAGATCCGCGACGTGCGCCTGGTCTACGCGCCCGCGCGGTCGGTCGGCGACTACGGCGGCGAGATCGACAACTGGGAGTGGCCGCGCCACGCCGGCGACTGGTCCTTTTACCGCGCCTACGTCGGCAAGGACGGTACACCTGCCGACTATGCCCCTGACAACGTGCCCTATCAGCCCAAGCACTGGTTGCAGGTATCGACCGGCGTCCTCAAGCCCGCCGACTTCGTGATGGTCGCGGGTTACCCGGCCGTGACCAACCGCAACGTCACCGCGCGTGAGCTGCACCACGAGGTCGAGGTCTTCTACCCGTATCTCATCCGGTATTATCAGGAACGCTACAAGGTCGCGGAGGCTCACCTGAACGACGGGGGCGAGACGTCGATCAAGGCGACGGTCCTCAAGCAGGGAGTGCAGAACGGACTCGAGAAGTTCCAGGGGATCCTGCTGGGGATGCAGAAGAAGCCGGACCTGCTCGCGCAGAAGGACGATCTCGACAAGAAGGTCAAGGACTGGGCGGCGCAGTCCGGGCACGAGGAGTACGCGAAAGGCATCTCGAAGCTGGAGGCAATCGTCGCCGAACAGGAGCGCTCACAGCGCGCCGACTTCGACCGCGGCTTCGCTTTCCGCGGGTCGGCGCTGCTCGCGAACGCCATCTCCTTCACGCGATGGGCCGAGGAGCGCGCCAAGAGCGATGCGGATCGCAAGCCCGGCTACCAGGACCGCGACATGCCTCGTGCGCAGGCGGCGCAGAAGCAGATGTCGCACCAGTACGACCGCGCGCTCGACCGCGCGAACTTCCGACTCGCGCTCGTGCGCGCGACGCAGCTGCCCGAGGAGGACCGGCCGTGGCTCGCGATGCTGCTCGGCACACGCAAGGGAGCGAAGATCGACGAGGGGGCGATCGACAAGAAGCTCGACACCTTCTACGCGGCGACGTCACTCGAGGACGAAAAGGTGCGGCTCGACCTGCTGACGAACGGCACGCCAGCCAAGCTCGCGGCGTCCAAGGATCCGTTCGTGCAAGCCGCTCAGCGCGTGTGGGCAATCTACAAGGCCGAGGAGGCGAAGGACGACGCACGTAGCGGTGACCTGCTGCTCGCGCAGCCGCTCTACACCGAGGCAATCGAGCATGCGCTCGGCGGGGCGCTCGCGCCGGACGCGAACGCCACGCTACGCATCACCTACGGCACCATAAAGTCGCTCCACCCCGACTCGACGGCGCAGGCGGACTGGCCCTTCACGGTGGCGTCGCAGATCCTCGGCAAGGACACGGGCAAAGATCCCTTCAATGCGCCGCAGAAGCTCCTCGACGCGATCAAGGCGCGCAGGTTCGGGCCCTACGCGGACCCGGCGCTCGGCGGCGACCTGCCGATCGACTTCGAGAGCGACCTCGACATCACGGGCGGCAACTCGGGATCGCCGACAATGGACGACCAGGGGCGCCTCGTCGGGCTGGCGTTCGACGGCAACAAGGAGGGCCTCGCGTCGGACGCGATCTTCGACGGCACGACGACGCGGACGATCCACGTCGACGCTCGGTACATGATCTGGACCATGGTGACGCTCGACGGCGCCGGCACCCTGGTGCAGGAGATGGGGATCACTGCGAAGAAGTAGCCATTTGGCCACTCCCGCCGGGCCTCAGGGGACCGACCGACCCCGCCCGTCGCGTGGAATTGCTTCCACAGCTTGCGCGGTGATGGGGGGAAGGTCGCGGACCCCGTCCCCCACCTTCACCATCTCGTCGTCGGCTCCCGTCTCTTTCTCCTCGAGCACGCGCAAGTAGAAGCCCCCGTGTTCAGTGAGCAGCGACGCCATCGCTGGCTCGTCCATGCGGGTACCCGATGCGGTAGCAGGTCACGCGCGGCGCCGCGGACGGCCGTCACCAACGGCGCTCGTCCCTCGCCGCCGCAGGCGGAGATTATCGACGAGGCGCTGGCTCGTCCCGGCCCCGGGCACGGATTCTGCGACCGGGCTCCAACAGGGAAACGGACCGTGAGCCGAGCAGGGGGCCAATGAAGAGCGAACAGCCAGTGGCAATCGTCACGGGCGCATCGCGCGGCATCGGAGCCGCGCTGGTAGAAGGCTACCGCGCGCGGGGCTTTTGCGTGGTCGCCACGTCGCGAACGATGACGCCGTCCAAGGACGAGCAGGTGCTGGCGATCGCCGGCGACATCCGAGAGCGCGCGACGGCTCAAGAAGTCGTCTTCGCCGCGAAGGACCGCTTCGGCCGGGTGGATACGCTCGTCAATAACGCCGGCCTCTTCATCGGCAAGCCCTTTCTCGAATACACGCAGCAGGACTTCGACGCAGTAACCGGGACGAACCTGAGCGGGCTCTTTCACGTCACGCAGGTCGTTCTCGCGGAGCTCCTTTCGCAGAGGAGTGGGCATATCGTCAACATCAGCGCCTCGGTCGCCGACCAACCTCTCGCCTCTGCTCCCTCTGGCCTCGCCGCGATCACCAAAGGCGGTGTCAGCGCGCTCACGAAGTCTCTCGCGATCGAGTTCGCGAGGCGAGGCGTGCGCGTCAATGCCGTCGCGCCGGGCGTCATCAAGACGCCGCTGCACGATCCGGCGACGTACGCGGGTCTAGCCAAGCTTGTGCCCGAGGGGCGCTTGGGTGAAGTGACGGATGTCGTCGAGGCGGTTCTCTATCTTGAGTCCGCGTCCTTCGTCACCGGAGAGATCCTGCACGTCGACGGAGGCACTTCCGCGGGCGTGCCGTGAGGCGACGAGCTCGCCCCCCGCGCTTGAAGCGTCTCGACGCAGCCGCATCGCTGCGGCGAGATCCGCGCGAGGCCGCGCGTGAGCACGATCCATCGTGTAGCGGCTCATCTCCTCTGGCCCATCGGCGGCCCCCTGCGCACGTTTCTCGCAGCGAGCTGGCCCCTGAGAAGTCTGGCCGCAACGCTCGCCCTCGCTCGTTTCACCGAGCCACG
Organism: uncultured delta proteobacterium; assembly: GCA_963764075.1. Classification (GTDB taxonomy): domain Bacteria; phylum Myxococcota_A; class Polyangia; order Polyangiales; family Polyangiaceae; genus Palsa-1150. The sequence goes on from CAVXQZ010000003.1 coordinate 1,902,297, forward strand.
GCGTGGAATAGGAGTCGTCCATGAACAGCGCAAAAGTCGAACAGCGGAGCTACGAAATGCCACCGCGAGACGGGTTCACCGTCACGCATTTTCTCACCGTCGCCGATGTCGATCGATCGCTTCGCTTCTACGAGACGGTCTTCGGCGGGCGCATTCTGAGCAGGGGGGACGCCAAGGGCGCGCCTGGCTACGTTCAAATCGCGAACACCTGGCTCCTCGTCAACGTCGGGGGGGGGCCCACCCCCGACAAGCCGTCCGTAACGCTGAGCGTCCTCGCCGACGCGGATAAGATAAGCAGCTTCATGAACATCCGCGTGGCGGACATTCATGCGTGTTATGAATTGTGGAGAAGTCGAGGGGCCACGTTCATCACGGAGCCGAAGGATAAGTACGGCGAGACGCGCTGCTACATCCGAGATCCCGACCGCTATATTATCGAGGTCGGACAGAGCAAACCGGAGTTCAAATACGGTTGACGTTCGCACCCGCGCGGAAAGCGGATTTGAACGGCCAAGCCGCGGGACACAAGAGCGAGAAGCGCAAAGGCTCGAGTTTCGCGCGAGGCCATCGCGGCGATGCGCGCCGCCAATGCCGAGCCGTGAAAGGCCGAGGAGCTCGCGGACATGTCTTCGGCGCGGTAGCGAAGGGATGATGAAGCACTCGCGATCAGGCGGCAGTCGAATTGCATCGACGTCGACAGACGAAAGGGGTTTTCGGCCATGGCAAAGATAATCTTCATAGTCAGCGGAGCCACGTACTGGGTGCTGAAGGACGGCACGAGATACGCAACCGGCTACTGGGCCGAGGAGTTCGCAAAGCCGTACAAGATCATCACCGACGCCGGCCACGAGGTCGTGGTGGGGACGCCCAACGGCGTGACACCGAACGTCGACATGATGAGCCTCCGTCCCGCGATGGCGGGCGGGGTGGAGGGCGCCCTCGAGCTGGAGGCCATCATCCGGTCCGCGGAGGCGATGCGGCGCCCCCTCAAGCTGTCGGATGTCCGCCTCGAGGATTACGACGCGGTCTACCTGCCCGGTGGTCACGGCCCAATGTCGGACCTGGCCTTCGACGCCGACGTAGGACGACTGCTGACCGCGCAGCTCGCCTCGGGCAACCCTCTATTCATCGTATGTCACGGTCCGGCCGCGATGCTGGCCACGAGAATTCACGGGGTATCGCCCTTCAAGGGCTACCGGGTCACGGGCTTCACCAACAAGGAAGAGGAGGCCGTCGGGGTGGCCCCCCGTGCGACGTGGCTGCTCGAGACCGATCTCAAGGAAAAGGTCGGCGTCGACTTCAGCTCCGGCGAGATCTGGAAGCCGTACATGGTCGAGGACCGAAATCTGGTCACCGGGCAGAACCCCGCCTCGGCTGCGGTTCTTGCCAAGCGGTTGCTGGAGGTCCTCGGTGAGCGCGCCTCGCGGCGACCCGGCCGAGGAGCCGGCCCCGCGGTCCAGTCGCTCGGTCACGGCGCGTAGGGCGAGCCCTCGCCAGCCGGGCTGCGCCGCGAGAACTTCGTCGGGTTGTGCAGCTCGGAGGCCCCGGGGAGAGCAGGCAGACGCGGCCTTTATCGGCACTCGCCTTCAAAGCCGCGATGGTTCACCATCGAATGCATAGCCAGACGCTAAAGGAGTTCGTTATCCCTACGACGTCGTGCGCCGCTCGGCCGACCCCGCCAAGACGATCCTCGAGTTCGCGGAAAGCGCATACAACGCGGCCTCGACGCTCGCCGGGTCGGACCGCGTCGCGCTCGGGTACCCGTAGCTCGTCCGCACTTCATGGAGTTCCGGAACGGAGGAGGTTATGCAGACGGCCTTGATCACGGGAGCGTCGCGAGGCATCGGTCGTCGGGTGGCAGAGCGGCTCGCCGGCGACGGGATGCGCGTGCTCCTTGCTGTGCGGCGCATCGAAAATGCACCGCGGCTGCCGAACAGCGAGGCGCTCCCGCTCGACGTCGCGTCGCCTCCGAGCATCGCAGCCCTCGTGGCGCAGCTGTCGGCGCGCCGCGAGCGGCTCGACGTCCTCGTCAACAACGCGGGCGTCTACGAGGCGCCGCGCCGCGAGATCTGGAACGTGAATGTCCGCGGACCGTGGCTCCTCACGCGCGGCCTGACGCCACTGCTCGAAAGCGGCGCGTGCGTGGTGATGGTCACGAGCGGGATGGCCCAGGGCGCCGCGGACGCGGCGCTCCAGAAGCGGCTCGCGGCGATCGACGTCGAGAGCGACGGGTTCGGCAAGCTCGCCGATGACGCCCCCGGCGGGTACGGCGCGAGCAAGGCCGCGCTCAACCGCATGGCGGAGCTCTTCGCCAAGGAGCTTGCGCCGCGCGGTATCAAGGTCAACGCGATCTCGCCGGGCTGGGTACGCACGGCGATGGGCGGCCCGCGGGCTCCCCGCTCGATCGACCAGGGCGCGGAGTCGGTGCTCTGGGGTGCCCGGCTCGGTGCGAACGGTCCGAGCGGCGGGTTCTTCGAGGACGGACAGCTCCTCCGCGACTAGGTAACAACGCGAAGCCACGGTCGGGTTCATTGCCTCGACTACTAATCGAGCGAACCGCGCGCGGTCCCAGTCCCAGTCGTTGAGATTTGGACGGATCCTCTACACCTGCGTGCAAGTCGGGTTACGTTTGCGGGCCATCTCGATCCCGCGAGCCCGACTCATACCAAATGTCCCAGAGTGCCGCACTTCTCGTTCTCTTGTCTGCGTTCTTGCATGCAGCGTGGAACGGCGTCATCAAGCGGGACGACGATTCGAGAGGTGCCGGTCTGGCTGTGCTTTGCGTTGCGGTGTTACTGGCAGTCGCCGTAGTCCCCTTTGCGAACCGAACAGCGTTTCCGACGCCTTTCGCCTTGAGGTGGGCCATCGGCGCCGGATTGCTGGAGGGCGCCTACTTTGTTGCTTTGGGCTTGGCGCTTGCCGGCGGACCGCTGGGCGCCGTGTACACCGTCGCTCGCGGTGGCGCGATGCTCGTCACTTGGCCCGTGTCAATCCTTCTGCTTCGCGAATCATTTGCGTTATCAGCAAAGATTGGGTCCATCTTCATTGGTTTGGGCCTTGCTCTGACCGCATTGCGACCCAAGGAGCGCGCATCCTCGGCTAGCCTGTTCTGGGCTGCCGCATGCGCCGTTTGCATTGGCGGATACCATCTCTGCTACAAGCTTGCACTGGAGGGTCGCGCGGAGCCGCGTGCTCTTTTCGCTGTTGCTCTCGCGTGCGCTCTTCCGATCAATGTCGCGTGTGTCGGGCGAGGTGGCTGGGCCCGCGGACTCGCGGCCCTGAGGCGAAGCCCCATCTGGATCCTCTTTGGAGGGGTCGCATGCACCTCATCATTCTTGGCGCTCCTTGGCGCCCTTGAGTCGGCCGGGGTCGGTATCGTCCTGACGCTTCGCAACACGTCCGTGATATTCGCCCACGGAATCGCGATTCTGAGCGGGGAGCGTCCGACGGCGCGCTCCATGTGTGGCGCCATTCTTGTGACCGGCGGAGCCATTCTCCTCTCGCGCTAGACGCGCGAGGCGTCAGCAGCCAGGGAAGGGCCCGGCTCGATGGCGATGATGGGGCGTCGATGATGGGGCGTAAAGCATGCGGGGATACCAATTGGGTGCTCTCAATGGATGCGCGCTTGAGCAGCGCTCCGCACGGCGGAGTATGGATTGCGTATTAGGCGGTTCGTGCCCTCCGTACGGTGCGTCCCACTTTGGCCGCGAGACGTGCGGCCTTGGCGTCCGCCGGTGAGGCGGGACGCCGAAGTTTCCGGACCGACGCGAAGAACCCACCGACGATCGCTTCCATGCGCCCCGCAGCCGTCGAACGGACTAGGGAATCGTGCTCCCGGCCCGCGCGAGCCCCGGGCGAGGCATCCGCTCCGGTGTCCACGAAGACGTGCGGACTCACGTCACAGGATCGACCGTATGACTCCGCCGTCGACCCTGAGGGCCGCCCCGTTCGTCGCCGAGGCGCTAGCGCTGCACACATAGACAATCATGTTCGCGACCTCTTCGGTGGTCGCGAACCGTTTGAGCAGCGAGCTGGGGCGCGCGTGCGTGAAGAACTCGCGCTCCATGGTCTTCGCGTCGGTGCCCCGGGCGGAAGCGAGCTCGTTCACGAACTGCCCGACCCCTTCCGAGTAGGTCGGCCCTGGAAGAACCGAGTTCACCGTCACGCCGGTGGCTGCCGTCAGCTCGGCGAGGCCCCGCGCGACCGCAAGCTGTGCCGTCTTCGTGGTCCCGTAGTGGATCATCTCCGCCGGGATCTGCACTGCCGACTCGCTCGCAACGAAGACGATTCGCCCCCAGCCAGCCTTGAGCATCGAAGGGAAATAGGCGCGGCTCAGACGCACGCCACTCATCACATTCGTCTGGAAGAATCGGAGCCAGTCGTCGTCGGTGATCTCCGCGAATGCTTTCGGTTCGAAGATACCCGCGTTGTTCACGAGCACATCCACCGTCGGTGCCGCGCGGACGATGGCGCCTACCCCGTCCACCGTTGAGACATCGCCCGCAGCGCTCGAAACCTTCGCGCCGGGTACAGCAGCGAAGACCCGCGCACATGCCCGTTCCACGCGCTCTTTGCTCCGTCCATTCAGAAAGACGTGGACTCCCTCGCGCGCGAGTCCAACGGCGGCGGCGAGGCCGATGCCGCCGGTCGAGCCAGTGACGAGCGCGGTCTTCCCAGCGAGGCCGAGGTCCATGGGGGCTCCTCCGCGTAATACTGTAGTCGTCGGGGGCGGCCTATCGAAAGGGGGTGGCCGCTGTATCGGGCCTCCGCGCGCCCATCAGGCCGGCACCGCGCATGCATCAACCGCGTGCGGAGTGCCGCCCGACCGGAGGTCGTCATGAGCACGTTTGCGGATGTATCGCGTCCGACCAGGATGACGGCCGAGGTCATCGATCACTTCGGTCCGCCCGACGTTATGCACCCTGCGGTAGTCCCGGCGCCGAATTTGGACGAAAACGGGGTCCTCATCCGGGTTGGGACCGCCGGCGTGGGCGTGTGGGATCCCGAACTAGTAGAAGTAGTTCCTCCGCGCGCCGCCAGCGCTTGCCTCTGCTAGACAGGGCCGGCGCGCAATGTGGCGCGTGTGGCCGGACCTTGCATTCTCAATGGAGAGGCCGTCGCCCAATGGCGCCTTCCAACCGCGAGAGCGCTACATCATGAAGGCCGCGCGAGTTCATCGATTCGGGCCGCCCGAGGTCATCACCATCGAGGAGACGGCCACGCCGTTGCCCGGGGATGACGAGATTGTCGTGCGGGTGGCTGCGTGCGGTGTCGGCCCCTGGGATGCCTGGGTGCGCGCTGGCAAGAGCGCCATCGAGCAGCCGTTACCGCTCACTTTGGGCTCCGACCTGTCGGGCACGGTGACCCAGCTTGGTTCGGGGGTACGCGGCCTGTCCCTTGGACAGCCGGTGTTCGGCGTCACTAACCCCCGATTCACTGGAGCCTACGCCGATTTCGCCGTGGCATCCGCGGCCATGGTCGCGCCCAAACCGCCGGGGCTCGACCACCGTGCCGCTGCTGGGCTTCCGGTCATCGCAGCAACGGCGCGCCAGATGGTCGACGACGAGGCACGCGTGGTCGCCGGACAGCGTGTCCTCGTGCACGGCGCTGGGGGCAGCGTAGGGTCGCTCGCCGTGCAGCTCGCTATGGCTCGCGGTGCGACGGTCCTCGGGACGAGCCCGCCGGGCGTGACGGATTACGTGCGCTCTCTCGGCGTGGAGCGCGTCGTCGATGGCACCGCCCAGGACTTCACGCGCGACATTGCCCCAGTGCATGCGGTGATCGACACAGTCGGAGGCGCCACGCAGGTCAAGTTGCTCGCGGCTCTCGCTCCCGGAGGCATCCTTGTGTCGTCGGTGTCGCAGCCCGACCCTGCGCTCACCGCGAAGTTGGGCGTTCGTGGCGTCTTCATCCTCGTGCGCGTGACGCGCCAGGGGCTCGTCGACATGGGGGCGCTCGCCGCGGCTGGCCGGCTCACCTTTCGACTCGCGCCGACGCTGCCACTCTCGAAGGCTCGCCTCGCGCACGAGATGCTCGAGGGCATCACCCGGCGACCCGTGGGGAAGATGGTTTTGTTGCCCGGATGATTTCGATCGCTACGAGGGTTTTCAGCACACCCGCCTTCAACGCGCACTTCGTCGGGCAATCCCATGATCCGCTCGGCGTACGCCTCCCCTCGGTCGTAGCTCTCCGCTGCCTCATGGAAGCGGCACGCCTCACGCGCGGAGTCCGCCACGACGAACCAGTCCTCGTCGCTGTCTGACGTCGTGCACCAGTACACGTCGAAGCGTTTCTGTCGAGGCGGTCTCGTAGGGATCGTCAGGGCGAAGAGTACCGCCGATCCTCGGGAGCAGCGCACGCGGCCTCGTTGAGGTTGGCGCGGGTCGGCGCCCGGCGGAGAGTTTGAACCCGAACGCGCGCGGAATCTCCTCGCGCTGCTCGTCGGACACCTGCCGGCTCTTGCCGGAGCAAACGAGCGCCGCGCTCGCCGCTCGGGCCAGGCCTACCGCGCGCCCCTCCACTTATGCGATCTCGCGCGGATCGTTCAGCCTTGGGATGGCCTCTCCCTTCACGCCCCACGAGATGCCGAACGCCCATAGCGCAAAGCTCTCGAGCCAGAAGACTGGCTCGAGCCGTGCGAGCCAAGTCCCGGTCCCGAAGAGGTAGTAGACGCCGATGAAGGCGATGAACGCGAGCATGGCGATTCCGCAAACGATGTACACCCGATTGCGCCACACCTTCTGCGGGGAGAGGTGCCCGGGCGAGTCGGTCCGGGTGAAGAGGCACAGGGAGAAATAAGAGAACGTCACGAAGAGCAAGGCAGCCAGCGTGAGGTGCACCCCGGGGACCCACGTCACCGAGCTCGTCACCGGGAAGAGCGCGACGCCCAGCGCGCAGACACAGGCCACCTTGCCTGCCACCTCGTCTCTCCACTCGTAGCCCCTGTAAGAGAACATGAAGAGCGCGATCGCGAAGAGGATTCCGACGAACACGTCGCGCATGTCCGTGCCGTAATACGCGCTGATCGAGCTCTCGAGGGTCGTGCAGCCGCCACGCAGCCAGCAGCCCATCGCGACAATCACGGGAAGGGCCACTCCGAGGAGACCGACGGCCTTGCGCAGGGTCAGCTCCGAGATCAACAGCGAGCCGTCGCCTCGACGACGCGAACGCCGAGCCTTGTCGGGCGGGGACGGCATGGCGGCGAGGTCCAGTGTCACCTCGCGGGCAGCACGCTGGCCATAGTTATCGTTCGACGCGGACCTCCCATGGCACTCCACGGAGTGCGCGCTTACCGCTCTCATGAGCCATGCACGTGCCCCTCTCCCCGCGGCGCGGCTGAGCGCGCCGAAGGCTTGCTGCTCCTAGTGGGCCACTTGGTCGATTCGCCTATGGTGCCAAAAAACTCGTGGAGCATTCACGCCGCCATCGAGCAACGGTGGTGGAGCCCACCGACGCGCGGAAGCGCCACGACCTTGCCATCGCTGGGCGGTTGGACGGCGCGCGAGACCGCGCGTCGCAGCGGCAATGCACCAACACGCCGGCGTTTCCGCCGCCACCAGTGGTCCCGTATCTGCCGTGGCGCATGGTTGTTGCCGACGCTCGGCGACTGCTGCACCGAATCGGGTCGTGCTCGCGGCTACAGCGGCTGCCCGATGTAAATCTCGTTGCCGTCGGGATCGTGCACGGTGGCTTCACGCATCCCGTAGTCATGATCTTTGAGCGCCGAGCCAACCCGCACGCCTTTCGCCTCGATCGAAGCCACGAGTTCATCGACTCCCTGCGTGAGCCGAAGATAGAAAGCGGCGGTGATCGGCGGATTCCATCTGCCAAGGTGGATGTGCGCGCCGCCCAGCGACAGCCCTGCGTAGTCAGCCATGCGAAATGTCGTCCGGAACCCGAGCACCTGCTCGTACCAGGCGATCGACGCTTCGAGGTCGCTCACGAACAACGTGGGCATAGCGCGCTCGACTTCGATCATGCCTTGCCCCGGTTATAAGCCCTTCCTGAAGGGCACGCATCGATCCACCACCTCGAAGCCGAGCGCTTCGTGGGCGCGCTGCGATGACTCATGGTCGATCCAAGTGTCGGAAGCCACCTCGTAGCAGCCCTGCGAGCGTGCCCAGTCTTCCGCCGCATGCATCAGCGCCCCGCCCCACGCCGTTGCCACGTTGCGCCGGCCGGCTCGGTGGCTGGTGAGCACTATCCGGCATCAAGCTCTCCTCGTCCAATCTCGACCACGCGCCCCGAGACCAAGATGCGTTGCGCGGCATCCACCCGCAGCCGCAGTCGGCAACGTCGCCCCGTCTTCTCACCCTGACGAATAAATAGATCGAGTGAAAGAGGCGCCTTCGTTGCCAGATGCCAGCCGCCGAGGTTGGCGCAGGCGGACCCGGTCCCCGGATCCTCCATGACGGCGCCGTGCTTCAGGAAGAAGAAGCGCGCCGCGACCTGACCATCGGCGTCCTGTGCCCATACGTAGGCGAGCCCCTGGCGCACGGCATTGGAGCCATGCCGCGCCAGAAGGTGCGGCTCGGGCTGGCATCGTTCCACCGCGTCCCTGGACGCCAGCGGGACGACGAGCTGCTCGGACCCGGTATCCACCCAAAGCACCGGTCTCACGACGTCGCGTTCGTCGAGCCCGAGCATCTCCGCGACCTCGGCATCGGTTGAAACCGCTTGGCGGAAGGTCGGCGGCTTCGCGGACAGAGTCCAGGTGTCGCCCTCGCGCGTGACGGGAATGATCCCTGCCCTCATCTCCAGGGTCACCGCGTCGGCGACGGAGCCCAGTTTGGAGACGACGTGAGCCGTCCCGAGCGTCGGATGCCCGGCGAAGGGCAGCTCGAACGACGGCGTGAAGATGCGAATGCGTGCCGTCGCCACCTCCGACGGGAGAACGAACGTGGTCTCCGACAGGTTGAACTGCAAGGCGATGGCCTGCATCTCCTCGTCAGATAGGTCGCGAGCGTCCTCGATCACCGCGAGCGGGTTGCCGCTCCATGGAGAATCCTCGGCGAACACGTTGACCAGGCGGAAGCGAAGCGATCGCGGAGCCATAGTCAACGGGCCAGCCGCAAGATCATCAGGTCTTCGTGGAAGTACCTTTCGCCATTCTTCATGGCATCCCGCACCATGCCCTGAACTTGGAAACCGCGTGCCGGGTAGAGCCGTCGAGCGGGCTCCTCGGTCTGCACCACGGTGAGCTTGATCTGCTCCACGTCACCAACCGAGCGTAGACGTGCGATGGCCTCGTCGAGAAGGGCTTTGCCGAAAGGCGCGAAGGCGAATCTCTCGGTAGGCGGTAGCGTCCGCTTCGCTCAGCGCTCGAACTTCAACCAGCGGCGCTGCGGCGTTCATTGGCGGAGTGGGCACCCATGAGCCATCGGATGCCGATCACCAGTCGACGGTCTCGTCGGAGCCGCCGAACTTCGCGGGAAAGGCCTTGAAGTGCGTGAGGTCGTCTTTGATCGGGCGAACGGCGTGCTGGCACTGCATGTGAAAGGTGGGCTGGAACGAGCCTTTCGGCAGCAGGAAGCCGTTGACCCCCCGAACGCCGATTTGCCCGACCTCGGCGAAGACCCGTGTGCCGCATTCGCGACAGGTGATGCGTCCGGTCGTTCTGAGCTTCCAGGTGCTCGGAGCGCCACTCGTAATCTTGACGGCGTCCGCCGGATACATGGCGACGGGAATGTACGCCGCACCGTGAACCTTTTGGCAATCGTCGCAGTGGCAGAAGAACTGCGCTCTCGGTTCGCCCGTCAGTTGGAGGCGAACGGTTCCGCAGGGGCATTGGATGTCGGTCATCGTCTCCTCGTGTTCCTCGGCGGTAGTCTCGTTGCCGATCGCATCGTCCATCTCTGCGACCTGCGGGCCTTATCGGCAGCTCAGAACGGCGTCCCAGCACCGCGATCAACGTAGCTGACCGATCTGGCCATGAAATGTTCCCTCGTGTTGACTATGCCTGGGAGAGTTCCCGATTGGCATCGGCTCGACCCTGCTCGTAGAGCAATGCCCTGGTTGGAGAGTCCCCGATGCAGTCTTTCATGTTGCTGTTCTGGGCGCCTAAAGCACCTCCTGGCCAAGCCCCGCTCGCCCGAGCAAGCGCGAGAGAGCGGCGAGAAGTGGCATTCGTGGGCCCAGGCGCTGAACGCGGCGGGGCACTCCATGACGGGCGCCCAGCTCGAAGCCGGCTGCGCTTGCGTCACGGGCTCCGACAAAATGGTTGTCGATTGCGACTTTCGGCGGCGATCACGCGATGGGAGGCTACTTCGTCGTGTGGGCCTCGAAGCTGGCGGAGGCGGCGGAGCTGGCCAAGGGATGCCCGGTGCTTCAAAGCGGCGGCACGGTGGAAGTGCGTCCCATCAATGGACGTTGACTGAGAGGTCATGTCGAACGCCTGGGCGCTCGGACCAAAGGTCCGTGTCGTGATCGACGCGGACACAGGAGAAGTCCTGGAGAAGGGGTACATCCCGCGGTGACGGATCACGTGGTAACGGTCTGACCGCGACGCCAGCCCCTGCGAACCGTGGCCAGCGCGCTTGTAACCGCCGGCAATGACTCCTCGACAGGCGTAATGGCTACTTCGCCGATCCGCCGAAACCCGTCCTTTGACTCTGTACCGGTGGCCCGCGCAAAGGGACCGTCCGGGCTTTTTTCTTCGTTTGCTGTCCGCAGGCGCTGGCTGTCGTGACTCTGTTGTGGTGGCGGACATCTAGTTTTCGGCGTGAAATCGCGTCCCGACCCCGCTCGTGGCAGGAGTGTGAGGCACGCGCCCGACCGGTCACGCGCGCGGGCATCGGTTCCATCGCCAACCGGACACGCAGTATGGCGAATTCGTGAAGCGTAGAATCCTGTCGAGCCGAAGCCCTTGGAATCCGAGCCGATCGCTTAGGTAGCCAGCACGGCCATGCAGCCGGACGAACAATCAGCTCTTGGAAGGTGGTACGCTCGGCTCCGCCGAGCCGGCGTCGCCAGAGATACACCCGCTGAGGATCAAGCCCGTGCTCGGCGGCGAAGACGCTGACAGGCTTGCCCGAGCGGCGCAGAGCGGCCAGCACCTCGCGCGCATCTCGCTCGGTCCAGCGCGGGCGATCGAACGGCGAACGATCGGAGGGCGACGGCATCGGGGGGTGGATCTCCTCGACCCGTCGCGTGCAATGGTCCCGGCCCACCCTCTACACGTCGTTGGTGCGCGGCTTACGATCCATACGCGTCCGCAGGACGCATCGAGGAACTCCCGGACGCGACCGCTCACAAAGCGCGTCGCAGACTTGGCACTTGCCTTCTTGACATGAGCCGGGTAGGTCTTCGCCCGAACGATCGGGGGATGGTCGGCCCCGTTCCGCTTATCCGGGGTGTCGAGCCGGTGCACTTTCGGGCGGCGGCGTAACGAAGAAGAGGAGACCGATGAGAGTCAGCCCGGCGATCCAGGCGTGTCAACTCGCCAATAGGTCCGTATAGCGCAGATAACCTTCGCAGTTATCAGGGCGGCGGACTCTCGGGCGATCAAGGCGGACAAACGGCCCCTGGAGTCAAGGCGTACCAACTACTGTATCGGCTCATTCGAATACGAATCATTACGACACCGACGGACAGTCAAGGGCTCGACACCTCGGCATCTTAATTCGGCGTCTCGGCGCCAGTCGACCCGAAAACCGCAGTAATAGTTCTTCACTCCAAAAAAAGGACACTCATGACATATCTACGCAAGCACAAACTGACGTTCGTGGTCGCACTAGCCTCCGCCGCGGGCATGTTGGGCCTGTACGCGAAACCTGCAAACGCCGCGACGGTCACGGTCAACACAACGAACATGAGCTACGTAAACGACGGCGCGTGTGGGCTGGCCGAAGCGATCGTCGCGGTCAACACAGCAAGAGCCTTCGACGGTTGCCCAGCGGGCAACGGCAAGAACGACACCATCGTCGTCCCAGTAGGGCAATACAGTGCGAACCAAAGCGCGCCCCTCGCGATCACGGCAAGCGTCACCATCCAGGGCGCCGGAAACATGGTCGGCGTGGGTTCGGAAACCGGAATGCCAGTCCAGACGGTCATCACCGGAGATTCCCTTGCGGCGTCGGCCAACGGTCTTTTCACCGTGAGCGACGCCGCGCATGCGATCACGGTTAACTTTGAAGGCTTGGCTCTCGAGATTTCAAACCCTGGCTCGCTACCGATCAGCGGCATCTATGGTGCCGCCACCCAGTTGGGAACATCGGTCATCAATGTGTCCGGTTCGCTGATTTATGGCTTTGGACTGAGCGGCATCTCTATTAACGGCTATACGCTAAGCGTTCTCAACACCCATCTTTTGAGCAACTACAATTGCACTGCGAGTTGCGGAGATTCGGGCGAGGGCGGCGGCACCGGCTTCGGCGGCGGCATCGAGTTCCTGGGCTTCGGATCGCTAACCGTCTCGAACTCGACCATCGAGTACAACGTCTCTGACCTCCAGGGCGGGGGAATCGACTACGAGGCGAACACCAACAGTTCGCTCATCACAAACTCGACCATCAGCAACAATCTCTGCGGCTCCCAGTCGGGAACCTCGAGCAGCTCCGGAGGTGGCATTTTTTTGAACGCCGGGGGCGGAAGCTTGACCATTGCGGGGTCGACGGTGGCGTTCAACAACGCCGCGAGCTACGGGGGCGGCATTTTTGCCATTGGCAATTATGGAGACAACGCCCCGAGGACCTACACCTTGGTCGATAGCATCGTGTCGAACAACGTGTCCGTCCTCGACCAGAACGAGGACGACGACTTGTACAGCGATGGATCTCTCACGGTGAAGTCTTCTCTCATTCTGGCGTACTTCCCTGGCAACGGCCAGTTCAAGAACGGCGGCAACAATATCGGCAATGAGGATCCGAACCTCGACAGCCTGTCGACGCCCCGCGGCGGGCCATACAACCTTCCGGTCAACACGTTCAACATCGTCCCGCGCAATCCGAATAACGGCGAGAGCGGTGCCGCCTATGAGCAAACCGTGGCTAGCCCCGCGGTTGACTATCTGGTGGCCCTCGACGCGCCCACGTCCGCAGCGGATGAGCTCAGCCGCCCCCGGGGTCTGAGCCAGTTTGGTGGCTTTGGCACGCCCGGCAGCAAGCGCTTCGACCTCGGCGCGTACGAGTTTGATCCCCACATCCAGGCCGAGACCACAGTGGTCGCAAAGTATTCGGGCCCGGCGCCGACCGTGTACTCGGACTCGAACGCGTTGAACGGCCAGGGGCTTGCTTTCCAGGCCACGAAGGCGGGTCAGTATGCCACGGTCGTCTTCACGAGCCCACGCGACGGGTGCTATCACCTCTGGGTGCGGGCACTGACGGGACAGGCCGCAGGCCAATTTCAAGTCAACTATTCGCCAGATTTGAGCGGAACCCTGACGGGCTACTCGCCGTGGGGCTCAAAGCAAGACCTGTATTCGACCAAGAGCAGCTATGAGATCTATGATCTGGGCTATCTGAATTACAACTTTGTCATTGGCAACAACTACTATTTTCAGTTTCTGGTCGTGGGTAAGAACGCCAGTAGCAAAGGCTATGCTTTGGCCATCGACACCGTCGATCTCGTGTTCGAGACGAGCAGCAGTTGCGGAATGTAGAATAACGGTCGCCTCTTCGAGGTGCTCTGCGTGACCGAGCGCGTCCGCCCGTCACGCGTCACGCTCCGGAGCGTCGTGGGCCCCGGCGACGACGGTCAGCCAGTCGTCACAGTCATGCTGCCCGACGAGAATTAGGCTCCCCGCTTGGATGCCTTCGCGACGAGCGTACCCGCGGCTCGTCGCGCGGGCGTCCGCGCCCTTGCAACTCTTACTGGACCTTGGGGGCTCCGCCTGGCGCGCCGTTCCCTGCGAAGCGCCGGGCATAGTACCGGCGCCAGATCGTCAGCCCGACGGCGAGGACGGCAATCGGGCTGAACCAGAGGGCGAGATCGAATGTACGCATGCCGAAGCGGCGTGCGTTCACGACGACGAACGCGGTGAGGGTCGTGATGCAGGACGTACCCATCCCATTCATGTGCGCGAGGAACCACTCGCGCTCGTGGGCCGGAGGGGTCCGCCAGAACCGGAGGTGCGCCACGCCGATCACGAAGCCTAGCGCCGCGAAGAGAACGTAGAGGGGCGTCGACCGGTAGATACCGAACGCCGCGAGCGCGACCCCGCCGGCGACGAGGAGAAGCGGCGGGACAACGTCGATCGCGGCTCGCGACGCGCCAACGCGTTCCTTCGTCCGGAGGGCGCGCACCCCGAGCTGAGCGCTCGCGCCCGCAAGGACGCTGACGTACGCGAGGAAGATGCCCGCGCGCCACCGCAACGGGCTGCCGCCGCTCACGAGCTGGATGCACAAGAAGAAGCCCGTAACCGCGAGCGTCGCCGCGGCGGCGACGTAGACCCATCCGACGCGGCGGTGCGTTCGTCCGCCCTTCTTCGTGACCAGCGGGACCCAGAAGACCAAGAGTGCGACCGTTCCCGCGGCGATGTGAACGGCGAGCACACTCTGGAACAGGAGCGCCATGGCCCTATCGTGCCCTTTCGCCGACGATCGCACATGAGCCGATCGTCTCGCCGGCGTGTCGATCCTCTTGTGACTTTCGGCCCATGGCGGGCGCGCGGCAACGCTCGTACGCTGCCCGAGGCGATGATTCGAGCCCATTCGGCGCGTCCACTCGTCGGGGCCGGGTTCGTGGTCTGGATGGCGGCGGGCGTGCCCCAGATGGCGGCTTGGGCGTCAGGACGAGCTTTCTTCGGACAACGCTCTTTCGTTTGGTGCGTGGCCTACGGAGTGTTCGCGATCGCCTTCCACCTCGCGGCGCGGACGGTGCGGCGCGGCGCGTGGCGTGCGGCGGCACTCGCTGGGCAGAGCGGGGCGGCGCTCGTCGCGCTCGCGATCGGCAACACCGGGTTCGAGGGGGCGCTACTCTGTGTCGTCGCAGGCGAAGCGCCGCTCGTCGTGGGCGAGAGAACTGGGTTCGTCTGGGTGATCGCGCAGACCGCGGCGATGGTGGCGGTCGACCTGGTGAGCCCTTACCGTGGTCGAGCGGCCCACTTTTCGACGGTTGCCTATGCCGGCTTTCAACTGTTCGCTTTCGGCGCTGCGCGGCTCGTCGTACGCGAAGCGCAAGCGCGTGCGGAGCTCGGACGAGTGAACGCCGAGCTCCTCGCGACACGCGAGCTCTTTGCCGACAGCACCCGCACCGCCGAGCGGCTGCGCATTGCGCGTGAGCTTCACGACGCGCTCGGCCACCACCTGACCGCCCTGAACCTTCAGCTCGAGCTCGCCCGAAACGTCGCCGACCGGCAAACCAAGGACCCGGTCGACCACGCGCACGCACTCACCAAGGAGCTCCTCGTCGAGCTCCGGAGCGTCGTGAGCTCGATGCGGGAGGACGCGCCACTCGATTCTGTCGGGCGCCCTTCGAACCTTGGCCTCTGGCATCCCGCACCCCCGTGTGCATCTCGATTTCGAGAACGCCCTCCGGGTCGAGGCGGCCCTCGCCCATACCATCTTTCGGTGCGTCCAGGAGGCGCTCACGAATGCGGTGCGCCACGCCGGGGCGGAGAACGTCTTTCTGTCCATCGCGACGAAGGACGATTCCGTCGCGGTGACCGTGAGGGACGACGGGCGAGGCGCGGCGGAGTTGAGGGTGGGGCACGGGCTGTCGGGACTGAAGGAGAGGATCGAAGGGATGGGCGGGAAGATTGAGGTCGAGGCCCAGGCGGGCGTAGGTCTCACTCTACGCGCGCTCCTCCCCGCGCGGGCGGACGCTTCGTGATTCGCGTCGCGCTCGCGGATGACCAGACGCTCGTCCGGCAGGGGATCAAGGGCCTCCTCGAGCTCACCTCGGACATCCGCGTCGTCGCCGAGGCGTCCGACGGAGACGAGGGGCTCCGGATCCTGACAACAATCGCCGTCGATGTCGCGCTCCTCGACGTCCGTATGCCACACAAGACCGGTGTCGAGGTTCTGGCCGCGCTCCGACCAATGGTGTCACGCCCGCCCTGCATCCTCCTCACGACGTTCGACGACGACGCCGTCGCGATCGAAGCGATCAAGCTGGGCGCCCGCGGCTTCCTTCTCAAAGACGTCTCGCTCGAGCAACTCGCTGAGGCCGTGCGCACCGTCGCGGCGGGAGAGACGCTCATCAACCCTGCCGTCACCGAGCGCGTCGTTCGCGGCCTCGCCCGCCTCGCAAACAGCGTTCCCGCCTCGCCCATCCCGGCCGCGCTCACCAAACGGGAGCTCGACGTCCTGCGACTCATCGCCGCCGGACAGAGCAATAGAGAGATCTCGATGGCGCTCGGCACCGCAGAAGCGACGGTGAAGAATCAAGCATCGAGCATCTTCGGCAAGCTCGGGGTACGTGACCGGACCCGCGCAGTGCTGCGCGCCATCGAGCTGGGGGTCCTCTAAAACCCAGGTGGAAAAGCCGCGCGGCGCGGGCGCTTTCTCTCGCGCGTAAGCACCCGCTGCCACGAAGTGGCTGGTTTCTCGCGACCGCGACATTAGTGGGTGGGTCCCGACAAGCGCTTGGTCCCTGCTGAGGGCAAGAGCCTGACGAAGGTTCGTCGTCGGAAGACGACGGTTCGGCGAACGCTGCGCGGGTCGCCTCGAATGGCGGCAGAGCGTTCTACTGTAAGATGAAGGATTGGCCGCCGCGTGGACGCGAGCCCTTCTTCGTCCCGTCGTCGAGAGATCGCGCGAGCAAGGGGACGAGGGCGCCGGTGAAGACCTCACGCTGCCTGAGTCTCGTTCGACCGCCGTCGACGGGCTCAAGGGTGAAGATGTGCTCGCCGTCGAACAGGCCGGAGATACCCAGTCGGCCTAGCCAACGAAGCTCGCGGCTGGTCTCGACACCACGGGCCGGATCGTCGGCTATGATGGGGCGTGCGGTACATTTTGCACTCGCTGCTGGGGACGCCCGCAGGGCCGCGCTGGCGACGAGAAGCTCGGTCTCCGCCCACAAGCGTTCGGCGAGCGCCTCGTCGAGCGCTGACTTGCCCGGCTTCTTCTCTTTCGCGTCGGCGAAGTAGCGACCTGAGATCCCTGCTGCCTCGGGCGCGGTCGCGAGGTAGAGCGATGTACGTGCGCCTTGCTCAGGGGACTTGAAGAACCACTTCGCGATCAGGCGTATGGGTGCGGGGTAGTCTCGCGCAAGCTCCGTCGCGATCACGCCGGGGTGAAGCCCGTTCACCACGACCCTAGTCCCCTCCAGACGCTTCGACAGCGCGCGAACGAAGAGCATGTTCGCGAGCTTCGACCGCGGATATGAGCCGCTCCAGGTCTTCTCCATCGCGAGATCGTCGAAGTCGATCCTCCCGCTCGCGTGCATATTCGACGAAACCACCACGATCCGCGACGGCGCCGACGTTTTCAGCAGCGGCAGCAGCAGCTCGGTCAGCAGGAAATGCCCGACGTGGTTCACGCCGAAGTTCATTTCGATCCCGTCTGCCGTCAGCTCCCGCTTCCGCGTCATGACGCCAGCGTTCTCGACGAGCACGTTGAGCCGCTTGAACTTCCCTGTGAACGCTGCCGCAAACGCACGCACCGACCCAAGGCATGCGAGGTCGAGCTGCATTACATGCAGGTCGTTCGAGGCCGTCTTCGCCGCGATCTCGTCCCTTGCCGCCCTCCCCTTGTCTATGTCGCGGCAGGCGATCACAACCGTTGCGCCTAGCTGCGCAAGCCCGGCGACCGTTGCCTTCCCGATTCCGGTATTGCCGCCTGTCACGATGCAGATCCTGTTTTTCACGACGCCCTCCGGGCCGCCCGCGCGGATGGTGTTGCTGGCGTTGCCGTATGCGCGCGCGAAACCTGCTGGATGTGGACGGCAGCGGTGTGCGCAAGCGCCGAAGGCGTCCGGCACCCGACGATTGCCGGAGCTTCGTGGATCAGGGCATCGTCCTCGATAGCCTCCAACATGAACCGGGCAAAATCGATGCGGCGAGTGATGTTGCTAGCGAGAATGGGGTCGCCGACGTGCCGGCTCCATACAGGCAAGCCCTGGCTCTCTCCCTCCTCAAGGTTGCTGCCCCGGACCACGGTCCAAAGTCGCTCGCTCTCGAAGATGCGTCGGCACGCGCGAACCTGATCGTCGAGATCGGCGACGCGAACGAGCCGGGCGAGCCACGCAAGCATCGCCACCAACGTCAGGAACAGCCGCGAGTAGGTGTCCTGGCCGTCGCGGGTGATGTGCCAACCGCACGAAAACACCAGGCGAGCGCTTTCGGGTGCGAAGTCGAGGACCGCCTGCGCTGTCATCGAGGCATAGTCACGAACCCCCCAGGGAGCCAACACCGTGAGCACTCCGTCGCATCGAGCGACCGCCTGCGCGATGACGTCGCGGTCATCCGTTCGCCCCGCCATCACGGTGATGCGTCCCTTGAAACGATCGAGCTTCGCGACGCTCTGCGCGCGGCACACCCCGACGACTTCGTAGCCGCGGTCGAGCGCGTGCTGGATCATGTACTGACCTAGCTTCCCGGAGGCACCGACGATGCAGACCCTCGTGGGTCGGTTGATGCTGGGATCGACGTGGGGTGGGCTTGTGGAGGTATTCGGCATTGGGTCTCCTGGGCAGGCTGCGTTGACCGGCAGGTGTGGTTGACCGGCTCGAAGGACTCTGTGCCTGCGGGGATGAATGAGCAATCGGATAGATCACAGTCGTGCTATGCGTTTATGCATGGACTGGCGGTCGGTTCGTTTCGACTGGAACCGCGCGCGTGCTTTCTTGGTCGCCGCCGAGGAGGGTTCGTTCTCGGCCGCCGGCCGTGTCCTCGGTATCGCCCAGCCAACGATCGGGCGGCAGGTCGCCGCCCTCGAAGAGGAACTCGGCGTTGCGCTCTTCGAGAGGATCGGCAACGCGATCAAGCCCACTTCGACCGGTCTCGATCTGATGGAGCACCTCCGGGCGATGGGCGACGCCGCCACTCGCGTCTCACTGACCGCCGCGGGTAAGTCGCTCTCCATCGACGGCACGGTTTGCATCACCGCCAGCGAGCTGATCGCAGCTCACATCCTGCCGCCGATCATCGGGCGCATGCGCCGTGCCTATCCGGGAATCGAGATCGAGATCGTAGCCTCGAACACCGCCCGCGACCTGCGGCGTCGGGAGGCCGACATCGCCGTCCGCAACTTCACGCCCACTCAGCCGGATCTCGTGGCAAAGAAGATTGCCGACCGAGACGCGCGGCTCTACGCCACCCCGGCGTACCTCAAGCGACTCGGCAACCCGACCTCGCCCGCGGGCTTGTCTCAGGCCGACTTCTTCGGCTTTGACCGGACCGACTTGATGATCAAGGGTCTGCATGCCCTGGGGTTGGAGTTGACGCCGAAGAACTTTCCGATCATCACCGACAACCATCTCGTGCAGTGGGAGTTGGCCAAGCAAGGCGTCGGCATTTGCATCGTGATGGATGAAGTCGGCGACGCCGAGCCTCGGGTTCGCCGCGTGCTGCCGAAGCTGTCCCCGCTCCGGGTGCCGGTCTGGCTCGCGACCCATCGAGAATTGCACACGAGCCGACGCATCCGCGTCGTCTTTGACCTGCTGGCCGACGAGCTAGCCCGGTCGCCAAGGTCCGCGATGCTGCCCAGCCAACCCAGGTGATGTCGGTCGGCACCCTCCCAACCTCGCGACTGCGAGGGGATCGAGAAGGGCGCGATGGCCGACCGGAAGTCGAGCGTCCAGCACTCCGATGACCGCGGCGAAGAGAATGAATCCGATCATGAATGACATAGGAACCTCCCAGGGCGCCGGACAGGACAGTCGGGCGTCGGCAGATGCAGCGTTCGTGAGCGACGAGCGCTCGATGAGAACGTCGTGTGCCGGTGCAGCGCGAGGTCAGCGCGGCCGGCCCCCACCACGGCGGCCGAGGTGCGTGTCGCCAAAGCTCGTGCCGTACTTGAGCCCGTAACCGAGCAGACGGTCGAAGCCGACGTGCGCCGCCCAAATGGCCGCTATGCAGAGGAACCCGTGCGCGTTCAGGGTCGCGCCCATCCCCGCGAGCAGAGCAGGTCCGAGGTAGCTGTGCGCGCCGTTGTAGCAAGCCGCGCCAACGCGGCGGCCCGCGAGGTAGCCGAGCATCGAGAGATTGGGGAGAAGAAAGAGGAGGGCGAACATCCCCCATCGGCCACCTAGCGCGGAGTAGGCGAGTGTCGCCCATGCCAAAGCCGCTGCGCCCTCAAGTCTGAGCAACATGAGCGGTGCGCCCGACACGGTGCCGGTCTCCGGGGCGGCGCTGGGAACCGACAGGGAGGGGAGCGTTTCCTGGGTCATCGTCGCGTTCATGGCGTCTTCCTTTCGGTGGCGACCATCGTCGGGTCGCAACAAGAACATGGCCTGTCCGCGCGCTAATTACGATTGTCCAAAGTTGTTCATCGGTTCATACATAATGTATGAACCGCCCCCGGGTCGATCCGGCCACCCTGCCCTGGGAGCTGCTGGGCGCGTTCTTGGCCGTGATGCGCACCGGAAGCCTCTCCGGAGCGTCACGCACGCTCGGGGTTGCCCAGCCAACGGTCCGTCGGCAGATTGAGAGGCTCGAAGACGTCCTCGGAGCCGTGCTCTTCACGCGCTCCCAAACGGGGCTGGCGCCGACCGAGACGGCCATCACGACGCTCCCCTATGCCGAGTCGATGGCCAGCGTGGCCGAGGCGCTCGTGCGCTCGGCCTCTGCCCCTGCCGGCGCGGAGCAGGGCACGGTTCGGCTGACGTGCAGCGAGGTCGTCGGGGTTGAGGTCTTGCCCCCGATCTTGGCCGAGCTTCGCCGCGCACACCCGCAGCTTCAGATCGAGTTGTCGCTCTCCAACGCCAACGAAGATCTCTTGCGGCGAGATGCCGATGTGGCGGTGCGCATGGCGCAACCTACTCAGAGCGCCCTCGTCGCGAAGCGTGCGGGTACCGTGAAACTCGGCCTCTTCGCGAGCGCGGCGTACCTGGCAGACCATACGGTCCCCCGGTTGGCCGCCGATCTCTTGCGGGGGCATGCCCTGATCGGCAGGGACCGAGACACGACGACTTTCTTGGCGGCACTCGCTGCCGCCGGACTCTCCCTCAAGCGGAAGGACTTTGCGCTGCGTACGGACAGTGATGTCGCCTACCTCGCTGCCATGCGTGCGGGGCTCGGGATCGGAATCTGTCAGGTGCCGCTTGCCGCCGGTCCTCCGCGCTTGGAGCGAGTGCTCCCGAAGCTCTTCTTCAACTTGCCGGTTTGGGTCGTCACGCACGAGAACTTGCGGTCGTTGCGACGGGTGTCCCTCGTCTTCGAGCACCTCGTGACATCGCTCGGTCAGTATGCTCGGTCCGCGCCCTGACCCCGCTAGAACCGGGCCGGCGTCTTCGGAAACGATGGGCAGATCGGGTCGAGGTGCCGGGGCGTCCCGGCAGAGCGGCCCTCTCGAACGCGCCTTGACAGAACCCTCACGCGGTCGTATTTCGCTGATAGATTATTTATCCGATCGTGCCGCCCGAGCGCCTCACCTTCGCGGGAAAGATCCACGGCGGGAACGAAGTTCATACGACCGTCACCTTCAACGAGGAGGCGCACGGCAAGACCACGATCACTGTGCACCAGACGTACTCGTTCGAGTCAGACGCAACGCGCGGAGCCGCTCAAGGCTGGACGACCACGCTCGACCAGCTCGCCGCGCAGGTGACGGGTTCGTAATGGGAAAGCTCGGCGTCCGTTGCTTCAGCGTTTCTCTCGACGGCTTCGGAGCAGGAGCAAACCAGGATCTCCAGAACCCTTTGGGTGTCGGAGGCATGGCGCTGCACGACTGGCTCTTCTCCACGCGCACCTTTCAGAGCGTCCACGGCAGCGGAGGCGGTACGACGGGCCTCGACGACGACTTCGCCGCGCGCGGATTCGCAGGCGTCGGCGCCTGGATACTCGGCCGGAATATGTTCGGGCCGATTCGTGGCCGTTGGCCGGACGAGGCGTGGAAGGGATGGTGGGGCGACAACCCGCCTTACCACACGCCCGTCTTCGTGCTCACGCACCATGCGCGACCGTCCCTCACGATGGACGGCGGCACCGCGTTTCACTTCGTCACCGGGGGCATCCGCGAAGCGCTCGCTCTCGCCCGTGACGCCGCCAAGGATAAAGACGTACGGGTCGGCGGCGGCGTCGCCACGATCCGGCAGTACTTGGAGGCGGGCCTCGTGGACGAAATGCACCTCGCCATTGCGCCAGTTTTGCTTGGAACGGGCGAAAGCTTGCTCGCGGGGATCGACTTGCTCCGGTTGGGCTTTCGAGTCTCCGAACACGTCGCGGCGCCGAAGGCAACGCACGTCGTACTCACGAGGCAGCCAGGGCCGTGACGCCCTTCGCCGACGACGCGCTATAGTTCGTCTGCCGTGCCGCTCTACGAGTACGCCTGCAAGAACTGCTCGACCACGTTCGAGGAGCTGTCGTCGCGCCCGAAGGCGGATGCCACGTGCCCGAAGTGCGGGACTTCGGAGACCGAGCCCGTCCTGTTCTCCCGCGTCGCAGTCGGTGGCGCCTCCCGGTCGGAGGCGGCTCCCGCCCCTTGCGGTCGTTGCGGCGATCCTCGCGGACCCGGCGCCTGCGGGATGAGCTGACCTGTACTGTGCAGCGGGCTGCCGGGGGGCGCGTGATGGATGGGAGCGTCTTCGAGGGCACACTCGTGCACCGCTTCGACCCCTAAACGAACAGAAGCTCGTCGGCGGACCGCACACGTTACGCCATACTTTCGCGAGCACTTCCTCCGCGCCGTGCCCGACCTGTTCTTGCTGGCGCAGGTTCTGGGCCACTCGCATCAGCGCGTAACCGAGCTCTACACGCACCTCTTGCCCGGACACCTGGCGCGTGCGAGAAACGCCGTGAACTTGGGCCCCGCGCTCCAAACCGTGGCGGCGACCGTGGCGAAAAAGGAAGAAACTGCAAATTTCTCGAAGAAAACATACTCGCGCCACTAGCTCAGTTGGATAGAGCGACGGCCTCCGGAGCCGTAGGTCGCAGGTTCGAATCCTGCGTGGCGCGCTGAAATTGCTCGAGATTTTTTTCGGGCGGTGTAGGCAATCGTCCGGCGCGTGACGATTCAACCGGCAAAAACCCCGGCAAGCGCGGCAGAACCGCGTCGGGGATCGTCCGCATGACGGTCGTCCTCATCACGTAGCGCATGTGCGTTCGAGCATCGGAGTGAGCGGCGACGGCCATTGAGGTCTGCACGTTGATCCCGGCCTCCGCCAACGCTGTGTTGAATGCCCGACGGAAGGAGTGGAAGTCAACGGGACGCGTAACGGGCGTCTCGAAATAGAGCGGGTCGCCCGGGTTCGGCGCGAGCTTGGTTCCCGGCGCCTCACGTCCGAGATCGCTCCGCGTCCCGGGGCTGGTGTTGGGGACCTCGATGGGCGCGAGGCGCCAAACGCCGGCGCGAAAGAGCCCCGCGCGCAGGCGCGTCGCGAACGTGTAGCCGTTCATGCGTTTGAAGTCGCCCGCGCGCTTGCCCCGGCGCGCCGGGAAGACCGCGCCTGTCTCGGGGCACCCCGCGCGCTCCCACCATGCGCGCAGAAACGGCGAGAGAACAGGAGGGATGGCGAGTACCTGCGGCGTTCCGGTCTTGCTTCGGGGCACGACGCACTCCGCGAACGCGGCCCGATTGATCATGCCCCAGTCCCACTGGAGCAGGTCCCCCGTGCGCATCCCGCCCTCGCACCGCGCGACGATCGACGCCATGCGGAGCTCAAGATCAACCTCCGCGCACGCGACCAGCCGCTCGAACTCGGCGTCCGTAAGGATGACGCGCTCCTTACGCACCTCGCGCACGCGCGGCGTGCGCACACGCGAGACTGGGTTCGACTCAAGGATCTCCGCCCGCCAGGCCGCATCGAAGAGTCGGTGCATGACCCCGCGTACGTGCGTGAGCGTCTGCTGGCTGTAAGACGCCGCCCGATTTGAGTCGCCATGTCGCTTGGGCCGCTGGCGCGGCTTGAGGAGCATCTCCTCGAGTACCGCGCGGATGTCCGCCGATCGAACGTCGCCGAGCCGCAGGTGCCCGAGGGACGGGAGGATGTGTCGCTCGAGGTTGCGCCGCTCATCGGCCACCGCCACAACCCCTTGCGCTTTGCGGTGCTCGAGCCAGCCCGCGGCGTACTCCTGCACCGTCGGGGTGATGACGGGCGCTCCGTCCGTCTCAGGACCGCCGCGTGCCTTCGCGAGCGCGGCCACCAGCTGGGCGAGTTTGCGCCGGGCGATCGTCTTGTCGGTCGTCCCGAGCGAGTAGAGGGGACGCGACACGGTGCCGTCTTCGTGGGTCTTGGTGACTCGGGCTTTCCATAAGCCGTCCTTGTCGGGAGGGATCAGGGTCCCGGTGCGCGCGCGGGTCACGTCAGAATCCGCCTCAGCCGACGACAACAATCGAGACGGCTCATCTCGCACCGAGCGGGGCCAGGTGCGCGCCGAGATTGAGTCTCCGTGTATGGGGGGGCTCGTCACTGCCGACCATTGCGCGAGAGCAGGCGCACTCCGGGGACGGGGGCATCCTCCAATCGCATTGCGGGAGGCGACGGGGCCGGCGGAGCATCGGCTTTGACCGGTCCGGGTGCGTGGGTCCGCAATGCCTCGCACACGGCCTCGAGATCGAACCGGCGGACGTCCCCTACCAGGACGTAAGGGATGCGCTGATCGCGGCAAAGCCGATCGATCGACGCGATGGAGACGCTGAGGGCGTTTGCGAGTGACCGCTTGTCGAGCAGAGGCGCAATCGGCTTCGGCCCTGAGGCAACCCGCGTTTGAAGCGCCTCGACGACCCCGTCGCGCCGCCGTGCGCACCAGTTCAAGCAAGTCCTTGAGCGGGTCGGCGAGTGGCATGCCGTCATCTCCTCTCTTCATCAGCGGGGTACGGGCGAGGCGTTACCGCAGCTGACTGACTGCACGCGCGCGCCTTGGTCTGGATCTCGTGCACGAACTTGGAAAAAGGGATGAAAAGCATCGAATACGGGCCGCTCGGTGCAAATTGCATCGCCCCGAGTACACGTTCGCCAAACGTCGGACCGAACTGCACTTCACGAAACGTGCGCCCGTCCGAAAGGAGGAACACGTCGGCAGGCAGAACCCGATCGAGTTCGAGTCCCTCGCGGTTGCGGATGTAATCGACGGCGGAATGCAGGTACCGCACGTCGATCCCTCGCGACCGCAGATCATCAGCCACTCGGATCGCGACCAGATCGCGAAAGCTGTACATGCGCTCACCACCCGGCCCCGTCCGGCCCGGGCTCACCGAGGGCTTCAGGAAGTCTCGTGTGCACCAGTTGAGAAGCGTCCGAGGAGTGACCCCAGTGAGTTCCGACGCGAGGTGTGTTGGAAAACCGTGGGGAGTGACGCTCATCGAGTTGCCCTCGATTGAGGTGATTAGCTCCATTCCTGCTGTCGAGGAAAGCAAAATGTTCAGGGGCCACCCGTGCAGATTGGAATCGATCGACGACGTTTTCGCGGTTCCTTGGGCAAATACGCGGAACTTCTGCACAGTTCCGGGCGACCCGGGGAGGATGCCGACGAATCCCCGAGCTCTACTGGCTTCCCACTTGTCAGCGATCGCTGACATGCCACAATGTCAACGAGCGATGACATCCCGGGATGTCGCCGAACGACGACATGCGCTTGCGAACCTCGAAGGACGTCGGTGCCCTCATCCGTCAGCGGCGTCATGAGCTCAACCTCAGCCAGCTCGAGCTGGCTGAGCGCGTGGGGGTCAGCCGCCAGTGGGTCGTCGATGTCGAGCGCGGCAAGCCTCGTGCGGAGCTCGGGCTCGTGCTGCGGACGTTCGACGTGCTCGACGTCCGCTTGCACGTCGACGAGGGTCCACGGGCCAGAGAGAAGCCCTCCGGACCGGCCGGCGCGGACGTCGACGCGATCGTGCGCGCCGCCCGAAAGCCACGCCCATGACCGCCGAGCTCATGGCCCTTCTCGGCGACGCCACCGTCGGTCGTCTGGCCCGGGATCGCCACGGCCGGCTGTCCTTCTCCTACGACGCCGCGTGGAGACAGTCCCCGCACGCGTACCCGATCTCCCTGTCGATGCCGCTGGCGCTCGTCGAACATGGACACCGGATCGTGGACTCGTACGTATGGGGCCTCCTTCCCGACAACGAACTCATCGTCGAACGCTGGGCGAAGCGCTTTCAAGTCTCGGCCCGAAGCGCGTTCGCGCTCCTGACCCACGTCGGCGAAGACTGCGCCGGGGCGATCCGGTTCATAGCGCCCGACAAGGTCGCCTCGGTCACTCGACGCAGCGCGGACGCGATCCAGTGGCTCACCGAAAAGGATGTCGCCGAACGCCTTCGCGACCTGCGTCGCGATGCGTCCGCCTGGCGCCGCGAGTCCGACAGCGGACAGTTTAGCCTCGGCGGCGCGCAGCCGAAGACCGCGCTGCTGTTCGATGGACGACGATGGGGCGTACCGTCGGGCAGGAGCGCAACCACCCACATCCTCAAGCCGGGGGTGCCCGGCCTCGACGGTCATGCCGAGAACGAACACTTCTGCCTCACGCTGGCCGCCGACCTCGGACTGCCGGTCGCACGCTCGCGCGTGGCGCGGTTCGACGGCGAAGTGGCCATCGTCGTCGAACGCTATGATCGCGTGGTCACCCCAGCGGGTGTCGTCCGTGTGCACCAGGAAGATGTCTGTCAGGCGCTCGGAGTTTCTCCGGCCGTCAAGTACGAGGCCGACGGTGGTCCTGGCGCTCGGGCCATCGTCGATCTCTTGCGCGAGCACTCGCGAAGCGTCGAGGAGGACGTCGATGTTTTGGTTCAGGCGTTGATCCTGAATTGGGTCATCGGCGGGACCGACGCACACGCGAAGAACTACTCCATCCTCATCGGTGGAGAGGGACGAGCGCGGCTCGCTCCACTGTACGATGTTGCGAGCGCGCTTCCGTATGGGGAGACCTCCCCGCAGAAGCTCAAGCTCGCGATGAAAGTTGGAGGCAAGTCCCGGCTCCGCGACATCGGTCCTCATCAATGGGCCAAGCTCGCGACCGAGCTGAAGCTCGAGACGGACCGCGTGATGGAGCACCTTCGTCGGATGGTCGGAGCCATTCCGGATCTTTCGAAGGATGTTTTGGAACGCGCTCAAAGAGACGGCCTCTCGCATCCCGTCCTTCGACGCTTGGCGACGGCGCTGAGCCGTCGAGCGAAAGAATGCGGCGTCGCCGTTTGAGGACGTTAGACCGGGCAGCGTGTGCGCTGACTTCGGTCGGGTCCTAAGAACGCGCGCGGTTCGGTCTCCATCCGCCGCGCGACGAGCCTTCCATTGCCTTCGGTGAGGAGAGCCACGGTCAACGGTTCTCCGCGTCGGGGCGCGTTCGGAACAACGAGGACCGAACAGAAGGCGAAGGAGCGGCCTTCACAGACTCCGATCGCACGACCGGCGGTGCGCTCGCCAACCTTCCGGCGAGCGCTTTGGCGGGCGCGAGCTCGGTCTCCTCGACGGGTTCGAGGTCCTCCCAAGCATCGTCCGGTGCGGTGACGTGGTCGACGACCGCCGCCGCTGGCGCCCCTGCCGGCCTCGAGACGGCGGGCGGTCGCGATGCGGGCGAACCGGACTTGCCCCTTGTCTTCTTCTTGGTCTTTGCGTTGTCCGGCTTGGCGGCCGCGTACCTGCGAAGCACGCTCGGGCTGAGCGTCACGCCACTGTCGGCCATCAGGGCCGCGATGGCCTGCCACGAGTACCCCTTGTCTGTCATCTGACGCAGCTTGGGCAAGAGCGCTCGAACGAGCGCAGGGGCCCCCAGCTCCGTCCGTATCTGGGGCGCAGGCGGCGCAGCGTCGAATCGCTGGGCGATCGCATCGATGGTCTCTTGGGTGTACGTCCGTCGTTTCGTCGAAGGCATGGAGATTCTCCTGATTCGAAGGCAGGGCTCTTCTTCAAGTCGAGGGCATCTCCTCGACATTTTCCGTGGTTCCGGCGGGCAACTCCTATTCGGAGGCGCGGGCACGAGACGACATCAGCGACGTCCTCGCCTCCCTCTACGGGAGTCCCTCATTAGGGAATTACATGATCTCGAATGGCGTGCAAGTGGTTCTCACGAGCGACCCGGCAAAGCCGCGATCTGCGTCGCGAATGGGCCGCCGACGGGCAGTCCATTGGCCGCCCTTATGACGAGAATAGGGGCGCGCTAGCGAACCCACGAAATGCGCGAGCTTGATGCGCCATGACGCGATGTTTGGTAGTCGCCCGTGCGATTTGATTCACAGTGATGCACAAGCAAGGAAGAGGGTGGGCGCGAATCCCGGAGCGAAGCGCACGGCAAGATAAAGAGGAGCCACCTCGGTTGCGTTGAATCGCGAATTACAAACGGATTTTCGGTGGCTGGCCATTAGGCTTTATGGAGCGGGATTTGGTGCGCCGCCGCGCGCCGGGTCCGCGTTTGCCCCGGAGGTCTCTCAATGCCCCCCCGCGACGACGAGCCCCGCGGCTCGTCCCCGATCGAGCGACGCCCAGCGGACGAAGACCGAGGCCGCTTTCGGCCGAAGATGGGCCGTCGCGTGCGCGACCGGCTGGCGAGCGGCTCTCCCGGGATCGCGCGTCTGGTGCTTGGCGGCCACGGCAAGCGCGGCCGGTCGCGCGCGCCTGTCCGCGCACTCGCGGCGGGCGCGGGTCCCGGGCGCCACGCGCGGCGCGTGGTGATCCAGGCGCACGTGCACCGCTTGAGGGGAGGAGGGGCGAAGGCCGCCGCCGACCACCTGGCCTACATCGAGCGCGACGGAGCGGAGAAAGACGGCTCACCGGCGGTGCTCTACGACGCCGACGGGCACGTGCCGCGCGAGCGATTCGAGGAGCCTCGCCTGAACGAGCAGCACCAATTCCGGTTCATGGTGTCGCCCGAGGACGGCCACGAGCTCGACCTCCACGCCTACGTGCGTCGGTTGATGCACCGGGTGGAGCGCGAACTCGGACGGTCCCTCGAGTGGGCGGCGGCCAACCACTACGATACCGAGCATCCCCACGCGCACGTCGTGGTGCGCGGGGTGGACCTCCATGGCCGCCGGGTGCTCTTGTCGCGCCAATACATCTCGCACGGGATGCGCTGGACCGCCCAGGAGCTCGCGACGGAGCTTTTGGGGCCGCGGCTTGAGTCGGAGATCCAGCGCACGCGCGAGCGGGAAGTGAATCAGGAGAGGCACACCTCGCTCGATCGCGAACTCGCGCGCTGCGCGACCGGGAGCCAGGTCGACGCCCTTTCGGTACGCCGGCAGGCGCGAGACGAACGAGAAGCGCAGCATCTTCTCGACCGGCTCGAGCACCTCGAGCGGTTGGGCGTCGCCGAGCGGGTCTCGTCGAGCAGCTGGGCGTTCACGCCGGAGTGGCAAGCGCACTTGCGAGCGCTCGGCGAGCGAGGCGACATCATCAAACAAATCCACCGCGCGATGCGAGGGGGCGACGTGGCGCGCTTTCACGCGGTCCGTCCCGGGCAGGGGTTGCCCGACGGGCGCGGGGGCGTCGACGAGCGGGTGCAGGTCGGCCGCGTCGCGAGCAAGGGCCTCGAGGACGAATCCAAGGGCGTCTGGTACGCCGTGCTCGAGACGCCGACGGGCGCGGCCTACCACGTGCGCTTGACCGCCCGACAGGCGGAGGCGACGCGCAGCGGGGACCTGGTGATGTTCGGGACCGCACGCGAGGCGGCGGTGCGTCCCACCGACCGGCACATCGCGGAGGTCGCCGGTCGCCATGGCGGCGTCTACGCGCGCGCCGACGACGTCGACCGTGCCGATGCCGCGCGCGCGGCGGCTGGCCGCCTTCGGGAGCTCGCGCGCCAGGGCCTGGTCACCGCCCAAGAGCCCAGGCTATGGCGCGTGCCGTCCGACTTGCTCGAGCAGCTCGAGCAGCGACACCGGGACGCGCCTTGCTACCGGCTGTCGATGCAGCCGGCGCCCATGACGCTGGACGCCCAGGTCCGCCACCCCGGGCCCGTCTGGCTCGACACCATGGACGCGCCCGTGCTCGCCGGGAGCGGTTTCGGAGCCGAGGTCCGGAAGGCCCTCGAGCGGCGTCGCGACGCGCTCCGCGAGCTCGGCATCGCGCCGCACGACCCGCACCGAGACGCCACGCTCCAGGGGCTCGAGAGGCGGGCGGTGGGAAGGGAGATTGAGAAGCGTGTTGGCGAGACGTTCCTCGAGACGGTCCCCTACGGCTTTCGTGGTCGGGTCCAAGCCCTGCCCGAGAGCACCCCCTACCTCGCCGTCACCGACGGCCATCGCTTCGTCCTGGTGGCCGCCACACCCGAGGGGCGCGCGCGGGCCGGACAGTCCGTCGAAATGGGACGCGACGCCCACGGGCGAATCGTTCTCCGCGAAGACCGGGCCCGAGCTGCGGAGCGCAAGGAGCGCGCTCGCCAGCAAGCCGGCGAGACGCTTGCGCGAGAGACGCGGCAGACCTTCCTACCGACCGTCCCGAACGACTTTCGCGGCTTGGTCCAGCCCGGACCCGAGGGCGCCCCCCACTTGGCCATCTCGGACGGCAGGCGGTTCATCCTCGTGCCGGCCACACCGGAGGCGCGGGCGCTCTCCGGCAAGACCGTCGAGGTGTCTCGAGATGCCCAGGTGCCTCTCGTCGGACTGCATCGGCGCGACCGCGATCTCGATCGCGGGCGATGACCGCCGCTTCGCCCCCGTTTCTTCGAGACGGTCTCTCGCCACCTCCACCCGACCAAAGGCCCCGACGATGAACACGACCAACCCGATGACCAAAGCGGTACCCAAAGATCGGCGCGGGCGCGTCTACCCGAGGATCAGCCTCGCGGTCCGAAAGCGCATGACCGAGTACTGCGCCCGCAAGGGCGTCACCGAACGAGACTTCATCGAGGATGCGATTCTTCAGCGCCTCGACGGCACCAGCGACAGCGACAAGGTCCTCGGTCAACTCGAACGCCTCGCGCTGGCGCTCGACGCGCAGCAGCAACGACGAGACCTCCAGCACCGGGAACTCGAGATGCTCTCGGCCGCGTTCGGGAGGTACCTGCGCCTCTGGTTTCTCGCCCATCAGCCGCCGGACGGAGAGGAGGAGCGGCAAGCTGGCGCAGACATGTTCCGGGACTTCGCGGCGCGACTCGCCGAAGAGTTCGCACGCGGTCATCGCTTTGTCGACGACCTTCCGAAGATCGCAGACAAGCGGCCGCCCGTGCCCTGAAGCGCCTCTTATGTCCATCTCGAGCTTGGTGCGAGAATTCCCACAATGAGCCGCTTCGGGTGCAGTCGCGCGAGATGACTGGACGGTTCACTGTTGAACCCCCCTTGTTGCCCCCAGGCCGGGCGGAATGTGACGCTGGTGCCATACGCTGGCACAACTTCGGCCGATCCGGACCCAATGACCGCTCGAGTAAAGTATCCTACCTCCACGGTCTAGAAATTGCTGAGCAGGAGCGACTATGCGCCAACCTTTCCTCCTTTTGCTCGCAAGCGGATGTGGAGGAACCACCTTGGGAGTCACCCGGGCCGGCCCCATTGCGGATGCGTCCACCATCTCCGACGACGGTGGCCTCGATGCGAATGCATCTGCCAACGCCTCCGCAGACGTCGACAGTCAAGTCTGTGCGCTGGCCGCGTCGAATTACGATCAATCGTGCGTAGCCAATACGGACTGTGTGCTTGTCAAACTGGGTGATTACTGCGATCCAAATGTATGTTATTGTGGGGGCATTCTCGGCGCGATCAATATGACTGCGCTTGCTCAATTCAACGCTGACGTCGCGAAGACGCCTATCGGCTCCGGCGCGGTCTCTCCTCCTTCAACGATGTGCTCCTGCCCGGCGTATTCGGATCTGGAGGGGTGCTGCGTCGCGGGCGTGTGTCAGTTTTCGCCAGTAACGTGCCCTTCGGACACGCTTGAAGCCTGTGCCGAGGCGGGCGGTAGTTGCAGTCGACACGTGGAAGAATGCGGCCAGCTGGGGCCGGGACCGGCCGGATCATGTGCACAGCCCGACGAGACGTGTTGCCTGTTCGGTGCCCCACTTGGCGGAGCGGACGCCGGTTCGACCACCGATGGAACGGTGGCGACCACCGATTCAAGCGAGCCCGCAGCGTCAGATGCAGAGGGAGGTTCAAGCGACGGCTTTCCACAGTGGTGGGATCCCGCGTGTACTGGCTCCGGAGCGCAATGTGCGGATCCCAACTGTTCCCCGGTAACGCTCGAAGTCGCTCCCTCGGCGTGCGAGCCGTTCACGGACGTCACTGTAGGATGCATCGGCATTGGCATCCACGTTACGAATGGAAATTCCTGTTTCCTACGGCTCTCGGACGGAGCAATCATCATCTCCCCATTCGTGCCCGCGTCTCTCGACGGCTTGGAGTTTTGCTTCAACGCCGGACTGACGAGTGGACCTGGCCAGATCGTTCCAAACTGCGTTGGACCAGTGGATTCGTCGACGGCCGTCGCGGTTGCGGATGGGAGTCGAGGGGATGTTTCCACCTCGCCGCACTGCCAAGCCGATGGCGATGGCCTGACCAATTGCGGCTCGGCGAGCGAGAGCTGCTGCACGAGTCTGGAGCTCGCGGGTGGCACATACTTTCGCACGTACACGAACGATGGCACTGGCGCGACGGGGCTCGCCGATCCGGCGACGGTGAGTGGCTTCCGTCTGGACAAGTACGACGTGACGGTCGGGCGTTTCCGTCAGTTCGTGGCAGCGTGGACGAGCGGTTGGGCTCCTCAGGAGGGAGCCGGCAAGCACGTGCATCTAAACGGCGGGCGGGGGTTGGCGAATAGCGGCAGCGCAGGGGCGTATGAGACCGGATGGGTGACCATGGACAACGGCTACGTTGCACCCACGGACGCGAACCTGGGGTATTGTACGCCGTCCTCGACGTGGACGAGCACCGCGAGCACCCAGGAGACGCTGCCGATCGACTGCGTGAACTGGTACGAGGCATATGCATTCTGCATTTGGGACGGAGGATTTCTGCCGAGCGAGGCGGAGTGGGAGTACGCAGCCGCTGGGGGCAGCCAGCAGCGCGAGTACCCGTGGGGCTCGACCGATCCGGGGACCAGCAACCAATATGCAATCTACGGAGATTCCCAGAACAACTGCTATTACCCAACCGGCAGTCTTGCGACCTGCGGGGGAGTTGCGAACTTTGCGCCTGTAGGAACCGCGACCCTAGGAGCCGGCCGTTGGGGCCAGCTCGATTTGGCTGGGAATGTTTTCCAGTGGAATCTGGACTGGTACGCGGCGTACATCGACCCGTGTACAGATTGCGCCGATATGACAAGCGTACTCGGCGAGGAGAACTCAAGGATCCACAGGGGCGGCGCTTGCGACTTCGACCGGGGTTCCTTGCTCCCACCGGCTCGCTTTTCCTACGATCCGACGCAGCGCACTCCAGTCGAAGGCGTCCGCTGTGCGAGAAGTCCGTGAAACGCGACCGAAAGTGGCGGGGAGTTCGGCCTGGGTACGGAAGCTCTCCGGGAGCTCCGCTTTCCGGCGGTCGTCGCGAGCCTGTTGTTCGCGCTCCGCGTCAATGATGAGGGTCGCCAGCTTGTCGTCGCTAAGGGAAGTAAAGTCGATGCTGGAGTAAGCGGCAGACAGGGCTGTCCCATTCCGCGAGGGCGCGAGTATTCTACGCTTCGCGACCAGGATGGCTTCGACGGTCGGGGTCGTAGAGATCCTCCGGCACCATTGCGCGTACCGGCGCGCGTCCTTCACTTCGTCGTCGGTGACTGCATCGCCAGTCGTCATGCAGCACGTCGTTACCGAAGCAACGCACGTCCCCGTGCTCCTTTTTCCGTCGCGCGTCCGTGATCACGCCGTGGGTGGCCGCCGCGTCGATGCGCTTTTGCAAGTCCCTTCGACGGAGCGTGACGGAGCGCCCTGCGGCGGCTGCGCGGCGCCCGAGAGATTCTGGCAGTACCGTGTTGTGCATGTCGAACGACGCGGCACGAGCGATGTCCAAATCGTCTTCAGCGTCATCCTCGCTCTCAGGCGGCACCGGTCGCGCTGACGAGACCGAAAAGCAACACACCTGCGCGCCGGCGCAATGGCTCCGGCCTGTGCAGGCGCCGCTGGCGCCGCTTCCGGCGACCCGTTTGGCGGACGACCGCGCGGGAAAAATCCAGCTCGGCTCAGCAGGTGGGTTCGCCATCCACGCGAACGCGAGCCGACTCAGGCTTCGCCCAGCGAATTACTTTCGCCCAGAGCGCGGAGACATCGAACCGCAATCCTTCGCATCCGGGCACGGGATCGATCGCGCCCTCGAGATCGCCGCCGCGTGTGCGTAGCGTCCGTCCGCACCCAACTCGAGCACCTTTCGGGCGAACTCCGTCGGTGGGTCTGCCGTGGGACGCCCGGAGTGGGCGTCACAGGATCTTCACGCGGAATTCCGTGCATGCAGCTCGAAAGTCGCTCACCAGACCGCAGCGCAGGATCCAGTTGACGAGATCGTCGATGTGCATGAACTCGAATGTGCGCCCGAAGGACCGCTTCTGCGCGGCGAACCAGCCGCCCATGGCCGGCTCAACGTTCGGCTTCGCGTGACCGTTGCACACGAGGATCGCGATGCGATCCTGCACCGGATGATGAATGTTGATCGAGTCGAGCATCACCTCAAAAATCTCCTCGAGCTGGGGCTTGACATCGCGCCAGCGCTTCGCCGTGAGATCGCCGCACTTCATCTGGTGCTGGCGCAAGACGTTGCGCCCTCCTTCGTCCGCGAGCACCACCACGTCCTTGCCGTACTCGAGGGGCCCATGGCGGATCTGCGCGTAGTACGGCAGCCCTCGCTGCGCCAGGCGTAGGAAGATGCTCTGCAGGACCGTCTCTCTCTTGATGCTGCCGAGCGTGCGGTAGATCCACCCCCGTTCCAGGCCGTGGATCAGCGACACGGCGTGCGCGCCCACTGAGGGCTGGAGCGCCTTCGCGACATCTCCGCCGATGAGGGGCAACCGCCCGACTGCCTCAAGCGCGGCTGGCAAGCGACCCGCCATGACGGCCATCTTGGGAGCAGTCTGAAACTCAGCGAGCGCGGCTTCAGCCGCAGCGAAGAACCGGCTCGTGGCGTCGTCGGCGTCGCGCTCGCCCGAAAAGCGCTGTTCCGCGCGGAGTTCCTGCGCGGCGGCGGTGATCGCGTTGGGGTCGCTCTTGCCCACGAGTGCGGTCAGCGCCTGCAGCAGGAGCCGAAACCGCGTGACTTGCGAGCTCACGAGTCCAGACTCGGTGCCTTCGACATGTTTCGCGGCCTCCATCACCATCTCGGCCGCGTGCGACGGCTCCTCTAAGAGGCGAGCGAGCACGGCTCGCGCTCGGAAGTACTTCGACCACAGAAGGACGTTCTTGCCGCTCCACCCGACGCCGCGCGCGATCGTGTCCTCCTCACTGGGCGGCGCGTCCGAGGCGAACGACTCGGCCGCTTGCGCGAAGCGGTCGGCAGCACCCGAAGAGTCGAGGAATCCGGAGATGGCGAGCTTCCATCCGCGCAAGCCGGGAGTGGTGAACTCGTTCGGGAACCGGTCGACAATCGCTTGCGCCCCCCGGTAGTCGCCGAGGTTCAGAAGAAGGTAGAACGCCGATGGGAGCTGAAAGACGTAGTGGCCGGCCCCGTCGAAGGTCGTGGTCCCCGGGACGGTCTCGACGGCTGGAACGGAGACGTCCCAGTGGCCGTCGAAGTCGGTCGACAGACACACGCCGCGGACGGCGTACCCGACGGCTTCCGGCTCGCCGCCGAAGACTACCAAGAGCCGGTCGGCGAGCTCTCGATCGAGCGACTGATGGAAGCGAACGACCTCGGGGGTTGGCTCGCAGTAACGGAGCGCAGGGTGCGTGTGCCATAGCGCCGCGAGCGCCTCGCGAGAGTCGCGGCCGCGGATATCGATGCAGCACGCGTAGTCGGCAAGGCTGGCGCGGATCGCCTCGTTGACGAGCGCGCCATTGCCCCAGGCGGCGTGCACCGCCACGCTCATCGCGTAGGCCGCGTAAAAGTGCTCGCCTACATCGCGCCACTCCGCGGCGGCCTCCGTAAGCATTCGAAGGGCTTCAGGGTTGCCCCCCGGGCGGAGAAGCGATGACTTGTTCGCTACAGCGAAGAGGTCCAGCGCCTTGCCCATCGGGATCGATCGGATTGTAGCGAGTGGCGGTGGCTCTCCCAAGCGCCCGAGAACCGATCGAGCATCCGAAGTCCTGTTAGGACGGCGGCGGCGGGGCCATCGGCGGGCGCGTCGTAGCGTCCGATAGAGTATCGAGCACGAACCGTGTTCCATCGTGACCTACCGCATCGCGGCCCTTTCGCGTTGACGAGTGCTTGACCTCATCGAGCCGCGCGCTGTGCTGCGCAAGGCGCCGCCGCGGTGGAGGTTGCCATGAAGTTTCTGAGGATGCCGGGAAACACCCCAATGCGGAGATAACCACCGGCACGGAAAGCGGGGTCGGACCCAGGGGGCTCCAAGAGGCGTTCATCTGAGGTGGGATAGCGGCGAGGCAAGGCATCGCTCTCCTCGACGTAGGTCCCGTCGAGCGGGAGCCTTTCCCTCGTAGGGAGTGCGCCGATGGTGATGGGTACGCTCGTCATGCGGGTACGCACGTTCTTCGGTACGCCGGTCACGCGGACTGCCGGTTTGGCGATCCAGTCGTCGATGGCGTCGGAGCCGCACTTGGCCGCCAAGGCCAGGAAGCAGAGCCCCTCGGCCGGATCGTGGTCGAGCCGCTCGAGGACCGCGGCGAGCGTGACGCCGCCGCACCCGTTCCAGAAGGCCCATGCCGCGAGCAACATGACGCGCTCACCAGACGAGAGCGGACCGCCTTCGCCTCCCGAAAAGAGCCCTCGCCTGGGGAGTCGGGCCTTGCTCGGTCCCAAGCCAATCGAGCCCCCACGGTCGCGAGCAACGTGCGGCGCGCGCGGGCGAGCTGGGGGTCATAACGGAACATCAGTCGGCCTTTCGTTCGAGTTCGCGGTAACGAGCCGCCATCGCCTCGAGGTGCTTGCGGAACTGGGGCGCGACGCTGGCTGCGAGCTCCTCGAATTCGGCACGCGTCTTCGCCAACTCCTCGCGAGAGGACGGTCGAGGCCTGACTGCGTCGCCGGCGCGGGCCACGCCGGCGCGCCATTCCGAAGCCGCTCGCCGACTTTCCTCAGTGCGACGACGAGCGTCGCGTTCCTCGACCTGCGCCCTCCGTCGGCCCCGCTCGACGTGCTCGAGGAAGTGTTCCATCTTCGCCCAGATGAAGCGCGACGTCGGAGCGCCGTCCTTCGACACCGAGAAGGCACCGACGATCGACTCCCGAAGCGCTTGCAGCTTGGCCTCCCGATCGCCGTCGATGGCAGCTGCGCAGAAAGCGACCATCTCCACGTCGGCGCGGTCGAACCATCGGGGCGGGGACGCCTTCGGGTGCTTGCGTTTCATTCGCTCGGCGAGCGCGATGCGCGCGATCTCCCGATCAACCAGGGTCACCCTCGGTTGTTCTTCTTCGACGGTCATCTGCCGCGGCGGCGACGCGTCGCTCGCGCAAGAAGAAGGTTCTAGTTCTTGATCTCTTGGTTCCCCGGAACTGGCTTCCGGTGGGGCACCGGAAAGCAGTTCCGGTGGGGGGGCGGGGGTGGCGGAAATGGCTTCCGGTGGGTGCGAGGGCAGCGCCTTGGTAGGACCTTGCGGAAAGCGCTCCACGAACGTTGCGAGCTCGGTCAGGGTGATCGGACCCGGCGCGTAGTAGATACGCTCGGCGCCGTTCGGACGGCGCTCGCGGCGCAGGCGCACGATGCCGAGCCGCTCGAGGTCCTCGACATAGTCGCGGACGGCGCGTGACGAGTAGCCGCTGAAGCTCGCGATCGTCACCTGGCTTGGCCACGCTTCCGCGTTGGATTGCCAGTAGCAGGCTATCGCGATGAATACGTGCCAGGGCCCCCGCGCCAGCCCGGCAAACGCGGGACGCTGACGAACGTCGCGAAGACCAAGTCCAAAATTGTCTCGAAAGCGAAGCCGTTCTCTGAGCGGGAAGACATCGACTTCCGGCTCGCCCGTACCCGCCGGGAGGCCGTCTACCAACTTCAACATCGTGCGTTCCCTTCCGCGCCGGCGCGGCACGGCGAGGGCCCGAGGCAGTGAACACACATCGATCGCGATCCCGCGACGCGACGGTGTGCACCAGCTCGGGCGTTCGGACTTGGGACGCGAAACGCGCCCCGCCCGCGCAGCCATGGCGAGCCGCGTGAGCTTTCGGAGTCCCCATGCAGACGCATGAAGCGCCTTGCGCAGAGACAAACGAGCACCTATCCTCGGTCTCGGTCGGTTTCCTACGTTCGACTGAGACCAGGCAGCGGCCTTGCTGATTCGGGTGGCACCGGTCAGCGAGGCCGTTTCGCTTTGTGGGCTCTTGGCGCTAGGTCATGGCGCCCTCCCTCTCCTGGCCCTGCCGGCCGCTCTACGGGTCGAGAGGTTCGCGAGCGCTGACACCGCTGCGTGTGCTCCCCGCGTCGTGGGGAAGCGAGCGCCCTCGCACGCGAGCACTGGGCGATGGGGCGCGATCCGCGGGCAGAGCA
This sequence comes from uncultured delta proteobacterium, assembly GCA_963764075.1. Lineage (GTDB taxonomy): Bacteria > Myxococcota_A > Polyangia > Polyangiales > Polyangiaceae > Palsa-1150. The sequence goes on from CAVXQZ010000003.1 coordinate 1,940,765, forward strand.
TCACGCCCCCTCCGGCTTGCGCGACCGGACCCTTGCGCCCGCCTTCGCCATCCCGGCCGCGTGCCTCAGCACCTCCAGCAGCGACGCCGCGCGCTCGTAGTCCCGTGCCTCCACAGCGAGCCGGATCGCGAGGTGGAGCGCCTCGTCCGCGTTGATTCCTGGGTCGCGCCGCCCGCCGTCGCCGTCGGAGTCTCTCTCGTCCGCCCGGCCTGACGAATGCGGACGAACGATCCCGAGGCTCGGCGAATCCCTACGAATCAGCGGGTCAGGGTCGCCGCCCCCAATCTTATCTAAATCTTCATAACCACTCTGGAAGTCGCACGAATCCGTGCCCTCCGGAGCCGTAGGTCGCAGGTTCGAATCCTGCGTGGCGCGCCAGCGTAGACCCTTGAATTTGCTTCACTTCTGTGGGTGCCTCGGGTGTCGACCTCTCGCTACCGCGTGCGCTTCAGCGACTCGATTCCTTCGAGCTGCTGATCCTCGACGACATCGGATACGTCCAGCAGAGCGCCGAGGAAGTCGAGGTTCTCTTCACACTCATGGCGGAACGCTACGAGCGCCGCTCCCTTCTCATCACCAGCAATCTCACCTTCGGAGAGTGGGATCGAATCTTCAAAAATCCCATGACGACTGCCGCGGCCATCGACCGCCTGGTCCACCATTCCGCCATCCTCGAATTCGGTGGCAAGAGCAAGCGCGCCGACGAGGCCGAAAGCCGAACGCGCCCTCACGACCAACCCCATCCCTGACGACAACTACGGCTCCGGCATGCAATATGTCCTTGTAGAATACACATGAAGAAAGTCGCATTCCTCTGCGCCATTGCCCTGATGTCGACCGCGCGCTCGTCCGCCGCGCAACAATGTCCGCCTGCCCAATTCGGGCTGCCGTGCGCCGGCGGCAGTTTGGGAACGTGCGTCGCTTCAACCTGCAGCAGCGAAGGTGATGGCGGCGCCGTAGCCTACCAACCCTGCGGATTCTGCGAACCGGTTGAGTGCGCGATCGCTGCGGCGGGCCAGCCCTGCGACGGTGGGGGCTCGTGTACGACGGGCACATGCGAGGGTACCGACGATGCGGGCATGCCAAGCTCGCGCGCGTGCGCCGTGTGCCTGCCTCCCCCGTCGGACGAGTGCACGGGCAACAACGTCGGCCAGCCCTGCGATGGCGGCGTGTGTGTCTCCGATGACGGCAAGGCCCGTGGCCCCGCTGGAGCGGGACCCTCGTCCCAGGTCGTCTATCCTCAGTGGACCTGCCAGATCTTTATCGACGCCAGCGGGCCGCTCGCCATACCGCCCAGGGGCGGCTTCGCGGGGATGAGCCCCGCGGACGCAGCGACGACCCCACCGGCGGACCAGCCGCCGTCGAAGGGGTCGTCGGGTTGCGCCACATCGGGGCCGTCGAATTCCTCCGGATCGACGCCGTACCTCGGGATCGGCGCGCTGGTTCTCGCGTGGAGGCGACGCAGGTCGAAGGCGGAGCCGATCGCGGCATTGACAAGGTGAGCCGGCACGGTGCGCAGGTGCTTGACGGCCGCTCGCAGCTCGTCGATCGAAAGTTCGTTGTCGATCATCGGACTAGGAGAACAAAGGGGCAGCTGATGAGCACGACGAACACCGCATAAGCCATGCGCGTGGCCACCGTATCCATTGGTCGGCCGCGAGAAAAAGACGTACATCGAGCCCGACAGCGGCCTGAGGGCGACACGTTTGACCTCGGTGCGGCAATTCGACGATCCTAACGATCGATGGATCGTACAAAGTGTGGATACGGCTCACACGGAGGCCGCCGTCGCGTGCAGCCCGTGTCGAGGCGACCATCGCGCGCGCCGCGCCGAGCCGCGCGAGTCGATCCCCTCGAGCACCACGAGCAGCTCGACGGCTTTCATCACCAAGCGGCCTTGCTCCGCGGACCACGGCAGGGGGTAGGTGCCCTTCTCCAAACGCGAAACAGCCGGATCGGCGAGGGCCTCCACATGCCGGCGTTGAGCGCCCAACCACACTCGCCTTGACGCGATGTTCACCGATAGGCCCTGAGGCCGTCGATCCCGTCACGGCGCGAACGCCACCGCGCCGTCCGGCGCCGAACGAGAAGCGCGGCGCACCCGCCGAAGAGCAGCACTTCCGTGGTCGAAGGGACATTCGCACCGATTTCTTCGACCGAGCAAAGCCCTCCGCCCGCCGTTCCGCCGTCGTCGCGATAGATCTTCCAGAAGTCCTCAATTGGAGCGGGCGAGTTGCAGGCCTCCGTCGACGGAGGGCCGATGTTCCCGAACCCATCGACCGCCGCGACCACGACGGTGTAGGTGGAGTTGTCTTTGAGACCTTCAATCGTGTAGCTGCCCGTGGACTCGTCGGGGACGGTCGCGCCTCCGTTTTCGACGCCAACGAGGTTCACAGAGGGAATGGTCGAGATTCCGCCGCTTCGGGTCGTGGAGGAGCCGGCCTCCGTTTCGATCGCATCGCCGTCTTCGCCCAGTTCCTCGAGGGCCGCGGTCCCGCTGTCCTGCACGATGCCGCTCGTCAGGAGAACGCTCGAGCAGGCGCCCCCGCCGGTGCCTCCGGCCACGTTGATGACGTAGCAACCCGCATCGACGATTGCCGCGACACCGGAGTCGATCGTCGATCCGTCGCCGCCGTCATTCCCGCCAGCGGTCGGGCCGGTGCCGCCGTCGCTCGCGCCGCGTCCCCTGCATCGACCATCGAGCCGTCGTCCCCGCTATCGCTCGGTGAACCACCGTCCCCACCGTCGCCCCCGTCTGCCGCGTCGACAGTGGCGTCGGGCGTGCTCGGCACGCCCGTGTCCGGGCAGACGAGCATTTGCGCGTCGGGCAGGCCGCTTAGCGTGCTCTCGTGGCCCGGGATCGGATCGATGTAGAGGTCGTAGCCCGCCGTATCGGAGTCGTCGTTCAACATCCAGTTGGCTATGAGAAGCCTATCGCCGACCGCGAGTGTGAGGGCGGTCGGCGCAGGCGGCCCCACGAGGTCGGTCGGCTGCTGGAACTTGTAGGCAATGCCGTCGTAGTTGCCGCTCGAATCCACGGGAACGAAGTTGATCAGCATGGGCACGGCCGCGAACGCCGGCTGCGCATTGCATGCGGACGGCCCCTGCGCCGTGTAGGTCGGAGGAAACGGCGGGGAGTTTTGCGGCCCGACGAGGTCTTGCACCCGCACCTGGATAGTCACGGGTTGCGGAGATTGAATGACCGGGCCGGTTTGCCAGGCTTGCGGAGCCACCGGCCAACACACCGCGACGGCTCCCATCCCCCGGTCGGCGGCCGCCGTGCAGTCGCTGGATTTGCTTGCCCACACCTGAAGATTCTCGCTGCCGTCGAACCCCGACAGAACCACCTCGAAGCTGAGGACCATGTCCGAAATGCAGTCGTCGTAGTTGATCCCCCACGGCGTGAGGTTCTCTGGGCGCGTGCTCGGACCAAGATCAACGGGGGGCGCTGTGCCAGCTGGGAGCAGGGGGGGCCGTAGACATACCGATCGGGGTGCTGGTTCATGGTCGGGGAGATCATGGCCATAGAAGCCGCGGTCGTCTGCGCCCGGGCGGACTCCGCCGCGAGCAAGACCGCGGGCAGGAGCGCGAACGCCAGTAGGCGGGTGCTGGGAACCGTCGAGGGAAGATTCAGCATAGCGAGCAAGAAGCCGGTACGGGCCAGTCGGGAATCGAATCGACTCAACAGAGCGCTACGGGTGATGGCGATGCGGATGCATGCACGTCAAGTCGCCGGTCTTCGCCTTTCGACACATGCCCGCCACGTGCCCGCGAGGCCCCTCGAATTCGCAGACATCGCCCTCGCTCTTGTCCTTGCACGCGGCGATAGCCTCCGGGCGAGGCTTGTGGGGTTCGTCCTCCGTGGGGACGCTCTGGGCGGCACCGAGCGCCGGAACCATAACCACTGCAGCGGCGACAACAAGGCACGTCCATTTGGTCATTAGGGGATCTCCCTGCGAACGCCTCTGTCAGATACCGGCTCACCGCCGGATCGACCTGGGTGCTGCAACTCGGCAAGCCACATGGGTTTCGTAGCGCGAGCCGGTCCTGGACGACGACCGTTTCCGACGAATCGGGCGCCAGGGACGACCGGCCGGAGGCCGCAGCACCGGCGTTCGCATATATCGATGTCGAGGACGATGCGCTCGAACCCGGCTACGCCGAGTCGGGGCCAGGACGCCATCTGCTTTCTGGCGACAGGCGTCCACATCTAAGCGAAGTTTGGTGTCCACTCGCGCTGCGCGCCGCGTGATGAGGTGTGATGTGCAATTAGGTGGATTCGCTTGGTCGATCTCGGAATAAACTCCGCACGCGTTTAGACGGCCCGAGATTCTGAGGGAATGTGGCCAGTGAAATCCAAGGCATTTGGTGAGCACTTTCCGAGAGAAGATGGCCATGGAAAAGGGCGCTTGACTGCCGATGCGATCCGTCGTGGCGAGCCAAGAGCTGCGCTGCAGCGTTCGTGACGTGATCGGTGATTCCCACCTGGCCGATGAGCGCGCCCGCCCATTGAAGCGAACGAACGTTGCGAAACACGTGAGACCTCGGTGGTCGGTTCGCGCCAAGCGCGGACCACAGGAGCATCCGCGAAGACGACTTCATAGACATGCTTGAGCGCCAGGCCGGCCAGGGGGTCGACTACTTCACCATCCACGCGGGGGTCCTTGCCGAGCACCTCCCTCTCGTGCAGCACCGGCTCACCGGGATTGTCTCGCGAGGCGGGTCGGTCATGGCGCAGTGGATGATTGAGCACAAGAAGCAACGCTACGCGGGTGGTGCCGACCGATCACTCGCCTAAACAATTCGTACCTTGACGCACGGCGGGGCCGTGAGTACGGTTCAACCGACGTTCGGTATCTGTTTGCTCGAAGGGCGGGGCGACGGAGACGTGCGCCAAAGCGGTGGCTTGCAAACGGGGGGCGCGAAGCAGTCAGTGACGATCAAGTTACGAACCATGAAAGGCTGACGGGCCGCGCTCCGCGGCCTACGGGGGCCCGAACTCGGGCGCTCGTCCCCCGGGACGCTTGCGGCTTTCACCAGAGCCGTGGCGGCGGCTGTTCTCCTGTGACCAGGAGTCCCGGCCAAAATTGATTGCAATTGCTCATCACGGCCATTGTGCAGTAGCCGTAATGACTTCTGTAGCGTTCGTGGCAGGCCCCATCGTGCCGCGCATGAAGACAGGTCTGATGCATCTCCTGACGCATTCTGTAGTCGTCATTGATTTCGTCGCGGTCGGTTGGGACGGAACCGGTGGGTCGCCGTCTGCGCACCCGAGGATCCGGACGACGCCACGCGTGAATGGCCGGACGGACAATGGGTCTCTCTGATGGTCGATTACGCGACGGCCGAAGATGAAGAAGTCGGCCGCCAATCACGCTCGATCCGTCGAGAATCCGAATCGCAGCACGTCAGTAGACGCTCGCAGACTCGCGCGCCCAGAGCAGGCGCGCTACGCAGGTCCGGAGGGGGTGGGCCACCTCCTCAGCATAGCGCCTTTCCCGTTCGGTGTTTCGCTGCGATGTCCCGCGATCGCCCGACGAGTTCGAGAGGCGCGCATCCACGAAAGGACGGCGTTCTCGGTCGGGGACGGGGACCAACCTAGCGCCGTGCGCAAGTGCGTTCTTGCCAAAACCGTCCAATGCAATTTTTGCAAGCTAAAATAGAAAGAATCACTGTCTGCGGCGGTACCTGTGTGGCCCTCGTCAGCATCGCAGCCGTTATTCTCATCGCATCAAATACACTCAGAGGAGACGACCATCAACAGCACACCCAAGCAGTCGCGCGCCGTCGCCTCGCGGAGGCGCAGACCATCTAGGACCGTGGTCGAACGTAGCGAAACCATGTGAGTGGCTCACGTCGACGTCAGCCGGGAAGACAAGGAGCAAAACCGTGAAGACCATGAATCGACAAACAAACCCGCTGCCATCCATTGTACTCGTGCACGGAGCCTTCGTTGATGGCTCGGGTTGGAAAGGCGTCTACAAGAGCCTGAAGCGCGATGGATATCCCGTCACCATCGTGCAGAACCACACGGTTTCGCTTGCCGGTGATGTCACGGTGACCCGACACGCCATCGGAGCCCAGAGCGGCCCGGTCATCCTGGTCGGCCACTCGTACGGCGGCGTGGTGATTTCAGAAGCGGGCAACGATCCGAAGGTGGCGGCGCTCGTCTACATCGCGGCGTTCGTACCGGACAAGGGCGAGTCCCTTCAAACGCTGAGTGCCAATCCTCCGCCGGACGCACCGCCTCCGCCGTTCCTACCGCCGCAGGACGGCTTCCTCTCGTTGGACCCATCGAAATTTGCGGCATCGTTTGCGGCGGACGTCGATCCCGACGAGGCCGCGCTCATGGCGGCGTCCCAAGTTCCGTGTGGCTTGGAGGCGATCTCGGCAGCCGTGACCACGCCGGCCTGGCGCACGAAACCGAGCTTTTACCTGGTGACGACGGCCGACAAGATGATCCCGCCTGTTGCCCAGCGATCGATGGCGAAGCGCGCCGGGGCGACCGTCACGGAGGAGGAGGGGAGCCATGCGATCTTCGTCTCGAAGCCCGAGGTCGTCGCGTCCGTCATCAAGCGCGCGGCGGTGGCGGTGTCTGCGCAGAGCAGGTAGCTCTCGTAGGTCCCATAGTCGATCGGACCGCTCACGCGGCTGTGGTGGCCAAAAAAACTCGTGGGGCAGTCACGCAGCCCTCGAGTAACCGGTGGAGGAGCCCGCCGACGAGCGGAAGCGCGACGACTTTGCCACCGCTGGGCGGTTGGACGGCGCGCGAGTCCGCGGACTCCACCCCCGCTACTCGAGCGCCGCCTCATGTCACGCCGACTTTCTCGCCACGACAATCCTCGTTTGCCTAGCCGATTGCCGCTTCGACTTCGCGAGCTCGCTGCACGGCGCGGAGCGGTCCATCATGCGGTCGTAGTGGGCGCCGAGGTTGGGAAGTTCGTCGGGCGTTTGGATGGACCGCGTCGATCGTCGTCAACCCGCCGCCGGGGGCCAACTACCGCACAGGACCGGCCTTCCCCGAAAACAGCGGTTCGCGACGCCCGTTTACACGAGCGAAAGGGGACGGCTCTCAAACTCCGGCGCCCATCTCGTGGAGCGCGATATGGGGGACCGTGGAACTCGAACCCGGCGCGAAAAAGCCTCTTCAGCAAAATCTGTGGGCGAGCCAGGGCTCGGGAGGCCGCCGAGCGTCGTTGCTTCGACACGAAGACCGCATTCGCCGTCAAAGGACGTCGATCAATCGCCGACGCCGGATCCGCGCAGCCAATACCCAACCTGACCATGCGCGACGGGAAGCGATTTCAATTGGCTAGCGATCCAGTCTTCGCCCTATGAAGGACGACCAAAGCCCAGAGGTCAGCGGGAAGGCTTCAGCAGCACCATTACGACGCCGTGGGGCGCGACTTCGGCGGAGTATCCTTCGCGAAACGCGCCCAAGTCCTCTTTGCGCCAGAGGTCGCGTACCGCCACGGGCCGCGCGGGCCACCCGAGCTCGGTCCACCTGACCTTGATGCGGACGGGCGCTTCGCCGCGGTTCAGGAGGATCACTGCCATCGCTCCGCCGGTGAGGGGCTTGGCCCAAACTTCCTCCGCGCCGTCATCGCGGACCTTGTGGCCCTGAACGCCGAGCGGGTCTTGGTCGACCGCGATCACGTCTCGGTTGGTGAGCGTCTCGCGGGTGGCGGCGGACATGGTCCGGACGTCGTTTCCAGCCAAGAGAGGCGCCGACAGGAGCGCCCAGAGGCTGAAATGGGTCCGGTCTTCGGTGTCCGTCAGCCCGTTGCCGACTTGGAGCATGTCCGGGTCGTTCCAATGGCCTGGCCCCGCGTAGTCTTCGAGCCCGACTTGCAAATCCAGGATGTTCGTGACCCCGGTGGTCCATTCGCTCTTGCACGCCTTCTTCTCCCAGCAGATTCCGATGTCCCCCGTCGTGCGCCAGAGATTGCCCACCGGCGCCGCCCACGTCCACGGCTGGCTCTTGCCCCATTCGCAAATGGCAAAGACGATCGGCCGCCCGGTTTTGACAAGCGCGTCTCGCATCGCACCGTACGCGCTCTGGGGCGCCACTCCGTCGGTGTAGCACCAGTCGTACTTCAGGTAGTCGACGTCCCAGCTCGCGTACCGGCGGGCGTCGTTTTGCTCGAATCCGCGACTACCCGGCCTCTTTGCGCACGTCTGTGTTCCCGCGTCGGAGTAGAGACCAAACTTCAGCCCTCGCGCGTGGACGTAGCTCGCGAGAGCCTTCATGCCGCTCGGAAAGCGACTCGCGTCGGGCTCGATGAAGCCCCCGGCGTCGCGCGCGCCTTGCCAGCAGTCGTCGACGTTGACGTAAACGTATCCAGCGTCGCGCATACCGGTCGCCACGAGTGCGTCAGCCACCTCCTCGATGAGCTTCTCGCTCACGTCGCACTGAAACTTGTTCCAGCTGTTCCACCCCATCGGGGGAGTTCGCGCCAGGCCGTTTTCGAGCGCGGCGGCGGAGCCGGGGGCGAGGGCGGCGACGACGGCTGCGAGAAGCGCAAACGGGGCTCGGGGCATAGATGGTTCCTTTCGCGCTACGATGCCGCGCCCGCCACCGCTACGCCTCGAAAGCGGCGATGGTGATCGCATCATCGGGGGGACAGCGGCGGACCTTGGTGGATCGCGTCGACGGTTCCATTCAAAACCCGCCGGGCGTTGCGATCAACTGGGGAGATGTGAGTTGCCCGCGCGGCAATACATGCTATCGCAAATTTGGCCAACTACTGCAGCGGCGTCGAGATGGCATTAATCCAGTGGACGGCGCTGCACTACGCGCCGCAGCGGGTGCTTGTTCGGCACCGCGCTCTCGGGCGACATCAGTGCCTAGCGAACTCGCGGCCGGGGTCAGGGCGCGCGGGACTGATGCGCGAGCGCGTCGCGCTCCGCGGGAGTGTCGCGCGCAAACATTGAAGGCAACACCACACCTACTGAGTAGGAATTCGTGGGAGCATCGTTGTGCCAGGCACGTCGGCGTGGAGCGGCGGACGCTGGGGCGACTACTTCGGCGCAGCGCTGGACCCCGCCGATGGCATCGTGTCGCTAACGGCCATGTACGGCCGCCCTTCGGAGAGCACGTTCAGCGTCTCGGTCCCCCACGTCGGTTCGCCCTGAGCTGAGAGTCTACGCCTAGCGACGGATCCACACGGTCCGCTGCTTGGTCGGATCGGGTGACCGCGCTGCCATCTACGGGGCAAGAGCGATCCGCAGGCAGTCACTGGCGAAGCGAGTGGGGCCCGCGTACGACGTGCGGATCGAACGCAGCACGGCGTCTTGAGCGTTCTCGACGCTCGGAGGGAGGTGACTGAGAAGGAGCGACCTGACGTGCGCCTGGGCGGCCACCTCGCCGATCCGCTTCGGCGGGGTGTGAAGCTCGTAAAGCTTTGAGGGGGACCCCGGCGGGTCAAGGACTGCAGTGTCGTAGATGAGAAGGTCGGCGCCCTCTGCGAGACGGGCGAGGTTGTCGTTCGCGGACGCGAGATCGCCCGAGATGACGACAGCGCGGCCCGCATGCTCGATGCGGAAGGCGACCGCCGGTACGTCGTCGTGATCGACCGCGATCGACCTCACGCTCCAGGCCTCTTCGCGGAGGACTTCGTGAATGGGAGACGCCCATGCGGCCGGTAGATCGACGGCATCTAGCCTGATGGCATTGCGGAACTTCGGGAGGTAAGCGAAGGCGCCGCCGCTACCAAAGAGACGGTCGACGAACGCCGTCGTGCTCGGGTAGTCGCCCCCGCCACTGGGTCCGAAGATGCGGAACGTGAGCGGCTCGTCGTACGTCAGGTCCCGCGACTTTACGAATCCGGGAAGGTCCGCGCTGTGATCGATGTGGAGATGCGTGAGCAAGACGGTATCGATCCGGTGCAGGCTTATGCCCATCTCACCGAGGCGCACGAAGGCGCCGGGGCCAGCGTCGACGAGCGCGCGCGCGACGCCGTCGACGAAGACCACGTAGCCGGAGGCTGCTCGACCGAAACTGCGTGGACCCCCGGAGCCGAGGACAACGATTCCGAACCGCGACGGCGACGGCGCCGACGGGACACAAGCCGCAGCTGCGGCCGCGGGAAGCGTCGGGCTGGAAGTGTCGATTCCCCTGCAGGCGCCGAGCGCGCCGTTCGACACCAGAAAGGCGAGCGCGACCAGGCACTGCCGCGGGCTGGTGGTGCTGCCTCGACTCATCCAATCCATCCGTGCGCAATCGCCTGCAGGGTCATCGAGGCAAGCGCGGAGGCCTGCTCGCCAGGAGACTATCGCGGGACGAGACCGTGCTGCGTGCCTTTACCCGGTGAGCAGGCAGCCCACCTCTCGGGATGGCGATCCACGATAAGTCAGGCGTCCGCGAAACATCTGCCCTCTCACCTGTCACGTCCACCCCGCAGCACAATGACCACCCCGGGCATACTGGTCGGGCCGCGGTCCGCTGACGGCGGAGAGGGGACGAACGAACCTCGCGCCGATGCCGTCGCTTCACGTTCTGGCCACTCACTTCGCTAGTCGGTGAATAGCTGCGTCGGGGAACCCGAACTGGCCGAACTTGTCTCCGGCTGCACCTTGCGCGACCCAGTAGACGTACTGGTCGTCTATCGCCACGCCGTGACCCTGAACGTTCCAGAATGACTGCGAGGAGGCACGCATGGTTGGCTGCGTTCCGCATCCTCCCACGGCACACTTGACGAAGGCCCCGTCCGCTTCGTTCGAAACGTATCCGACATCGATCCAATATGCGTTCGCATCATCGGCCACGACACTCGTCGGAAAGGCGAGCGCGGAGGCGATTGCCGTTGGCCCCGAAGGACAGCCTGTGACTGCACACCGCAAGACCTGACCGATCGAGTCGGAGTTGGTGAAGTAGACGTAAGGTTCGCGAACAAAAAGCGATGCCGTCTGATTTAAACCAGTCGCAAGGGTCTCGACCGCTGACGCCCCGGTCGTCGCCATGCGATGAATCGCGAGTGACGCTGCGGCGTCGCTGGCGACCCAATAAGCATACCCACCAGTCACCTCCAGGAGGTCGGGGGATCCCTGAGTTTGCGCTAGGGTCATTTGCGTCGCTCGGCAATTGCCTGGCACGCATTGGAAAATAGATGTCTCTTGCGCCGAGGCCCAGTACAGGAAGGTGCCGTCGCTCGCAATTGAAGTGCCGTCGATGTTCGAGATCACGGTCACCGGCTGAGGGGCACAGCCGGCCAGCGGGCAAGATTCGACAATGGTCGGAGTGGTGTTATAGCCTGCCACCTCCCAATAGACGCTTTCGCTATCGATTGTCACCTTCATGTTTCCTGGAACACTGTTTTCCAGAGTGAAGTAGGTGATTGTTGTCGATGCGCACTCCTCTTTGAGACAGCTGCGAATCGATGCGGGGGGGGCGACCTGGTTTTCCGCGGCAGTGACCCAATACACGCGTGCGTCGTCGACGAAAATCTGAACGGCGCCGTTCTGGTGCGCCAAAAAGATATCCGCGGGCGCATCGCTACGCGAGGACGTGTTGCCGCCACTCGCGCCCCCGGACGGGAGCGCGTCTAAGTCGGAGCGGGCGCCGCATGCCGCAAGCGCCGTCGCCGCAATCCAAATGGACGCAATGTAGTGTTTCATAACCGCGCTCCCCGAGGCCTGATCCATGTCCTAACAGCATCAATAACAGAAGATAATGTTCGGCCGCGAACGCGGGGAACCGGCTCCGGCTTCGGGCGGTCGTCGCGCTCCGGCCGCCTACTCGGAGGTTCGGCTCGAGTCGGGTACCCTTTCGATCGCGAATTTCCCGAGCGAAACGTCCCTAAGGGCGCAAAGCCTCGCCGGAACGTAGCGCCGAGCGAGACAGCGGCCGAGTATTCACGGAGATTGAGAGGCGCAGAAATCCACCAATACTGCCACGCAGACCAGTTGCTTCTGTTCGACGCGGGGCCTTCGCTTCGTGCTCGCGGCGAGGGCGACGAGGCTCAAGCGCCACACCAAAGGGCGCGCCAAACTCGTGAATGAAACGGACCTGGTCGAGCGCCTGCCGCGTACGCAGTTCGAGGGTTTGGTCGAGAGAGTTCGAGCAGACCCGCAAGGCCGCCGCCCACGACCGCGATATCCTTCAATCCCATTCACCGATCGAGCGTCGCGAAAGTTACACTCCATGCACCTTTGCTTCACGCTACAGTGGAGACGCGTGAGAGGAGGGCCAGCCGGACCGCGGATCGTCGGCGCCAGCGGCATCGCCCTGGCCTGGTGCCTGGTCTTCACCCCTGGCCCCGCCGCCGCTCAGGATACCGTCGAACCCATTCGCTTGACGTACCAAGCGTCGGCCGGTTGTCCTGACGAAGGCGGTTTTTGGGCCCGCGTTCGGGCGCAGACCGTGCCGCTGCATCCCAGCACAGCGCAGGAGGCCGCGCCTGCGGTCCAGGTCGTGCTCGACGCAGGGCCTCCCGCGACGGGACGCGTCGCCATCATGAGAAGCGGTCAACCCTCTGGAACGCGGTCGCTCCAAGGAGACAACTGCGCCGACGTGGCGGACGCGATTGCCCTGGTGGTCGCGCTGGCAATCGATCCCCGCGTCCGTTCCTCCCACGATGGGGTCGCACTGGGCCCGTATCCCGCGCTCGCCGGCCCTTCGTTGTTTCCGTCGTCGCCAAGCAGGGCATCTCGGTCCTCGGCGCTTGTCGCGCAAGAGGTGCCCGCGGCGCCTTCGACCACGCGCATCGAGGACCGGAGAGCGACCGGCGTCGCGACAGGCTCTCTGGGCCGTCACGCGGCCTATGCGGGCGCAGATTTCGTGGTCGCCGGGGGGGCGTCGCCGAACGCACTCGTCACCGGTTCGCCCTATCTGGGGTGGCGAGCCAACCGATCGGCCTGGTTCGACCCGTCTCTGCGCTTGGCGTTTCTGCGTGCGGGCACCGGCGCAGTCGACGTCCCTGCGGGTGGGACCGCGACATTCGTTCTTACGGTGGGTCAATTGGATGCATGTCCGGTGGCCTGGTCGGGTGCCGCGGTGCGCGCGACGGCATGTGCCCGCTTGGAGGCCGGGGCGCTCGATGCAGCAGGAGGCAGCGTCGCCGGCGCCGAGCGGAGCCTCCGCCCTTGGATAGCGGCTGGGCCGATGGCGCGCGCCGAGTGGTTGCTTGCCCCACCGTTCTTTCTCGGCGCGGAAGCGGGCGCGCTCTTTCGAGTCATCCAAGACACCTTCGAGTTTCGCCCGAATATTCAAGTCTACCGGGTACCCGCCGTCGGCTTGAGCGCCGGAGCCGGGTTGGGCGTCGACTTTTTGTGATCAAACGGTGCGGGGGCGGCCATTTGTCTGCCTTTCCTCGATGAACACCCGGGAGCTGCATCCGTCCGCCGTACCGGTCGATATCGTCGCGGAGGGCGGCGTCTCGATCTCGCGCTCGCCGGCGCGCGGGGAGGCGAGCAGCTCAGCCGGTGCCGCGACGTTGCGACTGCGGGGAGTCATCGACCGCCACTACGACTTCGTGTGGCGCACGGTCCGGTATCTCGGGGTCGACGAAGCGACCGCCGAAGACGCGGCGCAACAGGTGATGTGCATTTTGGCGCGCCGCTTGGGCGAGATCGCACCTGGCGCCGAGATGTCCTTTCTCTTTTCGACTGCAGTGCGTGTCGCGTCGGAGGCCCGCCGCGCGGCGCGACGACGTCCCGCGTCCGACGGCTCGGATGTCGACGAGCTCGTGGCCGCCGTGCCGTCGCCGGAGGAACTGGCCGACGAGCGGTGTGCGCGGGCCGTCCTTCGCGCCGTCATCGATGCCATCCCGACCGACTTGCGCGTGGTCTTCGTGCTCTTCGAAATCGAAGAGCTGACCCTCGCGCAAATCGCCGCGATGGTGGGCATTCCGATCGGCACGGCGGCGTCGCGTCTTCGGCGGGCGCGAGAGAGCTTTCACGGCATCGTTCGACGAATGCAGGCCAGGCAGGGCCACCGCGCATCCGGAGGTGGACAATGAATGACCCGAAGCGATTGTCCGAGCGATCGGAGAGCGACGTCGAGCGCGCGCTCCTGCGGGCGGGTCGGGCGCTCGCTCCGCGGGGCGCCAAGCAACGCGCGATGGTCGTCGCGTCGGGGGCGATGGCCGCGTCGGGCCTGGCGACGGCAGGAGCGGCGGCCGAGGGGGCAGCGGCGGCTACGAAGATCGGTTCGATTGCGGCCGCAAAGTGGGTCGCCGTTCTCAGCGTCGTGGGCGCTGGCGGTCTCACGGGCGCGGTAGTCTTGCACCGGGTGAACGAGCAAGCCAAGGCAAGCGCGATCGAGCGGACGAATGCCCCCGCCGCGAGGGTCGCGCGTGGGAACGCCGGACAACCGACTTCGGTCACCGCTTTACGGAGCGAACCGCCATCGCCGGTGCCGTCGATCGCGCCGCCCGCGCCGCCCAATCCGTCGAATGCGAGCCTGGGCGGAGCCACCACGGTCGCCACGCCGTCGAACGCGGGCCCCGCCCTTGGGCCGGCGAGCCCTGCGTTTCGCATCGAATCGGCGCTCGGCAAACCCGCGGCGACCGTTGTCCCTGCCCCGATTGAGGACCAACGCCCTCTCGACCCACTGGCCGCGGTTGCCGCCGCACCCGCCGTTCCCGCCGCGTCGGAGGTTGCCGCCGCGCCTGCAGTTGCCGCCGCGTCCGCGGAACTGTTCCTCCCGATCGGCTCGACGCTGCACGCAGAGCTCGGGACAATCGAGAAGGCGCGCGCCGCGCTGCGCTCGGGCGACACGAGGAGAGCGCTCGGGCTCCTCGACCGCTACGAGGCTCTGTTTCCTCTCGGGGCCATGGCGCCCGAAGCGGCGGTGCTCCGCGTCGAAGTCCTCGTGAAGGGCGGCGATCGGCTCGGTGCGAAGCGCGTCGCCGACGCATTTCTCGCGAACAATCCCGAAAGCCCGTACGCGCCCCGCATCCAGTGGCTGCTCTCGACGTCGAATCCGTGATCCAACGCGCGGCGCGCGGCCATTCTCAGCCAGATTCGCTCGACGGAGGTTCGCGATGCGATGGGTCACGCGCACACCTATTCTTGCCGTTTGCATCGCAACCGCCCTGCCGGGGTGTGGGAGCGAAGTCTTTCTCGGCGGTCCGACTTCCGACGCGGGCCAGAACATGCCGGACGGTCTGGGCGTGCAGGTGCTCCTGGACGCGGGCCAGAACACGTCCATCAGCGGTCCGTCCAGCGGCGGCGCCGATGAAGCCGGCGCGGACGGGGAGGTGAGCGACGGCTCCGGCGGTGCCAGCGACGCGGATGGGGGTGTCCCCCAAGAGGGTGGCAGCGCGTCCACCACGGGAGTCAGTCCGGCCAGCGAAGGCGGAATCGTGGCCCTGTCAATCGTAGAGCAGTGCAACCTCTTCACGTCGACGGTGTGCACGCGCGGCGCGCAATGCATCACGGGCGCGGACGAGGCCAACTGCGAATCGCAGCTGAATCAGGAGTTCGACTGCGACCTCACCACGACCGAAGACTTTTCTTCGTGCCTCCAGGACGTGCAGTCTTCGACTTGCGACACGCTCCTTCCCGACGGCGGTCTGACCATGCCGCAATCGTGTCTGCCGCCGATCACGGCGACTCCCCTTAGCGCCGCTCAGTCCCAGTGCTACGCCCTCATCGACGCGCTCTGCGCTCAGAGCATTCAGTGTCTCGGTGGGGCTCCATCGAGTAGCGACGTGCAGAACTGCGAAGACGACTTCACCACGGACCTGCTGGACGGGCTGCCTTGCCTGCTGGCGACCGCGGTCGGACCGGGGTACGCGCAATGCCTCGCGGCCATCCCGAACGCTCCATGCGTCAGTGCAAGCGGCGACGCGGGCGCGGAGGCGGGCGGAGGGGGCAGCGGCATGTCGGCGATCCCCGCGTGCGCAACGGCTCTCGTGTTCTCGCCGTGAGCCATGACGAGCACTTCCACGAGCATCGCGAAGGAAAGAAGACAATGAGCACACGACCATCCCGTAGAGCGTTTCTAGCCGGTGCGGGCGTGACCCTCGCGCTGCCCTTCTTGCCCTCGGCCCTCTGGTCGCGTCGGGCGGGCGCCGCGGTATGCACGCCGCCCCGCCGCTTCGTGGCCTGGTTCGCCCCGAACGGCATGGTCATGAACAATTGGACGCCGACGACGACGGGAGTGGGCTGGGCTCCGAGTCCCATCTTGGCGCCGCTCGCCCCCATTCAAAAGAAAGTGGTCGTCCTGACCGGGCTCGATCACCAAAATATCGCCGTCCCGCCGCCGCCGGCGCCCGTCGCCACCGACAACTACACCGCGGGAACGGGTTGCTTTCTGAACATGATCCCAGTCAGCGGCTACGAGACCGACCCCGCCCGGACGAGCCTCGATCAGGTGCTCTTGCCCGTATTGAACGATCCTGCCTGTGGCACGCCTCTCCTACCGACGGGGTTGCAGGTCGGGATTTCAGGCCCCAGCGGCCTTTGCGGCCAGGTCACCTGCGACTTCTCGCGCATGACCTCGTGGAATAACGGCGCGCCGTTACCCTGCCTCTACGACCCCGCGAGCGTGTTCCTTCAACTGTTCGGCGGTTCCCCTCAGACCAGCCAGTGGCGCGCGAGCATCCTCGATTCCGTCGTCGCCCAGGCCAAGTCGTTGTCTATCACGCTCAGCCCGTCGGACCGTCTCAAGCTGGACCAGCACTTGACGTCCGTCCGAAATGTGGAGACGCGCCTGCAACGGATCGGCAAGAGCACTGCCGGCAACGCGATCGGCATGAGCTGCATGCCGCCCCCCCAGCCTCCGTTCGAGGTCGTTGGCACGCTCACGTCCACCGCCTTCGCGTCCCATTTCGACACTCTCGTCGAGTTAATGGCGCTCGCCTTCGAATGCGACATCACGCGCGCGATTACGTTCATGATCGGCACTGCGCGCAGCAACAACGACTACGCTTTTCTCGTCGGCAGCCCGGCTCCCCAATACGCGTTGATCCAAGCGGAGGCGGACGCGGGCCCCGCATCGTTCGCCGAGTTGACCGCGATCGACACCTATCAGCTTCAGCAAGCCGCGCGGCTGCTCACGACACTAGACAGCGTCATCGAAGCCGACGGCCAATCGATCTTGGACCACACGACGTTCTATATGAGCTGCGATGTCGCCGATGGCCCAACCGGCAACCACTGGGATATGCCGGTCCTCCTCGCTGGAGGCGCCAGCGGGGGATTGAAGATCGACGGTCGCCACATCAACTACACGCCGAGCTTGACCCTCCCGCGGACGGTCGAGGTCGGACCGCGCAATCCCAACCAGAACACCGGGCAAGTCTTCATTTCGATCCTGCAGGCGCACGGGATCATGCAGGACACATTCGGCTTGGCGACGGGCGGGCCGCTGCCCGAGATCATGCCCTAGCGATGGCGACGAGTTCGAGGAGCATGTTTCTCGGCTTCTTGGCGCGTGGTAGATTCGTTGGCGAATGGCTTGCGCGCGTGCAGGGTCGCCGTCGCAATTCAAGGGGTGGTGTCGATGCGCTCATGTCGACTTCTGATCCTGCCGCGCCTTTTCCTTCGGGCCGGGGCGTTCTGCCTTGTCGCGTGCGGCCGCGTGATCAGCGAAGAGCCCGTGGCAGCGACTCTGGACTCATCGGCTGGCCGCCCGGAGTCGGGCGGCGGTGACGGCTTCGACTTAGACAGCGGGCCCGAAGAAAGTGCGGCTTCGGCGGAGAGCGGCTTGGACGCCAACGCAGATTCTTTCGCCGAGCTTCCTGACGCGTCGGAGGCCATCGAGGACGGCACCGGCGACGGCGGTCTCGGCGATTCCAACTCTGAAGCAAGCTTTGGTAGCTTCGAGTCGGGCACCGCCGCCGGGTCGAGCAGCGGCGGCAGCGCCGTCAGCTGTTTTCCAGGAGGCCCCGGCCTCACCGACTGCGGGCCAAGCAGCGAGAGCTGCTGCACGAGTCCGGAGGTGACCGGCGATACCTACTATCGGACCTACGATCTTGATGCGTTGGGTGACGTGATCCTCGCGGCCGACGGCGGCCCGACGGCTCTCGCCGATCCGGCCACGGTCAGCAGCTTTCGGCTCGACAAGTATCTGGTGACGGTAGGGCGGTTCCGGCAGTTCCAGGCCGCGTGGAATGCCGGCTACATGCCGCCGGCAGGATCTGGCAAGCACACGCACTTAAACGGGGGCAGCGGTCTGACTGCGACTGGCGGGGGCTACGAGCCCGGCTGGGTGACTACGGACGATAGCCGCATCGCGCCGACGGACTCGAACCTGCTCTGCGATCCCGCGTTCTCAACGTGGACGAGCGTCGCCGGAAGCCAAGAAGACCTGCCCATCAACTGCGTCACCTGGCAAGAGGCGTACGCGTTCTGCATCTGGGACGGGGGATTTTTGCCGAGTGAGGCGGAGTGGGAGTATGCGGCGGCGGGCGGAAGCCAGCAGCGCGAGTACCCATGGGGCAACACCGATCCGCAGTTCAGCCCGGAGCCAAGTCAGTACGTGAGCGACTTTGGAGATGTACCCTCGGGGGCCCAGGAACCCCCTGCGCCCGTGGGCACAGCGCCGTTGGGAGCGGGACTGTTCGGTCAGCTCGACCTGACCGGCCCAGTCTTGCAGTGGAACCTGGATTGGCTCGCCCCTTACGTGGATCCGTGCGTGGATTGCGCGGACATGACTCGAGCCGCTTCGCGGGTGCTACGGGTCTCGGCCTTGGCGCGCGACGGCAACGCCCCGGCGTGGCGCACCAGCTATTGGGGGTTCCGCTGCGCGAGGACTCCTTGAAGTGCGAGTCGCTTCGTTGGTGTCCCGCCATTTTTCAGCATTGACGGAGGTTCGCGATGCGATGGGTGACGCGCGAAGCAATGTTCGGTCATCGCGCCGCCGCTGCCATGCTCGGTGTATTCGTTCTCGTCGGTTGCGGTGGCCGGTCGACTTCGAACGAGTCCGAACCTGCTGACGCCGGAGACGCCGGTGCTCCGCCGACGACACTTGACGCAAGGCTCGGAACCGATAGCGAGGTCGACGCGGGTATCGGCCCAACCGGAGAAGGGGGCGGCGGCGACGCCACCTCCCAAGCGAACGGTGAAGACGCGGCCATCTCCGAGGCGGCTCCGCCCGGGCCGGGGGCCGGTGGGAGCGGAGTGTGCAACTTCGGCACGTGCCCCCTCGGCTGCTGCGACTCCAATGGCGTGTGCCAATCGGGATCGCCCATATTTTGCGGAACAGGAGGAAAGGTGTGTGCGATTTGCCCTTCGGGCACCGAGTGTCTCTACAACGATCAATGCCTCTGCACCGCGACGTCGTGCCCTAACGGTTGTTGCGACCACCAGCCGGGCCCACTCGGCCCGGAGGGCGGGGCGTTCCCGGGCCCTTACTGCGCCGAGGGGACATCCGACATTTCGTGCGGCACGAGCGGCGTGACGTGCGCGGATTGCACGGCGCAAGGCCAGGGCGGCAGCTGCGTCAAGCAGGAGTGCTCGTTTCCTTCGCAGTGCAGCTGTACATACGGCTGCTGCGACCAGCTCGGACAGTGCCAGTCGGGCTCCTCGGACACGCAGTGCGGTGCCAGCGGCCCGGGCGGGGGTGGCGACTATTGCACCGACTGCACGGCATACGGCCTTCGGTGCGATCGGCAGGCATGTACGGGGGCCCCCGACGCCGGAGTCTGCAACGCGCAAACCTGTCCGAACGGGTGCTGCGATGAGAACGATCAATGCCAGCAAGGGCTCACGAGCACGAGCTGCGGAACCTACGGAACGAATTGCCAGAATTGCCTGCCGGGCGGGTCATGTTCGAATCAGCAGTGCATCACTCCTGGAGGCCTGCCGCTTTGCGATCCGCAAAACTGCGCCGGCTGTTGCGATGCGACGGGCCGTTGCCGCGGCGGTAGCGACGCTACCCAATGCGGAACGCTCGGAACCCAGTGTGTCGACTGCACGCAGCTCGGCGGTTTGTGCAGCTTCTTCGGCACTTGTGTGGGGCCAGACAGCGGCCTGGCGAACAACATGCCGCCACCACCCAACATGCAACCGATGCTTTGCTCCGGCTGCTGGGATCTCGCCGGGGCTTGTCATCCCGGGATGACCGACACCCAATGCGGGCAAGGAGGCTGGTGCGCGGACTGCACGGCGCTCAATCCGCCAGAGACTTGCAACCTTCTCGCGAGCCCGCGTTCTTGCGCGGGGCCGCAGTGTCCGGCCCCCTATCCGAGCTGCCCGGCGCCCCTGCAGGGCGCGACGCCATCCCGACAACGGGTCTGCTCGGCCGCCGAGCTTCAGAACGTTGCCTCCGCGTGCGCAGCCGGTGCGTTCACAGCACCGTGTCAGGCGTTTCTGAGCTCCGAAGCACTTTCGAACGCCGCATGCGCCACTTGCTTGCAAGGCTTTGACTTCGACTTCGTGGACCAAACCGGCATTCTCTTTTGCGCCGCGCCATACGTCGACGCGACGTGCAACCACAACAGCGCGTGCGTCGAGGATTGCCTGACGTCCACTTGCTTCGGCTGCTCCGACAGGGCGACGACCGACCAGTGCGAAACCGCAGCGGAAACAGGAACATGTGCGGCTTATGTTCAGGCCGACGACTGCGCCGCCCAAGCGCTCACTGGGGTCGCGGCCCTTTGCAACGCTGCAACATACCAGAGCAACTTTGCGGGCTGGCTCCAAGCGGTGGGCGCCGCGTACTGCGGACCTTGAAGGGACGCGGCTCGCAGCGCCGCGGCGACCTGAGCCCACGTAATGGGAGCGGCGCCGAATCGCTTTGTTCGTGAGGTCTGCAAACCGCGCATGGCGGCCGACAACCGCTTGTGGGGAGCCGAGCGCATTCGTCGCGAGTTGCTCAAGCTCGGCATTCGCCTAGCGAAGCGAACGGTTCAACGATATATGCGAACTGCGCGGCCTCCAGCGCCATGCGGCGGACAGCGCTGGCGAACATTCCTGCGGAAACCGCACCGTGTGGGTGTGCGACTTTCTGCAGACTTATGACGTATGGTTTCGTCCGATCTTCGCGTTCTTCGTTGTCGATGTCGCGACCAAACGCGTCGTCCACGTTGGGGTGACGCGTGCTCCAACCCAGGCATGGACTGCCGTTACAAGGGTGGACGCCGCCGGGTGCCCGCGAACGAAACGACCTTCTGCCTCGCTCCCGCTTGCCCGCTAGGGAGACGGAGAAAGTGCGCGAACGTCGAACGCGTCCACTGCAACGGGCTTCCCCTCACGCGCGCCATCGGAATGCCCCTGTTCACGAGCAGCCGACCAGTCGATCTAGAAGTCCGCGGGCTGCCCGAGGGCGTACTCGATCGCCTGTGGGATTCGGGCGGGGGGCAGGTTGCACCAGAAGACGTGCCAGTGTTCGAAGCGAGCGAGCCCGTCGCACTGACGCGCGTACCAGGGCGTGATCGGGTTGTCCGGGCGAGCGCGCCAGAAGAAGCTCGGGTACTCGCGGACCATCACGTTCCAGATATCACCGCCGATGCCCTCGCCCTGGGCCGTGCGCTCGACGGCGAACTTCGAGAGATACGGCCCCGCCGGCGACGGCGTGAGGAGCACGACGCCGCGGTAGTGCTCCTCGATGAAGATCCGTTCGACGCCGCGTTCGAGTGCCTCGGGCCGGAGCATCCGTCCGAATGCCGACTCGATGAGGGCGCGCATGCGAGGGACGTCGACGTGCTCGAAAGTCGATCGGCTCTCGACGCGAGATCCCTTGCGGATCAGCGTCCCAGCCCCGCTCACGGTGAAGAGCTCGCGCAGCAGCGCGAGGGGGCTGACGACCGCGATGTTCATGCGATGCGGCACTTCGTCGAGCAGGTGCTTTGCCTGGCGGAGCAGCGTATGATGCCTCGGCGCGAGCCGTCCCTTCGTTCCAACTAGACGCTCGTAGTCTGTCGTGATGTTCACGTCCGAGATGTGCGGCAGCCCATCGCGCTCGAGACCGCGCGTCGCCGAAAGAAAGATGACTTTGCGGGTGCCGAGTCGCGAGGCGAGGGCCGAAAGGATGTCGAAGCGTCCGTCGACAGCAGCGTCGCGCGCGGCTTCGAGCGACACGAGCGGGATCGTCCCGGCGTGAACGAGCTCGCGGACCGCGCTCGCGGTCTCGCCGTCTGCGCCGATCGAGCTCGAAAGAATGCGGGAAGGAACGGCGTCCTCGACGAGCCAGTCGTGGACGCGCGTCGCTTGGCGGTCGGCGTCCTTGGCGTCGAAGAGGCCGAGCAAGACGACGGGACAGAGGCCGAGGCCGGCCAGGATACGCAGATCGAAGTGGAACGGGTCGAGCGCCGTGCGCACAATCTGCGCGTCGGCGGCGATGAGAGCAAAGCTCTCCTTTTCCTGCTCGCGAAAGAGGCGTAGGTAGAGGTCCACGTCGGCCTTCTGTCCGACGCTCTCGAGAAATCGCTGGAGGATCTCGGCCTCCATCACGGCAAACCTCGGATGAAGATGTCGCGCGCCTCTTCGAGCTGGGCCGTGTGGACGAACTCGTCGGCCGCGTGCGCCTGTGCGATGTCGCCCGGACCGAACACGACGGCGTCGATTCCAGCCGCGGAGAAAAGAGCTGCCTCTGTCCAGAACTGCAGATCGACGGGAGCGGCCGCCCGCTCGCCGAGCAGCGGCGCGAACGCCTCGATGTCGCGGGACGCAAACGGCGGGCTCGCAATGGCGATCTCCCAATCGATGGGGTCGGGCGCGGTCGCGGCGCGCGCCCGCTCCTCGACCTCGCGATGCAGCGCGAAAACGTCGGCGCCCGGCCATGGGCGGAAGGAGACGGTGAGCGTCGCGCGGGTGGGCACGACGTTGAAGGCGACGCCTCCGTCGAGCGCCGCCACGTGGACGCAGAGTCCTTCGAACCCGTGCGGTCCCTCGGCGCGCCTTGCGCGTCCCCAGTCGTGGATTGCCACCGCGGCGCGGGCGAGCGTTGCGATGGGCGAGGGGATCGAGTCGGCGCGCGACGAGTGACCCCCGGGCGAGGTGGCCGCGCCTCGCGCGGCGCCGATTCCCCGGTGCCGGACCCCGACGCGGCAGCCCGTGGGCTCGCAGACGACGACTTGTTCAATCCCGCGGGCGCGTCGCGATTCGAGAAACAAGCGCAGAACGCTGTTTCCGCGCTCCTCGTCCCCCGAAAACAGAAACGCCGTGTTCTCGATGGGACGGCCCGCGGCGGAGCGATCGGCGATTGCCTCGAGGGCGGCGGCAATCGCACCCTTCGTGTCCGCAGACCCCAGGCCGTAGAGGCGGCCGCCGTTCTCGGTCAGCTCGAGCGGCGGCGACGTGTACCCGGAGTTTGCCGGTACTGTGTCGATGTGCGCGTTGACGAGGACGCGCGGCGACGGCCCAAAGGCGGCAAAGACGGCGCGGTGCCGCCCAGCGGCGAATGTCTCGATCCTCGAAGCGCCGAGCGCGCTCAGGTCCTTGGCGAGGGCCGCGACGAGCGGCGCTTCGTCACCGCTCGGGTTCTGCGTGTCGGCGGCGACGAGGTCCGAAAGGCGCCGGCGAAGGGAATCGGACGAGGACATCGGCGCCAAGAGTTTCCTTCTCGGCCGGCGGCGTCAAAGGGTTTCCTCAGGGTTGGCCGTGCGCGGGGGGCCGTCGCTCCCTTGATCCCCTGGGGTGCCGCAAACCGACGAGCATTACGCCGCCGCCCTCTCCGCTTCTGCTCGATCTTCGCAATGAGCTCCGCCGTGAGGCGCACGGTGCTCGCCACGTTGACCTCGAGCATCTTCCGGAACGCAGCCCATTCAAGGTCTGCATGAGGGCCGAAGTGGGTCACTCCGGCGTTGAGGATCGCGGCGTAGAGCCGGCGCCCGTCGGTTGCCTCACGGAGGACACGTTCGACTTCGTCGGGCTCGGAAAGGTCGGCCGCGATCGGGTGTACGCGGGAGCTGCCGGTGGGTTCGACGTCGCGCCCCAGCGCCTCGAGCCGTTCTTGTTGCTCACACAATAACTACGGGAGGGGCGCGCACGTCGATACGCCCACGGCAAGCACCGTCGAATCGGTCTGAGCGACCTCGACGGTCGATTGGTCGCTCCTCCGGAAACGCAAGACCAGCGACCCGGACGGCTGCGACGCGAATAGGTAAAAGTCTTCACCCCACGCTGCCAACCCCCGAAGGGGCGTTGGCGGAACCGACCATGCCGTCGTCACGGAGCCGCTCGATTTGTCGATGCGCCCGATCGGAACACCTTGCGTGAGCAAGCACTTGGGCGGAGGGGGAAGCGGTATACCCGTGTCGCTGTCGGGGGAAAGCAATACGCCCGCGTCGAGGTCCACAACGCACGGAACGGGCGGCGTGAGAAAAGACGCGGCGACGAAGAGATCGCCCGCCCCGCTGCCGGTCAAGAATAGCGCTGCGCCCGCCCCCACCCACGACGCCAGTTGTCCTCCCCCGTCTTGGCCGACGTTTCGAGACGAAAACGTCGACGTGTCCACGGCTGCAAGCCATGAGCTGGCGGTAATCATATAAAGGGTCTCGCCGACGTTGCTTTGGTCCGCGGAAAAGGCCATGGCGGTCGTCCCCAACGAGGGTGTGAACGGAGTCAGCACGCAAGCGCCGGTGCCAGGGCGAACGCGGAATAGTTGGACGTTCAAATCGCTGCTGCTCACGATATAGGCGTCTCCCGCTCGATCGACAGCCATCGCCGTCGGGCGCTGCGCGTATCCGAGGCATGGAACCGGCGCCAAGATTGCGAATGTCCCTGTCGGCGGATCGAAGCGCATGATTACGTCAGAAGCGTCAGGAGACGGTCCCGCAACGAGCACGTAGATTGGGGTCGAGGAGTCCGGGCAGGAGTCGCCCGTTGAGGGAGCGAGGAGACTCGTCCGACTTCCGCAGCCGCTCACAGCCAGTGCCAGGAAAGCCGCGACGCAGCGTGCCGTCCGGATACTCGAATCCGATGTTGATCTCGAAGCCATCCTCTTGCGGTTAGAGTTAGACGCCCGCCTTTTTCGTGCGTGTCATCGCCGCGAACCTCCAAGGCGATGAACGTGTAGCAACGCAGCCCGCAACTCCGACCGGACTGAGCCAGCAGATCTTGTACCAGTCCGGACCTATGGAAAGTCCGGTCAAATTGACCTCCGGGCCGCTTGGATGTCAACGGAGTTGGCCCCTCTGCTCCGCAGTTGGCGCCCTAACGTTCGCGATTGGTTTCGACGTCTCTAGTCCACCCTTTCTGGGCGACTTGGCTGCATGACGCCGTAGGCGACTGAGTTTTCTAGCCTCCGGCGAAACCGCCCCGAGAGAAACGAGAGCGCACGCACCAGCCACGCAAAGCGCATCTCGCCTTCGCGTCCCAGGCGGCGCGCCTCCGCAAAGAACGGGCGCCTGACGGTCAGTGACCAACCATGCGGTCGGAAGAAGTCGAACCCGTTCGCGGGTGCAAACTTCCATTCGGCATTCGCTGAGGCCAGGACCTTGCCCCACGCTCGCATGTTCTGTTTGACAAACTCGGGCGCGGCGCTTTCGAGAACCCATCGGCGAATCGAGGGTCGCGCGCCGAGCCCATCTGCCAGAGAGCCGACGAGGGCCTCATCGAGATAGACGAGGAGGCCTTCGGTGACCACCACGACGCGTGGGTGGGAAGCAGCGACGCGGTCGAAGAGGCTTACTCTGGCCTGGTGGTCCGCAAGAATCGATTGCAACTCGTTCGACGATGCACGCGGGTCTTGCGGTCGCGAGCACCGCCTTCTTTTCGTCGAGGAACGCGGCTCGATCGGCTTCGATCCAGACCAGCGAGGAGGGAAGCGGCAAGCGATAGGGGCGGGCATCGAGACCGGCAGCGAGGTTCAGCACTGCATCGGCGTCAATGGTCTGAACGCTGTCGAGGATCAGCTCGTCGAAGACCTTCGTGCGGACTGCGAGCGCCCAGGCGAGCCCGCGCGGTCCCGGGTGCGCCCCGGGCACGGTAGGCATCCCTTCGGCGATCCTCCGCCCGCGCTCCCCTGCCAATCGTCGCGCGAAGGGGATCGACGAACAAGGCGTCGGAGCGCTCGGCGCAGCGCTCACTGCGGCGCAGGAATTCTCGGATCGGGAGGTGAGAGTACCGGACGGTCAGGATCGCGCTGCGCGGGTGGGCTCGGGAGCTCTTTCTCGACGCACTGGACTCCACCCTTGAATCCGGCGACAGACCCGCAGACGTAAGTGGTCTCCTTGTCGCATCCGCGTGCGCGGTAAAGCGAGCCTCCTTCGAGGTCGATCGTCACGTTGTCCTCGGGGCAGCTCTGCGCCTTGGCGAAGCGCGTGCGGACGACGCTCGCGGTGCTGACACAGGACGTGAGGGAGATGACGAGAACGGCAGCGAGAGGCGTGACGCGGCGCACGGTCGCGTAAGTCGATCACACGCTCACGCCCAAGTCCACCCGGTGCGCGACGTGCGCGAGTTTGTGGCGCGGCTCCTGCCCGAGCCAAATCACTCGGGCTGCAAGAGCATCGTCCCGACGGGCGGCCGTGGGATGCCCTCAAGCATCTCGTGCGCCAGGCGAGCCTTCGATAGTGGCAGCTGGGCGCGAGTGGCAAGGCGAGCCCGCCAGCCGCGGGGAGCGCCCCCGCTCGCAATCAGCGAACTCTCCAGCCGACCAAGCTTCATGAGCGCGAAGACTACCGCGGCCGTGCAGCCGGAGGAAGCGCCGCGCCGCTACCCAAATTGGTGCGAGAACGTAACTCGAGGACGCGGCCGAGCTTGTCGATGTCGACCGGTTTCGTCAGGTGGTCGTTGAACCCGGCGTCGCGGGCTCGCTCGCGGTCGGTGTCCTGCCCGTAGCCGGTGATCGCGACGAGCGTCAAATTGGCGCGCTGCTCGCGAAGCCGTTCGGCGAGCTCATAGCCATCCATGACGGGTAGACCAATGTCGAGCAGAGCAATCTGAGGCTCAAACTCGGCGACCACCCGGAGAGCCTGAGGCCCATCGTGGGCGATCGCGGTTCGGTAGCCGAGGGCATGCAAGGCTTCCCCAAGCATCTCGGCCGCGTCGACGTTGTCGTCCACGACGAGAACGCGAGCGAGCCGCGGTTCGGGGGCTACTCGAAGCGGACCGGAAGCCTCACGCTTTGTGGCGCGAGCCTCAGTCAGCGGCAGGCGTACGGTGAACGTGCTGCCGTGCCCCAGTCCCTCGCTCGTGGCGGAAACCGAGCCGCCATGCATCGCGACGAGGCTCTTGACGATGGCAAGGCCGAGCCCGAGCCCGCCTTGTGCTCGCGCGAGGGTCTGGCGCGCCTGCACGAATAGGTCGAAGACACGCGGCAAGAGGTCAGCGGAGATCCCCGCACCGGTGTCTTGAACGTGAATGACCACGTCGCGCTCTTCGCGCGCGACCAAAACGGTAATACGTCCCCCGGGCAGTGTGTACTTGGCTGCGTTGGTCAGAAGGTTCGCAAGGACCTGCGCCATGCGCACCCGATCGACGTCCACGACGAGGCCGTGCGTCGGGACTTTCGTGTAGAGCTGATGTCGGCCGTTCTCGATGGTAGGGCTCGCAGTCTCGATAGCCGCCGCCACGATGTCCGCCACCTCGACCGACTCTCGGTTGAGTGAGACTTTGCCGCGCGTAATTCTCGAAACGTCCAGCAGGTCATCGACGAGGCGCGTGAGGTGCTCCGTTTGCCGCTCTATGACATTCACCTCGCGCGCGGCTCCGTCGCCGCCACGGAGCTTCAGAAGGTGGATCGCCGTCATGATGGGTGATAGGGGGTTGCGCAGCTCGTGGCCAAGCATCGCGAGAAAGTCGTCCTTCGCGCGGTTCGCTTCTTCTGCTTCAAAGCGGGCGGCACCTTCGCGCTCGACAAGATCCTTGAGCCGCTGGATGTCGACCACGGCGCCTAAGCAGCGAGTCACCTGTCCGGCATCGTCGAAGGTTAGATGGTTGGTGGTACGCACCCAGCGCCAGCTGCCATCCGGCTGAAGCAAACGCTGCTCGCTTTCGTAGACGGTCGCGCGCTTCGCGCAGGCGTCGCTGTACTTCTGCCAGCCCGCCTCTCGATCCTCCTCATGCTGAAGCTCGTTCCAATGCTCTACGGTTGGCTCGAGCTCTGCCGGGAGCCTTCCGAGAAGCGTGTAGAGCTCCGGAGACCAGTACACCTCGTTCGATCGACCGTCCCAGTCGAAGATGCCAATCTGACCAGCCCTTTGCGCGGTGGTGAGCAGCGTCTGGGCGCGGACCTGGTCGGAGACTTCGAACGAGCACACCATGATGCCTTCGACATCGCCGCGCACGTCGAAAAGCGGGGTATAGACAAAATTGAAGTAGCGATCCTGGAACTCGCCGGCAGGGCCGGTCGGTAGACGCGCAAGCTGCTCTCGCCCTTGATGGGGTGTGCCAGTCCGATAGACCTTGTCCATCAGCTCGGGAAACGGTTGGTTACGAAGATCCGGGCGTGCTTCCAGAAGCGGCTGTCCTACAACGCGAGGTCCCACGCCCCACGCCGTCAGGCACACGTCGTTCGCAAGCTCGATGACGTGCCGAGGCCCCCGGAAAATGGCGACTGGGAAAGGCGCCTGCATGAATGCGCGATAAAGGTTCGCTCGCTGCACGGACGCTTCCCGCGCCGCCTTCACCGCCGTGAGTCTCGCGGCGATCCGCACGAAGAGCTCGCGCGCGGTGAAAGGCTTCACCAGGTAGTCGTCGGCTCCAGCCTTCAGCCCGTCGGACGTGGCCTCTGCGCCCGCGCGCGCCGAAAGCACGACGACCGGGATCTCCCGAATGGAAGCGTCACTGCGAAGAGCCCGCAGAAGTCCGAAGCCATCGAGACCCGGCATCATGACGTCGGTTAGGACCAAATCGGGCGGGTTGCGGCGGATGCTTTCGAGCGCGGCTTGCCCGTCGTTGGTCGCTTCGACGTCCCAGCGTTCGCGAAGAAGGCGCGAAACGTAGTCGCGCATGTCCGTATTGTCGTCCACGACAAGGATACGCTCACGAGGTTCGCTCTCGGCCCGACGGGCGACCAAAGGAGAGCCGGAATCGGTGTCGGGCTCGGAAACCCACCGCAATGCCTCCTGAACGTAGGCCCCCGCTCCGATGGCCGTGGACTGGAGCGTGCGTGAAGCTCGAATTCTATCCTTCGGAAGGTGTGTCGTACCCGCTGGAATGCGCACGAAGAACGAGGTACCCACTGCCAGCTGGCTCTGCACCCGGAGCTCACCGCCATGGAGGCGAACGAGCTCGTGGACGAGCGCAAGACCGATGCCGGAGCCTTCGTGGCTGCGCGAGCGAGCGCCTTCGACTCGGTGAAAGCGTTCGAAGATGCGCGGCAAGTCTCGTTCTCCAATGCCGATTCCCGTATCGGCTACTTCGAGTTCGGCGCCGCCTTGGACTTCGCGGAGGCGCACCGCGATGGTCCCCTCGAAGGTGAACTTGAGCGCGTTCGACAGAAGATTCAGGACGATCTGCTCCCACTGGTCCCGGTCGACGTGAAACGTCTTGGAAAGCGGCGGACATTCGACGGTGAGCGTTAGGCCGGCTTTCTCGGTGGCGGATCGGAAACTACTCGCAAGGTCGGCCGTCAGGCCGGATAGGTCGGTCGGGACGTATGCCGCGTCCGTCCGACCCGCCTCGATCCGTGAGAACTCCAGCAACGTGTTCACGAGCTTGAGGAGACGCAACGCGTTTCGATGAAGAAGGTCGACTCGCTCGCGTTCGTCGGGGTCGCGCGACGGCATCGCGCGCATGTCGTCGATCGGGCCAAGCATGAGTGTGAGCGGCGTGCGAAATTCATGGCTCACGTTGCTGAAGAATATTGTTTTTGCGCGATCGATCTCCGCGAGGGCCTCGGCGCGCTTGCGAGCTTCCTCGTGGGCGCCCGCGTTCGAGAGGCCGGCGCCGAGCTGACCAACGAACAAGCTTACGAAGTTTCGGATGCGCTCGTCGAGCAAGCGGTGGGGGTTGAGTCCGGCGATGAATACGCCGGAAGGTTGCCTCTCGCCCTGACCGGCGATGGGGACTACCAGTGCGCGGGAGGGGGGCGCCTTCCACGCACCGATCGGCCATGATTGTGCCGGGTCCAGCGAAATGACTAGGGGCTCGCCGCTCGACCAGACGGACCCTATGGGCCATGGCGCCAAGTCTGCAAGGCTCACGCTGACGGGCGCCGCTGGGTGCCCACCTTCAAACCCCGTCTGCGACACGCGCCTCGCGGTGACGCGGTCGCCTTCGACGATGTACGTAAGCGAAAAGGGAATGTCACGGGCCTCGTCTGACAAGCACGTCTCGAGCGCCGCGAACACCTCGGCGGCTGTCTTCGCCTGGGCGAGCAGAGATGCGAAGCGCCCGAGTAGCGCGATTCTTCTCTCGCCTAGCACCCGCTCGGTCTCTTCGACAACGACGCAAAAGAGGCCCCCGATCTCACCTGCGACATCGCTCGGAGCCGGACTGTAAGAAAACGAGTGGTAGGTCTCCTCGGGGTATCCGCTCCTCTCGAGGAGCAAGAAAAGCCCCTCGTCAAGCGTGGCCACACCGGTTTTCAGAACCTGCCGAATGCGCGGCTCGAGCACGTCCCAGATCTCGGACCAGACCTCGCGGACAGGCATGCCGATCGCACTGGGGTACTTCGCTCCGAGAGTCTGCTCCCGGTAGGCCTCATTGCAGAAAAAGATCAGGTCCGGGCCCCAGCCGAGCCACATTGCATACCGAGACGAGATCATCAGGCGCAGAACCGTCTGCAAGCTCGATGGCCACGAGGCAGCGGGTCCGAGACAAGTCTGACCCCAGTCCTTGGTCGCGATGAGGCGTTCGATGAAGGGAAGAGGCGGCGTCCCCCCCTCGCTTTTGCCGACGACGCTCTGCCGCAGCTCAGTGCTCATCGACTCGCTTGCTCGCTAACGAGACGCTCGACCATGGCCGTACGCGGATTCCATCTCGGGCAAGGGCACCTGCCAAGCATTCGACGAGTTTGGATCATGTAGGAAACCGGGTCCAAAGGTTAAAGCCAACATGTGCGGGCGCATGAGCCCGTTGTCGCGAGCGACATTCCCACGGCCGCTTCGCCGGTTCGTGGACGACTGGACGCGAGCACACGGACACAATCGTGTGCGCGGTCGCGGCAACTACTGACAAAGGAGCGCGATTTTGGATGCGACTGCCGTGAGACGCACGGGCTCAAGTCATGCGGGCTAGGGTGAGGCCGCTTTAGATTCGAAAATCGCGCGAGGTGGCTTTGATGAGATTCTCTCGAATACTATTTGCGGCGTCCATCGGGGTTGCGCTTGCGGCAGCGTGCGGGGGCTCGAGCGTTTCGAACTCCGTAGGGTCCGACGGGGGGGGAAGCTCATCGAGCTCCGGGGCCGGGAGCAGCAGCACCGGTAGCAGCAGCGGCACTGCCAGCGGCGGAGGGACGGGAAGCGGAAGCGGAGCCGGCGGGAGCAGCGGATTCATTGTGACCGACAGCGGCGCGATCGCTCCGACGGGCGTCCCGTGCGGGAACACGGCGAACAATCTGCAGATTTACTGCACAGGCTCGCAAGCGTGCTGTACGACGATAAGTCCTCCCGAGGGCGGCAGAGGACCCACTCTCGTCGATCAGAACTGTGTGGCCGACCAAAGCACCTGTCCCGCGGGAGGATTCGTGATGGCCTGCATGGGGTCGATTAACTGCCCCGGCAAGGTATGCTGCTTGGAGCCCGGCGACGGCGGCGCCATGGGCGGAGGCGGCGGATTTGGCGGAGGCGCTGTTGCAAATTCGTTGTGCGAAAGCGCGTGTTCCGCCACAGGCGTGCAGATCTGCCTGACCGATACAGATTGCCCCACCGGACAAACGTGTACGGGGAATCGAGCCGGCTTTACCACGTGCGCGGTTCCTCCGTGCACGGGATCGGCGAGCTGCGCCGGGGGCGAAATATGCTGCACCGGCATTGGCGGCGGAGGTCGTGCCAATAGTTGCCAGGCGACTTGCCCCATGGGTTCGATGCAAGTGTGCATGGCCAACGCCGACTGCCCGGCCGGTCAGACGTGCAACATGATCGGCGGCGGAATGGGCGGCGGAAACAAAATTTGCGGCGCGCCGCCGTGTACCGCGGGAAGCTGCGGGGCCGGGATGGTCTGCTGCGAAGGTCGGGCAGGCGGGATTGCCGCCTGCGCGCCCGCCGGCGCAATGGGTTGCAACGTCATTTGCGCCACGGCTGCCGACTGCGCGCCTGGCCAGACGTGCACGGCGGGAGCGGCTGCGGGCGCGCCCATGACGTGCGTGACGCCCCCCTGCACCCATGGAAGCTGCGCCGCCGGTGAGATCTGCTGCACCACGGGCGGAGGCGCGGCGTGCGTTGCTACCGACGCGGGAACGTGTCCAATGGGGCGTCTCGTATGCGCCACGGCTGCCGATTGTCCGGCGGGCAACGTCTGCATGGCTGCCGGTGGTGGCATGATCCTAAGCTGCCGTGCGCCGATGATGATGCCGCCGGCGATGGACGCGGGCGCCATGATGACGCCGATGGATGCTGGCGGCGGCGACTGATTCGGCAGGGGCGCAGGTCGCTACTTCGGTGCCGCAAAGTCCGACAATCGGGCGCTGACCGGGTCAGCGACGTACGCATTGCCACGGTCGTCCACGACTCCGTTGCGCGCACCTTCGACGCTCGGGGAAGGTTACGAAAAGCTGCGTTCGCGCGAGCTGCATGCCCGCGTTGTGTCACGCGCGCGCCTGCTTGACCACTGGCGGCTACGACTCAACGGCTGGCCCTAATCCCAGGTCCGGCCACTGGGCACCCGGATCGCCCGTTACTTCGTCGACGACCGCTCGCCCGGACTTAGCGCTGGCGCCCCATTCCCGCGCATGGTTTGCAGCGGGCTCTTTGCGCTGATGTTGCGCGGCGCGTGCAGACAAGGCCTACCGTTTCACACGGAGGAATAGCTGATGTGCACCAGATCGAGGCCCTTTCACCAGTGCACCGCACGATGCACGGCGCTTGGTCTTTCGCTCGTCATCGCGATCGAAGCTAGCGAGCGGGGTATCGAGACCGAAGAGCCCTGTCGTCACTGCCCCGTCTGCAGCGTGCCTTGCACAAACGATGACGCGGGCACCTCGCTGCCCAGTGTGTAAAGGTCAAGGGTCGTCTCGAACGTCGTGATGCCAGTCGCGGGATAGGTGACGCAAATCCCATCGTCGTTCAATGCATACGATTTGGCCCCAGTGAACGCCGGGCCCAGTGTGTATACGTGCGTTTGGGCTCCGCAGCTCGTCGCCGCCGCGACGATCGCATACGTGGCGGTGCAGCCTTTGGCCACGCCGACAATTGGTTGCGCGCAGCCTGCGTCGGTGTACACGCCGACGGAATACGAGCCGCTCGGCAGGCACCGCAAGACTCCGTCCGCCGCGATGGTAAAGGCGCAATCTTCATTCCTTTGCGAGTCGTGCATACCGGTTATCACCTGGGAACCATCCACGCCGGAGATGAAGTTGACCTTCAGCCGGGTTCCGCTCAAATTCGCCTCCGCGTTCGTGACCGGATTCATGAGGACGTCGAAGATGCTCGGGCCATCGTGGCCCGATCCGTCCATCACCGAGCCGCCGCCGGAGCCGGCGCTCCCGCTCGATCCGTTGCTTTGCCCAAGCCTCCCTTCGCCTAGGTCGAGGGAAGCGGGCCCGCTCGACGCACATGCTGCCATGATCACATAGACCACGATGGACCCCGTGAGCAGTTTCGCCGTCTCTCTCGCGCGCATGTCGACCTCCACTCGATCACGCAACATCCGATCGACCCCGATTCTACCTCGGCCGTGCGCGCGAGTTGTGGCGCACGACGCTCTCCGAGACGCAGGACGTGCGCCCCCGCCTCCGCACTTACAGCCGCTGCCGTGAAGGCACGAAGGCTGCAGAGCAGGGGAGCGGTCCCGTTATGGGGCACGGAGGCATCTCATGCGTGGCTTTCGAATCGGGCGAGTCTTCGGGATCGATCTCCGGGTCGACTGGAGCTGGACCTTTGTCTTTGTCCTGCTGACTTGGAATCTCGTCGCCGTCTTCTCTCGGTGGCATCCGGATTGGAGCCCGGCCGGGGCCTTTGCGGTTGCCGCAGTCGCGACCCTGGCGTTCTTCGCTTGCGTACTCTTGCACGAGCTCGCTCACTCGGTCGTGGCGATGCGATTCGGCATGCGGGTCCGCAGTATCACGCTGTTTCTGTTCGGGGGCGTGTCCAATATCGAGCAAGAGCCCCCATCGGCGAAGGCCGAGTTTTTGATGGCCATCGTCGGGCCGATGATGAGCATCGCGCTCGGTGCCATCTTCTTGGCCGTGACTGCCGCGGTGACCCCGGCGATGGGCGACATCGACAGCGCGGTCGAGGCGTTCGCTCGCCTCGGTCCTTTAACCACAACTTTAGCATGGCTCGGACCGATCAACATCATCATCGGGCTCTTCAACCTGATCCCAGGGTTCCCGCTGGACGGGGGGCGCGTTCTCCGCGCCATTCTATGGAGGGTCACCGGGAATCTTCGGACGTCGACGATGTGGGCTTCGATGACGGGGCAGGCGATCGGCTGGCTCTTCATCGGTTTTGGTATCGCGATGACCTTCGGGGCCCGGCTCCCCTTCTTCGGCACCGGCCTCGTCGGCGGCCTGTGGCTTGCGTTCATCGGGTGGTTTTTGCATGGCGCTGCGATGCGGGCGACCACCCGCCTCGCGCTCGACGACGTGCTCGACGGGATGACCGTGGAGCAGCTCATGAACAAGGGAGTTCCCGTCGCGGGTCCGGATCTGTCCGTGGCCAGTCTGGTCCACGACCACCTCATTCCGGGTGAAGACCGCGCGCTTGCCGTCGTTCAGAGCGGAGCACTCCTCGGGCTCGTATCGGTCTCGGACGTCCGCAAAGTACCTCCGGAGCAATGGGCAGCTACACCGGTCTCGTCCATCATGCGCGGCATCGAGTCGTTGTCTGTGACGAGTCCGACGCAATCTCTTTCGAGCGCTTTCGAACAACTCGCAAAAGAAAACATCGATCAGCTGCCCGTCATCGCGAACGGTAACCTCGTCGGAATGCTACGGCGGCGAGACGTGTCGCGATGGCTCGAGCTCGCGTGGAAGCCGTCCGCTCACCCAATGAACATGAAGCCGCGACGACTGGAGAGCTCTTCGGCGCGACCGGGCGGCGGCGGCTTCCCCTCGGGGGACCAAGCGCACCGACCCATCTGACTCTCTCAGCTCTTCTCCAGCTGTTTGCGGATGGCCTGGAGCTCCGCGCGGCGCGCAGGACTCGTTTTCGGATAGGCCAGATCGAGCTCTTCGAGTGTGTCCAGCACAATCTGCGATACGATGAGCCGAGCGTTTTCCTTGTCATCAGCTGGGACGACGTACCAGGGTGCCTGCCGAGTGCTCGTTGCAGAGAGGCATTCCTCGTACGCCTTCATGTACTTCTTCCAAAACTTGCGCTCTTGCACGTCCGAAAGACTGAACTTCCAGTTCTTCTCCGGCTCGTCGATGCGTTCGAGAAACCGCTTGCGCTGCTCGCCTTTGGACAGATGAAGATAGAATTTTACGATATGCGTTTGGTTCGCGTGGAGGTGTCTTTCCCAATCCAGGATGGACCGATATCGCTCTCGCCATAGTGCCTTCCCTGCCCGGGACGGTTCCTGGAGCCCCTCGTTGTGAAGCGTTTCGGGGTGGACCCGGACGATGAGCACCTCTTCGTAGTACGATCGGTTGAAGATTCCGATCCGACCGCGCTCCGGCAGGTCCACGACCGTGCGCCACAGAAAATCGTGGCGAAGTTCGGTGGCGCTGGGTTGTTTGAAGCTGAAGACCTGGCAACCCTGCGGATTGACGCCGGACATGACGTGCCGGATCGCACCGTCTTTTCCAGCCGCATCCATGGCTTGGAAGATGAGCAGAACGGCATATCGATCGGCCGCGTAAAGCACCTGTTGCTTCGCGCTCAGCTCCGCGACGTGTTCTTTCAGAATTTCGTCGTATTGGTCCTTCGAGCCGTACACGCGGTCGACTTTCGTCGGCCACTGGTCGAGATCGACTCTGTCGCCTTCGGTCACGCGAAAGGCCTTCGTGTGGATTTTCATCGTCTTTGCGTCTAATAGGTATCCAGTGTTTCGGCCACCATTCGAGCGGCCGGATTGGCCTCGGCGCGCGCGCCGTAGAACCGAGTTGAAGCGCCATGGGATGGTGGAAGAAGAGGCAGCGCGCGCACATCCTCGAGCAGCCGTTCCCCGCCGAGTGGCGGGCGTTCCTCGAGCGCAACGTTGCGGCCGTCTCGAAGCTCGACGCGGCCGAGAAAGGCACCCTCGAGGATGCGGTCCGCATCTTCCTATCGGAGAAGCACTTCGAAGGCTGCGGGGGCCTCGAGCTGAACGACGAAATACGCGTGACCATCGCGGGACAAGCCTGTCTGCTCCTTCTGCACTTGGACGAGGACGACGTATTTCCCACCGTCGAGTCCGTGCTCGTGTACCCGTCGGCGTACCGAGCCCACCACGTGACCCAGCCCGGGGGTGTCGTGATCGACGGCGAGCTCCGCGCGGGCGAGTCGTGGGGGACAGGAACGCTGGTGGTCGCTTGGGACGAGGTGCTCCGCGGCGCCCACGATCCGCGACACAACGTGGTCCTGCACGAGTTCGCTCACGCGCTCGACCAAGAGGACGGAAGCGCCGACGGCGCGCCCCTCCTGCCGACGCGCTCGATGTACGGCCCCTGGGCCCGCGTGCTCGGCGCGGAGTACACCCAGCTGACGAGCGAGATCCGGCAGGGGCACCAGACTTCGATCGATCCATATGGCGCCACGAGCCCGGCTGAGTTCTTCGCGGTGGTCACCGAGGCCTTCTTCGGGCAGCCGGGAAGCCTGCGTTCAAAGCATCCGGCCCTGTATGATCAACTGAGGGCGTTTTATCGGCAGGACCCGGCTTCGCGCTCGTGACGGTCGGGCGCAGGGGAGCTCGTTGCCCTCGAACCCTCTGCCCGTCGACAGCGGTCACAGGCCCACGCGCCTCGCCTCATCCGCGCGCCAATCCCAGAGCGGGCGCACTGCGCGGCGCGGGTTCGCGGCAGGGCGCAGGACGACCCCGTGCGGCGTGTCGAGAGCGTCCACCATCCAGCCGTTGCCAACGTAAATCCCGACGTGCCCCGGCCACCAAAGGATGTCGCCCGCGCGCACCTCGGAAAGCGCCACTTCCGACAGCACCGACGCGATCCGGTCTGCGGTGCGCGGGACCGGAACCCCTGCCGAGCGCCAGGCGCGTTGAACGAGCCCCGAGCAATCGAAACACGCCGGGCCCTCGCCGCCCCAGCAATACCGCTTGCCCACCTGCGCCGCAGCGTACCGGGCGACGGCCGCCCCCCGCTCGTCGGTGGGCGGTTCGCGCCCTGCCCAAGCGCGCCTTACGAGAGACTGCGTCAATCGCTCGTGGGGCATGGCCGCCGAGCAGCCGACGAAAGAAAGCGCCAGGACCGCAGAGAGCGCGCGCATCGGGCCATCATCCCCCGAACCGCGAAGCGGCAACCAATTCTCGGTTCGCCCCCCTATGACCGCGCGCGTGGGGCGCGGTGGGCGAATCGCCCCGAGCCAGCGCAAGCGTGGGTGCGAAGTCCCATGCCTTTTCACTCGGAATTTCACAGGAAAGACCCCGGCGCCATCGGATACCGTCCGCTATGGTTGGCGACGGGAATCACCCGACCGGCGCGGGCCTCGGCAAGCGCGTTGCCAGGGTGGTCACCGAGACGCTACCAACTTGTCTTGCGCGCGTCGTGCGATTGAGGTTAGGTCGCCGCGATCGCCCCGCCTCAGCACGCCAAATCTGCTCACTCACCCGACAATAGAAAGATACTTCCGTGGCCGCACGCATCCCCATCGAACGCATCCGCAACATCGGCATCTCCGCCCATATCGACTCGGGCAAGACGACGCTCACCGAGCGCATCCTCTTTTACACGGGTCGGATCCATAAAATTCACGAGGTTCGCGGCAAAGACGGCGTCGGCGCCAAAATGGACTCGATGGATCTCGAGCGTGAAAAGGGAATCACGATCCAGTCTGCCGCGACGTACTGCATCTGGAACGGCTCGCAGAACCAGCTTCTGCCGCACAACATCAACATCATCGACACGCCAGGCCACGTCGACTTCACCATCGAAGTCGAGCGCGCGCTTCGCGTGCTCGACGGCGCGATCCTCGTGCTCGACTCCGGCAAAGGAGTCCAGAGCCAGTCGATCACGGTCGATCGTCAGATGAAGCGGTACCGTGTGCCGCGCATCGCATTCGTCAACAAAATGGATAACCCGGGCGCGAACTACGACCGGGTCGCCGACATGCTCAAAGAAAAGCTCGGCCATCATCCGGTCAAGCTGCAGCTCCCGATGGGCGAAGAGTCCGCGTTCAAAGGGATCATCGACCCGATCGTCGGCAAGGCGTTCTATTTCGACGGGGACGACGGCGAAAAGGTCCGTGAGGAGCCCATTCCTCCGGAGTACGCAAAGCGCGCCGAGGAAGCACGCCACGATATCGTGCACCGAGTCGCCGACGTCGACGACCAGCTCGCGGAGAAGTTCATCAACGAGGAGCCGGTATCGAACGACGAGCTGCGGGCCGCCATCCGCCGCGCCACATTGGCGCTGAAGATGACGCCGGTGATGTGCGGCTCCGCCATCAAGAACAAGGGCGTTCAGCTCCTCCTCGACGGGGTCGCCTATTACTTGCCCAATCCGACCGAGGTCGTCAACGAGGCGCACGACCAGACCAACAAGGAAGAAAAGGTCGTCATCGAGTCGGACCCGAACAAGCCCTTCGTCGGGCTGGCGTTCAAGCTCACGCAGGACAAGTACGGCCAGCTGACTTACTTTCGCGTGTACCAGGGAAAAGTCGTATCGGGCGACACCATCTACAACGCCAGCAACGAGATGCGGAAAGTGCGCGTGCCGCGCATGTTTCGGATGCACTCGGACGATCGCGAAGAGATCGACTCGGCGGAGGCAGGCGACATCATCGCCTTTTATGGCGTCGAAGCGAGCTCCGGCGAGACGTTCACCGACGGCAAGGTGAACGTCACGCTGACGTCGATGCACGTACCCGCTCCCGTCATCTCACTCGCAGTCGCCCCAAAGGACCGCGCAGCGGAGACCAACTTCTCCAAAGCGCTCAACCGCTTCACGAAGGAAGACCCGACTTTCCGCGTGCATCAGGACGAAGAGTCCCAGCAGACCATTATCAGCGGAATGGGCGAGCTGCATCTCGAGATCTACATGGAGCGCATGCGCCGCGAGTACAACTGCGAGGTGGTGGCCGGCAAGCCGCAGGTCGCGTACCGCGAGACCATCACCCGGCGTGCCGAGATCAACTACACACACAAAAAGCAAACCGGCGGTTCGGGACAGTACGCCAAGATCATGGGGTACATCGAGCCGCTGCCCCAAGACGCGGTCGAAACGTACGAGTTCGTCGACGACGTGACTGGAGGGTCGATTCCTCGAGAGTTCATTCCGGCTTGCGACAAGGGCTTCAAAGAGGGCGTGCGCAAGGGGACGATGATAGGGTTTCCGATCGTCGGCATACGGTGTGTCATCAACGATGGTGCAGCGCACGCGGTCGACTCGTCCGAGATGGCATTCAAGACCGCAGCGTTGATGGGATTCCGCGAGGCGTACGCGAAGTCCGCCCCGACGATTCTTGAGCCCATCATGAAGGTGGAAATCGATGCCCCAATCGAGTTTCAGGGGGGTGTCGTCGGACAGGTGAACCAGCGCCGTGGAGTGATTCTCGAAACGGTCGCCGGGGACAACGTGAGCGTCACGTGCGAGGTCCCGCTCAACGCAATGTTCGGGTATTCGACCGACCTTCGCTCGGCGACCCAAGGCAAGGGGACCTTCACCATGGAGTTCGCGAAGTACGCGACCGTGCCGAAGCAAGAGCAGGAAGAAATGGTCAAGAAGTACCGGGACAAGATCGCGGCCGAAGCCAAGAAATAACTGCGGCTAGCAGGACCTCGCGTTCTCCTTTCGATTTCGATCGCAGGAGGACGCGAGGCCAGCGTGCGCTTTGGTGTGCTCGCTCGGCCCTCGGATTTCGCTTGGAGGCTGGCTCATGCGGCGGCTTGTTAGGGCTATCGCCATCGGTTGTACGTCGATGCCGATCCACCGCCGCCCGAGCCGGTGTGCTACCGCGATCGCCGTTCCGCACCCGCAGAATGGGTCGAGTACGACGTCGCCGGGGTTGCTGCTCGCGCGAATCACTCGCTCGAGTAGTGCCTCTGGTTTCTGGGTGGGGTACCCGGTGCGCTCCTTGCCAATGGCGGCGATGACACCCACCTCCCACGCATCGGAGGCCGGGAGCATTGCGCTCGGGCCGTCGTCGAGATCCCAGAAGTCCGAAAGCTGCGGCCCCGCAGTATCGACGTCCTCCACGCTCGGCTTGCGGTGGCCCGACGAAAAGTCGGCGCGCTGCTTCTTGGTGCCGAACGTCTTTCGCGTCGAGTCCGCCAGTCGCTCGTACCCGTAGAGCGTGTTGAAGGTGTGCGACTTGCCCGGGCTCGCCGTGTAAAAGAGAAGGACGTCGTGCATCCGTTGAAAGCGGCGCGCCTTCGCTGGCCAACGCCGATACCTCCAAATCACCTCGTTACGAAAGCACGCCGGACCGAAGATGCCGTCCAACAACACCTTCAAGTAGTGGCTGGACGTCGGATCGCAGTGCAAATACAGGCTCCCGCTGGTCTTCATGACCCGCCGAAGCTCCACGAGGCGCGGGGTCATCATGCAGAGATAAGCCATGAGGTCGCTCTCACCGAGCATCGCTCGGAGCGACCGCAGCGCACTCGCGGGGCGACCGGATGCGGCTGCAATCTCGACGTAGGACTCTTCAGCCTCGGGCCCCCACCTCCACGTGTCTTTGAACGCTTCCGCATTCGCGCGTTGATTGCCACGCACGTCTCTGCGCCGCTCGAATATCAAGTGGTAGTCCTTCCCACTTTGGAACGGGGGATCCAAATAGACGAGGTCGACAGAGGCGTCTGCAACGTGCTGACGCAGAGCGACGAGATTGTCCGCACGGAAAAGTGTGTTCATCCTCTGCGTACATCGTCACACACGCCTTGTGGCTGAGGCCAAGTTTCTCAAGTGCTAAGGAGTGCCCATGTCCAAACGCGAAGCCGTGACCATCGAAGCGCCGTGCGAACACGCCGCCGAGGCGACGATCCGCGAAGTGACCCGACCCGGCAGCGGTTGCGTGGATTGTCTCAGGATCGGTGGTCGTTGGCTGCACCTGCGGGAGTGCCTCTCGTGCGGCCACGTCGCGTGCTGCGATTCATCCCCGAATCGGCACGCAACCAAGCACTTCAAGACGACCAGCCATCCCATCATCACTTCCGTCGAACCTGGGGAGACGTGGGTTTGGTGCTACGCGGACGAGCAAGCACTGTCGGATTAGGCGCTCTCCCAGACGAGAAGCGCGACGCCCGCACCTTCGCCGACGCGTTGTCGCCACCCCCCGCCGGTCGTTGCCCTACTGGAACGCCGTACAGACCCCCGACGTGCCCGGCATCGCGGGGCATGTGTAACAAGAGGAGTTCTGGCCCAGAGGGGCGCAGTCTGCGTTGGACTGGCAGGGAAGTGCGCACACGGCGCCGATGACTCCGTGACACAGTCCGTCGGGGCCTTCTGCGTAATAGATCATGCACTCGAGCGGGCTTGGGCACGAGGAGGGCCCACCCCCGTCGGGGATTGTGCAGGAAGTCAATGCCGCGCGCGACGGGCTACACGCGTCCAGGAGGCCGAGCAGAAGCACAACCGCAGAGATCCGCTCGCGCATTCGTCACCCTCGCTCCGGCCCCACGTGTTCGCATACGGCGAGGGTGGGTGTCCACCCGAATGGGTGGCACGCAACCTCCGTGCGCCGGAGACCGAATGGTGTGGACTATGCCCGCTATCGTCCGGCCGCGGCCGCGCCGTTCACACGCACCAGGTCTCCTCTCCTGGTGCTCAGTGGCCCGGGGTTTCGCCGGGGCTTGGGTGGCCGGTGCGATCGGGTGTGGATGTAATTCCTCGTGGCAGGACGAGACGTGCTCTCAAACCGCGCCGGTGCGCGAGACATGCGCCGGGGACGCCGCGGTGGGCGGGATCGACGTCTCGACTTACCAGGGGGCCGTTGTCTGGTCGCTCGTCAAGGCCTCTGGTGTGGCCTTCGCATTCGCGCGCGTGAGCGACGGCACAACGGCGCCCGATCCTCGGTTCGCGGTCAACTGGACCGCGATGAAAGAGGCCGGGCTGCTGCGCGGCTGCTACCAATACTTCCGAGCGGGTGAGGACGCCGTGGCGCAGGCAAGCCTTGTCGTCGCCGGCTTGAACGACGCGGGGGGCCTCACGCCCGGTGACTTGCCCGTCGTGATGGATGTCGAAACGGACGACGGCCAGTCCGCTGCCACCGTAAGAGAAGCGATGGCGAGTTGGCTCGCGAGCGTCTCAGATGCCACGGGCAGGGCGCCGGTCATCTATACGAATTCCGCAATGTCCTCTGTGATCGGATCGGGCTTCGCTCAGTATGGATTGTGGGTCGCCGACTGGGGCCCGAGCTGCCCGGTCCTGCCAAGCGGCTGGCCGGTCTGGAGGTTCTGGCAGTACTCCGACATGGGGTCGGTCGCGGGGGTTTCGGGAGTGGTGGATCTGGACAAGTTCGACGGGACGCTGAGCGCGCTCATGGCATTCGCCCGCGGCGAGAGCGACGAAGCCGACAATCCGGACGCAGCAGACGCGGACGAAGGAAGCGCGGTTGACGGGAGCACCCCCGAATCGCACTTCGATGCAAACTCCGGCTCAGTCGACGGCGACCAAATAAAGCTCGATGGGGATTGGGAATCGGTCGACGCAACTGCAGCGAACCTCGGTACACCTGCTCGCGCAGTCAATGCCGGTGCGGCGCCTCCTATGCGGCAATGCGCGCGGTGACGGCCTCAGGTCAGGTCCATCACCCGCTGCTCGAGTCCACGCCCTTTGGTCACGCCGCTGATCCGCACTTGGTTTTGCAAGAGCGCCGATAGAACTTTGCCGATTATGGTCTCGGCGTCCGCTTGCTTGCGATCGAACTGGACGACGATTTCGAACGCCTCGTCGTCGAAGTCCAGCGCCGTGACCGTAGGCAAATCACGCAGCACTTGGAGAGGCACCGAGCCGGGGGCACTTCCGCGCTGGGTACCCGGCGCCACTTTGACGCGAACTTCGTCGTTCTGCGCGGTGAGCTCTGCCATTCTCCCTGCAGCGATGAGGCGGCCGCGGTCCAGGATCGCAGCAGCGTCGCAGATTTCCTCGAGCTCGTTCAGATTGTGACTCGATATGACGATGGTCGAGCGTCCCCTCTTCGTCTTGATGAACTGGCGCACCTCCCAGGCGACCCGCGGGTCGAGCCCCGCGGTTGGTTCGTCGAGGAGTACGACTTCCGGATCGCCCAAGAACGCTTGGGCGAGCGCAACGCGCTTGACCATGCCATGCGAGAGATTTCCGCATCGTAGTCGCCACCAGTCGCTGCCCTGGACGTCGGCGAGGGCGCGGCGCGCGGCTTCGATTGCTTTGTTGGCTGGGAGCTCTTGAAGGCGTGCGAGGTGGACGAGAAGCTGGCCGACCTGGTCGCTCGCGGGGAGCAGCGCGTCCTGCGGCAGGACCCCCACTCGCCCGCGTAACTCGTCGATCGCACCGGGCGCAAACCCAAGCAATTGCAGCGACCCTCCCGTGGGCCTCAGGTAGCCCGCCAGCATGGAGAAGGTCGTGGTCTTGCCTGCCCCGTTCGGCCCGATCAGGCCGTACACGCTTCCCGTGTCGATTGTCAGCGACACGCCGTCGACCGCAGCTTTCGAGCCGAAGCGCTTGGTGAGCCGCCGCAGGCGCACGGCTACCTCCGGTTCGCGTTGGCCCTCGCGCCTCGAAGCCTCGGCCGGTATCAGCCGCACCGCTGCGGCCTCGGAGGCCATCAGATGTCCCTCCGTTCGAAGACGAATGACATAGCGGCGAGGGTGATGGCCACGAATCCGACGAGAATGCCGAGCGCGGTCAAAACCTTCGTTGCGTCCGGGGAGAGAAGCAGTGTGTCGTAGGCATTCGGGTAGAAATACTCGTACCATGCCATGTGCGATCCAATGGTCGGCTCGGTAGCCTGGCGCTGCCGGGAGATGAAGCCGCCGGCGCCGGCGATCCAGGAGACGAAGAACGTCGCGAACGTGGTCATAAGGGCGAGAATGGGCGTCCTGAAGCACGAGCTGATGAATGTCGCGACGGCGGCCCACGCACCAGAAATGACGAAGCTGACGAACCAAAAGCGCACCCCCCACTGCATGAGCTCTCCTGGGGTGACGTAGCCGCGCGCGAGCGCGACCGTGCCGGCGAGGACGTTGAGGGCGAGAGCCACGACGCCTGTGATCAGCCAAAGGCCGATGAGCTTACCAGCCAGATACGATGCACGGCGCGTGCGCACGGTCCAAAATCGGATCGTTCGGTGCTGAAGTTCGGCGGAGACGGCGTCGAAGCCGAGGAGAGCGACCAGCAGCGGCGAAAGCCAAACGGTGATCTTGAGGAAAATGAGAAGCGACGTCGGGATGCCGGCGAGATAGGCCGCGAACGCTGGGTCGCCGGTGGCCTGCTCGAGGAGCTGCCGCTTGATTTCGATGTATGCCTGGGTCGACTGGGTGCTGTTTTTTGCTCGATCCGCCCCTTCGATCCAGACGCACACCAGGGACGCGACGAAGGCGCCCAGCAAGGTCAACCCGCCGAGCGCAATTCCCTTGGCGCTGCGGATGCCCCTCCGCAGTTCACGCGTCGCAATCAGTCTGATCTCGGAGGCGGGGTTCATCGGCGGGTGACGATTGCTACCACTTGCATCGGGAGACGCAGAAGGGTTCGTCGCTGGGTGGGCTCGCGAAGTTCGATTTGCGGGCCCCGGTCTCCACTTCAAACCACGCGAAGCTCATTCGGCAGGCAATGCTCCATCGGGACGCAGTCAAAGGTCATTCGGCCCCAACCAGCCCTCATCAATGGGCGTTCGTGCTTGAACCGCGCCCGACCGGAGTCCTCGCCGGCGGCTATCCTCGGCCC
This sequence comes from uncultured delta proteobacterium, assembly GCA_963764075.1. Lineage (GTDB taxonomy): Bacteria > Myxococcota_A > Polyangia > Polyangiales > Polyangiaceae > Palsa-1150. The sequence goes on from CAVXQZ010000003.1 coordinate 1,985,655, forward strand.
GAACGCGCGCGAAGCGCTCATCGCCGCTCCGGCCGGGCATGCGTTCGAACAGCCGTCCAACCAAGGCAAAGGCCCTACCACACGCTTCCACGCTACCGTTGCTCCCTTCCGGGCCTGGCGGGGTTCACGCTTCCACGTCGGCAGGGCCGCACACGCCGCCCGAGAGCCGCGTGAGTGATTGCATAGCCGCGGAAACGGGCCGCGTCGAGTGCGCGGGGCGAGATACCCGACCCGACCGATAGCCGGAGGCTGACCTCAACCTCCCTGCGTTAACAAGCTGGCCAGAACGCCAAGTTTCCGCTAAGCGATAAGGATAGGGAACGCGCCCCGGCTCTTTCCGGGACCGAGCGCCGCCCCAAAAGGTCTTGCGTCCGCCGCCCATAACGGGCGCGCGGTCGTTTCTCTCTTCACCCTCACCGCCGCGGCCTCCTGCGCCCGAAAAGCGCACTTTATGGTCTCGGCGTCAGCCCGAGGCAACCAGTTGCTGCGTTCCGGCTTGCGTGCTTTGTCGTCTTGTGGCGTTCCGCGCCGCGATGCGCCACTGCGCGGGCCGCACACGTGCGATCCGTGCCCCCGGGCGGGAAGTCCTCCCTCCGCATGGCCAAGAACATCCTCGTCATCTCGTGCGAGACCGCCGAGACCCGCGTGGCTCTCATCGAGAACGGCATTATCGCCGAGCTTCATATCGAACGGCGGGGTTCTCAGCCCCGCGGTGGCACCGTCGGCGACATTTACTTAGGTAAGGTCACGCGGGTTCTGCCTGGTCTGCAGGCCGCCTTCGTCGACATTGGGCTCGAACGCGCCGCCTTTCTGCACGTCGAAGACCTCATTCGCCCGGACGACTTCGAAGCGTACCTCGCAGGAGGCCGGAAGCACGCCCTCGGCACTGAAAACGGCGCCGGTGTCCACGAGCCCGCGTCCGAGGACGTGGTGGGCGTGGTAGACGTCGCCGGAGCCACGGATGAGGCACGGGAGGACGAGGCCCAGGAAGAAGAGGCCGCGGCGGACGCAGAAGACGCAGAAGATGCAGACGCGGAAACTCCGGATGGGCGACCCGCGACAGAGCAACCGAGCGACGCGCCGGAGCACGGAGAGCCAGACGACGCCGAAGCCGAAGGCGAACCGGAACACGACCAAGACGACATGGACGACGCGGCGGGGGAAGGCGAGGAAGGGGGCGCGGTCGAGGCGCGCGGACCGGAGGCGGGCCCGTCGGAACCGCTTGTTGCCGTGGCTTCCACCCCGCAAGTCGGAATCGCGGCGTCCAGCGTGATTGAGCCCCTCGACGACTTGCTCGACGATCCAGATTTGCCTGGATTCACCATCAGTGAACCCGGCGTTCCCCCTCCTCTCCCCTCGGCCGCGCCTGCCCGGGGTCCCCGCGGTGATCGCGCCGGCGGCGACCGCAGACGCCGCAGGCGCGGCAAGGAGCGCGCTCGTGGGGGTCGTCCGGAGCCGCGGCAAGAGGCTCGCATCGACCACCGGCCGCGACCTGGCGCGGTGCCGGGCCGGTTGTCGAAGTCCACTCCGATTCGCGAAGTGGTCAAGGAAGGACAGGAGATCATCGTCCAGATTACCAAGGAGCCGATCGGGACGAAGGGGGCACGCTGCTCGAGTCACATCTCGCTTCCGGGACGCTACGTCGTTTATCTGCCGACGCTCGACCACGTGGGTATCAGCAAACGAATCGGCAACGACAAGGAGAGGGCACGGCTCCGAGAGGCAATCGACAGCATGAAGCCCCCTACGGGCGGCCTCATCGTGCGCACGGTCGCCGAAGGGTTGACGAAGAAGCAGCTCAAGCAAGACGTCGGCTACCTCGTACGCCTCTGGGGCGAAGTCGCAAACAATCGAGAGGGCGCGAAGGCTCCCAAGAATCTTTGCAGCGAGCTCGACATCGTCCTCAAAACCGCGCGCGATCTCTTTACGGACGACGTCGACCAAATGGTGATCGACGACAAAGCCCAGTACGATCGGCTGTGCCGCTTCGTAGAAATGTTCATGCCCGAGCGGATGAAGGACATCGTCTACTTCAACGAGGACGAGCCGATATTCGACGCGTACGGAATCGAGGACGAGATCGCTCGGGCTCTTTCGCGAAAGGTCCCCCTGCCGAGCGGCGGCTATTTGATCATCGACGAGGCCGAAGCCCTCACTGCGATCGACGTCAATACGGGCCGGTTCGTCGGCAAGGGCTCGAAGGACATGGAGGAAACAATCCTCAAGACGAACCTCGAGGCCGTTCAAGAAATCGCGTACCAGCTTCGTTTTCGGAATATCGGTGGGCTCATCATTCTCGACCTCATCGACATGGAGCGGCCCTCGAACCGCGAGAAGGTCCGGAAAACCCTGGAGGCGCTCTTGCAGCGCGACAAGGCGAAGACCACGCTCAATCGTATTTCCGAGCTCGGCCTCATCGAGATGACGCGAAAGCGAACGCGCGAGAGCTTGGGCCGGCTGCTCCACGAGCCGTGCTTTTATTGCGACGGCACGGGGCACTTGCAGTCCAAAGAGACGGTCGCATATGAGATATTGCGCGAAATCCGTAGAAAGAGAAACGATCTGCCTGGGTACACGGTAATTGTCAACTGCCACCCGGCGGTCGCGGACCTCCTGACGGGGAGCGAGAAGGTCATCGTGCACGAAGCCGAAACTCGCTACATGCGTCGCATTCAAGTCAACTCGCGGACCGAGTACCACATCGAGCAATTCGATCTGACGGGGAAGTGACGGAGGGAGCGATGAACGACCCTGGAAAGCGCAGTGATACGCGCGTGACGATCAACAAGGAGTTCGAGTCCTTCGACGCCTTCATCCAGGAGTACGTCACGAACATCTCGCGCACGGGGGTGTTCATCAAGTCGCACAAGGTTTTGCCCGTGGGAACGCTCGTCAACCTGCGTTTCACCGTGATCATGGATGACATCGAGAGCATCGAAGGGATCGGTGAGGTCGTACGCGTCGAAAGCGACCCGCTCGGTATGGGGGTCGTCTTCCGAGAGCTCTCGGCGTACTCTAAGGATCTCATCGAGAAGCTCCTCGTCCAGCGCACCACGAAGGCGGACTGAGCATCTCGGATGCATCCCGGTTGACAACGAGCCGCCGCGCGGCAATTCATCCCTTCCATAAAAAAGGAGAACTGCCATGGCGTTTTCGCTCCCCCCCCTCCCCTACGACAAGAACGCGCTCGCGCCCTTCATCAGCGCCGAGACGCTCGATTTTCACCACGGCAAGCACCATCAGGCGTACGTAACCAACCTGAACAAGCTGCTCGAAGGCAAGCCCGAGTCGAGCAAGAGCCTCGAGGACGTGATCGCCACAAGTGAGGGGCCGGTGTTCAACAACGCCGCCCAGGTCTGGAATCACACGTTTTATTGGAGCTCGATGAAGCCGAGTGGCGGCGGCCAGCCGACCGGCGAGCTCGCAGACGCAATCAAGCGCGACTTCGGGTCGATCGACAAGTTCACCGAGGAGTTCACCAGCGCGGCGGCAACGCAGTTTGGCTCCGGCTGGGCGTGGCTCGTCGTCGGCAAGGACAAGAAGCTCGCCGTCACCAAGACGGGCAATGCCGATCTTCCGCTCAAGTACGGGCAGAAGCCGCTCGTGACGATCGATGTCTGGGAGCACGCCTATTACATCGACTATCGAAACGCGCGCCCCAAATACATAGACGTATTCCTGAAGAGCCTGATCAACTGGGACTTCGCGTTGCAGAACCTGAAGAAGGCCTAGTGGAGCGAGCTCCGTTCTACTTTTGGCGCGTCATTAGCGCGGCCGAGTGAGAGCCCGCGGCACGAGGTGCGCGCTGGCCCCGCGTTTTTCAGTGCCCCCCTCGGGTCGCCCCCCAGGCGGCTCTCACCGCTGGTTCTCGTTTCTGCCAGGACCTGCCCGGCCCCCCTCGCGTCTTCGCGGCGCGGGGGGACGTCGCGCGAAGCCGGTGCGAGGCTCCGACGTTTGGCCCGGCGGCTCGCAGCGCCAGCGTTCGAGCCATCTGAGGGATGGTCCGCTTACGGTACGTGAGCGACGACGCGATTTCTTCCGCTCTTCTTCGCGTTGTAAAGCGCACCGTCAGCGGCCGCGAGGAGCTCGGCGAGGTCCCGCGATCTCCATCCGTCGCCGAACGTGGCCTGGCCGATGGAGATAGTCACCGGGACGGGCTGGTCTTTGTCGCTTCGAATCGCGAGCGATGCCACGCGCTCGCGGATTCGATCAGCGACGACTTGCGCTCCCTCGGCCGCCGTCGCAGGGAGAATGACGACAAACTCTTCGCCTCCGTAGCGGCCCACGACGTCGAGTTGACGGACGGAGGTCGCGATTTGGCGTGCCACCGTGGCAAGCACTTTGTCACCGACGGCATGGCCGTGCGAGTCGTTTATCTTCTTGAAGAAGTCGATGTCACAAAAAAGGACGCTGAGCGCCCGGTCGAACTTGATCGTGTTCTCGTAGGCCTGCGCGAGAGCGGCCTCCAGATGCGCCCGGGTGAAGACACCCGTCAGGGCGTCGCGCGAGTACTGGAGCTCCAGCGTCTTTTTTTCGGCCGAGAGACGCTGGACGTCCGCTTGCGAGCGAGATGCCACTTGGGTCGCGCGGAGGCTGACCTCGACCAGCGTGTCCCTCGCCTGCTGCAGGATGGCCTTCATGTCTTTGGCGCTCGGCAGCGTGACTTCGAAGGCCTCTGCAAAGTCGCGTGACGCATCGGCGGTTCGCGTAAGAACCTCCTGAAACGCCTCGGGCGGTAGGGACAGCCAGCTCATAGCTGCCTGCGCAGCCGTCTTGATCGCGTTTTTGTCGGAAGCGTTCAGCCAGATGGGCGAAACATATCCTGAAACAGCGATGCAGCGGCCCAGCATGGACGAACGCTCGCCCTGCAAGGGAACGTGGCTGCCGAGCACCGCGTCCACAAGTGAGGCTGGCAGACCCCACCCCTGCGCGAGCCAGGCGCCCACCTCGGGGTGACCGGCTCCGAACTGCTCGCGTTCGAGCCGCTCTAGCCGCAGATGGTCCTGTTTCGCCTCTCGGATGATCTCGTCGTATCCCGGAGCTGCGGCGTTGAGAGCGAGGACACCGATATCCTGCAGAAGGCCCGCAAGGAAGGCTTCCTCGGCGTCGATGCGCATCTGCTGGGCGAGGGACCGCGCTGTGACGGCATTTAAGAGCCCGCGACGCCAGTACTGCGAGAAATCGAAAGGCCCTCGGGCCGCTCGCTGACTGACGAGAGAAAAGCTCAGCCCGAGGGCCGTGACCGAGCTCGTCCCGAGCGCGAGCGCCGCGCGCCGAACCGTGGTCACCGGGGCCCCTCGACGAAAGGCGGACGAGTTTGCGACGCCCACGACTTTCGCGGACAGCGCTGGGTCGCGCGCGAGCAAGTCCGCTATCCGGTCGAGGTCGACGTCAGGGCGCCGGCACTCCGTCAAGAGTTCGAGCGCAACTCCGGGCAGACTCGGTAAGTTCGGTGCGGCCTTGAGAAGCTTCTCGAGCTTGGGTGTCACTGACGCTCTAGAATGTCACTGATCGGTCCGGCAGTCATTCACGACCTACAGTCTTTTGGACAGCCGCATGATCGCGTCGGGCCGGGCCGCATCCTCCATGAGGAGTGGCAAGAACGTCGCCGGTACGGGCAACTCAATCGAAAGCCGCGCGAGGCTCTCGGCCTGCACGCGCTCGCGGGTCGCGCGATGGCGAGCCGCGGCGATCGCGGCGTCCCCGCGTGTGCGCACCTCGAGGGATGGCCCTACATTCTCCAACACGATCCGCTCCTCCTTCGAAAAGAGCGGCGGCAGGACTCCGTTCACAACCACCCGCCAAATTGGGAGGCGCAGCTCCTCCAGGCTGTGCGCGAGCTCGATCGTCTCGGTCGTGGGCATTTCTTCGGGCAGCGTGACGAGGACCGCAGCGCAGGTGAGCGGGTCCTGAAAGAGGGCCATCGCTCGCTCTGCGTCCCTGCGGAGCAGCCCGGGAGGTACGACCTCGAGGATCACCTTGGGAACGCGGAGCATGTCGAGCCCGTGGCCGGTCGCGGGCGCGTCGAGGAGGACGACGTCGTACTTGAACGAGCCGTCCGGCAGCGTCTCGGTCGTGTGCCACCACGCTTTGCCCAGCATCGACCACTCTTGCATTCCGGGCACCGCCCGAAGAAATGACCGGACATACCGGTTATCGAATAGGGCTCGGTAGAGCGCGCGGCTGTGAAGTACGAGCGTTCCGTACTCCTCGAGCGCCTCTTCTGGCCGCATGTTGACCGCCCAAAGGTTGTCGGCGATCGCGGTCACTCGTGAACCGATCGGCGGCGAGCCGAGCATCGCGCTCAGGCGCTCCTTCGCGTTGCACATCGCCACGAGGACGCGTTTGCCTTTCGCAGCGAGCGCGAGCGCCTCCGCCGCGCATACGGTCGTCTTGCCGACCCCGCCTTTTCCGGTCACGAGGACGAATCGCTTGTCCGCGAGCGTCGACATCGCGTGGGCAGAGTGACGCATAGCACGCAAACGCATGGTAAGTCTGGACCCTCGATTCATGCCCCCTTCGCATCCCCCCACGGGGTCGCCGGAAACCAGCCGGAGACGCGCGCTACGGATCTTTGCGCTCGGCGGGCTAGGTGAAATCGGGATGAACTGCCTCGCCCTCGAACAGCGGGGCGAGGTGCTCCTCGTGGACTGCGGGGTCACTTTCGACGACCGCCGGCTCGGGATCGATGTCGTGCATGCGGACTTCGCCGCCCTCGAGCCGTATCGCATCGTTGGGCTGTTCGTTACCCACGGACACGAGGATCACATCGGCGCCATACCGTACTTCCTGCGGCGCTACGATGTACCGGTCTACGGCCCGCGCTACGCGCTCGGGCTCGTGCGTGAACGCGCCGCCGAGCACGAGATCCTCGACCACGTGATGCTCCACGAAATCGCGCCTCGCGAGCGTGTCGGGCTCGGCTCGTTCGAGGTAGAACCCATCCGCGTCACCCACTCGATCGCCGACGCGACCGGGCTCGCGATTCGCACCGACGCGGGTCTCGTGATTCACACCGGAGACTTCAAATTCGACGAAACCCCCCCCGACGGCGAGACCTTCGACGTCGTTCGGTTCGAGGAGCTCGGCCGCGAGGGGGTCCGCCTGCTGATGAGCGACTCCACGAACATCGATGCGCGGGGGCCTACCGGGAGCGAAGAAAGTGTCGCCCGCGCCATCGAGGACATCGTCAAGGACGCGGACCAGGCCGTCGTCGTAGCGATGTTCGCGTCGAATGTGCACCGGCTGCGGGTCCTCGGAGAGATCGCGCGGCGCCATGGCCGCAAGCTGGTCGCGCTCGGGAGAAGTGTCAGCACGCACGCGCGCGTGGCCAGGAGCGTCGCGAGGTCGACGGGCGAGCACGCGGGGGCCCCCTACCTCGATTGGCCGAGCGACCTCGTGTGGCCCGTGGACCGAGCCCGCGAGCTCCCCAGGAGGGCACTGCTCGGCGTCGCCACGGGCACGCAGGGAGAAGACGCGGCGGCGCTCGCGCGACTCGCCCGCGGTGAGCATCCAGCGTTCGACTTAGTCGCCGGCGACGTGGTGATCATGTCGAGCCGTGTGATCCCCGGCAACGAGGCTGCAGTCGTGCGCGTGATGGGTGACCTATTACGTCGAGGAGTAGAGCTGCGCACCGGATGGTCCGACCGCGGTGTGCACGTCAGCGGTCACGCGCATCGAGACGAACAGCGCCGCATGATCGAGATGGTGAGGCCGCGTGCGTTTGTCCCGCTTCACGGCACGCTGCACCACCTTTTTCGCCACGCTGAGCTCGCGCGCGAGCTCGGGGTGGCGCAGGTGTGCGTGCTCGAGAACGGCGAGGTCGGCGAGCTCGACGCGGACGGGCTGAGCAAGTCGGGCCGTGTCCACGCGGGGCGAATCCACGTCTTTGCGCAAAGGGTTTTGCCTCACAACGTGCTCCACGAGCGGGCGGCCCTCGCGTCGCACGGGACCGCTCACGTCGTGGTGCAAGTGGACGAACGCGGGAGGCTCGCGGGCGACATCGCGCTCTCGACGCGGGGGGTGCTCGACGAAGTCCTCGACGCGCAGCTGCTCCTTGCCGCTCGCCAAGAAGCTGCCACCTCGATAGAGGAGCTCGCCGACTGCGGGCGCGGCGAGGTCGTCGACGTGCCGGCGGTCGCCGAGGCCGCCCGTCAGGCGGTCCGCCGGGCGCTCGGACGCGTGCTCGGCTTCAAGCCGGTGACCACGACGACGGTCCTGCGGGTCCGGCAGTGATCGGCGTCGCCGCACCGACCGTCGGACCCTATCTCGTCGGAAAGCTGCGGGCGCTAGACGAGCGCCTCGGGTCGATCGTCCCACGGGTGCTTTCTGCAACCCCCGACGAAGACGCGGTCCATGATCTGCGTGTTGCGCTGCGCCGGACGCGGACAATGCTCGAGGTCGGACGGCCGGTCTTCGGGCGCTTCCACGCAGACCAGGTACGAAGTGCTCTTCGCGACCTCCAGCGCGCGACCGGAGCGTTGCGCGATGAAGAAGTGCTGCTCGAGCTGATCGGGTCGCTGCGGGTCGCCGACCCGAAGGTGAGCGCATGGGTACAGATCCGTCAGCGTCGCGAACGGGCAATGCGGGGGGCGCTCGTTCGCGCGGTCGAGTCCGGGGAGATCGACCGCGGACGTAGACTGCTCGACGCGCTCCTTGTCTTCGGGGTCGATCCGGCCCGCGATAGGCGCCTCAGCAAGTTCGCGCGCCAGGCCGTCGACCGCGCGCGCCGGCGCATCGAGCGTAGGCGCGGCGCCCACCCGGACGATCCGAGCGCCTTACACGAGCTACGGATCGCGTACAAGAGGCTGCGATATGTGGTCGAAATGTTCTCGGAAGCACTCCCGCCTCACCTCGCAGCCCTGGCTCAACGCGCCTCCCGCTTGCAGAGCCTCCTTGGCTTGGTACACGACGTCGACGTTGTCCTCGTCTGTGTGCGCCGAGCCCGTTCGCTTTCGCACGAGTCCAGGCGGAAGCTGCTCGGCGCGCTGACTCGCGTGCGAGAAGAACGGACCTCGGACTATGTGGCTGAGTCCGGGCTCTTGGACGGCGAGGAGCCTGCTCAGGCTTCGGGGACCGACTCGCTACGGAAAATCTCGACTCGCTGAAGTACGACGTCCTCCACCGGTTTGTCGCGCGCGCCGGTCTTCACCCGGGCGATCTTCCGTACGACGTCGAGCCCGCCGATCGTCTGTCCGAACACAGAATGGCGATTGTCGAGGTGTGGCGTGGGCCCTTCGGTGATGAAGAACTGCGAGCCGTTCGTACCCGGACCCGCGTTGGCCATCGACAAGACGCCGGGCCCCGAATGGCGCAGCTCGGGGTGAAACTCGTCCTCGAACTGGTAACCCGGGCCGCCGGTACCCTGCCCGAGCGGGTCGCCGGCCTGGATCATGAAATTCGGAATGACCCGGTGGAATATCGTGCCGTCGTAGTAGGGAACGCCTTTTTGGGGCTGGCGGGTGCGCGGGTGCACCCATTCCTGTGCGCCGGTAGCGAGACCGACGAAGTTTTTGACCGTCTTCGGGGCGTTCTTTTCGTCGAGACGCACGATAATGCTACCTAGCGATGTGACGAGGCGAGCGTAAAGCTGCCCGCTGCCTGCGGCTTCAATCGGGGGAAAAGTGGCGTTCGGCATACGGCCTATCTAACAGATTTGTTCCGCCCCGCCTCGAGCCCAGGCGCTATTGCTCGCGATCGCTGACCATTCGCTTGACCCCCTGAGCGCGCCGTAGATACTCGAGACACCCGAGAGGTTGGCGGCCGGAGGCAAGTGTGATCACCTGTCCGAAGTGTTCCAAGGACAATCAAGACCACTATAAGTTCTGCCTCGGGTGCGGCGCGGAGCTGCCACGCGGTCCGGCTCCGAAGCCGTTCTCACCGCAGACGCCGCCCCACGGGATGAAGGCAGTGCCTGCCGCGGCAAATGCCGGACTGGGCGGAACGGTAGCCATCTCCCCGGCCGTGCCCATGCAGCGCCCAGCCCCGGTTGCGCCAGCGGCGGTCCCGCCGGCGCCCGTCGCGCCTACTCCGGCCGCTCCGCCGCCCGTTGCGCCGGCAGCGCCCCCCCCCGTGGCACCGCCTACAGCCGGGCCTACCGTCGCGATTGCACCGACTGCCGCTGCACAAGCCCTGTCTCCGGCCGCCGTGCCGGGCAGCGCGACTGTCGTCTGTCCGCAGTGCAGTCATGTGAACGCACAATCGAACCTCTTCTGCGGTTCTTGCGGTTTTCGTCTCGGGGGTGCGGCCGTGCGGCCCGTGTCGGCGCCCGCGTTGGCTCCGATCCCCGCGGCCGAGGCTGCCGTGGGCCCGCTGGTGCTCACGGCATTACGAGCGGACGGTAGTGAGGCGGGCACTTACCAGGTTCCTTCGGGCAGCGCGATCATCGGCCGCGAGACCGGCGGTATCTTCGCGGGTGACAGCTATCTGTCACCGCGACATGCAAGCTTCCGCACGGGAGGTGGAGGGCGGGCCGCGGTAAAGGACGAAGGCTCGCTCAACGGTGTCTACAAACGGCTCCCCCGCGACGTCCCAACCGAGCTCAGAGCGAACGATATATTTCGCATCGGCCAGGAGATCATCAAGTTTGAACCGCTCGCCACGCTACCGCCCGCCGCCGATGGCGTGGAACGACTGGGCGCCCCAAGCAAGGGCTACGTGGGCCGGATCGCCCTTGTGATTGGCCGCGAGGAGACGGGCAACGCATTTCCGATACCGGAGAGCGGGGTTCATCTCGGGCGCGAGCGCGGAGATATCCTCTTCCCTGAGGATGGGTACGTGTCGGGGCTGCATTGTCGGCTCTCCTGGGACGGGCGAAGGCTGTTTTTGACCGATTTAGGCAGCTCGAACGGAACGTTCCTGCGCGTGGCGGAGGCGGAGCTACGCGCCGGCGACGTTTTGCTGATGGGACAGCAGCTATTTCGCGTCGCGCTCTGACGGCGCTGCGTGGAGTGGTACGCTCCGCTTCAGGTGATGAGCCGGGAAAAGACGATTCGCGTCGTTGCTGCTGTCCTCGAACGCGAGGGCCGGTATCTCATTACCCAGCGGCGCACGAGCGCGGTATTACCGCTCATGTGGGAGTTTCCAGGCGGCCGGGTGGAAGAAGGCGAGACCGACGTGCACGCCCTCAAACGCGAGGTACGCCATCGACTTGCGGCAGAAATTGAAGTGGGCAAACTCATCTCGTTCGTCAGCCATCCCTACGAGCACTACGTGGTCGATCTCTTTCTCTACGAGTGCTCGCTCGTGAGCGAGACGCTCGAAGCAAAGAACGTCAATGCCTTCAAGTGGGTCACAAGTGCGGAGTTCGATCAGTTCCCGTTCACCCCCGCCGACGAGGCATCGATGAATAAGCTCTTGGGTGTCCCGTGAGCGGACGCGCGATGACGGTGCTGGCGTTCGGCATGGCACTCTCCGGCTGCTCGCGCGGCTCTACAGAGCCACGGTCAACCTCCACCGGTGCGCCGACAACGGCGCAATCGCCCGCTGCGGCAAACGGTACGCTCGCCCTGGGTGAGCCGGTCACATCCCGCCTGATTGCCCTTGCGGAGATCGCTCAAAACCCCGCGCGATACCGAAACCAGCTCGTGGCCACGAGCGGCATAGTAACTGCGGTCTGCCAGCAAATGGGATGCTGGATGGAGATCAACGACGAGTCGACCCAGGCGCACATCAAGATGCACGGGCACTCGTTCTTCGTGCCGAAGACTGCGGCTGGGCACTTCGCGCGCGTGCAAGCGAAGGTGCTCAGCGGCTACGACGAAAGTTGTGAAGACTCGCCACCGCCCAAGCACGTCGCATCGGCACCCAAGGTGGAGCTCGACGCCACGGGCGTCGAGCTCGATTAGATCCGGGTCGCGCGCGATCGGCTGCTAGATTCGGGAGGACGCGCGGGAACGCCTGTGCGCATTCCCCCGCGTTGTCGACTTCGTGGTGGTTTATCCCGCTAGCGTTTGAGCAGTCGGTCGAAGACGGTGCGCCAGCCCCCCGCCGAGATCTTCGGCTCCGTCGCGACGTGGGTGATTTGCACGACCGCCGCGGTCAGGTTGTCGGGCGTGCCGCGCTCGTTCGCCGCACGGATAAGCGCGTCGCACGCACCATTTGCATCCTGCCCTCCGATGAGGTCACGCAACTCCGAGTCTTCGAGGACGTTGTAGAGGCCGTCGCTACAGATGAGAAGCACGTCGTCTTTGGCCAGGGGAAACGTGATTCGATCGATTGCCGCGATCAGGTCTTTGCCAAGGCTGCGCGTCAGCGTCGCCCGGTCCACGTGACCCTTTGGGCGCTTGCTCAAGCCGATGCGGGCGCGGTCCGCGGCGACGGTGTGGTCCTTGGTTTTTTGAATGATCTCACGGCCTCGGATCAGATAAAGGCGGCTGTCGCCCACGTGCACCGCGTGCAGAATTCCCTCGTGGACAACGACCGCGGTGAGCGTCGTCGACATTCGGCAGAGCTCGGTGACGACGAGCGCCCGATCGTGGATCTCGATATTCGCCTGCTGAGCGGCCCGGTGAATTCGCTTCAGCGGACCCCACGAATGGGGGCTCTCGCGAAATGCACGAAGGGTGACTTCGACGGCAGTCTGGCTTGCAATCTGGCCGCCCTCGTAACCGCTCACGCCATCGGCGACGATCGCGACCGCACAGGTCTCGCTTTCGATGTACGTCCCGCACGCGTCCTCGTTCTGAGGGCGGCTCGTGCCGCGATCCGAGACGGCCGCCACCGAGACTTGCCCATTTTCGTGCTTCTCGTCCGCGGTGACCGCCAGCGCCATGCGCTAAGCATTCCATAAATATCGGGCCAACGCATGTGGTGTAGCGACCTCTCCTACGCCCCGGGACGCGCGAAACATTTACGACATATTCAACACCTCTCCGACGCTCACCTGACTTCCTGCTCGTCCCTTTCGACCATTAGCGTTCTTCTATCAGCAACATTCCAGAAACAAGCGCCGACGTAGGAACTCCGGTATCGCCCACCTAGCCTAGGGGAACGCCCATGTCGGACATTACCAACGTATCAAATTCGGGAACGCCTTCGAGTAGGGCGACCCTCGGCCTCACGGGGCTGACAATCAACGCAATGGCCCTCATCGCGCCTGGCGCGTTCTTATGGCTGACATTTCAGATCCAAGCTCTTTACGGCGCCCCGATGGCTGGCAGCGCAATGTGGTTTGGCATCGTGGCGGCGCTCTTGCTTTGTTTCGCGACGGCAATTAGCTACGCCGAGCTCGCCAAACTGTACCCGGGAGCGGGGTCCTCCTACTTCTTCGCGGAACAGGCGTTCCTCTCAAAGCACGCGGCGTTCAAGTTCGCGCGCCTCGCCAAGTTCATCACGGGCTGGGCGAGTCACCTCTACTACTGGGTCTATCCGGGCTGCATGGTCGGGGTGACCGCGCTGCTCAGCGGGTACCTCCTAAATCAGTTCTTCCCCGACACATTCAGCGGGAGCTTCAACAGCCCCCTCTTCATGTTCATCTTTTGCTTCGCCTTCGCGATCGGCGTTTCGTATATCGCGTTCCGCGGCGTGACCGGCACGACCAGCGTGAACATGGTCATCAACATCGTCCAGATCTCCGCCCTGCTTGTGTTCTCGGTGATCGCGATTGCCTATCGCCTGCAGCATCCGGACGGCTCCAAGGGCTTTCAGCTGATCAACGGCACTCCGGTCGACTACGTGGTCGCCCAAGAGCAGGTCGTCGAAGACGGCAAGCCCAAGTTCGATTCGGACAACCATCCCGTATTGCAGAACAAGATCGACGAGAAGACCGGCGATCCGGTCCCTGAAATGAAGGACGGCAAGCCCGTGCCGTTCACGCTGAGCTACGCGCCCGACCAGGCGATCACGATGGAGCCGGTGGACGCCGATCACCCGAAGGAGCTGACGGAACACTTCAAGTTCCATTCGACCGCTGGCTCCGTCGTCGCTCCGCACGGCTTGTGGTACATGTTCATCCAGGCTTGCATCGCGATCCTCATCCTCGTCGGCTTCGAGTCGGTCACGTCGATGGGCGAAGAGGCGAAGAACGCCAAGCGCGACATACCGCGTGCCGTGCTTCTGTCGCTGGCGATCCAAGGCGCGTTTTGTTACTTCATCGAATATTTTGCCGCGAATTACATGCTCAACTCCGGATATACGCTCGCCAATGCGGCCGCCTCCGGAGCGCCCATCGGAGACATGATGGTCATCGCGGGAACGTGGCTATTCGGGTCGTACGCGGCTGGACGGGCCTTCATGCTCGTCCAGGCCTTCACCGTCTTTCTCGCTCTCGTCGGAACGACGCTCTCGTGTCTGTCGACCGGAGCGCGCGTCACCTACGCGATGGGCAAAGACGAAGAAGTCCCTGAGCACTTCGGAATGCTTCACGGAAAGACGGCCACTCCCCACCGCGCTATATGGACGCTGGGCATCTTGTCCGCGATCATCGGGGTCATCACCGTGTCCATGTATCTCGGCGGAACGACCCCGTCGGCGCTCGACCCGAAATATCACAACATCTGGTACAGCATCGGCGTGTTCGACCCGGCCCTCATCGCCAAGCTCCCGAACACACTCATCATCGTCACCCTGGTGAGCAACTTCGGAACGTTCATGCTCTACATGCTCACCTGCATCGTCTGCATCGTCGCGTTTCGTGAACACCACATGTTCCACGGCTTCTTGCACATGGTCGTGCCTATCTTCGGCCTTCTGGCGAACCTCGCCATGATGCTCTTTTACCTGTTGGGCCCGTTCGCCGTGACAGGCATGAGCGTCAAGGAGCCGTACATCGCGTTGGCAGTGTGCGCGATATGGGGCCTCTACGGCGGCATCTACTTCCTTCGGAGCAGCAAGGCGAAGGCGAAACCCGTCCTCGTCACCGAGAAGCGGCCGGCCTCGCAAACGACGTGAGCCGCCCGGTGAGCCGATGACGAGTTCCTGAGCCTCGGAGGGGCGTACGGCCCGGCTGGGCGCCGGGCCGTGCGGCGCTTGGGGTCCATCGCAAGGGGTGTGGTAGACGTGACCGCCCCATGCGCGAGGTGATCGTCGGTGAACGCCTTGATCAGTACCAGCTCACTGATCTCCTGGCACGTAGCGGGATGGCTTCGATCTTCAAGGCCACTGACCTCCAGTCGGGCGCGACGGTGGCGCTGAAGGTCCCGCACATGCAGTTCGAGAGCGATATCGCCTTCTACCAGCGCTTCGAACGTGAGGAGAAGATCGGACAAAAGCTCGAGCATCCCAACATTGTTCGAGTCCTCCGGCCCGAGACCAAGAGCCGGATGTACTTGGTGATGGAGTTCGCGGAGGGCAGCTCGCTGCGCGCCATCATCGGTCGGCGCAAACGGCTGCCGGTCGGCGAAGCGCTCGACATCGCGCGTCAGATATGCAGCGCCCTTGTCTACATGCACGAGCACGGGATTGTTCACCGCGATCTCAAGCCCGAGAACGTGCTCATGACGGAAGACGGGCACGTCAAATTGCTCGATTTTGGAATCGCGATGGACGAGTCGGCCCGACGACTGACGTGGGTGGGCCTCTCATCGACGATCGGGACTCCCGACTACATGGCCCCGGAGCAAGTGCGCGGTCGGCGCGGCGACGCGCGTACCGACGTCTATTCACTCGGCACGATGCTCTACGAGATGACGACCGGCGAATTGCCCCACACGGGCGCGAACGCGCAGGCCGTGATGCGCGCAAAGATCGAACAGGATCCGCGACCACCCCGCGAAGTGCTCGCCGATGTCGATCCCAACCTGGAAGAGATCATCCTCCGGGCAATCGACCGGTCGCCGCGCGAACGCTATGCCTCCGCTGCCGAAATGCTCGCGGACCTGCAGGACCCCACGAAGGTCGTGCCGAGGGATCGCTCGGAGCGGCGCGAACGGCCGCTGCTCACTCTGCTTCGACTGCCACGTAGGGCGATGGCCCCTGTCGTCCTCATCCTGGTCATCATCGGGCTCGGACTGCTCATCTGGGCGACGTCGCGCCGCGGGCCGCGCTACCACGCCGCCCCACCGGCGCCGCCCGCCGGCGAACGGTCGGGGAGAGGACGTTGAGATGCAAGAGCACGCGCTAAACCTCGCCTGGCTTCTCGTATGCGCGTTCCTCGTGATGTTCATGCAGCTCGGTTTCGCCATGGTCGAAGCCGGCTTCACGCGCTCGAAAAACGCCGTGCACACGATGGGCATGAACCTGGTCGTGTATCCGATCGGGGTCGTCGGCTTCTGGCTCGTCGGTTACGCAATCGCCATGGGCGGCGTCGAGACGTGGCCGTCGCTCGGAGAAACGCATTCCCCGCACCAAGAGATCGGCCTGGGCTTCGGATCGCACTTCTTCGGTCTTGCCGGCGCGGCGAAGTTCGCCCTAGTCAGCGCAGCGCACGACCCCCCCGATCTCGCCATGTTCCTTTTTTCGGTCGTGTTCATGGATACCGCGGCCACGATTCCGACTGGAGTGCTCGCCGAGCGTTGGAAGTTCTCGGCCTTCGCGCTCTACGGCTTCTTCGTCTCGATGATTCTCTATCCGCTCTATGCGAACTGGGTCTGGGGCGGCGGCTGGCTTGCGACGATGGGCGAGAACTTCGGGCTTGGACACGGCTGCGTCGACTTCGCGGGATCTTCCGTCGTGCACATGACAGGCGGGGTGATGGGATTGGCGGGGGTTCTCGTGGTCGGACCGCGTCTTGGGAAGTTCCGCAAGGACGGGACTGTCGGTCTCATGGCCGGTCACAACTTGCCATTGGCGGTCATGGGGACGTTCGTCTTGGCGTTCGGCTGGTTCGGGTTCAACGCGGGCTCGACCCTCTCGGGTACCGACACGCAGATCGCAGCGATCGCCGTCAACACCGTCATCGCGTCGTCGGCCGGCGCGCTGACGTCGCTGTTCTACGAATGGCAGAGGCACAGGCGACCGGACATCGCGATGACGTGCAACGGCCTCCTCGGCGGCCTGGTGTCGATCACCGCGTCGTGCGCGTTCGTTGCGCCCTCCGCCGCGGCCCTCATCGGCGTCGTCGCGGGCCTTCTTGTCCCATGGTTGGTGATCACGCTCGAGCGTCGCGCGAAGATCGACGACCCGGTCGGCGCCATCGCCGTTCACGGCGCGTGTGGGGCGTGGGGAATGCTCGCGCTCGGCCTCTTCGCTGACGGAAGCTACGGCGATGGCTGGAACGGAGTCTCCGGGCCGGTGCGCGGGCTTCTCTTCGGCGATGCCGGGCAACTCGCGGCGCAGCTGATGGGCATCGGGACGAACGTGACCATCGTATTCGGCCTTGCGTACGGCTTCTTCCGGGCCGCAGAGCGGCTGATCGGCAATCGCGTGTCGTCCGAAATCGAATGGAACGGGCTGGACGGCCTCGAGATGGGCTCGGAGGCGTATCCGCGCGAATAGCGCAACGGCTAGGACTTGGCCGGCGGAGGGGTGGAGTCCCGGGCCAGGAAGTCGATGAGATCGATCTTCGTCACGATCCCCACCACCTGATCCGCCTCGGCCACGATCGCGACCTTGGCTTCGCTCAGAACGCTCTGGAGGAGCTCGAGCTTCGTGTTCGGCGTTACGGTCGCGTAGTCCCCTTCCACGAGCTCGTCGATGGTCGAATCGAGCGTCTTGTGGCCGCTCACCAGATGCCGCAGAAGATCGACCTCGGCGACGATGCCCTTGAGCTTGCCTCCTTCCACGACGGGTAGCTGGCTGATGCCGCGAGACTTGAGCGTGTCGATGACGTCGCGAACCTTCGATGAGAGAGTAGCGGTCACGAGCTCACGGCCGCCGCGGTCTTTCGCCAAAAGGAGGTCGCGCACCGTTCCAATTCCGGGCGCGTCGTCCAAAAAGCCGTTCTCGCGCATCCAGTCATCGTTGAAAATCTTCGACATGTACTTGTGACCGCCATCGGCCAGGAAGACGAGAATTTTCTGTCCAGGCTTTCCGAATTGCCGCGCGTACTTCAGCGCACCGGCAACGGCCGCCCCGCCCGACCCGCCTACGAAGAGGCCCTCGAGACGCGTGAGATCGCGAGTCATGAGAAAGCACTCTCGGTCATCGACACGGACGATGTCGTCGATGATCTTCAAGTTCATCGTCGTCGGGAAAAAGTCTTCCCCGATCCCTTCGACCTTGTACGAGAATGGCTTGGTGATACGGCCCGTCTTCACGAAGTCGTAGTAGAGCGAACCGACCGGGTCGACCCCCACGATCTGGATATCGGGCTTTCGCTCTTTGAAGTACTTCCCGCATCCGCTGATCGTCCCGCCCGTTCCCATGCCGGCGACGAAGACGTCGAGGTCCCCGTTCGTTTGTCGCCATATCTCGGGACCCGTCGAGAGGTAGTGCGCCTCAGGGTTCGCGGGGTTGTTGTATTGGTCCGCGTAAAAGGAGTTGGGCGTCTCGGCGGCGAGCCGTTTGGCGACGCTGTAGTAGCTGCGCGGGTCGTCCGGCTCGACGGCGGTCGGGCAAACCACCACCTTTGCGCCGAACGCGCGCAAGTGCGCGATCTTTTCCTGACTCATCTTGTCCGGCATGACAAAAACGCACCGGTATCCGCGGAGGACGGCGAGAAGAGCGAGCGAAGCTCCCGTATTGCCGCTCGTCGCTTCCACGATCGTGCCCCCGGGGCGCAGACCCCGCTCTTCCGCCCGTCGCAGCAAGTTCAACGCAAGACGATCCTTGTGGCTACCGCCGGGATTCAGGTACTCGCACTTGACGTAAACCTCGGCCGCCACCGCGGCCGCAACGCGGTTCAGCCGCACGATCGGAGTGTTGCCGATCGCCTCGGAGATGTCCTGGAGCGCGCCCTGCATCATGACGCCGGCATAGCATGGGCCTTACTCTGGACCTCGCGCGTCGCCGCCTGCGTCGGACGGAGGCGCCTCGTTCGGCGGCCACGGCAACGACCAGCGACGGTTGGTCGCGCGGTCGAGAAGCTCGAGACGCGTGCCTCGATTCGTCGCGGGGAAAAGGACGCCAATGCGCGTTCGAAGCTTGCTAGTGAGCGACACGCTCGCGTCGGGCTCCGCCGCGCCGAGCAGAGGAAAGTCGAATCGCACTCGTTCGATCAGCGCCGGTCCTTCGAAGAGCTCCAACGCAAACCGACCCATCGCGCGCGGGGTTGCCTGCGCGTCGGCACGCTCGAGAGGCCTCACACCGAGAAGCCACAGCTGCCCGCGGTCCCAACGAAGGTCGAACACCCAGTCGCGCCGCTCGACAAGCGGCGGTGGATTGGGTGGTGTGCGCGTGATGACCATGTCCGCCACGACCGAGAGAGGACCGGCATCGAGCACACGGCTGACGTCGATCGTGCGACGAGGCTCGCTGGCGAGCGCCTGAATGACGCAGGCGAGCCACGCCCCCGCGGCGAGTAGGGTTACGAAAGCCCGCCTCACGTGGCGCCGCTCCAGGCGTCCGGGGCACCCCCGAGCAGCAACCATAGATCGGCGAGATCGGCCGGGATGGGCGACGAGACGACCAGGGGGACGCCGTGCTCGTCGGGTACGACGATACGCGCCGCGTGCAGCGCGATGCGACGTGGCTCGAGAACGCGGCCGCTGGCGAGCGTGACACGCCCCGGACCCCCGTACGCACGATCACCGATTAGCGGGGCGCCGGCGTTCGCAGCGTGTACGCGAATTTGGTGGGTGCGCCCGGTCACAGGAGCGAGAGCGAGAAGCACGGCGCCCAACGAAGCGCGTGACGAGACCGAGAAGCGAGTGACCGCGGCGGCCGATTCCCGTCCGCCCACGGCCCGAAGGCGCGGGTCGGACGCGCGTCCGATTGGCGCATCCCAGGTGCCCTTGTCCGTCGACGGCGTTCGGGCTGCGACGGCGACGTAGCGGCGCTCGTAGATGCCCTCCGCGCGAGCGCGCAGTAGCCGACCCGCGGCGGCTTTGCCCCGAGCGAAGACGACGACTCCGCTGACGTCTCGGTCGAGCCGTGAGGTCGGGTGAAGATCGGCTTCGCGAACCCCGAGTGCGCGCGCGGTGAGCGCAAGAAGGGCGTGCGCGGAGCCCGCGTGGTCGCCGATGGTGGGAACCCCCGCCGGTTTGTCCACCGCAACGAGGTCGCCTGCATTGGCGAGCACCGTGATTTGCAAGGCTCGTTCGGGCCGCGGCGGTGCGATCTCGACGACGTCGCCGTCGCGCACCCGCTCATCATCGCGCCGCACACGACGAAGCGCGACGAAGACCCGTCCCTCTCTCAGAGCCTCGGCGTCCGCGTTCGCCCGGGCAAGGACGTGCCGGACCGTCGGTCCGTCCTCGGGGCCTACGGTCCAGCGAATGGGGTGATTGGTACGTGGGGGCGACAAGACGACAACGCCGCGCGCGAGATTAGCAGCTAACGCGAGCCTTCTCGCGCGCTTCCCAGCCTGTCGAGCTTCCGAGGCGCAGGTAGTCCAGGCGGTGCCGGCTCTGGCGTCCCAACGGGGAAGGCACTAGACGAATGGCGCCATGAGCGGCATCGCGAGAACGAGCGCCACAGGGACCGAGGGAATGCTGGAGGAGCTCCTGGCGTGGTCGTCGTCGTTCGAGCACGACCGCGCGTTGGTCCGCGAAGACCTCATCGGCAGCGCGGCCCACGTCACGATGCTCGCGAGAACGGGAATCGTCCCGCTCGACGCCGCTGCCGCCCTGCGCGAAGGATTGCGCGCACTCTACGACGAAGCGTGCGCCGGAGCGCTCTCGTTGCCCGACGAAGAGGACGTCCACATGGCCGTCGAAGCCGAGCTGACGCGCCGCCTCGGGGGCGTTGCGGCGCGGCTGCATACTGCGCGCTCGCGAAACGACCAGGTTGCTCTCGACCTTCGCCTTCACGTGCGGGACAGAGGCGCGTCGCTACTGCGCGACATCGGGGCGCTGGTCGGCGCCCTCGCGGATCGCGCCGCTCGCGAAAAGACGGTCCTCCTGCCTGCGTACACCCATCGTCAGCGCGCTCAGCCCGTGAGCGCAGCGTTTCTGGTGGCGTCGTGGGGGGTAGGGCTGGCGCAAGCCGCCGAAACAATCGACTTTGCGCTCGAGCGCATCGAGATGCCCCTGGGGAGCGGTGCGTGCTCCGGCACCTCGCTTCCAATCGACCGCGCCCTCGTCGCACGCCTGTTCGCTCCTTGGAAGCCGACTCGAAATGCGCTTCACACCGTGGGCGACCGGGATTTCGGGCTGGACTGGACGTGGAGCGTCGCGAGAGTCGTCCTCGCGATGTCACGCATCGCCAGCGACGTTGTCGAGTTCGCCACCAGCGAGTTCGGCCTGGTGCGTCTCGACGGCGCGATTTCGGCGGGATCGAGCATGATGCCGCAAAAGAAAAATCCCGACGTTTTCGAGCTCGTGCGGGGCAAGAGCGGCCGCGCGATCGGGGGCGTCGTAGCGATGCTAACGCTCATGAAGGGGCTAGCGAGCGGCTACAACCGAGATCAACAGGACGATCGGCTGCCGCTCCTCGAAGCGGGACCGCTCGCCTCGGGCTGCGTCAGGACGCTCGCGCTCGCGCTGCCCCACGTGGCTTTCGACTCGGCCCGGGGCGCGGCGGCGCTCAATGAAGGCTTCACACAGGCCACTGACCTTGCCGAGGCGCTCGTGCGACGTGGGGTGCCGTTCCGCGAAGCCTACAAGGCCGTGGGCAAGCTCGTCGCGCTTGCGGTTACCGAGCGCGTGACGCTGCGAGCCATCGGCCCCGCCCGCGCATGCGCCATCCATCCGTCGATGGACGCGGGTGCGCTCGAGGCGCTCGAGCCCGCCGCCGCCGTCGCCGCGAAGGAGAGCTTCGGTGGGACCGGTCCCCGAGCCGTAGACGCGCAGGTCGCTTGGCTCGTCGAACGGGCGTCCGTGCTCTGCGCCAAAGCGGACGCCCAGGGGTCGCTTGAGTCACTTGCCCGGCGCGTCTTCGCCGAGCCCTTGGAGCATTCATGACGAAGCGTGACTTTCTCGCACTGTCCGATCTCACCGCCGCCGAGTGCCGTGAGGTTCTCGCGCTCGCCAAGAAGCTGAAGCACGAACGCAAGGGCATGCGGACCCAGACGCTGGCCGGGCGCGCGGTGGCGATCATTCTGGAGAAGGCAAGCACACGGACCCGTGTGTCGTTCGAGGTCGGTTGCGCCCAACTCGGGGCGCATCCGGTCGTCCTTAGCGTGCAAGGCAGCCACCTGGGGCGAGGAGAGCCGATCCGCGATACCGCCCGCGTGCTCAGCCGATACTGCGACGCAATCGTGTATCGAACGTCGACCACAGCCAAGCTGCGCGAAATGGCGACGGCGAGCGTCCCCGTGATCAACGCGCTGTCCGACGATGGGCATCCCGTCCAGGTTCTCTGCGACGTGTTCACGGTCGAAGAGCAGCTCAACACGAGCATCGCGGACAGGCGGGTTGCGTTCGTCGGCGATTGCTCGAGCAACATGGCGCGATCATGGCTCGAAGCAGCATCGATCTTTGGCTTCCATTTGGTGCTCGCGGGACCGCGCGGGTACATGCCTCCGCCTGCCGAGATCGAGATGGCCGGTGGCTATGCGACAACGGTGCACGAACCGGACGTGGCCGTCACTGGATGCGACGTGGTCAACACGGACGTTTGGACCAGCATGGGGCAGGAAGCGGAAGGCCAGGAGCGAACCGAGGCGTTCGCGGGGTGGACGGTTGATACAAGGATGCTCTCGAAGGCTCATTCGGGGGCGATCGTGCTCCACTGCCTACCCGCTCACCGCGGGGAAGAGATCGACGAGTCGGCGCTCGAGGGCGAGCGCTCGCGCGTCTGGGATCAGGCCGAGAACCGCCTGCACGTCCAAAAGGCGCTTCTCTTGTGGCTTCTCGACGCCGGCGCGTGATCCTCCGCACGCGATTCGCCCCGTCGCCAACGGGTGACCTCCACCTCGGTGGAGCGTGGACCGCCCTCGCGTCCTGGGTATTGGCTCGTCGTGCGGGCGGTTCGTGCGTGCTTCGCGTCGAGGATCTCGATCGGCCGCGCATCGTAGCCGGTGCGCAAGATCGGATTGAAGACGACTTGCGCTGGTTGGGACTGGACTTCGACGAGGGACCGGTCGCGCAGAGCTCGCGCGGAGAGCTGTATCAGCAGGCGCTCGCAAGCCTGGCCGGCGCGGGGTTGGTTTATCCGTGCGACTGCTCACGGGCTGAGATCGCGCGAGTCGCGAGCGCTCCGCATGAGGGCGACGATGTCGTCTATCCGGGGCATTGTCGCGAGCGGGATCCGTCTCGCTCGATGCGGCGGCCGGCGTCCTTGCGCATCCGCGTTCCGAGCCGGGTAGTCACGTATTGTGACCTCGTGCTCGGAAATGTGACGCAAGATCTGGCGCGCTCGGTGGGCGACTTCGTGCTTCGGCGTGCCGACGGCGTTTTCTCGTATCAACTGGCGGTCGTCGTGGACGACCTTGCGATGGGCATCACGGATGTGGTGCGTGGCGCAGATCTCGTCTCTTCGACGCCTCGCCAGATTTGGCTCGCGCACATGCTCGGCGCCGTGCCACCGCGCTACGGACATGTGCCCCTCGTGGTGGGGGAACGCGGTGCCCGCCTCGAGAAGAGGACGCCGCGGGCGATCGTCCGGCAATTGCGCGAGGCGGGCGTCGCGGCGCCGCGCATCGTAGGCGAGCTGGCACACGGCTTGGGCCTGGCACCGACCAACGCGCCGGCCACGCCGCACGAGATCGTGCGAGGCTGCACGGGTCGGGATCTCGCCTGGCGCCGCGAGCCGTGGATGATCCCCGAGAGCATTCGCTCCGGCAGCTGAAGGAAGCTCGCCCAGCGTGCCCGCGACTGCCAGGTCAGCCTCCCTCAGTCGTCCTTCTTTGGACCTTCGTTATATCCGCGCGGCCTGTATTTCGGGCTCACACCGCGGTTTTCTTCGCCATTGGTCAACGTGTCGTCGACCAGGTACTTCAGCCAAGAGCCGGGGTACTGGTCGGCGAGCGTCTGGAGCTCCTTGCGCGCCTCGGAGTCGTCATCGAGCAGATGCTCGTCCCACAAGCACTGCAGCCCAAGAGCGATGAGGTTCATGTCGTTCGAACCTAGCGAGAAGCCTTTGAGGTAGTGCGGCAGCGCCTCTTCCGCGCGATGCAGCCGGCACAACGTGTCTCCTTCGTAGACGTTGGCCATCGGCCACGTCGGCGCGAGACTCAGGGCGACACCGTTGGACGCGAGCCGCCCCTCGAGGTCGCCACGCGCCCCGAGCATCACCGAGTAGTTCAAGTGGGCCTTCGCGCTGCGGGGCACCGACTTTCGCGTTGCGTCCCAGAAGACGAGGTCGTTCGTGTAGTCGAACGCGTGTCGGCGGGCGGCAACGCATTGAAACAAAAAGAACGCCGCGAGCCCGAATATCGCCGCGCGACCTCTGTTTCCGGGGGCGCGAAGCATTCGGCTGAATGCAAGCGCGAGGATGATCGCCGATCCGATTGCGGGGAAATACCAGAAGCGCTCCGCGCGCACCGTCGGCAACACGACCGGTATGTTGGAAACGGGAAAGTAGGACACGACGATCCACACCAACGCGAATGCAACGATGGGCGCGGTCGGCATTTCACGTCCAGACCGTCGCGCGCGCCACCACGAGACCAGCCCAATCACGGGCGCGGCGACCAGGGGCAAGATCATCGCACCCGCGCCGATGACACTCTCCGGAAAGACCAGCCGGGAGGGAATTGGCTCTTGCGGCGCGGAGTAGTCGCCCGAAAGGACACGAGGGAACAGCAACTGGCCGAGGCCGCGCGTGTAGACGCGCAGCGCGCCGGCGAGACGGTAGGGAGGGGACGCCTCGATCAGTGGGTTGTTCAGCGGATCGTGTGGCAAGGTCGGCTGCGCGTACCAACGAAGTGCTGCCGCGAACGCGCGGGCGAAGAGCGGCTTGTTCGCGTTCGCCTCCGCCGCGAGTTCGGGGGGCGTCGTCACGGGGAACCAGCGCCGTCGCATCTCGACGTAAAACACGAACGCCGCGCCGGTCGTTAGGGCAGCGACGGTTGCCCGCCACCATCGCATGGGCCGCCCCGGGTGAGTTGTCTGCGACGTGAAGAGCGCGGCGAGCGGGACGAGGGGCACCACGCACAGGGCGCTCTCTTTCGAATACAGGCCGAGCATCGTCGCCGCCAAGAGCGCCAGCGGCATCACGGCGAGTGGAAGGCTTAGCGCGAGAAGCGCGAGAAGCGCTCCTGTCCCTCCAAGGACGTCGGCGAGTCCGACGACGCCGCTGACCGCCTCGGTCACCACGGCCGTGGCCACGAAGAGGCCGCCAGCCAGCCACGCGGTAAGTCGGTCCCGAGTCCATCGTAGAACGAGCAGCACGACGAGGCCGCCGTTCAGGCCGTGCAAAAGCACGTTGACGTAATCGTGCGGAAAGGCGCTTTGCTCGCGCATTCCCGCCTTCCACAGCGCGCGCCAGAGAATGTCGGGCAGCGGGCGATACGACCCGATCGTGCGGTCGGACGTGAGGCCCCAGAAGTCTCGCTTGAACGCCGACAGCCAGCCGATCTTGCTCCCCGGAGTGGTGGACGCGCGCACGTACGGGTTCGCGAGAAGAGCCTCCTGCTCGTCGAAGATGAAGTTGGTCGTAGGCCACCGTGTATAAAGAACCATCGACAAGAAACACATGGGCAGGAGCGCCATGAGAAGCGAAGGATCTTCTCCGAGGAAGTACTCGCGCACGCGCGGAAATGGCGAGCGCTTGGGCAGCGGCGGCAGCGGCTCGTCCACCTCGTTCCAGCGGGAATGGCTGTCGATCGGATCCGGGGCCTGACCCTCGCTAGTGGCGGGGCGCGGTTGCGTTGGTGGCGACGGCGGGGGCTCGGGCGGGGTCACGGCGCTTTCCGGAGCTCCATCGCGAGGACGAAGGCGACGAGCATTCCAAGCGACGCCGCGACATAAGGCGCGCGCGCCCCGACACCGGTATAGAGCCATCCGCCAAGGGCCGGACCAAACGTCCGCGCGAGGCTCGCGACCGATTGATTCGAGCCAAGCGTGCCTCCCTGACGGTCGGCGGGAGCGCGACGCGAGATGAACGCCGAGGTGCTCGGCTGAGTCAACCCGTTGCCCAGAGCGAGCAGCCCTCCCGAACCGTAGAGCAAAGCGCGTGAGGCGGCGCCGCCGGCCGCGACCAACCCGGCAAACGCTATCGCCTGAAGCACCGTTCCAGCCCGAATCAGCGAGGCCTCGCTAAAGCGCCGGGACAGCGGACGAACGAGCCCTCCTTGAACGGTCGCGGCGACGATCCCTATGAAGGCGAGGACGAAGCCGGTCCCTCCTTCGTCGATGCCGAATAAGTCGCCGCAAAAGAAGGTGAACGTCTGGTCGAGGTTCGTGAAACTGACCACCGCGATGAAGTTGACCCCGATTGCCAACCCCACTCCAGGTAGCGCGAACGCTTCGCGCATCGCGTGGAGGTTGAGCGGCGCCAGCTTGCGCGAGGGGGCGAGGGCGCGCTTTTGTGGAGGCAGCGACTCGGCGACCCCGAGGATGACCCAGGCGAGGTTGAGGATGCTGAGGCCCGCCGCGACGAAGCAAGGGATCGCGCCATGCCGTCCGTCCACGGGGATCTTCGCAAGAGCACCCCCGATGCCCGGGCCGAGAATGAAACCCAGGCCAAAAGCCATACCGATGAGCCCCATCCCCCGCGCGCGCTCCTCCGGCTTGGTTACGTCGGCAATGTACGCGCTCGCAGTGCCGAGGTTTGCGGTGGCAATGCCCCCGAAGACGCGCGCGGCGAAGAGCCAGGCGATGCTACTGCCCCAGGCGAGGCCGGCGCCGAGGCCAAGCATGGACAAACACGTGCCGGCGATCGACCAAATCAGCACCGGGCGGCGCCCGATCCGGTCGGACAATCGCCCCCAGACCGGGACGAAGAGAAACTGCATCAACGAGTAAACGGAACCGAGAAGGGTGGCCGTGAAAGCGCTCACGCCGAACGTGTCACGCGCTTCCTTGGCGAGGAATGGAAGGACCAGCCCGAAGCCGAGCAGATCGACGAAGACGGTAAGAAAGATTGCGCCAAGCCGCGGTGCTTTCATTCGCGCGAGGCGGGCACTATAGCGGCTGTACAGGCTTTCTGGCTTCACTTCTCCGGTTGGGCCGAGCGCTTCGCGTACACGAACACTTCTCGATTCCCCTTCGGCCCGGTGAGGACGCTCTCGCACCGAGACGCAACCTGGAAGCCCGCCGCGCGGATTGCTTCGGTCACCGTTGCAATCGTCTCCTGTCGCAGTGATTCGTCACGCACGACACCCCTTCCGCGCGCGGCGTGCTGCCGGCCCACCTCGAATTGAGGTTTGACGAGGGCCACAAGGTCCCCCTCTTCACGGGTGCATCTTGCGATGGCGGGCAGCAGCTTGCCGAGCCCGATGAACGATGCGTCGACGACGGTAAGATCGACTGTCCCACCAATCGCTTCCGCGGTCAGCGACCGTGCGTTCGTGCGCTCCATCACGACGACGCGCGGATCTATTCGCAGCCTGTGGGCGAGCTGCCCGTAGCCGACATCCACGGCGACCACCTGGGCTGCGCCACGCTGCAGGAGGCAATCGGAGAAACCTCCGGTCGACGCCCCGACGTCCAGGCAACGCATCCCAATCACTTCGAGCCGGAACGCCTCGAGCGCACCGACGAGCTTCGCCCCTCCTCTCGAGACGTAGGGGTGTGCGGCCGTTCGCACGACCACTTCGGCGTCCTCGGCAACCAGAGCTCCAGCCTTGTCCACGCGAGCTCCGGCGACGTACACCTCGCCGGCGAGAACGACCGCCTGTGCGCGCGAGCGCGAATGGGCGAGCCCACGGGCGACGAGAAGCTGGTCAATGCGAACCTTGGTCACGATCTTCTGGCGGGATGCTCTTCACGGAATCGACACCTCGGGGTGAAGAATGTGGGCGAGCGCGCCGAGGCCGTCCGCGATTCGCGGTCCAGCACGCAGAATACGGTCGTCGCGGACCGGCAGCACGTGTCCCTCGCGTACGGCCCGAACGCCCTCCCATCCCGCGGCCTGCACCGATATTCGCGGAGCGCCGTCGACGTCCGACGCCGCATCGAGGACGACGTCCGGATCCATCTCGACGATCTGTTCAAAGCCAATCGTGGGCCAAGCGCCGCCCCGCAACACGACGTTGGCTGCGCCGGCGTCTCGAATCAGCTCGTTGACGAAGCTCTCCGGGCCGGCGGCGACGACCGGGGCTAGCGAAACCACGAAGAGTACGCGCGGCCTCGAAGCTCTGGCGACGGAACGCTCGATTTCCCGCTCGCGCACATCGAGCGACCGAGCGAGGCGGTCCGCGTCCTCCGCGTGTCCAGCCCGTTCGCCGAGGTCGCGAAGCAGTCCGTCGATGGCCGCGAGCGAGTTCGCGTCGGAAAAAAGTGACGGGATGCCGCGCGATTTCAGCTTGTCGGCAATCCGCCCAGACGTCAGACCACCGACCCCCACCACGAGGTCGGGCTTTAGCTGGAGAATGGCCTCGAGATCCGGCTCGACGTCGCCCACGACCGGCAGGGACTTCGCTTCCAGAGGAAAGTCGCTGAAACGCGAGCGGCCCACCAGCCGGTCGCCAGCCCCGATGGCGTAGAGCGCTTCCGTAGTGGAGGGAGCGAGCGAGACAATTCGCTGTGCACCACCGGCGTCGAACCGGGCCGCCTCCGCTCGATCCGCTCGAGAGCAGCCCACGATCGCGCACGTTGCGACCGGCAGAGCGAGGCATCGCCAGCTCATCGACCGATCAGGGTGTATTTGTGCAGCTTCTCGATGAGCGCGGGCCGCGAGACGCCGAGCCTTCTCGCGGTCTCGCTTTGGTTGCGGGCCGCCAGCTCGAACGCCTCCGCGATGAGTGCCCGCTCGAAGGCCTCCACCCGGGCTCGAAGCGGATGGCCGGGGCCCGGGTCCCCCGTTGCGAGCGGCGTCACAGACGAAGCCGTGGGACCGTCGGAGATCGACCGCCATAGCGCCAGCGTAATCCGCTCATCTGGTGCGAGGGCGAGCAGCCGGGCGACAGTGTTTTCCAGCTCGCGCACGTTGCCCGGCCACGGGTTAACCCGAAGCGCCTCGACCAGGGATGGTTCGACTTCGACGCCGCTCATGCCGTATCGGTCGGCGTACCGAAAAACGAAGGTGCGAACGAGCGGTTCGACGTCTTCTGGGCGCTCGCGAAGCGGGGGCACGCGAATGGGCACCACGTTGAGTCGATAGAACAGATCCTCGCGAAAGCGACCCGACTTGACCTCTGCGTTTAGGTCACGGTTGGTCGCGGCGATCAAGCGCACGTCGACGATCTCAGGGCGGCCGCCAACTTGCTGCACCTCACCCGATTGGATGACCCTGAGCACCTTCGCCTGCATGGCCAGCGGAAGCTCACCGATTTCGTCGATGAAGAGGGTGCCCTTGTGCGCCTGCTGGAAGTAACCGAGCCGGGCCGTTTGCGCCCCTGTAAACGCGCCTTTCGTGTGTCCGAAGAGCTCCGCCTCGGCGAGCTCGCTGGGAATAGCCGCGGCATTGAACCGCACGAGGGCCTTGTCGGCGCGGCGCGAGTGGGCGTGTAGCACCATCGCGAGGACATCTTTTCCGGAGCCGCTTTCGCCCGTTAGGAGCACGGTGACGTCCTTCGGCGCAACCCTCGCCACGACGTCCATCACGCGCTTCATGGCAGGGCTCTCTGCGACGATCGTGCGGCCGAGCGCCGCTTCCGTGCGCAGACGAGCGTTCTGTAGACGAAGCTCGCGCCAGTCGATCGCGCGCCGCACCGCCAGGACGAGCTCGTCGGGGTCAAACGGCTTCGGGATGTAGTCGAAAGCTCCGGCCTTCATTGCGGCGACGGCGACGCGCTCCGATCCGTGCGCAGTGAGCATGAGCACCGGCACGCTCGGGTCGTTTGCGCGCATCCTCTCAAGCACCTGCATCCCGTCCATTCCGGGCATGGCCAGGTCCGTGAGGACGGTGTCGGCGCCGCGGGCCTCAAATGCTGCGAGGCCGCTCGCCCCTCCGTCGCAGGCCTCCACGACGAGCCCCGCATCGCTCAGCACCGCTTCGAGGGTGAACCTTAACGCAGCATCATCGTCGATGACGAGCACACGGCTCATTGGGGATGCTCAGCGCGCGCCGGCGACCGCCGGCCCTTGATTTTCGGCTTCCTCGTGCTTGCGCGAGCGGACCGGATTGGGCAGGCGAGCGCAGGGTGTTGCCTTCATCGGAAGAGTGATGACGACCGTCGTGCCCTTACCCGTCGAGCTCTTGAACTCCAGCCGCCCGCCGTGCTGCTCGATCAGCCCGCGAGCCACGGCCACGCCCAAACCCGTCCCCCCATCCTTCGTCGTAAAGTAAGGTTTACGGATCCGCTCGAGCACCTCGGGTGTCATGCCGACGCCCGCATCGTTCACCGTGATTTGCGCTCCGTCCCGGGCGGCATCGACTGCAATATGGACCGTCGCCCCATGCGGCGATGCTTGAATCGCGTTGAGCACGACGTTGAGCAAGGCCTGCCTCAGCTTGCGTGCATCGGCATCGAGGACGAGCTGGGTCTCGCCTGCGACGTCGAGTACGACGCCCGCCTCGGCCGCGCGCGTCTCGAGCAAGACGCCGAGCTCGCGAGCGACCTCGAATGGATTGACGGGGGCGAGGTTCAGATCGTCCAGGCCGCGTGAAAATGACAGAAAGCCTTCGACGATCGATTGCAGTCGGTCGGCTTCGGCGGCGACGATCGCGAGGCGCTCGGCGGTCTTTCCATCGGTCGCATTGCGGGCCATGTGCGTGGAGAGGGCCCTGATCGCCGCGAGCGGATTCTTCACTTCGTGTGCGAGGCGCGCCGCCATGCCTTCGAGCGCCCGAGTGCGGTCTTCGTTCTCGCTGCAAAGCTCTTCGCGGCGCTCGGCGAGCTCGAGCGCCGCTCGCTCGTAACCGCGGGTCATGGCGCAGCCGATCCCATAGACGCCTGTCATCGCGAAGGCTGCGGCGAGAAGCGCGATGCCCACGTACTCGGGACTGGGCCAGCCGTTGGTGACGGCCAGCGGGCCCTCGAGTGCGCCGATGCGGGTCCGCGAGAAGGCCGCTAGCGCCATGAATCCGAACAGAAACACCTTGAACACGAGTTTGCGCAGCCACGGCGGATCGGGGAGCTTGATCGCGGCGGAAGCCATCGTGATGGCCCCCGTCACGAGCAGGGGACTGGCGAGGCCGCCGGTCGTTGCCAGAAAAACGAAATAACCGACTACGCCGAGCACGAAGGATCCCACCCGAAGTCGCGGATCGTTGGTCATCACGCGTGTGGCAAACACGACTCCCACGACTGTCACGGCGACGACTTGGGCGAGCGCACGCCCCGTCGACTCGCCCCGCAAAACCAGAAGGACGATCACCAGGACATGGAACGGAAGAACCCACACCAGGCGCATTCGAATGGAGTGGCGGCCCATGTCGTCGAAGACTCGCCGCCGCAAGGCTTCGAAGCGAGCGCGCTGAAGTTCGCGCACTTGCGCATTCGGCATCGGTGAATCCATCGGCCTAAATTGGAGCAAATCCCGTGCGCAAGCGCCAGGCGGGAGACGCCTCCCGTACGAGGCTGGATCTCCGATGCTTCCAATATGCTCCCGATTGCGCGGAGCCCAAAAACTGTCGAGAAGCCGACAGCTGGACCGGAATCCTACGACCGCCGCGGCCTGCGCCGGCCCAATGCGACGGCGGCGAAGGCGAGTCCCACGGTGCCGCCCGACCAAGGAAGAGAAGTGCCAGCTTCGGCGCCGCCGACTGCGCAACCGCCACCCGCGTGCGTCGCCGGGGGCCCTTCCGCAGGAGTCCCCGAATCGGCCTCAATCGTTGAGGCCCCAGCTACGCAGAGCCCGCCTTGGCACCCAAACCCCGTGTTGCACGGGTTATCGGGGTCGCAGGCGGTGCAAAATGACGTGACGTTGTTGTCGTGCGAGATGCAGTTCACGGAGCAGCATTCGCTGTCCTGAAGGCAGGCTGTCGCATTTGCCAGGCAAGCACTTGGAGAGGATTCGGAGTTGGCGCCCGTGGTGCCCGTTGTTTGGTCGGCCGAGAGAACCGTCCAACTCGGGGGTGCGTAGCCGCCCATGGAGGCGGCCATGTTCGCCGTATCGACGATGAGAGTTCCCCACGCATCGAACCGCGTGTAGATCGAGCCCGTGCAGGTCCCGCCTTCAGGGCTGACCCCTCCTCGCGAGAGCACGCCGTAGGCGACCCACTCCCCCTTGTCGAAGCTCGCCTGATCGTAGGCGCCGGATCCGGAATCTCCGTCACATGTTCCGTCGCCCCCTTCGAACTCGTTCTCCGTAGCGAACTGAATCCAGGCCGGATCCGAAAGGCAATTGGAAAAGGTCGCATCGCCTGGAATGCAAACGAGGTTCAGGTCTTCTTTGATTCGTCGGGTACCCGCCGATGCTCCCGTCGTGTCCGACGGCGTATCGACGCCGTACCCAATCGCACACACTGCGGTCGAGTAAAGCTGGTGATCGGTCATCGGCGGACTGATGGTCGGCGTTACGTA
Organism: uncultured delta proteobacterium; assembly: GCA_963764075.1. GTDB lineage: Bacteria > Myxococcota_A > Polyangia > Polyangiales > Polyangiaceae > Palsa-1150. The sequence continues at coordinate 2,018,086 of CAVXQZ010000003.1, forward strand.
CGCGGGCAGGTCTATCGACTTCGACAGAATGAGCAGCGCGATGTCGTTGCCGCAAACGCTCGTTGAGGCGGGCACATGGATGCTCGCAACGGCCGAGAAGGTGCCGTTCTGGGTGATGGTCGGGTCTGCCGTAACGAAAATGTCGCTCGCAGGAAGGGTGTCGATGAACGCTGACGTCGCGCAGTCGATTTGCGGCGATTCCAGCTTGGAAACGCAATGGCGCGCGGTGGCGACCAGGTTGGGCGCGAGGAGAACCCCGGAACAGAACGCGATGGTTTGAGGGTCGGACATCTCGACGATGCCCACAGCGAAGTTGTGGGTGGTGTCGTCCATGCCGCCTTGAATGGCGCTCGACCCGCTCGCCAGCGGTTCGTTCACGGATTTCGAAGAAGGATTCGCGTTTCCGCAGCCCGCTGCCCATGCAAGGCCGAGGAGGCCCATGACAAACGGCTTTCTCAAGGCCGACCTCCCAGCATTCTATCCAAACTCTAACACGCGGCCGTGGGGACGGCCCGACCCCGGCAACCCCTCGAGATGCGTTTCTCTTTGCTCGAACAAGCTATGCGGCAAACTCCGCCCGCACCGCTCGATCGAGAAGCCCTGCGGCTTGCGCCCGGGCATAAAGTTCGTCAATCGCGAGACGCACGTCGGCCGGAGCATCGAGCGTGTCGGCGTTCGCGTACATCGACAGATACTGATCGAGGAGTTTCCGGTCGAGGGCAAGGTCGGAACGTGATTCGTTCTCGAGAAGGGCTCGCATCGTTTCGTCGCGATGTTCCAGCGCCCACGAAATCGACGCCCGACAGAGCCGGGATATCTTCGTGACGAGCTGCGGCCCAAGCGACCGACGCACTGCGTTGCCGCCGAGCGGCAGCGGGAGTCCGCCGGTCGCCTTCGCCCAACGCTCGCCGATGTCGCACACGCGCGCGACTCCTTCTCGCTCGTAGGTCAGACGCCCCTCGTGAATGATGAGCGCGGCATCGACCTCACCTGCTCGCAACGCTTCGAAGACCCGCGCGAATGGGGCGATCGGAATGACGACGGGCTGAAAGTCGGGCAGGAGGAGACGGAGGACCAAGCAGGCCGTGGTTCGGAGCCCAGGGACGCCAATCCGCGATCCCCGCAACGAGGCAAGGTCGCGAGCGCTATTCGCGACGACGACGGGCCCATATCCCCTACCCACCGAAAGTCCGTGAGCGAGCAGCAGGTAGTCGCCCGCGATCGACGGCCACCTTGCGATCGAGACCGCGACGACGTCGAGGTCGCTCGAAGCGGCGCGAGCGTTTAGGCTCTCGGTGTCCGCGCGCTCTACCTCGAAGGCGAGCCCTTCGCGATCCACCTTGCCAGCTAGGAGCGGCCAAAACATGAAGATGTCGTCGCTGTCGGGCGAGAAAGCGAGCCGGATGGGCGTCATGCGGCCCTAGTCTTAGCTCACTGTCATGGTTCGTGCGGTCGCAGCGGCGGTAATGCTGGGCGCGGCGGTCGTCGCCTTGGCGCTCGCGATCGCACGAAGGGAGGAAGGCGAAGGGGCGCGCTGCGGCTCGGGTTTCGTCGTCCGCGGTCCACGATGCGCTGTGGAAGTCGGGACGTGCCCGGCGCCGCTCGTATCGACGCTGCACGGCTGCGACGCACCCGAGGTACGGATTCGGTTCGAAGGAGCGACCGTCACCGTCGGACCGTCGGACTGGGAGGCCGAAGGCCGCGTGCAGGCGCGGTCGATACACGCCGGAGCGTTTCGAATCGACGCCTTCGAAGTCACTCGCGGACAGTGGGGCGACGCTCCCGACGGCGACGCCGTCCGCGCGGCATCCGGAATGACGCGAGACGAAGCACAAGCCTTTTGCGCGGCGCGCGGGGGCCGTTTGCCGACGGAAGACGAATGGATCGTCGCCGCGGCTTCGGCGGTCAATCCGCCTCGGCGCTACCCGTGGGGCGAGACCGGCGCGGTATGCCGTCGCGCGGCGTGGGGCCTAGAGCGTGGTCCGTGCGCACGGTCGGGCCAAGGTCCGGATACCGTCGGGGCCCATGCCGATGGCGATTCACCCCGCGGGTTGCACGACGTGGCAGGGAATGTGGCCGAATGGGTCGCCGCCGAGCCCGCTCGACCGGACGTCGGGGTCTTGAAGGGGGGCTCCTGGAGAAGCGACTTGGCGACCGACCTGCGCATATGGGCGCGAGTCGAACTCTCCCCACATGCACGCGACCCTTCGGCAGGCCTGCGTTGCGCATATCCCCCCTGAGTGCCCAAGCTGCGCTAGGCTGCTCTTTCCTATGACATGCGCGGTGCTGTCCATCGGGACGGAGCTGACGCGCGGAGAGCTCGTCAACTCGAATGCCTCCTGGCTGAGTGCCGAGCTTACGGCACTCGGCTTCGAGGTCGTCGAGCACGTGGTGATCGACGACGATCGCGCGCGGATCGGGTCCGCGCTGAAGAGTCTGGTCAAGCGGGTGCGAGTCGTGGTGGCGACGGGCGGTCTCGGCCCGACGACCGACGACGTCACGACCGAGGCTGTGGCGACGGCGCTCGCCGTGCGACTGACACGCGACGAGGGGTCCCTCGACCACATCCGGCGGCGCTTCGAGAAGCACGGACGCGCGATGACGCCGTCGAACGCGAAGCAGGCAGACTTTCCGGAGGGAGCGGAAATCCTTCCGAATCCCGTGGGCACCGCGCCGGGGTTCGGCGTCCGCTTCGGCGATTGCGTCGCCTATTTCATGCCGGGCGTTCCGCGCGAAATGAAGAAAATGTTCGAAGAGCAGGTCGTTCCCCGCATCCGGGCGCTCGCTCCGAACAATCACTTCCAGTCGCACCTGCGTACCTTTGGGTTGCCCGAGAGCGTCGTCGGCGAGAAGCTCGGCGGCGTCGAGCAGGCGTTTCCGGGAAGCACGATCGGCTACCGAGCTCATTTCCCCGAGATCGAAGTCAAGGTGCTCGTCCGCGCGGCGTCGCAGTCGCTCGCTCGGGAAGTGTGCGAGCGCGCGACGGCCGAGGTGCGCGCGCGTTTGGGCGCGCACGTCTTCGGCGATGCGGATGACACCTTCGCCGGAATCGTCGGGCGTGCTCTTCGTGCGCGAGGATGGACGCTAGCGATCGCCGAATCGTGCACAGGCGGGTTGGTCGGTCACATGATCACGCGCGAGCCCGGCGCGAGCGACTATCTGTTGCTGGACGCCGTCACGTACGCCAATAGCGCCAAATCGCGCGTGCTCGGAGTGAATGAGGAAACAATCCGCTGGCACGGGGCTGTGAGCTCGGAGGTCGCCGCGGCTATGGCGGACGGCGCAAAGCGCGTGTCTGGTGCTCACGTAGCTCTTTCGCTGACCGGAATCGCAGGGCCGAGCGGGGGAAGCGAGGGCAAGCCGGTTGGTACGGTGTACCTGGGGCTGGCCCGGCCTGATGCTACGACGGAGGTCAAACATCGCGTCTTTGCGGGGGACCGTTTTCAGATCCAGACGCTCGCGGCCTATACGGGACTGCAGATGGTGCGCGAATTGTGTGCGTCTCGGCTGTCCGAGCGCCCGGGAAGTGCGTCCAACACGCACGAGGGGTAGATTTTCGCATCATGGACATCCAGCGCGAAACAATCCGCGCGTTCGTGGCGCTCGACCTCGACCCGACCAGCTTGAGACGCGTCGCGCGGGTCGCGGACCGGCTCCGCATGGCGAGCGGGGCGCCGAGCGCGACGTGGGTTCCGGCTGGCGTCATGCACGTGACCCTGAAGTTTGTCGGCGAACTGCCGATCGAGGTGGCCGCGCCGCTGGCGAACGAGCTGCGGCTCCTCGTCGACGGCAGGGCGGCACCTCGAGCGTGCCCGTTTCGGCTCGCGGCGTTCCCGAACCTTGAGGCAGCGCAGCTCGTCATCGCCGAGTTGCAAGACGCCAGCGGCGAGCTCTCGAAGCTCGCGGAGGACATCGCAGTGCACGCGCTGAAGCTGGGCATCAAGCGCGAAGACAGGCCGTTTCGGCCGCATGTCACTCTGGCAAGGCTCAAGCGGATGTACGACGCGCGGAGGTGGCTCCGGGGGGAGCTCGCGGAAGGAGTAGGGGAATGCCGCGGGGGCGGCTTGACAATGTATCGGAGTGAGCTCGGAGCGACGGGCGCCAAGCACACCCCCCTCGCGAAGTTCGTCTTTTCCTGATTGCCCGCGGCCAGGCCTCAGTGCTGCTCTTGTCGAAGGCAGCGGCTACAGCACCAGAACCCAAACGTCATACAGGGCGTGCGTCCAGACCGCGGCGGCAAACCCGCGCGTTCGGTACACGAGCGTTAGCGCCAGCCCCAGCACGGTTCTCGCGACGAATGACCGGACATCGAACGCGTCTCCGAGCGCTCCGACATAATGCATCCCGCTGAAGATTCCCGCGCATACGACGGCCCATGCACCGACGCCCACAAGGAGGGCCACACGCCGGCCGCGAAGCATCCAGGCGAGAAGCTTTGCGCCAAGACCAAACAACGCGACGCGGAACGCAAGCTCTTCATAAAAGCCCGCGCCCAGCGACATAACGAGCCCGGCCAAAGGGCTGCCCACGGAAGATGCGGACGGACCGGCAAACAATTTGCCGACGACCCACGACGTCGCGGCACCCATGGCGACGGCGTACGCGGCCCCCTCGAATGCGACCTGCACGAGCTTGCGCGCCCGCAGGACCTGCCCGCGCCCCAACACCGAAAAGAAGACGACCATCGCGAGCCCAGCCGCGGCAGTCAAGCCGAAGTAGGCCAAGCGATCGCCTTCCGCCAACCGGAGCAGGCGCGACGTGACGACGTCGCTCGCGTTCCGCACGTTGAGAAAGACCACGCCGACCTGGTAGGCGAGAAAGACGGGCAGCGTCAGGGCGAGTTCACCCCACGCTCCGGGCTTGCTCGAGAGCCGCTCTCGGGGCCCTGCTGGCGGTCTGCGTTCCACTGGAGATCGCGTCACGGACTAGGCCGAAGCCGGTAGACGAGGGCAAGGACCACCGCGACCCACAGCATGATGTTCAGCACGAAAGGAACGTCGCGGAGCATCTCCTGCGTCGGCGACTCCGCCCTCACCCCGCGACCCGCACGCCCACTCACGAGCAAGAGGAACCTGACGAAGGCCAGGGCCGTGAACGGCGTAGTCAACCACAAGTAGTTCGAATTGAAGAACGCCCGTGTGGCCGGATCGAGGGTATAGGCGAGGTAGGTGAGCAGAGTAGCGGTCCCAGTTACCGCAAGCGCGATGTTCAGCGCGGCCGGCGTGTAGACCTCGAGGGCCGCCCGTTGCTTGCTCGCGTTCTCGAGCGCGAGCTCATGGCGGCGCTTGCCGAATCCGAGGAAAAGCGCCAAACCGGCGGTGCACGCGAGCATGTATGCCGACACGTGCACGTCCGCGGCGATACCTCCCGCCAGGACCCGCAAGACGAACCCAAAAGCGATGAGGCTCACGTCCACGAACGCAACTTTCTTCAGTGAAAAGCTGTAGGCGATGTTCTGGACGAGATAGACGAGAGAGACGAGCGCCAGCGCCGGGGCAATGAAGTAGGCAGCGGAGAGGGAAACCGCGACAAGACCAGCGGCCATGACGCGCGCAAGCCGCTCGGGGACGAGACCGCTGGCGATGGGGCGGTCTCGTTTGATTGGGTGGACCCGATCCGATGCGATGTCGACGAGATCGTTGATTGTGTATACGGCCCCCGCGAGTAGGCAGAAGACGCAGGTGGCGGCGAGCGCACGTCCGGTCACGAGCAAGTTCAGCGCCGGGCCCTGCGCCGTGTGAAGCAGTAAGTCCTTGGAGAAGACGATCGGCGCCAAGACAAAGAGATTCTTGACCCACTGATGGGGTCGGAGCGTCTTGACGAGACCGGGGAGGACTCCGCTTTGCAGCGCGATCGATGCCGAGATCGAGGCAGAGCCTACGGAAGAAACCGGGGGGGGTTGCATCGGTGATTCCCCGCGCGACGACCTGCGGGATGCGCCAAACATAAATAGCGCGAACCAAAGGCCTTGCCACCAAAACCGAATCTCCTTGCTGGGTACGCCGCCGCGCTTGACGGCAGGCCCTGCCGCCGCAGAAAGTCCGCCCGGTGCTCTCGCCCCAAGCTTCGCCTCGTTCGCTCGCGCTCACCGGTATCCTGGCGCTCGCTTTCTCGTTGGCTCCTCCATCGCGCGCGAGAGCGGACCTCTCCGAGAGGCTCTCGCGGCTGGCAAAGCTCCACGTAGACATCAGCACTGCGCGCGGGCCCTTCGCGTACGTCGCGCTGCGCCAGCTTTGGAGCGAGTGGGATCGAGGGGATCCGGGCGAGGTGGAGGAGGTACTGCACGAGGTTGCTTCCGACGCCCTGGAACCCGCCCCGGTTCGCGCTTATGCCGGGCTGCTCGAAGCCTACGCGAGACGCCGCCGTGGGGACCTCGACGGAGCCCGGGTGCGCATCGAGCGGCTTGCCTACGTGGGCAAGTGGATGATGGTCGGGCCGTTCGACAACGACGGCAAAGCGGGGCTCGACACCCCGTACGATCCGGAGAAGGAACAAGAGACTCCGATCAAGCTCACGCGAGATTACGAAGGCAAAGATCACAAGCTCGTCCGATGGCGATTGCTGCCCCCCGTTTCACCATTCGGCTGGGTCGACTTCGGAGCCTTCGTGCGACCGGCGGAGCAATCGTGCGTCTACGCAACGACGTTCGTGCGGGATGCGCGGGTGAAGGGAACACCGAGAACGGTATCTGTGTGGGCGGGCGCGACCGGCGCGATCCGCATCTTTTGGAACGGATCGCCGATTCTCGAGGACGACAAGTACCGAGACCTCGATTCGGACCGGTTCGCAGCCGTCGCAACGCTGCGCCAGGGGTACAATCGTCTCACAGCGAAGGTGTGCGGCGACGAGCGCGCTCCGATGCTCTCGCTGCGGATCGCGAGCGCCGATGGTTCCCCCGACGAAGGTCTGGAGGTCGATGCCGATCCTCGGCACTCGACGGGCGCGGGGGGGGCGTCCCCGCCCACGGGCAAAACCTCCGCGCCGGCACCCAGCATCCGCGTCGAAGGACCGGCTCAGGCGTTCGAGCGGATGGCCCAGAACGGCGACGCGGTCGTGCTCGAGGCCTACGCTCGGTACCTCGGGACCACCGGATCGGACGATCCGACCGAACACCGTGCGCGCGAGCTCGCGCGCCGGGCCGCGGAAAAGGGACCCACCATCGAGAGGATGCTTCTCGCCGGCGAGCTCGCGGAGAACCGAAACCAACGTGCGCTCTGGGTGGACAGGGCCGAGGCACTCGTCGCTCGCGGGCCGGCAACCTCCGACGAGCGGGTGGACGTGCTTCTGGCGCGTGCCGCGTCTGCGCGGGCCGGGATCAATTGGCGTGAAGCAGTCCCATATTACGAACGCGTCCTCGCGCTCGATTCGGACAATGTTGCGGCCATCCTGGCGAAAGTGGAGGCGTATGACGAGGCGGGGCTTCGCGATACGGCGCTCGCCGTCTTGGAGCAAGCGCTCGCGCGCCGGCCGCGCAGTGTTGCGCTCCTTCGCGCTGGCGCTGCGTCGCTTCGCGACCAGGGCCGCGAAGCGGAGGCCGACGAACTCGCGGAGCGCTATTCGCAGGTGCGCTTCGACGACCCGGCATTCGCTCGTGCCCGCATCGAGCTCGCCGTCGCGCGCCGGGACGCAGCCTCGGCGACACGCTGGATCGATCGCCTGGTCGCGACGGACCCCGACAGCGCCGGCGCGCTGCGGGCCGCAGCACAAGCGTGGATGCGCTTGGGTGACCGGCCGCGTGCGATCGCCGTCTACCGGTCGGCGGCCGACCTCGCTCCGGAGGACACGGACCTGCTCCGGGAACTCGCGACAGCGTACGCGATCGACGGCAAGCGCGACGAGCAACTCCGGTTGCTCAAACGCGTGCTCGAACTCATGCCCCAGGCCAAGGACGTGCGCGACGAAGTCGCGCACATCGAACCCGCCAAACCGCGCCCTGACGAAGGGTACGCGCGTCCGTCGGCGGAGTTCCTCGCCCAGCGGGCGCTTCCGTCCGCTGGAGAGTCGCTGAGGACCTTCGTGGATCTTCAGGTGACGACCGTCTTTCCCAACGGGCTCGCGAGCCGCTTTCATCAGATCGTCTACCAGCCTTTGACCGACGCGACCGCCGCGGAGTCGCGCGAGTACAACGACATTTCCTACGAGACCGACAGCCAGACGGTGCAGGTGCGCTCCGCCCGGGTCTTTCGCAAGGACGGAAGCGTCGACGAGTCGGTCGAAAGCGGTGCGGGGTCGATGGCGGAAGACCCTACCCTGGCAATCTACACGACCGCCCGCCGGTACTACGTGCGCTTCCCACGCATCGAGCCAGGGGACGTGGTCGAGCTCCAGTATCGGGTCGAAGACGTGGCGCCTCGCAACGCGTTCGCCGATTACTTCGGAGAGGTCGTGCGGATGCAGGGGATCGAGCCGATCGCGCGCAGCGAATACGTGCTGCTCACACCAAAGTCGCGCACATTTTACTTCAACGAGCCGCACGTTCCCGGCCTCGAGCGAACCGTCGAAGAGCGGGGCGACGAGCGCGTTTTCCGCTTCGTGGCGTTGAATCTGCCGGCCGTCACGCAAGAGGCGCTTCAGCCGCCCTGGGACGAGGTGCTCGGACACGTGCACGTGTCGACGTACCGGTCATGGGACGAGATGGGCCGCTGGTACTGGGGGCTGGTGAAAGATCAGTTCGTGCCGGACGACGAAGTGCGCCGGCGCGCCGAAGCACTCACTGCCGGCCTGAAGGACGACACGGCGAAGGTTCGCGCCATCTACGATTACGTGGTGCAGAAGACGCGATACGTCGCGCTCGAGTTCGGCATTCATGGCTACAAGCCGTATCGGTGCGCCCAGATTTTCGCGCGCGGCTTCGGCGACTGCAAAGACAAGGCGACCCTCATCGTCACGATGCTCCGATCTCTCGGCATCAAGGCGACGCCCGTCATCGTGCGCACCGGCCAAAAGGGGGACATCGAGGCGAGCCCCGCGAGCCTCGCTCCGTTCGATCACATGATTGCCTACGTCCCCTCGCTGGACCTCTATTTGGACGGCACGGCGGAGTACACCGGATCCCTGGAGCTTCCCGCGATGGATCGCGGCGCCGTCGCGCTTCAGGTAAACGAGGGCGAGGCCAAGCTCGTGCACCTCCCCGACCCGCCGGCGAGCGCGAGCGTGAGCGCCCACCGATTGGACGCGTCGCTCGCGGCTGACGGCGGGGCGCAACTGGACTGGCGCGTGGACGTAAGCGGCGTCGAGGCTTCGGAGTGGCGCGTCAACTTTCACGCGGCCGCCACGCGCAAGCGGCGCGTCGAAGACGTGATCGCGTCGATCCTCCCCGGCAGCGAGGTGACCGCCGTCGACACGGGTGATCTCGAGGACATCGAGCAAAAGGTGACGATGCACGTTCGAGGCAAGGTGTCGCGATTCGCGCGAACAGAGGGGGACGTCCTGACGGTGCCGCTCGGGCGAAAAGAACACATGATTCGCGACTACGCTCCGCTCGCGAGTCGCAAGCTCGACGTGCGCTTGCTCGCGCAGCGAACGGAAGAAGACGACTGGGTGGTCCGCCTGCCCTCGGGCGCGAAGGTCAAGAGCATCCCGACTCCGGCGCGAGGGTCGAGCCCATTCGGTTCGTATTCGGTCGACGTGGAGTCGGACGGCAACGCTCTCCGCGTGAAGACCAGGGTCACGTTGGCGAGGACGCGCATCGCGGCAAGCGAGTATCCGGCCTTCCGTGCGTGGTGCGAAGAGGTCGATCGCGGGCTCGGACAGCGCGCGACGGTGTCGGTGCGATGACCTCGCTCGCGACGACACGTGCCGGCGTGATCGCGGTTGCGACGACTCTGCTCTCCTGCGCGGCAGCGTTGCCGCGTCCTCCGTCGGTGGAACCGCTGGAGACGCTCCGAACGGCCGGTCGCGCGTCCGGCGATGGGGAATTGGTGGGACGCTGGGCGCTGTCCGAAGTGGTTGCGCCAGGCGGAAATGCAGAGCAGGCCACTCTCGCCCGCCGGCGGCTCGATCTGGTGCCGCACGACGGAATGTGGGCCAGCCTTGCCCGTGCGCTCATCGATGATTCGCACGGCAGTCCGCAGTCGGCGGCCCTGAGCTACATCGGCGCGCTGACTGCCTCGGCGCGCAGCGGCGAAGTTCAAGCCCCGCTCGTCGGCTGGCTGGCGGCCCGGCGCTTGCTGGGGCTACGCGGTTCGGTCGCCGATCTCTACGCGACGCACCGCACGACATTCGATGCGCTGCTCGTGCGACCGGGACACATCGGGTGGCGAGCCGTCGCCGAGCTCGAAGAGTGGCGCGCCATCGAGCTTTACGACAAGGCCGAAAAGACCAGCGATGCCTATGACGCGGAGGTGCAAGCGCGCGCCGGCTGCGCGCGCGACGTGCGTCTCGCGGGTCCCTTCGGCCACGGCGGGGCGCCGGACCGACTGCGATCATTTCCTGCGGAGCTCCCGGCTCCGTGGCCGCCGGCGTGGGAACCCGACCCGATGCGAAGGAGCGTGCCGCACGTGCTCTCCGTCAAGCAGACCCGGTGCCTCGCCGTGGCTGACGAGCAGGTGCAGGACGGGGTCTTCTACTCAGAGTCGTTCTTCACGACGCACGGAGATCGGGAGGTAATCATCGCCGTGCAGGGGGCCGTCGCGGTCTGGGTCGACGACGCGCGTGTCCTGTCTCGCGACATCGTCGAGTGGGGGGCTTGGCAACGCTTCGGCGCCCACGTGGCCGTCGGCGACGGTCGGCACCGCGTGGTCGCGCGAGTCCTCGCACCCGCGGCGAGTGTGCGGCTGCTCAATCCCGACGGCACGGCGGCGCCTCTCGAGACTGACGGCGATGATCGCACGCCCTACTCCGTCGAGCCGCCGCGGGTCTTGTCCAATCCGAACCCCCTGGATTCCATCGTTCGGACGGCGGCGAATGGCGCCGCGTACCTCTCCCCGTTGGACGCCACCCTTGCGGCGGACGCGGCACACGCCGAGCAGATGGACGATGTCGCGTCGTTCTTGATGGAACCGCTCGTCGCGCCCCAGAACGCCGGGACTCTCGCATTGCAGATGGCGTCGGCGTTCACCTCGGGCGACCCGGCACTTCCCGAGGACGCACGGGCGTCACGAGCGCGCGCTTTGCGCGACCGGGCGCTCTCGCACGATTCGGGATTGTGGCGGGCGCGCCTCATGGCGATTCTCGACGACGAGGAGCAGCACGGCCTTGCCGAAGCGGTCGATCCGCTCCGTAGGCTCGCCGCGGAGGTTCAAAGCGAGCCGGAAATCCTCGAGCGGCTGGCCCAATTGTATGGGCGCCTGGGATGGCGCGGCGACAGGCTGTTGACCCTCGCCGACTTGGCGCATCGATTTCCGGACGATGTCTCCGCGCTTCACGCGTACCTCGAAGCCCTCGATGAGGACGGACCGGCCTCGAAGTCCGACGAGGTGGCCGATCGCATCAAGAGGCTCGACCCGGATTCGGAGGTGGATCTCGACCGCGCGCTGGCACGGCATGCCTACAGAGAGGCGATTTCGGAGCTGGAGCGGCTCGGCAAGCGCCGACCCGAGCGCAAAGAAATCGCCGTGCGAATCGCCGAGGTGCTCGCGCGCTCGGGCGACCCCGGCGCCGCGGCCCAAGAGATAGAAAAGGCGCTGGCCAAACAGCCCCTCGATGCGCGAGCGCGCTTTAGACTCGCAGACGGCGCCTATGCCAAGGGGGATTCCGGTGCGCTCCGGCGTGCTTTGGCGGCCGCGCTCCAAGCCGGAGCGGGCACCGACGAACTGCGCGCGGCGATCGATCTGCTCGAAGGCGCGACCGACCTCGAGCCCTACCGTATGGACGGACGCGCCGTGATCCGGGACTTCGAAGCGTGGGAGAAGTCGGGCCACCATATGGACGGAACCGCTGCGCGCGTTCTCGACTACGCGGCCATCTGGGTACACGACGACGGTTCGAGCGAAATGCTCGAACACGAGATTCAGAAGATCCAGTCGCAGGAGGCCGTAAATTCGGAATCCGAGACTGCGCCGCCCAGCGGACTGGCGCTGCACCTGCGCGTCATCAAACCCGACGGCCGCGTGCTCGAACCCGAGCCGGTCACGGGCAAGCCGACCTTGACCTTGCCCCACCTGGAAGTTGGCGACTACGTCGAGCTCGAGCACATCACGTCTCAGGCGGGCGATGGCGCGAAAGGACGACAGTTTAGCAGCCCGCACTGGTTTTTCCGCGAAGCGGACAAGGGCTATTGGCGGAGCGAATTCATCGTGGTCACGCCCGGCGACAAAGATCTCGAAATCGAGGCCCGGGACAACGTGCCCCCGGCCCGGGTAAGGCAGCTCGGCACGTTCGTAGAACGGCGGTGGCGAGTCGACTTGAGCCCGCCGGCGGAGGTGGAACCGGATAGCCCACCTATCACCGAGTTTCTGCCCAGCGTGCGGGTTGGGTGGGGCATTTCACTCGACGCGACACTCGCGCATTTGGTCGACCTCGCCGGGGACGAGGCCCCACTGGACCCGCGTTTGCGCGCGAAGGCACTGGAGATCGTGAAGGGCGTACCGGAGCGCTCGACCGACGAACGCGCCCGCCGCCTCTACCGGTGGGTCGTCGACAATGTGCAGGACGGAAAGGAAACCGACGGGCGTCGAGTCGTTACGGGCGGGTCGGGCTCGAGGCAGGCGGCATTTCGATACATGGCGCGTCTCGTCGGCATCGATAGCCAGCTCGCGCTGGTGAAAAACCGATTGGCGACGCCACCGTTGGGGAAATTGAGCGAGGTCGAGCAGTACGACGCGCTCGTCATGCGGTTCCAAACCGATCGAGGCGTGCGGTGGATGACCGTGCGCGACAAGTTCGCGCCTTACGGCTACATTCCGGCGGAGCTACGGAATCAGCCCGCGATCGTTCTCGCTCCGCAAATGCCGCGGGACATCGTGAACGCGCAGGGCACTATCGACGGTGTTTCGTACGAAGGCCGCGCAGTGGTCGGCAGCGAGGGTTCGGCCGACCTTGATCTTTCCGTGACATTGAGCGGAAACCGCGCCATCGCATGGCGAAACGCCCTTGCGCGCGTTCCGCAGGCGAGGCTGTTCGACTTCGTCGAGCGCGAGCTCATCGCACCGTCGTTCGACGGTGGCCACGTGCGCGACCTGAATGTGGACGGAGCGGACGCTGTCGACAGGCCGCTTGTCTTGCGGGTGCGAGCGGAGGTTCCCCAACTCGCGAAGTTGGTGAACGCACGGCTGGTCGTGCGCCCGCCGTTCGCTCCGGGACTCGCGTCCTTGGCGGCACTGCCCGAGCGTCACACTCCGCTCCTGCGAACGACCCCGTGGCACACGGAGGTACGGCTCCGCGTATTCTTGCCCGCATCGATGACCATGCCGAGCGACGTACCGCGCGGTGAGCTTCGCTTCGGGGACGCACTCGTGGCCGCCAAGGATGTCGTCAGCGGCCACGCGATCGATTTCGAACGAATCATCGACTTGCCTGCCGCACGCATCCAGCCCGGCGACGACTACGCACATTGGCAAGCTTTCGTGCGCGATGCCGATCAGCTCCTCACGCACGATGTGCTCGTCGGTAAGTGACGGGGACTGGCTAATTTGCTCCGCCTTCGAGGGACTTCGACAAATCCGTGAAAACGCCGCCGTCTTTCGTTTCTTCGATGCGCCTCCGCACGACCTCGTATGCGTTCTCTTGCCTGAGCATCGCGTCGATGGCCAGCTGTCGCGAGCGGGCACTTGCCGGATATGCAGCCGTATTCGGGAATCGACTCGTCCAGTCTTGGTAGGTTTGCCATGCGGCCTTTGCGCCGTCCCACCTCCACTGCCTTTCTTTGAGGTCGGCAATAACGAAGAGAATCCGTGCGCGCAACGCCGGGTCCCGCTCGCCCGAGTAGGCCGCCGCGCGCTTCCACGACGCATCCGCGTCCGTGATGTTGCCTGCGGCGAGCTGCGCTTCGCCGAGAAGATAGTGAGCGAGCGGATTCTTCGGGTCGATCTCGATCGCGGAGTGATAGTCGACAACGGCCGCGGGGAAATCGCGGAGAGCGTACTTCGCGTTTCCCCGGGCGCACGCGCCCCCGTAGTCGCTGGTGGGTTCAGGCGTGGCGCCCTTCGCGGGTCCGGCGGCTGCGCCGCTGCTGTCCTGAGCGTCCGCGTCGAGCGCCGGCAAGCCCAGCGCGAGGACAAGGGCGAAAGCGCTCCACCACCCGGTCGGGTTGGTTCGGTGGTGATCCATCGTATCTTCCGTCCGACGCTATCAGGTCTCTTGCCGTTCGACACCCAGCGGTGCCAAAAGACGCTATGGCCCTAGCGCGGACTCTGGAGGGGGTTCGCCCGTTTCCCTGGCGATCACTCGAGGCGATTACGCGAGCCGAAGAGAGCGCCCTCCGCGAGGTTCGTCGCTGGGGAGCGGCGCACGTCCGGCTCGACAGGTTGGCCGACGTCCTCGAGGATTTGGTCGGGGCGAGGGTCGACTTCGTCGCCGCGAGCGGCCACCGGCTCGCGCCGGGGTCGACTGCGCGCTCGTTGGATTGGGGAGTGGCGGTCATGCTCGCGTCGGCGGACACCGCCGGACCGGGCCGCGTCGCACTGATCGAAGCGGAGGGGGCGCTGGCCGCCACGCTGCTCGCCCGCGCGCTCAAGCGCCCTGCGCCCCTTCTCTTCCGCACGAACGCGGCTCCCTCCGAGACGGTCGCTGGCGCGTTCGGCGCGGTCGTTGTGGCCGCGGTGCGACGAGCCCATGCGGGCCTCGCCGTGCGCGCGCTCGAGGTGGGAGCCGCGGCCGCACTCGAATCGGAAATCGCCAAGCTCGATCCCGAGCTGTTCGCGCTGTCCCTCACGGTTCTCGTCGCCGACGAGGCCTTCGCCGCACGCGTCGTCGTAACGCGCGATGCGGGATTCTCCGGCATCGTTCCACCGTGGAACGCTCGCGTTCTGGCGGGTCTCGGCGCCGCACCGCTCGCGGTACCACTCGTCGCGTGCGCGATGCTGCTGACGCCCACGGAGGTCGCCGGCCTGGCGTTGGGCGACGCGGTCGTTCCAGACAGCTGGCCTCTCGCGAGAGTCCGCGACGGCGCGAGCGAAGGGCCGGTGTGGCTCTCGGCTCCGTCGTCCGAACTGGGTCTTCGCGCGCGTCTCTGCGAAGATGGTCGCCTAGTGCTGGGCGCCGGCGGACTCGAACCGCTCGTGTCGAGGGAGTCGCGAATGGATTCCAATGAGAAGAACGCTTTGGTCGAAGCTCTCGGCGATGTCCCGATCCTGATGAGGGCGGAGATCGGCGAGGCGGTCATGACGGCGCGCGAATGGGCGTCGGTCGGGCCCGGCGACGTCATCTCGTTGGGCCGACACCTCGGAGAGCCGGTCTTGCTGCGCGTCGGCGGAATCGCCGTGGCGCGCGCAGAACTGGTGGACTTGGAGGGAGAGGTCGCGGTTCGAATTGTGGAGCGCCTCCTCGGTAAGGGGACGACGGCATGAAGCGAACTCTGATCCTGACGGCCGGGCTTGCGTTCGCCTGCGGAAAGTCGCACGGCAATGCGCCCATGGTCGGGGCGCCCTCGGCTTCCTCGAAGACAGACAGCTCGCTCACGGCCCCGGTCCCGACCGTGGCCGTGGCGCCTCGTACGACGCCGACGTGGCGCGGTGCCTACCGGAGCTCGGCCGCTACGCTATACATTCCGGCGGCTTGGAAGGACGTCCACTGGAAAGTGAAAGAGACGGCCGCCGGAATCGGCGAGGGGTCGATCGCCTTGCAGATCGATCCCTCGAGCGGCCGGGTTCTTGGAACCCTCGACGGCCCCCTCGGGCCCGCCGTCATTGACGGACTGAGCTCGTCCGGAGTCTTGACCGCATCCATCGCGAGGAAAGACCCAAGCGACGGAGGGTTCACGGGCACGATCGCCGCCTCGATCTCCGCGGAGCGAATCGAGGGCACGTTGCACGTCGCGCTCTCCGACGCGAACGCTCTTCGCACGGCGACCTTCACTATGTCTCCCGATGGCGCGGCGAGTGGAGGCCATTGATGTTCGCCCCCACGCGTTATTTGCAATGGGCTCGGCGCTTCTACGGCAAGGTCGAGTTCGATCTGGCTACGAGCGGGATTCCGAAGGTGCCTCTGACCGAGCTCGGCGTTCCCCCTGCGGAGCGACTTGACGACTGGTCCGGTTCGGAGCGACTCCGACACTCAATCGCCGCGTACAACGCGGTGGCGCCGGATGAGGTCGTCGCGACGCTGGGCACGACGCAAGCCCTTTGGCTCGCGTACGTATCGCTGACGTCGCCGGGCGATGACGTCCTCGTGGAACAGCCGGCCTACGAGCCGTTGGTCGTCATCGCCGAGGGCGTGGGCGCGCGAGTGGTTCGCTTCGCGCGCGACGCAGGCGACCGGTTCGCGCTGGACCCCGAGCGCGTTGCCGCGGCGATGACGCCGCGCACGCGGCTGGTCGTGGTGAGCAACCTGCACAACCCGAGCGGTGTCCGCGCGTCGAGCGGCGAACTCCAGTCCGTCGCGCGAGTGGCCGAAGCGCGGGGAGCTCACCTCCTCGTCGACGAGGTGTATGCGCCGTTCGACGGGCTCGTCGACGACCGCGGCGTGTATCGGGATAGTGCACGACGCCTCGCGTCCAATATCGTCGCCGTCTCGAGCCTGACAAAGTGTTACGGGCTTGGACCGGAGCGAATCGGCTGGCTGCTTGGACCAAGCAGCGTGGTAACCCGCGCGGACAACGCAATGACGGCGTGCTGTGGCATGCTGCCTTTGGCACACGCCCACCTCGCCCTTCAAGCGTTCGAGCACATCGGGGCACTGGCCGGCCGGACGCGGGACTGGATCGAGGGCAAATGCGCGCATGTGGCGGCATGGGTCGCGGCAAACCAGTCGCTCGGCCTCACGTGGAGCGCCCCGACGGAGGGGCTTTTCGGGCTCGTCACCTGCGCCGCCGCCACGGACCTGACCGCCACGATCGAGGCGGCCGCGCTCGATCGCGGTGTTCTTGTCGCGGCGGGGTCCTTTTTTGGTGTCCCGAACTCGTTTCGGCTCGCGTGGTCCGGTTCCTCGGCGGCGCTCGACGAGGGACTGGCGCGCTTGAAGGAGGTCTTGAGCGCCCGCCCCTGAGCGGCCACCGGCCGATTCTTACCGCAGAGACACACTCGTACCGCGAAGGCTGCAGGCCTCCGACGTATTTCGTTCGATCCCTCGCTTCGCCGGGGCCTGCGGACTAGACTTCCCTCCGCCCTTCGGTCGTGTAACGCGTACGCCCACTCCAGGCAGGACCCATGTCGAGCCTCCTCCACGTCTTCGGAAGCACCTTTCCGGCGTTCGGTGCGAGCCTTCTGCTCGCCGTCATGGTCGTGGCCAGCTACACGTTCGCGGTCGCGCTCGCGGCCGGAGCGAACGGTCGCCCACGAACGCTTCAAGCCGCGCGCTTCGGCGCGTACGGCACGGTAGCGCTCATCGGAACGGCGGTCGTGTGCCTCGCGTATGCCTTCGTCTCGCACGACTTCCGGGTCCGTTATGTGTCGCACTACTCCGACCGGTCGATGCCCCTTCACTACCTCCTGACCGCCCTCTGGGGAGGACAGGACGGTTCGCTGCTTTGGTGGCTGTTTCTGCTCAGCGTCTACGTGGGAGCGTGCGTCCGGTGGCTCGGCAAACGGTACGTAGCGCTTCAGCCGTACGTCATCGCGACGCTGATGACCATCGTGCTCTTCTTTTGCGTGCTCATGGCGTTCGCCGCCAACCCATTCGCGGTAAATGTCGCGGCGCCACGAGCGGACGGCGATGGGCTCAATCCGCTTCTCCAAAACTACTGGATGGTGATCCACCCCCCGTGCCTCTACACGGGCTTCGTCGGGTGCTCGATTCCGTTCGCGTTCGCGGTCGCCGCTCTCGTCACCGGTCGCCTCGACCACGAGTGGATCGTGGCGAGTCGCAAGTGGACGCTCTTCTGCTGGATGTTTCTCGCGATCGGCAACACGCTCGGGATGCTCTGGGCTTACGAAGTGCTCGGGTGGGGCGGCTATTGGGGTTGGGATCCGGTCGAGAACGCCGCCTTCATGCCGTTTCTCACAGCAAGCGCGTACGTCCACTCGGTCATGATCCAGGAACGCCGCGGGCTGCTGAAGCTCTGGAACGTATTTCTGATCTCGCTCACGTTCTTTCTCACGATTTTCGGAACGTTCTTGACGCGCTCGGGAATGATCGCGAGCGTCCATTCCTTCGCGCAATCGTCGATTGGCACGTACTTCGCGGTATTCCTCGTGTTCCTCGTGACCGCAACGACGACTCTGGTGTTGTGGAGGTGGCCGGAGCTTCGCGACATCAAGCCCGCCCGCCGTCTGCGCTGGGCCGCCGTAGTCTCGGGGTGGACGGTCATTCTGGCTTGTTTGCCCGGTCTCTACTTCGTGTGGCAACTTCCGGTTGCCATCGGCGTTCGGGTCACGCTCATCGCCCTCGTGGCTGGCGCGGCGGTCTTCGTGGCGCTCGAGATCGTGTTCAGAAGGATGACCCGAGGGCTCGACGTTCGCGTCGGGCGTCCGGCGATTGAATCCGTCTTCTCTCGCGAGTTTACGTTCCTCCTGAATAACTGGATTCTTTGCAGCCTTCTTTTCTTCATTCTCATCGCAACGACCTTTCCCCTTATCAGCGAAGCCCTGACCGGCGAGAAGGTCACCGTTGGGCCGCCCTTCTACAAGGTGTGGGTGCAGCCGCTGGGGCTCATGCTCCTTTTCCTCATGGGCGTCGGCACCCTCTTCGGTTGGAAGAAGACCAGCCCCGAGGCACTACGCCGAGTATTCCGCGTACCGCTCGCGACGTTGGTCGTCGCGGCGGTGCTGCACTTTGCGCTCGGGCGCCAGTTCGGATTCCCTGCGGTCGTTTACAGCGACGCGATTTATGCGGGTTGGCTCGGCGCCTCGCTTCGCGTCTTTAACGCATTCATGCCCGTGATGGGCTGGTCGCTGTGCGCGTTCAATGCCGCGGTCATCGTGCAGGAGTTCGTGCTCTTGCTGCGGTCCAGGGCGCGCGCGGGTTCCGGCGCGTCCACGCCGACGATCTTGTGGTGGTTGGGCGGACTGCCGGGGCTCGTGCACACCATTTTCTCGCTTCCGCCTCCGTCGCGGCGCCGCTATGGCGGCTACGTCGTCCACCTCGGTATCGTTCTAATGTTCGTCGGGTTCTCCGGCCAATCGTGGAACGCGGACCGGGAGGCCTCCCTCTATCCGGGAGAGAGCTACGCGGTCGCCAACTACGACCTGAAGTATGTCGGCGCGCGGATGGAGGTCGACAACAGCAAGCGAATGATCTTCGCCGACGTGGATGTCTTCAAGAGCGGCCATTACGAAGGACGCCTCAGCCCGGCGAAGTTCATCTACAAGAAGCAGGCGGAATCGCCGATAACCGAGGTCGCGATCGGGCACCACCTGCACGACGATCTTTACCTCGTCGTCGGGACCATCAATCCGAACAACAAGAATATCGCGGATTTTTCGATCCACGTAAATCCGCTCGTGAGTTGGATCTGGCTCGGCTGCTTGGTGCTCATCCTCGGAAGTGTCGTCTGCATGTGGCCGCAGCTCGAGCCCAGCGAGTCCCGCGTTTGGGCTGGCGCTCGAGGGATGGCCGCGAGCGCGGCGAGCGTGGTCGTCGGGATCATGCTCGCCGCGACGCCCACCGCTCGCGCGCAAGGCATGACTCAGGACATGCACGGCTTCGTCCGAATCGAGAACGAGCAAGAGCGCTCGATATTCGGGGCCCTCCAGTGCGTATGCGGCTGTCGCGATCAGCTATCGACCTGCTCCTGTGAAAACGCCGATGAAGCGCGCGAAAAGATTCGCGAGAAGATGCGGGCCGGTGAGTCGCGCGACGCGATCATCGCCGAGTACGAAGCGGAGCACGGCATCGAACGACTCTCCGTCCCGCCGAATCGAGGCGTCCTGAAGGCAATTTGGATCGTGCCTGTCGTGGGGATAGCCTTCGGAGCATTTGGCCTCGCCCGGATGATGCGGCGCTGGCGGCGGGGAAGCCCCGACCCGGAAGCGAGCGAAGGGCCTCCCGGCGCGGCATCACCACGCGATGCCTACGACGCAAGACTCGACGATGAGCTCAAAGGGCTCGATGACTGACCGCAGCAATTCGAGAATGGTCGTCGCAGCTCCGTCGTCCAGCACGAGCGCGCGCATACGTGACGACGACATGGAGCGCGCCCTCGGGCGCGCGGTCGCGTTGGGTCTGCCCGCCGTGAGCGTTGTCTCTGCCGTGGCCCTTGGCTTTATTGTGAGCGTCGGGTCGGCATTGCTCGCGCTCGCCGCCGGCGCCCTGCTGGGTGCCATCGGTCTTCTTTGGGCGAGCGTTCGGACGCTGAGTGGTGATGCCCCGCTCACTGCCGCATTCGACTCGTTGAAGGCCGAGACGCCAGTCGTTGACGCCCTCGTCGAAGAAAAGCGCCGGCTGCTCCGCAGTCTCAAGGACCTCGAGAACGAACACGAGCTCGGCAAGATTAACGATGCCGACTATCAGCAGCTCCTCATGCACTATCGCGACGAGGCCAAATCGGTTCTTCGTACGATGGACGGCCGAGTCGCGCCATTTCGTGAGGAGGCCGAGCGCCTTGCCCGCGACTACTTGAGCAGGCATGGGCTCGGGCCCCCTCCGCCGGGAAAGGTCACTCCCTCGCCCGCGGTGTCACCTTCGGCTCGGATTGTCTGTGAAGGTTGCGCCGCTTCGAACGAGCCGGACGCTACTTTCTGCAAACAATGCGGTTCGCCGTTGAAGATCAAGGAGCACACCGGTGCGGAAAGCTGAGCGCCTTGCGGGCGCGGTCATCGCGTTCGCGCTGATGGGCTTCAGCGGCACGGCTGCCCGCGCCCAGACTGACGTCGATCCGCACGGGCGCGCGCACGGCGGCGCTAGCGGCCCTGCCGTGTTCGACCCGCCCCAGGACGTGGAAGAGGCTGATCCCACGCTTGCTCCCGGTACCATCGCGGTCGATCTCCGAGACGCTGACAATGCCCCGGTTGCTCACGAGACGATAACACTTGGGATTCTCGTCAACTCGATCGCGAAGGGCGACAGCCGCAAGCACCTTCAGGCGACCACGGACGAGCGCGGGCACGTCCTCTTCAGCGGGCTGGAGATAGCGAGCAATATCGCCTATCGCGTTAGCTCTGGCTTTCAGGGGGGCGCGTTTGCAGCGTCACCATTCCAGCTCGAGCAAGCAAAGTCGATGCACGTCGTGCTGCACGTATACGCGGTCACGCGCGATGTGCAGGCTGCCCTGGTCGTCACCGAGGCTACGATCGCCAGCGAAGTGCGCGAGGACCGACTGCAGCTCGAGGAGATCGTTACGCTTTACAATCTCGGTCGCACCGCGTGGCAGCCCGACGGCGTCGCAATGGCGCTCCCCGATGGTTTCACGGCGTTCAATGTCCAGGCGTCCATGAGCGACCAAGGGGTCGACGAAGTCGGTGGGACCGCGCGCTTGAGGGGCACATTCGCGCCCGGGCGACATGTGGTCGAGTACCGGTGGCAGTTGCCGTTGTCGGGCGCGAAGGACATGGAGTTCGAGGTGGGCCTTCCCCCTCACCTCGCGGTTGCACGAGCGGTGATGCCCGCGGCTGCAGACATTCAGCTCTCGGCCAGGGGCTTTCCGGCAGCCGAGATTCGACGCGACGGCAAGGGGCAACGGTTTCTCGTGGCCGAGCGCCGAATGCGTCCGGACGAGCCGAGGCTCACGACGATGAGCGTTTCCATCGGCGGGCTGCCGACCCCGGGTCCCGAGCGTTTGGTCGCGACGCTGCTCGCGGCCGTCGGTGTCGCCTCGGGTCTGGCGTTTTCGTTCTCCCGGCGATCGGCTCGCACCGGACCGGATTCGAGTGCGAGAGCAGCGCTGCTCGACGAGTTGGGCGAGCTCGAACGGGCTCGAAGCGCCGGCCAGGTCGGTCCAAAGACGTACGAGCGCACCCGCCGCGAGCTGGTGGACGCGCTTGCCTACACGCTGGTCAACTCATAGTCGAGCGGCTGTGGAGAATGCGATGACAAGCCTGGGAACTCGACCGGGGAAGAGCTGCGGATAGTTTGCCATCGGTTCAATTCTCCCCGACCTCGATTCGCCGCTACCCAGCTGCCTCCACATCGCCGAGCCAACCAAGATGCTCGTAGCGCCTCAGCTTTTCGTGTTTTCCCCGGCGTCCACAGCCTCTATCGACACTGCTACAGATCTAATCTAAGGAAGATACCGAGATCGGACCGATGGAACTCACGGTACCCAAGAAGGACTTGCTGAAGCTTGTTTCGCGTATGCAGGGGGTAGCGGAACGAAAGAGCACGATGCCCGTCCTCTCGAACGTCCTGCTGGCGATAGACGGCCCCAGCACGCTGCGCATCGCCGCAACGGACATGTACCTGGCCTTGGTCGGACGGGTGACCGCAGACGTGAGCAGGGGTGGAAGCGTCGCTGTATCGGCGAAGGATCTGCTCGAGCGCATTCGGATGATGCCCGACGGCCCTATTCACTTCGCGTCGCAAGAAGGAACGACGACGATCAAGGCGGCTGGCAGCGCCCGCCGATACACGCTCCGAGGCATGCCGGGTGAAGATTTTCCGCCCCTTCCTGCTCCCTCTGAAGGGTCTCCGTCGCTGGCGCTCGCTGTGGACGTGCTGAGAGAGCTCATCGCGAAGACGCATTTTTCGATCTCCAGCGACGAGACACGCGCACATCTGAACTCGGCTCTATTCGAGTGGGACGGCGACCTGGTGCGCATGGTCACCACAGACGGGCATCGCCTGTCGAAAATGGAAGTGAAGGTGGCGGGTCGGCAGGCTTCGGCGACCATGCTCATTCCGCTGAAGGCGATTCAGGAGCTGCGCCGGCTTTGCGACGACATGGCGTCGGACGTCAAGGACGGGGTCAAGGAAGCGGGCGTAGGGGCGCAGCTCGAAATCACGCAGAGCGGGTCGAACGCGTTCTTTCAAGGTGGAGGCGTGTCCTTCGCCGTGCGTCTCGTCGATGCGCAGTTTCCGCCGTATGCCCAGGTCATCCCGCAGCACAGCGAAAGGATCGTGCGAGTTTCGCGTGCACAGTTCGCCGAGGCACTTCGCGCGGTTTCGATCGCCGCGAGCGAGCGCACCGGCGGAGTCAAAGTGAGCCTGCCCGGCAAGGGCACGATGCGGATTTCGACCGAATCGCCGGAGAGCGGCGAAGGGTTCGATGAAATCCCAGTGGAGTACGAGGGGCCGGCCATGACCATTGGGTTCAACGCCAAATATTTTTTGGATGTGCTCGCCGCGCTCGACGAAGAGGAAATCGAACTCAAGCTTGGCGGCGAGCTGGATCCGGCGGTGGTCAAGCCCGTGGGCGAGCGCCTGTTTCTCGCGGTCGTGATGCCGATGCGCATTTGACGGAAGTCACGAAATGCGTTCGCTCGCGGTCGAGTCGCTGAGCGCTCGTGGCTTCCGGAATCTCGTCGCTGTAGACGTAGCGTTCGGGCCCCGCTTCAACGTAGTAGCCGGCGACAACGGGCAGGGGAAGACGAACCTACTCGAGGCGGTGTACGTGCTCGCGACCTCCCGAAGCTTTCGGACGTCGAAGCTCGGCGAGCTGGTGGAGTGTGGCGCTGGTCACGCCAGTTTGCGGGGGAGCGTGCGCGAAGACGAAGAGACGCGCCAGCAGAGCGTCGGCCTCCAGCCCGGCCTCCGCGTAGTGCACCGCGACGGCAAGCGTGCGCCTTCACTGGCAGAGTACGCGGTCCGAACGCCGGTCGTCGTGTTTCACCCTGGGCTGGCCGGGCTGACGGCGGGATCCGGCGCCGATCGACGTAAACTGCTCGACCGCCTAGCGCTCTACCTATGGCCCGCCTCCTTGAGCGAGGGCGAGAGCTATGCGAAGGCCGCGCGCTGCCGCCAGCGCGTGCTCGAACTGAGAGGAGAGCGGGCGGCGGACCTCGACGGCTGGGAAGAGCTGATGGTTCGCCACGGTCGGGCGCTGAGCGACGCGCGAGAAGGGGCTGCCGCACGCCTCGTCGAAAGGGCCGTCGAAGCGTTCGAGCGAATTGGGCGACCCGAGTTGATTTTCGAGGCGCGGTACGTGCGAAGCGCCCCGGTGGAGGCCGGTGCCTTTCGCGCTGCCTTGGCCGAGATGAGGCAACGGGATCGGGCCCGGGGGTCGGCGACGGTCGGTCCACATCGCGATGATTTGGGTCTGACTTTGAGCGGCCGGCCCGTCCGTGGCATTGCGTCTCAAGGGCAGCACCGGTCGGTGATCCTTGCTCTCGAGCTGGCCGAAATGCAGGTCATTGCGGAGGCTCGCGGCGTCGGCCCCATCCTTCTTTTGGACGACGTGTCGAGCGAGCTCGATCGGGTGCGCACGGCCGCGTTATTTCGAACGCTCTGCGAACGCCAGGGTCAAGTGATCTTGACGACCACGCGCCCAGAGCTCATCGAGACAAGCGATTCTTTTGCCAAGGAGGATCGTCGTGATTTTCGGGTTGTCGGGGGGCGAATCGAGGCGGTCTGAGGCGTATTTGACGAGCACCCTGGGTGTATCGAGAAAGAGCCGTCGCCGGGGCCGCGGAGCCCCTCTCTGCCGCGCAGGCGAGGGCGACATAAGTTATTGAAATAATAGCGAAATGGAACGGGGTTTTGCTTGCGGATGATGGGGTGAAGACGTATACTCAACGTTCGCCCCCGCCGCGCCCGGCTCAATCGCAAAATCCGGCGGGACGATCAAACGTGCGCTCTCCTGTCCATTCTCTGAAGGAAATAACCTGACGATGTCGAACGTGACTACACCGCAATCGGCCCCGCCGCCTTCCTCAAGTTACGACAGCACGAGCATCACGGTGCTCGAAGGGCTCGAAGCGGTCCGCAAGCGGCCGGGTATGTACATCGGTGACGTTCACGACGGATCGGGACTGCATCATCTCGTCTGGGAAGTCGTAGACAACGCGGTCGACGAGCACCTGGGCGGCTTCTGCACGCGGATGGACGTAACGGTCCACTTCGACGGGTCGGTGACCGTCGAAGACAACGGACGGGGCATCCCAGTCGGTGTCATGCCCGAGCGCGGAGTGAGCGCGGCCGAGGTCGTGATGACCGTTTTGCACGCTGGCGGCAAGTTCGATCATTCGAGTTACAAGGTGAGCGCCGGACTCCATGGAGTGGGCGTCAGCGCGGTCAATGCCGTGAGCGAATGGCTCAAGATGGAAATCAAGAGAGAGGGGCACGTTTATCTGCAGGAATATCGACGTGGTGCCCCAGTCGCGCCTCTCGCCGTGGTCGGGAACACGGACAGGACCGGGACGAAGATCACGTTTAAGCCGGACGCGACAATCTTTTCGGTGACAGAGTTTCAATACGACGTACTCGCGAGTCGCCTTCGAGAGTTGTCGTTTCTCAACGCAGGATTTTTCATTACCCTCGTCGATGAACGCGAAGAGAGCGGTCGCAAAGAGACCTTCCAGTACAAAGGCGGTATCAGCGAATTCGTCGAACATTTGAACAAGGCAAAGGAACCGGTTCACGCCAAAGTAATTTCGATCGTGGCGGAGCATTTGATCGAGGGGGCTGCGGCGCCGGTCGGCGTCGAGCTCGCGATGCAGTGGAACTCGAGCTATTCGGAGCAAATTTTTTGCTACACGAACAACGTTCACAATAGGGACGGCGGCACGCACCTCACCGGTTTGCGCGCAGCGCTCACCAAGGCGTTCAACAGCTACGGCACCGCGCAAAATCTCTTCAAGGAAGTGAAGAACGGCCTTCAGGGCGAGGATATCCGTGAGGGTCTCACCGCCGTCATCAGCATCAAGCACCCAGATCCGAGCTTCGACTCCCAGACGAAGAGCAAGCTCGTGTCGAGCGAGGTGAAGGCGATCGTGGAGACGACTGTGTACGAGCGGCTGGGCCGGTTCTTCGAGGAGAACCCACAGACCGCGCGGAAAATCGTCGAAAAGACGATTCTCGCGGCGAAAGCGCGGGAGGCCGCGCGCAAGGCGCGGGAAGTCGTTCGCAAGGGCCAGCTCGATTACTCGACGCTGTCGGGAAAGCTCGCGGACTGCCAATCGCGCGACCCCGATGAGGCAGAGATTTATATCGTCGAAGGCGACAGTGCGGGCGGGTCCGCGAAGCAGGGTCGAGATCGCCGTTTTCAGGCGATTCTTCCGCTCAAAGGAAAGATACTTAACGTCGAACGGGCCCGCCTCGACAAGATGCTTTCGAGCGCGGAGATCGGGACGCTCATCGCCGCGCTGGGCTGTGGAATCGGGGAGGGGAGTTTCGACGCCGAGAAGGTTCGATATCACCAGATCGTTCTCATGACCGACGCTGACGTAGACGGAAGCCACATCCGCACGCTCCTTCTCACATTTTTCTACCGCCAGATGCCGGAGCTCATCGAGCGCGGGTACCTGTACATCGCACAACCGCCGCTTTACCGAGCGAGGCGCGGAAAGAAGGACGTCTACCTCAAGGACCAAGCCGGCCTCGACCGATTTTTCCTCGAGCTTGGCGTCGAGGGGCTTTCGGTGCGCGCGAGCAAAGGACCAACGCTCTCGGGGGAGGTGCTCTTTCGTTTGGCCGAACGGCTTCGCATGTTTCGGCGCGTTCTGGCGAAGTTGGATCGACGCGTCGATGCCAATATCCTCAGCCAGGCGCTGCACGCCGCGCCGCTTGGCAAGAACGAGCTCCGCGAGCGCAAGAAGGTGGAGGCGGCGGTTCCGTTGATTCGTGCGCGCCTCGAGAGAAAGAAGCCAGATATCTTTCCCTTGGAGATCGAAGTTGGTTGGGAGGTGGAGCACGGCGCTGCGCGCATCGCGATCACGCCTCGGGTTGGGTCCGCCGCTCGTCCCCTGATCATCGATTGGAGCTTGGTGGACTCGGCCGAGTACGAAGAGCTCTATGCGATCGAGCAAGACGTTCGGTCCATCGGGCCTGCGCCGTACGTCGGGATCGACGAGAAGGCCAAGGGAGAGGACATCGAACTCGAGGATGCCGACGCGCTCTGGGACCATATCGAAGCGCGAGGCCGCAAGGGGACGCAGATCCAGCGCTACAAAGGTCTGGGAGAGATGAATCCCGAGCAGCTTTGGGAGACGACGCTCGATCCGAACACCCGCGTGATGTTGCAGGTGCGCCTCGACGACGCAGTCCAGACCGATCAGATCTTCACCATTCTCATGGGCGATCAGGTCGAACCGCGCCGTCAGTTCATCGAGGACAACGCCCTCAACGTGAAGAATCTCGACATCTAAGGCGGGCGCGCCCGGCCCGCGA
Organism: uncultured delta proteobacterium; assembly: GCA_963764075.1. Taxonomy (GTDB): domain Bacteria; phylum Myxococcota_A; class Polyangia; order Polyangiales; family Polyangiaceae; genus Palsa-1150. Next base: position 2,045,317 of record CAVXQZ010000003.1, read on the forward strand.
ACGGCCGAGGGGCGGGACTCTGGCGCTCTCGGAGCGACGGGTCCGCCTTGGTGGGGCACAGGTCTTGCGCGGTCATGATCGCGACTTAGCTTCGTAGCTGCGGGCTCGAACGCACGAGGCAGCGGGCGTGCTCGGGGTAGCGAGCGCACGTGCGCCGAAAGTTCGGCACTCAGGAGAGACCATGCGTCCCGATCGGATGACAACGAAAAGCCGTGAAGCGTTTCAGGACGCGCTCGACCGCGCGTCGCGCTTTGGAAACCCGGAGATCAGCCCGGAGCATTTGCTCGTTGCGATGCTCGAGCAGGAGGGCGGAGTTGCCGGGCCACTCTTGCAGAAGGCTGGCGTCGATCTCGCTGCGCTACGCGAGGCCGTCACTCGCAAAGTGCAAGACTTGCCGCGAGTCACCGGCGGTGCGGAGCCGGGCCTTTCGCGGCGAACGCTCGAGGTCATTCGCCGAGCGGACGACGAAGCGAAACAACTCAAAGACGAGTACGTGTCCGTTGAGCACTACCTGCTGGCGATGGCCAAACACGATCGCGAAGTGGCCGCGCTTTTTCAGCAGCACGGCGGGGTGGGCCCCGAGAAGCTACTGTCGGCACTCGCGAGCGTGCGCGGTTCGCAGCGAATTACCGACCCGGACCCCGAGGGCAAGTTCCAAGCGCTCGAAAAGTACTGCCGCGACCTCACCGATGCCGCCCGAAAGGGAAAGATCGACCCGGTCGTCGGGAGGGACGAAGAGATCCGGCGTGTCATGCAAGTTTTATCGCGCCGCACGAAGAACAATCCGGTGCTCATCGGCGAGCCCGGCGTCGGCAAGACGGCGATCGTCGAGGGAATTGCGCAGCGGATTGTACGAGGAGACGTTCCGGAGTCGCTCAAACAGAAGCGTTTGTGCGCGCTCGACATGGGCGCGCTCGTCGCCGGCGCGAAATACCGGGGCGAGTTCGAAGATCGGTTGAAGGCGGTGCTCAAAGAGATCGAGGCCGCGCAGGGTCGGATCATCCTTTTCATCGACGAGCTTCACACGATTGTCGGCGCCGGGGCAGCCGAAGGGGCGATGGACGCGGCAAACTTGCTCAAGCCGGCCCTGGCGCGCGGCGAGCTACGGTGCATCGGGGCGACCACGCTCGACGAGTACCGCAAGCGCATCGAGAAGGACCCCGCGCTCGAGCGGCGCTTTCAGCCCGTCCTGGTCTCGCAGCCCACCGTCGCCGATACGATCGCAATTCTGCGGGGCCTCAAAGAGCGATACGAAGTGCACCACGGGATCCGGATCCAGGATGCCGCCCTGGTCGCCGCGGCGACCTTGAGCGACCGGTACGTGACTGACAGATTCCTCCCCGACAAGGCGATCGACCTCATCGACGAGGCAGCCGCCAAGATCAAGATGGAGGTCGACAGCATGCCCGCGGAGATCGACGCTCTGCAGCGCAAGCTCATGCAGCTCCAGATCGAGCAGCAAGCGCTGAAGAAGGAGCGCGACCCGGCCAGCAAGATCCGGATGGAAGATGTGAAGCGCCAGATCGCCGAGCTCGAGGAGAGCTCGAGCGCCATGCGGGCGCAGTGGCAACGCGAGAAAGAGGTCATCGAGCAGATCCGAAGGGCGCAGCCCGAGATCGAGAGGCTCCGCCACGAAGCGGATCAGGCGCAGCGCACCGGCGACTTGGGGCGCGTAGCTGAGATCAACTACGGAAAAATTCCGGAGCTCGAACGAAGGATCGAAGATCTTCGCAGGACGCTCGCGAAGGTTCAGGAGAAAACGAGCTATCTACGCGAAGAAGTCACCGATCAGGACGTTGCTGGCATCGTCTCGAAGTGGACCGGAATCCCGGTGACCAAGATGCTCCAGGGAGAGATGCACAAGCTTCTCCACATGGAGGAGGAGATCAAAAAACGGGTCGTCGGACAGGACGCCGCGGTCGATGCCGTCGCCAATGCGGTGCGAAGATCGCGCGCAGGGCTAGGCGATCCGAATCGGCCGATCGGAAGCTTTCTGTTTCTGGGACCCACCGGCGTCGGCAAGACGGAGCTCGCGCGAGCGCTGGCGGAGTTCTTGTTCGACGACGAGCGCGCGATGATCCGCCTCGACATGAGTGAGTACATGGAGAAGCATTCCGTTGCTCGTCTCATCGGCGCGCCGCCCGGCTATGTGGGCTACGAGGAGGGCGGTCAGCTCACCGAACCGGTTCGGCGCCGTCCGTACGCCGTGATTCTCTTCGACGAGGTCGAGAAAGCACACGCCGACGTGTGGAACGTGTTGCTCCAAGTCCTCGACGACGGGCGCCTGACCGACGGCCAGGGTCGAACGGTCGATTTCAAAAACACCGTGATTATCCTAACGAGCAACATCGGCTCGGCTCACATTCAAGCGATCGACGAGCGACCTGCGCTCGATGCGCCCACGCGGCGCGAGCTCGTGCAGCGAGCGGTCATGGAGGAGGTCCGGCGCGTGTTCCGGCCTGAGTTTCTCAACCGTTTGGACGAGATCGTCATTTTCAATCGCCTGGAGAGCTCGCAAATTCGACACATCGTCGATATTCAGCTCCAACGGTTTGCAAGTCGCTTGGCGCGACGCGACCTCTCGATCGAAGTGACGGATCGCGCGAAGGACTTTCTCGCCGAGGCCGGCTGGGACCCGCAATATGGAGCGCGACCTCTCAAGCGCGCCATCCAGAAGAACCTGGAAGACGCGCTGGCGCGCAAAGTACTTGCCGGCGAGTTTCCGACCGGAACTCGGATTGTCGCCGACCGAGGACCGGGGGGCGAGCTGACCTTCACGGCGCGGATGCAGAACTGACGTGAAGCGGGCACACCCAGTGCGGGAGCGCGAGGCCAGCCGGTGCTCAGTGTGATGGTTTTGTCAGCCTGGCACACGTCGGTCGGGCGACAGCGTGGCGGCCATCAGACATAAAGTGGGGTCCGCGCGGCAATGCGTGCGACCTCGCTTGGTTGCGGACGGTCTTTGCGGCAAAGCCACAACGTGTGGCGACCCAGCTGACCAGCCGAACCGCGTTCCCGTGGGCCGCAAGCGCGCGAAATTACGGGAATGAAAGTAGAGGCGCCGACGTCTAACTCATCGGCATGCTTATCGCATAGCCATCAAGGCAGAGTTCACGCACATGGCGACGCGCAATCCCACTTCTTCGAGACCGGTCAGGTCGGCTGCCGCTGGCTCCTGGATGGCTCTTCTAGCGGCCACCACGCTCGGCGACTTGGCCGATACACTGCACGCCGAAGTTCGCGCCGTCGGACTGACGGAAAACGCCGCGTATCGCCTGGTCGTTCAGTCCTACGATGCAACCGACGGCCGGGTGCCCGGTCGATATGCGCGTCCGGTGGGCAGCCTTCAGCGGGCCGTCACTGCGGCCGAGCTGCGGCAGGGCGTACACGTGGACCTGCTCGAGCTGAGAGGCAGCCCGCCACCGACGTTGGCGGACGCGCCACTCGTTGTCGCGTGGATCGAGGCCGGCGAACCCAATCTCGAGTTCGACGGTCGAGCGGCGCGTCCAGCCCCCGGCAGCATGTACGGGGTGGCAAAGCGGAGCGCGAAGCAGGACAGCGTGCACATCAGCCTCAATCGCAAGCTCGCTGTATGACTTTCTGCTATCTCTCAGGCGTTTCGTCGCGTGTGCGCGTGCCGTGCTTCGCGCTCTTTGCCGATCTGTCGTCTCGTTTTGCGACCGTTGCCTCCATGGGCCCAATCGGCGCCAAGGCGATGACGAGCGTGTCGCCTTTGGCGCTGACTTGGTAGTTCGGAACGCCGTCTTTGAAGGCGACGGTCAGCATCGCGCCGCTCGACTCGTTGTTGACCTTAATCGTTGCAATTCGCGAATCGCGCGCCGCGAGCGGCGCGGCTGCCTCGAGCGAGCGGTGACCCGGAACCTTCACTTCGAAGCCCGTCGGTTGCTGCGCTCCTTCGATTGACTCGATAGGACCGTCCATCCTGAGACGCAGAACGTTCCCGTGATGGACCGGGCCGTTGCCAAACGGCGCGACCCTTGCGCGCTTCTTGTGAGCGGCCGGGTGGGAGCCGTCGACGCCTTCGTCCGCCGTGTTCGTAGGGCCCGCGGAGCTCGGTGTTTCGGATGCCACGCCCGGGGACGGCGGCGCGGCAGCGGCAGGCGTGATCTCGGTCGTAACAGGCTGGGGGGCCGCCGACGCGGGCGCAGAGGCCGTGGCAGGCGCCGCGCTCGCGGTGGCGGCCGGTACCTCGGCCGGATTGGGCGAGGCCGTAGCAACAGATGGCGCCTCATGGTGCGACTTCTTGAGAGCGACGGCTCCGAGGACAGCGAACAGCATCACTCCGCCGGCCACGGCCGCCCTTCTCCCGATAGACTTGGGCGCGGCCTCGGTGTGTTGAACGTCGTCCGCGTGCTGCCCGCGGCGTGATGTCGACAGTTTCCCGTCGCCTGGAGCGCCCGTTTCCCCTCGCACAACTCGCCGCCCGGTCGCATGCAATCCGCCGCTCGGAGCGGGCGCCGTCGTTCGGCGACGCACGGACTCGTCTTCGGAGCGTCGCCGCTGGGCCAGGAGCGCAATCGTCAGTTTGGCACGATTCACCAATCGCCGCACAGAGGGACCGAGCCGAGCGGCCTGCGTCGCAAACGCCCCCCTCATAGGGATCGATGCGCCGTCATCCGATGGTGCATCGTCCGAGCGCGCGGCGTCACTTGGTTCGTTCGCTCCGGCCTCTCCCGTTTGCCCGTCGGCCGCTACATCGGAGTACCGGAGCGTGACCACCAGCTGCGGGACATGCGAGGCGGGATCGACTGCAACCTCGACGTGGTCGATGCTCGCCGGGCGCTTCGTTCCGGTCTGCGCGTCCTCGAGCTCCAGCTGTTTGCCCACTTGCAGAAAGCCGAGGTCGCTGCCGACCGTGATCGCCGTCGGACGGCAATCGCGGATCTTGGCCCGCATCGGGGAGGCGAGACCCTCGATGTAAAGGCGCACCTTCGCCCCGTGCTGCGGCTGCGTCGCGTCCGCGCCCAGTCCGCAGACATGCTTCAGCGCTTCGACCGAATCGGCGTCGATGTCGGTGAAACGGATCCCGAACTCCCCGCCCTTTTCCGCGCCCCGGCACCACACGACCTCGCCCGACCCGATGATGCTCTCGTTGGGGGCGGCCTCGAAGCGACAGGTGACTTGCTGACCGAGGTCCGGCAAGTACGCTGTTCGAAGCTGCATCCCCTCCTCCGAGACGTTCACCGCCTGCGCTTCGAACGAGGGGCCGAGCGTTCCGCCGACCTCCACCAAGCCTTCGAATGAGATTCGTGCTGCGCCCGGCGCCCGGCGATCTTCGGTGCTCATCTCTTCTTCCTCCGTCGTCCATCGGCGATAGAGAATACGAGACGAGAGGGCCAACTTTTGAACACCGCCGCCATCACGCACCTGGTGCTCGACATCGAGACGATCCCCGATCCGGAGCTGCCTCGGCAAGACGACAGCGATCGGGTGCCCCCTCCGCCGTACAACCAAATCGTCACTCTCGGCTGCATGCTCCTCGAAGACCACGTGCCTCGGCGGCTTGGCGTCGTGGGAGAAGGCAAGAGCGAAGGGCAGATTCTGTCGGATTTTGCGCAATGGCTCGACGCAAAGAAACCGACGGTGGTCACCTGGAACGGCCGCACGTTCGACATGCCCGTCATCACCAGCCGTGCACTGAGGCACGGCGTGCCGATGCCCTGGTGGTTTACCGACCGCAATACCCGGTATCGATATTCTACCGACGGCCACTTCGATCTTATGGATTTCCTGGCCGATTTCGGCGCGGCCAAGAACGCGCGGCTCGAAGTCTACGCCAAGCTCGTCGGCTTTCCCGGTAAGGTGGGCGTCGACGGCTCTCACGTGCTGCCTCTCGTGCACGCGGGCAAAATCGCCGAGGTCAATGCGTACTGCTTGTGCGACGTCGTGCAAACGGCGGCAATTTTCCTTCGCGTCGGGCTGTTGAGAGGCAGCTACGATCGCGGCCGGTACCAAGAGCTCGCCCGCGGTCTGCTCGCGTTCATAGACGCAGAGCCGCGGCTCGCCCCCGTTGCGTCGTCCGTCAATCGGCCGCGGTTTTTGCTCGAGGAAGTCACTTAACGTCGCGCGACAATCTCTCGTCAAAGCGGGATGTTCGAGTGTTTCTTCGGGGGGTTGTCGTCGCGCTTGTCCTTCAGGAGTTCCAGGCTTCGGTGCAACCGCGCGCGAAGCGTGCGGGGGTAAATGACGTCGTCGATGAACCCGAGCTCCGCGGCCTTGTAGGGATTCGCGAACTTGTCCCGATAATCCGCCACGAATTCCGCGCGCGCTCTGTCGGGGTCCACGGACTGCGCAATCTCGTTTCGCTGAACGATGTTCACCGCACCCTCCGGACCCATGACTGCGATCTCGGCTGTCGGGAACGCGAGGTTGACGTCCGCGCGAATGTGTTTGCTCGCCATCACGTCGTATGCCCCGCCGTATGCTTTGCGCAAAATGACCGTGACCTTCGGGACCGTCGCCTCGGCGAACGCGAACAGCAGCTGCGCGCCGTGTTTGATGATGCCACCGTATTCCTGATCGGTGCCCGGGAGAAATCCGGGCACGTCCACGAAGGTCACGAGTGGCACGTTGAAGCAATCGCAAAAGCGAACGAAGCGCGCAGCCTTCATCGATGAATGCACGTCGAGGACCCCGGCGAGCACCGCAGGTTGATTGGCGACGACACCGACGGTCCGTCCGCCGACGCGCGCAAAGCCGACGACGATATTCTGAGCATAGGCCTCGGAGATCTCGAAGAGATGTCCATCGTCGACGGCCGCGTGAATGACGTCCTTCACGTCGTATGGTCTTGCGGAGTCGAGTGGAATCATCGTGTCGAGGGCCGGCACTTCCCGCTGCGGGGGATCGCTGCTGGCGCGCGCGGGGGGATCTTCTTGGTTGTTCGACGGAAGAAAGGACAGGAGCTCGCGGGCTTGGGCGACGCACGTTCTGTCGTCTGGCGACGTCAGGTGGCACACCCCACTCCTGGTCGCGTGCGTCATCGCGCCGCCGAGGTCTTCTTTCGTCACTTCTTCGTGGGTGACCGATTTGATGACGTCCGGTCCGGTGATGAACATGTAGCTCGTCCCCTCGACCATGAGGACGAAGTCGGTAATGGCCGGCGAGTAAACGGCGCCCCCGGCGCACGGACCGAGGATGCAGCTTATCTGGGGAATGACCCCGCTCGCGAGCGTATTGCGGAGAAATATGTCGGCATATCCCCCCAGCGATTCGACGCCCTCTTGGATCCTCGCTCCCCCGGAATCGTTGAGGCCGACGATGGGCGCGCCCACTTTCATTGCCAGGTCCATCACGCGGCAAATCTTTTGAGCGTGGGCGCCGCTCAGGCTTCCACCGAAGACGGTAAAGTCCTGCGCGTACGCGAAGACCGGTCGCCCGTCGACGAGGCCGTGGCCCGTGACGACCCCGTCGCCAAGCACCTTCTGTCGGTCCATGCCGAAATCGGTGGAGCGATGGGTCACGAAGCGGCCGATTTCGACGAAGGTTCCGGGATCGAGCAGGAGGTCGAGGCGCTCGCGCGCGGTGAGCTTTCCAGCTTCGTGTTGTTTGAGAATGCGCTCGGGGCCGCCTCCAACGAGGGCGCGCGCGTTCATGGAGTCGAGGCGGTCTGTGGGCGACGACGGGTGCTTGGGCGGGCCGGACATGGTCGTGGGTGCGCAGCCTACGCGGATGGGCGTGCCTTTTCATGGACTGGGGGGAAGGGACCCCGATTTGCGTTTAAGGACTCTCCTGATTCTCTTCCGCCCGTGTCCGATGTTGACAATCATTATCGACACACATACGAACCGTGCATGCCTCGGCAGGAAGAGCTCGATCGAAGGCACATGCGCCCACGTGCGGCTCCGTGGGTACTCCTTGCCGCGGCGAGCCTTGTGGTGAGCCGAGCGGCCGTCGCCGATGAGAACGCGGCAGCTACCCCTGCTCAATCCCAGGGTGCCCCTATCGCCCTTCGCGGAACAGTCCTCGATGTGGCCAGCGCACCGATCCGCGGCGCGATCGTAGAAGTCCTGGACCCGGACGACACAGCCGTTGCGCGAGGCCAGTCAGACGCCCGCGGCCGCTTCACGCTGCCGCCGATCCCGCCCGGTTCGTATCGCGTTCGCGTCAGCGCGTCGGGCTCCATGACAACGACCGCGTTGGACTTGGGGCCGGAGACGACGCCGCTCCGCGTCACACTCGAGCCTCCGGTCGTGAACGTGCGCGGAGACCGCTCCCCAGGCACGGGACAAACCGGAAGCAGCGTCACGGTGATCTCGCGCAAAGAGCTGCAATCCCTACCGGGGGGCGACTCGCAGACCCTCACGCAGATCCTTCTCACGCAGCCGGGGTTCGCCCCGGACACATTCGGCCCCGACGGGGTGATGCACGTGCGCGGCGCCGAGAAGGGCGTCCTTTATGTCGTTGATGGCGTGCCGCTTCCGGGCGGACTGGCCGGCCAGTTCGCCGATGTCCTGCCCACAGGCCTCGTTCAAGGCCTGCGCATGTTTACGGGCGGAATTCCCGTGGAATACGGCCCGAACACGGGCGGAGCCATCGCTGTCACGAGCCGCCGAGGGACGGGAGAGCCGCAGGGCGAGGCTCAAATCGTCTACGGAACGTATCAGCGAGTCCAGCCCTCGGCCTGGTACTCGCAAGCCTTCGGAAAGGTCGACGTCTTTTTGGAAGGCTCGTTTCTGAGCACCGATCGGGGCCTCGATGCGCCGGCCGCGAGCCCGATCCTGCACGACGCACTGAAGGCCGGCGACGCCTTTGCGCGGATCGATTACCGGCCGGACGACCACGATCGGATCGAGCTTCTGGCGCGGTATTCGCAGCACGACTTTCAGATTCCGATCGACCCGACGCTCCAGCCGCTCTCCGCCGGTCCACCGGGAGCGATGCGTGGGCCCGACAGCTACGGAAACTCACCGCCTCCCTTCGTCCCCTATGGCGCCAATCCCACCGAAATGGAGCGCGACGTTTTCGCCGCGATCTCGTATTCCCACATCTTCTCGAATGGCGGCAGTCTGCAGCTGGCGCCTTACGTTCGCTCGTCGTACGGCGACCTAAACTGCGATCCGGCCGGTTCTCTGGGCGCCACCGCGGACCCGGGCTCGATTTGCTCCAACGTCACGCGCCGGCTCCTTCATGAGGGCCAGAGCGCGACGTTTGCCTGGACAACGGGCCAAAACCAGAGATGGAAGGCCGGTGTCGTACTCGACGACGCTCAGTCGTCCGTTGGCTACACACAGTTCACGCGCGACGACGCCTCCCCGTCGGGGGGGCCGAATCCGGCGCTCACCGTTCCGGGACACGACGACACGAACATCTTGCTCGGCGGCGTGTTCCTTCAGGACGAAATCACGCTTGGGCGGGTGAAGATCTTCCCCGGAGTCCGCGCCGACTTGCAAAACGCGACATTCAGGGGCGAAAACGAGCCGAACCTTCTTCTCGCCGGACCGAGTGCACGACTCGGTTTCTCGTACGCGCTGTCCCCCGATGTCACTCTGCACGCATTCGTCGGGTACATGTGGCAGCCGCCGAGCGCCGTGGACGCGGCAGTCGCGGCGCGTGTGCTCGGCTTGGTCGGGCAGGCCATTGCACCGGACGTCAAAGCGCAGACCGACGAATACGGCGAAATCGGGGTCGCCTACCGAGTCCCGAGACGATTGGCCGGGACCCTTACGGCGTACGGGCGGTATTCGCAGGACCAGCTGGACGTGCAGACGGTCGGCTCGACCAATCTCATCGAAGACTACAACTACACGCGCGGCCGGGCCGTGGGCGCGGAGATCGCCCTTCGCGGCACCCTGAACGAGTACCTCGAAGGGTTCGGCAACGCTTCGTGGAACATCGCCCAGGGGCAGGGAATCGATTCGGCTCGGTACCTCTTTGCGCCGCAGCTGCTCGCCTATCAGGGCTGGCAAATCCTCGACCACGTCCAGGCTTACACAGCGAATCTCGGAGTGGACGTCCACGACGCGTCCGAGCAGACTCACCTCGCGGTCCTCTTTCAGTACGGGAGCGGCCTTCGCACCGGCGCTGACAACAATCAGACCGTCCCCGGTCACACCACGTGGAACCTGACGCTGCGCCACAGGTTCGATTTCGCTCTGCACCCGGAGCTTGCCCTCGACGTCTTCAACGTGTTCGACACGGTCTATGCCATTCGCATCGCGAATGGGTTCGTGGGAAGCGCGTACGGCCCGCTTCGGCAGGTCGACGTGCGTGTGAAGATTCCCTTCGGAAGCTGACCGCTGGGACGAATGGGAGCGCATATGCACTGTTGCCGACTCGTCTGTGCCGTTGTTCTCGCTGGTCTGGCGGCGTGTGAGTCTCTTTACGACGACACCGGCAGTGCGGCGCCCGGCTCGCCCTGGCCGTGGGTCTGCGCCGACGGAGGACTCGCCCCCGACTCCGGCTGCCTCGGCGAATCGGCGGATGGCCAGGCCTCGGATTCGGAAGCGGGCGCTCCGCCGAGCCCATGAGCTCGGGCCCTCGCGCCGCCTTTTCAGGGGTAACTACCGATGTGGCCGGGGCACGTCGGGCGAAGCCAAGTCCTTTTCGTCGCGCGGCGGGTCGACGTAGTCCACCCGCTCGCCTCGGAATGTGCGCAGCGTCGTCCGCCCGTCGGCGCGCGCGACCACGTAGTCGGGCCCGAGAGGCACTTTGCCTCGGCCTTCGGGCGTATCGCAGATTAGCTTCGGCAAGGCGATGCCGGAAAGTCGACCTTGGAGACGCTCCATGATCGCGACCCCGCGCGCGAGCGGCGTCCGCAGGTGGGCGCTGCCGCGCACCGGGTCCGCCTGCAAGAGATAGTAAGGCCGCACGCGCGCGCGGACCAACCCGCGAAAAAGCCTCTCGAGCACGTCCGCGTCGTCGTTGATGCCCGCGAGGAGGACCGATTGGTTCATCACAGGAAAACCGGCGTCGGCCAGTCGGGTGCACGCGGCGAGCGACTCGTCCGTCAGCTCTTTGGGGTGGTTGAAGTGGGTCATCACCCAGAGCGGATGGTAGGGGCGCAGGGCCCGCAAGAGCTCGGGCGTGATGCGCATGGGAAGCGTGACGGGCACGCGAGTCGCCAGCCGAATGGTCTCGACGGTCTCGATGGCGCGCAGCGTCGCCACGAGATCCGTGATGCGCCGCGTGCTCATCGCCAGCGGGTCGCCGCCGCTGACGATGACGTCGCGAACCTCCGGATGGCCCCGGAGCCACTGAAACGCCGGCGCCAGACCTTCGAGCGAGACTGCACCCTCCCCCCCCCCGACCATCCGCGATCGCGTGCAAAAACGGCAGTACACGGCGCAGCGATCGGTGGCGAGCAAGAGCGCGCGGTCCGGGTAGCGCTGCACCAGGTGCGGGGCGACCTCGTGAGCTCGTTCGCCGAGCGGGTCGACGAGATCACCGGCGACCTCGTCGGACTCCCTGGCGTCGGGGACGCACTGGCGCCGGATGGGGCACTCCGGATCCAGCGGATCGACGAGGGACAAGTAATAGGGCGTGATACGCACGGGCAGGCCTTGCTGCTGCGCGCGCCGGGCCCCCTCGAGCTCGCGCGGGGTCAGCACGAGCTCGCGCGCCAGATCGTCGACCGAACCGAGGGCGTGCCGGAGTTGCCAGCGCCAGTCCAGCCAGTCGACCGGGCGACGGACGAGAGACGACTCCGCAATCCATTCCGCCATCAGCTGCCTCCGTCCGCCCGAGGCAGGTCCACCTTCACTTCACTCAATGCCGCCTCGTCGATCTGGACCGGGTACTGCTTGCGCAGTTCGTCGACGAGGGCGTCATCCTTGGCGCGGATCCGCTCTTGGGCCAGCCGCACTCGGATCGCTCGCTCCGCCTCTGCGAGGGTTCGGTCGTGGGCCGCGGTCTTGCCGGCCCACTTCACCACGTACGAGCGGCCTTCCACCTTCACGACTCGAGGCAGAACCTCTCCGAGGGTGGCGATCTCGAACACGGCCGTGCGCACATCTTCCGGGACGCGCGGATTGGCCCCCCGGGGGTCGCCCGGCGGCCCGACAAAACCGAGGTCGCCCGCGAGGTCCGCGGGGGCGCCGCCCCTCGCCCGCGGATCGACGGACTTCGTCCGCACGAGTTCTCCCCATTGAATCGCGGTCGCCTTCTTTGCGGCTTCGAGGACGGGGCTCGCGGGCGTCTCCGCGGACAGGACGATGGCCGAAACCCTTCGTCGCTCCGGGTCGCGGAAGTCCGCCCGATGGGCCTCGTAGTCCGCCCGCACGTCCAGCTCGGGAATATCGTTCGGGCCCGGGAGTCCCTCGTGCGCCCTCTTCAGCATCGCGTCGCGCAAGATTTCTCGGATCTCCTGCTGCGTGATCGCGTCCTTGTCGTAGCCTTTCTCACGTGCGACGTCCGCGAGCAGCATGACGTCGATCATTTCGCCGAGGAGCTCCTCGCGACGCTCGGGGGCCTGGTAGCGCATGCGGTCGAACTGATCCATGTGTTCGAGTGCCGCGACGTACTCGCCCACCGTGATCGCCCGGTCGCCGACTCGCGCGAGCACCTGGGCGGACTGCTCGGGAGTGAGACCGGTGATCGCTCCGGCCTCCGACGGTTGAGACGCATTGCTCTTGGACGAGCGGCACCCCGACGCCGCCATCGAGAGGGCTAGAAATACCCCGAGGACGCGGTGGTCGCAGGGCGTTGAGTAGGGGCCGGACATAGGCGGACAGAGAGTAGCCGATCGCCCGGCGCCGACGCATACTCGCCTCATGTCGAACGCCAGTGCGCGCGGGCTGAATGGATGTCGAGCGACTTCGCCGCGCACCGCGCCGCCGCAAACGTTTTTCGAGCTGGCGGGTCGCCTTCGGACGATTGCGGCTGAGAAGGGATGAGCGGCTCATGAACCGCGGCGCACCGCTCGTGGCGACTCCGACGCGATGGTTGGTCGGCACGGTGGTCTTCGCCGCTGCCTCGACCTTCCTTCTCGAGAGCATGGTCAAGGCGTACGCCACCGTGTCCCGCTCCGGCCCGCCGGTCTCCCTCTCGTGGCTGATCGTAGTGGCCCTTGGCTTCTCTGCCCCTCTTCTCTGGGTGGCCCTTCGCGCCGGCGAGCTCCGCCTCGCGCGCGAGCTGCGCATCGCGAGGACGGGCACGTTTGCGCTCCGCGCGACCGTCACGCAGCGCAAAGCGCACTCCGCGTCCTCCCTGGGCCGCCTGATTTCGACCAAGCTCGGAAGGGCGGCGGTCTCGCTCGCGGAAGGCGAACGGATGGATGCGCTCGACGCGTGCGAGGGCGGGTCGCCGCTCATGCGCGGCGGCCGGCTCGAAGCGCTGCGTCGCGTCGTCGAAGCCGACATCGAACGGGCGAGCGGCGCACCCGCCGGCCTCGAAGAGTGCGTCCTGCGGCTCCGAAAAATGCCGCGCATCGGCAACCGCGAAGCCGATCTGTACCGGGTTCACGTGTTGGCCAAGGCGCTCCTCGAGCAGGGCGACGCGTCGGGGGCGGCCGATCTGGCGCAAGGGCTCGAAGCTTCGGGGGACGACGAAGAGCGCATGTACAGAAGCTGGCTACGGGCGTGGTTCGATCTCGAGGGCGCGTCCGGCGAAGGATCTCGGTCCTGGGCGCCGCTGCCCGAGGGGGAGCTCCGGATGGCGACGCTCCTCGCGCGAGCCCACGGGGCCGACAAGCTGGTCGAGAAGCTCGAAGGGCGCGTGGCGGCCATTGCGCGCCCGGCGGAGGGAGAGTAAGCGGACAAAGCCCCCATGATTCCCGTCGATGAGCGCGACGACGAGACCATCGTTCCGCCCCCGATGCATCCGGATCTGAAATACAAGCGCATCGTGCTCAAATTGAGCGGCGAGGCCCTCTGCGGCAGGGACGGCGGCTTCGGCATCGATGGCACCGTGATCCGTGCGACGGCGGCCGAACTCGCCGAGGTTCACGCCCTCGGCGTGCAGATAGGAATCGTGGTCGGCGGGGGGAACATCTTTCGCGGTCTCAAGGGTGCGAGCACAGGAATGGATCGCGCCCAGGGCGACTACATGGGGATGCTCGCGACGGTGATCAATGCGCTTGCCATGCAGGACGCGCTGGAGAAGGTGGGCGTCCCCACGCGCGTCGTGACGGCAATCGAGATTCGACAAGTGGCCGAGCCGTACATTCGGCGGCGCGCCGTTCGACATCTGGAAAAGGGTCGAATCGTCATTTTCGCCGCTGGAACGGGGAACCCCTACTTCTCGACCGACACGGCGGCGGCGCTTCGGGCGATGGAAATTCACGCGGACTGCCTATGCAAAGCGACCAAGGTCGAGGGGATCTTCCAGCGCGATCCCGTCACTCACCCGGAGGCGCAGATGTATCCTCGCATGACCTACGACGGGTTCTTGCGAGAGCGACTCGGCGTCATGGACTCGACCGCGGTCACGCTCTGCCGCGACAACTACATGCCCATCCGCGTATTCAAGATGGCGTCGCGCGGCAATATCAAGCGCGTGGTGCTCGGCGAGTCGATCGGGACGATCGTCGAGGAGTAGCTTGGGTTCGGACGGTGCGAACTCCGCTGGACGAGCGGCCAGATTCGGATAGGTCCCCCGTTCGCGCGCGTTCCGACGGGCGTGCAAGTGCAGCGCCGTCGAGATGGCATTAATCCAGTGGACGGCGCTGCACTAGGCGCTGACTCGCGTTCCTCGAGGTCGAACGGCGTCGACGCTGACCCCACCCCCGTCCGCGCCGACGAGCGCCACGTCACCCTGTTCGAGCTCACCCCGGAGGATCATCTCCGCGATGGGCGCCTCGACCAAGCGTCCGATCGCGCGACGCATCGGGCGGGCCCCGAGCTCGGGGTCGAAGCCGCCGCCATCGAGCAGCGCCTCTACGGCCGCGTCGCTCACGTCCAGTGCCACTCCCCGCGCGCGCTCCAATTCGGCTCCGAGCGCGCGGAGCATTCGCTTCGCCACCTCGGCCACGTCCGCCCGACGGAGTGGCGCAAAGGCGAGCACTTCGTCGATTCGATTGTAGAGCTCGGGCGGAAGCGCGCTCCGTGCCGCGGCGCAAAGCGCGACCTCGTACGCGCGAACGTCGCCTCCCGGCGGCCCGAAGCCGATCCGGCCGCGCGCGCTCGCGGGTCGAGCGACATCGGCGCCGAGGTTCGAGGTCATCACGATGACCGCGTTCGTGAAGTCGACGGTGCGCCCTCGTCCGTCGGTCATCCGACCCTCGTCGAACACTTGGAGAAAGGCCTCGAGGACGTCGCGGTGGGCCTTCTCGATTTCATCGAGGAGGAGCACCTGGTACGGGCGCCTCCGGACCGCTTCGGTCAGCTGCCCGCCCGATTCGTGCCCGATGTAGCCCGGGGGCGCGCCGACGAGGCGAGCGATGGCGTGGCCCTCCGCGTACTCGGAGAAGTCGAGGCGTGTCATCGCGTGCGGAGAATGGAAAAGCGACTCGGCGATCGCCTTCGCCGTTTCCGTCTTTCCGACGCCCGTCGGACCGAGCAGGAGAAACGAGCCGATCGGGCGGATCGACCGAAAGCCGCTCGCGTTGCGCCGGAGAACATGCGCGATACGCGCCAGGGCCTCGCCGTGACCGACGACTCGCCGCGCGAAGAGCTCCTCCAGCCGGAGCATCCTGGCGCCGTCGGTCTCCAGAAGCCGCTCCACTGGCACGCCGGTCATCTCCGCCAACACCTCGGCCACCTGCGCGCGCCCGACCTCGCGCTCGCCGCGGCGCCCGGCGCGGGCGGCGGCGAGATCGAGGACGCCGACGGCCTTGTCGGGGAGCGGTCGGTCGGGCACATAGCGCGCGCTCCACGCGACGGCGTCCGCGATCGCGTCGGCGGAAAAGCGGACGCCGTGGTGTCGCTCGAATGCGGGGGCTACGCGCTGGAGCGCCCTCATGGCCTCTTCGGGGATCATCTCGCTGACTTCGACGACGGTCATTCTGCGGGCGAGCGCGGCATCCGGGGCGATCACCCGCTTGTGGTCCTCCGGCGTCGTGGCCCCGATGCACGCGATTTCGTCGCGCGCGAGTGCGCCCTTGAGCTCGGCGGACGCTTCGTCGTCGCCGGCCAGCACCGCGTGAATCTCGTCGAAGAAGAGGACGACGCGGCCCTTGGCCTGCGCCACCTCGGTCTTGATTTGGGCCATGCGCTCGGCCAGCGCGCCGCGCAGCCCGGTCCCCGCAAGGAGAGCAGCCGAGTCGATCTCGATGACGATGCGGTCGTCGAGCACCGGCAGGCCGCTTCCGTCTGCGATGCGTTGTGCCAGGCCTCGGACAACGCTCGTCTTGCCAACTCCCGCGGCGCCGACGAGGCAGGGACAATTCGCGTGGCGTTTGGCGAGCACGTCGAGGGTGCGTTCGATCTCGGCTTCGCGCCCGAACACAGGGTCGAGCTCGCCCTTCGACGCGGCGAGCGTGAGATTTTTGCCCAGACTGGCGAGCATCGGGAAGCGCTTTGGGTTGAGCTCGAAAGCGCTGGCACGGTCCGCCGGAGACGCCGCGGGCGAGCTCTGCTTGTACCGCTTGGGGCGGGCGATTGGTGCCGGAAGGACCGCGGGCTTGCGTGGGGCCGGTTGCGGCGGCGCAGTCGATCCCTGCGCCCCTGCTCGCGAGGGAGGGGGGCTCGGGGGCAACGTGAGCTGCGTCGCATGCGCAAGGCGGCGCGCGCCCACGATCCCCATCGCGGCCTGCATCGCCGCGGTGCGCAGCTTCGTCACGTCGGACCCGCATTGGGCGATCGCCCGAAAAGCGGCCGTGGCGCGCTCTTGGCACAGGGCAAAGAGGAGGTGAACCGCGTTTGCCTCGCGGTTGGGAGATCGGGCCGCCAGCTCCCGTGCGCGCTGCATCGTGCGCGACACGGCATCGGAGTGATCGTCGGTGAGCACCCGAGCGGCTTTGAGGAGCACGTCGGCGGCGAGGCGGCGCTCGTGGAGTAGCTCGGACGCCACGCCTTCGCCCGACGCAATGGCGGCCAGCAAGTGGCCCGTTGTCACCCGCTCGCCCCGACCCTTCGCCAGCTCCTCGGCGAGTTTGCAAACCGCCGAAAGCTCGGATCCTCGGATGCCCGTCATTCTTCGAGCAGCTCGCACGGTCGTGGGGGCCGGGCCAAGAAAGCTTCGAAAGCCCGCCCTCGGGTCCAGCCGCGGAGCAGGAGAGGACATCCTAAGGCAAGAGTCGATAGCCGAGCAGTCTCCTCGGGGCGCCGGTGAGGGGCCACGTATACGCGTAGTCGCGCTCGAGCGCGGCCCGCGCGTGTGCAGGCGGGTCCTCCCCGGCCACCAGCACCCAAACGGCGCCGCCGGGAGCGACCAGCTTCGTCCCGAGGTCGAGCCAAGCCGCCGGAGAAAGAGTCGCCCGCGACACCGCGGCGTCCCACCGGTGGCGCAGCGGCAGGGCCTCGCCGCGGACGCGCTCAATCGCGATGTCGTGGCGATCGGTCGCTCCAATCACGGTGCGCAAGAAGCTCGCACGCTTGCCGAGCGGCTCGACGAGCGTGACCTCCAGATCACGCCGAACGAGCGCGAGCGCCAGTCCCGGCGCGCCGGCCCCGGCGCCGATGTCGACGAGCCTGGCTCCCTTCGGAGTCCCCCGGGCGAGGACCAGGGCGTCGGCGAGCATCAGATCCACGAGCTCCTCGGGCGAGCGGGCCGCCGTGAGGTTGGTGCGCGCGTTCCACTCTTGGAGCCGCGCAAGCCAAACCCCGATATCCGCCTGCGCCCTTGTCTCGAGCGTCGCGCCGAGCGCCTTGGCGAGGTCGAGAACGAGGGTGCCGAGGTTGGCCGTCATCGCCCCCCAGTGGTACTTCTTGTCCGGCCGCTTTGTCTCTCCAACCCGCTGCTCCGCTCCCGCGTTCCGTCCATGCCCTCGATTTCGGGCCGCTCGCCGCGTTGGTCAACCGCGCGTTCCCCGGCGCTCCGTTCGTGTGGGAACCGATGCCCGGCGGTGCTTCGACGCGGTCCTACTTTCGCGTGAAAATGCCGGGGGGAGGGGGCAGCGCGGTCGCGATGTTCGTGCCCGACGGCGCCAAGGCCGAGGAGGTCGGAAAGGACCGAGCCTCCTCCGGAGCACGTTGGCCATTTCTCGAGGTGCGAGACCTCCTCGCGGCGCACGGAGTGGACGTGCCGAGGTTGTACGGCGAGGACGCCGCCCGAGGGTGGCTTCTGCTCGAGGACCTCGGGGACGAAACGCTCGCGAACTTTCTTGTCGCCCACGGGGAGCGACGAGAGGAAATGTACGTGCGCGCGGTTCGTGATCTCGCTCGGGCCCAGGCCGTGCTCGAGCGCCTATCCGAAGGAGGGATCGTGTCCTCGCGCGCGTTCGACGAGGAGCTCCTCTCCTGGGAAATGCATCACTTTCGGGAGTGGGCGCTCGAGGCGCGCGGAATCGGGCTCTCGCCAGAAGACCGCGAGGTGTTCTCGCGCGCCGTCGAGCGCCTGGCGCGACGGATCGCGGGCTGGCCGCGGGTCTTCGTCCATCGGGACTATCAGTCGCGCAACCTGATGGTGCGCGAAGGCGGCGGTCTCTGCTGGATCGACTTTCAAGACGCCCTTCTCGGTCCGCGCGTCTACGATCTCGTCGCTCTGCTCAACGACAGCTATCAAGTCTTCGAGCCGGCCTTCGTCGAGGCCCGGCTCGACGACTATGCCCTCGCACGATCGCTCGACTCCGCGTCGCGTCGCGCGGTCGGTCGTGAGTTCGACCTGGTGACGGTTCAGCGCAAGCTCAAGGATGCCGGGCGCTTCGTCTTCATCGATCGCGTGAAGGGCAATGGGTCGTTTCTCAAATTCGTCGAGCCGACGATCGCTAAGGTGCGCGCCAGCCTTTCCCGCTTGCAGGAAGACGAGGACATGCGAGCCCTCTCCGATCTCCTCGCGAGGGTCCTGCGCTGACACTTCGAATGCCTCGCCGCGCGCGCAGCTCGATGTCGTCCTCGCCCACCCCCCTCCCGGACAAGCGCGTGGGCTTGCATCCCCATGGCCTCGAGCTGGGCAGCGGCGAGCTCTTGCCTCTGTGGGCCGGTTCGATGCATTACTGGCGTCTGGCGCAGCACGAGTGGCGCGCGGGACTGGAAGCCATGCGCGCGATGGGCCTGCGCCTCGTGGACACCTACGTGCCGTGGGGAGTTCACGAACTGGCACCGGGTCAGTACGATTTCGGCGAAAAGGATCCCCGGCTCGACGTCGTTCGATTTCTGGAGCTCGCCCATGAAGTGGGGTTGCGCTGCGTCCTGCGACCCGGTCCGCACATCAACGCGGAGCTCACATTTTTCGGGCTGCCCGAGCGCGTCGTGTGGAATCCGGAGTGCCAGGCGCGCACGCCGGGCGGCCATCCGGTCATGCTCCCGATCGTTCCGGTCGCGTTTCCCGTGCCGAGTTACGCGAGCGCCGCGTTTCTCGCGGAGACGGCGGGGTGGTACCGCGCGGTGGGGTCGAGGGTGTCGCGACTGCGATGGCCGGACGGTCCCATCGTGCTCGTCCAGGTGGACAACGAGGGCGCGCTCTACTTTCGCGACGGCGTATACGACCAGGATTACCACCCCGACGCCCTGGGCGCCTTTCGCTCCTTCTTGCGCGCGAAGTATCGACACGTGCGAGCTCTACGAAGCGCGTGGGGAGACGAGACGCTCGGCTTCGCGACCGTCGAGCCGCCCCGCCGCTTCGACGCAAAGGAGCTTCGGGACCTCGCGCGACACGTGGACTGGACCGAGTTTCACGAGCAGCTTTTGTCGAGCGCGATGGATCGCATGGCCGCCGACCTCGCCGATGCCGGCTTGGGCGGCCTGCCGACGTCACACAATCTTCCGCTCGGCGAGAGCGCGACGCCGCTCAACGCCGGTCGAATGGCCGCGATCGACCTCATCGGGCTCGACTACTATCACCGGGCCACGCCGGGCGAACACTGGGCCATTTTGCGCCGGACGACCGAGCTCGCGTGCCGCTGCGAGGGACGGGGCAGGCCCGCCTACGGGGCGGAGGTCGGGGCGGGCTTTCCGCCGTTCTTCGCCCCGCTCGACGAGCGCGACTCGATGTACACGCTCATGTGCGCGATGGCGTACGGGTTGCGTGGCTTCAGCTTGTACATGGCGGTCGAGCGCGACCGCTGGATCGGCGCCCCGATCGACCCGCACGGGCGCCCGCGCGCCGTGGCCGCCCAGTACACCCGGCTGATGGCCGCAATCGAACGAACGAGCCTCCACACGCTTCGTCGGCGCGCCCCGGTGCGACTGGTCATCCCGCGCGCGCTCCGCCGGCTCGCCCGGGCTGCTCACGCGTTCGGTCCGGTCACGCCCGCGCTTTTTCACGTGCTCGGCGCCGGCTGGCGGGAGAGCGTTCTCGAGCGCGACTTCGGCCGCGGGGCGCCTCCGGCCATGGCCGCGGAGGCCTACTTGCGAGCGTTCGAGCGGGCGCTGCACGCGCGCGGGGTACCGTTCGCCCACGCCGGAGGGGAGACGATGGAGCACTCCACGATCGGGGCGGAGTGGATCGTCTGCGCCAGCGCGGGAGGACTGAAGCCGGACTTCATCGATAGCCTTCACGCCGCGCGAGAGTCGGGTGTGACCGTGACGCTCGGCCCGTGCGCGCCGGACCTCGATGGTTCGATGCGTCCGCTGATCAAGCCCGCGGACGTGTCGGGCTTCGAAATCGAATCGCTCGACGATCTCGCGCGGGCGGACGCCCTCGTGGCAAGACGCATCGACGAGCTTCGATTGCCGACTTGGCCCGTCAATCCAGCGGAGGCGCACATCGCCGTGCACGAAGACGAAAATCGGAGGCCGCGCGTCGTCTTCGTCATGAACCCGACCTCGACCGATGTGGTCGCGCGCGTCTCGCTGGCGGGCATCGAAGCGCTCGCCGATGCCATGGGCGAGGGGCGCTTCGTGCGCACCGGCGGGGCGTTCGAGGTTCCGGTCCCGGCTCGCGTCGTGCGCATGATGACTGTCGAGACGTAGGGGCTCGGGCGGCGCGGAGATGCTTCTCCACGCGCACTCCGCTGGCTCCGCCGCACCCGATAGTGAGAGAGCAGGTCGAATGAACGGTACGCTTTCGCGACGAGCGAGTCTGGTCCTTGGAAGTGTCGACGTGGTCACCGCGGCCGTCGTCGTGTTCGGGGTTTTCGTCGCGCTCCCCGCTCGATGGTGGCCGGTCGACGGCGTCGCCGCAGTGCTCGCCGCGATCGAACTGGCGTCCGGGGTGGGGCTGTTCGTCCGAGCACGCTGGGCGGCTGCGGTCGGGCGCGCGGCGGCGGGGGTCGCCTTTGCGGTCGGGCTCGTGACCGTGAGCGCGCTCGCGGTGACGGCGAGCTGGCTGAGCGGCGTCTACGGGCCGGTCGGTCGTGGCGGCGGGATCGTGCTCGCGCTCGTGGCCCTGCTGGTCTTGCCGTACTTGGTGGGGCTGCCGATCGCGCAGCTCGCGTGGCTTGGACCGCGCTCGGCGACGGGTCGTCCGCCTTCGGAAAGACCGTGAGTCCGCGCGCGCTCGCGATCTGGTTGCTCGGATGGCTTTTGGCCACCGCGATCGCTTGCTTCGCCGTCCACCGCGTGTTCGGCCTGGACGTCGACGGGTCGCGCCCGCGGGCGGTCCTCGCGAGCGTCTGGAGCTCGGGGGAGCTCGTGGCGCGGGCCGTCGTGGCACGGCCGGGCGATCGCGACGTCCGCATCGACGATGGGCTCGCTTCGCATCCCCGGTCGACGCTCGTGTACGAAAGCATCGTCGCCGAGGCACCGGTCGTGCGCGAGCCCGAAATGGCGCTCGCCATGTCGTTCGTACCGGGGCGCGACGGCATCGGCGCGACGATGGGCGACCGGACCGCCTACGTCACTCCCGACGAGCTTCTCAGCAAGCAGGCCTACGACAAGGGCATCTCCCTTTCCGGAGTGCAGCTCACGATTGGGCTCGACTTGCCGGTCGCCTTTGCGATTCTCTCGGAGCGCCTCGGTGCGTCGGCTCGGGACGTCCGCGACCACGCCACACTGCGCCGGATCCGCGTCGTGCGCACGATACCCGGCGCCTCTCCGGCAGCCCGCGTCACCCCGGAGACGCTGACCGACGCGGACGTTCGCGCGGCGACCCTCGCGGCGGGTCGCTATCTGGCGCGGGGCGTCGACTCCGAAGGCCGCTTTCGTTACCTCGTGGACGCGCCCACCAACCGGACGCTCGGGGGTTACGATTGGCCGAGGCACGCGGGCGCGACGTATTTCCTCGCGCAGATCGCCGCACTCTCCCAGGACCCGGACGTCGCGTACGCGGCGCTGCGCGCGGCCGCCTACCTGCGTGACCGGGCGATGGTCCAGTGCGGCGATGCCCGGTGCATCGGGGACGGGTCGCGCGTCGACGTCGGCTCGACGGCCCTCACGGTGATCGCGTTCGTCGAGATGGTGCGCGCGGAGCTCGACGCGGGCTACGCGCTCATCGTCCCCCAGCTCACGGCGTTCCTGCGCGCGCAGCAGCGCGCGGACGGCGAGTTCATGCACGAATACGATCGCGACGGAAAGCGCCCGATCGACGTCCAGCTCCTCTACTACTCGGGGGAGGCCGCGCTGGCCCTTTCGCGAGCGCACTCGCTGCTTGGCGACCCGCGCGATCTCGAGGCGGCAAGCCGCGCGGTCAGCCACCTCGCCGGTCCCGCCTGGAGCTTCTTTGGAAGTCGCTACTACTGGGGCGAGGAGCACTGGACCTGCCAGGCGATGGACGACCTGTGGGAGCGAGCGCCGAATCGGCGCGCGCTCGACTTCTGTTTGGGCTGGGAGGCATACTGCCGCAAGCTGCAATACGGACCGGGTGACTCGGAGTTCGACGGCGACGGTGCGTACGGATTCGGGCCGCTCGTCACTCCGCGGCTCACTCCGGCAGGGAGTCGCACGGAGGCCGCAATCGCGACGCTGGAGGCCGCGCGCCGTGCTGGGGTCGAAGACGTCGAGGTGCGTGCACTGGAAGGCCAAATACGCCGATCGCTAGCGCTTCTGGTGCGCCAGCAATTTCACCCGGGCCCAAAACATCTATTCGCCGACCCCGAGGCGATCGACGGAGCCTTGCCCGGCAGCCAGGTCGACTGGCAACTGCGTATCGACTACGCGCAGCACGCCGGAAGCGCGATGGTGCGCTGGCTCGAAATCGCGCACTGAGCCACGCACGGCAACCAGCTCAACCTGCAAGAGCCCAACGCGCGCGCTGGACTCCCCTACGGTCGCGTTGCTGGAAGCCAGCGGCTGACGCCGCTGGCTTGCCGAAGGGAGTTGCGAGCCTTTTCGTGCCAATGTCGTGGCCAACATGTCTGCCTCGCGCCAGCCCGGTGAAAACGAAAGCGGACACCAAGAAAAGCATGGCTGACCACGAGGGCCGAGGCTAGAATCAATCAATCTGTCTGGCGGCTTGTTCCGTCCGGGCGAAAGAGATGCCGGATTCGGTAATCCGACGGGTGATAGCAAGTAGCCGACGCGAAGGGCGTCGGAGCCACTCGGCGTACGGATCTCATGCGCGGGGAACGCCGCATCTGATCGCCAATCCGCTGACCGCCGCCATAGGGGACCCACGCCGACCACGGCAAATGGCGGCTTCCCCCGTGGACCGAAGCGAGCCTGGCTTTAGCGCCGGTGTCGCACTCGCGCTCGTGTATCCGTTCGTTCGCGGTCGCACGGTCGCGACAAGAACGAGTCACTCCTCGAACAGCGCTGGGCCGGCGCAGCCGGGCATCGGCGAAGGAATGGGGTGCATGAAAAGGAAGCCGAGCATCAAGAGCCTCGAGACCCTTTCGCTCGACGAAGCGGGAGCGTACCTCGAGCACGCCGGGGGCGACGAGCTGAATGCGGCCTACGCGTTGGCCTGGGACAGAAATCGCCTCGACGGGTCGCTCGCTGCGCCCGACGAGGCCGAGGTTCACCACGCGCTCTTCCTCATGTGCCGAGCGTGCGGCAAGCTCCCGCCCAGCTTCGACGAAATGCGGGTCGAGCTCCGCCGGCGCGTTGCCGCGTGACCGTTCAGTTCGAGTAGGGCTCGGCCAGATACGGGAACGTGGTGGTCGGGGGCCTGCTCGGCCCTGCGATACCCTGAGTAACGGGAGCCGCTGCGTCGCGGTCGCCCGTGATGAAGAGCGTGAGCGTGGTGTCGACGACGTCGTCGCTCGGCGTGCGACCACCGCACGTCGTGTGGACGGCGTTGGACTGGAATATCTGGGGGAAGATCTCCCGCTCGATATCGAGGTAGCTCGCCGCAAAGCCGCCGTCGGGTGAGACGCACGAAAGGGCGGTGTCGACCAGCAGCGTATCGGTCGCCAGCATCGGCAGCAGCGGGTGCGCACCCGCGTCGAACGGCCAGTCGACCGGATCGGGGCCCGCGTCGCCGATCGCGAGTGTATCGAGAGCTTGCAGCCTGGCGGTGAGGGCGTCCTGAAGCGTTCGCGATAGGGGCTCACCGAAGGTCGAGGCGGCGTTGTAGTCGTCTTTGAGCGAGTTCGGGACGAGCAGGATCGTGATGAGGGGCCGTCCGGCGCGGTCGACCTGCCCGGTGAAGGGGGAGGCGTCCAGTCCCGCCTCTACCCCGCCGTCGACGTCGGCCGCGTCGCCGGACGGGACGTACACATTGGCGTCCTCCTCGACGACCGCCGGGCGTCGGCACGCGAGCACGGCAAGGACCGCGCCCGAGACCAGGACGAAGACGGCCGCCTTCATTGGTCCGCCTGCTGGACGGTTTCGGCCGCGACCGCCAGCATCGGCAACGGCGTCCCCGCGTCCCCGAGCATCGTGGCGTCCAGCTCGACGACGATCGCGAGGACGTCGGCTCCCGCGAACGCATTTTGTCCTGTGAAGCTGAATCGTCCGCTCTGCACCGTGGCGAGGGCCCCTTGCCGGTCGAAGAACGCCGGATCCGCGCGTCTCCCTGCGAACACGCGGAGTGCGCTCTGCGGGTCCGCCGGCAAAATGACCCCGACCGGTGCTGTCGCCTGGATGCCGGGCGGCCCGGCGCATGACACCGTCTGGGTGGCGCCGTCTCCTCCGGTGAAGTTACACGCAATGTCGAGCGTCGCGGTGTCGAACGTCAGGGGCTCGGTCGCGACCACTCGGCGCACCCGAAAGACGTAGTCCACCTGAGTGGAGAACTCGGCCGACGCGGGAGCGTACGGCGTGACCCCCATGGCCAGGACGACGTGGCCGGGAGCCTCGGGGCTGGTGAATGCGAAGACATCGGTGATGTCCGCTTGGGGGTCGGCGACGGAGCGCGGCCCATCGAGGTGGTCGGACGCGCGCACCGACGAGAGCACCGCAAGAGCGGCGCAGGCGGCAATCGTCGCGACCGCGATGATGGGGCGTGGCTTCATGGACGAGCGTGCTCGCCGGTCGTCGAGCGGGTTGGGTTTGTCGCCGGCGCCGTCTTGTCGCGCCAGGCCAAGAACCCGAGGACCGCGATCATCGTCGCAATGCCGAGCACCAGACCGGCGAGGAGCGCGGTGCGGGGCGACATCGCTGCAGGGACGGGCACGCTGTCGATTTCGGAGGGGTCGACCTGGGCGCGCATCACATACTGAATCTGATCCTCGTCGAGCGTTGCCATGCGAATGCGCTCGAGGCCGCACACGCCGGCCAACGCGAGCGCGAGCTCTTCGGGGGTCTGGAATCGTCTCGAGGGGTCACGCGCACAGGCGCGCGCGAACCACGCGTCGAAGCCGGGCGGCACGTGGCGGTTGACTTGAGACGGAGATGGCAAGGGCGCCGCGCACACCTTGAGCACGATGTCGCCGAGCACTTCGCCTTCGAACGGCAGCCTTCCGGTCATCGCCGCAAACGTGCAGGCGCCGAGGGACCAAAGGTCGGTGAGCGGTCCGGGCGCCCCGCCGAGCACGAGCTGCTCGGGAGCCATGAAATTGGGTGTTCCGATGACCATGCCCTCGCGCGTCGGCCCCCCCATCGCGCGGGCCGACGCGCCGGGCGCGAGCTCCGCCTCGAACATCTTCGCGATGCCGAAGTCGACGAGCTTGACCACGTACGGCAGCCCGTCGACTGGTTCGTCGGAACGCGCGAGAAAAATATTGTCCGGTTTGAGGTCGCGGTGAACGATTCCCGCGGCGTGCGCCTTCGCCAGCGCGCGCGCCGCCTGCGCGATGATCCCGGCCACTTCGGCCGCTGGCAGCGTTCCGCGCGCCAGAATCGCTTCCGAAAGAGACGTTCCTTCCAGAAACTCCATCACGATGTAAGGTAGCCCTTCGGGGCTGACGCCGTAATCGTACACGTGCGCTGCATGCTTGCTCTTTAGCTTGGCCGCCGCCCGGGCCTCGATCTCGAACCGAGCCCGCGCCTCGGGTTGCTGGGCGTACTCGGGTTTGATGAGCTTGATGGCGACTCGAGTTCCGAGCGTCGCGTGCACACCTTCCCAGACCGTGCCCATCCCGCCGCTCCCGATGGATCGCAGAACGCGGTACTTGCCGGCGATGAGGGATCCGACGATTGCCGAGGGGTCGGACTTGCTCGGCGCATGGCTCATGGGTGCGCTCCCGAGAAGCCTACCGGATCGCCGCGCGACCGCGAAACCAAGAGGCGAGGCGCTACCGATTTGGACTCATTTGGGGGAGTATGCGAAGCCTATGTCGGTGCCCGTCCGAGCCTTTCTTCTCCGGAGCGCGTGCGTCGTGGCGGGCGTTCTCTTCGATGCCGCTTGCGATGGCGACGCGAACAAGGTCGCGACACCGGTCGACTCGGGATCGGTCTTGCCGCCCGCCGTGACCACGGCGGCGCCGGCGGAAGCTCCCACGGCTCCGGAGATCATCATCGACAGTTCGAATGTGTCGGTCGGAAGCGACAGGGTCTCGGCGAGCGAGCAAGGGTTGACCGACAAGGTCTCGGTGTTCGTCTCGGGGCGTCCGGCGATCGCAGGGGCATCGATCGACGTCGTTGCCATGCGCAACGCGAAGCCGTCCGGGGTGGCGGCCGTGGTCGCGGCTCTGCGGCGTGCCAAGGCGGGCAGCGTGAGCGTCAAGACCGAAGCGCGCGACGGAACGACTCAGAAGCTCGCGCTCTCGTTTCCCGCGGGGGTCCCGGACTGCGCGACGGTCGCCTGGATCGCCAAGGACGCTGCGGTCGACGTGTGGCCGGCCGGCGGCGGGACCGCCAAGCGCATCGCCAAAGGAATGGCGGGGCCGGACATGACGCTCGGGACCGAGGCGGTGCGCAGGCAAACGAACGCGTGCAGCGCGTCTCCCCTTCTCGTCGGCGCCGAGGAGCGGTTCCCCTGGGGCCTGGTGTTCGACCTGGCGACCATGTCTCTGCAATTGCCCGGGACCCGCGCCAGTGGCGTCGTGCTCGTCACGAGCGCCGTTCCGGGGAGGAAAGTCGCTCTCGACGCGCAGTGAAGCTTGCCGCGGGGAGCCGGGGGGCGATCACCGAGGAACTCGGCACGACGGAGCACGGCCTCGACAGGTCAGCGCGACCAGCGCGCGACGACCCTCACCTTCGAGAGCTCCCGCACCAGGCGGTCGGCCTGGTGTTCGTAGAGCGGCACGGCCAGGGTGGCCGGCAATCCCTGAAAGACCTCTTGTGCCGTCGCGAGGTCGCATCCGGAGATCCGGACCATCGTGACTGCGCCGTCGAAAGCCGCTTCCGAAGACATCGCGGAGTCCACGTGGACGCGGCACCGCGGAACCCGGATCGCGCCCCGTTCGATGTCGCGCAGAGCCTCTTTGGTCGCGAGCACGACCAGTCGGTCGTGCTCTTCGAGCCGGATATCGTCCGACGGAAACCACTCGAGCGACCTGGCGGTGCGGTGCAGGAGAACGGGGACGACGCCGAAGCCGTGCCCCACTTCACCCACCAGCCGACCGCGCATCGAGTCACCGGCCAGAATCTGGTATTCGGTCACGACGCCGATCCGGTCGCCGATGTGCAGGAGGCTGTGGATGCCTTCGCCGAGGGCTGCCGTCGCGAAGGCTTCGGCGGCCAGCGCGTACACGCCGAGAGGCCTGGCGCCGACGATCAGCTTGGCCACGTTTTCGCTGAACAACGCGTCATCGCTTCGGATGATCACGGTGCAGCGCGGGCTCTTGGCGCGAGCGACGAGCGCGGCCTCCAGATTGACGACTTCGTCCTCGTTCAACGCGACGATGCTGCGCGCCTCTTGCAGGCGCACTTTCTCGGAGGAATCGGTGAGCGTCCCGACGACGTAGGGCACTCTGAGCGACGCTTCGTTCGAGGGAGGCGTCGCGTCGAGGACGATGACGGGGCGCCCGAGCCTGCCGAGGAAGGCCGTGATCTGTTCGCAGAGTGCGCCTGTCCCGATGAGCACGACGTGGTCGCTTCGGGGGAAGGAGGGCCGGCGGCGGCGGAACTGGAACCGCACGGACAGAACGCGCTCGGTGAGAAACGCGTAAAGAATTCCGATTCCCACCGTCCCGGAGACGCTCATGAGGACACTGAAAACGTGCAGCCAGGGCGGGATGGGGAAAGGCAGCCGCAGCTGACCGAAGAGGTTGTCGTATCCGCCGAGGATGAGCACCATGCCGACGTTGAGCGCGTCCTGCAGGCCGACCTCCGGATAGTGCGCCCAGTAGAGCAACGAGCCCAGGCTGTAGAGGCTGGAGATGGCCAGTGCGGACGCCATGACGACGCGGCGCATCTGCGTCCCGCCGAACCAGATGCGCGAGGCCTGGGCCTTCAGCGCCGACCAGGTGAGGCCCGCGTGAAGCGCCTGCCATCCGCCAGGGCCCTGCGCTTCCGGGGGGCGGGTCCGCGCAGTCCGGAGGACCGGGTCCCCGGCGGCGCTCGCGCCGCTGAGCTCGAGATACGTCACCGTGTCGCCCGGTTCGAGACGCGCGCGTGGGTCCCAGTCCCGAAAATCGCGCCACGCCTCGGCGCCACGACGATGACCGACGACGCGGCGGTTCGACGTAGTGAGCTCCCCGAGCTCCCGACTGCACCACGGGTGCTGCGGAGTCAATGTGACGCCGACGACCTTCACCAAGTGTTCTTCGAGGTGAAACAGCCCCGCGGTTCCGTCGCCGGTCTCGTCGGCCAGCGCGGCGAGCGCGAACGCAGGCGCCGAGAGCTCGCTCGGCTCGTAGGCGACGAAGTTGGTCAAGTGCGCGGCCAAGAGCTCGTTCAAATTCTTCTGCGCCGAACGGATGACAATCCGGATGTCCGGGCGAAGCGAACGGACGGCGAAGGCGGCGGCGATGTTGATCCGGTCGTCACGCGTCACGAGCAGCACCCCCCGGCAGCGGGCGATTTGGGCCTCCTCGAGGACGCGGGTCGCTCGGCAGTCGCCGACCGACAGGGAGGTCAGAAGCGAGGGAAACTCGGCCGTTTCCCACTGATCGGGCCTGTGCAGATCGACCCCGTGAATCGGAACGCCGAGATGCTTGAGGGCGACCGCGCAGCGCTGCCCCAAGCGTCCGAGCCCGCACACGACGATCCCGCGGGCGTCGGCATCGGGCATGACGGGAGCCTTCCGGGCAGCGCGCATCGGCGCGGGCAGCGTACCCTGGGTCGAGCAGTCCGCGGTGGACGCGGGAGAAACGTGGGAGAGGTCGACGGCCTTCGGGGGACCCGAGGCCCTCACGGCGTGCGTGGAGGCATCGCCGAAATGCGCGGGCGTCGGCCTCGCCACGGAGATTCTGGACGCGAGTCGCCGGCGTACTAAGAAAAGCGCGTGCAAGCGGTCGTACTCGCCGGCGGTCTCGCGACGCGGATGCGTCCGCGGACGCTCACGGTCCCCAAGTCGATGCTGGATGTGGCGGGGCGGCCGTTCGTCGATTGGCAGCTCGAGCGGTTGGCGGCGTTCGGACTGAGCGACGTCTTGATGTGCGTCGCGCACCTCGGCGAGCAGATCCGCGCACACGTGGGGGACGGTGCCCGATTCGGCCTGCGGGTCGCGTGGTCGGAAGACGGAGGTAGGCTCCTCGGGACCGCGGGCGCTCTTCGTGGGGCGCTGCACCTTCTGGACGAGAATTTTTTGGTGACGTACGGCGACAGCTATCTACCGTTCGATTATGCCGAGCCGCTCCGAATGCTCGCGGCACACCAAGATTGTGACGGAGTGATGTCGGTCTACAAGAACGACGGAAGATGGGACGCCTCCAACGTCGTGACCGACGGCGTGTGGGTGCTCCGCTACGAGAAAGGAGCGCGCGATCGCGCGTTCGATCACATCGATTACGGAGCGACTGCCCTGCGCCGGGAGCTCATCGCGGCTCTGCCCTTGGGAGAGCCTCGTGGGCTGGACGCGCTCCAGCACGAGCTGGCTCGCGCGAACCGCTTGCGAGCATGCGTGGCCCGTGAGAGGTTCTTCGAGGTCGGGTCGCCCGAGGGGCTGGCCGAGCTCGATCGACACCTTCGAACCAGAGCGTCGACACCATGATTGTTTCCCGTGCACCCGTGCGCTTTTCCCTCGGGGGCGGAGGCACCGACCTGCCGAGCTACTCGCGCGAGCACGGCGGGTTCGTCGTCGCCGCCGCGGTCGACAAGTTCGTCTTCGTCTGCGTGGGCCGTCGCTTTCACGATACCATCCGGCTCGCCTACTCCGAGAGCGAGATTGTGGACTCGGTCGACCAGATCAGGCATCGCATTTTTCGTGCGGCGCTCCAGGCGACCGGGCTCTCGAAGGGCCTCGAGCTCCACAGCCTCGCCGACGTGCCGGCGAACACGGGGCTCGGCTCCTCGAGCACGTTCACCGTCGCTCTTCTCAACGGGCTTCACGCCTTCAAGCGGGAGTTCGTGCCCGCGGAACAGCTCGCCCGCGAGGCGTGCCATCTCGAGATAGACATCCTGAAGGAGCCGATCGGCAAACAGGATCAGTACATCGCGGCGTACGGGGGGATCAGCGCGATGAACTTCCATCCCGACGGATCGGTCGACGTGGAGCGGCTCCCCATTCGCGAAGAAGTGATCGACGAGCTCGAGTCGAATCTCGTCATCTACTACTCGGGCATCGAGCGCGCGGCCTCCACGGTCCTCAAAGAGCAGGCCCGAACAATCGTCGAGAACAAGGACGCCGCGGTGCAGCGTATGCACCGCATCAAAGAGCTCGGCTACGAGACCAAGCTCGTCTTGCTGTCCGGCCAGATCGACAAGTACGGCGAGATGCTCCACGAGCACTGGACGAACAAGCGCAAGCTCGCCTCCAACATGGCCGACTCGGTGATCGACGAACACTACGAGGCGGCGCGAAAGGCGGGGGCGATCGGCGGCAAGCTGATGGGCGCCGGCGGCGGCGGGTTCTTCATGTTTTACGTCCGCGCCGCCGAACGCCGCCGCGTCCACGACGCGCTCACCGCGCGGGGTCTGCGGCCGATGCGGTTTCGCTTCGATTTCGACGGTGCGCGAATCATGGCGAACTTTCATAGATCGTGAGCGAGGTAGTGCGCGAAATGGATAGCTTCACGAAAAAGTACCTCGACGAGAGTGTCGAGCTCATTCGAAAGCTCGACACTGCCAGCGTGGAGTCGCTGGCCGACGGGCTGGCCAGCGTTCGTGCCGGGGGGCGCCTCTTCATCCTCGGGGTGGGCGGAAGCGCCGGGCACGCGGGCCACGCCGTCAACGACTTTCGCAAGCTCTGCGGGTTCGAGGCCTACGCGCCGACCGACAACGTGAGCGAGCTGACCGCCCGGGTGAACGACGAGGGGTGGGACACCTGCTTTTCGGAGTGGCTTCGCGTGTCGCGCCTTCGTGCCGGGGACGGCGTTCTCGTCTTCTCGGTGGGCGGGGGCAACCGCGAGAAGAACGTGAGCGTCAATCTCGTGCGATCGCTCGAGCTCGCGCGCGAGGTGGGCGCCAAGGTCTTCGGCATCGTCGGTCGCGACGGAGGCTTCACGAAGCAAGTGGCCGACGCGTGCGTCGTGATACCCACGGTCTCGAGCGACCGTGTGACGCCGCACACCGAAGGCTTTTGCGCGGTCGTCTGGCATCTGCTGGTCAGCCATCCCAAGCTCCAGCGGTCGGCGACCAAGTGGGAGAGCGTCAAGTGACGCCGGTCGCGATCTTCGATCGCGACGGCACGATCATCGACGTAGTTCGCGACGAAGAGACCGGGGCGATCACGGTCGCGTTTCACCCGTCCCAGCTTCGGCTGCTACCCCAGGCGATCGAGGGGATGCGCGCCCTCCAGGCTGGCGGCTACACGCTGGCGATCGCCACGAATCAGCCCGGTCCCGCGAAGGGACAGATTTCCGCCGCTGCCGTGAGCCGCACGAACGACGCGCTCGTCGCGCGGCTCGCAGGCGAAGGAGTCCACGTCGCAGGCGTCGAAGTATGCCTACATCACCCCGAAGGAGGGGCCGGCGGCGATCCCGCCCTCATCCGCGCGTGCGATTGCCGCAAGCCCAAGCCAGGGCTACTCGTGGCCCTCATGCGGCGGCTCGGTGGCGCTACAGCGGCATCGTGGATGATCGGCGACGGAGCCGGGGACATCGAAGCGGGCCGCGCCGCCGGGCTGAAAACTGCCCTGGTGTTCGCCAAAAACCGCTGCGAGCTGTGCCCGCTGCGCGCGGGTCCGGACTCGTGCCGACCAGACGCACACGGGGCCACCTTGCTCGAGGTTTCCCGCGCCATCCTGCATCACGCGTGACCGTGGCGCGTGCTATTGGGGGTTCTTCTAAGGAGTTACGCCATGGGGCTTTTCATCGACAGCTCGGAACCAAAAGAGATCAAGGATCTGTTCGCGTGGGGCGTGCTGTCCGGCGTCACGACCAACCCGCTCATCATCTCGCGCGAGGCGCCCGACGCAGACTTGGGCGAACGCATTCGGGAGATTCTGACGGTGAGCACCGGCGACGTATCGGTCGAGCTCACGACGGAGACCGAGAGCGAGATGATTCAGGAGTCGCTCCAGTACCACGCGTGGGATGCGCAGCGAGTCACGATCAAGGTGCCGTTCAGCGAGACGGGCCTCCGCGTGCTCCACCAGCTCGTCAAGCGCGGGATCAAGACGAACGTGACGTGCCTGATGGCGATGAATCAGGCGTACTTGGCGGCGCTCGCCGGCGCGACGTACGTCAGCATCTTCAGCGGTCGCGTGCGCGACATGGGCTACGACGTTCGCCCGGTCATCGCGTCGACGCGCGAGATTCTCGAGCGAGAGCAGCTCCCGTCCAAGATCATCGTCGGCTCGATGCGCCACATGATGGACGTAAACGAGGCCCTCGAATCCGGGGCGCACATTCCGACGGTGGCTCCTCCGATTCTCCGCAAGATGGTCTGGCATCCGCGGACGATCGAGACCATCGCCGAGTTCAATACCGCGTGGCGGAGCCGGCCCAAGAAAAAGTGAGCTGTGCGCTCCTGCCCGGCCCCCGGGCGAAGCTCGCGTCTCATTTCCACGCGAGAACGGCGAGCGCCGCGATTTCCCCCAGCTGTTCGGTCGCCCCAAGAAAGTCTCCGGTGACCCCGCCGGCGCGCTTCAGGTAGCGCCAGCCGGTCACGGCAGTCACCGCGGCGAGCGCTGCCCCGAGCGCACCCATGCGGGGCGCCTCCACGGTACCGAGGGCCACGAAGGCCGACATGGCCGCGAGGAGCCACGCGGTGGCGACCAGGGCGTGCGACGTGTCGGCGCGTGAAACGGCTCGGCTCTTCGCTTCGGCGCTCGACGTGACGTAGGGGAGGCGCGCCAAGAGCCAGATCGGCCCCACACGGGCGGCGCAACCGACGAGCGGTAGCGCCCAGAGGGCTGCCTGACCGAGCCGAGCCAAGAGCGCGGCCCGGGCGACCAGGGAGATGACGAGGGCCGCGCCGCCGAAGGAGCCGATCCGGCTGTCTTTCAGGATCGCCAGAACCCGCTCCCGATCCCGACCGCCGCCGAGCGCATCGCAAGTGTCTGCCAAGCCGTCCTCGTGGAAGGCGCCGGTCAGCAGAAGCGATGCTCCGAGGACCAGGACGGCCGCCGGCCAATCCCCGAGCGGCTCGAGAAGGCGGTCGACGCCCCCCAGGATTGTTCCGAGCACGAGCCCGACGAACGGCGCGTGGGCGGCAGCCCACGTCCAGTCTTCGTCGCGATACGGAAAGCCTCCCACCGGGATGCGCGTCAGAAGCGTGAACGCCGCGCGCAAGCCACGGAGCGCCGGCGGCGCGGTCCTCAAGGTTTCGCCACTTCGATGCCCGCGCGTCCGACCATTCCCGCGGTCGCGAACGTGGCCATCGCGCGCAATGTGTGCACCGCGGTTCGCAGAGTGGCGATCGCGAGGACCGCCCCAGTGCCTTCGCCGAGTCGCATGCCCAGGTCGAAAAGAGCAACGAGGCCGAGGTCCGCGAGCGCGATGGCCGCTCCGGGCTCGGGGGATACGTGCGCGGCGAGGAGATAGTCGCGCAGCGCAGGATCGATCCGGACAGCGACGAGCGCGGCGGCGTTGGTCACGAATCCGTCGAGGATCACGGGGACGCGAAGTCGAGCCGCTTCGAGCGCGCAGCCGACGAGGGCCGCGATTTCCAGGCCGCCGACCGCGGCCAACGCGCCGATCGGGTCCGCTGCCCGCGGACGATGCAGTGCCAGCGCTTCTTGGACGCAGCCGATCTTGCGCGCGCGAGCCCCGCCTCCGACACCGGTACCGCTGCCGACTGCGGCCGCGGGCTCGCAGCCGGTCATCACGCACGCGAGCGCGGCCGCAGACGTGGTGTTGCCGATCCCGATTTCGCCCAGGCCGATGGCGGCCGCTCCCCGCGCGATCACCTTGCGAGCGACGCCGGCGCCGACCGCCATCGCAGCATGCACGTCGTCGCGTTGCATCGCTGGCTCGAAGCGGAAGTTTGCCGTCCCCGCGCGGACTTTGTTCC
Source organism: uncultured delta proteobacterium (assembly GCA_963764075.1). Taxonomy (GTDB): domain Bacteria; phylum Myxococcota_A; class Polyangia; order Polyangiales; family Polyangiaceae; genus Palsa-1150. The sequence continues at coordinate 2,080,014 of CAVXQZ010000003.1, forward strand.
GATTCAGATCGACGACCGGCCTCGTGGGGACCGCGCTCAAGTCGCCGGCCACTCCGACGTCGGTGAGTACGATCTCCACCCGCGCGTCGTCGGCCATGGCGTTGATGGCGGCTCCGCCCGACATCACGTTGGCCGTCATGGCCGCGGTGACCTGCGATCCGAAAGCGCTGACGCCCTCTTCGGCGACGCCGTGGTCGGCGACGAAGACAGCGACGGCCGCGCGATCCACCGGCGGCGGCGGGAACATGCCGCGAACGCCCGAATACCACACCGCCAGGTCTTCCAAGCGGCCGAGACTCCCGGCGGGCTTGGTCAGGGTTGCCAGGTGCGCCCTGGCCGCGGCACTCGCCTGGAGATCGATCGGGGCGGCGGGGCCTGGGTGAATGGGCTCGGTCCGCGTCCTCGCGCTGCCGGACCGAGGCGACGAATCCGCCGGCTTCCAGCGGTCGTTCGGGTGCACCACATCGGTCAGCGGGCGGCGCGCGCGCCAGCCGGTCTCTTCGAGCATGGGGCGCTCGCGAAAGGCCACGGGATGCCCAACGCAAAGATAGGCGATGGGCTCGACGCCGGCCGGAAGGGCGAGCTCGCTCCTCAGCACGGCCGGTTCGACGATGCTGACCCAGCCGACGCCGATGCCCTCGGCGCGCGCGGCGAGCCAGAGATTTTGCACCGCACAGCACGCGCTCGCTCGGACGGCCTCGGGCTGCACAGTCGTACCCAAGATGGCCTCGTCACGGTCGCGGAGGTCGACCGCGACGCAGATGTTGAGCGGCGCTTCGAGAATCCCTTCCAGCTTGTGGGCGAGGTACGCGGCGCGGCGCTCCGGCGGGAACCGGACGGCCTCCGCCTCTCGACATCGAAGAAAGCTGGCGAGGATGCGGCCTCGTACCGCGCCGTCGCGGACGAGCACGAACCCCCAAGGCTGCGAGAACCCTACGCTCGGGGCGAGGTGAGCGGCCGCCAGAATGCGTCCGAGGGGAGCGGCTTCGACCTCGATTCCGGGCCGAAAGTGCCTGACGTCGCGCCGGAGCGACATCGCGTCGTACACGGCGCGCCGCGCCTCGTCGGAGAAGGCTGAAATCGCTTCGGGCTCGAGAAAGGACGTCGGAAGGGGCATGCAGCCGGGGCCATCCTTTTCGACCCCCTTGCAGCGCGGCCCGCGTTGGGTGTACGTCACCCTTCGCAGTCGGTCTCTCCCTGCCGCATGGCATGGAGGTGAAAAGGGAACCCGGTGCGAATCCGGGACTGTCCCGCAGCGGTGTGCAGGAACGAACGTCGTCATTAGCACTGGTCCGAAAGACTGGGAAGCGACGACCACTAGGAAGCCCGGCCGGAAACGGCCGATAGGCCTGCGAGTCCGAAACCTGCCGGTTGCCCGCCCGCCGATGGTTCAGCGTGCGGTTTTTTTTCCGCATCCTCCGCAGGAAAGAGGACGACCGGTGAAAGGGCGCTCGCTCGCCCCCGACTCGATGGGTCGGGTGGCTATTTCGTGGACGATGGCCTCGGTCGCCGTGACCGCGGCTGGCAACGCCCTCGGTGACGAGCCGCCCGAGGTCGAAGTGCGCGGCGATCGGATTGCATCGCCGCCCAAGGAACCGTCGGTGGCGGGCAGCGTCGTCGCCGAGGACCGCCTTCGAGCGCCTGGGCTTCAGGCGGGGGACGTCTTGCGGACGCAACCGGGCGTCGCCGTGCTCGAGACAGGAGGCTACGGGGCCCCTTCGACGGCCGGCATTCGCGGAGCGACGGCCGCGCAGACGCCCGTGTACCTGGCCGGCGTGCGGTTGAACGACGACGTCGGGGGTACGGCCGACCTTTCTCTCGTGCCGCTGTGGCTCCTGCATCGGGTGGAGATCTACCGTTCGAACGCGCCGCTCGCGGGCGATCAACTCGGCATTGGGGGCGCGATCTTCTTCGAACCGCGCCGCCCCCACCGCGCCGAGTTGGACGCCGGTGTTCTCGGGGGGAGCTTCGGCGCGCACGCAGCCTGGGCGCTTGCGGGCTTGGGCGACGCGAGGGCGTGCGGTCTGGTGGGGGTTCGGCTCGACGGCGCGCAAAACGACTATCCGTACGTCAACGACGGCGGGACCCGGTTCGAACCGAGCAACAGCAAGATCGTACGCTTCAGCAACGCCGACCAGCGCACCGCCGACGCCTGGGCGATCGGCAGCGCGCGGCTGGGAGCGAGCGGCCGCGTCGATGTCGTGGTCAACGCCGTCGACCGCGACGCGGGGTTGCCGGGGCTGCCGCTCTTTCCGAGCACACACGCGCGTGTGAGCATCGAGCGCGAGCTCGCAGGGATCACCGCCGCCGTACCGTGCGCCGCGCGCGGCTGCGAAGTCACGGCGACTTCCTCGGCCGTCGTGAGCCGTGCGCAGTACGACAATCCGCTGCGCGAAGCGAATTTGGGCACGACCGAGCTCGAGCTCGACGCGACGCGGATCGAAGAAAACGTTCAGCTGCGACTATCGCCCTCGAGTCGGGTCTCTCTCACGCCCGCGGTTCGTGCCTCCGTGGAGCGAATTGCAATCGACGCGGCGAACGCGCCGGACATCCGAGCGCAGCGGGTCTTCGCGCGAGCGGCGGTTCAAGGGGAGTGGGCCGTTTCGGACTGGGCAGCGGTGCGTGCCTTGGGAAGCGCGGAGTGCAATGCAACGTCGCACGACGGGACCCTCCCCTGGGCGCTCGCGGGGGATGTCAGCGGCCCGCCTCGCGGCGGCGCGTGCGGCCAGTTCGAGCCGTCGGCGCGGGTGGGCGCCGAACTCGGGTATGCGCCGCTGAAGCTTCTCGCGAATCTCGGGCGGTACGCGCGTGTTCCGACGTTGTCCGAGCTCTTCGGCATCTCGGGCGCCACGCGCGGAAACACCGCGCTGCTTCCGGAGACAGGCGTGTCGCTGGACGCCGGAGTCCGAGCGACGGCGCCGTCGACCAGTGTGCTGGCGGGCGCCTCGATCGACGTCTTCGCCTTCGTGCGGACGGCGAGCGATCTCATCGCCTACCAGCGGTCGTCGTGGGGGTATGCCGTCCCGTACAACGTGGGATCCGCACGTCTCGCGGGCGTGGAGATGCTCGGGGCGTACAACCCGGCGCCGTTCGTCTTCTTCGAGATCGCCGCGACGATGCTCGACCCGCGAAACACGTCGGCGGTCCGCCCGGTGAACGACATCCTTCCGTACGAGCCAGAACTGACGCTCGTGCCGCGGATCGAGCTGCGCGCGCCAATCCGGGCAGCGCCTGTCGACCAGGGCAAGCTCGCCGTCACGTATTTCTACGAGTCGAGCCGATACGCCGACCCCGCCGGGCTCATCGTGATTCCGGAGCAGGGATCGCTCGACGTCGAGGCCGAGCTGGACGCGGTCCACGATCGGCTCGCGCTGCGGGCGCGCGTCGCCAATCTGCTCGACCAAACTCGATTCGATCTCATTGGATATCCGCTGCCCGGCCGGGCGGCCTACATCGCACTGGAGGCAAAGTGGTGAAAAGCAAATCGTGGAGCTGGGTTGCGGTCGGGGCGCTGGCTGCTTGCAATGTCTCGGAGACAGCCGCAACGTCGGGGGTCGATCTGCCAACCGCGTCCGGGGCGGACGCCGGGTCGATCGATGGAGGAGACAGCGGCTCAGTCGAGGGAGGGGACGGCGGCTCAATCGAGGGAGGGGACGGCGGCACAATCGAGGGAGGAGACAGCGGCTCAGTCGAGGGAGGGGACGGCGGCACAATCGAGGGAGGAGACGGCGGCTCGATCGCGATGGCGTGCCCGTCGGCGCTCGTGGTCGCGAGCTCGGACTACAAGTCCACGAACATTTCCGTCTTGTCTGCCGCGTCTGGCGCGCTGCTGTCCGAGTCGGTCCTTTCGAGCGGTTCGGCGGCGCCCGGGCTGAGCGCCGCGCTCTCCGGTGACGTCGTTTTGCCGCTCTCGCCGACGCACGGCCGGGTGGTGACCATCGACCAGACGAACGCGGTTCTGACCTGGGTCGATCCGGCGACGGCCTCGGTCGTCAGCCAGTTGAATGTCGGAACTGGGTTTTCGTCGAATCCCCAGGATTACATCGAGGTCTCTGCGACGAAGGCCTACGTGACGCGCTTTCAGACGAATACGAACCCGGGAATGCAGCCGAACGACGGCGGTGGCGACGCGCTCGTGATCAATCTCCAGAATTTCACGATTGTCGGGCGTGTACCCTTCCCGATGGATGCGTTTCTGCCCAACCCGGCCCGCATGATCCGCGTCGGTGACGACGTTTGGGTATCGCTCGAGCGCTTCGATTCGTCGGGCTACATGACCGCCGGAGACGCTCGCGTCGCCGGCATATCGACCGCGGACGACACGCTAGCCTGGACGCTCGATCTGCCGGGGGTCGCCAACTGCGAGGGCGTGGCCATGTCGCCGTCCGGCCAGGTCGTGGCTCTCTCGTGCAGCGGGGTGCTCTCCGACGCCGACCCGACGCCGCGGAGCGCGATCGTTCTGCTCGACGCCACCGTTCGGCCGCCGGTGGAGATCAAGCGATTCGCCGCTGCCACACAGCTCGGCGCACCCCTGGGGTTCACAGTCGCCTACGCAAGCGATGGCACGCTCGTGGGCGTCGCCCTCGGCGATACGATGGCCGGACGCAACGACGTCGCGTACACACTCGATGTCGCGTCGGGAACCGCCCAGGTTCTCCTGGATGGCGGAGCGGCGTTCGTCTTGGGTGATGTGAACTGCGCGCCGGGATGCACCGATCTCTGCGCTGTCGCCGACGCGAACGCGAACGTGCTGCGGCTGTGGAAGGCGAGTGGCTCGTCGCTCGCTCCGCAGCCGTCGGTGCCGGTCGATCCGAACATTGGTCTGCCGCCTCGTTCGATCGGTACGTATTGAGACATGGAATCACATCGCATCGTGCTCATCGGCGGCGGGGTTCGTTCGGGCAAGAGCTCCTTCGCCGTCGATCTGGCGCAGAGGTTGGGCCAAAGGCGCATGTTCGTCGCCACGGCAACGCGGCTGGACGTCGAAATGAGCGCTCGCATCGATCGGCATCAAGAGGAGCGGCAAAACGCATTTACGACCGTCGAGGTTCCCATCGGCCTCGCGGAGGCTCTGACGTCGCTGCCGCCCTGCGACGTCGTCGTCATCGACTGCCTGACGCTCTGGCTCTCGAACTTGCTCCTGGAGAACCGCTCCGTCGGGGACATCCTCGAGCAAGTGGACCTCGTCGTTCGGGCGCTGCAGGAGCGGCGCTTCCACGCCCTCCTAGTGACCAACGAAGTGGGCATGAGCGTTCACCCGCCCACGGCGCTCGGGCGGGCGTTCGTCGAAGTGTGCGGGTGGGCTCACCAGCGAATCGCCCGAGTGGCGGACGAGGTATACTTGGCCGTACTCGGCGCGGTCGTGCGGATTCGTCCCGAACGGGCGTAAGGACGTTTTCTTTCCGCGATTCGTCGCGTGCACCGGCCGCCGCGCCATTTCCTGTGGAAAAGGCGACGTCGCCAACTGTCCGGTCGACGTGTCGAAGAGGAGATGCATCACGTTCTCTTGGCAGAGCGACGTTGCCGAGTCGCCCTGTGACGTTTCCTAGAGGAGATGTGTCATTGCCTCTTGGCAGAGCGACATGTCCGACTTGTTTTGTGACGTGTCCAACAAGAAATGTGTCGTGTCCTCTTGGCTCTGTGACGTGTCGAACAAGAAATGTGTCGTGTCCTCTTGGCTCTGTGACGTGTCGAACAAGAAATGTGTCGTGTCCTCTTGGCTCTGTGACGTGTCGAACAAGAAATGTGTCGCGTCCTCTTGGCTCTGTGACGTGTCGAACAAGAAATGTGTCGCGTCCTCTTGGCTCTGTGACGTGTCGAACAAGAAATGTGTCACTTCGTGTTGGCAAGGCGACCGTGTCGAGTGTCCCGGTGACGTTTCTCGTCGCCGAGGCGATGGTCCCCGCCGGACGAGCGCTCAAGTGCTGGAAACAGCAGTCTTTTTTTGAGCGAACGCCGCGCGCCGATGTGCGACCTGGCCGGAGAGGGTGGACGTCAACGCGACGTCATCCCCGAAAAAACGAAACGTGCCGGTCCACGCATCGATGCTCGCGAACCCGTATCGATCGTCACTTCGAGCGTGCCGCCGGGCAAGCGGACGGCGACCGGCTCTCCTCTGCGTACAAGACCCTTGGCGCAGGCCACAGCGGCGGTCGCGCAGCCGCCGGTTCCGCACGCGAGCGTGACTCCGACGCCGCGCTCCCAGACGACGAGATCGATCCCGTCGCGCGCGATGCTCGCGAATTCGACGTTGGTCCCCTTGGGAAAATCGGAGTGCACCGCAATGCGGGAACCGAGGAGGTCGATTTCGGCGCGCGGGAAGGCGCCGAGAAGCACGGCGTGGGGATTGCCGGCGTCCGCGGCGGTGACGCGGATTTCGCGCCCGTCCAGCGACAGCGTGCGGTCGCCCAAGACCCGCACCGTGCCCATATCGACCGTCACCATGCCTTCGCCGCGCGCGTCGTCGACCGCACACGCGCGGCCCCCCGCGTCCGTATCCACCACGAGCGCCGTTTGCGTCATGCCCCGCGAGCGCGCGAAATGGAGCGCGACGCACCGCACCCCGTTGCCGCACATCTCCGGAACCGTGCCGTCGGCATTGATGACCCGCATTCGGACGGCGCATTCGGGAGTGCGGGACGGCAGAACGAGAATCAACCCGTCGGCGCCGATGCCGAAGTGCCGTTGGCAGAGAAGCATCGCCCGCTCGGGCGTCACGGCTCGGTCGTCGCTCGCCTCGACCAAGATGAAGTCGTTGCCGAGGCCTTCGTACTTGAAGAACGCGTTCGACACGGCGTCCGGACGGTAGCACCGCTCGGCGGCACCGTCGCTCACCCCACAGCGCTCGCCAGGCGGCGCGCGACTTCGTCGACAGAGAGACCGAGCACGTCGACGAGCTTCGTGCGGGAGGAGGCGCCGCGTGCGATCGACACGTGGCGCTTTGGGACCGATAGCGCTTGAGCCAGCGTCGCCACGAGCTGCTCGTTCGCGGCGCCATCGGCCGGTGCCGCCGTCAGGTGCACGACGAGTGCCCCGCCCCGCACGGCGGCGATGCGCTCGGCGTGAGACCGGGGCCGCGCGAGGACTTCGAAGCGTACCGCGCCTTCGCGGGTGAGGGCGAGCTGGACGGCTTCCATGGATGTCGCCGCGCGACTAGCGTGAGCGACCATCATGTCGCGTCTGCGCTGGATGACAGCGGGAGAGTCGCACGGACCGCGCCTCACCGCCATGGTCGAGGGGCTCCCTTCGGGACTTGCACTGCTGGCCGGGGACATCGACGGCGATCTCGCGCGACGCCAGCGCGGGTACGGCCGCGGCGGCCGCATGAAGATCGAGACCGACACGGTGGAGATCGTGAGTGGGGTGCGGGACGGGCACACGCTCGGGTCTCCGGTCACTCTTTCGATCGTCAACCGCGACCACGCGAACTGGGTCGATCGCATGTCCCCCGGGCCCCTGCCCGCGCCGGCCGAGCCACTGACCCGTCCACGCCCGGGCCACGCCGACCTCGCCGGGGGCCTGAAGTTCGATCGCCACGATTTGCGCGACGTTCTCGAGCGCGCAAGCGCGCGTGAAACCGCGGCGCGGACCGCCGTGGGCGCGGTGTGCCGGAAGCTGCTCGGGGCAGTGGGTATCGACGTGTTTGCGCATGTCGTGTCGATCGGTCTGGTCGAAGTCAAGGTGCCGGATTTGCCGGCGAAGGAGCTTCGCGCGTTGGCACGGGCGAGCGATCTCGCCTGCGTCGACCCCGAGGCCGAGGCCAGGATGAAGGAGGCAATTCACACGGCGTCCCACGCGGGCGACACGCTCGGAGGCATCGTGGAAGTGGTGGCCACGGGGGTCATGCCGGGCCTCGGCAGCCACGTGCAGTGGGATCGGAAGCTCGACGGGCGTCTCGCGCAAGCACTCATGTGCATCCAGGCGATCAAGGGGGTAGAAATCGGAGCGGGGTTCGCGGCCGCGCGGTCGTCGGGTTCGGCGGTGCACGACCCGATCGAGTACAGCGCCGCGACGCGCAGCTTCAGCCGGCCGACCAACCGGGCGGGCGGTCTGGAAGGCGGGATCACAAACGGCATGCCCGTCGTGTGCCGCGCGGCGATGAAGCCGATCGCCACACTGAAAAAGGCCCTGGGGAGCGTCGACGTCCGGACGAAGGAACCGTACGCTGCAGCCTTCGAGCGGAGCGACGTCTGCGCCGTGGCTGCCGCGAGCGTGGTCGGCGAGGCGATGGTCTGCATCGTGCTCGCCGATGCGTTGATGGAAAAGTTCGGCGGCGACTCGCTGCGAGAGCTCGTGCGCAACGTCGAGGGATACCGCGCGCAGATCGCGGAGTACTGAGAATGAAGCACGTCGTGCTCAGCGGCTTTATGGGGACGGGCAAGAGCACCGTGGGCCCTCGTCTGGCCGGGCGTCTCGGGGTCGACTTCGTCGACTCCGATGCGGAGATCGAGCGGGCGGCCGGCAAGACGGTGCCCGAGCTCTGGCGCGAGCAGGGTGAAGCGGCGTTCCGGGCGCTCGAAGCCGAGGTGGTCGAGGGGCTTCTCTCGAGCCGTTCTCCGCGTGTCATCGCGTTCGGTGGCGGTACGGTCGCGAACAAGGCGACGAGGCGCGCCGCCCTGGATCGAGCGCTGGTCGTCACGCTGGCGGCGTCGCCGGCCACCTGCGCGGCGCGCGTTCCGAACGTGGCAGGACGCCCGAACCTGGCCGTGGGGCCGGACCCGGTCGCTCGCGCCCGGGAGCTTTTGGCCGACCGAGAGGCGGCCTATGCGGAGTGCCACTCGGTGATCTCCACCGAAGTGCTCGACGTGGACGCGGTTGTGGAGGCGATCGTCGCGCTCGCGGCGCGCGATCCGCTAGTCGTCCCTCTCGGTACGCGGAGCTATTGCATCGATGTGTGTGACGGCGTGCCAGCTCGGTTGACGCACGCCGTCGGGCTGTGCGCACCGTCGAAGGTCGTGCTGGTCACGGACTCGAACGTCGAGCGAACGCGTGGTCCGGCCATCGACGGCGCGCTCGGGGCGCTCGCCCTGCCCACGATACGGGTGACGATCGCCCCGGGCGAGCAGCACAAGACCCTCGCGAGTGTCGGCGCGATCTGGGACGCGGCCCTTGGCGCCGGCGTCGATAGAGACGCGGTCCTTGTCGCGGCCGGGGGCGGCGTGGTCGGGGACCTCGCAGGGTTCGCAGCGGCGTGCCTTCTGCGGGGGGTTCGGTTCGTGCAGGTGCCGACCAGCCTGCTCGCGATGGTGGACGCGTCCGTCGGCGGAAAGACCGGGTTCGACCATCCGGTCGGCAAAAACCTGATCGGCGCGTTCCATCAACCGAGCGCCGTCGTGGTGGACCTCTCGCATCTGGAGACGCTCCCTGCGCGCGAGTACCGGTCAGGGCTTGCCGAGGTGGCGAAGGTCGCGCTGGCGCTCGACGCCGGGTTGCTCGCGCGGATCGAACGGGAATCCGAAAGGCTCGTGAGGGGCGACCGGGAGACGCTGGCGCCCGTGGTCCGTGCGGCCATTGCGGCGAAGGCGCGCATCGTTCGCGACGACGAGCGGGAGGCGGGCGCGCGGGCGCTCCTCAACCTCGGCCACACGGTCGGCCATGCGCTCGAGGCGCACGGCGGGTACTCGCGATGGCTGCACGGGGAAGCCGTGTCGTTGGGGTTGGTGGCCGAGCTGCGGGCAATGGTCGTCCTGGGGTTTGCTCCCCGGTCGCTCGCCGATCGGGCACTGCACCTTCTCGACGCGCTGGGGCTTCCGACGCGTGTGTCTTGGGGGGAGCTCGCGGCGGCGTGGCCATATGTGGGCGCCGACAAGAAGCGCTCGGGCGATGCGGTGCGATTCGTGGTGGTCACGGCACCGGGGACATCGCACATCGAACGGATTTCACTCGTTGATCTGCGCGCGGCCGTTTTGCGCGGCTGCGAATAGTGGCTTGCCAGTTTTTGGTACTTTAACGACCACGAGGGTACCCTTTTCTGCGAGTCCGTTCGCGCCGCATAGACGTGTGCGCCAATGCCAACTCGTTCGGGAGGATGCTCATGAAGCAAGTCTGGCGACACGTCGTGACGGCGCTCTCGCTCGCGGCGGGCGTCGCGGCCGCGTTCTCGGCCTGTGTGCACGACGACAGCACGATTTTCATCCAGAGCGTGCTCGCTCCTCAAACGTCCTCTCAACCGGGAACACTGTGCACGTACACGTCCGATCCCACGCAGGCATTCCTGTCTTCCGGTGTTTTGGACCTTGCGTTGAAGGAGGAATACGATGGGGAATTTCTGCTGGGTAACCAGATGGTGTCCCAGGCCAACTCGAGCCAGTTGCAGACCGAAACGTCGATAGTGAACATCGAGTACGCGACCGTTCGAATCACCACCGCCGACAACCAACAGCTCGCGAACTATACGCGGCGCTCGATTACGACGATTCCGCCGGCGGTCGGCAATACGCCGGGGTATTCGCCGATCGGACCGGTGGCGATCATCGACGCGCCGACGCTCGCGAGTCCTGCCGTCGTGGGGAATCTCGTGTCAGGGGGAACGGTGCGCCTCCTCGCGTACGTGAGCTTTTCGGGGACCAGCACGGGCGGTGAGTCCGTGCAGTCCGACGAGCTCGAATACCCGGTGGACATTTGCAACGGTTGCCTCATTACGTTTACGAACAACCCGCTCTGTATGACGCCGAATTGCGTGGGCAACGCCGCCGCGAGCACGTCGTCGAGCACGCCCCTCATTCCGTGTACGGGTTCGATTGGACAAGATATCGCGATCGACTGCACGACCTGCTCGAACATGGGAATCGAGAGTTGCCGGGGAATGTACTCGGGAGCCCCCGGGAGTACCTGCGGGGGGACGCTCGACGCGGGGAGCGACTGAGGCGTGATTGGCCCGGGCGCGTGGTAGGGTGACCGTCGTCGGGATGGAACGCCGTACGATTGAGGTCCATATCGCCGGGCAGAAATATCGGGTGGTGAGCTCGGCGGGGGAGGCCGAGCTCCACCGCCTCGCTGGGATCGTCAGCGCCAAGCTCCGGGAATTGACCCCGCCAGGGGCAGTGCAATCGCCCCAGGCGATGTTGCTCGCGGCGATGGCGCTGGCGCACGAGGCGGAGACGGAGCGAAGCCGCCGCGAGTCCGTCGAGGGGCGAACGCGAGAGGTCCTTCGGGGGATGCTTGCCCGGATCGATGAGGCGCTCGAGCCGCGCGGTTTTCCAAGGGACGGGGACGGGTAAATGCGGGTCGCGAGTTGGGAGCGGTGTAGATAGTTTCACGTGAAACACGCTACGCCTCAGGCGCTCGGCTTCTTGGATGAGGCCCTGATCGATCTACGGCGCCAAAATCTCTTCCGCGACCGCTCGGCACCCCATCGGCACGACGCGGCGGCGTCCTTTTGTTCGAATGACTACCTCGCGCTGGCGGCCCGGCAAGGACCGGCCGAGGCGTGCGGGGCCGGGGCCTCCCGCCTCGTGTCGGGGGACTGGCCCGTGCATCTGCGCCTGGAGCAAGCGGCGGCGGAGCTGGTCCAGCAGTCGGCTTCGCTCGCATTCACGAGCGGCTATGCGGCAAACGTGGGGCTGCTCTCCGCCCTGGCCGGCCCCGATGACCTTATCGTGAGCGACGCGCTCAACCACGCGTCCATCATCGACGGCGCCCGATTGTCCCGTGCGCGGGTAGTCGTCGTGCCCCACTTGGATTCCGGCGCCGTGTCGCGCGCTCTTGCCGGGCGCCGCCGCGGGCGGGCCCTCGTGGTCACGGAGTCGTACTTCAGTATGGACGCGGATTCGCCTGATCTGGTGGGCCTGCGACGGCTTTGCGACGAGCACGGCGCCGCGCTGGTGGTCGACGAGGCCCATGCCCTCGGGGTTCTCGGCGCGGAGGGGCGCGGGATTCTGCGCGGACCGGGGCGTGTGCGCGGACGCAGTCGTGGGAACGTTCGGGAAGGCGTTCGGTGCGGCAGGCGCCTTCGTGGCCGGCTGCCCCGCCCTCGTGGCCTGGCTCTGGAATCGCGCTCGCTCATTCGTGTTCTCCACGGGCCTAAGCCCGGCGCTGGCGGCGGCTGCGCTCGACGGGATGGAGCGCGCTCGGAGCGAGCCAGCGCGGCGTGAGCAGGTCTCCCGGATGGCTGCGCGCCTTCGCGAAGGACTCGGAGCACTTGGCGCCGGGCTTCGCGGATACGGACACGTTGTGCCCTGGGTTGTCGGAGATCCGGGTGCGGCGATGAATCTGTCGGCCGAGCTCCGGTCCTTGGGCGTCGAAGTGCGGGCGATCCGGCCCCCTTCGGTGCCTGTCGGGACGGCGCGCCTGCGTCTGACCGTGAACGCGGGCCACCGCGAAGGCGACGTCGACCGGCTTCTCGATGCGGCGGCTTCCGCGGTCGGGACATCCCGGAGGAGGGGCGACTCCCGGGAGGGAAGGTTGGGTCGGGGTACGGGGAGGGTGGTGATCGTCGCGGGCACGGGCACGGAGATTGGGAAGACGCATGCGGCCGAGGCCCTTCTGCTCGCGTGGCGCCGGTCGAGGCGCGTGGTGGGCATCAAGCCCATCGAAAGCGGGGTGCGGGAAGGGACCGCGACGGATGCGGAGCGTCTCGCGGCCGCCTCATCGTTTCACGTGAAACAAAAGGGCTACGCCTTCTCGCCGGCACTATCCCCACACCTCGCGGCACGCGACGACGGAGTCGAGATTCGTCCGGAAGCGGTCGCCCAACTGGTGCGCGACGCCCGTGAGCAGGCCGACGAAGTGGTCGTGGAGCTCGCAGGAGGCCTGTTCAGCCCGATCAGCGACGGATTGTTCAACGCCGACCTCGCCGCCCGCCTCCGACCCGACGCCATCTTGCTCGTCGCCCCCGATCGGCTCGGCGTCCTCCACGACGTGACCGCAACACTCCGCGCCGCTTTCGCAACTCCCTTGCGCATAACCGGCGTAGTCCTCGTGACCCCCGAGCACCCCGATGCGTCGACAGGACGCAATGCGGGCGAGCTCGCCCGTCTTACAGGGGTGCCGGTTCTGGCAGTATTGCCCCGGGGCACGCCGAGCGCGCTGGCCGAGCTGCCCGGGGTCGCGCAGATCGTCGAGGCGGTCGCCGGCCGGGCTCAGCCCAGCCTGTCGGCGGGCTAATGGCCGCCGCTTTCTCCCTGCCGATGCGACCTGCTGCCGCCGTTGTGCGCCACCTTCTCGGTGAGGGGGGCTCCGCGCGCCCGCGGGGCGATTGACCCTTTCGCCGCCTAAATTAGGCGAGCCGGCCGCGCTCCATCGTCACCATGCGGCCGCCGACTTCTTCGGCGAACGCGACGTCGTGGGTCACCACGACCACCACGGCTCCGCGCGCGGCCTCCTCGCGAACGACACGGGTCAGCCGGCCGGCCGATGACTTGTCCAGGCCCGCGGTCGGCTCGTCCAGAAGGAGCAGCGGCGGCCTGTGCACGAGCGCTCTGGCCAGCGCGATTCGCTGCCGCTGTCCACGGGAGTATGTCCGCACCGGCCGGTCGACGAAGGGGCCCAGTTCCAAGCGCTCGGCCGCTTGACGGCACGCGGCTGCCGGATCGCAGCCATAAAGGTGCGCGGCGAGCTCGATGTTCTGTCGCCCGGTGAGGTCCAAGTAACAGAGCGACTCGTGACCCACCCATCCGAGGCCACGGCGCACGGCGGCGCGCCGCCGGCCGAGGGCGCCATGATCCACCGTGCCCGACGTGGGGCGTGCGAGAGTGCCCACGATCGAGAGAAGCGTCGACTTGCCCGACCCGTTCGGCCCCTGAATCACCGTGATCGTGCCCCCCGCAAACTCGCAAGAAATCCCCACGAGAGCCCGGACAGGCCCATACGCCTTGGTCACGTTGCGAAGCGCTACGACGGTCATTGCGCCGTGTTCTTCTCCTTGGGCGAGCTCCCGCACAATGGTCGTTTCTGGGCACCGAGGCACACGAGGCCTGCCGCCGTAGCACTCTTACGAATTCGCGGCTTGGGTGGTAGGTGGGTGGTAGAGGGGGCGAGCCCAAACTTGAGACCAGTCCTCGGGCGATCGGTGGCAAGAGCGTGCTACTCTGAGAAACATGACGGCTGCAGCCGCGCGCATCGCTGAAGGGCTGCCCGCGCTCCAAACGTTACGCCAAGCCGTGGAGAGCGCCCTCGAAGGAAAACACGAGGCCGTCGAGCTCTCGCTGGTGGCGCTCCTCGCTCGCGGGCATCTGCTCATCGAAGACGTTCCCGGGGTCGGCAAGACGACGCTCGCCCGCGCGCTCGCCAAAGCGGTCGGCGGAGAGCTCCGTCGGGTGCAGTTTACGAGCGACCTTCTGCCGAGCGATGTCCTCGGCGTGAGCGTCTACGACCAGCGGCGCGCAGAGTTCGTCCTTCGTCACGGGCCAATTTTCGCAAACATACTTCTTGCCGACGAAATCAACCGCGCCAGCCCGCGCACGCAATCGGCGCTCCTCGAAGCGATGAACGAAGGCCAGGTGTCCCTCGACGGGCAGACGCTCCCCCTTCCGGAACCGTTTTTCGTCATCGCGACGCAAAACCCGCAGGATTTCGCAGGGACCTTCCCGCTGCCCGAGTCGCAGCTCGATCGGTTTCTCTTGCGCGTCCGAATCGGTTATCCCCCGCCGAACGTCGAAATGCGCTTGGTGCTCGATGGCCACGTCGACACGGCGCGGGATGTTCGGCCCGTGCTCGATGCGGCGCGCTTGGTGGGTCTGCAGCGCGAGGTCGAGCGCGTCACGATCGACGGGTCGCTGGCGAACTATCTGCACGCCCTCATTGCCGCCACCCGCACGTCGCCTCTGCTGTCGCTCGGCGCGTCGACGCGGGCCGCGATGGCGCTCGGCCACGCGGCGCGCGCGCGCGCCCTGCTCCGCGGCCGGCATTACTGCATCGCCGACGACATCCACGATCTCGCCGTTGCCGTTTTGGCTCACCGTGTCCGTCTCGCCACCCACGCCGACGGTTTTGTGCCTACTCGAGACGAAGCCGAGTCCGCGGTGCGCGAAATCGTGACACGCATCCCCGTCCCCCTGTGAGCCAAGGGTCACCGTGAACGGTCCACCGACCGTAGCGAGGAGTCCGTTCGGACAACGACTCGACGCCTGGCGCCGTAGCTTCCGGCCCCCGCGACGCTTGAAGTTCACTCGGGAAGGAAAGTTCTTCGTCGGCATCACGCTCGGAGTCGGATTCGCGGCAATCAACACCGCAAATAACCTCCTTTATCTTCTGCTGGGGATGCTCCTCGCGCTCATCGTCGTCAGCGGCGTCATGAGCGAGCTATCGCTTCGCCACCTCACGGTCGTGCGGCGTCTGCCTCTCCGGGCTCAGGTGGGTCGCGCTCACCTGGTGGAGATCGAGGTGTTCAATCACAAGTCGCGCGTACCCTCCTACGCCATCGAAGTCGAAGACCTCCGCGCCGGTCAGCCGGCCGACAAGCGATGCTTCTTTCTCAAGATCAGCCCCAAATCCGCGCAGGTGGCTGCCTACCGCCGGACCCCGCCGCGAAGAGGCCGCGACATTCACGTCGGCTTTCGCATCGCGACGCGGTTCCCATTTGGCCTGTTCGAGAAATCGCGCGAGGTGCCCGCCAGCGGCGAGCTCGTGATCTACCCGGCCGTCGACGCGCTGGAGCTCCCCGCCTCCCCCGCAAATGGTCGATTCGCAGGGCTGGACCTAGTCGTCTCACGCGGACATGGTGAGGAGTTCCTAGGGCTCAAGCTCATGCGACCGGGCGAGGACCCACGGGACGTGCACTGGCGAAAGAGCGCCGCGGTCGGGCAAATGGTGATGCGCGAGAGAGCGCGTGAAACCAGGCCGGACATCACGCTGACGCTGGACACGATCCGGCCCGAAGCCGCGGGCGACGAGTGGAGCGCCGGATTCGAGCGAAAGATTCGCGAGCTTGCGTCGCGCGCCGTCGCCCACATCAAGCGCGGTGACCGAGTGGCGGTCGTGTCGACGGGCGGGGGCACTGCGCGGGCCGACAGGACCACGGGTGCCGACCCACTTCTTCGCTTCCTCGCGCTGATCGAGCCGGCTCAATCCGCCGATGATCGCGCCCTCACCGGAGCGCCGCGACTTGTCGCCAGCGCCTGGTTGGAACCCGGAGCGGCGCAATGAGGTTTGGCCTCGTACACCGCATCATGACGGACATCCTCGCGGTGCTCGGAGTCCTGGCGGTCGTCAGCACCGCGTCGCTCACCACCTGGATGAACGTGACGTTGCTCGCGGGTCTCGCCGTCGCGATGGCGATTCCCGAGCGCTGGCAGGGCCGCCCGCCGCTCCGCCACTTCGCAACAATCGCACCCCTTGCGCTGCTCGTCGTTCAGGGTGCACGACTGCTCGCAGGTCGGCCCGCGCTCGACGTCGCCGTCGAATTCGCCGCCCTCCTTCAAATCGTTCGGTTGGCGACGCGCAGAGGGGCGGCGCACGACCAGCAAATCATCGTCCTCGCGATGCTCCACTTCGTCGCCGGCACCGTCCTCGGCGGCGGACTGGCCTATGGCCTCTGCTTTTTGGGCTTCTTGGTGGTCGCCCCCGGGGCGCTGGTCCTCAGCCACCTGAGACGCGAAGTCGAGGGAAACTATCGGCAGGGCGCGCGCGACCGCACCGGACTTCCGGTCGACGTTCCGCGCATCCTGCGTAGCCGGCGCGTCGTCGGCCGCGGCTTTCTGGCGTCCACCTGCCTGCTCTCGGTTCCCATTTTGCTCTTCACGGCGGCCCTCTTCGTCCTCTTCCCGCGAGTCGGATTGTCGCTCCTCTTGCTCAACCACCCGCGCACGGGCCGCCTCATCGGCTTCTCCGAGCACGTCGATCTCGGCGACGTCGGTGTGCTACGCGACGACCCTACGATTGCCCTGCGCTTCGAACCGCGCAACACCGCCGAGCCGCTACCGACACGCTTGATTTTGCGCCTTCGCGGCACCGCCTTCGATGCGTACGACGGTCGCGCGTGGGCACGCACGCAGCGTGACCTGCGCTCCGCCGATCACGGCACCGACGGGGGCGAGGTGTATCCGCTTTTCCGTCCGCCCGACCCGGTGCATGACCGCACGATCGCGTTCGACCTCGAGCCGATCGATCCCCCGGTTCTCTTTCTCCCGCCGCGCGCGGTCGCGCTGCGCGTCAAGCCACAAAACCAAATACTGCTCGGCGAGCCCCTCGTGATTCAGCACGGATCGGAGGACGAGCTCCGCTACTCCGGTTCGGACTCGCGCGGGCTACGGTACGAGGTCTATCTTGCCGGCGACGACGAAGTGCTCGTCGAGCCGCTCGCGGTGGCCGATCGCGCCCGGTACCTGCTTTTGCCGGGCAACCTTCCGTCGCGTGTCGCCGAGCTTGCGCACCGCTGGACCGACGATCTGGCCACCCCGGAGGCCAAGGCGCACCGCATCGAAGAGCGCCTTCGGCGTGACTTCGTCTACGACTTGCGATCGTCGTCACAGGGAAAACCCCAGCCTGTCGATCACTTTTTGTTCGAGTCGAAGCGGGGACACTGCGAGTTCTTTTCGACGGCCATGGCCCTCATGCTCCGAGCCGTCGGCATTCCCTCACGCAACGTGACTGGCTTTGTCGGGGGCACGTGGAACCGCTTCGGTCATTACTATGCGGTTCGAGAAGGCGACGCGCACTCGTGGGTCGAAGCCTACATCGACAACACGACCCGGTCCGGCTGGCGGACTTTCGATCCGACCCCAACGAGCGGGGCGCAGCCGCTCGAGCCTCCGAGCGGCGCGTATTACTACGTCCGCGACTTCGTCGAGGCGCTCTCGCAACGATGGAACACGTATGTCGTCGGGTACGACCTGCGGCGACAGGTGCGGATTCTTCGACGAAATGAGCCAGCGCTACGAGCGATTCCGTTTCGGAGGCTCGACGCGCGCCCCCCTCGTGGCGGGCGGGGTCTCGGCCGCGGCACTCGTGGGATATGCACTGTGGAAGCGACTTCGACGCCGCAACGCCAATCGCAATGACGGGGATCCCACCAAGCGCCCTCAGAGCTTCGAGGCCGCGGTCGCGCTCTATCGCGCGCTCGAGACCGCTCTGCGAATCCATGGCCTGCCGCGCCCTCCGTCTCGCCCACCGCTCCGTCATGCCGAAGAGCTGCAAGAGCTCCGGCACCCGCTCGCCGGCGAGGTCCTCGCGCTGACGACCGTTTATCTCGAGGCTCGGTTTGGCGGCCAGGCGCTCACCGAGGCAGGCCAGCGCGACTTCGAACGGCGCATCCGGGAGATAAGGGCGTTTCGGGTGTAGGTGATTCTCGATCGGTCGGCCGGGTCCCCGGTCGAGTGGCGGGCCTGCCGGCTTGCCTCAGCCGCCGACCGTCGGCCGCTTTCCCCGTCCCTTGCGCGTCCGCCTCTCGAGCGCCGTGCGGCTCGTGGCCACGAGGTCCCACCCGTCGCGCTCTCCGCGGCCGAGCCGAACCGCACCCGCGTAGGCGATCATCGCGGCGTTGTCCGTGCAACTGCTCGGCGGGGGCAAGAGAACGCGCATACCGCGCGAAGCGCCGAGCTCGGAAACGCGCCGGCGCAACTCGCGATTGGCGGCCACGCCCCCCCCGAGGACGACGTCGCGTACGCCCTCCCTGTCCGCCGCCGCGATCAGCTTGCGTGCGAGCACGCCGGTGACCGTCGCCTGGAAGGCAGCGCACATGTCCGCCACCCAAGAGGCTTCGGCAGCCCTCGGTTCATTCGCAACGATTCGGGCGACCTGCGCCTTGATTCCCGAGAAGCTCATCTCGAGTGAAGCGCGAGAGGCCATCGGGATCGACAGGGTCACGCGCGACGCGTTTCCGATCGCCGCGAGCCGATTGACCACGGGTCCTCCCGGGTAGCCGAGGCCCAGCAGCTTGGCCACCTTGTCGAACGCCTCGCCCGCGGCGTCGTCGCGGGTCGCGCCGAGCTCGGCGATCGCGTCCTCGCGCGGCGCGTCGACTCGATAGATCGCGGTGTGACCACCGGAAGCAAGGAGACAGACGAAGGGGTAGGAAGGCGCCGCCGTCTCGAGTCCCTCCCGGTGAAGAAAGACCGAAAGCAGATGACCCATCAGGTGATCGACTCCGACGAGCGGCTTGCCGGCAGCCCACGCGATCCCCTTTGCCGCTTGGACCCCGACGAGGAGCGACCCGACCAGCCCGGGCCGATTGGTCACCGCGACGGCGTCCACGTCGCCGAGATCGAGCCCGGCCTTCTGCAGAGCGGCCCGCACGACAGGCTCGATATTTCGAAGATGATCCCGCGACGCGAGCTCGGGAACGACGCCGCCGTACGGAGCGTGCAGGCTCACCTGCGAGTGCACGACGTCCGCGAGGACGCGCCCGTCTTCGCGAACGATGGCCGCTCCCGTCTCGTCGCACGAAGATTCGAGGCCCAATACGAGCATGGCCGACATGCTACTCGCCGCGCGTCACCGACCCCGCCGCGATCGACTTCGCCGCCTCTTGCACCCTTGGCTCGGGGTCGTTCGCCATCATGCGCGCCGCAAGCATCCGAGCCCCCGCTTGGTCGAAAGAGGCCATCGACTCGAGCGCCGCTTGTCGCACGAGGGCGTACGCGTCGTGCTCGGCGGCTTCCTTCAGCCTCTCGCTCGCATCGACGCTGCCCCCAGCCGCACCCAGCCGGCCGAGAGCCTGCGCCGCGAGAACACGAATCGGCCAGCTCTCGTGCGTCGCGAGGACTTTTGCGACGGCGTTCACCGCGCGAGGGTTTGCTTCGACGCGCGCGCCGTCCGTTCGAGGCGTGGCCACCGCCGCCAGCGCGATGCGCTGCACGACGTCGTTCGGGTCTTCGAGCGCCCCGGCGATAGCTTCGACCGCGGCCTCGCTGGACGATCGGGCCACGAGGACGATCGCCTCGGTCCGAATGCTCGGATCCGGATGACGAACGAGCGGAATGATGCTCGATTCGAGGGCCGCCGCGATGGATCGGGCTTTGTTGGCCGCCGCCGGGCTTGCCCCCCGGCCCGCGAACGGAGCCAGCTCGCCTTGCCCGGTTCCCAGCGCGACGAGCACGGTCCGGGCTCGGTCGCCCGAGGTGCGGAGCGCGGCGAGCGCCGCACGCAGGATGGGATCGGCAAAGCGAACGAGCGCCGCGCTCCGGTCGGCCTCCGAGACGTCGTGCGGCACGAGTTCGTCGAGAACCCCTTCCACGTCGAGGCTTCCTTGGGGCACCGGCATCGCGTCGCGCGCCGTCGCTTGGGATCGCGCGTCCTCACCGCCCGCCATAATCGCCAGCGCGGCCACCGCCGTCCTCGCGACGGCCTCGGCCTCTGCTCGTCCGTGAGGGCCGTCCGATTCCCCCGGAAAGGCTGCGTCGGCCATCGCTTGTACCGCGCGGCCCTGCCACGCTGGTTCCTTCTGTCCCTGCGCCGGACCGCGCGCGGACGTCGCGATTCGCGCGAGGGCCAAGAGCGCCATCCTCCTCGGCAGTGGATCGCCCACTTCGGCGACTTCCAGGAGCGCGGGGACTTGCGCGAGGCCGTCGAGATCGCCGAGAGCATACGCCGCCGCGGCCCGCGCGACGCTGCCGGTGTCGATCGACGTGGCGATCGCCGCGACGTCGGCCAGCGACGCCTTGTCATGGGCAATCCCGAGCCCGAGCGCCGCCAGCGCGCGCATCGGCGGGGTTCCGCTGCGCGCGACGCGCCGCAAAATGGGCAGCGCGGATCTGTCGCGCATGCGCGCGAGACCCCATACCGCCGCCACGGCCACCGAGTCTGCAAGCCCCGTCTGATCAGCCCCCGCGTCCTTGGGAAAGAGCAGCCCTTCGTACTTGCCGGCGAGCGACGAATCGACGATCGCTCCGCACGCGATCATGGCCCGGGTGCGGAGCGAGAGCTCCGCGGGGCCGGTCGCGTATGCGAAGAGCGGCAGGGCGGCATTGCGGTTCTGCACGTAGGCGAGGACGTCGATCGCGATGCGCTGTTGGCTGACGTCGGGGTCGGCCAGGGCGTCGAGCAGCGGCTTGATCGCCCTCGCCCCGATGCGCGCGAGGGCCGTCCGGCCGGCGTCCGCGTCTTGTGGGGTGCCGTGTCTCACCCGCTGCACGAGTCCGAACGTGAGACTGCCGTAAATCTCGACCAGAAGGCGCCTGTAGATCGAGCGCTGCGGGTTGCCGATGGCGAGCGGCAAGAGATCTTGCTCGAGCGATTCGAGCGTTCCCTTGCTCAGGTTGATCTGCATCGACAAGCGAGCGGCCCGCGCGATGAGGTCTTCGTCGGGGGCTCCGCGGACGACGCGCCGAAAAAGGCGGTCCGCCTCCTCGGCTTGAGCCTTCGACAAGAGCAGGTCCGCGAGCTCGAAATACACGGGAAAAAGGCGATCGTTCTTCGTGATCGCCGCTCGAAACTCCGCGATCGCGTGGTCGACGTCCTGCTTCGACCGGTACATCTCACCGAGGCGCCGATGCCCCTCCGCGTCGTCCGGGTTGAGCTCCACGGCGCGGGCGGCGTACCGGATCGCGTCCTCGTCGCGGTAGATCTGCAGCGCATATTGCGCCATCCGTTCGTAGAGCTCGCGCGCCCGCTTCGGCTCGAGCCGAGCGAGCTTCTCGAGCACGGCCACGGCTTCGACGATCTTGCTCTGCTGGACAAGCACGCGCTCGAGCGCGAGATACGTCTCCGCGTCGCCGGGAGCGAGGGCGATCACGCGTCGAAGCGTCGCCTCCGCCTCCGCCAACCTGCGCACGTGAAGTTGTGCCTCGGCGAGCATCCGCCCCGCTTCGAGGTCCGGCGGCGTCCCGCCGAACTGCCGCTCGAGGCCGGGAAGCTGCTGGTCCAGGATCCGCTCGAGCCCCCAGAGCGTGACGATGCGTGCGCGACACTCGCGGGCGAGCGCCTTGTCTCCCTTGTCCTTGGCCTTGGCGACGATCTCCTCGTAGAGGGCGCGCGCTTCGCGGTACGCACGCGCGCGCTCGTAGGCCGCTGCGAGCGCCTTCTTGTAAGCGAGGTTCGAGGGCTCGAGCTGGACTGCGTCCCTGTATGCGGCCAGCGCATCCGCGGTCATGTCGTGTTCGAGGTACACGTCTCCGAGCGCGCAGGCTGCCTTGGCCCGCGGCTGGACGGACCCGAGGATGCGCTTCCAAGTCTGCACTGCGAGGGGGACGTCACCGTCTTGAAAGTACCGGTCGCCGAGATCGACCAAGTGCCCGGGGTCACCGTTCGCGGTTTGAGCGAGACGCTGAAGGACCCTCAACGACTTCTCTTTCTCGCCGATTCGCGCGTAAAAATCGGCGATTCGCGCCAGCGCCTCTTCGTCGTTCGCCGCGCGCGCCTCGAGCTCGGTCACCAGTCTGAGGGCGCGCGTGCGATCGCCCCGCTGCAGCAGCGCCTCGCATTGCTCGAAGACAAACTGCGGATTGGTCGGCGCCGCCCGAATCAGTCCGTCGTACTCGGCGATCGCCTTGTCGAGATCCCCGTTTGCCTGGAGCAGACGAATCATTCGAAGGCGCACGTCGAGCTGTTGGGGGTCGCTCGAAAGCGCCCGCCGGTACGTCTCGATCGCCTTTGCGGAGTCGCCGGTCTCTTCGTACAAGCCGCCGAGGAGCGCGAGACGCGCGAAGTCGCTTGCATGCTCCGCCTCGAGCTCGCGAATGAGGGCCGGCAGGTCTTGGTCCGCGCGGTAAATCTCCGAGACGATTTCGTAAATCTGCGCACGCAGCGCACTCTGCGCGCCGGCCGCGGCCAGGGCCCGCTTCAACGTAGCCAGCGCCTCTGCGTTCTTGTGGGCCTTCGCCTGTGCGCGGCCGAGGTCTCGAAGGGCCGGCGCAAGCGCCCTGTTGTCGCCCGCCGCGGCGGTCACCACTTCGCCGAGGGCGATCCCGGCGCGCTCGTATTCGCCGCGGTCGTAGAGCTCCTGCCCGAGTTCTCCCTTCACGAACAGGCTCGTGGGTTCGAGAGCGACGAGCGCCTGGTGAAACTTCCCGGCCGCGTCCCAGTCCTTTTGGTCGAGCGCGATCGCCATCAGCGTGCGCAGCGTCTGCTCTTTGTCCGTCCGCGCTGTCTGGAGCGGGAGAGCCTGCTCGTACCGACGGCGCGCGGCCTCGAGGTCGCCCTGGTCCTGGTGAAGCCGCGCGAGACCGAGGAGCGCGGTCGGGTCGCTCGCCTTGACCGTGGTAGCGCGCTCGTAGGCCGAAGCGGCGTCCGCCGGGCGGCCGTCGAGCCGATAGAGGCCGGCGAGCGACACTGTGGCGGCGTATTGGTCCGGGCCGGCCCGAGCCGCTCGCAACTCGAAGTCGCTCACGAGCTTCGAAAGATTTCCATCCCGCTCGCGGTAGAGCTGCGCCAGCCGCTGGAGAGGAAAGGGGGCGCCGGGCTGCGACAGAACGACGCGCGCGTAGCGCTCGATGAGAAGTGCCTGAGACGGGCCCGTGCCCGCGGGCGTGCCGCCGGCGGACGGGTGCGTGGCCCCCGGGGCGGGCCGAGGTGCCGGCGGCGCGTGATGGCGGCCGTGCGGGTCGAAGTCTTGCGCGTGCCCCGCCGCCGGCCAGGTCATCACGAGGGGAACAATCGCCACGAGGACACGACGGTGGCGCACGAAACGCAGCGTAGCACCGCGCGCCGCCCGGTCGCCGCTGCCTACGCGGCGCGAACCAGGAACCCGGCGATGAGCGCGAAGCCGAGCAGCGCGACGAGAAGCGCAACGGCCACGCTGGCGACTCGTTGGAAGCCTTGGTCGCCGAGCGCGTCGTCCGCCCCCAGCGTCGCTTGCCTCAGCCGTGCACGTGCACGGTGAACCACCCGGAGGAGCAGCGCGGTCTCCAGGACGGCAGCGATTGCGATGGCACCGAGCGCCACCGCCAGGCCGCGGGCGCGCCTATCGTTGTCGCGCACGTGCTCGGCCGCGAACCCGTCGAGGACGGTCCAGCGAGGCACGGCCGTCGCGCCTGCCAGCGCAAGGCAGACCTCGAGCACGCGGGCGGTCTCCCGGGAATCGCGAGGCGGAAGGCACTCGGGGTCGAGCCCGAACGCGAGCGCGGCCTCGTCGCTGGCCGCGACGAAGAAGGGGCGCACGATGGTGCCCGGGCCGAGCTTGGAGCCCGCCGTGGGATCGCTCGACGCGACGGCCCAGTAGAGGCCCGGGGCGAGCTTCGGTGCGCGCAGTCCTGCGCGCGGCATTCCGCCGTCCGACGCCGTCAGGCCGACCGCTGTCGCCCAAGCGCGCCCGTTCGCGTCGTCGATCTCGACATACGCGATCGTGCGCAGACTCGGCATGACCACCTGAAGGGATGGCTCCTCCCCGGGCGCGTACCGGTCGCGCGCGGTGATTTCGGCCGCCCCCGGCGATGCGAACAGTGCCCCGGCCCAGTCTCCGAGCCGGCCATCCGACGCACGCGCGTGGACCACGAGAGCCACGCCGTAACCCAGCGGGGTCGCCACGATGTGCGCCCAGCCGCGCGAGTCGGTGACGGCCCGCGGCGTCGCCGTCGTCAGGCTCGTGTCCGATTCGGGTTCGATGGTCACCCCGGCTAGCGGCGAATGCGTCGCCGCGTCCGATGCGCGAACCCAGATGCTGGCCGGGAAGCCCGACGCGACGCGCTGGCCCAAGACGGCGATGTCGAGAGCGATCGCTCCTGTCCGCCGCGCGAAGGGCGCCCAGGCCGTCGCGGGTGCCGCTCGCGGGGGGGCAGCGGGGAGGCTCGCCTCGCCGCCCGCGAGCAGCGTGCCGTCCTCACGCACTTCCAGGCTCAGCTTGGATACGCTCGGCAGTTCGAGGAGCATCTCGGCCGTTCCGTCCACGTTCGTCGGGCCTTCCCAGCGCGCGTGCGAGCTTCCGGCGCGTGCAGTGACTTCGACCATCGGGAGCGGCGCGGGTTCGCGCACGCCTCGATCTTCGTCGAAGGTCACGACTTGCCAAGCCAGGCCCGTCCCCGCCCGGGACGCGGGCGCTCCAAACACGATCGCCGCGCGAACGGCCCCGCCGGCGCCCAGTCGCAGGCCGAGGGCCACAGCGGCCATGGCCGCGATCGGCGTGGCGACGAGGAGCAGCCGATCGGGGTACAGCTCAGGGCTCCCAGCGAGCGACGAATCCACGGGCGCGCGCGTCCGCATCGTCGATGACGATAGGCGGCGAGGGTCCACGCTCCGGCGTCCCCATCGATCCACGCGCCAAATCGAGCACACGCACTCCATCGGCGCGGCGCACGTGCACCGCGTCGTCGCCGCCTTCCACGTCCACGAACGCGTCTCCCACGGAACTCTCCCTCGTGATCCGAAGGCCGTACGCCCCCACGTCCGCCGAGCGAACACTCCGGTAGGTGACCCGCGTGACGTGTTCGGGCGTGCGCGCGGAGGCGGCTAGGGCTACGAGCTCCGAAAGGAACCGAGTGACCAGGGCGCCCGAGTGCCCTATGCCGGCAACTCGGTCGAAGCGCACCGGAAAGCCGCGCTCCTGCATCTTCGCCGCGAGAACGGCGCTCTGGCGGATCGGGGACGTCCGGTCGTCTTCGCCGTGAATCAGCCAAACGGGCACGTGGCGCGCGTTGTCGACGATGTCGAGGGCGTTCACCCGGTGCGAAGCTCGTTCGTTCGGCAGGATCGAGCGCGCGTACGTGCTCAGATCGTAGTGAGAATCGCCGAAAAAGCTCGTGATTGTCGCGAATCGGTCGGGACGATGAAAGCCGATTGTCGTCGCACCGGCTCCGCCCATCGAAGCGCCCCAAACCGAGATGGACCTCCCGTCGACGGCGAGCACTTCGGACACGGCGTCGATCGCGCGCATCACCTCGTCTTCGGCTTCCGCCGTGTAGAGTGAATTTCCGAGTCCGGACGGCATGAGCAGAAGCACGTCGCGAGCACCGGCCTCGCGCAAGAGCCGCGCGTACGCGGCATAGGTCCACATCGATCCGTTCCACGGGTGCAGACCGACCAGGAGGGGTCGGGGCGCACGCGGGTCGTGCCGCGGAGGAACGTAGACCAGCGCCCGGCCGCCCCCCTTCGTCGTCGTCGGGCTCGGATAGCGGATGACTCCGACACCGTCTGTGGTGGCCGCTGCGGAGCCAACCCGCGGACGGTCGCCGCAAGCGATTCGTCGTTCGTAGTCGCTGACGGTCACGTCGATCACCACCACGTGATGTCCGGGAGCGAGAGGCGTGACGAGCGCGCCCGGCGCGCTTTCCAGTTGCCGGCCGTCGACGGCAACCCGCCCGCGCCCAGAACAGTACGGAACCTCGACGCTCTCCCCGTCGCGGTCGCCCTGCGCCTCGAAGCGCACCTGATATCGCCCTGGAGCGAGCGGCGTCTGTTCGAGATCGTCCCAGGCGGTGGTTCGCCATACGCCCCCCGAAGGCCGCACGCTGGCGGCGACGACATCCGCGCCGAGCACGTCTGTGTGCGGCTCGAGACTGGCGGCCCCGGCGGCCGGCGCGGCAACGAAAAGCAGGCCTGCCGCTCCCGTCGCTGCCGTGAGGCCACGTCGCATCCCCCTTCTCTACCGCGCGGCCGGTGCGCACGCGATGTGCAGCGGTGGACTGGGAGCGCGCGGGCTGCGACGCAGCGAGGGCGTGAGGTCACCATGCTCGGGCCGAAATACGTTCTGATTCTCGCCGTCGGGGCGCTCCTCGTCGTCAGCGGGATTTTCGATCTTGGTCGGCGGCGCCGCGGCGGACGAGACGGGGCCTTGTAAAACTGAGCGGCCCCGCCTAGAGCTCGGTCGAGTCGAGCGGCGATGCCTACGGATCCCTCCGCGAATGTTCGACGGCGCCGCGGCGTCGGCGTCGGCGCTGCGTCCAGCGTAGGCTTCGAGGCCGCCGAGGCGGGCATGTCGCGCTCGTCGTCGGCGGCGCGGTCGAGCTTTTTTCAAGCACGCATTGCGTCCGCCGTAGCGATCTTCCCGCTGGGCTTTTGGACATTCACCCATTTGTGGCACAACCTGGCGGCCTTCGACGGGGCGGACGCCTGGCAAGCTGCGGTAACCGAGTATCCGCACCCGTTCGCCGAGGCCATGAGCGGCCTGATCGTGCTGCTCCCTTTGGCGATCCACACGGTGTGGGGAGTCGGGCGTCTCGTCGCCAGCCGCCCCAACAATCTGCGCTACGGCTTTTACGGGAACCTCAAATATCTGCTGCAGCGACTCGCCGCCGTCGGTGTGCTCTTCTTTCTGGGCGCGCACATCTGGCAGGCGATGCTTCGACCGCGGCTCGTCGAAGGGCACGCCGAGCCATTCGCCCACATCGCCCAATTCATGCACTCCCATACGCCGACGCTCGTCGTGTACCTGCTGGGTACCCTCGGAGTCGCGTACCACTTGGCCAACGGAGCCCAGACCGCCTGCATGGGCTGGGGAGTCGTCTCCAGTCAGCGAGCGCTGCGACGCTTGGAGTGGATCGCTCTCCTCCTTTTTTTCCTCTTGCTGGCGATGTCGTGGGGCGCCATTTACGCGCTCTGGTTGGCCGGCCGCGAGGCCTAACGGCGGTCTCGGGGCTCTCGAAAAACGGGAGGCGGCACCGAGGTGCCGCCTCTGATTGGTGGAGGGAGCCGCGCCCCCGCGCTTCACTCGGCCGCCCCGGCACGGAGCCTGCTCTCGGCCCCCCTGCACCCCTTCCGGGCGCCGCCCCCCCCGGCGAGCCCACCCGCCCTGCCGGCCCAAGGCCAAGTGTCCGCCAAACCGGCAAAATACGACGGGATTGAAGGCGCCAACGCACGCCGATTGAAGGCCCTGGGAGAGGCCGAAGTTTGGGCCGTGGCGTGCGCTGCCAAAGGCGGCTCCATTTCGCCGTACGCGGCCGGGGCCCACATCGCCTCGGAAGAGTCACTCGAGTGCGGCACCTGCCGCTCTAGCCGGACACATGGGACAAGAAAGACCCGCTCGGGAGACCGCCAGTAGACGCCCGCGGCAAGGATGCTAGATTTGTTCTGTGGACGTGGTGTTGCGCAAGCTCGGGAAGGGCGCCAGGGCGGTGGCCGGTCGCCTCGTCCGGGCGCCGCGCAAAGGGTCCGTCGTCGTGATCGAGTTCCCGGATGGGATGCACGAATACGTCACGACCCCGGTCAAGCGCGTCCTTCGGATCGCGGGCCGCGAGGTCTTTTACATAGAGACGATCAACAGCCGCTACCGTCTCGAGGTGCGCAGCCGCGAGGCCGCTGCCGCCGAAGGTACCGGCTGACCCGAGCGCTCGGCCGATGGGTCGTGCGATTCGTTTCGTGGCAGCTTGACGTGCGCCGCCCCGCGTAGGCATTCTCCGCCCGTGGGAAAGCACGACCGACGCAGTTCGATGAACATGAGGCGCCGCAAGGCCCAGGTAAAGAAGAAAGAGCGTGCGAAGCGCCACGCTCAAGAGCGGAAGGCTGCGGCCGCGCAAGGAGCCAAAAAGAGCGCTCCCCCGAAGAGGACCCCGAAAGCGGCGGCCCATGCGCCGGCCGCGGTGCCCGCGGCGGTGGCCTCCACTCCGGCGCTACCGGCCACCTCCTAGCGCTCCACCGCACTACAAGCTGCCGCCGCCAAGGTGCACGGTAGGGAACTGCGCCGGCGCCCGGCCCTCGCTCGGCGTCTCGTAGACCACGTGTTCTCCAAGCAGCCCGACGTCGCCGTCCAGTCGCTTCTCCTCGACGAGCTGCCATCCGTTCTTGTCGCTCCAGCGTTGCTCGAGCGTGGTGGTGCGCAGCTCTTGCTCCTCCGGGCGGTACCAGGCCACCCGCACGATGACGTGAAGTTCGTGATCGCCGCGGGGCCGGATGCCTGCCAGCTCCAGGTCGGCCAAGCGAACGCCGGTGCCCCACTCCCGGTGTCGCGTCGCGAAGTCGTCGCGGGCGGACGGGGCGATGTGCTCCATCATCAGCTCGCTCCGACCGAACCGCACGTCCTGATTGAACTCCTGGGCGGCTTGCTGCGCGCGAGCGAGCGCCGTCGGCGGCGCGGGACACCCTTCCAGCCCGAGGGCACCGAACGAGGCGAAGAGCACGACGACCAATTTTCGCATGAAGCAGGCCAATCACGCTCCGCGGCGCCGGGCCAAGTTCCCTATCGTGTACCGACTTCAGAACGCGGCGACGGCAACGAAGTAAGTCTTGTTGATCCCCTCGCTCGCCAGCCCGCGCGCGTATCCGGCCCGAAACGTAAGGCTCAAATTGTACCCCAAGAGCAGCTCGAACCAAAGCTCGCCACCGACGCCCGTCTTGAACTCCGCTGTATTGGGGTCCCCAAACGCGCTTCCGTAGTCGACGAACGCGGCGCCGTCGATGCGCTGCAGAAAAAGGGGGAGCGTCGACAGCCCGCGATCGACGTTCAGCACCGGGAACCGGTATTCGGCGTTTGTCAGCGCGTAATAGGGCCCAACCTCGACCGCGACTGGATATCCGCGGAGGACGAGCCATCCGGGTTGAACGAGATAGTTTTGCACCGTGTTGATGATGGGATAGTCGACGAAGCCCCCCACGTAGAACGAGCCGACTCCCGCCTGATTGCCTCCGCTCGCGCCGCCCCCCGCGTGCAGCGCCAGCACGTGGTGCTGCAGCCAGGGCATCTTCAGATACGTCTCGAAGTCGAATCTCGCCGAGAACCCGAAGAAATCGCTCGCGAGAGCCGAGTCGGCGAGATCGAACGTTGCCCCCAGCGAAATACCCTTCTCCGGCCCGACGCTCCAGACGTAACTCTCCGCGTTCGAATAGGACCATCCGAGGTGCACGGTCCCGAGCATCCCACGGGTCGGCTGAGTCGGAATATCGTACGGATTGAGCTGCGCCGCGGGCAAAGGCAGATTGCCCGCGACTCGGGCGACGCTGTAGGAAAGATCGAAAGATTGCGTGTCGAAGGCGCCCAGCAGCGAATAGCTGACGGCTGCGCTCGCACCCGTGGTCTCTTCGACCCAGGGGATCGTGTTGTGTCCGAGCGCGTATCCCCCCCCGGGGGCGATCGAGCGGTACGCGCTCACGCCGAAGTCGAATGGGAGCCGATTGTACGAGTACGAAATACCCCCTTCCAATTGCGGTCGATCCCATTCGGTCTCGATGTCCGCCGTAATCGTGTGCAGGCCTGCGATGTCGCTCCCCGTCGCGGTCAGGATGCTCGCTTCGCCGAAGTTGGCCGGAGTGATTTGCACCGAGTACGCGTGGGGTAGAAGCGTGTATAGCGGGTTGTACGGCCGCGACGCGAGTGTCAGCGGGGGCGGTTCGGGCTCGGGCTCCGGCCGCGTCTCTTCGTAGGGCAACGGATCGAGCCACTGCGACTCGTCGATGGTCATGACGAAAGCGTCGTATCCGTCGTGCGTGTATCCGACGTAAGCGAGCGATTTGCCGTCGGGCGAAGGCTCGGGTTGATAGGCGCCATTGATCGAGTTGGTCACTTGCTTGAGCTGCCCGGTGGCGATCTCGTAGGCGTAAATGTTCGAAATGCCCGTGCGATCGGAGTGAAAGTACAGCCAGCGTCCGTCGGCCGAAAATACCGGATCTCCGTCGATCGCCCGATCGTGTGTCACGTCGCGGTACGATCCGTCCCGCGCGTCGACGATTCGTATGTCGCGAAACCCCCCGCGGTGCCACGAGCTATACGCCACGTGCCGGTTGTCGGGCGCCCAACGCGGCGTGAAGGCCTGGTCGAATGTCTCGCTGGGCACGAGTCCTCTCACGTTTGCCACCGCGTGCGCTCCGGGCCGATCGGGCGACGACACGACGTCGGCGATCATCAGGTACGTCGAGCCGCGGTGGTTGGTCGTGAAGACGACGCGGCGACCGTCCGGCGATACGCTCGGATCGAGCGCGCGCCAGCCATCGCTCCAGCGCACGCGAAGGCCCTCCATTCCGTTTGGGCTCTTCTGGTGGGCCGGAAGTTCGAATAGATCGTCGAAGTAAAAGAGATTCGCGTGCTCGTCTAGGGAGCTGAAGACGGCCGCGCCGTCCGGCATGAAGGACGCGCCGCCTACGCCGTTGATACGAATGAGCAGGTCGCGGCGGTCTTCGCGACTGCCGACGATCCGCCCCTGGCCGTCGCGGAGCAAGGGCACTGCCCAGATTCCCGGTGTCGTGTGGCTATCGTCGACGAAGACGATCAGATCGGACGCATGCTCGGGCCACGCATTCGCCGGCGCCCATCTGGGGTGCTCGAGGGTATAGCCCGTATGCGTGACTCGAATGCCCTCGCGCAACCCGCGGGCACGGGTGGCAGCGGCCTGTGCCTCGAAGCCTCGACGCTGCGACGCGATCCACGCGGGATAGAGCTCCTCGAAGGTGCGTCCCGTCGCGCGCCGCACCGACCGATTGATGCCGTAAGGAACGATTTGACGACTGTAGTCGTCGATCATCGCGCGAATGGCCTGCTCGCCATACGTCTCGGCGATCCATTTCATGAAAAACGAGCCGTAGAGGTACCAAATGTTCCCCTCCGGCCACCGACGCGGCGTATTGGAAAACACGTCCAGCGAAGCGACGTTGTTTTCGAGGATGTCGGCGCGCATGAACATGTTCCACATCGACGAACGCAGCCTCCCGCCGCTGGTTCGCGCGCTCTCCTCGAAAACGGCCAGTCCCTCGAGCATCCAGTGCGGCTCGAGCTGGTTCGGCGCGTAGGCCTTACCCAGGACTCGATTGACGAGCGCCGGCACACCCGTGATGTGATCGGTGTGCAGGATGTGGGTATACTCGTGGGTGACGAGTTCGAGGTACCAGTCGTCGACGTCGCCGAGCGGCGACATGTCGTCGGGAGCCGTCACATTGAGCAAGACCGTGTTGTAGGGGAGCGCTGTGGACAGCCCATTTGCGCTATCGGTCTGGTCGGTGAGGAGCACCTCCGTCTTCTGGCTGGGGATCCAGCCAACGGCGGGCACGAGGCGCTGGTAGATGTCCTCGGCCAGGGTCGCGACGTGCTCGACGACCTCCTCCTCGGTCGAATAATACGTGATTCGAAAATGCGCGGTCTCGAGCGTCTTCCAGAATAGCCTCGGATCGTTCGCGGCAGCGGCCAGCGACGCGACGGACAGGAGCCCAGCGAGAGCGACCGCAAAGACGAGGCCGGAGCTGCGCAAGCTGCGGCAGTGTAGCCAGCCGTTGGGGCGGCGGATCAGAGATCGTCGTGAAACATCGGCTCGCGATTTCGGACGTATCGGTAGATAAGCTGCCGGGCCTCCGAAGTAATCTCGGTGAATTGTGCTCCGAAGCCCGGTGGGGCATCACTTCCCGCGTCGCTCGCCTCTCGACGCCAGCGCACTACCCCGTTCGCCTCGAATTCATAGCCGCCCGGCAGCGATACCCTCAGCCGAACGGGCTGCCCCAGCTTCGGGAGCTTGTAGGTCGAGACGAAGAGACCGCCATGGTCGACGATATCGTTGCCCGACAGGCCCTTGTAGAAATTGGTGGGGCTGTGAGCTCCGAGCTCCGCTGCGACCGACTGCGCGTCGGCAACTCGAACCTGCGGCGGAGCGGCAGCTGCCGGCGCGGCGGCCGGGGCAGTTTGGGAGGGACCCGCGCGCATCGGAACGGCGCGGGGGCCCGGGATCTGCGGCGCCACCGGGGGAGCCTGCGGCTGCGCGTCCAGGGGCCTCGGTTGCGCCGGCGGTGCCGCGGGACCAGCCGGGACGCGCGCCAATGCGTGCACCGAACCGAGCGCACCCGCCACCGCCTCGGCCGCGGTCAAGACCACCTGGTGGCGCGTGGGCTGCGCTTGCAGCTGCGCCAGCGCGTGCTGCAGGTTCGCGAGCGCGTTTTGCGCGTTCGGCGCCAGTTTCGCTCCGCCCGAGCGCTCGATTTGGTGAAGCGCTCCCATCGCCTGCGCGATTGGCGCCGCGAGGTCGAGCAGGTGCGGCGGCACGTTCGGGTCGCCCTGCAGCGCGTGGAGGCCACGCGCGAGCGACTCGCGTGCGGTTCGGGCTAGCGTCACGACGTCGGACACGGTTTTTGTCTCTCCTTATTTCATACTATCGAATCGCAGCGCGGGTCCGCGCGCAATAGAAAGCGTGCGCGTCTCTTCGACCAGGCGGGCGAGATCGTGGAGGGAAAGCGGCACCTCGCTCTCACTGCGTCCTTCGAGGAGCTCGATTGCGTCGTCATTTGCTCGCACGACCGCGATGCCGTCCGCGCGCACCGCGGCCTCCCCGGGCGCGAGTGCGCGCGGGTAGTCGCGAGTCGACCGTACCCGCTCGAGCGTCACGATTGTGTCGCCGATCTCGGTCCAGGCCCCAGGCCAAGGTGCGGCGGCTCGTACCCGCCGCTCGATGCGCGCCGCAGGCCACGCCCATTTCAGCGCCAATTGCTCGTCCTTGGGCGCCGGAGCCTCGGTCGCGAGGCGTTCGTCCTGTGGGCAGGGTGTGGGAGGTTTGCCGTCGGCATAGGCTCGGGCCACGTCACGCAGAAGATCCAAACTCGGCCGATCGAGCGCCCGCGCGAGTCGCCACGCATCCCACGTGGGCCGGAGCGCTATCCTTCGCTGTCCGAGGATCGCTCCCGTGTCGTATTCCTCGTTCAGCTCGTGGGCGGTCACACCGGTCACGGCGTCGCCTGAGTCGATTGCCCAAAAGTAGGGATCCGCGCCGCGGTGGCGCGGAAGCAACGACGGATGCACGCCGAAGGCGGGTGCGAGGCGGAGGACAGCCGTTGGGATTCGCGTCGTCCAGAACCAGCTGACAACGACGTCCGGGCGCGCATCGCGCACTTCGGAGTACACCGAGTCGCTCGCGCAGTTCGGCACGACGCGCACGCGCCCTTCTCCGATGCGGCGCCGCAGGCGCCTCGTGCCCATCGCGGGTGACCGGCAGATGCCCGCCCACACGATGTCGTGACCGTCACCCGTCAATAGCAGCGCAGCGATGGGGAGCCCGAAGAACGCGATTTTCAAAGACGCCCCGGAACGAACCCTCAGGTGGTAGCCACCGGCGGAACGAGGACGCCTTGCGCTGGCTCCTCGCCCGACTGCCGCAAGAGCGCGGTGCGGACCGCGTGCTCGACGAGCTGCCAGAGCTGCTGGCGATCGGTCACGCGCCCGAGAAAGCCGATCGGGATGCGAAAGCCACCCTTGTCGCGTCGACCGCCCCCGTACGGGCGCCCCTTCTCGTCGGATCCAAAGGCCTGCTCGAGCCAGGCCGCCGGATCGACGCTGGGCGAATGCGTCCGCAGGCTCCCGTCGATGTACTTGTCGCCCACCACGCCATAAACGACACACGTATCGATATCCTCGCGGCGAACGAGGAAGTCCGCGGCTTGCGCGATCGTGTCCCGCTCGGCCTCGCTGACGAACCCGACGCCCGTCATCGCGAAGTTGCGCCGCACGACGAGCGCCTGGAGAGCTCGCGCGATGACGTCCATCGCCGTCGGTGCGATGAGCCGCCGCGAGAGGTCTTGCAAAAGGTCGCGGTCGCACACCTCGGAGATTCTGAGCTGCGGCCCGGAAATCGGCCGCGCGAGCGAGCATGAAATCGTCCGTGTCGGTCGCCAGTCCGTGCATCAAGGCCGTGGCGATCCGCCGGTCCTCTTCGACGTCCGGGTCGAGCGCGGTGAGCTCTTGCAAGTACTCGACGAAAATCGTCGCGGTGGCGCCCACGTCGAAGCGAAGGTCCACAAACCGTGCTTTCGGAGGCGAGACCGCTCGGTGGTGGTCGACTATCGTGAGAATCTCGTAGTCGCTCGCGTCGGCGAGGTCGGGGTCCACCTCGTGCGCGTCGACCAAGCTCAGGAAATCGACCCTCCCCACTTCGCGGACGCTCTTTATCTTCCGAAGCTCGAGCCCGAGCAGCTTCACGAGCGCCCGGTTCTCGCGGTGGCTGAGCTCGTGGCAATAGCCGATGGTGCTCTGCCCGACGCCGAGGCGCTGCGCGAGGTGCGCCTGGGTAATGGCACACGCGATCCCATCGGGGTCTGGTGTTCCTCGAAGGGCAATCAGCACGTGCTTCGTTCGAGCCGCAGCCAACGCATCTGCAAAGGCTCGTCCGCGCGGCTCGGCGCTGTTCGCCTGCAGGTTCGCCGGCGTCAATCGTCGGACCGGTTCGGTCATGGTGGAAGGAATTGTGGACACGTTTTCGCCGATTAATCCAGGGCGCCGGCGCCGCAGCCCATGCCACGGCAGGGCCCAGCGCCCCCGGACGAACCCTTTCTGCCTACCTTGCCCGAAGTCCAACGCACGTGCGATGCCAACTGGCCCATTTCCGTGGAACGGCGAGGGAAAGCGCGGTCTCTCGGCCGCGATCGTTTCTGGTGCGTTCCGCCACGGCCTCCCGAAGCGATCCGCGCAGCGTCTGGTACCGTGGCGCCGCCCGAATGGCAGCCGGACTCTCTGCTCGCCGATTCGCTTCGGCCCGCCTCGTTCGTGTCCTTCTCGTCCCACTCGCGGTCGCACTGCCTCCGCTCTTTTGGGTGGCCGAGGCGACGAGGCGCGCGTCGCTGTCGACTCTCGGACGCGACCAGGGAATCTTTCAATACGTCGCTTGGGCTCTCCGGCACGGGGCGAGGGACTACCGCGATGTGCGCGACGTCAACGGCCCGCTGACGCACCTCGTACACGTGGCATTTCAAGCGCTCGGAGGCGCGGACGAGCATCGCTTCCGCGTCCTCGACCTCGTCGTGACCGGCGCGTCCTTTGCGCTCGTGGGTGCGTGCGCGCCTGGCCTGCTTTCGAAGCGCCGCCCCCGCCGCCTCGACCGCGCCGCGTGGGGGCTCGCCGGGTGGGTGGTTCTCAGCGGGCAGTATCTTCTTTACGGGTACTGGGACATCGCCCAGCGCGAGAGCTTCTTCGACTGGTTCATGCTGCCGAGCGTCGCGCTCCAAATCGTGGCGCACGCGCCGAGCGCGCGTCCCTATCGGGCACGGCTGATGGTCGTGGTCGGGGCTCTCAGCGTCGTTCCTTGGTTCGGCAAGCCGACGTATCCCGTGTTCACGCTGGCGCAGATCGCAGTCCTCCTTTGGGACGACGAGATCGTCTCGACGCGCAAGACGGCGCTGGCCGCCTTCGCTCTCGGCGCCGCATTCGGCGCCGCCTCTCAGCTCGCCTTTCTGGTCGCCTACGGCGACGTCGGCGCCTACGCGCGCATCCAGCTCGTCGACGTCCCGGCAATGTACCGATTCATCTGGCCGCGCGCAGTGGCCGACATCTTCTCCGAGCCGTGGCGCGCCACGCAGGCGATCTTCGCGCTCGTCGGCTCTACCGTCGTGATGGGGCTGGTTTCCATGGGCGAAATGCCCCGACGCGCGGCCCTGTTGGCCCTCGTCCCGATGGGCGCGCTCGCCAGCGTCATCGCCCAGGCCAAAGGCTTCCCGTATCACTTCCATCCGGTCACGTCGGCCGTGCACATGCAATGGCTCGCGGCCGCCGCGTGGCTTTCCGACCGGACGCGGGTCGCGCGGCGGCGCTTTGCGATCGCGCGGCTTTTCCCCCTGGCGCTCGGGTCGCTTCTCGCCCTGCGCATCGCGACCGCGATAGTGGACTCTCCCCATCTGCGGGCGAGCTGGATGCTCTGGGGGGCAAACACGGCGGAGCAGCGATCCAAAGCGGAGTACTTCGCCCACTTCCCCGAAACGGACTTTTTTCCGTTCGAGCTCAGGCAGGCGGCAGAGTATTTGCGTCGACACACCGAACCGGCCGAGCGTGTACAGAGCTACGGAATGGACCCGTACGTTCTCTTTCTCGCCGGTCGCGAGAGCGCGACACCGTACATCTACGCATACGACCTGAACGCCGACGCCGCGCTCGCGGGTGGCACCGGCGGGCGGCCGAATCCAGCTCAGGCCGCGCGAATTCTGGCGATTCGCGATGCCAACGAGGCCGATATGCTGCGCCGGCTCGAGACGAGTCCTCCGGCCGCCTTCGTCTTCATCGACGGCTCGCCCCTGCTGTCGACATTCGACGCCTGGGAGGACTTCCAAAGCCACTGTGCTCACGTCGCCGCGTGGGTTCGGCCTCGATTTCGAGAAGCGGCGCGCTTCGGCCACGATCACGTCTGGCTGCGCCTCGATCGCGATCCGGGCAGCCGCGCACCGGACGAAGAACGCATAGATGAGCCCGAGGAGGAGGAGCCGCCCCCGCGCGTCGCGCCTTAAGCTACCATCATCGGCCCACGTGACACGCCTCCCCATCGACGAGACGTCGTTTGACGCAAGCGCGGCGAGCGCGCTGACCCCCTCGAACAGCTGGCCGGCGACCTCGCCCGTACTCCCCGCGGCCGTCGCGTCGCTGGTCAACGAAATCCCGGATGTCCGCTCGCCCGAGTTCTATTTGAACCGCGAGCTATCCTGGCTCGAGTTCAACGCCCGAGTGCTCGCCGAGGCCGAGAGCGAGAGTGTCCCGCTCTTGGAGCGGCTGAAGTTTCACGCGATCGTCTGGAGCAACCTCGACGAGTTCTTCATGGTCCGAGTCGCTGGCCTCAAGCAGCAGCTCACGGGCGAAGTCGACGAGATGGGTCCGGACGGCATGACCGTCAGCGAGCAGCTCGCCGCCATCGCAAAGCGCGTGCACGAGCTCTCCGCGGCCCAGTCCCACAGCCTGGCGCTATTGCTCCCGAAGCTCGCCGAAGCCGGCATCGTCTTCGTCAAGCCGGAGCTGCTTTCGGCGGACGCGCTGGCGGA
Organism: uncultured delta proteobacterium; assembly: GCA_963764075.1. GTDB lineage: Bacteria > Myxococcota_A > Polyangia > Polyangiales > Polyangiaceae > Palsa-1150. The sequence continues at coordinate 2,117,445 of CAVXQZ010000003.1, forward strand.
GCTCGACGCGCGCTTCCACAGCGAAGTCTTTCCCATTCTTACCCCGATTGCGATCGACCCCGGGCATCCATTCCCCCAGGTGCGAAATAGGAGCTTGAACCTCGCCGTCATGTTCACCCGCGAGGGAACGTTCGAGCACGGATTCGGCGTCGTCCAGGTTCCGTCGATGTTGCCGCGCCTCCTTCCGGTCAACGGCGCGAAGACGCCGAGCGGCCAGCCGGCGCTCCGAGCCTATGTCCTTCTCGAAGATCTGGTGGCGCGCCACGTGTCGACAATCTTCCCGGGCGTTCGCGTCGACGGTCTTTACGTCTTTCGCGTCACCCGCAACTTCGACATCGAGGTCGACGAAGAAGAGGCCGAGGACCTGCTGCAATCGATCCAGCAGGAGCTCCGAAGGCGCGAGCGCGGAAATGCGGTGCGCCTCGAGGTCGCCGGCGATCCGCCGGCCGTCAGCCTGGCCAAGCTCGTCAAGGCGTTCAAGCTCGATCCGGACCGGGATGTCTATCGCGTCACGGGGATGCTCAACCTCGCCGACCTGATGTCGATCACGCGTTACGAGGCGCGCGCGCTGCGCGACGAGCCCTTCATGCCGCACGCGGTGCCGCCGCTGCGCGACAACGACGTGTTCGCGGTCCTTCGCGAACAGGACGTGCTCCTTCATCATCCGTACGAGTCGTTCGACGCCGTCGTCGACCTCATCGCCCGCGCTGCCGATGATCCGGACGTGCTGGCGATCAAGCAAACCCTCTACCGAGCCGGGGGCGACTCGCCGATCGTCAAGGCGCTCGTGCGCGCAGCGGAAAGCGGAAAGCAAGTCACGGCGATCGTGGAGCTCAAGGCGCGCTTCGACGAAGAGTCGAACATCGTCTGGGCGCGCATGCTCGAGCAAGCAGGCGCGCACGTCGTCTACGGACTGATGGGCCTGAAGACCCACGCGAAGTGCCTGCTCATCGTCCGACGCGAAAAGGGCAAGCTCAGACGCTACGCGCACTTGTCTACCGGCAACTACAACCCGACGACCGCACGGCTCTACACGGACTACTCGCTCTTCACGTCTCGTCCGGACGTCTGCGAAGACTGCTCGAGCCTGTTCAACCTGTTGACGGGATACAGCGCACCGCCAAAGTGGAACGAGCTCATCGTCGCGCCGCTCGGGCTGCACGAACGCGTGATGGCGCTCATCGCCCGCGAGGCCGACCACGCGCGCGCTGGGCGGCCGGCGCGCATCGTCGCCAAGATGAACCAGCTCGTCGATCGCGACGTGATCGAAGGGCTGTACCGGGCGTCTCAGGCGGGGGTCCCGATCACTCTGCTCGTCCGGGGTATCTGCTGCTTGCGGCCCGGAGTGCCGCGGGTGAGCGAGACCATCGAAGTGCGGGCGCTCGTCGACCGCTTCCTCGAGCACGGCAGAGTGTTTCAGTTCGCCAACGGAGGCACGGACGAAGTCTACATCGCGAGCGCCGACTGGATGCCGCGCAACTTTCATCGGCGAGTCGAGGCGATGCTCGCGATCGAAGACGCCTCGATCCGCGCGCGCCTCATTGAAATCATGCAGCTTCAGATAGCGGACAACGTCAAGAGCTGGACGCTCCGGGCCGACGGCAAGTACGACCGCGTTCAGGCAAAACCGGGGGCTCCGCCGCTGCGATGTCAGGCAAAGTTCATCGAGATGACGCGTGATCGGGTCAAAGCCGCGGACACAGCGGTGACGACGGGTCGCTTTCACCTGATGCCCCCGCGTGCGAAGTTGGACGGCAAACTGGCTGAGGCGCGTCGCGTGAGGCGCGAGCCTCGCGAGGGCAAAAAGGGGCCGTAGCGTGGACGGCTCGACCGGAACGTCGGAGCACAAGCCTCCCGCAGGCGACCCGCAAGTGAATGCTCCCCACGCGGTCGTCATCCCGTTCGGAGTTCCAGTGGCGGGCCGCGGCCTCGGTCTCGGCCTGGCGGCGCTCGTCCACGCGTTTGCGAACGTAGAAGGCGGCGGTGTTGCGATGGCACAGCTGCAGGGCCGCCGCACTGACCACGATGCGGTCGACTCCGTCCCGTTTCCGGTCGAGGCCTTCGTCCCGCCCGCGGCCTGGCGCGACATCGTAGGGGAAGCGCGCGTCGGGGTCGGGGTCGGCGTCGTGGTCACGGGCGCGTTCGAGCCGCCGGGCGAGGGGGACGGGACGATCCAACTCCTCGCGTTCGACGCCCGTGACGGACGGACGCGAGGACGCGTGAACCTGCCGCTCGAGGAGGCCCGCGCGGGCGCGTCGCTCGTCGTCGCGCTCGAGCAGCTGTGGGCGTCGATCGGCGGTGAGATCGGCGCGCTCCAAGGGTTGCGCGAGCTCGAATGGGACTCGCTCGAGAGCGTGCTGCGCGCCGAGCGCTGCGCACTCCACGACCCTCTGCGCGGCGGACCGCACGACCGCCTGGCGGCGATGCTCCACCTTGGCCGGGCCATCCACGACGCGCCGTCCGCGCGCTATCCCGTAGAGCGGCTCGCGACCATCGCGCTCGAAACGGCGTCGGGGCCGGTGCTCGACGCCAAGCTCGCTCCGGCGGCCGCGCGTGCGCTCACGCGCGCGGTGGACGATGCACCTCTCCAGGTAGAGCTCGTCGAAGCGCTTGCGGCGCTGCAGCTTCGGCTCGGGCAACCCCGCGAGGCCGAGCGAAGGCTCAACGCCGCGATCGCCGCCTCGCCCAAGCGCCCGCGGCTCTACGCGCTGCTCGCGCAAGCCCTGCGGGTACAGGGAAACCTGGACGGTGCGCTGGCCACTTTGGAGCCGGCGCTCCGTGAACGCAAAGGTGATCCGATGCTCTGCGCCGAGCAAGGAATGGTGCTCGCGGCGCGCGGCGATGCCGACGGAGCGAAGGCCGCCTGGCGCGAGACCCTGGCGCACGATCCGGTTCACCCCACCGCGTTTGGCGGGCTCGCCTCGCTTTCACTTCGCGCGTCCGACACGACGACCGCTCAGTGGCTCGTCGACGCGGCTCTGGCTGCCATCAGCGTGCACCCCGACGTCCTGCGCCGTGCAGTGCAGCTGGCGTTGGCCACGGAGGGCGAGGGAATCGCTCGTGCCTCGCGCGTCGCCCGCCTATGTGGACGCCTGCTCGATCTGGCCCCGGGGGACGCGTGGGCTGCGCTCGCGCTCGCGCGTGCGCTGGTCGCGCTCGGCGACATGCCGGCCGCTCGTCAGCGGCTCGCCGGTGTGGACCATATCGCCCCGGCCTCGGCCGCGGCCGCCGAGGCGCAAGTAGTGCGTCTCTCGATCGACGACCCGCGGGCGGAGATCGAGGTTCGAAGCGTGCTCCGCGCCGCGCAAAGCGCGGACTCCGAGCACCTCGCCGACGTTGCGGCGCGCGCGCGGCGTCTTGCAACGCTTCACAGCGCGTGGCCCGGGTGGCTCGCGGCGGCGGTCGCCGAACGGCGGCAACAGCGCTGGGCGGCCGCCCGCGGGGCTCTGCACGTCGCGCTTGAACTGGCGCCCGGCGCAACCGCGGCGCATCTCGAGATGACAGGGGTTCTTCTGGCCTTGGACGATCCGGCCGGTGCGGTGGTGCACGCCGAGCGCGCTTTGGCCCTCGAGGGCGACGGCCCGCGGGTCCTGTCGGGGCTCGCCCGAGCTCTTGCGGCGACAGGCCGCAAGCCGGAGGCACGCGAAGCGGCGTTGCGAGCGCTCGCGCTTCAACCGCAGGCGCGAGACATCCGAGCGTTCCTGGACGAGCTGAACGCGGACGCGCGCCCGAGCGGATTGGGGGCACGGCTTCTGGGTACTTGGAACAAGTGGTGGGGGAAATGAAGGATCTGCAGAGGGGTCAGCGCCTGGAGGCTTCGTCGGCGCGGACGGGCTCCTTTGGCCTTAGCTCCAAATCGACGCGCGGCACCCCTTCGTTGCCACGGGCAAGGTAGCCGTAGCGCGCGAGGTTGCCCATCACGCGCACGACGTAGTCGCGCGTCTCTTCGTACGGGATGCGCTCGACGAATGTATCGAGCTGCATTGCCGGCGCGCGCGAAAGCCATCGCTCGATCGAGTCGGCCCCGCCGTTATAGGCGGCCACGGCGAGGGGAACGTCACCGCGAAAGCGCTCGAGCAGCTTTCGCAGGAAATGGGCGCCGACCCGCACGTTGAAGGGGGGGCTCGTCAACCGGGCATCGTCCGCGTCGAGCGAGAGCTCCTCGCCGACCGACCGAGCGGTTTCCGGTAGCACCTGCAGAAGGCCGACCGCGCGCGCCGGCGAGACTGCATCCGGGTCGAAGCCGCTCTCCTGGCGCATGACCGCCCAGATCAAGCCTTCCGGTAGCCCCTCTTGCGCCTCCGCCGCGCGGACCTCCGCCGCGTAGGGCTGCGGGAACGCGCAGTCCCATGCCCATTGGCTGCTCGCGTCCGGCGCGCTCGCGAAGAGCGCGGAGGGAAGGGTCTGCGCGATCTGATACCGGCGCCGCGCGCGCCCGAGCGCCCCGTACGACGCACACAGCATTTCGGGGACCCGACTCCCGGCGCCCCTCGCCATGGCAGCCTCGCGCTCACGAAGCGCCGCCTCGGCGTCCGCCTCGAGGCCCAGACCGTGCAAAAGATCGGCCGGCGCGGGAAGCGCCACCACGAGCGGTGAGGCGCCTTCGCCCGGACCCACGATCGATTGCTCGATGGCGGGCGGCAACGGTGCACCCGCTTCGGCGAGGCGCGCCCGTGCCACGAGCGCCGGCCACGAAAGGGGATGAAGCCGACCAACCTCAGTCCACAGCGCAACCGCGTGGGTGCGGTCGCCATCGCGCGCCGACGCGAGGGCGGCCAGGTTGGCCATCCTCGCGCTCGCGATCGGGTCCGGCGCGAGATCGTCGCTCAGACGCTCGAAGGCAGATCGGGCTCCCCGTGCGTCCCCCGCGTAGAGCTTGCAGAGGCCCGCGTCGCGCCGGGCGTCGCGGACGTGCTCACCGTTCGGGCGCGAGCGCAGATACTCGTCGAACCCGCTCGCGCACCCTTGCCACTCCGCGTGCAGCATATGCAGATACGGAACGAAAAAGGCTGCGTCGTCCGCCCAGGTCGATTTCGGAAAGCGGCGCTGAACGTCTTCGTATCCACGAATAGCCTCTTCGTCGCGGTCGGCGCGGGAAAGCGCGCGCGCGGCGTGGAATGCGTCTTCCGCGGCGCGCGTACCCCCTGCCACGGCGCATTCCGCCAGGATCCTCGCCGCTTCGCTCCAATGTCCGCGCGCGCGAAAGAGGATCGTGCCGCGCGCTCGCATCCGTTCGATCTCGCCGACCTTGTCCGCGCCGGCTGCCCCTGCAGCGAGATCGATGGTACGCAACGCCTCGTCGGTCCGCCCCGCCTCCGCGAGGGTGCGTGAGCGCGTCATCCACTCTTGGGCCGTCAGCGGATGCTTTGGGTCGAGCCTCGCGACGCTCGCCAATGCATCCGCTGGGCCGATGTCCGCGCCGTAGGTTGCCAACCAGCGCGTGTCGCCGCGCTCGACATCCGAGGGCGATTCCGCGATACGAACGCGCAGCGCGCGCGCTTCTGCTTCTTGCGCGCGCGTGCGCTTGCTGCTCGAAAGAACACGATCCACCGCGGCGCGAGCCTGCTTGGCGTCCTTCGCCTTCTCGAACGCGCGTGCGGCCTCGAGCTGCGCCGCCGGAGCGGGGCGCGCGGCCAACCAATCGCCTGCTTCCTCGAAGGGCCCTACCGCAAGCTTCGCCGACGCGCGCCATCGTCCGATGTCTTCGGCGAGGAGAGGCAACGCGCTCTCCAGCCCGTCGAGCAGCGGGATCGCGGTGGAGGGGTCTTCGCGCGCGAGCGCTACGCGCGCGCGGACATAACGGATCTCGGGTCGAGACTTGTCGGCGTCCGCCAAGGCCTCGAGCGCGCGCCAGGCCGCGTTCCATCGCTCGTTGCCGACGAGCAGCGGCCAGGGCACCTCGGCCGGTGAGGAGCCGTCTCCGGACGCGATCGGCGATCGCCCGGGCGCCGGAGCGGACGACGCGCCGGTGGACGGCGCACCCCAGGCCGCGGCCGGTGCGTGATCGGGGCCCGAAGCCGGCGATGCCTGGGTGCGGCCGCATGCCACGATCAAAGCAACCGCCATCACGACGCTACGTCCAGACACGAAAGCCCCCTCCCCCCCTCCAACCGAGCGTGCGGGTCACGCCGCTGGGGTCTTCACCGTCGATCACGCGCCGGAGGCGCGGAATGCAGAGGGTGTCGACCTGATCGCCGCGCTCGATTCCGACCCAGCGCCTGCTCGCCTTGTGCGCCACGGCCGCGGTCGTCCCGCTCCCCAGAAATGCATCGAGGACCCAGTCCCCCGGATCGGTGGACATCGCGATGATCCGCTCGATCAGTCGTTCCGGTTTTTTGTTTCGGACGAACCGCGCGCCGCCTTCGCGCGCGATTCCTTGGAACGGCACATCGTCCCATACGTTGGTGAGCGGCTCGACCAGTACGCGCCGGCCATCGCGCTCGATCACCTTGTCGGCGAGCGCGATCACCCGGTTTCCGCCCCGGAGCACGAGGTCCTTGTGCCTCTTGCGCGCGAGACAGAAAACCCGCGCAGGCTCGACGCGCGATCTCTCGATGAGCGCCCGAGCCTCACGGCTCACTGCGTCGTAGCGCGGCTGCGCGAAACGGACGACATGGTTCGCGTGAGCGATGGCATACATCTCGACGTCCGAGCGGCTCGGCTCGCGCCCGAGAGCGCGGCGAACGGTGGCCACGAGCGTCGTGAAACGCCACTGCTCGGGCGGGTCTCCCGGATTCTCGAGCCACGTGGAGTATGCGTCGTCGTACCGGCCCCGCTCGCGCACGAGCGCGTTGCACCGCCAGGCGCGGCGAGTCTTTGCGTAGACCAGCAAGTAATCGGTGACGTTGACGGGACCGCGGTTCACCGCTTTGTGGCCCGTCGCCGCGCTGCGGACCACCGTGATCGTGGAGATCCTGTTCTCACGACCAAACAAGTCGTCCAGTGTCTGATGAAGCGGGCCGAGCTCCGTGTCGTCGATCTCGACGAAGATTGCACCGTCCTCCGCCAAGAGCTCACGCGCGGCCGCGAGTCGGTCGCGAATCGAGCCTCGCCATGCCGCGGGGGCCAGCGCATCGTTGTATTCGGCGAAGCGTCGACCCGAGTTGAACGGAGGGTCGAAGTAGACGCATCGGAAACGGGCAGCGAAACCCGCGCGCCCGAGCCGCTGCATCGCATCGAGATTCTCGCCGTGGATGAGGATGTTGTCGGCGCATGCTTGGCCGTAGGCGCGGGAGGGGTCGTCGGCGAAGCCAACCGATGCAGGTCGAGCGCCCGCACGGTCGAGCTTATGCGCCTCCGCCGCCATCATGCCACTCGCACGATAGCGCGGCGCTCGCTTCCTCGTGAAATAGGGTTGCCGGTGACGCCGAACCTAGCCGCGGCCCTGCGCGTTCGAGGATCATCCCGACGGGATCGGCATGAGCGGACCATTCAGCCAAGGCTCCACGATCTTCCGCCAGTTCGCCTCGGCGCCGAGGCCGGCCAGCACGCTCGCGAAGCCCCATTGGAGTCGATTGACGAACGTGAAATCGCTCGGCATCTGGATGGGGGCGGGCAGCCGGGGCAAGGCCTCGTTCGGCTTGAACACGATCTTTTTTCCACCCCGAACGAGGAACGCCACGCTCTGTCGCGCGAACTCTTTCGTGTATTTGAAGGAGCCGTCTACGACGAGCGGCTCCAGCACGAGCTTCGTGTACTCCGTGTAGAGCGCCCAGCTCTCGGGATCGTCGGGGTCGTAGCCCATCACCTCGGCGCACGCCCGCAGGAATTCGTCGCGGTCGCCGCGCTGGAGGGCCGTGACGTAGCGTTTCATCCCTTCGCGCAGATGAGCCGGGATGAGCTTGTGACAACCGAAGTCGAGAAACGCAACGCGGGAACCCCCGAGAAAACGATAGTTGCCCGGGTGCGGATCCGCATAGAGCAGTCCGTGCCGCCAGAGCGGCCGGAACATGAATCGCGCGAGCGTCTCGCCCGCGGCGTTTCGGTCGCTCTGGGAGGCCTGCGCGCAGAACTCGGCGTAGCCGGAGCCGCCCATGAGCTCCATCGTGAGCACACGCTTGGTGGACAAGGAGTGAAAGACGCGCGGGATCACCACGTCGTCGTCCCCTTCGTGCACACGTCGGAACATATCGATGGCGTCGGCCTCTTTGCCGTAGTCGACTTCCGCGAGAAAGACGCTCTTTACCTCGCGCAATACTTCTTTGCTTTGATACCGCCTTCCGATGGGCGCGATCATCGCTTCCAGCATCGAGAGACTCTTGAGGTCGTTCTCGATCGCCCGATCGATGCCGGGGTATTGGACCTTGACGGCGACCTGCTCGCCACCTCGGGTGACCGCCCGGTGGACCTGCCCGATGCTCGCGGCCGCGAAGGGCTGCGCGTCCCACTCCGCGAACGCGTCGCGAGGGTGTGCCCCGAGGTCTTCGCTCACCACCTTGACGGCCGCCTCCGGCGAAAGGGGAGGCGCATTCTGCTGAAGGCGAACCAGCACGCGCTGGAACTTCTCCTCGTATCCCGGCGGCGCGAGGCCATCGATGTAGGAGGCCATCTGACCGAGCTTGAGCGGGAGGCCCTTCATGTCGCCCAGGGTCTTGAGCATCGCCTCCGCGGTCTTCTTTGCGTCCTCCGACAGTCTGCGCCTCGCATCGGCCTGGTCTTGCGCAGACCCCCGCCCGCCCACCGCGCGGCGAACCGCCTCGGTCGCCATCGGCAGCGCACGAGGGGCGAGCGCACCGAGGCGAGCGATACGCGCGATTCGGGATACCGGCGGGCCACTACCACCCCGACCAGAGGGAGGCGGCTGGTTTCCTCCGGGCGGAGACGAAGCCATGGCTCGCATTATGAGGCAGCGCGCACGTTTGCGTGCGTCCTCGTGGTCTTCCCGCGACTTCCGTTGGGAGCGGAACGCGCGCTTCGAGATGCATGAAGCGAACGGCTGAGCGGCATTGCTTCCAAGCAACCCGACTCTGCTCGGGCGCACGTGCGAGAGTGGGGGTAAGGATCTGCCAAGGCGCACATGCGAAGGAAGAGGGCGAGAAAACGCGCCATCGGAGAGCGATCGAAGCCTGAGCGAACTTGACCCGCTTGCCGTCGCGGGGGGATGTAAAGCCGATCGATGTCGCCCGCCGTCCAGTCGATCATCTTGCCTCGCGCCTTCGGGCGCTACGCGCTCTTCGACCTCATCGGTCGCGGCGGAATGGCCGAGATCTATCTGGCCCAGCAGAAGATGCAGCTCGGCGGGTCTCGGCTTTGCGTCGTAAAGCAGATTCTGCCTGCGCTCGCGGGCGATCCCCGGTTCAGCGAAATGCTCGTCCACGAGGCGAAGCTCGCGGCACGCCTGAACCACGCGAATGTCGTTCAGGTATTCGACCTCGGCCGCGAGGAGGGCCGCTTGTTCATCGCGATGGAGTACGTCGAGGGCTTCGACATGAGCGGTATCCTGTCTCGCTGTTCGCGCGCGAAAGTGCCCCTACCGTTCGAACTCGCCCTTCACGTCGTGCGCGAGGCGCTGCGCGGGCTCGACTACGCCCACAGGCGAGCGGACGACGCCCGCGCGCCGCTCGGGATCGTACACCGCGACGTGTCGCCCTCGAACCTCTTATTGTCCTTTGACGGTGAGGTGAAAGTCTGCGACTTCGGAATTGCGCACGCGAACGACGCGGTCGCCGCTGGCTCTGCCGCGCACGAGGTCGAGGAGGCGCTGCGCGGAAAGGCAGGCTACATGAGCCCCGAGCACGCGCGCGGCGAATGGGTGGACGCGCGGGCCGACGTGTTCGCCGCCGGTATCGTATTGTGGGAGCTCTTGGCGGGACGGCGCATGTACAAGTCGGGTGACGGATCGCCCAGCCTGCTCGACCAAGCGCGCCGAGCGGACATCCCGCCGCTGCCCCCGCTCGGGTTGCCGGAGGAGGACGCGCTCCGCGCCGTGGTGGCCAAGGCCCTCGCCGTCGACCGGAACACCCGCTACGAGTCTGCCCCCGCGATGCTCCGAGATCTCGACGACTACGTAGCGCGCGCGAAGCTGCGAACGAGCGCGCTGCAGCTCGGCGAGTGGCTCTCGACCTCCTTCGGTGCGGAGATCATTTCGCGAAGGCGTGGCCGCGAGCGTGCGCTGTCCGCGCTCGAGAGGGGTGCGCCGCTCTTCGCGGAGCCGATCGTGCCCGTGCGGCCCGCGGCTTCACCTCCCGCCGGCAAGCGGGGTAGGCGGGTCCGCGAGTCAATCGCGCTCGTGGCGGTGTTTCTTGTGGCCCTCGCGGGCGTGGTTGTCGCCGCGGCGCTGCACTAGGCGTGAGCGTGCTCCTTGCCGACGTCGCGCTGCCAGTCCCGATGGCGCGCACCTTCACGTACTCTGTCCCTGAGGGGCTGGTCGAGGGTGCTCGGCCGGGGGCACGCGTCGTGTGCTCGTTCGGATCGCGTCGCCTGATCGGCGTGGTGCTGGCCGTGCGCGAGGACGATCCGCCTCCGAAAACCAAAGCGATCGCCCACGTCGTCGATCGAGCGCCGGCGATCCCAGAGGACCTACTGGCCTTTTTGCGCGACCTTTCTGGCTACTACCTTGCGCCGATCGGGGAAGTCGTGCGTCTTGCGCTTCCCCCCGTGGAGCGCGAGACCGCGCGCGAGCTGAGCACCCCGACCCTCTTTTCCGATAGCCGCGGAGTCGGCGCCCGCACGGTGCAATGGGTCGTGCCGACCCCTCGCGTCGAGGTCGCTGGTACGCTCCACGGGCAAGCGGCCGCAGTTCTCGCCCACGTGCGCGCAGTCGGAGCCGAGCCGGTCGCTCGGCTCGAGCGGCGCTGGGGCAACGCGCGCTCCGCCGTAAAAAAGTTGGCGGACTTGGGGCTGGTCGCGCTCGACGAGCGCCCAGCGGTGAGCGATCCCTTTTTCGCGGAGCCCGCCGCGCGTGACGCTCCGCACGATGCGACGCCGGCGCAGACGGCAGCGATAGACGACATCGTCTCCCGCTTGCGCGAGGCGCGCCCCTGCACGCTGCTCTTGCACGGCGTGACCGGCAGCGGAAAAACCGAGGTGTATTTGCGCGCGATCGAGGCGGCGCGCTCGAACGGGCGCGGAGCCATCGTCCTCGTGCCCGAGATTGCTCTCACCCCGCAGCTCGTCGCCCGCTTCCGTGCGCGCTTCGGAGACAACGTGGCCGTATTGCATTCGGGCCTGACGCCGCGCGAGCGCCACGCCATGTGGTGGCGACTGCGGGATGGCGCCACCGACGTCGCGATCGGAGCGCGCAGCGCTCTTTTCGCGCCCGTTCGAGCGCTTGGCCTCATCGTCGTCGACGAGGAGCACGACTCGAGCTTCAAGCAAGAGGAAGGCGTCCGCTATCACGCGCGCGACATGGCCATATGGCGAGCGCACCGAGTCGGCGCGGTGTGCATACTGGGCAGCGCCACGCCGTCGCTCGAGAGCGAACACTTGGTCCGCAGGGGGCGTGCGACGAAGCTGCGGCTACCCGACCGCGCGCGCGCCCAACCGCTTCCGCGCGTCGAGCTCGTCGATCTGCGCAGGACGGGCGCGAGCGCGATGGGCGACAAGCGCGTCAGCATGCCGCTTTACCGCGCGATCGAGAGCGCGCTCGCCGCGCGAGAGCAAGTCATCCTTTTTTTGAATCGACGCGGTTTCGCCCCGAGCGTGCGCTGCGAAGGCTGTGGGCGGGTCGCGATGTGCGGCGAGTGTTCGGTCGCGCTGACTTTCCACAAGCGGGGAGGCGAAGTCGTCCGGTGCCACTACTGCGACTTCCAAGCGCCCCTCGCGTCTCGCTGCGCGACGTGCGGCGCCGAGGCGCTCGTCCTCGAAGGAACAGGCACCGAGAAGCTCGAAGAGACACTTGCGCTGGCCTTTCCACAGGCACGCGTCGCGCGGCTGGATCGCGACGTCGCGAGCGGAAGGAAAGTCGAAGCGCTCTTGGCTAAGATGCGGGCACGGGAAATAGACATTCTGGTCGGTACCCAAATGGTCACCAAAGGGCACGACTTGCCCCACGTGACGCTCGTCGGAGTGGTCAATGCCGACGCGGCCCTCAGCATTCCCGACTTTCGCGCGAGCGAGCGGGCCTTTCAGCTGCTCGTCCAAGTCGCCGGTCGCGCCGGACGAGGCGAGCGACCTGGAAAGGTCATCGTCCAGACGTGGGACCCGGAGAACCCCGCCGTCGCGCTGGCGGCAAGACACGACGTCGACGGCTTTCTCGAGCGCGAGCTCGTCGATCGCCGCGAGCTCGGCTACCCGCCATTCACACGCGCGGCGCTCGTCCGCGTCGATGGACCAGCCGAGGACGAAGCCCGGGACGCATGCTCGCTGCTGGCGCGCGTGGCGCTCGGTTCGGACGGCGTGCGGGCGGGGCACGTGATCGTGCAGGGACCGGCGCCGGCACCCATCGCGCGCATTCGAAATCGGTGGCGCTTTCGCGTGATGCTTCGCGCCGCCGATCGCGCGCAGCTGCGTGAAGTGCTGAGGCTCGTCGACGACGCGCGGGCGTCCCTGCCCCGCGCGGTGCGGGCAGCGATCGACGTCGACCCGGTGGCGCTCCTATGAGCGACTCATCGCGCACGAACGGGCGCGCGTCGTGGCACGTTCCCCCGCTCTCCACGCGTGTCCTCACCGAGCGGTTGGTCCTTCGCCCGCTGCGAACGGGCGACGTCGCCGAGATGCGGCGCACTCTCCGAGCCAACGCGACGCATCTTCGTCCGTGGAGCGTGGCCCCGGCGCCCGGCGAAGATCCCTCGTCGCTGGCCTCGGTCTCGCGCGCGGTGCTGCAGCATCGACGGGAGTGGAAGCGGGGGCATACATTCGTCCTCGTCATCGCGCCCCGCGGTGACGACAATCGGATCATCGGTCGAATCGCGCTGGGGGGCGTTCTGCGCGGAGCCTTTCAGAACGCCTACCTCGGCTATTGGATTGACCAGGAGCACCAGGGGCGGGGACTCATGACCGAAGCGGTCCGAGCGACGACCTCATTCGCGTTCTCGGCCGCCGGGCTTCACCGCGTTCAGGCTGCGGTCATGCCGCGCAACGCCGGCAGCCTTCGCGTGCTCGAAAAGGCGGGCTACCGGCGCGAAGGCGTCGCCGAGCGGTACTTGTCGATTGCGGGGAATTGGGAAGACCACGTCCTCTTCGCCGTGACCCGCGAAGAGTGGCTCGCCTCGGGCTAGGCCGCGCTCGGCGGCAGAAGACTCGGACACGCAACCGAAGGCCTGGGCCAGCCGATGGAGGGGATATGAACCTCGCCGCCTCGCGCATGGCCTCGCTCGCAGAGCTCCTGGCCGCAGTGCTCGCGCCGCCCAAATGCGGCGCGTGCGACACTCGCGTGCCGATCCTTTCCGCCTTCTGCCGGGCTTGCGCGTCTACGGTCGAGCGCGCCGATCACCAGGAAGTCCACCTGACCGCAGCCTTCATCTACGGCGGTGCGATGGCGCAGGCCATCGCCCGGCTGAAGTACGAGCACCGACCCGACCTCGCCCGTCCCCTCGGCGATCTACTCTGGCGCGCTCTCGAGGGAGACGCGCCGCGCCTTCGTGATTCCGTGATCGTTCCGGTACCCCTTCACGTCGCGCGCCTCGCGGAACGAGGCTTCAATCAGTCGGCGCTCCTTGCGCGTCGCGTCGCGCGCCGGCTCCGAGCCGAGTGGCGGCCGCTCGCGCTGGAGCGAGTCCGCGACACGCCGCATCAGGCGACTCTCGACCGAAACGGCCGCGCCGCGAACGTCGCCGGGGCCTTTCGCGTGCGCCAGGCCGAAACCATATGCGGAAGAGCCGTCCTGCTGGTCGATGACGTGCGCACGACCGGCGCCACGATGAACGCGTGCAGCGCGGCCCTGATGGGGGCGGGCGCAGCGTCCGTCGACTGCGCCGTCGTCGCTGCGGCGATGAAGTAAAAGTTCGAGCTCCTCGGACACGAGGAATCTCCTTGCCGCGCGGAGTATGATCGCGGCAAAGGCGACCACATTGAACGACGAAAACACGCAGGCACCCGCGGACCGCGACGTCGAAGAGCTAAGCGACACCGAATTGATCGACGACGGCGCGGGAGAAAAGGGCGCCCCGACGAAAGACGAGCCGGCGCGCGCGTCGGCCGGCGCCCCCGTGGTCGGCCGCTATGCCGTCCCGCTTCCCAAGCCGAACCCTCCCCCGCGCCCCGAGGCCTTTGCCCGTCCGGTCGATCGTGCACCGCAGGCACCGTCCGACGCAGACGAGGTCGCCGAAAACCTGCCCACGGTCGACCTGCGCCAGCTCGCCGCCGGGAGTCCGCCATTTCCGCCGGCCGCACCGCCACCGGCGCCACAGCCGGAGGCGCTGCCGCCGGCGCAGCCGACCGAACCCGCACTCCGCGAGCCGCAGGCCCAGCCCGCCGGGGTGGGTACAGACGCCAATCCAGCGACCGTGCCGCGCAGCGCCCGTTCGCCGGTTCTCTCCGCCGTCGGGGGCCTCTTGCGCCGCGGCTCCCGACTCTTGTCGACGCGCGATCGCGTCTACGACGGCGTCCGCAGACTGCTTCACGAACGGCGTCGACACTGGCCGGTCGTCGTCCTCGCCCCGGCCGTTCTAGGAGCCGGCATCGGCATCGTGGCCATCGGTCTCGCCCGCTCCCGCGGCCACGACGGCGCGGGCCGATCACCTGCCCCGCCGGCCGCAGCCGCGCCGGTCGTGCCGCCCTCCGACTCCGTGCGTTCGCCGGTTTCCGACCCGCCCTCCCCGACTTGCGTTCGAACGGGGGAGTCTCACGTCATCGCGCCGAGCGCGACGCTGACGGCCGGGATCGAACTGCGCGAGTTCGGAGGAAATGTCGCCGTCGGCTTCGCTGCGACCGAGCATCAGGCGATGCTCGTTCGACTCGACCCGAAGACTCTGGCCGTGGTCGAATCGAGCACGTCGGCATCGACGCAACCCATCCGCCGTGTAACACCCGTAGCGGGCCCCGACGGGCACCTGAGCGTCGCCGTCGACGTGGATCGCAAGGGCGATTCCCTCCGCGGGAGACGCACGCTCTCCGTCGATCCTCCGCTGCAGATCGGTGTCGCCGATGCGCACTTGGCGTGGGCCCCTATGAATCGGGAGGTGGCCGGCGAGCTGTGGCCCCTCGATCGCGACGACGCTGTGGAAGCGTTGCGCGGCGTGCGTTCCACGACGAATCCGCCGTCGGTCGTCATCGCTTTCCGGTCGGCGGGAGCGGAGTGGCTGGGCGCCGCGCAAGGCAAGGCAAACCTCGCGGCCAAAGGCCAGCTCTTTCGCGTGGAAGGCCTGGGGCCGACGGTAGGGTCACCTGCCTTGGCCGCCAGCGACGGCGTCGGGCTCATGGCTTGGGCCGACCGCGCCTCGTCCGACGACCCGTGGCGACTTCGGTGGGTCCGCTTCAAAGAGGGCGACGCGCCGTCGACCCCGCTCACGTTCACGGTACCCGCCGGTGGCAACGGTGAGCAGGCCATGTCGCCGGCGCTCGCCGTCGTCCCGGGGGGCCGCTTCCTCCTGACGTGGACGCAGGGCCCCGCCTCCGTCCACCAGGTTCGCGGGCTCACGATTTGGGCCGATGGCACACCGCTCGGCGAGCCGCTCGACATATCGACTCCGGGTTCGAACGCCGGCCAAAGTCAGGCTGTGATCGCGGCCGACGGTCGCGGAGTGGTCGCGTTTCTCCAATCGAGCCCGGCTGGCTTCGAGGTCGCCGTGACCGCCATTGCGTGCGGCGAGTGAGAACGTTGTCGCCACGCGCGCGGAGCCACGCGGGAGCGGATCGGGAGTTCCGTAGCCCCGACGCCCCTAATGCACGGTCGCGAGAGCCGCCGCGAACCGATCGGGAGGGACGAACTCGGTGAAGCGAACCGCCTCTTTGCCGTCGCTACCAAAAAGCAGAACCACTGGAAGCCCGGCGGTCGCGCCGTACTTGGCGCGAACCTGGGCCACGTCAGGGTCGTCGTCGTTGGTCGCGTCCACGTGCAGAGCGACGTATCGCGCGCCCTCCGCTTTGACCCGCGGATCCGGGAAGGTCCTTTCGTCCAGTTCTTTGCAGGCCCCACACCAGGACGCTCCGAAATCGACCAGCAGCGGCTTGTGCTCGAGCGCGGCGCGAGCAGTCGCCGCGTTCTCGTTCGACTCCCATCGAAGCTCGGTCGCAGACGCGCTCTCCGAGGCCGCGCCAGCGACGGCGATCAGCGTGGACTTCGGAAGCTGCCACCACGTGACGACCATGAATAGTCCGACGATCGCCGGGACGATGGATGCGAGCTTGGCCGGCTTGGAGAGCCGAGCGATGCTCGACCTACGTCGTTCCGCAGCGACATGGACCGCCGCCAAGACAAGGCCCGCCGCAAGGATCACCAGGCCGATGCCCCCATAGAAGCTGCTCGGGTCGGCGAGCTTGTGCAGTCGTTCCTTCGGAAGCGCGTCGCGAACGTACGCCAGCGCCATGTACGCAAGGCACACCCCGCCCACCCATTTGATCCCCATCATCCAGGCGCCCGCCTTCGGCAGGTTCACCGCGAACGTCCCCACGACGAAAAAGAGCGTGCCGAGGCCCAGACCGTAGAGCGCCATCGCGGCGGAGCCGAGCGCGACGTTACGGGTCGTCGCGATCCACCCCAAGAGGCCGAAGAGAAACGGTCCGACGCATGGCGCCGCGATCAACCCACAGACGAGACCGAGAAGGAGTGCACCGCGGTAGCCGGTGCCGCCGACGCCCGACAGTCGGCTCTGGAGCGCCGGGGGCAGGGCGATCTCGAACGCGCCGAAGAGCGAGGCGGCGAGAAGCACGAAGACGCTGGCGATGAGTGCAACCACCCACCCGTTGCCGAGCGCCGAACCGAATCCTCTGCCGGTCAGCGCCGAGATGACGCCCAGCGGAGTGAACAGGCACACGATGCCCAGCACGAACGTGAGCGAAAGGAGCGTTCCTTCGAGGCGCGTCTTCGCCTCTTTCGCGCCAAACACCGACACGGTGATTGCGATCATCGGATACACGCACGGGGTGAGGCTCGTGGCGAGGCCGAACACGTAACTCGCGCCGAGCGCGAAGATCGCCCCGTGCGACAGAGCCCGCTGAAACGCGCCGGTGTCCGAGCCGCCTGTGTCGGCCAGCGACGCAAAGGGCCATAGCGTGAGCGCCAGTGCGAGACCGGTCGAGGCGAGCACAGTCGAGCGACTCATGACGATCCAATCCTCCGGCGCTACCCGCTACTCTAGCACCCTCAGTTCGCGGCCATTTTCGCGAGGGTCGCTCGTGCCATCTGAAGTTCGCTCTTTAGCGCCATCGCCAGAGCGGGTCGGGCCGCCTCCGTACGCCGAACGAACGCGGTGAGGTACCGCCGCGCTGCCGGCCACTGCCGGGCCGCGTAGGCGAGATGACCGAGCACGAACCTGCCATAGCCCTGCCCGCATGCCGCCGAGGCGAGGTCGTCGATCGCGCCCTGCAAGTCCTCGACGTTTTCACCCAACGCGATCTGCACGAGCGCCAGATGTGCACGATAGAGGGGCTTGTCGTGGGTACCCCAGCGCACCGCGCGCGCCAGGACCGCCGCGGCCTCCGCGTAGCGATGCAGCAGGAAAAGGACGCTGCCGAGCGTCCAGAGGTGGAAAGCCCGGCGCGAGGCAGGAGAGCGGCGGGCAGCGCGGCGCAGGTGGGAGAGAGCCGCCTTCGCGTCTCCGTCCGCGAGCGCCGCGCGCGCCGCGTCCTGGTGGAGCACGTCGCAGAGGACGTCGAGCTCAAGCGCCTGAAGCGCGAGAGTGTACGCTCTGCCCGAGCGGCCCGCCTCGTAGTGCGCGAGGCAGAGCTGTCTCAGCAGCATCGCGTGGGTCGTCCTATCGAGCGCCGTGCTCTTCGCGAGGCCCTGCCGCGCCCAGCGGCCGCGCGCGGCAGGAGATCGCGCCGCGACGGCCCGGGCGAGGAGGTCTTCCGGTGTTTGCGCCGTCGACCTACCCGACCGCGGGGACGCCGCGTCATCCGCCAGCGGAGGAGTCGATTCTGTTCCGCGCCGAGCTCCCGCCACGCCCTTGAGCTTACCATTCGGTCTACCCGCGACCAAAACGTGCTAGGCGTCCGCGCGTGCGCCATGGCAGTCTCGTATCCTTGACGGTCGCGCTGGTCGGGAGTGCTTTGGTCGCCTCAGGGTGCGGTCGACGCGCGACCGACGCGGACTGCCGCCTCATCGTCGACCGAAGCGTGGAGCTCCAGATGAAGGAGCTCAGCCACAACGACACGGCTGCAATTGCCCAGCGAGAGCGGCAAGTGCGCGACGCGCTCGAAGACGAGATCAAGGTGTGCGGGAGCCGTCACGTCACCGATAAGACGATGGTTTGCGTCCGCGCCGCGTCGACCCTGAGGGAGCTCGATACATGCTTGCGGTAATTCGAGCCGCCGCGGTCTGCCTTGTGGCCCCGCTCGTGTTCGGGACCGGCTGCCGTCCGAAGGCGACCGCGACGCAGTGTGATCAGCTGATCGATCGGTACGCGCAGCTCGTGGTCACCGAGAAGTTCCCCGACGCGTCCCCGGAGCAAATTGGGTCGGAGCGGGATCGGGAAAAGCGCGAGGCGCGGGGCGACGATGCGTTCAAAAACTGCAGCTCCGAGGTGAGCCAGACCGAATTTGCCTGTGCCATGCGTGCCCCCAACGCCGACGCCTTCGAAAAGTGCCTCGAGTGACGTCGCGCGGCCGCCGCGCCCCCGGCTACTTCGGCTTGGTGTGAGCCGCGCGGCCTCGCATCCGCAGCTTATCGCCCTCCGAGGTCGCCTCCCTCGCAGGGCCGTCGAGCTGCCACACTACGTCGCCTCCCAAAAGACAGACCTGATCCTCGAGCTCGCGCAGGCAGACTTCTTTCGAGTCATCCATGGAGCAAAGAGCGGTCACGACGCCCACATTCTCCGTCGGCATCGGAGGAGCGTCCCTGAAGACGCGCACCGCGCATCCACGCTCGCCCGGCGCCTCTAGCGCGCGCCGGGTGTGCGCGGCGTGGATCACGAGCTTTTTCGTCGTGAGCGTGTTGTCCGCCAGACCCCATGCGACGTCGCCACCACGTCTGCACACGACGTCGAGCGCTTCGCGCTCGCAGCCGCCCGAGCCCCCCCGGGAGCATTCGACCACCACGGTTCCCAAATCGTCGACCGGCATCGTAGGTTCGCCCGGAAACGATTTCACCGGACAGCCGGGCTCGTGCGCCGGGTAGCGCGGGTCGGGCGAACCGCCGCACGAAGCCACGGCGAGGACAGCTAGAGCCACGCACGCCCGGAAGGCTTTGATCATCGAACCGTTACTCGGCCGCGGCTCGCGTTCGAAGGAGCGGAAACCCCAGGGCTTCGCGCTGCGCGAGCCACGCCTCCGCGACGGCCTTGGCCATCGTCCGCACCCGCGCGATGAAACGCTGCCTCTCGGTCACTCCGATCGCGCCCCGGGCGTCGAGGACGTTGAACGCGTGGGCGCCTTTCACGACAAAGTCGTACGCAGGCAAGACCAGCCGCTTTAGGGGATCGTCCCCGCCGATCGAAAGCAGCCGCTTGCACTCTTTTTCGGACTGATCGAACGACTCGAAGTGCGCCTGCGTGTCCGCCTGCTCGAAGTTGTACGTCGACCACTCCCACTCGCCGCGGCGGATGAGCTCTGCGTACGAGACTCCCGGCGCCCACTGCATGTCCCAAAACGATTCGACGTTTTGCAGGTGCATGCAGATGCGCTCGAGGCCGTAGGTGAGCTCGCCGCTGACCGGCTTGCAGTCGATGCCGCCCACTTGTTGGAAATAGGTGAACTGCGAGATCTCGAGCCCGTCGAGCCACACCTGCCAGCCCAGGCCCCACGCACCGAGCGTCGGCGACTCCCAGTCGTCTTCGACGAAGCGCACGTCGTGGTCCTCGGGCTTGGTGCCCAGCGCGAGGAGCGAGGCAAGGTACTGGTCCTGGATGTCGATCGGCGACGGCTTGAGAATCACCTGGTACTGGTGAAACTGCTGCGTGCGGTTCGGGTTTTCGCCGTAGCGCCCGTCGGTGGGTCGGCGCGAGGGCTCGATGTACGCGACGTTCCACGGCTCGGGGCCGAGCGCGCGCAGGAACGTGGCGGGGTTGTACGTCCCTGCGCCGACCTCCGAGTTGTAAGACGGGACGATGAGGCAGCCGCGTTTCGCCCAAAAGTCTTGAAGCGCGAGGATGACTTCCTGGAAATACATGAGCTCTGGGCTGCTTCTAGCACGCACCCGCGCCTCATCGAGGCGGCCTTCTTCGCTCGTGAAACCAGGCGCGGTACGCTTCCATCTTGGCGACCTGGGCGTCGGGCGCGTGGGCCCGGCACGTCGATGCTTCCGCGCTCGCGGCGGGTGCACCCCAGCGGCTCTCGACGCAGTCGTTCGGGTTGTATGCCATCTCGAGCGACGTCTGGCGATCGACCACATCCGCGAGGTGGAGCTCCCAGTCCGAGCCGTCGCTCCGGGTGTAGCGGAACGTGCGGTCGCGGAGCTCCCGCGCGACGCGCTCCTCGAGCTCGCGTTGAACGTCGAGCGGCGTTTTCCCGGGCGGCATCGCGTACCGTTCCGATCGCCTCGCGACGCGCGAAGGCAGCGCGCGCGTCACGTCGACAGCGATGAGTAGCCGCAGGTCACGCGACGGGGTCGAATAGTCCTCCCACTCGCCCGTGGTCTCGAAGATCTTCGCGCCGTCCGGCATATCCGCGGAGGCCTTCCCGCTCGCAAGGAACTTGCGGCCGTTTTCCACGGACACCGCGCGGGTCTTCACTTGTTCCTCGAGCGCCTGAATCGTCTCGAGAAGCGCCTGCGTCGGGTCGAGCGGCGACGGTGAAAGAACGTCCTCCACCTTGTCGTAGAATCCTTCGACTCCGCCTGCGTACTGGTCGAGCGAAAAATCGGAGAGCTCGGCGTTGCCGAGGCGGCGAAGGGCGCCCGTCTTGTCGCGCACGATCGGCCGAAACCGCTTGAAGCCGGGGCTGCCGAGCGCGGGGTCGATCGCGAATAAGAAGTTTCCCCGCCAGAATCGTTTGCGCGCCACGGTTCCGTCGGGCTGTCCGTCCACCGCGAGCAGGACGCCGCCGTGGTCCGGCGTCTGGGCGACGCGCTTCGCCACGACGAGCACGTGTCCGTACGGATCGGCGAAGATGGTCCCCGGGCGGAGCGTGTCGGCCGACAAGGCGACTGGGTAGTAGTCGCCGGTCTCGTCTTTCGCTGGAGTGCGGCCCGCCCCTGACTGGGCGGCGTCGGCGAGCGTCGTGCGCAAGAACTCACCGAAGCGCTTTGCGTCGCTCGGACGCGGATCGCGCTCGCGCTCGGTATCGAACCATGAAGGGACCGACGGAGGTTTCCCGTCGATGGGCGGGAACGGTTCGACGTTCGTTGCGAAATCGCCGCACGTCGGCGGCGACCCATTTTCGCCCCGCGTGCAGCGCGACCAACCGAACGGCAGTCCCAGCTTGAACGAGAAGTAGGCTCTCAAAAAGTACGGCAGGTCGGCGCAGTCGGGCCGGACGACCATTCCTTGCTCGTCTTCGGTCGCGCCGAGGTAGTCGAAGAGAAAATTGCGCGAGCGATCGCGCAGCACCTCGTGGAGGGCGTTCCAGCTCGGCTGCATATCGATCGGCGCGTCGAACAGATGCTCGATCCACGCCGAGTACAAGTTCTCGAGCGAGGGCGACCACGTGGCGCGAGTCGCCCAGAGGACGCCGGAGGGAGACGGCGCGGCAAGAGGTAGTGATCCGCTGACCGCTACGTCCCTCTTTGCCAGGGTGGCGCTCGCGCAAGACTCTTCCCTGGAAAAGGCGACGTGCCATGTGCCCGCGACTGGCGCAGCCACCTGTGCGAGCCAGTAATAGGGAGGTCCACCGTGCCGCTCCTGGGCCGTAACAGCGGCGCCCCCGGGGCCGGTCACCACGAGGCGAGCGTCGACCGCTCGGTCGCTGACCGCGAGGGCGTTCATCGCCTTGCCCCGAACCGGGTGCGCAGGGGCCGCAAAGAGGAGGATATGCCCCGCTTCGCCGCAGAGCGGCTCAGGAGGTCGCGGCGACGAGAGCGACGCTGCGGGCGTGGGAGACGGCCATGCGCTCGCCTGGCCCACCGCTTGAGGCAACGCTCCCGGCGGGGGCGGCTGGGGCGATCGAGAACAGCCATCCGTGGCGAAAGCGACCACCAACGCCGCTGCCAGCGCCCATCGACTCGCCATGCCGTGGAACCAATTTGGTAGCACGCGCCACCGAGCCCCCACAGCTCGGCCGAAGCCTTCGTGGTCCGTTCGGGCTCCGGGCATCGGTCGCGGTGCATTAGTTCAAATCGACGACCACGGCGCTCCCGGCGTAGTGGACCGACTTGTCCGGCCTGGGGGAGAGCGAGAAGGGGACGGCCTTGGTCGGTCCAATCAGGACAACCTGGAACGTGCGCTCGCGCAGCATTCCTGCGAACTCGCCAGTGCGGTCCCCGATCGTCAGGGTTTTCTTCGCGTCGTTCCAGGAGAGCGGGATGGTCGAGAACGCGCCCTTTTCGTAGTCGTACGTGGTGCCCTGGTCTTCGTACAAGGTGAACGCGCCGTCGGCGCCGGCGTAGACGCAAATCGCAATTGGGTCAGCCGGTTTCTCCGACGTGTACTGCAATTCGGGCCCCATGGGCACGATCGACCCCGAACGCACGTAGAGCGGGATCGCGTCGAACGGGGCGGCCGCGCGGACCATGGCTCCGCCGGCGGCCGCCGCGCCGGTCCAGAAATCGTACCAAGCGCTCGCCGGCGGCAGGTACACCAAGCGATTGCGCGCTCCAAAGACGGTCACCGGGTTGACGAGAAAGGCCGGCCCGAACATGTACTCGTCGTCGATCTCGCGTGCGGCTTTGTCGGCACGGAAATCCATCACCAAGGGACGCAGGACGGTGCCCGCGCGCTGAGAGACCATCCCTGCGAGCGAATAGATGTAGGGAAGAAGCCGGTAGCGCAGCCTGTCGAACTTTCGCATCGCCGCGTATGCGGGGCTCCCGTCTCCGCCGAATGCCCACATCTCTCGGGCGGGCGCCTGGCCGTGTACCCGCAGTATCGGCAAGAAACTCGCGTACTCGAACCAGCGCGTGTTGAGCTCTGCCCACTCCGCCAGGGCGTCGGATGTGGGGTTCGCCGCGGCGAAGCGCGCGGGGACCGCGAAGCCGCCGGTATCGAAGGTCCAGTACGGAACTCCTGAGATGGAAAACCCCAGACCCGCTGCGATTTGCTTTTTCATCGCCGTCCACGTGGACGTGATGTCGCCCGACCAGGTGGCGGTCGCGTAGCGCTGTTGCCCCGCAAACCCACTGCGGGTGAGGATGAACACGCGCTGCTCCGGAGCCGCGGCTCGCTGGCCCTCGTAGACCGCCTCGCTGTTGACCAAGGCAAACGCGTTGAGCATTCGGGAGCCCGAACCGAGCGCGGTCGGGTTCATGTGCGTCTCGGTTCCGTCGATTTGCGTCGCCGCGCTGTCGAACGGGCCCTGAACGATCTCCACTTCGCTCGCGTCGAGCCACCATGCGTCGACCTTGAGCGAAAAAAGCGCCGCGTTGATCTGCGACCAGTAGAGCTGCCTGGCGGCGGGGTCGAACGCGTCGTAGACCGCGAACGCGTGATCGAGGAAGTCCTTGCTTCCCTCCTTGATGTTCGGTGGATAAAGAAATCCCTTGTCGCGGAGCGCGCCGTAGTTTGCCGTCTCGGGATAGAACCTCGGCCACACCGAAATCATGAGATTGGCGTGATACGAGTCGTGGATGGTCCGGATCCAGCCTGCCGGGTCGGGATAGCGTGAGGGATCGAACTCGTGCGATCCCCACTGCCCGGGGGGCCAGTACTGCCAGTCTTGAACGATATTGTCGATTGGGATCCCTCGACCGCGGTAGCCTTTGAGAACGTCCAGCACCTCTTGCGCGGTCTTGTAGCGCTCTTTGCATTGCCATAACCCGTACGCCCAGCGAGGCATCATCGGTGCCTCGCCGGTCAGGCGCCGGTAGCCGGCGACAACCTGGTCGATCTCCGGCCCATAGACGAACCAGTAGTCCACGCCGTCGCCCACCTCCGACCAGAGCGAGGTCGGCGCATCGTCGACCGGCGGCTTCCAGAGCAAACGGATGAATCTCTTGCTTCCTTCGCCCGTCCACGACAGCTTCACCGGGACCGGCGAGCCCGCGGTAAGGTGCACCTTGGCGACATCCTCGTTCGGGAGCCAGTCTTGACGGTAATGGTCGACGATCGTTTTGTAGCCGACGGTCAGTCGAATCGTCCCGGTGGAATAGGTCCGAAACGTGTAGTCGCCGGTGACCGTCGGCGTGACGCTGCCCGTCCAGTTTACGGTCCCGTCGCCCTGCGCCACGTCGCCGGGAATTCCGCCAGCCGCATAGAGCCCCGTCGTGCCGGGCAGCGGAACGGGATTGCTCGAAATCCCCGAAACGCGTGAACGACGTATTGTCCCACAGAATTCCATAGCCCTTGCTCGATACGAGGAATGGAATGACAACTTCGGTGTTGTACTGGTGCAGATCGAGGTCAAAACCTTTGATGTCGACGAGACCCTGCTGATGCTGGCCGAGCCCGTAAAGCGACTCGTCGAAGTTCGGAGTCCACTCCTGGCGTACGTTGGCGACGTGCTCGCCGTGCACGACAGCCGGCGCCATCGTGCGGCCCCCCGGCTTTTCGGCGAGGATCGTCCGCCCCTTCGCGTCGCGGAAGGTCACCGCGCCGGTCGCCGTATTGACCAAGATGCTCAGCCGAGGGGTGGTGATGGTCGTCTGTCCCAGGAGCGACGAGGTTTGAAACGGTGTCTTTTCGCACCGCTTGGGCGCGGTAGCCAACGTGGGACGAGAGAAGAACGCCCGGTCCGGCGCGAACGCGACGCGGATCACGTCGCTCGTGCAGACCTGGATCTTGAGCATCCCACCCGGCACGACCAAGACCGGGCCGTCGCTCTCGTCGGCTGCCCCGCCGGGGGTCGCCGGGCGGTTCGCTTTGACCGGCGGTCCCGAGCCGCATCCCACCGCGAAGATCACCCCAATGGCCAGGCCGCCAATCCGTTCGAATCCCATGGCTGTCCTATCTTGACCGCTAGTCGCTCGTCCCGGCGCCGCAGCGAGCATCGCCCGGCGTGCGCGCGATGATGTCATAGTCGCCGAGGGACGCATCGACGGGTACGACGATCGCCCCAGCAAACGCCCCGTCGTCGCCGGTGGCGAGCGTGCCGAGGAGAAATGATTTTTGCGGTCCGGCTGACCGCAGCCAAAGCTCCACCGGCAGGTGTGCGCACGGGTCACCCTCGGCCCGGACGGTTCCGCTCACACGCAGTGGCTGACCGCGATGCGCTTCGGCGGCGGCGGAGACGATCGAGATCGAGGAGGCGGGGCGGTCGTCGAGAATGGAGGTGGCGCGCGCCGATGCCGTGGCCGATGGGATCGGTGCCGGGCTGGCGGACGGACCGGCGCCGGTCGACCGCTGCCGATCACGCGAACCATCGTCGGAAGGATCGATGTCCGCAGGCGCAGCGGTTCCCGCCGCCGAACTCGATTTCCCGGACGACGAATTCAGCGCACCTGCCCGCGCGCCCGCCGCCATGTCCCCGCCGCGTCGCGCGTCGTGCGGCCACGCGAACGCGTCCGGTGGCGGCTCGTACGGACTTCCGCTTGCCATGGCCTCCGACGCCGCGGGGGTCATGCGGCCCGCGCCACCGAGGTCGACGCGGTGCCAGAGCGCCCCGTCGTACACTTCGACCCACGCGTGGGCTTCGTTGATGACGAGCCGCGTCGGAATCCCGAGGCTGAGCGACGTAACGAGGAAGGCAAACGATCGATGTCTGCAAACACCCTTCTTCGAGAGCGCGAGGTCGAGGTAGATGCTTCCGTGTCCTCGTGGAGGCTCGTCGGAGTCCGTGAACTCGCGGAAGTATTGCACCAGCCTCGCGATCGCCTGGCGCGGTCGCATGCGGCGGCTGACCCGAAGCGCGGCGCGCACCGCAGCGGCTTCGCGCGCGACGTTCTCCGGCAGGGGGGCCACATTGGGGAGGTTGCCCCAGTCCGGGTCGCCGACCGCACTTGCGAACGTCGCTCGCGCGATGACGACCTCCATGACCAGCCGCCCTCGCACCGCCTTGCGCGGGCCGTAAACCTGGACGAACCAGTTGTCGGCGCCGTCGCGCACGACGCGCATCGGCATCTCGTCCGGACCGATGCCGAATCGAGAGTGCACGATGCGAGCGCCGGGGCCGACGCTGGGAATGCGCACATTCTGGCCCGGTTCGGCGTCGATGACCAAGTTGGCATAGAACGCGTCGTCGTGCGGCCCCGACGAGGCGCCGGTCGCCACCGGGGCGAGGTGGTCGTCGTGCACGCAAAGCGTGTAGTCGCTTCGCACGCCATCGAACGCTTCGAGCCGTTTGAAGGGCGCCGTCGACGGAGTGAACGGCTCGTCGTAGCCGCTGACCTCCGGGCGCCCCGTCTCGCGGTCGGGCACGAAGACGTCGTGGTCCGTTCCGGGACCGTATGCGGAGTCCGAAGGCGAGGGGAACCCGCGGGGATCGGGCGCGGACACAATACCGCCCGGCGTGCGAATCGCGGCCGGTAGTTCGCCGTCGAGCTCGACGTGGAGCGCCAGGTCCTCGGCCGGGTCCGGAGAGATGGGCTCATGCACGATCGGCGCGGCGGGGCGCGCCGGCGCCGGCCCCGCAGTTGCCGCGACGGCGAGTCCCGCAGAAAAAGCCAAACAGCGAACACGTGCCCGTCTCATCGCGGAGTCCTTCGGAGCACCGAAAGCAAGCGCGCATCATGCTCGACGCCGCGGACGGCAACAAGGGCGAGGCGTCCCGGCGTCTCCGGGCGCGGTCCCGCGGGGCGGGCCGGGGAGAGGAGCGCGCTTTTCCCGTGCGATCCCGGATCGCCCCCCGGCAAACTCCGACGTCGCTCGGCGCGGCCATTTGACTGTAAGCTCGGCGTCATGTCCCACGTCGCTCCGCTCAGCTTGTTGTCGGCCACTGCCGTCATGGACGCGTCTCTCGAAGGCTGGTCACTCCTCGAGCCCGGGACGGAAGGCAGTCGAGTGTCTCGCTTGCACGTATCGTTCAGCCGGCCGTTCTCGGCACCCCCCGTCGTGCAGGTGGGCATCGTCGGGGTCGACGCGAGCAACCAAGACAACCTGCGCGTCCGGGTGCGAGCGCTCGACATCACGAACGCAGGGTTTACGCTTCAGGCAGAGACCTGGCTCAACACCAAAATCTGGTCGGTCGAAGTCTCGTGGCTGGCGATTGGCGGTTGACGGCAAACCCGTTCGTATGTGCACAAAGGGCCGCGCGGTGCGACGCCTTGACGCCCAGCCCGCCGCAGCGCCTAATCCGTAGCGCCGAGTAGGCGGCGGAGGCCCGGGGGGAAATGAACACGAAAACGAGACTCGGATTGCGGGTGCTCGTCGTGGATGACGACGAGCAGCTCCTGCGTGTTCACGCGCGTGCGCTGGCCAAAGCCGGTTACGAGGTCGAAGTGGCTGCGGACGGAGATGCGGCGGTGCGCGCGGTCCACAAGCTGGCGTTCGACGTGATCCTCAGTGATATCGACATGCCGGGCATGAACGGGGTCGCCCTTCTCGAGCGAGTCCGGGCGCACGACCTCGACGTGCCAGTCGTACTCATCACCGGCGCGCCTTCCGTGGACACCGCGATCAGCGCCATGGAACACGGGGCCCTTCGGTATCTCTTGAAGCCCGTCGATCTCCAGACGCTCGTCAAAGTCGCCGACGATGCCAGCAGAATGCACATCATCGCGAAGGCGAAGCGAACGGCGCTCGAGCTCGCGGGCGGGGTGGACCGCTTCCAGGGCGACCGCGCTGGACTCGTCACGGCGTTCGATCGCGCGCTCGAGTCCCTCTACATCGCGTATCAGCCGATCGTCTCCTGGTCGAAGAAGAACGTGTTCGCGTACGAAGCGCTTTTGCGGTCGCGGGAGGCGAGCCTCCCCCACCCCGGCGCGATGATCGACGCGGCCGAGCGATTGGGTCAGGTGCACAAGCTGGGCCGGCGCATTCGGGCAAGGGCGATCGAGGCCCTGCCAGCCCTCGGCGCCGAGGCGCTCCTCTTTCTCAATCTGCACCCGAGCGACCTGCTGGACGAGAGTCTAATGGCCAGCGACACACCATTGGCCAAAATGGCGAGCCGGGTGGTTCTCGAAATCACCGAGCGCGCTTCATTGGACGACATCCGCGATGTGCGGGCGAGGGTCTCGTGTCTCCGGAAGATTGGCTTCCGGATCGCCGTCGACGACCTCGGGGCCGGCTACGCGGGACTCACCAGCTTTTCGATGCTCGAGCCGGACATCGTCAAGTTGGACGGGGCGCTCGTGCGAGACTTGCACCGCGAGTCGACCAAGGAGACGCTCGTTCGGACGATCATCTCGATGTGCCACGAGCTGCGGATCGTCATTACCGGCGAGGGTATCGAGACGCCCGAAGAGCGCGACGAACTCGCGCGCGCCGGCTGCGATCTGATGCAAGGCTATCTGTTCGCGAGGCCCGCCGACCCGATTCCGAAACCGATGTTTTGAGCCGGCGTCGCCGCGCTTCGTCGTCCCGCGCGCCCCCCGAGCCCCGCAATCCCGCCCGCGAACGCGGACGACACGCGAGCACCGTACCGCGCGGCCGCGGCGGCGGGGGCCGTCCCTACTCGCCGTGAAGCTTCTGCGATGGCGGATCGGCCGGCCGGGACCCGAGCGCGTCGCGCACCTTTCGCAGGAGCGTCTCCGGCGTGAACGGCTTTTGCAAAAAGGCCAAATGCCCGTCGAGCACGCCGTGGCGGACGATGCTGTCATCGGTGTACCCGGACATGCAAAGAATCCTCATTTCGGGACGAAACTCGCCGAGCATCCGCGCCAGCACCGGGCCGCTCATGTGAGGCATCACCACATCGCTGAGCAATAGATCGATCCTCCCCGCGTGCTTCCTGCATAGCGCCAGGGCCTCGCCCCCGTGGCTCGCTTCGAGCACCCGATACCCCTGGCGCCGGAGGATGCCGCGCGCGACGTCGCGGACCTGCTCCTCATCCTCGACGAGGAGAATCGTCTCCGAACCTCGGGGCCTCGAGGAGTCGAACTTGCGGGGAGCCTCTTCGACCGCGCCGTCGGCGAGCGGCAGGTACACCTTGAAGCTGGTTCCTTTCCCGGGTTCGCTGTAGACCCATATGCTGCCGCGGCTCTGCTTGACGATACCGAAGACTGTCGAAAGACCCAGGCCGGTACCTTTCCCCATGTCTTTGGTCGTGAAGAACGGCTCGAAGATGCGCGCCCGGGTCGCCCGATCCATCCCGGTCCCCGTATCGGTCACGGCGAGCATGACGTGGGGCCCGGGCACGGTCCCCAGGTGTTCCTGCGCGTAAGCCTCGCTCAGAGTCGTGTTTGCGGTCTCGATTGTGAGCTTGCCGCCGGTCGGCATCGCGTCCCGAGCATTCACGACGAGATTCATGATGACCTGTTCGATCGAACCCGGATCGACGGTTACCTTTCCGAGGCAAGGCGCACGCACGGAGACAAGCTCCACGTCCTCGCCCACCAGGCGTCGGATCATCTTCTCCATGCCCCCGAGCAAATCGTTCAGATCCAGGACCTTTGGCTCGAGGACCTGCTGGTGACTGAACAAGAGAAGCTGCCTCGTGAGATCGGCGGCCCTCTTTCCCGCCGTGCGGATTTCTTCGATGTCGCCGCGCACGGGATCGTCGGACTTCACCTCGGAGAGGATCATGTCCGAGTAGCTGAGAATGACGGAAAGCACGTTGTTGAAATCGTGGGCGATGCCGCCCGCCAACCTTCCCACGGCTTCCATCTTTTGCGCGTGGCGGAGCTGCTCCTCCTTCTGACGGAGTGCCTCTTCGGCTTGCTCGCGGCCAGCCGACTCGCGATGAAGCGCCGCCGTGCGAGCCGCCACGCGCGACTCGAGCTCCGCCTGAAGCTCGCGAAGGCGCCGGTTCGCCTCCTGAACCTCCTGCGCTCGCCGGTACACTTCGACCTCCATCTGCCCGGCGCGCGTTCTCAGCTCTTCGGCCACCCTGTCGCGCTCGTGGCCGCGCTCCTTGAGGCGGACGAACTCGGTGACGTCTTCCACACGGTGGATGATGTGCGAGACTGCACCATCGGGCCCACACACGGGTGAGTTTATCGGGCTCCAGTAGCGCTCCTCGAACACGGTCGCCGAGCCGTCGCTGCGCCGAAGGTCGTACTTCTGCACGGCCATCGCGTCGGGCGCGCGACTCTTCAGGACCCTCGACAGCGAAGCACGCAAGTTGGCCACGCCCGTCGCCGTCGCATCATCGGGATTGTCCGGAAAAACTTCGAAGAGCGACCGGCCTAGGATCGCCTCGCGTACCGTCAACGTGGCGCGCAGATAGGCATCGCTGACCGCGACGATCGTCAAGTCTGGAGCGAGTACGAGATAGAGATCCGGAGCGGCCTCGAACAGCGCGCGAAAGTCCAGAGCCGGCCGATTGTCCCCCGCCATCATCGCTCCTGCGGTCGATGCGCGCCCGGGCCGACCATAGACCAGTGATACGGGACAACGCCAGCGTCGATGATGCGCCTCGACGCCAATCGATGTGCGCAGGTGCTACTCTTGATTACCGCTACTCCGCCGCGCTCGGGATACGTTCATTTGCGTTCGGCGATTGCCAGATAGGGGTTCCTGCTCGCGGCGAACGGCGCGGCCCTACCGGTGATGACCGCCGCCGCCGAAGTGCGCGCCGCCATAGGCGCGCCCGGCCCCTCCGGCGTGAATCGGCGCGCCGTGGACCGAGCCTCCGTAGGCGCGCGGGGTGTACACACCTCGTGCCCCTGCGCCCGGAGCGTAATGAAAACCGGCCAAACCGCGCGGCGGAGCATAGCGCGGCCCCCATCGAGGACCCCAGCCCCAGGCGCCGTAGTGAAAGGGGCCGATGCCCCAGGGCGAGACAAACCACCTCCACCCATACGACGGGGCAAAAAGATAAACGTACGGCTGCGCACCGACCGTCAGAGCGGTCGACCCGTACGGCACCCACGTCCACCCGTATTGCGGCGTGTAGACCCACTCTCCCTGAGCCGCCATCTGCTCGGTGACCTGCGGAGCGGGCGGATAGGCCGCCGCCTCCGACGCCGGAACGGGAGACGGCGGCTCGGATTGAGCTGCTGGGGGCGCTGGTTGTTCTTGGGCGGGCTCCGCCTGCGGGGGCGGTGGAGGCTGTGGCTGCGCTTGGGCCGCTGGCGGCGCGGGCGGCGGCGGGAGCGCCGGCGCGGCCGACCGATCCCCGGGCGCGTCCGGTGCGCCGTTCCACCACGGCTCGTTTTGAGCCAGTGCGCTCGACGGCGACAGCACCGCAAAAGCGAAGCACGTCGTAACCGCATGGAGTGTTTTCATGATGGTCTACCCTCGACAAGAATAACCACGGATACGGGTGAAGCCATCCCTTCTGCCGCCCCCCTGGGTCTGCACCGTGTGGGCGACCCGGCAAAGCGCGGGCGTTCCGACGAGCACGCCGGATGCTCGCGGTGCGACGGCGTGACGCATCGGGTCACCCGCCCCGCGGCTCGAACGCACGGGGGGCGTTTCCTGCTTCCCCCAGCTCCACCGATTCGTCATCCTCGAGCCCCGGGCAGCCGGTCGACCGAATGAAAAAGATCATCCTTGGCGAGAACGCGCAAGTCCTGCCGACCTTGCCCGCGAACTTCGCGCGGCTCATTTACATCGACCCGCCTTTCAACACAGGGAAGACCCAGAGACGCACGCGCATACAGGTCACCGCCGCCGAAGGGTCAGGCGCGCGAAGCGGCTTCGGAGGAAGGAGATACGACGTCGAGAGCATCGAGAGCGGCTCTTACGAAGACGCGTTCGACGACTTCGAATCGTTTCTGATGTTCCGCATACGAGCCGCGCTCCGCTGCCTCACCGCAGACGGATCCCTGTTCGTCCATCTCGATTCGCGAGAGGTTCATTACATCAAAGTGGCGCTCGACAAACTCCTCGGGCGCGATCGGTTCATCAACGAAATCATTTGGGCATACGACTACGGTGGACGGCCCAGGCGACGCTGGCCGAACAAGCACGACACGATTCTTTGGTATGCGCTAAACCCCGATGACTACGTTTTCAACTTCGACGAGATGGACCGCATTCCCTACATGGCGCCCGGTCTCGTGTCGAAGGAGAAGGCCGAGCGCGGGAAGACTCCGACAGACGTCTGGTGGCACACGATCGTGCCGACCAGCGGGCGCGAAAAGACGGGCTATCCCACGCAGAAGCCGCTCGGCGTGCTCAATCGGGTGATCAAGGTCCACTCGTGCGCGGGCGACGTCGTGCTCGACTTCTTCGGCGGGAGCGGCACTTCGGGGGAGGCCGCCGCGCTTCATCATCGCGGATTTGTCCTTATCGATCGAAACCCGGACGCGGTTGCGATCGCCGCACGTCGACTCGCGAGATTCCAGCCGGAGTGTGTGGGCTTCGACGCTGCCCCGTCCGCGCAGACCGCGCTTTTCTAAGGTCACGCCTGAGCTCGCGTGGAAAGGTTTCGCGCGACCCGGGGTGACCGGTGCGCGGGAGCGCCCGACGGCCGCTGCGGACCCGATGCGGCCGACAGCCCCCTCCGTCCCGCAGCTTCTTCGTGAGCGGATCGTGCGGTAGATTGTTCGCTATGAAGCGCTTTGTCTCGGCCGTCGCAGCCTTTTCGATGGCGGGCGTGATCCTCGGTGGATGCGATCAGGAAAGCGGCCCTTCGTTCGAGCCGAGTGCGCCGGAGTTCGTCGATTGTCACCAGTATACCTCGTGCACCACGTGCACTCCGGTGCCCGGTTGCGGCTGGTGCTACTTGGGTAACGGGACTGGCGAGTGCGCTCGGGACCCCAATCGATGTTCGAGCTCGACCGTGTTCACGTGGACGTGGGATCCCAGCGGGTGTTACGAGAGTCCCGACGCGGGCGTCGCACCGGCGAGCCCGACCTTCCCGTCCGGCGACGCCGGCGCGCAAGCGAGCGACGCCCAAGCGGCGGCGACAGCCACGACGTCGAGTGAGCTCGACGCAGAGCTGAGCCCCGACGCGTTGGTGGTGATGGTCGACGCCGGCGACTCCGCCGATTGACGGTTCGTATCGGGTCGCTGCGCCGCGGTGCGCTCCGCGGCGACGAGCGAGGGCCCGGGCCGCGGCGTTGAGTCTCCGCGCTACCCCTCTCGGGGCGCCGCAGGGGGCCCCTCGGTCGCGGGTTCCGCGCGCGCAACGCCGGGCGAGAAACGCGCCAGGTCTAGGGAGCAATTGGTCCGGCAAGGCGTGGCATCTTGCCTCACGCTCCCAGCCGGCTCATGCGGCCATGCCGAGCGCGACCTTTATCAGAGCTTGCACGGCTGAAAATCAGAAGGTTTGATGTCCCCGAATGCCGACAACCAGTGGTCGCGCGACCGCGGGCCAAGCCGGCGCGCCGCAGCATCGACACGAGGAGCGCTATGTCAATTATGGTTGGTAACTCCGATTCGGCGGCGCCCGGCGAAGTGGGGTTGGCCAGTGGCCTCGCCGTTCCGGACGAAAACGGCAAATACAGTGGTCGTCATTCCGCGATCTTCTCACGCGACCTCATGGTCGCGCTGCTCCGCTTCCGGGACGGCGACTTCTCCGTCCGATTGGACCCCGATTTTGCGGGCGTCGAAGGGAAGATCGCCGACGTCTTCAACGAAATCCTCGCGGTCAGCGCCCGCCGCTCCGAGGAGATCGCCCGCGTGTGCCGGGTGGTCGGCAAAGAAGGCAAGCTCAAGCAGCGAATGAACGTGCCGGGCGCGGTCGGCGGATGGGCGGACGAAGTCGTGTCTCTGAACACGCTGATCGACGATCTCGTCTGGCCTACCACCGAAGTGACCCGCGCCATCGGTGCGGTGGCAAAGGGCGATCTCACCCAGGCGATGGCTCTCGAGGTCGACGGGCGACCGCTCGAAGGCGAGTTTCTGCGTTCCTCCCAGCTGGTCAACAAGATGATTGACCAGCTCTCGGTCTTCACTTCCGAAGTCACACGCGTCGCGCGCGAAGTGGGCACCGAGGGGAAGCTCGGCGGACAGGCGCAAGTGAAGGGGGTCTCCGGCGTTTGGAAGGACCTCACCGAGTCGGTAAACCAGATGGCCGGCAATCTGACCGCCCAGGTACGCAACATCGCAGAAGTCACGATCGCGGTCGCCAGTGGAGACCTGTCGAAGAAGATAACAGTCGACGTTCGGGGAGAAATTCTTCAGCTGAAAGAGGCCATCAACACGATGGTCGAGCAGCTCCGGTCGTTCGCCTCGGAGGTGACTCGCGTCGCCCGCGAAGTGGGCACGGAGGGCAAACTCGGCGGGCAAGCGGTCGTCCCGGGTGTCGCCGGCACCTGGAAGGACCTCACCGACAACGTCAACTCGATGGCTTCGAACCTGACGGGTCAAGTCCGCAACATCGCGGAGGTCACGACAGCGGTGGCGCGCGGCGACCTCTCGCGCAAGATCACAGTCGACGTCAAGGGCGAGATTCTGCAGTTGAAAGACACCATCAACACGATGGTCGATCAGCTCAACGGCTTCGCCTCCGAAGTGTCGCGCGTCGCTCGGGAGGTGGGCACCGAAGGCAAGCTCGGCGGGCAAGCGCAGGTACCAGGCGTCGCGGGCACCTGGAAGGACCTGACCGACAACGTCAATTCGATGGCATCGAACCTGACGGGGCAGGTGCGCAACATCGCCGAAGTCACGACCGCCGTCGCGAAAGGCGACCTCTCGCGCAAGATCACAGTCGACGTCAAGGGCGAGATTCTGCAGCTGAAGGACACCATCAACACGATGGTCGACCAGCTCAACGGCTTTGCGTCGGAAGTGTCCCGCGTCGCTCGCGAGGTCGGCACCGAGGGCAAGCTCGGGGGTCAGGCGCTCGTCCCGGGCGTCGCGGGCACGTGGAAGGACCTGACCGACAACGTCAATTCGATGGCGTCGAACCTGACGGGACAGGTGCGCAACATCGCCGAGGTCACGACCGCCGTCGCAAAGGGCGACCTCTCGCGCAAGATCACAGTCGACGTCAAAGGCGAAATCCTCGAGCTGAAGAACACCATCAACACGATGGTCGATCAGCTCAACGGCTTCGCGTCCGAAGTGTCGCGCGTCGCTCGCGAGGTCGGCACCGAGGGCAAGCTCGGCGGGCAGGCACAGGTACCGGGCGTCGCAGGGACGTGGAAGGACCTGACCGACAACGTCAACGCGATGGCCTCGAACCTGACGGGACAAGTGCGCAATATCGCCGACGTCGCCACTGCGATCGCGAACGGCGACCTCTCACGCAAGATCACCGTCGACGTCAAAGGGGAAATTCTGGAGCTCAAGAACACGATCAATCGCATGGTCGACCAGCTGAACGCGTTCGCCTCCGAAGTCACGCGCGTGGCCAAGGAAGTGGGAACCGAGGGCAAGCTCGGCGGTCAGGCGGAAGTCGAGGGGGTCGCGGGCGTTTGGAAGAACCTCACGGAAAACGTCAACTCGATGGCTTCGAACCTGACCGACCAGGTTCGCAACATCGCCGAGGTCGCGACGGCGGTCGCCCGGGGTGACCTCTCGCGCAAGATTACCGTCGACGTCAAAGGGGAGATCCTCGCGCTCAAGAACACGATCAACACCATGGTGGACCAGTTGAACGCGTTCGCCTCCGAAGTGTCGCGCGTCGCTCGCGAAGTGGGTACCGAAGGAAAGCTCGGTGGCCAGGCGCAGGTCGGCGGCGTCGCGGGCACGTGGAAGGACTTGACCGACAACGTCAACTCGATGGCCTCCAACCTGACCAATCAGGTACGAAACATCGCGGAGGTCACGACCGCGGTCGCGCGGGGCGATCTTTCGCGGAAGATCACCGTCGACGTCAAGGGGGAGATCCTCGAGCTCAAGAACACGATCAATACGATGGTCGACCAGCTCAACGGCTTCGCCTCCGAAGTGTCGCGTGTCGCTCGGGAGGTGGGCACCGAAGGCAAGCTCGGCGGCCAGGCGCAGGTTCCTGGCGTCGCCGGGACGTGGAAGGACCTGACAGACAACGTCAACTCGATGGCTTCCAACCTGACCAATCAGGTGCGCAACATCGCCGACGTCACCATCGCGGTCGCGAAAGGGGACCTGTCGAAGAAGATAACCGTCGATGTCCGCGGCGAAATCCTCCAGCTGAAGGACACCATCAATACGATGGTCGACCAGCTCAACGGCTTTGCCTCCGAAGTGTCGCGCGTGGCGCGCGAAGTCGGCACGGAGGGAAAGCTCGGCGGGCAGGCGCAAGTGCCGGGCGTTGCCGGAACGTGGAAGGACCTGACCGACAACGTAAACGCCATGGCCTCGAACTTGACGGGGCAGGTTCGCAACATCGCGGACGTCGCGACCGCGATCGCGAGGGGCGATCTATCGCGCAAGATAACCGTCGACGTAAAAGGCGAGATTCTCGAGCTGAAGAACACGCTCAATACGATGGTCGACCAGCTCAACGCCTTTGCCTCCGAAGTGTCGCGCGTTGCGCGCGAAGTGGGAACGGAAGGAAAGCTCGGCGGCCAGGCGGTCGTCCCCGGCGTCGCAGGCACATGGAAGGACCTGACCGACAACGTCAACTCGATGGCCTCCAACCTGACCAATCAGGTGCGCAACATCGCCGACGTCACCATCGCCGTCGCGAACGGCGACCTCTCGCGCAAGATCACCGTCGACGTTCGCGGCGAAATCCTCCAGCTGAAAGAAGCCATCAACACGATGGTCGAACAGCTTCGCTCGTTCGCGTCGGAGGTCACGCGCGTCGCGCGCGAGGTGGGCACCGAAGGGCGGCTCGGGGTGCAGGCAGTGGTGCCGGGCGTCGCGGGAACGTGGAAGGATCTCACCGATTCCGTCAACGCGATGGGGACCAACCTCACGGCCCAAGTCCGGAACATCGCCGAGGTGACGACGGCCGTGGCGCGCGGTGACCTGTCGCGCAAGATAACCGTCGACGTGAAGGGCGAGATTCTCGAGCTGAAGAACACGATCAACACGATGGTCGATCAGCTGCGCTCGTTCGCCTCCGAGGTGACGCGCGTCGCGCGCGAAGTGGGCACCGAGGGCAAGCTCGGCGGCCAGGCCGACGTCCCCGGGGTGGCGGGCACGTGGAAGGACCTGACCGACTCGGTGAACTTCATGGCAGCCAACCTCACCAATCAGGTGCGGGGCATCGTGAGGGTGGTCACCGCCGTCGCCAACGGCAACCTCCGTCAGAAGTTGACCGTGGAGGCCAAGGGCGAGGTCGCGGCCCTCGCCGACACGATCAACAACATGACCGACACCCTTGCGACGTTCGCCGAGCAAGTCACGAATGTGGCGCGCGAGGTCGGGGTCGAAGGGCGCCTCGGGGGCCAGGCGAACGTCCCGGGCGCCGCCGGAACGTGGAAAGACCTCACCGGAAACGTGAACCTTCTGGCGGCCAACTTGACGAATCAAGTGCGGGCAATCGCCGACGTCGCCACGGCCGTGACCAAAGGCGACCTCACGCGGTCCATCCAGGTCGAGGCGCGCGGCGAGGTTGCGGAGCTCAAAGACAACATCAACACGATGATCAACAACCTGCGGGGCACGACCGACCGCAATCAAGAGCAGGACTGGCTAAAGACGAACCTCGCCAAGTTCACTCGGATGCTGCAGGGACAGCGCGACCTGGTGACCGTCGGGAGGATGCTCCTTTCCGAGCTCGCACCTCTGGTCGATGCGCAGCAGGGCACCATCTACCAGATGGAGCGCAGCGATCCCAACGACAGCCTTCAGGCGGGAGCGAAGACGCTGCGCCTCTTGGCGGCATACGCACAACGCGACGGTCAACCCCAGCGCATCGCGCTCGGCGTCGGTCTCGTCGGTCAGGCGGCAGCCGAGAAGCAGCGCATTCTGCTCACCGACGTACCGCCGGACTACACCACGATCAACTCGAGCCTCGGCTCGGCCGCTCCGACCAGCGTCATCGTTCTCCCGGTCCTGTTCGAGGGCGAAACGATGGCCGTCATCGAGCTCGCCAACCTTCGGCCCTTCACGAGCACGCACCTCCAGTTCCTCGATCAGTTGACGCAATCGATCGGCGTCGTCCTCAACACGATCGAGGCGACGATGCGCACGGAGAACCTGCTTCAGCAGTCCCAGCAGCTGACGGCGGAGCTTCAGACGCGGCAGATCGAGCTGCAGCAAACCAACCAGGAGCTCGCGTCGAAGGCGAAGCAGCTGGCCGACCAGAACGCCGAGGTCGAGCGCAAGAACAAGGAGGTCGAACAGGCGCGCCGCGCGCTCGAGGAAAAGGCGGCCGAGCTCGCGCTCACGTCGAAATACAAGTCCGAATTCCTCGCGAACATGTCGCACGAGCTCCGTACGCCGCTCAACTCGATCCTCATTCTCGGTCAACAGCTTGCGGAGAACGTCAACGGAAATCTCACGGGCAAGCAGATCGATTTCGCGAAGAACATTCATTCGGCCGGAACCGACCTTCTGACGCTCATCAACGACATCCTCGATCTGTCGAAGATCGAGTCTGGAACTGTCACCGTCGAGCCCGAGGAAATCGCATTCTCCAACCTGCGCGACAGCGTGCATCGCACTTTCCACCACGTCGCCGAAACGAAAGGGCTCGGCTTCAACGTCGATCTCGATGCCTCGTTGCCTCGCTCGTTCGTCAGCGATCCGAAGCGGCTGCAGCAGATCCTCAAGAATCTCCTGTCGAACGCATTCAAGTTCACCGCGCAGGGCGCGGTTGCCATGTCCGTTCGGCAGGTGACCACAGGCTGGAACCCGGACCATCCGGTGCTCGGCGCGGCCACGGCGGCAATCGCATTCGTCGTGACCGATACGGGAATTGGCATCGCTCAAGAGAAGCAGAAGTTGATTTTCGAGGCGTTCCAACAAGCGGACGCCGGCACTAGCCGAAAGTACGGCGGTACGGGACTCGGCCTCGCGATCAGCCGCGAGCTCGCAAACTTGCTCGGCGGCGAGATCCGACTTCAGAGCCAGCCCGGAACGGGCAGCACGTTCACCCTGTACCTCCCCGCGGCCTATACCGGACCTACCCTGCGCCAGCTCGGTTCGCCCGGCACTTCGGCGCACGTCCCGAGCCCTGTGCCGGTCTTGTCGGTCGCGAAGACCGACGAGGTCGTCGCCGACGATCGCCAGGACGTCCGGGAGGGCGACACCGTCTTTCTCATCGTCGAAGACGACCCTCATTATGCGCGAATCTTGCTCGCGATTGCCCGGAGCAAAGGGCTCAAGGCGATCGTGGCGAACCGCGGGCAACAGGCCCTGGCCCTCGCGCGCGAGTATCTGCCGAGTGCGATTAGTCTCGATGTTTTTCTGCCCGACATGCTCGGCTGGACGGTTCTCAACAATCTGAAGCTCGAGCCGCGAACCCGGCACATACCCGTGCAGATGCTCTCCGTCGAAGAGCAGCGGCAGCACGGTCTCTCGCACGGCGCTTTCGCCTACCTGGTCAAGCCGGCGACCACCGGTGAGCTCGAGAACGCGTTCGAAAGGCTCAAATCGTACGTCGAGCCGCACAAGAAGCGCCTGCTCGTCATCGAGGACAACGGTCGCGAGCGCGAGAGCATCGTCGCGCTCCTGGAGCACGACGACATCGAAATCACGGCCGTGGGAACCGGAAGCGCGGCGCTCGAAACACTGCGCGAGCGCCGCTACGATTGCTGCGTCGTCGATCTGCGGCTGCCGGACATGACTGGCTTCGAGCTCCTCGACAAATTGCGGTCGGAGCCCGGCCTGCAAGACATTCCCATCGTCGTCTTCACGGGCAAGGAGCTCACACAGGCCGAGGAGGCGCAGCTTCACTCGGTCGCGAAGAGCGTCGTCCTGAAGGACGTGCAATCGCCCGAGCGACTCTTCGACGAGACCGCGCTGTTTCTCCACCGCGTCGTGTCGGACCTTCCGGAGGACAAGCGGATCATGATCGAGCGGCTGCACGGCTCGACCGAGACACTTCGCAGCCGAAAGGTGCTCGTCGTCGACGACGACGCACGAAATATTTTCGCATTGACGACCATTCTCGAGAATCAAGAGATGGAAGTCCTGAGCGCCACCAACGGGCGACAGGCCATCGAGATCATCGAGAACACGCCCGATCTCAGCGTCGTCCTGATGGACATCATGATGCCTGAGATGGACGGCTACGAGACGATGCGGGAAATTCGAAAAGACCCGAGGTTTCGCACGCTGCCCATTCTCGCCCTCACGGCCAAGGCGATGAAAGGGGACCGGGAAAAGTGCCTCCAGGCCGGTGCTTCGGATTACATTGCCAAGCCCGTCAACACGGACCAGCTCCTCTCCTTGCTGCGCGTTTGGTTGTACCGATAGGAGTCCTTACGATGCCAGACGCGATCAATGTTCTTCTCGTCGACGACGAGCCGCGCAACCTCGATGCCTTGGAAGCGATCCTCGCGGATCCAGGATATCGCCTCCACCGCGCCGACAATGCCGACAAGGCGCTGCATCTGTTGCTGGAGTGCGACGTCGCAGCCATCGTGCTCGATATCAAGATGCCCGGTGTCAGCGGCATCGAGCTCGCGCAGCTCATCAAGGGCTCCAAGAGATTCCGCCAAATCCCGATCGTCTTTCTGACGGCCTACCTCGTCGAAGACCAAGACGTGATCACGGGGTACGGCGCCGGCGCGGTCGACTACCTCACCAAGCCCGTGAACCCGCAGATCCTGCGACACAAAGTGGCCGTCTTTGCCGACTTGTTTCGGAAGACGCGCGCTCTCGCCG
This sequence comes from uncultured delta proteobacterium, assembly GCA_963764075.1. Lineage (GTDB taxonomy): Bacteria > Myxococcota_A > Polyangia > Polyangiales > Polyangiaceae > Palsa-1150. The sequence goes on from CAVXQZ010000003.1 coordinate 2,158,142, forward strand.
AGCTCAACGAGCATCTCGAGGTGCGGGTGCAAGAACGTACGTCCGAGCTCGAGCGGTCCGAGGCCGCGCTTCGTGCAGCGAACAAGCAGAAGGATCTATTCCTCGCGACGCTCGCCCATGAGCTCCGAAATCCTCTCGCCCCGCTGCGGACCGGACTGGATCTCTTGCTCTTGCAAGTGGAGCAGACTCCAACAGTCGCGCGCACGCTGTCGGCGATGAACCGCCAGCTCGATCACGTGGTGCGACTCATCGACGACCTCGTCGACGTCGCACGCATCAATCGCGGCACGCTCGAGATGCGGAAGGAGCGTGTCGATCTCTCTTCGGTCATCGACCGCGCAATCGAAACGTCGCGCCCGGCGTTCACGCGTCGCAACCAATCGGTGACGCTCGAAGCCGCCGCCCCCTTCTGGGCGTTCGTGGACCCCACGCGTATCCTCCAGATCGTCGGGAACTTGCTCAGCAATGCGTCGAAGCACTCCGAACCGGGCGGGCGAGTGGGGGTCCAGCTCGTGACCGAAGGCGATACAGCCGTCATCCGTGTGGTGGACGAAGGCGTCGGCATCCCCTCCGATCAGCTTCCACTCGTCTTCGACATGTTCACGAGGATCCAGCGCTCGACGCCGACCGCCAACGACGGTCTTGGGATCGGGCTCGCGCTGTCGCGCAAGCTTGCGGAGCTCCACGGCGGGACGCTGACAGCGGCCAGCGCAGGAGAAGGAAAGGGGTCGACGTTCACCTTGTCGCTACCGACCGGACACGCGGAGGAGCGTCCCGAGCCGCCGATGTCAGGGACGGCCGTGCCCCGTGCGGCCGAGGGTCTCAGCATCGTTGTCGTCGATGACAACGAAGACGCTGCCGACACGCTGTCGTATTGGCTTCAGCATCTCGGTCACGACGTGCGAGTCGCGCGCACGGGTCCTGAAGGGCTCGCGCTCGTCCTGGAGTCCCGGCCGGACGTGGTCTTGTGCGACCTTGGTCTCCCGGGGATGGATGGAGTGGATGTTTGCCGCAACGTCGTCCTCGGAATGCCGGCACCGCCGGTCATGGTGGCGTTGACTGGCTGGGGAGTCGAGGCGGATCGCCGTCGCACGGTCGAGGCGGGATTCAGTCACCACCTGGTCAAGCCAGTCGCCCCCGAGCAGCTCCAGAGCGTTCTCCTATCGGTGGGCCAGAGCGCCCAGCGCGCGGGGCCGATGGCGAAGTGAGCGGCGCGCAACCGGAGCTAGAGAGCAATCGCGTGCAATCGCCGTCCGCAGACGGAGTGAGTAGGGTCCCCTCGGGCGGAAGGAGGGCGGCACACGACGATGAAGCCGGATTGGGTTGGCATTCTGGAGAGCACCTATCGGGTCGAGCTCGCCGACGAGCCCTGGATGACGGGTATCATGAACGCCATCCGGCCGTGGGTCGATGAGGGCCTGGGAGTCGCCGGAATCGTCTACCGCGTGACCCCGGAGGGGCGCCTCTCGCACGGCCCTAGCCATCTCACGGAGCAGTGTTCGTCGGAGCTGCGCAATCTGGTGAATAGCGGACTTGGCGGACTCGATCCCGAGTTCGTGAGGCAGAGTTATCTCAGTCTTCGCGTCGGCATGTCGAGCGAAGTACCAGGCTGGCGCGAGACCGATACATTCAAACACGCCCGATCGGTCGGCGTGACGGACGCGCTCGGGATCAACGGGATGAACCCCGGCGGCACAGGATGCGCAGTTCTCGCCTTTCGCTCGGAGATAAGCAGTTTGCCTGCGTGTCAGAGAGAGCGCTTCGCGCGCGTCGCAGTTCACCTGGCGACCGCTCACCGCCTGAGGGCACGCCTGGGGCTCGCGCCCGGAGCGGATCCGACATCCAACGCCGAAGCCATCCTGGACCCCGGCGGTGCGGTCAAGCACGCCAGCGGCGCAGCGAAGCTTCGCCCCGCACGCGATGCGCTGCGCGAGGCGGTGGCCAGCGTCGAGTGCGCCCGCGGCAAGATGAGATTTCGCGACCCGGACGCGGCCTTCGAATCCTGGAAGGGACTGGTCGCGGGGCGCTGGACCCTGGTGGACCATTTCGAGCGCGGGGGCCAGCGCTACTTTCTTGCACGCGAAAACGAGCCCCGCGTACCCGAGCCCGCGGTCCTGAGCCGGCGCGAACGGCAAGTGCTTGCGTACGCGGCAATGGGGCAGTCGAACAAAGAAATCGCGTACGAGCTCGGAATTGCACACTCCACGGTAAAGGTGCTCCTCTTCCGCGCCCGAACCAAGCTTCGCGCGAAAAGCCGTGACGAGCTCCTGCAGGCCTTTGCGAAGCGCGAAGCTGTGTAAAGAGAGATGCGGCCATCGCACGTCGCGGTGGGGTTTACGTCGCGCCATGTAAACCGCAACGCCATTGCGGCGAAGCCCGCGGAATGCAAACGTGCCGTCGAGGGTCGGGGACATTTGCAAACGAGACGCGAGAAGCGCTCGAATACAAACGTTTAATCGGCTCTCGCGCGTAGCCCGCGTTGGGATTCACCTTCAGCAGGACGAACCGTGATGAAAAAAACCATGACGAGTGTGGCCTATGTGAACTTCGTTGGAGCGATGATGACGGCGACTTCGATGGCCGCGACGCCCAGCACCGTCAAGATCGACACGGCGAGCCCTCGCGGGTCCGTCGCTCCAATCGCGGTGGGCGCGAACGCCGCCGTCTGGGACGGAGACCTGCTGGACACGGCCGTTCCGGCTCTCCTTTCGGACGCCGGTGTCCGTATCGTGCGCTATCCGGGGGGTTCCACTGCAGACGCGTACAATTGGCAGTCGAACACCACGGTGTCGGGCCAGGGTTACGCGGACCCCAGCAACACGTTCGACGCATACATGGGGGTCGTCGAGGCGGCCGGCGCGCGCGCCATGATCACCGTGAACTACGGCTCCGGGACACCGGCGGATGCCTCGGGCTGGGTCCAGTACGCAAACGGGGGCGGCGCAAACTACAGTGGTCCGGTCCCGACCTATGCGGGCGCCAGCACCACGGGAAACCGATATCACATCAAGTACTGGGAAATCGGGAACGAGATTTACGGCAATGGAACCTACGGAGCGCAGTGGGAATACGACGTGAACGGGCTCGGCCCAAGCGTCTACGCCGGTCGCCTGGCGAGCTACAGCACGGCCATGAAGGCGGTCGATCCCTTCGTCAAGGTCGGCGCCGTCCTCACCGCCCCTGGCAATTGGCCGGACGGCCAGACGTCCGCCAGCTCCCCCCTCCCGTGGAACGACACGGTCTTGTCGGCCGCGTGCGATTCCATCGATTTCATCGTCGTCCACTGGTATCCGCAGGGGCCCGGTGGAGAGACCGACTCGGGGTTGCTCGCGGCCACCCAAAGCGGCGAGTCGACGAGCGTCAGCTACACCCCCAGCGTCCCGAGCATGGTTGCGACATTGAAGTCCCAGCTCACCCAGTACTGCGGCGCCCACGCGAGCGACGTGGAGATCATGGTCACCGAGACCAACTCGGTATCCTACAATCCTGGCAAGCAGACGACGAGCCTCGTCGATGCGCTGTTTTTGGCCGACTCGGTAACGACCTGGCTCGAGAATGGTGTCACCAACGTCGACTGGTGGGCAGTCCACAATGGTCCGAGCTGCGGCAACAACGACAGCTCGTCCTTGTACGGTGACTACGACTACGGCGACTACGGGTTTCTCTCGAACGCCGGAAGCTGCGCCACGTTCTCGGAGCCCGCGGCGGAGACGCCCTTCCCCGCGTACTACGGGTTTCAGATGATGTCTCAATTTGCCGAGCCGCGGAGCACCATTCTCGGCGCGACCTCGTCGGCCAGCCTCGTGTCGGCGCATGCGGTCCAGCGCGTGGACGGAAACATCAATGTGATGCTCGTCAACAAGGATCCCGACGCAGCGTACGAGGTGACCATCTCGCTCGAAGGCTCTTACGCGTGCGGTTTCGTCGAGGCGTACACCTACGGAACGGGGAGCACCTCGATCGCGCGGAGCGAGCAAAGGGTGCACGGCTCGTCGTTCACCATCACGGTTGCGCCCTATTCGATCACCACCGTCCGAACGCGCTGAGCGCGGGCCGGTCCAAGCTCCCCCCGCGTCCTCTTGACGCAGCGCCCTACTCGACGACCGCAACGAGAAGGTGTTGCGTCACTCCTTTCCGTTGTACTGAAAGAGGCGAGCCTCACGTCGAGGCCGAAAGCAATGGACCCCGTCGAGCGGTTGCGCGAGGCGCTGGAGCATCAACGTCAGGGCCGGCTCGACCAGGCCGCGCGCGTCTGCCACGAGATTCTCGCGGCGCATCCAAACCAGCCCGACGCGCTTTCCTTGCTGGGGCGCGTGGCGCTCCAAGCCGACCGCGCGCTCGAGGCTGAGAGCCTTTTTGACCGCGCCGTGGACCTCGCACCGGCAAACGCCTCGCTTCGAGCCGACCTCGGCGAAGCGTGTCGGAAGCTCGGTCGTTACGACAAGGCGGGCTCGGCCTTCTTCACGGCCCTCGCGCTGAACCCGGATTCGGTCGACGCCGTCCTCGGCCTCGGACTCCTCTTTCAGGAGCTCGGTCGCACCGAGGAGGCGCTTGGGTGCTTCCGCCGGGCCGCCGCGCTGCGGCCCGATTCGGCGGCAATCAAGGCGCTCGTCGTTGCGGCTCGCAGGAAGACCGCCGGAGCAGGGAAAGTCGCATGGCCGGTCGCGGCGGTCGCGGCGGCGATCCTCGTAGAAATCGCCGGCTTGCTCCGGACCCGAGGCGATCACGACGGCGCGCTCGCGCTGTGCCGGCGCGCGCTTGACCTCAAGCCTCGTTTTCCTGAGGCGCTCGGATTGCTTGGCGCGTCGCAGACCGAGCTCGCGCTCGTCGACGAAGCCGCCGCGACGTTTCGGCGCGCCCTCGCACTATCGCCAAACTCGGCCGAGTTGCACGCGGGCCTCGGCGCTGCGCAGGCTGCGGCGGGATTGGTCGACGAGGCGATCGCTTCGACCGAGGAGGCGATCGCCCTCTCGCCGACGCCACCGACGCGATCCAACCTCCTCTTCTTCCTTCAATTCAGCGCCGCTACGAGCGCGGCCGCGATTCTCGCCGAAGCGCGCCGGTTCCAAACGCAGTCGGCCGCGCCCCTCGCGGCAGAGGTTCGCCCGCACCCAAACCATCGCTCGGTCTCGCGACGCCTCCGCATCGGCTACGTCTCCCCCAACTTTCGCGATCATTGCCAGACGCTCTTCACAGTCCCGCTTTTGACGCATCACGATCACGACAGCTACGAGATCTTCGGATACTCGAGCGTAGCGGCTCCCGACAGCGCCACGGCCCGACTCGCCAGCCTCTGCGACCGATGGCGGCCGGTGCACGGCGTCGACGACCAGGCGCTCGCCGCGATCATTCGCGAAGACCGGATCGACGTCCTCGTCGACCTCACGATGCACATGTCGCAAAATCGGGCTCTCGTCTTTGCGCGGAAGCCGGCCCCGGTGCAGGTGTGCTGGTTGGCCTATCCGGGGACGACCGGTCTCGACGCCATCGATGCCCGAATCAGCGACCCATTTCTCGACCCGCCCGGCGCCGATCTCGGCGTCTACTCCGAGAAGACGGTTCGCCTCCCCGAGACCTTTTGGTGCTACGCGCCACTCATCGAAGATCTCGACCCGGGGCCGCTTCCCGCGAGAGCCCGCGCTGCCATCACGTTCGGTTGCCTCAACAATCCCGTGAAGCTCAATAGGCAGGTCATCGACCTTTGGGCGCGGGTGCTCGACGTCGCCCCCGGGGCTCGGCTCGTGCTCATGGCGCCGCTCGGGACCGCACGCAAGCGCATCGCCGATGCATTTCGGGATAGGGGCATCGATCGCGCGCGGGTGGAGTTCGTCACGCGGCGCGCTCGGCCTGACTACCTCGCGCTCTACCGGCAGATTGATCTGTGCCTCGACACGTTTCCGTACGGTGGTCACACGACCAGCCTGGACGCGTTTTGGATGGGCGTGCCGGTCATCACCCTCGTGGGCGATCGTGTGGTCGGGCGCGCCGGTCTATCTCAAGCCATCAACCTCGGCATGCCCGAGCTCGCCGCACAGACCGCAGACGAATACGTCGCCATAGCGAGCGATTGGGCGCGTGACGCAGCTCGCAACGAGGCCGCGCGTCGAACGTTGCGTTCGCGAATGCAGGCTGGCCCGCTGATGGATGCCGCGCGATTCGCTCGTCATCTCGAGGCGGCCTACCGCCACCTTTGGGCCGAGTGGGTTGGCGCCTAGCCGCGCGCTCGCGCATTGTCCGCGGATTTTTGCGTCGATACCGTCAAAACCGCAGTCGGACTCGAGGCTTCAAATGCGAATCGGCGGGCGGACCCGAGTCGTTCCGGTGCTACATTGTTTTCGAACTCGCGGGCATTGAGCTCTGGACAATGTCGCTTACGCCAAGGTGCATATCCATGGGTCGATCGATTTCACTTCGGACTGGCGCGTTCGTGGCGCTCGCGACCGCGATGGCTTGCTCCTCTTCGGGCTCGAAGCCCGGCGCCCCGGGGACCGGCGGCCAAACGTCCACGGGCGCCGGATCGGGAGCAAGCGGAGGATCGGGAGGAGCCGCAGGGTCGGGAGGAGCCGGAGGTTCGTCGTCCGGAGCGGCGGGAACGGCCGCGGTGCCGGGGTCCTCGTCGGGCGCGTCGGGGGCCGGTACCACCCCCGGGACCGGTGCTGTGCCGGGAAACCCAGGTGCCACCGACGCCGGCGCTGGGGCGAGCAACACGACGGGCGACGAAGATGCTGCGTCGGCCGACGCCGGAACCGCCACCGGTCCCGCTCCGTCGGCCGGTGACGGCGGGACGTCCGGATCGGCCAGCACCCTGCTCAACGTCGGCGACGCGGGGGACGGCGAATTCATGGTCGGGCCGACGTACACCGACTCTCCGGATCTGACGTTGAAGGCCGGGGCTCCAGCGGGGTTCACCGCCACGTTCACGATGAGCTCCGCGATGAGCACGATTTACAACGGAAGTGACTTCACGCCGCCTTTGAGCTTCACGCGTCAGATACAAGTCTGGGTTCCCCAGCAGTACGTCGACGGCACCGCGTCACCTTTCATAGTCACGTCCGACGGCTTTTATGCGGGGATTCAAACGGTCGTCCAGAATCTCGCCGGCAACCCGCCGCCTCATACCGTGCCTCCGCTCGTCGTCATCGGCATTCAAAACGGACCAAATACCTATCCGGACAGCGAGCGCAGTTTGGAATACGACACCGTGTCCGATCGGTACTGGCAGTTCGTCACGAAAGAAGTTCTTCCCGCGGTGTTGGCGAACACCGATCTCAAGGCCAAGTATCCGAATTTCGCGCTCACGAGCGATCCGAACGGCCGGGGCGGATACGGCTGCAGCTCGGGCGGACCCGCGGTCATGGGCCTGGCTTGGTTCGGGGACTTCAACCGCGTCTTCTCCTTCTCGGGCTCCTTCGTCGCCATTCAGAAGACAACGGCCTATCCCGAGGGCGCATGGGAGTACCCGCAGCTCATCGCGGCCGCCCCCTTGCGGCCGGACCTGCGTGTGTTTCTCGAGGTGGGGCAAAACGACAACGGCTCGACGATGCCCGCGTCGTCGGACAGCAACTGGGTGATTGCGAATCAAAACATGGCGGCGGCCCTTCAGGCCAAGGGCAACCATTATCGCTTCATCTTCGCGCAGGGCGCGGGCCACTGCGACCACGCAGCGAGAAATGAAGTGATGCCCGACGGATTGGTCTGGCTTTGGGAGAACTACCAGGCGCCCTGATGAGCCGGCACGTCGACGACGCCCTTGGAGCACTGGAGAGGCCGCTCTCGAAGAACGACATCACCACGCTCGAGGCGCTCGTTCCCGACGATGCCATCGTCGGCACCCGCTACGCCGAGGAGCAGAGTCGGCACCTCGACAGCGAGCCGTGACCGCGCCACGGACGCTCGTTTGGATACTCGGACCCGCGCCGACGCCAAGTCGAGCCCGCGGCTGACCCAACTGCGGTTTGACAATCAAAAAGCGTCGGCTTATTGATTGCTCGTGCTCATCGAGGACCTTGTCTTTCGCGCCCTGGCGGACCCGAGCCGGCGCGCAATCTTCGAGCGGCTCACGCGTGGTGAGTCCGCTGTCCGGGACCTCACGCCGCGGTTTCACATTTCGCAACCGGCGGTGTCGCAGCATCTCGCTGTCCTGAAGGGCGCCGGCCTAGTGACCGAGCGCCGCGAGGGGCGGCTCGCCTACTACAGCGTCGACCCCAAGGGATTACGCCCGCTCGTCGATTGGATTGCACACTACCAAGCCTTTTGGGCCGATCGACTCGACCGAATGCAGGCACTGCTCGAGGAGATCGACGAATGACTGCGCAGATGGACACGCAGTCGTTCTCGATGGAGCTCGATCTGCCGCATCCGCCGGCCAAAGTCTGGCGTGCCCTGACGGAACCCGAGCTGCTCGCGAAGTGGCTGATGCCGACCGACTTGCAGCCGGTCGTCGGAATCGCGTTCACGTTCAAAGCTACGCTTCCCGAAGGGAGCACGCATTGGGACGGAATCGTAAACTGCCGAGTCCAGGAGGTCGATCCGCACAAACGCCTGCGCTATTCGTGGAGCGGGGGCGGTATCGACACCGTCGTCACATGGACCCTCTCGGCGACGCCCAACGGGGGCACCCTTCTGCGGTTGGAGCAATCCGGTTTCCGTCCGGACAAGGGTGAAGCGAGGTTCTTCGCGGGCGCAAGAATGGGCTGGCAGCAAAAGGCGGGTCAGCGGTTGCCTGAGGTGTTGACGCAACTTCGATGAAGATGGGAGGACAATTGCCGTGAAGATCAAAGTCACCAGCATCTACGTGAACGATCAAGAGAAAGCGCTGCGTTTCTACACCGAAGTTCTGGGCTTCGTGAAAAAGGCGGACTTCAGTCAAGGGCCGTTCCGATGGCTGACCGTAGCCTCACCCGAGGCGCCCGACGGCACCGAGCTACAGCTCGCGCTCAACGACGATCCGGCCGCGCGCACCTACCAGCAGGCAATGCTCGAGAAGCACAAGCCGGCCGCCTTGTTTTACGTGGACAACGTGCAGAAGGAATACGATCGGATGAAACCGCTGGGCGCGGAGTTCACCATGCCGCCGACCAAGGTGACCGGGTCGACCATCGCCCAGCTGAGCGACACATGCGGCAATCTGATCCAGATCGTCGCTCTCGACCGCTGGCAGAGCTGAATGAAGACCAAGAAGATCGGCTACTGGGCCAGCACGGTGATCGTCGCACTCCTGCTGCTGTCCGGCGGCGTCGCCCAGGTTACCCTTCAAAATGCAGATGGCTTCCAGAAGCTCGGCTACCCAGTTTATTTCATGGTGCTGCTTGGTGTCTGGAAGCTGCTCGGGGGTATCGCACTACTCGTTCCGCGTTTTCCGCGCGTCAAGGAGTGGGCCTACGCCGGGATCTTCATCGACTTCTCGGGCGCGGCGGTGACGGCCGCCGCGTGCGGGAGCAGTGCCGGGCACGTCATCGCGCCGCTCGTTTGCATCGTCATTCTCTTCGCATCGTGGGCTCTTCGCCCCGATAGTCGCACGTTGGGCACTCTTTTCCCGGCCAACATCCTCGCGTCGCGGCCGTAGGCATATCGCCGAGCCCCAGCGAAAACGGCCGCCTCGCTGGGACGCGTTCGCCGGGGTGATCGGCGATCCCAAGATGGCCGATTCGGCGAGCTGCGAGAGCTACACACTCCGCATGGATGTTCGCGGTTGGGGAACGAGATCGATCGGCTCGATCTTCAGCCATGCCGTGCTGTTTTGAGCGCGCTGCCGATTCCTCTCGGTGAGATGCACGAGCAGTATGCGGCGGTTTCGAATCACCGGCCCGAGGTCGATCGCGCAGCGGTCCTGAAGGGCCGCCGGGACATTCCCTCTGTTCAAGTGCGCAATCAACTGCTCGAGAAGGAGGTACGACGGCCAGGCGGTAGGCGCCGAGTCAATCAATATCGAAGACGCAGGCGACATTCGGGGCAAGAAATGGCCGAGAATGGCGAGGACATCGTCGGGGCCGTGTTTGAAGTCCGAGAACAGAAGGTCGATCTTTGTGTCGCCGAACGGGTAGCGGTCGAAATGACCGCCTTCGTTCAGGTCGATCCGATGGCTCACGAACGTGAGGTGTTTGTCGAGATCGAGCAGACTCGAGATCTCACGAAAGTACTGGTCGGGGGTGGTGGCGTGGATCGATCCGAAGCCAACAGCGTTCAGATGCGCAACCGTCTTCCCGAGAAGCCCGCTATACCGCTCGAATTGGTGGAGGTCGTCCACCGTCCAGACGTGGCCCTCGCCGTTGTTTTTGGCCGCGAGCGCCATCCAGAAAGCCGACGCCCCCAGCCCAGTTCCCAATTCCACGATGGTGGCTGGAGCGTGCATTCGGACGAGCGAATAAAGGAAGAGCGAAAAATCTTCTGTACCGAAGACGGCTCCCGCGACATCGCTGAGAAGCAAGAGTCTCGCTCTCTCGTCCATTGTTCGGCGAGCGCGAGCCCACCACGGAACCCTCTTTTCGGTCAAGGGTCCGAGCCGACTGAGTCACTCACGAATCGTCGTCTTGCTGGTCTGCCCGACCCCTGCCGACGATGGGGCCGAAATACCGCCGACACTCGGCGCCCTACCCGGCGTCGGGACACGTCGTGCTGCAAAGAAAATGGCCCGATGGGTCGCAACTGCAAGAAGTGCTGCAGCTCCCCGGCGGACCGCCAGATCCGCACCCCTCGTTCGGCGAACAAGGTGCGCTCTGAACGCAGCCAGTGGGTGTCCCCCCGCTGTGAGGAGGGGGGCACACCGTCGTGCACTGGAAATGCCCGCTGGCGTCGCACGTACACGAATTCGTGCAGCCATTGGCGTCGCCGCCCCCGCAGCCCTCGCCCGCGTTGCAAGCCTCCCCGTCGATGGCGCACGGGGCTGGAGGTGACGGGGGAGGAGGCAGAGGGCCCGCGTCGATTGGGGTGCCGGGCGGGCAGGGAAACGTGAGCGTGCACACGCCGTTGACCACGACGTACGTGGCTCCCACGCCCTGTCCATCGGGACACACCTTGGCGATCGCCGGGATTGGGAGCTTCGAACAATCGGGCCCTTTCGGAGCTGGGCCCGAGCTGGTTCCGCCGCCGGTTCCGGCTCCGGAGCTCGATCCGCTTCCCATGGTGGGCGGTCCGCTCGGGCTCGAGCCGGACGGTGGCGAAGAAGTCGCCCCACTGTCGGCGCCGGGGGCGGCGACGGATCCAGATGGGCTTGGGGGCGGGGTGCTTGCCCCTCCTGTGGAACCGATCGTGGTGCCAGTACCTCCTGTCCCGCCACCCGCACCTGTCCCACCCCCGTTCGCGGCGCTACCGCCATTCGCCGTTCCACCGCCGTTTGCCCCGGAGCCGGGCTCGCCCGACGCCGCGGCGCCGCTGCTGCTCCCGCCCGCATTCGGGCTGGGCAGGTCGGGCGTAGGGGCGCCGGAGCAGGCCAGGGCGCTCAGATTTCCAACTACGAGAACGACGTGTGTGAATCGCATGAGCCTGTGCAAGAGCAAACACCGAGCCCGGGCGCTCGTGATACTTTGCGGGGATTTCCGCGAGGACGAGCGTGTGCCACCGTGAGCCTCCAGGGCTTTCGGATCATGCATCCGCTGCACGAACGTGGGCTCCTCCCCGGAGCTCGTGTCCGGTGAGGGATTCGAAATCGTGGTATATTCTACAGATAGATGAGAGCAAAGAGAGCAAGCAGCCGGTCGAGCGGCAAGCGACCATTGACGACTGCCCCCGCGAGCGTCGAGAAGGTGGGCGTCACGGCGGCCACCGAGCTCGATGCGTCTCGTGTTGGCGGGCTTGTGCGCCGCGTGGCCACCCACAGCGCTCACGCCAAGACGCCGCGCAGGGCGGCACGAAGCACGTCGGTCGTCGAGAGCGGTGCCCCGACGAAACCGGTGAAGAGCAAGGCCGCGTTCGTGCGCAGCCTGCCTTTGAGCACGCCGGCCAAAGAGGTCATTGCGCAAGCCAAGGCGGCCGGCATTTCCATCACCGAGACGCACGTGTACGGCGTGCGGGCGGCCGAGCGTGCCAAGAGGAAGTCTTCCGCGCAAAAAGGCGCGTCGAAGCCCCCTGCGGTCTCCGCGCCGATCGTCAGCCTCCCGTCGTCCGCCCCGAAGGTCGGTACGAAAGCCGAGGCCCTGCTCAAGGCCGTCGCGGCCGAGATCGGCCTTGGCCACGCGATCGAAGTTCTTCAGAACGAACGAGCGCGCGTGCGCGCGCTCATTGGCGGGTGAGTCGGTCTGCGCCGCGGACCGCGCGCGGGGGGCGACCTGAGGGGAGGCCGGCCTCCAGCGAGAAGCTGGATTTAGGGCAATGGAAAGAGAACGGCGTTCTGCATGAACAGCCCGTCGCTTCCGTTCAGCTGCCGGGGGGTGTTGAGAAGGAGAGCTCTCGGGCTCTGGGTCACGATGACTTTGGTCCCCCAGTCGCCGCTCATCGTCTCCAGTTCCAGCCACAGGGGCTCTGCGTTGCTGTAGAAAGGTTGGAACATGGGATTCAGCGCCAGGTCGTTCGTCAGCTGGAACGGCCCGTAATCCGACGGCCCAGCTCCGCGGCTGAGCGCCCCAGTCGAGTCTTCCTCGAGCTCGTACCAGAATCCATCGCTCGTGAATTCGATACCCATCCCCGGTCCGTCGAACAAGCCTAAGAAGACCAGGTTCGGCGGCAGAGCGGTGGCACCTGGCAGCGGCTGGTTTCCACACCAGACCCAGCGCCCGACCATCGCCGCGGCGAGCGCGTTGGCGTCGTACTGCGCGACTTGCGTCGCTTGGACAGAAGCACACGAGCACACACCCGCACGCGGACTCCAGGGCGCAGGCGGCGCATACACCTCCGGGGTCGCGTTCGACGAGAAATAGAGCAGCTGGCGCGGCGTGTCGCCGACGATCACCTGGCCGCTGAAAAGGCCGCCCGCCGCCGGATGGAGCTCCAGCGCGTAGGTGCCTGGGCCGTACGTCGTCGAGCCGTCGACGACGTCGTACGTGCCCGTGTCGCCGGGTGTGGGTGGCGACCCCGCGTCCGACTCGGATATCGAGTCGAGCGCTACGAGGCTGCCATCCGCCGTCTCGCCCAGCACAACGTAGGTGCCATCGGCCGCGAGCTCGATCCCATCGGCCGAATCGATGGCCATGCCGAAGACTTGGCCCGATGCGGGGCCAGACCCGCATTCGATCCAGTCGCCAATGAGGGCACTGGCGACATCGGCCGCCGAGGCAAAGGAAAGCGGAGGCCCCATTGGATCCGTGCATTCGGTAGGGGGGAATGCCGTCAAGCCGATGCCCATCGTCGCCGGCGCGTCCGGCGGCTCTCCGTCGCACGCGGAAACGGTCACGAATGAATTCGGGAAGAGGATCGCGTTCTCGATGCTCGATCCGACCTGTCCATCCGAGCCGAGGTCGGTGTTCAGGAGAAGCGTCCGTGGGTTCTCGGTGACGACGACTTTGGTGAAACGAGGGGCCCCCGTCGTCGCGTAGAGCTCGAGCACCATCCCCGGCTCTTGGCCGAAGAAGCGGTCAAGCGAGGCAGGAATTCCGGTGAACGAAAACGTGCCGTACCCGGACGCCGAACTCGAGCGGGTGAGGGCGCCCGTCGAGTCCTCCTCGAGCTCGTACCACGTGTTGCCGGTCGAAAACTCGATGCCCATCCCGGGTCCGTCGAACAGCGCCGAATTCGGTGGAAGGGGTGGAATGGCTTCCTGGGGCGCCTCATTGCCGCACCATACCCAGCGTCCGAGCATCGCCGCGGCAAGCCCGACGGGGTCATTTTGGGCGACGGTCGTCGCTTGCGCGGAAACGCACGAGCACACGCCGGTTCGAGGGCTCCACGGCGCGGCCGGTGCATAGGGCTGGGCGCTTGCGTTCTTAGCGAAGTAGTGGATCTGCCGGGGCGAGTCGGTGATCGCCACCTCACCGCTGAAAAGGCCGCCTGCGGCCGGATGAAGCTCTAGGACGTAGGTGCCCGGGCCGAAGGTCGCCGCGCCGTCGACGACGTCGTATGTGCCCGTGTCGGCGGGTGCGGACGCCGACCCCGCGTCCGTGCCAGGTATCGAATCGAGTGGCGCGAGGGAACCGTCGGCGGTGGCGCCGAGGACGCGATACTCGCCATCGGTCGCAAAGGCCACGCCGTAGGCGGAAGCGATCGCCATACCGAATACCTGTCCACCGCATGCCGACCAGTCGCCTGCCAAGAGACCCATTACGTCGGCAGCGGACGCGACGGCATGGGTCGGACCGGAGGCAAGGGTGCAATCGATCGGCGCGAGCGCGCTGAAGCCGACACCGAGAGTGGCCGAGGCGTCTGAGGATTCGCCGTTGCACGTGGTCACCGCGATCGTGGCCGCGCCGCCGCCTCCGGGCATCCCGCTCGCTGTCCCTCCCGCATCGCCGAAATATCCACCGCCCCCGGAGCTCGATCCCGACTGCGAGCCGCCCGCCTGGGCGGTTGCGCCGCTGTCTTCGTTGTACCCGACCGTGAGCGTTTGCCCTCCACAGCCTTCGATTGTGCTCGCGAGAATACCCCCCGAGACGAACGTGAGTGCAATCGCGTTTCGTTTCGACATGACAATGCCATCCCTCCGTGGAGCGGGGCGATCCCCCTTCGTTCCTCTTCCCCGACTCTTGGCGCGAGCTCGGCGCTCTTGTCACGGTCGTTGCGCCGTACCGACGGTCGACTCGATCGTCGGCAGGAGAAGGCTGTCGGGAAAACGAGCGCGGAACCGATCGGCACGGGCGCGCGCTTCGCTCGTTCGGCCCAGAGAGACCAGCGCGCGAATGGCCATTGCCTCTCTCTCTTGGACGAGCACACCGTTCGGGTACGCATGCTCGTGCCGGCGTGTGGCATCGAGGGCGCCGTCGGGCTCTTCACGTTCGAGCGCGCCCCGGGCGAGATCGAGGAGCTTTCGTTCCGCGGTGAGTTGGTCTCGCGGCGACGGGGATGGCGGGGTGGCCTGCTCGCGCGTCCGCGGACCCTCGGGCGGGCCCGTTACCGAGCTTGCCTCGGCTGGTGCGAGCGGTGGAGTGTCGGCGCGCCGGTCGGACGGCAGTGGCGTCGCGGCGGGCCGATCGACGTACACAATGCGCGGCGGCCCTTGACGTGATGGCGCGGACTGCATCGCGACGGCGACCACGCCGCCCCCGAGGGCGAAGCTCGCTGCCAAAGGAACCAAACGCCGTGCGAGACGCACCGGGGCGCCCCGTGAGCCCGTATCCTTCGCTCGCGAGCTTGGTTGCCCCCCGCCGCCGCCCCCGAACGGGGGTCCGACGACCAGGCGCTCGACGCGTTCGAGCACCCGCGCTCGTGCACCCGCCGGAGCGGGGTCCACCTTTGCAGCTCGCCGCACGAGCGCGCGTATGTCGTCGTCCAGCGACGGGATGTCCCAGTCGCTCATTTTCCACCTCGCTGTGATTGCAGCCGTCGAACGGCTGTCGTGAATTCATCGCGCGCGACGCGAAGCCTGGAATAGCCAGTGAAAAGGGGGATTCCGAGCGACTCGGCGATATCCTTCATTGGGCACTCGTCGAGCTCATGCAGGATGAAGACCGCTCGCCGCCCCGCGCCGATGTGCTCGAGCGCGCGCAAGACGAGTTCGGCGTCCTGCATGCGCTCGACCATGACATCGGCGCCCGGAGTGTTGGCCGGAGACTCGCGCTCGACCCCGAGCAGCTCGACCCGGTGACGCGCGAGCCGGCGCCAGTCGGCGGCGCACCTCGCCGCGAACGCGAAGAGCCACGGGCGGATGGGTCGCGACGGCTCGTACTCGTCGATCTTACCGTACACGCGCACGAAGACTTCTTGGCAGACATCCTCGATCTCTCGAGGGTGAACGCCAAGCCGGTGCAGCGATGCCCACACGTAGTCGAACTCGCGCTCGAAGAGCGCCCGAAACCGGACACGGCGCTCCGAGTCGTGTCCTTCGCTCTCGGCGATCGGAGGCATCCACATCGAGTACGTCTCGGGATGAGGGGCGCGGAATTGTCATCGAAAGCGAAGGGCGGCCGCGAGGCCCACGCCGGCCGACCATGGCCCCACTCTGTATAGGGGCGTACCGTCGACCTGAAGCGCATCTCGCGCGAGGATGCCGAGGAGCTCCCCATAGGCACGCAGTGAGACGCCAACGCCGGCCGGCTGCCACTCGACCCCCAAACGCCCTCCGATGGCGAGCCAGAGACCGTACTTTTCCACCGAGATGCGGACGTTCTCCGCCGACGCGCCGAGCGCCCCCGCGGCCGCAACCACGCACGCGAAGGCGACACCCACGTGAGCGCACGGCACGAGCGCGCCGGCCCACAGCCAGGTACGCGGCCTGCCGACGAGCGGTGCCTCACCGTTGCCTGTGACCGGGTAATCGGCCCGGCCCTCGACGTCGACCGAAAGTGCTCGCCACGAGAGACCGACGAACGCTGTTGCGACCGCCGTGGGAGACGGCGCCGCGTTGACCGATCCCATCGCACCGAGCCCCGCGCGCGCCGACCACTCCTGGGGGAGGGCGGGCGGAACGGGTTCGTTCGCTTCGCGCACGGCAAGGGTTGGGGGCGCCGCGCTTGCCGTGGGCTCCGGCGGTGGTGGCGGTTCGGGCGCGGGGCTCGGAGCGCCGATGAGGCTCGCCGGGTCCAACGTCAGGCTGATGGTGAGCCCCAGCGCGTCGACCACGACGGAGCAATCGCTCCCATCCACCGAGATCTCGCGCGACCCGCGCTGCACGCTGTTCTCGTCGATGAGCTCGACCACCGCCCGAAAGGCGCCTTTGGCGTACTGGATCTCGGCGAAAAGCGTGTCGTGCGCCCAGGCAAAGAACGGATCGTAGCCGAGCCGGGTGCTCACGGCCGCGCGGAGCGCTTGCTCCCCTGCGCACTGCTCGGCGCCCGGCCCGCGCACATACACGAGGTGCGCCGACGCCGCCGCGCGCGCGGCACGCGGCGTCGCGAGGAGCGTTCCCCCCGCGACCAGGCCCGCGATCAGGAAACGGAGCACGCGGATCAGAGCACAATCGGCCACGCGAGGTGACGCTCGAACATCATCTCGCGATGCGCCGAAAGCTCGACGGGCACGAAGTGACCGAGCTCTTCGTGCGCCGCGCCGAACGCGTGACGGAGCGCCGGCGCGAGGTTGGGGCAGTCCTTCTCGGCGATCGGCATAAGGGGCGTCAGGAAGGTAGCGAGGTAGATGTCGAGGGCCGAGATCCGCCCGCCCCCCAGATACGCGTGACCGAGTCGGTGCTGCGTGACCAAGCGGTCCCGGAGCAACTGAAGCTGGCGCCCGATTCGGGTCCGGCCGCACGCCGCCGCTTCGGGCGTGTATCCGTAGCGCTTGGCGAGGTACCTGCCGACTGGCAGCGGCCAGCCACGCGTCCCATCGCTCGTGATCGAGGCGTGGATGATTGCAAGTCGCGCGTTCCAGCCAATCCCGTCCTCACCGGCGATTAGGTCGAGGAGGCCCATCGTCTCGGCGCGGGCGGCGACCTCTTCGGGCATCAGCACCTCGGGTCCGGCGAGCCGCGCGGCTAGCGAAGTGATCGCGGCCCAGTGCGTTCGCGGGGGCTCGGCGTCGTGAAACACGACCGGGACGTTGTCGACCCCGGTCCACGCGGTGACCTCGGCGGCGTCGCGCATCCGTCGAACCGCGAGCACCGGGACCTGCGCGATCCGCAGGAGCTCCTTCGTCGCTTCCGACCAAGGGGTCGGCACGAGACCCGAGACGACGATCCGCACGCCTGGTGCGGAACGCGCCCGATCCACATCCACGAACTCGATCGCAGACATGGCCCGATCCTACCACCCGGGCCACGAAGCGCGGCTCGCTTCGTTCACCGCGGCGGCGAGGTACATAGTGGTGCCGAAGGCGCAAAGGAGACGAGTCTCGCGCCGGCCGAGAACGAAGCTCGCGAGCGAGCTGCCGTATGCGTGGTAGGTTCGACCCCGCAAGGCGCGACCCGCGCAATGTGAGGGTGGTCGTGATGGAGTGCCCATGCCAGCGACAAAACGACTGACCGAGATGGTTGCAGCGTATCTTCTTGGCACCTGCGCGATGCTTGGATGTAGCGGGAGCGCGGCGACCCATGCGCCCGCTTCGTCCGCAACAGGCCCAAGCGCGGACAGCGAAGAGGAGGAGGCCGCGACGGCGGGCCTCCTCGAGCACCACCGCCACCACCACGGCGGAGTGACGCTTCTCATCGCGATGAGCCTGGACACGCTTGGGCTCTCGCCCGAACAGAAGCCCGCCGTGGAGAAGATTCGCGGCGATCTGCTCGCGCGGATGGAACCGGCGCGGGCAGCCGAGCGGAACCTCTTGGTCACGCTGGCCGACGGGGTCGCGGCCGGGGCGCTCGATTCCGCCAAGGTGGACGCCGCGGTCGCCCAGCTGACGACCGCGGCCGCCAGCATTCACGACGCGTCGACCGACGCGCTGAACCAGCTGCACAGCGTCCTCACGCCGTCCCAGCGGGCCGCGCTGGTCGACAAGCTCGAGGCTCACTGGTCGGTGTGGCAAGAGGCGAACACCGATGATGACGACCACCTGACCCAGCTCACTGCGGACCTCGCCCTCACGCCGGACCAGGTCGACACGATCCGCGCGCGCCAAGCCGAATCGACGAAAACGGCACCGCGATTCGATCCGCAAGAGGTGGCGACCCATATCCGTGCGTTCGGTGACGCCTTCCGAGCGCCGACGTTCGATGCGAAGGCACTGAAAACCGAGGCCGCTGCGACCGCGCACATGATCGGCTGGGGCGCCAGGCATACGGCGCGGCTCATCGAGTCCGTGACCCCGGTGCTGACATCGGAGCAGCGAGCGAAGCTGGCGCAGATCCTGCGCCAGCACGCAGACCACAATCCGAGCGCGAAGGGAGGCTGAGACATGAGCCGAGCCGGATTGCATCGAGCCCTGGCACGCGCCGCCATCCTCGGCGGAATCATCGCCATCACCCCCGGCTGCGAAGTCGGCGTCGAAGGGGCGGATTATCCCGTCGCTTACGGCGGCGTCTACCCTGACGGGTGCATCGCCACCACCGAACCTGTGTATTACAACGGCTACCCGAGCTATTGGTGCGGAGGTCTCTGGTATTTCCGCGGTGAGGGGGGGCGCTGGGGCCACTACGACCGAGAACCGCCCGGGCTCTACCAGCATCGCGTGCAGGGCGGCCCCATACGGCGGAACTACGAGCCCACGTCCCGTCCGGCCCGGGGCATACGCGGGGGCGGCGGCGCACGCGGCGGCGGTCACCGTTGAAGCCGACGCTTGGATGCTAACCCGCGCCTGTCCTTCGAGGAGGCATGCCGCATTGAGTAGATTCGGGGCCTCGGATCGCAGCTCGAGGTTCGCCATCGCCTACCGCGGAGCAGACCGCCGGCTCTACGACTTGAACAGCAGCGCCCAGTTCGCGAACGGTTTCAACTCGATGAAGTCGAGGTGCATCTGCCCCGCGGTGACCAGCGGCAATCTGGAAAGATGATCGCGCGCTTCCGCGACGCTGCCTGCTTCGAGGACGAACACCACTCGCGTTGGTGTCGCCGTGGCGTACGTCTCCCGGAGCACACCGGATTCGTACAGGTCCCACGCGCCTCGCAGTTCCTCCGCGAGACCCGCACGGACCGCATTGATGTCTGCACCGCGAGCTACGTCGACGAGCGCGAGAATTTTCACCTACGCCTCCTTCAGGTTGACCAGCGAATCACCGATGCGGACCTCGGCCGGCCGATTCGGGTGATGCTCGCCTTGAGCGTCGAACACGGCCCGGAGAACGCGACTTGCCCCGCCGCGTCCGCGACGACACAGCGCGGCGTAACGGAGCGGAAGCCTTTTGCGGGTGGCCGCCGGCATGGTCGACGTGATGTACCACGCAGACCGGTCGGAAAGGCGCCAGGCCAATCGGGGACTTGGGGGAAAGACGCGCCGACTAGCCTGGCGGAGGAGTAGGACGGCAGTTCGTCGAAAACGTTTAGTCGGGCGAGGTCGCCCCGCTGAGCATCCGCCTTCTTGAAGCGGTCTCTGTCACACGACGTCAACCCGGACGTCACCCTCACGGATGAAGCTTCTGTCCCTTGGCCAGCATCTCCACGAACTGAGCGATGCGACGGGCTCGGGTCTCTGCCTTCTTCGCGTTGTGAACCCGCCACAAGATAGCGTACCGGTTGCGCGCCTCGAGGGTGGCGAAGAACTTCGTCGCGAGAGGATTGTCGGCGAGTGCCATGGCGAGATCTGCCGGTACCAAGGCGCTCTTCTGCGATTCGTAGGCTCGGTCCCACCGACCGTCCTTCTTGGCTCGTTCGACCTCCGCAAGCCCGGAGGGCATCATTTTGCCCGCGGCGATGAGGGCGGTTGCCTTCTCGCGATTGATCTTCGACCACACGCTCTTCGAGCGGCGTGGCGTGAACTTCTGAAGCCACCACGCTTCGTCGAACGTTTGCTTCTGCCCGTCGATCCATCCCCAGATGAGCGCGACATCGATCGCTTCGGCGTACGTGACCGAAGCCCTTCCAGACGTCTTCTTGGCGATCTTGAGCCATACCCCCCGCGATGACAGATGGTACGCCGCCAACCACTTCGACCACGTTTCAGCGTCGGCGAACGAAACGACCGCATCCGGCGTGGTCACCTTCGACACCGCAACGGGGCCCGTTTTCTTGCTCCTATTCGTGGCTGCGCTCATGCGTCGCTGACCGCACCGAGCATGCACGATACCCAAATATGGCATGAAGAAGCCAGAGCCCGGGTAGGGACTCTGAGGCCGTTCGCTCCATACCCGGCGCGACTCGCTATGGTCCCATTCCCGGCTCGAACATCGGGCGCACCTCGGACTCGCCCTCGAACTCCGGCCAGTGCTTGTGGTGGAGCTCCATGAACTCGGTCGCGATTCGGATCGCTTCGACCTTCGAGTCCGCTTTGATGATCGCCCAGCCGCCGATGACCTCCTTCATCTCGGTAAATGGACCGTCGGTCACGGTGAGCTTGCCGCCAGCGAGGCGTATGCGAGCGCCCTCCTTGCTGGGAAGGAGCCCGCCCGTGTCGACAAGGGTCCCGTCCCTCATGGACTTCTGGACATACTGGCCCATCGCCTCCATGAGCGCTCGGGGTGGCCCGGCCTGGCGATACGACTCCGCGTGGCGAATGAACGTCAGGTATTTCATGTCTTCTCCTTCAGTTTCCTTGGTAGGCACGCTGTAGTGTCGCGATGTCCAGCTTGACCATCTGGAGCATCGCGTCGGTGACGCGCTTCGTGCGGGTCACGTCGCGGTCGCGCATCATCTGCTCGAAGGCCGCCGGGACGATCTGCCACCGGACGCCGAAGCGATCGATGAGCCACCCGCACGCCTGGGCCTTGCCGCCCGTCTCGAGGAGAGCGTTCCAGTAGCGGTCGAGCTCCGCCTGATTCTCGCAGGACACAACGAGCGACATGGCATCGTTGAAGTCGTGATGCGGCCCCGCGCTCATAGCGCGGAGCGGCTGACCGAAGAGCGTGAAGTCCACGATTTTCACCGAACCCGCGGGCCCACTCGGCGAGTCGCTGGCCAGCGTGGCCACGTATTCGATCCGCGAGTCTGGGAAGATGGAGGTGTAGAGCTTGGCCGCCTCCTCGGCCTCTTTCGCATACCAGAGATGCGTCAGAATCTTCGGGCGTCGTGCTTCCGCCATGATCGGCCTCCTTTCAGTACATCTTCGATCCCTAGGACGAACGAGCCGGCACCGAGCCGACACGCCGTTTTTTTTGCCGACCTCACCCCGCCGCCTCGCTCTTCTGCGTCAGCCGGTCGATTTGCAGCCGGATGTGCGCCGCTTCCGCGGGCGACTTCGCGAGGGCGAGGGCGCGATCGAACGCCTCGCGCGCCTGGTCGGGTTGGTCGAGGTCCACGAGGAGAGCGCCGCGGACGCCGAAGAAGTAGAAGTACCCGGACAGGTCTTTCGCCAGCGCATCGATCATCGCGAGCGCCGCCGCCGGACCTCGCAACTTGGCGACGGCGACCGCGCGATTGAGCGACACCACCGGCGAGGGCTGGAGGCGCTCGAGCGCGGCGTAGAGCTGTTCGATCTCCGCCCAGTCCGTATCTTCGAAGCGCGGCGCGCGCGCGTGAAGCGCTGCGATGGCGGCCTGCACCTGGTACGGCCCCGGGCGTGCGTGGCGGAGGGCTTTGTCGAGGAGCGCGAGCCCCTCCGTGATGCGGTCGCGATCCCACACGCTGCGGTCTTGATCTTCGAGAAGAACGATCGCCCCCTGTGCGTCGAGCCGCGCCTTCGACCGCGAGTGCT
This sequence comes from uncultured delta proteobacterium, assembly GCA_963764075.1. Classification (GTDB taxonomy): domain Bacteria; phylum Myxococcota_A; class Polyangia; order Polyangiales; family Polyangiaceae; genus Palsa-1150. The sequence goes on from CAVXQZ010000003.1 coordinate 2,180,375, forward strand.
GAAAGAGCATGAGCGCGGTGAGCCCGAGCATCTCCGGTTCTCCAGGAAACATTCGAAGGAGGAGCCGGGCCAAACGGATGGCCTCGTCGCACAGCGGCACGCGCACGTGGGCGCTTCCGCCGGTCGCGGAGTACCCCTCGTTGAAGAGGAGGTAAAGGACGGCCGCTACGGCCGCAAGCCGCTCCGCGCGCTCCGGCGCGCCGGGCGTCTCGAAGGGAATGCGCTCCGCTGCGACATGCCTTTTCGCCCGTGTGATCCGCTGCTCCATTGCGACGTCGGTCACCAGGAACGCGCGAGCAATCTCGGGGACGGTGAGGCCGCAAACGATGCGCAGCGCGAGCGCGATCTGCTGCGTCGCGGGAAGCTCCGGGTGGCAGCACATGAAGAGCAGCCGAAGGAGGTCGTCGCGATAGTCCGCCTCGTCGAGCTGCTGGGCCAAGGGTCCCTCCGCCTCGCTCAGATCGGAAAGTGCCTCTTCTCCCGGGAGCTCGCGCTCCCGATTGCGCCTGCGCACGCCATCGAGCGCGGCGTTCCGCCCGACCAAGACGAGCCACGCCACCGTGTCCCGCGGAGGGCCGCTCTTCGGCCAGCTCTTGAGCGCGCGCAAGCATGCCTCTTGGAACGCCTCCTCGGCCAGGTCCAGGTCGCGAAAATGGCGGAGCAGCGCGCCCATCGCCTGGGGACGCGCGCCCCGGAGGGCCACGTCGATCCAGGCGACGGTGCTCACGGTCGGGGCGGCTCCGGGCGAAGCAGCCGAAGTGGTCGGATTTCGTAGGCGCCGCTGGTGCTGCTGGCCTGGCCGAGCTCTTTCGCTGTGGCGATAGCCTGCTCGAGTGAGGTGCACTCGACGATGAAGAAGCCGAGGAGCTGCTCCTTCGTCTCCGCGAACGGCCCGTCGAGGATGACGGTCTCTTTACCCTTGCGAAGCGTCGTCGCGGTCGTCGTCGGCATCAGGCGGGCGACCGGCCCCAGGCGCCCCTCGCGGGAGAGCTTGTCCGTCACGACGTCGAGCTTGGAGATGACGGCGGCATCCTGTTCCGGCGTCCAGGCCTCGACCACGTCTTCGCGGTCGTAACAGAGAATGGCGTACAACATTCTTCGCGGACCTCCTTCCTAGGACGAAGGACTAGGCCGGCGGTCGACAGAGGGTCGAAAAAAAGTTACGGGGCGTGTCGGGTCCGCCTTTCGCGGTTCGTCCTTGGGGCCTGGAAGCCAGAAACACACGCTCTCGGAGGTTCCCATGCAACTCGTCCACATCTATCTGAACTTTGCCGGCAACACTGAAGAGGCCTTCAAGTTCTACGAGAAGGTCTTCGGAACGCGCATCCTCATGAAGCAAACCTATGGCGATACGCCCTTCATCAAGGGTGCGCCCGCCGGCGCGAAGAACAAGATCATGCACATTCAGCTTCCCATCACCGAGACAGTGCATCTGATGGGCAGCGACGCCGTGGAGGGGATCAGCCCGCCGTTCAAGCTGTGCGCCAAGCCGTACGTCAACGTCCCCGACGTTCACATTTCGATCGTCGCCAACGACAAGGCGGAAGCCGATCGCGTCTTTCAGGCGCTCAGCAGCGACGGCGGGGACGTCCAAATGCCGATCGCCAACGCGCCGTGGGGGCCGTACTTCGGCATGTGTGTCGATCGATTCGGTACACAGTGGATGGTGAGCTTGCCGACGCCGGCTTGAGCCCGGCCTAGGGCGCGTCCCTATGTCCGCTGGCCCATCGAGGCCATCGTGGACGTGGACGTGGAAAATTGGCTGGGGTGAAGCGCGCGGAGCTCACCGGAGACCGATTGGGCCAAGGATTGGGCCAAGTGGCCCCCCTACATGCCGATTTCCCGGCAAATATGGTGGAGCAACGGGGATCGAACCCGACCATCCTGCTGAAACCACGGCGATTCGCGTCGACTCGCGTACGGACGACCCTACGCGAGTTGACGTAAGTGCGCGTGAGCCGGTCGCGCTTGGGCCAAGAAAAATGCCCTCGGCAGCAGGTCCCCTGACCGTCGAGGACGCGCTCGCGGTCGCTCTCGCCCGGGCGTCGGCCGCTCACGAATGGGCCGTCGTCGCGCAGCTGGCGCGCGAGCTTGAGGCCCGACGCTTGAGCGCCGTGGGCGTGCGTTCGCTACTGGACGAGCGCGGTCGCTATCGCGGGCCGCAGTGAGAGCGGTCCGACAGATTCGCGGCGGCCGTCGCTCGTCGCGGGTTTCGAACTTCGGACCCTACCGCGTCAACGTGACGACAGGCGTTTCTGAGAGGTACGGAGCGGTTCTTTTCCCGAGAAAAGCGTTACTGGCGGGTACCTACGCGTCCACGTCGTGACCCCCAGGTGGTGCAAAGTGGTGTGCATCCTTGTGCAACCAGGATCGGTAGTGACACTTTGCACCGGAAACCTGGGTGACAGTATTTCACATCTTTCGCTCATCGACCGGAGCGAATGCGCGCAGGCAGTCCGAACTCGCGAAAGACCCGTTCGAATTGCGCGCGCACGGCCTCCTCACGGGGCTGGGAGAGGGCCTCGCATCGGAGCAAGTAGCGGCTGTGCAACCAGGATCCCTGGTGACACTCGGGCTAGGATTCGGCGATGGCCCAGCTGCGACCACCGGGGGCTGCACCGCCCCGGCGGTCTCAGGCTCTGGAGCGATCTTGGGGAACCTCGTGACCCCGGGTTCCGCGTCCGCCGGATTGAGCTAGGCTTCATCACATGGCACCCAGGTCGAGGCTCCCACCGCGCGTGCGCCTTCCTGCCGACGAGGAGGCCCACGTGCGCGCTGGCATCGAAGCGGGCGAACGGGGCGAGACACGTGCGTTGACGCGCGAGGAGCTCGATCGCTGGGCCGAGACGGGCGAGCTTCCGGAGCAGATTGACGAGTGCCAACACGCGTCCCGTACATCGGCGACCTGACCAAGCGCTTCGTGGCGTTGGGGTGTGGTCCCGGAGCACGGCGGGCAGTCGGGCGCGTCGTGCGCGACTTGTGCGACGCCCGCGAACTGCCGGGGCACGCCGACGTGCTGATGGCGCTCGAGCGCGAGGGGCGTCTCCCACTCCTGGCCCACGGGCGCCGCATGCCCGAGCAGCGCCTCTGGGTTTGGTACCTCGCGACCGAGAGCGACTCGAAGTTGTCGGGCTCACGGCGAGCGAGCCTCGTTCCGCGTGATCATCGAGAGACCTGCGAGTCTGCGCTTTCCGTTGCGCGGCAAGCTCCAAGCGTCAGGTTGCTCTCGCCCTGGCACCGCGGCGAGCGCGGGAGCCGGGCTCTTGGGCGGGTCGCCCTGCCCGAACGGCGTCGCGATGCGAACCTGCTGCGCGGTCCGCGAGCGAAGAACGCCAGGACATCGTCGCGTGCCACGATGGTGGGATGATCGACCTCGTCGACGAGGTGGGCGGTGACTACGCTATTGGGGCACGCCACGTGGCGTGCGAAGCAGGGCGCGACGTCGGTGTTCGTCGCGCCATCAGGAGGCACGCGCCCGATGAAGTTGGCGCCAAGCCTCTTGCGGGCGGCAAATCACTGCCCCTTGCAGAAGCGGTTGACCTTGTAGGTCGGCACTTAGGTGGTGCCTATGGCCGTTGCGGCCAGGCTGGCTCAGCTTGGGCTCTTCTCGACGAGCTCCTTCAGCTTGCCGAGCCCGTCCTCGAACGCCTGGCCGATCATCTTGTCCATGTTCATGAAGACGCTCATGACCTTCATCATAAGGTTCTTGGGGCCGATCATGGTCCACGTCACGCGCGTGCCCGCGCCGTCCGGCTCGAGGGTGAATTCGGCGGTGTTCTCGGAGCGCATGGGCTTGGTAAAATGCAACGCGATGGAGATCTTCTGCGGCGTGACGGTGGTGATCGTCATGCTGCCCGCGCCGGCTTTGCTGTTGCCTTCCCACGCGTAGCTCGCCCCCGTGCCACGTTCGGCGCCGGAGAACGTCTTTTTCATTCGGGGGTCGAGCTTCTCGTACGGCGACCACCTCTCCCAGGCATGAAAGTCTTCGATGTGCGGCGCGATGCGCGCGGGCGGCGCGGCCACGGTAGTGGAGCGAGCGATGCGAAAGGTATCGGCCATGGCAACCTCCGGCGGTGCGGAGCAACTCTAGTGCACCGTCGTCGAGATGCGCTTCAACATTCGCCGGCGTGACTTGATGATGGCGGCAACGGGCTTTGTCCAGGCGAAGGGCGTGGGATTCCGATTCCAGGCGTGCACGTTCGCCCGGTATCCCATCGTTGTCACCGGCGAATCGCGCCCCCCGAGCCGCACCGGCCTTGTTCGCGATTTCTCGCGAGAATCGGCCAAAAGGACCACTTATTCCACCAGCACAGCCGCTGGCCATCTGGGGGGTTATGTACTTCATCTCGGACATGATCTTGGGACAGGACTGGGCTCGCCTCCCCGGAGGCTGCGCGGGGGGACTCCGCCGAAGTGACGTGATCGTCCGTCTCTACTGCCGGGCCGCCGCTCTTTGACCGGGCGAGGTCCGTGCCGGAGATAATGAGCGGCCAGCCCGAGCCGGAAAGCACTTCGCCGCGTACGGCTGCAGAGGCGGCGGACGGCGTCATCCACGCGGCTTTCAACCGCGACTTCGATGAGTTCCCGGACGAGAAAGGAACCGACAAAGCCGGTGGCACCCGTCACCAACACTCGCATCCTTGCACCTTGTCCAAAAAGGAGGGTCCCGGTATGAGCGTGCGAGCCGGCCGACGGCTACCCCATCCAACTTGCGGCTTCAGGTCGAGGCTCATACAGCGCCTCAGCATACTCGCGGGCAAACTCGCCGAGGGAGCGTGGCTCGTGGCCTGTGACTGCCGCCACGTCGCCACCCGTCACGGACAGCGCCGTGTGTCCCGTTCGCAGCGTCGAGTAGTAGCCCACCAGGCGGTTCACGGGGCCCGGAGGATATCCTGCCGCACGCGCCTCCTCGCGGTAGCGATCGGCTGGGAGCACACGAAGTGGGATCGGCGAGCCGACCCCCTTGGAGAGCCTCTCGACAACCTCCTCGTAGGTGAGGAGCTCCGGGCCGGCGGCAATGTACGTATGGCCGATGTGCTTCGACTGCGTCAGGGCGTCGAACTCGACCTCGACTACGTCGCGAACGTCGACGAGGTTCACACGCACCGACTCGTCCACGAGCGGAATCACAAGAGCGCGGGCTCGTGCGATGCTCGGCGCCCACCGAAGGAGGTTCTGCATGAACTGCGTCGGACGAACGACGACGTGGGGAACACGCTTGTCCTGCAGGTAGCGCTCGACTTGGCCGTGCGCCAATCCGACGCCTAGCGCGCTCGGTTCGGCGCCAATGGCCGAGTGTTTGACGACGAGCGAAACGCCCGCGGCGATGGCGCCGTCGATGAACCCGATCTCCATGCCCGCTTGGGCCGGGCCGGCCGGCGTGAGGAGAAAGGCTCGGTCCACGCCGCGGAACGCCGCGCGATAGCTCTCGGGGCCGGCGAGGTCGCCGACGAAGATCTCCGCCCCGAGGTCTTGTAGGAGCCCAGCTTTGCGCTGGTCTCGGAGGATGGCGCGCACCGGTTGCCCGGCCCTGCGCAGAGCTCGCAGGAGAGGCAGTCCAACCGTGCCCGTGGCACCTGTGAGGAGGATCATGGGCCGTCGGGCATGCGATGCGCGGGCCAGGCGCATGGCTCGCGCCGACCAGCCACGCTTCAAATCGCGTCGGGTCATCTCGACATCGGGGAGCTCCGGCATGGCGGAGTCACCTTCCCTCGCACTGTCGTGGTGAAAAACTCGCTTTTCGAAGGTCCGACAGTCATGCCGCCCGTCTGGCGCAGCGGTGATGAAGTCCGCCAACTCTCGGAAGGGCCACGACACGGCCGCTGCTCGCCGTCTCAATGGCGCGCGTAATCGGCGCATCGCCCTCGAGCGACATGTGAGGGCGGTCTTGGTTGTAGTACGCCACATGAGCTCGCACGAGGCAGAGCAGATGACGCTGGCCGAGGACGATGACGTGGTCCAGTAGCTCTCGACGCAGAGTCCCGACCCAGCGTTCCGCGAACCGGTTCTGCCACGGAGAGCGCGAAGCGATGAGCATTTGATGAACTCCGAGGTTGCCAATACGCGCGTCGAACACCGAGCCGAAGATGCCGTCGCGATCTCGAATGAGGCGCCGGACCGAGATGTCGGGTCTGAGCGCCTCTACGATCTGTTGAGCCGCCTACGCGGCGTATGGGTGCGCGGTCACGTTGACGTGCAGAACTCGGCGTCGCTCCAGCGATAGAACAAAGAAGACGTACAAGATGCCAAAGGTGACCGTCGGCACGGTGAGAAGGTCGACGGCGATGGTCCCTACCAGATGGTTGCGCACGAACGTTCCCCAGGTCTGCGACGGGCGTCGAGGACGCTGCGGCCGCTTACCCATGTATTTTGCGACCGTGCTCTTATCGACGCTGTATCCGAGCATCGCCGCTGCGCAGCTTGGACCAGGTTGCGCAAAAGCGCGGCAAGCAGACCGATGACGCACGTGTCCGTGCCGGACGATCTGACGAGCCTGCGCGCGTGTGAACGCACCGTCCGGGATTCCGTCGACCCCCCGGAGACCGATTGGGCCAAGGATTGGGCCAAGTGGCCCCCCTACATGCCGATTTCCCCGGCAAATATGGTGGAGCAACGGGGGATCGAACACGGTCCCCCCGTCCGGGCCAAGCGTCGCGAAGAGTGGCGAAAATGCCCTGGAACTGGCGCCGCAAGGCAACTCCACGAAGCCGGGAATATCGGCGTCGCCTGACGAGCCACCAGGCTCCGGAGACGCCGACGAGGCCGTAGAGCGCGCCCTCGCCGCCGGGGTCTCCGCCGCGACCGCGGCCGGCCGGTTCGACATCGTTGCCCAACTTGCGCGTGAGCTCGAGGCTCGCCGCTGCCTGCGGGCGGGAAACATCGTACCCCTCGAGCGAAAGCGATCGGGGGCCGGGCAGTGAGCCGCTTGTTCGAGGCAGGCGTGGCCGTCGTCCGAGCGGCGGTCCCTCGCTGCGGAGGGGACCGCGAGCCTGGGTCGCAGAACGATATCGCGGCCCGTCAGTGGCCCTCTCGTCGCCGACCGTGCGCTATTGGCACTCCAACCGCTCCTCCCGTCGATGGCGCGGTAGCGCGTCGCCCACGTGCCGCGGCGGATAGCGTCGACCAGCTTCGCTCACCGCACTCGTGCTTCGTCGGGGTCGCGAGAAAGCGCGCGTCGCGCGCTGACCACGGAGGCGCCATGACGTAGCCCGTGGCGCACAAAGCTGAACGGCCTCGCTGACTGCAATCAGCAAGGCCGCTTGTCTTGGTTCCTCGTCGATTCCAGCCGCCGAGTGAGACCAAGCATAGGGGTTCGTTTGTCCTCGCGCAAGACACGCGATGCGTCCGCGAGGACTCCGAGAGCTCGCGAGCGACGTCTCCCACGTCGCCCGAGCGGAGCGCGTTTCGCGCTCCAAGTAGCGAACGCCCCGGGGCCGCTCGCCGTCGTTATCGCGCAGGTCGCGATCGACGTACGCGCGCGTCTCGGGCCCTTCGCCGCGCCGTACGGCGCGGAGGGGGCGTGCACGATGTCAGATGATGCAGCAAGCGCTCTTCCGGCGGGACTGGGAGAGCGACTAGACGACGACCTCTTCCCGCTCCGCGAGCGGCTTCGCTTCCGAGACAACCTCGGCCTTGGCCTCCGCGACATCCGCCGGCGTCCTGCGTTCGGCATGCTCGCGCGCGGCCCCTGGCAGGTGTTCATCGCGATCGCCTGCCACTGGCAAGCCAACGCTGAGGCATGGCCGAGCCAGGACGCAATCGCGGGCTTCACCGGGTACACCTCGCGGGCCGTTCGCGATTACGTCGACGAGCTCGAGAACCGCGGGCTCGTGCGCCTGCGCCGCGAGCGCAGGCCGAACGGCGCCGATCGCATCTACTACGCGCCGGGGCCCGTGACTCTCGGGGAGCTCGCGTCGTTCGTCGAGCGTTTCCCGAAGACGCCGGCGAAGGCGCGCCCCTCGCACCCACCGGAAACCAGTTCCGGTGGTCCATCCCACCCACCGGAAGCGGTTTCCGGTGCCCCACCGGAAGCCAGTTCCATGGAACCAAGAGATCAAGATCAAAGAACTTCTTCTTGCGGGAGCTCGGCGCCTGCGACGCCAGCGTCCCCCGAAGAAGAACAACCGAGGGTCACGACCGAGGATCGGGAGATCGCACGTGCCGCCCTCGGCGAGCGGATGAAGCGGAAGCACCCGAAGCGCCCGCCGCCGCGCTGGTTCGATCGTCCCGACGTCGAGTTCGTGGCGACATGCACCGCCGCCGTCGAAGGCGACCGCGAGGCGAAGCTCCAGGCGCATCGCGATGCGCTCGACGGGGCGTTCTCGGCATCGAAGGACGGACCGCCGACGTCGCGCTTCGTCTGGGGGACGCTCGCCCACTTTTTCGAGCACTCCGAGCGTGGCCGGACCACTCGCCTGCGGGAGCAAGCGCGCGCCGACCAAGAGGCGGCCCGGGTGGCCGGCTCGCCGCCAGCGCGGGTGGCCGTCTCGGTCGAGCCGCGCGTCGATCCAGCACGGATACGCGAGGACATTGCGCGGCTGCTCGGGAGACTCCGATGAGTCGGGCCGTACCCAACAACTTGCGTACCCGCGTACCCACGGATAGGAGTCAACCGATGCTGACCGTCGCCGTGCTCCAGCAGAAGGGCGGAAGCGGAAAGACGACCCTGGCGATCAACCTCGCCGCCGCCGCGCACCTCGACGGCGGCCGCGCGCTTGTCGTCGACATGGACCGCCAGGCCAGCGCCTTCGACTGGAGCGCCGCCCGCCAGGACGGCTCGCCGCTCGACGGGCTCGCCGTGGTGAAGGCTGACGGGGCGATGGCGCTTCCGCGCTTCACGGAGATATCCCGGGGTTACGACTACGTCTTCCTCGATGGGCCGCCGCGCCTGGGCGACGTCACGCAGAGCGCGGCCGTCGCCGCCGACGTCGCCGTGCTGCCGATCCAGCCGGGCCCGTTCGACTTCTGGGCCGTCGCCGAGACGCTCGAATCGCTGGACCATGCCGACCAGATCCCCGAGCAGCTCGGGCGCCCTCCGATCCGGCGGGTCTTCGTCCTGAACCGCGCGAGCACGAACACGCGGCTCGCGCGCGAGGCCGAGGCCGAGCTCCGCAAGGCCGGCGCCGAGCTCGCTGGCGTTGTGCACCAGCGGATCGCGTTCCCCGATGCCGCCTCACGCGGCGAATCAGTACTCACATCTTCGTCGACCGAAGAAGCGGCCGACGACATCCGGCGCCTGTGGCGCAACGTGAAAGGCGGCAAGCATGGGTCTGAGCCTCAAGAAACCAAGCCGAGAACGAAGCGAGAAGCGAGCGAAGACCGCGGCGGAGAAGCTCGGCGAGGGCGAGAAGCGCATCGTCGCAGACGTGCCTGAGCACATTCACCGTCAGGTGCGCGTGAAGTGCCTTCAACGCGGCGTGCTCGTGCGCGATTACATCCTCGAGCTGCTCTCGCGGGACGGTATCAGGTAGGAGCGTCCCTAAGAACGCTCGTACCGTCGTACCTGAGCGCTCCCAAGATCGCCGTCGACGATGGCGTCCGCCGCCCCCTCGGACAACTCGCGAAATCGACGGACTCCTGAGGAACGGCTCCGCCATCCGGCGTCGAGTGCCAGGGACGTGGCTCACCAGAGGAGCGTGACCCCGTACGGGCCAAACGCCGTCCCCTCGCGGGTCACCAGCGTCATGCTTTCCTCGAGCGCCTGGGCAATGATCGGGCGGTCAAAGGGATCCCGGTGGTGAAAGGGCAGGCCAGCGACACGGAAGACGTGCGGCGGATCGATGGGGAGGTAAGTGAAGCCGTTCGCCCCCATCTGCTCATCCAAGAATTCACGCACAGTTGACGCGTCCACGGTGAGCTTCCCGAGGCTTACCTTGATGGCAACCTCCCACGCGGACGCGATGCTCACGAAGGCCTGATTGCCCGGGTCCGCGATCGCGGTCCGAGCTGCCGCCGCGAGTGATACGTCACCCGCAACAAACCAGAGAGGAAGGCGTGCGTGTCGAGCAGCAGTCTCACCAATACTCGGCGAAATCCGCGAGAGGCTCGTCGAGGTCCTTGGCCATGTGCACGCGACCCGCTGCGCTGCCGAAGCGAGGCACGCGGCGCTCGGGCGGCGGGACCGGCACAAGGCGGACGGCGCGGTCGCCCGCCACGATCACGATGGTGTGGTCGGCGGCCTCGCTGATCAGGTCAGCGAGCCGGGTCAGGGCCTCTGCGACGGTCACCGCAGCCATGCCTTCATGGTTAGCACTTACGCGCTCGGACGGCGTGAAGTGCCTTCAACGCGGCCTGCTCGTGCGCGATTACATCCTGGATCTGCTCGCGAGAGACTGGATCAAGTTGCCAAGGCTGCACGTACGCGGGCAACGCGGGTACGTGCGGACCTAGGTCCCGCTGTCACGTCATCGCGCGCCCGCGCTGACGACGGTTCTCGACCGTTCGCAGGAACCGGTCGATGGCTGCCGCTACGCCAACCGAATTTCCCTGGTACCTGTCCCAGTCCGCGCTTGACCAATCGACGGGCGCCACCTCTTCGCCTGCGGGTCCCCGGAACGGGTACCGATAGCTCGCGTCCGTAGGGTCCGTGGTTGGCGTTGTCGAGTCTACCTTACGGAGGAGCCCTTCACCGTCGAGCTCCCCGAGTTCGGCATCGAGCTGCCGAAGGAGCAGGCGCAGCGACTTCGGCAGGCCCGCGTCTGCGGCAACCTCCTGGGCGAGCTGCTTCAGCGGGGAGTGCCGATGCAGAAAATGCTGGCGGAAGCGCCCGTCGTCTGCGGCCGAGCCCTTCCAGAGGATCTGGCCGAGCGCCTTGATCCCTTTCTCGCAAGCTTGCTGGAGCCAATAGCGCCGGTGGCACTCGACTTCGCCCTCGCGCCGGCCCGCGTCCAGATCCGCGCGCGCCTGACGGATCCAGGCCTTCAGCCGCTCATCGGCCATCGTTTATGCGGCCACCGCGCGCGCGACGTCCACGAGCGCGCTCGCGTCCCCCGCATCGAGAAGGACCGTCCCTTTCGCCACCGCTCGCGCGAGATCAGGCTGCCTTCGGAGGGCCGCCTCAAGACTTCGCCTATTCCCAGCGATTATGGCGACAGGGAAACGAAACTGGGTGCCTGGATTGAAGAAAGTCGGCTCCTCCGCCTTTTCGTCGTCGGTCATCGAAGGGATCACCTCGACGAGCCAGGCTTCGCCCGCTTCGGGGCGGATCCAGATGGCGCCGGTGGTCGGCTCCTCAAGCCTTGCGTGGGCGTTGACGAGCTCGGCGACTTTCTCCCTCGGGATCACCCAGCGAGCATAGCCTACTCGTGGGCCTGGCGACACGATGGGCGCGGGGAGCTCAGCGACCCGCGCCGACTTTGCCCGAGCAAGCGCTAGAAAGGGTTGTGAAGCCGCACTTGGAGCGAAGGGCTACGAGGCGCCGGCGCGGGAAACCTAATCGAGAATTGCAGGCCTGCGACGCTGTCAACCAAAACATGCGAAACCTACGCATGCGTCTTTCGGACTTTGGACCGGTGCTCGTCGCCGGCCTCTGCGCCTGTTCTGCGAACAACAGCACCTTGGCCACCTCCGGTAGCGGGCTCGGTGCCGGAAACCTGCGCCTCGGGCTCGCAGTTAGCAGGGGCTTCGTACGATGTGGCAAGGTCGCGCTTCGCGTTCGGCTCGGCCCCTTCGGTGGAAGATGCGGGGACCTTCGTCCGTTGGATTGGCTCGGATGGCGTTGTCGGGATTTCCTCGGACGGATCGGAGTTGGGCATCATGAACGCCGGCGCCCCCGAGACCAACCTGCCCGACTGGAGGCAGCGACGTATCAGGTCTTTGGGGCGGATCCGCTCGGCCTTCTTGGAGAGTTGAACTTCGACCCGAGCGGTAACCCGGTGGCAACGGCTTGGTGACTGGCGGAGCAAAGCCTGAAGCGCCTCGCCCGCGCGCTACTTGCAGGTGCCCGGACCTCGGCTGCGGCCTTGCATCGTCTCGCCCGAGGACGGCAGCGACCTCGATCTCACGGCGTTCACCCGTGGCCTCATGAACCGCGTCGAGCGCGATCTCGGCCAGCACCTCGAGTGGGCGGCGGTCACCCACCACGATAGCGACCACCCTCATGCGCACGTGGTCGTCCGCGGCGTCGACCGCGACGGCGGGCGGGTCTTCATGCAGCCCGCCTACATCGCGCGCGGCATGCGCTGGAGTGCCCAGGAGCTCGCGACCGATTGGCTCGGGCCTCGGCTCGAGTCGGAGATCCAAAGGACCTACGAGAGCGAAGTAACCCGAGAGCGACTGACTTCGTTCGATCGCGAGATCGCCAGTCGTGCCCAGGCGCTCGAGGTCGACTCCGAGGTCTTCGAGGCGCGCCGGGGCTACCCGCTGCCGGAGACGATCGTCAGGCGCCTAAAGCAGCTCGAGCAGCTCGGTCTGGCCGAGCGCAGCGCGGGCTCACGGTGGGTGCTTTCCGACGGCTGGCAAGACGAACTTCGCGAGCTCGGGCTTCGCGGCGATCGGCTCAAAGAGATCCACCGGGCGATGACCGGCGCCGCCCCGGCGCACTTCCACGTCATCACGCCCGGCCAGGGCATTCCCGACGGCGCCGGCGGCATCGTGGAGGGTCCCTTGGTCGGACGCTTGGTGCGCAAGGGGCTCGGCGACGAGAGCAAGGGGACCTACTACGGCGTGATCGAGACTCCCGCCGGGGCCGTCTACCATGTGCCGCTCACGGCGCGCGCGGTCGATAGGCTCGAGCCGGGGGCGCTCGTCACGTTCTCTGCCACCCGACGCGAACCCGAAGCCCGACCGATCGATCGGAACCTCGCCCGCGAGCGCGCGAGTGGCGATCCGAAACCGCCTCGCTACCGACTTTCGGTGGAGCCGATGAGGCTCTCACTCGCAGACCAGGTGGCTTGTCGCCGGCCCGTCTGGCTCGACCAGGTGGACCCCAAGACCCTATCGACCCATGGGCTTGGCGCGGAAGTCAGCAAGGCCGTCGAGCAACGGCGCCAGGTGCTCGGTGCACTCGGGGTCTCGCCGGGCGATCCCGAGCTCGGAGCGAAGCTACGGGAGGTCGAACGGCGGACGGTAGGGAGCGAGCTCGCGCGTCGAACTGGAGAGGCGTTCCTTGCAGAGACCCCCGACCGCTTCCAGGGGCGCGCAGTCTGGGCGAGCGACGTACACCTCGCGATCCGTGACGAGCGGCGGCGGTTTGTCCTTGTCGAGGCCACCGACGAGGCGCGTGCTTTCAAGGGACGCGAGGTCGCACTGCATCGATCGCCCGCCGGGCGTTTGGTCCTGGTCGACGAAGGAGCTCGCCTCGAGCTCGGCAAGCAGATCGCACGTGAGACCGGCGCCGTGTTTGTGTCCGAGCTCGCAGAGGGCTTCCGTGGTGAGCTCCGGGGCGGCCGAACGGGCTTTCTGGTCGTCGAGGACCGACTGCGCTTCGGACTCCTGCCCGACACTCCCGAGGCGCGCGCGATGATCGGTCAAAGGGTCGATGTAACCCGAGGACTCGGTCTTGCCCTGGCGCCGGACCACACGCGCGACCGTGGCCTTGAACGTTGACTCCCAAAGCCCCAACTACGGAAGTTTTCAAACCAATGACTCTCTCCCCATCGCAGCCCGCGCCCCCGCCCTTGCCGAAGGTGCGGCGACGGCGCCTCGGCATCCGCCTCTCGCAGCCTGCCTTTCACCGCCTCCGACAGTACGCCGCTGCCAAGGGCCCGGAACGCGAGCGCGATCATCGACGAGTCGTCCTCGGCAACCTCGACACGGGCGTCGCCCGACATGCCGAATCCGCGCCCTTGTCTCCCGTGGATCGCCTGGTCGCTGCCATCGACGAGGACCGTGCCGCACGCGCGTCCGAGATACGCACCATCCGGCGCGAGCTTCACGATGTCCTCGGAGCCGTTGAGCTCTTGTCCGAGGCCTTCGGGAGGTTCGTCGGATACTGGTTCGCCACGGGCCCCGAGCCGCCGAAGGATCCCGCTGTCCGCGCTGCTTTGATCAGGGACACCGAACTCTTTTTCGACGCCTTCGCGCGGTCGGTCATCGACCACTTCCAACGCGGCCACCGCTTCGTCCCGGCCGAACCGAAAGCCGATTTCGTGCGAGCCCCTCCCTCGCGGGACGGACGCCCTCCTGGGCGCGGGGACGGCACGCTATGATCGGGAGGAGGCGACGGATGGTAGAGGAAAACAATCTCCACTTGGAGACCGCCGCAGAGCTCGAGGACTTGGAGGACTTGACCCTCGGGACCCTGCCCACCGTGCAGCACGCGCGAACCTTGCGTGTCGCCTACCTCGAACCGCTCTACTCTCGGGGCGCCCGCATCCGCCTTGGCGTCGAACCGGTGACCGTCGGCCGCTCGAGCTCCTGCGCGGTCCGGCTCGAGGACCCCCGGGTGAGCGGACATCACGCGTGCTTCCAATTCACCGAGGGAGGCGTGCTTGTGACCGACCTTGGGTCCACCAACGGCACACTCGTCGACGGCCATCGCGTGCAGGAGCAGATGAGTGTCACGACGACCGCGGTCGTTACCGTGGGTCGAAGCAGTTTCCGGCTTCTTCTGGGCGATGACCTGAGTGCAGATAGTGTCGACGACTCGCCGAAGGAGCAGCGTGATCGGCTCATCAAAGACCGCGTCGTGGGCGCGTACCAACAGACGCGTGGGAACCTCTCGCAGACGGCTCGGCTCGTCGGCTTCGACCGTCACACCGTGCGCGACTGGCTCCGAGAGCGCGGCGTCTATCGCGAGCCCAAAGAGTGCGATCGACAACGCCGAGCGCCGAGCTCACGGATGACAAAACGATGAGCCCCTTGATCGTCGAGATGTAACGAAGGGAGCAGCGTCGTCGCGTACGCCGAGGGTGCGAGCTCCGCGGTGGGTGCGCGCCAAGGATCGGGCAGGCACCCGACAATATGCAGCGTGAGCGTTCGCCATGACAATTGCGTTTGGTTCGGTGAAATCTGGAGGCATTATGCGAGTCGTCGGAGCTCTCCTCCTTTTGATGGCTGGAGCTGGGTGCGGCGGACGGAGCAGTCGCACTTCTTTCATGGTTGGCTCGACACCCGCTGGCGGCAGCAGTTCTCAGAGCACCGAGGACGCGACCGCGCCCGCGATGACCGGAGGCGACGCGGCCTGCACCATTGTCGCGTCCAAATACGACCAATCCTGCGCGGTTGACACCGACTGTCGCATGATTTCCGCGGGTGACTACTGCATGGCAGGATGCTTGTGCGGGGGGTCCGCTATTAGCGCGACGGCCATCGCGCAGTTCAACGCGGATGTCGCCAAAACGCCCCTTGGCTCAGGCGCCGTGCAGAATTTGAACTGCAACTGCCCCGGGGAATTCGCGCCGTGCTGTCGGCAGGGGCAATGTGTCGCGGGAAGCGATTGCCTTGCGGCGCCCGACGCGTCTCAGACGATGGTCTCTGGTCCGCCGGACTTCACCGTTCTCTGTATCGCCGATGCGGGTTTCCTCGACTCCGGTGCCACAGACGCAGCGGCAGTGCCCGGCCACAGCCGTTGGTGCGAGGGCCCGGAGGTCTGCGAGCCGATCAACGGCACCTGGGAGTGCTGCGTCACGATCGGTATCTCTTCGAGGTGCGTCGCTCCCTGAACGTGCTGCAGACAACGTCGTCATGAACGAATTGCGTGTGCCAACGCCACGCCCGCCTGGGTCGTGAACGTTCGCGAAGTCCCAGCCGTTCGGACATGGTTCACGTTTCTAGCGGATCGGGAAGCTCCTACTTGAAGCAGTTCCACGAGTCGCGTATTTGTCGCTCGAAGCGCTCCACTGCGGCGGCCGCATTAGGCCTGCGCTTCCGAACCACACCGCGGACACCCGTCGCCCACGAACACTACTGATCCATATTTAGTTGAATCGCTCCATCATCGAACGAGCGAGCGACACTGTAGTTCCCTCCGTCCGACGGCGTACAAACATTTGTCGTCCAATGCCAGGCCGTTGACGTCGGGTATCACTAGGGTAGGCGCTCCGCCGGCCGCCGGAATTCGCGTAAGATTGCCGGGACTGGCGTCTCCGAGAGTAGTGGGGAGAATGCTGTCTCTGCCAACAATCATACGCCACGCAGGCCAAAGGGCGGGATCCTGCGAAAGGATTCGTGGACCCCCCCCCAATGGCAACGCAACGATTGCGCCGGCCGCCACCATGCCGGGCCCGTTGCCCCCCGACCCGACCATTGTAGTAAAGCAAAGTTGATTATCTGCACATGTGACGGGATTGCTCGCACCAGACTGCATGGTGGCAAGTAAAGTCCAACCGATTCGACGCGCGCAACAACGTGGGTCGCGTTCGACCGCGCGCCGCCCGGCTGCTCCCGTCCGGTAAGGGCTGGGGCGTTCGGGCAAGTCGGCCGGCGTTTTCGCGGCCGAGGAGGGGGTTGATCCGCAGCGCCTATGCGTGCAACGTTACCGCCTCTTCGGAGGCGCGCGTACCACTTTCACAGAAGTGGTCGCTTGGTCTTCGCAGCGTCAATGGTCACCCGCGTTGCCCACGCACGATGCATCGGTTTCCGACCATGTGCCGTTTTCCGTGCACGTCCACCAAACGCCCTGCGGACAGACGGACGTGCCGGGACACGAACATCGTTCTCCAGCATCAGTCGGCGGACAGAGGGCAGCAGGGTGTTCTGGCGTGCCGCCGGTACACGCGGCAAGTACCCACACAAGCGAAAAGGTGAAACGAACGTCCACCAATGCGACTGTGCTGCCAGTGCACCGCATTGTCAACCTTCGGTCGGTAGGTGCTGCGAAATCGGACCGCGGAAGGACAGATCCCTCGATCGTCGAAGGAGACATCTCAGAGGACCTCAAGAAGTTAATTTCTAATTTACGGAACGGCGCGCGGGCGTTTGAGGAATGTCGTTCCGGATTTCGTGAGGTTTCAGAAGGGCTGGAACCGGCATTGCGACTGAGCGAGAATCGCCGCCCCGACGCAGTAGGCCTCTTGTTCCTCTTCCCGTCGATAGTCGTGGAATGCGACCCCTTCTTGGGCACTAATCTTCGTCATGTCGTGAGCACGGCTGGATGTACTTTTCCGTGACGCCGATTCTCTCGTCGATTTACCGCGGCGTGTACCACCTTCTCTGATGGCTCAGCGACTTCGCGACGACGGCGAGGCCGTCCGCGTGACGGGGAGCGATGCTCTCCACGAGGCTCATGAAGTGTCGCTTCTCGCGGCAAGCGCACGGTGCAGAAGTACATGGGCGCGGCGCGACCGCATCCTCCTGGAGGGCAGCGCTGGTCCACGTTTCTGCGAAACCATGCCTCCGGCACTCCACACTGCGTCTCGAACCTCTTTCGCCGATTGGCCGTCCGATGAAACCCGAAGAGTCAATCGAGAGGGAGTTCGTCGCCTCGCACCGCGCACGTAAGCGCCTCGCGCGTCCAAAATGGGGATTTTCCCCAGTAGACGACCGGCGTCGCTCCATGGCGTTCTCACGGGGTGTTCAGCGGACGCTCTCGGCGCCCGCATCGCTCTCGCTCAGCCTCTCTCAAGCCCGATACGCCATGACAAGGAGTGCCCCAATGAACAGTCGTGCGCATCTTGCCCAAGCCGCCGCCGCGGCGCGCGGTCTCGCCGAAGCGCTCGGTGAACTGGCCAAGGACGTTCCGGTCTTGGACGCCGACGCCGATACCTACGACTCGACGCGGCTCCCCCCGCGCACTTCGCGTCGCCGCTTCGCTGAGCTTTGCCGGAGCAACAGGATCCCGGGGGCACACCAAGAGGGCAAGGTTTGGGTTTGCCCGCGTGAAGCGTGGCACGCGACGCGTTCGCGAAGGACGCGCGGTGCCGCCGAGGCCGCGCCCGCGCCCTCCCTTTTGGAGCGCGCCGACGGCCTGCTGGAGCGCAGCGGTCTGCGCCTCCTGGCGGCCCCCCCACCGCGTCAACGGGGCTCGGACTAGGAGACTGGAGGCCATCATGAGCAACGACGCAAGTCATCGCCCGAAGCGTGGTCGCCGACCGACCGGCTCGATCGAGTGGGCCGACGAAGCGAAGACAATCCCGGCCGGCGTACGCATCACGAAGGCCAGCGGCAAACGTCGGTTCATCCGATTCGACCCGGGGACCACGCGCGAGGAAGCGCTCGCGTTGGCCCCGGTGTTGGCGGCTCGCGCCCGCCATGCCGTCGATTCCGAAACGGGCGAGACCGTGTCCGAGTACGCGTGCCGATGGCTCCTGGAGCGGGAGCGCCTTGGCATCGGCACGGTCGGTCACGATCGGGGACGGCTCGGAAAGCACGTGCTCCCGATTGTCGGCCACTTGGACGTGCATACGTTTGGCCGGGAGGACGTGGAGCGGGTCGTCGAGGACTTGGACCGGAAGATCTCACTCGACGAGGACCACGAAGAGCACCTAGGGTGGAAGACGGCGAGCAACGTGTGGGTTCTGGTCAGCCGCATGTGCAAGGACATGGTCGACGCGAAGCGCCGTGACTTGCGCGTTCGTGACGACTACCCGGCCGCCCGCGTCAGGCCGCCCGAGCGCGGCGAGGCGCCGTCGAAGCAGTACCTGTACCCGAGCGAGTTTCTGCGCCTGGTGAGCTGCGAGGGGATCAAGATCGCTTTTCGGACGCTCTACGCGGTCGCCGTCTACACGTACGCGCGTTCGAACGAGCTCGCCGCGTTGACGTGGGACGACGTCAATCTCGAGCACGGCGTCATCCACATCACCAAGTCGATCGACCGGGAGACCCGTGAGGTCAAGGGAACCAAGACAGGCACGACCCGTCGAATCCCGATCGAGCCGGCGCTCGCTCCCGTCCTGGTTCGCCTCCGCGCCGAGAGCGTCCAGGCGCGCGGCAAGCGGGCCAAGTACGTCCTCTGGATGCCCGACCACGAGGACCGCGCGATCCTCCTCCGCCAGCATCTTCAGACCGCGCAAGTGACCCGGGCCGAGCTTTTCGAAAGCGATGCGCACCGCAAGCACGTGACCTTCCACGACCTCCGAGCGACCGGCATCACCTGGTCTGCGGTGCGGGGCGACGATCCGCTGCGCATCAAGCAGCGCGCCGGACACAAGGCGTTCTCGACGACCGAAGGCTATGTCCGGGAGGCCGAGAACCTCCGGGAAGGGTTTGGCGAGCCCTTCCCGACCTTGCCGGCCGAGCTCACGGCAATTTCGGCGTCGATTTCGGCTTTCGGCGTCGCCCGACCCACGGCGCAGCCAAATTTCCCTGAATCCAAGTGGAGCAACGGGGGATCGAACCCCGGACCTCCGCATTGCGAACGCGGCGCTCTCCCAGCTGAGCTATTGCCCCAATCCACGGTCGGCGGGCTTCTGTTGATGGGGTAGGCCGCCCGGCAACGGCCGCGGAAGATACGCCGCAGACCCCCGAAGTCAAGCAGTCCCGCGTCCGCGGCTTTCAAAGGGCCCTGCCTTTCAATCTGGCCTCATCGGTAGCCGGAGACGAGCGAGCGGGCGAGCAAGCCCCAGCCGCCGGTCGTGACGAAGAGAAGCAGCTTGAACGGAAGGCTCACTTGCGAAGGGCTCATCATCTGCATGCCAAGCGCAAGGAGCAGGTTCGAGACTACGAGATCGATGACCAGAAACGGGAGATAAATCAAGAAGCCGATAGCGAAAGCCTCGCTGAGCTCCGTCACGACGAAGGCCGGGACGAGCACGGTGAAGTCATCGATGCGAACTGCGGCACGCTGATCGGCGGGGCGTGCGCCCCGTGCCACTTCGAAAAATCGTGCGCGCTCCACCTCGCTCGCGTTGGCCATGAGAAAATCGCGCAGCGGTTCGCGAACAGCCCCCACGCCTCGTTCGACGAGAGCAACCGTATCGGTTCCTTTGACGGAAAAGAGAGGCATTGCGTGCGCCGCGATCTTGTCGGTGACCGGGGCCATGGCAATGAGCGTCAGCGCGCCGGCGAGGGCCATCACGACCGTGTTCGAGGGAACTCCCTGAGCGCCGATGGCGCTGCGAACGATTTGCAGCACGGTCGCAATCTTCACAAAAGCGGTCACGGTCATGAACGCGAAGGGCAGTAGCGATATGATTGCAAGCGCGACGACCAACACGATTGGGCGCGAGAGGAGATCGTCGTTCCCAGTCATTCACTTGCTCCTCGAGGGTATTTGCGCCAATCGGTCGCGCCTCGGCTCGCGGAAGACGGCGCGCCCGAGCGCCTCCGCGAAGGACGCGCCGCCTTTCGTGGCCGGAACGGGCAAATCCCCGGCGGGCATCTCTCCGAGTTTGGTAAAGCCCCCCTCTCCGACGCCGATGAGGAAGACCTGCTCTCCGACCTTCAAGAGGTAGATCGCTCGTCGTCCATCTAGCGGAAGATGACCGCAAAGCTCGAGGGGGCCCGTCGCCCTGCCCACGCCCAGGCGACGTCCCCCCCAGAGGACGAAGAACGCGATGGCGGACACGCCGAGCAGCGTGCCCAGGGTTTCGATGAGGTACCCACTGTAGGATGACACGCGGACGGGCCGACTCTACCCCCGGAAGTGCCGTCGGCGATAGCCAGAGCGGTTGACGAGTCGGCCGCGGCCGTCTAAACGCGCCCTGTACAAGTGTCTCTCATCGTCCAGAAGTTCGGCGGAACGTCGGTCGGTTCGATCGATCGAATCCGCAATGTTGCACGCCGGGCTATCGCGGCGCAGCGTGCAGGCAATCGCGTGGTACTCATCGTGAGCGCCATGAGCGGCGAGACCAACCGTCTGCTCGCCCTCGCGCACCAGGTCGCTCCCGTACCCGACGCCCGAGAGATGGACGCGCTGGCGGCGACTGGTGAGCAGGTGTGCGCCGCGCTGACGGCGATGGCCATCCACGCCGAAGGGGGGAACGCTCGCTCTTTGCTCGGCCACCAGGTGAGGATTCTCACGAACAACGCGTTCACCAAAGCGCGCATCCAGAACATCGATGCTGCAACGATAAGCGAAGCGATGGAGCGGGGCGAGATCGCCGTGGTCGCGGGGTTCCAAGGCGTGGACATGCATGGCAACATCACGACCCTCGGACGCGGCGGCTCGGATACGAGCGCGGTCGCTGTAGCCGCTGCGATCGGTGCCGACGAGTGCGAGATCTACACTGACGTCGACGGGGTCTACACGACGGACCCGAACGTATGCCCGTCGGCCCGGAAGATCGACCGCATCTCGTACGAAGAGATGCTCGAGCTCGCCTCGCTCGGCGCCAAAGTGCTCCAAATCAGGAGCGTGGAGATCGCAATGAAGTACAATGTCCCCGTGCATGTGCGCAGTTCTTTCAACGATCAACCGGGGACGCTCGTGACCAAGGAAGACGCCGCACTCGAAGGCGTTGTCGTCAGCGGAGTTGCTTATGACAAAGGTGAAGCCCGGGTACACGTCGTCGGGGTGGACGACAAACCGGGCGTCGCGGCCGAGCTCTTCGAGAGGATTGCCGAAAAGAACATTTCGGTCGACATGATCGTGCAGAACGTCACGACCGACGCCAACTCGCGGGCTTCGATTACCTTTACGCTCGCGAAGACCGATCTCGTGCGAGCAAAACCGTGGATCGAAACCGTCGCGAAGAGTCTCGGTGCTCGTGATGTTCACTACGACGAGGACGTGGTGAAAGTGTCTGTTGTCGGCCTCGGAATGCGGTCACATGCGGGAACTGCGGCAAAGATGTTTCGTATTCTCGCCAACGAAGGAATCAACATTCAGGCCATCTCGACGAGCGAGATCAAGGTTAGTTGTCTGGTTGCGTCAAAGTACACCGAGCTTGCCGTTCGCGCGCTGCACGACGGTCTCGGCCTTGCGGCTCGCTGACTCTTACCATCCCCACGTGTACTCCACGCGCGCAAACACCTGCGTGAAGCTCGGGTACGTCGAAAGGTCGGTGAAGAGAAAGTGCTCTCGGAACGCCAATCCCGCCGCCCAACTCCGGTCGAAGCGGTAGTCGAGGCCGAGGGCTCCGACCACCCCGGGCAAAATGGACGTTCCCGAAATCATGTTCCCCGCGAACGCGTAACCGCCCAAAAGGGCGCCCCCGTAGGGAACCCACTGCCCTACGTCGAGTACGTATCCGAGGCCGACGTCGACGTTGCCGATGCTCCCAGGAGATCGCCGCGGAGCTTCGTTCTTATCGCCCTTTGAAATGAGTGACCAAGCGCCTTCGGCCAGCAGGTTGAACGCGTCGGTCAAACCGTACGCCCAGTGTACGCCGGCGCCGCCGCCCAAGTCGGTTGTGCTGTCGACGACGAGCATCGACCCGCCGGCGTCAATTCCGAAGTGCTGTTCGCGCTCGACTGCGCTGGCGGGCAATGCGATGGTGAGCGCGGCGGCTGCGACGCCGGCGACGGCCCTCACTTCGCCTCTAGGAGCGCCCGCTCGATGAGCCTTCGAAACTTCGAGTAGGACTGGGCGCCACTGACGAAGTACCCGTCGCGGGTCCCTGCGGCGACGATCACGAAGGCGGGGGTTCCGGAGATGTCGATCCCCGCCGCCACCTCACCATCGGCATTGATTTGCTCTTGATGTGCGTCTCCATCGAGGGCAGCTTTCCATTTTTTCATGTCGAGACCGGCAGCGCGCGCATAACCGTCCAAATCATCGCGCTTCAGGTCTTGCTGATGAGCGAAGAGCACGTCGTGTAACGCCCAGAACGCCGGCTCCCCCTTCTGCGACTGCGCCTCGCGCGCGGCCCTCGCTGCGAGGGCCGCGTCCGGATGTATGGAGAGGGGCAGGTCGTGCCAGACGATTTTCACTTTTGCGCCGAACTCGCGCGCAACCTGATCCAATACGGCCTGGGCGCGCTTGCAAAATGGGCACTGAAAATCGCTCCACTCATGCAAGGTCACCTTCGCCGAGGCGTTTCCGCGAGTCGGGTCGTGGTCGGGGAACGTGATTGGGAGCGACTTCTTTTCGGGCTCGGCCGGCCCCTGAGCATCCCGCAGGAGCTCGTCGTATAGCGCCTCGGGTTTGGTTCCGTTGGCCAACGCGCCCTGGGCTCGTCGAATCTCTTCATCGATAATTTTGTCGAACTCCGCCTTCGGCTGGGCGCCCACCAGTCGCCTGCCGTTCACGAAGAAATGGGGCGTGCCGTTCGCCTCGAAGTCTTCGGCGAGGTCAGCGTCGTCTTCGAGGGTACGCTGGTGAGTATGGTTCGAAGATCGCCGCCCGCACCGCTTGGGGGCGCGCACCGAACCGAACAGCAGTCTGCACGAGCGCATCGTCCCCGAGTTCGGCGGATCCCCCAGTAGCTCGTCGTGCATCGCCCAGAACGCTGCGTCGCCCTTCTCGGCGCGAACTTCGAGTGCCGCCTCGGACGCTGGCTCGGCGCGCGGATGAAACGGCAGCGGAGCATCCTTGTACACGACACGCAGCTTGTCGCCGTACTCGTCTCGCAGCTCCTTCAGGGTCGCCTCGGCACGGATGCAGAACGGGCACTGATAGTCCGCGAACTCGACGAGAGTCACGAGCGCCGATGGCGATCCGCGCACAGGACTCTTGCCGATCGGAATTCTGTAGACTGTCTTGGGCGCTGGACGGTGCTCGTCGTCGACACTCTCCTGCTGCTGGCGCGCGCGGTTTTCGCGGGTGAGTTCGACATAGATCCGATCGAGAGGCGTGCCGCTGGCGACCTTGGCCTGCGCCAATCGCACTTGCTCGTCGATTACGCCGCGGAAGGTGGGGAAGGGCAGGGCACCGGCCAGGGGATGACCATTGACGAAGAACGTGGGCGTCCCCATTACGCCGAGTGCCTTCGCTTCGTCGGTGTCTTTGCCGACAGCGGCCGCCCAGATATGAGTGGAAAGGCCCGCTCGGAAGGCCGTCAGGTCGAGGACCCCCGC
Organism: uncultured delta proteobacterium; assembly: GCA_963764075.1. Classification (GTDB taxonomy): domain Bacteria; phylum Myxococcota_A; class Polyangia; order Polyangiales; family Polyangiaceae; genus Palsa-1150. The sequence continues at coordinate 2,204,150 of CAVXQZ010000003.1, forward strand.
CTCCTGCGCCCACTCTTCGTATGATTGGGGGCCGAGCGAATTGGCGCGACGTAGCGCGCTGTCGTGGAACCGCCAAAACGCTCCGGCGCCAGCCAACGCGAAGACACCGGCTGACGCCTCGGCCGCGGATGCGGCGTTCGGGTGAAACGGAAGGGGGTTGTGCTTCCAAACGATGCGAACGGTCTCCGGCCCGTACATCTCCACGACTTCTGCCAACGTGGCTTCTGCACGCATGCAGTACGGACACTCGAAGTCGGCAAACTCGACGATGGTCACAAGCGCGGTTCGGCTCCCGCGCGACGGGTTGCTCGGCGAAATAGGGACCTCCGCGTCCTCCTCGCTCGCCGCCGTCTTCGCCTCCGCGGCGACTGGCGAGTGCGCCGCCGCTCCGGTGGGCGTTCGGGTCGATGCCGGCCTCGCGCCGCTGCAGGCGCACGCGGCAAGACAGAGGCTCGCAATGGCTCTCCGCGCGTTCACGACGTTCCTGCTAGCAAACGCCCCTCCCACAACGCGAACGGTGCGTCGAGAGGAGGGGCATTTTTCCGACATCTCTTGCGGATACTACTTGCTATCGGCCAGCGCCCGCTCGATGAGCTTGCGGAACTTGCCGTAGCTCTCGGCGCCGTTGATGAAGTATCCCTGGCTTGCGTTGCCGGGCACGATGAGGAAGGCGGGGGTCCCGCTGATTCCGTCGTCGTTGCCGGCCTTCTTGTCGGCATCGATCTCGGCCGTGTGCGTACTGCCGTCCAGCGCAGCCTTCCACTTGTCCATGTCGAGGTTCAGCTCCTTGGCATAGCCGTCGAGGTCGTCCCGCTTAATTTTCTGCTGATTGCTGAACATCTTGTCGTGCAGCGCCCAGAAAGCGCTCGGGCCTTTCTGCTTGAATGCTTCCCGGGCAGCCTGCGCGGCCAGCGGCGCGTCCGGATGCATCGGTAGCGGCATGTCGTGCCATACGAACTTGATCTTGTCGCCGTACTCTTTGATCACCTGCGAAACGGTTGGCTCGACTCGGCCGCAGTAGGGGCACTGAAAGTCGCTCCATTCGTGGATGGTGACTTTGGCGCTCAGGTTGCCGCGGGCCGGATCGTTGCCAGGGAGCGACTTCGGGACGTCCTTCTTCGCGGGGTCCGGGGGCCCCTTCCCGTCCTTGGTCAACACTTCGTAGACTTCGCTCGGCTTGGTCCCCTTGGCGATCGCGTCTTGCGCCTTTTTGACCTCTTCGTCGATGATCGCGTCGAACTTTTCCTCCGGCTGTGCGCCTACCAAGCGGCGGCCGTTCACGAAGAAGTGCGGTGTTCCGTTCGCCTGGAAGTCCTCGGCGAGATCCGAGTCTCCATCGAGCACCTTCTTGTAGGTGTGGTCGGCGATGGCCTTCTTGGCCTTGTCTGCGCTGGCGCCCACGGCGGCCGCTGCCTTGACGATCGCGTCGTCCGATAAGTCCTTCTGGCTCTCGAACAATTTGTCGTGAATTTCCCAGAAGCCCTTGTCGCCCTTCTCGCTCCGCACCTCCATCGCGACTTCGGCCGCGGGTTCCGCGCGAGGATGGAACGGGAGAGGTTCGTTTTTCCAAACGAGGCGAACCTTGTCGCCGTACTTCTCGCGGATCCCCTTCAGCGTGGGCTCAACGCGCGAGCAGAACGGGCACTGGAAATCGCTGAACTCGACGATGGTCACGAGCGCGTTCGGGCTTCCGAGCACCGGGCTATTGCCCACTGGGATCTTGAACACCGTCTTGGTGTCTTCCTTGTCGCCTTCTTCTTCCTTGGCCGGCGGGGCGTTTTTCTTGTTCTCTTTCGTCATTTCTACGTAAATGCGCGACTTCGCCGAGCCCGCTGCGATCTTCGCCTGCGCCTTTTCGAGCTCTTGGTCGATCGTCTTCTTGAAGTTGTCGAATGGCTGGGCGCCATTGATGAAGACCCCATTGACGAAAAAGGATGGAGTCCCTTGTACGCCGGCCGACTTTCCGTCGTTCAGGTCCTTGTCGACCTTGTCGGCCCACTTGTGGCTCGCTAGGCCCGCCTTGTACGCGGCGATGTCTTTGACGCCCGCCTCCTGAGCCCACTTTGCGTAGCTGTCTTCGCTCAACGCTCCCTGGTTCTTGAAGGCGGTGTCGTGGAACTTCCAGAATGCGTCGTTGCCTGCCATGACGAAAACGCCTTGTGCAGCCTCGGCCGCGGGCTTGGCATTCTGGTGGAAGGGTAGCGGGTTATTCTTCCAGACCATGCGGACCTTGTCTGGACCGTAGGTCTGACGCACTTGCTCGAGCGTGGGCTCGACCCGAGAGCAGAACGGGCACTGGAAATCGCTGTACACGACGATGGTAACCGGGGCGTCCCGCTTGCCCCACATAGGGTCCTTGCTCGAAATGGGAATGGGCGATTCGCTGTCGTCCCACGCACCGCCTGTCGCGGCCGCGGTCGAGTCGGCGGAGATCTCGCCGCTGTGAAGGCGCTTTTGGTCGTACCCCCACATCACCGCGACGCCCGCGAGAAAGCAGAGGAGAAATCCGATCACGGCGACTCCGGCATTGACGCCGCCGCCGCCGTCGGACGAGGCAGTCGCGACGTTCTTCGTTTCTTTGGTCATTGAGCTCACCTTATGTCTGTGAAAAAGTCCGGCCGTAGCTAGCGCGCGCGCTGCGCGCCGTCACGGTGAATTGAAATCGCGCCGCGCCTGCCCCACGACCGTGACGGGCGCAAAGCGCCAAGCGTACGATCGGGGTGCGAAACCGCGCGCACCGGGCGAGGCAACGATTCGGTTGCGATTGGGTGGCGGTGCGCTCGGCTCAGACGCGAGGCGGTCGTTCGACGCGCCATCGGACGCCCCACGGCGGCCGGCTCACGCGTGAAAAGCGCTCGAGACGCTCGCCGTCTCCGGCCACCGGGTAGGTCACGACGGAGAGGGCGCCGCAGGTGGCAGCGCTCGGAGGCGCAAAGACGCGGCGCGCGGGCGCAATTCTCGTCCGCGCGAGGAGTTCGCGCTCTCCGCATGAACCGACGGCGCGTGCCCGGCGAATTGCGACGTCCGGCGCTTCGAGCGAGGGGGCCGGAGCAATCGCTGTCGCCCCGCGGTCGTCGCAAACCCCAGCTGGCATTGCGAATGCGGAACGCCCCGCGACGCACAGCGCGAGAACAAGGCTCGCGAAGAGGGCGGCGCGAAACAGCATCGGGACGGTACTGTGGATCGGCCCGGGGGGGCTCCGCAAGAGGAGGGCGAGCGAGACGGAGTTCGCGGCCGCTCTTCGTGAGGAGCGCTCAGGAGAAGGTCGAGCGGGCAAAGCTAGCAGCCGCCCAGCTCCCCATGGTAACCAACGCCACCATTTTCGGAGCGCTGGCCGGCGGAAGAGACCGCGGCTCTCGCGGACCGACCCAATCGAATCGGCGGTGAGGATCATGCGTACTGAGTCGAACCTTCATTCGAGCGACGCGGCGGTGGAAGCGTGAGCACCTCGCAGCGATTTCGGGCAATCGAGGCATGCCGCGTCTGCGGCTCGGCCGAGCTCCGCTCGGTACTCGATCTCGGTCAGCAAAGCCTTACCGGCGTCTTTCCCAGGGCCAAAGGGGCCAACGTGACGAGCGGGCCCCTCGAGATCGTCAAATGCATCGGAGACAAAGACACCTGCAGCCTCGTTCAGCTCCGGCACAATTACGACCCCGGCGAAATGTACGGAAGCAATTACGGGTATCGCTCGTCGCTCAACCGATCCATGGTCGACCACCTGCGGGCGAAGGTACAGTCTCTCGTCTCCCGCCAACCGGTCCGGTCGGGGGACGTCGTGCTCGACATCGGCAGCAACGACGGTACGACGCTGTCTTTCTACCCGGAGAACGCACAGCTCATCGGAATGGACCCGACCGCGGCGAATTTCGTCAAATATTATAAGAGCCACATTCGAGTCGTCGCCGACTACTTTTCGGCCGACGCGTTTTTGCGGGCGAGCGGGGGGGCCAAGGCCCGAATCGTCACCTCCATCGCGATGTTCTACGATCTCGAGCACCCGTTGGACTTCATGCGTCAGGTGCATAGCGTCTTGGCAGACGACGGGATCTGGCACTTTGAACAGAGCTATCTGCCGTCGATGTTGGCGGCGAACTCATACGACACGATCTGCCACGAGCACGCGGAATACTACGCACTAGGCCCGATCGTATGGATGGCCGATCGGGTCGGCCTTTCGATTGTCGACGTATCGATCAACGATATCAACGGCGGCAGCTTTGCCGTTACCGTGACCAAGGCAAAGCCAGGTGCAACCGACCACGCGCCCGTAGTCTCTCAGATGCTCGCCAAGGAGGAGCGGGAAGGGCTGATGAGCCTCGAGCGATTCGGCCGATTTGCGGAGGGGGTCCATCGTCACAGGAGCGAGCTCCGCGCGATGCTCGAGGGGCTGAAGGCAGGGAACAAGCGCGTCTTGGGCATGGGCGCATCCACGAAGGGAAATGTCATTTTGCAATATTGTGGGATTGGCCCGGATCTGCTTGCCTGCATTGCCGAGGTCAACGAGGACAAGTTCGGTTGTTTCACGCCTGGAACGGAGATTCCAATCGTGTCGGAGGCAGAGGCGTTTGCTCTGAAGCCCGACGTTTTCCTCGTCCTGCCGTGGCACTTCCGGGACAACCTCATCCGCCGCGCCGCCCCCCTGCTCGACCGAGGAATCAAGCTTCTCTTCCCGCTTCCCAGGATCGAGCTTTTTCCCTCGTCATGACGCGTGTCGTTGTCGTCGGAGCCAAGGGGCAGGATGGCAGCATCCTGTTCCACCGGCGCTCGCAGGACTGCGCGGTCCTAGGCCTCGACGTCGGATTCGTGGCCCAGCACGGGTTGGAGGGCGTCGCGCCCACGCGCGGCGTCGATCTGCAAAATGTCGACGAAGTGGCCGAACTGCTGAAGCGCTTGGTTCCGGACGAGCTGTATTACCTCGCAGCGCACCACCACTCTTCGGAAGAGCAACCGGACGAAGCTGCAGAGATTCGTAAGGGCTGCGAAGTCCACCTGATCGGTCTCGTCAATGTCCTCGAAGCCATTCGCAGGCACGCGCCCGAGTGCCGCCTCTTTTTTGCGGGCTCATCGCAAATGTTCGGGGAGCCAGCGTCGCCGCGGCAGAATGAAGCGACGCCGTTTGCGCCGCGCAACCCGTATGCGATCACAAAAGTCGCTGGCGCGAACGCCTGCGCCCTTTACCGCGAGCGACACGGAGTGCACGCCTCGGTCGGTATCCTCTACAATCATGAGTCGCCGTTGCGCGGCCCGCGATTCGTCACGCAACGCATCGCGCGTGGCGCTTGGCAGGCGAAGCGAGATCCGTCCTTCAAGCTCAGGCTGGGGTCACTCTCCGGAGTGGTCGACTGGGGGTACGCTCCCGACTACGTGGATGCGATGATCCGTCTCGTGGCCCAGCCGGCGGCTGACGACTACGTGATTGCGACGGGCGAGAGCCATACGGTGCGCGACTTCGTTGAGATCGCCTTCCGCATTGTCGGAGTCGATTGGAGGACTCACGTGGAAGAGGCTCCGTCGCTGGTGAGGGCGACCCGGTCGACTCTGATCGGTGACGCGACGAAGCTTCGCGCGACGACCGGCTGGAAACCGACTGTCAGTTTCGAACAGTTGGTGACCATCCTCGTTCGCGCGGCAGAGTGAAGGAATCCTTGAAGCCGGCGACCGCGTTCGCGAACGCGAGGCCCGAAGTGGCGGCCGCCGCTTCTCGCTTCATCGCCCGATTCGGCTGGCGAATCGTCCATTACGCCATCATCCTGCGGCTTCACGCACATTTTATCGAATCGGGGAGGAAGGCGGCCGGGCGCGACTGGAGCGAGTATTTTTACCCGCTGGTCGACGCGGTGCGCCTATCAATCGTAAAATACCACCAGTTTCCGTGGTGGGACCCATGGTTGCTCGGGGGACAACCTCTCTTCGCGGAGCCCCAGATCGCGGTCTTCATGCCGGACACGCTGATTACGGCATTGTTCGGGACCGTCGTCGGCCTCAAGATCGTCTTGGTCTTCTATTTTTGCGTTGGATACGAAGGAACCCGGTTCCTCTGCCGCGAGCTGTTCGGTCCTAACCCCTTCACGGACGCCGTCGCCTTGATACCCGCGCTCGTGACGCCGCTCGCGCTCCACTTCAATGAAGGCCATTTGGTGTTTGTCGTCTTCTACTTCTTTCCGTGGCTTCTGGCGTTGGCTTTGAGCTGGGAGCGCAGCGCTGGTCGCTCGCTCGCCTTCGGACTCGTCATGGGCTGCTATCTCCTCAGTTACATACATTACACGATCATCATGTCCGCGTCGATCGTGGCCCCCATCGTCATCGTGAGACTATGGAAACATCGCAATCAGGAGGGCATATGGGCAAGGACCCTCTTGGCCGGGTGCGTCGCGATGGCCTTGGGCTTTGCACGGCTTTGTCTGACGCTCGCCTTGGTCAGCCGGTTTCCGCGTACGGAGCAGTGGCACTATCCGACTGCATTTTCGTTCGACGGCATCGTGGGTACGCTGATCCAGCCCTTTCAAGATCGAACGGCGACTACTTCCGTGGCGGGACTCTACTGGTGGGAGCTCGGCTGTTACGTTGGTGTCTGCGGGCTCTTTCTCGCATACGAAGGCCTTCGTATGCGCGAGCGAAAGTTTTGGCCGCTCTACGCGGGCGCGCTGCTCTGCCTCGTGCTCGCGTGGAACAACCGCGACCGATGGCTTCCCGGGTACTGGCTGCACTTCATTCCGCCTTGGAATTACATGCTTATCATCACCCGCTGGCGGCTCTTCGGGTGCTACTTTCTGCTTCTCGGCGCCGTGCACGGCCTTGTTGGTATTCGCAGGCGAGGCCGTCCTCGGCTCGCGGCGTCGCTCGCGGCGTTCGTGATCTTCGACCTAGGATATCACGTGACCTACGGATATCGGGACATGTTCGCCTATGACGAGCCGCCGTTCGTTGCCGCGCCGGATCCGCCGAAAACTGTCCGAGACCAAATTTCGCAGACATGGCGCGATCTTCGAGAAAATCTGGTTTCGGGCGGCGCCGAGTCGACGCTGCTCGGTTATGGATACCATTATCCAAATCGGCAGTATTTCGGGGAACGCGGCTACGTCGGCGAGTTCTATGGCAGCTCTCCAGTCGCCGTCGAGAGGTGGACTCCAAATCGGATCGTTCTCCGTGGCACTCCTGGCGACACCGTGACGCTCAACATCAACCCATCCAACTATTGGCTGATGAACGGCCAGCGGCTCTTCCCAGCTTATCGCCCCGTAGAAATCGAAAAACCATTCAACGTGAAGGTGCCGCCCGGTGGAAGGATGGAGTTTCTTGCCAGTCCACCGCACTGGCCGCTCTACTTTTCCTTGCAGGGCGCGTTCGCGCTGGCAGCCCTCATCATTTTTCTCTCCGTTTCGAGGTCCAAGGGCTCAGGCGCTGGCGCATCGGGCGGGATGGCTCAGGGGAATGCAATGTCGCTCGCGGGTGGAGCGAAGGGCTCCTGAAGCCGCCGCACTTTCCAGTATAGGCGGCCGGCGATCGCGCTCGCGGCGCGTGGTCGGAAACGCGCGGCGCCCCACGCCTCTCCCCTGGGCCAGCGCCTTGCCTGCTCGCGGAACCTCGACTAAAGGTGGGCGCTCCGATAATGGGACCGAGCGCCACAGGTAAGATTCTGATCTTCGTGCCGACGTACGAAGAGCGCGACAACGTTCGGCGAATGGTCGCCGAGCTCGTCCGTTACGTGCCGAATGCCGACGTTCTATTCATGGATGACAACTCACCAGACGGCACCGGCGAGCTTCTGGACGAGCTGGCGAAGTCGGAGCCGCGGCTGACGGTCATCCATCGTCCCGGCAAGCTCGGTATAGGCGGCGCCCACCTCGACGGGATCGCGTACGCGTACGATCACGGTTACGGCACCCTCGTAACGCTAGACTGCGATTTCACCCACTCTCCGTCGGACATTCCCATGCTGCTTCGGCACAGCGTCGACGCAGACATCACAATCGGTTCGCGTTACTTGGAGGCGGACAGCCTACCGGGTTGGAACGTGGTCCGCCGCCTGCTGACGCATTTGGGTCACGCGCTGACCGTCAGTATGCTCGGAATCAGCGGCGACGCAACGGGAGCCTTTCGGGTGTATAGGCTCTCGACGATCCCGCGCGCATTGTTCGATCTCGTGAAGGCGCGCGGATACGCCTTTTTCTTCGAGAGTCTCTTCGTGGCGACTCGGAACCAGCTCGCCATCCGCGACGTTCCCATCCGGCTGCCCGCGCGCACGTACGGCCATTCGAAAATGAGCCTCAGCGAGGTCCAGCGGAGTGTCAACCAGCTCCTTCATCTGTACGTGGAGAGCCGGACCAACCCGGCGAATTTTCGACTCGGAAGGTCGCCGCTCGACATCAACCCGAGCCTGTCTGAGGCCCAGGGGTGGGACGAGTATTGGCAAAGAAAAAAGAACAAAGGCACGCTAGCGTACGAGGTCGTCGCGTCCACGTATCGTAACTTAGTCATCAAGGGACGCCTCCGATCGGTCATCCACAGAGAGTTCCCGGCCGGCGCGAGTCTTCTTCACGCGGGGTGTGGCAGCGGGCAAGTCGACGTCGACTTGCACGACCACGCGAAGATCACCGCAATTGATATTTCCGTCCCTGCGCTCCAGATATACGCGAAGGACAACCCCAAGGCGTTTGCGGTGAAGCACGCGAGCGTCTTCGAGTTGCCGTTTCCGGACGCGTCATTCGACGGTGCCTACAATCTCGGAGTGATCGAGCATTTCGATAGAGACGAGCTACGCAAGATGTTCGCGGAGCTGCGTCGCGTGATTCGTTCGGGCGGAAAGTTCGTCGCGTTTTGGCCGCACGCAAACGCGACGAGCGTTGCCGTGCTGAACTCGATCCATTGGGCGATGAACGACGTGCTGAAGAGGGACGTCCACTTTCATCCGCCCGAAGTGTCTCGCGTGCACTCCAAAGAGGAAGCGCGGAGCCTTCTCGACGAGAACGGCTTCAATCTCGTCTCTTACGAGTTTGGTCCACGCGACATGTTCGTGCAGGCGATCGTCGTCGGAGAGCGGCGCGCCTAAGGCGCCGTGTCGGTACGTCGTCCCGAACAACGGAGTCCCGACTCCCCTGCTCGGGCTACGCCATCGTCGAGCGACACCATCCGAGGCCACACGAAGGTCGTTTGCGGCGTGTCATTTGCGGTCGTTCCTCAGGTAGATGTGATAGCCGCCAACTGTCGAGGTCAACGTATATCGGTCGTGAAGCCACGAACGCAGGTCTGGGCAGAGCTTGGCTACGTCGCTGACGCCATCGGGGATTCCCCAAACCCCAAACGAATTGTCGTAAAATACCATGGCCGCTGGGGGCTGCCTATCCAACCGTCCGCATCCGTCCGCAGCAATTTCTGCCTGAAACTCCGTGAAGCGAGCCATCTGTCGTGCGGTAGGCCGTTGGCCCGCTGACGGCGGCAGTCGAGTCATGTAGCTTTGGAGGTCGAAAATCATATTAACGTAATAGGGGATTGCACTGACTCGCTCGGCCAAGAGGAGCGCGTGAGCTTCGTGGCCGTAGAGGAAGACCCGATCGTCGTTCCGTGTATGTGAGTTGAGATATTCCCCGACCTCGAACGCCTCCTTTTCACGGGCGCTCACGAAACTCCGGTTGGAAAATTCGGAAGACGAGAGCTGCGCGTGGCACAGCTGGGCGCAGTAGACGAGCGCGGCGACCGCGAAGATCCCGTGTGCCTTCGACCAGCTGCCGTCTGCGCGAAATTTCCAGGTACGCGAGAGCACGAGGAGAAGAACGATGTTGCGCGCGGCGGTCGTCTGGACGACGTGGTTTGACCAGCCCTTCCCCGTCCAGCAAGCAGCGAACAAGAAGAGGAGTGGCGCAAGAGAAAAGCCCAAGGCTTTCCAAGGCAGAACCCCCGTAGCCATGGCGGCAATCAGGCCGACGAGAATCGTGATTGCGATCTCGGACGCCGTGCCGTAGGCCTTTGCATCGGTCAGGAGCACCATCGGATCGATGCGCCCGGCGAACCGGTAGGCGATGAGAGGAAACCGCACATACCAAAAAAAGAGACCCGACAAACTACCGGCGAGGGCGACGGCGCCCAACATGACAATGACGGCCGCCACTCCTCCGGCCCCCGCGGCCAACACGCGCGGCGAAAACGATGCGCGTTCTTCGCGCGCCTCGAGCAGGAGTCCGATGGCGCTCAACGCGGGGTAGATGACGCCGAAGGGCCTCGAAAACAGCATGAGGGTCGTGAGGAACCCGCCGGCGAAGGCCAAAAGCCTTCCCGCGCGCGGACTCCACTCGGCGCTCACGAAGACGAAGAGCATACCGAGATATCCTACGAGCGCATAATAGGGATCGCGCTGAACCGTATTGTCCGCGCCCAAATTGAGATAATACGGCAGCCACATGGCGACCCCGACGCTGCCCCACGCGAGCCGCTGCCCGACCTGGGAGATCCGGCTCGGCGCAAAGGCGGGCGCCAGGACGGCTCCCATCGCTCCACTGAGTACGACCTGAAATACCAAGTCCGCGACTCTGCAGCCTTGGTCGCTGATGCCAGCGAATACCTGAAAAAGGGCGTGGAGAAAGTGAATGAATGGCCCGTCCGGGGCCCCGACGTCTTGGTACAGCTTGACGCCGTGGCGGATGCACCACCCCGTGTACTGGCTCATCGCGGCGTCGCGAAAGAGCCAGCTCGCGAGCTCGCGCTTGACGGGCTCGACGAGCCACGGGAGGAGAGCGACGAACAAGATGGCTGGGCTTGCAGCGCGAACGATCCGTACGTCGACGGTGTCGCGAACCCTCTCGAGGTGGCGTAGCAACGCACGCGATGAGTCGTCGAGAATCCGCACGACGAGCCACCGCTTGGGCATGCTGCGCCTACCTAGCGCGTTCGGAGCTTTGTGCGCAAGTCGGACCGACCGCGTGTTTTCTCTCACTTACCGGGAACTTCGATAGCGCAAACGGTCCTTCTCATGGTGCGCGAATCGGTCCACCCAGTTTTTTCCGTTGTCCAGAGCCGCGCGCGGGCCGACGCGAGAAGGTCGCGGGCTTCGGTCCGCCGCTCCGCGACAGTCGCCAGATCGCTGACCGTATCGGCCGGAAGCGGATGAACTGCCACGCGGGCGAGCGTCGCGGCGTCACGACCCAGGGCCGTCCACCAATTGGCGCTTCCGAGAGCCGCTGAAAATCGCTGGAGCTCGATCCCCTCGGAGAGACTGGTCGAAGCGTCGCTGGGCACAATCCCCGCGGACGCGCTTATCACACGAATGCCCGGGGCCCGAGCGGGAAGCGTCGCGGCTTCGAGAGTCAGTGCGATGACCCCGCGCGCGCGTGCCACCGAGAGCTCGCCGACGAGGTCGCGAGCGCACCGCGGGGAGCCGCTGACCAGCCAAGCCCGCGTTCGATCGTGATCCCACTCCGCGATCGGAAAACGGGGTTCCCCTGCACGGGTGGCTGGGACATCGCAAGAGATCGGCGGCAGAAGACTCATCGGACCTACGAGACCGCCGGCGGGCGGATAGAGCGGCAGCTCGCTGACGTCGATGAGAGGCGCGACGCGCTCCGATGCAAGCGCGGGGGCCGCTCGAGCGAGAGCTGTGAGCACGTTCGCCCGCGGCTCGCCGAGTACGAAGCCGAACGTACCGGCCTGTACGCCCTCGGGGGGTGGTAGAAGTGCAATCACGGCAACTCCTTTGCTCTGGCCCCATCCCAGAGTGCGTTCCGATGTCTGCGCATCGAGACCCGCAATCACGACACTGGCACCTTCCCCGGCGAGCTCGTCGAGCGACACTTCCGTGCGATCCGCCCCACCCGCGTCGTCGCGAGTCACCAGACGAAGCCCATCCTCGGGGCTCGGATCGTCGAGGGGCGGGGCAGCCTCGAGCGGCGCGCACCGCGATGGCGCCGCCGGTGTTCCCCCGTCGGGAACAATCGGTGCGGGGTGACGGTCCCGCAAGCCTTTTGGAAGACCAAGGGCCCACAGCACACCGCGAAGCACATCCGCCGTCTCATCGCGCAGCCCAGGCGACTGGCTTGGCAAGAGCACGCCCACGGTTCTTCCCTGGACCACGTGAAGCCCGCGGCGGCTCGTTGCCAGTTCGCTGAGCCCGGCCCCAGCGTCGCCCGTGAGCACGATCGTCCCCGCGTTCGGGTCGAGAAGCATGCGGGCGAGCTCGGCGTCCTCGCCCTCTATCGCCATCCTCGCAAGCCGTTCGGCAAGAATGCGTTCTATATCGATGCCATATCCAAGCGTGGCTCGCTGCGCGCGCATCGCTTGGAGTGCGCCGATCAGCACGTCCTCCGAAAGCTGCGCCACGAACCCAACGACCTTTGCCAGCGTGCGACTCCGTTCTTCCTCCGAGCTCGCCCGCACCCAGGCGTCCATGTACGAGATCGCCTCGTAGTCGCGGTGCGTGGCCAGCGCGGTAAGCGTCAGCTCTTCTTCGAATACCGCCCGCGTCACCGGATCCACGTTCTTTCCGACGAGCGGGCGCAGGAGCTCAAGCGCGGCCTCTGCGTCGCCGCGCATGCGAACCTGACGCGCGCGGGCGACAGTCCACAGATCGTGCGCGGTTCCGAGCGGCAGGCTTGCCGTTGCTGCCAGCTGTCGATCGGCAGCGTCGAGCTCTCCTTGTTGCATCTCCACGATGGCGAGATAAACGCGCGCGAGCGGTACCAACCCATCGTTGGGAAAGCGCGCGAGGAAACCCTCGAGAAGCAGGGCCAGCGCCGCGGGGGCGGCGCCCTCCGCTTTCTTCCACCTCTCCCGAATCGCTTCGAATGCCGCTGCCGCGTCGGGGGACGACGCGAGCGATGGCACCGGCGTCGGCTCCGATACACCTCCTGCGCAGGCGCCACCTGCGATCAAGCCCGCCAGTACAGCCACAGCGAGGCGAGGTGTCGCACCCAGCGCCGAGCGAAGAGATGCAGGAGCGAGAGCACCCGGGAGTCTCGCCAAAAGACGAGGCTTCATCGGGTACCATGCGTAGCACACAGGTGCCTTATACCGATTCGGAACGACGCCCCCTGGCGAGCCCTCTTGCCCATCGTCTTCTTTCGCTCAGCGGTGTCTTTCCGCTCGGAGCGTTTCTCGTGCTGCACCTCGCCGTCAACACGCTGGCGCTTCGGCGCGAAGCTGCGTACGTGGCTGCCGTCGGTGCGGTCCACCGCCTGCCTGGGATCATCGCCGGCGAGTGGGTGCTGGTCCTCGCCCCGCTCCTGGTCCACGCCTCGATCGGAATGTGGCTCGTGGGCACTCGCCAATCGTTGGTCAAGCAGGGCCCATATCCGCTACGGCTTCGAATTGCGATGCGTGCGACAGGAGTCGCGGCGTTCGCATTTCTCGCAATGCACCTGCTCGAGGTCCGGTTCGGAAGAAGCAATGAGCGTTTGGGCGGCGCAGAGCTGATGACCGTTCTCGACGCGGGCCTTTCCTCTATCTGGCATGGCGTACCGTGGCGAGGCGCCGCGTACCTCGCGGGCACCGCGTGTGTCACTTTCCACTTCGCCACGGGTCTTTGGGGGTACGCGGTGGGGACGCGCCTCGGCCACTCAGAGCGAGTGCGCAGACAGGCAGGCTGGGGAGCCGCGGCTCTCGGCGCGGTGATCTGGCTGCTGCTGGCCAACGTCGTCGTATTTCACGCCACCGGCGCCCGGCTCTTCGGCGGCCCCGCGGAGCCCGAGAGGTCCGGCAGCAGCCCATGTCCCGCGCGCGACTGAAGCTGGCCGCGATGCCCCGCTGCGTTGGGCGCGTCACGCCGCCTCTTCCGCCCGCTCGCCGCCCCCTAACTCATTGAAACTACAAGCGGTGGGCCATGACAGACTCGAACTGTCAGCCAACGGATTAAGAGAGCAGGACGGGCCGCAACAAAGTGAAGCGTTGCGCGAGGTTGCGCCGGATGAAGCGGTCGAGGGGGCGGATCGTGATCCAGCCTGTTTCTCGATGCGTCAGAATGATTCGTCACGAAACGTCACGGAGGGGGGTGCAGAGTGCACAAGCCCGATTGATGAGGCCGACGAGCAGACGGTCGAGGTCGAAGGGGCGCTGGCCAAGGCCCTCGAACTTGCCGCCACGGCCGGACGCTTCGACGTCGTCGTGCAACTGGCGCGCGAGTTGGAAGCGCGGCGGCTTGCGCCTATGGGCAACGTGGTCAAGCTGACGGCCAAAGCGACGCGACAGAAAGACTAGGGGGCTCGCGACGGTTCATCAGGCTTCGGCGCCTCCAATTGCTCGGCCGGAGCTGGCTGCGGCAACGGAAGCAGCGTAGGCCCCGAATCAATGGGCGACGGGCGCTGCGATCGATGTCGTGAGATCATTTGCCGCAGGCGCTTCGCAGTCTCGTCGTCGCGCACGCGGCCAAGCGACGGTTCGAACGACGAGTCGAACTGGGAGCGCGTCTGCGATCGGTCCTCGCACTGGTCCGGTGGCGTCCCAAGCTCGTGGAACGTGAGCTGTGCGATTCGGTCGAGAGGGTAAAGTGCGATCGGCACCTCGCCGAGGTTCCGCAGCTCCAGTGTGACCGGACCGGAGAAGTTGGGATGAACGACAACGGCTGTCGCGATGATGAGCCCGCGGCGACCCCAGGAGCTTCGTCCAATCACGTACCCAAGCAGGTTTCGCGGAAGACGGAACATCTCCAGGGTCCGCCCAAGAACGAATTGGTGGGGGTGGATGATCAGCGGCTGTCCAAAGTCCAGGACCACCCTCTCGAGCGCCGGCTCCGACGCGACGCCCCCTTCCGTGTCTAGGGACTCGGCCACACCTTGGCTCCACGGCCGAACGAGTGAGAACACTCTTCCTAGGCGCACGTCTATCGCCGCCTGCCGCGCGTTCACCTGCCTTTGCGGATCGAGCAGCGGCGTGACGATGAGTCGGTTTTCGTCATCTTCGCACGTGAGGTACTTGACCAGCTGTTCAAACCCGAGCGCGGTCATTGCTGTTCTTCAAGCCAAGCGCGAAGGGCTTCGACCGCGTCCAGAGAGCCGAGCAAGCGATCCCCATATTTGGACATGATTTCGGTGTGGTCGGCCTCTGGCTTCGATTCGGGTGTCTTCTTCAACTCCGCGGTCTTGTAGTATGCGATCCAATGGCCGGCGAGTACCCGTGCCACATCTAAAGGTTGGCCAGGCTTGTCTAGTGCGGGCAGGCGTTGTTGCTCTACGATCGGCACGCTCAGACGGGCGAGGCGATCCGCTCGTTCGGCATCAAGGTTCTGCGCGGTGACCGTGTGGACGCGCTCCCCGAGCACTTCCGCGGCGCACGCGACAAGCTGATCGTGAAGCCGCTCCGATTCCTTGCAGAGAAGGGGGAGAAGATTCTGCAGCTCGCCGTCGGCGCCTTGTCTTGATCGATACGGGCCCACGTTGTGCACTTGGTCACTTTCGCTGATCCATCCGCGGATCGCGTCTGCAGCGAAAGGGGGGAGAAGCTTCAGATATTCGCGGGGGCCCACGATGCGCCCCATGAGATGCAATCGCAGCGCAGCAGGTGGATGCGTGTTTGTCGCCGAATCGAGGCGACCGGACATCCCCACCACGCGGCAGAACGCCGATACGTACGCCGGACCGACCATCAAGAGACCAAACGCGTCCGCGAAGAGTTCCTCGATCCAATCGTCGGCGATCTTGGCAAAGTCGTCGGCCTGCTTTGCGAGTAGCATGAGGCTCTCCACTTCGCGGCGACTCGAATCTGGTCTCAACGCACCGAGCGGATTGACCAGGTGTGACGGCACCTGGAGCTGTAAGGAGTCACCTATCTTGCGTGCCGCGAAAACGGCGTGGCCGATCTCGTGGACGATGAGAGTGTAGTGTAGCGCCCAGTCGAGGGGCGGACGCGGTATCGTGAAAATGAGGAACGGCCAGGTTTTGACGGCGGCCAGCGCCTTGGGATGGACCAATTCTCTAAAGCTGTCTTGCCCTAGCGTTGACAATTCGTAGGCTTCGAGTGTGTCGGCTCCCGACACGAGCACTTGACCGTCAACTTTCAACTCACGGAGCAGGGTTTGCACCGTAGGGCTGATCACTGGGTGCAGCGACGGGTGGGTGCTCTGCTGAACGGCCGCCGACACCGAGTTGAGCCATAGGAGCCGGCGATGCAAGGCAACGATGTCCTCACGCGGGACCGCCTCTTCCGCGCACAGCCGGTCGAACGTATCGAGTGCTCTCGTCTGGACCGACTCCGCGCCGGCTATTGCGAGCTGCGCGAGCGCCATTGCGGCTGGCGAGGCGTTCGCGGAGCACGCGCTCTGCCATGCTCGCAAAGCCTGGCACATTCGTTCGGCTAGCGCGTGCGTCGCTCGGACCGCATCGAGCCGCTGCGACATAAAACTCGGCATCACTGCGCGAGACTATGCGAATTGTTCTTGCGAGTCTTGGAACCCAGGTCGGACCGGTTCGTCTATGAGGTAACTTCGCATCGACTCAGCGAGTCGGAGAACGAGCGGTGCATAATCCTCCTTGAACGTGGGATGCGCGTCTTGCAGCACCGCATATAATCGCACGATCGCTAGCAACTCTCTGGACGAAAGGCCGTTGGCCATTAGGTCTTCGACGATCGAGGCGAGGAGCAGCCCCGCGGCTCGGCTCGTACGCTCGGCCGACGATAGCCGTCGGCATTGTGCGGCGGGACGCCCGAAGGGATGCAAGAGAGCCGCAAACCACTGACGTTCGTCAGTAGCCCAATCATCAAGCGTTCCCCCAGACCGCAGGCCGTCGATGATCCGGTCTAGGCGCGCAAGCGTGCTCGCACGCGCGACGTCATGTTCGAGATTCATGCTGCGATCCTCCTTCGTGAAACGAACGACCTCGCCGCCCCACCGGTGGGCGCTACGGAAGAGCCACGTTCAAGAACCTGAACAAGCGTAGCCGTATAAATCTCCCAGAACTAGGGCAAATTTGGCGATATGCACGATATGGACCAAAACTTGCCTACGATCCTCAAGCTCAGTTTCATCCATCGCCACGCGATCTTAGGGAAGATCCATCGCTTACATTCGCATCGCCCGCCACCTGAAAAAAATCAACTGAGCCCCTTGAGTCCGGTCACACTTCGATCTTCATCGAGCTTCGGAACAGCCTTGTGCAGGCAGCCCTGTTTCCGGACATGGACAAGGTATGGACAGCTGTTCTCGTGCCCTGAGTGTTCACGAGCTCGTAGCCTTCCGCCAGCGCAAACTTGATCAGCGCCGCCTCAATCAGCGGCAGCACGCGGACTTCTCGCTGCCCCGGTCTGGCGGTCCATTCGCCCGCCAGTACGACACGTTGACCGTTCGGTCGATGCTCGATGGCGCGCATGAGCGGCACGTTGCCCAACAGGTGCTGTTCAATGCGGACCCGAAGATCCTGCGCCCTCCCGATGTAGATGGGCTCGACGTTATCGCCGAAAAGTCTTCCGAAGACGTAGACTCCATGTGCGCGCGGAATGCGGTCCAGATCGTCGCAGGCGTAGATGAGAAGTTCGTCGTGGTGGCATCGACGCAAACGGACCGGCGCGTGCCAACGGACGTCCAAATCCATCGCTCTAACGTACACAGGGCGACGAGCCGGGCCAAAAGACTGCGTCTGTGGTCGGAACAGCCGGGGGTCGAGGGGGCGGATCGCGATCCAGCCTGTTTTCGGCGCGTCAGGATGATTCGTCACCAAACACGGGAACGGGTGCAGAGTGCAACGCTGCGAATGCGAGGCCCTGGAGCACGCGCCGCACCCTTCGCCCACGCCAAACGAGCCCCCGCCCTCGACGAGCGAGGACGCGATCAAGCTGGCGATCAGGCTCGCTGTGGACGCGGGAGAGTACGAGCGGCGAAGACGAGCGGGCCGCCGCGTTGCGCGACGTGGCAAGGTGCGCGAAGAAACCGGGCAGAGTGATGCCGATCGACGCCGCACGTGGACGTAACCGTGAGCGATGACTTCGCCCAAGCCCCGAGCGTACGCGCGACGAGGGCGGACTGGCTTTTCCGCCTGTATCGTCGACCCTACCCGGCCGGAACGGTCGGAGGTTTGCTGGCGCGGTCAGACGGCCAGAACCGCGCTGGCCATTTCAGGTGAGGCAACCCAGAGACCTGCCTTCGGCGCAACGGCGTCCCACACATCTCCGGCCGCGCGCTCGACGACGAAATTGTATTGACCGTAGCCACGGATCGGCAGGACCGTGATCGGTGCGACAATGGCGCAAAGGTGTCTCTTGGTGAGATCGACTTCATGCGGCCCAGCTACCTGTACGCGACCCCCATCTTTCTCGGACTCGAACATGATCCTCTGCTGCACCGTGACCCCTGGGTCGCCGGTGCGTCGCCAACTGGAGTAGACGACCTGGCTGACACGTATCGTCACGAGGCCCTGCGGAAGGTTGGGGACCACTATCATGTCCACAAGCCCCACGAGCGAGAAAAGCCCGCTGTCCTTACTCGCCTTTGTACACAGCACCGTCGAGAGATGTTCGACGTGCTCTGCCATCAGGGCCCCGCGAGGTTCGCGTACGTAAGGCCTTCGGGAACGACTGCGCCATCGGGTAGCGCGGGTGAAGGCACAGCCTCGACGGTCTCCTGGCACGATCCGGCAGTCGTTCCTTCGCTCGAGATCTCCGGCACCAGTAAGGCGCCAGCCGCAAGCGGCTCAAAATCGCGAGGCCAAACGGTGCCTTCGTCGAAGAGGGCACCGGCGAGCCTCGCCAAACCAATTCGTTTCACCAGCACTCTGGCCCCTCGCAGGTCTGCGTTGCGTAGATCAGCGTGTCCCAAATCCGCGTCAGCGAGGTTGGCGTCACGCAAGTTGGCTGACCGCATATCGGCGCCGTTCAGACGAGCCCCGCTGAGGCACGCCCCGACAAGCTGTGCATCCCGCAGATTGGCGACCATCATGGAGGCGGAGAAGAGATCGGCGCGGTTCAGGTCGGCACCAATCAGCAGTGCATTGCGAAGGTTGGCTCGACGAAGATTTGCGCCGCGGAGCAGTCTTCCTACAAGGAGCCCTCGGTGCAACTCGAATCCCTCGAGGTTGGCGCCCTCAAGCGACTCGCCAGCGACGACGACAGACCGACCCGTCTCACACTGAATTCGCACCATGGCTGCACACTCCTTCAAGATAGCATGGTGGGACCCTGCCGGAGTCATGCCGTAACTTACGGCGTTCGTCAGTCGCCGCCCCAGTCTTCCAGATCAAATTCGACTTCTGCCCATGGCACGCTCTCCCTCGCGGTGCCAAGCCGCCCGGGCCGTTCCTCCGGAAATTTTCCGACGATGGCCCCAGCGACGTACCGGTGGTGGCCCTCGACAATCAATCCGTCGTCGACGCAGATCGCCGGCGGGCTATCGCCCCGCCTGAGCCGCTTCGCGAAGCGCTTGACCTTTGGCCACGACACGAGCCGCTGACGCGACTTCAGCGTCGCCTTCGCCATCAGGGTGCCCATGTCCGGCGGTCCACCAAAGAGGCTTGACACCCATTGCTCAATCAACCGAAGCATGGCGCGCTTCTTCGGAGTGTACCTGCCGCACGTCGGCCGCCAGATTCACGGCCGGCCGCACCGCTGCGATTCGATGTGGGAGTGGTCCCCTGGACGGACAGTGCCAGTTAGGCGGTAGTCTCTCAAGGGACATGCGGCGCGCCGGGTGGGCCAGCGCGCTGCGAAAGGACACGGTGGAACGTGCCCGCGAAGAAGAGTAAGGGCGCCGCGCCCGCGAGCAACGCGCCCGCCCTCACGGACGCCGATCGCGAACTGCTCGCGCTCGCGGCGGAGGTGGAGAAGTGCGCCCAGTCCGCGCGCAACGTGGTGCTCCAGGCACACACGCAGGCGCACCTCGCCCGGTTTGGCAGCGTGGAGGCGCAGAAGCAACTGGAGCGGCGTCGGATGGCCCGGATGCTGCTCGCTTGGCGCGGAATCGGTGACGAAGACGCCGCTCCCTACCGAGACGCCCGGATGCTGCTCGCCTCGTGGGTATTCTTCTACGCTGCCGAAATTCGCAACGTCAGGGAACTGGAACGACGTCGCGAAATTCCTCTGACGTTGCGCGGGGGAAACGACGCCCGGTTAGCCCAAAAGGCCGAGCAAGTGGCCCGCATTGTGGCCCAACACTATCCAACGCTCGCGGCGAAGTTGGCTGAGCCCGATCGCATCGAGCGGATTCGTGCGGCGATTGCGTCAGCTGCGACGAGCACCCGGCGTAAGCCGTGGAAGCTGATCGCGAGGACGTGGGACGGGATCGACGCGGGACGAAGCGACGAAACTTGGCGCCAAGACTGGGCACGGTACATGAAGCGTAGCTAACGCACGTACGGACGGCGGGGTCGGTGAAGTGGTGTCGTCGTACCCATGACGCACGCCGCATTGCCCTCGCCTCCGCCCGTCCCGTCGGCGCACGATCGTCGTCGCATCGCCGCCGCCGCCGCAGTCGATACTGCGACGGTCCTTCGCGCTTACCGCTCCGTCCCGGTGCGCTCTACGGTTGCCGCCCGCATCGTGGAGGCCGCCCGCAGACTCGAATTGCCCGAACCGCGGATCGTGGTGGCGCCATGACCTTGCCCGCCGACCCGCTTGGGTGGTTCCTGGCCCTCGTGCGCGAGGCAGCGCGAGAGGGCACGGCGAAAGCCCTGGCCGCTCAGGCAACGCCCGCGCCCGTGGCCGCGCCGTTGCTCGACAAACGCGAGCTTGCCCGCGCCTTCGACGTCTCCGCGGCGACGATCACGAGGCTCACGGGCGAGGGCATGCCTCACGTCTTCGTCGGGGCGTCGCCTCGTTATGTGCTCGACGAGGTGCGCGCGTGGCTCGCGGAGCGCGGTCGACAGGGGACGACCGCGAAGCCGTCGAGGCGCGAGACGATCGCCGGCGTCAGGCTCCTGTCTCGGCGGGCCCGATGAGCGCCGCAGCGTGGGAGGACGAACCGCCGACCGGACGCTTCGATGACGATGCGCTTCCTGTCGACATGGCCATAGGCGACGTCTTCGGCCGTCAAGATCGGAAGTCAGAGCTCGCCATGCACGAAGAGCCGCAAGACGATGGGGCGCCCGACCTGCCGAGGCTCGACGCCCTGATCGAACCTGCGATCGACCGCGCTGAACGACGCACGAAGGGCATTGAGCGCCCTGTGCCCTTGCCGTGGCCCATGTTGGCGGGTCACTTCGGCGGCGGGCTCTGGCCAGGGGTCCACTACGTCGTAAGCGGGACCGGGATTGGCAAGACGGCGCTGGCGCTGCAATGGGCGCTCCACGCGGCGGGCGCTGGCATCCCGGCTCTGTACGTTGGGCTGGAGCTGGAGCCGATGCAGATCGCCTTGCGCGTCATCGGGGAGGCAGCGGGCGTGCCTTGGTCGACGCTCTACACCGGGCAGGCGGGGCCGGCGCTGATCCAGCGCGCCCGCGACGCGGTGCGGAAGGTGTGTGGGTTG
This sequence comes from uncultured delta proteobacterium, assembly GCA_963764075.1. Taxonomy (GTDB): domain Bacteria; phylum Myxococcota_A; class Polyangia; order Polyangiales; family Polyangiaceae; genus Palsa-1150. Next base: position 2,225,514 of record CAVXQZ010000003.1, read on the forward strand.
CCCTTGCACGTTGCGCTCGCGCGTCCGCAGGGGTGGCCGTCGTCCGACTTGCCGCAGCTAGTCGCGGCGATGCGCGCCGTATACCCGGAACCGGACGGCCCGGGATCGGCACCGCTGCTGGTCGTGGTCGACTTCCTCCAAATCATTGGTGACGAGCCGGATGCGAACGGCAGAAGCCTCGATCTACGCGAGCGAATCGGGCGTGCGGCATACCGCAGCCGGGACGTCGCCTCCCACTTCAGCGCCTCCGTTCTCGTCGTGTCGAGCGCAGCGCGCGATAAGTACGGGCAGCTAGGGCGCGTCGCTGACGACGCGGGGCTCGTGTGGGACGCGGACGACAGGGGCAGGCCAATCCGACGGCGAGTGCTCCGGCCGGACGCTCTTGTGGGGCTCGGAAAGGAGAGCGGCGAGATTGAGTACAGCGGCGATAGCGTGTCGGTGCTCGCACGGGTGCCTGAAAGCGACGTAAGCGAGGGGGGATGCGACGTCTTCTTCGTTACGGCGAAGGGGCGCGCGACCGGGGCGACGTGGAGCCCGCTGCACTTCACCGGGCACGGTTACCGCGAGGCGGACGACGGCGGCTCGTTCGTCGTGGCGAAGCTGAAGGAGCTAGCGGACCACCGCGAGGCCCGGAGAGAGGCGAAAGTCGTGGCGAAGGAAGACGCGAAGGTCGCCCGGATCGTCTCCGACGCGGCGGCGGTGGCGAGCTACGTGCTGGCTCACCCCGATTGCCCGGTGCGAGAAGCCCGAGTCAACGCGGTCGGGGACAGCTCACGCCGTTGGACCCCCGCACTCGCCAAGTTGGGGCCGGCGCTGCGCGAGACGCCCGGCGGCAAGGCGAAACGGCTGACCTTGGACCGCTCGGCGCTCCCCGCCGACGTCGCGCCACTGGTCACCATGAACGCGACCGTGGACCGTGGACACTCCCCCCCTTAACCCCCCCACCGTCCACGTCCACGGTGGACGGCTTGGGGCCTACCGTGGACCTTGGACAGCGTGGACCGTCCACGGTGTCCACGGTTTCCACGGTGGAAGGCCGATCGTGACCGCGCTCAGCATCGGGCAGCGCGCGGAGCGGGACTCCACAGAGGCCCGCGCCGCGAGCGCGCCCGCGCCCGACCTTGCTCCGCCGTCGCCCTCTGCCGCGTCGGCGCTGCCGCCCTCGACGCCTGGCCCGTCCGACGCTCGCGAGGCGCCAGCGGGGCACGTGGTGGCCGTCGAGGTGCCTCTTTCCCTCGGCGCCCTCGGCAACCGGCGCGAGCACCACCTTGCGCGTGCTCGCCGCACGCGCCGCGAACACGAAAGCATCCTCGCCGCCCTCACCGCTTACTCGCCCCCACCGCTCCCCGTTGTCGTGCTGCTCGTGCGCGTCGGCTGGAACCGCCTCGACGTGGACGGGCTCGTGGCGAGCGTAAAGGGACCGATCGACGCCCTGGCTCGGTGGCTTGGCGTAGACGATCGCGATCCGCGCCTGCATTGGCACCTGATGCAGTCGATCACCCGTGAGCGGCGGATCTCGCGCCGAACGGGACGACGAGAGGCGGCGGCCGAGCTGCGGATCGTGGTGCGCCCCTGGCGGCCCCACGACGGCGACGATCCTTTGCGCGTGCTCGCGGTGGCTCCCTTCGCAGAGGAGACCACGTGAAACTTGCGTCGACACGCCGCCTCGCCCTGCGCGGTCGAGTCGTCCTAAGCCGGCGGCGGCTTCTTGATCGCCGCGTTCTTCTTGGCCGTCGCGATCTTGGCATTGAGTGCATCTCTCTGTGCTGCCCGTTTCGCGGTTCGGACGAAGTAGAAATCAAAGAGCTCTTCGAGCACTGTCAGCGTCCACTCGGCCTCGCCGGGCTCCACGTCAAGAATTGCACCCGATTGGGTGCTCTTCATTGGGTGTGCAGCGAAGTTTCCGATGTTGCGGATCGCGTCAATGTCATGAGCCAAATCCGATGGCAGAGTATTCAAAGCGAGCACCTCGTCGATCTCCTTGCCGAGATCGGAGGCTTTCACCTTGACGTGGTCGCGCAGCAAGTGTTGCAGGCAACGTCGGCTAAGAGCAGCCGCCGCTTTCGGGCTCGCCTCGACCACAGCGCACGCCTCCCGGTAGTCTGCGCTGAACGCGTCCGGCACCTCCTTTCCAAGTGGAACGCGCGCGACGCCCGGCGGCCAAGCGCGAGCGCGACGGGTAAAGACCCCTCCCGTGGACCTGGGCGACCGCTCGTAGGACCCCAACTCGATGATTGCCCGACTGCACAGCGTGCAGACGGTCGCCCGTACGCCCCACGGGCCGTCGATCGGGGGAGGTTCGCTAGTGCGAATGCTCTCAGTAGTCCACGAATTGCCAAAACCGCGAAGGCAGTGGGGGCACGTGTGTTCCTCGACTCGTTCAGGGGCCATCGTGACCAAGAAGAGTATGCGAACGCCTGGCGCGTTGCGATCGCGTCCCCCGGCCCGTCGACAATCAGTCACGACATCGGGCGATCACGCCGCCCTTCGGTCAGTGGTCAGCATCCGGCCGATCTGCGCGGCGAAGAACGCCACGCCCTTGCGGCTGACGTGCCCCTCGGCCGCGAGCTGCGCCGCCACGGCCCGGAACGAGCGCCCCTCGGCCGCCAAGGTGCGGGCCCGCGCGATGACCGCCTGCTCGCCCTCGACGGCGACGAGCGTTCGGCCGTCGGCCGCAACGGCGAAACCGTAGGGGACGCTGCCGCCCGTCTTCTGACCCCGGGCCCGGATGACCCCGAGCGCCGCGGTCGTGCGGGCGCGGATGAGAGCGCGCTCGTAACGAGAGGCCGAATCGATGACGCCGCGCATGAACTCGTCGGCCGGCGTCGAGCCGTTGCCCTCGCCCGCCGCCGAGCGGACCATGGCGCCCGCGTCTGCCGCCGCACGCTCGACGCTCGCCGTCAAAGCGGGGTCACGCGCGATGCGGTCGCGCTTGGCGACGACGAAGAGCCCCGCGCCGTGCTCGCGGAGGCTCGCCAGCGCCGCCACCAGGGCAGGGCGGCCGTCGATGGCCGTCACGCTGCTCACCCCGGCGTCAACGTACCAGGCGGCCACGGAGACGCCCTCACGGGCCGCCCATGCTTCGATGCTGGCCCGCTGCGCCTCGGGGCCGAGTTTCTGATCGTCCTTCGAGACCCGAATGTAGGCGACCGCGACGAGGGGCGAACCGGACCGAACGCGCTTGCTCATGCCCCTATCTGTAACGCTTCGTCCGAAGCGTTGCAAGGCACTGTCTTACAAGATTTCGATCAGTTCAGTGTCTTACATGAACAACGTCTGCTTGCCCATGGCACGGGCGTATGGCACGGTTTTGGCCATGCCCCCAAAGAAGAAGGCCGCGATGACGCAAGACGCCACGAAGGACGCGACCATGACGTTTCGCATGCCCGCCGCCGATCGCGCGCGCCTCGCCGCGGTGGCTGCCCTCATGGGCGAGCGCGCCGGCGGTATCCCGCTTCCCGAGTCTTACGCCCTGCGTGCCGCCCTCAAACGCGGGCTCGATGCGTTGGAAGCCGAGCTAACTGGCAAGGCCAAGCGATGACCCCCCGGGGGGCCCATCATTTTCCCGGCGAGCGAAGCGCCACCGGGTGGGATACCCCCGCGTTATTTTCAAAAAAATTGGTGCAGTCATGAGCAACAGGACGACGAGCACGGGCGCTACCGTAGATGAGACGACGGGCGAGGTGCTGCACAGCACGGCCCCTCGACGACGACGGCGTGTGCTGACCGAGGCGGAGCGACAGGAGCGTGACCGGGTGATTGCCGAGCGGGCCGAACTACGGCGCATGGAGCTGGCGGCGCTGCGGTCGATCGATCCCGCGTGCGAAACAGAAGACGACCCTCCCGTTGTGTGGCGGGCTCCTGTGCGCATAGGTGGCGAGCCAAACGGCGTGCTGCTGGACTTGCCGCGCCTGTCGGGGCGAGGCAAGCGGGGATCACATCTCGTGATTGCGGCGAGGAGCTACGACGGCGCCGGACCGAACGGCGGGAAGGCTCACGATTACGTGACGGCCTTCGTCGTTTTCCGCGACGGTCGGGGCTACAAGCGACGCTCGATCGGAGTGGCCATTCATGGCGCAGAGCTTCGCGAGGTCGCCCGCGTGCTGCTCGAATACGCGACGGCACTCGACAGGCGCGAGACGTCGAGGGGGCGGACGTGATGATTCAACGGCTCCCTTTCTTGCCCGCTCGAGTGGTCAGCAGTTCCGACACGGTCATGCCGAACGCAGCCGCCACGCTCGTAAGGACCGCAAGAGAAGGGTTCGCGCTTGCCGACTCAATGCGTCGGACGTGCGCGGGCTCAATGCCGAAGCGCTCTGCCGCCGCCTCAATAGTCCAACCTCTCGCCGCTCGAAGCTCCCTCGCCTGCTGTGCGAGGGACGCCGCTACGCGCCGAAACCGCGCGGTTTCGCGATGATGCAGCGTCTTGGCGCTTCCCGCGGGCACGACCGGGGAGGCTCGTGCGCGGCAACCGCGAAGACGAGATCATATATGATCGGGCGCGTTACCCCTCGCGCTGCTCGCAGCCGAAGCGGGCATGCATGGAGGATAGCTCGTATGCACCGAAGGACGCCGCGACGACACTTCTGGATCGCCATTGTGGGATCCGTGTCTCTTGGCTGCGGTCCTGACGCTCGCGCCGTCTTCGACCAGATGCATCAGGCGGCGTGCTCGGGCGATGCCGACAAGTTCTTCGTCCACGTCGACGAAGAGAGGCTCTTCGCGAATGAGGTGAAGCGGTCTGAAGGTACCCCGGCGCCTGACGCTCTTTTGCAGACTGACCCCCGGGCAGCCGAGTTTCTCATGCGGGCGGGGGCGCGGGCCGCGCTCGAAGCGTGGCGGCAGGACATAGGCGAAAGAGGCAAGGATGGAGACGTTTGCGGGTGGGCTTTCGTAGCCGCGGAGAGAATCGGCGACAACGAGCGCGTCGAGGTGCGGTCGAAAGCCGGAAACAAGAAGTTCCTCTACTTCGGCAAATCCGATGGAAAGCTGAGGCTCGTTCGGTTTCGCGGGGTACCCGACAGGACCGGCCCGGCGGTCGACCATAGCGGCTCAGGGACTGCTGAAGCCACAATCACAGTATCGGGATCCTTGCGGCCATCCACGGTCGACGTTGCACGTCAGCCTGAGTTCGAAGCCGACAAGCAACAGGTCGAGCAACAGCTGACGCGGCTCAAGAAGGAGATCGAGCAGACCAGGGATCCGGAGAAGATCGCGGCCCTGCAAGCGCAGGTCGCGGCTGCGGAGAAGACAATCGAAATGATCCGAGCCGCGACGGGTTCGGGGGTCCGCAGTTACCCGGGCGGAATGACCTACGAGGCAGCGCTCAACGCAAACAAGGGCCAGGACAAAGAGGACGCGGCCGGTGTCCCCGATCTCACTGATGACCAGTTGGCCGCACCCCTACGACACGCATCGTTCATCGTGTCTTGCGGTGCGCCCGACTCGACGAAGGTTACGGTTCGGGTCGCAGTGCGTAAGGGGCGCGCCATTGGCGTCACGGTGACAACCAAGCCGCCCAACGCGGCGAGCGCCGCGTGTATCGATCGCGCCGTCCGTGAGCTGCGTTGGACCGAGAGCGCAAAGACGGACTTTGTTACGACGAATTATTGAACGGAGACCACATCAATGCCCCGCGCTAGAACCGGAACCCTCGTCCCTCCCGGCGCAGACGGGATCTGGCGCGCCCGCGTGACGAAGACGCACGCGGACGGCTCGAAGACGCGCCCCCTCTACTCACTCGGGACGACGGACAGGGCACTCGCCCGCCGCAAGCTCGCCCGCCTCGCCGCGCTCGTGGAGGCAGGGACCGATGTGCTCGACGCCGCCGAAGCCACAAACGCACCCGAGCGGGTCAAGGAGTACGCGGAGGCGTGGCTCACCAAGCGCGAATCGCAAGGCATCGCATCCGTGCCGGACGAACGCGGATGGCTCGATCGCTACGTGTTCCCCGCCATCGGAAGGCTCCCGGTCTCCGACGTCCGTCCAAACCACGTGCGCGGCATCCTCGAGGAAGTCACCGCCAAGGGCCTCCGACGCGCAAGCGTGGCCCACGTGCGGGGCGTGATGAAACGCCTCTTCCGCGCCGCGGGCGAGGAGGAACTCATCGAGGCCGACCCGACGCAGTTCGTCCGCGTCCCGAAGACGCGCGAAGTGAAGAAGGCGCGCGCGATCCTGACGGACACCGAGTTCGCGAAGTTCATCGCGTGCCCTACGGCCGATCTGGAGCTCCGCATGCTCGCGCTCGTCGCGCGGTGCGAAGGGGGCATGCGCACGGGCGATCTCATTCGGTGGGACTGGGCGCAGATCGATCGCGTCCACTTCGCGGAGTGCACCGTTCCGCGCGCCAAGACGGGGACGCCGCAAGCGCTCTCCATCCCCGCCGTGCTCGCGCCGTTCCTCCGCGCATGGTGGGAGCGCCAGGGGAGCCCGGAGAGCGGGCCGGTGTTCCCCGCGCGACGAGGCCCTCGTGCCGGTGGCTTCAGGCAGGGACGCGGCGCGTCGTATGCCGAGCCGCTTCGCCGCGACCTCTTCCGCGCTGGCGTCGTGCGCCTGCCGCCCGTGAAAGACGAGACCGCCCCGAACGGCGAACGCCTGAAACCGAACCCGGCCGACCCGCTCTACCACGAGACGGCGACGACCCTCCCCGTCGACTTTCACTCCTTCCGCCGCGCCTTCAACACCGCGCTCGCCGAGGCGGGCGTCAACGTCCAGCAGGCCATGCACCTCGCCGGGCACTCGGATCCGCACGTGCACGCGCGCTACGTCATGCGCACAGCCGCGATGGGAACGGTCCCCGCCGCCGCCCTCCCCCGGCTGCCGGTTGGTAGGCTCCCAAGCACAGCGCGTCGGGCGGGAATCGTCACAGCCCGTGACGATTCGTTTGGGGCCCGGAAGACATCCCCAATGATTTCAGTGGGCCATGACAGACTCGAACTGTCAGCCAACGGATTAAGAGTCCGCTGCTCTACCAATTGAGCTAATGGCCCTGACGAAGAAGGTCGAGCTAGGTAACCGCCGAGGACGATCATGTCAAGGTCGACTGCTCGTTAGCCACCGCCCCGTCGCTTCAAACTGAAAAGTCGAGCACGATGATGCGCTCGAACGTCGCGCGGACCATGGCCGCCGCTGGCTGGTGCTCGGGATGCGGCCCGTAGGCGTCGAGGCTTTCACGATCGACGAAGTCCATCGTAAACCCGTGCGTAAAGCCCTCGCGGCGGTCGGGAGCCGCGAAGTTCTCGCCCCAATGGAAGTTGAGGAGGCCCGGGATGCGTCCCACGAGCGATTGCAGCACGTCGCGGCACGCATCGATCGATTGAGTCGTGGAAGCCGGACGGGGCTGCAGGAGAAGAATGTGACGGACCACGGTGCGTTACCTCTGGATTTCCGCGACGACGGTGAAGCGAAACGCTTGGCGGGCAAGACGCGAGTCATCGTAGCTTTGGAGCGATAGGCGTCTAGCCTCGTTCTGCTTTCAGCATGAAGGGTGCCCGATCCTCGGCAACGGACGAACGCTTGCGACGCTCCGGCGACCGTGGGCATCGAAGCGGTGAGCGATGCACGTTCGCACCCACCAGGCACCCTCACACGCACCAGGAGAGAGCGCATGATCCGCAAGAGCACGGCACGTTGGACGGGCGATGGCTTTCACGGCAAGGGCGCGATCACGACGCAGAGCGGCGTCTTCCGGGATCAGCCGTACTCATTTCAAACGCGATTCCAGAGCGAAGACGGGCGAGCCGGGACCAATCCCGAGGAGCTCCTTGGTGCCGCGCATGCCGGCTGTTACGCAATGGCGCTGGCATTCGCATTGAGCGGAGCGGGCCATCCTCCCGAAGAGCTCCAAGTGACCGCGGCCGTCGACATTCAGAAGGAAGGCGATGGGTTCGCAATCAAGACGATCGCGCTCAGCCTCGATGCGCGCGTATCGGGCATCGATCAGGCCACGTTTCAGTCGTTCGCGGAAGGGGCGAAGAAGGCGTGCCCACTCTCGAAGGCCCTGGCGGCGACCCCCATTACGCTCACCGTCAAACTCGCCTAGGCTAGGGCACCGCCGTCGAGATACGAGCAATCGCCTTCGGCGATTGAGCTCGCTATCGCGAGCCGGCGGTGCACCAGTTTTGTCCCTCGGGCTCCGCCCGAACCCCCGAACTCGCTCCCGCGAGTTCGCTGGTGCAGCGCCGTCCACTTGATTATTGGCATCTCGACGGCGCTGCACTCTAGCGTCGTCCGACGCCCACGCATTCCCCTTCGCGGCTCCGCGCTTGGCACATGCAGCCAACTCGGGTGATCACCGCGCGGCCGCCGCCACGCCGGCGAATTGCCATTGTCCGTGCCGAACGTCTTCGGCCCGAACCATGAAGATGACTTCCTCGGCCACGTTGGTTGCATGGTCCGCGATGCGTTCCAAATATTTCGTCACGCGAATCACGCGCAGCCCCGCCCGCACTTCGTCTCGCCGCTGTGACATGTGTGTCGTCATTGCCGCGATGATGGCCGCGCATCGGCGATCGACCGCGTCGTCGCACCCGAGGACGCGGTGCGCCCCAATATCGTCCCAGCGCACGAAGGCCTCGAGGGCACCGTGCAGCATGTCGAGCGCGGCCACTGCCATCGCAGTCAGCTCGCCGCTGACGAGTTGCTTCGCTTCGCCGTCCCCCTTGACCGCTCGCTCGCCGATGTTGACCGCTTCGTCGCCTATGCGCTCGAGATCCGTGATGAGGCGAAGCGCGGTTGCGAGAAATCGAAGATCGTCGGCTACCGGCTGCCTGAGCGCGAGAATTCGTAAGATGAGGGCATGAATCTCGACCTCGTCGCGATCGATCTGCGCATCGAGCTCCTCGACTTCCCCCGCGATCTCTGCGGCTCCTTCGCGGAATGCGTCGAACGCGAGGCCGACGACTCGCTCGCATCGAGCGCCCATTGCAAGGACGTGGGCTTCGAGCTCCCGAAGCTCGATTTCGAAGTCCCGGCTGCTGTGCGCCGATGTTGATCTTGGCACTAGGCCAGCATGGCACGAAATACGGTAAGCAACGAGGGCTCACGTCGCGCCCATGCGATGTCGTGCATCGAGCGCAGCCATATGGGACGAGGGCCGACATCGCCCAATACCCGTGACGAGGCATGTGGATGTCGGTTTCTGGGTTTCCAACGCCGATTGAACAGCTCGATGCGAACACCGTGCAAAAGTCGTTTGCCGCTTTGGTTACGGTATCGGTGCAGGCAGGTGGGTCCCCCGCGAAGCCTCGTCCGATAGAACTGCCTTGGAGTCCGGGTTGACGTAGACGAAGGGACGGCATACTGCGCACCGCGTCATCTCCGCCAGATGGGTTCGCATCAACATTCACGTCGATTCGGCCTTTGGCTGCTCGCCGCGTTCGCCGCCCACATCGCGCTCGCCGCGCTCGCCGCGCGCCTGACACACGGACCCCTGGTTTTCGAGCAACCCACGGCATCGTTGTCCGAATCGCTCTTCGAGCTGGCACCGGAGCTGATCTCGCCCGACATCTCGCCGCGGGGGCGCGAGCCGCTTCAGGCGCTGGCGCCTGGGGGTGCCGTCGTGAAAGCGCCGTCGTCCCTGCGGGACACCAGCGCCCAGCGCGGTGCCGTGGCGGGAGGAAACGGCCCGACGAACCCGCGCCCGTCGAGCTCCGGCGTCGAGCCGCTCGCGGTGGGCTCCGACAACGGGCCCACCCAAGCCATCGCTCCGAGAGCGCTAGGACCGATTGACTTGAACCTCTCCCAGCGTGAAATCAGGGCGGTCGTCGGCGAAGGCGAGCTAGAGCGCATGGTCGCCAGCGATGCGCGGCGTCGTACGGCAGAGCGCCAAGAGTGGTGGGCTGGCGCCGATTTTGACAGATGGCGTCATGCGATCGAGGGATACGTCCCCTCCGTGCGCGTCGGCAATCAGCATCCGCTCGGCGAAGGAAAAGGTTCCTTCATCCGATACCTGAACGGCATGGCTGCGCGAATCGCCCCCTTATTCGTGGACGGCTTCGTCTCCTGGATTCGCTCTTTGCCCGTGGGTCATCCGTTGCGGCGCCCCCATTTATCGACGAGGCTGGAAATAGTTCTAGAACCCTCCCAGGGACACATCGTTCGAATGGGAGTGGTCCTGGCGAGCGGCGTCACTGCGTTCGACATCGGTGCGCTCGATTCCGTGAAACGCGCTTCGCCCTTCGGATCGACACCCGAGTCGATCGTGTCTCCCGACGGCCGCGTTTACATTCAGTGGGACCTGCACAACGACGAATACACGGGCTGTACCGTCGAAAATGCTCGGCCCTCGATCGTCGGCTCGCAGCGGCCAGCGGCGTCGGAGTGAGGCCGTCGGTGCAAACTCGCACGATTCTCGCGCTGTGCTGAGCGTCCGGGCTCAGAGGTAGAGCGTCAGAGTTCCAAGGGCAGTGCGGGGAGGGGCGGCGACAATGTGCACAGCCGCTGACGCGGGCTGCTGTCCGGGCTTGAGGCTGAAGTTCGACACGTAATACTCTTCGTCGTCCGCGTACTTCAGCCCAAGCACGTTGTACATGTCGAACCCGATCTCGACGAAGCGATAACGGACCGACGCGAGCGCATTGAGAACGTTGTTCGTTGGCGCGACGATGCGGTCATTTACGTGGCGGCCCCCGACGAGGGTGTAGCCAACGCCGAAGCGCCCGGTCAGCGGCGCGCCGTAGATGCGAGAAAGCTCGCCATGGGCGTTCACGTCGGTCCGCCACAGCACTTCGGGGACGTTCGGCACGTAGTGCGAGCTGCCGACGACGAGGGTGTTGAACGTTGCGCTCTCGTACGAGAGAGCCGTCGACGCCAGAAGCCAGTCGGTCGGTTTTCCCAGGAACGAGCCGACGAGTCCTCGCCGCGTGCTCGCGTTTTCCGTAGTGAGCCCGCCCGAGGCTACTTCGAACACCAATTCGTTGGCCACACCGGTCTGGAACGCCGTGGCGGTCGTCGTGAAGCGCCCTCTCGCGACCTCCGAGCGAACGCCGGCTTCGAAGCTCGTCACCTGCGAGTAGGGCGAGCCGGGGGTGCAAGGCAGGACCTGGGAGCTCGGCACGCCGGTCAGCTTGACAGTGGGAGCGTTGCACAGGGTCAGGCTCCCCGCGTCGAGCGATCGAAATCCCTGGCCTGCCGAAAAGACCGGCGTGAGCTCCGGGATGGCCTCGTACGCCACCGTCACGCGGGGCCCGGGCGCCACACCGCTGACATTCACGACCGAGCCCGCAAGAGCACCGTTTGGGACGGGCGGAACGATTCCGGCGAGGTTGTCTTGGACGGCGACATCGAGAAAGTCCGCGCGCGCACCGCCCGAGATGCGGAGCCGCTTCAATAGCCGTACGTCGAGGTCGACGTACCCCGCGAGATCGAGCGTGTTCAAGCCATAGTTTTCGCGGTAATCCCAGGGGTAGAGATCCGCGGGGTTGACGAGGCTCTTGCTCTGGTCGGTGTGCCCGGCCCGAAACGAGGCGCCCGGCTCGACGACGACCTCGAGAAAATCTCCGATACGAATCGGCACGCTATGGAATCGCGCCGTGATGCCTCCGGCGGTCTCGACGTTCGTCAGCTGCCAGAGGTCCCCCAAGCTTGCGAGCTGGGGCTGAAGGTTCGAGCTATCGAGGTCGCCCGTGTAGTTCTGCCGCGAAACGAAGTTGGTCCACATCGCCCACGGCGCGATCTCGAAGTGTGCGCCCGCGCCCGTCGAATGGTCGAGCTCCGCCCCCAAGATGACGCGCGCCGCGTCGACGCCTTGCGCTGGTTTGGCGCACGATGCCGAGATGCAGTTCGTGGGGAAATACGAGTTATAGTACGGATACGCGTCGTAATAGCCAATGCGCCCGGCACTCACGTCGTCCTGTCGCACGACGCCAGGAAGCTCTCCGCTGGCAGCGTAGGCAGTCGCGAGAATTCTCAGATGATCGCTGTCGTTCAGGTCCAACCCGTACTGCGCGTTGACCGAGGCGGATTGCGAGGCCCGGCTTTCGCCGAAGCCGTGGGTTTCTCGCAACGAGAACGCCGCGAACGTCTCCTCGCTGGCCTCTTTGGGCGCGGCAATGCCGACCAACCGCGCCTGGCCGAACGAGCCGTAGGTCGTCTTGATTTGGTAGCCTCGCTCGGGGACGCCGAGATCGAACAAAGCGCTGCCTACGATCGCCGAATCTCCCTGGCGTGGATCGTAGGGACCCTCGAGCACACGGATGCTACGGACAACTTCGGGGATGATGAAGTTGACGTCGGCGTAACCCTGGCCGTGTATGTGGAGCGGTATGTTGACGGGGACCTCGCCGACCTTCATCTCGATGCCCGAGCCGTTGTCCAGGTCGAAGCCGCGCAGATACACGTCGTTGCCCAGACCTTCGCCGTCTTCGTGATCGACGAAAAAGCCGGGCGCCGCCGACAGCATCTCGCTTGTTTGCTGCCGCGGGGAGGCGGTGAGGGCCTCGCGGTCGACTCGAATATCACCGAGACCGCGGGGCGAGGCCCAGGCGATGGCCCGAACTTCGACCGTCTCTACTCTCGGGACTTGCGGCTCCGAGCGCGCTTCGGGCGCCGGCGGCGCTTGGGGTATGGCTCCGTTTGGGGGTGGAAGCTGCGACGTCGGCGGCTGGAACACGACCACGTATTCGATTCGAGAGGGGATTGGTCGACCGTCGCGCACGGACGGCGCAAAGTTGGCCGCCTTGACCGCGTCGGTGGCGGCGCGTCCAAACGCGTCCGGTGCGTCGCGAGGCGCGCGCGAGATTCGACCGCCGACACGACGTTCCCGGTCGCGTCGATCACGGCCTGTACGGCGACCTGCGTCTCGACCGGCGGCACCCCCGCCGGAAACGGAGCAACGATGGGCGAGAGCGGCTCGGCCTGCACGAGCTGGGCGATTGCCGTCCGCGCGATGAGCAGCACAGCGATCACGGCCAGCGGCCAAGCCGCGCGCCTGCCGTCCCGCCCGAGCCGGGTCAAAATTACATCGTGGCGCGGCATGCCCTCACATCAAGGTCCACTGGCCGGCGTTCAGCCCGGGCACCGCGCTGTCATTTGGTTCGTTCGAGCTGAAGGGGTAGATGAGCCCGTCGGGGGTCGGCGTGTCAAACGTAACGGTCATGCTCGCGCCGGGCGCAAGCGGGGCGATCGTGGAGTTGCTCGGGAAGCAGGCCAGCGGAGAGCACCCGGCAGGCAAGTTCGAATACGCCGGGCAGACGCTCGCGCATCCCACGGCGAAGCCGTGGAATGTCGTACCCATGTTCGTCAGGGTGAGGGTGACCACGGCGTCGTTCTGCGTCGCAATGATGTTCTTCGTACCGGCGTCGGGACCGCCGGCGAGAAACCCCGTGTCGTCGACGACCAGATCGATGGTGTAGGAGCCGCCGTTGATGCCGTCGTTGTCCGGATAGCAAACGTTCGCACCCTGCGTGACCGCTGCATCCGGGCTGATGCTGGAGCAGCTGACGCCATTCGAGTCGTTCGATGAGCCGCCGCAATGGGGGAGTGCGGCGCCGAGCAGAGCGAATGTCCCCGGAAGCGCGAGAGGCGTCCGTGCTTGGATCATGTGCGCCAGCGTAGGCGCTTGCAGCCCCCGAGCGGTATCCGACGAGTGTCGGATATGCGCGCATCGGTGCCGTGCGTTGGGTGGACTTGCACGTGGCGGCGCCCGAGCTGATAGAGTGGTTTCCCGGGGCTCTGCCTGCAATCCATTCGATGATCGAACCATTACGACGTATTGCCATTAAGCCGAGCCTCCTCCGCGGAGGCCGACGCGCGGAGGCCGGGGCGCACCTCGTTTCGGCATTTCTCTGCGCCTTCATGCCAAGCGCTTGCGGTCGCACGAGCCCGAAAGGAGACGACGCAACGGCCGCCGTCGTTCGTCAATACGCGATCAATCTGCACGCCAACTACGAAGACTCCGTCGCCGAAATCGAAGCATTGCAGTCGGCCACCGGCGCGTTCCTCGGAGCCCCGAGCGCCGATGGGCTGGCAGCGTGCCGGCAGGCGTGGCTCTCGGCGCACCAGTGGTATGGACAGGGTGAGGTGAGCCGGTTCTACGGAGGTCCGATCGACCGAGCTCAGACCGGAATGAACGAGTGGCCGATCGACGAGAGTTTCATCGACTACACGTTCGCACAAGCGAACGGCGGGATCATCAACGACCCCGCGACATTCCCCGAGATCACTGCGCCGGCGCTGGCGTCGGCCGATGAGAAGGGGGTGGAAACGGTGTCCACCGGTTTTCACGCAGTCGAATTCTTGCTCTGGGGACAGCGTGTGGACCAGAAGCAGGGCCCGGGAACGCGTCCGTATACCGACTACGTGGACGGCGGCACCGCGCCAAACCCTGACCGACGGCGGGCGTACCTGCGGCTGGCCGTATCGTTGTTGCTCGATGACATGCGCGGCTTGGCCGCCGAGTGGGACCTCGGCGATCCCGCGAGCTACGCTTCCCGCCTCGTAGCGGGGAAGGCCCACGACGCGCTCACCAAAATCTACCGAGGTTTCTCGCAAATGGCGATCTCGGAGCTGTTCTACGAGCGATTGCTCGATCCGTTCGTGTCGCAAGACCGGAAGGACGAAGAGTCGTGTTTCAGCGAGAGCACGTACAATGATCTCGTCGCCAACGCGCTGAGCGTTCAGGACGTCTACCTCGGGCATTACCGGACGCGATCGGGGGTCACGCTCCAGGGCCGCTCGCTCTCCGACCTCGTGCGCGCAAAGAACCCCGCGCTCGACGAACTGCTGCGGAAGCAACTGGCGAGCGTGCGCGCGGCGATCGAGGCAATCCCACCCCCCTTCGACCACGCGGTTCTCGCTCCACCGACGTCCGCCGCGTACAAGGCCGTGCAGGCCGCAGCGGCCGTATACGCTCCCGTTCAATCGACGCTCGACGAGGCTGCGCGCGCGCTCGGCATCGTGAACAACCTCTGAACCATGCGGTGGCCGAGCTCCCGGTTGCGACCGTGGCACGCGATGTTGATCCTCGCAGCATGCCGTGCGAGCGGCTCACCCGCCCCAGACCCGGACGCCGTGCTGCTCGGAGGCGAGGGCACAATATTCGACGAGGGCGCAGAAGCCCTGCTGTATCCGGCGCGCAACTTGTCTCAGGCCCATCGCGGTCCCTTTCAGCTCGGCGACGGCATCTTCAATCGCAACTGGGTGCCGGCTCCCGCTAGCCCTCAGGGCAGCGAGGGACTGGGCCCGACGTACAACGCGATTTCGTGCTCGGCCTGTCACGACAATCGCGGCTCTCCGCCCAAGCACGATGGGGCACGGTTCGTCGGGCTGCTCCTCCGGTTGAGCATTCCGGGTGCCGACGAACACGGCGGCCCGCTGCCCGAGCCCCGCTATGGGGATCAGCTGCAACCCTACGGCATATTCAAAATACCGGGGGAGGGCGCGCCCAACGTAACGTACAACGAAGTCGCGGGGACCTATGGGGACGGCGAGAGCTTCTCTCTGCGGCGCCCCGCATACGCAATCGGTGGCCTCGCGTTCGGTCCGCTCGATCCACGCGTGCTGATCTCGCCGCGACTGGCGCCACAGACCGTCGGCCTTGGGCTTTTGCAGGCCGTCGACGAGGCGACCATCCTCTCTTTTGCCGCGCGAAACGGCGGAAAGCCCAACCGTGTGTGGGATGCCCGCCTCCGCACCGCGGCACTTGGGCGTTTCGGCTGGAAGGCCGGTCAACCCAGCCTCGAGCAGCAAGCGGCGGGGGCCTTTCACAACGACATCGGGATCACGAGCGCACTCTATCCCTCGGAGAATTGTCCCGACGTCCAAGTCGCGTGCGCCAGCGCGGCCCGCGCGACATCGCAGCCCGAGCTCGAGGCGTTTCGTGAGCAAGCCATCGTCGTCCACACGTACGGACTCGCGGTGCCCGCCCGCCGCAACCTCGATGACGCAAAGGCAAGGCACGGTGAGCGGCTCTTCTACGCGGCCGGATGTCCCGCCTGCCACATCCCCAGGATGACGACCGGGACGCTTGCCGAATGGCCCGAGCTTTCGAAGCAGACGATCCGACCGTTCACCGACCTCCTGCTGCACGACATGGGGCCGGAACTGGCCGACGGGCGGCCCGAGTTTCTGGCGACCGGAAGCGAGTGGCGCACCGCGCCGCTATGGTCTCTCGGGCTGGTGCAGGCGATTGACGGCGATCTCTTCCTAATGCACGACGGTCGTGCGCGCGGCTTCGCCGAAGCCATCCTGTGGCACGGCGGCCAGGCCCAGAATTCGCGGGAGGCGTTTCGCACGATGTCGAAGGCCGATCGAGACGCGATGATCGCGTTTCTATCGTCGCTCTAGCTGGAGCGCACCCGAGGCGAGGACACGGGCGCGTTCCGCGCTCAGCGGGCGAGCAAGACGGCGTTCTCCGAGGTCACGAGCAGCCCTCCTGAAGTCGTCAGCGCGATCGCCGCGGGCCTCGCAAGCTGGGCCGGCAAGGGCCCCAGCCGGACACCTGACGCGTCGAGCGTTCCCACGATCGTCGTGACTTCGCCAGTCGACGTGTTCACGAGCCGGACGAGGCTGTTCGAATTGTCGGCGACGAAGGCATCACCCAATCCGTCGCTCGCAATCCCCATCGGGAAATGAAAATGCGCGGCCCCGCCGACGCCGTCGTTGCTACCGGGCGTCACTGGGCGCCCGGCCAGAGTCGAGACGGTGGCGCTCCGGATGTCGATCTTGCGCACGGTCTCGTTCATGTCGTCGGAGACAAAAAGGCTGCCGTGCCCGTCGGCCGTGATCCCCATCGGGCCGTAGAATCCGGCCTTGGTCCCGACGCCGTCCGCGCGCCCCGGCACGCCGTATGTTCCCGCCAGGGTCGACACGAGCCCCTTTTTGAGGTCGATGGCCGCGACGAAATGATCGGAATAATCGGTCGCGAAGAGACGGCCGTCGTCGAACGCCAACCCGGAAGGGGCGTCGAAGGAGGCGAACGGGTCGCCCGCTGTGCGAGCGAGAGCGAGGGTCGTGACCTTGCCGCCGCGCAAGTCGACCTGCCGGATCGTGCGGTTTTGGGTGTCCGCGACGTAGAGCGTCGCGTGCGCCGGATCGAGCGCGAGCCCGGTTGGGTGGTTGAAGCGGGCGTCTCGCAGCGCGCCGTCGACCAGGCTGGCCTGGCCCGCAGCGCCGGCGACTGTCGTTACCTCGCCGGTCGGCAAAGAAATCTTGCGGATCGTGCTGTTGCCGGTGTCGGCGACGAAAACGGCGCTTTCATCTGCGGCAATCCCTTGGGGCGCCGAGAAGCGGGCGTTCGTTCCGACTCCGTCGTCGCCCCCGGCCAATCGCGCACCCGCGTACGTGCTCACCGTCTCTCGGGACAGCGAGAGCGTGCGGATCACCGAGTTGCCGAGGTCGGCGACGTAGGCGGTACCGGCTGCATCGAGGAGCAAGCCGGCCGGTGCGCTGAAACGCGCGGTCGCAAAGGGGCCGTCTACGAATCCGCCCTTCGGGGACCCGGTACCCACCGTCGAAAGGACGGCCCCATCGGCCGACAGGCGCACAATCCGGTGGTCCGTGAGCGCGACGAGAACGACGTCCCCTTTGACGGCCAGGCCTTGCGGTGTGGCCTTGAACGTCGCAAAGGTCGACACGGCGCCGGTGGCGATCGTGACTCTGCGCACGCTCTCGTTGAGGGCGTCGATCACGTACAGGCGGCCAGCCCCATCGAGCGCGAGTCCCTTCGGCTTGCTGAACCGCGCCGCAGCCCCGATCCCGTCTGCATTCCCCGCCGCCTCGGGTGTCCCGGCGAGGGTGCGAACGGCGCCGGTGCCGAGCGACAGAACGCGGATCGTGTTGTTGTCGGTGTCGCCGATATAAAGGTCCCCGCCGGGATCGAGGGCCAGACCCTCAGGCTCGCGGAACCGGGCGAGGAGACCCGGCGCGTCGACCGCCCCGGGCGTTCTGGGTGCGCCCGCCAGGGTACTTACGGCGCCGGTCCCCACATCGACCCGGCGGATCGTATGGTTCTCCGTGTCCGAGACGTAGAGCTTACCGTCGGCGTACGCGAGGCCACAGGGAGCATTGAATGTCGCTTGCGCGCCCACGCCATCAATCGCACCGGCGTGGCGATGGTCACCGGCGAGGGTGCTCACCGTGCCGGACGACATGTCGATGGATCGAATGACGTGCACGTCGGCCACGTAGATGTGGTCTCTCCCATCGCCTGCCAGGGCCCACGGCTCGTTGAAGTGCGCGGCTGCCAAGGGGCCATCCACCCAGCCGGCTCCGCCCGGCTGGCCGGCGAGGATCTCGAGATGGGTGGGGCTCGGTTTCGAGCACGTGCCCGGGCAGGACTGCCCCCTCGTTCTGGAGCACCCGCCGGGTGTCGCAAGCGCGAAAGCCGTGAATAGGCACACCAAGCCGGTCGCCGCCCGACCGCGTGCGGCGTCGATGCCTACGGTTTTTGTCACGGCAGTCCGCTCCTTCTCTCGCAACAGCCGCCTTCATCCAGCGACACGCCCAGTGTAAGCAAGATCGAACGCGGCGCGCCCGCGGAGAATGTCCGCTCGGGCGCGAGCGGCGCGGGGGCCTGCGTGTGCCAGTCCGACACGTAGTTGAACTCCCCGAGCGCGTAGCGAGCCCCGAGCACGTTCATGCTGCTCAGGGCGAGCTCGAAGTCGGTCCACCGCAGCGATGCGTAGGCGTCGAGCGTGAAAATCGGGTCGCTCGTCTGGGCGTAGGGCAGCGGGCGGGGCCCGACGAAGGTCACTGCCGCGCCAAGTGTGCCGCGGAACGCCCGCCCGCGCAGACGCCAGGGGAGCGGGGCGAAGACGACCGTGTCGCTGCGGAGCACCGACGTCGGAGTGAACGGTACCGGTAGTCGCGTGTCGTCGTAGATGCATCGCGTCAACGTGAGGCTCCCCGACTCGTCGAGGAACGCGCCCGTCAGACGGAGGGCACCTGCCCACCCCGTGCGGATCGTCCCCTTGGTCGGGATGGTCCGGCCGGCTGTCTCACTGAAAATCGTGTCCTCGCTGATGACCGTGTCGAAGAAGTCGGACCGCGCGTCGACGTTCCAATCCGGAAGGGATCGAGTGTACGAGACGCCGGCCTGGACCGAGTCCACGGTCGAGAAGAGCGGCCGCGTTCCGTCCGCCACGCTCTGAGGGTCGAGAGTACGCTCGCCCATGCCGTAGCTCGCCGAGAGCATGAAAGACTCGAAGGGCCCGAGCAGGAGGGTGGCGCGCGGCATGGCCGCCACCGATGTCGCGACCGTGCGCCGGGAGGCTACGCGGTCGAGCACGTCGAACATGAACAGGTCGACCCGAGGCCCGGCACGCAGCGATAGCCACCGGCTCGCCCGTAGACTCGCGTCGCCGTAGATTCCGACGTCGCCGAGGAGGTTCTGGAGGGAGCCGTCGGTCGCGTAGGGGACATTGGTCGGCGCGGCGATGCGCTGGATGGTCCCGTTCGTGTCGTCGCCGCGCGCGAAGTACCCGAGCTCGAGGTCCTGCGGCACCCCGGCCGCCGTGAGCCGCACGCGCGCCAGTCCTCGCGCGCCGATCGTCGTCTCCGTCGAAAGTGTCTTCGCAAGATCGCCGAGAAGTGGATTCTCGAGAAAGCCGGTGAAGTTCTCACGCAGCTCCATGTGGCGTTCGATCACGAACAGCTGCTGCCTCAGCGTGAAGACACCCGCGCGAGTTTCGACCATGCCGGCCACCGAATAGCGCTCGGACACGCCTCCCTGCCGCGCGTCGTACGTGCCGTAAAAGCCAATGCGCCCGGCATCGACGTCGTCCGCGCGCACCTCGCCGGCGCTATGAAACTGATTGGCGTATGCCGTCCCGGTCACCCGCCAGATGCCGTCTACGCCGAACTTTCCCTCGTATTGGCCGATGGCCGTCGCGTGCCGGCCGTCGCGGTTCTCGCCGAAGCCCTGGGTCGAGTAGAGGTCGAGCGCCAGAAACGTGCGAGAGCTCTGCGCGACGGGGCCCCACGTGAGAAGCTCGCGGTTCGTGCCAAACGAGCCGACCGTGTAGCGACTCGTCAGGTCGCGACGCTCCAGACCGAGCTCGTAGTCCACGCTCCCCGCGACGGCGAAGTTGCCCTGGCGCGGGTCGAACGGCCCTTCGACCACGCGGAGCGACTCGACGAGCTCGGGAACGATGAAGTGCGAATCGGCGAAGCCGTTCGTGTCGATGTTGCCGCTCTCGTTGATGGGTATGCCGTCGACGGAGAACTCGAAGTCCTGTCCTTCGTCGGCGGCGAAGCCTCGCAGGTACGTGTGCTGGCCGAACTCGCTTCCCCCCTCGTTGGTGATGACGAAGCCGGGCGCCAGCTTGACCAGCTCCGCGGCACTCTGGCGCGGGATGTTCGCGAGCTCACCGACTTCGATTTGGAACTCGGACGCGCCGCGCCGCGGCTGCGCGCTGCCGGTCACGCGGACCTCGGTTGGTGCTCCGCTCGTGTCGGTCTTGCTGACCGCCGCTTTGCCGAGGGGCTCGGCCGGAGGCAACGCCTGCGGGGGGTGTGCTTGGGCGTCGAAGCGAAAGGAAACGCGGATCCGGCTTGCAATTGTTGTCGCGGCGCGCCGCGCCGGCAAGAACGTCCATGAATGCGCGGCTTCGATGGCCGCGGCGTCGAGCTCCGCGCCTGCCGATTGCAGGACCTCGGTGCGTCCGACCGTTCCGTCCTTGAGCACCGTGACGGCGAGGACGACGGTGCCTTGAATGCCGGCGGCGCGTGCGGTCGGCGGGTACGACGCGTCCACGCGCGCGAGGACTGCCGGCGGCGTGACCGGGTCGGGGGCACTCTGAGCGTAGAGAAGCGTGCTTGTGAGAACGATTGCGACGTGGGCAGCAACCGCAGGGAGAAAGGTGAGTCCCCGGAGTATCGAGGCTGTCGGCCGGCAGGGGGCGGCGGCGGGTGGTTCCGATCCACCGCCCGTTGGTGTCTCGCCCTCCGCCCTTCTCATCGTCACTCATCGCAGCTACGGCGCCTTCGACCGAGAAGGAAACGTGGGGAAGAGGCCCCCCTCAGGTCCCCCCCCGGCGCGCTCCGCGGCGCAGGGACGTTCCACAGGCTCCCGTCCCCCCGGCTGCGGCTCGAACACGGCGGCTACGCCGTGAGAACGCGCATCGAGGCGACGGGGTCGGCGTCGAACGCTTTGAGGGCCCCCACGTTGCTGCGTCATCAACCCGGCGGCGTGAGCCGGCGGGTTCAGTACCGCGACCGTCAGGGGGGGCCCTTATCGGTCAGGGCGCTCGATCCCGGCGAGGAAATAGCCGCGCGCGGGACCAAGATCGTAGAGGTGCGCGATGAGCGGTCCCCTCGCGACCCCATCCTCAATCCGCACTCGGACGTAGCGCCTGAGGGAGTCGTCGGCGATGCCGCCGTCGGGCGCCACGTGTGGCAATGTCACGCAGACTTGAGCGCCCGGCCGGCGCTCGACGGTCAACCATGAACTCTGTACGAGACGAGCGGTGTACCGGAAGCTCGCCGCGCCTCGCACGCCTTTCCATTCCGCCAGATCCGTCGCGCACAGTCGATCCGAGGCCTCGACGTGGACGTCTGCCATGGGCGCGAGCCGTGTCAGGTAGCGCTCGAGGATCTGGTGGAGCCGGCCCCGCAGTACGCCTTCGAGGTACTCGGCGTTTCCTGGGTCGTCGAGCTTGGTCATCTCCACGAGCGTGTGCACCATCTCGGGCGTGAAGCGAGCGAGGATGCGCGCCATCCATGCGGCGTCGCGCTCGGTCATTCGGTCGAACGCCGGGTTCGGATACTCGTTTTTCCAGTGCTCCGGATCGAAATCGGCGACATTCCAGTATCCGAATATCTCGTGCCCTGGTGTCTTCTGGATTCTCTCGTAGATGCGCGTCGTGGCCCCCAGTGTGACGAAGTCCGTCGCGATGTCGCCCCAGTCGAGGATGTAGGAGTACCCGAAACGTCGGGAGAGCTCGTCCTGCGACCACACGTTGCCGAGCGAGGCGGTCGTACCGAGCTGATAGTGAACCACGTGGCCCGGCGACGAGTCGGGCGCGCCCCCAGGAGTATCCGCAATCCAGGTGTCGAGCGAGTTGCCTTCCCGGCAATCGACGTTGCCGATCCAAGCGGCTAGAAGGCGCGCGGCCCTGAGCTCACGCCGGTTTTCGTGAGGGATGACGTCGTTCGGGTCGTCGCTGCGGGTCCCCTCGTAACGGAACTGCTGGAGGACGTAGCCGTGTACCCATGACGATGCGCTCACCCGCAAAAGCCCTCCGCGCATCGTGGAGTGCGCAAAGAGATCGTCGACCGCTTTCTGATCGAAGTCATAGAGGTCGCCGAAATTGCCGTGTCTCGCGCGCAGCCCCGGAGTCAGCTTGAACACGGACGGCCGCACCCAGAGCGCCTGCTCGCAGGACGCGTTGAAGCCGGTCGCGTAATAAACGGCTTCTCCGATGATTGCGGCCGCCACTTGACGCTCCGGACCGTGCGCTTCCACTTTGACGAGGTACTTGCCTTTGCCCGGGACGCGCATGATGAATCCGGGTGTCGATCCGGACGTCTTGCCCTCGCTGATAACCCACGTGCCGTCGGGAGCATCTGGATCGAGCAAATTGTCTCGCGAACACGCGTTGAGCCGCAGTTCCTCCGAAGTCATCGGTCGAACTCCGAGTCGGTTCGTGAACCAGGACGAGTCAGGCACCTCGTCGAGGCTATTCACGTTGACCGATTCCCCACCCTTCACGATCCCGACCGCCTCCGCGAGAGGCCGCAGAACCATCTGCTCTGCGCCGTCCCAATAGAGCGTCCCGTCATACGGCTCGGGCGCGCACGAGAGGTGGTGTGGGTCTTTGCCAGTCGGCTCTTCGTGACAGCGGGCGTTCACCGGCGCAAGATCGGCATCCCGCCATATCGGCGCCCGCAGGGCGAAGGGCTGCTCGCTCGATGCGCACGCGGTCAGAACAAATGTGCACGCGATGGCGCGTCGAACGGGGCGACTGGGGCGGCGAGATGCTCGTGAGGTCATGCGAGGGTCAGAAGGTGTGAGGTACGCCGAACATCACGCGCACCGAGTCGATGGTGGTTCCCTGCGAGAACGTCTCGCTGCCTACCCCCACGAGAAACTCGATCGGTGCGTCGCTGACTCCCGTGATCGGGTCCTTGAGTCCTGCGACCGATAGGCCCAGTGCCGCGGAGAGACGGAGCAGGCTCGGGTCGAGCCCGGCGAGGTGCGAGTCGAAGACATTGCCCGCGGCAAACTCGAGGCGCCCATCGAGCCAGGGCCCGACCGGCCATGCGTAGCTCATGGTTGCGCTCGCCGCGCTGCGGTCGACCATCCGACCCGTGTAGTACCCGGCCATCGGGTGGTCGCCACCCAGGTACGGCATCTCGGTGAATGGCACGGCGCGGCTGCCAAGCGGATCGGCGAACTGCGTCGTCACCGACAAGCCGAGCACACGCGCGCGCCCGTTCAGGTCCACGTAACCGGCCAGTGTGGCTCCGTATCGGATCCAGCCGGACGCGGGATTTTGCTCGACATCGCTTCCCTGTTCGGCCGCGAGTTCGAGCCGCGCCCCCGAGCCAAGGCGATTGGCCGGAACGCGGCTGTCGAGGACCACGAGGGCCCGGTCGTACACCGCCGTGTAAGGCTGACCGAACCCTGCGGGCAGCCGGAAGGCACGGGCGGCCGCCTCTTCGGTGACCGTTGGGTTGTTTCCATAGTGGCCGTCGTACGTGTCCACGTTGCGTACGCCGAACCCCGTCTGGATGCGACTGGATCGCCAGAAGCGCCACTCGTAGACGGCCCCCGCGTCTACCTGCTGCTCGCCATAGCGGCTTTGGTTCGACTCGAGGGACGTTGGACCGAGTCCGTAGAAGACGTGGTCGGGGCGACGAATGCCGGAAGCGTGGAGCTCCAGCGTGTGGGCGCTGTCGATTTGGATCCGGTCGACCAGCGACGCGGCTACCCAGTCGGTGGGCCACGCCTCGACGTGGAGGCGCAGGTCGTCTCCCGTGAAGCCCGCATCGTCCCAGAAGGCGTAGAGGCCGACGCTCGGGTTGAAGTTGAACTCCGCAAAGCCGACGGGTGTGACGCCAGCCTTGTGCTCGGGACCGAACGTGAAAAGGTCGTAAATTTTTCTCGGCAGATCGTCGTGCTCGGCGGCGGGCATCGCGACGGAAAGGGGCCAGCGAATGACGTACTCGCTCACGAGGTAGAGCGGCGACAGCACGATTCGCGGGATCCAGAGTGCCACCTCGCCGTGCGTGGTCGGCTCCGAGCCGCGACCGCGGTAGTCCAAAAGCGGCCGCTTGGGCGAGGGCTTCGGCGGCGTCGCAGAGTCGGTCTCCCCGTCCGCGCCGGCGGCTCGGGAGAGGGTGAGCCCCAGAGCCATCGCAATCAGCAGGGCGGTGCGCTTCAAGTTCAAGAGGGACGCGTTGTCGATTCTTCGTGCAGTCTCGTTCATCAGCAACTGGCGGGCCAGAGGGGAGCTTGGACTTGTCGACAATCCGACCTCGCCCCTTCGCCGCGCGGCGTAGAGGGCTCCCGACGTCGCGTCGCAAACGAACTGGCCGCGCACGTATTGCGCCTACGCGCAAATGTCGAGCCCGCCCCTGTGCGCCCGAATCATCGCGGCGGCGCGTCGGAAGGGCCGCGCCTCGCCTCCCGTTCAACTGCCGCGACTGCTTGCAACACGAGATGGAAGTCCTCTATGCGGCATCTCTCAGAGGCAAGAATGAGGATGCCAAGCGTTCTCGACCTGCTGACTGCCGCGAGAGAGGCATCGGCCGAACATCCGGCGGTGCGGGTGTGGTGGCTCACGCCATCCGCGAGACTGCCCCTCACGGGCGAAACGGCGCGCGGGGTCCCCTCTGCCCGAAGGATCGACTTGGCTGTCGAATGCCATCCGGACGACCCACCGGACTGCTCCCGGATCGAGCGGGACCTGTCCAAGGTCCTTCCCTCGTGCTCGGTCACGGTTCGCGTTCACCGCGGCAAGGACGAGCGCGACGGGATGATGCGCCTTCTCACTCTCGAAGAGCGGACTACCGAAGTCCGCGCATTTCATCGCAACCCGCCGCAGGAGAGCCGATGACTGCTCCGGCCGAGGCCGTACGCGTCCACAGATACGCTCACGCAGAGACGTTGGGGCAACTTCATGTCCAAGCGGAACAGGCTCACACGCGGCGCGCCGTCCTGCGCTGGCGAGCCGACGACAAATGGCAAGAGCTGCCCGCTTGGCGCTTCTACCGGCACGTGATCCGAATCGGCCTTTTCTTGCGAGAGAGGCTCGGCGTGCGGGCCGGAGACCGCGTCCTCATCGGCTCGTCGCTCCGAGTGGAACGCGTCGTCGCCGAGTGGGCGGCGGTCACCCTGGGCGCCGCGGCGGTCACGCTGGATGTCGACATGACCGACGATGCGCTGTCCTCGCTGGGCATCGAGCTCGCTCCGAAGGTGGTATTCGTTGGGGGGGCTCTCGGCCGCGCCCGACCGCTCGAAGGCTGGCGCGAAGCGGGCGCCGATGCGGTGATTGTCTTTGATTCGGCCGGGCCACCCGGAGTCGCGCGCTCCTGGGCGGAGGTGCTCGATTTGGGAGGCACACTCGACACCGCGGAGCGCGCGCAGGCCTTCCGTGAGCAGGCGCGAGCGCTCACGGCCGACACCACAGCCCTCGGATATGTCGATCGACCCGGCGGCGGGTCTGTGCGGCTCCTGACGCACGCGGATGTCGTGGGTCGCCTGAGGAGCTATTGGTCGCTCGTGCCTCCGCGGACCGGGGACTTGGCATACGTCTCGGGACAGAGTGACGCGGCTTCATGGTGCCTGCCGCTCTGGGCATTCGTGGCCGACGGCTGGACGAGCACAGTGCTCGGCACCCCGGGACGGGAAGCCGACGAGGTCGTCGAGCTTCAGCCCGACTTGTTCGTCGGGCGTGAGGACTCTCGGCAGCTGCGGTCGACCGGCCCTGGCCACCGGAGGGAGAAGGCCGCCGGAATCCGCCCGCTCGTGTCCCTCACGGACGCGCTGCTTCATCGATGGCGCCCTGGGCGCAACGGGGCGGCGCCGCGCCAAGTGCTTCGCGAATCGATGACGTTCGACGGCAGACGTATTGGAAAGCAAACCGGGAGGTTGCAATGACTCGGATCGTCAGCTCAGTCCTCAAAGAGATCGCAGATATCGGCTGGCGGCGATTTCAAGCCGTCAACACCCGAATTCCGGACAGCATGTCTCCGAGTCCCGATTGGGCGCCGGGGCCGCTCCTCAAGAGCTACGAGCGCACCAAGCCGCCCCTCGGTTGGCCTCGCGAGACCGATTCGCTTTGCCCTCGCTGCGTCATCGAAACGCGGACGGCCATCCTTCGAGGCGAGCGGGACTTGGCCGAGCTCGTTCACGGTCACGTGGGTGAGATCAAGGCTACGATCCTCGACGAGGACGATCGCCTCGTCATCCGCAAGACCTGCCCCCAGCACGGGACATTCGAGGATTCTGATCTCGATCGACCTGGAGTTCAGCCGCCTCATCGAAGCCCGCTATCCCGGGCGAGATTTTCGCACGCTCGGCGACGAACTGGTCCATCGGCACGGAACTTCCAGCATCAAGTACGGTCGCGGCACGGTGCTGACCATCGACCTCACCAACCGATGCAACATGATGTGCGACCCGTGCTTCATGGACGCCAACCAAGTGGGGTATGTTCACGAGCTTGCGCTGGACGAGATCAAAGA
The DNA here is from genome assembly GCA_963764075.1 of uncultured delta proteobacterium. Lineage (GTDB taxonomy): Bacteria > Myxococcota_A > Polyangia > Polyangiales > Polyangiaceae > Palsa-1150. The sequence goes on from CAVXQZ010000003.1 coordinate 2,252,142, forward strand.
GATTCTCGACGCGTCGATCTCCTTCAAACCGCGACGGCAAATGACGGTGCAGTTTTCGGGTGGAGAGCCCACGATGTCGCCGCATTTCCTGGAGGCGTGTCGTTACGCGAAAGAGGTCGGCTACTTCAACGTCCAGGCCGCCACGAACGGGCTGCGATTCGCGCTGGAGCCCGAGTTCGCGTACCAGGCCGTCGAGGCAGGATTCGATCTCGCTTATTTCCAGTTCGACGGTGTCACCAACGATGCGAACAGCCATCGGCGGATCACCAATCTTTTCGATGTGAAGCAAAAAGCGATCGAGACGATGCACGCTGCGGGCATCCAGATCCTGCCGGTCACGACCGTCGTCAACGGGGTCAACGACGATCAGGTGGGCCCGCTCGTCGACTTCGCGATCGAGAACTCGGACAAGCTCGACGGCGTGTCCTTCCAGCCCGTCTCATTCACCGGCCGCGACGAACAGGTGAGCGACGAGGACCGACGGCGTCAGCGTTACACGACGTCCCACCTGGCGCATGCGCTGCACGAGCACACCAATGGCAAGATCGACGCACACCGCGACTGGTTTCCGCTCGGCGCGATGGGCGCTTTCGGCGCGCTCGCCGATCACCTCCGTTCGCTGAACGGACCGCAGGGCCCGACGTTCGGCTCGGTCGGCTGCTCGTGTCACCCCAACTGCGGGGCGAGCGTCGTATTGGTGGCCAACCGCAGAACCAAGGTTTGGGCGACGGTGACGCAGTTTTTCGACTTGGGCCAGTTCATGAACGACATTGCCGTGATCTGCGATACGGCGCGCGGCAAGGCGCTGACCTTCGCGCAGATCGCCCTCGCGTTCGTACGCAACTTCGATGAGCGAAAGGCGCCTCCTGGGTTCACGCTCAGCGAGTTCGTCAATCTCTTCTTCTATGGCAAACTGCGGGGGGCGATGGGCAAAGAGATCAAGGAGAAGGATTGGCGAATCCTATGGATCGGAGGGATGTGGTTCCAGGATCTCTGGACGTACGACTTTCGACGAACTGAGATGTGCGTCATTCCTTACGGAACCCAAGAGGGCGAAATATCATTTTGCGCGTACAATACGGGTGTCGGTTGGCGCCAGATCGTCGAGAATATGCACACCGTCGCAAAGACGAAGGAGTGGTTCGAGGAGCGCGGCCGCCACCAGATCTATGCCGGCAACCGCCCGGTGCCCCTCGATGCGCGCCGAAGGCTGCCGCTCGTTGGAGCCGCGCCGGCCGTTCCGACGGGCGCTTATATTTCGAACGTGGGATAGCCCTTCGTTCCCCGTTGCGGCTCGCCGAAGCCTGAGCTCCGCTCAGGCGCGGCGGGACGCGCGTGACTCCGACCGGTTCGGTTGGATGAGGCGGCGTATCGCAAGGATACGCGCTAGCATGTGCGCGTTCGAGAATGGGCAAGATCGCTCGCGCTCTCTCTTCAGGCTTCGTGTTGCTATTGGGTCTCGCCGGTTGCGAGCTGGCGCTGAACGTGGGCGGCTTGACCGAGCGTTCCGGCGACGATGCAGTGGCGGGCGACGCGACCACGGAAAGCCCTGCCGATGGAGAATCTGCTGAAACCGACGCCGACGCGGCCGGGGAAGAGGCCGACGCCGGGTTGGTCGACGTGGCGGAAGACGCCCCGCTAGCCCCCCCTACCGATTCGTCGCCGCTTCCGATGCGTGATGGTCCGGTCGCCGACACGAATGGCACGCCGGACGACGCGGGCACCGAGAGCACCGACGCGCCCGGAGCGGATGGCGGCACCGACGCGGCCCATTCCGTCTCCTCGACCGACGGCTCTCCGACGGATGGCCCCGTCGCCGACTCCAGTTCGCCCCCCGCATCCTATGCCTCGTGCCTGGCGATTCTACAGGCCGCATCGACGAGCGTGAGCGGGACGTATCACATCGCCCCGGGGGGAACGCCACTCGAGGTTCATTGCGACATGGCGTTCGGGGGCGGCGGCTGGACGCTGGTCCTCTCCACAAATGGCGGCACGTGCAGTCCGGCCACGGCGACAGCGGGTTCGGTGGCGCTGGATTCGTGCGCCTACGTGCCGAGCGGGGCGTTGACCGCCCTCGCGAAAGTGTCGACGACGGTCCACGTTCGCTCCGCGAGTGGGGACGCGGCGCCCGCGGACTACGTCACGAGCGTCACTGCCGTGCCGATCCAGAATCTGCGTATGGGGCTCGTCACGAACGCCAATGAAGCCCTCGGCGACGCAGCCGTCCAGGAGGCCGCGTGGACCGTCGTAGGCGATCCGGGGAACGCGGCCGCCCAACACCTCAAGCCGCCGAGCATCTTGGCGTTCACGTGCTCCGTCGCCGGAGAGATGTGGCCGTCGGTCTACCACGCGTGCGGCAACAGCACGGACGGCTTTGCACTCGACGTGACGGACAAGACGTCCGTGTGGAACTGGTCGCTGCGACAGACGAACGTCCCGATCGAGGTCTACGTTCGCTGACCCATCCCCGCCTCAATCTGCAGCTGTCGCGCGCTTCGAGTCGCGTTCGACGAGATAGAAGCGGACGCATCGGGCCTTCGAAAAAATCCGAGTAACCGGCCCGCGGCGAGCCTCGTACGTACGGAACGCATGGCGCGTCCAGGGTGGACGCCGGGACAATCCCACGTGCGGCCAGGAGCATGACAATGCGCGCGATGAACGGGACCGGCATGACGACGAGCATCGTTTTTGGCCTCGTGGGTCTGCTTGCGGCCTGCAGCAGCGGCAGTACCGGGCCCGCGGGCCCCACAGGGGCAAACGGCGAAGCGGGCGCGCCCGGTGCAACCGGTCCGCAGGGACCGCCGGGGCCCGCGGGCCCGGCTGGCCCCGCAGGCCCGCAAGGGGAAGCCGGGGCGCAAGGCCCCGCCGGTCCCCCAGGCCCGCAAGGGGAAGCCGGGCCGCAGGGCCCCGCCGGTCCCCCAGGCCCGCAAGGGGAAGCCGGGCCGCAGGGCCCGGCCGCTCCGGTGCCGGAGGCGGCGACCTCCGCGCCCGCTGCGGTCTACATCATGTCCAACGATGCGGTCTCGAACGAGATCATCGAGTACACGCGCTCGACGACCACCGGTGTCTTGAGCGCGTTCGGCGAGTACCCGACCGGAGGCGCCGGCACCGGTATGGGCCTCGGCAGCCAAGGGGCTCTCCTCTTTGACGCGACCAGCAACCACTTCTTCGCCGTCAACGCCGGCGACAGCTCCATTTCGGAGCTCGCGCTCGATGTCAATGGGAGCATTCACCTTCTCTCCAGCGTTCCGTCTGGCGGTACCGCACCGATCAGCCTGACGCTCTCGGGCACGACGCTTTACGTCCTCAACTCCGGCAGTGCGACGGTCGCCGCCAACATCTCGGGGTTCACGGTGGACCCGGGGGGACTCATTCCGATCCCCAGCTCCACCCAGCCGCTCAGCAGTGCGCAGCCCGGTGCGGAGCAGATCTCCTTCGTCCAGAATGGCTCGGTGCTCGTCGTCACGGAGAAGGGGGCGGACAACATCGACACGTTCGTCGTCACCGGCGGTGTCGCGGCCCCGGGGGTCTTCACGTCTGCGGGCACGGCCATGGCGCCGTACGGGTTCGGGGTCGTGGGCAACGGGCTGATCGTGGTCAGCCAGGCAACCCCGACCACCGGGGCGAGCTCTTATTCGGTCTCTGCGACCGGCGTCGTGAGCACCGACACGGCGTTCGTTGCCGACGGTCAGCAGGCTGCTTGCTGGGTGGCGATCGTGAACGACACGGCGTACGCGCTCGACGCCCACAACGCCACCATCTCCGCCTACACGATCACCCCGGCCACCGGGGCGATCGCGCTCGTAGGCAACGGAGTGGCGGCGACGACCGGTACGGGTCCGACCGACGTCGCAGCCAGCCCGGACGGCGCCTTCCTCTACACGCGCAACGGCGCGGGTCAGTCGATCAGCAGCTGGCCGATCGCCACGGACGGCACCCTCGGGACCGTGACGACGTTCGCCGGGAGTCCAGCGGCGTCGTCAGGTCTCGTCGTGAGGTAACCCTTCGCTCGAAACCAGACGATCGCACACGAGCTTGCGGAGCGGGCTCAGAAAGTCCCGTCGGTCGGAAGGCCAGTCGTGTCGAATGCCCAATATGGCCCGTGATGCGACAGCAATTTCACGGACTGCGCGTCCCCCCACGAGCGCGCGTTGCAGCTGACGTCCGAGCCAAACACGAGTTCACGAACGAAGGGCTCGCCGCTCGGATCGCGCGGTGCCTCCGCGGGCGCCTTGACGAGCACGAGGGGGAACGCGCGTGCGTACTTGCAGCGCGCGTCGTACTCGTCGGCATCGAATTCCCAGCCTCGGGCGGGCCAGGCCGGCTGCGAGTTCGGCTTGAATCGTACCGGGACGCTCAGATACCGCGCGAACGCAAACGCCCAGCGGCCTCGCTTTCGCGCAGCGTAATACGCAGCCAGGTGGGTGAGCGCGGGGTTGCGGAACGCGAGGGACCACGAATCCCAGATGACTGCGGTGACGGCTCCCCCCGGCGGGAGATCGTCGATGAGACGCGACGCGTCCCTCGTTTCCCATCCGTAAATCGCGCAGTGAAGGATCGTATTGACCCCCGCGGCCAAGCCGAGCCTCAGCATCCACCGGCGGGCGCGTGCTGCCTTCGCCGCGTCGAGGATGCGTGGCGTCGCCAGCATCGCGCCGAGAAGGGCCCACTGCGCCAATCGCGGAAAGATGAGGTGCGTTCCGATGAGCACCATGGGCGTCGCGAAGTAGGAGACGGTCATCACCACGAAAGGCGCCACGATGGGGGGCGTCGCCTCGCGAGGATGATCCCAGGCGCTTCGCCGCTTCCACGCGAGCATCGCCGACCATGCCATGATCGCGATGGCGCTCCAGAGGAGCATTTGGTCGGTGCCGTCGTGATAGAGGTTCGTGGCGTAGGCGCCGAAGAAGACGAACTTGTCGACCAGGGGCGGCGCGCTCCCCTCGATCGTCGGGTCGCGATACATCTGCGGGTCCCACGCGTATTGTCGCGAGTAGACTTCGATGCAGTAGATGCATCCGAAGACGAGGGGCCCGGCGGCGGCAAACGCGCAGAGGAGGGTGCGAAACGCGCGTCGCCATCCGCCCTCGGGGAAGCGAGGTGCCGAGCGCCACGCTGCTTCGACCGCTAGCGCCGCTCCCGATAAACACAGAATGAGCATCGCGAGCACGTGCGCGAACGCGCACACGAGTCCGAGCACCGCGACCCCGATTACCGACAGCGCGGTCGGCTTGATTGCCGCGCGTGCGATGAAGACGAGGGCCCAAGCGGCAATCGCGGTCGCCAGTACGTAGTTGACGAAACCCCACCCCACGGAGAAGGAAAAGAGGATCGGGGTGAAGAGCGCGGCGTACGCGGGCGGCCGCCGCAGGAGCCGCACGAGTGCGACGACCGCAGCCGCCATGGCCAAGAGCGATGCTGCGACGACGAGACGACCCGCGAGCTCGACCGGGAGCCGGGTCGAGAGCGTTGCCACGATGAAGTGAAAGAGGCCGTTGTACGTGAAGTAGCTGAGCTGAAACTCGGCGTGCTCGGCGGCATTCGGGTCGGCCAAACGCCGAGCCACGCTGCTCAGGGCAAGGTGCTGCGGATAGTCCACGCACGGCAGCAGCCTCGTGACAAAAAGTCCCCCGACCACCAGGGCGACGGACGTCCAGTAAAGACGCGTGGCGGCGCGCGAATCCAGGGTGAGATAGTCGACGAGACGCGCCGGCAGCGGCCAAGGCTCGGTTTGCTCTACGGACGCCACCCTAGCGCGAGCCGTTTACCCCAGGCGACCGGCGCCGGCCAAGCGGCAGGTGAACTCCTTGCGGGCCTTGCGCATGCGCTCACCGCGTGCAACTGAACTGCTCGTGGCCGAAATCCATCCCGTAGCGATGGCCATCCTCGGAGGAGCGATCGTCGTTCTTTCCTGCAACCCGCAGCGAAAACAGGAGTGCGACAAATTCCTCGGTGCGATGAAGCCGCTCGACGAAGGATCCCCCACCGCCGACGTGGTCGACCGCGTGCGTCAAGAAGTCCAGGCGCTGAACCTCGAGGATCAGCCGCTCCACATCTACGCGACGAACTATGAGAACACGCTCACGGTGCTGTCGAGCACGCTGCGGCTCAAGGAGGATCCGTCCGCTCCCGACGGCACCGATGACGTGATCAAGGCGCGCCTCAAGGAAGCGCGTACCGACAGCGAAGACGTGCGCCGATACTGCGCGCAGTAGAGCTGCCTTCCCACTCGGTCACAGCCCCTCAGTTCCCCCCGCGCTCTCAGCGGCGCGGGGGAACGTGGCACCGCCTCCTCCATGTGTGCCGTCCCCCTGCGGCGCGGCGCCGCGGGCACCCATTAAGGGGGGCCCAGGCCAACGGCGGTCGCGTGGTATAGGGCGGCCGATGCGGGAACGGACGCCGTGGGTGGTTGCGCTCGTCCTCATCGTTTCGGCCCTGGCTGCCTGGCGGGCGGCGTGCATCCTCGCAGGGCCGGACATCGACACGGACGCCTATGCGCACCACATGATCGCGCGAGCGATCCTCGCGGATCCTCGCGACCTCGCGGTGCATTGGGTATGGCTGCCGCTTTTTCACTATGTTCAGGTGCCTCTCGTCGCGCTCGGCGGCACGATGACGCACGTCCGCTGGTGCAATCTTGCGCTCGCCGCGGTGCTCCCTTGTGTGCTCTTCGCGTATGTGCGGGAGACGGCGCGCGGCACCGCGGCGATGGCCCCGGATGCGACCGCGTTGGTCGCGGCGGCATGCTCCGCGGCGTGCCCGATCGCGATGCAGATGGGTACGACGGCGCAGCCCGAACCGCTGTTCGCCCTGCTCGTGCTCGGCGTCGCCATCGCCTTTCAGAGTCGCCACTATCGAACGGCGGCCGCGATGCTGTCGGCGGCGGTGATGCTCCGGTACGAGGCATGGGCCGTGCTCGCTGCGGTGGGGGCCATCCTCGTCGTCGAGCCCGTGTGGCGCAAGAAGCGGGGGCTGCCGCAGGAGCCGGGAAGCCCGCTCCGGCGATGGATCGTCGCCGTCTTGCCCGCCCTTTTCATCGCGTCCTGGGCGATCCTTCGGCGCCCCGTCGACGGCCAGTGGTTCGGGTTTCTGCGTCAGACCCACGAATTCGCGGCGGGCGCCCTGAACGAAAAGGTCGGTGCGCGCGGCGCTGCTGCCCTGCTCGTCGACCTGGCTTACTACCCGGTCGTCGTTCCCGTCCGTGTCCTCGGCCCCGTCCTGTGGTTGGTGCCCTTCGGCGTGCGTCGCACGGTGCGTCAGCAGGGCGCCCGCTTCGTCCTTGTGTTCGTCGCCTGCCTCGGCTTCATCTCGCTGACCTGGGCCATGCGCTCGTCGCTCGGGCTCGATCGACACTTCGTGGTCGTCGTGCCTCTCTATGCGACGTTCGCCGCCCAGGGTGCGGCCGCCCTGGCAGATTGGGCCGCGCGCGCGTCACGTCGCTTCTCGACCGACCCGCGGCGCTCAATCCTTGTCGGGCGCGGCTTCGGGGCCGGAGGGGCGCTGCTCTCGCTGGCGGGGCTCGCAGTTGCGCTACACTTGTGGATGGGGTTTTGGCGCGCCTCGGTCGCGCGAGGCTGGCCCGAGCGTGCAGCCTTGTCCGCCTACCTTCGCACGCTTCCCGATGGCCCCACCATCTTCTGCGACGACGCGACCCTCGAGATCGCCAGCGGGCTCGATCGCCGGCGTTTCGATCGCCGCTGGGCGGACGATCCGCACACATGGGAGCGCGTGGCAGAGCTTGCACGCGCGGAGGGCGAAGTCTACGTCGCCACCTGGCGGCGCAAGCTGCGCGGCCACGAAAAAACCGGGCAGATCGTGTTTCGGGCGGGTTTCGATCCAACCGACCAGGACTCCACGGGCGTGGCGGTGATGCGCGTCCAGTCGGACGGCGGCCGCTCCGAGCGGTAGCCTGAACCCGCGCTTCAATTCTCTCGCATGGACGAAGAAAACCGAACCTTCGGCGTTGGGCCGGCGATGCGCCGCCTTCGCGCGTTTCGCCGTATCGTCGGCGGCGCGCGCGCGCCCATCGGGTTTCAGATTCTCGGGCGCGTTCTCCTGCACGCCGCGCTCGTCGGAGCGACTGCGGGGCTGCTCGGATCGTTCTTCTTCGCTGGCGTCGAGGCGACGCAGCGCATCTGGCTCGAGAGGTGGACCGGATACGTTCCCTTGAGGGCGGGCGGAGAGCGAATCCTCGGCGAGATGCAGGAGCAGGCCCCATTTCGTCCGTGGCTCCTCGTGGTGGTTCCGGCCCTTGGTGCCCTGGTCGGCGGCGCGATTTCGTATTGGTTCGCCCCTGAAACGCGCGGGGGCGGCAGCGACGCCATCATCGAGGCGTTTCATCGACACGATGGTCGGGTGCGAAAACGAGTGGCCTTCGTGAAGGCGCTGGTTTCCATTCTGACGCTCGGCTCGGGGGGTTCGGGCGGACGCGAGGGCCCGACCATGCAGATGGGCGGCGCGCTCGGTTCCCTCGTCGGTCACCTTCTGCGGGTGACCGATCGCGAACGGCGCATCCTTCTCGTGGCCGGAACCGCCGCGGGCATGGCCGCCGTGTTCCGGACGCCGCTCGGAGCCGCGCTGCTCGCCGTGGAGATATTGCATCGCGATGATTTCGAGGCGGATGCCCTCGTCCCCAGCGTGTTGGCGAGCGTCGTCGCCTACTCGGTGTTCATCGCCTTCTTCGGGGAAGCCACGCTCTTCACGCACGCGCCGACCTATCCGTTCGTCCCCCAGCACCTGCCGCTCTACGCGCTGCTCGCCGGGGGCATCTCGCTCGTGGCAGCAGCGTTTCTTTGGACGCTGCGCTGGGTCCAATCGACGACCAGGGACCTGCGGATCCCTGAATGGAGCAAACCGGGGCTCGGGGGCCTCGCTCTCGGCCTGTTCGCGACGCCGATCATCTACTTCATCGGTCCGCACCTCGGGCAGCCGGGGCAAGGGCTCGGCATTCTCGGCGGAGGCTACGGCGCCGCGCAGCTCGGCATCAGCGGCGCGGCGTGGTTTCCCCTGGGCTGGCGCGGCGTCGAACTCCTCGCGCTTCTCGGCGTGGTCAAGATCATCGCGACTTGCCTGACGGTGGGCAGCGGGGGAAGCGCCGGTGACTTCGGCCCTTCGCTCGTGATCGGCGGAATCTTCGGGGGCGCGTTCGGGCGGGCGGCGCAGACGCTCTTGAATGATCCACGGATCGACCCTGGCGCCTTCGCGCTCGTGGGAATGGGAACCTTCTACGGTGGGCTCGCGCACGTGCCGATCGCGTCGCTGGTCATGACGTGCGAGCTCGCGGGGAGCTACGACCTTCTCGTGCCGCTGATGCTCGCTGAAGGCATCGCCTTCGTGGCCCTTCGCAACCGCAGCCTTTACTCCGCGCAGGTCCCCACGAAGCGCGACTCACCCGCCCATCGCGAGGACCTCATCTTCGACGTGTTGACTGGCGTTCGAGTGGCCGACGTCATCGCTCGCGCGCGCGTGCACGAAACATTCGAGACGCGCACCCCCGCACGTGTGGTCATCGAGAAAGCCGCGGCAACGCCATGGCAGGACATCTTTCCGGTGCTCGACGACAGCGGCATGCTCGTCGGCGTCATATTGGCCGATGTGCTCCGAACGATGGCAGCAAACCCGGACCTCGGCGAGCTCGCGATCGCGCACGACCTGATGATTCCTCCGGTGAGCGTGAGGGATACCGACGACTTGCAACGCGCGCTCGACGCCATCCTCGAGCACGGGGTGCGAGAGATTGTCGTGACCGACGAGCTCGGGCGCATCGTCGGGCTCCTCGACGAGGCAGATATCACGCGCGTGTATCAGAGCGCGACGGCCAGCCTGCGGGGGTAAAGGTGAGAAGAAACGCCGCAAAGGCAAGCCGGGCAGAGGTCAGCGCTTGCGCCCCTTCAGCAAGTCTCCGAACGTGCCGAAGCCCTGCGGAGCCGACGCGGTCTTTTCGGCTTTGCGAAACCCCTCGAATTCCGCACGCTCCTCGTCGTCTTTGAGGGCGCGAACCGACAGGCGCACCTTGCCTTCCCCGATCTCGACCACCTTCGCGCGGATTTTGGCGCCGATCGGAAAGGCCTTACGAAGATCGGCACCGCGAGGGACGCCAAGCTCCGCCGTCGGCAAAAGACCGCGCCCGCCGCGCCCCTTGGTCCCGTCGATCTGCACGAAAAGGCCATAGGATTCGACGCGGTGGACCTCGCCGGAGACGGTCTGTCCCAGCGCGATCTTCATGGCGTCCGGGTCGTCGCTTCCCCCGACGTTCACGGTCGCACCGGCCGCAGCCGCGGCCTCGACTGTCGGCACGAGACGAACGCCGTGCTCGGGGTGCACGTCGACGACGCGCGCGCGAAAACTGTCGCCCGTGGCGGCCCTCGTACTCCCGTCTGGCGCGCGCAAGTCCAGCGCCTCGATGTAGCCTTGCTGGTGGCCCTCGAGCTCGACGAAAACGGCCTCTTTCGCCACCTGCACGACGACGACGGGGAACGTCTCGCCGACCCGCGGCCGCCGCCTCCGCGGCGCGGCTCGTCCACCCTCCTCGAACAATGCCGCGAACGACTTCTCGGGAGGATTGGAGCTACTCATAGGGCGCTTTGTACCACGCCGACAAGTCGGCCTTCGTTGTCCGGGAACTCGGTACGGCCCCGGTTGTCCCAGAGCTCGACCACGGCCTCATGACGCATGACGAGACAAGTCGGCCATACCTCGGCCTACATCGAGTGATGACCGCGCGGACGGTGACGTGCCATGATGAAGATGGGAATCGACATGGGGCTACGAGCGATCGGTGCGGCGGCCCTCGGGGCTGGAGCGCTTTGGATGATGAGCGGCACGGCGCGTGAACGTCTTGTTCTCGGAGATGCACCGCAGTCGATCGGCGCGCTAGAGGCGCATGTTGCCGCCCGACCCGACGACGTGCGCGAAACGAGAGCGCTCGCGCAGCAATATCTCGATGTTCGCCAGCCCGGGCTGGCCATCGTGCTCGTCGAGGGTGCCCCCGAGCTCGTTCGCAATGACGTCGGCCTGGAGCACGTATTCGCCAGGGCTCTCATCGACGAAGGGCGCAACGGCGAGGCCTTGGCGGTCGAGAGGCGTGTCGCGGACGTCTGCGGTGCTGCCGTGGAAGCTGGCGGCGCCCCGGCCGTGTGCGACGCGGTGCTGGTCGCGTCGGCCAGCCGACGGATCGACATTCTGCGCGCGCTCTTGGCGCTGGGCGTCGAAGACGCACGGGCGCAACCAGAGGCGAGTCTGATCGCGTACGCGAATGCGACGCGTGAGGCGCGCGCCACGCTCGAATAGGCTCACGGGGTGCAGCAAAAGACTTCGGCCGCCGACGGCTCGACTGATCCCACGGCCTGCCCACCCGTTGGCGCGCAGTTCCCCGCGTCGAATTTCGGCGCCGCCGCGAGTCGCAGGCCGCCCGGCCCGACGCCGATGCAGCCGGCCGGGTCGACCGGTGGGCCGGGAACGAAGCACGCCGCCGTCGGGTCGATGTATCGGAGGAGCCAGCCAGAGCCCGAAGGAAACGAGCACGAAGCGCCCGTCGGTGGGTCACAGCCACAAGCGGAGCACGTGCGCGTGTCGACGAAGCCATTCGCGAAATAGCTCACGCGGTCCGTGTACGGGAGAGGACACGGCGAAGTTTGCGCCGCCGCCGCAACGCAAAGGCGCCTCTCGAACGGCGGCTGGGGAAGACTGACGCAAACGCTGCCCGCGCCGCACGATCCCTGCGACGGCGCCGCCGCGGCGCACGCGCGCACGACGCCCGACCATGTCACCGCCGCGTCGTAGGTCGGGCTCCCGCCCGAAGCGACGCAAGCGCCGCCGTCGGATGGCGCCGGGGCGGAGATGAGGGCCGACGCGCACCCCGACGTGGCATGGCAAACGGTCGTCAGCTCGAACGAGTTGGGCCCGCAGGGGGTCGCGCACCCAGGGTCGGCGTAGATCGATACCGTCGGCCCCACACACCCGGCGCCCTGAGGCGGGGAGCAAGAGCAGGGCTCACAGCTCGCCGCAGCGGCTTGGAGACCCGAGTTGCCGTCGAAGATCGTCGTCCACTGCGGGTCGCACGTCGGCAGCGCATCGGCCGGCGATCCAGCGAAAAGCTCTGCCGGTCCTATCCATCCCTGCGGCAAGGGCGCGCAGACCTGGTTCACGCCGCACGAGACCAGCCCAGCGATGCCCGTCGTGCCGTCCGCATTGGCCGCGGCGTCGGCGGCCGGGCTGGCGTCCGTCGGGCCGTCCGCGGTGGGCCCTGCCGAGTCGCCGCCGTCGCCGTCCGAACTGTCGGCCGACGGACCGGTCGCGCCGGAGTCGCCGGATTGCGCCGCGTCGCTCGGGCCGGAGTCGCTCGACTGCGCGGCGGTGTTTCCGCCCGTGTAGTCGCTCCAATCGAGAAGAAGGCCGCAACCGAGGCCGAAGGCAAGGACCGCGAGCGCGCCGGCCCGGAAGGCGAGCCGTCGGGCAGTCACCGCGCCGCGCAACTCAGGCCCCGCGCGCTTCAATCAGACTCGGGCCCACGGCCCTTCAGGGGCCGTGCGAACCCGAACTCGCTCAGACGAGCGACCAGCGTTCGCCGCGAAATTTCGAGCACCTTCGCCGCACGCGTCTGGTTGCCGGCGCATCGCTCCAAGGCCTCGGCGATCCGCTTGCGCTCGAGATCGCGCGCGGTTCGACGCACGTCCTCGTGCAACCCAAGGCTCGACGGCATCCTCTCCCGCGGCTCGACGGCCGGCGCTCCGGAGTGCGTCGGGCGATCCACACCGACGCTGAGACCCCCGAGCGCGAGGTGATCGCTGTCAATTTGATGTCCGGTGCAGAGCGCGACGGCCCGTTCGACCGCGTTCTTCAGCTCGCGCACATTTCCCGGCCACGGGTGTCGCTCGAGTGCGGTCAGCGCGTCGCGCGAAAGCGTGTGTGCGGGCTTACCTGCCCGCTCGCAGGCATCGCGGACGAACTCGCGCGCCAGGGGTGCGACCTCGCTCGGTCGATCGCGCAGCGGGGGAATCGTCAGCGCGACGCCGTTGAGGCGAAAGTAGAGATCTTGACGGAACGTTCCCGCCGCGACGCGGGCGGGGAGATCACGGTTGGTGGCGCAAACGACGCGGATGTCGATCGGCCGCGGTCGCGTGCTGCCGATCCTCGTGATCTCTCGGTTCTCGAGGACCAGAAGCAACTTCACCTGCATCGCGAGGGGCAGCTCGGCGACTTCGTCGAGAAAGAGGGTTCCGCCGTGGGCGCTCTCGAAGATGCCGGGTTTGGCCTGACCTGCCCCGGTGAATGCTCCTCGCTCGTGTCCAAAAAGCTCGCTCTCGAGCAGCGCTTCGGGCACCGCGCCGCAGTTGAGCCGGACGTACGGGCCCGACGCGCGGGGCGAACGCCGATGGATGGCGTGGGCGACGACGTCCTTTCCCGTCCCCGTCTCGCCGAGCAAGACCACCGACAGATCCGTCTTGGCGAAGAGATCGACGATTCGGTAGAGCTCGCGCATCGAGTCGTCGGCGACGACGATGGCGGGTGAGGCTGTCCTGCGCGTCGACCGCGGCACGCGCTCCGACACGCGCGGCGCCGCCTTCGCGGCGGAATGCACGACCAAGACGGCTGCGCCTACTGCGACGATGCAGCCCGCTTCGACGGCAGTGCGCGTGCCCGCAGCAATGCGCCGGCCCCCCACGATCGTACCGTTGGTGCTTCCGAGATCCTCCACGTCGACGGGAAGCCCCCCGTAAAGCACGGCGTGCGCGCGCGACACGGACGGGTGGTCGATACAAATGTCGCACGAGGCGGACCGCCCAACGACCAATCGGGCCGTCTCCGCGAAATCTTTCGCGATCATACCGCCGGGCCACATCGCCACGACTTGCGGGTGTTCCGACGCCGACGCCTGCTCTTCCGTTCCCGTGAGCTCGTCTGCGCGCCGTCGCATGGCCGTCGACGTGTGCTTCACTCGCGACGTTGCGAAAGTCAAGCCGTTACCACACTCGTTGCAACCCCGCGAGCCAGGACCTGTCCGCAAAGCCCACGATCCATCCGCGCGTGTCATTGGGCTGCAACGGGCCCGTGGCGGGACGGATGAGATCCAGGACGAGCGCTCCTGCCAGGAGCGCGATGCCAATGCCGAGCGATGCGTCGCCCGCGAGCGCGAGATGGTGGGCGGTGTCCACGTCGGACTGCAGGCAAGTCCTCGTTTTGCGGCAGTTCGCGAGCTCGCCGCGTCGAACGAGGCCACCGACTTCGAGAAATGTCCCTGCCCCGACGGCGACCACACCGACGCCTCCAAGGACGTACGCGGCGAGCGGAGTCCTGGCGCCGCTAGGCGACGTCTCGGCCGGCGCCCACCAATAGACGTTCACCAGCCGACGCTTTTCCCCCTCGCGGACGTCAATGGACCGCTCGATCGGCGCGGCCCCGGGGCGTTCGAGCTGCAAGTGATGGGGCCCCGGGTCGACCACGAGCGGAGTGTCGTCGGCGCTCTCCGCGGCGACCGTGCCGTCCACGATCGCTCGGACGCCGTGCAAGTCGTGCATGAGCGATCCCCGTATCTCGTGAGCCGAGATCACGATCGACGGTTCTTGGCGAGCGACGTCGGCGAGCCATCCCCGGCAGTCGGCTCGGGCGGCCCGAGGGCACTCGTCACGGGCGCACGTCTCGAGCTCCGACCGCGCCTCGCGGAGCCGCTTCTCCCTCATCAAGGGCTGGGCGCGCTCCGCCGCGCTGAAGCAGAAGATCCGAGGCCTCGTCTCGAGGGGACTCGTCGGCCCGGGCGAGCGGCACCCCCAGCGTGGTCGCGACGGCGATTGCGAGAGCGCATCCGCTGGCAAGCCGCCGCAATGCGCTGGCCCAAAGCCGGCCACCTACCGATCGGTACACTCGCGATAATATCTCTTGTCACCCGCATCGTCGTACCAAAACGGGGGGTCGCACCTCTTCAAGCTCGGGCTGGCCGTCGCCGGCGGCGCAGTGGGTGCCGACGACACGGGCAGCGGCCGTACTCGCGGGCGAGTCGCGGGCGGGTTTGCTCCGGGAACGTTCGCGACCTGAGGCGAAGGCGCCTTGGCCAGGGGGAGCGCCGGAATGCGGACGATTCCGCTCGCAGCGGGATGTTCGACGGTGCGCGTCTCGTCGCCGCGCAGCCAACGGCCCTGGAACTGCCGGATCGCCTCGGACCCGAGAACGACCAGCGCGACCGTGGCGCCGCCCAGCAGCCACCTCCGATCGCCGCGCGCCGCCGTGCGGCGGCGGCCCGACTCCGGTGCGGGTTGCGATCGCACGCCACTCGCCACGTGCGCGGCGATCGGCCTCGTGACGCCCGTGTGGGCCGCCGAGCGAAGGCTCCAATCGGTCTCGGCGACTCTTGCCTCGTCTGCGTTCAGCGCGTCTTCGTTCAGCTCGTCGGGCTCGAGTTCGTCGGGCTCGAGTTCGTCGGCCTCGAGCTCGTCGGTATTCGGTGCAGCGGGCTCGCGCTCGATCTCCGCGACGCGCCGTCTGCGCTCTGCAAGGACGTCGCGCGCCAAGGCTTCTACCCAGCTCGCGACTTGTGAGGCCGGGGCGAGTGGCGTCTCGGACTCGATCGCGACCGCCATGTCCCGCGCCGTGGCGAAGCGGCGGCTGAGATCGCGGGTCAAACCGCGCATGACGATGGCGTCCAATGCGCCGCTGAGGCTGGGAACATGTTTGCGCGGGGCATCGACCTTCCCACGCATCACGCGCGCAACCACATCGCGCTGGTCGATACCTTGGAACAGCCTTTGCCCGGTCAGCATCTCCCACATGATGATCGACGCCGCAAACACGTCTGCGCGCCGGTCGAGCGCATTGCCCATCAGTTGCTCGGGCGGCATGTAGCTGAGCTTTCCTTTGATCCGCCCCTCCGCGGTGACCTGCGCGCGCCCGCTGGCCTTCGCAACGCCGAAATCGATGACATGTGCGGCCCCGTCGATGCCGACCAGAACGTTGTGAGGCGAGACGTCCCGATGCACGATTCCAAGCGGCTCGCCGCGCTCGTCGCACGCTTCGTGCGCCGCGTGCAACCCGTGCAGCGCGCCGACGATGACCGTGGCCGTGATGGGAAGCGGAATGGCATCTCCTCGCGACTGCGCGAGGCGCATCAACTTATCGAGCGACTCTCCGAGAACGAACTCCATGACCACGAAGACTTCGCCCTCCGTCGCGACGAGGTCGAGCGTGGGAACGACGTTGGGGTGCCGGATGCGCGTCGCCAAACGCGCCTCGTCGAGCAGCGCCCGGACGAACTCCGGATCCTTGGCGAGCGATGGGTGCAAACGCTTGATGGCTACGGTGCGCGAGAACCCCACCGGTCCCAACAACCGGCCGAGGTGGATCGTCGCCATCCCGCCGGCCGCGATTTCTCCATGGAGCGCGTAGCGCCCCAGGGCCTTCGTGCGCGTGCCGGTCGAAGACCACCCGCGTGCGGCGTCACCGCGAGAAGGGAGAGAAGCGCCCATTCGTTCGAGTTCGTCTTGTGCCGTCCGAGCAGAGGCGGACCCGTCACAGCCGAGACCGACGCGGCACCGACGGTAGCATGGATCGCCTGCGAGCCCGTCCGCGGCGGGGCCTCTTTTTTGGTCCGACGTGCTTCGTCATCGACTCGTTGCATGGATGTCGCGATCTTCGCCGCTGGGTCCCCATGGACGCCGCTCTCCAGCCCCATCGCTCTGGCAACGAGTCACATGGCCCCGGCAATCAGCCCGATCGCTCCGCGTACGACGTAGCCGGCTGCACTCGAGGCCTGAAAGATGCAGATCGCCCCCGCCGTGAGCATCTGCCCCTTGCCGCCCGCCGAAGCGGCCCCGAGCAACGCGCGCGTCCTCGTCGTGGAGTCGGACGACGCCGTCCGTGCGCAGCTCCTTCTGCTCGGAAGGGAGAAGCTTCTCTCGGTCGTCGCGGTCGCCACGCCTGCCTCCGCGCTCGCTGAGGCCGCTCGGGCCCCCTTCGATGCCGTGTTCATCGACGCGTCGCTCGGCCCACACGCCCTCGCGCTCGCCCACGACCTTCGCGCCGCTGTGGGGCACGAACGCCTGCCGCTCGCGTTCCTTTCTGCGGAAGACGACATCGATCGCCGGATCGCCGCCGCACATGCGGGGGCATCTCTCTTCCTTCCGAAGCCAATCGACCCCTACGCCTTTGGAGCCGCCGTCGAGCAGATGCTCGCGCTCGGCCGAAAAGAGAAGATGCGCGTTCTCATCGTGGATGACGATCCTGCCTTCGTCGCGTGCGTGGTCGAGGTGCTCGAACGCGATGGAATCGTCGTCCACTCCGCCCCCGACGCGCGCCACCTTGTCGAACTGCTCGATAGCGTCCACCCCGACCTGGTGCTGCTCGACGCCGTATTGCCCCACGTCAGCGGCTGGGACGCCATCCGCATCGTCCGCACCACCGCCGAACACCGAGACGTGCCGATCCTCTTTCTCACGGGTCGCACCGACCTTGCCAGTCGCGTCGCGGCCTTCGAAGCGGGCGCCGACGATTATCTCGGCAAGCCCCTCGTGAGCGAGGAGCTTCTCGCGCGCGTGCGCGTCCGGCTCGATCGGCGCCGGCTCATCCGTGAAGTGATCGAGCGCGATCCGCTCACGCGCTGCCTGTCGCGGCGCGCATTGCTCGACGCGCTGACGAGCCGCCTCTCCGAGGCGCGGCGCCACGCTCGTCCGTTTTCGGTCGCGCTGCTCGACGTGGATCGCTTCAAACGCGTGAACGACGCGTACGGCCATCTCGTGGGCGACCATGTGCTCATGTCGCTCGGACGGCTGCTCAATGCGCGCTTTCGCCTGGAGGATCTGCGAGGACGCTGGGGTGGCGAGGAATTCATGATGGCCTTTCCGGGCGAAATCGGATCCACCGCCGGGGCGGTACTCTCGCGGGTTCTCGACGAGTTCCGGGCGCTACCATTTCGTAGTGACCGCGGAGAGCGCTTCTACGTCACGTTCAGCGCGGGCGTCGCAACCTTCCCGGACGACGGCCTGACGGCCGACTCCCTGATTCGCGCCGCCGACGGCAGACTCTACGAGGCAAAGCGAATGGGACGGGGCAACGTGGTCATCGCGACGAATGCTCCGTCGAGCTCGGATCGACTCGGGGAGTCCCGCGCTTGATTGCTACGCCATTTCGGATCGGCCGCTCAGCACGGCTACACTACAGACTCGCCTAACCCGTTTGCTTCTGGAGCCAATCAATCATGTGTGGAATCGTCGGCTACGTCGGCACGAAGGACTGCGCCCCAATCCTCGTCGAGGGGCTGCGGCGTCTCGAGTACCGGGGATACGACTCGGCGGGGCTCGCCCTTCATACGGGACGCGAGGGCGGCATCGAGATCGTGCGCGCCGTGGGCAAGCTCACGAATCTCGAGGCGGCGCTCAAGAAAAGCCCGCTCGCCGGGACGACGGGCATTGGCCACACGCGCTGGGCGACGCACGGGCGGCCCAGCGAGGCGAACGCCCACCCGCACGTCGCGGGCAGAGTCGCCGTCGTGCACAACGGCATCATCGAAAATCATGTCGCGCTGCGGCGAGAGATCGAATCGATGGGTGTGCGCTTCACGAGCGATACGGACACGGAGATCGTCGCCCACTTGATCGATCTTGCCCTCCGCGCTGGGGCTCCTCGGCTGGCCGATGCGGTGCGCACGGCGCTCGAACGCGTGCGCGGAGCGTACGCGATCGCCGTTCTGGCGACGGACTCCCCCGGCGAAATCGTCGTCGCCAAGGCGAACTGTCCTCTCGTATTGGGACTGGGGAGCGGCGAAATGCTTTGCGCGAGCGATGTCCCCGCCTTGTTGGCGCACACGCGCAGCGTCGTCTTCCTGCACGACTTGGAACTCGCCACGCTAACGCGGACCGGGATTGAGATCACGACGCTCGACGGGGCCCCGGTTCGTCGCGAGCCAAAGACGATCGATTGGTCGCCCACCCAGGCCGAGAAGGGCGGCTACAAGCATTTCATGCTGAAAGAGATCCACGAGCAGCCGCGGGCCGTGGAGGACACGTTGCGCGGTCGCGTCGATCTCACCGAGGGTGACGTGGTCGGCGAAGAATTGGGGATTGGCGCCGATCTCGGCAAGGCGATTCGGCGAGTGTACTTCGTCGCGTGCGGGACGAGCGCTCACGCTGCCATGGCAGGCCGGTACTGGATCGAGCAATTGGCCCGAACTCCGTCGGTGGTGGAGGTCGGCAGCGAAGTTCGCTATCGAGAGCCGGTCTTTGGCCCGGGCGACCTCGTCGTCGCGGTGAGCCAGAGCGGCGAAACGGCCGACACCCTCGCGGCGCTCCACACCGCCAAGGCCCAAGGGGCGCACGTTCTGGCGGTCGCGAACGCGATCGATAGCGCCATCCCACGCGCAAGCGACGCCGCGCTTTATACGCACGCCGGCCCCGAAATCGGGGTCGCGTCGACGAAGTGCTTCACGACCCAGCTCGTGGCGATGCTGCTCTTGGCGGTCTACTTGGGCCGTCGACGAGGAACCCTGCCGCAAGAGCAGGCCCGCCGGATCCTGGACGCCCTTGCGCGAGTCCCCCAGCAGATGCGCGAAGTGCTGAGCGACGCCGAGGACCTGCGCTACATGGCAAAAAAGCACATGCGCGCCGAGCACATGCTCTTTCTCGGCCGAGGCTCGAGTTTCCCTGTCGCGCTCGAAGGGGCGCTCAAAATGAAAGAGATCTCGTACATCCACGCGGAGGGATATGCCGCGGGAGAGATGAAGCACGGGCCCATCGCGCTCATCGACGAGGAGATGCCCGTCGTGGCGCTATGCCCGAAAGACGCGCATTACGAAAAGATGTTTTCGAACATGCAGGAGGTGAAAGCACGCGAGGGGCAGCTCATCGTCGTGTGCACGAAGGGCGACCGCGACGTGCGTGCGATGCTCTCGAACGAGATCGACCATCGGGGATCCCGGCGCGCGAGCGCCCCACCCCCGGACCCGGACATCATCGAGATACCGAGCGCCGCGCCGGAAGTGCTGCCACTTCTGACGGTCCTTCCCCTGCAGCTTCTCGCGTATTACATGGCCGATCTCAAGGGCACGGACGTCGACCAGCCGCGCAATCTCGCCAAGACGGTCACGGTCGAGTAGCTACCAGCCGGTCAAGCGCCCAGGGTCGGTCTGTTCGAACGGCAGGGGCCAAGCTTGTTGCCGAAGCGACATTTCTTCTTGGCGACGAGGCAAAGCTCATTGGCGGAGCGACATTTCTTCTTGGCGACGAGGCCAAGCTCATTGGCGGAGCGACATTTCTTCTTGGCGACGAGGCCAAGCTCGTTGGCGGAGCGACATTTCTTCTTGGCGACGAGGCCAAGCTCATTGGCGAAGCGACATTTCTTCTTGGCGACGAGGCAAAGCTCATTGGCGGAGCGACATTTCTTCTTGGCGACGAGGCAAAGCTCATTGGCGGAGCGACATTTCTTCTTGGCGACGAGGCCAAGCTCGTTGGCGGAGCGACATTTCTTCTTGGCGACGAGGCCAAGCTCATTGGCGAAGCGACATTTCTTCTTGGCGACGAGGCCAAGCTCATTGGCGGAGCGACATTTCTTCTTGGCGACGAGGCCAAGCTCATTGGCGGAGCGACATTTCTTCTTGGCGACGAGGCCAAGCTCATTGGCGGAGCGACATTTCTTCTTGGCGACGAGGCAAAGCTCGTTGGCGGAGCGACATTTCTTCTTGGCGACGAGGCAAAGCTCGTTGGCGGAGCGGCATTTCTAGTTGGCAACGCGTCCGGTCCGATTCGCGGCGCTTCTTTGCTGATTGTCCGAGCGCCTTTTCCAATTGTCGAAGCGACTCTGTCAACCGTCGACGCCACAATTCCAATCGGCGGAGCGTCCTTTCACTTCGGCAAAGCGCCCCTCCTCGTCGACAAGGCGTCCCCGGGCCTTGGAAGGTCGACACTCCCTGGGCATGGCAGAAGCGTCGGATGTCGGAGTGTCGCTTCTACGGGAGGGATTTGGCGAGGCCCAGCATGACCGCGCCAGCGGCACACACCAGAGTCGCCAGCCCAAGGGTCCCGAGACCACGGCGAGCGTCGGCGTTTCCTTTTGAGATACGTCGGACGCGCGCGCCAATGACGTGGTGAAGCGCAATGACCACCACGGCAAGCGTAAGCTTCGCGTGCATCCAGGGCATCCGCGCGTAGGCTTTCGGCGCCAGAAGGATTAGGCAGAGTCCGGCCAGGAAGCTCACCGCAAAGGCCGGCTGGGCGAGCCGCGAGTAAACGCGCCTTGCAAGCGCACCCACCTCGGCAGGGGAAGTCGAGGCCGTGGCGCCCGCACCGAACGCGGCGACAGCAAGGATCGAACCGATCCACACGACGTTTGCCGAGAGGTGCGCCGCGAGGAGGACAAACGGGAGCGAAAGCCAGCGCACTCGTGGGCAGGTAGCATGGTTTTGGACCTTTGGCGCGGCCCGCCCGATAGCGGCGTGGTAGGGTCGAGCCTACATTTGAGGATCGGACGAGAGGACACTGCCATGGCCCTTCCACGCAAAACGCTTCGTCCCGCGGTCTTGGCGACCGCCGCTCTTTTCGGCGCGACCACGCTGGCGACGCCGCTGCGCGAAGCGAGAGCGGACGGCACGTCCATTGGCAAAGGGGTCGTCGGCGGATCGCTGGCCGGCGCAGACGTCGTGACGATCGTGGAGTCTCTCGCCGGCGTGCACGCGGGGTGGGCATACGCGGTCGGCGCGATCGTCGGCGCCGGAGGCGGAGGCGTCGGCGGCTACTTCATCGGCAACGGTAGCGACGATGGGAAAGCGCCCACCTACCTATTGGCCGCAGGCATGGCGCTCATCATTCCGGCGATCGTTCTCACGCTGAACGGCACTCGGTACATTCCTGAGGAAGGCGCGACCGAAGACCGCGCGCCGACGGCTCCGGCTGCCGAGCCCGGAACGCCGGGTGGCAGCGTAACTGGCGCACCCGCCGACGTTGACACACCTCCCCCTCCTGCGCCCCCCGCCGCGCCGCCCCAGAGCAAAGCAGGCCCTTCGTTCAAGCCTGTCGGTTCCGTTTCTCCGCGCGAATCGCTGGTTGCCGTGACGGCGGGTGTCATGCGTTTGGGCGTCCCAGTCCCCGATGTGCGCCCGGTGTTCTCCGTCGCCGAGCAGCGGCAATATGGGATGCGTGGCGAGACCGAGCTAAGGGTGCGTGTTTTGGATTTGATCTTCTAGAGCGCTCCGTTCCCTGACGACAGAGCCAGGGGCGCCCTGGTATTATCCTCTGTTGGAGCCGCGAGCGGGAGAGCTCGAGCGGCACGGAGGGTCATGGCACAGCGACTTGCTCAACCGTCCAAGCCGACGGATCCGATGCTCGGCCGCGTCATCGCGGGCCGCTATCGTCTCGAAGCGCGCATCGGTGAAGGAGGCATGGGCGTGGTTTATCGCGCCCGGCACGTGCTCATCGATCGGGTCGTCGCGGTGAAACTGATTCGACCCGACCTGCGCGGCGAAACGCACCTTCGCGCGTGGATGCTTCGCGAAGCGCGCGCGGCCAACCGAGTCGACCACGCACACATCATCGATATCCACGACATTGGAGAGACCGAGGACGGAGAACTCTATCTCGTCATGGAGTACCTCGTCGGTACCTCGCTTTCGAGCGAGCTTGCGCGGGGCGGGATGCCGCTGGCGCGAGGTGTCGATATCCTCGAGCAGATGTGCGCCGCGCTGGCTCGCGCGCACGACCTCGGCGTCGTGCACAGAGATCTCAAGAGCGACAACATCCTCTTGACCACTCGCGGCGGTCGCAAGGACTTCGTGAAAATCCTCGATTTCGGGCTTGCGCACTTGGCGATGGACCCGCGCCTCGCACCCAAGGGGGCGGTGTTCGGGACGCCCGAATACATGAGCCCAGAGCAGGCGCGCGGAGAAGAGGCGAACGCGCAGAGCGATCTCTACGCGCTGGGCGTGCTCTTCTTCGAAATGCTCACCGGGCAGCTGCCGTTCCGCAGCGACGACCGAGAGACGCTGCTCGACATGCAGCGGACCGCGGTGGCACCGCGCCCTCGGACGATCAAGCCCGATGTCCTGCCCGCCGCGGAAAACATCGTGGTCAAGCTGCTCGAGAAAGACCGACGCAAGCGATTCCAAGACGCACACCATCTGCACGAAGAGCTCAAGTCGCTTCAGCGAAGCCTCCCGAATACGCCGTGGGAGGTCGCTGCGACCGGGGAGAACGCCATGCCCCCGCCCGCTCCGCCCCCGCAGTCGGAGGGGGTCATCGAGTGGGCGAGCCGAGCTGCGCTCTTCTCGCGGATGCTCTCGCGCGCCTATCCGGGTGGAAACGCGCCGGCGGACGTACAAGCCGCCGGCTCCCAAGCCTGGGACCTCGCCGCGCGAGCCACGCGCTTGGAGGGGGAGGTGGCTAGCCACACGCGAAAACTCGAGGCGCTCGAGCGGCGAGGGCGGGCGCTTCGCGCGGAGATCGGACGCAAGGTGGAAGAGCTCGCGCACGAAGAGTCACGGGCCCTCCGCGAACAGTCGGCCGAGCAGGTCGAGGTGGCGCGGCTCCGAGATGCCCTTCTGCAAGCCGAGCGCGCGCAGGCTCAAACAAGGCAGGCCGCCGATCACGCGAGCGGTTCGGCGCAGCAAGTGAGGCTCATCTTCGAGAAAGCGGGAGCCGCAGCGGCGCTTGTCGAGGCCAAGCGAGAGCTTCTCAAAGAGCACGAGCAGCGGGCGCACGCGAAGGACGCTCAAGCGCGCGACCTGCGTCGTCAAATCGAAGAGCTGCGCGCTCAGCTCGCGCGTTACGCCGAGGCGCTGGAGGAGGACCTGGCGACGGGCCGCGAAAAAGTCGCGGCGCGCACGCGGGAAGGCGTGGCTTACGAAAAGGCGTTCAGCGACGTCTCGGCCCTTCTCCTCAACCACTTGAAGGGCAAGCCCGAGGCGCGCGACCTCTTGCAAGAGCTCGTCTCTGCGATGCAGGCATACACGTACAACGCGCCGCCGAAGCAGGAGAGCAGAACGCCCTCTTGACTCAGGTGAGGTGAGCGAGCACCCATCCGAGCAAGACGCCCGCGGCGAGCGAGAGTCCGACGAGGAGCAGAACGACCGGACGCGGAATACCGCGAGTCGCTTGCTCGACCCCGCTCGTGAGCAGCGGGAGATCCTTCGAAGGAAGCGTCCCCCCCCCGGCGGCCGCCACGGTCACTTTTGGAGTTGGTTCGACCACCGGCGGATGCTTGGGGCTCGCTAGCGTGCCGCCTGGCTTTTGCCCATGAATCCGCGCGTCGTCCGTGAGCGATGCCTTGGCCGCACGCGCCGGGGTCGTATGCCCAAGTGCAGACCTCTCGGCAGACGCATCGGCAGGAGAGCCGAAATCGGACGGCGCCTGAGGCAAGCGTGCGAGCGTGCCCGGGGGGACCAGCGCGCCTTCAGGGGCCGCCGGGCGGAGGGTCTCTGTGGACGTGGCCGCTGCCAGCACGCGGCCCATCTCCAATGCGGACGGAAAGCGTTGGTCAGGGTCCTTCGCGAGCGCTCGCTGGAGGAAGGGAGCGAGACTAGCGAGAGCGGGGTCGATCCATTCGATGGGCTCGGGCTCGTTGGACAGCACGGCCATGAGGCGTGCGTACTCCGTGGCCGCGGGGAAAGCGGCGCGGCCGGTGAGCATCTCGTAAAAGATGACCCCCGCACTCCAGAGGTCGGCCCGCTCGTCGACGTTGCTGGCGCTCCGCACTTGCTCTGGGCTCAGGTACGCGGGCGTCCCGATGAGCATGCCGCTGCGCGTGCGATTTCCCATGCCACCGGCCGCGTCCATGACCTTCGCAATTCCGAAGTCGAGAATCTTGACCACGAACGTCCCGCCAAGCTGCCTCACGAGAAAGATGTTGTCCGGTTTCAGATCGCAGTGGAGGACCCCCTGAGCGTGCGCGGCCGCAAGACCCGCGAGGACCCCTTGCAAGATGGTGGCGGCCTGAATCGCGGGCACGCGCTCGCCGTGGAGCGTGTAGGCGGCGAGGGGAACGCCCTCGAGCAGGTCCATGACGATGTAGGGCGGCCCATCCTCCGGCGTCGCGCATTCCAGCACGCGGACGATGTTGGGGTGCACCAGACGGGTGCACGTGCGCCCCTCCTCCCCGAAACGCGCGATCACGAGCGGGTCGCCCAAGAACTCTGGCCGGAGCAGTTTGATGGCAACCTTCGCACCACCCGGCACAGGCTCGGCCGCGTACACTTCGCCCATCCCGCCTGCACCCAGTCGCTGCACAAGGCGCCAACGCCCCGAGAGCACCGAACCGACCATTGTGCGCGCCGCGGCCGTGACCATCGCGTCACGCCCGGAGTTGGCCGCCGAACCTGGATTGTATCTCTGCGAGCACCCGCGCGTGGCGCTCGTCGACTTCGGCGTCGGTCAGCGTGCGGTCGTGCGCCCGGTACACCACTCGAAGCGCGAGGCTCGCGTGCGACGCGGGGATTGCGCCTCCGACAAAGCGATCGAAGAGCGCGACGTGCTCTGCCAGGTCCCCCGCCGCTTGGCGCACCGCCCGCTCGAGATCGCCCGCCGCTACATCGTTGCGAACGACCACGGCGATGTCGCGCAAGGTCGCCGGGAATCGAGGCAGAGCGGTGAAGGCGACGGGCCGCACTCCGATCGCGTCGAGGGCGTCGAGGTCGAATTCGACGACCACCGACTCCCCGATATCAAACGCGTCGGCGACATCGGGATGCAGTGGCCCCAATGCGCCGACGCGCACGCCTTGGACTTCGATCCAGGCCGCACCCCGAGGATGCAGATGCGAGGGGCGCTCGCTGGGGGAGGGGCGCGCAACCGAAGCCTCACGCCGAACGAGCCGCGACACGAACCCTTCCGCGAGTCCTTTTGCGTCCCAAACGTCCATGGCTTGTGCCTTGCCAAGCCAGGCGGGGCGCGCGCCGGCTATCAGCGCCGCGAACCCCAGGCGCTCCTGGGGAGCGCCGTGGTCGGGCGCGAGAAAGAGCGACCCCACCGAGAATAGCCGTGCATCTCGTTCGCCGTGGCGGTGCGCCCGCGAGAGGACGTGCAGCAACCCCGGCAAGAGTGTCGTTCGCATCACCGACTGGTCCTCGCGCAGAGGGTTGCGCAACACGACTGCCGGCGCCGGTGCGCCCACTATCTGCAAATCGCGCGGTGAGACGAACCCGTACGTGACCGCTTCGCTCAGGCCGAGGTCCACCGCCGCTCGGCGCGCCCGTCGCAGGAGCCCTTCACGAGGTCCCGCGTCACGCGACGGGCGGATCGCCGGGAGCTCCGTCGGGATCTTGTCGTACCCGCGAACCCGAGCGATGTCTTCGATGAGATCCACTTCGCGCGAGACGTCCGCGCGATGGCTAGGCACCGTCCACGACTCCACGCGGGGCTCGCCAGACCCGCCCGCGAAACCGAGGCGCTCGAGGATCGCGCTCGCCTCGCCCTGGCTCACCTCGGTGCCGAGCAACGAGGAGAGGCGCTCGTAGCGCAGCGTCACGGTTTTGCGGGCCAGGGCGCGTGCTTCCAAAACGCGAGGGCCGCCGACGACTTGGGCCCCCGCAAGATCGGCCGCCAACGCGGTGGCATGCGCCAATGCGTCCCGCGTGTCCCCCCAGTCGATTCCGCGTTCGAAACGATGGCTCGACTCGGTGTGCAGGCCATGCCGGCGTGCCGAACGGCGCACCCCACGCGGATCGAAGTACGCGCACTCGAGGAGCACGCGCGCCGTCGACGCGGAGATCTCGCTGTTTCCCCCGCCCATGACGCCAGCGAGCGCGATAGGCCCTTCCCTGTCGCAAATCACGAGGTCGTCCGACGAGAGCTCGCGGTCGACGCCGTCCAGCGTCACGAGCCTTTCTCGCTCCTTTGCGCGACGCACGACAATGCCGCCGCCGCGCAGCTTGTCGAGGTCGAAGGCGTGCATCGGATGGCCGTACTCGAACATCACGAGATTGGTGACGTCGACGACGTTCGAGATCGGCCTCACTCCGAGCGCCGTCAATCGCCAGCGCATGCCGAGCGGAGAGCGCCCGATCCGGGCGCCCACTAGGACGCTGGCTCCGTAGTGCGGGTTTCGCTCGGGATCGTCCAGATCTATCGAGACGTGCTTCGCGAGGTCGTGCTCGCTCTTTCCTTTTTGTTCCGGCGGCACAGGCGGCGTGAAGGGCACTCCGAAGAGCGCCGCCGCCTCGCGAGCGAGGCCCAGGTGGCCCAGGCCGTCGGCGCGGTTGGCGGGGAGCCCGAGCTCGAGGATCGTATCGCGAGCTAGAGGAAAGGCGGTGGCGAATCCCGCTCCCGCGGGTGCCTTCGAGTCGGCGAGAACGAGAATGCCGTCCGCGTCGTCGCCGAGCCCGAGCTCCGCCTCGCTGCAAAGCATCCCCTCGCTCGGCACACCCGCAATCTCGCGCCGTTCGATAGTCATCGCCTTGGCAGGCAGGTGCGCCCCGAGCGGCGCGAGCACGACCAGCCCTCCAGGCTCCGGGACGTTTGGGGCACCGCATACGACTTCCTGGCGCGAGCGGCCGGCGTCGACAGTCACCAGACGCAGACCTCTGCGCGATGGGTGAGGGCGAATCGACACCACGGCGGCCACGACGCACGCCTCGGCGCCGGAGCCGAATTCGTGGATCGCCTCCACCTCGAGTCCGGCGTCCGTGAACCTGGCTGCGAGTGCGTTCGCGTCGTCGGGGAGCTGCGGGCAGAGCTCGCGCAACCATCGCACGGAGGCTTTCATCGCGGGCGCAAGGGGTAGCCCAGAAGGCCGTCCGGGTCGAGGTGCTCGGTCATCCGCGCCTAGTCCACTCGTCGCCGCGCAAGCGCGGGTCGAGCGCGTTGCGTGCGGCTTCACCGACCAGGTTGAGGGCGATCAGCGTGGCCAGCAGCGCTCCGCCCGGAAAGGCGACGAGCCACCATGCCTGCGCATAGGCTCGCGCTTCCCCCATCGTTTCCCCCCAGGACGCCATCGTATCGGGCGAACCCACCCGCAAGAAATCGACCGTGGCCTCTACCAGCACGACCCACGCGATGGCGAATGTCGCTCCGACGACGGCAGGACCGATCGCGTTCGGCAGCACGTGCCGCCAAAGCACCCGAGGGGGCGAGACACCGAGAGCTCGCGCAGCGGTCACGTAGTCCGCGCCGAGCGCGATCAGCACCTCGCCGCGCACCAGGCGGGCGAGCTCCGTCCACCGCGTCAGAGCGATGGTGAAGAGGAGGGTCGTCGTCGTCGGGTGCGGGACCAGCGCACCGACCACCAGGACCAGTACGAGCGTCGGAATCGCAGTCAACGACTCGACCGCGCGCGCGACGAGCGCATCGACGATTCCGCCGGCGAATCCCGCGAGCGCACCCAGGCCGACACCGATCGCCACCAGAACGACCGACGCCGCGAGGCCCACCCCGAGCGCCGTTCGCGCGCCGTGGACGACTCGGGCAAAGACGTCGCGGCCGAGCGCGTCGGTACCGAACGGATGGCCGGGCAAAGAAGGCCCGAGAAGCGCGTCTTTTGCCGAAAGCTGTTGCGTGGGTCCGTAGCGGACGAGGGGCGCGAGCAACCAGTCGCCCGAGCTTCGGTCGCGTTCCATCCGGATCGAGTCATTGCCGTGGAGCGCGCCCGGCCGGGCGATGTTCGGGAGCACGTAGAGAACGCCATGCCATCGGCAGGCCACCGGCAAGTCGCTCGCGAGAAGGTCCGCAAATACACCGGCGAACGCGAGCAGCGCCAGCACCAGCGCGCCCGTCCGAGCGAGCCGATCGCGCGCGAGTCGCGTCATCGCGATGCGCGCCATGGTGACGTAGGGATCAGCCACCTGCCGGGCCTCGCCGATCGAGTTGCGCAGGACGCCGCGGTCCGCTCCGCGATGGCGCGGTGCGAGGCCTCTCGATTTGCGCCGCGACAAATCGATGGCGACGGTGGGGCGTTCGTCTTCGGTCATGGTGCGCGACCGCCTTGTCGGCCCGCCAGCACTTCTCGGACGCGCGGATCGAGTGCGCTGCAAGCGACGTCGCTCGCGACGAGCCCCAGCGTGATCACGATGGCGGCAGCCACCAGCACCGCCATCAGCCATCCAGCGTCGTACGATTCGATCGCGCGGAGCGTCTCGAAACCCACCCCCGGCAGACCGAAGACCTCCTCGACCACGAACGCGCCGCTGAGCACTGTCGGAAGGTGTAGGCCCGCGAGCGTCACCATGGGCAAGAGCGCGTTTCGCAATGCGTGCACGACCGCCACTCGGGTCGCAGACAGACCTTTGGCGTGGGCGGTGCGGACGAAATCCTGGCGCACGACTTCCAGCATCGCCGAGCGTTGCCAGCGCGACACAGTGGCGAGCGAGCCCACTGCGAGCGCCGTGATGGCCAGGGCCAGGCGTGCCCCCTCGACCGGGTGGCCGATCGCGGCCCGGCGCAGGAGCTCGGCGACCGCAAATGTGGGCACCGTATAGAGGACGAACAGCACGGCGGAGCTGACCGCGTCGAACGGCCGCCCCTGCAGCCAAGCGCCGAGGGCTCCGAGCGGCACAGCCAGGGCCCAGCTCACCAGCATCGCGAGCGAACACACGAGCAGCGTGACCGGGGCGCGTGCCAGGAGTTTGTCCGCGATGGGCTCTCCGTCGATGACGCTGAGGCCGAGCTCGCCGCTTCGCGCTCTGTCCAGCCACTTTCCGTAGCGTGTGTCGGTTACAAAGGCGATCGCGCGGGCGGCCCCGTCGAGCGCGACGAAGTCGCTGCCGTGCACGAACCACCACTCTTTCCAGTCGCCCACGATCCGGCGGAGTTCGCCCGCTGGCGCATCGGCCGTGGCCACGAGGCCGCGCCCGGTCGCGTGCTGAGCGAGCCGTGTCAGCCGCTCCAGCGCGACGCGATCGCGCGTCGTCGCGATCGCGGCCGCGATCTCGGGCAGCGCGAACGTGTCGAGGACGACGAGGTCGTGTTCCCGTGACTCGCTTCCATGCTCGACGAGTCGATCGACGCCCCGATCGACCGCACCGCGCGTAAAGTCGAGCGCTCGGTCTTCCCAAAAGCGTGTCCAAAAGAGAATCGCCTCTTCCGGGTGGCTGAGCCGATCTCCATCTTCAAGGCCCATGCGCGCCGCCACGGGAGCGAGCGCCGCGGCGACGCGGCCCCGTACGACGGGCGAGAGGGACTCGAGCAGCGGCAGTACGTAGGGGAGTGCCGCTCCGCCGAGTGCGCGCAGCTCGGCCGCCGCGACCGCCTGCCGATCGCTGTCGGAGCCCAACCCAGTCAACGCTTCGCGGGCGCGGGAACGCACATCCTGCGGATCGGTGTTCACGAAACGGGGCAGGCCCAGAAACCGCGCGCGGCGTGCCTCTTCCGAGAGGTGACGCCCCGCGGCCGTGCGATTTCTCATGGCCGTGTCCGGAGCGAGAGTCGTGACGAAGAAAAGGACGAGACTGGTTGCGATCAGCGTCGGAACGGCCCAGAGGACGCGGCGGAGCGCGTAGCGGAGCATCGCCGGGCCGCAATATCGCACGTCCGCGCGGCCGACGCCCCACCGAGCGGCTAGAGAGCCGTCGATTCGCTTGCGCCCGGGCCCTTCCTCGTCCAAGACGCCAAGGGCATGGACGATGACGAGCTTTGCGCGCGCGCCGAACGGTGGATCGGCGACGACCCCGATCCGTCGACACGCGCGGAACTCCGCGCGCTCCTCGCCCGGCCGGACCGCTCTTCCACGGACCTCGCCGATCGGTTCGCCGGTTCGCTTCAGTTCGGAACGGCTGGACTGCGCGGCGTGATCGGGGCGGGGCCCAACCGGATGAACCGCGCCGTCGTGGCGCGCGCCACCTGGGGAGTCGCCCAGGCGCTGCTCGCCAGTTTGCCGCGGGCGGGCGAGCGCGGCGTCGTGGTCGGGGGAGACGCGCGGCGAATGAGCCGCGAACTCTCCGAAGACGTTGCGGCCATCTTGGCGGCCGCGGGGCTTCGCGTCGTACTTTTCGACGAACCAGTCCCGACGCCGCTCGTTGGGTTCGCGGTCAAAATCCTGTCGGCTGCAGCCGGGATCGTCATCACCGCAAGCCACAACCCACCCGAATACAATGGGTACAAAGTCTACTGGGAGAATGCGGCTCAGATCGTCGCGCCCGTCGACGCGACAATCGCAGAAGCGATCGATCGCGCCCCCCCGGCTCGAGACGTCGAGCGCCCGGCTCTGCCCGATCTCATCGCGCGCGGCCTCGTCTCGCACGCGCCTCCCGCGATCGAGCGGGGGTACCTCGACGCCATTCACACCTTGTCCGTGCACCCTCGAGCCGGGGACAGAACCTTGCGCATCGCATACACCCCATTGCACGGGGTCGGCGATTCGATCGTCTGTCGGGCCCTTTCGGAGTCGGGCTTCTCCGACGTCACGACCGTGCCCGAGCAGCAGAGGCCGGACGGCACCTTTCCCACCGTGGCGTTCCCGAATCCGGAAGAACCCGGGGCAATGGATTTGGCCTTCGCGGTCGGCCGAAAGATCGGCGCCGACCTTCTCCTCGCCAACGACCCCGACGCCGATCGACTCGCCGTCGCGGTACGAGACGCAGGGGAACCGAGCGGGTATCTCCTGCTCACCGGCAATCAAGTCGGCGTGCTGCTTGGGCACTACCTTTTGACCGAAAGACCGGTCACCCGCCCTCGCGCGGTGCTCACGTCTATCGTGTCCTCGCCGCTGCTAGGGCGAATCGCGGCGGCATTGGGCGTGCATTACGAAGAGACGCTCACCGGGTTCAAGTGGATCGCGAATCGTGCGATCGCGCTCAGTCGGGAGGGCTACGAATTCGTGTTCGGATACGAAGAGGCGCTCGGCTACGCGATTGGCGACGTGGTCTACGACAAGGACGGTATTTCCGCGGCCGTTCTCGTTTCCGAGCTCGCCGCCGTACTTCGTGCGCGCGGTCGCACGCTCACTCAAGAGCTGGAGTCGCTCGCTCGAACCTGGGGAGCGTACGCCAGCTCGCAGTACGCCCTCACCCAAAAGGGCGCGAGCGGCCTCGCCGCAACACACGACATGATGGAACGGCTTCGGGCGGCGCCACCACGAGCCCTGGGAGACGACCAGCTCGGCGCCTTCGCCGATTACAAGGCTGGCGTCCGCACCGACGTGAGGTCCGGGCGAAAATCGCCGCTGGTTCTGCCGCAAAGCGACGTGCTCGCATTCGAACTCGACTCGGGCGCCCGCGTCACTGTCCGGCCGAGCGGCACCGAACCGAAAGCGAAGTTCTATTTCGACGTGCGCGAAGAGGTGCGCACGGGCGAGGCGGTTGCGACCGCGATGGCGCGAGCGCACGCTTCGATGTCCATTCTTCGCGACGCGATCGTGGCACTCGTAGCCGGCTGAGCTAGTCTTGAATTGTGAGGCGTGAGGTCGTACTGGCGCTCTTGGCGCTGACCTTGGCAGCTGTCGGCGGTTGCGCATTGGACAAGGGTGGCCTCCTCGACGTGGACGACGGCGAGGACGCCCCATCCGGCGACGACAGTGTCGTCGTCGACGCCACTTCGGCCGACGAAGCTTCGATGGACGCCGGGGCGACCGGCGACGCGTCGACAGACGTTTTCGCGGATAGCGGCTCGGAGGTCGCGGCAGACGGCGGCGGGGATGCACCGACCGAAGCACGCCCCGGCGCCGATGCAGGCGTCGACGCGTCGACGGACGCAAGTGCCCGAGAAGACCTCGACGCCGTCGCTGGTGACGCGGCGAGAGACGGGTCGGTCGATGCTCCAATCGACGCGGTTCGTCCGTCCGACGCGCCCACGGATACCGAGGTCCCGAGCGATGCCTCCTCCGACGCGCCCAACGATACCGGCCCGTTGCCGCTCGTATGGGATGGGGGCATGGTCGTCGATCCGCAGTTTGACGATGGCGATTGGGTATCCTTCTGCGTCGCGCTCGTCGCCTGCGGGGAAATGCCCGGCGTCAGCTCGTGCGTCGCGCTCTTGTCCCAGCCGTCGTCGGGCGACGCGCTCATTCCCACGCCGGACATGGTCGCCGACGTCAACAACGTCGCACCCGACTGCGAGCAGGTCGCGAGGGCACTGGGTGGCGGCCAGTCGTGTCTCGTGACGACTGCCGACAGCTGCGACGGCAACTCGCTCGTGACCTGCCGGTGGGGATTCGCGATGAAGATCGACTGCGGTGACCTCGGGCTGGTCTGCTCGAGCGGAAACGGCAACGCCGGCTGCGGCTTCGGCGACTGCGCGCCTTCGCAGGAGGGCGAGACCTATTGCATTGGCTCCAACTACCTCGCAAGGTGCGCGAGCGGCCGCTACGAGCCCGCGCTCGATTGCCAGACGTTCGGCGGAATGTGCGTGGGACTCCCTGGAACCGCGCAGTGCCAGGGAACGGGGGGCCCCATGTGCACGGGCGGCGCAACCTGCTCGGGCACTTCGATAGTCCAGTGCATGGACGGCCTTCTCGGAAGCCTGGACTGTTCGCAGGCGTACGACCCGACCTTCTCGTGCTTCGTCGACGACGCCGGGGCCCCCGTTTGCGCGGCGAGCCAGTCTTGCGATCCCTCACTCGCGACCGACACGTGCAGTAGGGCGATGACGAAGGTTCGCTTTTGCAACGAGGGCGTCGACGACACCTATGACTGCATCGGAAACGGGTACAGCGGGTGCGACGGCGGGAAGTGCTTTCCGTAGGGTGCTCCGAAGGGATTCGAAGGAGACGCGGCCCAACTCAAAGCCAGACCGCGCACACGGCCGTTGCGCCGCGCACGACCACCGCCCCTGCCCCTGCGTACACGGTCGTGCCGCCACCGAGGTCGCCGGCATCCATCGACCAGCGCGCGACCGCTCTACGTCCCAGGAGTCGACCCTCTTGGTCAATGGCAAATCCGCCGACTTCGACCCCGCCGTCCGACTCTTCGCGGTGCGCGAGCACGAGGTCTCCCAAGGCCGCGTCGAGCACCCACCGGCCGCGGGCGCCGAGAACAATCTCATCCATTCGCCCGTCGGGGCGCGCGCACAAGAGTGGCGTCCGCGGGTTACCGTCTGGACCTAGGCTCTGGAAGAGCAGTTCGCCGTTCGGGCGACGCGCGACCCGCGCGGCATCGCCCAGAGGCGATTTGATGACGATGCGATCCGCCTGGGCTCGCCACCGGACGACGCCGGACAGCCGATCGACCGCGAACATCTCGATCCGGGCGCGCTCCGGTTTATCGGGGTCCTCGGCGGCGGCCACACCGCAAACCACACCTTCGCCACCCACGGCGTGGATTTGCGCTCGGGGCCCGACGACGGTCGCGCGCACCCAAGCCGTCTCGGCGCTCTCCGGCGGGGGCCGCGGGTCGAGGCACGAAAGCGCGGGCGCCAGAGGCGATTCCCCTCCTAGCCACTGGCCGTCGACCGGGGTGAACAGCTGGTGACCGCCTGCGCACGCGTCGCGCGCCGAAGCGGGCCCGTCGACGGTCACGTCGGCGTGGTGGGTGGCTACCTCGCGGGTTGCGCCGGCGATGTCTGCGAACAGGTAAGAAAGCGCGCGGCGCGATCCCTCGCCGATCGCCGAGTCGAGTTCCAGCCACAAGCCGCCGTCCGGGGCAGCCCACGCGTCGAGCACGTCGTCGTGCCGCTTTCCGGTGGGTATGACGATGATGCGACGATGGCGCGGGACGAGATCGGTCGACGAGAGCGCGTACCAAAAAATCGGCTCCCCTTTGCGCGTGGCGACCACGTGTACGAGGCCGCCTTCGACCGCGATGGCCGCCACCGGAACCGGATCGGGGAGCACGCGGCGCGCGACTTCGACGCCCGTGCGGGAGTCGAGCGCGTACACGACGGCATGCTCCCATCCGTGGGCGTTCGGGTCGCGGGGCATCATCGTCGCAACGACCACGTTCTGCCCGACGACGCGGACCTGATCGATCCGACCGCCATGCTCGGGGCGCCACGACCAGGCGATGGTGGGTCGTGGCCGGTCGATCTCGGCGGCCACGGCTCGTGTTCCGCCCGGATCGCCGCGTCTGTGCGTCCAGTCGCCGAGGATCACGGAGGGCATTGAGGCTGGTCCCCAATACTAACCCCGCGACGCTATCCGAGCCTCAAATCGGACGCCGGCTCGTGTCGACGAGTGCCCAGCCGCCCCGCCTCACGACCTCTCTCGATGCCCTGCCGGTCTCCACGCGTGAACTAGATCTTCTCTTCGATGAGCTTTTCCAGCGAAACCATGGCCTTCGTGAAGCCCTGGATGCCTTCTTCGAGCTTGTCGGTGGCCATCCGGTCGGCGGCGTGCATCTTGCGGAAGCTCGCCTCGTCCACAGCGATGCGCTCGATCGGCAGCGAGCGAGCGCGGGCGGGGTCGAGTTTGCGAACCAGCGTGCCTTGAGTCTTGGACAACTCGTCGAGGAAGTTCGGCGCAATCGTCAAGAGATCGCACCCGGCGAGCTCAAGAATCTCCCCGACGTTGCGGAAGCTGGCACCCATCACTTCCGTCTTGTGCCCGAAGTGCTTGAAGTAATTGTAGATGCGAACGACCGATAGAACGCCCGGGTCCTCTTCGGGCGGATACTCGCTCTTGCCAGTCGACTTCTTGTACCAATCGAGGATCCGGCCGACGAACGGCGAAATGAGCGTGACGCCGGCCTCCGCGCACGCGATCGCCTGGTGGATGCCGAAAAGAAGAGTCAAGTTGCAATGAATCCCCTCTTTCTCGAGCACCGCCGCGGCCCGAATCCCTTCCCAGGTCGACGCGATCTTGATGAGGACGCGCTCTCTCGGCGTTCCCGCCGCTTCGTACTGCGCGATGAGCGCACGCGCCTTTGCGATGGTTTTTTCCGTGTCGAACGAGAGCCGTGCGTCGACCTCGGTCGAGACTCGCCCTGCGACGATGCCCAGTATCTGAAGACCGAACACCACGCTCAAGCGGTCGATCGCGCTGTGCACGACGGCGTCTCTCGTCGCGCCCGCGCCGGCCTGTTTCTTGGCCCACGCAAGCGCCTCGTCGACGAGCGGCGAGTACTCCTTCATTTGCGCCGCGGAGACGATTAGCGACGGGTTGGTCGTCGCGTCACGCGGCTTGAACTTGCGAATGGCGTTGATATCGCCCGTGTCGGCGACGACGACCGTCATCTGAAAGAGTTGATCGAACAGCGACGTGCTCATGGGCGGGAGCATACGCCATTCGGCGGTGCGCTCCCACCCTCCCCACGGCCGCTCATGGCGTATGCTGTCGTAGCCGGGCTGGGCCCGCGATCATGCTGCGAAATACCGAAGGTCGGCTCGCGCTCGTCATCCTGACGACCGCCCTGCTCCCGCTTGCGAGCGCGATGCTGCTCGCCTACTCGCTGCTCAACTACGCCTCGTCGGTTTGGCTGAGGCCAGAGGTCGAGCAGGAGCTCGAGCACGGCATCGACCTTTACAAGACGTACATACACACCGTCAAAGACGACATGAAAGACCAGACGGCTGCGATGGCCGGAAGCCAAGTGCTTCGCGAAGCCGCCGGCAGGCACGATGCAGCGGCCTGCGCACTGGCTCTGCGCGAGCTCTTTCCCGCTTATGCCCAGCTCGTCTCGCTCGCCGTCGAGGACGAAGCCGGTCACGAGGTCGCGCAGTACGACCGCGGTCGCGATCTCGACGAGGCCGCCGAGCGCAAGCTCGAAGTGCGGCGACCGCTCGGCGCGAACGGCTCCGGACCCACCCTCGTCGCGACGTTCGCGTTCGACCGACGCTACGAGCGGGACCTCGAGCGCGCGGGCGGCGTCCACGACGCCTATGCCCAACTCGAGAAAGAGCGCACACACGTTTACGGAAGCTATTACGAGGCCTTCGCCGTGCTGCTCGGCATTACCGTCGTCGCCACGGTCGCGCTCGGCTTTCTCTTGGCTCGTGGAATAACCCGCCGTATTTACCGAATTGCCAACGCGATACGCCAGGTGACGAGGGGCAATCTGGACGTGCGAGTTCCGGTGACCGGATCCGACGAGCTCACCGAGCTCGCGCGGGTGTTCAACCGCATGCTCAGCGAGATGCAGCAATCTCGGGCGCGCATCGAATACTTGCAGCGAATCGGTGCGTGGCAGGAAATGGCGCAGCGGCTCGCGCACGAAATCAAGAACCCCCTGACGCCGATCCAACTCGCCGTACAGGAGTGTCATCGCAAGTACCCGGGCGAGGATCCGCGCTTTCGCGCGCTACTCGACACAACCCTGGAAATCGTGGAGGAGGAGGTGGGAACCCTGCGGCGCCTGGTGGGAAATTTTTCGAGCTTCGCGCGGCTTCCGCACGCAGAGCTCCGCGAAGCGAGCCTTCGCGAGTTCTTGAGCGAGTGCTCCGATCAGCTGGGTCACCTGGGTGCAGAGCTGTCCGAGAGCGGCGCGGAAGAACTGATCGTGGCCCACGACGTCGAGGTGCGCTGGGAGGTACCCGCCGAACCCCTGCCCGTTGCGATCGACCGGCAGATGCTACGGCGCGTGCTCGTCAATCTGGTCCGCAACGCCGTCGAGGCGATCCGCGACGCCCGTCCACCGCTCGGCGACGGGTCCACGCGCGGACACGTGCTCGTGCGCGCGGAGCGGACGGCCGATTCGATCGCAATCGTCGTGGAGGACGATGGGACTGGCGTACCGGAGTCGGCGAGGGAGCGCGTGTTCGACCCGTATTTCACGACCAAGGTAGAGGGGACGGGCCTCGGTCTCGCCATTGTCAAGAAGGTCGTTGTCGAGCACAATGGGTCGATCGCGGTCGACCAAAGCGCTCGCCTCGGAGGCGCCGCATTCGTCGTCTCGCTTCCCTTCCTCCACTCGCTCGCCATCGCCGCCGCGCGCGAGACCGGCAAGCGGGGCGCCCATTCGGGCCGTGCTATTCCCGGTCGACGATGAACGGCGGCCCCATCTTCGGCAGGTCTCGTCCGTCGACCGCCACCGGCGGCCTGGGACCGTCCTCGACGCTCGGGGCGCTCGGGCTCGTGTTCTTGTTGCTCGGCGGGTTTGCCCTGTTGCCGCGCCTCGTGCACCCGCTTCGCCCCGCGGGCGTCGGCCGCGACGCGCCTGATTGGAAGCTCCCGCTCGTGGCCAACGGCCTCCCCACCGACGACGCGAAGAGTCTGCGCCTCAGCGATCTCCGCGGACAGGCGGTAGTGATCGATTTTTGGGCGACCTGGTGCGAGCCGTGCCGCATCCAAGCGCCGATCATAGAGCGGCTTGCGAGTCGCTGGCACGACCGGGGGGTTGTGATCGTCGGCATCGACACCGACGGACCGGACCAAGGTGACCCGCATGCTTTCGCCATTGCGCGCGGTCTTAGCTATCCCATCGTCCAGGATCGCGGTGGCAGCGCGTCGCACGCGTACGGCGTAGACGCCTTGCCGACTCTCGTAGTCATTTCGCGCAGCGGAAAGATCGTGGCCGTACGAACCGGAGTGACCGAGGGCGGCGAACTCGAACGGCTGGTTCGGCAGGCGCTCTAGCTATAGCGAGACCGCCTGTCCCTGCATCCGCTGGCCCCTCGAAGGCCGACGTGAACGTCAATTCTTTGCAATTGCCGCCCGGTCGGCGGGTGGAAGCGAACTTACACCGCGCGGCGTCCCGACATCAGCTGCACAACCACCACGACCGCGGCGGCGAGAAGCAGAAGGTGGATGAAGCCCGTCGTCACGTGAAACGCCAGGAAGCCCATCGCCCAAAGCACGAGGAAAACTACTGCCAGCGTCCAGAGCATGGTTGACGTTCCTTTCCGACTGGAGTGGTCGACGCACCTTCGGTGCGCGCCTGAACGGGATGAGCAGGTTGCGTGCCAGCCCTTTCCTCGATTGGGGGCGACTCGTGGCTGCGACGAGCCGCGACTGAATCCAAACTAACGATAGGCCGCGAAGGCGCGTGTCGGACCGCGATAGGGCGGCGGTCTGTCGGCGCGAAAAGGACGGTCAATCGCAGAATCGCCCCTTCTCCTTGCGCGCCGACGCCAATTCGCCGCAGTCGCCAATCGATCTCCGGAATCGACCTGCTTTGACGCAGAGTTCGGAAGAACGCGAGGGACGTGAACGCGAGGGATCGGCACGAACCTGGCAGGCGGTCATCCGGGCGCGGAAAGCGTGCACCCCAAAGGGCAACTCATGAAGCCAAAGCAGATCGAAGAACTCATCCTGCAGTCGCTCGAGCACGAACTCGGCGGCGTGAACGTCTATCTGGCCGCTCTGTCTTGCGCCAAAAACGCCGCGTTGAAGAAGGAGTGGGAGAAATACCTCGAGCAAACCCGTACTCACGTTTCAGCCCTCGAAATGGTGTGCGAAGCCATGGGCATCGACGCAAAGAAGGAAACTCCTGGGCGCGCAATCGTCCGCCACACGGGCGGGGCCCTGGTCGAGTCGATGAAATTGGCCATTTCCGCGGGTGACCCGATCGCAGCCGAGCTCGTCGCGTGCGAGTGCGTCGTTTTCGCCGAGACCAAGGATCACCTCGACTGGGAGCTTCTGTCGAAGTGCGCGGAGCATCTCACCGGAGCTGGAGCGGCGGAGCTGAGGCGCGCCTGCGACACCATCGAGGATCAGGAAGACGAGCACCTCTACCACACGAAGGGCTGGTGCCGAGAGCTTTGGATTCAATCGCTGGGAATGAGGGC
Organism: uncultured delta proteobacterium; assembly: GCA_963764075.1. Classification (GTDB taxonomy): domain Bacteria; phylum Myxococcota_A; class Polyangia; order Polyangiales; family Polyangiaceae; genus Palsa-1150. The sequence continues at coordinate 2,291,624 of CAVXQZ010000003.1, forward strand.
CGTACTGCCCCCGCCCGAAGAGCGCCAACATGTCAAGACGGCCATTGGAGCCTCCAGGGCAGAAAAAGCCGCGGATAAGGGTCGCTAGCGTTTGCCGAATGGGCCAACGACGCCCAAAGGGCCACAGGCTCGGCGGGGCATTGGAAAGACTCATGCGTGCCGACGATTCCCCTTCATCCGGACGGTCCAATCGAAGGCCCGGAGGTTCGGGGCCGGCGGCTCAGCTGGTGCCGGACACGTCGCCCCCGTCGACTGCCCATCCACCTGTGGAACGTGCCTGGAAGCGCGTCGGAACTTCCGTGCGCAACAAGTGGCGCCTGGACGAACTGCTCGGCGTCGGTGCGACGGCCGCGGTCTATGCCGCCACGCACCGCAATGGCAGTCGCGCAGCCCTGAAGGTTCTGCACCCCGAAATGTCGACGAACGCGTTCGTGCGAGAGCGATTCCTATGGGAAGGGTATGTGGCCAACGCGGTGGGGCACGATGGGGTCATCAAGGTCATCGACGATGACACGGCGGAGGACGGAACCCACTTTTTGGTCACCGAGCTGCTCGACGGCGAGACCCTCGATGCGAGGGTCGTTCGTCTCGGTGGTCGAATTGCCCAGGACGAAGTGCTTTTGATCGCGGACCAGCTCTTGTGCGTGATGGCAGCGGCACACAAAAAGGGAATCGTCCACCGCGACCTCAAGCCCGAGAACGTATTTTTGACGCGCGCCGGGCAAGTGAAGCTACTCGATTTCGGCATTGCGCGACTGCCCGAGATATCATCGAGGTCGAATTTCACGCAAACGGGGATATTGGTCGGGACGCCGGCGTATATGCCGCCCGAGCAGGCACGCGGCCTTTCGGACGATGTGGATGCTCAGAGTGACCTTTGGTCTTGCGGCGCGGTGATGTTTTTCCTTCTTTGCGGGCGCGGGGTCCACGACGGAAACACGGTCAATGACGAGCTGATGAGCGCAATCACCGCACGAGCCCCGCCGATCGTTTCGGTTGCGCCGGACGTGGGGACGGCCGTCGCTCATATCGTCGACCGTGCTCTCGAATTCTCCAAGGAGATGCGGTGGCCAACGGCCGATGCAATGCGGGAGGCCGTGCAGAACGCCTACGTGAGCTTGTGCGGCCGTCCGATCGCGAGTGCGAGGATCGGGACGCACGATGACGGTCCTGCCGACGGCCTGTTTCTAGTGCAGCGCCGTCGAGATGGCATTAATCCAGTGGACGGCGATGCACTAGCGAACTCGCGGGAGCGAGTTCGGGGTTCGGGCGGAGCCCGAGGGACAAAACTAGTGCAGCGCCCTCGAGATGGCATTAATCCAGTGGACGGCGATGCACTAGAGACGGAGCAGGCGCGGCGACCTGCTGAAGCGTTCACCAGTGCTTCGCCACTGGCGCTCCCTTATGGGATCGGTCTACAAACTTCGTTTCGTACGGGGTGGCGAAGCGGCGTTGTGCTCGGGGGTCTCGCGGCACTCGGTCTCGGCGTTGCCGGTTTGATCTGGATGACCGAAGGGCGCCCCGATTTGAAAGCGAATCGCTCCGACGGCATGCCGACCGTCTCCCTGCTCGGGGTGCCGGCCCCGCCCCCTGCGGAAGCGACCGGGCCTCGTCCCCAAATGGTTCCACGACCTACCTCGGCCGCGCCATCACCGTCCCACAACGCGGACGCGGCGACCCCGTCCGCCAGGGTGCAGCCGTCGAGTCTTCCCTCTTCGGCACGGATCCCCACTCTCGCGCGACCGAATGGGCCGCGACTGCCGCCAGCATCGAGGTTACCCAAGGGGCATGACACGATGCCAGTGCCCACTCCGGTGGTCCCGACCGAAACGGTACGGGAGCACGATTGTCGGCCTCCCTATGTCGTCGACGTGGTCACGGGCAATAAGCGCTGGAGACTAGAGTGCTTGTAGAGCGCTATGAACAGGACCTAACGGCGCCGCGCCACGGGCGAGGCGTCGCCCGCATCTCATTAAACGGTCGCGTCGGGCCCCGTGCTGAGCACGAGGGGCCCGACTGGCCCAGAAGCCTACCTGTGTTTTCGCCGATGCCCTATTGCCCCGTGGCGTTCAGCCGCGATTCTTGACCTTTGGGAACGTTTGCCTCCGAGGTCGAGCAAATGTCGTCGGCGCGCCAGTTCTTGAATATGTTTTCTGCCAATTTGACTTGCTGGGCGGTCTCGGCGTGGACGGAAACGAGTATGCTACCGCTCTTGATCTTTCCTTCGTAGTGCTTGGCCTCGATCTCGGGAATTCCCACTCCGATGAGGGCGCCCGCGACGCCACCGACCGCGGCCCCGGCCGCGGCACCGCTCAGCGCGGCCAGAAGCGGCCCAGCCGCGATGAGCGGCCCCACGCCGGGGATCGCCAGCGCGCCGATTCCCGCGAGAACGCCCAGCGCACCCCCGAGGACGCCGCCGGCGCTCGCGCCGGTCACCGCCCCTTCGGGAGCCTTGGTGTTGTGCTCGTATGCGAAGTCCCTCGTCCCTTGCTTGTTGGGAAACAGTACCGATATGTCGTTGTTGGAGAAACCTGCACTTTGAAGATCACCCACGATCGACTCGGTCTTGATGAGGTCCTGCGCGATGCACATTACGACTTTCTTCATGACAACCTCTTTCTATTTGGAGTCTGCTTGCCGCTTCACTTCAATCTGGTCATCGACTTCGGCAACGCCTGCGGTGTTTCGGGCGAGCGATTCGATGACGCTTCTTTCGCGCTCGCTCTGGACCGGTCCGCGCAGCGTCACCTTGTCGCCCACTGTGATGATCTTCACGTTTTTGGCCGTAAAGGAGAGGGTTCTGTCGCTCATGACCCCCCTCCGGATGGCCGCCGTGACATCCGTTTCCGGAGCGCTGTTCCCCTGATTCATCGGCGTCAAGGCGCTCCGGTCACGCTCGTTGATCTTCGTGTTGTCGGCGTTTTTCGTTTGGTCGAAGGCGCCGGCATCCGCCACAAGCTCCGCGGGCTTATCCGGAGCCATCGTGCTCGCTCTCCCCGCGGAGGTGTTGTTCTCGGAGGCTGGGCGATGGACTTCTCCTGGCTCTCCGGCGGAGGAAGGGCCCGGCTGGGAACGGTTGTCGGAGTTGGCGCACGCCGTGGCAACGAGAGAGCACGTCAGTGCGATGAGGGTGGTTTTCATATCGTCTCCTTTGTTTCGCGATTGCCGCTCGAGGTGTCTCAGTGACGAATGGCTTTCTTCGCCAGCTCTTCCTCTTTCCTGAGCTCGTCCCCGCCGGGCCTCTCGAGTCCTTTCGGGGCCGTGCGGCTTCCTTTGCCCTCATTGCGAAGTTCGGGATGGGGCGACGGACTCTTTGACTCTCGTGTGGCCGCGGGCCGTCGCTTCGATGAAGGCTGCGTTGACATTGAAATCCGGATTGGTCCTCAGAGCACGGGACGTGCCGACCTCGCTCCCGCATTCGGGCGCCCGGCTTCACACGGCGAGCGACAGGGACCGGGGACCAACGCCGAGCGTCCAGGCCGGTTCGCGGCGCCTGGTGAGCGGTCTTTCAAAATCGTGAGCTGGCAGCTAGTCCCGCGACGATTTCGCGGCTTTGGCTTCTGCGTTTCCACGTTGAGCGGTCGAGTCGGGCATGAGCCCAAACGCTGCGTCGCCATCATCCGCGATTGGGGTTCGAAGCGCGGCGCACCCCTTCGAGTCGTGGCGTTGTGTCACACAGAGTCGATGCGTTGTATCGCACGTGCTCCCATCGACGCGGCGCGCGGACTGCCTGGAAGGCCATGGGTCCGAACTCCGACGTGCGGCGCGCCGCCGAACATCCGGACGCTCCTGGCGCCCGGTAGCACAAGCATGCGTGTCCCCGGGGTGGCGCGAAACCGAGGGCAGACTGGTCTCTGGGCGACTCGCGGAGATCCGGTGCGCCGGCTTGCCGCCCATGGGCGGTCTTGCGTTGCGTCCGGCGTCGCCGCGACAATGGCGACAGGCGGCCTCCGCATGAATCGCTCGGCAACCGGCAGGGAGGACGACCGTCCGTGAGCATCACGACACCATTTGCAGCTCTGACCCTTGCCCAGCGCAACGCGTTCGTCGCTTCGGTCGCTGGCTGGGCACTCGACGCGCTCGATTTTTTCTTGTTCGTGTTCGCCGTCCGCGCGATCGCCGAGGAATTTCACACTGCCGTGCACGCGGTCGCCCAGGGGATCTTTTGGACGCTGGCGATGCGTCCGGTCGGCGCTTTGATCTTCGGCTGGCTCGCGGAGAAATACGGGCGGCGGCCGATGTTGATGCTCAATGTGGTCAGCTACTCGGTGTTCGAACTTGCGTCAGCGTTCGCTCCCAACTTGACGACGCTCCTCGTCCTGCGGGCATTCTTCGGAATCGCCATGGGCGGTGAATGGGGCATCGGCGCCGCGCTCGCGCTCGAGACATTGCCAGCCAAAAATCGAGGCTTTTTCTCGGGGTTCCTGCAAGAGGGATACGTGCTCGGGTACCTTTTGGCGTCCCTCGTCTTCAAGTTCCTCTACGAGCGAGTCGGCTGGCGGGGCATGTTCGTCATCGGTGCTTCGCCGGCGCTCCTCGTCTTCTACATTCGCCGGGCGGTCGACGAGTCGCCGAAGTGGCTCGCCGGGGCGCACCGGCGCCCGCGAGGCAGCGAGATCATCGCGGCCCTCGTCGGCCATTGGCGGACGCTGCTTTTCCTAGTGCTCCTGATGGCATGCTTCAACGCGTTCAGCCACGGGTCGCAAGATCTTTACCCGACCTTCTTGCAGGTCCAGCACAAGTTCGACCCTTCGACCGTCGGCACGATCGCTATCGTCTACAATGTCGGGGCGCTCTGCGGAGGCGTTTTCTTCGGGACCATCTCGGGGCGCATCGGGCGCCGTCGCGCCATCGTCCTCGCGGCATCGCTGGCGTTGCCCGCGATCCCTTTGTGGGCCTACTCGTCGACCGCGCCCATGTTCGCGCTCGGCGGGTTCGTCATGCAGTTCTTGATTCAAGGCGCGTGGGGAATCGTGCCCGCTCACCTCAACGAACTCTCGCCCCCCTCCGTCCGAGCGATTCTGCCCGGTTTCGCCTACCAGCTCGGCAACTTGGCTATGTCGAGGCTCGCTCCCTTCCAGGCCAAGTACGCCGAGGACCGCGGCAATGACTATGCCCTCGTATTGTCGTGCACCACCGGCCTCGTCGCCGTAGCGCTGGCGGTCGTCACGCTCTTGGGCAGCGAAGCGAAGGACTCCGAACTCGGCGTCGCAGACGCCTAGCGCAGCGCCGTCGAGATGGCATTAATCCAGTGGACGTCGCTGCACTAGTCGTCCAATCCGAGACCCTCGAGGATCCTGGGGATATGCTTCGCCACTCTGGCGGCGCGAGTCGTCGACAGCTTCGGTTGCGAGAAATGAAAGATGTATGCTCGCTGCCGACCCGGCGTCAGCGCAGTGAAGGCGGCACGCAACTTGGCATTCGCGGCCAGTCTGGACTCGAACTCATCGGGCAGCTCGAGGTCCTCGGTCTTCTTGAGCTGCACCTTCCGCCCGGCCCGCTCGATCTCGATCGCTTTGAGCACGTAGGCCTTCACGGTCTTCTCGAGCTTGGTCACCTCTTGGAGGCCCGTGAAGCGGATCTGCCGCGCGGCCTGAACGTTCTTGGTCTGTTGAACAAGGATGCTTTTGGGGTCGTCGAGCAGCACACCCTTGGGAAACAGGATCGCACAATACTCTTTGAAACCGTGGATGAGCGCGACGTTCTTGCCGGAGAGCGCGTAACAAGGCTGACCCCACTTCAGCTCTTCGGTGAGCCCGCAGTCGAGCAGGATCGCGCGGAGCCTTTCGAACTCCGAGCGCCACTTGTCCTGCCGCCTCAGAAACGCATCCACCTTGGGGTTCATTGTCAACCTCCTGCCTCCGGCGCCGGACGAACTCCGTTCTGCCGGGAGCGACTGGAACCGACGCGAGGGCGGCTACCCAAGCGCGCTCTTGAACAGTGTGAGAAGCTCGCCCCAAGCCTTCTCCGCCGCCTCGGGATTGTAGACGGGGGAATCAGGCGGACACCAGCCGTGCATCGTCCCTTCGTACACCTCGACATTCGCCGGGAGAGACGCTTGGGCGAAGGCGGCTTTGAGCGTCGCCTTCGCATCTGGTTGCTTCGCGTCGTCGTTGGCGGCGATCGCGACCAGAAAATGCGCTTTCATCTTCGGAATCAAAAGATGAGGGCTGTCCGGCTTGTCCGTGACCAGGCCTCCGCCGTGGAACGTCGCAGCCGCTCCGATTCGATCCGGATTGGCCGCCGCAGTGCGCATGACGAGCGGTCCACCCATGCAGTAGCCCGCCGTGCCCATCTTGCGAGACTTGTCGACGGACGGTTGCTGGTCGAGCCACGCCGTCAGCGCCCTTGCGTCGGTCACCTCGGTTTCTGGCGTGAGCGAATGGGCCAGCGCCATCAGCGCTTCGCGGGTGGCCGGGTCTCCGAAGTTCGCATGCGGAGGCGACGTAGGCGCCCTCTTCGTGCGATAGAAGGGATTCACCACGAGCACAGCGTATCCCGCGTCGGCCAGCCGCTTTCCCATCAGACGGAACGCGGGGCGCAGGCCGAAAACGTCGGGCCACATGACAACCGCGGGAGCCGGGCCGTTCGTTGGATGTACGAAGTAGGCATCGCACGCGCCGTCCGGCGTGGCGATGCTCACCTCCGACTCGGTGGTCGCCGCAGCGCCGCCTGTCGGCGTCGACCCTGCCGTCGCCGCAGTCGGTACGGGCGCTTGACCCGGCGTCGGACCTCCTGATTTGCACCCGATAGCAAGGAGCGGGGCGAGGCTTGCGCCGAGCGAGAGAGAGCCGAAGCCTCGCCGCGACATGAGTTCGGGGCGAAGCCGATGCGCGAGCATGTCATTGAAGGAGTCGTCGTCACACATGAAGAACGAGTAGACGCTCTTCGGCGCCGCAACAAGGGGAGCGAGACCCGCACCATGCTGCGTTCGCGGTGGGAAGCGCGAGCTACCCCTCCCCCCGATGACGGGCCGTCCTGTCCGGGCCTGCACTTCGGTGTCAAACGGCGTGCCAGTTCAGGGCTTAGGATGGCCACCCAAGGAGGAGACCAACCATGGAGACCGTGTTGCTATGGGGAGCCCTTGCAGGGGTCGTTCACTTCGTCGTTATTGCCATACTCTACGCAAATCCGGTCGTGGACCGTCTCTCAAGGGGCCTCGAGCAAGGGCCCGCTGTCAAACAGTGGCCTTCGAAGCCCAAGTACTTCGTGACGCAATTTTTGGGGACACAAGTGGAAGTCTATCTTCTTACGATCGCCTTCTTCTGGCTACGGCCTCTCATCGGCGTGTCGGGGTATCGCGGGGCGTTTCTCTTGGGCGCCCTCCTCGCTGGCATCCGCGTGTATCCCCGCTTCTGGAACATGTGGATTCAGACCACGTATCCGAACCGGCTCCTAGTCATCGAGGTCATCAACGGAACGCTTGGGACGTTGACCGTCATCTTCTTCCTTCAAGCGGCTACCTGAACGGTGCCCCCTCAGCTCGATCGACCATCCGCAGGCGCAGGCGTGTCGAGCGAGACCTCGGCCGCACCTCAATGCGCCCCGTTGCGCATGCTTGCGATCTTGCGCGCGAACCAACTTCCCGGGTTCAGCAAGACGGGGCCCGTCGCGCCATCGGCCAGGTTGTAGCCGAGGTCGGCCCAGCCGAGGTCCAAGAGAATCCCCCCGTCCTCATGCCCGTGGTGTCTCGTGTATTCCATGCGAAGCGATGTGCTGCCTCCGTGCGCGACGAGCGACCGGACGTCCAACGAGGAAGGGGCGATGCGAAGCTCTGCATCCGCATCGAGGCCGGGCATTTTCAGCGCGTCGGCAGCCCAGGTCGGAACGCCGGTTTTCTCCGAGACGATCGCCACGGCGGGAGCGGCGTCCTTTGCCGTCAAATGGGCTTTGGCGTCGAAGCGGATACCCCCGTTCGTTCGAAGCGTTGCTTCGCGTACCTCGAGGTCCCCCCACCAGTCGTCGGACGCCCGCCCGTCTCGGACACTTGCGTTCTCTATTGCGATCGTACCGGAGCCGGAGAACTCCCGCGCCGCCCCCGCCCAATTCGCACGCGATACGTCGATGTGCAGCCCCAGCGTCCCGGTAAGCTGGGAGGCGTCCAGTTCGATAGAGGCATTCTCTGCAGAGATTGCAGCCGCGCCCGAGGCAAGCCCGGAGGACAACGACACTCCGGTGACATCGAAATTCGATGCGATGTCCGCGACGAATCGGATGCTCCCGTGCTCCACGGAGAGTCGCCGAACGCTGAGCAGAAGCCGGCCACGACCGCTTCGCGCAGCGAGCGAACCCTCTGCGTGGCCATTTGCCACCGCCGTGCCTGAACGCACCGCCCAGCCTGGGGCGCCGAGAAGGCGGTTCCAGCTCCCGAGGTCGTCGGTCTCGGCACGGCTGATGTCCAGCTTGAACTGCGCGTCATCGAAGACTTGCGCGAGCCGCAGATGGCGATCGGTAACCTTGAGGCTCATCGATCCTAGGCGGCCCCGCTCCCTTCCGAGTCGCGAGACGCGAAGCCCCGAGACGAGCGTGTCGATCGTCGCGAGACCACCGACAACCGCGAACGTTGCGGCGAACGGAGATCGAAAGACGAGCCCGTGCGCCTCGATTTCGCAGTCCGTTCCGTCCACGCGTCCCGTGGTCCCGTCCCCGAGCCTTCCGTGGTCTACGACCCAATGTCCCTCGAGCGTGCCTTCCCATCGTTGGGCTTCGATGCCGCTTGCTGGCGCTACCACGCCCAGCGCAGCGGCGAGGAGCGCGCGGCCGAGAAGGTCGCCATTCGACGAAACGTGATCGAAGATCGCGCCGCCGTTCACGTCCCGAAGGTCGAACGGGTGTACCGTGGCACCGATCAATCCGCTGAGTCCGTCGGCGAGCGGACGGTCGCCGAAAGCCACGGTGACCTCACCCACGTCGACCGTCGCGGGGCCGACGTCGAGCCATCGGTCGGGGCGAAAGAGCCACCGACCCCGCACCCGCATATCGCCGTCTGCGCGCACGGTATGGATCCAAACCTCCCGCACGTTCTTCACATCGACGTCTTCGAGGTGGACCATCCACAGCTTGTAGTTGGCGTCCGTGACCGGCGGAGGTTCGGGTCCGTCATCGAGGAAAGGGGGATCGGCGAAGCCGGGGATGGGGGGCAACGCCGCGACGACATCCGGGGCGGCATGGAAGCGGTCGAGACGCAGGCGCACTCGCATCGCGAGTCCGCTCGCGCGCACGCGCTTCGCATCAAAGCTACGGCGCAAGAGATCGACCAGAGAAACCGAAAAGTCCGCGCGATCGATCGTCAAGAGCCACTCCACGTGTCGATCACGACCGCGAATGGACAAGCCTTCCACGTGAATTCGACCAGGCACAATCGAATATGCGCTCTTGTAATCGAGGAGCAGCGCGGCTGGGTTCCCATTTATCGCGGAGCGCAGCAGGCGCGTCTTTAGGACGACGTTTGCCGCTCCCACACAGAAGGCGGCAAAACCCACCACGACGCAGATGACAACGGCAACCAACCTTCGCGAGGGAACGCGTCTGCCCTTCGGTGGAGTGGTGGCCGCAGCAGGCATGTCGGGCAGGGGGCTCGTCTCAGCAAGTCCGAGACCCATTCGTGGAATGGCTGATCAAGCACGGTTCGTGCCGCGCAATCGGACCATCCTCCGACGCGAATGAAGATGGCGCGTCGCGGCCGACGTACGAACCAACGCGGCGGGTCAGGCGCGCGTCGGCGCCAATCGCGCGTCGCGCCCGATAGCGCGCCGGGATGGTCAGCCGCGGAGGCAGCCGCTAACGTGCGGTTCGCATGCAAGCGTGCGCGGCCGCTGTCCTCGACTCGCGCCGATGACGAATCACCGAGGATAGCCTCATGAGCAGTTATCAGAAGTTCGTCGTCGTCCTCCTCGCGTTCTTACAGTTCACGGTCATCCTCGACTTCATGACGCTGGCGCCGCTCGGCGCCATTCTGATGCCGACCCTGGGCATCACGCCCAGCCAGTTCGGCCTTGTGGTCTCCGTGTACGCCTTCAGCGCGAGCGCGTCCGGATTGCTCGCCGCCGGCTTCGCCGACCGCTTCGATCGAAAGAAATTCCTGCTCTTCTTCTACAGCGGCTTCGTCATGGGCACGCTGCTGTGCGGACTCGCGACCAGCTACCCGGTGCTGCTCGCGGCACGCATGGTAACGGGCGTATTCGGCGGCGTGCTCGGCTCGATCGTCCTCGCGATCGCCACGGACCTCTTTCCCTTCGAAATGCGGGGGCGAGTCATGGGGGTCGTGCAGACCGCGTTCGCCGCCAGTCAGGTCCTCGGCATCCCCGCGGGACTTTTTCTCTCGAACATTTGGGGCTGGCACGCTCCGTTCATCATGATCGTGGCGGTCGGTACCGCGGTCGGTGCCGTCATCGCACTTCGTTTGCAACCGATCGACGGCCATCTCAGGTTGAAGGGCCGCAGGGCCAGTGCGTTCGGGACTCTTCGCGACACGTTCACCAACCCGCGTTATCTCCAAGCGTTCGCCACGACGGTGCTGCTCGCCACGGGCGGTTTCATGCTGATGCCGTTCGGCAGCGCCTTTACAGTCCACAACCTTGGGATCGACATCGGAAAGTTGCCTTTCGTTTATCTGATCACGGGTATGTTTTCGATCGCAACGGGACCCCTTGCTGGCAGAGCCGCCGACAGCTTCGGTAAATTCAGGACGTTCCTTTTTGGCACAGCGCTCAGCATCGTCATGGTCCTCGTCTATGCGAACCTTCAAACAACGCCGCTGCCGTGGGTGATCGCTGTAAACTGCCTACTCTTTATCGGCATCTCGTCGAGGATGATCCCGCTCCAAGCCTTGATATCCGCGATTCCGACGCCGCAGACGCGCGGCGCGTTCATGGCCGTAAGCTCCTCGGTGCAACAGTTCTCTGGGGGCATAGCGTCCGTGCTTGCGGGATTGATCGTGGTCGAAGGCCCCGGTGGCAGCATTCTGCACTTCCCACGCGTGGGGTATGTCGTTGCGTGCGCGTCCCTGGTCACGCTCTTCATGGTCAATCGCATCCGCCGCATGGTTCCCGAGGGAAAGCCGGTCGCCCTCGACCGACTTGCGTCGCCGCCGAAGATCGAGACGGTCTCCGAGCCATGAGCGGCCCATTGGAACCCGGCTCTGGAAAGACCTCCGCGCCTCCGTCGTCGAAGATGCCTGTCATTTTCGCAGCTCACGGCGCGCCCGTGCTGCTCGACGACGCCGCCTGGATGGCCGAGCTCTCGGCCTGGGCCAGGGCGATGCCGAAGCCGAGCGGCATCCTCGTCGTGTCGGCCCACTGGGAGCAGAGCCCGACGACGCTGGGCGCGACTCGGCCCGCGCCGCTCGTCTATGACTTCTATGGATTCCCCGAGCGGTACTATCGAACGCAGTACCCTTCTCCCGGCGCGCCGGAGCTCGCCTCGCGGGCACAAGCTCTGCTCCAGCGCAGGAACATCGCCGTCTCCTACGGGGACGGACGCGGCCTGGACCACGGCGCTTACGTGCCTCTCGTGGCGATGTACCCCGAGGCCGACGTGCCGGTGCTCCAGATGTCGATGCCCGGCCTCGACGCCCGCGAGCTCTTCGCGATCGGCAGGGCACTCGCGCCCCTTCGGCACGAAAACGTGCTCGTCTTCGGCAGCGGCTTTCTCACGCACAATATGCAGTATGCGTTTCGTCCAGGAGTTCCCGGGTGGGCCCGCGACTTCGACAGCTGGGCCGAGGGGGCGCTGTCCCGGTTCGATGTCGACGCGCTCATCGATTTCAAAGTGCGCGCCCCGGCGGCCCAAATCGCCCTCCCGACCTGGGAGCACTACGCTCCGCTCCTCGTCTCTCTCGGAGCTGCCAGTGAGGATCGACCCGCAGTTTCGTTCCCCGTGACGGGCTTCTGGATGGGAGGCGCATTCACCAAGAGGTCGGTTCAGTTTGGGTGAAGGACGCACGTCCGCCAATACGCGCGCCGCCGCCCGGCGCTCACTGCGGCGCCCCGTAGAGCCCCTTCGCGCGCACATGTGCGAGGACCGCCCGGGGCACGAGCCGCGCGACTTCGGCCCACGCTCCACGGCCGATCGCCTCCCTCACTTGCGTGCTGGACACGTCGGGTAGGAGCGCCGGCACCGAGCCGGGGGCGTCCAGCCCCGCCCGCCCGAGGATGATGGGCGGAGCGAGCTTCTCGATCGTATCGAACCCAAACCAGCGCGGAGCCTCGACCAGCACGTCCACGCCGATCACCAGGCGAAGATTCCATTCGGCGTGCGCGCCAGTCAGGTGCTGCAGTGTGCGCAGCGTCCGGCTCTCGCCACCGAGCTCCTCCTCGACGCGTGAGACTTCGACCCGAGGCATCCAGGCCATGCCGAGCTCGCACATCGCAACGCGATCGCCGTAGGGAGCCAGCGGCTTTGCGAACGGATGCCGATAGGTTGGCACGACCAGCAACCGGTCGACGTCCTCCGTCGAGAGCACGAGCGCACAGGCGAGCACGTGCGCGATATGGGGCGGATTGAAACTACCGCCAAAAACGGCAACGTTCATCGGGGCCCCTACTGCCGGACGCTCAACTTCGCGCGCCGGACTTCCAACGTTTCTGAGCTGATGAGGCGTCCGTCGGCGTCATAAAGCGTCGCGACAACCTCATCGCCTGCGTCGTCGAGTACGGCGGCGCCGCCCCCGACGGAATCGACGGGGCCGGGTGTGAGAAACCAGCGCGGGCCGATCTTCTTCACGAGGGGGGCGGTGCTTCGGCCGTACACGAGGAAGGTGGCCGAAAAAATGTCTTCTTCGTCGAGCATTGCCTTATCGTGAATCAATACGGCCACGCGATCGCCGAACATCTCCACGGTGCGTAGCTCGTCGGGCGGCAGACCCTCGAGCGACTTGAGCCGCAACCTCGCCCGCTCGGCGCGAAGAAACGCGTCGATTTGCTCCGGCGAACCGCTCGCCGCGACGAGCAGCGCCCGCTCCCAGATGCCGTCGTCACTCGGGTCGGGACCCACCAGCGATTCGGCCCAGAGCGCCACGGTTTCTTCGAGCGCCCAGTCGGCCCCGAGATAAATGGCACGCGTCACCCTCGCTCCGTTCAGGAGAAACTCCGCGCAGCGCGCCAACGCGGCCAAGTCGCCGTTCGCTGGACCGAGGAGGCCCAATCGCATCGGTGCTACTCAACCGCGCAGCCGCCCCGAAGTCAAAGGCTCGGCTCGACCTGAGACGCGTCCATGCTTAGCTTCTGATACCGTCGTGCACGTCACTCCCCCGGCCAAGACCGGTTCTCCCGGCGCTGGCGCTACCCACCCGACTTTCATGCAGCCGGCGGCTGCGGCGCGAGCCATCGAGGCGCGTGTCGACCCGCGCTCCCCGCTGACCGTCGCGGATGCAGCCGCCAAAGCCGGTCTTGCGCTTCGCGATGCAGAAAGCGGCTTGAAGTGGCTCTCGAGCGAATATCGCGGGCAGCTGCGAGTGACCAGCGAGGGAGAGCTCGTCCATGTCTTTCCGACCGGGTTCACCAAGCCGTGGGAGACGCGCGACGCGGTCCGCCGCGCCACCAGGGTCGTGGCGCGGGGTCTCGCCGGCGCCGTTCGCTTTCTCGTGCGCGCATGGGTAACCGTCGTGCTCGTCGCGTACGCAGCCATCTTCGTGGCGCTGCTGCTGGGCATGACTTTCGCTCGGCAGGGGAACGATTCCCGTCGCAACGACGAACTGCCGGGCGGGGCGCTGGCTTACGCATTCCTGAGGGTGGTGGGCGACGCGCTCTTCTGGACGTTCCATCCGTGGTCGCCGTTTTCGGTGTACTACGCCCCGAACGCCTGGGACGGGAGCGCCGGGTACGGCCGGGCGGTCCGGCGCGATTCGCGCGAGCCGAAGGTCCCCTTTTACGAGCGGGTGAATCGGTTTTTCTTCGGCCCCGCCGAGCCTCCGGAAGACCCGCGGGAGAATGAGCGCCTCGTACTAGCCGCCATACGCGCCGGAAAGGGCCGCATCGGGCTCGCCGACGTGATGCGCGTCACCGGTCTGCCGCGCGAGCTGGCGGACCCGATGATGGCGAGGCTGATGCTGGATTACGACGGCGACGTAGCCGTGAGCGAAGAGGGCGGGATCGTTTACCGATTCGCAGCGATGCGCAAGACCGCGTCCGAAAGGGCGGAGCCCGAGCCGCCCCCGGCCTGGGCGCGCGTCAAGCCGATTGCACCTCTCACTGGCAATTCCGCGGGCGCGAACTTCCTCATCGCCGCGCTCAACGCATTCAACCTGTCGATGGGCCTTTGGGCGGTCGACAACGGAATGACCATCGAGCGGGTATCGCACCTTTTCGATCGCGTGCCGCGCGCCATCCCGGATACAGGTGTTCCGATCGCGCTGGGCCTGGTACCGCTGGTCTTTTCGGCGCTGCTTTTCGTCGTCCCGGTGGTCCGCGCGATTGCACGCCCCTGGCGCAAACGCGAAGCGCTCGAGGAGCGTGGACGCCTCGCGCTACTTCGCGAAGTGATCGAGCGGGTCAAGAGCAAGAAGCCAATCACAGATGCCGACGTGGCCGCGGCCTGGCGCCGGGCCACCGGCCGTCCGGCCGGGGCGAAGCGACTGGATCGCGAGCTCGTGGCCCTGGGCGGCGACGTGGCAATCGAGCCGTCCGGGCAGACGCGCTGGCGCTTCGCCGATTTCGAGACGGAGGCGTCGGCGCTCGAGGCCGAGCGCGCCGCGGCCGCCGACGAGGAAGCCCGCCTGGGCGAAATAGTTTACGCAACCGACGAGCGGTGAAGCTCTGGCTCGACGAAATCCGCCCCTTGACCGGGAATCGAAAGGTCCGCCAATTGTTCGTATGGCTACAATGACCGCCCGAACGCTCACGCCCGCCCTGCTCGCGCTCGCTTTAGGCGCCACCGCCTGCCACTCAGCGGCTGCAGCTAGCCCGCCCACCGGCGCGGGCCCCATGGCTGAAACGTCGCTGCAGACCCCGGCGGCTCCCTTCGCCACCCCTCCCGTCCTGCCCGGTACTCCCGACATCGCGACACTTGTGGCCAAGGTAAAGCCATCGGTCGTGAACATCACGACGGTGCAAGAGGTGAAAAACCCGCGTGGAGAACTCGGCTTCCCGGGCTTCGAGGAACTATTCCCCTTCTCGTTTCGGGGACCGAACGGCCGGCGCGGACCGGGGAGCGAAGGCGGCGACGAGATGCTCAAGCGGCAGGCGCTCGGCTCCGGGTTCCTCGTCGACGCCGATGGCCACGTGGTCACCAACGCCCACGTCATCGACGGGGCCGACACGGTCAAAGTCAAGCTCGCGGACGACCGGGAGTATCAGGCGAAGGTCGTCGGAAAAGACGTGAGGCTCGACGTCGCGGTGTTGCAACTCCAAAACGCCCCCCACGATCTCCCGGTCGCGGCGCTCGGCGGAAGCGAAGCGACGCGCGTGGGCGAATACGTCGTCGCGATCGGCAACCCCTTCGGTCTGGGCAACACGGTGACGATGGGGATCGTCAGCGCCAAAGGAAGGACCATCGGCGCCGGCCCGTACGACGACTTTATTCAGACCGATGCGAGCATCAACCCGGGCAATAGCGGGGGACCGCTATTCAACCTTCGCGGACAGGTCGTCGGCATCAACACGGCCATCAATCCGCAGGGGAAGGGAATCGGGTTCGCCATTCCCATCGATGCGGTCAAAATGGTCTTGCCGCAGCTCATCGCCACCGGCCACGTATCGCGTGGCAGGCTCGGGGTGGTAATTCAGGGGATGGACGAAGACCTGGCCAAGGCGCTGGGTATGGACCACCCGCACGGGGCATTGGTCGAACAAGTCGAGCCGGGTAGTCCGGCGGAAAAGGCCGGCATCAAGTCGGGCGACGTGATCGTCGCGATCGATGGGCAGGACGTACCGCACTCCGAGGACTTGCCGCGCATGGTCGCGCCGCACAAGCCGGGTTCCCGAACGCGAGTGACGATCCTGCGCGACAAGCAATCGCACGTGCTCGACGTGGCGCTCGCCCCGCTCGAGGACCAGGAGGGGCAAAGCTCGGCATCGGATTCTCCGGAGCCAGGCGTCGAACATGGATCGTCTTCGCCCCTCGGCCTGAGCGTGGCCGACGAGAACGGCAAGGTTGTGGTCGAGCGCGTCATGCCGGATGGTCCTGCCCAAGGAAAGGTGCGAACCGGCGACGTCATCGAGTCCGTGAACCAGCAGCCCGTGACGACGACCAGCGATCTCGCGGCCAAGGTTCGTGCGGTTCCGAACGAAAGGCCGGTCCTCTTGCGGGTGAAACGGGGCGATCAGTCGCGGTACGTGGCGATCGAGCGCCGCGCGCATTGACGAGCGGACCCTCTACGGCCCTGGCACGGCTCTCACTCTCGCCCCCTCAGGTCCCCCCGCGCTCCCGCGGCGCGGGGGGACGTTGCACGTGAGAAGGACGAAGCTCGGCGCCGCGGGGGGACCCGAGGGGGGGGCGGCGCGGAAGTACGTGCCTGCCCTGGCCCGGCGTGCGAGCGCCCGGTAGGGGCTCAGCCCGCATTTGTTACTGCGGAAAGTCGAATTATGGTCAACTGCGGGCGCTCCAAGAGAAAGCGTCTCCTGGGGAGAGATAGAGGCCCGCGCCGCGAAGGGCAGGGCACGTTTGTTTGCCGATGGAGGATGTCGATGAAACGTCTGGTGCTACTCGCAGTTCCGGCCCTGATTTCTGGCTGCGGCGTTCAAGTCAGGGCAACGACACCCCAACCAGTCTTCACCGCAGAGGTCGTGACGACGCCACCGCCTCCACCGCCCGGCCCCGCATCGGCATCGGTCGAAGTGACGGTCGAGCCAGTCCAGACCGGTGATCCAGAGGAGGTCACCGCGTCGACTGAGCCGCCGGATCCCGTCTACGAGGAGCAGACCGATTCGCCGGGGGCGACATACGTCTGGGTGGGTGGGTATTGGGGCTGGAACGGGGCGGATTGGTCATGGAATTGGGGTCGCTGGGAGGTGGCACCCGAAGGCCGAGTGTACATCGAGCCCTACTACGAGCGCGTCGGGGACCGCGTCGTCTACGTCCACGGGTATTGGGGTGCACGCGACGCCCCGCGCCGGGCCTACGGTGGCGAAGTGATTCGGTTCTCCAAGCCGGAGCGACCGGCAAACTACCATCGCGGTGAGCACGTGGTCGTGGAGCATCGGGCCGGCCCCCCACCGGGACATCGCCCCGGAGCAGCCTACGTGCACGCGAGCGGCTCCGTCCGACCCGTCCCGCGTGAGACCGTTCCGCATCGCACGGCGGTTGTCGAGAAGGTCGCGACCCCGCGAGGCGAGGCGAGGCCCGAAGTGAAGGGCGAAGGAAAGGCCGAAGTGAGGACCGAGGGCCGAGAAACAAGGCCCGAAGCGAGGGTCGAGGGCCGCGAAGCAAAGCCCGAAGCGAGGGTCGAGGGCCGCGAAGCAAAGCCCGAAGCGAAGGTCGAGGGCCGCGAAGCAAAGCCCGAAGCGAAGGTCGAGGGCCGCGAAGCAAAGCCCGAAGCGAAGGTCGAGATGAAGGCTGAGGCAAAGCCAGGGGCCAAGGCGGACACGAAGACCGAACCGCGGCACGAAGCCAAGACCGAGACGCACGGCGAGGCCAAAGCGGAGACGCCGCGCGAGCAGGAACGCCCGGAAAATGGATCCGCCGCGCACCGAGAGCCGGTGAATGCCCCGACGGCCAAGGCGGACAAGACGCCGGCGAAAGGCGCTCCCGCAAATACGCACCCCGCGCCGAAGAAGAACGAGAAGGACAAGAAGTGAATCTAGTAGTGCAGCGCCGTCGAGATGGCATGAATCCAGTGGACGGCGCTGCACGAGCGAACTCGCGGGAGCGAGTTCGGGGCTCAATCGCCGAAGGCGATTGCTCGTATCTCGACGGCGGGGCACTAGGCGGCGCGGAAAGCTGCCGCTCTCGCACCCGCGGATGGTGACACGAGGGAACGGCTGTACTAGCTTCGCCGGCCCGAGATGGCCCAGACACGCACGACAGGCCGCGGCGACGCGGACGGCCGCGACGCGCGCATTGGCGGGGGCGCGCGCGTCCGCGGTCGAGTGCACGGCGACGGAAATTTGTTGGTCGAGGGACAAGTCGAGGGCGAGCTCTCGATACGTGGCGAGGTCACCATCGCCGACGGGGCGAGCGTCACGTGTGAGGTCGTCGAGGCACACGCCGTGACGATTGGCGGCTCGCTCGAAGGCGATGTCGCCGCGACAGGAGCCGTGCGCCTCACGGCCGGAGCGCGCGTGCGTGGCAATTTGCGGGGCACGGCGATATCGATCGAGGACGGCGCACGATACTCGGGCCGCATCGATTGCGAGTTCGATTTGCCGCCTGAGCTAGGCGGCGCTTCACGGGGCGAAGCGCGCGGGCGCACGCCGACGCGACGCTAGAAGGCTGCGGAGAGACCCATGGCGAGCACTGTCATTGGGGCGGGCATCACCGTCGAAGGCGACATCACCACCGACGAAGACGTCGTCGTGGCGGGCACCGTACGCGGCAAGTTGTCGGCCAAAGAGGGCATTACAATCGAGCACGGTGCGACGGTCGAGGCCGACGTCGTAGGCGGGTCGCTCGTAGTTGCCGGAGCGCTCACGGGCAACGTCACGGCGACCGAGCGGGTGGACCTGCAGTCGGGGGCGCGCGTCATCGGGAACGTGAAAGCGGGCCGCGTGACGATCGCCGACGGCGCCCAGTTCAAGGGCAACGTCGACATGGACGTTTGACCATGGCGGCAACCACCTCGGTCATCGGCCGGACGACGCGCGTGCACGGTCGAGTGACCGGCGCAGTTGACCTGGAAGTCCAGGGCTTCGTCGAGGGGGAGATCGCCGTCGGAGGCGATGTCACTGTCGACGCGCACGGGCTGGTGGGCGCGAGCGTGCGCGGTCGACGCGTGATCGTGCGCGGCGCAGTCAAAGGGGACCTCGTGGGCGAAGAAGTGGTCTTGCTGGAGGACGGTGCGCGCGTGGTCGGCGACGTGCGGGCACCGCGCGTGACGATCGCGCCGGGGGCCCTCGTCCGCGGTTTCGTTCAGACCGGCGAGCCCGCCGATGGGCCGACGCGCACGGCGCGATCTCAGTCCGGGGCGCGTGCCGCCTCTCCTTCCGCGGCGAAAACGGTTACCGCCCCGGCCGCAAGGGCCCCGACGCCCCAGGCCCCGGCCGCCACGCCGGCGCTCCCGAAACCCGTCGCAAAGCAGGCCGAGACGCCGAGCGGGTTGAACAGCTCGGGCGCAAACTCGTCTCCCAGACGCCCGCCGCCTCCAGTCGTTCCTGCACTCAAGAAGGCGAAGGGGCAAATCGCGAAGCGGAAAGAGCGCTGACGAGGGCTGGCCCCGCTCGCCGCAACGGCCTTATTGCCGCGATGCGCCGTGTCGTTCGGTTGCGCGCTCGCCCTAGCGCGGAGCTATCATCCACGCGGTTTCGCATCCAAGGAGAGCTCTATCTTGGACACTCAACGAATCGACATTTTGAGCGACTCGACCGGAGAAACCGCCGAAAAGGTGGTGCGCGCGGCGATGCTGCAGTTCCCACAATCGGGCGCGCAGATTCGGCTTCATACCCGGATGCGAAGCCGCGAAGTGATACGTCCGGTTCTCGAGAATGCAGCCAAAGACGCGGCTCTCGTCGTGTTCACGGTGGTCAGCCCGGCATTGCGCGAATACATCCACGCCCAGAGCTACGAGCTGAAAGTGGAGGCGGTGGACCTCATCGGCGCATTGATCGGGAAACTGGCGCTGTTCTTGGAACGTCAGCCGATCAACATGCCGAGCGGAATGCTCCCGCTGACGGAGGAATATTTCCGGCGCATCGAGGCAGTGGAATTTGCGGTCAAGAGTGACGACGGGAAAGAGCCACGAAACTTCAAACGGGCAGATCTCGTCCTTTGCGGGGTGAGCCGCACATGCAAAACGCCGCTCTCGACGCTCCTCGCCCAGCGCGGCCTCAAAGTGGCAAATCAACCGATTGTCCTCGGCGTGCGCGTTCCGCCGGAGCTCGATGAAGCGATCCAAGATCGGGTTGTCGGCCTCACAATCGACGCGGACCACCTGGTCGAGATCCGCAAGGCGCGATTGAAGCAGCTCGGAATGCCCGCCGACGCCGTTTACGCAATTCGGGAGCAAATCAAACAAGAACTGGACTACGCGCAGCAGGTCTTCGACCAGCACCCGGAATGGCCGGTCATCGACGTCACGGGACGCGCGATCGAAGAGATTGCCGTCATCGTGCTCGAGTCGCTGAAAGAGCGCGACGAGAAGACCAAGAGGGCACGAGCAGCGATCGTGTGACGGAGAGCTACGACGGACCCAACCTAGCGATACGCAGGTTGCGGACGACGCTTCGCGCCGACGACGCAGGGCCGCGGACGCCGACCGAGATGCGCGCGTTCGATCCCACTTCCGTCGCACAGGTGCCGCTGGCGCCCCCGGCGATCGCCCAGGTCACGTTCGAGCCGCGGCGCGTCACGCGGTCCGATGACGCCCCTGGTGCGGCGGCTCCGGCGCAGGCCGGTCCCCCGACCTCCAGCTCGTTCCCAAGCTCGTCGCGCAGCACGATCAGCGCGGGCTCTCCGGTCGGCGCGTCGATATCGACAGAAAAGTCGGCGTACGTCCGATCGGTCACGAAGACGCTCGCCCCCGGACCGAGCAGAAGCCCGGAGGATGCAGCGAATTCGAGCAGCCCTGGGCCCGGAAGGCGGTCGGGCGCCGTTTCGGACGTATCGTTCACGAGCAGCGGCAGCGGCAGCGGAGCGTACTCGCCGCGGGTGTCGAAGCGAAGCGCGGTGACGAGCGGAGCGTCCGCCGCGATCCAAAGCGCCAACCCCGGATCGGGCGAGCACGTGGCGGCGCCGATCTGAGCCGGCGTGTCGTCGAGAACCTCGAGCGCCCCGAAGGCGCCGCTCCACGGCTGCCACCGCAGCCATCGATCGCCGGTCCAGAGGACGGGCGATCCTCCCGCCCCGCCGAACAGCGCCGGCGCGGTCAACGCCCCCTCGATCGGTGTGCCCGCCTCGAGCGCGCCGTCGGCATCGATGATCCAGACGTTTTGAAAACCCGCGGCGGCGGTCGGCGGCGTCGCCACGACGGCGAGCGCGCCACCCCCGGCGAGGGGCGCCAGCGCGATCGCGGCGCTTGCGACGAGATCGCTCGCGCGCTTGGTGGCGGAGCTCACGTCGGGAGAAAACCATTCGAGCGTTCCGATGGGGCCGCCGTCGGCGTCGACGCCACCGGCGACCAGAACTTCGCCCGATGCGAGGCGAAGGGCGACCGGCCCGCGCCGCCCCACTGCGAGCTGCGCGACCTGCTCGGTGCGTACGGTGCGGCTCACGGGGTCGACGACCTCCATCGAAGAGAGCGGAGTCTTGCCATCGACGCCAACGCCGCCGACTAGAAGCGTCTCGCCCGTCGCCAGGACGACCGCACCTTGCCCTGCCCGGCCGTCACCGATGTCGATCGGCCGCTGCTGGTCGAAGCCGTTCAGCGACGGATCGTACACTTCCGCGGTGGCGAGCACCGTACCGTCTTCGGCCACGCCGCCCGCCACGAGCGCGCCGTCGCCGAACGCGGTCACGCTGGGCGCCATCCGCTGGGTGAGCAGGCCGACGTCAACCGGCGCAATCGTGCCTGCTGTGAGATCCGCCACGAAGGTGCGCGGCGTTGGGTTGCCCGTTCCTCCGGCCACGAGTACACGCCCGCCGCTCATCGGGGTGAGCACCGCGCCGGTGCGTTGGTCGATCGCCGTCGACAGCGCGCACGATGCAAGCGACGGCATCAGGAGCACATCGACGTCGCCGGCCGTCGGCACACTGGCCTCGCCGGCCCACGCCTGCGCGCCCTCGGTGGCGAGGACGACGAGGGCCCTCGCCTCTTCATCAATCTCCGGCAACTGCGCTCCGACGTCGCCCAGCAGATGTCCGGTCTGCGACGGTGTGGGGTCGAAGTCGCCGAGCGCGTCGAATTGCGCATAGGCATTGCCGTCGACCGCGCACGCCTGCGGCACGTGCATCGTCACCGTACGAAGATTGATTCGCACGTCCCTCCCGCACCCGGCAACCAAGCAGAGCGCGAACGCACAAGCCCATTTGCTACGATATGTGGCGTGGGACGGCCGCACCGTCACAACTGAATGTACCCCCAGGTGTTTGGCAAATACGTGCTCGAGCGCGAGCTGGCGCGCGGGGGCATGGCGCGCGTCGTGCTCGCGACGTTGCGCGGCGCCGGGGGCTTCGAAAAAAAACTCGTCGTAAAACAAATCCGCGACGAGCTCGCTTCCGACGAGGAGTTCGTGCGCCGCTTCGTCGAGGAAGCCAAGACGACTGTCGCCCTCGCACACCCGAACATCGTTCCTGTATATGAGCTCGGAGTCGAGCTGGGCACGTATTTCCTGGCAATGGAATACGTCGCTGGGGCGAGCCTCGCCGAGCTACTGCGCACGTGTGGTGACAAGGGGCTTTCCCCGGAAGAGGGGGCCTACGTGGGCGTCGAAGTGTGCCGCGCGCTCGACTACGCGCACAGGCGCATGAACGTCGTGCATCGCGACGTGACCCCGCGAAACGTGATGGTCGACGAAGAAGGGCAGGTCAAAGTCATCGACTTTGGCATATCGGCACCCGTCGCGACCGCCCCTAGCGGTCACGGGGTGTTCGGGTCGCCTGGCCATATGCCGCCCGAGCAGATCGAAGGCAGGGAGCTCGCGCCATCGGCGGACGTCTTCGCAGTGGCCGCGCTTTTGATGGAGCTCTGGAGCGGCAAAGCGCCGTTCCGGCGTCGAACGGCGGAGGCGATTGACGCCGCGCTTCACGGGCCGCATCCGAAGCCCAGCGATATCGACATTCGCCTTTTGCCCCTCGAAGACGTGATGTCGAAGGCGATGTCGCTCGACCCCCGCGCGCGCCCACAGCAGGCCGACGATCTTGCGCGCGCGCTCCGCAAATTTCTTTCGGGCGTGGACCTCGGCGACGTCGCGCGCCATCTCGGCGAGCGCGTGCGGTCCGTTCGCGCACACCCGCCCATCGCGCCTGCGCAGAGCAGTCCTGTCCTGCAGCGACCGCCGTCGCGCCCGACAGCGACCCAAGTCGGCACGAAGACGTTCGCGGCGCGCGACGAGGTCCAAGCGTGGGCGCCCGACGACAAGCTCGGGATACGCGGTCCGTCCACGCGAAGGCTTCCCTCGAATCAGCCGCCGAAGCTCGGCGAGAAGCACCCCGCGCGCGGGACCCGGAGCCTGCTATGGCCGGGCGCGCTCGCCTCCGGTGCGGTCGCCGTCGTTGGGTTTCTCGTCGGACGCGGTGCAGCGACCGCAACGGCACTTGCGCCGACCCCCACGCCGGCCCACTCGGCTCCGGCGCCGCCGCCGCCGGAGTCTTTGTCGGCGCCGTCATTGCCCGCGACCGCGCCTGCAGCACCGGTCGCGACTGCGGTCCCCAACCCCGATCCCCCCGACCGCGCCCACCTCGTGCTTCTCGGCGACGGGACGTTCGTGACGGTGGACGGGATTGCGCGGGGTCGCGCTCCGGCACGAGTCGAACTAGAACCTGGGTCGCACGCGGTCACCTTCGCTTTCCCCGCAACGGGCGAGTCGAAGGGGGCGTCGCTGACGGTGCGCTCCGGCGAGCGCGCGACCATGCGCGCCGATTTCACGGGAGCCAAACCCACCATCCGCATAGAGCGCTAGCCAAATGCCCGACTTTTTCGACCTCTCACGCCGCCTCACCACCGCGGAACGTGCGACCCGCGATCGAGTGCGGGCGTTCGTCGACTCACGCGTCCTTCCCGGCATCGCCCAGCACTGGGAGAGCGGCTCTTTCCCGGCCGAGCTCCCTGCCGAACTCGGCGAGCTCGGCGTACTCGGATGCAATCTGCGCGGCTACCAATGCCCGGGATGGAGCGAAGTCGCGTACGGACTCGCGATGCAAGAGCTCGAGCGCGGTGACAGCGGAATCCGCTCGTTTGCAAGCGTCCAGAGCTCGCTCGTCATGTATCCGATTCACGCGTTCGGTTCCGAGGCTCAAAAGGAGCTCTATCTGCCGGCCATGGCCAAAGGTCGAATCGTAGGGTGTTTTGCGCTGACCGAGCCCGAGTTCGGCTCCAATCCGGGCGCGATGCGCACCGTAGCGATCGATGATGGAAACGCCTACGTGCTCCGCGGCATCAAGCGCTGGGTCACGAGCGGCAACCTCGCCGATGTCGCGCTCGTTTGGGGGAAGCTCGGAGGCGCCGAGGGAGAGGTGCGCGGGTTTCTCGTGCCCAGCGATGCGCACGGGCTCCAGCGGCGCGTCATCGACCACAAGCTCAGCCTCCGGGCGAGCGTCTCGAGCGAGCTGGTGTTGGACGACGTCCGAGTTGCGAAAGGAACGATTCTCCCGGGAGTTGGTGGGATGAAAGGCCCGCTCTCCTGTTTGACGGCGGCTCGGCTCGGGATCGCGTGGGGCGTGATCGGTGCGGCGGGCGCGTGCTTCGACTGCGCCGTCGACTACGCAAAGAAGCGGGTGCAGTTTGCCGGAAAGCCGATCGCCTCCCACCAGCTGGTGCAGGCCAAGTTCGCCGAGATGCTCACGCAACTAAGCAGCATGCAGCTGATGGCGCTCGAGGCATCGCGCCTGAAGGAGGAGGGCACACTTCGCCATCCGCAAGTCAGCATGGTCAAACGCCACAACGCGCGCGCCGCGCTCGATATCGCACGCACGTGCCGCGACCTGCTCGGAGCCAACGGGATCACGCTCGAATACCCCGTGATGCGCCACATGTGCAACCTCGAGGCCGTTTCGACCTACGAGGGAACCCACGATCTGCACACGCTGGTCCTCGGACAAGACGTGACCGGAATTGGGGCGTTCAGTTAGGGGCCGGCTAGTGCACCGCCGTCCACTGGATTAATGCCATCTCGACGGCGCTGCACTAGTCGCAGCGCCCGACCGAACGCCCTTGGCTCTTGCCGGTCTCCCTTCGCCGACGACGTCGAAGCCAAGGGTTGCAACCCGAGCGCTTCGAGCGAGAGCGGAATCGCGGGTCAACTCTCGACAAGTGCGCGAAGTCGAAGGAGAGCGTCGTCCCACTGCCGGCTGATCTGGTCGAGGTACCGCTGCGCCTGTTGCAGCCGGTGCGGCTGAAGCTCCCATAGGCTTTCGCGCCCATCGCGCCTGCAACGAAGCACGCCCGCTTCGGCGAGCACGCGCAAATGCTTCGTGATGGCCTGCCGCGTGATGGCGGACCCCGCGCTGAGCTTGACGATCGAGAGGGGACCCTCCTGGCAGAGGCGCGCAACGAGGCCGAGGCGCGTTGAGTCGCCGAGCGCGGCAAAAATAGGAGCTGTCTTGGGCGACAGGGTCGCTCCGCTACGCCCCATGGGAGAGGTACTTCTCGATGAGCTTCGTCTGGTGGGTCCAGCCCCCTTCGTTGGCGGTGAAAGCCTGAGCACGGCGTGCCAGCGGGATGCCATCGAACCCCGATTCGGTGATGGTCAGCAGGGTGCCACCCGCCACCGTCTCCATTTGGAAAACGACAAGCGTCGTAGGCTCGCTGGAGTAGTCCACGGTGGGATCGATCGCGAAAGGGTGCCACCGAAAGGAAAAGAGCCGCATCGGTTCCAGGCGGTCGACCGTAATCTCGAAGGGCTTTCCTTCGTGAGACTTCTGCAAATTGGCCACTTCCTCGTCGACCGTGGTCGGGACGATCTTTCCGATCATACGGGCGCCCGGCGCAAAAGGTCCCTCGAACGCCACGCCAAACCAGGCACCGAACTGCCGCGCGTCGCTAACCGCGCTCCAAACCCGTGCGAGCGGTGCCCGTAAGACGATCCTTTTTTCGATGCGATCCGAGTCGGCCTTCATGCGCAACCTCCTTGTTGCGCATCGTACTAGCTTCGTTTTCCGAAACAGGCAACCACCAGGTTGCATCGGCGGCGGTCGAAGCCGGAAACGGCCATTACGTCACGCGCATCCCTCGGGACCGCAGGCCGCGCCATCCTGAGCCACCGGCCCGGGCAGGCTCTCCCAGGCCTGCTCCAGCGCGCGGAGGAGGACGTCGGCCGGCTGAGCGCCGGAGACCCCGTACTTCCCGGCGAGGACGAAGAACGGGACGCCATGGATCCCGAGCTTTCGCGCGGCCTCCTCGTCCGCACGAACCTCGCTCGCGAACCGATCGCTCGCGAGGACCGCACGCACCTCCTCCGTATCGAGCCCCGCCTCGGAAGCAAGCCGCACGAGGACTTCGCGGTCGCCGATCGCTTGGCCTTCGCTCATGTACCCGCCGAAGAACCTCTCCTTCACCGCATCCTGAAGCCCCCTGGCCGCCGCCAGGTGCAGTACCCGGTGAGCGTCGAACGTGTTCCCGGATCGGCTCCGTGCGAGGTCGAAATGGAGGCCGTCCTTCGCGGCCGTGTCGGTCACGGTCCGGATCATGGCCTCGGCCTGGGCCTTCGTCCGTCCGTATTTCTCGGCGATTTGCGTCGCGTGGTCTCCGGCGCGCACGGCGGGCGCCGAAGGGTCGAGCTCGAATGCACGCCAGACAATCTCGACGTCGTCCCGGTGCGGGAACCGAGAAAGCGCGACTCCCAACCGGCGTTTGCCGATGGCGCACCAGGGGCAAACGACGTCGGACCAGACATCAATCTTCAGTGTCTTCTTCATGACGCCGCCAAAGTTAAGGCGACGGACGCGACTCGGCGAGGGGGGGAAGACCTTTCACCATGTCCGTCAGCGGTCGGCCTCTCTCTCGGCGCGCACGAGCTCGACGAGGACGGCGCACTCCTCCGCGCAGTTCGCACAAAGGCGATCGTGCGCCTCGACCTTGGCGAGCGCCTCGGGAATCGAGCGCCCCGCGGCGCGCGCCTCGGCGTACTGCGCCATCTCGGTGAGAAACTCTTCGCAATCAATCTCGTCGGCGCGGGTCTCCCGGCAGGCTACGAGCAATGCGCGGACATGTTGGTCGTTGAGCGGCATGGCTACTTCCTCACTCGAACACCCAGAGGACGTCGACCGCGGAGATCTGCGCCTCTTCCAAGTGGACCTTCACACGCTTGCGTGCGTCGTGACTGAGCTTGTAGAGCGCGTTGCGGCTCACGCCGAGCGAGGCCGCGATCTCGGCGTGGGGCATCCCCTTCAGCTCGGCGATGAGAACACGGCGCTGCATTTCGGTGAGCTTGTTCTCGAGGACGTCGCGTAGCTCGCCGAGGACCTTCTCACGCAGAATTGCCTTCTCTTGAGACGGTTCGACCCGCGGCTCGAACACGAGCGGGCTCTTTGCGTCCGCCGCCGCGACGTCGAAGGACACGTCCTTCCATCGCTTGTGCCGAAGTTCGTCGAACGCAATCCTCGTGGCGATCGCCATCGCCCACGTGGTGAAGCGTGATTCGCCGCGGAAGGCCGAGATGCGCTCGCGGATGCGCACGAGCGCTTCCTGCGCGAAGTCTTCGCAGAGGTCCGGCCCGATTCCGCGTGACGACAAGGCGCGCACGAGCCCAACCACGAGCACGCCGCGTAGCTCCTTCTGCGCCGCCTCCCCATGAGGCCCGTCGCTGCCCAGCGCGCTCACCCACGCGTCGTTCTCGCGTGAGGGGCTCGAGCCGTCACTACCGCCCGAGGCGCTCGGAAGCATGCGGATCAGGGTAGCAGACGAGACTCCGCAACCGGAGGAGACGGCGTCGGTGCTCGCGAGGGCCATCATGACCGCTCCTCGTGGACGATGTTGCTGGCCGACCTCTTACCTTGCTCTGCGCGGGTGAGGTCTTCCGCGCCAGTCGACAGGTTCCGACGGCGTGACTCTGACGCTCGATGACCGTCGCGGTGACGAGGGTAAGAAATCGCGAGCTCGCCTCGTCAGGGGTCGCAGGAGCGCAGCGGGACAGGGTCGATGAGCCCACGGCTTCGCTCCGTCACACGCCAGACACAGATTCTCCAACCGCAGCCCGAAAGGTTCGGCCCATGATCACGCAACGCACTGTCGACATCGACGGCATCCATGTCTTCGTCCGTGAAGCGGGCGACCGCGGTGCTCCCGCGATCGTCCTCCTGCACGGCTTCCCGGCGTCGTCGCACATGTTTCGGGAGCTCATCCCGCGCCTAGCTGACCGCTTCCGGGTGATCGCGCCGGACATGGTCGGCTACGGCCACTCCGACGCGCCGCGCGTTGGCCAGTTCAAGTACACGTTCGACAACCTCACCGACGTCACGCGCAAGCTTCTTCAGCAGCTCGAGGCTGACAGCTACGTGCTCTACATGCACGACTTTGGCGGACCTATCGGGATGCGCATCGCGACGTCCGCTCCCGACCGCGTGCGCGGTCTGGTGATTCAAAACGCCAACGCCTACATGGAAGGCGTCAGCCCGGCGGTGGCTGGCCTGTTCATGCCGCTCTGGAAGGAGCAGAACGCAGAGACCCTCGCTGCTGCGCGCGGCTTTCTCTCCGCCGAGTCGACGAAGATGCAGTACACCGCCGGCGCTCGCGATCCGTCCCAGGTGGACCCGGACTCGTGGACGCTCGACCAGGCGCTGCTCGATCGACCTGGGGTCGCGGACGCGCAGCTGTCGCTTCTCATCGACTACGAGAAGAACGTGGGCCTGTACGACGCCTGGCACGCCTACCTTCGCTCGCAAGAGCCGCCGACCCTCCTCGTTTGGGGCAAAAACGACCCGTTCTTCCTCGCCGCCGGGGCCGAGGCCTACAAGCGGGATCTGCCGAACGCCGAAGTCGTGCTTCTCGACGGCGGGCACTTCGCGCTCGAGGAGTACCCCGATGAAATTGCGGACCAGATCAAGCGAACGTTTTTGCCACTCGGCGCGACCCTCCTGGTTCGGGAGTTTTACGGGAAGCTCTCCGCGGGGAAGCTCGACGCGGCCCTGTCGCTGCTCGCTTCCGACATCCAGTGGAGCGATCCGAAGGGCTTTCCGTATGGCGGCAAGCTCACATCACCGGCGCAGGTGAAGAGCCGAGTTTTCGAGGCGATCGGGGCCGACTGGCCGTCGTTTGGCATCACGGCGGAGCGCTTCGTCGAAGGGACCGATGGCCGCACCGTCGTCGTCCTCGGTCGCTACACGGGCAAGCACGGCAAGTCCGGACGCTCTCTCGATGTTCCCTTCGCGCACGTATGGGGCACTACGGGCGGCGCGCTCACGAGCTTCTTCACGCACACCGACACGGCCGAGTTGCGGGCGGCAATGGCCGCGTGAATTCCGTTCGATGCGGCCAAGGCGTCGACGACTGGGCTGACTCGAAATCGCAAAGAAGCCACTCGTCACCAAAAGGAGCCCGAAATGAAGGACACAACCGCAGACCCGTCATCGCTGGCCGTCGCTACGCCCCCCGTCGCCGGAGGCCACCTCCTTGCGGCCATCGGGCTCGCTGGGCTTGCGGTCGGCGTGCTCGACGCCACCGATGGCGTCGTGTACTTCGGTGTTACGCAGGGTCTCAACCCCATTCAGGTCCTGCAGTTCATCGCGAGCGGCGCGCTCGGCCCGGCCGCGTTCACGGGCGGCTTGCTGACGGCTGCGGCCGGCGCCGGCTTTCACTTCGCCATCGCGTATGCGTCGGCGGCCGTCTACGCCGTAGCCTACGCCCGCGTAAAGGGAGTGCGCGACAATTGGATCGTCACGGGCCTGGCCTTCGGCGTGCTCGTCTGGGCGTTCATGAACCTCATCGTCGTGCCGGCCAGCGCGATTGGCGCATTCCCAACTGTCCTCGGCGCGGTCCACGGCATCATCGGACACGCCCTCACCGTCGGTCTGACCACGGCGTATGTGGTGCGCCGCCAGCTCGCCGCAAAGGTCCGCT
Source organism: uncultured delta proteobacterium (assembly GCA_963764075.1). Taxonomy (GTDB): domain Bacteria; phylum Myxococcota_A; class Polyangia; order Polyangiales; family Polyangiaceae; genus Palsa-1150. The sequence goes on from CAVXQZ010000003.1 coordinate 2,321,361, forward strand.
AGTGCAGCGCCGTCGAGATGGAATTAATCCAGTGGACGGCGCTGCCCTAGCGAACTCGCGGGAGCGAGTTCGGGGTTCGGGCGGAGCCCGAGGGACGGCCCTTCCACCGTCCGGCGCCGTGGTGGACCTCCCGCCCACTACCGAACGTCACGGCTTCACCGCCGTGGCGAACACGAACTCGGCGGGGCACTCAAACCCGCTACCCTTGCGGTACGGGGTAAGCGACGCAAGGTATTCGCCAGCGACCTTCGCGCGGACGTCCGGCGCGAAGAGCGACCACGGATAGGCGACTGGGCCTCCGTCGAACATCGCCGCGCAAGCGTCGTCGTCGTCCTTCCATTGGATCGTGAGCTCCGCCCGCTCCTCCCGCGCGTCGCGAAAACCCGCCGCTTCCAGAGCGGCGGCGAATGCGCCGGGGACCCCGAGCGAAAAGAAGAGCGGGCAAAGGTCCATCTGAAGCGGAACACCGAGGATGGGAAAGACCTCGCGGAAGCCGCACTTTTCGCGACGCCCCCACACGCAAGCAGCGAAACGACCGCCCCCTACCAGCACGCGATTCATCTCCGCGAGCGCGGCGGTGAGCGGCGCGGCATACATGAGACCAAACGCGCAGAGGACGACGTCCATCGACAGGTCTTCGATGTCGAGCGACTCCATCGCGCTCCGTGCGAACGTAGCGTTTGGAACTCGACGTCGTGCGGCCTCCACGAACGCGTCGCTGATGTCGGTTCCGACGACACGTGCCCCTAGTTCCGCCGCGAGGAGCGCTGCCGTGCCGGGACCGGTCGCGACATCGAGCACGCGATCGCCAGGTCCTACGCTTGCGCGCTCCACGCAACCCGCTGCGTAGCGTCGCAGCACCGAGACCCACGACCGCTCGTACACGTCGACGGTGAGGTTCCAGCCCTTGCGCATGACCTTGCGATACTGCTCGTCGGTGAGTGCCATGACCCAAAGGCGCGAGATCCTGCCTCGCGGGCGCGCTAGATCGGATCTCGCGACACGACCCATCGCACCGAACCGCGATAGGTGCACTGGATGCCCGTCGCGACGGTCTGGGAAAGGTGGGCGCCGAACTCGGGGTGGACCGCCCGGATCCGCCGGATCGCGTCGCGGATGCGCGCGGTCACAGTCTTTCTCGCGCGCTCGGCGGGGTCGTTCAGCCGACGGGCACGTCCGCCGAGTCCGGTGTCCGCAGCTATGCGACGGAGAAGGGCCTCTCTCTCCGCGACGAGGCGCCCGCGTCGTGCATGGTCGGCCTCGTCGAGCTCGGCGTCGATCTCGGCGAGGCGCCGCCGATAGCTCGCGAGCGCCGTGCGGTCGAGCGCGGTATCGCCGCTCGTTGTCGGATCCGGCGAGCCGAGCAACGCGAGGACGTGCACATCCTCGCCGCTACGCCCGAGCAAGAACGCGAGATCTTCGATGCCCTTGGCAGAGGCGAGGCGCGCCACTCGACCGGCAAAGCGGATGGTCCAGATCTCCCCATCGCGGAGCAGCTCGGCCACGTCGTTCGCAGGCGCGACAGCCTCGCCGCGGATCCCGCAGAAGGCCTCGATCGCCGAGGCGAGCGCGTCTCCATCGCCATCCCATGGATGGTGCGCGGTGCCTTCGAGCGTGACGAGCTCGGCCTGCGGCAGCGCCGTCGCGAGGCGCCGTGCCTCGGTGTGCGGGATGACGCGGTCACCCTTGCGATGGATCACGAGGACAGACGCGCGCACGCGATCGATGAACGGCCGCGCGTCGAGCGCGAACGTCAGCTCGAGCAGTCTCGCCGCGACCTCGGCATCGGCGCTCTTGCGCTGGTTCTCCTTGAACCGCCGCTGTCCCTCACCGTCCCCCGGATAGAAGAGCTCGGCGAGCGTGCCAGTGCCCAGACCCCAATGCGTGCGCACGAGCGTCGCGAGCGCCCGCTGCGCGTCCGGATGCAAGAGAGATTCGCCGGCAAGGTAGCTCCCGTAAAGCATGACCCGCTCGACGCGTTTCGGATGCTTGGCTGCATAAGCAAGCGCCACCGGCCCGCCACAGGAGCAGCCGACTAGGAGTACGCGCGACTCGCCCAGGTGGTCGACGAGCGACTCGAGGTCGGCGAGCTCGGCGTCGAGCGAGTAGGTTCGCGGTCCGCGGTCGCTGAGTCCGACACCTGCACGGTCGTAGCGTACGACGCGAAAGCGCGCGGCGAGGCGAGCGAAGAAGCGCCCATAGGCGGGGGCCTCCGCATCGCGCTCGAGATGGCTCACCCACCATGTGGGAAAAAGCAACAGCGGACCCTGCCCCTCGTCGACGTAGGCGAGACGATGCCCGGCGCGAGTGACAAGGAACCGGACGTGGGGCACTGTTTTGGCTCCTTCGGCCATCCACCTGAATCACGCAGCTCGCCGATAATCATGGTGGAGGCCGTTGAGGACGGGGAAGGCGACGATTGCGCCGGTGCGGCTCGGAGTGGAACTTGTCCGAACGGGAATGGTTTGGTGCAGGCCATGATGAGGCCGGGCCTCATTGAAGTACCGTCCATATTCCGCGAGAACGGCAAGTAAGTGGCGCTCGCCGAGCACGAGAATTTGATCGAGGCACTCTCGGCGCACGCTTCCCAGAAAGCGCTCGCACACGGCATTCGCTCTCGGCGCTCGCACCGGCGTTTTGAGAACTCTTGCTCCCACCGCGCCGGCTGCTCGGTCGAACTCCTGCCCGTATTTGTCGTCTCGATCGCGGATGATGAAGCGCGGGCCGGCGCTGAAGGGCGTGGCGTTTCTCAGCTGTTGGGTCACCCAAGCCGAGGTGGGCTCTCGTGTGGCGGCGACGTGTACCACGCGACGAGAGCCAATCTCGATGATGAAAAAGGCAAAGATCGGCCGAAACCATAGATCGTAGATTTGAAGGAAATCGCACGCCCAAGTCTGATGGCGGTGGTTGCTCAGAAACGCCGCCCAGGTCTGCCCGCAGCGAAGCACGGTCTCTGGTTTGACGATGAGAATCGCGTCGCGCCACCGAGGCACGAGGCGAGCGAGCAGCAGGAGAAATACGCGGTCGCGAGTCGCGAGCCTCGGACGCTTGGCCGACCGCGCCGCGACGATGAGCTGCTGGCGCAGCAGCGCGTTCTCGGCGATCAGTTGCTCGCGCGAACGAGGCAAGTCCCGGAGCAGCCCCACAACCAGCGGCGCGGGCCGGGTAACGTCTCGCACGCTGTGGGCCACCTGCTCGACCACGCGACTGATTATGGCGCAAATGAGTCGGACGATCGCGGAGAGCACGACCGCCGTTCTCGACGATCCCGCCGTTCCGTTCAAGTCTTGTGCGCTACCGATTCCTCAACGATCCTGACGCGGACGCGACAAGTAGCCGCCACAGTGCGTTCGCTTCTGGACGAGCGCGGTCGCTTTCTCGGGCAGGAGTAAGAGCCATCTCCACGACCCGCGCGACGCCAGCCTCACCCGGTCGTCGGCTAGTACGAGGCAAGGCTCCTTCCATCGAGTCACGGGGAGTAAGTGATGCTGCCCGCTTGCGAGAAGCACCGCGCCGCCCCGGAGCCATCCGTCTGACAGCAAAGGTCGTATTGTCCCCCAGCAGGCACGTTCCAGCCTGCTGGGCATGCTCCGCAGTTGTCTCCGCCGCACCCGGACGGCGGGCACGCCCCGCACGAGCATTGATTCGAAACACAACCGCCTCCCAAACAGCAATAATAGCAAACGGGATCGGAGCTGTCCGCAACGTCGGAACAGGCGCGAGCAGTCGGAGATTGAAGTTCGTGCGGCGAATACCCGCCCGGACCGCACGCGTAGTAGCAACTCAATTTGATTGCTGCATCACCTGGGTCGACGCTGAGAACTGAAGCCTCGGCACAGCCACCATCGCCAAGTGAGCAGCACGTGCCCGGATCCGGAAACGTCAGCGATGCATTGTCACACGCGGCAAAGGGTGCGCCCCGACAATCCGCGCACTCGGTAACCTGCGTCGCGCTGGCTCGGCAGCATATGTTTGGATGCGCGTAACCCGCGTTGCAGGCGGGAACGAGAATCCTCCCATTCGCAGTCGAGAGATCGACCGGCTGCGTCGCGGGGCACCCGTCGATAGTGAGAGCGACGGCACCGACGTCTGCCCCACTGTCAATACCTGATGAAGCGCTGGCATCAGCTGGTGAGATACTGGCATCGGATTTCAGACTAATCGAGCCACCATCGGCGCCCGTGGAAGTCCCCGGAGCCAAACTGCCGTTGCAGCTCGGCGTCAGAAGCAACGCACCGCAAGCGACCGCAACGGCGAGGGCAAGAAGAGCGGCGCTTATCGGCGTGGTTTTCATTCGGGCAAAGGCAACCGAACCGTAGCACCGTCTCGGGCCAAAAGAGGTGTTGGCCCTTGCCCGAGAACGTGTCGACGTGTTGAGAGTGATGGCTTCCCCGCGTCGGCTCCGTTGACCGTCGCCGCCATCGCGCCCGGCGCTGAACGGAGCGAGCTCGGCACGTGCCATTCGCCGACCCCGATGGATGTCAAAGGGTCGCGCCCGTCTACGTCGTAACGCCCGACCTCTGAGCGAAGAGCGCAATGGTCCGCGCCCGCACGGCGACCTCGGGGCAGAGCGCTTCGCCGACGGCATCGAGCAGCTTCGTGAGGACCTCGGGCGGCAGGCGGCGATGATCGCTCGCCGTGCTCAGGTATCCGGTCCATTGCGACGAGGTGAAGACCTCGTCCGACGCGTATTCCTTCGCCGGACGCACCACGAAGTCCGGGCTCGACGCGACCGGATCGACCCACTCGATGTCCTCGGGCCACTTTCCGTAGACGTTCAGGCCAGGCGCGATCGACCGGTAGATGGGTTCCAGCTTCGCGAATGTCTCCGGTGCGAGCACGTAGCCCTTGAAAAAGCGCACGAGCGTGCCGCCCGGCTCGAGGATCGAAGCGACCTTCGCCGTACCCCTCGAGGGATCGATCCAGTGCCAGGCATCGCCGAACGTCACGAGGTCGAATCGCCGACCGGCGCCGTTCCAATCCTCGAAGCGCGCAACATCAACGTCGAGCCCGTAACTGCGCGCGATCTCCGCCATTCGCGGGTCCAGCTCCACGCCAAGGACCGAGAGTCCGCGGGCGGCGAGCGCTCGGGCGACAAGCCCCGTACCCGAGGCGGCGTCCAGGACCCGTTTCGGCGCGAGCGCGACGAGGTCTTCGACCAGGCTGTCCGGAAACGGGGGACGATGCCAATCATACGCTTCGGCATAAGAGCCGAAGGACTCGGCGCGGACCCGATCGAGGTGGAGTTCGAAAGGCATGAGGCGGGTGTACCTCGGTGGCGGTGCCGGTGTGGTCAGAGCATGGGGGACGGACAATGGTTCGGGCTCGCGGTTCCCCCTGACGGGGGCCCGGTCGAGATCCACCTGAGCGGGTTCGATGCGCTCGACCCCAAAACGACGACGTCCATTTGCTACCTCTTCGTCGATGACGCCGATGCGCGGCACGCCGCATGGAGCGACGTCGGCATCGATGGGCGCCTACGTCCACCAATGGATACGCCCTACGGCAAGCGCGAGTTGGCTACGTCGATCCCGACGACAACCTGTTGCGCGTGGGGTCTCCGTTGCGCCGGTAACGGCTGACTGCGCGAAGGGGCGACGAGGCGACACCCCCGATGCAGCACCCGTCACCCTTGACGGGAGAGAAGAGCCTCCTACGCTGCTCAGTGGGCTCTCCCGAGTCCTGCTCATCCAAGCCGCCCGGCACGGCAAACGACGAGAGCGAAGAGGGCTTGGCCCTTCGGGTTTCGGTTCCGCACCTCCCTCCATTTGTTCGCTCCGCGCCGGGGGCGGAGTTCGATCATCGAGGAGAGCCATGGCGAATCGACATGCCCATAAGAAGCTGAGGGCGGAAATCCGCGCCCGAATGGCAAAAACAGGCGAGAGCTATCAGACGGCACGAAATCGGATCGTCTCACGCGCGGTGCGCCACTCAATCGCCGTCGATTTGATTCTGTTCACCCGGTTCGGCGTCCGCATGACACTGGCCACGTTCGAGGGCGAGACGGTCGACTCCTTCGCCGTCTTCGGTCAGGCGCCGCGCTTGGCAGGCTCCACGCTTCAACCGTTCCTGGTACCCACGATGACGTTTCTTCGTCCGCGAGGTGTCAATTGAGCGCGGCAGCACCGCTCAGCGATGTCTCGGACACCGCGAGATGGGTCGCCTTCTTCCGCGCCTTGGAGTCCGAGCGCCCCGACGCCCTCTTCCGCGACATTTACGCTCGGCGGCTGGCGGGAGAACGCGGTCGCATTATCGCGGAGAGGCTGCCGAAGGGACCCCTCGCATGGTCCCTTGCCGTTCGTACGCGCGTCTTTGACGAGCTGATTCTCGAAGCCGTTCGAGGGCGCAAGATTCTCACCGTTCTCAATCTCGCGGCAGGTCTCGACACGCGACCCTATCGTCTGCCGCTGCCCGCTGACCTTCGCTGGATCGAGGTCGACCTGCCGGGCATCATTTCTTGGAAGGACGAAGCGCTCCAAGGAGAGCGCGCCGCCTGCGCCGTTGAACGTGTTGCCCTCGACCTGGCGGTTCGCGGTAAGGGCCAAGATCTTCTTGCCCGCGTGAGCGCCGAGGCGCCAAACGCGCTCGTGGTCACCGAAGGCCTACTCGTCTACCTCGACGAATCCGAGGTGGCCTCCCTCGCCGACGATCTCCATCGATTCTTTCCGGTTGGATTGTGGCTACTGGAAAACGCCGCGCCGAGCATTCTTGCAAGACAGCGGCGGATGTGGGGCAAGGCATTGGGAGCAGCCAAGGCGGATCACAAGTTCGCCCCGGCAAACGGGCTGGACTTCTACCGTCCTCACGGTTGGGTACCGCGCGAGACGAGGTCACTCCTGGATGAGGCACAGCGACTGCGGCGCGAGCTGCCAATCGTGTCGCTTTTCCGGCGCATGTCGGCACTGCTTCCATTCATGGAGCGCGCGTACGCCCGTCGTCATGCGAAATTCCGCGAGGCGGTGTTGTATGCGGTCATGGAGCCTACGGACTCATCTCCGTGAGCAACCCGCACAGGCCCGCTCCGCCCGCACCCCCTCGGACGCCCTCGACGCGAACAGAGAGGCGTCCTACTTTCGGGTAAGCGGAGGCGAGCCATGAGTGACATAAAGGCAAAGCACTTCGACGAGATTCCGTATTACCAGGGATCGAACGCCATCTCGGGCATCAAGTTCCACATGGCAGCCCGCGATCTCGGAGTAACCGCCTGGGGCATGAACGTGCTGGAGATCGACGCGGGCTGCACGGCACACCCCGAGCACGACCACATCAAGGACGGGCAGGAAGAGGTTTACGTCGTCCTGCGAGGTAGCGGCACCCTCGACGGCGGAAACACGAAGATCGCCTTGTCCAGCGGGATGCTTGTCCGCCTTGGCCCTTCGCAGAAGCGCAAGATCCTTCCGGGCCCTGAGGGTCTAACCGTTCTTGCCATCGGCGGAATACCGGGGCAAGCGTACACGCCCCGCTGAGGGGGTCTCCGTGGCGCGCCCCATTTCGTGAGACCATGATCGCCCTGTTCACCGGCTGAGGCTTGCCCGAATCGCCTCGAGCTCGGTGGCCAACCCGATCGTCATGCGAAGCAGGACCTGGGCCAGCCGCTGAACGACCATCGGATCGTGCTCTCCCTCCCAGTCGATCGCCTCGGCGTAACGTTGAAGATCGCGCGGGCTGATGGCGCGGACATCTCGATCCAGCTCGGCGAGCCTGCAGCGCATCTCCTCGGCGATCCCGTCGCCCACTCCGAGTTCGGAGAGCAGCCGAAGTGCCTCCTGGCAGTCCTTCAAGAACTCACCGCGCGTCATGACGGCAATTTATCCGGTCCGCCGCCATCGTTGCTCTTCGTTGACCATCAACCGTGAACCGGGCTGCGCAAAATCGAGCGGGGCAGGAGATTCGACATCGTCCATTCTGGCGGCGTCGGTGGAACTTATAGAGAGGCAAGCTGTCCACGTTTATCGACGCACTCGAGCGTCGCGTTGAGGGCGTGGAACGATGGATTCATCCAGTCACCGGAGCACGACGGCAGAAGGAACCGCATTTTGCCGCGCACTCGGAGCCCTGGCTCCCGATGCGCGTCTGCGAAACCCGGATCATCTCGCCCGTCACTTCGTGACGAGAACGGGTTGGAGGTTGGGTCTTCTGCCCGTGCTTCGCGGGCTCGCTCGCCGCGGGGTCGAAGAGCGCCTCCCCGGCAGCTATCTCCTGCTCCAGGTCCGCACTCGGGTCTTCGACGACGTGACGCGGACCACCATCCGTGACGGGATCTCGCAGCTCGTCATCCTTGGCGCGGGCGGTGATTCGCGCGCCTATCGATTCCAGTCGGAACTCGGGGGCGTCACCGTCTTCGAGGTCGACCACCCCGCGACGAGTGCCTGGAAGCAGGGCTGCGTGCGAAGAATGCTCGGCAGCCCGCCCGACAACGTGCGCTACGTTCCCATCGACTTCAGCTGCGATGCGCTTGGTCCGGCGTTGGAAAACGCGCACTTCGATCGCAGCGCGCGAGCGCTGTTCCTATGGGAGGGGGTCACCATGTACCTGCGACCTGACACCGTCGACGACGTCCTTTCGCTCGTCGCGGGCGCTCCCGCAGGTTCAAGTATCGTGTTCGACTACGCGTACGCCGAAAGCATCGCGCATCCGGAGCGCTTCGAAGGTGCCGTGGCTCAGGCGAAGTTCACGGCGTCGCGGGGCGAGCCCTTCCTCTTCGGCATCAGCCCTGAGAAGGACCAGATATCCGCCTTTCTGGCGGCGCGCGGGCTAGAACTCGTGCGGCAGTGGGATCACAAACAGCTCAGAGCCCTCTACCCAGACCCTGGGTTTCTCATGCCGTACCTCGGCATCGTGCATGCTTGGGTTCCAATGGCGTAAGCTCCTGGACGTTGTCGCTCCGTGTCATCGGTTCGTGGGCAAGCCGACGGCACCGGGCGCTGCCGCCGCGGTGAGCGGTTTGCGACCAGCGAACAATATAACGTTCGTCGCGAGGAGCACGATCAGAATGCCAGCGTTCGCCCACGCGCCACCATCGCAAACGAATGCCACGGTGATGAGACGCGTGCTGCTCATCGTGCCGTGCAAAATAGCGCACGCCACCACGGACCCCGATTGCGCCCGAACGAGCTGAAGGATGGGCTCCAAGAGGAGAACGAATGCAATCATGCCCAGCCCGCCGGCGACGGGATGTTCACGGTCGCCGTACCCCTCGAAGAAGAGGGGGACGTGCCATAGCGCCCACAGTCCGCCGGTGACGAGCGAGCAACGCCAGAAGCCAAGCGGCGCCAGCTCCTTGTAGAGGAATCCGCGCCACCCGATCTCTTCACCGACCGCGCCAACGGCATTGAGCGTCGGTCCCAGGGCGAGCCCGATCAGCAGCATTCCGGCGAGGGGCGGGATGCCGATGGCGATGACTTGCTGCTTGAACGCGCTCATCTCTACTGGCAGCCCGGTCATGTCCGGGGCGAACACCGCGCCCGGCAGCAGGAGCGATAACGCCAAGGCGGTAACCATCACGAAAGGCGGAAGTAGCCACCCGAAAAGGAACCACCAGTTGGGGCGAAAGTGCAGTCCAAACGGCTCGACGATGGGTTCGCGGAATACCAACCGCTGAAGAGTCAGCGCGACGGCACCCGGGCAAAGCATCAACGCATTGGCGACCGCGAATGAGTTCGGGCTTCCCCAAGAGCCGCCCGCCCATACGTATCCCAGGGACAGAGCGTGCGTCACGGCGAAGGTGGCGACGTAGAAAAGTACGACGCGTCTCCAGTTCGGACTCATCGTCGTCGCAGACAGGCTAGCCACTCACGGGTTCCCGCGATACCGTCCACGCGATGATCAGCCGCCAGTTCGCCGAGCACTTTGCGGAAGAATGGATCAGTGCCTGGAACGCTCACGACCTCGTCCGCATCCTGTCGCATTACGAAGATGACTTCGAGATGGCATCGCCCCGGATCGCCGATATCGCGGGCGAACCCTCTGGCGTCCTGCGGGGCAAGGAGAGCGTCGGCGCGTATTGGGCGAAAGGTCTTCGGCTCATCCCCGATCTTCACTTTGAGCAAGTAGGCGTCTTCCTCGGCGCTCGCAGTGTCGCCATCCACTACCGCAACCAAACCCGGCGCTTGGTCATCGAGGTCTTCGAGATCGGCACGAGCGGGCTCGTCACCGGTGCGGCAGCGCACTACGCGTAGGCGGTCCCATTCCATCTTGAACGTTCGCTCAAGAGATGACGCGCCATCGCTCCAGAAGAGTCCGAGAACTGATCCTGGTCAGCGGCAAAGGAGCCGGTGAAAGGCATGCGAGGGCGGCATCCTCTGAAAAGGCGCGTCTGGCGAGTCGTTCTTCGCACTTGCCTGGGATTGGGCCTGCTTCTCGTAATGCTTGGAGCCGTCGGTGCGACCTATAACGCGCTGTCCGTCCGCTACTACCGCAGCGCATCTCCGCCGCCGGGCAAACTCTATTCCGTCAATGGCAAGGCGATGCACTTGTACTGCACGGGCGACGGCTCTCCGACCATCGTGCTCGAAGCGGGGCTCGGCAACGACTGGCTGATCTGGGGCAAGGTACAGCCTGCGTTGTCCAAGACGACACGCGTCTGTTCTTACGACCGCATCGGCGTTGGCTGGAGCGAAGAGCAACCCGGAGGACGGGACTCAAACAGTGTTGCCGATCGATTGCACGCGCTGTTGTCGGAAGCGGGCGTCGTAGCGCCGCTCGTGCTGATGGGGCATTCCATCGGCGGCTTGCATATCCGGGCTTATACAGCGCGCTTTCCGCGCGACGTGGCGGGTTTGGTGCTCGTGGATTGCGTCACCCCCATCGAGGCTGCCAATGTTCCTCGCGAGCTTCGTGCCCTTCGACACGGTACCGACAGGGACATGGCAATCTTGAAATGGCAGACCTTTTTCGGCATCCCTAGAATCCAGGGCGAGTGCTCCCAAGTGGCGCCGGGCTTCGAGCACAACGCCACCTGGCTTCGCGCGGATAGCTGCATTCCGTCGCAATTCGACGCCATTTTGGCGGAGGGTGCGGCGAGCGAAGCCTCCGGACAGGAGACTCTCGGCACCGGTCCGTTCGGCGATCTGCCCGTCCTCATCATCTCATCGGACCCGAGCTTGTCGCCGCCGAGCTTGCCCTTCTCTGCGGAAGTTCTCAAGCGGATGGGCACCGTTCGGGAGGCGGGGCAGGAGGACCTCAAGAAGCTATCGACGCACAGTCGCCGCGTCATTGCCGAGGGAAGTCGCCACTATATTCAGATGGATCGGGCGGACCTACTGAACCGAGAGGTACCTGTCTTCATCGAAGAGATCCGGGAGAACCGCCTGTCGTCCAAGAACGGAACCACGGAAACCGAGTAGCCCGTTGTTTTGGCTCCTTCGGCCATCCACATGAATCACGCAGAACGCCGATAATCATGGTGGAGGCCGTTGAGGACGGGGAAGGCGACGATGGCGCCGGTGCGGCTCGGAGTGGAACTTGTCCGAACGGGAATGGATTGGTGCAGGCCCTGATGAGGCCGGGCCTCATTGAAGTAACGGCCATACTCCGCGAGGACGGCAAGTAAGTGGCGCTCGCCGAGCACGAGAATGTGATCCACGCACTCTCGGCGCACGCTTCCCAGAAAGCGCTCGCACACGGCATTCGCCCTCGGCGCTCGCACTGGCGTTTTTAGAACTCTTGCTCCCACCGCGCCGGCTGCTCGGTCGAACTCCTGCCCGTACTTGTCGTCTCGATCGCGGATGATGAAGCGTGGGCCGACGCCGAAGGGCGTGGCGTTTCTCAGCTGTTGGGTCACCCAAGCCGAGGTGGGCTCTCGTGTGGCGGCGACGTGCATCAAGCGACGAGAGCCAACCTCGATGATGAAAAAGGCAAAGATCGGCCGAAACCATAGATCGTAAATTTGAAGGAAATCGCACGCCCAAGTCTGATGGCGGTGATTGCTCAGAAACGTCGCCCAGGTCTGCCCGCGCGGTGGGTGTCTTCGCACGGCACGGATGTACCGCTGGACCGTTCGCTTCGCGAGACGAATCCCGAGCTTCATTAGCTCGCCGCGAATGCGCTCAGCGCCCCAGAGCCGGTTATCGGCGGCGATTCTCCGGATCAGAGCGATTGTATCGGTCGCAACCTTTGATTTTACGAGCTTGGGCCTTGTCTTCCACCGCCACAAGAGCTTGAAGCCTTCACGGTGCCAGCGAAGCACGGTCTCTGGTTTGACGAGGAGAATCGCGTCGCGCCACCGAGGCACGACGCGAGCGAGCAGCACGAGAAATACGCGGTCGCGAGTCGCGAGCCTCGGACGCTTGGCCGACCGCGCCGCGACGATGAGCTGCTGGCGCAGCAGCGCGTTCTCGGCGATCAGTTGCTCGCGGGAACGAGGCAAGTCCCGGAGCAGCCCCACAGCCAGCGGCGCGGGCCGGGTACCGTCTCGCACGCTGTGGGCCACCCGCTCGACCACGCGACTGATTATTGCGCCAACGAGTCGGACGATCGCGAGAGCACGACCGCGGTTCTCGACGATCCCGCCGTTCCTTTCAAGCCTTGTGCGCTACCGATTCCTCAACGATCCTGGGCGCGGACGCGACAAGTAGCCGATACAGTTCCGAAACGTCATACGCAAGCGATGCTCGACGGCTATCCACGTCCTCGACCGCTTCCACGTCACCAAACTCCTCAACGAGGCCGTCGACAAGGTGCGACGAGAGGAGGTGCGCAGCCTGCGAGCCGCCGGTCGCCCCGCGATGCTCACCAAAACCCGGTGGCTGCTGCTCAAGCGTCGAGAGAACATGTCGACCGACGAGCGGGGCCGTCTGCGCGAGCTGCTGCGGATCAATCTCCGCTCGGTGCGTGCGTGCCTGCTCAAGGAACAGTTTCAGCACTTCTGGGACTACTCCTCCAGCCTTTGGGCGCAGAAGTTCCTGGCGCGATGGACGACCACGGCGATGCGCTCGCGCATGGAGCCCTTCAAGAAGTTCGCTCGCACGCTGCGCACCCATCGGCGTGAACTGCTCGCCTGGTTTGCCGCTCGTGGCCTCTTCGCCCACGGCGCCACCGAGGGATTCAACAACAAGGCGCGAATCACGACACGAAAGGCCTATGGCTTTCGCAGCTACGAGCACGCCGAAATCGCCCCGTCCGGTCCGGAAACTGGGCCGCAGGAATTCCGGAGGCTTTCGCAATGTCGGCGCCCGCTGGCGCGGGGGCAGCCGCCGACTACCGTGCCGGTCGTGAGACCTCCGAAGAAGCTGTCTGCTCTGTTCCCATTTCTGTTCCTTTTGATGGCCGGTTGGATCCATCGGCGGCAGCAGCTGGCCATCGCGTACCTGCAGGCCGAGAACCGGGTGCTCCGCGAACGCCTCGGCACGGGGCGCCTGCGGTTCACGGTCGCCGAGCGCCGGCTCCTGGCCGAGAAGGGTCAGGAGCTGGGCCGAACCATGCTGGCCGAGCTGGCGACGCTCGCGACGCCCGAGACGATTCTGCGTTGGTACCGTCGGATGATCGCGGCGAAGTACGATGGCTCGCAGACGCGGCGCTCTCCGGGGAGACCACCGACGGCGAGCGACGTGACCAGGCAGCTGCTGACGATGGCCCGCGAGAGCCCCTCTTGGGGTTACACCCGCCTGCGCGGAGCCCTGCGCGACCTCGGCTTCGACGTGGCTCGCTCCACGATCCAGCGCATCCTGCGGGAGAACGGGATCGAGCCGGCCCCGCGCCGGGGCAAGACGCTTTCGTGGAGCACGTTCTTGCGGGCTCACTGGGGCGCGATCGCAGCGGCCGACTTCTTCAGCGTTGAGGTATTGACGATCGGGGGGCTTGTTCGTTACTTCGTGTTCTTCGTCATCGACCTCAAGACCCGTCGCGTCCACGTCGCCGGCGTCTCGAACAGTCCCGACGGAGCATGGATGGCTCAGGTCGCTCGCAACCTCACGGATGCGTCAAGCGGCTTCCTGAAAGACGCGTGCCATCTGATCGTCGACAGGGACCCGCTGTACACCGCTCACTTCAAGGAGCTCCTGACATCGGCCCACGTGCAGCTGCTGCGCCTGCCGGCGCGAAGCCCGAACTTGAACGCCTACGCCGAGCGCCTCGTCGGGTCGATCAAGTCCGAGTGCCTGCGGCACGTCGTGCCGATTGGCGAGCGGCATCTTCGAGCGGTCGTGCGTGAATACGTCGAGCACTATCACCACGAGCGTAATCACCAAGGCCTCGACAACGTCGTCCCGCTGCCGCTCGGGCAACCAGGCAAGGGCGCAATCCGACGCCACGAACGCCTCGGCGGCGTACTGGCCCACTATCGGCGGGACGCCGCATAGCGCGGCCGATCGAGTTTTCGGACAGGACGGGTCAACCGGCTCACGCAACTGAAGCGCGGCCGACGGGCCCCGGTTGACTGAACGATTGACGTCAAGCGTCCATATGGTACGCTCTCCCATCGTGATCTCCTCGTACGGAGACGAAGCCACACGCGATGTCCACTACGGCGACAACACCAAAGCGGCGAGGACCGTTCCCAAGGACCTCTGGCCGATTTGTCGGCGAAAGCTCAACCAGGTCGCTGCAGCAACCCAGCTCGCCGACCTCGCGAGCCCCGGCAACAACCTCGAGAAGCTGAAGGGCAACCTGGCCGGCTGGTACAGCGTCCGAATCAATGACCAGTGGCGCATCCTCTTCGTGTTCGAGAAGGGCCAGGCGAGCGGCGTGCGGATCGCCGACTATCACTAGAGAAGGAGTCCTCCCATGAAGCGCCAGGAAGTTCGTCCCCATCCGCACCGGTTGCCGCCTCCCACGCTGCCAGGGGAGGTGCTCGAAGAGGAGTGGCTCAAGCCGAAGGGGATGACCCAGACCGCGCTGGCCGAGAAGATGGGCCTGCATGTGCAGGTCGTGAACGGCATCATTCAGGGGCGTCGGGCCGTCACGGCCAAGACCGCCTTGCTCTTGGCCAAGGCGCTCGACACGACCCCGCAGTTCTGGCTGAACCTCCAGAACGCTTGCGACCTCTGGGCGGCGGAGCAGGAGCTCGCCGGCAAGCGCAGGGCGGCGAGCCGGTGAGCGTCTCGCGCTCCCCGTCCCCGGCTGGCGGCCGACGCGCGGGTTGGTGCCCGCGGCGGGTCGCGGTGCGCACCTCGTCTGTGGAGAGGGCCTAGGCTCATGCCTCCTTCTCGCACGGGCTACGTCGAGACCGGCCGCCGCGCCGATGGCAGCCCGCACTTCGTCGCCCGCATCCGCCTCCGCGACGGGTCGCGCGAGCGAGTCAAGGTGCCCGAGAGCTACTCCAAGCCGGCGGGCGGCAGGACCGCACGCGAGCGCGCCGAGCTCTACGCCCTCGCCAGGCAAGAGCGCGAGGACGAAACCGGCGAGCTCTTCGAGGCGAGGAAGAAGCGCAAGGCCGAGCAAGGCCAGAAGCACGACGCGCGCCAGGGCGAGACGTGCGCCCGGTATTTCGGTCGCTTTCTCGAGCATCGCCAGGCGACCGGAAAGGTGCGCCGGGGTGGAGAACGTGCGTGATGCCCTCGATAGCGCGGTCGCCGAGCGAAGGAAGCAAGGGGGCCGCGCGGGCCTGAGCGGGGCGCGAGCGCGAAACGTGTGGAGCGTACTCACCTCAATGATGAAGGAGGCGTGCACGTCGAAGCGACGGGACTTGCGCGTCCGGGCGGATAACCCGTGCGCCACCGTGCAGCCTCCGGACAAAACAGACGCCAAGGCGAAGACGTTCGTGTACCCGGCGGAGTTTCTCAAGCTCGCGGCCTGCGCGGACGTCCCGCGCGACTGGCGCGAGCTCTACGCCGTCGCCTGCTACCTCTACTTGCGCCCTGGTGAGCTCCGTGCGCTCGTCTGGACCGACGTCGACTTCGACGCCGGCGTCGTTCATGTGACCAAGGCGTACGACGAAGACTCGAAGACGGTGAAGTCGCCAAAGACCCGCAACGGGGTGCGCGACGTGCCCATCCCCGCGCCGCTCGTCCCCCTGCTCAAGGCGATGCACGACCGAGCCGCGGACGACACGGCGGCGGTGCTCCCTCTGATGGGAGAGCGGAGCGAGAACCTTCGGTCGATCTGGATGCGCAAGCACCTGGCTCGGGCGAAGGTCACGCGCTCGCGCCTCACCGAGCAGAGCGCGACGACGATGAAGGTCAACTTCCGGACATGGCGCGATACAGGCATCACCTGGCTCGCTCTGGCGGGCGTGGACGTCGCCAAGATGCAGCGGCGCGCCGGCCACGACACGATCTCGACGACGCTCGGGTACGTGAAGATGGCTGAGGACCTCACCGGCTCGATTGGCGATCCATTCCCGGCGCTGCCTGCCGCGCTCCTGCCTCCGCCCGAAGGGGTGGGGGGCCCGAGCCATCGCGCGCCCCAAAACCAGGGGGGACGGCCCGTTCGTTTGGCCCACGTTTGGCCCAACTCAAAAAAAGACCCACAAAAGCCCGACGAATCTGCGGAGAGGGCGGGATTCGAACCCGCGGCAGGCTTTTGACCTGCGCCCGCTTAGCAAGCGGGTACCTTCGGCCTCTCGGTCACCTCTCCCGGGAGCGGCGCCGGAAAGTGCCACCAAATCGGGTCCGAGACAAGTCTGTGGTCTCGGGCGCCCCCGCCACGACGCGCCATCGCTGTCCTTCAAGGCGCGTATCCTCCCCACCCGGTCCCGCATGCGCCGTTCCCAGCCGACCGTCATCGCCGCGCTCCTCATCGCGTACGGCAGTTTCTATCTCTGCCGTGCCAACGTTGATGCGGCGCTCCCGTTTCTCGCACGCGAGGGCCATGACAAGGCGAGCCTAGGCCTGATTTCGTCGGTCGCTACCGGAACATACGCCGTCGGTAAGATCGTCCTCGGTGCGACCGGCGACGTGCTCGGCGGGCGCCGCCTCATGCTTGCGGCCATCGCCGGGTCGGTCGTGTGCTCGCTGGGGTTTGGCGCATCGCACTTGCTCGTATCCTTCGTCGTTCTGGCAGCGGCGAACCGGTTCTTCCAGTCCGGTGGATGGCCTGGCCTCGTTCACACGGTGGCGCAGCGCTTCGAGCCGGTACGGCACGGGCTCGTCATGGGCGTTCTTTCGACGAGCTACGAGTTTGGCAACGTGTGCGCTCTTCTGCTCTGCGGCCTGGTTGCCCACTGGGGTTGGCGCGCGCTCTTCGTGGTCAATCCTCTGATCTTTGCGCTCCTCGGTGGGGCGGCAGTTCTGTCCCTTCCCCGCGCGCCGCCGCACCCAGTCTCCGGCTCACCGAGCGCGTTGCCGGCCCCGTCTCCGACCTCATGGCAGCCCCATGCACGCCGCCCCCCGCGTGAGTCACTCGCGCTGGTGCTTCCCCACCTGCTTCGTAGCAGCGCGTTCTGGACGGCAGTTGCGTTGAGCGCGCTGCTCACGTTCATCCGGATCGGTTTTCTCACGTGGACGCCCACGTTCCTGTCCGAAATCTCTCTCGCGAAGCATGGCGCCGGCATTCCGGGAGCCATCGTGAAGAGCGCGCTCTTCCCCGCAGCCGGGGTGATCGCCGCGCCGTGCTTCGGCCTTCTCAGCGATCGACTCGGTCCCGGCCGGCGTGCACCCCTGATGGCCGCTTCGCTCGCGGTCGTCGTAGCGCTCGCTCTCTGGCTGGCCCACGGAAGTGTGCGCGAGCCGCTGGCCGCTGCGATGCTCATCGGGGTCATCGGCCTCTTCTTACTCGGACCCTACTCGCTCCCCGCCGGAGCAATCGCCCTGGACGTCGCTGCTAGCGGTGGCCCCGCAACGGCCGCCGGGATCATCGACGGGGCCGGATACCTCGGCGCGACCGCATCCGGCTCGTTCCTGGGTTACGTCGCCGACCGCGCGGGATGGTCTGCCGTGTTCGACGTCGTCGCGGGGGCCGCCCTCGCGGCGACGCTCGTGTCGGGCAAGTGGGCGCTCGAACGGCGCGCGGCGCTGACCGACCGCCCGGTTCGCTCTCGCGATTCGCTGAGCTAGCCTCCCTCGTTGCGATGCTCCGCCTCGTTTACTCCAACCGCACCGAGGAGCTGCTCGCGGAGCTTGCGGCCCGAGTGTGCGCGCAGCAGGCGAGAGTTGGGGCGCTCGCTCCCGTTCGCGTCGTAGCGGAGAACGCAGCCGTGGCACAGTACCTGCGCCTTGGCATCGCTCGGGAGGTAGGCGTCGCTGCGAATCTCCAGACGATGCGCCTCACCCGGTTCGCGGCCGAAACGATCTCGCGGGCCATCGAGGCGCGTCTTGCCGACGCGGACGCCATCGAAGCGATGGCGTTGACCTTGCTCCTCGACGAGTCCTTCCTCGCGCAATCCGATCTTTCGGCGGTGCGAGAGCACCTCGCGGCGGGCAAATCTCGCGACGCAGGCGACGTGCGCCGCGTCGAGCTCGCGTCGCGGATCGGGAGGCTTTTCGAGGAGTACACGTATTGCCGCTCCGAGATGCTCGCCGCCTGGGCTCGCGGTCCAACTCTTGGCGGCCGGCACGCGGAGCCCGAACGGTGGCAGCGTCGCTTGTGGCTCGCGATGTTCGGCAAAGGAGGGCTCGCTCCGGCCCGAGGCCTGATCCCTCTGCACGACGCGATTGCCGCCCTTCCGCACGCGGCCGACCCGCACGCGGGCACTGTCCACGTCTTCGGATTTGCGCACTTCGCGCCGGTGTTTCACGAGCTCTTTCGGCACGTCGCGCGCGCCGGGGACGTGGTGATTTATTCGCTCAGTCCATGCGAAGGGTTCTGGGAGGACTTCGACCAGCGTGACCCCGCCCCGCTGCGACTGTGGGGGCGTCCGGGGCGCGAGCACGTCCGGGCGCTCAACGCGGCCGCCGCGTTCGACCACGACGACCGCTTCGTCGAGCCAGAAGGAGCTAGGCTCCTGGCCGAGCTCCAGCGCGATCTCCTTCGGCGCGTTCCGATGCAGGCGGCCACATCGCCCCGCTTTTCCTCGGACAACGACGAAAGCATCCTGGTCCTCGAGCACGCGAGCATACGGCGCGAGCTCGAGGCCGTGGCGAGCGAGGTTTGGCGTTTGCTGGAGCGTGACCAGACCCTCCGCCTCGACGACGTCGCGGTGCTCGTTCCCGAGTCGGAAGCGCGCGCTTATCTCACGCACCTGCCGTCCGTGTTCCGCGAGGCCCACGACATTCCCCACCAGTTGATCGACGTGGCCGCAGGCGGCGAGGGTGGGGTCACGGAGGCCGTGGAGCTCCTTCTTTCACTGCCGCTCGGTCGATTTACCCGTCAGGACCTCTTGCGGCTGGCGGTTCACCCGGCCGTCGTGGCGTCCCTCGATGACGTCGACCCGAGCCGTTGGCTGAAGTGGTGCGACGCGCTCGGCATCGTGCATGGCGCGGACAAATCGGATCACGAGAAGACATACATCGAGCGCGACATTCTCAATTGGGACCAGGGTCTCAGGCGGTTGGCTCTCGGCGCCTTCATGGTCGGCGATGCCAGCGGCGAACGCCGTCCGTTCGAGCTCGCGGCGGAGGCATACGTGCCCCACGAGGTCGCTGCATCCGACGTGCGCGACGCGGCGACGTTCGGGCTGCTCGTGCGATCTCTGGTGGCTGACGCGCGCTTCCTCCAGAGCGCCGAGCTTTCTTTGCGAAAATGGTCCGATCTTCTCGGCGCGCTCGTGGACACCTACGTGGCGCCGACCGGCGATGCGGAGGCAGAGCGCCTCGTTCGCTGTTTGCGCCGTCTTCACGCGATGGCCGAGACTGACCTTGGCGATCGACCCATCCCCTACCGGGTCGCCTACGAGCTCGCGCGCGCCCGAATCGCGTCCGTGGATCGCGGCCGCGGGACCGAAGGCGTGGTTGTCTCGCGCCTTGGGTCGGTGCAACCGATTCCGTTTCGGGTCGTCTTTGCGTGCGGAATGGGCGAAGGTCGGTTCCCGTCGGGCGATGCGGAAGACCCGCTCGATCTTCGTCGCGCGCACCGCTGTCCGGGGGATGTCACCGCGCGTGAGCGCGACAAGTACGCGTTTCTCGAGCTCGTGCTCGGCGCCCGCGATCGTCTTTATCTGTCCTACGTCTCGCGCGATCCGCTGACGGGCGATCCGCTCGAGGCGTCGTCCGTCGTACAGGAGCTTCTTCACTCGCTCGGCCAGGGCTACATCGACGATTGCGCCGCGCTGCGACGACGCCATCCGCTGCGCCGTTGGGATCCGCGCTACTTTCCGGAGCTCTTCACGTCAGAGCTCCACGCGGCATCGGGCCTCGGCACGATGCATTTGCCCGGCGCGCGCGCCGAAGCGCAAACACTGGCTCTGCGCCGGAGCATGACGAGCGCTGGCTCTCGCGTCGATCGCGACTCGGTGGAGCTGCGCGCAGAGACGGACGATGCCTGGGCCGCGCTTGCCCGACATCTCGGCATCGCGCCGCTGCCCCCGGCGGTGACTTCGCGGGAGGCGCGCGTCGACGTTCCGATGTACGCGCTCGTCAAATTCCTCGAGTTTCCGCTTCAAGGTTGGGCGCGATTTCGCGTGGGCCTCGACGAGCGAGAAGACGAAGACGTTCTGTCGTGCGAGGACGAGCCGTTCGAGACCGAACGGCGCGACGAGACGTTGCTCCTGCGCGGAGTCCTGTTTGCCGCCGCGGCGTCCGGATCGATGGAAGTGTCGTACGACGAAATGGTCCGCGATCGGGAGCTGCGCGGCAGGGGCCCGTCGGGAGTGTTCGCCCAGGGCGAGCGGGTGGATCACCTGCGCACGCTCGAGACGTGGAAAGATCAGTTGGCTTCGAACAAAATCGCTCTCGACGCCGTCGCAGTACACCGCTTCGGTCGCGCAGGAGAGCACTCCACGGCTGACCATGTGCATCCCCCGCTCATGGTGGAGGTCGACGTGGCGGATCATGGCGGCGTTCGGCGCATCGTGCGCGCCGAGATTGGCGGGCGCACCCTTCCAATTGGCGGTGAGGCCGCGAGCTCGATCACGCTCTCGCGTCGCATCAAGGAAAAGCAAGACGAATGGACGAAGGCCGACCGCAGTCGAGCCATGCTGCGGGCGTTCGTCGATCACGCCGTGCTGTCGGCATCCGGTGTGGGGGAGGGCCGGCGCCACGGCTCCCTGGTCGTCGTGGCCACGCCGGAAGACGCCATCACCGAGCTCGTCGCCTTCGAGCCGATGTCGCAGGGGGAGGCGACCGTTTGGTTGCGCGGACTCGTGCGCGAGCTCCTGGTCCGATCGCATGCTTATTTTTTTCCGGCTGAGGCTCTGTTGGCGTGGCGTGACGGCCCAGGGGGTCCCATCGTTCCTTGGCTCGAGACCGCCCGAGACAAGATGGGCGAGGGCGACGGTCCGATCGCAATCCGCTCCGCATATGGGCCGGTCCCGCGCCCGCACGAATATCCGATCCCCGATGAAGCCCTCGCGCGGGCAATGTTCGATCGCCGGTTCGGCCCAATCTTCGAAAAGCGCAGGCAAGACCCATGAGCGCGGTCCATCGCGTCCCACGACCGGAGGTTCTCGGACGAATCCCGCTCGATCGGTGTGCCGTCATCGAAGCTTCGGCAGGCACAGGAAAGACGTTTACGCTCGAGCACCTCGTCGTCGAGCTTCTTCTGACGACCGATGTGACGATCGATCGCATTCTGGTCGTGACCTTCACGGAGAAGGCGACGAATGAACTTCGCCTGCGGCTGCGAGCCAAGCTCGAGGAGCTGCGGGCTCCGGGCGTCGAATCACTCGCGATCGAAGCCGACGAGGGCGGCGGAACTTGGGTGATCGACGAATCTGCGCGTGAGAGGCTCGACCGCGCGCTGCAGTCGTTCGACGGGGCGGCGATCACGACGATTCACGCGTTTTGCCAGCGCGTTCTCCGCGAAAATGCGTTTGTCAGCGGTCGCATGTTTCGGGAGCAGCAGGTCGACGGCCGCGACGCGTTCACCCGCGCCATGCGCGAAGCGCTGCGCTGCGACATTGCCCGCGACCCCGCCCGCGCCATTTGGCTTGAGGCGGCGTTGCGGACCGGGTGGTCGGTCGATCGAATCGAAGAGCTTCTCTGGCGTTGCGTCCAGTCACGCGGCGACCTCCGGCCTGTGCTGGACCCGGACGCGCTCGGCGCGGCCCTCGAGGCATTCCCGGTCGATTCTGCTCGACGGATCGACGGAGCGTCTGAAATGCGCAAATGGGGAGTCCACGCGAGCACGGCGAAGACGATCGCGCGGCGCCTGTACGAGCTTGCTGACGTCGTCGAGCGCGCCCGTGAGGGAGACAATCTTCCGGCCTATGCGCTCGACGCCCAGAACGTCGACCTCGGCTATCTGCTCGGCAGGGTGCCCTCGCCGCCGCCTCGCGTCGGCCCGACCGCCGAGCTCTGCGCAGCCGCCGTCGGGCTGGCGCGGATCACGCCCACCTTCCCGGCGGGCCTGGCGCAGACAATCTTGCCGCCCGTCCGGGAAGAGCTTGCGCGTCGCAAGAGAGAAGCAGGCCAATACGATTTCGACGATATGCTGGGTCTCGTCGCCGAAGCCCTGGACGGTCCGCGGGCCGCCGCGCTGGTCGCAGCGATGCGTGATCGGTGGCGCTACGTGCTCATCGACGAGTTCCAAGACACCGACGAGACGCAGTGGTCGATCTTCCGCCGCGGTTTTTTCGAACACGGCGAGCGAAACAGCGTGCTCTATCTGGTCGGCGACGCGAAGCAGTCGATCTACCGCTTTCGAGGAGCCGACGTATTTGCGTACGTGCGCGCCCGCGACGAGATCAGGGCCGGGCGCGGTCAGGAGGTCGTCCTCGAACGCAACTTCCGCGCGACGCCGAGTCTCGTCGCGGCGTGCAATGCCATCTTCGAGCAGACTGCTTCCAATCCGATCTTCACGGGTATCCTGGAACATTCCCCACTGGTGTGCGGCCGGCCAGATCGAACACTCGTCGACGGCGAGGGGCGCTCGGTCTCCCCGGTTCACGTGATGCGCTTTTGCGAGCCGACCGATCGCGCCTTGCCGGCGCTCGGCGAGCGAATAGGCCGCGAAATCCTCGCGATCACCGACCCGTGCCGTCCGTGGAAGCTTGATTCCGGTGCCTTGGGATTTGGCGACATTTTCGTCCTGACCCGCACGGCGCGAGAGGGACGGACGATCGGCGCGGCGCTACGCAAGGCGGGCGTTCCTTTTGCCTTTTATAAGCAAGACGGCCTCTTTCAGACGGACGAAGCCAAAGAAGTGCGCTCTCTTCTCTTGGCCATCGACGACCCGAACGACCGCGCGCGACGCCTCGCCGCATGGCTCACGCCATTTTTCGGTCTGACGCTCGCCGTGATCGAGCGCGCTCGCGATTTGCCGAGTGCCCATCCTTTGGTCGCGCGGTTCCACGCCTGGAAGGCGCTCGCCGACGGGCGTGATTTCGATCGTCTGTTCGAGAGTGTGATCGGCGACACCGGCGTCGTCCGGCGCGAGATTTTTTTCGGCGATAGCGAGCGCTCTCTCACCAATTATCTTCATATTCTCGAGATCTTGATGGACCACGCCTCTCGCGGTCACGCCACGCTTCGCGATCTCGTGTATCTGCTTTCCGGGCTGATCGACGAGACGCGTCTCCCTCTCGATCTCGACGGGAGCGTACAGCGCTTGGACAGCGAGCGGCGCGCCGTCCAGATCATGACGATTCACAAGTCGAAGGGCCTCGAGGCTCCTATCGTGTTCGTCGCTGGCGGGTTTTGGCAGACGAGGGGCGACGACGTGCACGTCTACCACGAGGAGGGTCGGCGTCTCGCCTGGGTCGGCGTCGTGAGCGATCCTGCGGTCGATAGGTGCGTCAAGGCCGAGGAACGCGAAGAGGAGCAGCGCCTGATGTACGTGGCGCTCACGCGGGCGAAGGGCCGCCTTTACTTGCCGTACGCCGTGGGAGACGGGAAGACGCTCGGGACCGAATCGCCATCGCTCCGCCGCTTCGAGCCGAGATCGCTGCGCGGCGCCTACGGCGTCGTGAATCGGCGCATCGGAGATCTCCTCGATTCCGGCTGCCCCTTGCTGTCGTTGGAGGACATCGCGCCCGCGCAGGTCGAGCCGCCGCGGACCGACGACCGGGAAGGCACGTGGTCGCCCCCCGCGGCGCTCCTGAGCGAGGAGGACCAGCGTGCGAGGTTCGAGGGGATCCGTCGGCGCCAGGCGGGGGCATTCGTCACGTCGTACACGCGCATGCGGAGCGAGGCGTCCACCCATCGGGGCGTCGCCGCCGACGCGACCGAAGCGTGGGACGCGCCGCCGGACACGGACTTACGGGGCGCGCGAACGTCGGGCGTATTTCTCCACGAACTGCTCGAGCGTGTCCCGATCGAATCGTTTGGCGCTTCCGCGACCTTCGACGTGTGGCGTCTGCGGAACGACGTCTGTGCACTTTTGGAGGAGGGCATGGCCGTTTATCGAATCGAGCGCGGACAGCGCGAGCACGCGGAGCGGCTCGTGTGGGCGGCATATACGACGGCCGTCAGCCTGCCGGGTGGCCATCGCCTCGAGCGAATCGCGTCGGCGCCGCGAGTGGTTCGCGAGATGGATTTCGTATTCCCGATGGGACAAGTAGAAGGCGAGAGCTCGGCTCGCCGCGCCCGCGGCTACGTGCGCGGCGCCATCGATTTGGCCTTTGACGTCGAAGGTCGTACTTATTTCGTCGACTGGAAGAGCGATTCGCTCCCCTCGTATTCACCGGCCGCGATAGAGCACCGCGTGCGCGACTCCTACCAGGCGCAGGCACAGCTCTACGCGGTGGCCATTCTGAAGCTCTTGGGGGTGCGGACGGAAGAGGAGCACGAGGCTCGCTTCGGCGGGATGATCTACTGCTTTCTGCGCGGGCTGGATGCCACGGGAAACGGGGTCTGGTCCGCTCGCCCCGCCTGGAGCCAAGTGCTCGGGTGGGAGAACGCTCTTCGCGCCCCGCGACGGCGGGCGGGCGGGTCCGCGTCATGACGATTCTGTCGCCGGTGGGCACGGCCCGACGCCGGTTTCTCGGCGAACGCGACGCCATGCCGGGCGTCGCGGACGCGAACGAAGGGGACGACGACGACTTCGAGGCGATGTATCTCGGATGGGAGATCGCACGCTGCGCTCCCGGCCTTGCCGCGGACGAGAGTCGGGCCGTCGCGCTGCTCGCGGCGGCGTGCCTTCTTGCGGTGCGCGATGGCAGCACGCGGTTGCCGCTGGACGACACGCGGCTCAAAAGCGCGCTTTTGCCTCTTCGCGGAGACGACGCACTCCCGCTCTTGCGATCGGTTGTGAAGCGCGCCCGCGCGGGGGCGACGGCCGACCCGGTGGTCGCCGTCATCGGGCGTCCGGGTGAGCGAAAGCCTCTGCTGGTGGACGGGGAATGGCTCTACACCGAAAAGATGCGCTCGTTGGAAGAGCGCTTCTGCGCGCGAGTGCGCCTCCAGCTGGCTCGGACCAATTCCGCCCGCGGTGCCCGTGCGCTCGGCCGTGCACTCGGCGCGATCGCAGACGGTCCTCCCGCCCTGACCGAAGAACAGAGGCGGGCAGTCCGCGAAGCTCTGAGCGCGCCGCTTGCGCTCATCACGGGGGGGCCCGGCACGGGAAAGACGACGATCGTCGTGTCCCTTCTTCGTGCGTTGGCGTGGCTGGGCGAGCCGATGGATGGGGTCGCGATCGCGGCGCCGACCGGGAAGGCCGCGCAGCGCCTTCGAGATGCCATCACGACGGGTCTTGCCGCCACCTCGCGCGACATTGCCGAATACGCCCTGAATGCGATCGCTCCTGTTCCTCAGACACTGCACCGGCTGCTCGGTTGGTCTCCCGGCAGCGGGCACTTCGCTCGCCACGAAAACGACCCGCTTCCGCATCGACTCGTCGTCGTGGACGAAGCGTCGATGGTCGATCTCGCCATGATGGATCGCCTGATGCGGGCGCTCGCGAAAGACTCGCGGCTCGTGCTTCTGGGCGACGCCGACCAGCTCCCTTCGGTCGAGGCTGGGGCGGTGTTTCGCGACTCGTGCGCGGCGCTGCCGGCGGTGCGGCTCTCTTCGAATCTGCGGGTCGGGCCCGATTCCGCGGGCCGCCGGATCGTTGCCGCGTCGCAAGCCGTCAACAGCGGCGAGCTCGACCCCCGCTTCGGGGCAGCGGTGGTTACCCGTCAATGCGCGGGCGAGGTCACGTTCGAGGGTGTGGAGCACCTGGCGGCTCCCTGGTCGGAGGTCGGAGAAGAACTCCTCGACCGATGGTGGTGCGCGCACGCCGCCCTCCCGAGCGATTTCGGGCACCATGCAGCGCGAACATTCCGCATGCGGGAAGGGTCATTCGGGGACGCCGACCGGGCGGAGCTGCAAGAGATGCTCGACCATCAGTCACGCGCCCGGCTGCTTTGTGCCACGCGCAAGCGTTCGCTGGCGACGAGCGCGGAGGCGATCAACGGGCGATTGCTCGAGCGGCTTGCCGGTGCTGCCTCTTGGGGGCCGCGTCTGCGTCGGTCGTCGACAGCGCTCGCTCCGGGCGCGCCCGTGATGGTCGAGCGCAACGATTACGAGCGACAGCTGTTCAATGGCGACCAGGGAGTCATCGCACGGGTCGATTCGGGGGGCGGCGCGGGGCCAAAGCTCATGGCGGTCTTTCGGCAAAGCGACACGCTCCAGGCGTTTGCCGTCGATGAATTGCCCCACATCGCACCTTCCTGGGCCCTGACCGTGCACAAGGCACAGGGCTCGGAGTTCGACCGGGTGGTCTTGGTCCTCCCCGACGTCGATATGCCGCTGCTCACGCGCGAGCTCGTCTACACGGCGATGACCCGTGCCCGCCATTCGGTCCTCTTCGTCGGCGCCTATGCGCTGCTCGCACGTGCGGTATCGCGCACCGCCGAACGCCACAGCGGGATCGCCGAAAAACTCTCTGGTTCTGGACAGTAAGAGCAAACTTCGTCCGATCTGCTATACACGCGCTCAGGGAGGAGCGCGATGGAGCAGGCGGCATGGACGTTCGGGGGAGTGCAGGCGCTGGAGGCCGTGCGCCCGCGCTCGAGGGGTTCCGCGGCGCCCCTGGTGCTGACCATCGAAGTCAACGACCCCGAAGTGCTCGCCGAGCTTCGAAGGCGCCCGGACGCCGACGACCAAGCACGCTACGCTTCGGCTGCGCTGCGGGTCGGTGTCTTGGCGCTTCGCACGGCGAGCGGACAGGTGGACGCGGCGTCGCTGCGCGAAGCCGGCCAATCGTTTCTGGCCGAGGTGCGCCAACTGCTTGCGGCACGCGCCACCGAGACGACCGAGCGCGTCGCGTCAGCCCTGACGCAATACCTCGACCCGCAGAGCGGACTCTTGCCCCAGCGCCTCCAGGCCCTTGTGCGCGAAGACGGAGAGATCGAGCGCTTGCTGCGAGCGCACTTGGGGGCAGACGACTCCATGCTCGCCCGCTCGCTGGCTACCCACCTGGGCGAGGGCAGCCCGATCTTCAGGCTTTTGTCTCCGACCGATGCGAACGGCCTCCGGGCTCAGCTGACGACCGCGCTCGAGGCTGCGCTCGCCGACCAGCGGAAGCACATTTTGCGCGAGTTTTCACTCGATCGAAAGGACTCTGCCCTCTCGCGCTTGTTCGCGGAGTTCTCGCTCGACGACGAAAAGTCGGCCCTCAGCCGTCTTTCCAAAATGATCGAGACTACGAGCGAACAAATCGGCAAAAACTTCACGCTCGACGACGACAGCTCTGCGCTCGCGCGCATGAAGCGTGAGCTCCTCGGCACCATCGAACAGCTGGCGAGGAGCAACGTCGAATTTCAGTCGCAGATGCGCGAAGCGCTGACTCGACTCGATACCCGCAAGAAGGACGAAGCGCTCACGACGCGCCATGGGATCGCATTCGAGGAACGGCTCGGATCGCTGCTTGCCGACGAGGCTCAGCGGCTCGGGGACTTGCACGAGGCGATCGGCGACACGACCGGCGCGATAAAACAATGCAAGAAGGGCGACCATGTGATCGAGCTGAGCGCGGACTCGGCCGCCGCGCACGCGAGGATCGTCTGGGAGGCCAAGGAGAAGCAGGGGTACTCGCTTCGCGCCGCACTCGAAGAGATCGAAGAGGCGCGTCGAAATCGCCAAGCACAGGTCGGCGTCTTCGTGTTTTCGTGCAAGGCCGTTCCCGAAGGGCTCGAGTCGCTCCAGCGGTACGGGGGCGATGTCGTCGTCGTCTGGGACGCCGAGGATCCGACGAGCGATATCGCCGTGCGTGCGGCATACAGCCTTGCGCGCGCGCTGGCGGTCCGCGAGCGGCGATCGGATCGGGAGTCGGTCACTGCGATCGCCGAGATTGACCGGTCGGCGCGCGGCATCGAGCGCCAAATTGGCTATCTTGCCGAAGTTCGCAAGTGGGCGGAGACCATCAAGGGCCACGGTGAAAAAATCGCCGAGCGCTCGGCGCGGATGGCCGACGAGCTGCGCAGGGACGTCGAACGGCTCGACGCACAAGTCGCCGGCATGCGCACCTCCGTTCAGCCCACCTGACGCACGCGGACGGCCCTCTCTCACCTGAAGGTGCCGAACGGACTTCGGCTAGCGGCGCTGCAAGTCGGCGACGACGCAGTGGTGATCGGACGCGCGCGATCGACCGACTTCGAATCGCACGAACCTGAGTCCTTCGCTCGCAAAGATGCGGTCGATTCGCATCCATGGCCCGCGATCGGAGGGAAACGTGTAGCCGAATCCCCAACCAGCCTTGGAAAAGCCGTCCTGGTACTCCGAAAGGTATTGATTCAATAGGAAGCTCAGGCCGGGCAAATTCGTGTCGCCCGCGATGACGACCGGGCTGGTCTCTCTCCCGGCAGCGTCCGAGAATGCCTCCACCTGGCGTGCTCTGAGTCCGCTGTTTGCTTGGAAGACCGCCGAGGTGGCCGAGGAGAACAAGCGCCCCGATAGGATCTCTCGCCGAAACCCGTGCCCGCGCATCGAATAGAACGTTTCGCGCGGCGAAAGCGGGTGGACGTTGTAGAACACGATCGCGCCGAGGGGAGTATCCAATACCAATCGGAGGAACCGAGGTGATCGATGGCGACCCTCGTAATCGAGTTTCTCCGGGTCGGTCGTCGAGAGAATGGGGTATCGGGAAGCAACGATGAATTGGTTGCCGGTGCGGACGGTGGCGTACCGCGCGCGGAGCAGACTTTCGATCGGCTCTGCCGCGCTCACTTCTTGTAAAAAGACCACATCGGGCGCGTGCCGGTCGATCTCCGCCACTATCTCATCGGCTCCCCCGTTTCCGGAATCGATGTTGTAGCTGAGCACGCGCAGGACGGGCGAGCTCGGGGAACGGGACGCGGGCCATGGAAGAACAAAGCCCATCAGAGGAAATACGAGGACGAGAAGCGCGGCGAGCTGCGTCCACAAAAGACGGCGGAGGCCCGCAAGAAGGAGGGCAATGACGAGCACGGGCAGGGGCGCTCCGAGCACGATCCGCGGAAGGTACAGGCCGACACCGGTCACCCACCACCGCTCGCCTACGTATCGGAGCAGCGCCGTCAGGGCCAGAAGAGAAATGGGATAGAGAAGAGCGACGACCGCGACCAGCCTTTGCCCGCGCTTCATTGAGGCAAGCTCCCGTGCGCGCGCTCTCTGACCACAGCGCCTCCCATGCGTGGACTACGCGCACAAGGCGCGCTCGTGCGCGCCTTCTTTGCGGCCCCGTGGCTGGTGCTCCCGCGCGTCCACCGTCGCTTCCTCCTCCAAGTCGGAACGCTTATACTCGAGCACAGTTGGGAGACGTACATGCAGCGGAAGATCCTCGTGACGGGAGGTGCGGGTTTCCTTGGATCGCATTTGTGCGATCGACTCGTCGCACGGGGAGACGACGTTCTCTGCGTCGACAATTTTTTCACGGGTACGAAGCGCAATGTGGAGCACTTGCTTCGCGATCCACGATTCGAGCTGATGCGACACGACGTCACGTTTCCCCTTTATGTGGAAGTCGACAGGATCTTCAACCTCGCTTGCCCGGCCTCACCGGTTCACTATCAGTTCGATCCGGTGCAGACCACGAAGACGAGCGTGCACGGCGCCATCAACATGCTGGGGCTGGCCAAGCGTGTGCGCGCGCGCATCCTTCAAGCCTCGACTTCGGAGGTGTACGGGGATCCCGAAGAGCATCCTCAGACCGAGAGCTATTGGGGCCGCGTGAACTGCATCGGGTCGCGCAGCTGCTACGACGAGGGCAAGCGCTGCGCGGAGACACTTTTTTTCGATTACCAGCGCCAGCATGCGCTCGATATCAAGGTCATCCGCATATTCAACACCTACGGACCGCGCATGCATCCAAACGACGGACGCGTGGTCAGCAATTTCATCGTCCAGGCTCTGCGGGGTGAAGATCTCACGATATATGGCGAGGGGTCTCAGACGCGCTCATTTTGCTACGTCGACGATCTCATCGAGGGGATGCTGCGGATGATGGATTCCGAGGACGGCTTTCACGGACCCGTGAACCTCGGCAATCCGAGCGAGTTCACAATGGTCGAACTCGCCGAGAAAGTCCTTCGGCTAACCGGTTCGAAGGCCCGTCTCGTGCACAAGCCGCTGCCACAGGACGATCCAAAGCAACGCAAGCCGGACATCACCCTTGCAAAATCCAAGCTGGATTGGCGGCCGACCGTGCCTCTCGAAGAGGGGCTGAAGCGTACGATCGACTATTTCAAGAAGATAATCGCAAACTGAGAGGCCGTACGGGATGTTCGTGGACATCACGATTGCGGCGCTGTCGCTCCCCGTCCTCGGCTGGACGGCGTACCTCGCCGCGCTGGCGATTTTGTCCCGCGCGAATCGAGCGCCGCGTTACGAGAGCCCCGCCCGGCAGCGGTTCGACATCGTCGTGCCCGCTCACGACGAAGAAGCGGGCATCGCCGACACCGTCCAGAGCCTGCTGGCGATCGACTACCCTCGCGAGCTCTACCGCGTCGTCGTCGTTGCGGACAACTGTCACGACGCGACCGCAGAGCGCGCGGCGGAGGCCGGCGCGATCGTCATCGAGCGCGACGACTCTGCGCGCCGTGGCAAGGGATATGCGCTCGAGCATGCCTTCTCGCGCATCGTGACCGAGGGGAAGGTCGATGCCGTCGTCGTGATCGACGCGGACACCCGCGTGACCCCCAATCTCTTGCGCGCGTTCGCCGCTCGACTCGGCGTCGGCGCTCGTGCGGCTCAGGCCGAGTACGGCGTCGTCAATCGCGCGGCTTCCTGGCGCACGCGGCTCATGCACATCGCATTTACCCTGTTTCATGGCCTCCGCTCTCGCGCACGAGAGCGGCTCGGCGTCTCCGCAGGGCTCCGCGGAAACGGGATGATGTTTGCGGTCTCCCTGCTTCGAGAAGTGCCGCACGAAGCCTTCTCGATCGTCGAGGACATCGAATACGGTATCCGGCTCGGCCTTGCAGGCGAGCGCGTACAGTACGTCGGCGAAGCGCAAGTATTTGGGGAAATGGTCACTAGGGGAGACGCCTCGGGCAGTCAGCGGCGACGTTGGGAGGGAGGCAGGTGGCTGCTCGCCAGGCGCTACGGGGTTCGTTTGGTCGGCGAGGCCCTGCGGCGAAGAAGCCCCCTCATAGCTGACCTCGCGGCCGACCTACTCGTTCCGCCTCTCACGTACGTGGCGCTCGCGGTGATCGTCGGGCTCGTGGCGTCCGCCGCGTGGGTCGCGTTCGGGGGCGGCGCGTTGTGGGCCCTTGCGCCCTGGTGCGTCAGCGCATTGTGCTTCGCCGTGTACGTCGTCCGCGGCGCGTGGATGGCGCGAGTGGGGCCGCGGGTCGTCGTCGATTTGCTTTGGGCTCCCGTTTACATGGTATGGAAGGTCGTCCTGGCATTGCGCGCTTCACCCTCCGCCGAGCGGGAATGGGTACGCACAGCGCGGGAGGCGAAGAAGCCGTGAATCTGGTGCGCGCGCGAGTCCGACGGGTCGGAGACGCTTGGCGGGAAATGGCGCGAGCCGTACGCGCCGACCACGCCATGTTGCGCCACTACGACTCAAAGCACGCGCCTGGGCGGCGCGATCCCGGCGTTTCGATCGGCCGCGACCTGATAACCCGCGTGGGCTTTCAAATGCTTGCCGCGTGCAGGCTCATGCACTTCTGCACGGGAGCCGGGCTCCCTCTGGCGCCTCAAGTCGCGTCGCGGATGATTCGCCATCTCTACGGCGCGGACATTCATTGGGAGGCCAAGCTCGAGCCGGGGATCGTCTTCGTCCACGGAATGGGGCTGGCGATCAGCCGCGCGGCGCGGGTGGAACGGGGAGCGATCCTCTTTCAAAATGTCACGCTCGGACTCGGCATCGACGCCGAGAGCCGGGTTGTCGGTGCGCCGTGCGTCGAGCGGGACACGCACATCGGCGCAGGAACGACGATGGTCGGACCGATCCGCATCGGCGCGCGATCGAAGGTCACCGCGAACTGCTTCGTTCGCACCAGCGTTCCACCGGACTCGCTCGTGGAGGCGCCGGCGCCCGCGGTGTCCTTGCGCGCCGGAGCTCAGGCCCGGTCTCGAACCGAGGTCGGGGCTTGACTCGCTCGGCGCAATCGTCGGCGATCTCAATCGGCGCGCTGACGGTCCATCCGGTCACGCGAGCCGCAGCGCTCGATGCCATCGAGGCGCTCGTGCGCAGCGGCGAGGGCGGCGCGGTCTTCACGCCAAATGTCGATCACGTGGTGCTTGCCGACGAGGACGCGAGGATGCGAACCGCGTACGCGCGCGTAAGTCTGTCGCTCGCCGACGGCATGCCTCTGGTTTGGGCATTGCGCTTGTTGGGACACGCGGTGCCCGAGAAGGTGTCCGGCTCCGATATGGTCCCTGCCGTGCTTGCTCGCGCCGCGGAACGTGGCTGGCGCGTGTACTTCTTCGGGGGAGGCCCGGGCGTCGCTTCGCTGGCTCGTGACAAGTTGCGGGAGATTCTTCCCGCGCTTCAGGTCGTCGGTGTCGACGCACCTCGAGTCGATGTCGATGCACCGGCCGAGGCACGCGCCGACAGCCTAGAACGCATCCGCGAGGTCGCGCCGGACTTGGTCCTCGTCGCGCTGGGGGCCCCAAAACAGGAAATCTGGATCGACCTCGTGCGCGAGCAGCTTCGCCCTGCTGTCCTATTCGGTGTCGGGGCTTCACTCGACTTCGTGGCTGGCACTCTCCCGCGGGCGCCACGGTGGATGTCGCAGTCGGGATTGGAATGGCTCTTTCGCCTCGCCCGCGAGCCGGGGCGCCTTTGGCGCCGATACCTGCTACGCGACCCGAAGTTTTTGCTGATTGTCGGCCGCGACCTGCGGGGTCGGGCCGGGCCACGGGTGTCCCGCTCCTGATTTCGGCGTTCAACCTCGCGCGGGCGATATCGCGTACTTGGCCCGCCGATACAGATTGAGTGCCGCAGCTTTCAGCTCGTCGCGCGCGATCGAACGACCGACCGGCGAGGGGGGCACGCCAGCCCTTCGCAGAGCGTGGTTGACGAAGTGGGCCGCGGCGCGGCGCTTGGTCGATCGCGTGTTGAACGTCACCGTGAAGGATGCGGCGACTTCATTGCCGTACCGAATCGAGTGAGGCGCCGTGAATGGATGGTGCACGCCGTCGCCCGGATGAAGCTCGAACACGCGGGCCCTCCGCTCGTGTTCCGGTGCGTACGCGGGGCGCGGGGCATTCCAATCGGTAAATAGGGACTCGAGGCCGGTCTCCGGAAGGACGATTCGATCGAACGGGTCCCAAATCGAAATCCACTTCGTTCCGCGCACATTGAAGTGAAAGTTGATGTCGCGATCCATGTGATAGGGGGTCACCGAGCCGGGGGACGCGATGAACACATAGGCAATGCGCTGGCACATCCCGGGTTCGATCGGGTCCACCAGTGTCTTGACCTCGTCCAATATGTCGTCCACGAGGCCGTTGAAGGCGGGATCCAGCTGGGCGTTGCGGATGAGGACGTACGAGCCGGCCTTCTCCATCCCGTCGAACGTGTCACGCAGCGACACACCGGTCGAGTGCGTCTTCGACGCCGTATCGATGTTTGCGTCGACAGGGATCGATCCACTCCAGTGAAGGACTTCGCCTTTCGGAAGGCGGCTGGCCAATTCGTAGAGTGCGCTCAGCTGGAGCTGCGGGTGGTCGGTCAAATTGTGCTTGAACGCGAAAGGCCGACGATTGAATTCTTCGCGCAGCACCCGCTCGTCCAACTTCAGGTACGGTTCACTGGACATCGTGCTTCACGCTCCGCCGAAATGCACCAGATTGCTCCATACCCCGCTTCGGGGTGCGTGCAAATCGGAACCCACTCGGGGCGACCACGGTTGAGGTCGCGTCGAGGTCGCGTCGGCTTTTCGCGACGCAACGCGCCACGGCTTGCGCTACGGCTGAGTGCGGATGAGCGGGCTCAGGCTGCTCGAGGTCATGCCGGCGGACGCCGAATTTCGGAACGTGCGCGCCGCCCATTCGCCCACGCGGGCAACGAGCCGACGGCGATCGGCGACTCGAAAGAACGTATGGTCGGCGTCGGGATAATACTCGAGCTCCACCGCTTCCGACGGCAATCGCATGCCCACCATCTCGGAAAGCTGACCGCTATGGTTGAACTCCGTGTCGCCCCCCACGTACACGAAGAGCAGGCGCGTACCCCGCGCGGCGAGCTTCCGCACGTCCGCGCCGAACTGACCCATGGTTGGATATTGCCGCGCGAACACCGAGCCCATCACGGCTCGCTCCTCCTTCAGCGGGTCCACCGCGATCGTCCGTCCGCGCCGAGCCAAGATCTTCTGCGCTCGGTCCTCGAGATACCGTTTCCAGCGCTCGCGGTTGAGCAAGCGCAGCGGGTAGCGGAGCCAGAACCCGCGAGTGTGGTACGCGTATCCCTCGATAAAGCAGGCGCCGACGACCCGCTCGTCCTCGAGCGAGAGCCTGTGCACCGCGTCGACGCTGGAGCAGAACCCGATCGGAAGAAACTTCGAAGCCCCGCGTCGCTTCGCGAGCAGGCCGATGGCGTCTCGGGCGTCGCTTAGCGCCCGCTCGCCGTCCGTCCGGCTGTCTTGCCTGACGTCGCTATCGCCCATGCCGGACAGATCGAAGCGCAGCGAGACGAACCCGCGTCGGGCAAGGTCCCGGGCGATGTCCACTTGGACTCGGTAGGGCCCGACGCGATGCTGGATTCCGACGTTCCACATGAGAGCGGCCGGCGCGTTGACCACCGCCAGGGCGGGGTCAGGCTCCGCGAGGATGCCCACGAGACGGCCGTCGGGGCCGAATGCGATTGCTCGCTCGATCACGATATGGCCTTTCCAAGGAGATAATTCACAATCGCCGCAAGGCTGCGAGTGGTCAAAAGGGCGCTCTCTCGCGCTCCGGCGTTGGTCGCCGTAGGATCTTCGGGAACACACTCGTAAGTGACATTCGACTCGATGCGCCCGAGCGTGGTGTAAAGCTCGCGGTGATCCGCGCGCTCGGCACTGGAGACGATCAGCGCCTGGCGGACGTTGCGCGGTGGCTTCGCGCTGAGGTCGATTGCGCGAATTGCGGCCCGGAGCGCCGCGGGAAAAGGGAAACCAACGAGCTCGTCGGAGTGGGCGGGGTTTCGATGCAGCAGCCGAAGGCTGTCCCTGGCGTGGAGCGCGGCGAGCTCGTCGATGTAAAGGCTGCCGCGCACGACGGGCTCCCAGAGAACGAGATGCTCCGCGGCGAGGCCGTTCGCGCAGGCGAGCGAAGCCAGGGCTGCCCCGAGACGCATTCCGACGAGCGATATCGAGCCCGCCCCCGAGGCGTCGCGAAGCTCCTGAGCCGCAAAGCTGACATCCTCCAACCACGTCTCGATCGTCCCGTCGGTTGTCTCACCCCATGAGTCCCCCGTGCCGGACCAATCGAAACGAAGAACGTGGAATCCTTCGCGCGTGAGCGCGCCGGAAAGGCGGCGAAAGGCCCAATGGGCCATATTGTATTCCTGCACCCCCGGATAGCAGAGAAGCACCGCACAAGGGCGACTCTTCGCCGTTTGTGGGGGCGCATGAACACCAAAAAGAGGCCGTGACGAACTCCCGAAGTAAGCCGGTTTCATCAGCGAATAGTGGACTATAGCAGCGGTAGGTGCGTGCTAGCGTAGACATTTAAGCGAGGAGCCTGATGTCCAACTCGACGCAGCCGAACCATTCCGTGGATCTGCATGCCGCGCACGACCCCTTCGCGGGGCCCGCCATCCTGAAGACGGTTTCGACGACCGAACCTCAGCGCGAGATATGGACGGCGGCACAGATCGGTGACGACGCCTCACTCGCTTACAACGAGTCGATCACATTGTGGATGCGCGGGTCGCTCGACGTGGACGCGCTGCGCGCCTCACTTGCCGACGTGGTCTCGCGCCACGAAGCCCTGCGCTCGACCTTCGACGAAGCGGGCCTCGCCATGATCGTCGGAGCCGACTCCGCGGTTGGGTTCGACTTCATCGACGCGAGCGACCGCCCTTCGCACACGAGGGAAGAGGAATGGAGCGCGCTCCTCGAGCGCGAGGTGACGCAAACCTTCGATCTCGTGCGCGGGCCGCTCGCGCGAGTCAACGTGTTCCGGGCTGGCCCGGAGGAGCACCGAGTCACTTTCACGGCACATCACATGGTCTGCGACGGGTGGTCGACTGCCGTCGTCGTCCGCGATTGGGCCGCGTTCTATTCCGCGCGCGTATCGGGATCTGCGGCTGCCCTCGCCCCCGCCGACACCTTCAGTGCGTACGTCGACGAGCAGGCGACCGGGGAAAACGCGAAGTTGGCGGCCCAAGACGAGACCTATTGGGTCGAGCGGTTCGCCTCCGACATTCCGACTCTCGACTTGCCGTTGGACCGGCCGCGACCACGCTTCAAGACGTACCGCTCGCGCCGAGAGGACGCCGTTCTCGACCAGACGCTCGTCCGCGATTTGCGCCGAGTGGGCAGCGCTGATGGAGCGAGCCTCTTTGTCACGTTGCTGGCCGGGTTCGAAGCGCTGCTCGCACGTTTGTCCGGGCAGGAGGACCTCGTCGTCGGTGTTCCGGCCGCCGGTCAGTCGATTGGCGGTCACGAGTCGCTCGTGGGGCATTGCGTGAACATTCTCCCGCTCCGGGCGCGTGTCGATCCCGAGCGACCGTTCCGTGCCCTCGTCGCCGAGGCGCGCCGCGTCGTGCTGGAGGGGTACGACCATCAGCGGTGCACGTTCGGAAGCCTCCTCAAACGCCTGCCCCTGGCGCGCGACCCGAGTCGGTTGCCGCTCGTGTCCGTACTGTTCAACGTCGACCGAGGCATGGCGGCCGAATCGATTCAGTTCAAGGAACTTCGCACCGAGCTCACGAGCAATCCCAGGCGATTCGAAAACTTCGACGTATTCCTCAACGCCGTCGAGCTCGGCGGGAAGGTGACGCTCGAATGCCAGTACAACGCAGATCTATTCGATCGCGAGAGCGTGGCGCGCTGGCTCGCGTGCTACGCGCGGCTCCTCCGTTCCGTCTGCGAACGCCCGGACGAGCGAATCGGGTGGCTGAAAATTCTCCCTGACGAAGAGCTCGCGCGGTTGGACGCGAACAACGCCGAAGCGGTCCGCCCGCTCGAGCCCTTCGGGCGGGTGCACGAGCTCATCGCGGCACAAGCCGCGCGAACCCCCCATGCCGTTGCCGTGGAGCAGCAGGGCTCCACGCTCACCTACTCCGAGCTCGATTCGAAGGCGGAAGCGGTGGCGTGGCGGCTGCGCAGTCTGGGGGTAGGTCCCGGGTCGCTCGTTGGTTTGTGCGTAGAGCGGTCGCCCGAAATGGTGGTCGGGCTACTCGGTATTCTCAAGGCCGGAGGGGCGTACGTACCTCTCGATCCCGGCTATCCCGTCGAGCGCCTCTCTTTCATGGTGCGCGACTCGCGGATGACGACTCTCGTGACCCAGGGGCGCCTGCGGGCGGAGCTTCCCCTCGAGGTCAAGGATGTGGTCCTTCTCGAGCACACCGAGCCGCGTCGCGAGGCGGTTCCCGATGCCGGCGGCGCGACGCCGAACGACCCCGCGTACGTCATATACACGTCGGGATCGACCGGGACGCCGAAGGGCGTTCTCGTGCCACACCGCGCTGTCGTGAATTTCTTGGCGAGCGTCCGAGAAGCGCCGGGAATGACGCCCGACGACGTGCTTCTGGCCGTGACGACGCTGTCCTTCGACATCGCGGTGCTCGAGCTCTACCTGCCGCTTACCGTCGGGGCCAAGGTGGTCATCGCGTCCCGCGACGTGGCGAGCGACGGCGCGGCTCTGCTCGCGAGCGTGCGTGCGAACGGTGTCACGATCATGCAGGCGACGCCCTCCACGTGGCGGCTGCTTCTCGCCGCCGGCTGGTCGCGCAGCGAACCCATCAAAGTCCTATGCGGCGGGGAGGCCCTGCCGATCGACTTGGCGCGCGAGCTCGTGAAGCGCTCGCCGAGCGTTTGGAACATGTACGGTCCGACGGAGACGACCGTTTGGTCGACGCGCTGGCGCGTCGAGCCGGGCGTCGAGCGGATTCTCATCGGCAAGCCCCTCGCAAATACCGATCTCTACGTCCTGGACGCGCGCGGCCAACGGGTCCCCGCCGGTGTCGTGGGGGAGCTCTTCATCGGAGGGGCCGGTGTGACGCTCGGATACCACGACCGTCCGGATTTGACGCGCGAACGCTTCGTTCCCGATCCGTTTCGGGGGGGCGATTCGCGGATGTACAAGACCGGAGACCTGGTCCGAGTCCTCGCCGACGGCAACGTCGAGTGCCTCGGTCGCAACGACTCGCAGGTCAAGCTCCGCGGCTTTCGCATCGAGCTCGGCGAGATCGAGAACGTGCTCGCCCAGCACCCCGACGTTCTCCAGGCAGTCGCGATCGTGCGGGAGGACCGTCCAGGTGACGCCCGCTTGGTCGCCTACACCGCTCTTCGGGCCGGCGCTTCGGCCAACGAAGGCGAGCTTCGCACGCACCTCAAGAAGACGCTTCCCGAGTACATGGTGCCTCAGCATTTCGTGCACCTCGAGCAGATCCCCCTCTTGCCGAACGGAAAGGTCAACCGGCGAGCGCTCCCCGCGCCGGACCTGAACCAGCAGCGAAGCGGAGAAGACTTCGTGGCGCCCCGTACGCCGACCGAAGAGATGCTCGCGACTCTCTGGCAGGAGGTGCTTGCGATCGGCCGCGTCAGCGTGCAAGACGACTTCTTCGCCCTCGGGGGTCACTCGCTTCTCGCCACCCAGGTCATCGCCAGGCTTCGCCGGGACCAAGGGCTCGATATCAGCTTCCGCAAGATGTTCGAGGCGCCCACGATCGAGAAGCTCGCGGCACTCATCGACTCGTCGGGCGATGCCCCCGCGTTGCCTCAGAGTCGTATCGCCCCGCGCGGGGCCAGCCGCGCGCGTCTCTCGATCGCCCAGCGCCGCATGTGGCTACTCGAAGAGATGGATCCGGCGCAGCGCGCCTCTCACAACCTGTGCGCGAGCTGGAAGCTCGATGGTCCGCTCCAGGTGAGCGTGCTTCAGCGCGCGGTAGACGAGATCGCGCGCCGCCACGAGATGCTCCGCGCCAATTTCGTGGTCGACCGGAACGAACCAGTCCAGACGATCCGGGCGGACCGGACGATACCCCTCCGGCTGATCGATTTGCGGGGCGAAAAGGAGCCGGGGCTCGCGCTCGCGGCCGATCGCGATGCACAAGCGACGCTTGCGTTCGACCTCGCCAAGGACCCCCTCTTTCGCATCACGCTTTACAAGCTCGCCGACGACCGTCACGTCGTGTCGACGGTGCAGCACAACATCGTTTGGGACGGGTGGTCCTTCGACATTTTCCTTCGTGAGCTTTCCGCCCTTTATGGCGCGTTTGCCCGGGGAGAGCCTTCGCCGCTGGCCCCGCTGCCGATCGCGTATACGGACTTCGCCGAATGGCAGCAAGACTGGATAGGGACGCCCGAGTTCGAGAAGGCAGCTTCGTTCTGGCGACCGCAGCTCGCGCGCGCGATTGCGCCGCTGGAGTTTCCTACCGACGCTCCGCGCAAAGGGACGCGCTCCCAGGCGGGTGCGAGCGAAGGCGTACACATCAGCACCGCGCGTGCCGACGCGCTCTCTCTGCTCGCGCGCGAGAACAGTGCCACGCTTTTCATGGTGGTGTTCGCGGCCTACTGCACCCTCCTCTATCGCCACAGCGGACAGCGCGAGCTCCTGGTCGGGATACCCATGCGTGCACGAACCCGCCCCGAGCTCGAAGACCTCATCGGCCCCTTCGTCAACATCGTCGCGCTCCGAACGAAGTTGGACGCCTCGATGACCTTTCTCGAGCTGCTCGAGGGCGTGCGCGAGGGGACGCTCGATGCGTTCGGTCATCAAGACGTCCCAATCGATTCGCTCGGAGTTCGTCCGCCCATGCTTCGAGCTCTCTTCTCGCTTCAAGATGCTCGCACGCGGCCCGTGCAGCTCGGCGACTTGCACGTGGCGCAGGAGCACGCGCTGGCGCCCGTTGCGGCGAGCGAGCTGATGCTCTGGGCCATGGAGAGTAAGGCATCGCTCCTTCTGATGCTCAACTTCGCCACCGACCTCTTTCGCCCGTCCACGGCTCGGCGACTCTTGCGCGAGCTCGACACTCTGCTTGAAGAGGTGCAGCGTGAACCGCGCCAGCGCATCGGATCGATCCCGATTCTGCCTGCCGACGAACGCGAGGCCATATCGCGAGCCGGTGGGCAGGCTGCCGGCAATGCGCCTGACGATGTCCTCTCGCTGATCCGGCACGCGGGCGAGCACGCCCTCCAGTCGATTGCTGTCCAGTGTGACGGCGCTACTCTCTCGTACGCCCAGCTGCTGCTTCGCGTTCGCGCTGTCGCCGGCGATTTGGCCGCTCGGGGAGTGGAGGCTGGCTCGCGCGTGGGCGTGAACGTGCCGGGGGCGGTCGACCGCGTGGTCGCCGTGCTTGCCGTGTTCGCCCTCGGCGCTACGTGCGTTCTCGGCGACCGGGACCAGCCGAGTCTCGTCGTGAAGGACTTGATCGAACGACCCGAGTCCGCCGGCAGTGCGTCCGTCTTTGCCCGCGCCGTGGCCTACGTGGATCACGGTGTTGCCGTTCAGCAGGGCACTCTCGCCCTGTCGCTTCGTGCCCTGGCGGCTGCGACCGGGCTCCGCCCGGGTGACGTGGCAGTGGTGAGCTGCCGTTTCGATAGCGCGAGCGGTGTGTGCGCGGCGCTCCTTCCGCTGGTCGCGGGGGCGCGGCTCGTGCTGCCGCCGGCGGACGACCACGAGGCGCTCCTCCGCACGGTAGCCGTTTCGAAGCCTGCGGCCGTTCTCCTCGCCTCGCCTTCGACGTGGCGGTCGATCCATGAGATCAACGCCGCCACCACCATCGTGTTCGGAAACCCGTCGATTCCTCTTCGGGCGAAGCTCGGCGAACGCCCGGGTGCGGCCTTCGTCGCCCCCATCTGCACGGCCCTGGGCGTTCCCGCGAGCGTTCACCGCCTGACGGGGAGCGAGAGTCTGCGCATGCTCGGCCGACCTCTCGACGGAATGCGTTGGCGCACCGTCGATGCGCAAGGAGAGGCCGCGCCGATCGGCGTCGGCGGCGAGCTTCGCGTCGACTTCGCCGGCGAGACGCACGTCACCGGAGATCGGGTCCGGCTGTTGGAGGAAGGTCTTTTCGAGCACCTGGGCCGCGTCGACGGTCGGGTCGACCTCGACGGACTGGTGGACCTGTCGCAGATCGCCGCAGCGCTGAAGTCCCACCCCGCGGTCGAGGACGCGTGGGCCGCCGTTCGCGACGATCCGGCGGGCGAAAGCCGACTCGTGGCCTACTACGTGGCAAGGCAGGGGGCGTCGTACACAGAGACCGAGCTTCGAAGGCACGTCCGCGAAGCGCTAGGAGAGCGGCACGTGCCCCGCATGTTCGTAGAGCTCGACGCGCTCCCGCGCGACGCCGTCGGTGGAGTCGACGACGAGCGACTCCCCTCGCCCTACGCGGTGTCTGCCGCGCACGAGTATCGGGGGCCGCGAACGGAAGCCGAGAAATACATCGCCTCGGTCTGGCAGGAGGCGCTCGGTATCGCGCGCATCGGCGTCCACGACAATTTCTTCGATCTCGGAGGGCACTCGCTGCTTTGTTTCCGCATCATCGCTCGGATCGAGCGCGAGACAGGCAAGCGAGTGAGTCCCCGAGTTGTCCTCCTGAACACCCTCGAGCAGCTCGCGACCGAGCTCGAAGGCGCACGGATCGAGCAGAGTCAGCCCACGGCGACCGTTCGCTCTCCGGGCGAGATCGACGCCGGCGAAAAGTCGCGCGGCAAGGATCTCTTGGGCAGGCTCAAAGGGTTTCTGAAACGTTGACGGAGGGCGCGAGCTCCGCCTCGAACCACCTCAGGATCCCGTCGCGGTACGAGCCCGACTCGCCGGCGTCGAAGTTGGCATGCCCGGTGCTCGGCAGAATCAGCATCTCTTTGCGCGCGTTCGCGGTCTCGAAGAGCTCCTCGCTCAGTCGCAGGGGCACGACCGGGTCCCGGTCTCCGGCGATGACCAAGAGGGACCGTCCGCCGAGCGCGCGCACGGCGTCGAGCGCCCGCAGGGGGCCTTCGGGCATGAGAGCCCGGTCGACCCACAACGCCGCCCACGTGGCAATACGGCCAGACCGGGCGTACTCCGCGCGCGTTTGCGCTTCGGAGTCGCCGAAGGGCGCCACCAAGACGAGGGTGCGGACGTTGGGGTCGGCGGCTGCCTCCGTCGCCAGGAGCGCGGCCCCCGCGGAGACTCCGAGCGCGCCTATGCGCGCGGGATCGACGTCCGGCTGCGCCGCAGCGAATCGCACGGCCGCGCGAATGGCCTCCCGTTCGCTGCTGCCGTACGTCACGCGCCCGCCGCTTTCACCGTGTCCGGGCCAGTCGAAGAGGAGCGCACCGAAGCCCGCGTTCGCCAGAACTTGTGCCTCCGCAGCCACGTGACCCCGGTCGCCTCCGGACCCGTGCACGAGAACGATTGCCGCGCCGTTGCGCGACGGCACGAACCATCCGCGCATCGTCGCTCCACCCGACACGAACGCTACGTCGCGCAGGAGC
This sequence comes from uncultured delta proteobacterium, assembly GCA_963764075.1. GTDB lineage: Bacteria > Myxococcota_A > Polyangia > Polyangiales > Polyangiaceae > Palsa-1150. The sequence continues at coordinate 2,364,250 of CAVXQZ010000003.1, forward strand.
GGAAGCCGCGCGAGATTCGGGGGGCGCGCCACCGGACCGCGCCGCGGTCGAAAGACGGTAGCCTCGGCCAGCGCGGCGTGAGCGGCCTGGAGCACGGCGAACGCGCCGAGCAGCGATGCCGTCCCCGCCGCGGCCCGCCTCAGCCAAGGACTCACGGTCCGCCGGGGCTATTCACCTTCAAGTACTTGCTCGGATCGCTGGGATTCGCCACAAACCACGCTGGCTTGCCGTCGACGTCGCGACCAAGCCGCGCGCCCGGCAGCGGCGGACGATTCGCGTCGAACGCGCCGTTCTCCATTTTTGCCTTGGGCTCGGGGAGAAATCCGCTTTCTTGCATTTCGGCGACGGCCGACTTGAACGCGGCGACGATTGTGTCCAGATCCGCCTGCGTGTGCGTGGTCGTGAAGAAGCACGGAAATCCGTCCATGATGTGAATGCCTCGATCGCGAAGCATCACGAAGAGAAGGTCGCCCCAGGGGTGCTCCTCGGTGTAGAACGTTTTCCAGAGCGACCCGAAGTAGCGGATCTCGAGCGGCGCCTCGACCTGCTTGAAGAACGCGTTGAGCTCGCCGGCGAGCCGCTCGGCCTTCGCGTTCGTCTCGCGCTGGAGCGAAGGCCCCTTCTCCTTGAGGTGCCGCAGCACGGCTCGCACGGCCGCCAGAGCCAGCGGATGTCGGACGAAGGTCCCCGCAAAATACGTCACTCCCACGGTCGGCACCGACGCGTCGCCGAACTGCCAGAAGCCGCCGTCGAGCGCGTCCATGTATGCGCGCTTTCCGGCGATGACACCGACCGGCAGCCCGCCGCCGATCACCTTCCCGTACGACGCGAGGTCCGCCTTGATACCAAAGTATTCTTGCGCGCCGCCGGGACAGGTTCGAAACCCCGTGATCACTTCGTCGAAGATGAGGACAGTCCCCGATTGCTCGGTGAGCTTGCGGAGCTCGTGGAGATACTCTCGCGGCTGAAAGTCCGGACGGCGGCTCTGGACCGGCTCGACGATGATCGCGGCGAGCTGGCTGGCCTCCGAGCGCAAAATCTCGAGCGACTCGGGCGTGCCGTAGTCGAGCACCAGGACGTTCTCGGCCGTCGAGCGCATGATCCCGGGCGCTGCGGGGATGGCCTTGCGCTTCTTCGTGCCCCGGACGATGACCTCGTCGAAGATGCCGTGATAGCTCCCCGTGAAGAGGGCGATCTGGCTACGCCCAGTCACGGTGCGCGCGATGCGCATCGTGCCCATGACGGCCTCGCTGCCCGTGTTGCAGAAGGCCGCCCGGTCGAAGCCCGTGAACTCGCAGATGAGCTTCGCGCACTCACCCGCCAGCGGGGTCTGCGGGCCGATCTCGTGCCCCGTTCGGAGCTGCTCCTCGATCGCCTTCGTCACGAATTCGGGCTGCCAGCCGAACATGTTGCAGCCGAACCCCATGTTCGTGTCGAGATATTCGTTGCCGTCCAGGTCCCAAAGTCTCGGGCCGGCGGAGCGCTTGATCACGATCGGGTAGACGAGCTCTTTGATCGCCGGACGAAACCCCGTGACGACACGCGGATCGGCCATCGTACTGCGGTTTTCTTGCGTCCATTGCTTGGACGACTTGGTGCGCGAGGTGTAGCGGCGCGTGAGCGCGTCCAGTCGAGCACGCTGCTTCGGGGACAGCTCTTGCGCGTGGAGAGAGATCCGAGCGATGGCGCCGAAAGGTTTCTTCGTGATCTCGATCTCTTCGGGTGCGGCCGGAGCTGCGGCGGGGCTCGGGGCGACGGCAGGTGTCGCCGAAGCAACGTGCGGAACGGGCTGAACGACGGGAACCGACTCCGTCGCGACGGCGGCGCGCGGAGCCGTCGCGCCGTCGAGCGCGCCAACCGGTGATCCCTGCAGCGCCGCGAGCTGCTTGGCCATCAGCTGAAGCTGCTGTTCGATCACCCATTGCATCGTGCCCGCGGAAGGCGTCGCGGCCGGGGCGACTGCAGTCGACGTCGGGGTGGGGAGCGGATTGGGCAGTGGCATCGGGATCGATTGTACTGGCATCGCCTGCGGCGCGCTCGGTGCCGGAGTCGCCGCCTGCACTGCGGGCGGCCCTGCCTCGGCGGGCAGCTGCTTCGCGATGTGCTCGGCGAGCGCGCGAATCGTGGGCATCTCTTCGAGCAGCTGCCGGAAGGTCACTTTGACGGAGGTCTTCTTCTGAACGGCCAAAGCGACCTGGGTCAGAAAGAGCGAGTCGAGCCCGAGCTCGAGGTAGCTCGTATCCAAGTCGCCGTCGCCTATCTCGATTCCCGATGCGTCCTCGAATACTTGCCGGAGCTCGGCGGCGAGTCGTGCGACTCGCGATATAGCGGGGGAGGGCATGACTGTCTCCTGTGGCAAAACGGTAGCCGCACCGTCGGCGGCCACGGCCGGCGGGCGGGCAGGGTCAATCCAAAAGCGTTGCCGCTCGAAGGGATAGGTCGGGAGCGGCACGCGCCGCCGCCGATCTCCGCGCCAGAACGCGTCGGAGTCGATACGAACCCCCGCACACCAGAGCTGGCCCGCTGCCGATAGCAGAGTGCTCCACTCGGTCTCCGCGGAGTCGCCCATGGAAGCCACGGCAACCTGCCGCGCTCTGTCGGTCACCTGCTGGCGGGCCAGCGTCGCGAGCGTTCCCCGGGGGCCGACTTCGAGAAGCACCATGCCGGGCTCTTTCCAGAGCGTCGACGCGGCCTCGGCGAAGCGAACGGTCTCCCGGAGATGCCGCCCCCAATACGCCGGATCTCGGGCCTGCTCCGGCGTGATCCACGTGCCGGAGAGCGTCGAGACAAAGCGGATTCGAGGCTCGCTCAGGGGAACGCGTGCGACAAGCTGGGTGAAGGGCTCGACGACGGGGTCCATCATCGGGGAGTGGAATGCGTGCGAAGTGTGCAGGTGTTTGCAGACGATGCCCTGCGCTTCCAGGCGCGCCTGAAACCCTTCAATGGCGGCGGTCGGGCCCGCGACCACACAAAGCGACGGTCCGTTGTCCGACGCGATCGCGAGGTCTGCGCCGAGCTGCGTCACGATGTCGCGCGCCGGGGCCCGAACCGACAGCATGGCGCCGGCGGGCTGGTCGAACATCAGTCGCCCGCGAGCTCCCACGAGGGCAAGCGCGTCTTCCAGCGACATCACGCCGGCCAGCACCGCGCACACGAATTCGCCGATGCTATGCCCGACCATCGCAGCCGGCCTCACACCCCAAGACTCCCAGAGGCGCGCGAGGGCGTAGCCGACCGCGAAGAGCGCCGGCTGGGTGAAGCGCGTTTCGCGCAGCGACGCCGCCGCGAGCTCGTGCTGGGCGGCGCCGGGGAAGAGCACCTCGCGCAAGTCGCGTCCGATCAGATCTGCCAGTGGCCCGGCGCAGCGGTCGATCTCCTGCCGGAAGACGGGCGCGTCGGTGTAGAGCGCTCGGCCCATTCCCACGTACTGGGCACCTTGCCCGGGGAACATGAACGCGACCGAGGGCTCCTGACCCTCACCGGCGCGCGACGGCGAGCTCTGGCCCATGCCACGGAGAAGGTCTGCGGCCTGTCGAGCGTCTTTCGCGACCACCGCTCGCCGATGCGCAAAGTGCCGTCGTCCGGTCTGCAGGGTGAACGCCACGTCCGCCAGGGATGTCTGCGGCGTCTGCGCGAGACGTTCACCGAGCGCCTGGGAAGACGCATCGAGAGCCGTCTGCGAGCGAGCCGACACCATGACGAGCTGCCAGGGACGCCCCCCGTCGGCGACCATTTGCGCCGGCGCCTCTTCGAGCACGGCGTGCGCGTTCGTGCCTCCGACACCGAAGGAGCTCACGCCGGCGATGCGGGGGACGTGGGATCGCGGCCAGGGCCTTAGCTCGTTCGATACGAAGAAAGGACTTTTCGCGAAGTCGATCTTCGGATTGGGCGACTGGAAGTGGACGGTGGGCGGGATCACTTCGTTCGACAGAGAGAGCGCAGTCTTGATCACGCCGGCGACCCCGGCGGCGATCACCGTGTGTCCAAGGTTGCTCTTGATCGATCCGAGCGCACAAAACCCCGTGTCGTTGGTGTGAGCCCGAAAGGCGCGCGTCAGCGCCTCGACCTCGATGGGGTCACCGAGCGGCGTTGCCGTTCCGTGCGCCTCGACGTACGAAATTGCCCGCGCGTCGACGCCCGCGTCCGCCTGGGCCATGGCGACGACCATCGCCTGGCCGTCGATGCTCGGTGCGGTGAAGCTTGCCTTCGCGGCGCCGTCGTTGTTGAGCGCCACCCCACGGACAATCGCGTAGATCTGGTCGCCGTCGCGGAGCGCGTCGTCCAGCCTGCGGAGCACGACGAAGCCGGCCCCGTCGCTGAACACCGTCCCCTGCGCCTGGGCGTCGAACGAGCGGGTGTGCCCGTCGTTCGAGAGCATTCCTCCCTCCTGGTAGAGATAGCCGCTACGAACCGGCACGGTAATCGACACGCCGCCCGCGATGGCGAGATCGCACTCGCCCGCTCGCAAGCTTCGCACCGCCTGCACGATCGTCACGAGCGACGTGGAGCAGGCGGTGTGAATGCTGAGTGCGGGACCCGTGAGGTCGAGCTTGTGCGCGATGCGGGTCGCGACGTAATCCTTTTCGTTGCCGACCATCGCCTGGAACGCGCCCATCGCTTCGACCAGCTCGGGGCGGGTGACGACGTTCTCGCTCCAGTACGTGTCGTTGTACTTTCCGGCAAAGACGCCGATGCGCCCGTCGAACGAGCCGGGCACGTGGCCGGCGTTTTCGAGCGCCTCCCATCCGAGCTCCAGCAAAATGCGCTGCTGGGGGTCCATCACCTCGGCCTCTTTTCGAGGTATTCCGAAGAACCCGGCGTCGAACGCCTCGACGTCGTCGAGCACTCCGCGCGCCTTCACATAGGACGCGTCGCTTCGAAGCGCGGGCGAGATCCACGGATCGAGCTCGGTGTCGCGAAAGAAGCGGACGGTCTCCCGACCTTCGCACAGCGCCTGCCAGAGCTGGTCGACCGATCTCGCCCCGGGGTATCGCGCGGCCATCCCGACGATCGCCACTGGGGTGCGCGCGTCGCGGGTCGATCGCGCGTAGCGCTCGATTTTCGCCGCGAGGTCGCGAGCCGGGTCCGGACGCTCGAGCGCCGCTGCGAGGTCCCTCGGCGTCGGGTGCTCGAAGAGCGCGACGGGCGACACTTCGAGCCCCAGCTCGCGACGCATTCGAGCGGCGGCTCGCATGGCCAGAAGCGAGGTCGCCCCGAGCTCGAAGACATTGTCGGTCGCGCCGACGGGCGATACGCCGAGACACTCGCTCCAAAGGTTGCAGAGCGCGCGCTCCCCGGCGGTTGCGGGCGCCACGAACGGATTGGCCAGATCGGGCCGATCGGCGCTCGGCGTCGGCAGCGCACGAGTGTCCACTTTGCCGTTGGGAGTGAGCGGAATGGCGTCGAGCCACACGAACGCAGCGGGCACCATGAAAGCGGGCAGTGCCGCGCCGAGGGCGTCCCGCAAGACCGATCCGCGTGGGCGCTCGCCCCGTGCCACGAGGTAGGCCACGAGTCGCTTGGCGCCGGGCGTGTCCTCGCGCGCCGTGACCACTGCGCTCTTGATGTGCGGCTGGCTCGTGAGGGCCGCTTCGATCTCGCCGAGCTCGATGCGATAGCCGCGAATCTTGACTTGCGTATCGGCCCGTCCAACGAAGTCGAGCGAACCGTCGGAGAGGAACCGTACGAGATCGCCTGTGCGATAAAGTCGCTCGCCCGGGTGCAGCGGGTCGGGGACGAAGCGCTCGGCGGTGAGCTCGGGGCGCCCGAGATAACCGCGCGCCAGCCCGTCGCCGCCGATGTAAAGCTCGCCCACTTCACCGATCGCGACGAGCTCGCGATTCGGATCGAGCACATAGACGCGCGTGTCGCGGATGGGCCGGCCGATCGGGATGGTTCGGGTGCCTTCGGGCAGAGAACGCGGAATCGGATGACACGTTGCGAACGTCGTCGTTTCGGTTGGCCCGTAGCCGTTGATGATCTGGGTCTGGGGCGTGGCGTCGAGGGCTCGACGCACATGCGTCACACTCAGCGCTTCGCCTCCGGTCAGGAGTTGCCTGAGCCCCCCGAGAGCCCGCGCGTCTTCGTCGACGATGGTGTTGAAGAGCGCCGCCGTGAGCCAGGCGGTCGTCACGCCGTGCCGCTCGATGCAGTCGCGAAGACCCCGCGCGGTCGGCACTGCTTCGGGATGCAGGACGACCTTGCCGCCGTGCAGCAGCGCGCCCCAGATTTCGAACGTGGACGCGTCGAACGCGAGAGGCGCGGCGTGCAGAAGTACCTCGTCCGGCCCGAGGCGCACGTACGACACCCGGCGTACGAGACGGTTGATTGCGCGGTGGACGACTTCTACGCCCTTCGGCGTTCCGGTCGAGCCCGACGTATACATCACGTACGCGAGTCGCTCCGAACCGACCTCGACTTTCGGGGCTGTCTTCGGCTCGTTTCCGATCGACGCCGCATCCCGGTCGACGAGGACGAGCGCCGGAGCAGCACCGCCAAGGACATCGCGCAGCGACGACTGGGTGACGACCACACCCACAGAGGCGTCCTTCATCATGAAGGCGACGCGCTCGCGCGGGTAGTTTGGATCCACGGGCAAGTACGCCCCCCCCGCCTTCAAGATCGCCAGAACGGCCACGATGGAGTCCGGAGTTCTTTCGAGACACAGACCGACTCGCACATCGGGACCCACGCCGTGCGCTCGCAGTCGATTCGCGAGCCGATTCGCGCGGGTGTCGAGGTCGTCGTAGGTCAAATTGCCCGTCGCATGGGCGACGGCAATCGCGGTCGGCCGCTCGCGGGCTTGTTCTTCGAAGAGCTCGTGCACGCACGCGTCTCGGCGGTCCAAGACCTCCGTGGCGTTCCATTCGACGAGAAGGCGATGCCGGTCGTTCTCCGAGATCGTACTCATTCTGGCAACTCCACGGCGGTGTGCGCGTGACCGAGCTCTATCGTGTAGCGGCCGGTCAGCCGCATTCCGTTAGGGAGCTCGGGGCCGAGACTGCACCGAAGTCGCAGGCCGAAGGTCCCTCGGACGTCGTCGGCGCTCGCCAGCCATTCGAGCTCGGCATCGCCGAAGTCGAAAAAGATCCCCGCGCAGGGGTATAGGCATTTGAATAGGCTCTCTTTGGCCGAGAAGGCCACCGTCCCGAGCTCGCGGCGTCGCGTTCCCTCCAGTCGGGCTCGCTCGGCTGCGTCGAGGGCCAGCGGAATCGCCTCGCCCCACGTCTCGTCATCGAAGAGCGGCTCGGAGTCGACGCCGAGTGAGCGAAGGTCGGTCGCGCGCGCGACGGCCGCCCACACAAACGAGCTCGAATGGGTGATCGATCCGACGAATCCAGGCGGCCAGAGCGGCGCGCAATCCCGGCCGACTCCGACCGTGACCTCGCGCGCGCCCGCGTCGACGAGTGCCTGCGCGGCACACGCCCGACCCGCGGCGAATTCGCACATGCGCTTTTCGCGGCCGTTCCTAGCGGACTTCGCCCCGCCCGCGTCGTACATGTCCTTCGTCGCCCGCGCCCGCACGGCAGGCCCCACCACGGAAGGCGGCCGGACCCAGGCTCGGCCAAGAGTGTTCGGCGACGCGGTCACGGGCAACTGCGAGCATGATACGCAACTCGACGCCCGAGTGTCGATTGCTCGCCATTGCCACACGGCCCCCCAGAGCCAATTGGCCGAAATAGGTGCGCCGGCCCCTAAAACCATTTGATAGCCCACAAACCCTCACGTCCGAATTCGCTGTCGGGAAATCGAGCTCGTTCGGCGGTTCATTTCGAGAGCGTTTCGACTGCGTCGACGGCACGCCGAGTGTGGCGCCAGCCGAGTCCGTCACAATCCGTGGCGGACGCGGGCATTCACGTCGAGTTGCTCTCGCTAATGCCAATACGTTCGGGCGAAGAAGTACACCGTCATTCCCCATGCGATGACGAGCACGAGCGCTCGCACGTATCTCGCGTCGACTCGCCGCGCAATCATCGCCCCCGTATAGCCGCCGCTGATGCCACCGGCGACCATCACGATCCCGGGACCCCACTTTACCGTGCCCGCGACCACGAACGCGGCGACCGCGATACCGTTGACCAGTGTGGCGAGCACGGTCTTGATGCCATTCATCCGGTGGATGTCGGTCATGCCGAGCAGCGACAGGACGGCGAGCATCATTATCCCCATTCCTCCGCCGAAATAGCCTCCGTAGACGCTGATGGCGAGTTGCGAGACGACCGCGACCGAGAGCGGCGCCTTGATGTCTCGCATTCGGGCGCGAAGCGGGCCGCCGAGCGTGAAGAGCGTGGTAGCGCACAAGAGCAGCCAAGGGATGAGAAGGACGAAGGAATGCTCAGGGGTTCGAAGCAGCAAGATCGAGCCGGCAAGCCCCCCCACCAGCGCGGCCGCTCCCAAGGGGACGAGCTCGTGGCGCACTTCGCCCAGCTCCCGCCGGTACGCGATCGCGCTGGCGGCGCTTCCCGGCCAGAGCGCGACCGAGTTGGTCGCGTTCGCCGGAATCGGGGCGACACCGGCGAAAAGAAGCGCCGGAAACGCGACGAAACTACCGCCGCCGGCGACCGAGTTGAGGCCGCCGCCGATGGCCGCTGCCAAAAACAGGAAGGAGCCGATGAAGGGGGTCACGGTATTGTCAGTCATCTATACGGGCGAAGAGCAGCAACTTGTAATCCGACAGCGGCGCGAGCCAGGGCGCCCGGTCAAGGAGCTGCTCACCGGCGGCGAAAACGGGCTCGACGATGGGGCGCGGCAGATCGCGCACGCTCATGATCAGGCGCACCGGCACGAACCCCATGCGGTCGGCGCGCTGCAGCGCCAGACCCGCGCCGTTCGCGCACGCGATCCACTCTTCGATGCCCAGATCGAGGACGCGGCGCAAGAGCGGCGAGCGGTGAATCGGCTCGAGAAGGAGAACCCGACCCCTGGGGCGAACGAGGCGCGCGACGTTCCCGATGGCCCGTTCGAGCGAGGCCCGCTCGCGGCAGGCGACCGAAAGGCATCCCAGCACGACCGCGTCGTCGAACGCGCCGACGCCGATCGCGTCGAGCCCGGACACGACGTCGCCCTGCTGGAAGCTCACGATTCCGGACGAGACCAGCGCGCCCGACTCACAACGCGCCGCGTCGACCGTCGCCGCGGAGAAGTCCACGCCGACCACGTGCTGGGCCCCCAGGTCCTCGGCGAGCCATCGTGTCATTCGACCCACGCCGCAGCCGACGTCCACGACGGTGCGGCCGTTCATGTCGCCGAACGCGCGACCGATGACGGTGCGCTGCCGCTCGTCCCAGAGCGCATTGAACGTGTTCGACGGCCAAAGTGAACGCGCCATGCCCCGGCGTGCGGACGCTCGAGCGTCCCAGTACGAGGAAGCGCCGTAGAGAGCGTCGCGACCCCGCCGCTCCGCGAACAACTGCCGGATGCCGGACGACCCCGTCCGTGACGGATTGCCTCCGTGAGGGGCCGGCTCCGCACTTGGAGCGGTCACGCGCTCTGCTCCGTGTTCGCGTCGTCGCCCGTCTCGATCTGGATGCATCCGAGCGCCGCGTCTGCTCGGGCGGTCGCTTCACCGCGGCTCGTTCCGTGCGCCAGCGCGTACGCGGCCCGCTTGGCGGCGTCGGTCAGCGGCAGGATGCGCCCGCCGACCGGCGCGAACACCTGGACGTCGTCCACCCCGGCGATTTGGCGGGCCTCCGAGAGTCCGAGAACGGAGCGCACCGGGCCGGGGCGTGCGACGAGAAACTTTGCGATGGCGCCCCCGTATCGGGGAGCGATCACGCCTTGCCGCTCGAGCCCGCCGTCGCCGACAGCGACGCCGAGAACCCGATCGGAGAGATCGACTCCGCTGGCGAGCTTGGTCACGTCGGCGTCGAAGCCGCCCCCCAGACGGGCCGCGGTCTCGAACAGCCAGCACCCGCTGTCCGCGAGGGCCACCTGCGAATAGCACGGGCCGCGCACATGACCGAGTGCCGACGCGCCTCGCCGCGCTTCGTCGACCACGCGAGCCTCGCTCTCGAGCGACAGTCCGGACGGATACACCTCGGCGATCATGACACCCAGCGGCCGCTTGCCCGGCACCGTGATGCGCTCGGTGACGCAATAACTGACCAATCGGCCGTCCTCAATCCAGCCGTTGACCGAGTATTCGCGCCCCTCGAGCCACTCTTCGACCACCACGATCGCCAAGCCGGCGCTCGACGAGAAAGACCGCGCTTCGTCGAACGCGCGCGCGAGCTCCGCCTCGCCGTCGACTCGTGCGACCCCGCGCTGGCCCCAGCCGCGCGACGGCTTGACGACGAACGGAAAGGCCCGGCTGCGCGCGAATGCCCTTGCCTCGTCGAACGATGCGCATCGCGCGAACGCCGGCACGCCAACGCCCGCGGCCCGGTAGTTCTCGCGCATGGCGTCCTTGTCCTGGCAAAGACGCACGGTGTCGGGGCTGGCATAAAAGGGCAGGCCGAGGCGCTCGGCGGCGAGCGCAGTCGATTTGAGTGACAATTCGCTTCCGGTGGTGGTGATGCCGACCGCGCGCGCGCGGCGCACGAGGCCGCACAAGCCGTCGACGTCGCTGGTCGAGACTTCGTAGAATTCGTCGCAAAGCGCCGCCGCGATCGCACGCGGATTCGCGTCGGCGCCGATCACGTGAAAGCCTCGGCGCTTGGCCGCGCGCACGAGCGACAGCTGGGGAAAACCGCAGCCGACGATCACGATCCGACTCACGACGGCGCCCCGGGGGTCGACGCCGCTTCGCTCGCCGGGCGACCGGCCGCCGAAGCGCGCCGAAGTTCGTCTGCCGCCTGCGGTTCGTCGAAATTGATGCGCTCGGCGATGTTGTAAAGAGGTCGCGCCTGCGCCTGCACGTAGATGCGCGCGATGTATTCTCCGATGACGCTCGTGGCGATGAGCTGCACGCCCCCGAGTATGACCACCGACGCGAACAGCGACGGCCACCCCATGATGCCGTAGTTCCAGAGGAGCTTGCGGGCGATCACCCATGCACCGAGCCCGAGGCCCGCGAGCGCAAAGAAAAAGCCCAGCGTGCCGATGTACCGGAGAGGCTTGCTCGAGAATCCGACGATCAAGTCGAACGTATGGTTCAGGAGCTTGGTAAAGTTGTAGTGCGTGGCGCCGGCGTGCCGCGCTTCGTGACGCACTCGCACGGTTCCGATTCGGGCCCCGCTCCAGACGAGCAGCGCACTGAAGAACTTGCGTCGCTCGGGCAGCGCGGCCACCAGGCGCGCGATGGGCGCGCTCATCAACCGAAATGTCGACACGTCCTCGGGGAGCTCGATTTCCATGAGCGAACGCATGCTCCACTGCATCGTGTGCGATGCCACGACGCGCAGGAGTGCATCGCGGCGCCCCTCGCGCACGGCGTAAACGACGTCGTAGCCCTCCTCCATTTTTGCGATCAGCGTCGGGATCTCTTCGGGCGGATGCTGCAGGTCGCCGTCCATCTGGATGAGCCATCTCCCGCGGGCGTTCAAGTAAAGCGCTTCGACCGCGGCCTCCTGCCCGTAGTTTCGAGTGAAGCGAACGACCCGGATGCGCCGATCGCGGGCGCCGAGCTTCGAGAGAAGGAGCGCGGTGCGATCGCGCGAGCCGTCGTCGACGAAGAGGAGCTCGAAGGGCGCTCCCACTCTTTCCATCACCGCGGTGACGCGCGACGCCAGAGCCTCGACATTCCCTTCTTCGTTGAAAACGGGTACCACGACGCTGTACGCGACAGGCTGACTGATGGGTGAGGTGCTCACCGGAGGCTCGCCCCGCAGGGTAGCGCGCTTCGTGCAGCCGTGGCACGCAGATCATCGCGAAAGCGCGACCCATGCACCTCCTCGAGCGCGTCATCGAGAACCCACACGAGTGCGCCTATCTCCCGACCGAGCGCGCGAGTCTAGAAGTGAGCGTCATGCTCGACGTGTCTGCATCGGAACTGGAGTCGCTCCTCGAGCGCGGGTGGCGCCGCTTCGGTCCCGCGTATTTCCGGCCCGGGTGCGCGGCGTGCGCCGAGTGCGTGAGTTTGCGGGTGGTGGCGACGCGCTTCGCGCCGAACAAGAGCCAGCGGCGCGCGGCCCGAGCTTGTGCCGCACTTCGGCGCGTCGTCAGCGCTCCCCGCGTCGACTCGGAGCGGCTCGCGCTTTACGCAAAATGGCACGCGGGCCGTGAGCGCGATCGCGGCTGGGAGCCGAATCCGCAGACTCGCGACCGCTATGCGCTCGAGTTTGCGTTTCCCCACGAATGCGCTCGCGAGTGCGCATTTTACGACGACGCCGCGGGCGGACGGCTCGTGGGGGTCGGTCTGTTCGACCAGACGCCGAACGCCCTCTCGGCCGCGTTCTTCTTCTATGATCCGGCATACGCTCGCATGTCGCTGGGTACCGTGAACGTCTTGTCGCTCGTCGCCGACGCCGCAAAGAGCGGACGCGACCACGTCTACCTAGGATTTCGCGTCGGCGGGTGCCCTTCGCTGCGTTACAAATCGACGTTCCGACCGCACGAACTGCTCTTCGGTCGCCCTGGGGCCGGCGAGCAGGCCATGTGGAGGGAAGAGCCCTGAGCGGACCACGCGGGTCAGTCTCTGCCCGCCCGCGCGAGAAAGCTCCTCAGCTTGCTCATGTCGAGCGGCTTTTCGAGGCACTGATTCCCGACGCTCTCGAGAAACGCCCGCGCCCTCATCGTGAACGCACCACCCGTCATGAACACGATGCGCCCGGCGAGCTTCGGTGCGGCGCGAACGACTTCGGCGTAGAGGTCCATGCCGGTCATCACCGGCATGAGCAAATCGCACAGAATGACGTCGTAGCGCTCGCCGGCGCCTATACGCAAAAGCGCCTGCTTTGCGTCGGTGACCACTTCGACGTCGCTCTCCTCCGCGAGAGACCGCGCGATCGCCTCCCCGACTAGTCGTTCGTCGTCCACGATGAGGAGCCTCGATCGGTGAGCGCCGCCGACCTGGGCGCTCGCGGGCGCGATCGAACCGCGCCACGGCTTGGCCGGAGGCAGGACGACTCGGAAGGTCGAGCCCTTGCCGGGAACGCTCGAGACCTGAATGTCCCCGCCCAACCCCCGGACCGTACCGTGCGAAATGGCGAGACCGAGGCCGGTCCCGTTCTCTCCCTTGGTCGTAAAGAAAGGGTCGAAGATGCACGGCATGTCCTCGGGCGCGATGCCCGACCCGGTGTCGCTCACCTCGATCACCGCACTGCCGTGGGTGTCGGTTCGAGTGCTGACGCGGATCTCATTCTTGTCGGCGTTGCCCTCGGGAATCGCCTGCGCGGCGTTCACCAGCAGGTTGAGGAAAACCTGACCGAGTCGCCCTTCGTTGGCGTCGACTGGGGGCACGTCGCCGAGGCTCTTGGTCAGGCGCGCCCTGTGACGGATCTCGTGCCACGCCATTTGCACGGCGCTCTCGACGATCCCGCGGACGTCCGTAATTCCACGCTGCTCGACGTTGCCCTGAGAAAACGTGAGCAGATCGCGCACGATCTGCCGTACCCGATTCGCGCCGTCCACCGAGTGCTGAAGGGACAGGACGAGCCCCGCGAGGCCCCCGCTGTCGTTCGCGAGGGCAGCGAACGGATCGTCGCTCGCGCTGGCCGCGCGCAGTCGCCGGAGCACGTGGTCCAGGTTGACGAGGAGGTACGTGAGCGGGTTGTTGATCTCGTGCGCGACGCCCGCAGACAGCGTTCCCAGCGCCGCCATCCGATCGCGCTGGAGGAGCTGATACTGGAACGCAACGCGCTCGGTGACGTCGCGGGCGACGAGAAGCGCCGCGCCTCTTCCCGCGAAGTCCACGCTGGCGGCAATCGCTTCGGTCGTGCGATACCCCCCGTCTTTGCGGCGCCATCGCAGGCCAACGGTTCCGGGCTTGATGCTGGTGGCGGGCACCATCACGTGCGCGGCCGCGCTCGAGCGGTCGTCCAAGTGAAAGAGCTCGAGGAACGGCATTCCCACGAGCTCGTCAGCCGAGCCGACACCGACCGCGCGCGCGGCGGCAGGGTTTGCGTACAAGACGTGGCCCTCGCGGTGCAAGACGATGAGGTCGGCCGATATCTCGATGACCGTGCGGAAGCTCGCTTGCGCTCGTCGCGCCGCCTCTTCCGCATCGGCCTGCACGCGCACGGCAGCCGCTTGCGCGGTGGCTCCGTCCACGCGGTTTGCGTCGGGGGCGAGCTCGGCCGAGGTATCCGGGGGGTCCGTCGGAGGGCGGTTCATTTGGTTGGCACTTGCGCCCGGTAGGGCCTCGTAGACAACCTGTGGGACCGCTTCGTCCAGGGCTCAAGGTGTGCTGTGCACGAAAGGTGGGTCGTGCCGCGAAATCGTGCGGCGGACGGGCCATACGGGCAAGAGGACGAGCCGCTTTTTGGCCGCGCTGGGCCCCGCCGGACGGGATGAAAAGGGCCGCACGCTTGACAGTGGGGTCTGCGGCACGTAGTTTCCCGCGCCCCCCGCGCTGGAAAAGGTCCCTCTGCCCATGGCGTCGCCGGAAACCCAACCCACAAGTCACCGTTCCCCTCAGCGGAGCTTCGTGATGACCAAGGCTCACGCCCAGTCGTCACGCGCGTGGTGGGTCGTGGACGCCACGGGCAAGCCGTTGGGGCGGCTCGCCAGCGAAGTGGCGAGCGTTCTGCGGGGCAAGCACAAGCCTCAGTACACGCCGCACGAGGACACAGGCGACTTCGTCGTCATCGTCAACGCCGACAAGGTGCTCCTCACCGGCGCCAAGCTCGACAAGAAGTTTTATTATCACCATTCTGGCATTCCGGGCGGCTTTCGGGCCGAGAGTTACCGGCACCTTCTTGCGCGCAATCCCACATTTCCTCTCGAGAAGGCGATAAAGGGTATGCTGCCGAAAGGCGTTCTCGGCCGCGAAATGTTCACGAAGCTCAAGGTTTACCCCACGCCGGATCACCCTCACGCTGCGCAGAAGCCCCAGCCGCTGCCCATCAAGTAACGGAAAGCTCCCATGGCGACCGCGACGACTTCCAACCGAACCTATGCCACCGGCAAGCGCAAGACGGCGATCGCCCGCGTATGGCTCAAGCCCGGAACGGGCGACATCGTCGTCAACGGCATGCCGTGCGACGTGTACTTCGAGCGCGAAACGTCGCGCATGGTGCTCCGTCAGGGTCTCGAGCTCATCGAGGTTCAGGATCAGTTCGACGTGATGGCCACGTGCCACGGGGGCGGAAAAAACGCCCAGGCCGAGGCGATGCGGCACGGCATTTCGCGTGCGCTATGCGCGTTCGACCCCGAGAAGCGGGGCGCGCTCAAGCGAGCGGGGTTCTTGACGCGTGACGCGCGCAAGAAGGAGCGCAAGAAGTACGGCCAGCCGGGCGCGCGCAAACGCTTCCAGTACAGCAAGCGCTGAGGCGACAGGGCGGGCTTTCGACTTGCGTGCGAGCGGCGTGAAATTCCCCAAGGTCCTCCTCTGCTTGGCAATCGGCGCGGCGGCGCTCGTTGGGGGTCCGACCCGCGCCCGGGCGATCATCGTCGAGCGTGTCGTCGCGGTAATCGGCGAACGGCCTTTGCTCTGGACCGAGCTCGTGCACCGAGCCGCGGCGACGCGCATCCAGATCCGCATGCAGACGCGGGACGCGAACGTCATCTCGGTGCAAGAGCAGGAGATGTACAAGGAGCTGCTCGATCGGATGATCGACGATCGCCTCGAAGAGCAGCAGGCCGACCGAGCCCACATCAGCGTCACCCCCGAGGAGATCGATCGGGGCATCGCCAACATCGCCGCGCAGGCACAAGCCCAGCAGTCGCGACCGGTGACGGTCGACGACGTCCTCGCCGAGATCCACCGCCGCGGAATGACCGACCAGGACTTCCGCGACGAGATTCGCCGCCAGATCCTCGAGGGAAAGCTCATCGAGCTGCGTGTGCGGCCGCGGGTTCGCGTCACCGATCAAGACGCCCACGCCGCCTACCAGCACTGGACCCAAGAGCTGAAGGAAAAGCAGCCCGTCGACGTTCGTACCCTCGCGCTACGCGTGCCGGCGCCCGGGACGCAGGCGCAGGTCGAAGCGCGCATGGATCTCGCGCAAGACATCGTTCGGAAGGCTCGCTTCGGCGCGGATTTCTGCGCATTGGTGGCGTCGTTCAGCGACGACTCTTCGACGCGCGACTCGTGCGGATCGCGCGGTCCGCAGCCGTTCGCGGGGCTTCTTCCCGCGATACAGGACGCGGTGCGCGTCACCCCGCCGGGTAGCGTATCGGATCCGATTGAGGTGCACATCGGCCCGGACGACGCGATCATCGTCTTGATGAACGGCGGCGAGACCCGAGCGCCGCCGTTCGAACAAGTCAAAAACGAGATGGAGCAGCAGGCCCTGCTCGACGCCCTCGAGCGAGCGCGAAAGCAGTGGCTGAAGGACCTGCGGCGAAAGGTGTACGTCGACATCCGGCTGTGAGCGGGGGGGGGCGTACCGCGCGGGGGGGGGACCTGGGGGGGACTTGAGGGGCCCCGCGGGCAAACATGAGGCGCCCTCTCGACCCAGGCGTACGCCGTGCTCGAACCCGCACGGCAATGCAACGCCTACGAGCTTGGACCCAGCCCCCACGCTACGTTCTCCCATCGTGCTTCTCCGCGCTCCCGAAGTGAGGCTTCCCGGTCGCTCTTCGCTCGACCGCGCAAAGATTGACCTCGAGAGGCGCCTCGGGCCTTCCAAAGTCATGACCGGGGCGGACGCGACCGCGACGTACGCAAACGACGAGAGCGACGTCGAAGGGCGCGCGCCCGACGCCGTGGTGATCGCGGCGTCCGCGGAAGACGTGGCGACGACTCTGGCGATCGCGGAAGCTGCGGGCGTGCCGGTCACTCCACGGGCGGGAGGCACAGGCCGAACGGGCGGCGCCGTCCCCGTGGCGGGAGGGATCGTCCTCGCGACGCACGCGCTCGCGCGCATCAAAGAAATCGACCGCGCGAATCTCACCGCGGTCGTCGAGCCGGGAGTGGTGACCGGCGAGCTTCACGCCGCGGTCGAGCGCGACGGGCTCTTTTATGCGCCCGATCCAAACTCGCTCGACAGCTGCATGATCGGCGGGAATCTCGCGGAAAATGCGGGGGGACCGCGCGCCTTCAAGTATGGCGTGACGCGCGACTGGGTGCTCGGCCTCGAGGCGCACCTGATCGGAGGCGCAACTCTTCGCGTGGGCAAACGCACCGTCAAAGGCGTCACGGGCTACGATGTCACCGCGCTCCTCGTCGGAAGTGAAGGAACGCTTGCCGTCTTCACCGAAGCGACGCTCCGCTTGGTGCCCAAACCTCCTTTGATCGCCACGGCTCTCGCCCTATTCACGGACGTGGGCTCCGCGGCCAAAGCGGTCGCCGCGATCATCGACGCCGGAGTGGTGCCGCGGTGCCTCGAAATGCTCGACTCGGCCACGCTCGCCGCGGTGCGCGGCTCGGGCGTGGCGATCGACCCGCGAGCGGGGGCGATGCTCCTCATCGAGGTGGACGGGGAAGCCTCCGAGGCCGCGCTCCTCCGGGTGGGCGAGGTGGCGACCGGTTCTCCAGGATCGCTCGATGTGGTCGTCGCGCAGGACGCGGCGCAGCGCGATCGGCTGTGGGGAGCGCGCCGCATGCTCTCGCGCGCCACCCGCAAGCTCGCGCGCCACAAACTCAGCGAGGACGTCGTCGTTCCGCGCTCGAAGCTCGCGGAGCTCCTCGCGCGCACCGATGAAATCGGCGCCGCGACCGGAGTCCGTCACCTGACGTACGGGCACGCGGGCGACGGCAACATGCACGTCAACTTCCTGTGGGACGACGACGCAGAGCGGCCCGCCGTCGACCGTGCGATCGGCATGCTGATGCGAACGACCGTCGATCTGGGCGGGACGCTGAGCGGCGAACACGGCATCGGAGTCTCCAAAGCGCAATACTTGGAGCTCGAGCAGAGCGCGGGGCTCATCGCGCTTCAGCGCGCGATCAAGTACGTGTTCGATCCCAAAGACCTTCTCAATCCGGGGAAGATTTTCCCGAGCGTCGGGCACGGCGGGTGTTGAGCGGCACGTCCGCCTCCATCGCACTTCCGGACACCCTACCCCCCCGATCTTGCCATTAGATGCTGCCAATCGTTGGCACGTGTCAACGAAATAGTTCAGCGTATTTGCATGACTCAAGGGGCTGCACAGGGACCCTTCTCGGGCGGAAAGCCGGCCGCCGTGAAGCCGACATCGCCCTCCAAGGGCACGTCTCCGGGGGCGAGCGTAGGTCCGCAAGGCGTTGCGAAGGCTGGCATTCGTCCGGCGACCCCAAGCGGGGCGGCGGGTGGGCCGAGCGCACCGAAGGCGCAGCCACGGCCAGTCGCTGCGCCGGCGGTCAAACCCGCGGCTCCGGCTCCTCCGGTGGCAGCTGTTCGCAGAACGTTGACGACTACGACGGAGTCGGCCGACAGCGAAGGAAGCGGTGAAGTCACCTTGGTCGAGCCGGTGCCCGCTGCCGTGGCAAGGCTGGCAGCCGCCGCGGCCGCGGCCGCCGCGACCACGCCATCCTCCGGAACACTGGTCGCCTCGCAGACGACGCCGAGGCCGGCCGCAGGGGTCCCCTCTTCTCCGGCGCCACGCGACGAACTCGTTCCGGTCGTGCGCGCGATGGTCGACCAGGCCATGATGCCGCTCGAACGCTCGGTGCGCTCGATGGTGGAGCAAGCGACCGCGCCGCTCGAGCGGACGATGCGCGCGATGGTCGAGCAGGCGATGGCGCCCCTCCAAAGCACCGTGCGCGCGGCCGTGGAGCAGGCGATCGAGCCGCTTGACCGCACGGTCCGAGACATGGAGCGCCGCCTGGGAGAGGTCGAGCGCCGCTCGGTTCCGGCCCCCGTCGTCGTGGCGCCGCCCATGCCTGCGCTCCCGCAATTTCGCCCGGCGCAGCCCGTCTACGCGCCCCCGCGTGCAGAGGACGCGGCCGTGATCCAGCACGTATCGATCGGTCCCGAGCTGCGCGCGTTCGACGGCCGACGACGAAGAACCCGCCTCGTGTTCGCGATCGTCGTCGGCTGTGTGGTCGTTTTCGCGGGGTTGGTCGCCGCGCTGGTGCAGAGCTACTCGAACGCGCACGGCTAAACGGGCTGGGGGAAAAAGCCGGGCGGCCTGTTCGCTTGCGCTCCAAGTTGCGCAGCGGTAAAAACGGGGATCTCGATGGTGGAGCTCGCGCGTCGACTCGGGGTGAGAGCGGCGGCCCTCGCTTTCGTCAGTCTCGCTGCAGCTTGCTCGGGCCCTGGTCACTTCGTCTGGTTCGATCAGCTCCCGCAGGACAAGCTGATGGCCGGCAACGAGTACTTCATCGAAGTCGGTGACGTCGTGAGCATCCGGGTGCTCGGCCACGACGAAATGACCGTGAAAGAGCGCGTGCGTCCCGACGGCAGGGTTGCGCTTCTGCTCATCGGCGAAGTCGCCGTCGCGGGCAAGCGTCCCGGATCGCTGCGCGCCGAGCTGGAAGGACGCCTGAAAGACTTCATCGTGTCGCCGAGCGTCGTCGTGAATGTCGACGAAGCAAGACCGCCGACCGTCCTTTTGCTGGGCGAAGTGACACGCCCCGGCGGCTACCCGCTCGAGGACGATCTGAGACTCGCCCACGCCTTGGCGCTCGGGGGCGGCCTGACGGAGTACGCGTCGCGGAGCAGCATTTACGTCGTGCGCAACCGCCCGACGCCAATCCGAATTCGCTTTACCTACGAGGCAGTCAGCCGCAACGTCGGGCAAGCGGGAGATTTCCAATTGCACGCGGGCGACATCGTGGAGGTCGAGTAGCGTTCGAGTAGCGACGACTCGCCCACCATGATTGCGACTGCTGTCCTGGCCGCCGACTACGCGGGCACGCTCGACCTGAACGAAGTCACGATGGTGCGGGCGCGCGCGACGCAAGGCCAAGACGCGGCTTTGGACTTCGTCGAGACGGCCACGGCGAGCGCCCAACTGCACGATCGCCTCTCGGCCTATACGCTCACGCTGTCGCCCATGCTGACGCTCCCCAGCGTTGAGCAAAGCTTTCAGCCTCAGCTCCTAAACGTCGGCACCGCGATCGCGGCGTGGCACTATCGAAAGACCAGCTTCTCCGTGACCGAAGGGGCGATGTACGGGCTCATCAACTCTTCGTACCTCGTCGCGACGCAGCAGACCACGGCGGGGGAGGCGCCCATCATCACGACCGTTCCCCAACCGAAGACATTCACGTTGATCGGCTCGACCACGGACGCCACGTTTCGCCAGGCCATTGGTCACCGCGTCGTGCTCTCGCTGTCCGCAGACTATTTGGTGAGCGGCGGCGCCGATGCGGTGTCGCGCGAAGTGCTGCCGGAAGAATACGGCCCGCGGGCCATCGCCTCGCTCGCGTACACTCTCACGCGCCGCGATGTTCTCACCACCCGGGCGATCGTGCAGGAGATCCGGACGACGGGCGAATGCCTGCCGCCGGTGGCCGGATTCTGCCGAGAGCGCGCCGAGAGCGTCCAGGTCGACGAGACACTTCGCCACAACCTGTCCCGCTCGATGCTCCTGGCACTCGGGGCCGGTGCCGCCGCGTACGATATGTACGCACTCAACACGGGGAACGAACTGACCATCGTCTACCCCGTCGTGCTGGGTCAGCTGTCGTACCGCTTCGGAGTTCAGGGCACGAGCGAGCTCGCTATCTACGCCCAGCTCGCTCCGAGCGTCGACCCACTCACCGGCTTCGTGGCCGAGTATCTGCAGGGGAGCGCAAACCTCACCGACGTCGTCACATCTACCCTCACGGTCCATCTCGGCGTGGGCGGATTGAAGACGGTGTCGAGCTCCGACAACAGTGCCTCACTCAACCCGAACAACCCCGACGAGGAAGACGTGTCGCTCATTACGGGGTCGGCCGACGTCACGCTGCGTTTGGACCGGCACGTCGATTTGACACTGGGAGCTCAGGGCCTCTGGCAAGACCATGCCGGTTATGGCAATCTTCTGTCAGTCTTCGGCTACGTGGCCCTGACGGTTCGCGCCCCACCGACACGCTTTTAGCACCGTCGCACGTACGATCCCAGCGCGCGGAGCCCCGGTCGAACCCATGGTCCAACACGATATCAACGCGCATGTGTCGCAGGCGCCTGCCGAGGAGGCCGAGTCCGAGGGGCTGGACTTCGAGCAGATCTCCGAGCTGACCGGCTTCGTCCTGCACGCGGGGCGCAGGCACCGCAAGCTCGCGATCGCGACATTCCTCGCCGTCGCGGGCCTCGGGATCACCGCCGCCTCGACGATGCCGAAAACCTACAGCGCTCAGGTCAAGATCTTCACGCAGCGGCCGTCGACTCTCCGCGCGCTCAGCGGTTCCAATCACGAAGTCGACCAGGTCGACGACCCCACCAAGAACGTGGGGAACATGATCATGCGCCGCGACAACCTCGTGGCGTTGGTCAGGGAAGCGAAGCTTGCGGACCGTTTCACCGAGTCGCGTTCGCCGGCGTTTCGTTTCAAAGACCGCGTGACCACCTGGCTGTACGGGCCGCCGTCCGACGAGGACAAGCTGAAGGTGCTGGTCGCGACCCTCGAGAAAAAGCTCGATATCTTCACCGACGAGAACACGGTCGTCATGACCGTCGACTGGCCGAGCGCACAGATGGCGTACGACCTCGTCACGCTCGTGCAGAAGAACTTCTTGGAGGCTCGGTACGATCGCGACCTCGCATTGATTCGAGACAGCATCGATGTGCTGCAGGATCACG
This sequence comes from uncultured delta proteobacterium, assembly GCA_963764075.1. GTDB lineage: Bacteria > Myxococcota_A > Polyangia > Polyangiales > Polyangiaceae > Palsa-1150. The sequence continues at coordinate 2,385,942 of CAVXQZ010000003.1, forward strand.
CAAAATCGGAGAACACGAAGGTCGAGGCGGCGCTCGCCGAGTACCAAAAATGCCTCATCGACGCCATGCCCGTCCAGGTTCAGCCGACCACCGCCTCCTCGCCTTCGCGGGTCTACGTCCCGGCCCCTCAACGGCCCGCTGGGGACACCGCGCCCGCCGTCGATCCCGGGCTGGCCGCCTCGCTCGAGGAAGTGCGGCTCAAGATCCAGGCGCTCGAACGGGAACGGCGGAATTTGCTCGACTCACTCCAGCAGCAGCTGTCCCAGGCGCAGCTCACGCTGACTCCGATGCACCCCACCGTGCAAGCCCTGCAGCAGAAGATCGACGCCCTGAGTCGACCCTCGCCGGAGCTCATGAGCCTCCGCGAAACCGAGCGCAATCTCGTGGCGCAAATCGCACAGGCAACGCCGCCCAAACCTCCGGCCGCGGTGCAGCTGCTGCGGGTTGCGGGTCCGGCACCGTCGAGCGAGGCGACGCCGGCAACCTCGGCTTCGGCCTCGGCGCCGCGGCCGGTCGTCGAAGACGGTCCGACTCGGCTGGCGCAATCAAGGCTCGAAGCGGCGATCCAAGGCTACGAAGAGACGATGGCCCATATCGACGCCGCGAACATCGAGCTCGAAATCACCCGGACCGCCTACAAGTATCGATATACGGTACTCACACCCGCCGAGCTGCCGACCAAGCCGAAGAAGCCCATCGCGCAGCTTTTGGGCGTCGGCTCGGTTCTCGGTGGCGTGGTCCTCGCGTTTCTCGTCGCCGCCATCGCCGACGTCGTGGGTGGTTTGATTCTGGAATCGTGGCAAGTCCGTCGGCGGCTCAAGCTCGAGGTGCTCGGTGAGATTGACCGCTCTCTCTGATCGGTGGGCGCTGATCTTCGTCGGAGGCGCCCGGCGCCTCCTTGCGCCGACGGCCTTCCCTCTCCCCACAAAAGTAACGGGTTGCGCGTGAAGTCCGATCCGTCGGTCGCGCTGCTAGCACCGAGTGCGATCGGCTCACCCAACGCCTGGGACGACGTCCGACTGCAGCGCCTGTGGCTCGCAGCAGAGCGGCGAGGTTGGCGCTCGCTCGCGGTCGTCGGCGCGAGCAAGATGACCGATACCTTGCCGATCGCCGCGCTCCTCGCGCAGCTCTCGTGGCGTTACCGGGGGCAGCCCTCGGTGGTGTGCGATCTTCGCGACCTCAGCATGCGCCTCATCGACTATCACGTCCGAGAAGTGCACGAGCAAGCCGACGCGGGGTCGCGCGTGGTGATCGCGCTGCGATCGATCTTCGAGAACCCGACGTCGGCCCCGGTCGCTCGCGACGCCGACGCGGTCGTTCTGTGCGTGAGCCTCGGAAAGACTTCATTCCGATCCGCCGAGCAAACGATCAAAGAGATCGGTCGCGACCGAATTCTCGGTTCGGTCATCCTCGGCGCGAATACGCAGAACGGAAGTCCGCCGCACGGAAACCGGTGAACCGCGCTTTGCGATCCATGAGGTTCTCGATAGGCCTATCGATAGCGGGTGCGGCGACCCTCGCCGCGCACTGCATGGGCCACTCGACGGCGCGGCCTTCGGACGCGACGCTCTCCGCCGCCCCGGAGCCGGCGCTTCAAATCGCGGAGCCGATTTACGACGGCGGCTTGAAAAGCAACTGGCAAAGCCTGGGTCGGGCACCGCGCGAGCTCGCTGGCGAGCAGCCCGCGAAGGTTCGATTCGACAACGACGGCGACTGGATCCTGGCCAAACCGGGCCTCACCGGCGACTTCGGCGGCGTCGCATTTCGCGTGCAGGCACCCGCGGGAGAAGGCGAGTTTCTCGAGGTGCGCCTCGATCCCCAGGGCGGTGCCGTGCTCCGGCCCGTGAAAGTGGCGCCCGACCACCGAACGGAGCTGGGCGACGGTTGGGCCCAAATCGTCATTCCGATGGCCGAGCTCAACCCGGATAGAATCCCGTTCGGGCGCGTCGTCTTTCACTCGTTCCGGCCGTTCGGCCCGAGCTGGGTCCTGCTCGACAAGATCGGTCTTACCCGGGGCGGAGCACGGTCCGCCGTGTCGTCGGCGGGATCGACCGGCAAGCTTGCGCCGATGCGGATCGCCTGCGACGCGAAGGCGACCAAGGTGAGTCCTCTCATCTACGGAATCGCGGGAGTCGACGCGAGTCAGGTCCCGGTCGATTTCGGCGCCAGCGCCCACCGGTGGGGAGGCAACGGTTCCACCCGGTACAACTGGGAGATTCACGCCTCGAACAAGGCCAGCGACTGGTTCTTCGAGAACCACGCGGCCGACGACTACGCGCCATTTCTCGCGAGGAATCTGGAACACCACAAGGCGACTGCGCTCACCGTTCCCATGCTCGGATGGGTGGCGAAGGATGCGACGTCGTACTCCTTTCCGGTGACCGTCTTCGGCGCGCAGGGAAAGACCAATCCATGGCACCCGGACGCCGGGGACGGCACCAGGGTGGCGCCCCCTGGGGCGAAGCTCGCGCCGGGACCTCCCACCCGCACGAGCATCGCCGCGCCTCCCGAATGGATCAAGCGCTGGATTGTTGCCATCCGCGCCGACGACGCCAAAGCCGGCAAGCGGAGCGTCGCCGAATACATACTCGACAACGAACCGATGCTCTGGAACACGACGCATCGGGACGTGCGGCCGGACCCTCTCGGCTACGACGAACTGCTCGACCGCACGATTCAGTACGGCACCGCCATTCGAGAAGCCGACCCGGATGCGGTGATCGCCGGTCCCGCAGAGTGGGGGTGGACGAACTATTTTTATTCCGCGAAGGACGCGGCGGCCGGGTTCGAGCGAAGGCCCGATCGGAGGGCCCACGGAGACGTGCCGCTCGTCGAATGGTACCTGCACAAACTGCGGGAGTACGAGCAGAAGACGGGCGTCCGGATCCTGGACGTGGTCGACATGCACTTTTATCCGCAGGAAAGCAAAGTCTATAGCGACGAGACCGACCCGACCACCTCGGCGCTCCGCCTTCGCTCGACGAGGAGCCTGTGGGATCCGAGCTACGTCGACGAGTCGTGGATCAAGGAGCCGATCCGGCTCCTGCCCAGAATGAGAGAGTGGGTCCAAAAGAACTATCCGGGCCGGGGAATTTCGATCGGCGAGTGGAATTTCGGCGGCGAGAAACACATCACCGGAGCCCTGGCAACCGCCGAGGCTCTGGGGCGATTTGCGGAGTTCGGCGTGACCTCGGCCTTCTACTGGACGCTGCCGCCGGCCGGATCGCCCGCGGTGCAAGCGTTCGTGGCTTACCGAAACTTCGACGGCAAAGGCGGACGCTTTCTCGACTGGTACTTGCCGACGACTTCTTCCGAGGGCGCATCCCTCTTCGCGTCGCGCGACGAGGAGGGAAAGCACATCGTCGCGGTCGCGATTAACATGTCGCCGGACACGGCGCTCCTCGCGGAGTTCGATCTCAAGGCGTGCGGGTCTCTCGCCTCTCGGCAAGCGTACGTGTACGCGCGTGGCGTGGCGGGGTTCGCGGCCGATCCCGCGGTGCGGGATGCTTCGGCGACGTTCGATCAGCCGCTCCCTCCGTGGTCCATCACCGTCGTCGACGTGCAGCTCGTTCAGCAGCTAGCCGGTGGTCTGGAGAGGTAGTACCCGGTCGTTGCTCCGAGCCCTGCTCGCGCCAGCGCTTCGTAGACTCGTCAGTCCGGGTGCAACGAAATCGCGTTCTTCCCGATTAAGGAGGTGGAGGGGCCCCGGCATTGAACAAGCCGCTTTCGCGGCCTTTTACCGTGGGGCGGCGTAGCGCAGACTGGCTACGGCTAGGACGAGCTCCGCCGGATCGATTGGCTTGGCCAAGTGCGTCTGAAATCCCGCGGCCAGCGCCCGCACGCGATCCTTGGCGCGCGCGAGCGCCGTGAGAGCTACCGCGGGGGTGCGCCCGCCTGCCTCCTGACCAAGGGCCCGGACCGCGCGAATGAACGCGTAGCCATCCTGCTCGGGCATCGCGATGTCCGACACGATTACGTCCGGACGCCAGCTGCGCATCACCTCGAATGCCGCCTCGACGCTCCCGACCGCCCGAAGTTCTCCGCCTGCAGCCCGAAGCGCGGTCGCCAGAAACTCTCGTGTGTCCCGATCGTCGTCCACCAGCAGCACCCGCGCACCTGCGAGCTGCGGGCCCACCTGGTCGTTCTGGGGCGCAAGGAGGGACGGGGCGCTCGGGCCGTCCAAGACCGGCAGCTCGACGACAATCTCCGCCCCCCTGCCCTCGCCCTCGCTGAGCGCCGAGACCCGTCCTCCGTGCGCCTCGATGACATGGTGCACGATCGAAAGACCCAGCCCGAGGCCACCATACTGCCGCGTGGCGCTTCCGTCCGCCTGCTTGAACCTCTCGAAGACGTGAGGGAGCGCGTCTTGTGGAATCCCGATCCCATTGTCTTTGACCGAAATGCGCGCGGTCGCGCCATCCCGTACGAGACCGAGGTCGATACGTCCTCCTGCTCGAGTGAACTTGATCGCGTTCGACAAGAGGTTCCAAACGACCTGCTGAAGCCTGCGTTCGTCGCCGAGCACCGTAACCCCCCCCGGGGCCAGCGAAAGGCGAATCTCGACCCCTTTGGCGAGCAGAGTCGGTCGAACCGAATCGACCGCAGCATCGATCACCGACGCGAGGTCGACCGCTGCCGTCTCGAGATCGAGCTTTCCGGTGACGATGCGCGATACGTCGAGTAGGTCGTCGACCAAACGCGCCTGGAGAGTCGCATTTCGCTCGATCGCCTCGAGCGCCCGCTCGCGGGCCTGACTGCTACCGACCATGCCGTGCCGGAGCATGCGCGCCCACCCCAGGATGGCCGACAGCGGAGTGCGAAGTTCGTGCGAAACGATTCCGAGAAAGTCGTCTTTCATCCGATTGCTGCGCTCGAGTTCTTCTCGGCGCAGCTGCTCCAACGCGTAAAGGCGGGCACGCTCGAGCGCCTGCGCACACTGGTCGGCGGCCGCCTCGAGGAGCGCAATACGCTCGCCGTCGAGCGGGTCGTCCGTCCGCAACTTGAGCGAGAGCGCGCCAATCGCCTGCCCACGGATGAGAAGCGGCAGGCACAATTCCTGAGGCGTGAGGCGCACGGGCTGCGCCGTCCGTGCACAGTCGGCAACCGGCTCCCGGGCATCGAGCGGCAATCGACGGACACGAGGCGGCGTTCCCTCCTCTTCGCATACACGCTCGAGCAGTAGGTATTCGCCTTCTTCGTCTGCAACCGTAAGAAGGGCACCGGCTCGGGCGCCGAGCGCCGAGAGCCCCATGTGCATGACGACGTCTGCTACCTGATCGGGAGTCATCGTCTTTAGGAGTGCGGCGGTCAACTCGAGAAGCCGCGTCATCCGGTCCAGCGCGGAAAGCCCCATGTCGCTGAAGGGTTGACGTGGAGCGCGGCGCCCACGCGGTCAAGCAGCCGCTTGTGGTGCGGTCATCGCGCGGGCGGAAGCGCCTCAGCGCCCCCAGGCGGTGTATCCTGCCTCTCGATGGGCGGAAGCTCCGGCGCCTGGGGGTGCGCCGCCGAGGCCGTTTCCATCGCGCGCTGCAGGTACGAAACGTCCGAGTCGAGCCGCGTCGACTGCGGGTCTCCCAGGTCCGCCAATACCGCGTCCCTATAACGAGAAACCGTGACGATTTGCCGGTCGACCGCCTCGCTCGTTGCCAAGTCAGTCGAGGCCGCGCGCATATCTTCCAAATCACGAATCTGGATTTGAGCTGCCAGAACGAGCTCCTCGGCTCGATCCCTCGCGGTCAGTGGCGTCTGCGCCTGGGGCTCGGCCACTCCGGCCCCGGTGCGCGGCGCGCTCGAGTAGGTGTGCTCCGAGCAACCAGAAATCCCCGAGAGCGCGGCCGCCCCCCACAACGCAAGAGCGACTCCGATTCTCATTTTTTTTCCACCTCCGGCCGAGAAGGAAAGCACCGCTCGTTCCAGGCGGGGTCATCAGGGGAGCATGCGGACCTGGCAGGCGAACCTCGTCCGTGCTACACGCTAGATGCGCTGGCCTGCGATGACCGAGCTAGGTCCCGTCCCAGTCCGCGAGGGGGAGCTCGTAGCCGGCAAATACCGGGTCCGAGAAGTGATCGGAATCGGCGGGATGGGCGTCGTCGTGTCGGCGGTCCACGAGCAGCTCGACAAGCCGATTGCGATCAAGTTCGTCCGCGGCGAAGTGCTGGGAAACGAAGAGGCCGTCGCGCGCTTCCTCCGCGAGGCGCGCGCCGCGGCCAAGCTCAAGAGCGAGCATGCTGCGAAGGTGCTCGACGTCGGCCTGCTGGAATCCGGGGTACCGTTCATGGTCATGGAGCTCCTGGAGGGGGGCGACCTCGCGCAGGCGCTCCTCGAACGGGGGCCCCTTCCAGTCGAAGTGGCCGCCGACTGGGTCGCGCAGGCGTGCGAGGCGGTGGCCGAGGCGCACGCGGCGGGAATCGTTCATCGCGACTTGAAGCCGCAGAACCTGTTCCTGGCCCGTACCGTGGGCGGCGCGGTCAACGTGAAGGTTCTCGATTTTGGCGTCTCCAAATCGGCGGAGTCGATCGCCGGCGGTCTGCGCGCCCTGACCAACACGAGCGCGATGCTTGGATCGCCCCTCTACATGGCTCCCGAACAAATGCGTTCGGCGCGCGGCGTGGACTGCAGGGCCGATGTGTGGGCGCTCGGCGTCGTCCTCTTCGAACTTCTCACCCAGCGCATGCCCTTCGACGCCGAGACGCTGCCGGAGCTATGTCTAAAAGTAGTGAGCGATCCACCCCAATCGCTGTCCGATCTGCGCCCCGATGTGCCGGATTTGCTCGTGCAGGTGGTCGGGCGTTGCCTCGAGAAGGACGCGGATAGGCGGTTCGCGAATGCCGCAGAGCTCGCGTCCGCGCTCGAGCCTCTTCTCCCACTCGGATCGCGCATGGTGGTCGCGCGGGCGCGAATGGCGATGACGAACGTGCCCGAGCTCGCCCCCGCGCCGGGTTCGGCGGTCGCTGCTCGCGAGGTCCACCCGGGCACGGAGCCTTCTGCACCCGCACCGCGTACCCCGACGGCGTGGGGGTCGCTAAAGGGCGCCCGCCCGCGGGCAATGGGGCAGTGGGGCGCCATTGTGGTCGGAATCGGGTTTCTTGTGACCGGAGTGGGGGCGGTGTTTGCGCTCCGCCGCGCCCATTCCGGGGCATCCGGCCAGGCCCCGGGGGCCGATTCGGCAGCGGCTCTTGTGGCCACCTCGCTTCGGGTGGGAGTGGCGGTTCCTCCGAGCGCCGTGCGAATTTCGGAAAGACCCTCCGAGCCACCGATCGCGCTCATTACCCCCAATCAGCCCTCCAGCGCCTCGACCTCGCCGACCTCGCCGACCTCGCCGACCTCGCCGACCTCGCCGACGACCAGTGCGGGCGCCGGTGACGCATCGCCCCCGGCCTACTTCCCGCGGCCCCCGGCCTTCATCGGAGTAGGTCAAGCCAGGCCCCGGCCCCCGCAGCCGCCGAAGCAGCCCGCCGCCGCGGACGACGACATTCCCGCCCTCCGGTGACCGTCCTCGAGTAAAAAGGGGCTCATGCGATGGCCGATGGTCGCGCGCTCTTCGCTAGTCCCAAGCCTCGTCCTGCTCGCGTTCGGGGGATTGGCGCAGGCCCAGAGTCCTCCGCCCGCGAGCGACAAGGTCGCGGCGGAGGCGCTGTTCGAGGACGGACGCAGACTCGTGGGCGAAGGAAAGTATGCCGAGGCGTGTCCGAAGTTCTCTGACAGCGAACGGCTCGATCCTTCCCCGAGCACGCTGCTCAACCTCGCGAGCTGCTGGGAAAAAGCGGGAAGAACCGCGACGGCGTGGGCGACCTATAGGGAGGCCGAGAGCGCGGCCCAAGCCGCACAACGAACGGATTACAAGTTCGCCGCGCAGCGCCACGCCGACGCGCTCGCGCCCAAGCTCGCACGCCTGACCATCGACGTGCAGCAGCCCGTCCCCGGTATGCAGCTGAAACGAGACGGAGTAACCCTCGGCGCCCCTGAGTGGGGCGCTGCGATCCCGGTCGACAGAGGCCCGCACGTGATCCTGGCCAGCGCACCCGGCTACAAGGAGTGGGCAGTGCGAGTCGACGTGTCGGAAGACGGAGCGCAGATCAAGACGACCGTTCCCCCCTTCGAGGAGGCCCCCGCCGAGCCGCAAACCAAGCCGTCACCGCCCGCGATCGGTCCACCCTCGCCGCCGCCGAAATCGCCGGCGCCGGGGGACACTCTGCCGGTGCGACCCAGCGTGCAAGGCACGGTCGGCTTGGTGGTAGCCGGCGCAGGCATCGCCGGTCTCGGCGCATCCGGCATTCTCGCGCTACTCGCCAACGGCAAGAAAAACGATTCTTTCGCCGATTGCGACAAGGCCAACACCAACATGTGCGATCTCCAGGGCGTGTCCGACCGCAACAATGCCCTCGCGCTCGGCGACGCGGCCACCGTGGTGTTCGCCGTTGGCGCATCGGCACTCGTGACGGGGCTGGTCGTCTGGCTCAGCGCACCCGCCGCCAGGACGGTGCGCAGCGCGCGCATCGTCGTCGCTCCCCGTGTCGGGGGCGCCGTCGTGGCCGGGAGGTGGTAATGAGCCGAGCATTTTGGCACTCGTCGCTGGGATTCGCGGTTGGCGGGTTGGCGTGTCTCGCCATTTTCGTCGCCGCGCGCGTCATCGCCGGGTGCAACTCGGTACTCGGTATCGAGCGGGCGACGCTCGAGGCCGACGCCGGGGGCGACGCCGCAGGCACGATGGAAGGGGCGGCCTCGCTGACGTGCAGCAACTACTGCGCGGTCATGATGCAGAACTGCACCGGGGAGTACCTGGAGTACCTCTCGAACGACGTCTGCATGACCATGTGCATGTACTTGCCCATTGGCCAATACTACTCATTGGACGACGAGCCGGACAACGTCGACACACTCGGCTGCCGGCTATGGCACGCGCACTCTGCCGCGCTCCATCCCGAGGTCCACTGCCGCCATGCCGGGCCTCTCGGCGCCGACCTCTGTGGGGGTCCCTGCGGGCCATTTTGCAGCCTGGACTGGAACTACTGCACGGACGATAACGACATACCGGTTTACGACGGCCAGGTGACGGGATGCGAAGGCGTGTGCGAAAGCGACGGCGGCCTCCCGTACGTCGAGGCGGATTCGGGCGACATGGTCGGCCCGTCCGGCGCGATGATCGAGACCGGCGACACGCTCAACTGCCGTCTCTGGCACCTGGAAACGGCGATTTCTCTGGACATGCCGGAGACGCACTGCCCCCACACAGCAGAGCAAAGCGCCACGTGCAGGTGACCCCAAAGGGGGCGCGACGCGGCGGAAAAAGCGGGGAATAAATCCGCGCGGTCTCGCGTCGCTCGCGGTCGGCGGGGCGTGATAGAACCGCCGCACCCTTTCCGCCGGAGCGAAACCCCATGTACGACGTCCGTGCCCTCAATGAGCTGGTCGCAAAAGAAAGTGCATTCGTCGACCGCCTGATGAACGAAGTCGGCAAGGTCATCGTCGGCCAGCAATACATGGTCGAACGCATCCTCGTCGGCCTTCTCACGGGCGGGCACGTGCTGCTCGAAGGGGTCCCCGGCCTTGCAAAGACGCTGACAGTACGCACGCTATGCGACACGATTCACGCGAAGTTCGCGCGCGTTCAATTTACGCCGGATCTCCTGCCCGCGGACCTCGTCGGCACGGTCGTTTATAACCAGCAGAAGGGGGAGTTTACCTCCAAGCTCGGCCCGATCTTCGCGAACCTCATCCTGGCCGACGAGATCAATCGCGCGCCGGCGAAAGTGCAGAGCGCCCTGCTCGAAGCGATGCAGGAGAGGCAGGTCACCATCGGTGACAAAACGTATCCGTTGCCGCAGCCGTTCGTAGTCATGGCCACGCAGAATCCGATCGAGCAGGAGGGTACGTATCCACTGCCCGAGGCTCAGATCGACCGCTTCATGTTGATGATCAACGTCGGCTATCCGACGCGCGACGACGAGCGCAAGATCATGGATCGGATGACGCAGCCCGAGCCGACCCACGCCGACCCGGTGGTCACGCCGGGCGAGCTGCTCGAAGCCGCGAAAACCGTGAAGCAGGTCTACGTCGACGAAAAGGTGAAGGAATACATCGTGGACATCGTCTTCGCGACGCGCGAGCCCGCCAAGCACGGCCTCAAAGACCTGGCTCCGCTCGTCGAGTTCGGCGCGAGCCCGCGCGCCAGCATCGCACTCAATCTGGCGGCACGCGCGCACGCGTTCCTCCGTCACCGCGGCTACGTCACCCCCGAGGACGTGAAGGCGATTGGTCCGGACGTCTTGCGCCATCGCCTCGTTCTCACATACGAGGCGGACGCCGAGGAGGTGACGAGCGAGCAGATTGTCAAACGCGTCTTCGACGTCGTCGAGGTGCCGTGACGAGGCTGCCGTGATTCCGAAAGAGCTTCTTCGCGCCCTGCGCACGATCGAGATTCACACCGCGCGGCTCGCCAACGAGCAGCTCTCGGGGACGTATTCGTCCAGCTTCAAGGGGCAAGGGCTCGCCTTTCGCGAGGTCCGCCCGTACCAGCCGGGCGACGACGTGCGAACGATTGACTGGAACGTCAGCGCGCGGATGAGCGAGACCTTCGTCAAGGTCTTCGTCGAAGAGCGAGAGATGACGGTGATGCTCGTCGTGGATCTCTCGGCGAGCGAGCGCTTCGGAACGCGCAGAGCCGCCAAGCTTCGGGTGGCGAGCGAGGTGGCCGCGCTCCTCGCGTTCAGCGCGATCCGCAACAACGACCGGGTGGGTCTCATCATCACCACCGACAGGATCGAGCGGGTGGTTCCACCGAAGAAGGGGGAGAAACACGTGATGCGGGTCGTGCGCGAGATCCTCGGCTTCGAGCCCACTCAGGCGGCATCGTCGCGGGCGTTCGACGATCGAGGAAACATGCGCATAGGTGCCGCGACGGATCTCAAGGGTGCGCTCGAGGCGCTCGTGCGCATTTCGAGGCGGCGAAGCATCGCCTTCGTCGTGAGCGACTTCTACGACACCGGCTACGAGCGCGCGCTTGCTCTTGCGTCCGCGAAGCACGACGTCGTACCGGTGGTCCTCGTCGATCGTCGTGACACCGAGCTCCCCGACGTGGGGCTCGCGACGTTCGAGGACCTCGAAAGTGGCGAAAGCGTCGTCGTGGACACGGGCGACCCCCGCGTGCGTGCCTGGCATTCCGACGCGATGGGGCGAGTTGCCACATTTCGGCGCAACGCCTTTCACAAGCTCGGCCTCGATTCGGTGGACATCGATACCGGCGGCTCTTTCGTCCGTCCGTTGCGCGATCTCTTCGCGCGGCGCGCCCGGAGGATCCGCAGATGAAGCTCGTTCGGATCGGGAGCGCATCCGGCCTTTTCGTATGTGCCGCCTTGTCGTTGTCGTCCCGCGAAGCCCGCGGTGAATGCGTGGAAACGGCGCCGGGGGGGAACGAACGGCCCGCGCTGGTCGATTCATTCCCGGAAAGGGGTACGAGCGGCTATGCGGCGACGCTTCACGTCGTCGTCTCCCACGGAAAGGGGGAGACGGTTCTTCCGCGGGGCATCGAGCTTCAGACCGAGAGCGACACGGCCCGCGCGCTCAAGGCCGCGGGCTTCCTTTTGCCGGACCAAAACGGCGGAGGTGCCGCGCGCCTTTCGAGCGTAGACGTCGACGCCAAGACCGGTCGCCGGCAGACCACGCTCGACCTTTTGCTGGTCGCACTCCCGGGCCAGCCCGGGCGTCGCACCCTGACGCTTCCACCCTTGCCCATTTCGATCGCACGGGCCAATAGCGACATCTTCACCCTCTGCACCAAGCCGCACACCATCGTGGTCGAAGACCCGATTTCTTCGACACCGGACGCCCAGCCGAAGCCCAACCCGCAGCCGCGCGTGCAGCGCGAGGAGTGGGTCGGTCTCGAACGCGCGCTCTATTGGGGAGCGATCGGCGCGGTGGTTGGGAGCGCCCTCGCTTGGCTGGTCTATCGATGGGTCAAGCGGCCGAGGCCTTCGCCGCCGCCGCCGCCGCCGCGCCCGCCGTGGGAAGTGGCGCTCGAACGTCTCGACGAGGTACGCCACGCCGGGCTGCTCGAGACCAAGCGCTTTGCCGAGTTCTTCGACCGCGTGAACGACGCGGTGCGCGAATGCCTGGGCGCGCGCTTCGGCTTCGACGGGCTGGAGTCGACGACCTACGAGATGCTGACCGCGCTGCGCAAGATTCCTCACTTTCGGATGCCCCTCCCCGAAGTCGCTGCCTTCTTGCAGGACTGCGATCTCGTGAAGTTCGCCGACGTCACGCCGACCCTCGAAGAGTGCGAGCGAGCACTGGGGGAAGCCGAAAAAGTCGTGCGAGCCACGATGGCACCGAGCGTCGCGCTTCCGGTGCAAGCGGGGGAGGTACGACCGTGAGAAGCACCCGCTGGATCCGCGGCGCGCTCGTAGCGCTGGGCACGCTCGCGGCAATCGCGCTCGCGCTGGTGGCCCCGATGCTGTCGCGCGGCGACGCGTGGCGAAGCGCCAAGTGGTCCACCTGGCCTGGGCCGCTCGGCGAGCACCCATCGACGAGCGATGCGCTCGGGTGGCTGGCGCGAGCGGGATGGTGCGTCGCGCTCGTCGCGACGCTGTTGGCCGTGCCTTACATCGTGTATCGCATGACGCTGGGAGCCGACGCACGAGTGCCTCGCCTCGGCGTCCCGACGATCGCCCCGCTCACGCTCGGCCCGCGCGGTTGGCGCGTTCCGCTGCGCGATTTGCCCGGAGTCCTGCGAGGTGCAGCGCTCGTTCTCGCGGCGCTGGCGCTCGGTCGTCCACAAAGCGTCCTGCGGGGCGAGACGCAGGAAGAGAGAGGGATCGATATCGTCATCGTGCTCGACCTGTCGGGATCGATGGCGGCCGTGATGGACGCCCCACACGGCGCGCCGAGCGCCGGGCCGCGCGATCCTCACCATCGTCCCACGCGGATCGACGTCGCCAAAGACGTGCTCATCGACTTCGTCCGACGCCGGAAGACCGACCGCATCGGCGTCGTCGTCTTCGCCAAGCAAGCGTTCGTGCTCTCCCCGCCGACACTCGACTACGGCCTCATTACTCAGCTGGTGTCCAGGATCGAGCTCGGGGTCATCGACAGCAGCAAGACTGCCATCGGCGACGCCGTCGGCACTGCCGTGGCGCGCGTGCGGAGAAGCGATGCTCGCAGCAAGGCAGTCGTGCTGCTCACGGACGGCGACTCGAACGAGGGGGTGGTTTCCCCCGAGTACTCGGCGCACCTCGCTCAAAAGGAAGGGGTGCGTGTGTATACCGTGCAAATCGGCAACGGCGACGACGTCGACGTGCAAACTGGCACGGACCTTTTCGGGCAACCCGTCTACCAGCGCCAACACTTTCCGGTGAACCCCGAGCTCCTCCGCAAGATTTCACACGAGACCGGCGGCGAGGCGTTCATCGCCACCGACAAGGCTGGGCTCGAGCAGAGCATGCACGCCATTCTCGACCATCTGGAAAAGACGAAGTTCGAGGCGCAGGCGTCGACCATGGAAGATCTATTTCCGCTGCTCTTGGTTCCGGCCGCCGTTCTCGTCGCCCTCGAGGCGCTCGTGCGCCTGGTGTTGGTCCGGAGGTTCCCGTGAGGTGGGGATACGACTTTGGATCTGCGGCCGGGATGCTCGTCGCCGCCCTGTGCGCAGTTGCTTTGCTCGGTTACGCAGGTGCGATCATTTGGGCCAGCGTACGGCAAGCGCGGGCGGCCGAAGTCTTCGGCGAGGCAGGGCTCCTGGCCGGGCTCACGACCTACGATTCCGCGGCTCGGCGCGCGACCAAATCGGTGCTCGCGATTGCGGCGATGATCCTGGCGTTCGTCGCGCTCGCGCGGCCGGAATTCGGAAGCGGCACGAGGATCGTGCCGGCGACCAATCTCGATGTCGTAATCGTGCTTGACTACTCGAAGAGCATGTACGCGCGCGACATCGTGCCGAGCCGGATCGCCCGCGCAAAGGCCGAAGTCGCGCGGCTCATCCAGGATCTTCCGGGCGCCCGGTTCGGCGCGGTGGCCTTCGCGGGCGAACCAATGAGCTTTCCGCTGACGAGTGACGGCGCCGCCATCGCCCAGTTCCTGCGGCAGCTCGAGCCAAACGACATGCCGGTCGGCGGCACCGCGACCGCCCGCGCGCTCGAGCGGGCGCGCGAGGTTTTTGCGCGCGACCCGAAATCCAAGGATCACGTGCGCGTCATCGTGCTCGTCACCGACGGCGAGGATCTCGAGGGCGATCCGGTAAGCGTCGCAGAAACCTGCCAGCGCGAGGGCACGCGCATCGACGTCGTTCAGATCGGCGGTCGAGCGCCCGAGGTCATCCCCGATGTGGGCCAGGACGGGAGGGTCACCGGCATTCGGCGTGACGACGATGGCAAGCCGCTGACGACAGCGCTGTCGGCCGAGGGCGAGGCGCAGTTGGCGCGTGTCGCTCAGACGAGTGGGGGCACGATCGTGCGTGCAGCGCACGGGGACACGGGGATCGACCAGGTTGCGCGTTCGTTGAAGCAGATGATGCGCGACGAGCTGAGTGAAAAGGTCGAAACCGTGTACGCCGAGGAATACGCCTGGCCGCTGGGCGGTGCGGTTCTGCTGCTGATCGTAGAAGCCCTGATTGGCGAGGCGCCGCGCAGGGACAGAGACGCAAAGCGCAAGAGCGGGAAGGCGGTGGGCCTTGTTCAGTCGATCCTCGGGCTGATGGCCGGGTGGGGCGCCGTCGTGCTGGCCATGACGCTCGCTGCTGGTTGCGGTTGGAATCCGTCGCGTCCATTCGAACGCGATGCGCCGCCCGTGAAGGAAGCGGTGGCCGATCTGAACGCGGGGGACGCGGCAAGCGCGGCGAGCCGGCTGGAGGAGTACCTTTCGACCGGTCCCTGCAAGGACGGAAGCATCGGCACGCCCGACGAGCTGAAGCGCCGCGCCGACGGTTCGTTCGATCTCGGGTTGGCCCTGTTTCGCATAGGCGAGCTTTACGGACGGCGCTTCGGCGAAGAGGAGATCGATGCGGGGGTCACGGAGGAGGCGCGCGCGCAGCGCCACGCCCGCGTTCAGTGTGCGAGGCAAGTGGTCGAGGCGGTCTCGCAGGCGGAGCGCTCGCCGATCGAGCTTCGGGCACGAGCCCTCTACTTGGCAGGCAATCTGTCCTTCCTCGACGGGGCCTACGAGGAAGCGGTCCGCTCGTACGATCAAGCTCTCGTGCTCGCGCCGGGCGAGTTGGACGGGGGCGATCCCATCGGTCGTGACGCGGCATGGAACCGAGCGATCGCCCTTCGCCGGATCGAAGACCAGAAGGACGCCGGCAGCGACGCTGCTTCAGACGCTGCCCGCGACGCGTCGGGAGATGCGAAGGCCGAGTCAAACGACGCCGGGCGGGACGCGGCCCACGATGCAGCGGGGAGCAACGACGCGGGCAAGGATTCCGGCGAGTCTCCGCAGGAAACACCGGACGCGGCCAGCGAACGGCCCGACGCCGGAGAGCAGCCGAGCGCTCCCTCCACTGGGGAAGACGACCGAATGCTCGATCAGCTCGAGAGCGCCCCGACGCTCCAGCAGGAGGAGGCCAAGCGCAACAAGAAGAGACCCCGGGGGATGGTCGACAAATGAGAGATATGCCCGGCGCCTTCTCACGACCCCTTTCTAGGGTCATGCAGGTAATGGCCGTTCTCGCGCTGCTCGTCTTCACGCAGCGGGCCTTGGCCCAGAGCCAGCCGCAGCTTCAGCTGCGACAAAGCGCGAGCACCGTGGGCGTAGGCGATCTTCTCGAGGTAGAGCTGAGCGCCACGAGTGCCGATTCGATGCCGACCGACGCGCAGATCGGTGGAACGCGCGGCTTCGTCGTGCGCGGGCAGACCCCTTCACCGTCGCAGACACACATCAGCATCAACGGCACGCGCATGGACCGCTACACCCTGACGATGACGTGGGAGCTCGAGGCGCAGCGCGTGGGCACGTTCCACATCGGGCCCGCGAGCGCCGTCGTGTCAGGCCAGCGCTACACGGCGCAACCGCTGACCATTACGGTCGTACCCGCGGGGCAAGCTCCACGCCCGCGCGCCTCTGCTCCAGCGCTTCCCCCGGGGTGGAGTCCTTTTCGCTTTTCCCCGTTCGATCCCTGGAAAGGTCTCGTGCCCGGCTTCGACACCGACGATCAAGGGCAGCCTGCCGCTCCGGCAATCCCCACCGATCCGAAGCTGTCGCTCGACTCGGCGCGCGCACCATTCTTCTTTCTGCACGCCACAGTCGACAAGTCGACTGCCGTCGTTGGCGAACAGGTCACCTACAGCGTCTACGCCTATTCAGACACGGCCGAGCGCGTCGAAGTCGATGGCGAGGCCGGGCACGAGGCGACGGTGGCAGACTTCGTGAAGCATCCTCTTTTACGCGAAGATCAAGAACCACCCCGATTGGGCTACGCGTCCGTCGCCGGGCGAATCTGGGAGGTCAAGCTCCTCCGACGCTGGGCTCTCTTTCCCCTGCGCACCGGCGATCTGTCGATCGGCCCGATGCGACTGAACGTCGTACGACCGCAGAGCGCTGCAGGGTCCGCCCGCACCGCGGAGACCGTCGTCGTGCACGTGGCCGAGCCGCCTCTCGCAGGGCGTCCTCCCGGGTACAACCCGGGCGATGTCGGCCATTTTTCGCTCACCGCGCAAGTGTCCCCCCGTGAAGTCGAAGAAGGCGGTGCGATCGGGGTGCACGTCGAGCTTTCCGGGACGGGGAACCTGCCGAGCGCGATCGCGGTGCCCGCGCGCGAAGGGGTGGATTGGCTGACTCCCGAGGTACATGGAGACCTCGGCCCCACCGCGCACGACGCGTTCGGAGGAACGCGAACGATCGATTATGTCGTGCGGATGCGGCGCCCCGGAGCCGTTGACCTCGGCGAGCTGACACTGCCGTTCTGGGACCCGGATCAACGAAAGTACGGAGTCGCGCGCGCGTTGCTCGGAGTCGTGCGCGTCGCGAAGTCGGCGGCCGGGGTGGGCGCATCCGTCGATCCCGCTCGCGAATCGCTGCCCGGCCTCCCCGCCGTGCGCGACCGGTTGGAGGGGTCTCGGGCGCCTCACGCACACGCCGACGACTCTTCGGTCTTCTGGATCGCCGGGATCGGGGCGTGGCCCCTCGCATTCGGCGCTGCAGTGGCCGGCCGCGCCGCGGGGAAGAGAGTGGCCGTGGCGTGGGGAAGGAGGCGCACTTCGCCGGAAGCGGAGTTGAAAGAGCGTCTGGCCTCGGCCTCTACGGCGTGTGGCCAAGGCGAGGCACGCGCCGCCGACGCGGCGATCGCGCGCGCGCTGGAAGCGGCGGCGCTGGCCCGTGTAGGCGTGAACGTACGCGGTGCTGCCGGCAGCGAAGTGATGGATCGATTGGAGCGCGCCGGGGTGGGGCGGGACGCCGCGTCGAGGCTGGCGAGCCTTCTCCGCGAGTGCGAGGCAGCCCGCTTCGCTCCCGAGGACGCCGACATCGGGTCTGCGCGCGACCGTTGGGCCCGCGCTCAGGCGGCGATTCGAGCCTTGGAGTCGGGGGGATGAAGGGGCCCATGGGCGCGCTTCGCCTTGCGCTTCTCGGTGCCGCTACGCTGTTCTTCTGCGCCGGAAGGGCGACCGCGGACGACGACACGGACGGGCTGTTCGCCTCGGGAGTCGCCGCCCTGAAGGGGGGACGGCCTCAGGAGGCGATCGCCTCGCTCGAGGCGTTGGCCGACCGCGGAGTGGTCGACCCCGTCGCAAGTTACGACCGGGGGCTGGCGTATGCCATGCGCGTGCGGATTGGAGCGGAATTGCCCGGTGATCTCGGGCGCGCGGCGCAAGGCTTCGAAGAGGCACGGGACCTGTCACGGACAGCGGGCCTCATCGACGATGCATCTCGAGGTCTCGTTGCAATCCGGTCCGAAATCGCCAGGCGGCGCGCGCGGGCGGGCGAGCCCGTGCAAGTCGATCCGGGTCGCTCGCTCGCACGCACAGTGGCAGGTTTGCTCTCTGAGGACACCTGGAGCTTCGTCGCGATCGCCTCGTCCGTGACGCTGGCGGCGTCCCTCTTTCTGAGGGTTCTCGGCGGCGCGCGTCGTCTTCGCATCTCCGGCGGCGTAGGGGCGGGAATCGCCAGCCCCGTCCTGGCGCTGGCGGTTGCTATGACGCTCTCCGCGCGCCACGACCGCCTCCACTTGCGCGAGGCCGTGGTGGTCGTCGCGAACGCGCGGCCGGTCGACGACCGGGGGATTACTGTGCCCGGCGCGACACCTCTGCCCGAGGGCGCTCGCGTCGAGCTCGTCGACGCGAGCGGCCCCTGGAGCCGGGTGCGATTTGGCGCGATCGAGGCTCGCGTCGCGACGAGCAACCTGCGCGAGCTTGCCCGTCCCGACTGAGACCGACCGAGAGGAACACGGCCACGTCGCGGCTCTATCGGCCAATCACAAAGTACTTTCGCCCGGTCGCCGGATGAAGACTTACGTCGATGTGAGCGTCGAACGCTTGGTGCAGGCGCTCGGGCGTCATCACGTCGTCCGGCGCGCCCGACGCCACGACCACACCGCCGCGCAAGAGCAGCGCGCGTGAACCCAGGTGGGCGGCCGCGTCGAACTCGTGCATGGCGACCACGCACGCGACGCCATCGCGCGCCGCAACATCGACGAGCAAGTCGTGGAGATCGAGGCGGTGGCGCACATCGAGAAAGGCCCCGGGTTCATCAAGAAGCAGGACGCGCGGCCGCTGTGCCAGCGCTCGTGCCAACGCCACCCGGCGCTGCTCGCCGGCACTAAGCGCCTCCACGCGGCGACCCGCAAGAGCGCCGAGGTCGCACCGAGCGATGGCCTCGTCGGTCGCGACGCGATCTTCCGGTTGCTCGCGCATCCATCCGTCTTGATGTGGGGCGCGACCCATCGCGACCACTTCGCGCACACGAAAGCCGAGCGCGACCGACTCGCTCTGCGGGACGAATGCGACAAGGCGGGCGATGACGCGGCGGTCGAGCTCGGCCACCCGCCGGCCCGCGATCCGAACCTCCCCCTCGTCGGGGACCAGGATTCCCGCTGCGACGCGTAGGAGCGTCGATTTGCCGGACCCGTTCGCTCCGAGCAGCACCGCGATTTCGCCCGGCCGGACGATCACGCTCACAGAGCTGAGCGCAGCATACGACGTTCGAGGGTAGCGTAGAGAAACGTGATCAATCAAGAGCGCCTCGCCCCGAGGACGTTCCTCGTTCGCCTTCTCCAGGTTGTCCGGCTTGTCTGAGGCTCCCAGCGCTTCTGTCACTTTGGCATTACGTGTTGGTGTATCTTCCTGTGTGCGCCCGCGAAAGGGCGGGCGAAAGCGCGCTGCAGCTCGGCCGCATTGGAGGAGAAGAACTTGGACCCGAAGCCCGAGGCAGCCGATCCGTCCTCCGACCGACCCCGACGGATCATCAAACGTTATTCCAACCGCAAGCTCTACGACACCAAAGACAGCAGGTACGTCACCCTACTCCAAATCGCCGAGATGGTGCGCTCCGGCGAAGAAGTTCAAATCATCGACAACAACACCAAGGACGACCTCACCGAGATCACACTCGCCCAAATCATTTACGAGGAGCAGAAGTCCCACTCGCGAAACGTGCCCCTCCAAACGCTGAAGGAGCTCATCCACACGCGTACGGAGAAGGTGCTCGCCGATCTTCGCGAAGGTCCTATCGGGCGCCTCATTCCTGGCGGCGCACCCGGCGCTGCGGGCAGCAAAGCGAGCGAGGAGAAAGTCGAGGTGTCGCAAAAGGAATTGAAGCCGACGCTGGTCGACCAGGCGAAGGAAAAGCTTGAGGAAATGCAGCATCAGCTGGACGACCGGATCAAGGCGATCCTCGCGAGCTTTCGACCGCTGCAGCAACTTCAGCAGGAAGTGCGCCGCCTGAGCGAGCGAATCGATGAGTTGGAGCGCAAGCTGAACGGGGGTGACCCCCCGAAAGCATCTTGAGGGCTCTGGCCCCCGTCTGCGCCGAGCGGAAACAATGGCTACAGGAATAGGGCACCGCGTCGGGTGTTCGACTGGGTGAACCTGAGCCAAAAAGGTCTATCAATGCCCCCTTCCCTCACCACCGAGGCTTCGAAGCGCGATCCCTTTGCCGACGAGGCATTGGTGCACTTGGACGCGATGTACGGCGTCGCGTGCAAGCTAACGCGCAATCCGACAGAGGCCGAAGACTTGGTGCAGGACGCGTTCGTCAAGGCGATGCGCGCGCGCGATCAGTTTCACGCGGGCACGAACCTCAAAGCTTGGCTTTTTCGCATCCTGACCAATACGTTCATTAACAAGTATCGTCGGGGGGGCTCGAGCGCTCGGTCTTCGAGGGGCCAGACGCGGACCCGCTTGCCGACGGTTGGGTGAGCGCCAGCACCATGCGTCACCTGCGCGACCCCGAGACGTTGGCGCTCATGCCGCTCGTGGAACGCGAGATTCAACAGGCGCTCGAGGCTCTGCCGGCCGACTTCCGCCTCGCGGTGGTGCTCTGCGACGTGGAGGAGTTCTCGTACGAGGAAATCGCGCAAATCATGGGTTGCCCCATCGGGACGGTGATGAGCCGCCTCCACCGGGGCCGAAAGCTTCTTCAGCGTGCGCTCTACAACCACGCCTTGGCTCTGGGCATCGTGAGGGGCGAGGAACGCATCGGCGCCCCCCGCGCTTCTCCACCGGGCGCGCTGCTCCGCGGCCACGAAGCGGCCGACGAGGGTCATCAGTCAGGTAAGGCGGCAAGCCTCGACGAGTACCGGGCCCGCAAGCGAGGTGCGATATGAACATGCACGATTGTCGCGACCGCTCCAGGATGATCGGCCCGTACTTGGACGGGGAGCTGGAGGCGGCGAAGCTCATCGAGATCGACGAGCACGTCGCGAACTGCGAGACCTGCCGTGAAGAGGCCCAGCTTTTGTGCGCCACGCGCGGCTCGTTGAAGAGGGTGGTTCGGGGAGCTGCGCCGATTGGCCTGCGGGACCGAATCAGCGTTGCCATGGCAGCCGAACGGGCGCGAGAAAGCGCGCGAGCCGACTCCGGAGGCTTCGGCGCGACATTGCAGATGACCACGCTGGGGTCTTGGCGCACCATGGTGCCGCTCGCGACAGCGGCGGCACTCGCTCTCTTTTGGGGCGCGGCGACTCGACCTCTGCCGCAGACAGCGGGCGAAGCCCACGCCGGCCTCGTAGCCGACGACCTGCTGGCGGAGCTTGTTGCCGAGCATTCGCAGCCGCTGCCCCCCGAGGTCGACGCAAAGGGAGTTCGGGGCCTTGAGCGATACGTCGGCGTACCCGTGCGTCCCGGAAGCTTCGAGCGCGCGGGAGCCCACTTGATGGGAGGTCGCGTCGTTCCCTTCCATTCGCAGCGTGCCGCGATGCTGCAGTACGAGCTGGGGACCGGCGAGAACGTCCAGCGGGTGAGCGTGCTCGTGTACGACGCACAGAAGATCCGGGTAGGCACGGCGACCAATCTCGCGCCGCGCGAAGTCGGGACCGCCGAGGTGCGGGTCGGACGGGAGAAGGGGTACTCGGTCGCGGTGACTGAGCGCGGTGGCGTGGGATATCTCGTGGCGAGTGATCTCGACCAGGACAAGAGCGCGCAGCTCGCGGCAATGATCTACGACGATCGCTGAAGAGCGAGGCGGCGTCTCTGCCGCTGACCGCGGCGATGGATGCCGTATGCTGGACGGACGATGCGCTTCGTTTACGTGATGGACCCGATGGATCGGGTCCTACCCGACAAGGACACGACCTTTGCTTTCCAGCGGGCCGCGCAGAGGCGGGGACACGGCGCGCTGCACTGCGAACCGCGTGACGTGTACATCCAAGACGGCGACGTTTGGGCGCACGCGCGCGAGCTCACGGTGAGCGACGAAACTCCGCACTTCACGCTCGGCGCGCCCGTCGACGTGCGGCTGGCCGAAGTCGACTGCGTGCTGATCCGCAAGGATCCGCCGTTCGACGCCGAGTACCTGTACGTCACATTGATGCTGGAGATGGTGCGACATCGAATACCCGTCATCAACGACCCCAGGGGTCTGCGTGACGCGAACGAAAAGCTCTACACGCTGCATTTCTCGCAGCACATGCCCCGAACGCTCGTGGCGAGCGATCGCGCTCGTATCCATCGTTTCGTGTCCGACGTCGGGACGGCGGTTGTAAAGCCCCTGGATGGCGCCGGGGGAAGCGGGGTCATGGTGGTCGCGAAGCACGACAGAAACGCGCGATCGATCGTCGACTACATCACGCGTGAAGGCACCAGGCACGCCATGGTGCAGGAGTATCTGGCGGCCGTGCGGTCCGGCGACAAGCGTGTTTTGTTGCTCGAAGGCGAGATCCTCGGCGCCATCAACCGCGTCCCACGCGAAGACGACGTGCGCTCGAACATCCACGCGGGCGGGCGCGTCGAGCCGTGCGACGTCACGTCGGCAGAGCGCGCAATCATCGCCGACATGGCGCCGAGGCTCTCCTCGGATGGGCTCGTGTTCGTCGGTCTCGACTTCATCGGCGAGAAGCTGACTGAAGTGAATGTCACATCGCCGACGGGGATCCAGGAGCTCAGTCGTCACCTCGGTCGCGACGTGGCAGAGGACGTGATCGCCTGGATCGAGCGTCGGGCGACTTGAGACGCTGAGCTCATGGCGATAACGGTGATCGTCCGCTCGGAAGGGGGGAGCGACACTCGCCTGACATTCGACGGAATGCAGCGCGTGGTGATCGGTCGCGGCGCGGGCTCCGACGTCCGGTTACCCGATCCGGGGGTGAGCCAGCGGCACGCGTGTCTCATCGGTCGCGGCGCTGATTTCCTGTTGGTCGATGAGGGAAGCACCAACGGAACGTTCGTCGGAGACGTCAGGATCGCCCCGCACACGTCTCGGATTGTTCGCACGGGCGATAGCGTGCGCATCGGTCGCGTCCTGCTGGAGCTGCGCGTCGATCAGAGCCCAGTCACGCGCGACGTAGCCGGGGCGACGCGTGACCTCGCGCTCGCGCTTGTGGCGCGAGCCATGGCTGCGCGGGGTGAGGATTTGACTGCTCGGATTTGCGTGGTCGAAGGAAACGATCAAGGAATGGTGCTCGGGCTCGTGGACGAAGGCCGCGCCTACGTAGTCGGGCGGGGCCCGGAATGCGACCTTCGTCTTTCCGATGCAGACGCATCGAGGGCCCACGTGTATGTGGAGCGACGCGGCAACGCGGTGGTCGTGCGCGATCTCGGCGCGAAGAACGGGACGTGGCTTGGCAACAGCAGGGCCCCTTCAAATCAGGACACGGCGTGGCGCCCCACGCAGATGCTGCGAATCGGGCGCAGCGTGCTCTCCCTCGTCGAACCTGTGGCCGGAACCCTCTCCCAAATAGAGAGCGCGCCGGACGAAGAATTCGTTGTGGCGGCCGCACCCATCGCCCAGCGTTCACCGGAAGGGCCCGAGTCTTTGCGAGGAGGGGGCGCGCAAATTTCGGAGCCGGGGTTGACGGGCGCCTCGCTGACCACGCAAGAACGGGCGCGGGACGTCGCGCCGTACCGTGGAAGGCGAACCGCATTTTCGATCGCGGACATCGCCGTGATGGGGGCTGCGGTGAGCGTTCTGGCCCTGAGTCTTGTCGGGCTCTTTTGGCTGCTTCGCAGGTAGGCTCGCGAGGGCTAGAGTTCCGGGTCCAGCGTCGGAAGTCGAGGCCCGGGTGCAGCGATCGTGTCGTCGTGTCGACCGTTCGAAACGGTACGCCGATTCGTGCCGGGGGGATACGATCTCGGCAACCGGTCGATGGGCACGGCCGCAAGAAGGCTCTCGAGCTCTGCTGCGCTCCTCGGCCGCTCGTTCAGCCGTTTTTTCAGGCACTTGATTACGGCGAGATCGAGCGCTTCGGGTATCGGCAGATCCGGTCGGCGGTGTCGCATGGGGATCGGGATCTGGCGCTGATGAAGGTCGAGAAGGTCTCGACGATGCTGCGCAATGATCGGAAGCTCGCCGGTGAGAGCCTCGTACATCATTACCCCGAGCGCGTAGATGTCCGTCCGTGCCTCGACCTGAGCTCCGATGCACTGCTCCGGGGCCATGTATTCCGGCGTTCCGAGCGTGTAGCCCGCTTGGGTAAGGGACTCCGCGGTCGCTAGCTTGCTCATGCCGAAATCGAGCACCTTGGAAAGACCGTCTTCGCAGAGGAAAATGTTTCCCGGCTTTAGATCGCGGTGCACGACTCCCTTCATGTGGGCCGCTTGCAGCGCGCGGCACACGTCGATGAAGACCGGGACCGCGAACCCGGGAGCCAGCAGCCCGTCGCGCGCCAGCTTGTCCGCCAGCGACCGCCCGAGCAGGCGCTCCATGATGACGTAGATGCTCCCGTCGGCCATCTGGTCGAGATCGAGGACGCGTACGACGTTCGGGTGCTCGACGTGCACCTGGATATACGCTTCGCGCCGCAGCCGAGCGATCTCTCCGCCGTCCCGCGCCGCCGCGCCCCGGAGGATCTTGACCGCCACTTCGTGACCGAGTGTCACGTGCTCCGCGGCGTACACGACGCCGATACCACCCGACCCGATCTTGCGTCCGATGCGGTACTTTCCTCCCAACACGGTGCCGCTGAGTTCGCCCGGCGTGGCGCCCGTCTCGCCGCGCAGTTCGAGCCCACGTTCGAGCGCCGCGATTCGGTTCCGCTCGAAGACGCGTGATGCGCGCTCTTCGCGGGAGCGGTCCCACATGAACCCGGCGCCACCGCCGAGTGCCGCTCCGAGCGCTCCCGCTATGGCGCCGGCGAGGGTGCCACCCGTGATGGCGACCATGCCCGCGCACGCCGCACCCGCGCCGAGCGCACCGACCAACAGACCCTCGCGCGAGCGCTGGGTCGTCCACTCTACGTCGTAGACGCAGGCCTCTGCGCCTCTCGTGATGCACGAGTCGTGAGTTATCTCGGCGTCGGCCAGGCCCCAGATCCGCGGCAAGCTCGCGAGCTCCGCCGCGCGCGCGTTGCACAGGAGCTCTTCTCCTTCGGAGTCCGAGCGTTCCGCCGAGTCGTCGGCTCCAGCTCCGCCGAGCGAACGATAGGTCATACGAACACTGCCGACGTAGCCTCGGCCCTTGCGAGTCTCACCCCGATTCTCGATGTCCCATGTTCCGACACGGGTCGCTTCCCTCGCGTTTTGAGCGAGGTACCGATAGGCATCGAGCGGGCGCTCGCTACAACGCAGCATCCGCACAAGAACGCCGAGCGCTTCGGGGTGAGTCGCCCAATCGCCGCGCACGCGGATCGCCTCGCGACCGAGTTGGTCGGCGAGCGCCCGAAGCGCGCGCCGCGCGGCGAGGCGACTCACCCAGCCCGTCTCGTTGTCCACGACCGACGGGTCGATTCCCGCGGTCGCGAGCAACTGAAGAACTGCGCGCTCGCCCTTCTCCGTGCGCAGACGGAGCAAATACGTCTTTAGGACCGAAGCACGCAGTTCTTCCTTGCCGCCCTGGCGGACGGCCCCACGAGCGACTGGCGGACTGCCGGCGGCCATCGTTCTCAAGCGTACGCCACCGCGCCAGCCGCGACTAGCCCGGCTACGGCTTGTCAGCGCGCGCGTGGCCGCCAGGTGTGTGTGTGTTCGTGCGGCGAACCGCACGTCCTCTTCACAACAGGCGGCCACGGGGTCAGTGGTTCGTGTGGACCCGCTCTCGGGGAATCCCCGACTCGACCGCGAGGCTCCGGAGAGCTTCGATCATCGCCGCCGTTCCGACCGCAAAAATGTGGCAATCCGACCGCAATCGAGTGGCGCTGCTCATTCGGAGCACGTCCTGGATGTAGCCGTTGGCGAAGGGTATGCCGTCGACCGAGTCATCTCGCTTGGACAGACATACGAGCACGTCGACGCCCGATAGGAGCCATCCTTCGAGTTCGCGTCGCATCGGCAGCTCGGCGGCTGTTCGGATGCCGACCAACACTGTCGTCCGAGTGGCGTCTCGCTCCCGGATACGCCGCGCGACGATGGGGCGCCCCGCTGCGACGCCGGTTCCGCCGAGGGCCACGACGAGCGGTTGGCGCGGCACTTCGAGCATCGGAAACCCGGCACCTATCGCGGCCGTCACTTCGAGCGGTGCGTCCAAAGCGAGAGTGAGAAGCACATCGGAAGCTCCTCCTCCCGCCCGCAGAATGAGCTCCCAGTCGCGATTCCCCGGTTCGTTCGCGAGCACGAAAAACCCGGTCTGCTCGTCGACTCGCACCTCGATGTATTGGCCGGGAGAATTGTACGTCGCCACGACGTTGGGCTCGGCCGCGACGCTCATTCGCGTCAGCCCGCCGCCGGCGTCCTGGCGCGCGATGAGGCGAGCCGGCTGAAACCGGCCTCTCGGGGGGGCCATGTCGACAGTGTAACGCGGGTTCCTGTCTGGCCCGCGTGAGATCAGAATCGCCCGAATACCGCGACCCCTCCGTATCCCGCTACGGCCACCGGTGAAACCATCGTCGCAGTCGCCGGCGGCGCGCTCGTGGGCTTCTCGAGAAAGTGCCAGAGCAGCCCCGCCACCAACGCGCCCGCGCCGATGCCAATCAGCGGACCCCCCACGTTTTCGAGGCCACGCCCAGTGTTGCCGGTTTGCTGAGAGGCCATCGCGTTCGCCGGGCACGTGCGCGTTGGGCAGCGCTTCTCCGCGCTCGAGATGTCACCAGCACCGACGATGTATAGAATTCCACCGGTCAGCGCCGCGGCGGCTCCGATTCCCGTCACGATCCACGGCGCGGGGGTATGGGCGGGGGCGGGAGGGACTGGAGAGGGGCTCGGCGGGGCCGCGCTCGCGGTGGCGATTGGCTCGACCGCGATCGGCATGGGAGGTGGGGGCGTCAGTGCGCTCGTTGCGCTTGCCGCTGCCGGTGTAGCAGCCGGCGCCGGCTGCTCGCGCGCGAGCTGATCCTTCAAGTTCTTGATGCGGCGCTCGATCACTTCATGGTCGGCGGCGTTCGGAGCCCGCTTTACGTACTCCTCGAGCGCCCGAACGGCCTCGCCCTTGTCGCCCTTGCGCTCGTACGCGGTCGCGATCACCGGCAGCATCGCATGCCGGCTGCAATCAATCGAATACGCGTCCTTGAAGTAGCTGATGGCCTTGTCGTAATTCGACTCTTCCAAGTATTGCTTACCGCTGAGAAACACCGTGTGCGCGCGGTCGACGTCGGCGTTGGTGACTTTCGACGCATCGCAGGGCGTTGGATAGTCCGACGGCTGCTGCGCGAGTGCGGGGATCGCGAGTGCCATTCCTGCCAGGGTCAGGACTAGGAGCAGATTGCAATTGGAGCGCATCGGCTGAGCCGGAATGCGACCCTACCATAAGGGATCGTGCAGATCACCAAAGTGACCGCTAACGCCGATCTCCGACCGTGGGTCCTACACCCAACCCTTCCATCGAGAGCTGCCCGTGCGGCATTTGTTCGCCGCGCTCTTTGCGCTGCTGCATGTCGTACTTGCTCGGGCATTTCGCGAGGACGTTCGTGGCCTCGAACGAGTCGTTCGCCTGCAACTCTCCCTCGACCGTGACACCCACATCCATGTCGGGCACGTCGCGGAATGTGTCGGGCACGACACATTGCGCGAATCGAACTGGAAGCTCGGCTCCGTTCTTCGCGATCGAAAAACGGTACTCGCAAGGCTGATCCCGCTTGACTAGCGTGCCGTGCACAAGGTTGCCCTCGGCCCGCACCGGGCGACCGACAAATTTCGCCTTTTGCGCCAAGAGTTGGTCCACCGGTTTGGAGTAGAGCGCCTTGTCCTGCATCCCAGTCAGCACGACGGCCACAATCGCTGCGGCGCCCATCGTGAGGCCCACTGCGATCCCCACCCCGACCCAGCGCGTGCGCTCTGATTGCTCGTCGTCCCGGTGGCGCCGACGTGGCGAACTTGCATCGGCGGCGGGAGGCGCAAGGAGGTTCGGCTCGTCGGCCATGGGTTTGCAAAGAGACTAGCTCCGGGAGCGGACACGTCAAACTGGCTGTGCTGAGCACATCGAGGGCCGTCGCCGCCACGCCTTCCTCGGTGTACACTTCGGCGCGTGTGCATGCGACAGCCAAGCATCACTCGATTCGGTCCGTGGCCTGTCCCCTGCGCGTCGGTCGTTCCTCTGGCTCTCGCTGGCCGTCCAGGTGCGTAGACGATGACCGAAGTCCTTTCGCTTCCCGTCCTTGTCCTCAATCGACACCTCGTGCCGGTGCAGGTGACGACAGTGAAGCGTGCGGTCGTCTTACTCTACGGTGGAGTCGCTCTGGCAATCGACGAAGGCGGAGAATCGTACGACTTTGATCTCTGGCGCGAGTTATCGGTGCGCGTCGACGACGACGCGATCCCCATCGTCGGTGGGGAACTGCGGGTCCCTCGCGTCGTCCACCTTCTGCGATACGACCGGACGCCGCGAGTGACAGTTCGCCTAACCCGGCGCAATCTCATGTTTCGCGACGCACACCAGTGTCAATACTGCGGCAAGCGTCCGGCGCTGCGCGAGCTGAATATCGATCACGTCGTCCCGAGGTCGCGCGGCGGAGACGATTCGTGGGAGAACCTCGTTACTGCCTGCCGTCCCTGCAATCTACGCAAGGGTTGGAAGACGCCCGAAGAGGCCAATATGCGTTTGGCGCGGCGACCTTTCCGTCCCAAGTGGACGATGACCGCGCAGATCCTTCTTGGCAGCGGATGGAAGTTCAAGGAGTGGGAGCCCTTCTTGAAAGCGGCAAGCTGAGATTGCAGAGCGCTGCTGACGCGTTCCCGAGGGGTCGTCACTTCAATTTGGTGAATCCGTGGTGCACCGTGCCGATGAGTGCCGGCGGGCGTGCTCCATTGGGACGAGGCCGCACCTCGCCGCTCGTCTGCTCGGGAGGAGGGACGAACGTGTAGCCGTCGCCGTCGAGGCGCGCGATCCCGTCTTGTTCGCGGACGTAACCTTCGGCGTGAGTCCCATCCAATGCGAGCGCGGTGACCCTGTGGCGCGGGCCGCCTTCGAGAGGCACGTCGAACGAGGTGACGTCCGAAGCCGGGTTCAAGTCGCGCGCGGCTTCGTCGAAAGTGACGTGGGTAGACACGAAGGGAAGGGGCACAACGACCCGGCGCGCCGTGACAGCAGGCGGGGCTTCGGCGCTAGCGTGAGCGCTAGCGGCAGAGGGAGGGCGGACGGCTAGCACAGGCGGAGGCGGCTTCCCATGACCGCTTACAATCGCCAGCGTGACCACCGTGCCGATGGCGATACCGCCGGTGACGGCGCCCGCCGTCCACCACGCGATCCGCCGCAAACGCGCGGCGGGCATCCATCGCAGTACTTCGCCGCCGAGCGCGTATCGCGCTGTTGGTGCGACGGGTGCCAGCTCGGCAAGCAGCGGCGCCTGGGGTGCATCCGAGGGCGACCGCTCGCGCGCCGGAAGGCCCGTAGCCTGGAGCAATCCCGCAAGATCGCTGCTCCCGATGGTGGCGCGTACTTGAGACTGCCGAAGGGCCATTCTTTCCGCGAAGATGGCCTCCATCAGCCTCGCGACGTCCGCGTGCGTGCCGACCTGTTCGCGACCGGCCGCGCGCTCGATGGCTTGAGCAAAGTCGAAGGCCGTCGCGTACCGCGTCTCGAGTTCGCGTGACAGAGCGCGGGCGACCACCTCGTCGAGTGCCTGCGGAACCTGAGCACCGATTTGCCTCAGGGTCGGAATCGAACCGCTCATGACTTCCTGCAAGACGTCGACGGCCTCCTGCCCCCGGAACAGGCGCCGTCCCGCGAAACACTCCCAGAGGACCACTGCCATCGAGAACACGTCGCTCTGAACGGTGCAGGACCGACGCTTGTCGACGCGCTCCGGGGCCAGATATGCGAGCTTTCCTTTGACCTCATGGGTCCGGGTCGTCTGGATGCGATCCTCGGCCTTGGCGATGCCAAAGTCGGTGAGGTGCGCCCGGCCATCGCACCCGATGAGTACGTTGTGGGGGGACACATCGCGGTGAATGATGTGAAGAGCCCTGCCGCTGTCGTCCTTCAGCTCGTGAGCCGCATGAAGTCCCGCGAGCGCATCGAGCGCGATCCTCGTCGCTACGCGGACGTCGAGCGCTCGGCCAATGCCAGAGAGCTCGCGTCGCAGCTCGGCAAGCGAGGCTCCTTCCACATAGTCCATCACGATGAACGGAACTCCGCCGTCGAAGCCGAGCTCGCGCACTTTCACGACGTTCGGGTGATCAATCGCTGAAGCCAGCCTTGCCTCGTCGACGAGCATCGCCAGAAATGTCTTGTCGCTCGTCAGGTGGCGGTGCGGGCGTTTGACCGCAACCAGCAGCGGGCCCGTGCGACTATCGACCGCACGCGCGAGTGACACGGTGGCCATGCCGCCCGAGGCAAGCTCAATCAGAATCTCGTAAGCCCCCAAGCGCTCGGCCGCGGCCGCGGGAACGCTAGCCGGAGGAGGAGGTGTCGCAGCGGTCGACACAGTTTCGGAAGCGAAGCACGCGAGCGCGAATCCGTCGAGAGAACCAAATCGGGTATCGTGAGGCCATGCGAGTCTTCTTAGGCGTATCGGAGCCGGCGTGGTGGGATGTGTTTGAACGCAAGAGGGCAGCGCGCTTCCTTGCCCTGTCGTTGTTCTGGTCGTTCGTCGCAGTTGCGGCCGCATGCGGCGGTGGTCAGGTGGCCCCCGGAGGGGCGCAGTCCGCAAACACCGTCGGCAATTCGGTCCCTGCGGCGGGTGCCCCGCAAGCGGCAGATGCGCCCACGACGACAACCGAGACCCTCGCGGATGCCGGCGATGTGAAGGGCACCGAGTTGACAGAGAAGGGCGCTCTTGCGACGCGGTCGCCTAGCACGCCCGCGATCCAGAAATCGCCCCACAGCCAGGAGCCCGGTCGCGCGCGCGATGACATTAGGGCAATCATCATCGCTCACCGCAACGAAGCGCGAGCTTGCTACGACAAGATCCTGGAGGACCATCCCGGCATGGAAGGGGACCTCGTCGTATCGTGGACGATCGACCCAAAAGGATCGGTCACTCAGATAGCGCTCGACGTCTCTCGCAGCCAAATCACCGAGCCGCAGCTCGTGGCCTGCGTGTCAGACGTAATTCGCAGAATACAATTCGCAGCGAGCGCCGGGGGCTTCGAGACAAGGGCATCGTACCCCTTCAACTTTCACCCTCGCCACGTAAAGCAGGCCCCATAATTGGTTCGAACGCAAGTACGTCGCGATAGTCGACCGGCAAAGTCGCGCGCAAAGACAAAGCCTCAAGCTAATGGAAGCGATGGATACACAGGGAGTTCGAGGGGCGCGACCGCGCAACCGAGTGGATTGCGACGGCCGCGCTCCCCTCGAACGAGAACCCGATAGAGCCCAACCTTCACGGAGAGGAGGCGGGACTCACTCCCTAACTTATTCCTCTCCATCGTCGAGGCCGTGGCTCGACGTCGGAGCGCCGCCCAGGATCGACGGAACACCGGCCGGCGGGGCGGCCTTCCCCGCGGCTTTGGGCGCCGCAGGGGTCCTCGCTGCTGACCGAGGCGCCGCCTTTTTCACGGGCCTGGTGGCGGCTGCCCGCTTGGCTGGCCTCTTTGCGGCCTTTCGCTTCGCCGGCTTCTTCGCGGTCTTAGCGGCTTTCTTGGTCGTCTTGGTCTTCTTGCCGCCCTTCTTCGCCTTCTTGGCACCCTTCTTCGCAGCCATTGGAAACTCCTCCTTGTTGAGGTGAGCTAAGTGACGTATATGGTCACGTACGTCAGGTGTCAACGAAAATGTTGTCGGACTGGGTTTGTTTGGCCGTGCCTATCTTGCCTTCGGGGTGCCTCCGACCTTGTCGCGTTGCCTTGACCCTCGGGAAGCTGGTCGATACCGTCGCAGCGCTTCCGCAAACCAACATGACGGTCAACGAGGGTCACCGATGGTCAATGTGAAAATGCGCCTCAGCCTGCTGCTCGCCGTGTTCGTCGCGTCCTTCGCGCTCACCGGTTGCGGCCATAGCGAAGAGGAATGGCAACAGGCGCAACGCGACATCGCAAAACTAAAGGCTGATCTCGACGTCGCAAACAAGCGCCACGCCGATGACGAGCAGCAATACGCCACCGCACAACAGCAGATCGCGGATCTCCAAGCAAAGCTCAAGGACGTCGGCGTCGACCTTTCCAAATCAAATGAGGAGAGAAACAAGCTCAAGCAGGCGATGTCCGAATACGAGGCACGCCTGAAGCAGCTCGACGACATGAAAGCTCGTTTCAAGGATCTGAAGCAGCGTTTGGATCAACTTACCAGCGTGGGGCTCAAAGTGGTCGTTCGGAACAATCGAATGGTCATTCAGCTCCCCGGAGACATTCTCTTCGACTCCGGTAGCGACAAGCTGAAAGCAGACGGCAAGAAGGTTCTCAAAAGAGTGGCCGACGTCATTCGGAACGACGCGACGCTCAATTCCCGCAATTTTCAGGTCGCTGGCCACACCGACAAGGAGCCCTATGCAGGGGCTTACTTCGACAACTGGGGCCTCAGCCTCATGCGGGCCCGGCAAGTGCTCGTATTTCTTGTATCGCCCGAAAAGGACGACGCCAAAGGCGTCCCATTGGGCGGCGGCCTGAACACTTCTCATTGGGCGGCAGCCGGCTATGGAGCGACGGATCCGATTGCGGGGACGCCCGAGACGCAGACACGCGACGAGATGCAAAAGAACCGCCGCGTCGAGTTGGTATTGCAGCCGAATGTCGAAGAGATGCTCAATCTCAAGGATCTAGCCGGAGGCTGAGTCCGCCTTTCATCAGACGATGCGGGTCGCAGCCATCGATATCGGAACGAACACAGTACTCTTGCTCGTCGCCGATAGCGGCGTGGGCTTCTCATTGCGCCCGGCTGTGGAGCGCGCGACAATTACTCGTCTCGGTGAGGGGGTAGATCGTACCAGGACCCTCTCACCCGCCGCCGTCGCTCGCACACTCGAGTGCTTAGAAGCATATTCAAGGGACGTACGCGAGCTGCGTGCCGATCGCGTCGCTGTGGTCGGGACAAGCGCGATGCGCGATGCCAGGGGCGGCGACGAGCTCCGTTCTCGCATAAAGTCGCTGTTTGGCGTGGAAATCTCGGTTCTGAGCGGCGACGAGGAGGCACGACTCACGTTTTGCGGCGCGACGAGCGGGCTAGCCATTGACCCCCCCGCCGACGTCGCGGTCTTCGATATCGGAGGCGGGAGCACCGAGGTTGTGGTCGGGCGGGTCGGCTCAGGTATGCCGCGCATCGACTTCGCGCGCAGTTACGACGCGGGGAGTGTTCGTCTCACCGAGCGGCTCCTGACCCACGATCCTCCCTCCAAAGAAGACGCGGATGTATTGGCGCGCACCGCACGAGCCACCTTCGCCGACGTGCCGCCTCTATCCAGTCCGGAGCCTCCAATAGGCATCGCTGGGACAATGACCACACTCGCTGCCGTTTCTCTCGGCCTCGAGACTTACGACGCCGCCCGCGTTCATGGGCATCTGATGCTGGTAGAGGAGCTGCGGCGGCTCGTCGATCACCTAACCTCCGTGAGCGTCGAAGCCCGCAAACGCATTCCGGGAATGGAACCGAAGCGGGCGGACGTCATCGTGGCGGGCGGTGTGTTGGCCCTCGCCCTGCTCGATCGTTGGGGGGTGTCTGCGGTGCGCATCTCCGACCGCGGGGTTCGCTGGGGGATTGCGGAACAACTCGCGCGTTCCTCCTGAGGTCGGGCACGCGCTTGGGGCGCGCCGTCAAGCGAAGCCGCGCGACGCGCCAAGCACGAATGGTTTGACAATTGGGGGGTCACAAATTAGAGTGCGCGTGCCTCTTTTTCTGACCTCGACACACACGAGCGCGCTGACGCTCCGCCCGCGCCCGCAATGCGCGCGGTTGTCTCGTCGCCTACTTTTAGGTTTTCTGGCTCAATGGCCGCGTTCGTTTCGCCTGTGAGTGCCTTTTCTGTGGAGGCACTCCGCTGTGGAGTTGTGTTAACCCCACGGCGCCCAAACCCAAGGAGATGCTATGCAAGCTGCTACCGACGTCAAATTCAAGGTGGGCGACAAGGCCGTGTACCCCGCTCAGGGCGTCGCGGAGGTCATCCGCATCGAGGAGAAGGACATCGCGGGCAGCCGGCAGAAGTTCTACGTGCTGCGCATTCTCGACACCGATCGCAAGATTATGGTGCCGGTTGCAAATGCGAGTGCGGTTGGTTTGCGTCAGGTCATCAGCGAGCAGGAAATTCGCGAGATCTTCGACATCTTGAGAGAGCGAACGATCGCCTTCGACAACCAGACGTGGAACCGCCGGTATCGCGGGTTCATGGACAAGATTAAGACTGGTTCGATCTACGACGTCGCAGAAGTGCTGCGCGATCTCTACCGGTTGAAGACGGACAAGCAACTGAGCTTCGGCGAGCGCCGTATGCTCGATACCGCCCGGTCTCTCATCGTCAAAGAGATTGCGATCGCTCGCAAGCAAACGGAAGAGCAGGTCAAGGCCGAGATCGAGGCGATTTTCGTCGCCAACTGATCCACTGATCACTGGCGTTAGCGCGGCCCGGCCATTTTCAATGGGCCCGCGATGTTGGCGCTTCGGGCGGTCAATTCACTCGCGCTAAGTTCGACGTCCGGCTCGGGACCCAACGGTCAATCGCCTGGCGCTAGCTCCGCGCGATTGCGTCAGGGGTGCTCTCGAGTACGCCGAACTCCCACGTCTCGCCGGGCTCGCGCAGACCTGCGACGGCGAGTTCGACCTCGCGGAGCATCGACGAGTAACCGGCGGCGGCCCCTCGCACCCCGACCGCAATCCTCTCCGACTCCGACCATTGCCAGACCTGCGCGCTGACGACTCCCTCCACACCATAGACGAGCTGCAGGATTCGTCGGAGACGCGGTGGAAGGTCGTGGGGAAGCTCACTCTTCGTCATCAGCCGTCGATTAACATGCGTCTCGAGGCCGCTCAAGCCGCGGGAACACAAAGACTCGGTGTGCCACTTTGAGCCTGCGTCTGACGCGGGTGACGCGTGGACGCGAATGTGCGTCCTGGACTTCGGCACTTATTCGGGTGGCATTCCCCGTGCTACTCAGCCTGAGGGGACATGAGGCTTCCGTCCATCCCCTATCGACCGTGGCTGCTTGGGGCGCTCCTCTTCGTGGAGTCGTCTACGCACGGATGCGTGGCTGTCTCCACACCACCCGCGTGTTTGAATCCGCAGCCCCACCCCCCCTATTGTCCCGAATCGGGGGGAACCTCATCTCCGGGCGGGCCGAGTCAGCCATCCGGACAGAGCGGCACGCCCGCCAGCGGCTCGGCCCCAACGACGGGCGCGGGCGGCACTGCCGGTGGACCGGGGCCCGCCACGGGCGGCGGAGCAGCGGCTGGCGAGCCTGGAAATGCAGGTGCAGGCTCGAGTGGGGGCGGGGCAGGATTCGATGCTGGGGCTTCCGGAAGCGGCAGTGGGGGGTCCGGCGGTGAAAAAGGCGCCGATGGCGGAAGCGCGGGCGGCGGCGGGGCCAGCACTGTAGGCGTTGACGGGGGCGTCGGTTACTCGGAGGCTGGAGCATTCGAGGGCGCGGCTGCAGACAGCGGTCCGCTCGACGATGCATCGAACGAAGATCACCCGGATCGGGGTACGACACGCCAGAAGGAAGACGACGGCTCGGCAGCCGTGGACGGCAGGAAACCCGATGACCGGTGGGGTCGCGGTCAGGCCGACTCCGGCTCGGACCGCCCGCCGAACGAAGACAACACCGGAGACGTCGAATGAAGTGCGCGGTGGTCGGCGTCGTTCTTATCCTCGGGTGCGCTGCGCCTGCTGGCTGCGATCTCAACCCACAGCCGATTCCACCGGAGCCGGGCCCACCCCAGAACAGTGCCGGCACAATGGGAAACGGTGCTGTCGCGGGCGGCGGTTCGGGAAACGGGAACAACTCCGGCGCTGGATCGGCCATGACAAACTCGGACGCGGGGGTCGTCGGTACGGCAGAAGATGCGGGATTCGCCTTGCCGTCTGTCGTGGCTACGGATGCCGCACAGGGCGGCGTGGATACGCTGCAACCACAAGACGCCGCGCCGAGCGAAGCCGGGATTGAAGTTGACGCCACCGGCGACGCCACAAGCGCGGCCGACGCTCAAAGCGCTGCCGATGGCACGATGCAAATCGACGGACCTCGCTCACCGGACGGCGAAAAGAGCGCCGTTGGCGAAGAGGACTAGCCGACCACGACGGGCCGCAATCAAAGCTTCTGGGCGACAACGTATTCGTCCAGCATGTTGACCGCGAACTCAGCCAGAATTCCGTCGGTCACACGAAGGCGACGCGACAGATCTCGCGCGATATTAAGCACGACGAGCGCATATGCTTTTAGGTCGAATCGATAGAGCGCGTCGAGGTCCTCACTCGTCATTCGGAGCAGACGTGAAGGAGCGAGCGCACGTACCGTCGCCGAGCGTGGCTGCATGTCCAGCATGGACATCTCTCCGAACCAGTCCTTGGGGCCCAATATGGCGATCCGCTTGTCTCGTCCGCGCCGGCTGCGCTTCGAGACCTCCATCTCGCCATCGAGCAAGACATACATCTCGCGCGCCAACCCCTCGCCCTCTGCAAAGATCGTATCCCCGGGAACGACGCGACTGGTTTTGAGGGTGCGAGCCAAATAATCAAGGATCTCGTCGCTGAGCGCCCCGAAAAGGCCAATCTCTCGGAGAGCGTCCCTCGTGACCGGCAAATCGCGACCATCTCGCGGCGCAGGCTTGGGTGACGGGGGCATCATTGCCGTGGCAGTATACGGCAGAAGAGTCCGTTTCGGCGTGGATCAAAGCGGCTTGGTGAATACGATGCGTCGTCGGCCTGGCCCAGCGTAGTCCTCGACATCCTGCATGTTCCAGCCCAGTGCAACATGGAAGCGTATCGATCCGTCGTTTCCGGGGGTAGTGATCGCCTTCATCCGCACGCATCGGGCGGAACGGCAATCGTCAACGAAGCGGTCGTAGAGCTGTCGGCCGACCCCGCGACGACGGTAGTCGGGATGGATGCCGACCAGATGAACATAGCCAGTGCGTGCGACGTCGGATGCGGTCGCCACGGGGGGATCGATGCGCGGAACGATGAAACCCAGAAGAAACCCGATCATTTCGGAACCCTGCTCGATGACGAGCGCCTCGTCGCCGAGCTCGTAGAAGAAGATCGGGTGCGCAAACGTGCCGATGGGTCCACCCCACCAGTGATCGATGACCTCGACGATGCGGTCGAAGTCGCGTTTTGTAATGCGGCGCACGTTCATCGTTTCGTCTCTGGCTAGAGTCGTCCGTTTCTATAACTTCGTGCAACGGCCCAGATCGTCATGGAGCTTGACGGACGGCTGACGCTCCGCCACGACTTTCTTCTCATGTCCGCCCCAGTCGATGGTTCGGCGCAGCCCGTCATCGTTGCGCCGTCGATTCTCTCGGCAGATTTTGGCCGGCTCGGCGAGGAAGTGTGCGCTGTCGAAAGCGCCGGAGCGGACTGGATACACGTGGACGTCATGGACGGGCGCTTCGTCCCGAACATCACGATCGGTCCGCTGGTCGTGAAGGCCATCCGCGGGGCGACCAAGCTGCCCCTCGACGTGCATCTGATGATTGCAGAACCGGACCGATACCTCGACGACTTCGCGCACGCAGGCGCCGACTGCCTCAGCGTTCACGTCGAAGCTTGCACCCACTTGCACCGCACATTGCAACATATAAGACACCTTGGAAAAAGGGCGGGGGTCGTGCTCAACCCGGCCACGAGCGAAGACAGTATCCGGTACGTCATCGAAATCGTCGATCTCGTCCTGGTCATGAGTGTCAACCCGGGGTTCGGAGGCCAACCGTTCATCCCGCAAGTCCTCCCGAAGGTGCGCGCGATCAGAAACATGATTGACCGCACAGGGAGATCGATCGACCTCGAGATTGACGGTGGAATCTCCCACGACACGGCTGCGCTCGCCACCGCCGAGGGAGCCCGGGCATTGGTCGCCGGAACGGCGGTGTTTTCCCAGAGAAGCTATCCCGACGCCATACGCGGCCTGCGTCGAGAGGGGGAGCGCGGCATGGGGTCGGATCGATGACTCGCCGCGCCAATCCAAGGCTTCAATGTGCTGCAGTGTTGGCCGCATCCGTAGCGGGGTCCGCTCTCGTCGGATGCGGTTCGATCTCGTCGCCGCCGGTCGTTGCTCCGGCAGCAGTCCCCGCAGCGAGCACGGCACGCCCGCTCTCACCATTTTCGCCCACGATTACCGAAGCGCACGGAACTCTCGTTGTCGCGCGCATGCTCAAGCGAGTCGAGCGTGCGCGCGGGCTGAATGGGTCGAAAGTGGTGCCCGGCGTGCTGCTCGCTCGGGGGAGCTCATAGCCCAAGTCAAGCGCCACGTCGCGCGCGAGCTTCCCCCCAAAGCGATCCACAACGAGGGGCTCACGCTCCAGCTCTTGGGGTTTGTCCCGACGCGGTTTGACTACGAGGCAGCCGAGTACCGTCTATTGGAAGACCAGCTCGCCGGGTACTACGAGCCCGCCGACGGCACGATGTACATGGCGAGTGACCTCGGCGAAGACGAGGCGGAGGCGACACTGGCGCATGAGCTCGTGCACGCGCTGCAGGATCAGCGCTGGAATCTCGGAGAGCGCTCGAGGTACCGCCCTGGTGACGGGGATCGATCGGAAGCCGTGAGCGCGCTCGCGGAGGGAGATGCGACGAGCGCGATGTTCGACGTGCTCATCGCCAAGGCTTCCCCTGAGAGCGGAAAGACCGCGCTTTCGATGCCCGACGAAGCCTTCGTGGATCAGGTTCGTCAAAGCATGGACGCCGGGCCGGGAGCAGAGGTGCCGCGGGTCATGCGCGCGTCGCTCGCTGCACCCTACATCTACGGGACCCTCTTTGTGCAAGTGCTGCGTCGCCGCGGCGGTTGGGAGGCGGTCAACCAAGCCTGGGATGACGCACCGACCACGAGCGAGCAAATCATGCACGTCGAAAAGTGGCTTGCTCGGGAGCAGCCGATCCACGTCGATGCTCCCACGTTCGCAGCGCTAGGCAGCGGATGGCAAGTGGCAGACGAAGACTCTGAAGGTGAGCTTGGCACGCGGGTGGCCTTCGAAGAATGGCTGGATGCGGCTCGGGCAGCTGCGATAAGCGCTGGGTGGGGCGGCGATCGAGGCGTGCTCGTCACGAACGGCGAGCAGGCAGCTTTCGCGTGGCACCTTCGCTACGACGCGGGCAAAAGAGAAGACTCGCGCGCCACCGAGGCGTTCACAGCGATAGCGGGCGGGCTCGATCGACTGCTCGGCGTACCTGCGGTGGCCGACGCGTCTTTCGATTGCCACGAACGGCCTGACCGTGGGCCGCTCGCCGTCGGCCGTGCTGGAGGAGACCTCATCTTCGTCGCAGGACCTGCTAAAACGCCCGGTGCAGACGGCTCGTGGGCAAGCGTAGGCAGCTGTGCGGGCGCGCGCCGCTGGCTACGGGAGATCGCGGGCAAACGATAGAGCAAGGTGCTTGCGCTCTGCCGCGCGCCACGAACGTCAAGCGATCGAACCGATCGCCCTTCTTTTGGAACGAGTTTGAATCGCCTCCCTCGCGAGCTCGTCGGCCCGCTCGTTAAGTGCGACACCTTGGTGACCAGGGACATAAACGAGCCGCGCACTCCGCGCCTCTACTGCTCGCTTGGTCCGCGCGATCAGGTCCTGGTTCACCTTTGCCTTCCATCCCTTCTGAAGAACTCCGATCGCATATTGGCTGTCCGTGTGAACCACGATCGCACGCCCGTCGTCGGGAATCCATTCGATCGCCCGAAGGATCCCGGTGAGCTCGGCGATGTTGTTCGTAGCATTCCCCAGGTACTCGAGTCCTTCGTGCATCTGGCCGTCAGGCGCGACGAGGACGACTCCTGACCCCGCGGGGCCCGGATTTCCAGAGCAGGCGCCGTCCGTATACGCGATCCAAGCGTCGCTCGGCACGCCATGCGATGGGGGCTTTGAGCGCGCATCGGATTGCGCACGGGGCGGCTCCTCGTCGCACAACTCGTCCGGGTGAAGTTTCGCGCTCGCTTCAACAACGAGATTGCGCGCAAGGGCCTTGTAGGCCCGCCCGCCGTTGGGACTGTAGCGGATCTCCACGCGGGATCCCCCATCGGAAAGGAGCGCGCCGTCGGCTTGGGCGCGAGCGTATACTCGCTGACCGCGCAGCATCGCTTCGATCCAGGGCATCCTCGCCTTTCTTTATCATGGCCTGTGCGGCCGCGTCGGCGCGTGGATGCGCCATACTCCCCAAATCCCGGAAGACGGTGCTAATGTGCCAGCCAAGCCCCATGCCTGCCTCAGCCCGACCGCGTCCACTCGTTCTCATCATTCTAGACGGCCTCGGCGAGCGCGAAGAACGCGCCGATAACGCGGTGCGTTTGGCGCGCACGCCGGTGCTTTCAGCGCTTCTGTCCGCCTATCCGCACGGCGTCATCGGCACCAGCGGACCCGATGTCGGGCTCCCACCCGGGCAAATGGGGAACAGCGAAGTGGGTCATCTCAACTTCGGTGCCGGACGGATTGCGATGATGGACATCTCCCGCATCGACAACGCCGTGCATGACGGAACGATGGCGCAAGACCCCGTCATCGCAGACGTCGTGCGAAAGGCGAAGGAAGCTGGCGGCAAGTTTCACCTGCTCGGACTGGTCAGTGACGGCGGCGTGCACTCGTCTCTCGTGCACCTCTTTGCATTGATCGACGTGGCGCAAAAGGCGGGAGTCCCGGTTGTGGTGCACGCCTTTCTCGACGGACGCGACGTCCAGCCTGGAACCGCACCTTCGTACATCGCCCAGGTGGAGCAAAAGCTGGCGGGGGGCGTTGGCCGAATCGGGACAGTATCGGGACGGTACTGGGGCATGGACCGAGACAACCGGTGGGAGCGCGTGGAACGAAGTTACCGTGCCATCGCGGAAGGGAGCGCGCCTCGGGCCAAGACGGCCCGCGACGGGGTCGAGCTGAGCTACGCGGCTGGCAAGACCGACGAGTTCGTCGAGCCCTTTGTGGTAGACGGCTTCGAGGGCGCCAGTCCCGCAGACACCGCACTGCACTTCAATTTTCGCCCCGACCGCGCGCGGGAGCTGACGCGCGCCTTAGCCCTTCCGGAGTTCGACAGATTTTCGCGAGCCGGCGGCCGAGCGCCATTCGGAGGTCGCTACGCCTGCATGACGACGTACGACGGAACGTTCGGCTTGCCCATTGCGTTCCCCAAGGAGACATACGCGAACATTTTCCCTGAGGTGATCGCGCGTGCAGGCTTGACGCAGCTCCGCTGCGCCGAAACGGAGAAGTATGCCCACGTTACTTACTTCTTCAACGGCGGCAGAGAGGAGCCGTTCGAAGGTGAAGACCGAAAGATGCTTCCCTCGCCAAAGGACGTGGCGACATACGACAAGAAACCCGAAATGAGTGCAGCGGCCGTCGCGCAAACAACGGAAGAAGCCGTCCGCAGCGGCAAATACGATTTCGTCCTCGTAAACTTCGCCAACCCGGACATGGTCGGGCACACGGGCGTACTGGACGCTGCAATTCATGCGGTCGAGGCGGTCGACAAAGGGGTTGGCGCCATTGTCGAAGCGACGCGCGCTCAAGGTGGGGCGGTTCTGGTAACTGCGGACCATGGGAATTGCGAGCTGATGAAAGACCCCACGAGCGGGCGACCGCATACCGCACACACGCTAAACCCCGTACCGCTGCTTTACGTCAACGACCGCGATCGCGAGGCCACAATCCGAGACGGGGGCCGTATATGTGATGTCGCGCCGACCATGCTCGAGCTTTTAGGGCTTCCAAAGCCCGCGGAGATGACTGGCATGTCGCTTCTTCAACACAAGACACATTAGCCGAAGTCCGAACGGACCCGCCGGATTCCTTTACGAGCGCGCCCCGAAGTGCCTGAACCATCTCCCGCTACGGAGCTGCCCACCGTTGATGGCTACCGCGTTGTCGCCGAGCTCGGGTCGGGCTCGCTCGCGTCGGTCTACAAGGCAATCGACGGGTCGCTCGGGCGTACTGTGGCGCTGAAGATCCTACGGTCGACAATCGCGCCGCGTTCACCGTTCGCAGCGCAACTCGAGCGCGAAGCACGCATGTTGTCTCTGCTTTGTCATCCGAACGTTGGTCAATTGCATTCCTTCGTGAAGACCGACACGCGGATGTATCTGGTGCTGGAGTTCGTCGACGGCGTCAATCTCTCCACTTTGCTCAAACGAAGACCCAG
The DNA here is from genome assembly GCA_963764075.1 of uncultured delta proteobacterium. Classification (GTDB taxonomy): domain Bacteria; phylum Myxococcota_A; class Polyangia; order Polyangiales; family Polyangiaceae; genus Palsa-1150. Next base: position 2,428,063 of record CAVXQZ010000003.1, read on the forward strand.
CCTTCCACCAGACTGCGTCGCCGCCATCGGCGCGAGAATTGCTCGCGGACTCGCGCATGCGCACGAACGCGGCATCGTCCATGGGAGCGTCAAGCCTGCGCGCATCCTCGTCAGCCGTCATGGCGAAGTGAAGATCTTCGACTTTGGGATCGCACAACGGTCCTCCGCAGCTGAAGAGCCGGTGCTTCTCGAAGACATGGCCGCGTTCGGAACCCCGGCGTACATGTCGCCGGAACAAATCCTCGGCGGAAACGTCGATGCGCGTAGCGACATTTTCTCCCTGGGGGTCGTGCTTTACGAACTCATATGTGGCGCGCGGCCCTTCACGCGAGGCGATGAGGCGGAGAGCCCGACTGCCCACCGCATTCGACGCGACGCGCCCATACCCCTCCATCGGCGCGCGCCCGACGTGCCTGCGGTGTTGGAGCGAGTCGTGATGCGCGCCATCGAAAAACTGCCGGGGGACCGGTTCCCCACCGCGCGGGCCATGGCCGAACGGCTGGAAGAGCTTACGGCGGGGCGCACTGGGATGCCGCAGGACAAGGTCGTCGTCCGCGCGCTCGTGCTCGCCGGCCTCGTGCCGTCGGAAGGGGTGGGATCGACTGCGACACCGAACACAAAGGAGCGCTCCTCTGTGCGTCGCGCCTCCTCGGGAGTTGCGATGCTGGGCGCGATGGTTTTCGTCGGAGGCGGCGCGCTCCAGGCGACCGCACAGCGCGAAGGCCAAGCAGCAGGGGCGCGCCCACTCGAACTCGCCCCCGCTTCGGCGGGCTACCTACGGGTGCTCGCGACTCCGTGGGCGGAGGTCTGGATCGACGGACAGCTCGTTGACGTGACCCCAGTAGCGCGTGCGATTCCGCTCTCGCCCCGCACGCACTACTTGACGCTTGTGCACCCGAACGCGCCGGTCGAGAAGCGCACCATCGCAATCGCCTCTGGCGAGACCCGTACCGTGGACGTTTTGATGGCCATTTCGGATCCGTCACCCAAGGAAGAACCCGCGCCGCCCCCGACAGGGGCCAACACGGCGCGGCCGTGAGCCTTCGGGCTTTTGATCGCTCGGCGGTGGCGATCGGACCAGCGATTCGAACGCCGACCTTAAGGGGCCCAGTCATCGCATTGCTGTTGACGGTAGCCGCCGTTGCGCTGGGCCTTCCCACGCCTAAGGACGCCGCGGCCTTTACGCACGTCGTGAAATCTGGTGAGACACTCGCCCAGATTGCCGAGCGCGTGTATGGCGACTCCAAGCGCGAAGGGGTGATTATAGGGGCGAACGCGCTCGACGTTCAGGGTGGATCGGTGATCTCGGCCGGGATGCGCATTGAAATTCCCGCGCCTAGCCATCACACAGTCACTCAGGGAGAGACTTGGGCGGAGCTGGCTCTATCTTGGCTTGGCACAAGTGACACGGCTCGCACCGATCTAATCGCACGGTCGAATAAGGGCGTTCCCTGGGTACCACCGGTCGAGGGGCTGGAGATCGAGATTCCGGCAGTCGTTACCTATATCGCGGGCGATGGCGAGACGGTGAACTCTATCGCGCAGCGGTTCTGGGGAGAACCATACCGCGGCTGGGAGCTCAATTCGTACAATCGCCGCGATGGCGTGTCCGTGCGACGGGGTGAAGTGGTCCTGGTTCCGATGCCCGGCTTGAGGCTCACGGAGACCGGGAAAGCCGAAGCGCGCGCGGCGGCGGAACGCGATGGCTCGAGCGGCGGCATGGCGTTCGAGCAGCAACGCCGCGCGGATGCCGAGCTGCCACAGCTCTGGGCCGACGTGCGCTACGGCCGCTACGCGGAAGCGGTGGGGCGCGCCAATGCACTTCTCGGAGCGGGTGCGCTCACGCATCCGCAGCTCGCCTCGGCGTACCACGCCCTGCTCGAAGCATACGTGGCGCTCGACGCGCAGGCGGCTGCATCCGCCGCCTGTGCGGCCTGGAGGGCCAACGAGCCCTGGCCCAAGCTGGATCCCGTGCGCGTTTCGCCGAAGATCCGCGCTGCCTGCAATCTGCGCTAAGAAGCAGCGTGAAGCACTCCTCCACGCTTCCGCCCCTCGGCGCCGGTCGTCAGCTCGCCGGCAAATTCGAGATTCTGGGCGTGCTCGGCGAAGGAGCGACGGGAATCGTGTACGACGCGGTCCGCCACGTCGAGGGGGACCGGGTCGCGCTCAAAGTCATTCACCAGCATCTGTGCGGGGATCCACAGATCCGTGGTCGTTTCAAGCGAGAGGTGTCCATCCTTTGCCGCCTAGAAGGGAAACACCTTTGCCCCATATTGGACTTCGGCGAGGCCCCGGATCCGCGCCGCGAGGGGGCAGGGCTGATGTACCTGGCAATTTCTCGCGTGGACGGTCCAGCCCTCGACGTGCTTGTCCGAAGCGAGGGAAAGCTGCCGATCTCGCGGGCCACGGCCATCGTGCTCGATGTGTGCGATGCGCTAAGCGAAGCACATGCGCAAGGCGTCATTCACCGCGATCTGAAGCCGGGCAATGTGCTGATCCACCATGGCGACAAAGCCGTTGTGGTCGACTTCGGAATGGCCAAGATAATAACCGGGGACGGTGCGGGTACGACCGCGCTCACTCAGCGCAATGTGGTGTTCGGTACTCCGGAGTACATGGCGCCGGAGCAGGCGCGCGGCGACGAACTGGACGACCGATGCGACGTCTATGCGACTGGCGTAATACTTTACGAGCTACTGACGGGCACCGTCCCGTTCGTGGGCAGCAGTCCGCTCAACGTGCTAACCGCCCACCTGACCTCTGTGCCTCGCCCGCCCCGCCAGCGGGCGCCGGAGCGCAACATCTCGGCTGCGCTCGAGGCCGTCGTCCTGCATGCGATCGCAAGGGACCCCGATCGGCGATATCTCACGGCGCGAGAAATGGCTACGGCCATTCTCGCCGCCATCGCGTCGCCGCACGACGTCGAGGCGGTCCGACCCGCAGGCCCCCAGAAACTGACCACCGCTCCGCCTGAAGCCGGCGCACAGAGAGCCCCGACCAAGCGGGAGAGGGGCATGCGCCCCTGGCTGCTCGTATGCATCCTTGCTGCGTTGGCCGGTATCGCCTTGGGAACCTGGCTCTCGATGTGGCGGGGGTAGGTCGGTCACCACGTTTCGACTAACGATCAGGGACCGCTTCGATCGCACGGCGGTACCGCTCGCGTCGGGCTGTGTCTTTGAGGATTTCGTACGCCTCTTCGAGGACGCTGGCGATCTTGCGGCAGTCTTCCAATAGATCGGAGACTTCCGAAGTCGGCAGTCGCGACGGGTCGAACGCCCGGCGAAGCTCGAGGAATGCGCGCCGCACTTCATATCCGGTCGCGTCGCGCGACACGCCGAGGAGCGCGAAGTAGTCGCCGTCTTCGACCAGTTGGAGGCGGGCACGCACGCGTTCCCGAACCGCTTCGGCGTCGAGCGCGGTCACATCGGGCGCACTGGAATCCTCCGCGCTGCTTGTTCCGTTGTTCGATATACGCATGACGTCGAGCACGCCGAGCTGAGTCAACGCGAAGATCACGGTTGCGAGATCTCCATCGGGAGCCGCCCCCACAAGGTCGCGGAGAGGTCGCCCCGGCACAGAATGCACTTGAGCAACCTCTGCAGGATCAAGTGCACACTCGCCGAGTAACCTGATTTCGGAGCCTTCAGCCACGCGCGATCCAAGACCCCCGAGCCGCTCGATAGCGACCGCTGGAGGGATGATTCGCCGCACTACCTCGACGAAGACGGCTGCCCCGGTCGAACCGCCGAAGACGCTTGGTTCGCCGCCCGGCCTTCCCGACGTCGCGGTGGCCTCGACCGCCAGCCGGCCGCTCGGCGTTTGCATTGCTCGCGCAAACAACCACTCAGCATGCGCGCGCAGCGTCGGCCACATTTGATCTTGGCGGATGTAACCGCGCGCAACAAGAGCCGCGGCCGCGTGGCGGCCGAATGGGGGAAACTTCGAGGCCAGACGGCGTACGGTCTCGCGCGGCAAATCGCCCCGCACACCCAAAAAGGCGAGCAGCGATTCGTCGTCCGACGTCGACGATGCTGTGACCACGTCTCCTTCGCGCAATACGATGCGCCGCTCAGGAGCGCGCTGACCGCGCGGGGGCGCACCGGCCGCTCCCCCATCGTCCGTAGCGCCAATGCATAACGAACTTGTGGTTCTCACCGCAATGGCGCGGGCGACGACTCGCATCGCGTCCCCGGGGCCGAGGATCGTAGGGAATTGTGCTTCGGTTGCTCCCGCTGGGGTGAGCGAATCTCGGCCCGGGAGGTTTGTCGCAGCTGCTTGTAGCCAGGCGGAAGAGGTTGCCTGGGGCGCACGTTCCGAGTGGTCGCGCGGGTCCGAAGGGGGCGATATCCGTTCAACTCTAGGCGCAGCGTCGCTGGGCCCAACGACGTCGGAGCCACCGGTCGTGGAGATGCTGTCGCCGGTCGGTCCTGAGTGCGTGCCGCCCTGCGTGTGCGCGGGCGCGGTCTCGCTGGGGCGAGCGCCCGGGGTGGTGCGGGCGGGGGGTGCGGGATTGCCCATGGCAGACGTGCCCGGGCTCGTGCCCGTGCGCGAAGCGCGGGCGCCCCCGCGGATGCTCGTGCGGTCCCGTCCGGCCAGATGGGACGTATAACGCGACGGCACGACTGGATCCTCGTCGTCCTCGTCCTCGTCGAGGGGCTCGTCGAGGGCCGCAAGCATATCCGCGGGCAAGACTGCTTCGATCTCGTCCTCCGGAGAGGGAACGATCAACTCGCGCTCCGCCTGTACCTGAACGCGCTGCTCGGCCTCGGCCAGGAGCTCCTGTAACTCCGTGCTGACCGGCGGCGCCAGGCTCATAAACCTACGCGGAGATACCCCGGCGATGATGGCAGCCGGGGGTTCCGAGGGTGACCTCGATGAGCGCGGCGACGGGGGCGCTGACGATTGTGACTCGGGCGCATTCGGCGGGACCGAAGCGCGCATGCTAGCCGGAGGTAGCGACGGCGCACCGCTCGCCGCCTTCGAAGTTGGCAGCGGCGTCGGCGGCGCCCTGAGCGGAAGCGCGGCCGACTCGATGCGCGCGCCCATGGTCAACGTTTGGACCTTCTGCACTATCGCGGGGATCTCGACCGGGCGCAAAAAGAGCCCGCTGCCTTCGTGGGCAAGCGCCTCTTCTGGACTTGCGATCACTCCCCCCGCGCGTCCGATGAAGAGGACGTGGATGTCATCCGCTTCCGGCAGCTCACGCATGCGCTCGACGACTTCGAGGGCTCCCTCGGCATCGGCGTCCACGAGAACGACGCGAGGCCGCTGCACGGCGACTCGAGCGAGGAGCATCGACGGGGGAACGTCGACGACTGTGTGGCCTGCGGCACGGAGTGCCACTGAGAGGCCTTCGGCTTCCGAGCTCAAGTCCGCGACGAAGATCGTGGCCACCAGCCCCCGCCCTCCGTCTAGCCGCGCCCCCGTCGCCACGTTACTCACCGTCTCGCGAACTGCGTCCACGCACCCTAGGGCGATTGCTCGCGAACCTCGCACCGAGACTCTCGCCGAGCCGCGGGAGCAATCCCGCGCTCCAAACTAGGGCGAAGAGAAACAGAACCATCGCCAGCTCGCCGTGGGTCAGCGCGAACATCGCCCCTCTTACTATCACGCCTTCTTCATGTATCGTCCCTCCTGGCGCGCGGTGGAAGTCGTCCTGCGCGTTCTTCCAGTAGAACGGGGTGATCCGAGCTCACCGGCTATCGCCTGGCTTTCACCGAGGGGAGCTGCTGGCGCGCTCGGGCTTTCGTGGGTAGATGGCGGTACGTGGTAGGAGGCGCCCGAAGGTGAGCGGTTCGAGCGTTCCTCCGATCCGTACGCGGGTGGGCACTGATTCAAGCGCCTCCACGACTTCAAGGGTCTCGACTACGCGTAGTGCACTTGCGCGTTTGGCGCGGTGGGGGGCCTGGACAGGCACATGGCCAGGTCGCGTCGCAATGGTCGTCGCTACGGTTGCGCTCACCGGCCCGCTCGCCATGTGGCTAGCACTTCGGCAGTACGAGTTCGGGTTGCCGAGCGTGATGGACTTGAGGAATTACCAGCCGCCGCAGGTGACGCGGGTGTTGGCGCGCGATGGCACCACCCTGCTGGCCGAGCTCTACACGCAGAGGCGCACGGTAGTGGGCGTTCAGTCCCTCCCTGCCCACGTGAAGCTCGCAGTTCTCGCCGCGGAAGACGCCGGGTTTTATGAACACGAGGGCCTCAACTACCTCGGAATCGCCCGGGCTCTTTTTGTAAACGCTCGTGCCCGGAGCACGAGGCAAGGCGGCTCGACCATTACGCAGCAAGTGGTAAAGAACCTCCTACTTGCCACGCACGAGCGCACCCTGTCGCGCAAAATCCGCGAGGCGCTCTTGGCACGTCAGCTCGAGGAGCAGTTCTCGAAGGACGAAATCCTGGAGATTTATCTAAACCAGGTTTACTTCGGCCGCGGCCGCTACGGAATCGAGGAGGCGGCCCGGGACGATTTTGGAAAGAGCGCGAAAGACATTACGGTCGCGCAAGCTGCGCTGATAGCCGGGCGCATCGCCAACCCGCGGGAGTTTCACCCCCGCTCGAACATGAGCGCGGCGCTAAGCCGCCGGGCATACGTACTCGATCAGATGCGGACCAAGGGCTTTTTGTCCGAGACCCAGTGGGCCGCGGCGAAGGACGAGCCAGTGATCTTGGCACAGCCCGCGGAGGCGCCGAGCGACGTGGCGCCCGAGGGGGTCGATCTCGCGAGGGCGACCTTGTACCGTGTCGAACCGGAACAGGCGCGTCTCGGCGGATTCACCGTGGTCACGTCGATCGATCCGAAGCTGCAGTCGGCGGCGCGAAGGGCTCTCCGCGACTCGCTCGTCGCCTACGACAAGCGCCACGGACTGACCGGCGGGCTCAAGCTCCCACCGACCGCTGTCGACAAAAAACTCGTCGACAAGAAGGGCCGTGCCGCTCCGCCGCGTGATCCGCTCCCCGCGTTCGAGGGCACACCGGTCTTCGAACAGCACAAAGTGCTGGTGGGGGTCGTCCTGGGTGCGGATGACGCTGCGGGCACTTTCGACGTGCGCCTGGGTACCGCGACGGGGACGGTGAGGCTCGCCGACTTCGAGCGCTACAATCCGGGGAACCTCCCGCCGAGTACCTTTGCCCCCATCGGTGCTCACGTCCGCGTTAGCCTTCTCGCCCCCGTATCGGATGCGCCGAACGCACGAGTCCCTCTGCGGGTCGAATCCGGTCCCGAGGGTGCGCTAGTGGCGATTGACGTCCGCACCCGCGAGATCCTTGCGCTTGTCGGTGGATACGAAGGGCGCGCAGGCACGCTCGATCGCGCTACGCAGTCCAGGCGGCAGCCCGGGTCAACGTTCAAGCCTATCGTCTATTCTTACGCCCTGCACTCGCGACGGTTTACCCCGGCGACGCTTGTCGATCCCACTCCTGACGTGTTCGAAGGCGGGTACCGTCCGAGCAACTTCGAGGGCTGGCGCGGACACGATCCTATTCGTTTGAGGGAGGCTCTCGCCAACAGCGTCAACGTCGCCGCAGTGCGCGTGCTTCTCGATGTGGGGCCTGCCAACGTTTTGGTGTGGGCGCAGGCGCTGGGGATCGAATCGCCGATGAAGCCTGATCTCTCGCTCGCGCTGGGAAGCTACGAGCTCCGACCCGTCGAACTCGCTGGAGCTTACGCGACCTTCGCCGCGGGCGGTACGTACGAAGAGCCGCACGCGGTCATTCGGATCACCGGCCCCGACGGGAGAGACGTCGCGCTCCCGCCACCGCCTTCGCCACGCATCGTCCTCGACGAGTCGGAGGCTTATGTCATTACCAACATGCTCACGAGTGTTATCGATCACGGAACCGGAGCACGCGCAAAATCGCTTGGAAGACCGCTTGCCGGCAAGACCGGGACGTCGAACGGACCGAAGGATACTTGGTTTGCCGGTTACTCGACCGAAGTCGCTGCAGTCGTCTGGATCGGCTACGACGATGGTCGATCGCTCGGTGCCGGCGAGCAGGGCGCGGTGACCGCACTTCCGGCGTGGATGGCCTTCATGAAGGCGGCTACCGATGGCAGACCGCGTGTCGATTTCGCGCGACCCCCTGGCGTCGTCACGGTCGCGATTGACCAGCGGACCGGGGCACTTCCTTACTCGGACGACGACGCCGTAGTCGACGAGATCTTCCTCGCCGGGACCGAGCCCACCCAAGCGGCCGAGCCCCCTTCGCTCCCTCAAGACGACGCAGGTGTGAATGCGACGGAAACGCGGTGAGGTCGCCCGTCCGGACTGACGATCGCTCAAAACACGAGCACCCGCATTCCGACGCCCACGTCGACCGCCCTCGCCAGGGCACCGTGATGGACGCGCTTTGCCCAGCGAATGGCTGCCACGAGCTCGAGATCGTCGAGCCCTGCGACAACTCGACGCGCAATGCGGCCCGCGACCAGCGACGCCAGGGTACAACCGCTTCCATGCACCGAAGGCAGAGCGAGGCGCCGCGCTCGCAGCTCGACGACCTCCGCGCCCAATGCCAAGACATCAATCGCGACCGGCCCCAACATATGTCCACCTTTCACGAGCGCGGCGCGCGCACCAATGCCGACGATGGCACGCGCGGCATCGTGCGCCTCGGCTACGGTTCGCACACGCTCACCGAGAAGAACTTGCGCTTCCGGGAGATTCACAGTCACGAGCGCCGCCCGGGCCAAGAGTTCGCCCTTGAGCGTGGCCACAGCTCGCGCTGGGAGCAAACGGCCGCTCCCGCGGGTGGGTAGCATGGGCGTGTCGACGATAACCGGCACGTCCGGGTATTGCGCGAGACAGCGAGCCAGCGCGCGCACGTTGGCCTCGCTTCCGAGAGCGCCCACCTTCACTGCGCGCACCCGCTGATGGCGTAGGACCTCGGCAACCTGCGCCTTGAGATCGCGTGCGGCCACGGGCTTCACGCTCTTCAGCCCCGCAGTGGACTGAACGGTGATCACCGCCGCCGCCGCGCTCCCGAAGACGCCCGCCGCGGCGAACGCACGAAGGTCGGCGGCCAGCCCCGCACCTCCGCCCGGATCGAGTCCTCCGATTGCAAATGCGCATGGGAGTCGAAGGCGTGTGGGATTCATCCAGTCCTTTCTACTCCGATTTCTCACGCAGGTGAGGCAAGCGCGCGAAGTGGCGAGACATGTGTGCAAGGCTTCGGTCCGATTGACAGTCCTGGAAGGACGCTGATACCCCCAAAGTGACAGGATGCGCGAGCGCTCACGGTCAATTCGCGGTGTGCTCTTCGCTGCGGCCGTGGGAGGGTGGGTATCGTGCGGAGCGCATGAAGCCCGGGCGCAATGCGTCGACCAGGAGCTCGAGCAGGAGCTCGTGGGCGGTCGGCACTACCGCGGCGTGCAAGACCGACTGTTCATCAAAGCATATAGGCATGAACTATCGGCGATCGCCGGCTATTACGCTGCAGACCTTTATTCATCGAGCTGGATGGCAGGCGGCGCATATACCTTCCACTTCAGCGAAGACTTAGCGCTCGAAGCGAGCGTTGCGTTTACGCGCTTTCGCAGCGCTGTCACCGACGCCTATGAGCGGCGATATCCGGAAATCATGGTGCTCGACCGCACGGACAAGCCGGGGACCCTATATTTCGGTCACCTGGTGTGGTCGTTCGCATATGGGAAGCTCCGCTGGATGGGCGACGGGATCAGCCGATTCGACTTCAACGTCGCTTTCGGCGCCGGCGTTACCGATGACTCAACGTCGCGCGGCGTGACCGGTAGCGCAGGGATTGGCGCCAAGCTGTACTTCGGCAAATGGTTCGCCGTGCGTTTCGACGTGCGCGATCACGTCCTGCGTGAAGCGCTCGTCGGCGACGAGCAACTAGTAAATGACGTGCTGGTTACCCTGGGTGCCAGTGTGTTCCTTCCCTTCGGAAGCTGAGAGCATCTCGCTTGGCTGCCGGGGCCGTTACGGGCACCATCGATTGATGCGGGCAACTCTCATCGGTTTGAGGGCATTGGCGGCGGCGCTCGTTCTCGGCGGCGTCGCTCTCGCGCAGCCGCGCGGGGGGCGGAAGAAGCCACCCACCCCCGGGGGGCTTCCGGCGACCTCCGCCAGCGCGCCGACGGACATCGCTCCTTCCAGCGACATTGGCGTCATTCCGGCGCCGGCCCCCCAAGCTCCGTCAGACCTTCGCGATGGCGGCGTGAAGTCATCACCGCTGAACCCGGCGCCGAACGAGTTCGCGGATTCGGGGCTCATTTCGACATCGATTGACTACGACCGGTTACTTGCGGACGTGGCGTCGCTGCGCGCGCGCGCAGCCGCCGTGAGCGATACGCTGTTTCACTCTCGGCTTGCGCTCTCGGTCCAAACGGGAGGCGATCATGGTCGTATCGCCGGGCTGAGTATCGGGCTCGACGACGGAACCGTCTTCACGTCCCTCCCTGGCTTCCGCGCGGAGGACGCAACGGTTGTCTATGACCACGCGGTGGCGCCTGGGCACCATGCCGTGACCGTGGAGGTGGAACGCCGCGATGATCGTAACGACGCGTTCCGCTCTTCGCAGCGGTCGCGATTCACGGTGGACGTTCCCGGTGACGGCCTCCTCTCTCTGGATATCAAGCTTTCGGACGAGTCCAACATGGGGGGCGATTTCGGCCACGACAAAAGAGGGTTTTACGATTTGCGAGTGCGCGCCGAAGCGAAGGCCCAGCCTTCGACAAAGGGAAAGTAATGCTCCGCGGTTTGTCTGCCTTTGCCATTCTCTCGTTCGTAGCGAGGATCGCCCAAGCCCAGCCCGCGCAATCAGGCCCCATAGCCATGAGCGCAAGTGACGTCGCGTCGCCTCTCTCTTCGCCAAGGCAAGACCTGACGGAGGTCTTCGATGGCGCGCTGCGCGCGTATCATTCGGCCCTTTCCGCTCGCCGGCTCGGCCAGGAAGAACTCCGGCTCGAGACCATTGAGGCGCGCGTCGGGGAGGGAGAAGAGCTCCTCTTCGCAGGCCGCGTCGACGAGGCTATCGCGCGCCTCGCGGAGCTGGTCGAGCACCCGCAGTTCGACTCCTTCGCCGATTCCCAACCCGGTCGAGCCGCAGTGTTTCGACTAGGCGATGCGCTAGCAGTCGCTGGGATCGACGAACCGGCGCGCGCCTACCTGCGTCGCGTCATCGAGACGAAGGGCGCTTGGGATGGTGTGGGAACCTGGGCACGCCGCGCGGTGCGGCGGCTCGTCGACTTGGCGCTCGAGAGCGGAGAATTCGCGATCGCCACGAGTGACATGGCCAGCATTCCTCCGTTCGCACCAGAAGAGGTCCGCGGCGAGATCGCGTACATGAACGGCCGGGCGAAGGAGCTTGCGGGGGATCGCAACGGCGCCCTTGCGGCCTACTCGGCTGTCCCGCAGCGCTGTCGCTTCTGGGCGCAGGCCACGTACTTGTCCGGGCTCATCGAGGTCGAGAAGGGCAACTTGAGAAACGCCGAGAAATTGCTTTGCCAGGTCGCGGACCCAGAGCGAAGCGCGACGACAACGCCAGTACTTGCCGATGAGAGGTTCTTCGCGGTCCGCGACCTCGCGCGCCTCGGCTTGGGTCGAATTGCGCATGAACAGGGACGCAACGACGACGCCCGCTTCTACTACTATCTCGTGCCACGCGACAGCGAGAGGCTAGCGGAAGCTCTCTATGAAGCCGCGACGACACGCTACGAGAAGAAGGATTACGACGGCGCGCGAGATCTCTTGGCCGAGCTCGCAGGTTTGGGCCCCCATCACTCGTACGAAGACGAGGCGTGGGTCCTCGGCGCGTGGGTCGATCTCGCGCGCTGCCGCTTCCTTGACGCGGACGGGAAGCTCCGGGAGTTTCTCGCACGCTACGGACCGGTGCGCGACGCCGCGCGGCGGATTGCGGTCACCGACGTCGCGCTGCAGCGGCTGCTGGAGGCGATTCACACGGGCGCGGACGCTGCGGGTGCAGAGGTGGGGGGGGCGAGTCCCGAAGTGGTCCGTACGATTGCGGCGCTCGTCCGCGTCGATCCTGCGTACGAACGGGTCTTACGCCGGCGCGCGGTGCTGGAGCGGCAAGCGTCAGGGCTACTGCACGCGATCGCGTCGATCGGCGACATGCAGCGCGCTCTTGCGACCAACGGCGGCGTTCGCCCGAGCAACGAGGTTACATCGGACGACGACGCCCAGCGCGCAGAGGACGCGCGCTCGGCTGTTGCGGGAGTCGACAATCAAATCGCGGAGCTGGAGTCGGCCGGCGCACCCGTCGACCGCGTCGCCGATCTTCGCCGGGAGCTCGAGGCCCTGAAGTCGCGGCTCCCCGACGGTGCGATCAAGCCGGGCGCGGGCGCTCCTAACCCGGCGGCGCCGGTCCTGGACTTGCCCGACCTCCTGCGCGCCGACGCTGCGAGAGGCGCGGCGCTCCGCTTACGCCTGGCCGTCGCGCGAAAGGAGCTAATCGACGCCGAAACGGCCCTTGTGAAAGATGCGCTACGTAGGCTCGACTTGCGCCTTTCGCGGCTGCTCCGGCGGGCAAGCTTGGGACGTATCGAGACCGTGCTCGGACGAAAGCGGGCGCTCGAGGTGGAGGTGGAAGCGATTCGCCTCGGGTACTTGCCGCAAGAAGCCGTCGACTCGCTCGACGCTGGGCACTACCTCGAGGACAGCGAAGAGTATTGGCCCTTCGAAGGCGACGACTGGCCAGACGAATACACGGGAAGCGAGCTAAAATAATTAATTAGCTCGGCGGTCCGACAAACGTCGCTTGCGAGCAATCTGCTTTGTAAGACAAACCCTCCACCTCTCACGAATGGTGCGTTTCGCAACCGCCTCCCCCTTTCGTCGCGCCCCGCGTACAATCATTGACGATGCGGGTCCGCGCGCTGGCGGGAGTGGGTGCTCTCGGCGCAATTGTCTTCTTGGGCTTTCGCGCTGCGGCCGCCCCCCAGGTCCGCTTCGCCACCGACACGAGGGCTGCGCCAGACTCAATAAAGCCAGCCGCGGAGAGGACCATCAGCGCGGACCCTAGACCGAAACCGACCGGCTCGGGGCGCGGTCTTGTACACCAAGGTGGACCGTCAGGCGTGCCAGCCATTCGCGGCCCAAAAGTCGCCGAGGCATTGAGACAGGAGCTTCAGGGCCGCCTGGACGCGCGCGTCGAGGCCGACCTGGCTCAGGCGAAAAAGCTGCGAACCGAGGCGATCGACCTTCTCACGAAGTTCGTCGCCGAAGCACCTCGCGAATCACACGAGATGCCCGAGGCTCTCGTTCGCCTCGGCGAGCTTCAATGGGAGGAAGAACGCGACCGGTTCGTCGCGAGTTTCCGGGATTGGGAAAAAAGGCCGATTAGCCAGCGCGGCCCATCGCCGGAGCTGGACTATCGAGTCGCTCGAGAGCAGTTCGGGCGTGTCTTGCGCGACTACCAGTGGTTCGACGAATACGATGTCGCCCTCTATGTCGACGGCTTTCTCGCTTTCGAGCAAGGCAGGGAAGACGAGGCGCGCGAGCACTTCGAAGCGATCTTGCGAGACTTTCCTCAATCGCGCTTCGTCGCCGATGCGCACATGGCGAAGGCGGAGACGATCTTCGATGGAAGGTTCGACTACGCGGGCGCCCTCTCCGAGTACGAGAAGGTTCTTTCGTACAAGGTGCAAATCGATCCAGCGCTTTATGATCTGGCGTTGTTCAAGAGTGCCTGGTGCCACTGGCGTCTCGGCAACAACGACGAGGCAGCGCGTCGCTTCGTCGGCGTCTTTGCCGCGACCGACCCGAGCGTGGGTGCGGCAAATGTGAATACAGCACAGCGGGGACAGCTCAACGAGCTCCAGGGGGAAGCGCTGAAATATATCGTCGAGGTCTTCACGGAGGACGAGAAGAATACGGCGCAAGATCTCTACAATTTTCTAAGTAAAATTGGCGGCGAGCGCTTCAGCAGCAAAATCGTGCGCGCGCTCGCCGAGCAGTTCTACGATCAGGCGCATTACGAGCGCGGTATCGAGGCGTACGAGCTCTTGCTCAAGCTCGAGCCCACAAGCTCCGATGCGGGCCGCTGGGTGCTTCAGATCGCCGCGGGGTACGCGGCGGTGGAAGATTGGTCGCACCTCCAATCAACCTTCGAGCGCGCGCTCACCGAGTATACGACCGGTGGGCCATGGTCACGCGCACAAGGCGATGCTGCCACCGTAGCCGCGACCACCGCGGCCATCGAGAAAGCGCTTCGCGAGGATTCGACGGCGCTGCACGCGAAGGCCCAGCGAGACAAGACCAGCCGAGCCGAGTTCGAAGGGGCGGCGGGGCTCTACGGCGTCTACCTATCGAAGTTCGGCCGGGACGCGAAGGCATATGAGGTGCACTTCCGCCTCGGTGAAATCGACTTCTTCCGTCTCGAGCGCAACCTGGAGGCCGCTGCGCACTACTTGATCGCTGCCAAAACCATCCCCACGAGGGAAACCAGCGGCGCACTGGCTGCACTGCGCCACGACGCGCTGTACAACGCGCTCACCGCACTCTCTCGTGAGATGGATTCGAAGCGCGACTTCAGGTCCGAGACGGACGCGGACCGGGGATACGCCGAAGCGCTCGATCTCTATGCGCAATTCTATCCGAACGATCCGCAGCTTCCAGCCATGTTTTTCCGACAGGGCAAGTACTTCTTCGATGGGGGTAGTTTCGATGCCGCCGTCAAAATCTGGGGGATGCTCCTCGAGAAGTTCCCGAGCAGCGAACAGGCAAGGGATGCCGGAGACAGCATTATCGAGTCGTTCAGTCGGGCTAAAAACTACGAAAACATCGAAACGTGGGCACGCCGGCTGAAGGCTTTGTCCGCGTTCGCCGCTGTCCAGCAGCAAGTGCGCCTGGACGTGCTGATCGTTCAGGCGGTCTTCAAACAAGGTGAGCAAAAGGCATCAGCGGGAGATCACGCTGCCTCAGCCGCGGCTTATCTGCGCGCGGCTAACGAGTTTCCAAAAGACGCGCGGGCTGCTCAGGCGTGCGTCAATGCGGAACAGGAGGCGAGGCTTGCGGGCGACGCAAAGACGTTGCAGGAGGCCGCGAAGCTCGCCATGGGCCCGACCTATCGGGACAAGCCGGAGTCACCGGTTGGAGCGTGGATAGCTGCTACCACGCTGCAAGCAATGGGTCTTCTCGGCGATGCAGCCAACATCGCTGAGCAGATGGCCAACCTCGGTGATCGAGATCACTTGAACTACAAGAGGTACGAACACGAGAAAGACGCCGCGTACAATGCCGTCGTGCTGCGTGAGGCTGCCGGAGACCACGATCGCGCGGTGTTCGACGGTGGCAAATTCCTGTCCTCGTACGGAGACTCCCCCGAGGCCGACTTGATCGTTCTCCAGATGGGGCGCGCGTACCAGAGTATGGGGCGCCCGAAGGACGCGGCAGGCCTCTACAAGCGTTATCTGGCACACGCGAGCAACCTCGACCACCGTACCCAGGGCCTGGTGCTGCTCGCGCAGGCGAGCGCGACGGCGGGGGATTTTCGGGGAGCCGACGCGTCGCTCGAAGAAGCGGTAGCGATCGGTAAGAGGCGCGGACGTGAGCTCGGTGCAGAGGGCAGGTACGCGGCCGCCCATGCGCGGTACATGCAGGGCGAGCAGGTCCTCGCGAGGTTCGAGCAGATTCAAATCCAAGGTGACACCAAGCAGCTGAAACTTCGACTCAGGCGCAAGACTGAGCTTCTGAAGGAAGCGGCAAGAACATTTCTCGACTGCGTATCGGTCGGGGTCGCTGAGTGGACGACGGCGGCGCTCTACCAGATTGGTCATGTGTACGAGGCGTTCGCGAAAGCACTGCGGGAATCACCGTCGCCGCCGGACGTCAAGACCGAAGATCAGAAAGCCAATTACGGCGCGCAGATCGAAGAGTTCGCGGTTCCGATGGAGGAGCGGAGCCTGGACGCCTTCGAGAACGGCTGGAAGAAAGCAATCGACCTTGGCATTTACAATCAATGGACAGCGAAAATGCGCGATGCGCTTGGACGCCTGAATAGCGAGCTCTATCCTCCGTTCAAAGAGACCGGCTTCGAGGTGCGCTCGCAGGGACCGCTCGCAATGCCGGCTCTGGTGGACGCTCCGATTCGCCCGGCGGCGCCGTCCCCCGCCATGGGGAGGGCAAAGAGATGATGGGCTTTGCAAAGCGATGAAGTGCGAGATTGGGGCCATCGTCGGGCTTGCTCTGGCCGCCGGCGCTTGTGGTACTCCGACCAAAGTCGCTCCAGCAACACATAGTGCACACCCGGCAGTCGTCGCACCAGCACCGGCGGCATTGGGTAAGATTGTGGTAGGCGTGCAGGCCGCCAGAGACGGACAGCGCGAGCGAGCGATTGCGGCGCTTCGTGAGGCGGTCCAAGCAGACCCGAGTCTCTGGGAGGCTCGGTACGACTTGGGCGTCATGCTCGTCAGCGCAGGTGACCTCGCGGGCGCTGAAGTGGAACTCTCGTCGGCGGCGAGCCTCGGGGCTGATTCGGCGCAAGTGGTCATCGCCCTGGCGGAGGTCCGTCGCCGCCGAGGCGAACACCGCCTCGCGGCCGAGAGCCTCACTGATTTCGTTCGAGTTCACCCGAATGCCATAGATGCGCGGACTCTCTACGTGGCGGCACTCCGCGACAGCGGTCAGGTAGAAAAGGCCATTCTAGAAGCGCGTGAGGTCCTCGTGCGCAAACCGGGAGACGCGACCGCGCTCGCGGAGCTCGCGCTGTCCCACCTCGCCAAAGGAGAAAAGGAGACCGCGGAGCTCCTGGCGAAGCAAGCGCTTGATGCGAACCCAAATAGCGCCGTCAGCCACCGAGCCATGGGGTTGGTCGATTTGGCAAAGGGCGACGACGCGTTTGCACTCGTCGAGTTCCGAAAGGCGTCGCAAGCCGACCCGCGCGACACGACATCGCGACAGAACATGGGAGTCGTGCTCCTACGGGCGGGCGCCTACGCGAAGGCGGAAGAGCAGTATCGCGAGATTCTGAAAGTGTCACCGGACGATCACGGCGCTGAGATCGGACTTGCCGCGGCGCTGCGTGGGCAAGGGGATGCAAAGCATCCGCAGAGGTACGAGGAGGCCCGGGCGCTGCTCGATCGGGTGCTGACCGCCGACGCGCACGAAATGAGCGCGCTGTTCAATATGGGCGTGCTTTACGCGGACTTTTTCAAGAACACATCGCAGGCAGCCGCCTACTTCAAGCGATTTCTGGCGGATGTCCCGAGCGATCACCCGTTACGCGCGGAAGCAGACAAGTACTTGTCCGCCGCGTCGGTGAGCACAGCGCCAGCTCCGCTCGCAACCTCGCCGCCCGCGATGCCGCCCACAAACCCGAAGGCGCCGCCCTCATCGTCCACCGGTACCGCCCTACGGGGCCGCTAAGAATCACAATACGCAGAGAGTCATTTGCGGAGGGGTTATTGGATTCGACGCGTTTACGGATAGATCCCGGGGGTGTCCGCGCGCTCTCCCCATCGGGCACGCCACCACGGGTCACACGCCCAGCTTGCCGCAAACGCGTCCCGCACAACGAGCTCCGCAAGCTTGCCACGCGGCGAGAAGCCCCACGGTGCCTCCTGCGATATGTCGTCCGGGTTGGCGTAGACCCGCCACACGAAGAAGCCGGCAAAGTCCGGTTCGTCGAGCAATGGGCCTAGAAGTGCCCGGTACGCTGTCGCCTGTGCGCGCTCGTCGACTCGTACTCCGCTCATGATGTCCGGCCACTCCCAAGGGCGCACGGCAGGATCAGGCCTGGCCGTATAGCCAGCCTCCGTAAAGAGCAGGGGCTTGGCCCACCTCTCGGCGAGCGTGTGGACGGTTGCGCGCACCTTGCGTCCGCCTTCGAGCAGTCGGTTCTCACCCGTCTCACCCGCCTCGGCCAGCGGAAAAAACGCATTGACGCCGATGACATCGAGGTCGCCGACAATCGTTGTTTCTTCGATGTCGTCCCAGTTCGCCGAATACGTCACAAGGCCGTGATAGACGTCTCTCACGTCGCGAACGATGCGCCCGAAGCTCGGCGCATGCGTCGTCGTCACCCACGAGCGAAGCTCGACCCCCACCGAGAACAGCTCCGCTTGTGTGCTCTCGGCGGCTTCCGCCCACGAACTGATGAATCTCTCGTAACTCTCCGCCCAGCGTGCCCAGCCTTCGTCTCCCTTTGGCGCGAGTTCCCCCCTCCAGCCTCCCGATTCGACCCAGAGTTGAGGGACCAACATGACGCGAAGCCCGTGGGCATGAGCCATCTCGATTGCGCGC
Organism: uncultured delta proteobacterium; assembly: GCA_963764075.1. Taxonomy (GTDB): domain Bacteria; phylum Myxococcota_A; class Polyangia; order Polyangiales; family Polyangiaceae; genus Palsa-1150. Next base: position 2,446,275 of record CAVXQZ010000003.1, read on the forward strand.
ATGACATCGTGTCGGTTTTGGGCGAAGGGGGACTCGAACGTGAGATCGACGCCAGTGCCTGACAGGTCCGCGACGCGGCCGAACGGCGTGATGGCGACCCATGTGGCACCGGCAGCCCGAGCTTCGACGAGTGCGCGGTCGTACGCAGCCGAACCGTAGCCGACGCCGGGATGGTACCCGTTCTCGATGGGACCGATCGTGATCCCGCGTACTCCACCGATTTCAGAGCGCTTCCAGGCCTCGGCGCTCGGCGTTGCTGAAGCCAGCTGTGCGGCGACTGCAAGAGCGAGGGGCACGCCGCCGCTCAAGCGCCGTACTCCAGGAGCGTGTCGGTCAGTGAGGCGAGATCGGCAACCACCGCGTCCGCACCCGCGTCTGTCAGAGCGTCGAAGCTGCAGGAGTGCGCCACGGCCACGCAGCGAAGCATGGCTCGTTTGGCGGACGTTACCCCGCCGACCGAGTCCTCTATCGCCACCACGCCCGACGTGTGGCCGATCCGCCGCAATTCATCGATTGCCAGAAGGTAGGGGGCGGGATCCGGCTTCGATGCCGCTGTCCTCTCTGCGCTGACGATGAAAGCTACTGCGCTCGCCGCGCCCATCTTGTCCAGAGCGAAGGTGATCTCGCTTTCGAGCGCACCCGAGACGATACCGACCGGACCCCGCGAAGCACGCCGTTTCAAAAGGTCGGCGGCCCCCGAAAAGACCCGGAAACTCGCGGCAAAGCGCGCCAGAAAGCGCGGGCTCTTTGCCGCGATGAGTGTGCGCACCACGTCATCGTCGGGGGTGCGCCCAATGACCGTGAGGACGTCGCGGAACACCCCGGCATCGTCCAGGCTCAGATACCGCTCAGCGTACGTGCGCGCGTCAATTACCACGTCGAGCGATGCGAGGACGTCGTTGAACGCCGCGAGATGCACTGGCTCACTGTCCACGAGGACGCCATCGAAGTCGAAGAGCGTTGCGATCACGTGAGCACCAAGTCGCCCTTTTACTTTCCGGTCGCCCCGAGGTCGAGCGAGACGATGACCGCTCGTCCGAACCGTGCCTCGAACCGGCGCGTCTCTGGACTGCTCCCTTCGCGCCGGACGACTAGCGTGTGCGGCCCGGCCCGTATTTCGAGCGAGATCGGCGTCTGTCCCGGTGCCTGGGTGCCGTCGACGGTGACGAGCGCGCCGGCTGGGGTCGTCGTTACCGACAATACCGAAGCGCGGGTGCGTAGCGCTTGCGCCTCCCGCTCGGCTTCTGCACGATCCTCCGGCGACAAATCGTGCCTCGCCAAATACTCGTCGATCGAAATACAGGCCCCCTCTGCATCGTCGATGCGCTCCCGGCTTCGCGCGACGTTCCAAAGCTCGCTCGACGGACCCCCGAGGCGAAACGCCGCCTCGAAGTAGCGGATCGCGTCGGCGTAATGCCCGTCACGAAACCTCTGCACCCCCACTTGGTCAAGTTGGCGCGCAGCCGCCAGGTTGAGGTGTGATGGTAGCTGCACCTCACCTGGCTCTTCTGAAGGGGAGCGAGTACACGGGGCGCCCCTCGCGCATGCCGGCGTCGTTCCGAGGCCGAAGCCCACGAGCAGCGCGCGCAGCAGATCACGTGGGTGCGCTCGCCCTTGCACGAGGTCACCCGCTCATGCAGCGAGGAGAACAATGCGCGTAACTTCCGGCGGAGCCCCGACGCGCGAGGGCGTTCCGACTGTGCCGAAGCCTCGATTCACGTACAGGGTAGTTCCGTGCACCTGGTACAGCCCCGATACGTAATCTAAAAACCAGTCGGCAGGGCGGAAACCAGGGTTGATCTGGCCCCCGTGCGTATGCCCGCTGAGCTGGAGCGCGACTTGCCCCGGCCATCCGTCTACCGTCGACGGCTGATGCGACAGAAGCACGCGCGCGAGATCGCGCGGCACCATTGAAACGGCTTTCGCGAGCCGCGGCCCGCTCCGGCCGTAGCGGGTGGACCAGCGGTCATCGACCCCTAGCAGCGCGAAGCCGCCCCCGTCACGAGGACGGATGACGAGGCCATCGTCGACAAGCATGATTACGCCGGCTTCGCGAAGCGCGTCCGCCACATCGTCAACGTCGGCATAGTAGTCGTGGTTGCCGGGCACTGCGAAGACCCCATCCCGCGGTGCGAGGTCGACGAGCTTGCGCCCGACCATAGGAGCAAAGTCCGCGTCGAAGTCGACGAGATCGCCGGTTGCAACGATGAGGTCGGGACGCGCTTTGCGCACGAGGTCGAGCCCTTCGTCGAGCTCGCGCTCGCCGACGTAGAGGCCGCCGTGAATGTCGCTTACTTGCGCGATCACGTACCCGTCGAGAGCACGGGGCAACCCGACGATTCGCACCGGGACTTCGCACAGTTCGAAGGCGTGCCGCCCGCGGACCATTCCCCAGCCCAGCATCGACCCGGTTGCCCCGATGAGGGCCACGCCAGTCGTGGCTTCAACGACCTGCCGCCTTGTCATCGCAGGGCCGCTCGCGACCACCTCGGACGGCTTGTCGCGGCGCGATATCGCCCACACGGCAAGCCGGAACGCGCCGATTGGGATAGCCGCGATGACGAGCGGCATCATCGCGAGCTCGACGATCATGCGGGGTGCGGTAGAGGCAAAATCATGGCCGACCAGCCAGTGCGAAACCACCTGCGCAACCCACATGCCCGCGAGCACCCCCGCGACCGTTCGCCGTCGGCGAGTTAGCCAGGGAAACGACGCGGTCAACCACGCGTAAAGCACGGCCAGCAGCAGGGCGATCGGGATCAGGAAGAGCATCGAATATAACGCTCGTGCTTCAAGCTTCTTCTAGCACGCCACTGACGACGCGATCGATGCGCGCGTAATCGCGCCGCACCTCGATGCGGCCGAACCCGGCGCGTTCGAACATCGCGACGACGGCCGGGGCCTCTCCAGCCCCGACCTCGACGGCGAGCACCCCCCCCCTCGGCGCAAGGTGTGTGGGCGCGTCCGCCACCACACGGCGCAAGGCCGTGAGTCCGTCGGGACCGCCGTCGAGGGCGCCGCGAGGCTCGAAGTCTCGGACATCTGGTTCGAGCGCTGCGATCTCACCCGCCGGGACGTAGGGAGGATTGGCCGTGATGAGGTCGAATCGGCAATCACTTTTCGCGGCGGCAGCTCGCCGCTCGCCCCGCTCGCGCGATTGCCCGACCTCCAACGCGCCGAACAGGTCACCGCGTCGAAAAACTAGGTTGTAGGCGCCGAGGCGGAGGGCGTTTTCGCGCGCCAAGACCAGGGCGTCTTCGCTGGAGTCCGTAGCCACTACGAAGGAGGTCGCCCTCTCTCGCGCGAGCGTTATAGCGACGCAACCACTTCCCGTGCACAAATCGAGCGCCCGCATGCACATGGAGACAGCGCGAGTGCGTTCGATGGCGACATCGACCAGTGCTTCGGTGTCGGGGCGCGGAATGAGAACACGGCGGTCCACACGAAACGAACGCCCGTAAAACTCGCGCTCGCCGAGGATATACGCCATCGGCTCGCGCGCTCGCCGCCGCCTCACGAGATCACGATGGCGCGCCAACTCCTTTGCCTCGAGCGACCGCTTGGCGTCAACGATGAGCTGAATACGGGTGGTTCCGAGTGCACGCGCGAGGAGTAACTCGGCGTCGAGGCGCGGGCTCTCCAGTCCGCGACCCCGAAGGTCGTCCGTCGTCCACCGAAGCACTGCCTCGATCGTCCAGACTCGCGACTCTGGCGCGCCCGACGACACGGTCGCGACTCCTAGCGCAAAAAAGCACCGGCCGCGAGACCCCAACGCGTTTCTTTTGGCCGCGTTGGCATAGGAGCCGCGCCTGTTTGGTTTTGGACTAGGCAACCGCCATACGGCCTCGTAGATTCAGCGTCGATTTGGATTCCCTTCCGCCTCCTCCGCCAGCGGGCGAAGCCTACGCGTACGCTCCAGGGGATATCTATCCGCGCAGCCCGAGGGAAAAGGACCTCTGTGCTCACGCGAGCCATCCGGACTGGTTGTACCTCGCCGGGCTGCTTGTGCTCGATGCGGGAACGCTGTGGTTCGGCAGTTGGGCGAATGTCAAGTACACACCTAACACGGCGCTCGAATACAGCGGCCCCGTCGCGATTGGCTTGGCTTGGGGGGCAACCATTGGTGGAGCCTGGCTCGCCCTTCCGAAGTGCTCGCCGGAGTGGATGGGCGAGCCGCCACGAGAGGGCGACGTGCACGCCAGTTGGCCGCTCGCGCTGTCGCTTGCGCTGCTCGCGGGCGCCACAGCGCCCTTCGTGAACGGAATCGCGGTTGGCTACGACCTTCCGCAGCGGTGGTCGACCGAAGAGCGCGCAGGTCACCTCGTCGTTGCCGGGGTCGCCGGCTTCGTGGGCGCGTTCGTGCCCTACCTAGTTCCCCCAACCACGTGGAGCGCAGTTCGAGAGATCGAGCGCATTCGGATCGGCGCCGACGGGCGGGGCGCGATGTTCGTGGGGTACCAAGGGCGGCTTTGAGGGCACCCGGTCGGTGTTCCTGGCCGCTCACGGTTGTCCGTGCCAGAGAACTGGCCCGTCTTCCAGGTCGAATGTAACGACGTACACATCGGTCGCGCTCGATCCCCAAACGCACCGAACCTGGTAGGCACTGCCCGGCAACTCCACTTCGGTCCATTGGCCGTCGCCGACCGAGTGATATAGGTCGCCCACTGAGCCGGCAGCGCCGCCCGGGTGCCAGCCTGCAGCGTACACGTCGTTCGCGCCGCTGCCCCATACCGCCAGGAGGGTTCCCGGCTGGCCCACGCTTTCCGTCACCCAACCCGCACCGGGTAACGAGTGCACGATATGCGCGGGCGGGTCGTTCGGGCCCGTGGGCGAGAAAACAGCGTATACGTCGCCTGGTCCGCTGCCCCAAACATCCCAAGGAGTATCGATCTCTGTGTAGACTGGCTGCCAATTGGAGTCGCCTGTCGAATGCAGGATGGTTCCTTGTGGCGTCGCGCTCGTAACGTACACATCGGCTGCGCCGCTCCCCCAAACCGCGAGAGCGGCTGCTCCGGCCAAAGGCTCGCTCGTGAACGCTCCGCCAGCCGTGGCGTGCAAAACCCCAACTTCGCCTACGGCGTAGACGTCGTCGGAGGAGCTCCCCCAAACGGAGTACAATGTGCCGGACGCCACCGCGTCCCACGACGAACTATCTTGGTATTGAAACAGGCCACCGGTTGAGGTTAGGCCGGCTTGGGCAAGCCAAGCGCTTGCGCCAACCGCGTACACCGAGTGCGGGTCGCTGCCCCATCCGGCGCCAATGACTTGGCTCGAAGCATAGGTTCGGGTGGGGTAGCCGTTGACGACATGATAGATGGCACCGAGGTCGGTGCCCACATAGACGTCGGCGTTGCTCGTTCCCCAAATGGACACGATGTCGCTCTCTCCAAGGTCTAGGTAAACTTGTGACCACGAGAGGGCCGTGCTGGCCGGCGGAAGCACTCCCGCGTCGGGCGACGATGCCGGCGACTGCGGGAAATGCTCGCTCCAATCACCCCCTGCCCCGGGGCCCGCGGCGTAAGCGGTCGGTGTAGGATTCCCTGCGTCTGAAGTGGGAGCGGACGCATCGCTTGTCGCCGGCCCGCTTGCCACGGTCATGCTGCTTGGTGGGCAAGGGCTATCGGCGGGTACACACGTGTTCGCATCGATACATCGCGTCCAGCCGGAGGCGCAAGCGTGGTACGGGTCATCCGAGGAGTTGGCGCACGCGACCGACCAAAGGCCCCAGCTGAGCACGGTGACGACAATTGGTGTGTTCATGGTTTCGTCGTGTGACCGGTGTCAATACCGCAATCCATAACTCCACTGGGCCTGAGGGAGGGTCGTCGTCCGAGCGCACGTGCGGACCGGGAAATGCGGAGTCGCGAATGCGAGTTCGCTGCTCCGAGTCCGACCGCTCCGACGATGCCCCAAGCGAGGGCGTCGGGGAGCTTCCCCCCTTCGGACGTACAGGCCCGCGAACTCTTGGTTACGAGTGGACCACGAACTGGCGACGCGCTATGCGCGCTTGAGAAATCGGGCGAGTATCTTCTTTTCGCCCCAACCGGGAAAAAACGCGACGACCGCCGGTTCCCCCACGTTCGCGACGCTGACCACTTGTCCTTCGCCGAAACGATTGTGCGTGACGCGAGTTCCGCGTCGGAGCGCACCACCAGTCCCGTCGTCGGCCCGGTCGTCAAAAAAATCGTGGTCGACAAAGCGGTCACCGGGCGGAGCGCTCGGCTCAGTAGAGGCTTGCGGGTGACGCCATGGTCTTCGCGGCGCGTCCGCTGCCAGATAGGGATCGATGTGCCGTCCGACGTCTTCACTCCGATCGATGAACCGGCCGACCGAGCCCAGACCGACGGCACTTGTCCTCTGATGCGCGACGACCTTCGCGGGCAGTTCGTCCAGGAAGCGACTTGGGCGATTCCAGCGCGTTTTGCCGAAAATTTGGCGAGTCTGCGTATGGATCAGGGCGAGCTCTTTGCGCGCCCGCGTGATGGCTACGTATGCGAGTCGCCGCTCTTCCTCGAGCTCGTCGTTCTCTCCGGGATCGACGCCCCGATACGGGAACATCTCTTCCTCCATGCCGGTCAAAAGAACGCGCTCGAACTCTAGGCCCTTCGCGCTGTGAACAGTCATCAAGACGACTCTCCCGCCCTCATCCATCCCGTCGACGTCGCTCGAGAGCGTGACGCGCTCGAGAAAACCGACGAGACTCGGCTTTTCTCCCGCAGCCTCCGCCTCTTCCTCGTAGTCCTTCATCGAACCCACGAGCTCGCGCAGGTTCTCGAGCCGCGCGTCTCCCTCGGCGTCGTCCTCCTTTTCCAAGGCTTGGACGTAGCCGGTATCGGTGAGCACGTGCTCGAGGAGCTCACTCGGCAGAAGTTGCTCGGCGGTCGCCTTGAGCTGGCCTAGTAAATCTCGAAAGCCGAGAAGCTTCTTCCTTGCCGCGGCGCCGAGGTCGCCGATGTCATCCAGGCGAGCGAGAGCCTCGGACACCGTCGCGTCGTTTGCGGTTGCCCAAGTGGCCACGCGGTCGATTGTCGTCGCGCCAATGCCGCGGACCGGGACGTTGACCACCCGAAGAAGATCGACGTCGCTCCTCGGGTTGGCCAAGATTCGCAAGTACGCGAGAGCATCCTTGATCTCAGAGCGCTCGTAGAACCTCGTGCCACCAACGATCTGATATGGAACGTTGGAGGCTCTGAGCGCCTCTTCGAGCACGCGCGATTGAGCGTGGACGCGGTAAAATACGGCTATGTCGCGAGCACGAGTCCCCTCCGCGCGCGCACGAGCGATCGAATCGACGACGAAAGCAGCTTCGTCCCGCTCGTCGCGGGCGGCTATGATACGAATCGGCTCGCCGTCGGGGTTGGCGGTCCACAGTTCTTTTGGTTCCCGCTCGCTCGACCGTGCGATGACCGCGAGGGCGGCGGCAACGATTCTTCCGGTCGAGCGGTAGTTTTGTTCAAGCTTGATTATGGTCGCACCCGGATAGTCCCGGCGAAAGCCGCGAATGTTGCGGACGTCAGCGCCCCGCCAGCGGTAGATGCTCTGGTCGTCGTCGCCAACGACACACAAGTTGCCGTGGTCACGCGCCACCTCGCGCAAAAGTCGGTACTGTGTCGCATTGGTGTCCTGAAACTCGTCGACGAGCACGTAGTCGTACCGACGACGGATCCGGTCGCCTTCGGAGGTGCCGAACAGGCGGGTCACCAACAGAATGAGGTCCTCGAAGTCGACGGCGTTCGAGGCCCGCAGCCGCTGCTCGTAGGCGCGAAATATTTTCAACGCGATATCGTCCACATACGACTGGCTCGCGGCCTCGTCCGGTCCGCGTCCCTCTTGCTTGTGCTTGTGAATGTGCGAAAGCACGGCGCGTGGCGGATAGCGCCGATCGTCCAGATCGAGGTCTTTGAGCACGCGTGCAACGACGGCCTTCTGGTCGTTCGCGTCGTATATTACGAAGTTTGGCTGGACGCCAATGGCCGCGCCGTGTGCGCGAAGGAGCTTGGCGCAGATCGCGTGGAACGTGCCGACCCACAGCGCGCGCGCCACCTCGGTTCCGCAGAGCGCCTCGAGCCGCGAGCGCACTTCACCCGCTGCCTTATTCGTGAACGTCACGGCGAGAATCCGCCAGGGTGGAACCTGCGCGCAGGCGACCAAGTTCGCGACGCGGTAGGTGATGACTCGGGTCTTGCCGCTGCCCGCGCCGGCGAAGACGAGCAGGGGCCCCTGGACGTGCGCTACCGCCGCAGCCTGGGGCTCGTTCAGCACGTCGGACATTGAATACCCAACTTAGGCTCGCGCGGCGGGCGAGTCACGGTCCGTTCAGCACCCGTAGTCGTCCGGGTCGAATCGGACATCGTCCAACCCACCTGCCTGCATTCCGGCTCGCAGGGCATCGACGACAATCCAAAGGACATCGAAGCGGGTGGTGGGCATGTAGTACTCTTCCTCCGTCGCGTGCGGCAGAGCCTCTAGTCGGGCCTCGACCGCTTCCTTCTCGCCGGGGTCGAGATCGAGGTGTGCGTGCCAACCCTCCGCGTTCTCGAGGAGAAGCGCTTCCCTGGCAACTCCGATCGGATTGAAGGCGCAGTACACGGTCGAAAGGCAGAGGCGCCAGCCCGAAACTTCGCCGTCCGCCACCCATCGGGCACCGAACTGCCTGCGAATGACCTCGCCCAGGTAAGCCCCGGCGGCCGATTGCACGACCTCGACCGCCTCCGGCCGGATCCTCAGTTCGGCGCGGGCGTCCCGCACCCACTGATCCACGAGACTCAGCGTCTCGGGAGTAAAGTCGAGCATTGTCCCGTATCGGGCGGCGACAAATCGTACGCAGGCCTTCGCGAACTCTTCCACTAGGGGCGGGGCATTCTCGGGCAGGTCAAGTTCCGGCTTCGAGTCGATCTCGTCCGCCGGGCCGACCTCGTCTTCATGCTCCACCGCGGCTCCATGCGCTGCCCGGGCGGCACCCGAAACGTCATCGGTACCTTTTGGTTGATCACGGATCATGAAGTTGGCCGTATGCTTGATGAGGGTGCGTTGCAAGGTGGCAACCCCCACGACCCCGGATTGTCCATGCGTTTGGGTATTTTTAGCGATATTCACGCCAACCTCGAGGCACTGTCGGCCGTGCTCGAGGCCTATCGGTCGGAGCACATCGACGTGTACTACTGCCTCGGCGACACCGTAGGCTACGGCGGTTCCCCGAACGAATGCGCGGACCTCGTGCGTGAAATCGCGAAGAAGACCATCCTCGGCAACCACGACGCGGCGGTCAGCAGCAGAATGGACTATTCCTACTATTACGAGGCCGCAAGGCACGCTCTGGACGCTCACGCAGCCGTTCTTTCGGAATCGAATATGGCCTGGCTCAAGGCCTTGCCCTACCAAGAGAAGCTGGACGACTGCGATGTCCTCCTGTGCCACGGCTCGCCCGTTCGACTCGAGGAGTTCGAGTACATTTTCGCTCCCGAACAGGCCCGCGAATGCCTCGCCATTTGGGACAAGATCGGCCGCATCACGCTCATCGGGCACTCGCATCTCTGCAAGGTGTTTGCGCTCGGGCGCGGCAATGTCGAGGAGCTTGCGCCAGTAGACTTCGACCTCGAGGAAGGCAAGAAGTACATCGTCAGTGTTGGCTCGGTGGGCCAGCCGCGCGACTTCGACAACCGAGCGAGCTTCACTGTGTACGACACCACAAAGAAGCGGTTCGAATTCAAGCGCGTCGAGTACGACATTGAGCTCGCGGCCGAGAAGGTCCTTCGAGCTCGGCTCGAGCGCAACTTTGCGCACCGCCTCTTTATCGGAGTCTAGCGCATCCTAGGTCGATCGGGCTGCTACATCTCCAGCCTCAGTTGAGGGCTACTCGGCGCGTGCCGAACGTGAGCTCCCAGTTCTCTCGATACTCGGGCGTAGCGACTTGCGCGGGGCCATTCTGGCCGGTCATTCTCCTTGGGACGTTCTGAGGCACCGCACACTCGACGTGTACGTCGAACAGTGCCGGTGCGTCCGCCCGGCGCTCCAGGCGCACGACTTCCGCGCCGTCGCCGATCGGTCGACCGTCGCGCATAGGGCGAACTTCACCCGCATCGACTCGGCCGGGGCGGGCGCGCAGCACACGTGCGCCCTCGCCGTCGTCAGTGGGGCCGTGCATCAGCACGACATCGAAGGCATCGCCATTTTTGCGTTGCGGGCCGTCCGCTGACATCACTTGAACAAAGCTTAGCGCATTCTGTCGACGCGCGCCGAACTGAGCGCTTGCCATGCAGTCAAAGAGGTGAGGAAAATCGGAAAGCGCGAGAAAAATCGGAGCAAAAGGAATGCGAGATGGCCTTGAATGCTGAACAGGCTCGCAGTATAAGTGATCCATATGGAAGACCCGAAAAACAAGGCCAAGGCTATCGAGCTAGCTGTCGCGACGATCGAAAAAGAGTACGGCAAAGGCTCAATCATGCGCCTCAAAGAAGGGGCGAACATCGGCGAAGGCGTGCAGGTCGTCTCGACAGGAAGTATCGGGCTCGACATCGCGCTTGGCGTCGGCGGTTACCCACGGGGCCGCATAATCGAAATCTATGGGCCGGAGTCGAGCGGCAAGACCACGCTCTCGCTGCATGCAATCGCGCAAGTCCAAAAAGGAGGGGGCGTCGCAGCGTTCATCGACGCGGAGCACGCGCTAGATCCTACATACGCTCGAAAGCTCGGCGTAAAGACCGACGAGCTCTTGGTATCGCAGCCGGATTACGGTGAACAGGCACTTGAAATCGCTGACATGCTTGTTCGCTCTGGCGCGGTCGAGATCGTCGTCGTCGACTCGGTCGCGGCGCTCGTACCGAAGGCCGAAATCGAAGGAGACATGGGCGACAGCCATGTGGGCTTGCAGGCACGACTGATGAGTCAAGCGTTGCGAAAGCTCACTGCAACCGTGTCGCGCAGCAATTGCCTACTCGTCTTCATCAACCAGATGCGAATGAAGATCGGGGTGATGTTCGGCAGTCCTGAGACGACGACCGGTGGCAATGCGCTGAAATTTTACGCGAGCGTGCGCCTCGATATCCGGCGCATTGGTGCAATTAAGGAAGGAGCCGTGGCTGGCGCCAAGGACCCAGCTGTAGTCGGGAATCGAACGCGCGTCAAGGTCGTGAAAAACAAGCTCGCTCCACCCTTCCGCGAGGTGGAGTTCGACATTCTGTACGGCCAAGGAATTTCGCGTTCAGGCGATATCGTCGACCTCGCCTCCGAAACCGGCATCATCGAAAAGAGCGGCGCATGGTTTTCGTTCGGGGGCGAACGCATCGGGCAGGGACGCGAGAACGCAAAGGCCTATCTCGAGCAGCATCCGGAAGTGATGGATAAAGTCGAGTCGTTGGTCCTCACCAAATCCGGGATCAAGCGTACGTTGACGGGGGGAGCGATCGCCATCCAATCAAACGGCGCTCCACCCAGCGAAGAGAAAAGGAAGTCGGCTCAAGCAAAACCTGCCAATTAATCGAACAGCGCCGCTGAAGTGGCGCTCCCCTACTCGATGAAGCTCTACGTCATGCGACACGGTCCAGCCGAGGACGAGGCAGACAGCGGGGCGGATAGCGATCGGGCTCTCACTTCCTACGGCCGCAGATGTGTGCGCGACGTCTCGCGCGCTTTGCTCGAAGCAGGGGAAGAACCTCGAGAAGTACTCTCGAGCTCCTTGGTTCGAGCCGTGCAAACGGCTGAAATTGTAGCGTTTGTCACGAGCGTGGACAGGCGCGAGGCAACGGTACGGGTCCGAAACGAACTAGCCCCCGGCGGGGCGGGCGCACGTCGTCTGGTGAGACGCATCGCCTCCGAAGGGAGACATCGCATCATGATCGTGGGTCACGAGCCTGATCTGTCGGGGCTCGTCTCGACCCTGTGCGGCGCGGTCTTTGGCCAGCCGTTTGAAAAGGCGATGGTTGTCGGCCTTCATCTTCCATCGGACGGAGCCCAAGCGGGCATCCGCTTCGTGCTCGCCCCGAAGACGCTTCAAGTCGAGAGAGTTCGCTAGGCAGCCCCAAAACGCGTGGCGCCCCGGCCCGGCCGACTCCGTCAAGCCATTTCGGCGGAGTCAACCTCTAGCGTGCGCCACATGCAGGGGCCCGCTTTGGGGGCGCTCCCCCTCCAGAACAAATTGCCGTAATCAAACGATAAATGGCTGTTCCTTGACATGCCAACCCCCGTCCTCTAACCCGCTCGCTTGGAGGCCACGGATGGGCAGTCGGAGCGTCGTGCCCCTTCTCTATGCGAGCCGGGCGGGCGCCATGCGGATGGCTCGTGGCCGACCGCTCACGGCCTCGCGCCAGCAGGTCGCTGCGGCAATTCGCATCCCAGAGCGCGTGGGGGCGCAGCTGCGACTGGTCTTCCCCTCCGCAGCACCGCGCCTCTTCGTTCACGAGGGAGCTCGGCAGGCCCTCGAGCGAAAGCTTCGCGGAGCCTTCCCGGGGCCCGTGATTCTGTCGATTACCGACAACCGGCACTCAATTATCACTCATCGCATTCAGAGGGGAGTCCTGCACGCCAGGGTGCATCACATGTTCCTGGATGCCCCGGCTTACGTCATGGATGCGCTCGTCCGTTACGTCACCCGCGGCGACCGCGACGCGAGCGCTACGTTGGGCGACTTCATCGACTCGAATGGCTTTCGCCTAGCCCGTCGCAAGCGCAACGCCCCGTTGGTCACCAAGGGGAGGCACCACGATCTGCTCTCCTTGCTCGACGACTTGAATGAGCGCTACTTCCACGGCGCGGTCAACGCGCTCATCACCTGGGGCAAGCGTCCGACGACGAAGGCCCCAATGCGGAAGACGATCAAGCTCGGCAGCTACAGCCCGGTCGATCGCCTGATCCGGGTTCATCCCTCGCTCGACCGAACGTGGGTGCCCCGATACTTCGTCGCCTACATCGTCTACCACGAGATGCTGCATCACGTCATTCCCGGAAGCCGCGGCCTCGGACGCGTCAACTTGCACCCGCCCGAGTTCAAGGAGCGCGAGCCACAATTCCGCCACTTCCAGCGCGCCATCGAGTGGGAAAAGCGCCACGTCACGCGACTTCTCCGGTCATGACGGGACGGTTTTCGTCTCTAGGATTGTTGCCGTCCAGGTGAGATCCGCCACTTCCCCGAACGCTGCAAAGCATGTCGTTTGGGCCGCGACCGCGCTTGCGGCGCTGGCCGCGTGCGTCCGGACCGTTCGTCCGCCCCCGAGGACGTCACCAGCGGAGTCGAACTTGCCGGCGCCGGTCGGCTCTTCCGTTGCAAAACATGACAGCGGGCGCGGGCCCGCAGCGTCGCACCTTCTGGGAGCGATCGCTCGCAGATCCATCGGCCCATTTGCGGCCCTTGCCGAAGATGGTGGTGGCTTGGCCGCCTGGATCGTGGCGGCCGAGGGCGGCGGCGCAGCAAACCTGGTGGTGGTACCGTTCGGGCTGGACGGGTCACCGTTGCGAGAAGCGCGCGTTGTCGCCAAAGTTCCCCGCGAGGCCACCTCGCTTCTTGTGCGTCCGACGGGGCGAGCGGGCACGGGTTGGATCCTTGCCTTCACCGCCATCGTCGACCGAGGCGAATCGCTGACGACCCTCCAGATTTCCGCTGACGGAACCGCACGTGGCGAGCCCACCGACTTGCAGCGCACGAGCGACCACCTGACCTGGACCGACATCGTGCCAACCAACGAGGGAGACTTGTGCCTCTGGGCCGAGGAGACCGCCGCGGGCGACGCGAACATTCTTGCCGTTTCGATGTCACCGGGAAGCACGTCCCGAGGAACGCCCACGCGCGTGGCTCGTGGCGTTCAGCGCTGGGCTGTCGTTCCCGCCGGCGACGGCGCCGCTCTCGCGTTGGTCACCCACGACAACAGCTCGGCTGGGCTCCTTTCCTGGCTGCGGTTGGATGGAAGCGGCGCCGCCCTCGGTGTTCCGGTCCTCGTAGGCAAAGCGCCAACCGTAAGCAGCGACATCGACGTCGTTCCGTTTCACGACGGCTGGCTGCTCGCCTGGACCGATCGCACGGGGGAGGACCCTCAAGTTACGATCGCCACGGTCGATGTGAGGGGGCGTGTGCACGGGCCGGTACATGCGATGGACGAGGTCGGGGGGTCGGCTTTGATCGCCGTAGCCGCCGGGGCGGCCAACATTGCGCTCGCGTGGGAGGCGCCTCACAGCCACGCTCGGCCCTGGAATCTTCTCCATCTCGCGAGCATCTCCGACAAGGGGCTCTCCGCGCAGCCGGTCACCTCGTTTGAGGTCGAAACTCGAGCGCTGACCGAACTCGTTCCGACGGAGGACGGGTTCGCCCTTCTCACAAGTCCTGCTCCTATGTGCCGTACGTCGCACCCGGTTTCGACGGCTCCTTCGCCAGACTGCACCGCGACGCCAATGTTCATGCGTTACGACGCGCGCCTTTCGCCGGTCCAGGCCGAACCGCTCGTCGTAGGGCGCGAACGCGCAACCGCGTCGCTCGCGTGGGGGCTGCTCTGCCCCAAAGACCGATGCATCGTCCTCGCCTCGTCTGCCGAAGCTCCGGCGCCTCTGTTCGCCGTCGATCTAGCTCGCCGCGAGTCTCCGTTCGAAGCGCCGGCTGTGTCGGCGTCCCCTGCGGGAGTGGTCGCCCGAGTGAAGGGCATCGTCACGCTCGAGTCCGGAAAGCCGTACATCGACCTGGCCGCCGCGCGAGTGGGCGAAATCACGCTCGTAGCTACGATGACGAGCGCCCCGACCAGTGTTGCCGAACGTGCGGGAGGCCGAGACCAGATGGTCCGCGTGCGCGCCTTCGGCGCCGAAGGACAAGGGCTGGATGCGGCCAACGTGTTGACCTCGCGCGGGCTCGCAGTAGGGCGGGTAGCAATCGCAGCGGCACCGCAGCCAGAAGAAGGCGCGGCGGCGGCGTGGATTGCCCACCAAGAGTCTGGCGCGCAAGTTCACGTCGAGCACCTCGACGGACGCGGTCACCGCATCAAAGAAGTGCAGCTCACGACTGCCAAGGCGGACTCCAACAGCGTTGCCATCGCTTGGGCTGGCGATGGGTGGCTCATCGCCTGGGTCGATTGGCGTGACGGCAACGGTGAAGTTTACGCGGCGAAGATTGACCGCAATCTGAGCCGCATATCTCCCGATCAGCGCATCACCCGCGCACCTGGCGACGCTGCCGACGTCTCGCTAGCCGTGCGGGGTGACGTGGTCTGGCTCGCGTGGAGCGACCCCCGCGAGAGTCCACGCGAGGGGCTCGGGGACATCTATGTCGCGCAGCTCCACGCGCGCGACGGCAAGCGCGCGGCCGAGGAAACTCGCCTGCTGGCGACCGCCGCGCACTCCCGATCTCCCGCGGTCGTGGCCGTCGGCGACGGGGCGCTCGTCATGTGGATCGAGGACTCACCAGCTGGTCTCGATGCCCCGGGCGCAGCCATGCTTGCGCGGCTGGACGCCGGCGGCCACGTCGTGGGGGTGCCTCAACCTCTCGTGTTGGCAGCCGACGGGCGGCCGACGGCTATCGTCGCGGCCTCCTCGCCCGGGGGGGCCCGCGCAATTGTGGCCCGCTCCGGTCTCGACTCGGTGACGCTGGACGGGATGGAGATGTCCGCCGACGGCACGGAAGGGCAAGCATGGCCGGTGTTGGACCTTGACGCGCCGTCACCGTTCGATGTTGCCCTGTCCCTTGTAGACGACACCCTCGTCTATGACGACGCTGGAGGTGCCGGTGGTCACCGCCGTGTCCGCCGCGCTACGATATCATGGAAAGCTGGACCTCCGACCCCTTGGCAATGAGGAGCGAGCAACTTTCCCTCGCTGCCGTCCGACGGGTCCACCGAGGGTGACCTCGCCATCGCGGTGGCCGGAACCGACCGCCGCCCGTACGTTGTCTCGGAGACCGCATGGGAATCGACCAGATCGGGAAGAAGGGGCCTCCAATCCAGCCATCGCCGGCAGAGATAACCGGCAGGCCTCCGGCCGCCGAACAAGAGTCATCGTTCGAGCTGTCAACGCTGCCCACCTCGAACCCGGGCCCTCGTGTCGCTGGGCTCGAGACCGTCCGAACCGCCCTGGAAAGGTTGCGTTCTGGCGAGATCGACGCAAACGGATACCTCGACCTCAAAGTCAGCGAGGCTACGTCGCACCTCGTGAATCTGCCGGCTGGGCAGCTCCAGTCCCTCCGCAGTTCATTGCGCGACCGAATGTCCAGCGACCCAGCGCTGGTCGAGCTCGTCCGCCTAGCGACCGGCGGACACCCAGGGTCGCCCGATGGGGACGGTTGACTCCTCAGTTCTGGAGGCGGCCGATTCGGCGGGCGTGGGCCGCCGGCCGGCTTTGGAGCGAGAGCTTCCTCGACGGCAGGCTCTGCTCGTCGGAACGGCCGCAGCGATCGCGTGCTCCCGAAGCGAGCTCGCATCGGGCGGCCGGCCCTTTCCCGCAGCGTGGGCGAACGTACGGTTACTTGAGTGGGACATGGGGCAGCGGCCTTGGGGGCGTGCTCGCGCGGCCATCGTTGTGCCAACCTGGCTTGGACCGGAGCGTAAGTATCCCGTACTGGTCGCCCTCCACGGCCGAGGCGAGGCACTCAAGCCACCGGCCGAGGGCATGATGGGATGGCCGCGCGACTACGCGATGGTCCACGCCATTGATCGGCTGCGAGCGCCGCCGCTTCGCGAGTCGGACTACCTCGGCTTCGTCGACCCCGATCGCATGGCACAGACGAACGCCTCGCTGGCCGCGCGGCCCTTCGGCGGGCTCGTCGTTGCATGCCCGTGGGTTCCTGACTTTCACCCCGCGGCAACTGTGGACATCGCTGCATACAGTCGCTTCGTTCTCGACGAGCTCCTGACGCGCGTGCGCCGGGAAACGCCGGCCGCCGCCATACCCGAGGCCACCGGCATCGACGGCGTATCACTGGGCGGTATCATTGCCCTCCGCATCGGCCTCTCTTGCTCGGAGTCTTTCGGTGCGGTGGGCGCCATTCAACCAGCCATCGTCGAAGGCCAGAACGCCGAGTGGACGGCCCTAGCCCGCGCCGCTCGAGCGCGGCGCCCGACCATGAAGTTAAGGCTCCTCACCAGTTACGACGATAGTTTTCGCGACTCGATCGAGGGTCTGTCGCAGGCGTGGCGGGTCGGTGGGGTAAGCCACGACTACGCCGACGTACCCGGTCCGCACGACTACGTCTTCAACCGCGGGCCCGGCTCGATCGAGCTTCTCCTGTGGCATGACCGCGCCCTTGCGCGGGGTTAGAATCTGATCCGGAAAAATAAAGCGCTAGTAGAATTTGCTGCTATGATTCCACGTATCCTATGAGGCGCCTTGCACTGCTGGTGATGCCGGTGGCTCTTTTGGCATGCGCCGAACAGATCCCCGATCACATCGAGCTGCAGCCGCCGGGAGAGACCGTCGAGTTCGCCGCCGAGCCGCCGAGCCCGAATGCATTCAAGCTCGTCGGTCAAGTGACCGCCGAAGCCGCGTCGAAAGACCCTGATGGCGCCCAACAGGCAGCGAGAAACGATCTTCGGAACAAAGCTGCTGCTCTGGGTGCCTCGCTAGTAACGATCGACGAAGACTTTGGCGAGCCCCTCCTACTGCAGGAGAAGACCCGCGTCAGGCTCGTAGGCCGCGCCTATAAGTCGAGCGATTGAGGTCCCCACCGGCTATTGGCGGTCGGCGCTTGAATCGAAAATCGCCACCTTCTCGCCATGCTCCCCCACTACCATCGGCGCCATCATGTCCGCGTGGCTCGTGCCGCTCGAAGTGCTCGCACTGCGACGCGGCGGTGATGATCCGCGAGCGGTTGGCGGCAAAGCGGCGAGACTCGCATGGCTACTGCGAAATCGCTTCGACGTTCCTGACGCCGTCGTCCTGCCGGCGGACGCGTTCGTCCAGGCTATCCGCGATTTGCCTCCGGGTTGCGAGCCGCGAGCCCTACTGCGCGCGGCGGCTGGCCGTGCGGGCGGCGTTCGCGCCGCGGAAGCGCGCAAGCAAATCGAGAATGCGCGTTTGCCAAAAGGGCTCGAGCAAGAGCTCCGGGCCCTGTGGAATGACGTCGGCGAGCGGTGCCCCTGGGGATTCGCAGTGCGATCGAGCGCAACGTGTGAGGACGGCGCGCTCGTGTCGATGGCGGGCCTAGCCGAAACCATTCTTGGGGTGCGGGGCAGCAATGCCCTGGCTATGGCGGTGCGCCACGTGTGGGCGTCGCTAGCAAGCGGGCGTGCGCTCGCCTACCTGGCGGCGCACGGCGTCCGTGACGTCGGGATGGCGGTTATCCTTCAACGCGTCGTCCAAGCCCAGGCGGCGGGTGTCATGTTCACGCGTGCCCCGGATGGTCGAGCGCGCGGAGCCGGCGACGAGCGAATCGTCAACGTGGGACTCGGTCTCGGTGCTCCAGTAGTCAACGGGGTGACCGCGCCGGACGTGCTTCGCATCGATGCGCGGGGCCGGCTCGCTGGGTCCATCGTCGCGCACAAGAAGCGGGCTACGATCGTAGGTGATGAGGGCGTTACGGAAGTGAACGTCGACGACCCCGACCGTCCGGCGCTCTCTCGGGAACGGATTGCCGAGCTCGCCGAGATCGCCGCGCGCTTGGAGAAGCTTGAGGGCGTCTCTTGGGACGTCGAGTTCGCATGCGATGCAGAACGCACGTGGATCGTGCAGGCTCGGCCCGCCACGGGACGCGGCTTCCCCGACGGAGGCGACGCGAACACCGTCTGGAGCAGCGTCAACGTCGGCGAGGCGCTCCCCGGGGTCGCGACGGCGTTCACTTGGTCAGTGGCCGGCGCGTTCAGCGAGGCCGGGTTTCGTAGAGCGTTCGCCGCGCTCGGCTGCCGTGTCCCCAGACACGCACGCATCGTCGGCAACGTTCACGGTCGCTTCTACCTTAACCTCACGCAGTTCATGCGCATCGCGGCGCAGGTGCCGTTTCTCGATCCGCGTACGCTCGTCGAGCTTGCGGGAGGATGGGGCGGCGACGAGCTCGCGACGCAGGTGGAAGATGTCAGCCGCCGCGGTTTTTACTTGCGGTTGCCTCTTACCGCATCGCGACTGCTCCGCGAACAGCTTCGTCTCGACGAACAGGTGAAGGCTTTCGAGGGGTTCGTGGAAAAGCAGTGGCGTGCACAAAGTGCGCTCGACCTGGCCATTCTACCGGATGAGGGTGTGGCACGGCGGCTGCGCGACATTCAGGCTCTCTTGGAGCGGGCAGGTACAGTCATGCTGACGTGCGCTTCGAGCGCGCTCGGCTCGCACCTCGCCCTCAAGGCAATGCTCGAGCGCGTCGCACCACTGGACGCCGAGCGTCTCGCGCAATCTCTGACGAGCGGCGTCCGCGACGTCGAGAGCGCTCGGCCGGCGATCGGGATCATGCACGTCGCAGGACTGGCGAGGCGAGAGCCGGAGGCCATCGCCGCGATCGAACGCGAGTCGACGACCGGATTGGACGCCATTCCGGAGGGAGCTACACGAAGAGCCCTGCAGAGCTTTTTGGAGCTGTACGGCGACCGGGCTGTACGGGAGGCGGAGCTATCCACGCCGCGCTGGAAGGAGGACCCTCGCCCCGTCCTTCGCATGTTGCGTGCCGCGATGCGAACCGAAGCGCACCGCATGGAGGGGACGATGGCGCGGGCGAAGGCGACGGCGGACGGAGAGATGGCGAGGCTCGTGCCGCGGCTGAACATGCTCGAGCAGACGATTTTGAGGCACTTGGTAGCGCGCGCGCAGCGTTCCGCTCGTTTACGCGAGAGGATGCGCGCCTGGGTGACGCGTGTGCTGGGAATGTTGCGCGAAGCGGCGCTGGACGCCGATCGTCGACTTCTGCGTAGCGACTCAGAACTAAGCTCCGACTGGCATGCGGTCGTTGAGTCAGGCGCAGCGCTGGCGAGCGTCCGCAGCGTTTTCTTTCTCACGATCGACGAAGTGGTCTCTGCACTGCGCGAACCCCAAGTGGAGCTCGCTGCGCTCGTTCGCTCGCGGCGCGCCGAGCTGGCGCGCGACCGCGCGCGGCCGGATCCGCCTGCCACATTCGTGGGCTCTCCGCCGCCCCTGGTACTTCCCCCATGGGGCGGGGAAATCATGAGGGGTTTGCCGGCGAGCGCGGGCGTCGTAGAGGGGCGGGCGCGTGTCTTGCTTCGCGAGGACGAAATGGACGCGCTGCAGCCCGGTGAAATCCTGGTCGTGCACACAACGGATGTCGGATGGACCCCGCTTTTCCTCGTGGCGGCCGGCGTGGTGACGGAGCTAGGTGGCCCGCTCTCGCATGCGGCGGTAGTCGCGCGCGAGTTCGGTGTGCCGAGCGTCGTCAACGTCGCGGGGGCCACGCACGCGATTCGCACGGGCGACATGCTGCGCGTCGATGGCGACCGCGGAATGGTCGAGCGCTTGCGGCGGTAGGGAAGCACGCGCCGCTTTGCGACCACATCGACCGCGTCGGCAAGCCCGTTTCACGCCGAGTCGAAGACCGTAACGCCGTCTGCGGCCGAACCCGCACGTCGGGCTACCCCTCGCACGCGAGCGCGTGTATCTGGAGTTCCTATGAGCCGCATCCACCGCTCGCTCCCTCCAAAGGGAACTCCCATCGGCATTGCGTTTTCCGGAGGGCTGGACACGCGCACCGCCGTCGCGTGGATGTCCCGCAATGGGCTCGAGGTCCATGCGTACACCGCGGACCTCGCTCAACCGGACGAAACGAACGTAGCAGATATCCCGCCGATCGCGACCCGGCACGGCGCCAAGGTCGCGCGCTTGGTCGACTGCCGAGACGCGCTCGTGCAAGAGGGCTTGGTGGCGATGAAGTGCGGCGCATTTCACCTATCGACCGCAGGCAAGAAGTACTTCAACACGACCCCACTCGGTCGTGCGGTGACCACAACCGCCATCATCCGTGCGATGCGCGAAGACGGCGTTCACATCTTCTCCGATGGAAGCACGCACAAGGGCAACGACATCCAGCGGTTCTTCCGTTACGGCGTGCTCGTCAATCCTGCACTTGCCATCTACAAGCCGTGGCTCGACCGCGCATTCATCGACGCCTTCGGCGGGCGCAAAGAGATGAGCGAGTATCTCGCGTCGATCGACCTCCCCTACACGATGGCGACCGAGAAAGCCTATTCGACCGACGCCAACCTGCTCGGTGCCACCCATGAAGCAAAGGATCTCGAGCGGCTCGATCAGAACATGCGCATCGTCGCGCCAATCATGGGCGTCGAGTCCTGGCGGAAGGGACTGGCGGTGGAGCCAGAAGACGTGCAGGTGGAGGTGGTGCAGGGCGTGCCAGTGGCGGTGAACGGGCAAACGTTCACGTCAGCGTTTGAGACGTTTCGCACGCTCAACGAGATCGGTGGCCGCCACGGTCTCGGAATGAGCGACCAAATCGAGAACCGCGTGATCGACGCGAAGAGCCGAGGGATCTACGAAGCCCCCGGAATGGCACTCCTGCACATTGTCTACGAGCGCCTGCTGAGTGCGGTGCACAACGAGAACACGACGGATCTCTACTTCACTCTGGGAAGGCGCCTCGGTCGGTTGCTCTATGAAGGACGCTGGTTCGATCCCGAAGCGCTGATCCTCAAGGAGGGGCTCAGCCGTTGGGTGGCCACCGCGGTGACGGGCCACGTGACGCTCGAGCTTCGGCGCGGCGATGACTACACGATCCTCGACACGTGCGCTGTGCGAAGCGCGTACGACCCAGAGAAGCTATCGATGGAAAAGACGGCAAGCGTGTTCACGCCCGAGGACCGGATTGGGGCGCTCGAGATGCAAACGCTCGGCGTGACCGATAACCGGGAGCTCTTGCTCCATGTGGCGAAGACCCTCGGTCGCGGCAAAATCGGCGACATCGGAGAACTGCTCCTGAGCGACGGGCAGAAGGATCTGTAGTCAGAGCCGGAGCTTCACTGCGCGCGCAGAAGCGAACACTCCAGCGAAGGGTGTGGGTCGCGCCTGGTGAGCTCTCCTAACTAACTACACGGCGGTGCAGAATTCGGGGTGGGGAGGGGCTCCGTACAGCATCCTATGGTCTACGGGACGACGGACTGGTCGATTTTGGTCGATTCAGGTGCCCTCGGCTCTGGGGGCTGGGGTGGGCGCGGAGGCCCCTGGATTGCTTCGAAGCCTCGGTGAAGGCTCATAGGGCGACCCCGATGGCCATCAGGTTGTTGGCAATGGCCGCCCAGTGCGCGGAGCGCGCGACGCCGCTGTCTCCCTTGTAGCGAGCGCGCCGCATTCCAAACGTGTTCTTGAGCCGTGCGATACGGGCCTCACCGCCAGCCCGCCACGCACGTGCCTTTCGAAAAGAGCGTTGCCGCTCGCGCTTGAGCCAGCTCGGCGATCGATGCCCTGGCTTCGGAACTGCGGCACACCGAACGCCCATGTCTTCGATGCAGCGCACATTTTCCGTCTTGAAGAATCCGCGGTCGGTCGCGACAACATGCGGAACGTGGCCGAAGACCTCCTTGTGCCTCTGCACGGAGGGTACGAGAAGGGCATGGTCGGTACCGTCGACGATGGCAACGTCGGTGATGACTCCGCCCTCCGCCTCCTGCACCTTCACCATCTGTCCGAACTCGGTGGGTCTGCCGGCTTTGCCTCGGCGAAGGATCTTCGTCTGGGTCTCGAAGATGCTGACGAGCTTTTCGGAGGACTTGGAGTTGCCCTTGAACACGCGCTCCTTGGTTTGCGCCACCACCTTGCGTCCGACCTGCGCGAGCCGCCCGAGATTTCGAAGGCTCCGTTGCCCACGGCCCGAAAGCGGATGGCGACGTCGTCCTGCACGTTTCACCGCTTCGACGGCTTGCCGGATCGTGCGACGGACAATCGTGAGCAACCGTCGATACGGTCGGCGCAACGCACGGCGCTTGGCCTCGCGCTCGATGGGTCGCCGCGAGACATGGGTGATCTCGCGCACCCTGCGAGTGACGCTTCGGCGCACATTGCGAAAGCCCGACGGCGCGGTCACCCCCAAGGACCGCAGGCGCTCGATTTCGCGACACACACCCTGGGCGACGTCCTCGCAGAGACGCGAATCGCTGGGGTACCGAATCGGTGTTTCTACGACGGTCGTGTCGACACGCATCTTGCGGCCACGGGTCACGCGTCGAGCCACGGCAAGCTGAACGACGCGGTCGAAGACGCTGCGTAGCGCCGGGCCCTCGAGCAGTTGTCCAAGACGGACCATCGTCTTGGCGTCGGGGACCTTGCCCGCGTCGATTCGGCAGAAGTGCCGGTAAACGAGGTTGCCCTTCACTTCCCACTCGAGCTGCTCGTAACTCCAATTCTTCAGGTGCTTGAGCACCAGCATGCGAAGCGCCACTTCCGCTGGCGTGCCACGGCGACCACGGCGCCCGCTCTGCGGAAAGCGACCGCGCATCGCCTCGAGCACGGCGTCCACCAGCGCGTCGTCCTTCAGAACTTCGTCAATGCGACGAAGCCGAGGGTCCATCTGCTTCTCGGGCTCGAGATCCCCGAACTGAAGCACCTCCCAGAGTCCGCGCTGACCGTTGCGACGGCGAAGCATCCCGATTTTTGATCATGCCGGCCCTGTGACCGTCCATAAAAAAGCGCACACTCCGGCGCGAATGCCAGTGCCTGACCGCACCTTTTGGCTGTCAGACGCGTCCATTCTGCACCGCCGTGTAGCTAATCAATCTCGCCTCACAAGCGTCCCCACCCCTCGGTCCGTGAATAGCTCCGCGATGACCGAGTGCGGCGTGCGTCCATCGATGATGTGAACACTCGCGACGCCTCCTTCGATAGCGCGCATGACGCTCTTGGTCTTGGCCACCATCCCGCCCGTAATCGTTCCGTTCGCGATCTTGCGCGCGAGCTCATGGGCCCCGATCTCGCTGACGAGCTCACCGTTTTCGAGGATGCCCGCTACGTCCGTCAGATAGATGAGCTTTTCGGCGCGGAGGGCGATAGCAATTTCGGCGGCCGCGGCGTCGGCATTGATGTTGTACCCTTCGCCGTCTTCGCCGAGTCCCATCGGGGACACGACGGGGACGTATTTTTTCTCAAGCAACACCTCGAGAAGCTCGTGGTTGACGTGGGTGATCTCTCCGACCATGCCGAGGTCGCGACCGCCCTCGCCCGCTAGCTTGCGCGCCCGAAGCAGCCCCGCGTCCTTCCCGGATACTCCCACCGCGTGCGAAGTCGTCTGATTGAGCAACGAAACGATTTCGGTATTGATTTTGCCGGTCAACACCATCTCTACGACTTTTACGTCGTCGCGCCCGGTCACTCGCACGCCGTCGACAAATTCGCTCTTGCCATAGCCGAGCTTCTCCATCGTGTGAGTGATCTCAGGACCCCCGCCATGCACCACGATGGGAAGTAAGCCCGCGCTTCGCAATAGGTTGATATCATTGGTAAAGCTCGCCTTGAGGGAGTCCTTTACCATCGCGGCGCCGCCGTACTTCACGACAGCGCGCGTGTTCGTGAACCGGCTAATGTAGCTGAGCGCTTCTACGAGAAGTGCGCGCTTGAAGCCGGGGCTGTAGTTCGTCAGCCGGTCGTCTCGCACGACGGTTCCGTCGGGCGAAGAGTGCGTAAGACTCGTGTAGTCCGCGTTTATCTTCACGTAGTCGTAGGACAAGTCGCAGCCCCATGCCGTCGCGCGCGCGGTCCCTTCGGTCAGGTGCACGTTGATCGTTACCTGCGGCTCGCGCATCTTGGCCCGCAGTACGGTCGCGTCGGCGCCGGTCGGTGCACCGCTGGCATACACGCAGGTCCCTTGAACATGCACGGAAGCGAGTGTCGGGTCGATCGGCCATTTGCGAGAACCCACACGCGCACCGATCGCTACGAGCACGCGACCCCAGTTGGGATCCGCCCCAAACATCGCGGTCTTTACGAGGTTCGACCCCGCGACGGCCCGCGCGAGCTCGCGAGCCATTTCGACTTTCGGCGCTCCTTCGACGTTGACCAGGAGAAGCTTCGTGGCCCCGTCGCCGTCCTCGGCGACTTGCCGCGCGAGCTCTACGCACACCGCTTCGAGCGTCTCCGACAGGAGCCCGAAGTCAATCGTTCCTTCGTCGATCGTGGGGTTGCCGGAAAGGCCATTGGCCATGGCGAACACGGCGTCGTTCGTGCTCATGTCACCATCGACGTTGATCATGTCGAAGCTCGAGTGCATCGCGTCGGCGAGAGCCCGCTGTAGAGCTCTGGGCGCGACCGCCAGATCCGTGGTGATGAAGGCGAGCACCGTTGCGAGCTCAGGGGCCATCATCCCGCTACCCTTCGCGAAGGCGGCGACCGACGCCTCCCTGCCGCCCACGTAGAGCGTTCGACTGGCGAGCTTCGTCCGCGTGTCGGTCGTCATCACCGCTTCGGCCGCCAACTCGATGGCGGAGCCGCGCGCCGCGGCGAGCTTCGGCGCCGCGGCGATGAGCTTTTGCATCGGAAGCGGTACGCCGATGATCCCTGTTGATGCCGAAAGCACGGTCGATGGGGCGACGCCGAGCGCACTCGCGACCGCGGCGCACAGCTCGCGCACGTCGCGTTCTCCATCGGGTCCGACCAGCGCGTTCGCGTTGCCGCTGTTGGCGACGATCGCGTGCACCGCGCCGGCCGGTAGGCGCGCCTCCGCGTCACGAACGGGCGCCGCGCGCGAGGCGTTGACGGTGAAACATCCTGCCGCGGCACACGGCGCTTCGCTGAAGACCAGAGCGACGTCTTTGCGCACGGCCTTGATGCCGCAGTTGATTCCTGCGTAACTGAAGCCTCGCGGCGTTTTCACCTAGGTCCTCCAGTCAAGGCGACACGCGCTGAAGGTGCTCGAGCCCCATCGCGTCGTGCCAGCCGTTCATCGCGTTGAGGTTTTGAATGGCCTGACCGGCCGCCCCCTTTAGCAGGTTGTCGATGGCCCCTATGGCGACCACCATTCCCGCGTCGGCGCTCGCCCCGACATAGGCGAAGTTGGTGCCGACGACCCGCTTCAGTGAAACCTGTTCCGGCGCGACCGTCCGTACGAACACCGACTTCGCGTAGGCGTCCGCCAGGCACTCGCCGACGCGCCTCGCAGTGGCTCCGGGGAGGGGCCGGGCGTAGCAAGTGGCGAGGAGCCCTCGGTTGATGGGGAGCAAGTGCGCAGTGAACGTAATTTCGACACCAGGGACCAAGCGCCGAAGTCCACGCTCGATCTCCGGCGTGTGTTGGTGAGCGAACACCTTGTATGCGCGGAGATCGTCGTGGACCTCGGCAAACGAGTATGAGTCGCCGCTCTGCCTTCCCGCACCGGTGACGCCGCTTTTGGCATCCACGACGATCCCGGTTGGTTCGACGAGCCTCTCGCGCAGGAGGGGCGCGAGCGCGAGGAGCGCGGCGGTAGGATAGCAGCCGGGGTTGGCCACAACGGCGCCCGGCGGCGGAGGGCCGAACAGCTCGGGAAGTCCGTAGTGGGCACGGTCGAGCCAGGCCGCCGCTGTGTGCTCGAATCCGTACCAGCGTGGATAAGCGAGCGAGTCGAGACGGAAAGCGCCAGATAGGTCCACGACCTGCTTGCCCCGCTCGGCGAACGCAGGGACCAAACGCATCGACACATCGGCGGCGGTCGCCAAGAGAACTGCGTCACACGCGTCTGCATAATCCAGAGCCGCAGCGTTCGGGACGAAGTGCGGTACCGCCACGGCTTCATCCGCCGCTGGAAGACTCAGGTGCGAGGCGATGCTCGCGCCCGCGAGCTTGTCGCTCGTGGCAAAGGCAAGCCCAAGCTCTGCGTGCGTGGCGACGAGCCTCGCGGCCACGCCTCCGGAGTAGCCGGACGCGCCGACGATGGCGACACGCAACTTGGTCATGATCCGTTGGGAAGCGATCTACCGCAACTTGTGCGGCAGTGCAGCGTTTTGCTGCGCACGCGGGCTCTCTCCACTCACCTTTTGGGGGCACTCGCGCTCGGGATTGCATGGACGCTGCTCGGAACCGCCGCCGATGCTGCGGCACTTTGCGCACTGTTATGCGCAACTGGCGGGGTCGACTTCGAGCTGAACGCCCAAACCAGGCCGAGCCCCACGAAGATCGCCGCGCCGAGAGCTGGAAGCCACATCGGGGTGGCCGGCTCCTCTTCTCCGGGAGGCGTGGCGTCGTGCACGTCGCTCATGGATCTGGACCGTTCGTGTCGCCTTTGCCAGCCGGGATGTCAAGGGTCGGCCCGCATCTCCCGGACCGGCGTTTGCACCGAGGGCTTGCTATGATGCTTCTCGTGAAGCGCTCGCTGCTCGTTTCTGCATCGGTTGCCCTCGCGGGTGTGGTGCTGTCGACCCCCGCAGCGGCAAATCCGCAGGCGCCCGACGCCCTTCCCCCCTTCCTGTCTCGGGGGCGGCCGCGTCCGGCGGTCCTGTCACTTCCGCGCCACCGGCCACCGCCGTGTCGCCGCAACAGCTCTACGAGCACGTGCGTCGGAGCGTCGTCGCTCTCGAGCGCAACGGTGTTCCGTTCGCGATCGGAACGGTGCTGGACGGCGACGGGCGGATTCTGACGTCCCTGTCCGGGTTGGGCGGCGCCGACAGCGCCGATGTTCGCTACGCGGACGGTTCGACTGTCCGGGCCAAAATTGGCAACGGCGACAAGGCCACGGACCTTGCCCTGCTGGTTCCGCAGTCCAACAAGTGGACCGAGGGCCTCGCCGCAAGCGAGTCCGACCCGGTCGGAGCGCCGCTCCGGGCAATGCTGCCTGCCCACGGCTATCCGCATCTCGGGCCAGCCGAGGCGGGGGTAAGAGGACACGTCGATGCACATGCCCGCGACGGGGCACCGCTCGAATCGATGCTGGACGTCGATGTGAAGGGACCTCTCGTGGCGGGCGCGCCCCTGCTCGACGCGAACGGGAGTGTCGTCGGGGTCCTTGTGCGAGCATGTAAGGGGGCGCCCGCTACGGCTTCGGACGGGATTCAATGGGCCGCATGGGGAGCGGCCCAAGAGGCGGCAAAGGCCGTTCCAGCGCCATGTACGCCCGTGGTCTTGGGAGCACCCGTGTCGGCGATTCGCTCGTTTCTCGCGAAAACTCCCGCGGTGGCCGTCCCGCCGGCGCCCTGGATCGGAATCCGTGGCGAGCCCGTGCAAGCAGGCAGTGTTCGTGGTGTACGCGTGCTCGCAGTCGCCCCAACGGGGCCCGCACAAAAGGCGGGCATCAAGACCGACGGCGACGTAATCGTCGCGGCGGACGGGCGCCCAATCGAGACCCCCGAAGCCCTGGCCGAGGCGCTCGGAAAACACGCCCCAGGCGAAACCGTCAAGCTGCTCGTCTTCGGCGATGGTAAGTTTCGCGAGGTCCCCGTCGTTCTACGCCCAGCCCCGCAGTCTTAGCGGAGCTAGACTGCACGGCGGGACGAACTGCGACTAAACCTTGCACAGCGAGCGCGTCCTTGCGACGATCGCTCGCGCGGCGTCGCACTCGGCGCGCCCAGAGCTGCACGACCGAGAAAGGTAAGCCGTGGGAGGACCGCTGCGAATCGAGGTGGCCGGCGAGACGAACGTTGGCATGAAGCGCACGCACAACGAAGACAACTTCTCGATCATCGAGGAGAGCGGGCTCTACATGGTTGCCGACGGGATGGGGGGACACGCGTCGGGTGAAATCGCGAGCAAGATGGCCGTTGACGCGCTGCGCGAGTTCTTTGCGGCCACCGCGACCGATCCCGAGCGGACCTGGCCTTACAAAATGGACCGCGCCAAGGGGTACGAAGAAAACCGCTTGATCACCGGCATCAAGCTGGCCAACTTGCGCATCTACGAGAGCGCCCAGCGCGATGCACGACAGCGGGGGATGGGCACTACGATCGTCGCGCTTTTCGCCGTCGAAGACGGTGTCTATCTGGCACACGTCGGCGACTCGCGCGTCTACCGGCTGCGCGACGGGCGACTGGAGCAGCTGACGGAGGACCACTCCCTCCTCAACGACTACATCAAGATGAAGCGGCTTACGCCCGAGGAAATCGCGAACTTCCCTCACAAGAACGTCATTGTTCGCGCCCTCGGGATGAAGGACACAGTCAAAGTGGACACCCGCCTCGAACAGCCGCGGGCCGGGGACGTCTACCTCCTTTGCTCGGACGGTCTCTCCGGCACGGTGCGCGACACGGAAATGCTCGCGATCTTGCTCGGAACAAATGACCTGCGCACAGCGGCCTCCCGCCTCATCGCCAAGGGCAACGAAAACGGAGGACCGGACAACATTACGGTTGTCCTCGCTCGCTGGGTCTGAGTAGCTGCGTCGCGCTTTTCCCCGACCCGGCGCCCGATAGGCTTAGTTGCCCGTGCCTAGGTCCATGCGCGCCTTCGTGCCTCGCGTGCGGATGACGGCCGGAACGCCCACGGCAGTGGTTCCGGGCGGGACGTCGCTGACGACGACCGCGTTGGCCCCGATCGTTGCGCCGTCGCCTATCGTTATGGGCCCCAATATTCTTGCACCCGCTCCGATGATGACGTCGTTACCGATTCGCGGGTATCCCTTCCAGTCGATTGTGCCCACCGTGTTGCCACCGAGGAAGACGACCCGATCCCCGATTCGCGCATCGCCTCCGATCACCACTCCCACCGTGTGCAAGAACACGACGCCTTCGCCAAGCCGGACGTCGCTTGCGATTTCGATTCCGAAGAGCGCAGTCTGGAAACGCCGAACCATGCTTCCGAACATCGGAATGTGCCACCGGCGTCCGGCTTGGCGCAGCCGCGAGAGAATAAGCGCCTGCGAGCCGTCGTGGGACATGGTCGTGACGAGCTCGCGGATGCCGACGTTTCCGCGGTTGAACCAGCGCGCAATGGCCACAGAGTCACGAACGATCTCCCGAACGACCCGCATTTCATCCCCGTGTCTCGTCTCGGCTCCGTCCGTTGATGCGAACCGGCTCCGTCTCCAAATTACGAGATCTTCCCCCTGGAAGCCAAGGCGGCGGAGGTGCCTGCGAGCTCGTGATGCCTTTGGCGCCCATACCCCTTCTGCCGGGATTGACGGCGCGGTGGTCGCCTGGTAAGGCCCAGTGTATTCGGCGGGACGAGTATAGAAGTGTGGGGCGCGGCCATGGTTCAGTCGAGGTATCGAGAGGTAGGGCCATGAGCCAGGGTGCGAATCGTCGGGACGTCGGTTTGCTCGGCGTGTCCTCCTTCCTAATCGTCTTGAGCGGGTTGCTCGCCTTTGCGGGCGCTTGCGCCCTTCGCGATACGAAGGGCTCGCCCGATGGAGGAAGCCAAGTGAACGTCGCTGCGTCAGCGTCTACCCCGACTGACGGGGCCGCTCCCGACGGCGCGAATGGTGTCTCGGCCGGCGAGGTCAACGGATCGACGGACAGCGGCGCGGCGGATGACGGCGCGCCCTGGGACGGCATCGTCGCGCAGGACAATGGTGCGCCTTCGGCCGACACGGGTGCCTTGGATGCGGGCATTCAAAACGAATTCTGTCCACCCGAAGCGGGGCCCGCGCCGGTCGCGCCCCCGCCCGTAATTAACTTTGACACATTGCCCAGCGGTCAGCCAATCGGAGGTAGCACATCGATCTCCTCGCAATATCCTGGGGTGGTCTTTTCATCCGCCGACTGCGGGGGGCCGATCACCTATTCAGACGGGGAAGCGAGTTCTTCACCCAACTTTTTAGTTGGATATCCACTTGTCAACAACATCGCAGTGAAGCCGATTGCGATGGACTTGGGGCTTCCCGTCTCCAAGATCGGAATCACATTGATCAGTGTCGGCGCCTCGGTGGTGACCACCACCGCGTACGATAGCAGCCACTCCATCGTAGCCACGATCTCGGTGACCCATCCGGGAACAGGTGACGGTCAAAACGCGCACGATCCGATCACGCTGGCTGGCTCGGGCATTGTGCGTGTCGTCTTCGAGGTGACCACGGGCTGGCCGCCGCCCAACGGTTTGGAAGACGGTTTCGGAATCGATGACGTGACGTTCTGATCGCAGGGACAGGCGCGTTTTCGGAAATGCTACGCTACGCTCGCGACGATGCTCACGATGGACGAGGGCGCTCGGCCTTTGGTGGGGGCGCGGTCGCGAGGGCCGAAATGACTTCATCCGAAGTGGCGAGGCCATGAGCAAAGCGCTCGCTCTCAGCATCCTCCCTGCGATGTTTTGGATTCCGATCGCCTTCGCCCGCGATCCGAGGCAGAAGCGCGGACTGCGCAAGGTTGTCACCTGGTTTGCGGTCTACTCAGCGATTTACGTAGTCCTCATCCTATACGTTGTTCCCCGTTTGGGTTGAGCGCCCAGCGGACCAACCCCCCACGAGAGCGGGCAGGCGGCCTGCGACCGCGAGGCTCACGCCCACCATCACGTTCGTGGTGCCGCCGTTGAACCCGAGGTCCCCCCACATCTCGAGGACGCATACAACGATCGCGGCGACTCCGACGAGGGCGGCGGTCCTTGCGACAGGCGCACGGGCGGCCAAATAGGCCCGCATGTGCAGGAACACGGCGA
This sequence comes from uncultured delta proteobacterium, assembly GCA_963764075.1. Taxonomy (GTDB): domain Bacteria; phylum Myxococcota_A; class Polyangia; order Polyangiales; family Polyangiaceae; genus Palsa-1150. Next base: position 2,477,658 of record CAVXQZ010000003.1, read on the forward strand.
CCGGGAACACTTGGAAAGTGCCTACGAACCCGAGCAACCCCGAAAACGCCAGGACACCAAGGAAGCTATTGTGAGGCATGTAGCGATACTGGGGGAAGCCGCCGGCGATATTGTAGGCGGTCACGTACTCGAAGTACTCGTGGCCCCAACCTATGCCCAGAAACGGGTTAGACTTCAGCGTCTTGCTCAGGTTGTAGTTTTCGATGTCGCGCATGACGCTCGAGGTATCCTGGTGCTCTCCGAACATCGTCGAGATCGACCCCACGGGCTTGAATATTCCGGTGGGCTGCCCCCACCCGATGGCGATGTAGCCGATCAGAAAGGGCGAGATCGCGAGGAGAAAGACGTTGAGGCGGCGCTTGTACTTGTCTTTTGGAAGGAGAAAGTAAATTAGTGCCAGCCCAGCCACGACCGCCAGCCACGCCAAGCGGCGATTGTTCAGATGAATCGCAAGAACGATCGGGACCGCCGCAATGGCTGCCAACACCGCGGCCCGAGACGTGCGTCGATGCGTCGCATGGGCGATGACGATAATAAGTCCGGTCACGAAAAGAGCCGTGTCCTGATGCTCGGTCAGCGCGATAGGTTGGGTGTCGAAATGCCGAGCGACCAGAAACCAGAAGAGCAAGAGCACGAACGCGCGATAGAGCGTTGCGAACAAGACCACCTTACCCAGGCCCTCGATTTGACGGACCGTGCGGCAAGTTGCCATGAGCATTTGCGCGACGATCATACCGATGACAAATTGGTGCAACTGAAACATCGTCTGATAAGCGCTTCCTGCCTGGAAAACGATGCCCCACACCCAGGCCCCCGCGAGCGATGCGAACGAAATGCGCATCGCTTTCAAGAGCGGGGCCGCGCGGCCCTTACGGGCTCCGGCCTGCGAAAGCGCGAGTGCCGTCGTGGCGAACACCATAAGGTCCCACAGCGGAAAGTGAATCAGTGGAAGGCCTGTGAAGATGGCATTCCCAACGGTCGTAAGGGGCGTCGACCATTTCCCCTGGAAAATGCTCGGCTGGACCTCGGCAGTTAGCGCGAGCCACACGAGAACGAAGGCGAATCGGCGCGTCACTCTGCACAAGAATGCCAGAGGGCCAGACGCGCAGGTTCGCATTTTTGCGCTACTCGGGCAGAGAGCCGCCTTGTCGCCTTTCCTTTAGGCGCGGTCCGGCGTACCGGGGGATGTGGGACCATTCATGAGCTTTGCGACGGGCACGCTGTGCGGCGTCCCTGGCGGCCGCGACATACGGACGGTAGAGTCGACGGCGTCCCGTTGACGAGGTGGCCCTGCCGTCGTTCAGCCCGCGAGCCCTGCCGAGTAGCGCTCTTCACGCTCACGAGCGGACCAGGCGAAGCCAGATGGAGAGAATTGAATCGTGCAACAGCAGCCGGCGCTTCCCAACGTTCTGAGCAAATCGCCGCCTCCGCCCACCTCGGACGCGCGCGAAGTTGCCGTCGCCTTTCGCAACGGCTTGAAGCTCGGGAGTTCTCTCATCGCGACGTGGTCGGTCGCGATGATTGTCAAGCTTCAGGTGCCAGCTCACTTGGGCCCCGTTCGGCAGGGTCACTTCGGATTCGCCGAGAGCTTTGCTGCGGTCTTCTTCACGTGCCTGGGCCTAGGGATCGATACGTATCTCCTCAAGGAGGTCTCCGTCCGACCCGATCACGCCTCCGACGTGGTCGGCGGCGCTCTCGTCTTGCGAGGCCTCATGAGCGTCGTGATTTTGGCCGCAATGACAGCGACCCTCTGGATCACTCGCCGTCCCGCCGAGACTGTTCTGACAGCCGCGGTCTTCGGGGTCGCGTATCTGGTCACGACCAACAATGGCACACTGGCAGTCGTTCTGCAGGCCGCGGGGCGTGTCGGTTGGGTGGCGGCATCGAACGTCACGACCAAGGTCGTCTGGGGCTTGGGGCTCCTGCTCGGACTGCACTTCGACGCAGCTCTTCCCCTCCTTGCTGCAGCGTACCTTTGCTCCGAACTTCTGAAGACTGCGATGCTCATCCCGGCCGCCCGGCGAGAAGCCGGCCTGCGTTACCGGATCGACGCGCCCTCGGTTCGCAAGGCGGTCGTGGCGAGCGTGCCGTACTTTGTCAACGCCCTGGCATTGGGCGTTCTCGGCAACCTCGGCCTTTCGGTTCTGGAGTTCGTCGGGCGAGACGAAAGCGAAGTCGGGTGGTTCGCCGCCGATCTGAACCTCAGTTATCTCTGCATGCTGCTGACTCCGCTGCTCGGCTGGGTAGTCATGCCGATGCTTTCGCGCGCTTACGCTCGGAGCGAAGCCGAGGGATTCGCCATGCTACGTCGCACGCTTCAAGGGCTCGTCATCCTGGTCGCTCCGCTCACGGTACTCACCTCGGCCGGCGCCGATGTGCTCGTCCGCGTCGCTTTCCATGACAAGTTTGCGCCAGCCGCCACGGGCCTTTCGATTCTGTCCCTCGTATTCGTTATGACGTATCTCGATACGATGCTCGCGATTGCGCTGACAATCGTAGGGCGGGGATGGTCTGTCACGGTCATCTCGGTGGGCTCGGTCGTCGTCAACGCCATTTTGATGGTCATCCTCGTCCCCCTCGGCAGAAGGCTGCTCGGCACGGGGGGCGAATGTGCGGGCGCGGCGGCCGCGGTCATCGCTACCGAAATCTGCGTTCTGGTCGGAATGGTGTCGCGTTTCAAACAGCGCCCACTCGACGCGAAGATCATTTCCGTGCTTGCGAAGAGCGTGGTCGTGGGAGCGGTGGTCCTGTGGGTGGACAGGCAGCTGCGTGGCATCGGAGCCATTCGATTGATGGTCGATGCAGCGCTTTATTTGTCGCTAGCGCTCGGCTTGCGCGTCGTAACGATAGCTGAACTCCGGAGTGCAATTCGCGTCGTGAAGTCGAGCCGGGGAAATCGGACCCCGACCGCGAGAAGGTGAACGTTCCTTCGACAGGGGCAACTCTGGTCACGAGGCTCGCGGCGTGATAGTTTCCAAACGACGTGGTGAATGAAGACGCACTCAAAGTGAGCGTCGTCCTCGCGACTTACAATCGCCTGGATTTGCTCCGGCGACTTTTAGGTTGTCTGTCGTGGCAAACGCTTCCCCCTGAACAATTCGAAGCGATCGTGGTCGACGATGGCTCGAAGGTGCCAGTCGCCAAGCACATCGATCCCGACAATTATCCTTTCCCGTTGCGGGTGATCACCCAGGTCAATGCAGGGCCTTCCGCGGCGCGACATCGAGGCGCACTCCAGGCCCACGGTCGCATCCTCGTGTTCGTCGACGACGACATGGAGCTGCCGCCTCGTTTTCTCGAGACGCACCTCGAATACCACGCCAGCGGCCGCCCCACCGCAGTCTTCGGGCGCTACGCCTCTGATCCCAAGATTGGTGAAAAGTCGATCTTTGAGCGATATCACGGGCTAAAGTGGGATGAGCTCGGGCGCGCGGCCGAAAGAGGAGAGCTCGTGGTCGACGGAACGCTCCTCGCGACTGGAAATGCCTCGATGCGTCTGGAAGACTATTTGCGTACTGGCGGTCTCGATCTGTCACTCCCGCGCGCCGAGGACATGGCGCTGGGCCTCGATCTGGAGGAGCTCGGCGTCGAGCTCGTCTTCTCGAATTCAGCGTACTCCGTACACCTCTCCGACCACACCCAGCCGGAGAAATGGCGCGCCCGCGCGTTCACGCACGGGAAGCTCGAACCGGGCATCGCCCGCAAGCATCCGCGGTTTCCTCACGCGGACCCGTGGCGATTCGCATTTTCTCTGCCTCTTGCCGGTCGGGTGCTTTGTTTGCCCGTCATCTTTGCGCCCCGATTCGGTGAGCGGCTCGCCGGCGCGGCCTTCAAAGTGGCCGAGGTGATCGACAAGCTCGGCTTCGAGCGCCACGCGCTTCGAGCGACAGGGCTCGTTTTTGGTATGGAGTACTTTCGAGGTATGCGTGAAGAGGCTGGATCGCTCCGCGCGATGGCAACTGGGTGCGTCAATTTTTTGAAGAAGGCCGCCCAAGGCGAGCGCCCAACCCGAGGCGTTCCGGTCTGGCTCGCACGACGAGTGCTGGCGATGTCGAAGACCGATCGCGAACGCGGGGCGGTTTAGGTAACCGCGGCATATGTGGGTATCGAACCGTCGGGGGCTGCCGCACAGCCGTCCAGTGACGCGTCAACCGCTCGCTTCACGTCGCGACAGAACGTCTCCAGCGCATGGTGCTTCTCAACGTATGCACGTGCGGCACGACCCATCGCAACTGCCCGGTCCGGATCGTTCCACAGGGATTCAATGGCCGCGCGCATCGCGTTCGCGTCCCCTACGGGAACAAACAATCCCGTTACGCCTTCCTCGACGACGTCCACCTGTCCCCTCGTGCGCGAACAGATGACCGGCTTGCCCATGGCCATCGCCTCGAGGATCACGTTGACGCCGTTGTCCGTGTCCGAAAGCTGAAGGGGAACAACCACGAATCGCGAGCGAGCGTACAGGTCGCGCAGCTCGATGGGCGTCTTGCGCCCAATTGTGACATTGCTGCTCGCCATCGCGGAGAAATTCTCTGCGCGAACGCGACGTCCGAACCCGAAACGATCGTCGACACGCACGTGATCCGTCGCGATGTGGCACCGAACTTCGGTACCTCGCAGGGCCCGAAGGAGCGTCGGATAATCGCGCATCTCGGCGCCCGCGCTGCAGACCATATCCACAGGACTCTCGCGCGGACTCCAGAACAGCTGATCGACGAAATGCTTGGTCAGGTAAATTTTCTCCGGGGGTATGCCGAGCTCCTCGACGGCATACTTGCGCTGCACCGAGCTCCACGTGACGATCGCTTGCAGCCGGCTGCCGAAGGCGCGCAAAGGGATTCGTACGCTCGGCCGCGAGAACCAGTACAGCATCGCGATGTGTGGCTTCCCCCCGTGCGCGAAGCGATCCAGAGTCATCAGCGCGAGCGAGACGCGTTCGCTCCACGTCACGATGACATCGTATTCATAGCGCCGCCGATGTAGCTCCGTGGCCAATCTCGCCCACCCCGGGAGCATCCGACGACTTGGAGCAAACGAATCAAGGATCGATTCATCGTACCTTTTGTTGAAGAGATCGTCGAATAAGTAGCCGCGCGGCGCCGTTGCTCCCGACGGGTCGCGAAGCATTGCGTGTGCGCGGCCTTGTACCGCCAGGGCCATTCGTCGCGTCGTCACTGAAGCGACTCCTTATATATCATATATCCTCCATGGTGTCAGATGTCCGGCGCCCGCTCAACTTGCGGCGTGTGCACAACGTCTACCATTCAGCGGGCGGTTGCCGTAAGCTCGTGATGGTATTCCATGAAGCCGCGTATCGGATTCGTGCTCGAGCAAGGCCTCGGTCACGTAGCTTACGGCATGAGCCTGCGCCGCGCCCTCGCGTCGCGCGACGACCTCGAATGCGTTTGGCTCGAGGTGTCGTTCGCGATAGGTGGATTCGGTCGCCTGCCATTGCTCGGTCGAAATTACGCCCTTCGGGGCAATGTCCGCGCGCGGCGCGCGATTGCGGCGGCTGACCGCGAGCAGCCGCTCGACGCCCTCTTCATTCACACGTCGATGGTCGCGCTTCTATCGGGCGACCATATCGCAAGGATACCCACGCTCCTGTCGCTCGACGCGACTCCTGTCAACTATGACGAGCTTGCCGTCTGGTACGGCCACAAAGTGGGCAATGTTGCGGTCGAGCGGGCGAAACGGCTCGTACATCGAGCGATCATGCGACGCGCACGACGGTTCACCGCCTGGTCGGAATGGACAAAGGCTTCCCTAGTGCGCGATTACGGTGTCGCCGCGGATGCGGTTACCGTCATTCCACCCGGAACGATGCTGTCGAACTTTCCGGAGCCCGGGGCCCGTGGGGAACGGCGGCCCGGACCGGTGCGTCTTCTCTTCGTCGGCGGGGACTTTGTGCGAAAAGGCGGCGACCTCTTGCTCGACGTCTTTCGGCGACACCTTAGCGCGTCCTGCGAGCTTCACCTCGTGACGGGTGCGGATTTAGCCTCCGGCGATGGCGTCTACGTGCACCGCGGAGTCAAGCCTCACTCTCCCGAGCTTCTTCATCTGTACGCTGACGCCGACGCATTCGTGCTACCGACGCGTGGGGACTGTCTCGCCGTCGTCCTGGGTGAGGCTATGGCGTCTGCCTTGCCCATCGTCACGACACGGGTCGGTGCCCACGCGGAGGCCGTGCAAGACGGGGAAAGCGGGTTCGTCATCGACGTGGACGACGCGGTGGCTCTCCGACGGAGTCTCGAGCGACTTGCTTCGGACCCTGTCCTTTGCGCGCGAATGGGCCGTTGTTCCCGGCGCCTGGGGGAAGCGCGCTTCGACATGGCAAAAAACGCAAACCGGATTGCCGACCTCCTCCTCGAAATGACTAAGACGTGAGCTTCCCCGCGTCGAATACGCGAACATGCCTCGCGTACCCGACAACGACAAGCGAAGAAGTGTCCCAAGTCGGAGTGCAGGCCAAAGGGGGCCTAGAAGTCGAGATCGACATGTTCCATTGCGTCGAACGAGTGGGGCCGCTCCGCCTCGCGCCGCCGCGCGGAGGCGGTCGTTACAAGAGCGTAGTTTTCGAAGTCTGATCTGGAGGCATTCCGGCCGATGGAACTCCGAGCCCTTGGTACCGGAGTCCGGCGCTGATCACTTCCCACGGGCGCCACACGTTTCGACCATCTATCACAACGGGCGCAGAGCTACCGTCGGTGCGCAGTCGCTTTCGAATTTCGAGAAAGTTGGGCGCTCTGTAGCTCCGCCATTCGGTCAGAAGGACGAGCGCGTGGGCGCCCTCGAGCGCGTCGTAGTCCCGCTCCACCACCCTCACGGAAGATCCGTGCGCGGCCATTGCTTTTGCGAAATTGCGCGTGGCCTCTGGATCGTGGCCGACGATTTTCGCCCCCTTCGCCAGGAGCACCTCCGCAAGCTTGAGTGCGGGCGACTCGCGGACGTCGTCGGTCTCCGGCTTGAACGCCAGTCCCCACAAAGCAATCGTCTTGCCGGAGAGCGCACCAACCGAGCTTTCGACGAGCTGCGCAAGAAAATGTGCCTGCTCCTCGTTGGCGACGTGGGTCGCCTCGGCCATACGCATTGGTACACCGTGCGACCGTCCCAGGTGCCAGAGCGCCTGCACATCCTTCGGGAAGCACGAGCCCCCGTACCCGGGTCCGGCGTAGAGGAATCGCTTTCCGATACGCGTGTCGCTCCCGACCCCGAGGCGGACCGCGTGCACGTCGGCGCCCGTCGCGTGGCAAAGCCGTGCGAGCTCGTTCATGAACGATACGCGCATCGCGAGCATCGTGTTCGCCGCATACTTCGTGAGTTCACTGGATCGCGGATCGGTTACGACGACCCGCTCGCCCGACAGTTGGAGCGGGGCATAGAGGGCGCGCAACGATGCACGCGCCTGCTCACTCCGCGCACCGAGCACAATGCGATCAGGCCGGAAAAAGTCCTGCACCGCGGTACCCTCCTTAAGAAACTCCGGATTCGAAACCACCTCCAGGGCGACGCGAGCCGTCTTATCCAGGCGCGATTGCAGCGAGTCACACGTACCCACCGGGACAGTGCTCTTCATAACCACGATCGCCGGCCGCGCCGCAACCTTGGCGATCGTGTCCGCCACGGCATGCACCGCGCTCACGTCCGCCGCGCCGTCCGGTCCGGGAGGCGTCCCCACCGCAATGAAGTAGGCGTCTGCTTCGTGAAACGGAGGCGTGACCTCCGTGGCAAAGCGCAAGCGCCCTGCGCGCTCGTTGCGCCGAACCAGGTCGGCCAAGCCGGGCTCGTAGATCGGAATGACCCCGTCTCGGAGCTGGCGGACTCGATCCGGATCGATATCGACGCAGAGTACTTCGTGCCCGAGTTCCGAGAGTCCAGTTCCCGTGACGAGGCCGACGTAACCGATTCCGAAAGTAACGAGTCGCATGATCACCTCGCTATTTGCCGAAAGTCCATTTGTAGCGACTCAACCGCGAAAAGCAAACGGCAAGCGATTGCGCGCGCAACAGCGCCTTTCTCGGCGGCGGCCATGCCCATTTTCACGTTTCCTTCGCGCGCTTGGCAGCTGTCACAGCGTTGGCTTGCGTCACGGTCATTTTGGCGCGAGCGCTTTCGCGGTAGAGTCGGAACTTGCGATCGATGTCGAACTTGGCGGCGTTCCAAACGCCCGTTAGGAGATGAGAGCCGTACGGGTCATCGCGCCAGCGCCGCTCCGTGAGCAAATAGCGAATCTGCTTTGCGCGGCCGATTATGATCAGCCGGAGAAACAGCCAAAGGGCGAGTGGGTCGCCGCAACGGATGTGCTTCGAATAAAAGGCCCCGTCCCCGATGCCGTAGTTTTTTAGCGTTTCAGGCCACTGGTCTCGCGTGCGCGTGCCGTAGTGGTCCACCGTGATCTCGGGCGCGAGGAGGATGGCCATGCCGAACCGATAGGTGCGGAAGGCAAAATCGAAATCCTGCGAAGAGCGAAGCGGACCGCCGCCGCCGAGCGCTTCGTCAAAGCCGCCAACGCGGTCGAGGAGCCTTCGACGAATCGCCATGTTGGCCCCCATGCCGAACACCTTGAACCCGTGGCCCTTCGCGAGCCTCTCGCGCTTCGTGAACGTGAGTGCCGGTACCTCGGTTCCGGCTGGGGAAGCCTCCTTTAGGCCTCTTGGTATGAGGACCTGCCCATAGAGCAGCCCGACCCCCCGATCGGCCTGCATCGCGCGAGCGATGAGCGACAACCAGTCGGTCGGAACGATGACGTCATCGTCGGTGCACGCGATGACTTCGCCGTCCGAAACACGCATCCCGGAATTATAGGCTCGCGATAGTCCAGCCTTCTCGAGAAAATGATAGTAGATTGGACACCTGCCCTCGTAGCGCTTCGCCAGCGCGTGAACGATGTCTCGGGTCAAGGTGTTCGTGCTTTGGTCCATGATGTGGATGTCGAAACTGGGGTAATCGCACTGCGCGATACTCTCGACAGCCTGGCCGACCGTTTCATGCCGGTCGCGCGTGCATACAACGACTGAAATTTTCACCGCTCTCCTCCTGAGTCTGTTTTGTACCTATCCACGCGTTTTTCCCCACATCGCGTTGGCGGTTTCCGCGAATCGAACGGTGGTCTCCGGTACATCGAGCAGCACGGAGTTCGCCCACTCCACGCCTTGCATGAACGAGTGATCCTGATTGGAGACCTCGTAGCGCCACGCACCGAAGCGGCCACGCGAAGAGATTCCTGACTGGGCCAGAGCCGGCTCGATTTTCTTCAGGAGCGCATTTCGCTCCAGCGATGGCGTCGGATAGCCGTGTTCGGCCGTGTACTGCCACGTGCTGACTACCTGATCACGGCTTCGAATCAGACCCGTATTGAGCAGACCCCGTATGTTCTGCTCGATGAGCGTTTCGCGATCCACGGGCTTGACCTCTGACTCGCTTGTCTCGGCCATGAGTGACCAGTATTTTCCTGTCTCCGGCTCCGGTACGTTGTTGGGAGAATAATGAGAAAATACTGTGACTCGGTAGAACGGGCAATTGTCCTCCGGGAAGTACATCCAGCACTTTTTGGCCAGGCTGGGCGGCATATCTCCGGTCAGCCCGACGCCGACGATGTGCGAATGTGAGCGTAGCAGCATGGGTGCCGCCTCGATCACGGGATCGATGGTCGGCGTGAGCATTCTGCCAAGCACGTCGAGCGGGATGGTGCTCAGGATTTGGTCGTACGCGAGCTGCTCCCCGCCCTCCGTCGTCACGATCTTCTTCCGCCAGTCGACGCCCCGAATGCGCGTATTGAACTGAATGTGTCGCTCGCCGATCTGCTGTGCGAGAGCGCGCCAAACCGCGCCGGTTCCTCCATGTTTTGGGAACCGAAACGTATTGTTGGGCCCCCAGGAGAGATCGTCCTTTTCGAGAAAAATATTCTCGAGGGCGCGCGACATGTCCACCACGGACACTCGCTCTCCGACCCACCCGGCCCAAAGTCGTTCCATGGGAAAAGCCCAAACTTTGAAGTTGTAGGGCGCCATGAAAATGTCGCGGATTCCTTCGCCGAAGGTTTGTAGCACCCAGGATCCGAAGTCCTGGGTTGGTGAAGGCGTACGCGGCGGTCGAGTGGCCAGACCGCGAACTGCTTTGGCGATCAGATTGGGGGGTAAGTAGCGCAGATTATTTTGGAACGGATACGGCACGAAGCGTCCGGCGATCCACACCCAGGACTCTCTCTCGTGATGAAGCCAGCCGGCGTCGCCGAGCGCGGCTGCCATTGCGTCGTCGAAGTAGTCGTAGTGTGAGAACTGTACATGACCGCCGACATCCCATGTGAACCCCTTGTGGTCGATGTAGCTGCTCGCAAGACCACCTGCGTGGCCACTTGCCTCAACCAAAGAGAAATTCGCGTAGCCCAGCTTCTTGAGCCGATAAGCGGCGCCGATGCCAGTCGGGCCGGCGCCGACGATCAGGATGCGTCCTGCGTCCCTCAACATGCGTTCCTTCTCCCTCGTCCGCGTACCAAGCGGTCGCACAGCGGCGTAGGAAACCGAAACAAGAGCGTACCGTCAGAGGCGGCTATATGCCAGAGGTTCTCGCGGCGATGGTTTTGACAAGCAAGCCCCTTCCGCGAGCAGCATAGGGCGCGCCAGGCCGCGACCCCTCGCCCTCTCTACTCTTCCCGCCTCTCCCACACCTGCCTCCACAAGGCTTCTCTCGCCTTTCGATACGCGCTCCGAGTTTTGGGGCTCGAGGGCGAAATTCGAGGCGGGGCAGTTCCGGCGCAGAGATTCGAACTCCGATAAGCGGAACCAAAATCCGCTGTCCTGCCATTAGACGACGCCGGATTGCGCGGGGTTTCGGGTCTACAGCCCTTCCCGTGCCGCGCAGACTACGCAACCCCGCTGCAAACGCAACCGCCTGAGCGAGCCTAAGCCCGCGCGGCGACATTTCTTGTGCGCCTGAGGGCGGCACCGCGGAACTTTGCCCAAGCGGGCGCGGTCCGCTCCGGCGATGGCCCGAAGGTCGTCGAGATCCGAAGAGCAGGGGCCAACCTTTGCAGCTTCGAAGCCCAATCGGGCACCATTGCAAGCCGTGTCCCCCGACGAGCCCGACCGTCCTCGCGAACCGGGTGCAGCGTTGCGGGACGAGGCCCGCCTCATTGAGAGGCTCGTGCTTCGCGACGAAACGGCTTTCAACGCGCTCGTTCGCACCTACGAGCGGCGGATCTTTGCGCTTACGGTGAGGATGATCGGCAGCCGCGCGGAGGCGGAGGACTTGGCGCAAGAAGTGTTCGTTCAGGTTTTCAAGACGATAGGGTCCTTCCGCGGTGATTCGAAGCTTTCGACATGGATCTATCGAATCGCGATCAACCTGAGCAAGAACCGGAGCAAGTATCTGCGCGTCCGTCAGACGGCTCAGCAGGAGCAGTTCGACAGTGTCGAAGAGCGGGGGCCGCTCGCCCAGGCCCGTGGAGCGCCCGCGACATCGATCGAGCGCCCTGACGACCTCGCCGCGGGCCGTCAGCTCGAGCACATCGTCCAGCAAGCCATCGTCGCGCTCGAGCCGAGCTTCCGTGAATGCCTGGTGCTGCGTGACATCGAAGACCTGAGCTACGAAGAAATTGGCGCGATTACGGCCCTACCCGAGGGCACTGTGAAGAGCCGCATCCACCGCGCGCGCGCCCAACTCAAGGCGCTCGTGGAGCGCGCGCTCGAAGAGAAAATCAAATGACCGACCCAAACGAGCCGAACGATGACGCCGAGAGCTTGGCGGTGCGCGATCTGGTCAAGCGCGCCCTTGCGCCGAGCACGCTGGCGAAGAACGCGCCAGACATTCTGCGCGGAGTGCAGCTACGCATTCGAACACGGTCTCGCGGAAGGTTCTTCGCCGACGGCTGGAGCACCACGCAAGCGCGGAACGCCTACTTGCTCGTCGCACTCGTGACCATGGTCCTCGCCGCGATCACGTACTACGCGCTCGTTCCGATAGACGTACACTGACCGCGCTTGACGCGGGGGAAGGCTGCAAGCCGTTGCCTCATCATTGCGCACTGTCACTCGAAAGTGTTTCGTGGTATTCGCGACCAAGACCATGCATGTTTTCGTCGCCGGCGGCGCCGGGTACATTGGCTCCGTCCTCGTGCCGATGCTCCTCGAACACGGTCATCGCGTGACGGTTCTCGATCGCTTCTATTTCGGCGACACGCTGGCGCCATTCGCGCACAGGTTCGGCGAGAAGTTGCGCGTCGCGCGCGGCGACGTACGCGGGTTCGACCGGAGGCTTCTCACCTCCGTCGACGCCGTCATCGATCTGTCTGGCATTTCGAACGATCCGTCGTGTGAGCTCGAACCGGAGCTGACGCGGAGTGTGAACGTCGAGGGGGCGAAGCGGCTCGCGGGCGCGGCTCGCGAGCAAGGCGTACGCCGGTACGTCTACTCGTCGTCGTGCTCGGTCTACGGGCACGGCGAAGGCCTGGGTCTCGTCGAGTCGAGCCCGCGACGGCCCGTGTCGCTGTACGCTCGCGCCAAGTCCGAGGTGGAAACCTTTTTGCTCGACATGGGCGCAGCATCGCGCGGGGCGATCGAAGTGTGCGCACTTCGGCTCGCCACCGTCTTCGGGCTCAGCCCGCGGATGCGCTTCGATCTCGCCATCAATGTGATGACGAAGAACGCCTACGTCGCGGGTCGCATTGTGGTCGACGGCGGCGGTCGTCAATGGCGTCCCTTCGTACATGTGCGAGACGCGGCGCGCGCGTTCGAGATCGCGCTTACCAGCGACGGGTCGAAGGTCGCCGGCGAGGTGTTTAACGTCGGCTCGGATCAGGGCAACGTCCAGATTCTCAACCTCGCATTCCGCGTGCGCGATGCGGTGCCGGGCACCGAAGTGGTGCACGCGCCGACCGATCCGGATCTCAGAGACTATAACGTTTCCTTCGACAAGATTCGCCGTGTGCTTTCGTACGGAACAGAGCGCAGCGTGGACGATGGTGTTCGCGAAGTGCTCGTCGCGCTGCGCGAGGGAGCGGTCGATCCCGACGACCGACGCTGGTACACGCTCAGGCAGTACCTTTTTTTGCGCGATGCAGAACGTGCGCATCGCGAGATCGCGATCGAGGGCAAGCTTCTCGCCGTGTCATGAAGCACAAGGTCGACTTTTATCGGCACCAGTTGGGCGAGAGCGAGGCCGCGTCGTGGAGGCGCGTTCTCGACACCCTCTTCCTGACGCTCGGGCCGCAGGTAGCGGCTTTCGAAGGCGAGCTCGGAGAGTTTCTCGTCCGCGGCCGCGATGGAGCCAAGCCTCCATTCGTCGTCGGGACGAACTCGTGCTCGATGGGGTTGCTGCTCGCGCTGCGAGCCCTGGACGTGGGTCCCGGCGATGAGGTTATCACGACGCCAATGACCTTCGTGTCGACGACGAACGCCATTCTGCATGTCGGCGCAAAGCCCAGGCTCGTCGACGTGGAGCCGACAACCGGCCTCATTGATCCCGCCGCCGTGCGCGCGGCCATTGGCGAGAATACCGTCGGCCTGCTCCCGGTGCACTTGTACGGGCAGCTTGCCGACATGCGTGCGCTGCGGGCCCTTGCTGACGCTCACGGACTGTTCATCCTCGAGGATTCCGCGCACGGCATCGAAATGGAGCGCGACGGCGTCCGACCCGGGGACCTTGGCGATGCGGCGGTGTTCTCATTTTATGCGACAAAGAACATAACTAGCGGTGACGGCGGAGCAATCGCCACGCGCGATGAGCGCATTGCGGAGCGCTTGCGGCAGCTGCGTAACCATGGAGTGTCCAAGGCTGCCGCGGATAGACACGGCGGGCAGTATCAGCACTGGGACCTCTTGGAGGTGGGCTATAAGGCGAATCTTACCGATTTGGACGCGGCGCTACTCCGGCCTCAACTCTCTTGGGTCGAGAGCAAGCGCGATCGCCGCGAGCAGATCGCCAGGCGCTACGAGTCGCTCCTACGGGAGCTCATTCCGGAAATGGTGTCTCCGCCCCCGACCATATACGGCGTTCCGTGGATGATCGAGAGCCGCGGTCGCAGCAGTCATCATCTCTTCACGATCCACGCTCGGCCGGGAGCACGGGACTCCGTCATCTCGAGGCTCGGCCAGGTCGGCATTGGAACGGCGGTGAATTACCGATCCATCCACCGGCTTGCACATCTCATCGAGCGCCTCGCGATTCCGCTCGGGGCGCTGCCCGTTGCGGAGGAAATCGGCGATCGAACGATTAGCCTTCCCATGTATCCAACGCTGACGAGGGAGGAGCAAGAACGCGTCGTCGATTCGGTTGTCTCGGCTTGGTGAACCGTCCACGACGTTGATTCAAACACGAAGTCGACCGGAGAGCGGTTAGAAGAGACCGATCGCGAAATGGAACGCGCCGAAGTCCTCGTACGTGCGCCGCTTCACGTTGATTCCATAGTCGAACACGAGCGGTCCGACCGGGGTCTGCAGCCGGACGCCGGGTCCCACGTCTGCGCGCAGAGTGATTGGATGATCGGTGATGTACGAAGGGTCCAACCATAGGTTCCCGAAGTCGGCGAAGACCGTGCCGTCGATGGCGCCGTAGACCGGGAATCGTAGCTCGGCGCGCGGGTTAATCATGAGATTGCCGCCGCGCAGCGGGATGAGGCAGTTGTTGCTCGAGCTCGTGCAAAGCGAGGGGTTGGTCGCGATCTGGTCCGCCAGGTCCTGTGGGATGAACGTGTCTTGAAGCCAGCCCCGCATCGAGTCGAAGCCACCCATAAAAAATAGCCGGTCCGGGTATGTGCACAAAGGATTCGACTGGTTCGGCGCGGGATTGACATAGCTGCACGGGGCAACGCGGACGTTCTCGCCGAGGCGCAGTTCGAGAGCGAGCGACACCCTGGGGAGAATCGGAATGTATCCGGCGAACGTCTGCGTGAGCCTCACGAAGTGAGAATATGCCTGGGGCGCAGGTTGAAGTGCTTGCGGATTCTCCTGGACCTGTGTGCACGTCGCGAGGTTGGCGACGTCGGGCTTTATGGGACCGCCCTCAGGGAAATGAGTTTACCAGCTCGGCGCCGAGAAAAATAAACGTGCCGCGGTGGGCGTTGAAAGGGGTGTCGCGACGGTCCCATGCGATCGACGTTCGCTGGGCCACGACCAAGCTCTGACCGTCTGGAACACGCAAGAGCGCGGCGAGGCCCGCGTTGAACCCGTTCGGGTTGCACGCGAGATAGGCTGCCGTCGAATTGAACTGGAACAAGCGCACGTCGTTGTCCTCGACGCTTTGACCCAAGGTGAGCGTGATCTCGCGGAACGGGCGATAGATGAGGCTCCCGAAGCCCGCGATCTTGTCGAGCGCAAAGTCGCGCTCGAGATCGCGAACGTAGATGGCATCGCCTTGTGCGCGCCATTGCGGACCGAGGCCGACCTCCGGGAATGTGCCGCTCAGCGTGATCCTTCGCGCCAGTCGATCCTGCACCTGCTTGTAGTTGGTCGCCACCTGTGGGTCGAGGATCAGGAAGTCGGGCAGATAGGAGAGCTGCGCCCGGAAGACGCCTCCAACGGCGTAGCCGAGGACGTCGCGCTCGTCGTATTCAATTGTTCCTCGGATTCCTTCGCCGGTCGAAAACCCAGGACGGACTTCTATGTAACGCGGAAGCTTCTCGACGACGTCGACGTAAACCGTCTTCCCGGACTGCGGGATGTAAGGGTCGCTCAAGGAGATCGCTACGCTCGAAAACACCCCCAACGTCTCGATTCGTTCCCTCGTCCGGTCGACGTCGCTCGTGCGGTACGGGCGGCCGACCTCAAGACTGACGCGCCGGGCTACGACGCTTTCGCGGGCGTTGACGAGGCCGCGGATCACGATCGCGCGCACGATCACCTGTTGCCCCTCGGTCACATCGAAACGCACACGCGCACGCGTGTTGTCCGGCGAAGGCTCGAGTGTCTGTTTGACGTCAACGTACGGGTAGCCGCGTTCCTTGTACCAGTCGACGATTCTGCGGCGCCCTGCTTCGAGTTTCGTCGTGCTCGCCGGTTCGCCCAGTGGCAATTTGGCGGCATGCGCGACCTCCCGCTCACTCGCGCTTTTCACGCCAGTGAACGCGACGTCCCAAAGGCGAGTTTGCGGCCCGAGCTCGATCGGGATCACGATTTCCATCGTCGGCGCGCAGTCGACGTGATGCGCTGGATCCGGCCGACAAGTGAAAGACGGGGCGAGCGGTTGCGGCGGCTGCGGCAGCCCGGCAGGCCCATATGCGCAGACGCTGTCGGGGAGCGGACCTACGGGAAGGGGAATGCACCGGTCGGGTCCTGACCGCGGATCACAGTACGCGCGCACGAGCTGAACCGGGCCGACTTCGGCGTGTAGGAATCCTTCGTTGCGGTAGAGTTCCTGCACGTGTTCGATCGCGCGTTCGTACGTGTCAGCGACGTAGGTGGCATTCGGATGGAGATCGATTGGTTCGGGCCGTGCGCCGGTTGCAATCTGTCCGGCTCCGGCTCCAATGGCTTCGCTTACTCCGCGCGGATTCGGATCGACGAGCAGGTCTGCCCCCGGGAGCTCCTCCTCGAGGAAGCTGTCGATTTCGTTTCCGATTTCTTCCGGCGAGCGCGGGCCGCCGTTCGAAAGGTGCCTGATCCTGTCGATTTTGAGGCAGGGGTATCGACGCGCGACAACACTCACGCGCGGGTGCTCCGCGATATGAAACAGCAAGAGCTGGACCGGGTCCCTGTCGAGCCCTTGGATTTCGGGCTGGACCTCGAGGTCGAGGAAGCCGCGCTTCTCGTAAAACGCGCGCAATTTGTCGGCCAAGTGCGTCGGCGACCGATCCGGCTCCGTCTCCAGGCCGAGTGCCGCCGTAAGGGCCTCGTTGTCGTAGTGCTCGTTGCCTTCGAAGCGCGGCACTTGCCGCGGGCCGGTGTCGATGCGGACGCGGAGCGCGACGCGGCCGCCGAGACCGGGAGCGCTGACCCATGCGAGGTCGTGGGATACTTTCGCGCGGTACCAACCCTGACCGTGGAGAAATTGCTCGAGCGACGTGTCGGCTGAATCGAGCGCGGGTTCGTCGGCGCGATCCCTCGGTCCCATCGAGTACGTTTCGGCGAGCGGCAGCACCTGCTCGCGGGGGGCTCCGAAGACGTAAAAGTATCGATCGTCGACCAGACGTGGGCTGCCTGGGGTCACGTCGACGATGACGAACGTGCGCGATCGATCGTCGCTCGTTCGGGTCTGAATGTCGACCCTGGCGGCAGGGTAGCCGTGCAGCGCCAGGTAGCGAGCGACGCGAGCCGCCGTTTCACCGATGTCCGCTCCGACGATCTCACCGCCCTCCGTGAGATTCGTTTCGCGCATAAGCTCATCGCGATCGACCCTCGCTCCGTGCAGGTCGAGCTCTAGCCGCAAGACGAGCTTGCGAGGCGCGACGTAGAGGACCAGCGCCGCACCGCCCTTTTCGGCCGTCGCGGTTGCGCGCGCTCTGGCGAATTGCCCGGTGCGCAGTAGCTCGGCGAGTGCCCGGCGTGCGGCGTCGGGCGTAAGCGTTTCTCCCGGCTTGACGTCGTGGACTGTCGGTATGCCGATGTCCCTCCACACGTTTCCTTCGAGCACGACGCTGACGCGCGTGATGGGCTCGCCCGCTAGCCCGGACAGATCGGTCGGAGGCGCGAGCGTCGGGAGCGCAGATTCTTGGGCGGTATGCGGAGTCGGCTGGATCGGAACGATCCCTTGCGCGTGTGCGGACAGCGCCTCGAGCATGAGTGTCAGAACGAGGAGCTGGGCTCCACATGGGGCCGCCCGTCCTCGGTAGCCACTCCGTTCTCGCATCGCGCCTTTTTTGACTGCTACTCGAACTCGAGTCGCCAGCGAAGATCTATGCCGAGGTTCCCTAGCGTCGAGGACGACGCGTCGTTGATGTTGTCGTACGAGCCTTGCACGCTCAGGCGGTTGTTCAGACGCCATTCGATGTTCGAGCGAAGCTCTCGGTCTTCGGATAGTCCCGCCGTCACGCTGGCCCGAATGTCGTTCGTCAGACGCTTGCCGACCGTCAGCTGCGGTTCGGTTCTGCCCGTAAGCGTCGAATAGGCGCTGCCGAAGCGGAAGTCGTCGATGAGAGGCACCACCTGCTTTATCGCACGGTCGGCACCGCTCGTCGCCCCTAGATAGTTGAGCGCCAAGCTGGCGCCCAGGCTTCCTGCGTTGGCTTGCAACTGATCGAGTTCGGCGCCCGTCATCCCCACCGTGAGCAAGAGCACGATGTCCTCTTGTGAGAGGGTTGGCTCGCTCGACATGTCCATGCGAAGGTTGTCGGCATCGCCGTATGCGTGCAGAGTGATTCGCCAAAGCGAGCCGCCGCGCGTTGATCCCGCGGACGCAGCCGATGTTCCGTCGCCCGTTCCAACTCCGGCCCCGGCGGCCGTGTTCGTATCCGTATAGCGTCGGTACTCGGTGACGGCGGTCACGTCGACCACGGGAGCGAGGCGAGTCGGATCGTCGAAACGAATCAGACCTTGCCGAACCTCGAAATCGCTCTGCTGAAAATGAATGCGTCCGCCGGGAAGGGTACGGAGCCCACCGCGCAGCCCGATTCGCTGGTTGGTGCCCGTCACCTCGAGCGCGCCCGAGTCGATGGTCAAAAGAACCTCAACGAGATTGTTTTTGATCACCATCGGCGCGCGCGATCGGAGTCGCAGATCGAGCGCGACGAAGTCCAGCGACGGATCGTACGCATCCACCTCGGTCCGCTTCGCCCGCGTACCGAGCTGGGTGAGGTCGGTGGTCAACGCGATGGGCCGGGAGTAGTTTAGGGACGAGAGCGTCACGTCGCCCGTTACGCGCGGCAGCGACGCGCCCTGCCCGGAGCCAATCTTTGCATCATACGCCACATCAAGGTCGGCGTTCATCGTCGCCGCGATCCCGTCGGCGGGCGCAAGCCGGAGGTCGCGTGCGACTACGTGCGATTCGAGGGCTCCCAGCCCCAAGCCGCGGAGCGGCGTGGCGCCATGAACCGTGACCGAGCCGCCAGCGAACCTTCCTGAGCCGGAGAACGACAACTCGGTCGACGTTGTTTGCGCGTCGAAGCGCACTTCGGTGATCGCACTCGGCAGGCCGTGCACGTCGATTGCGTCGCCCGTCGCATGGAGCTCTCCGGCGACGGTCGGCGCCGCCGCCCTGCCGTTCAGACGGACGTTGCCCAAAACCGTTCCACTCGCGTGATCTATCTTCGGCACGACGCGCTGGAGGATGGCGAGGTCGACCGGCTCGAGGCGTGCTTCGAGGGCGAGCGTAGGATCGGTGGTCACTTTCGTCACGTTGCCGGTGACGACGAATCCGCCCCTAAAGCCGTCTGACGTGTCGAGTGTCACTTTGAGCGGGGGCATCGTAAGGATGTCATTGGCTAATGAAAGTGGATCGCGCAGGGGTTCCAGCGTCAGCTTTTGGCTGCCCCGCGCGAGAACCGTGGGTCCAAGCAGGAACCTTACGCGTGACTTCGACGGATGCTCGATAGGGATCTCGTCGACGACGAGCTCCCCCCAGAGTTGTCCGCTGAGGGGGCTAGCTCGCACCCCGGCGCCGTCGACCGCCTCTCCTTCTTGCCCTTCGAAGACACGCTCGAGCACACCCAAGTCGAGTCCGCGTAGCGAGACGCGCCCCGACAGGCCGGGCCGCTTCGCTCTAGTGACGACGACGTCGCGCATCCGAACCTCTCCGCCCAAGAGATCGCCGTCGACTGTCCACTCCCCGCGCGACGAGGTGTCCGCGAGGTACGCGGCTCTGTCGAACGGCGGACCGACCGGTGCGCCGCACCCGGTCCGTGTGACCACGTGCTTCTCTTGTGGCAACCGCTGGGTCATTCGCACGTCGAAGTGCGAGCTCGCCAGCGGTACGCCGCGAGCGCGCAAGCCGACGAGGTCCAGGTCAGTGTGCGCCACAAATCCCGCGCCGGGAAGGAAATCGTCCAGATTGCCCGTCACGTGGGAGACCCCGGAGACGCTCCCTTCGACTTCTCCTGCCAGAGCTCCGAGCAAGTCGACTCTGGATAATGGTACCCCTTCAATCATTACGTTTGCCGTCAGCGCTCCACCGCGAAGCAAGGCAGCGGACCCCAGCACCGTTCCCGTCGCCCCGGCCCGCTTGCCCACCGGTGACTGGACCTTGTCGAGCACGAACGAGCGCACGTCAATCTCTGCGCCGGCGATGCCGCGTTGCCGGTCGTACCAGCGGAGCGAGACGTCCGCGTCGCCGCGCGCGAATCGCTCGCCGTAGGCCACCACGTTGGTCAAGTGCCCCTGGGCGTCGATCGCGATGTAGCCGGCGCCGCATGCGTCTTCAGGGCCGCCGAGTGCGACGTGGACCGCGGCGCGTGTGGATATCGTCGCGTCTAGGTCGTCGAAGCGAGGGTCGCCATCGAGCGCGAACATCGAAAGCAGATTGCGGATCGAGAACCCCTCGCTCGTTCCGACTCCGTCGACGACGAACCCGCGGTCTCCGCCGAATCGAAGTTTCGCCGTCGGCACCTCGTACGGGCTGTCGCGTTGTCGGGCGTGAACGCTCGTGATATCGACCTCTTTCTTGGAAACATCGACGGCGACGTGTCCCGCGGTCACGTCGCCGAAGGCCACGTCGGACACGGCGAACCCCATAATCGACTGAATGTCCGCCTCTGGCTCCGGCCGATTGAAGCGGCCGCCGATGCGGGCGCTCGCCTGCAGTCGGCCGTGCAGGGCCACCAATCCAATCGGCGATAGGTCGTCGAGATCTGCCGAGAGGTAGGGGGCCTCGACGTGCAAGTCATCGTCGAAACCAAGCGAGACCATACCGCCCTCGACGCGGGAATGAGGAAGGACCGCGTGAACGTCCGTGAAGTTGATCGCGTCGGGCCGCACGCCCAGGTGCGCGGCAATCTGCGCCTCGGAGAACCCGAAAATTCGTTGGCGCGCGTGGTCCTCGGCGGGCCGATCGAAGACCCCGAACGCGTATGTCTTCCCTGTGAATTCGCCGTCGAGCTTCAGAGGGACGAACGTCCCTGCGATGAGCGGCGCATGCAATTCGCGAATATCCCACGCGACGTGCGAGTGGGGGTGGACCCCGAGGGCCCGCAGTAGAGCCGTGAAGTCCACATCCGACGCATCGAGGGTGGTTTTCTCAAGGCGGCCCCCGCCCACGAGCGGATCGATAACCGTGTTGGATAGTGTGACCAGGCCGCCCCCCAGGCGCAGCGTCGTTTTGGGGCTCTCCACAAGGTTGCGCCGAATGGTCAGGTCGCTAGTCAAGTCCTGGGCCAGTGCATATCGATCGAGTCGCACGCCGTGGGCTTCGAGTTTGCCGCTCAGCTCGGGGAGGATCGTGTCGCGCGCATAACGCACCTCCGCATCGAAGCGAATCCACCCGTCGGTCTCCGGAAGGCTCGCCGCACGCTCGGCCAGCGCAATGGGGGCCCGTACGACTATGTGGCCCTCGATCTCCGGCCATTTTCCCTGACCTGGCGCGAAGGCGGCATGCAGATGGCCGAGCGAAAGCTCCACCCGGCGCTTGTCGTCGAGGGGCAGCCCGCACTCGGGCGTCGTTCCAGGCATTGCGTCGAGGTCCGCCGAGCCCACAGCGTCGAACCGCCGCACGAGGATAGCGTCTGGCTGTACGCTGACGCGACCCTCGACAGAACAGAGAGCGTCGTCGTCGGTGGCCAGAGAGCCATTTTCGCGCACGCGCGCCCTGTGCACGGCGGCGCGACCGACGCGAAGCGCGATCTCGAGGGCCGATCCTGCGGACGGGTCGTCCCGCGTGCTCACGTCCAAATCGACAGAGCTCGCTTGACCCTTTACCCCGTCCCAGTCGACATCGAGCGACCCGTCGGTCACAGCGAAGGTGTTGAATGGGGCATGCAAGCCGGTCTCGCTGCTCGTGGACTGTTTGGGGAGCGTCAAGTTCGCCACCGACCCGTCGCGGACGACGAGGCGCAGGACAGGCTGCTCCAGCTCGACTTGATCGACCGCCAGTTTCCCAGCCATAAGAGCGAGGACTTTGGGCCGAACGCGCACCCGGCTGCACGCGAGCGCGAGTGGCCCACCGTCGCTCGATTCGACCCGTACATCGAGCAATTCCACCGCAACCGGCCACGCGCGAAGCGTTACTTCGTACGTGGCGACGATGCCGCGCTCGCGCAGGGCTCGCTCGGTTTCGCGGGTTGCCCAGGCGCGAGCCCATGCAGCCCGAACGACCAACGCTGCCGCAAAAGGAACGACACCCAGCAGGGCTAACACGACGCAAAGTCCACGGGCGACGGCTCGGACCCAGTGCCGGCGCCACCTTCGACCGGGCCGCGGCGGGCGGTAAGGAGCAGTGGAGGTCTTCGTCATGGGAGGCCCATCTGCTAGCGGATCGGGCTGTCACCTTAACGCGCGAATCGTCGGGGCTGTAGTCTGGCGCGCATGCGACGAACAACACCTGGGGTTGAGCTGGCCTCCGCCTGGGTCTCTCGAGCCGAGGGTCACGATCCCGAGCGGGTAGTGCGACTGCTCGAGCCCTTCGTCACGGAGGCGAGGCGAGCTCGGCTGCTCGACGTCATCGGCCGCCGGCTTTCGAGTGTCGCAGCCGTCTTCGATGCGCCTTACGATCCTCACAACGGCGCTGCGGTAGTGCGCTCTTGTGAAGCGTTCGGCGTGCAGCGACTACACGTCGTCGAGCGAAAGGGCACCCCCTTCGCCGTCGCGAGCACCGTAGCCCGAGGAGCGGAGAAATGGATTGACGTCGTCCGGCATACCCACGCTTCCTCTGTTCTGGCCTGGGCTGGCGAAGAGCGCATACCCCTCGTCGGGGCGTATGCCGACGGCGAGCTCGCTCCGGCAGACTTAGCGGAAATGCCTCGTGTGGCTATCGTCCTCGGCAACGAACGAGAGGGGATCCGCGAGGCGCTCGCTCGTGGATGCGCGGCGCGTGTACGGGTTCCGATGCGGGGATTCGCCGAGAGCCTCAACGTGAGCGTGACCGCCGCGATCCTACTCGACGCAGCGACGCGCGGCCGCGCCGGTGACCTGGGCGCCACGGCGCGGCGTCGCCTCTACGCCCGGGGGCTGTACTTGTCGGTGCCACATGCCGAGGACATTCTAGCTTCCTAAGCAGCGCGGGAAAACGAACGCATTGCTACCGCCCTCAGCCCGTCTTACCTTCGCCGTCGAAATCGATGGCCGACGACCTCTACGCCGTGCTCGGCGTTCCCAAGAACGCGGATGCGAGCACGATCAAGAAAGCGTATCGCAAGCTCGCGTCGCAGCTTCACCCGGACAAAAACCCGGGAAACAAGGCGGCCGAGGCGCGCTTCAAGGAGGTCAATCGGGCTTTTCACGTCCTCGGCGACGCAAAGCAGCGAAAGCTTTACGACGAGTTTGGCGATGAAGGGCTGCGCGAAGGCTTCGACGCGGAGCGGGTCCGCGCTTACCGCGATTGGGCGTCCCGCCAGTATCGAGGAGGGGCGGCCGCGGGTCCGGGAGGGGCCCCGGGTCCGGAGGGAGGAGCCCAAAGCTTCGATCTGGACGACATGCTGGGCGGTTCGGGCAGCGGGGCCTTCGGCGATTTGTTCGGCGACCTGATCGGCCGCACTCGGCGCGCGCGCGGGCCGGCAAAAGGACCGGACCTCGAGAGCGAAATCACGATCGACTTTGCCTCCGCTGTTCGGGGCGCAACGCTCGATCTCCGGCCCCAGGGGGCTGCAGGCGCAGTCGTCACAGTCCGCATTCCCGCTGGCGCGTCCGAGGGCAGCCGGGTGCGTATTTCCGGACAGGGCGGTCCCTCGGCGACGGGAGGTCAACGCGGAGACCTGGTCTTGACGATCCATGTTACACCGCACCCCCACTTTCGGCGTGAGGGCGACAACCTTCATCTCGACCTCCCTGTGACGATCGCCGAGGCCTATCACGGCGCCAAAGTGAACGTCCCCACGATAGAAGGGTCGGTGACCATGAAGATTCCCGCGCACACGCAGTCCGGCAATGTGCTCCGTCTGCGCGGCAAAGGGGTGGCCAAGAAGGGCGCACCCATCGGCGATCTCTACGTCCACTTTCTCGTGCAGATCCCGAAAGAGGGTGGGACCGAAGTAGCGCACATCGTCGATGAGCTCGCGAAGTTCCAGACCGACGACCCGCGACGAGACATTCGTCTCTAAACGGTCTATCGGCGCGGCTTTTTCTTTGTACGAGCAGCTCTGCCCCCTGCAGCCGTGCCGCTTTTGCGCGTGTCGGGCTGCACCCGCTTCCCCTTTGCGGGTCTCGCCGTCTTGCCTACCCTCTTGAGTTCCGGCCGCCTTGGAGACCCCTCTTCGGCGCCGCCGCTCGTGCGCCGTGCGTATACGGTCCGGCGGAGGATCGCGACGTCGATAATCTCGACCAGAAGACGGTCTCCGAGGGCGATGACCTCACCCGAGCGTGCGGCCACGACCCGGAGAGTGTCGTCGTCGATCTCCCACCTATCTTGACCGAGATCCTCGAGCCGAACTAGGACGTCGACGAACGGCGCGTCGAGTTGCACGAAAAGGCCGGAACCCACCACCGCGGTGACTGTGCCGTCGAATCGCGACCCAATCCGATCCTTCATCATGTAGGCGCGGTAGAGGTCGACGATCGCGCGCTCGACCTCCATTGCACGGCGCTCCGTGATGCTCGACGCGAGCGCGGCCTCGGCGAGAACCGTGGGCCCGTCCTCCCCCGTGCGCTCGCTCAGCTTGCGCCGCGGGTCCCGCCCAGCGAGCACTTCATGCGCGATGCGATGAACAATCAAGTCGGGATAACGTCGGATCGGGGAAGTGAAATGCAGATACGCCTTGGACGCAAGGCCGAAGTGTCCGATGTTGGTGACGTCGTACACCGCCTGTTTCATCGACCTAAGGAGGAGCGAGTTGAGTACGCGCGCGAGCGGGTGATCAGCGAACGATGCGAGCAGATCTCCCAGCTTTTTCGGATCACGCGTATCCTCGACGTCGAACGGGATGCCGAGCGCGTCGCACATCGCGGCAAATCGATCGAGCTTCTGTTCGTCGGGCGGCGCATGAACACGGTAGATCGTGGGCACGCCGCGCTCTTCGCACCAACGAGCGACCGTTTCGTTTGCAAGGAGCATGAGCTCCTCGATGAGCTGATAGGCGCGCTTGACGCCGGGATCGTCCGTGCGCCGCGTCACGTCGATCGGTCGGCGAGTTTCTTCGTGAAGAATTACCTTGGCTTCGGGCAGCTCGAAATCGAGTGCGCCTCGCTTTAGCCGTTTCGATCGAAGAATCCGCGACAACTCGTACGCAAGCCTGAGTCCGTCGACCAGCTCCTCGGCTGCCTCCTCGCGTTTCGCTTCCGCGCTCAGGCCGAGGGCTCGCGCCACGCCGCCGTACGTCAACTTCGCGCACGAGCGCATCACGCCTCGCACGAGACGGCTCTTGCGCACGGCCCCCGCGGCGTCGATCTCGGCTTCAACGCAAAGGCACAATCGGTCCACGTCGGGAAGAAGCGAGCAGAGGTTGGACGACAGCGCCCGCGGAAGCATTGGGATTGCGCGATCGGGCAAGTACACGCTGCAGCCGCGGGCTTTTGCTTCCTCGTCGAGCGTGCTGCCCGGGGTCACATACGTACTTACGTCGGCGATTGCGATCCACGCGCGGTAGCCCCCTTGCTCCGTGCGCTCCACCCAGACGGCGTCGTCGTGGTCGCGCGCGTCTTCCGGGTCGATGGTCGGCAGCGGAAGGTGTCGCAAGTCCTCGCGGCCCGCTGCCATGGCTTCGGGTACTTCGTCGCCGAACGCCTCGGCCTCGCTCAGCGCCGCTTCGGAGTGCGCTTCTTGAACTCGCTCGAGCACCAAAATCTTGGCTGCTTCTACGGCGAGCTCGCCGGGCCTCCCCAGCACTGTCTCAATGGCCCCCTCCGGATTCTCGTCGGGGGACTCGGGCCACCGCGTAATCGAGACGACGATTGCATCTCCGTCGTTGCCGCTGTTCCCTTCGCCACCGGTTGCATCGATGCGACGCGAAAGCACGATTGGGCCGCGCACCCGCGTGTCGTCGGGTTCCAGCCAAGCGCTTCGTCCCTTGCGACGCAGGGTGCCAGCGACCCGCTTGATTCCGCGCTCGATCACCGACACGACCTCGCCCTCGGCGCCCCGCGCGCCGCGTGAACGAATACGTACGCGAACCCGGTCGCCGTGCATCGCTCCGGCCATCGCATCAGGCGCTATGAAGACGTCTTGCCCCGCTTCCCCGAGGCTGGCGACGAAGCCGAATCCGCGCGGGTGAACTGTGAGAAACCCTTCGCGCTCGGCGCCGCGCGCCGCGGCCGTTCGCGACGAGATCTTGAAGTGTTGCCCGGGCCGTGCGGCGATCACTCCCTCGAAACTCAGATCGTCGAGCAGCCGCTGCAGTCCGAGGTAGTCGACGTCCGACACGCGTAGTCGTCCGGCGATCTCCCGAGTGTGGAGGGGTCTGTTTTCGGAGTCGAGCAGCTCGAGAATCTCCGTTCGCGTGGGCAGCCGTATGGGCATCTGGCGCAGTCTTATCATTCATGTGCGCCCTTTGCTGCGGTCGCTTGGTTCGCCCGGTGGCCCGGCTTTCGCAGCCAGCCAAGACGCCGATGACGAACCGTGCGCTCGAGCCCAGCTGGACGATCCCGAGCCCAGGCGAAACGCTTGCGGGCAAGTATGTCATCGACGGTCTTTGCGGGCGGGGGGGGCTGGCGGTGGTTCTGTCGGCCATTCACTCCGGTCTCGGCCATCGCGTCGCGCTCAAAATGCTTCTTCCGGAGTGGGCGGGCGACCAGGACGTGATCCAGCGCTTCGTGCGCGAGGGGCGCGCCGCCACGCGAATCAAGAGCGAGCACGTCGTCCGGGTGTTCGATGTCGGCGCACTTGAGAGCGGTGCGCCCTATCTGGTGCTCGAATACCTCGAAGGGCACGACCTCGACGAAGTCCTCGCGATGTGGGGGCCCCTGCCGGTAGCGACCGCTATCGATTGGGTGCTACAGGCGGCCGAGGCGATCGCCGAGGCACACGCGCACGGCATCGTCCACCGCGATTTGAAGCCCTCGAACCTCTTTCTGACACAGCGGGCGGACGGGAGCGCTTGTGTCAAGGTGCTCGACTTTGGGCTTTCAAAGGTCACCGACCCGCGCATTTGGGGCGGAAGTGCCAAGCTGACTCGCCCCACGGACGTGATGGGTTCGCCTCAATACATGGCCCCGGAGCAGCTGCGTGCGTCCTGCGAGGCCGACGCGCGCGCGGACCTCTGGTCGCTGGGGGTCGTACTGCATGAGCTTCTCACGAAACAGCCCCCGTTTCGAGGCGAGACCATGCCCGAGATCTGCGCGAAGGTGTTGACCCAGCCGCCACCGGCCCTCTCGTCGCTGCGGGAAAACATCGCTCCGGAACTTGAGCGGGCGGTCCTGCGCTGTCTGCAAAAGGACCCGAGCGCGCGATTTGCGACCGCGGCCGAGCTGGCGCGTGCGCTCTCGCCGTTCGGCTCGGAAGTCGCTCGACGGTCGTGTGCGCGGATCGAACGCGTGCTCGAGCCAAGCGGCCGTCCTAGTGACCTGACACCGCTGCCGACCAGGCCAGTCGACTCGCTCCTCGAGCGCTCCTCATGGCCCAGCGAAGTCAACCGCAGGCTTTGCCCCCCGAGCTCACCGAGGATGATCTTCGGATCGCTCCTGATCCTCGGGGGCCTCGGCGCGGGCGCGTTTCTCTGGATGTACGCGTCCGTGCATGCCGACGAGCCGCGGAGCTCAAGGTTCGAGGTGCGGGTGCCCCCGCCGGTCGAGTCCGCGCGCAACGGGGTCTCCACTCCATTCTCGAAGACAGCTCTGCCCACCACGGCCCCAACACCAATCGCCGACCGAGTGCCGCCTGGCAAGTCGGCATCGGTCGGCGGAGAAGCCCAGTCTGCCAGGTCGGTACCAATCGTCGTAGCGCAGCCTGTCATGTCGGCACCGGTCGCGGTCGCATCCACGCCTGCCAGCGCCGTTTCGGTCGCCGTCGACGCTGGAGCCGCCCCGGCCGTGGCCGATTCCGTTTCTCCCCGCCGCCCCGAAGTACTCCCGGGCGCAAAGGCGCCCCTGCGTGCACCGCGCACACCGCGTCCCGTGCGCAGTGTCATCGCGGTCGCTACGGCGACGCCCGTCAGGCGGGGCCCAGTCGGCGACGAAGCGCCTTCGACCACTCCATCGATCCCCACCGCAACCGATTCCCCGATCCACACCGAGGAGGCGCCGTCGGACGACGTCTTCGACGGTCGCAAGTGAGTCCTCGAATGCTCCGTTGCTGCACCATCGCGATTCTGGTCGCACCCCTTCTTCTCACATCCACTTCAGCGCACGCGGGTGATCCGGCGGCCGCCGAGGAGCTGTTCCATGAGGCGAGAGACCTCATGGCCCAAGGGCGCTACCGAGAGGCATGTCCAAAGTTCGAAGAGAGCCAGCGCAACGATGCGGGGTTGGGCACCCAGTTTCACCTGGCGGACTGCTGGCAGCACCTCGGGCGGACGGCGACCGCCTGGGCGATATTCCGTGAAGTCGAGTCGGGGGCGCGCGCGCTCGGCCAGTCCAACCGCGAAAGGGTGGCGCGGGACCGAGCCGTGGCGCTCGAACCCTTTCTTTCCAAGGTATTGATCGCGCCGCACGATGCGGTCTCGACGCCGGGCGTCGACATCCGGCGCGACGGGGCCGAGGTAGGCCGGGAACAGTGGGACGTGGCCGTGCCTGTCGACCCGGGGACGCACTTCGTAGCCGTGACCGCCCCCCACAAGCAGCCGTGGCAGACGAACGTAGAAGTTCCACCCGACGGCAAGGTGCTGACTGTCGACGTCCCACCGCTAGCCGACTTGGACGATGCACCGGAGGTGGTCAATTCCGCCCTGCCGCAGCAGCCCGCCCCGCCTTCGATGAAGGGAGTCACATCGCCGATGCCGCCCGCGGCTCAGGAGACGGCTTTGGTTGACGACCGCGGCGCTACCCAGCGGGCGATCGGGTGGACGCTGATGGGCGTGAGCATCGCGGGCCTGGCGGCGGGAGTCTATTTCGGCGCCCAGTGGATCGACGATCGGAGCTTGATCGACGCCCCCTGCTCGGGGGTCTCTTGCAACAACCTCCAGCAGGACGCGCACACACAGGGTCTCCGGGCGGTATGGCTGCTGGGGGGAGGGGGCGCAGCGTTTCTCGTCGGCGCCGCGATCGTGGCTACCTCCCCGAGGCCGCGCGTCATCTTCAGCGCGGCGAACCTGGCGGTCACGCCCATTGTCGGCCGAGATAGCGGGGGCCTTGCGGTCCGTGGCGCCTGGTGACGACGCAGGCGCTATGATGGTCTGCCGGCATGGCGCGTGGACATTGGCTCATCAAGAGCGAGCCCCGTAAGTACGCTTTCGAGCAGCTCGTCAAAGACGGGCGGACGACTTGGGACGGGGTCCGCAATTTCGAGGCTCGCAACAACCTGCGCGCCATGAAAAAGGGGGACCTTCTTCTTTTTTACCACTCGAACGAGGGCAAGGCGGTCGTCGGGGTGGCTCGGACCGCGCGCGAGGCCTATCCGGACCCGACCACCGAGGGCGACTGGAGCGCCGTCGACGTGGAGCCAGTGCGTGCCCTCTCGAGGGCCGTCCCACTCGACGAGCTCCGCAGGCATCCCGTGCTCGGCAAAATGATGATCTTCCGCCGTCCGCGACTTTCTGTCGTCCCGGTCACCCCGGAGGAGTTCGAACTCGTGCTTTCGCTCTCCAAGGGAAGTGAGAGCGGCGCCCCCACCAGGAGACCAGCGTGACTCAAGATTCCAGTCACCCTCCAGCCTCGTTCCTCAATCATACTCCGAATCCTTTGGCGTTCGGAACGAGCGGATTGCGTGGACTCGTGAAGGACATCACGGACCTCGAGGCGTACGTCAACGTCAAAGGGGCTCTCGCCTACCTAGTGCGCAGCGGCGACATTCGGCCTGGGGGCGTAGTGGTCATGGCCGGCGATCTGCGTCCTAGCACCGACCGAATCATGGGCGCCTGCGCTCGGGCGATTGTCGACTCGGGATGCAGCGTCGAAAATGCCGGCAAGATTCCCACACCCGCGTTGATCCTTCACGCCGTCGCGACCGCCCGCGCCGGCGTGATGGTCAGCGGCAGCCATATCCCGTTCGATCGCAACGGGATCAAGCTCAGCAAGAGCTCGGGAGAAATCTTGAAGTCCGACGAGTCGGGCATCGCGTGCGAAGTGGCGCGCGTTCGCGCGGAAGAATACGGCCGGACCCAAGTCGATTCCGCGTTCGATGCGTCGGGAATGATCAAGCGAACGCACCCACTTCCACCGGTCGACCAATCCGCGGAGGTGCGCTACGTCCGGCGCTATCTCGACAGTTTTCCCCCCAACGGGCTCTTCGGCCTGCGCGTTCTCGTCTACCAGCACTCGGCAGTGGGCCGCGACCTCGTGGCGCGCATTCTCCGGGACCTCGGGGCCGAGGTAGTCACGGCTGGGCGCGCCGAGACGTTTATCCCCATCGACACCGAGAACGTCACCGACGAACTATTGGATCGACTGCAAGGCCTTGCGTCCGCTGAGACGATGGACGGCCGTCGGCTGGATGCCCTTGTTTCGACGGACGGCGATTCGGATCGGCCACTCGTCGCTGCGGTCTTGCCCGCTGGCGATCACGATGGCAGGCGCGTTCGCTTCCTGCCGGGCGATCTTCTAGGCATGGTGGTTGCCGACTACCTACGCGCGGACGCGGTCGCGGTGCCCATCAGCGTGAACGACGCGGTCGACCGCGGCATGCGCGAGCGTGGAGTCCTTCTCCGGAAGACCAAGATCGGATCGCCCTACGTCGTCGCCGCCATGGACGAGCTCGTCCGGGCGGGGACGCACGCGCGCATCGTCGGCTGGGAAGCGAACGGGGGATTCTTGGTCGGCACGCCGATCGCGCTCGCCCCGCGAGCGCTCGGCGCGCTCCCCACGCGCGACGCGATGCTTCCCATTCTGGCCAATCTGTTCGCGGCGGCGGAGCGGCGAATCGGGCTTGCGACGATCTGGAGCCGGTTGCCCGCGAGATACGGTCGTGCGGGCTTGATCGACGGCGTGCCCATGTCGGTCAGCGACGCCATCTTGGCTCATCTCATGGCACCGGGTGATGCGGTCGAAGTCGAGATCGACGTCGCAGGTCGGGTGCTCGACCGAAGTCACCCGAGCGGCACCCCAGAGCCCCTTCCGGAATCGTTGGCCGCGGGTTGGCGAAAACGCAAGGAGATGCTGGAAGGCTTCTTCACACCCTCGCTCGGCTTCGACCGGATCGCGCGCATCAACGTGCTCGACGGGATTCGCGTCTACTTCGAAAACGGCGACGTCGCGCATGTTCGCCCGTCGGGAAATGCGCCTCAGCTGCGCATTTATGCCAACACCGATTCGGAAGCACGGGCCGACCAGATCGTCGCATTCGGATTGCGAGAGCCGGATGGTATCCTGCGACGGTTCGAAAAGGCGTTTTCGCGAAGTGACTCGCGCGTCGATGTGTGAAAGGCTCAGAAGTATGCGACTGAGGCTCGAGACGGGGCTCGCGATCTTGGCTTGTCTCTCCGCGTTCGGATGCAGCAAGGGTCCGACGGCGCTCGAGTTCTGTCAAAAGCTCGAGGGCGCCGGCGTTGCGACGGCGTGTCACGTTGCTCCGCCCGCCGGTATGTCAGCCGCGGCGAGCGAGACCGCGCTGTTTGAGCTGAAGGATCTTCCCGAGCACGACGGCATCGTGTGCCGCTTCAAAGACCCGGCCGCCTACGACAAAACCGAAGCGGCATTTGCGGCCGAGTCGTGGACGGGCCCCCATCGGTTCGGGTCGCGCAAGGCGTTGGTTTTCGTCAACCTCAACTCCAACACCCCGTCGGATATCGCCGCCCACGCGAAAGAGCTTGTCGACGCTCTTTGAAGCGAGCGGCCGCTAAGACCCCGTCATTTCTTCGCAGATCTTCCCTGCTGTCCCCCCCAGGGTAGGGCCGTCAATCTTCACGGCACAATAGTCGCCCCGCACCAGCTCGTCGACGTAGTTGATCATCAGCGAGTTGTTCCACTCGCGGGCTCCGTCGAAACGGGCGCGGATCACGCCGCGCTTGTCGATGAACCAAGTCTCCGGATAAAGGTGCGTCCCGAACTTGTTGCCCACTACCTTCGAGTCCGGATCGAAAAGCACTCGGAACGGAGGCTCCTCGCGCAGAACGGTTTGGAGCGTCGGTCGCACGTCGTCCGGTCCGTCGTCCACGGACACCGCAATGACTTCGACGTCCGGCCTATCGCGGAGGATCTTCGTCAGTTCCGCGAGCTCAGGCATCTCTTCGAGGCATGGTCCACACGTCTTCGACCAAAAGTTGAGTACGACCACTTTGCCGCGGAGGCTCTCGAGGCTGACGGTGTTGCCGCCCGTATCTCTGAGCGCGAAATCCGGCGCACGCCGATCGGCGGCCATGTAGTCGGGGTGGAGCAGGCACGGCACAGTGCATATGCGACGGATCTCGCCTTCCTTGCTGACGGCCACAAAGCCGTAGACAAAGAGCGATGCCAGTATGACGAACGCAATCTGGGCGAGCGTCGGGGCCATGCGGGGGGTCGGCGGCGGCGCAGGGGGCGGCATGAGTTCGTTCTAACGGGAAGGGGGTCTTCTGGCCAGCCTGGCCGGCAGCGACGGGCGGACATGGTAAACCGCCTGGATGTCCCCCGCGGAGCGGCACGCCAAGCTCGTGCGAGAGATCGACGCGCACAACTATCGGTACTACGTGCTCGACGACCCGATCGTCAGCGACGCGGACTTCGATCGCCTCATCCGCGATCTTCGCGCGCTCGAGGCCGATCACCCGGAGCTCACAACTGCCGATTCGCCCACCCAACGCGTGGGCGGGCAGGCGCGCACGAGCGTCGGACAAGTCAAGCACCGAGTGCGCATGCTCTCGCTCGACAATGCCTACTCCGACGAGGAGCTTCGCGACTTCTACGGTCGTGTGGTCGATGGCCTTCCCGACGGGCAACATCCAACTTT
Organism: uncultured delta proteobacterium; assembly: GCA_963764075.1. GTDB lineage: Bacteria > Myxococcota_A > Polyangia > Polyangiales > Polyangiaceae > Palsa-1150. The sequence goes on from CAVXQZ010000003.1 coordinate 2,510,613, forward strand.
CTGCGTCGAGCCGAAGCTCGATGGGGCCAGCGTCGAGATCGAGTACGAGTCCGGGAGACTTGTCCAAGCGAGCACGCGCGGCGACGGCGAGACGGGAGAAGAAATCACAGCCAATATCCGGACCGTCCGGAGTTTGCCGCTCCGGATCAAGCACGAGGAAAGACTCACCTTGCGCGGAGAAGTGGTCATCTATCGGCGAGACCTCGATAAGCTCAATCAGGAGCGCCAAGACGCGGGCCTCGAGCCGTTCGCGAACCCTCGAAACGCCGCGGCGGGAGCCGTACGGATGAACGATCCGCGCGAAGTGGCCCGACGCCCGCTCCGCGTGCTGTTCTACCAGGTCGTCGAAGGGTCGCGCCTGCACGCCACTCAGCACGAGAGTCTCGAGTGGCTGGCCGCGCTCGGGCTGCCCACCCATCGCCGCCACGTCGTCGTCGACTTGGACGGGGTGCGAGGCGCAATCAACGCGATCGAGCACGCGCGGGAGGACTATCCATTCGAGACCGACGGCGCCGTCATCAAAGTCGACTCATACCGCCAGCAGGAAATGCTCGGGATGACTTCCAAGTTTCCCAAGTGGGCGCTCGCCTTCAAATTCGAGGCCGAGCGAGCGCGGACGCGCGTTCGGGAGATCCTGGTGCAGGTCGGGCGCACCGGAGTGCTTACGCCCGTCGCCGTGCTCGACCCTGTGGAGCTCGCCGGGACAACCGTCGGGCGCGCCTCGCTGCACAACGCGGACACGGTCGACGCGCTCGACGTTCGCGTCGGGGATCATGTCTTTATCCAGAAGGCGGGAGAGGTGATTCCCCAGGTGGTCGCCGTCGATGCGACGACGCGCACGCACGATCACGAGAAATTCCGGATGCCCAGCCTGTGTCCCTCGTGCCGCACGCCGGTCGTCCGCGAGCTCCGCGATGCCGACAAGCCGGAGCTGGGGACAGAGGCCGCGACCCGGTGTCCGAATCGGGCGTGCCCGGAGCAGGTCAAGCAGCGGATCTTCTACTTTGCGAGGCGTTTTGCGATGGACATCGATCACCTGGGAACGGCCCTGGTCGAGCAGCTGGTCGATCGAGGCGTGGTGAAGGACGTCGCAGACCTGTATCGCCTCCGGCCCGAGGTGCTGGCAGGCCTCGAGCGCATGGGGGAGAAGAGCACGCAAAATGTGATCTCGTCGATTGACCGGTCGAAGCAGCGCACGCTCGATCGGCTCCTTTGCGGGCTGGGCATCCCGCAAGTCGGGCAAGTGGCGGCTCGCCAGCTCGCCGAGAAGGCGGGGACGCTCGAGCACATGCTGCATTGGACGTCCGATCAAGCCCGAAACGAGGTCGGTGCCATTCGGGGTTTCGGTCCCAAGATGGTCGAGAGTGTCGTCGCGTTCTTGCAAGATCCCGATCAAGTCGCGCTAATGGGCAAGCTAGTCGAGCTCGGCGTCGGCCGGGCGCAGCCGCGGGCCGAAGTCGCCGCCGACGGGCCGCTCGTGGGAATCAGTTTTTGCGTGACCGGCGTGCTCTCGAAGAAGCGCGAAGACGTGGCCGCCGACATCCGGGCGGCCGGCGGTGAGGTTCACGACGGTGTGAAGAAGGACACAACGTACCTCGTCGCGGGCGAAAAGACGGGGAAGGGCAAGCTCGAGCAGGCAAAAAAGTTCGGAACCAAAGTGATCGACGAGCCCCGGCTCTACGAGCTCATAGCCAAAGGGTAATCAGGCCGTCCATCATGCGGTGATCCAGCGTTCTGGCTTGCGCATCAGAATCTTCTGCCAGGCGTGAACCCACGCGATAGCGTTCGTGAGCGAGCGGGGCAACCCCCGCACGGGGAGTCCAGCATGGTGGAGGGCGCGCGCGACAACCCACGTGTCGATGGGTACTCGCTCGCATTCGGCGAACATGGCGCGAAGCTCCCATGGCGGGCTCGCCCACGGGAAGCCGTCTCGGCGGACGACATCGCCCAGCCAGCGCTTGGCATGCACGTCTCGCAGACGAAGCGGATTCGGAGTGGAGAGAAAGACGTAGCCGCCCGGGCGCACGACGCGCTTCATTTCTTCGACGAGCCAACGGCGCGCTCGGCTGGTGGGCAAGAACTCGAGCACCGAGACGCAGACCACTAGGTCGAACGCTTCGGTGCCGAACGGCAGCGGCTCATCGGGGACCCCACTGACAAACGTGATCCGTCGTGGGTCGAGCCCGTGGCCCTTTGCGCGAACCTCGGCAGCGCGCAGGCTGAGTGCGTCGAGATCGAAGCCGACAAGGACTTCGGGCGCGAGCACGCGCGAGAGCGCCATCGCGACCGTGCTGCCCCCCGTCGAGCAGCCGACGTCGAGGATTCGACGTGGATTGGGCGCGAACGCCTCGAGGATAGGGCAGGTGCTACGGAGGTGCGTGTCCACACGAGATACCTCGCGCGCCATGAAGGCATGCGACGAGGCCGTGCGCCGGGCGAAGCCGACCTCGGCCTTGGACGAATGGATATCGCGCGCGCCGGCACCCAGCCGAACGAGGCGCCGAAACTCCGAAGCGTACGGCTCGGCCATCTCAGGCATGCCCCTCGAACTGCAGCCTCTGTACCGATCTTCGCCGGGTACCCGCACCAGCACGCTTGGCTCGGCACGGTCGGCCGAGCTAGCCGAAGAGGTCGCGCAACTTGCCCATGAATGTCTTTTGTTGAGGCATGAAGTCCTCGCCGAGCTCCCTGGCGAGCTCCTCGAGCAATTCTCTCTGCCGAGCTGTGAGCTTCGTCGGCACCTCGATCGCGATTTCGACACGCTGCTCCCCACGCCCGATCCCGCCCTTGTGCGGGATCCCTTTGCCTTTGATGCGAAGTGTTGCTCCCGGCTGCGTCCCCGGTGGAATGCGAAGCCTGCCGCGCCCGTCAAGCGTCGGCACGTCCACTTCGCCGCCGAGCGCCGCGTGTGTGAACGCCACGGGAACCGTGCAGACCACGTCGTCGCCGACGCGCTTGAAAAAGGGGTGCGGCCGTACCGCGATGGTTATCTCGAGGTCGCCGGCAGCCTTGTCGGGGCGTGGCTTGTTTCCGGCGCCACTCGCGAGCCTTGTCGCCCCGTGCTCGATGCCCGGGGGAACTGTTACGCGGAGAGTGTCGGTTGCGGTCACGAGCCCGCTCCCCCGGCAGGTGGCGCAGGCATTGCGGACGGCGCGGCCCGTTCCACGGCAGTGAGAGCAGGTTCGCTCGACCGCGATCGGAAAGATGCCTTGCTGAAAGCGGACGCGCCCGCGCCCGTTGCACGCGCCGCACGCCTCTGGGACGGACCCAGCCGATGACCCCGAACCCCGGCAGTCGGTACAGGCGACGATTCGCTCGTAGCGTATCTGCTTCTCGCAACCGAACGCAGCTTCCTCGAACGAGAGCTGGAGCTCCTGCTTGATGTCTCCCTTGTCCCCCCGCCCGACGCCGAAGACCCCTAGTAGGTCGCCCAAAATCCCATCGATCGCGATGTCGCCTATGTCGACGAAGCCGCCGGGGAACGGCCCATTCGTCCCGAACGGCGAGCCCGGCTCTTCTGCCCGATGACCGATCCGGTCGTACATCGTCCGCCGGTTGGGGTCGGAAAGAACCTGATACGCTAGGTTGATCTCCTTGAAGCGATCGTGTGCCGTCGGATCTTCCTGGTTGCGGTCGGGATGGTACTGAGCCGCGAGCTTCTTGAACGCGCTCTTGATTTCCTCGGGTGTAGCGTCGCGTCGGACTCCGAGGACCTCGTAGTGGTCCCGCTGCGGCATTTAGGCGCCTCCACTAGCATACCCACGCTCGCTCCGCTGGGGGGGCCTCGTCGCTCCATACGCGCCAGTCAATCAATGCAGCTGCTCCCCGCGGGTCGGAAACGGACAGTGCCCCTTTTGGTCTTGTTCGGGGCGCTCATCGCATGCAAGGGAACTGCCTTCGACCCCCCGGACGCGGCGCCTAGCCCCCAAGCGAGCGCCGAGCCGGCCCCGCTCGCGAACGTCGCGGCGACGGCAGCAAACGTAGGGGCGGATGCGGGTCCGCCGCCCGAGCCGCTTCGCAGCGACCGGCCATTGGCGATCGACGTGCCGCGCGAAACGGTGCGAGAGCCCGGATCGAAGGAAAATGTGCGGGATGGGAAAGAGCTCTCAGGATACGCGCTCCACGCCGTGCTTCGGACCGGCGAGGGCGCGCCTCCCCCGAAGGGGCCCGAGGTCAACTTGGCGGCGATCGATTCGCTCCGGCGCAGGACCGAGGCGCACGTCGCCATTGAGGCGTCGCAGACGCGAGCCCGCTTCGTCCTCTCCGGCGGTTTTGTCCTTCCCCAGGGCACAGAACTGCGCGCGCGCAACGACCGATACGGTCACCTGGTGATATGGCCTGCGGAAAACAGCTACAGAATCGCCGAGCCTGGGGCCCTTCGTGCTCTCTTAGGTGAACGACGCCTCGACGTCGCACCGCTGTCGCCGGCGCGCGTCACCCTGGGCGGCGAAGGCGCTCGCCGCCTCAACGTGCGTACGCGCCGGGTCGAAATATCGACGCGGGCGGCGAGAGCGGCGCTGGAGCTCGCGACGTTTCGCGACGCGGGCGACGGCGGTGTGCTGATCTGCCGGCTGCTGCTGGATTTGATGAACGCGCCTCCTTCGACGCCGGGGTGCGCGGCCGATGAGGTGCCGCTCCACGCCGAGCTCCATTGGACCACGCAAGGTGCGCTGACGTTCGACGTGGTCTCGATCGCGCGGCGGACGACACTCTTTGCCCAAGAGGTTGCCGCCCCACCACCTGGAACGACATTCGAGTCGGGCCCGCTCCCAGTCCCCCCTGGGGAAACCCTGGTAACGAAGGCGGACCTCGCCGCTTTCCGAAGCGCGCCTCTCGACGTACCCGCGACCTTGGCGCCAGACGCGCAGGTCGGCGTCCCGGACGCGGGACTTCTCGTCGTCAATTCGAGCGACCAGCTGCGCGTCGTGTGGCTGGACGGCGTGGCGGCGGCCTGGGTCGCCCCTGGCGGACGCCAATTGCTCGCGTCGCTCGTCCGCGGTCGGTACGCCCTCCAATGGCGCACGTTTCTCGGCGACGCATGGGAAGTGCCACGCCTCATCTCGGTGCCCGGCTCGAGCGATATTGGCGGACCGTAGGGTGGGCGATGTGCGGCTGCTCGTCAGTTTCCCCAGCGCCCGCGCCGCGCGCCCACCTGGACGCTTGCGTATAGCCGGTCGAGCTCGAGACGTTCCACCGCCTGCCCCTCGTGCAAGATCCGATCTGCCCCTTCGCCGGCGAGGTCGAACAGTCCCGTGCAGACGATCTCCGCGCCGACGATGCCGAGCTGCTCACCACCGTACTGGCAGACGATCATTCGTCCCAGCTCGGGCCCCACGGCGACGACTGGAACCACCGTGCCTTCGTGCATGGCAATGCCCACGAGCTCGGGGGGTGCTCCAGGCACTGGCGTCACCCGCGGCGGCGGCGCCACCCGCAGCGCGACGGCAGCTGAAACGAAACGAAGAGCTCCGTCGATGCGCAGGACCAGAGCTCCGCGCTTCTCGGCAGCCTTCACGCCGCGCGCCGCCGAACGAGCCTCGCCTCGAGCACCTGAAAGAGGATCTTGCAGGCCTCGAAGCTCGACATGTGACTCTGCTCAATGATTTCGCGAATCGTTCGCTCCCCATCCACCATCTTGAGCAGCCGCTGCTCCGCAGTCGCCAGCCTGTCGATGTCGATCGACTCGACCGCGGCCGGATCTTGTTGGAGCACCGACTCGAAGCTGCCAAGCCCCGTCTCGACGAGCCGCCACTCGTCCACGCGCCGGAACCCCTCCATGACCACCGACGCGACCGGGAGTCCGAGCCGCGCGCTTCCCGCGAGCGGCGGCGGAGGCTCCCGGCGAAACTCGAAGCGACCCGCGGGCCACCGCAAGACTTCGTAGACCAGCTCGTTCGACTGCCTCTCCAGGGCCTCGATCAATTGATCGCGCGTCACCCGTCCCGCATCGACGAGTAGGTCCCCGAGCAGCCGCCGCGCGATTCTCCCCTTGTCGGAATGAGGGGGCTGGGACTCTCGGAGGATCCGATCGATGTCCTCGGCGGTCACGAGACCGCGCTCGATGAAGTAACGACCGAGACGGAATTCCCGCCCGGCTCCTCGCGCCTGAACGAGGTCGATGAGCCCATCGCGCAGGCAGATCGTTACTTCGATCTTCCCATCGCTGACCACCATCACCCCGGTCTTGCCCTCCACCTGAAGTAGCTGCAGCGCCGCTCCTATCGGGATGATGCCGAGGTCCCCCGACAGCGCTGCCTGGGGCGCCGTCGAGTGCAGGAGCTCGCGGGGCAGCTTCACCTCCGTGATCTCGTCCGCGGCCCCTGTCGCGCGCCGACGCCATTTGGGAGACCGCCGCATCGCGTTTTCGATGACGGCAATGAGGGCCTGAGCGTCGAACGGTTTGCCGATTGCGTCGATGGCGCCGGTCTGGTGAACGACGTGCTCGGCAATTCGGTCCGACCGGGCGCTCATCAGGACGACGGGTGTCGCGCGGAGCAGCTCGCTCTGCCGCAGCAGGCGACAGAGTTGCAAGCCGTTCATCTTGGGCATCATGAAGTCGAGGAGCACCACATCGATCTTCGACCCACCGTTGCCATTTGCCGATTGAGCGGCCTCGGCAAGGGTGTCGAACGCGGTCTGGCCGTCGGCCGCCAGCACCGTATCGAACCCGTGCCGCTGAAGCACTCCGCTCACCACCTTGCGGATGGTCGGGCTATCGTCGACGACGAGGACCCGGGTGGTCATAAGCGCCCACCGCTAAGGATAGCACTTCGTTCGCACGAAGGAGCACAAGCCTGTACGCTCGTTCTTCGAGTGGACACCCTGATCCGAGGAGGCGTTGTGGTCACATGCGACCACAGGGATAGCGCCTCCATATCGAACGTGCTAGTGCGCGGCGACCGGATTGCAGCGGTGGGCGAAACCTCCGGCGAGGGCGCCATGCGAGCCATCGACGCGCGAGGGTGCGCGGTGATTCCCGGATTCGTGCAAGCGCACGTACACCTTTGTCAAACGCTGATGCGCGGCATGGCGGATGATCTACCGCTCCTCGACTGGCTTCGAAAGCGAATCTGGCCGCTTGAAGCCGCGCACGATGAAAAAACGCTCGCGGCGAGTGCTGAACTCGGGCTCGCCGAGGCGATGCTTTGCGGCACGACGACGCTTCTCGATATGGGCACGGTCAGGGCGCACGACGCCGTGATGGACGCCTGCGTTCGCTCGGGGGTTCGGGCGATCTCGGGAAAGGCGATGATGGACCAGGGATATGCCGTCCCGCTGGGCCTCCGCGAGTCCGCGCGAGCAAGCCTCTCGGAGAGCGAACGCATGGCCCGCCACTGGCGGGGAGCTGGGGGCGGCCGCATCGGGTACGCTTGGGCGCCGCGCTTCCTTCTCTCGTGCAGCGAAGGGCTTGTTCGCGGTGCGGTCGAGCGGGCGCGCGAGGGCGCCGATCTGGTGCACACGCACGCTGCGGAGCATTGGGAAGAGCGCGCAGAGGTGCGGCGGGCGATGGGCGAGGACGACGTCGCCGTCTTGCGCGCCTGGGGCGTTTCCGGTCCGCGTGCGATTCTCGCCCACGGGGTGCAGCTTCGTAGGGCCGAGGCCCGTTGCCTTGCTCGCGACCAAACGCGGATCGTGCATTGTCCCAGCGCGAACCTCAAACTCGGGTCCGGAATCGCGCGCGTCAGCGATCTCGACCAGCTGGGCGTGGTCCTCGCGATGGGGGCGGACGGCCCTCCCTGCAACAACAATCTCGATCCCTGGACGGAGATGCGCCACGCGGCGCTTCTCGCAAAAGCGCGCTCCGGCCCAACGGCGCTGCCTGCGAAGCGCGCCTTTCGCCTGGCGACGATCGATGGCGCGCGCGCTCTCGGGCTGGATGGCCTCATCGGTTCGATCGAAGCCGGCAAGCGGGCGGACATGGCGATCGTTCGAATCGACGGAGTCCACGTCGAACCGGGGGGGGACGTGTTTTCGCGGCTGGTGTACGCGTGCGGCGCCCGTGACGTCGTGCATGTCATGGTCGACGGCCAATTCGTGGTCCAGAACGGCGAGCACGTGCGGTTCGACGTGGAGCGGGTCAAAGCGCGAGCGCGTACGCAGGCCAAGCGACTTCTGGCGCGGGCGGGCCTGAGCTAGCAGCGAGTTAGTCCGCCGCCGGGATGCCTTTTTGCCGAAGTCGGGCCGCTATTCGACTGGCCGCTCCTCGGCCTCTTCGATTTGAGCGAGGGCGATCGCAAGCGCGTCCTTTGCCCGCTCCAACGATTGCCGGTCGGCCTGCCACTTCGCTTGCGCTCTCTCGGCAAACACCGACTGCACCGCGAGCCGCTGCCTGATTTCGGCGAGCTCCTTCAGAGCGTTCGCGAGCTCCACCTCTAGCGAGGCGGTGTGCGAATCGACCACGGCCAACTTGGCTTCGAGCGCCTCGCTCGACCTTCGCAGCCCGACCGCTTCTTCACGCACCGTCGCCAGGTCCTGGGCAAGTCGCTGTGCCTTGTCGTTCGCTTCGGCAACCTCGCGCGCGCCCCTCGCTTGGAGCTCCGTTAGCTCGTCGAGCGCCGCTTGTTCGCGCCGGCCGGACTCCGCCCGGGCGCGGGATAGCTCCAGCTCCAACTCCTCGCGGGCGGCGATCAGCTGAGCGTCGTGCTCGCGCTTTGCGCCATCGAGATCCGCCCGCCGCCGCTCCTCGGCTTGATCAAGCGCGCGCGCATGCTCCGCGCGCTCGTTGGCGAGGGTCTGATCGACCTCGGCGCGCATCGCTGCGAAGCTTTCTTCGGCCGCCATGAGCTCGTCGGCATGCCTTGTTCTCTGCTCAGCGAGCTGGCGCTCTTTGGCCTCGTTGTCCAGGCGGAGCTTCTCGAGACGAGCCCGAAAGTCATCGCTTGCCTTCTTGGCGAGATCGCGGTCTGCCGCCAACGTCTCGCTTTGCTCTCTGATCTCGTTGAGCTCGCGCTCCAGGGTAATAAGGCGGTCGTCGAGGTCCGACTGGGTGCGCTCGGCCGCGAGCGAGCGGTCTTGCGCCTCGACGATTTGCCGGTCCTTCTTCGCCAGGTGCTCTTTGAGACCGAGAATCTCCTTGTCCTTCTTGTTGAGTGCCTCACGAAGATCTAGAAACTCGCGGCTGGAGATGGCCCCGGCTTTGGTGCTGGCGATTTTCCGATTTAAGCTCGTCGATTTCGCGCCCACGGCGCTCCGCTTCTTCCGCACCTTCCGCCCTGAGCCGCTCTATCTCGCCGCGGGCTTGCTCGAAGGCGCGATCGACCTCGTCGAAGCGATCTTTTACGCGCGCCAACTCCTCGCGCACGCGCTCGTGCTCCGCTGGATCCACCCCCGAAAGCACGCTTGGCCGCACGCTCGGCGGCCGGACAACCTGCGCCATCATCGGCGCAGGCTCCATGCTCGGCGCGCCATTGCGCGGCGTCCGCGGGGAAGGGGCGTCCAGCCCCGTCAGCCTTCCAAAAGCCGATTCGGCGAACGCGTCGACGTCCGCGTCTACCGCCTCGATCCGCCGTGAGGCCGCTTCCGGCACGGGAAGGTCTCCAGGAAGGTCACCGTTGTCATCGGCCACGTAATCGGCCCCGATTTCAATCTCGTCGTCGATGACGATGGCGCCGTCGGAGTCCTGCGCGGAGTGCGCAAGCGGGACGAACCCCTGGATGTGCTCCAGCAGCTCACCGAAGGCGATGGGCTTGTGCACGTAATCCTCCGCGCGGGTGCGGAGCTTCTTGTGCTGCTCGAAAGTCTCATCGCTCGACTCGGTCGACATAATGATGAGGGGCACGTCCTTGAGGTTCGGGTCCTTCTTGAGCTTGTTGCATACCGAGAACCCGTTCATCCGCGGGAGCTCGATCGCGAGCAAAATTAAATCGGGCCTGTCGGCAGCCGCCTGCTGGAGCCCCAGGTTGCCGTCGTCGACGACCGTGGTGAAGCAACCGAGCTTGCTGAACTCGCTCCGGAGCTCGCCGGCGAATTCCGGATCGCTCTCGAACACGAGGACTTTTGTGGCCATTGGCGTGCGTCCTGGGGGGGGCGGCGGCAACGCGCGCGAAATCGCCGCAATTCTCCGCACATCGGATCATATGCCCGCGAAAGAAACAGTGTCAACGTGAGCGGAATTACCCGTGCGTTGCGGCCGTTCCTCGGGTCGGCCCGCTACGCCTTGCGACCGTCAGGTTTTCGGCCGCGACGCCTTTTCTTCATGACCGCTCGAAGAAAGTCGCCGCGCGAGTTCGGCGAAAACGTGCCGTAACGGGATCGATCGCGACCGGAGGCCGACGAGTACGTGATAGATGGCGTCGGCCGCTTCGCTCACGACACGGTTGTCGCTTTCGCCTTGGATCGCGCGCGCGAGCTCGCCCGCTTCTTCAACAATTTTCGCGCCGATCTTCGCCGCCCCTTTTTCGTAGAGGCTCTTCGTGTAGCTCGCCTCGGCAGTCGACGACTTTCGCGCCTCCAAAACCGCCTCCAAGGTAGCGAGGAGGGTTTGCTGGCGCTCGCTCGCCTGCGTCAGCGCGTCGCCCTCGAGCGTTTGAAAAAAGCAACTCGTCGCGCCGGTATGGCACGAATTGCCGTGTGGCTCACCTGAGTACACGAGGCAGTCCGAGTCGCAGTCGACCAGGATACGATCGACCCTCACCTCGTTGCCGCTGGTTCGGCCTTTCTGCCACAGCTCCCCGCGCGAGCGACTCCAGAACGTCGCTCTTCCCGTCTCGAGAGTGATGCGCACAGCCTCGCTCGTCGCGAACGCGAACATTCGAATCTCACCCGTGAGGCGATCCTGAACGATGACGGGCACCAAGCCGTGTTCGTCGAATTTCAGCGGAAGCAGGGACATAGGGGGCGGAGACTACCATACATGCTACAGCCCTCTCCCCGGTCTTGACCTATCCCGCGCTCGCATTTGCCTCTCCTCGGAAGCTCCCGCCCGCGCGGGACCTCAAGGGGCGAGTAGTCGTTCTCGACGTAGCATTCGCGTCCGAAGCGTCGGGCGGCGGCTTCGAAAAAATAACACTTCCCTTCATCGAGCAGCTCGGACCGCGCCTTGCCGCGTGGGTGGACCATCACGATCACCTCCTGCACGGGCGCTATCGTGGCGATCCACGCTTCGTCCTCGCGACCAAAGCGGAACACGGGGCCTGCCCCGAAATGATCACTCCCGAGATGGTCGAGCGCTTCGGCCCCGTCGGCACCATCGTATGCCACACGGACTTCGACGGCCTGTGCAGCGCAGCCAAGTGGCTTCGCGGCGGAACCGAACCGTATCCGGGTGCGGACGACGACGCGCGCGCCATCGACACGCGCACCGGGCAGCCCGGGCCTTTCGGCCTGCGGTTGGACCGCGCCCTCAGGGCCCGTCCGCGCGACGCGGCGCTGTTTGGCATCGTGGTCCGCCATCTCGCGGGGGGACTGCACGATGCCTCGCTTTGGGCGCCGATCGACGAAGCCGCGTCGGAGCTGGGCCCGATCGAGGAGGTTACTCGTCGCATTGCGACCCGCTACGTCCTCGTCGATCTCGTGCCGTCCGAGCGGGTGCCCGAGGCCATCCGGTCGCTCGCCTTCGTCGACGCGACGAAGTATCATGGACAATACGACAAAACGCTGCTCCTTCTCCTCGGGCAGGAACGGGCCGGCATCGCCATCGTGGTCGACCTGGATACCGTCACCTTCGCCGCGGGTTTCGACAGCGGCGCCAGCTTCCTCGAAGTATTGGGTCTGTCCGGCGGAATGCCGACGCTCGTTTCGATTCCAAAAAAGCGACTGGGCGAGGCTCTTTCCAAGCTCGGTGTTCGCGACGCCGACTCCGTCGTTATCACCGGGTGAGCGCGCCAGCAAAATTGCCCACATCGCACTCCCAATTGACCACGCGACATAGCCCGTGGTAGTGCCGTTTCAAAGTTGAAATGACGCGTTCAGGGGGTCGATGACAAATGGCGGCCAAAGCATGGGCCTCGCAGCATAAGTCGGTCGAAGAGGTCTTCGTCCAAAACGATGCGATCTCCCTGTGCATGCTCATCAACCGGCGGGCTCGGACAGTTCGCGTCATCGATTTTCGAGCCGGGCCATCGAATGCCAAGCGTGTTTTCGTGCAGTCGTTTGCGAAGCGCGAAAGTCTGCGCAAGGTTTTCACGCTCGTAGAGCGCGACGAAGTCGGCACCTGGACAAAGCTCGGATTCGCGAGAGAAGCGAGCATCCCCGCGTTCTACAAGCGCAGCGATGCATTCTTGCTCGGCTGCACGGTTTGGGATGCCCCACCGCTCGACCTCGACGATCTCGCGTCACAAAGCGAGACGCGCCTCGTGGCCGCAAAGCCGTCGGCGGGTACGACGATGACCGTCGGTCAACAGCTGATGGAGAGAACGATAGCGAGCGCGAAGAAATTGAAGGACGCGCACGCCAAGGATTGGCATGGCAAGGCGCTCCCGTCCGCGAAGGTCGTCGCCGTCGACGAGGCCGAGGCGCGCAAGGCCGTGACTGCCGCGCTGCGGAGCGGTCGGGCGATCAGCGCGTTCGAACCTTTTGGACGCGGTGTGGAGCGGCGGTACTTCTCGGTCGCCGTGCGGGGTGGCTACGAGCTCTGCGCTTCGACCGAGTCCCAGGCATGCTTCGCCAACGCATATCTCGAGCTTCTTCAAGGGCCGCGCGGCGACGGGGAGCGCGTCGGGGCGACGAGCGCGCTCCGCGCCCTTTGCGATGTGCTCCTCGCCGACGGCGTCGTCGGCTGCTTCTCGCTGGCCCCAAGCGATGACGTCGGGCTTTCGTTTGCGTTTCTTCATCACGGCTTTCGCCGGACGGGTCTCCTCTCAGAACATCTGCTCATCGGTGGCCTGCGAAAGGACGCCATCGTGTGGTCGCGCAAGCTCGCGAACCCCAGCGGTGACTGACGCGAGAGAGCAACGGGCTGTCCTGCTATCCTTGTCGGTCCCGCGCCGACCGCTCACCATGCCCCACTCATCCGAACGACCGCATCCGCCGAAGGCCGTCAGAGCAGCATCCGAGCTCGAAGTGGACGACATGGGCGTCCTTCTCGCGCTCGTCGGACCCCACAACGAGAAGATCAAGGCGCTCGAGCGTGCAAGCAACGTGTCGGTGGGCCTGCGCGGGAACAAGATTCTTCTGGAGGGAGACGCGGACTCCGTCGCCTTGGTGGAACGCTTTCTTGCGGAGACGGCGGCGCTGATAAGGCAGGGGGTCGACGTGCGGACGGCCGACTTCGCCCGTGCGCTCCAGCTCTTGCAGAGCGAGCCGCATTTGCAACTTCGCGACATGTTCGACGACGTCGTCTCCCTCGGCAGCGGTCGCCAACACGTGGGTCCGCGTGGCCTGGCGCAAAAACGTTATGTCGAATTGATACGCACGCACGACTTGGTTTTCGGCATCGGGCCTGCCGGTACGGGGAAAACGTACCTGGCGATGGCTTGCGCGGTCGCTGCGCTCATCTCAAGGCAAGTCAAGCGCATCGTTCTCGCTCGCCCGGCGGTCGAGGCTGGGGAGAAGCTGGGCTTCCTGCCGGGCGATCTGGCCGAGAAGGTGAATCCGTATCTGCGTCCGCTCTACGACGCGCTGAGCGACATGATGGACATCGACCGCGCCCAAGAGATGATTCAGCGAGGTCACATAGAAGTCGCGCCGCTCGCTTTCATGCGCGGTCGCACGCTAAACGACTCGTTCGTCATCCTCGACGAAGCACAGAACGCGACCAGCGAACAGATGCACATGTTCCTCACGCGACTTGGCCACGACTCCAAAGCGGTGGTGACTGGGGACGTTACTCAGGTCGACCTACCCGAGGGGCGGGCGAGTGGCCTCGCAGAAGCACGCGGCCTTCTCCAGGGCATCGACGGCATCGCATTCTGTCACTTCACCGACGTGGATGTCGTTCGACACCCATTGGTACAAAAGATCATCGTTCGCTACGAAGGGCGCGGCAAAACGGGCCGCATCTCTCGCCCCTAGTGCACCGCCGTCGAGATACGAGCCTTCGGCGATTGCGCTCGCTATCGCGAGCCGGCGGTGCACCAGTTTCGTCCCTCGAGCTTCCGCCCGAACCCCGAACTCGCTCCCGCGAGTTCGCTAGTGCAGCGCCGTCCACTGGATCAATGCCATCTCGACGGCGCTGCACTAGAACGCATCCGACAACCCTGTCAGGGTGCAAGTGATCGAGATTGCTCCATCTTTCGGGAGCCTATTTCCATCGAGCGAAGAAGGTGTTTGTACCTTGGTCGATGGATCTCACGGACGAGCAGTGGGAAGCGATTCGACCGAGCATCCCCGAGCCGGAGCGACAAGGTACGACGGGGCGCGGAGGGCGACCGTGGCGAGATCCTCGCGACGTCCTGAACGGGATCCTCTGGATCCTTCGCACGGGAGCGCCGTGGGCCGACCTGCCGCGACGGTACCCTCCGCCGCAGACCTGTCACGACCGCTTCCAGAAGTGGGAACGCGAGGGCGTGCTGGACAGGGTCCTGACCGCGCTGGCCGAGGATCTTCGGCAGCGCGGCAAGCTGGACCTGACGGAAGCATTCATCGACGGCACCCACGCCGGCGCAAAAAGGGGGGCCTTGATGTTGGGATCACTCGCCGCGGCAAAGCGACCAAGATCATGGCAGTGGCAGACCGCCATGGCCTTCCTATCGCCGTCGGGATTGCGAGTGGTGAGCGCCATGAAACGAAGCTCGTCCTCGACACCCTCGACGCGCGGTTCGTGAAGGAGTTGCCTGAAAAGCTGATCGGCGATCGCGCCTACGACAGCGACGGCCTCGATGCGCAGCTCGCGGCACGCGGCGTCGAGATGATCGCGCCCCACAACCCGAGGCGGAAGACTAAGACCCAGGACGGCCGGCAACTCCGGCGCTACCGCCGCCGTTGGCACATCGAGCGGCTCTTCGCTTGGATGATGCGGTTCCGTCGCCTGGTCACCCGCTACGAGCGCCGCGCACGCATGTTCCTGGCGTTCGCCAAGCTCGGATGCATCGCAATCCTCCTACGCCAGCCCGCTTTTCGCGGCATCCGCCGCCTCGGCGACCGCTTTCCATTCAACAGGTTGTCGGATGCGTTCTAGTCGAAGTGCAAGGGCTACGGGGATTCCAACAGACCCCTTGCTCGCGCGATCAAGTCACACACGTTTCTAAGTGAACGTACCCCTTCGAGAGCAACTCCCGGCGCAGCAAGCGTTTCATCGACGATACGGCCGAGGTCCGCTTCGCTCGCTCGTGCCACGCGCTCCTCCAGGCGGGCGACTGCGTCTCGAGAGACAAGCCAGTCGCCCCCGACCCGGAAGACGCCGCGAGCGTCCGGCCCGGCGCCGATGGTACCGATCACTTCCTCGCAAGTCGTCGTCCAGGGCGGGTCGGTGTGCGGGTCACGCGGCTCTCGTTCATCGAAGGGCTGCGGCAGGTCGAGCGAGATCGATTGGATCTCGGTCGCATACGCCTCTGCAATCGATTCGGCCAAGAACGCGGGCGAAAGGGCTCGTCCACCAATCGATTCGAGCGTGCCGGGGACCTTGCCGCGGAACGACGCACGCCCGGGTTCGGCGAACGGCGTGCGCACCGACACGAACGCTTCGAAGGCTGTCCGTCGTGTCGTCGCGTCATGAGCGAAGCCGACCCACGCGGCTGGGACGTGCGCCACGCTAACCCAGTCGCGTCCGAAGTAATGCGCGGGCCCCGCAGCGCCCATTGTCTTGTTCAGCGCGCGGAGGAGCGGTCGCACCGAGCGATTCACTATCCGCTTCTCGTCGCAATCCACTAGCGCGCCCGGGTTCGCGAGCGCCAGGAGGACGTGCACCGTGCCGACTCCGACCTGCACTTCCGGTCCCCCGGATCCGCGCACGAGGAGCGTAGGTGCGCCGCGCAGACGTGCTCCGCGCTGGAAGGTGCCAAGAACCCGCGCTTCGTCGTGCGCGATGGAGACCGATAGCTCGGCCAGCGACCGCAGCGGTCGATCTATCGCGGCACGCGAGAGGGTAGCCATCTCCCGTGCGCTCTGCTCTCCGACGCGGATGATGCCGAGACGCGCAGCCATTGGGCGCGGTATACGGTATGCTGTCGCCGGGCGTCCACGGCGAGGAAGGGGATCTGTCGAACGGAAGACCCCCGATCTGTTTTCCCGCCGACAAATGCTGCCTTGGGATTCAGCGAATCGCTATGGTGGGGCGCGCACGGGAAAGGTGGGCTGCTCGCGCCCGTTCTGGCGAGGGGCGGCGGCCCCTCCCGTCCTTTACGGCGATCCTACGCACCGCTAAAACCGCTATCCTGTCATCTACGCACCGAGGCTTCGAATGGGCAACCCGCAGATGGTGATGTACGAAGAGGAGTTCAATCAGATCCAGACGGTTGTCGACCGCCTGGTTCGCGATGCGAACGCCAAGGTCGTCTTCATCGTCGACAAGAACGGACAGCTCATTGCGGCCTCAGGGGACATCGACAACGTGGACACGACGAGCCTCGCGTCATTGACCGCGGGCAACATCGCCGCGACTGGCGGGATGGCCAAGCTGCTCAAGGAGCAGGAGTTCGCGACGCAGTTTCACGAGGGTGAAAAAGCCAACATTCACATCCAGCTCGTCGGGAACCGTGTCATTCTGGTCGTCATATTCGACGCGAAATCCAGCCTGGGGCTCGTGCGCCTACGAGTAAAAAAAGCGAGCGAAGAACTGAACCACGTCTTCGAATCGTTGCTCAAAAAGGTGCACGAGCCAGGTGCCGACTCGCCATTTGCCGAGATCACCGACGAAGATATCGACAACCTCTTTAACGACTAGGCGATCGCAGGCTGATGAGCTTCATCAATTACATGGCCCGCGAGATCAACTGTAAGCTCGTCTATTACGGGCCCGGTCTCTGTGGGAAGACGACGAACCTGCAGTACATCTACCAACGCACGAACCCCGAGCACAAAGGGAAGATGATATCGCTCGCGACCGAGACCGAGCGAACGCTTTTTTTTGACTTTTTGCCCCTGTCGCTGGGTGAGATTCGAGGATTCAAGACGCGGTTTCACCTCTACACCGTCCCGGGCCAGGTGTTCTACGACGCCTCGCGCAAGCTCATATTGAAGGGCGTGGACGGCGTCATCTTCGTGGCCGACTCGCAGATCGAACGCATGGAGGCGAACGAAGAGTCTTTCGAAAACCTCCGCACGAACCTCGCCGAGCAGGGCTATTCCCTCGAGAAGTTGCCCTTCGTCATCCAATACAACAAGCGCGATTTGCCCAACGTCGCGGGCACGGACGAACTCAGGCAGATGCTCAACGGGATGAGCGTCCCCGATTTCGAGGCCGTGGCGCGCACCGGTGTGGGCGTTTTCGACACCCTGAAGGCTGTGGCTAAGCTCGTCCTGACGGAACTGAAAAAGGGCGCGGGCTGAGGTTGCCGATCGCGGTCACTCCGGCCCCGGGATCCGCGGGGCGGGGACCCCGTCGCCTTGGTCGTTTCGCGCCCCCGTTCCCTACTTTACGCAGTAGACGCGGTTTCTGCGCCCGCGATCCTTTGCCTTGAGCTTGGCGCGGTAGCGCTTGCTCCTCGTTCGGTTGACCTTGCGCGGCTTTTTTGAGAGGACGATGTACATAGGAGCCTCTCCACCCTGTACCATGAACGTCCGGCTCGCACACGAGTTTCGCTTCGAAGCGGCGCACCGCCTTCCGCGCGTGCCCGCAGGTCACAAGTGCGCTCGGCTCCACGGCCACAGCTTTCGCGTCGAGCTGGTCGTCAGTGGTCCCGTCGACGAGCGCACCGGATGGTTTCTCGATTTCCAACGCTTGTACGATGCCTGGAAGCCGATTCATGATCTTGTCGATCACCACTTTCTCAACGACGTGCCCGGCCTCGAAAACCCGACGAGCGAGCTTCTGGCCCGCTGGATTTGGGAGCAGATCAAGCCCACGCTTCCCCCCCTATCGCGGGTGACGGTGTTCGAGACGTGCGAATCCCGCTGCGAATACGAGGGGGACTGATGGCGAAGACCCTCGTTTGCCGCTGCGAGGACGTGACTTTGGCCGACCTCGAAGACGCGATCACCCGAGGATACACGGATATCGAGTCGCTCAAGCGTTACACTGGATTTGGCACCGGCTGGTGCCAAGGTAAGTGGTGCGTGGCGCTTTGCGCGCGCGTTCTCGATTCTCGGGGGGGAAGCGCGGATTTCCCAATTACACCGCGGCCGCCGACTCATCCGATCGCGCTCGCCGATCTCGCAGGCCTTGCTCGGCTGGCTGAGGAGGACGAGAGGTCGGGTCGCCGACCGGTGTAGGTGGTCTCTCTCCCGAACCGGGGCGGCTCCGCACGGGGCGCCTCTACTGGCGATGAGGTCCCTGGATCGGGGCAAATGGGTGCGGGTCCACGGGCTCTGCGACAGACGGTTCGCTCAAGGCCGCCGCTGCCGTGAGAACCAGGGCGATCCACACAGCGTCAGCGAGGACGAGGTGCACGAGCTGAATCCACACCGGCGCAAGCGATAGCATGTCGACGAATCCGCCCGCGATCTGCACGACAGCCAGCGAGATGGTGATGCGCGACACAACGCTCACGGTTCGCGTTGGGCGGCAGCTGCGCGTGACTCCGCCGGCGACCACGATCATTGCGGCGGTCATCGTTGCGAGCAGCGGATGAAGCGCGCGCAAGCGAATGAACAAGTGCGCGCGCGGCGCAAAATCCTCGGCCAGGCCCGAAGCCATCGAAGCGGAAGGGAAGAGCGTGTCACCGAGCGCGGTCAATGCGCCACTGCTGCCCACCAGCAGCATGGCCCCGATAGGCAACAGGGTCGACCAGGCGGCCAACCCTTGCCCCCGTATTCGGGCCGGCGCAAACCCCGACGCCCACCACGCGGTCAGCGCGGTCGACGCAAGCAGGAAAAACGTATTCACGAGGTGCAGGCTGACGCTGAGGCCCCGCTTTGCCGATGCGTCGTGGGCCACGAGTTCGAAGAGGACGAGCGCGGCGCCGAGGGCGGCCTCCGTGACCATGAACGCCATTGCGGCAAGCGCGCCCGACCGAACGCAATGCCCTCGCGGATAGGCTCGCCACGACCACACGAGGAGGACCACGGTGAGAAGGAGTGCGGCACCGCTCGATAGGCGATGCGAAAGCTCGACGAGCGTCTCGACGCGCGGCGCCGGCGGCAGCACTTCCCCGTTGCAGAGCGGCCAGTGCTTGCCGCAGCCCGCGCCGGACCCGGTGGCGCGCACGTACGCTCCCCAGGCAGCGACGCCGATGTCGTAGGCAAGAAGGCTCCAGGCGAACCGAGCGAACCGCGTCATGCAAAGGCGGTGTAGTAGCGGTGCGCCGGTCAGTCCACGCCGGGTCGCCCCGAGCGACAAACGACCGTGCACCATCGTAGCCCACCCCCCGCGAGGGCTAGGCCGCCGCCTACGCCCGCTCGAGCCCGGGCGGGATAGGAGGACGCGCCCCAGTTAGCTATCCGCGTCCGCAGGCACTTCCGCATCGCCCCGGACCACCACGACGGGGCACGAGACCGCCTGGACGATTCGCTCCGCGCGTGACCGTCGCCATCGCCTCGGCCGATGACGGTGCATGCCCAGAATGACGACCGAAGGCTCGTGCCGAGCGCATGCTCGCGCCACCGCCTTTACCGGATCAGCGTCTCGCGCGGCGTCGATGAGCACGTGCTTCGCGCTCCCAGGGACCACCGTCTCCGCAAAATCTTTGAGGTGTTCAATGGCGTCGCGGACCACGTCACTCGTTCCCCACGCGCTGCCGATGTGGTCGAGAAAATCGTCGTTGTCGTCGAAGCCGGCCGCGTTGAAGAGCACGACCGCTGACCCCCAGCGCTTCGCCAGTCGCATCGCCAGGACGAACGCTTCACGCGAAGCCGACGAGAAGTCGACAGGAACGAGCATCCGCTCGAAAGGAGGCGCTGCCGAAGTGTCGGTGCTCGCGGTTGGATTCGGTCGCTCGAGCGGCACGTTTTGCCCCGTCATCCCGATCGTACATGTGGCATCTGGCCGGCCGGCGCAAGCCTCTCCTAACTGCATGCGCTTCGTATCGGGAAGCGGTCGCGCATCTCTCGCGCCCAGCGGGCGCTCCCGTCGAAGACGTCGCCAGCCAGAAGAGAAGTGATCGCGCGCCGTAGAAATGGGTGCTGCGGCTCAGCAAAAAGATACGAGGTGAGATCGCCTTCGTAGAACGACTGTACGGCACCGACGAATAACTCTATCCCTGCGCGCTGCTCGCGCTCCCAAGACTCGAAGCGCTGACGCGTCACCGCACCGAACCCCAGAGCTTCGTCGATGACGTCTGCGGCGCAGAGGGCCCCGCGCATGGCAAGATGAGCGCCGGTCGAGAACAGCGGGTCAATGAATCCAGACGCGTCTCCGAGCGCGACCCAGCCGTCGCCGGAGGACGTTCCCACGCGGAAGCTGAAGTCAGCCGTTGCTCGCGGAGCGAAGGTCATCTCCGTGCCGTCGAGCATCGAGCGGACGGTCGCGGAAGCGCCTACCGCGGCGTCAAAGAGGGCAGGAGGGCTGCCGAGCTCACGCCGAGCGAGGAGCCAGGCGCTGGAAACGACGACCCCGACACTGGTCCGGCCGTCCGCGAAGGGGATGAGCCAGAACCATCCGCGCTGATCCGGTTCATCGCCGAAGACGATGATTTGAATGTCTCCCTCGCGGTCCCCCGAATCGCGCCAAGCTCCGCGGACCTGTGTGAAGATGGCCGTTCGATCCAGGTGTTCGATGCGAGCGATGTCGCCGGCCGCGCGAGCAATGAGGGCGCTGCGCCCACTCGCGTCGACGACGACGCTCGCACGCAAAGTGGAGAGGGAACCATTCGGCCCGCGCACCTCGAGCCCGGTGGCGCGCGTCCCGCTCCAAAGGACCCGCGTGACCTCCCAGTGCTCGCGTAACTCCGCGCCACAGCGTCCAGCGTGCGCGAAAAGGAGCGCGTCGAAGTCGTCCCGGGGGACTTGGAAAGCGTGGTCCCAACGAGCATGAAAGGCTTCGGAGAACGCGTAGCGCACCGAGCGGCTCGGGTTTGCGCCGTCCACGAAGCGCGCCCCGCGCTTGACGATGAACCGCTTGCGCACTTCGTCGATGATGCCGATGGTTTCGAGCACCCCCACACTATTGGGCAAAAGGGACTCACCGAGATGGAAGCGCGGATGGCGATCGCGCTCGAGAATCGCGACGCGGCGCCCGCAGGACGCAAGCCGGGCGGCGCAAACCGATCCCGCCGGGCCGCCCCCGATGACGACGACGTCGAACTCACTCGAAGTAGGAGAACCGACGTGTTCCCCGCGAGGCCCGGCGTTCACTCGGCCGTCTTGGCGGGCGGGCCGAGCTGGATGCGCTCGCCGATGTACGCGCCGATGAGGGTGAGCAAGATGCCGATCGCGGCGAAAATCAAATAGAGAAAGAGGGGCATCGTGCGAACGGTTTGACTCTGGATGAGAAGAAAGGTGCTCGGGATCGCGACGAGGAGGCTCGCGACCGCCGGTTCCACGAAGGTGCGCCCCGGCGAAATCATCCCCACGAGCATTCCTCCGAGAAACCACACGGGGATACAAACCAGCATCCCGTTCTGTCCTTCGAAATCGAGCACGGGAAGCACCATCGGCAGCCCAAACACAAGCGCCCCCGTGAGCACGCCTTGCACGAGGAAGGCAATAAGCAGCCAGGTGACGTTCACACCCTCCTGCTGGTATCGCCGCGCGAGATCATCTTCGCGAGTTCGCTTGGACTTGCCGAGCTCCTCGAGCTTGGCCCCGCACGAGGCGCATCGCACCGAACCGGGTTGGTTCTTCTGGAATCCACACGACGCACAAATGACGGGCTTTCCTGCGGCCATTGCACCCACGGTACCGCCGGCGGCCGGGGCGAGCCAAGCGGGAACAACCGCGCGTGCGCCGATGTCCGGGTATGTTGTGGTTGGCGTGTCCCGCGAGAACCCCTCCGTCCCGTCCCGGATACACCTGGCACGGGCTGAGCCGAAGGACGAGATCGACCTCGAGCTCGTCGCTCTTCCGCATCCGCCGCGTCGCCGACGAACGATGACGCTGCTGGTGTTTGTCCTCGCGGCGGCCTCAGCCCTCGCAATGGCCTTTGCCCTGCGGTACGACGTCTCATACGCCTGCGCACGGCACGCGGCCGCGAGCCTCGGCGACCTTCGCGTTGTGAGTGCTAGTGCGCTTGCGCCTCGTGCGAACAGCTTGGTACACGCGGACGCCTTGCTCGGAGCGGCCGGCGGGATCCGCTACGAGAGGTTGTTCTCGGGCGACACGTTTCGCGCGCTTCCGGTCGCCGGGCGGCGCGACATATGGGTTGAAGTGCGTGTGCCGGCGGGCGAGGAGAGCGGCCGCTGGCAGCCGCCCCGCTCTTTCACCGGCCGTTTGGTTCGCTTGGATTCGGCGGGGCTGCGCCGTCGAGGCCTCGCGCGAGCAATCGAGGAGGCGGGCGGCGAGCGGTTGCCTCGAGACGCATGGCTTCTCGTCGAGGACGAAGAGCCGTCTGATGCCATGTGGGCGCTCGTTCTTGCGTCCACGTTCGTCGGCTTCGCACTCTGGAACATCGCGGCGATAGCGAAGATGCTCCGGCGAGTGGGGTGACCGTGAAAGTTGCAATCGTCGGCGCGGGGGTAATGGGGTGCACGACAGCGATCGAGCTGGCTCAGCGCGGCGCCGAAGTCGTGGTTCTCGAACGGGCAGTACCGGGCGCGGAGGCATCGAGCGCCGCGGCGGGGATCCTCGGTGCGCAGGTCGAGCTGCACGGTCGCAGTGAGTATGTCGAGCTCTTCGCGCGGGCCCGCGACGCATGGAAGGAATGGGCAGGCGTGCTGCGCGAGGCGAGTGGACTCGAAGTCGGATATCGCGTCACAGGCGTTCTGCGTATCGCTCGCACGCAGTCCGACGCGAGCGATTTGGAGCGCGAGGTTGGATGGCAGCGCGCTCGGGGATTGCGCGCGGCCGTTCTCGATGCGAGTGAGGCGCGGCTGGTAGAGCCCGAGCTGGCCCAAGACGTCGTCGCCGCCGCTCACTACCCGGACGATGCGCAGGTCGATCCGCCGGCGCTACTTCGTGCGCTCATGGTGGCGCTCTCGAGAACCTCGCGAGCCACAGTCCTCACGGGCGCGATGGTCGAAAGACTTATCGTCGAGCAGGATCGCTGCGTCGGCGTGAAGCTTCGCGACCGGGACTTGCGCGTCGATGCGACGGTGCTCGCGGCGGGTAGCTGGTCTTCGCTCGTGCCGGGCATCCCGTCGGGGTTGCCGCTCGTGAGGCCGGTCCGTGGGCAAATGTTGCTCCTCGACGAACGCCCTCCCCGGGTTCGGTCCATCGTGTTCAGTGAGGGTGGGTACGTCGTGCCGCGTGGCGACGGCAGGGTACTGTGCGGTTCGACGATGGAGCACGCGGGCTTTCGCAAAGAGGTGACCGCCGGGGGGATGCACGCGATCTTGGCTTGCGCGCTGGCCTGCATTCCGTCGCTCGGCGCGGCGCAGGTCGCCGGCATGTGGAGCAACTTTAGGCCGCAGGTCGAAGGGGACAACGCCCTGGTCGGTCCGTCCGTGTTGCCCGGGCTATTTTTAGCCACGGGGCATCACCGAAACGGTATCCTGCTCGCGAAGGTCACCGCCGACGCGGTGGCGAGCGCAGTGCTCGGCCCAGGCTAGGGACTAAAATCCTGCTGCGGGGTCACCGGAGGCGGGGGCGGGGGCGGGAGCTTGACCGGACCAGATGCCGCCGGCTTGGACGCCTGCCGGGCTTTCCGATCCTCCTTGGGTCCTTGATCCTTGCTGCCGTCGGTGCGCTTGGCCTCTCGCGGACCCAGCTCGTCACCCTTGGTGACGTCAAAGCTCGGCGGCGTGCTCGGATCACATCCGGGCGCGAACCCGGTCGCGTCGAAGTTCGAGACGAGGCTCCCGGTCTTTTCGCCTTTGCCCTGCGCGTCCTTCACGACCGCCTCGATGCGGACCTCGTGCCTGCCCGCCCGCGCCGGCGAGCAATAGGAGAGAAGGTAGAAGCTCTTGGTTCTCGCCTCGACCCGCGCGCCGACGTCGTCGAACGCCTTGACGACGGCGTTTTTGTCGGTGGCCATCGCCGTGCCGCTTTTGCCGATCTCTTCGAGCTGGGACGCCTTGATTTCCGCCCCGAGGCCGATCGCGAACACATCGAACGGCTTGTCGTGAATCTGGTGAAGCATCGCGGCCGTCGGGACGCGATTGGCCCGGTCGGTCCCGTCGGTGAAAACCACGAGCGTGCCGAATTTCAGCGGTTGGCTTGCCCTCGAAAGCGCGGAGTCGAGCTGGTCCAGGGCCTTGACCACCGCGCCGTTGAGGTTCGTGCTCGGGTCCTTCGGCTTGAACGTGGCAAGCTGCGCGACCCCCGCTTTCGCGCTGCCGCGTTGATCGGTGAAGGGAACGATTGGATAGAGGTCCGGGCTGCCGTCGAAAGCGAAGATGGCGACCTTCTGCTCCTTTTCCAAACGCTCTGTGAACGCACCCACCGCCTCGGCCACCGTGTCGCCGTTGCCGCTTTCGCTCACGCTCCCGCTCATGTCGACGAGAAGGAGCGTGTAGTTCACCGCCGCGACCTGGGGGTTTAGAATGGTTTGTTTGCTCTCGTACTGGGAAACCAGCTGCCCGTCCTCGTAGATGCGAAACTTGTCCGCGGTCAGCCCTCCCACTGGGTCGCCCGAGCTGGCCTGCACTTTGAAGTAGACCGCCACGTTGCTCGGCCTCTGCTGTGCCGCCTTGATCGGCGTCATCCGCAGCCCTGCGCATCCCGTGGCGGCAACCAGCGGTGCGCCCCAAAGGAGTGATCGAAGAAGTCGGAGGAGCGAAGCCTTAGAGGGCGCGCGCGTGCGCATCGAGCCGCGAGTCTAGACCAGCTTAGCGCTCTACGGCGAACGACCTCACGATCGATTCGCACGTCGAGCGGTAGCGCTCGAAGGCGCTTGATGCGACCGAGCAGGTGACGACGTAGCCCGAGCCGCGTGACGCGAGCGCCGATTGCAGCGTTCGATAGGGCACCGTAGACGCCGGGGCTGGGGCCCAGCGGGTCTCGATGATGAGCGTGGGGTCTCCGTCGACCACCTCTTCACGCAGATGTTCGACGGTGGCGCGTGACTCGGCTCGGAGCGCGATCTCGTTCGCCTTGGCGTATTCGTACGACTCGTCGACGAATGGCTCGGTGACGACATTGACGTTCGCACGAAAGTCGTCGACCCGCTGCGGATCGCTGACGGCCCAAACGACCGGCCCCTTCTGCGCAGTTTCCCTCCAAGTCGACGGGACCGCGATGCGCCAGCCGGTACCCGTCCGCTCGACGAAGCCGGCCGGTAAGGATGGCGGGGTGTACGACGCGATGTGCGCGTGTCTCGACCGCCGGCAGCCGACCGCAACCGTCGCAATCATGAGAAGGGCGGTAGCCACGGTCGAGAGACGCGACATGCGCGCCACATCCTAGCCGTTCTCTCGCTCACGACGCGAAGGCAGAGATTGCGGGTGGCTACGCCGCAACCAGGCGCCAGTGCGGGACGGGCACCCGGTCGATTCGAATGAGCGTTCCTTCTTCCACGCGTTGCCAAGGTTCATCGGTCATTCGCTCCGACGCGACGAAGACGGCGAGTCGCCGCTCCGACCAGGGCGTCTCGAAGACCGTGCC
This sequence comes from uncultured delta proteobacterium, assembly GCA_963764075.1. GTDB lineage: Bacteria > Myxococcota_A > Polyangia > Polyangiales > Polyangiaceae > Palsa-1150. The sequence continues at coordinate 2,536,221 of CAVXQZ010000003.1, forward strand.
ATCGTGGGCGCGTCGTCTCGTGCGCACCTCGTCTCGTGGGCCGCGATCGAGCAAGTGCAGGGTGCGGCCGTGGCGATGGGCGTAGGTCGTTGTCCCGTCGGAAAGCAAGAAGTTGAACCCGCCGAACCCGGACTTTTCCCGGGCCGTTCTGGTGGCGGCCCCGAGCGCGCGATCGGTCGCCGCGGAGCAGGGTTGCGACGCGACCCCGGCCTCGTCGAGGCGCGTAAGCACCCACGCGAACAGGAGCTCGCTGTCGGTTTCGCCCGCCACCTCGGCGAGCCGTTCGCGCGACGAGTTCTTTCGCACCCAGTCCACATCCTTTACGGTTCCGTTGTGAGCAAACACCCATCGCCCGCGCTCGAACGGGTGGGTGTTCACTAGCGACGTTTCGCCAACGGTTTTTTGTCGGACATGAGCGACCAAAAGCTCACCGCGGCTTCCGACGGCGAGCTGGTGAAATCGGGCGTCTTCGCAAGCGCAAGCAAGGCCCTTTTCCACGCACCACCCTTGGCGCTCGGGATCGAACACGGCGATTCCCCAGCCGTCCCGGTGCTCTTTCGACAGTGCCGCCATCGACAGCGGGGCCTCACGCAGCACAATCCGGAAGTCGGTGGGCTCGCTCGAGACGATGCCCAAAAGTCGGCACATAGGATACGGTTTGATGATAGCAGCAAAGGGCGTTTCGCACGCGTTTCAGAAGCCGGGTGATTCGCACCCGCCGCGCCCTTCAGCGCCGAGAAAGCGGCCCCAGAGCCGCCTCCGTCAGGACCCCCCAGAGCGCCTCCGCGCTTTCGCGCCAAGACTTCGGTCCACACGCCCGCACGTCAGACTCGTCCCACCTGCGGAGAAGAGCGGCCGACAGGGCGTCGGCGAGCGCTGCTGCATCTTTCGGCGGGACGACGATTCCAGCGCGCGAGTCAACCAGCACGTCAGGGATCCCGCCGACTGCCGTTGCGACCGCCGGCCGCCCGCTCGCGAGCGCCTCGAGGACGACGTTGGGGGTTCCTTCCGCCCAGCTCGGGAGTGCGAGCACGTCGCACGCCCCCATCCACGCGGCGACCTCTCGGTGCGGCCTCGGCCCGAGCACCTTTGCCACGCCGCCAGGAAGGGTCGCCACACGGGCGCGAGCCTCCCCTTCGGACACGCCTTCGCCGATGAGCACGAGCATCGCTTCGGGGACGCAACGGCGGACGTGGCCAAACGCATCGAACAGCTCGCTCAATCCCTTCTGCGGCTCGAGGCGCCCCACGAAGAGGATCAACCGGGCGTTGGCCGGCACGCCGAGCGCGCGGCGCATCTCGGCGCGGTCGCGTGGGAAAAAGAGCGCGGTGTCGACTCCGTTCGGCACCACCTTCACGCGCGCGTCGGGCACACCTAGCTGTACGAGTTCGCGGGCGAGCGGCCGCGACACCGCGACGACGGCCTTGGCGCGAGGGAGCACCTGCTTTGCGATGAACCGCGCCGCGGGGCGCTTGAGCACGGTATTGACGTCGCTGCCGTGAACTTTCACGACGCATGGCTTCCCTAGAGACAATGCATAGAGGACTGCCGCGCACCCGTCTGGGTACGCCCAGGTCGCGAGTACGACGTCGGCGGCTCGCAAACAATCCCGGTGAGGCCGGAGCGACGCCAGGTACAGCGGCACGGCCACCGCCAACCCGACCCGAGGGACGTACAGTTGGCGGACGTAAGTCACCTCGACTCCGTGAACGCGCTCGCGCGCCGGAAGCGCGGCCAACCGTGCGGCTCGCTTTGGGACGGTCAGCAGCCGCGAAAAAGGCACCCGCGGAATGGCGACCAGGACGTCCACGTCGCATCGGCGGGCGAGCTCGCCGATCTGCTGGCGATTGAAGGGTGCGCTCAGCGGCTCGAGCGAGCTTGGAAAGATCTTGGTGACGACGGCTACGCGCATGGGCTGTGCAAGCAAGGCATGCGAGCGCCATGCGCATCGTCCACGTCGTGCAAGGGCTTGGTATCGGCGGCCAGGAGCGGCTCGTGTGCCATCTATCGCGTGAGCTCGCGGCGCGCGGTCACCAACCCGCAATCGTGAGCTTGTCACTCGGCGGCGAAATCAGAGCCGAAGCCCGCGATCTTCCGGTGTACGACGCCACGCGAGCAAACGGCGCAGACCCGTCGCTCGTGGCCCGTCTCGCGGCGCTTCTTCTGCGCCTACACCCCGACGTAGTGCACACGCACAACCCGGCTCCGATGCTCTACGCCATTCCGGCCGCCGTGCTCGCACGCGTTCGCCGCCGCGTACACACGAAACACGGCGCCAACGTGTACGGGCCGCGCGCACTTTGGGCCGCGCGTGGCCTTGCCCAGGTGCTCGACGCACTCATCGCCGTGTCGCCGGAGACAGCGGAGTCCGCTCGAATCAAAGAGCGCCCCGGGAGGCGACGCCTGCACATCGTGCCGAACGGGATTCCGCTCGCCTCGTTCCGACCGGACGCGTCCGCACGGGCCCGGATACGGAGCGAACTCCGCATCCCGCAAGACGCCTTGGTGGTCGGATCCGTGGGCCGTCTCGCCCCCGAAAAGGATTACCCGCTCCTTGTACGCGCACTCGGGCCCATGCTCTCCGAAGGGCTGCGTCTGGTGCTCGTCGGGAGCGGCGACGACCGCGTGGAGATCGAGCGTGCGATCCCATCCGATCGTGCCCGCTTCGTCGTTCTCACGGGAACCCGGCACGACATTCCGGCGCTGCTTGCCGCCTTCGACGTGTTCGCGCTTTCGTCACGCACCGAGGGGCTGCCACTCGCGATTCCGGAGGCAATGGCCTGCGCGCTTCCCGTCGTTGCCACTTCGGTCGGGGGCATTCCCAGCGCGGTGCCCGCCGATTGCGGACTGCTGGTCGCCTCGGGCGACGCGCGGGCCCTACGCGAGGCGGTGGACGTTCTCGCGGGCGACCCCATCCGCAGGCACGAGATGGGCGAGTCGGCGCGGCGCCACGCCCTGGCTTCGTTTTCCATCGAGCGGATGGCGGACGCGTATGAGCGTATCTATCGGGGAATCGCCTGAGGTCGATTGCCGTTTTCGCCCAGGTCCTTACGGATCCGGCGACACGACACTCATGTGGGTCCCACCCGTATTTCTCGACACCGACGCCGTTGCTCGCGTGGCCCTGGTCGAAGGCTACAACACGAACACATATCAGGCGCAAGACAACCCCAACCTTCCGCTCATCGAGCGTCACCCGTCGCCGTTTACCGGCGTCGACGCCAACCTCGAGCTGCGCCTCCTGGGTCGCGACACAGACCGAACGACCTTCAACTTCGGCGCGCGTGTCAACCATTACGAGCCTCTGACGGCTCAGTACCAGTCCGATGACGGGGCGATCAACGCGTCCCTCTCGTCTCGCGTCACCCTCGGTCCGCGCACGACGCTCGCATTGACGGACGGTGCCGCCGTCACGAGCTTCAACGCGGCGCACGTCACGGACGGGACGATCTTCGCGTTCGACCCGACTCAGGTCCGGAGCACGTATTGGCTCAACGACTTCGGCGCCGCCATCACGCATCAGCTCTCGCCGAACTGGCGTCTGACGCAGTCGGTCGGCATGACCATTTCCGGGACTTTGCAATCGGCCGCGACGGAGGACGCGAGCGGACAGCTCATCGAGCATCGCGGCCTCGACTACGTCATGCCGTACGTCGAGACCGACGTGAACCGCGACATTACGCCTCGCACCGCCGTCGATCTCATGGTGCTTTACCAGTACGCGTGGGAGCTGTACGTCGTCGACTACACCCAGAGCCCCCCGCAAAATATCGGTCCGGACAAACAGGCATTCCTCACGGCGCTCGCCGGCTGGACGTATCACGAGTCTTCGGAGCTCTCGACGGTCTTGCGCGCTGGAGGAGTGCTCGCCTCGGCGCCGCCGCGCGACATCAATCAGCGAGCCATTCTGTCGCCGGCGGGCATGGCCGAGCTCTACTACGTTCGCCCGTTCTTCGACCTCGTTGCCGCGGCGGGGTACACCTGGGGAACCATCAATCCTCGTCTCGGGTCGGGTCCGACGGCGAACGCGAGCCTTTTGGCCATCGGCATTCCGCGGCACATCGGCAACTGGGCCAATTTCGCCCTCGTCGGCCGAGCGCAGGCGTCGTACTCGAGTCTAATCACGGGGGTCGGGCAATCGACCGGTCTGGGCCTTTGTGCGGTTGGCGCGGAAGCTCGATACGGCTTGAACCGATGGCTGGGCGCGCTCGCCGGTTTCGACTTCCGTTACGCGACTTTCGATACGCCCGGGGTATTCAATCCTCCGTTCGTACAATACGTGTTTTTCTTGGGGTTTAGTGGCTATTTCGCCAGCGACCGGGCGGCCCTCCCGCTGACTACGTTCACCGCGCCGGTGCAGCCCCCCGCGTGACACGCGTGACAGCCTCCGCACATTCGTCTCGTCTCTCGCATCCCATACGGGGCGGCAGGTGTCGCACGAAGAGCACGCGGGTACGCGCTTTGTGGCTTCGCACGAGCGCAAGGGGCAACTCAACTCGGGGGGAGCTCGTGGGTGGTGATTCTTGTTTGCCGGCGCCTACCGCGCGCCGATGCGGAGGAGCACGACCTTAATGGTGTCGAGGATGATCGACAGGTCGAACATCACCGAGTAGCTCTTTATGTAGTAGAGATCGTACTGGAGCTTCTCCAGGTGGTCCTCCGCCGTCGCCCCGTAGCGGCAGCGCACCTGCGCGTGGCCAGTCAAGCCGGGCTTCACGTACAGTCGCTGCTTGAAATACGGCACTTGCTGTTCGAGCTGCTCGATGAAAATCGGTCGTTCGGGGCGCGGTCCGACCATGCTCATCTCGCCGCGGAGGACGTTGTAGAGCTGCGGTAGCTCGTCGATGCGCATCTTCCGAATCAAACGCCCGACCCGGGTGATTCGCGGGTCGTTCTCTTCGGCGAACCGAGCCCCCAGCTTTTCGGCGTCGATCCGCATCGACCGGAATTTGTAGAGGGTGAAGGGCCGACCAAGCTCACCGGAGCGGACTTGGCGATAGAGTAGAGGGCCGGGCGAATCGAGCGCGATGAGTATCGCGCTGAGCGCCATGAGGGGCGCGGCGAGGACCAGCCCCACCGCCGCTACGAAGAGATCCATCAGGCGCTTGAGCCTGCGGGTCGTCGGTCTCACTCTGAACCCCTCGGCGAAGATGAGCTGCGATGGTTTGAGCTCGCGCACGAAGATTTTCCCCGTTTCGCGCTCGTAGAAAGCGACACCCTCTTCCACTTCAACCCCTCGAAACTTCACCTCGAGCAGCTGTTCGACCGGCAGCGTGCCTCGCCGGTCAGGATAAGCCACGAGGACCACCTCGATACGCTCGCTCGTCACCAGGCTATAGAGGTCGCGGTACGTACCGATCACTTCGGCCGCCGGGTCGACTTGCAACCGATCGCGCGCGAGCATTCCTGCGAGCTCGAGCCCGAGGTCTGGCCGCGTGCGTACCATCCTGGCGAGCTCCCGCGCGAGCTCCCCGTTGCCGACGATGAGTGTCCGCCGCAAAAACCCGGATCCCTCGCTGATGCCGTTGTAAAGGATGCGCCAGGCCGGCACGATCAGCATCGAGAGCGCCAGCGCGACGAGAAAAATGCCTCGCCCGATCTCGAGCGTCGGAACGATGTAAAAGGCGAGGAGCAGGACGACCGCTCCGAGGGCCCCGCCGCGGAGTGTGCGCTCGTAAACGACGCGCGCGTGCCGCGTCGTCGCAAGGTCGTAGAGCCCCGCGTAGTAGAAGGCGGCCTGCATGACCGTGGCGAAGAGGAGCGCCTTCTTTGCGACGTGAGGCATCGTCAGGCCAGTGTGGACCCCGAGTCGGACGCTGGCTGAGACGAGCACCGCAAGGACGATGAGCGTCCCCTCGAAGAGAAAGAGCAGAAGCCTCCTTGGAGAGCGGAAAAGCTCGACCATCGGCGTTAGGGCACGATGACCGTGTCGCCGAGCTCCAGCGCGATATTTTGCTGGAGGTCTCCGTGCTGAACGACCGCCGAGTAGTCGAAGGGGATGCGTCGCTCCCCACGGGCGTCCCGACGAACGATGACGACCCGGTCTGCGTCGGCGAATCGCGTGAACCCGCCTGCCAGCGAAAGGCTCATGAGCACCGTGACCTCCTGACTCGGTGCGTACTCACCAGGCTTATTCACTTCGCCCACGACGTAGATCTTGTACGACTTCACCTCTTGCACTTGCACCGTCACCGGGGGGTCGTCCTGGTAGAAGCGATGCAAGCGCTGCTGCACGTCGTAGGCGATCTCCACTGCGCTCCGACCCGTGGCGGGCACGTCGCCTACGAGCGGCAGCGAAATTGCCCCGTCGGGGCGTACCGCCACTTGGGCACCTAGCTCTTCGTGTTTCCAGACGACGACGCGCAGCATGTCGCCGGGGCCGATGCGGTAACCGAGGGCGCTCTCGGCCCTCCAGTTGTACGCCGGAGCGGGGGCGCATGCGGACAGGGCAAGAGCGAAAGCGAGCGCGGCGCAGGGCGGACGCATGAACATGGGCAGCCTCTGATCACGACCCGCGCCGACGCGCGTCGGAGGCAGCATCTCGCAACACTTCCGCGAAATCCCCCGCAAGAGCGCGCCGATCGTAGCGCGCGATATCGGTCGCGTTTCGCCACGCATCGAGACGATAGGCGCCACTTCGAAAGGCTCGCAGCCTCTCCTCCAAGTTCGTTAGGATGCCCTCCTCGTCGCGAGGGTGAACGACCGTTCCCAGACCGTGTCGTTCGACGAGTCGCGCGATCGCGCTATCGGGTGGCGCCAATGTCAGTACAGGCCGGTCGAGGCGCATCAGCTCGAAGATCTTGGCCGGATAGATGCGTTCGGCGCCTTGGACATCGTCGAGAAGGCAGAGCACCGCGTGGCTTGCCGAGAGCTCGCGGAGGACGCGCGCATGCGAAACGTAGCCCGTCCGCTCGACGCCCAGCCCTTCGGTACCTTCGAAGGCGTCGAGTTCGGTCTCGACGACTCGGCCAACGAAGCGGACGCGCAGGGTGCGCCCGAGGTCGGCGTGTCGCGCGTGCAGGCGGCGCACGGCGCCCAGAAGCCCGCGCGCGCTCGTGAGCGCGAACACGGTGCCGGCGTACGTCAGGACGAACCGGTCTCCAGGCGGCGACGGCAAGTCGGCCGGAAAGTCTTCGGAATCGTAGCCGTTCGGGATGGTCGCAACGCGGCCCGGATCGAGAAACGAAAAGCGCCGCAGCAAATTGTCGCGAAATTCACCCGTCGCCACGACGACCGCGTGAGCACGGCGCAAGAGCGCCGCTTCGAGCGCATCGCCCAGGCCGCGCGCGAGGGGGAGCGCCGCCATCTCGTAGGCGTTTCGCAACGTCGTCCATTCATCGCGATAGTCGAGAACGACGCCGAGCCCCGCCGTTCGCGCCAGCGGGGCGAGCAAGAACTGCGAGAACGGGGGAGCGCTGATGAGGACGACGTCGTCGCGATTGGATGCGATTCGGGTCAGCAAGGCGCGGTGCGCGGCCGGTTGCCACAGCACCTGCGGATCGGGAAACAGCGCGTGGCGGGTCAATCGGGCCGCGGTGCCCAAGCCCCACTCTGTCACGCTCGCCCCGCCGGTGCGAGCGCGCCACGCCGTGCGCTTGGCCGAGTACGCGGGTTCGAACGTGCGCGCCCGGGTGACTTCGACGGTCGCCGGAACGTCGCATAAGAGCGATTCGTCGCGCAGGGGTACGCTCGGATTCGCCACTGTGAGGACGGCCGGCCGAACCCGGTAGAGCGGCAGATACTTTGCGAGCTTCGCGACGCGCTGGACCCCGGCGCCTCCAACAGGAGGGAAGCTGTACGAAACGAGAAGTGCGCGCAATTCCGTCAATCGAGCTGCGCGCCAAGAGGTGCACGCGCCGGGCCGCGTCGCCGGCTCTCATTGTTCCCCGGGCGATGGGCCTTATACTCGTATTATGTCCTGGTCTCCATTCGTCACCGTCGTGATGCCCTGCCGCGACGAAGAGCGGTACATCGAAGAGTGTGTTCTCTCCGCGTTGACGCAGGACTGGCCCGCCGACCGCCTCGAAGTCCTCGTCGCCGACGGGATGAGCATGGACGCGAGCCGAGAAATACTGGCCCGCCTCGCCGCGGAAGACAGCCGGATCCAATTGGTCGACAACCCGGCACGAATCCAGGCTGCGGGCTTGAACGAGTGTATCCGTCGGGCGCGTGGCGAGGTCATCGTGCGAATGGATGTCCACGCCGACTATCCGCGCGACTTCATCCGCAAGTGTGTCGAGGTGCTCGACCGCACCGGAGCGGACAATGCCGGCGGCGCGGCGAGACCGCGCGCGCGCACATTCTTTCAGCGGTGCGTGGCGACTGCCCTCGCCAGTCCGCTGGCGGTAGGCGGCTCACGGTATCGAAATGCGGACGCGGAGGGCTTTGTCGAGAGTGTCTGGCCTGGCGCATTTCGACGTGACGTATTCGAGCGGGTGGGCCTGTTCGATCCCGCGGCGATCACCAACGAGGACGCCGAGTTAAACCAGCGGATCGTCGATGCGGGCGGTCGCGTGTATCTCAGCCGCGACATCGTCGTGCATTACTACCCTCGCTCCTCGGTGCGAGCGCTGGCGCGACAGTATTTCAAATACGGGCAGGGCCGGGCGCGCACGCTTCTCAAGCACGGTCGATTTCTGTCGTGGCGTCCGGCGCTTCCCTTCCTTTGGCTCGCGAGCGAAACGGCTCTCGTCGCGACCACGCCGTGGCACCCCTTTGCCGCCTGGTCTCTCGCTGCCTACGCACTCGTGACCGGGGCCGAGGCGGTGCGCGTGGGGCGGTCCGAGGGCGTCGGTGCGATCCCGGTCGTTTGGTCGATATTCCCGATCCTCCACACGTCGCACGGCGTCGGGTTTGCCTCGGGCCTGGTCAAGTATCTGCTCCGGCCGGATTGGCAGCCCGCCGAACGTCTGGCGCCGCCGGCCTCGGCGCGAGCCGAAGCGAGCGCCGCGCAGTAGCAGACTCGAAGCGGTCTTAGAATTCACACAGGTCGCGCCGATAGGGCGCAGGCGGTCGGAACGCGATTCGCACGTGCGGTCGGCCGTGGCGCTCCTCGGCACGCTGCTGCTCGTCGTGGTGCTGCTCGTACGGCCACAAGAGTTCATCCCCGCCCTCCAGTCGCTGAGCCTGCTCGACTCATTGGCGGCGCTCGCACTCCTGGGAGTCGCCCTCGAGCTCGTCCTCGGAAAACGGAAACCTCCTTGGACCCCGCAACTTCCTTGGCTCGCGGGCTTCGTCGCTTGGTGCTTTCTCGCCACCTCGAGGCGCCTGGGGGTCGAGGGGCTCAGCGTCGCCTGGGAGTTCGTCGGGCTCAGCGCCATCTTCATGCTCGTCATCGTGAGCGCCGTCCGCACGATGGCGCAGTGGCGCGCGCTTGCCGCCACTCTCCTGGCAGTCGGGGCGCTCATTTCGTGTACTTGCATCCATCAGTCGCGGCAGTCCGCCGAGTGTATCGAAATCGACACGTCGGGCCGCGAGGGAGAGAGGTCGGGCGAGGGGACTCCGGACGGGCGCTCGTGCGAAGACGCGTTCGCTTGCGAGCGGCAGGGCAAGGCCCATACGGCCTATGCCTGTGAAAAAGTCGGCCTTTTCGGCACCTTCACGGAGGGCCGCCGGGTACGCTGGAGGGGAACACTGGGCGATCCGAACGAACTCGCGCTCTTGCTCGGCGCGATAATGCCGCTGGCATTTGCGTTTGCGGAGGCGAGCGAACGAAACAAGAAAAAATGGACGGTCGCGGTCGCCGCCTTGATCGGCGTGATGCTGTGGTGCGTCGTCCTCACCGGTTCGCGCGGCGGCCAGCTCGTAGTGATTGCCGTGTTTGGCGCGTACTTCGTACGCCGTTACGGCTTCCGCGGCGCGCTGATCGGCGCCCTGCTCGCATTGCCCGTGCTCGTCCTTGGCGGACGCTCCGGGGAAGAGGCCGAGTCCTCTTCACTGGAGCGAATCGACCTCCTCTACGAGGGCATGGACATGATCCGACAGTACCCTTTGCTCGGCGTCGGCGCAGGACAGTTCATCGACCACGCGTTCAACGGAATGACGGCACACAACTCGTACGTGCTAGCGGCCGCAGAGCTCGGCGCTCCTGGAAACATGCTCTGGCTCATGCTCCTTTATACTTCGATCAAGATTCCGTGGGTCGTTGCCAGTCGGCCGCCCGCTGAGCTCGATGAGCGCATTCGGCCATTTGCCTTTGCGCTCGTCGTCGCTTTCGCGGGAATGCTGGTCGGGGTATTCTTTCTGTCCTTTTGTTATAAAGCCGTGCTCTTCGTCTATTTTGGTCTTTCTGGCGCCCTGTACGGCGTCGTCAAACGGGCGTGCCCAACGTTCGAGCTGCGAGTCTCGCTGAAGGAAGTGGCTCGGGTTGCGGTGGCCGACGCGGCCGTACTCGCCTTCGTTCTCGTCTACAGCCATATCAAAGGAGCCCACGCTTGATGAGACACTGGGTCGGGGTGGCGTTGTGCGCCGTGGCGGTGGGGTCCACGTGCGTGGCAAGCTGTCTGCGTCAGGAGGTATGGCCCGGGCCGCGAGCAGCTCCCTCCGCCCGAGCCGGGTCGCCGTCCCCCCCGCCCCCGATCGCCCCTGCGGTCGTCACGTCGCATCCGCGCGGCGGTCACCCTCGCATCTTGATGACCCCCGACCGCATCGCCGCGCTGCGCCGCTCGCGCGCGGCCAACGGCTCCGCCTGGCGCCGTCTCGATGAAAGGTGCCAGGAGGTCAGCCGCGAGACCGTCGACTCGGGCTACGAGGCATGGGACTGGGCCAACGCGACGCTCGACCTCGCCGTCTGCTCCGCCGCCGCGCCCAGAGCGGACTATGCCGCCGCATCCATCCGGTACTTTCGCGCTCTGCTCGACGACCGCAACAAGGTCGGCGACGGCGCAGGTGGCGACGACGTCGTTCACCACGACGACGGCTATTCGATCCGCACGCGCGGCTGCTTCGGAGCGATCGCGTACGATTGGTTGCACGATACGCCCGGGATGACCCCCGATCTGAGGGTACACGCCGTCGATCGACTTAGCGCGTGGACGAAGTGGTTCGCGGAGAACGGTTACAACCGCGACCAGCCGATTGCCAACTACTACATGGGATGGTTCGGCGCGGTCGCGTTTGCGGGCATAGCCGTCGACGGCGACGACGGGCGTTCTGGTGGATTTCTCACGCAGGCGCAGCGAATGATTGGCCGCGAGATCGCGCCCGCCTACAACGGCAAACTCGGCGGTGGAGACTTCCCCGAGGGGTGGCAGTACGGCGATATGGTGGGGGCGATCCTAGCAATCTTTGGCGACGCAGAGTCCGAAACCACGGAGGGTCGTACTGCCATCGACGACCTTTCGTGGCTGCGCGAAACGGTCGCCTACCGCGTGCATGCGCTGTGGCCCGACGGCAAGCATACTTTCGATACCGGAGACTGGTCCGAAAAGCCGGCCGTGGCGCCGGCGCATGCGCTCGAAGCGCTGGCGACGGTGCTTCGAGCGGGGGACGCGGATCAATCCCGCGCGCTCTGGCTTGCCCGGACCGCCGAGGACCCGCACGAGGAATGGCTCTGGCTCGCGGCGCTCGCGGACGATCCGGCGCGCATCGCCGAAGACCCACGCCACGGGGCGACGAGCTATTTGGCGCGCGGCACGGGCGTCGTCACCGCGCGCACCGACTGGTCGTCGCAAGCGGTGTGGGTCGGTTTGACGAGCGGCCCGTCGCTGTCCGACCACCAGCACCTCGACGCGGGGCATTTCGAAATAGTGCGAGGAGGCGATGCTCTCGTTATCGACGCGGGCGGATACGGCTCCTATTCGAGCCTGAGTCACAACGTCATCGCAGTCGACGACAAGAAAGACAATGACAACTACGCTCCCAACCAGGGCACTTGGAGCGACGCCGCTCGCATCGCTCGTTTCGAAGACACCGGGACATTCGTTTATGCTCTTGCCGACTACGCCAGTGCGTACAACCCCGCCGGGTATCCGAGCGACCACCCTCAGCGGTCGGTCGTTCGCGCGGAGCGTGAGTTCATCTTTTCGCGTGCCCCGGTCGATGCGACGGCCGCGTCGGCGCGCGTCGTCGTGTACGACCGGATCACCGTTGCGAAGCCATCGTACAGCGTGACTTTCCTGCTGCACGGTGGCTCGGCGCCCGAGCTTCAAGGGAGCAGCGTGCACTTTTCCGCGGGCAAGAGCGCGGCCTTTGTGACCACGCTCCTCCCCGTCACAGCGACCCCGGTGTTCGTTCGAGAGCCGACCGAGCTCGGCGACGGACCGTATTACGCGAACGAGCCCCCTGAGGGTTCCCTTAGCGTGCGGGTGGAGGTGCGGTCGCCCCTCGGTGATCTCGAGCGTCGATTTCTCCATGCTTTCGTCGCTACCCAGGCGGACACCACCCCGCCGCCTGCCATTCGCATCGACGGCCGCGACGTGGACGGCGCGGCGATCGAGGACGAGGCGTACGTATTTTCGCGCGCGGGAGTGCAAGCTCGCGCCGCGCCGATCGCCTACCGAGCGCCGGCCGCCGCCCTTCGCCACGTCGTTGCGTCGCTCCCACCGGGCGCTCGATACACGGTCACCGTCGAGCGCGACGGCACGCTGTGTAGCGTCTCTCTAGAACCCGCTGCAGCGAGTGCTGCACGCGTGGCGTCCAGCGCGGGGCTATTGACGTTCGAGCTTGCACCCTCTTGCGCGATCCGGTGAATGGGGACTCTGGCTTGCGGTCCAGAGCGATCGAAGATCGCGCCAACAGCCCCTTTCACCTCTGAACGACTGGGCGCGGCGTTGTCTCGGCGCTCGTTTGTGCCGCCCGCTCCGGCCGCATCGCCAGCGCGAAATAGGCATACTGCGCCTGAATGAAGAGGAATGCCGAGAGCGCAGCAATGGCCGCCCCCTTCCTCTCTCTCGCGCGCCTCCACGCCTCCGCTCCGTTGGCCACCGACACGGCCGCAAACGGCACGACGAGCGGCATAACCGGGAAATGATAGGTACCACCCGAAAACGCAACCGCGTATGGCAGCTCGTACGCGAGCACGAGCGCCACGAGCCAGAGTCGCCACGTTGGCGCGCAGGCTTCCCAGAACATGAGTAGCCCTGCCAGCGCGAGCAGGGCCACCGCGACGTAGCTTCCGATTTCCAGCGCCAGCAGCGGAAGTGCGGTTCGCGTGCTCCACCCGCCCCAATTCTGGATCTCCCGCGAACCGAGATAGTCAAACCCCCAAAAAGACGTCGCTCGATTCAAGGTCCGCCAGGCGGTGCGGACCGGGTGGTGCAGCATGTATTCGAGCGCGGCATGCTGCATGGCAGACCGTGCGTCCGGCCGCACATAGAAAGACTCCAGGTACGCGCGGGCATCCGGGGGAAGCTCGTCCAGCGAGCGCTGACCGAGGTGGCTCGTCTTGTAGTCGGGGGTAAACGGGTTATTGCCGAGCCACAAGTTGCGCTCGTTGTTCGTCGAGATCGTCCATCCCGCCCCGGAGCGCCAGTCGTGCGCCTGCGCGGGGAGAACGAAGGCGAGCGCGGCGCAGGTAGCGAGGGCGCCGCCGGCGAAAAGCGCACGAAGCGATCGGCGGCGCCTAAAAGCGGCATATACCCATGCCACGACAAGAACCGGCACGACGCTGGCCATCGAGGGGCGGGTGAGGCAGCCCACACCGAGAGCGGCGCCTGCCCAGCCAAAGTGCCCGACGCGCTGGTCACGGAGCGCTCGAAACCCGAAGTACGCGAGGGCTGCGAGGCAAAGCGCCGCGAGATGCTGCGCGTAGGTCTGTCCGCATAGAATGATGCTCGGCGCGTACAACGCTGCGATGAGACATGCGATCCGCTCGGCCGCCGGGCCGCCGAGCTCGCGCGCGAAAGTGCGCTGAGCGCGACGCCTCCCACGCTCATCGCGATCGTCACGATTCGGGCGACCAGCACGCTCTTGCCGATCGTGCCGAGAGCGCACGCGAGCACGAGTGACTCGCCCGGCGGCCAGTAGAATGATCCGCCGAACTCCCCTGACGCGAAGCGAAGGGCCTCTTCGAAGTAGTCGCGCGCGTCGCTGACCATCGGCATCCCCCTGAGCAAGGCGAGCGCAACGAACGCGCGCACCGCTGCCCCTGCGCCCAGGACACCCACAAGCCACTTGAAACCAAATCGCCCCATGGCTCCCCATTCCCCGGGGCCGATTTGAACGGATCGCCCCAGCTACCGGGCGAATGCCCGATATGTTCGCTTGAGTCCCTCTCGCAGATCGATCGCCGGCTCGTAGCCGATTGCCTCGCGAGCGGCGGTCACGTCGGCGAGCGAGTCGCGGACGTCTCCGGCACGCGGCGGGCGATGGTCGGCTTCGAGAGGCCTCCCGGCCAGTTCGCCGATGTACTCGATGAGCTGGTTGAGAGAAGTGCGCTCGCCGCACGCGACGTTGAGCACTTTTCCCCGAAGCGGGCGCGACGTGGAGGCCGCAAGCAGGTTCGCTCGAACGGTGTTCTCGATGTAGCAAAAATCGCGCGTCTGCTCGCCGTCGCCGAAAATGATGGGCTTGTCGCCCCGGAGCGCAGCTGTGATGAACTTGGGTATTACGGCCGCGTACTCGCTGGCCGGATCTTGCCATGGGCCGAAAACATTGAAATAACGCAAGCTAACTGTCTCGAGACCGTGGAGCTCTGCGAAGATTCGCATGAGGTGTTCGCCGGTCAGCTTGCTGGCCGCGTACGGCGAGAGCGGCCTCGGCTCCATCGTTTCGACCTTGGGCAGAGTGGGCGTGTCGCCGTAGGCCGCGGAGCTGGCGGCGAAGATCACCCGTTTGACGCCGGCGCGTTGAGCGAAATCCAGCACGACCGTCGTCCCTTGCACGCCGGCCATCATCGTCGCCTGCGGATCTGCCACGGAACGCGCGACGCTTGGAATGGCCGCCTCGTGGAAGACGATCTCGACCCCCCGCATCGCGCGCGCGACCGTCGGCGGGTCGGTAATGGTCCCCTCGATCAGCTCGAACTGCCCCGGCAATCGGGCGAGGTTCTCGCGGCGACCGCTGGAAAAATCGTCGATGATCCTCACACGCTCGCCGCTCGCCAAGAGGGCTTCCGCGATCGAAGAGCCGATGAAGCCGGCGCCGCCCGTCACCAAATGCAAAGCCATCTATTTGCCTTCCGTTTCTCGCTGATTGCAAAGCCTATACACCGCATTGTGCCGTCCGCCATGCGCCGAGCACGGGTTTCGCAGCGCAGGCGCCGAAGCAGTTCTGGACGGGACGGGAATGGGAGCAGCTGCCCATGGAGCAAAAGTGTCATGATGAAACCAGGTCGCCACGAGAGAGACTCGCACGGACGCGGACCCTCGTTCGCCGCGCGCTGACTCACTGGAAGGGGTCGCTCTTGGTATTCTGCGTTGCGGGCGTTCTGGCAGTGCTCGGCGCGTCGAGAGTCCGGCATGTCTACCGTTCGGAATGCACTGTGCTCGCGAAGGCGCGAATCCGAACGGACGATCGCGACGACTCCTCGACCTCGCCTGACCAGGTCGCCCGCCAGAGCGCGCGCTTGAAGGACATGCTGACGACTCGCGCGAGGCTTGAGAGCGCTATCAAGAAGTTTGGTCTTTACCAAGAGATCGTCGCCAACAAGACGATGCTCGACGCGGTCGAGCAGATGAAGCCGCACGTCGGGTTTCGCGCTCTCGAGGGAGACGAATACGTGATCAGCTTCGACGGGGACGACCCGGACATGGTGCAGAGGGTGACGCAGTACCTGTCGGAGTCGCTCATAAACGAGTTTGCGGCCGGCGATCTCGAAGACCTTCAACACGAGGCGGATTTTCTGTCGAAGGAGGAAGCGCGTTCCCTCTCGGGGTTGGAGGCGTCGACCAAGGCGGTGACGCTATTTCTCGCGGCGCACCCGGAGTTCGCGTTGGAGGCCAAACAGGCTGCCTCGACTCCCTTCGGCCCCAGCCCCGTCGCGGGTATTCCGCTCATGCCCAGGCTGCCCAAGGACGCGACGCCAACCAACGACCCGGAGCTCGATGCGCTCTACCGCGAGCGCGCGCGGCTGGAAGGTGAGGCGCGCAGCGCCGCGGTGGCAGCGCCCCTGGCGGTCGTGGCCCCTGGCGTCCTTTCCGGGGCCGCTTCGAGCAAGCAGCTCGACGATCAGATCGTGCAGGCGCAGGGCGAAATGGAAGTCGCGGCGAAACGTGTCGCCGAGACTCTGGCGGACATCGCGTCGAAGTCCAACCTGACGGAAGACCACCCCGACATGCGCGCCGCGCGGATGGCGGCCGACGCCGCGGCACGCCAGCTCCACGCAGCGAAGGCGAGACTCGCGGCGATCCAGCAGCTCAAAGACAGCGCCCTCGGCGGAGAGCGCGTCGAGCCGGCGAGGGTCGCGCCGGAGACGGCCGAAAAGCTCCGGCAGATCAACATCCAGATCGCGATGCGCAAGAACGCCGCCGACACAGCAGGGCAGCCGGCGAACGGCCATCCGGGGGCGCTGTCGTCGAGCGCGGATGGCGCGGGACTCGTCGAGCTCGAAACGGATTGGCAGCGGCTGGTACGGGCGCTCAGCGAGTCGAAGGCTCGCCACGACGACATCAACATGCGCGTCGAACGGGCGAAGCTGGCGGTCGAAGCCTCCCGCGCCCAGGCGAGCGAGCGAATGGCCGTGGTCGAACCTCCGTTCCGCCCGACCCATCCTGTCAAAGGTGGCCGCGCGAACTTCGCGCTCGCCGGGCTGGCGATGGCCCTCCTCTTGTCGGTCGCGTACGCGACCGCGCGCGTGTCACTCGACGACACCCTCGTCGATTCCGACGACCTCGAGGCGCTCGGTCTGGGCCCGGTGCTCGGGGTCGTTCCCACGCTCAACACGGTCTCGACCGAGAAGGTGCACTCACGTGCAGCATGAGCAAACGGCCCTCGTAGCCACCTCCACTGAGATTGTTCACCAGGGGCCGACGGCCATCCGCGTCGTTCCGGTGTGGGCGTCGCCGCCGAAAATCGGGCTGCTTGCGATGCTGGGAGAGACGCGCGACGACGCGCCGGCAGCCGCACTTCGTGTCATCCGGCACCGCCTTGAGCAGCGGCGCGCCGAAGGGATGTGGACGTTCGGCGTTACCAGCGCACGCGACAGCGAAGGGAAAAGCACGCTCGCCGCACAGCTCGCCCTCGTACTGAGCGAGGCACAGCGCGCGCGTGTGGTGCTCATCGAGGCGAGCTTGCACAAGCCGTCGCTCGCCCGGCTCTTCGGCTTCCAGGTCCCGCCGGGGTTCGGTTTCTCGCTTCAGCTCGCACAGAGGATGCACGGCGGTCGCGGACAGCCATGGGCGGTGCTCGCTCTGGGGCCCGCTCTGCACGTGCTCGCCGAGAGTGAAGCGGAGCGGGGGTTCCCCGACGCGCTCCACTCGACCCACTTCCGCGAAGCCGTCGAGGGGCTCGGTCGACTGTACGACTGGGTGGTTGTCGACGCCCCCAGCGTGCTCGGTTCGGGCGACGCGAACGTCGTCGAGAATGCCGTCGACGGCATGGTGATCGTGGCAAAGAGCCGGGCATCAAAAGGATCGGATCTGCGAGCGGCAGTGAAGCAGCTGGGCGATCGAAAAGCGCTCGGCTTCGTCCTCTGGGACGTCGTACAGGGGCCAACGCGATGACGGCCGAGCTCTGGCAGCTCGACCCGCAGCGTCTTCCGTCCCCATTGCGGGAAGTCTTCTCGAAGGAGCTTCACCTCTGGGTTGGCGGATGGCTGCGCGATCGGGCCTTCAAGGCTATGCTTCCGAGGGTGCAGGGGGAGCGGCATCTGCTGCTTTGCGTGTGCGATCACTTCGAGCCGCTTCACGGTCGAGTCCACCGCGACGTCGCGCTCGGCCGCGTGCGCGCGTGGCGGGACGGATTGCCCGAGCTCGCTCGCTCGTTCCGCGACTCGAGCGGCCGCGCGCCCCGTCACACCTTCTTTTACCCAGGCGAAGAGTACGATCCCTCGCTTGTCGAGCCGCTGGCGCAGCTCGTGGACGAGGGCCTCGCCGAGGTCGAGGTTCATCTTCACCACGACAGCGACACGCGAGCCAGCTTGCGCGAACGTTTGCTCCGCACCGTTCGCTTGCTCGACACGCACGGCCTGGTTCCGCGTCGCGCCGGCTCTCCGGCCTGGAGCTTCGTCCACGGGAATTGGTCGCTCGCCAACGGACGCCGCGACGGGCGGTGGTGCGGAGTCGACGACGAGCTCAGCCTCCTCTACGAGCTCGGATGTTACGCGGACTTCACATTTCCGAGCGCCCCGGATCCGTGTCAGCCGTCGGTGGTCAACTCGATCTATTACGCGCGGGACGCGTCGCGCCGACGGGCCTACGAACGCGCGGAGCCCGCGCGGGTGGGCGCGGCGACGCCGCGAGCCGTTCTACTCGTACAAGGGCCGCTCGCCATCGCGCGACGCCCTCGGTCCCGCGCCCTACGCATCGAGGGGGCGGCACTGACGGCGAGCGACCCGCCGACCGCGGATCGCCTTGCGACTTGGGTCGACCAGTGGGTGCACGTCGTCGGCCGCCCCGAATGGACTTTCGTCAAGCTTCACGCGCACGGTGCGCCGGAGAATAATGCCCGCGCAATGCTGGGCGAGCCCATGGCAGAGTTGCACCGCGCGCTCGCCGAACTCGCGTCGCGAGGGACGTGGAGGGTGCATTACGTCACCGCGCGCGAAATGTACAACGTCGCGCGCGCGGCCGTCGATGGGAAGCGCGGGTCGCCCCAGGGCTACTTCGATTATGACGTCCCGCCACCGGCGAGAGCGTCCCATCGATCGCGTTGAAGCGTTCCCGCCCTCACGCTTGCCGCCGCTCGCGGGCTCGCCGTTCCTCGTTGAACGCTTGCGTGAGCGCAGCGCCAAGCTCGTCGCCGAGCTCACGCCGCTCGCGCCTTCCCCGGCGATCGCGCAAGAGCTCACGCAGCTCCGGCTCCGATCGGGCTTTGGTTCCGGCGCGCCCGTGCATGACCGCGTGCGATCCGCAGAGCGTGGCTTGCCCGCCCCCGACCAGGCCAATCTGCACGAGGGTCCGCGCGTCGCTCGCTCCGCATACGCAGCAGCAGCCGCTGAGGCTTTGCGTCATGCGTCGAGAAATCACCCGAACGCGCGGGGCGGGCCAAATTTTCGTACGCATCGCCACTTGGCGGAAGAAACACCGCGTTTCGGTCGCGCTCCCGGCCCTAGCGCCCGCGTCAACGCTGGGGGCTAGTGTTTGCCGACGCGTTCGGCCGTGGCTTTTCGTGCTCTCCGGTCGTTGCGCGCGCCTCCTCCGTCCCGACGAGCGGGCCTCTCGGCCCCGGGCGACCGCGATGAAATGCCAGGTCCTCGGCCGAGCTCTCTGCAGGAAAATGCATTCCCATGAAGGCAACGAACTCCTCCGCAAGGTCTTCATCCCGCTGCCGGTCGTAACCGACGACGTCCCAGACGCCCAAGCGTGCGCTGAGCACGTGCCCTATCTCGTGCGTGAGGGTGCGCACGAAGCGCGGATTTTCCACGAGCTTGCCGCTGTCGTCGACGACGAGCGGATCGTTTCGCAAAATAGGTGATTGAGCGAATCGACGTAGAGACCCCAGTAGCAGCACCCCGGGGCCACCGCCTCGAATCGGGTCGGCAGATCGTTGAGGGCGCGTGGCGCCTTGCCGTCGAGGAGCGTGTTGCCCGGCAAAAGCGAGATCTGGGGGAGCACCTCGGGCTCGGTGTGAAGGTGCGGGAGATTCTTCGCTCGCAGGAAATCTCCGTATCGCTCGAACGCTTCTCGACACGTGTCATTGAGGACTGCGAGCGCTTCGCTGCTCGGCTTCGTCTCGGCGCCGAGGGCGCCGGTCGAACGCCACTCGACCACCTGCATTTTGCAGCGCGGAAGCCAGATCGGCTGAGCGAGGCGCTCGTTCGATCGCGGCAGGGCGTCGAGTCGCGCGACGGCGGGCGGACGCCCCGACGACGGGATGGCAGTGAAAGCGACCAGGGCCACTGTCGCGCAGCCCAAGAGGCGGCGTGCGACGCGCGACGCGATAACAATCCGAAGGCAGGGGCGGCTCATCTGGGACGTAACAGCGGAGAGCGAATGTCCGAAGCGCACGCCCGGGGCATGTCGCCACAACGGCCGCTCTCCGCCGTACGGACCACCTTAGCGTGCGTCGAAATGGCATCTGCGCTCAAATACCAGGCTGAGCTTCATTTCGGTCGCAGCCGGTGCGAAAAGTCACACCCTATGCGGAGCGGGGGCACGCATCGATCCAGACGCATCGGGCCGCGCGCTCACTTTTCGGCGGCAAACCCGTAGAGCTCCGGATGCTCGAGCTCAGGCAGGTCCTGCGCCCCGACGAGGACGGTGCGCACCGCCCACAGCTCGCGAAACACGCGGTACTTGAGCGCCGTCGAGTCGAGGTAGTCGACGCCGGTCGAGCCGCCCGTACCGGTGCGCCTCCCAATCATCCTCTCGACCATCCGCGCATGCCGCTGGCGGAAAATGACGAACGCCTGCTCGAAGGAGGTCAGTCCGTCCAGAACTTCACGCGGCCAGGCGAGGAGCGGAAGCTCCCGGTACGACTCGATGAACACGAGCGCCGCCCGGATGCGCGAGGCACGCCGGCGCGCCTCTTCGGGAGTCTCCTCTGCGAGCAGGTAAGACCGCGCGTAGGCGACCTCGACCCGCGCTCGCTCTTCGAGCCGTCGCATGTCCGTCGCCGGCAGCGATTGAGCGCGCGCGAGGGCAAGGCCGCGTTCGACGGCGGTCGCGTGCTTGGCCAGGTATGCGGCGATGAACGCCTGCACGTTCACCGGATCGCCGGGGTCGGACGGCTCGGATCCCTGGATGGGCGTGCGATAAATCCACTCGAGAATTGCGTCGCGGAGCGAGGGCTCGTCGCGGAGGCGAGCTCGAACGGACCGCAGCGCTCCCGACTCGCTGCCGTCGTGCTCTCTCAGCGCCGTGAGATAGGACCCTTGGTGGCCGAGCGGCACCCGCTCGGTCTCCGCGAGCCCCATCAGAATCTCGATCTCGCGCATTTGCGCCGACTGGAAGCCGCTCGCGGCCGACAGCTTGTCTCGAAAGTCCAGGTAATCGCGCGTCGTCATCGTCTCCATCAGCGCGAAGTGGTCCGCGAGCTGCCGCACGATCGTTTCCATCCGTCGGACACCCCGCACCGCCGCCGCGAGCCCCTGTTCGGGTACGAGGTCGCGGGCGAAGAGATCGCGCACGGTGACCATCTCGCGCAGGACGAGCTTGAACCATAGCTCGTCAATCTGGTGCACGACGATGAACAAGACCTCGTCGTTCGAGAGCTCTGTCTCGTCCTTTGCAGTTCCCGCCTGAAGCGAAAGGAGCTGCTCGACGCGGATGTACTCCCAGTACGGCGTGGGCTTGATGGTCATGGCCGGTGTCCCTAGTGGACGGGGCAATGGCACGGGCCTAGCGTCGCGGCAACATCGCGCTACGTTCGGTGGACGAGCGAGCGCCGCAAAGCTCCCTCCGCCATGCACGCCGCCGCGTCGCCCAGGATCGCCTTTGCCATGGTCGGTCTGCCCGCCCGCGGGAAAACGTTTATCGCGCGCAAGATCGCTCGTTATCTATCGTGGCTCGGTCACGAGACCAAGGTCTATAACGTCGGTTCGTACCGCCGATCGCGCCTCGGCAGCCATCAGCGCCACTCGTTTTTCGACCCCCGCAACGAGGCGGCCAACACTGCGCGCCGCGAAGTGGCGCTCGCAGCGCTCGACGACATGCTCCATTTCCTGCGGAGCGGCGGAGACGTCGCGATCTACGACGCGACGAACAACACGCGTGAACGCCGCGACTTGGTCCGTGCGCGCTGCGCCGCAGAAGGGCTCGATCTTGTGTTCATCGAGTCGATTTGCAACGAACCCGCCTTGGTGGAGGCCAATATCCGAGCGAACAAAGCGCGCTCTCCAGACTACCGTGGCGTCCCCGAGGATGAAGCTGTGCGCGACTTTCGGATGCGCATCCGTCACTACGAAAGTGGCTACCAAGAGGTCTCCGAAGCCGAGGGGCCGTTCATCAAGATCGTCGACGTTGGCCGGAAGATGGTTCTCCATCGGATCGAGGGGTACCTGCTCGCGCGCGTCGTGCACTTCTTGCTCAACTTGCACGTGCAGCCACGAAGCGTCTGGCTCACGAGGCACGGAGAGAGCGAATTCAACGTTCTCGGGCGGATCGGCGGAGACGCTCCGCTCAGCGTTCTGGGAAAGGCCTATGCGCGCACGCTTGCGCGCGTCGTGCGCGACCGGATCGGTCAAGACGTCGTCGTGTGGACGAGCACGATGCGTCGCACGATCGAAACGGCTGAAATGCTAGGGCTGCCGTACCGCACGTGGCGACCTCTCGACGAGATCGACGCCGGCGTCTGCGACGGCATGACGTACGCGGAAATCGCAACGACGATGCCGGACGAACATGCCGCACGGCTGAGCGACAAGTTTGGATACAGGTACCCGCGCGGCGAGTCGTACCAGGATGTGATTCAGCGTCTCGAGCCGGTGATCTTCGAACTGGAGCGCGAGCGCGCGCCAGTGCTTGTCATCGGTCATCAAGCCGTCCTGCGTGCACTCTACGCCTACATGATGGACAGACCCCCGCGCGAATGCCCGTTCGTCTCGATACCCCTGCACACGATTCTGGAACTCGAGCCCACCCCTTACGGATCCGAGGAGCGTCGAATCGACCTTCCGCCGCCGCCGCTCGACCCGGAAGGGTTCAGGCAGTCGACGTGATTGGATGCCGGGTTCGAGGGGCAAGCGATCCATGCTGGAGGAGCGGACGCGACGTGGACTCCGGTCCGCGGCTGCGTGAGTAGACGCGAGCTGACGGTCGCCTCAGTTGTGGTTTCGCGCAGGCCTACGCGCGCGGACAGTGTCGCCGCGCGCGTGAGCGCCAGTCCGATCGCCACAGTTGCGGCGACGACCACAGCCGGACCGCGCCGCGAGCGCCGTCGTGTCGCCCCGAGCGGCGTTCGTGCGGTGGGAAGGTCCAGCAGCTCCGCTGAGTCGCTCGCGCGATGTCCGGCGGGCGCGCGTGCCATCGCGGCGGTCGCGACCTCGTACGCTTCTCGCGAAGGGTGAAGAGACGCAACGCCGAGAGCCCCCTGTGAAGCGAACGGAACCAGCACCGCACCAAAGGCCTCGGTGCTGGGAAAGCGATCTTCTCGCACCTTGGCGAGGGCAGTCAGGATTGCGCGGTCGAGCTCTTCGGGGACCTCGGGGCGGATGGCGCGCAAGCTGGGTGTCGCGTCCGCGACGATCGCCGCGATGGCTGCTGTGGTGGTGCCCAAGAACGGCTGCGATCCGGCGATGAGCTCGTAGAGGATCACCCCCAACGACCAGACGTCGGCCCGTCGGTCGACGTCCTTCGACGAGCGCACCTGCTCGGGCGACATGTAGATCGGCGTCCCGACCGATACAGCGGGTGACGTGACCGCCGGATCCATCCCGGGAGCGCTCTTCGATATTCCGAAATCCAAAACCTTTAGGATGCGCTCTCTTCCCTCCTCGGACAGAAACAAGTTGGAGGGCTTGAGGTCACGGTGGACGATCCCTGCGCGGTGCGCCGCGCCAACACCTGCGCACGCCTGCAAGACCCAGTCGACGGCTTCTCCAATCGGGAGCGCCCCGCGCTGGCGTAGCTCAGCCTGCAGATCGCGACCGCGTAGCAATTCCATGACCATGTAAGGTCGCCCGCGCGCGTTGGCCTCGAGGACGGGGACGATGTGGCGGCTCCGCATCATGCGCCCGCTCGCTCGCGCTTCTCGCTCGAAGCGGCCCACGGCGTGAGGGGAGCGAAGTACATGCGGCCGCAGGAACTTGATGGCGACTCCCCGTGCGAGCGGCATGTGAACCGCTTCGAAGACGACACCCATTGCGCCTTGTCCGAGCGGGCGAATCAGGCGGTACCTTCCCGCGACGACGTCACCAGAGCGCGGCAGCGCCGGGGTTTCGCGCAGGACTGAAGTGGATTCGCTCATGCGGCCAGAGGCACCCGGACCGATGCACGTATCGTGCAGCACCGACCCGGCTCATCGAGCCGCGACAGGCTTGCGTCGCAGGCACGTCAGTGTGCCAGCCACGCTGTCAGCTCGGCCCCGAGCCACGCTTTCATACCCAGAACCGCCACTGCCCCCACTTCGAGCGCTGATGCGGGGGTGCTCGCCGAGTGCGCCGCACTGTCGACGCGCAGTAGGGCCACGATACCGAACAGTCCAACCACCGTTGCCGTCGAGAGCCCTTGGTACACCAGAATCGCTGGCCGGCTGGCTTCAGCGAAGATCCAATCGACCAGGGCCCACAAGACGCACCAGGCTCCGAGCATGACCCCGCAGACGAGTGTCCAAAACGCGAGCCATGTGAGGGCGCCATTGCGTCCTGCGGCAAGTCCATCGAGGGCCGTGCCGGCCGCGAGCAGCCCGGGCGCCGCGGCGGAGACCACCAGATGAATCGCTTGGCTGGACTGCCCGGCCTGCTCCTGCATGGCTGCCGATCTCGCAATCCGCGTACCCTCTCTGGATGGCGCGACAGCGCGCGACCTTGGTCCTGCTCGCGGGAGGGAGGCTCCCGCGGCCTCCGGGTCCCGGTTGAAGCGGGCGCGACCTCATGCCGGCAAGGGCCGCTGTGTGCCCGGCACGGCTCCCGGATAGCCCGCCTCGACCCTGGCCCGGTAAAGCGACAGGATCGCGAGCGCCAGATCCCGCATCGCATCGCTGTCGAGCGCATCTTCGAGTCGAGGGAAAAGCAGCTCTTCTTGCTCCTCGGCGTGTAGCTCCACCACACTCCGAAGATCGCCGATTGCGCGATCGAAATCTTGTCCGTCCACGGGGGCCTCGAGCATTCGATCGAGCGACCGCCGAACTTGCGCGTGGCGGGATCGACACCATCGCACGCATGCCTCCTCGTGCAGCACATCGCGAGCGGCTGGATAGAAGACCTGGTCTTCGACCGCCATGTGCGCCACCAAGTCCCCGGCTAGCTGCGGCAGCAGCGACCGACGGATGGTCGCGCTGCCCCGCTCCACAGCTTCACACAGTTGCTGCAAGTTGCGGTGCTGTCGCTCGAGCAGTGTGGTGGCCTTCATGGCAATGCCCGGGAGCGGGGAGCAATCCATGTGCCGCCCGCGCCTTTGGCTTGTTGAATTGGAGCTTGTTGTTGGAAGCTCCCCGCTTTCCGGCAGTTACCTGTGGGTAACTGAGGCGGGCGCTGCCTCGATTTCGAATCCGGTCGCGTCTATGGCCCCGCCCTCGGTCACGATCGATGCGTCGATCACGTCAGCAGGCTGAAAAGCGACCTTGTCTGCGACGTTGGGATTGGTCGGGGCGGGTGGAACGAGGGGTGGCTGTTCAGGCTGACGGCAAGCGGAGACCGACCAAATGGTCGTCGTCGAGACGACGACTGCCGCGGAGGCGAGGAGGGAACGCATCGTTCACCTCGAGAGCGACGCGATGAGATCGCGTATGTCGATTCGTTCGCGGCGCCACAGTCCGTTGGCAATATACCCCGCCGCCGCCATGGCACCGAACCGACCCAGCCGCGACAAAACCGTACCTCCGAGCACCACTCCCGCCGCGCTCGCAGCGGCAATCGTGAGCACTGGCCTCTTGCGCACGAGGTCCGCGAATCGCCGCGCAATTTGTTCATTCGACGGCGCAACCGATACGCGCACAGTCGCGGCTTCGTTGCTGGGGAGGTCGCTCATGCCGTGGACCCGGATGCACTTGTCGAGCCGTCAAGGGTGAAAGGCTCCTGCGGCGGCACGCTCGCTGCAGCGGGTTCTGCAGGGAAAGGAAGGGACGAAAATGCTCTACTGGGCCGCCATCTTCTTCGTGATTGCCATCATTGCGGGTGTGTTTGGGTTTGCCGGGATTGCCGCCAGCGCCGCCGGGCTCGCGAAGATCCTCTTTGTCGTGTTCCTCGTCCTCGCCGGCATTTCGCTGCTGCTCGGCCGCCGTGTGGTGACCTGAACGGAGCCGCGATGAGCAATCGTCACGAACTGCGCGATCGCTGGTATTGGGAAGATCTACGCGCCCGGGAAACGCCTGATTTCGAGCGGGAGACGGCCGCACCTGTCGAACGCAATGTCGGCGACCCCCGCTGGGGGACAGGCGGAATGCGTGGAGACGAACTCGGCTATCGCGCGGCTCATGACGCAAGCGAGGGGTCCTGGGCGGGTGAATTGCGCCGCAGTGTCGTCGTTCGAACCGCCCAGCCGCAGGTCGAGTGGCAGAGCGAGGCCACTCCGGTCATTCCTCTCGAGCCTCCGCCCTGGGCGCCAGGCCCATTCGTGGGCCGCGGGCCCAGAGGCTACCGCCGTAGCGACGAGCGGATACGCGAAGAGGTGTGCGAGCGCTTCACAGCACACGGAGCGCTCGACCCCACCGATGTCGAAGTCACCGTTCGTGGCGGCGAAGTCATGCTTTCGGGCACGATTTCCACGCGTGCGCAAAAACGCCTCGCCGAGGACGTCGCCGCAGCGGTCTTCGGCGTCGTAGAGGTTCAGAACCGCCTTCGCGTTCGGCGGCTGCTGATCGATCCACGTCCGCCGGTCGGCGGTACGGAGGGATGCCTGCAGCAGGGCATGCCGGCCGAGCATCGTTAGCCCGGATCGTCGTCGAACGAGCGTGAGGAACTCAGAAGCTCTTCGAGCTTTGACACGAGTCGGTCCGGAAGGCAGGGCTTCACTAGGACCGCATCGCATCCAGC
Organism: uncultured delta proteobacterium; assembly: GCA_963764075.1. GTDB lineage: Bacteria > Myxococcota_A > Polyangia > Polyangiales > Polyangiaceae > Palsa-1150. The sequence continues at coordinate 2,562,889 of CAVXQZ010000003.1, forward strand.
TTCCTTTGCTTCGGCCGAGGGGCCGGGAAGAGTGTGGCCGGTCAGCGCCACAATCGGAATGCCTCTGGTACTTTCGTCGGCCTTCAACCTTCGCGTCGCTTCCCAGCCGTCCATCACCGGCAGGGAAAGGTCCATCACGATCGCGTCCGGGCGAAGGTCGCGTGCGAATTCCAGGGCTTCCTTCCCATTGGCTGCCTGAACGACGCGATAGCCCGAGAAACCGAGGAATTCTGCGTACATCGCACGGTTGTCCTCGAAGTCGTCTACGACCAGCACGAGGGGCGGAGATTCCCGCTTTCGCGGCATCCGATGGCTCTTGCCTTTCCCGTGCCTCCACCCCGTCGGCGGACACCGATCACCGCGGGAGATGCCTCAATTCGCGCACTTACGCTGCTTGGAGAGCGGCCCCGCCCGACAGCTCGAGGAGCTGGGTGGCGAGGCGCGCGCGCTCGCCGCTCGCCTGCACTCCTACCGCGATGGCCCCCGAGCGCACGCCTTCTTCGACGAAGCGTGCCTCGTAATCGGGCAACCCCGCCGCCTCGAGCGCGGGACCGAATGCATCGGCGGGTGCCTCTTCGGGGGCGCGTAGCAGCCCCCTCACGAGCGGGCCCACGACGCGCAGCGCCAGGCCCTCTCCGACCGAGACCGGAATCAGGCCCGAGACGATCGCGGCGAGCACGCCGGTCGGTCGCGACGATCGAGCGCCCGAGCCCTCGGCAGACGAGCTACCGAACTCGCGCTCGTGCGTGGCGTCGGACATCAAGATGCTGATGGTGTCGCGCGGGAATCCGGCTTGGACGAGCTGTTCAATCGCAGCATGGGCCGCGTGACGATCGCCGAAGAGCGCCGTGGCATGTGTCGGCATTTGGTTTCCGCCTCCGTCCCGACGGGCGTGCTCGTCGGTAGCGAAACCTCCCTCGCAAGGCATATGCCGAACGACCAATCGATGCGCGCCACATTCGAGCTTGACCGCTCCCCCGAAGCTTACGGAACGTGCAGCGAGTGCGATTCGCGCTTTGTCGGTGAGACTTCACGACACCGTTCGAGCTTTCGATAGAGCGTACGCCGATCGAACCCCAGCACTTGCGCGGCAAGAGTCTTGTTGCCGCCGACGGCCTCGAGCACGCGCAGAATGTATCGCCGCTCCACTTCTTCCATCGGCAAGAGCTCGGTGGGGTCGCTGCTCTCGATGGCGATTCGCGAACTCTTGAACTCGCGCACACGCTCGGGCAGATCGTCGATGCCGAGCTGATCGTGCTGCGCCAGGGCGACCGCTCGCTCGATACAGTTTTGGAGCTCGCGCACGTTCCCCGGCCATGGATACGAGAGGAGTTTGTCCGCCGCCGCGCTCTTGATTCCAAGAACTCTGGGAGACCCGGCCGACTGGTACTTATTTAGGAAATGCTGCGCGACTAGGAGAATGTCCCCGCCCCTGGCGCGTAGAGGCGGAACGTGCACACGAACGACGTTGATGCGGTAGAAGAGGTCCTCTCGAAAGCGTTTCTCTTCCACCTCGGTTTCGAGATCGCGATTGGTGGCCGCGATGATGCGCGCGTCGAAGGGCTGCTCTTGGTCGCCGCCTACGGGCCGAACCGTCCGTTCCTGCAGCGCACGCAATAGTTTGGCCTGCATTCCGGCCGGCATTTCGCCTATCTCGTCGAGCAGCAGCGTCCCCTTGCTGGCCTTTATGAAGAGTCCGGGACGGGCGGTGCGTGCATCGGTAAAAGCTCCTTTGGTGTGCCCGAACAGCTCGCTCTCGAGCAGCGCCTCCGGCATCGCCGCGCAGTTGATCGCGACAAACGGCCCATCCTTGCGCGCACTGCGCGCGTGAAGCGCTTTGGCCACGAGCTCTTTGCCCGACCCGCTTTCGCCGGTAATGAGGACGGTCGTCTCCGTCTCGGCGACCCGGGCGACCAGATCGTACATTTTTTTCATCGCGGGGCTCGTCCCGAGAATGTCGTCGAACTTCTGCTGGTCGACGACCATGCGCCGAAGCCGCTTGACCTCGTCGCGAAGGGCGCGGTGCTTGATCGCGCCCTCCATGGTCACTACGAGCCCATCTATTTCGAAGGGCTTGGTAACGAAGTCGTACGCCCCGGCACGAATGGCCGCGATCGCGGTCTCCATGCTGCCGTAGGCCGTCATGACGACGACTGGCAAGTCTTCCCTACTCTCGACGATCTGTCGGCAAAGGTCCACGCCGCTCATGCCTTGCATATTGATGTCAGTCAGGACGAGACTGAAATCGTCTTCCACCAATCTGCGCAACGCATCTTCGGGAGAGGTCGTGGCGACAGCCGTGAATCCACGCTTTTTGAGCTCGGCTTCGAGTACGTCGCACATGTTGCGATCGTCGTCGATGATGAGGACCTGCCGTCCTTCGATGGTGTGACTGGTATCTGGCATATTTCCCCGAATTCAAATTCCTGTTGCAGAGCGCGTGCCGGATGGGCTGTGGCAGCGTGGGGGATCCGAAATGCGCTTGGGACGTCGGAAAATGTACTTGTTTCAGCGGCCGCACCCTGATCACCTCGGCAAAACTGCCACGGACGTAGCGACTTGCGACGATTCGAGTTCGCCCGAGCGGCGCCTGGGACCTGGCATGCACATCGCACGACAGTAGAAGCGATGAGCGCAAACGAGCGGATCGAACGGTTGCTTCTCGGGCAAGAGCGGTCCGCCCCTGGGCGACCCCAGCCGGGGCCCGCGGCCGAGTCCCAAACTTCACTTTCTCACCGCGCTGGGCAGCGTCGCTCGCGAACGCCGTCGGGCAGACCCGCTCCAGAGGGGGGGGCCGCGCGCGTCAGCGACATATCCCGGGCACTGTTCGAGCGAATTCGTCGAAGACCGCTGGCGTCGCTCGCGGTCGCTCTCGGCGTGGGGATCGTGGTGGGCGGCGCGCTTTCCTTTCGGGCTGGCCGCATCGCCCTTGCGGCGGCGGCACGTCACGTCGCCCATGAAGTGCTCAAGCAAGTGTTGTGACGCGAAATGGAATCGATTCACGGAGGACAGCAATGCAAATAAAGAAGCGCATCGGATTCGACATCGACAACTTCCTCGACCTGGTCCGCCTGGAACGTCGGCGCCCTGTGCTGCAGATCGTCCTGCCTGCAGTGGGGCTCCTGGCTCTGGGCGCGGCAATCGGCGGTGGAATCGGCCTGCTCTTGGCGCCATGGTCGGGTCGGAGACTGCGCCAAGAGGTGGGCGGTCGCATCGACCAGATCCGCGCGCGCTTCGACCAGCGAAAGCAGGATTTCGTCGACGCTGTATCTCAGCAATGAATTGAAGCAGGATTTCGTCGACGCCGTGTCGACGGGAACGCCCGCCCGTGCGATCGCAGGGGCGGGCGTCTGCACGTTCACGTCGTGTGATTACGGCCGCTTCATTCGATCTCGTGGCTGACCCAGTGCCGCGGTGTAGGCAGTGCCTCGCTCGGGTCTAGCCTCGACGACGACGTCCTTCTTTAGCTCCGCCAGCACCCGGGTGATTCGCTCCATCCAAAGCTGATATCGGTCCGCTTGGCTCATACGACCGGTCCCGTGCAGCGCCCGTGCCCGGAGACGTTCGGGACTCGATGCCGCGATCAGGAGCGGCCGATTTTTGACGCGTCGTCGCCCGCGGCGGCCGCCCGCTCGGCGGCCCTGTGCTCGCGGTGTGCCGGGTCCCGAACGCGCTCGAGTTTCCGGTAGAGCGTGCGCCGGTCGAAGCCGAGAACCTGAGCGGCGAGGGTCTTGTTGCCGCCTACCGACTCGAGCACCTTCAAAATGTAACGGCGCTCTACCTCCTCCATCGGCAGCAGCTCGGAGGGGTCGTTCGACTCGATGCTGATCCGCGCCGTTTTGTAGTCTTTTATTTTCTCGGGCAGATCGTCGACGCCAATCTGATCGAACTGAGAGAGAGCCACCGCTCGCTCGATGCAGTTTTGCAACTCGCGCACATTGCCCGGCCAGGGGTAGCCGAGGAGCTTGTCGGCGGTGGCGCTCGTCATGCCGACGACCGTCCGGCGGCTCTGCGCCGCATACCGTTCGAGGAAGTACTGAGCCAAAAGAAGGATATCGCTTCCGCGCGCACGGAGAGGCGGCACGTGGACCCGCACCACGTTGATTCGATAGAACAGGTCCTCGCGGAAACGTTTTTCTTCGACCTCGGTCTCAAGGTCGCGGTTCGTCGCGGCAATCATTCGTGCGTCGAAGGGCTGCTCTTGGTCGCCGCCGACCGGTCGCACGGTTCGCTCCTGAAGTGCACGGAGGAGCTTGGCCTGCATTCCCGCCGGCATTTCGCCAATCTCGTCGAGAAAGAGCGTGCCGCGACTCGCCCTGATGAAGAGACCGGGGCGGGCATTTCGCGCGTCTGTGAAGGCCCCTTTGGTATGACCGAAAAGCTCGCTTTCGAGCAGCGGCTCGGGCATCGCGGCGCAGTTGATCGCGACGAACGGGCCGTCGCGGCGGCCGCTCTTCGCATGGAGAGCCTTCGCGACTAGCTCCTTTCCCGTGCCGCTCTCGCCGGTGATGAGCACCGTCGTTTCGGTGTCGGCGACCCGCGTGATGAGCTCGCACATCTTGAGCATGGCCGCGCTCGTACCCAGAATCTCATCGAACCGTTGCGTGCCCTCGACCGCCTTGCGGAGTCGCTTGACCTCCTCCCGCAAAGCCCGGTGCTTCAGCGCGCGCTCAATCGTCAGCGCGAGCTCGTCCATGTCGAACGGCTTGGTGACGAAGTCGTACGCGCCAGCGCGAATTGCGGCGATCGCCGTCTCCATGTTGGCGTACGCGGTGATTACGATCACCGGCATGTCCTCGCGACGGCGCACGAGCTGCTCGCAAAGCTCGACGCCGCTCATGTCGGCCATGTTCACGTCCGTGATTACGAGGCCGAAGTCCTCGCGCTCGAACCGGGCCAGCGCCTCGTGAGGGGAGGTCACCGAGCTGACGTCGAAATCCCTTCGCCGTAGTTCGAGTTCGAGTACTTCGCACATGCTGCGATCGTCATCGATGATGAGAATTCTGCGCTCCATGGCTCCTGTGGGGTGCGGTGGGGACTCTATGGCGAGCGCTTGGAGGGCGCCAGGTCATTGAAGGCAAAAGGCGAGACGTTGGCCTGACGATCCCAGCAGTTCACCGCCCGATGGAACCTCACTAGCGCTTAATTGCGGCTTGATTATGTCGCTAGCAATGCAAGATTCAGCTCCACCGTCGTCAAGCCTCCAGCCCGAGCCGAGCGTGGGGGAGTCGAACGCAAAGAGTCGAGGATGACCACCCCTTTTATCGCGGCCTTGCGACAGGCGCGTGCCACCATCGAGGCTGCGCTCGAGGTTTCGTCCACTGCCGAGCCGGTGGAGGCATCCGTGGCACGAAAGCTCGTGAACGAGCTCGACGAAGCGATTGCACGTTTCGACGGAAGCGAGCCCGAGAAGGACCTCGTTTCGATAGTTTGCCATGACCTGAAAGACCCCCTCGCTTCGATCGTCATGGGGACGGGCTTTCTCAAAAAGACGATCCCGGCGGACGAAAGCGCCGCCCGCCGCGTACTCGACGCTATTTCGAGGTCCGCCGACCGCATGAGCCAGGTGATCAGCGACTTCCACGATCTCGCAAGGATCGAGGCAGGTGCGCTTCATTTCGACCCTCGCCCGTGCGATATCCTCGCCGTCCTCGAAGGCGCGATTCGCCCGTTCGAGGCGCTCGCGGGTGAGCGGGGCGTCGAGTTGACGCTGGAGTCGGAAGGCGAGGATCTCAGCGTGATGGGCGACCCGATTCGCTTGACGCAGCTCGCCTCCAAGCTCGTCGCCAACGCCATCAAGTTCAGCGCGTCGGGAGGCCGTGTCATCGTGCGCGTGGGCGAGTTCAAGGGCCGCACGCGAATCGTGGTCAGCGATACGGGTCGGGGCATCGCCTCCGAGCGGTTCGCGCGCTTGTTCGACTATGCCGCCAACGCGCGGCGAACACCGCGCGACGGGCCGGGCCTGGGGCTGCCGATCGTGAGGGGGATCGTCGACCTCCACCGCGGCGAAATTTCCATTGACAGCCGGGTCGGCGAGGGGACCACCTTTGCCGTTACGCTGCCGCGGGCGCACCCGGGACCAAGCGCCCGCACCGGGTAGCGGCGTGGTGGTAGGATTCGCCGGAGCGATGAACACACGCATCGAATCGGACAGCATGGGTCAGGTCGAGGTCGCCGCAGATCGATACTGGGGCGCGCAAACCCAGCGCAGTCTCCAGAACTTCAAGATTGGGGGCCAACGCTTTGGACGCCCGGTCATCCGCGCATTCGGGATCGTCAAGAAGGCCGCGGCCCTCACGAACGAAAGCCTCGGCAAGCTCGACGCGACGAAGCGCTCGCTCATCGTGCGGGCGGCTGACGAAGTCATCGAAGGCAGGCTCGACGCTCACTTCCCGCTCGTCGTCTGGCAGACCGGCAGCGGCACGCAGTCGAACATGAACGCGAACGAAGTGATCGCCAACCGAGCCATCGAAATGGCCGGCGGCGCGATGGGGTCGAAGAAGCCCGTTCATCCCAACGACGACGTCAATCGGAGCCAGTCGTCGAACGACGTGTTTCCCACGGTGATGCACGTGGCGGCGGCGCTCGAGATACGCGAGCGTCTCCTCCCTGCGGTCTCCGAGCTACGTACGACGATAGAGAAGAAGGCGCACGCTTTCCGCGACATCGTAAAGGTGGGTCGCACGCACCTCATGGACGCAACCCCGCTCACACTCGGGCAGGAGTTCAGCGGATGGGCGGCGCAGCTTGCGTTCTGCGAACGGGGCCTCGAGCACTCGCTCGAAGGACTTTACGAGCTCGCGCTCGGTGGCACCGCGGTCGGGACGGGGCTGAACACCCACCCGAAGTGGGCCGATGGGGTCGCCGGAAAGATCGCGGAGCTCACCTCCGTGCCGTTTCGAAGCGCGCCGAACAAGTTTGCCGCGCTCGCTGGGCACGAGGCCCTCGTTGCGGCGAGCGCCGCCATGCGCACCCTCGCTGTCGCGTGCTTCAAGGTAGCGAGCGATGTGCGCCTGCTCGGTAGCGGTCCTCGCTGCGGCATCGGCGAACTCGCGCTGCCGGAGAACGAGCCGGGAAGCAGCATCATGCCGGGCAAGGTCAATCCAACGCAGTGCGAGGCGATGACGATGGTGTGCGCGCACGTCATGGGGAGTGACGCCGGGGTTGGTTTTGCCGCGGCCAACGGGCATCTCGAGCTCAACGTGTTCAAGCCCGTCATCATTCACAACGTTCTCGAGAGCTGTGCGCTACTCGCCGACGCCTGCGATAGTTTCCGCGCCAACTGCGTGGCAGGGATCGAGCCGAACCGAGACGTCATCGCGCGCCACCTCGAAAATACCCTCATGTTGGTCACGGCACTGAACGAGGTCATCGGCTACGACAACGCCGCAAAGGTAGCGAAGCTGGCCCACGCCAGGGACATCACCCTTCGGCAAGCAGCCGCGGAGCTCGGGTTGGTCAAGCCGGACGACTTCGACAAACACGTGCGCCCTGAAAAGATGGTGCTCCCAGGCTAGATCACCCCACACCGTGGGCGCAGGGAGTCTCCACCTGCATCCGTTTTACCGGGCCTTTACCGAAGGCCGCGCTTGGCCGTCCACTCTAGATGCATGGACGGGATCGACGCTTTCCTGGCCCACGCGATCGTCGATCCAACGGCTTCAGGGGCCGCAAATCGACCCGAAGCGCGAGCCGCCAAGGCGCTGGGCCTTCAAATCCTGGGCCTCTTGGGCGAGCGATCCCCGGTGAGCACTTGGCGCGCGCGCAAAGACGACGGCAAACAAGTCGCCCTCGTCGTGATTTCGAACAGCGCGTCGGAAGCCGAGCGGCAGCGGTTCGCGTCGGTCGCGGACCGCCTGCATGCGGCCGGCGCCCTTCCCGCGGTGGTCCGCGTGCACGCTGTTTCTCCGTCTCGCGACGCGTTCGTCGTCGACCTATGGACGACGGGGTGCGCGACAGACTTGCCCACTCTTCACTGGCCGCCACGGCGCCGCCTCGAGTTCGTTCGCCGAGCGATGCAAGGCCTCGAGGCCCTGCATCGCTCCGGGGTCGTTCACGGATGCCTTTGTGCCGACAACGTGCTTCTGGACGATGACCTTCAGCCCGTCCTCGCGGAGGCCGGCATTATCTCGGTGCACGCGCTGTCGCTGAGCAAGGCGGACGCGCCGAAGTACGCGGCCTTTGCGGCACCCGAGGTGAAGAGCGGCGCAGAGCCCGACGTCCCGAGCGACGTGTGGTCTGCGGGGCGCCTGCTCGAGCTCCTGGTAGCCGAGAAGGAGCTGCCGCAGGTGGCCGGAATCGTCCGGCGATGCACAGCGACCCGGCCTCAGGCTCGCTATGCGAGCGCAGGGGAGCTCGCGGCGGCGCTCGACGCGGTCATCGCGACTCTCCCGACCGGGGACCGAATCAGCCGCGTCGGCAGCGCGCCGGACTTTGTCCGCGATCGCCCGTCGCTCGCGCGCCCGAACCCCGGTCGAGGCACAAGCCGTTCCGCCAGGTCCGCGCGCCCAAGGAGCGTTCCGGGGATCGCCATCGCGGTGGCCATGCTCGTCTCAGCGCTAGCTGGTCTTCTGCTCGGGCCTCCGACGGACGCAGCGCGGGGGCTCTTCGTTTGTGTGATGGGTGTCGGTGTAGCGCTCGGGGCTTGGTCGCTGCGAAGCGCCCGGCCGGCGCCGAGTTCCGTCCGGCGGCCACCGGGAAAGGGCCAGCCGGGAAAGGGTCAGCCGGGAAAGGGTCAGCCGGGAAAGGAGCTCACGCGGCCGAGCGGCCCGGCCGCGGATCGCCGTAGGTCGTCCGACAGGGGGCATCGGGGCTGAACCGACGCGAACTCTGAGCGGCACGACCTTGGCTTGGGAGATCGTCAATGGCCCAGGTCGCGCCGGGCGTCCGATTCCTCAGCGACGTGCCCGCGCGCCTCGACCGGCTGCCGTGGTCGCGTTGGCACTGGCGCGTTCTCATTGCGCTCGGTGTCACGTGGACGCTCGATGGTCTCGAAGTCACGCTGGTGGGCGCGGTCGCGCCCCTGCTGGCTTCGGCCGATACGTTGGGGCTGTCGGACGCCCAGATCGGCGGCAGCGCGACGGCCTATCTCTCCGGCGCCGTCGTGGGAGCCCTCCTCTTCGGCCGGCTATCCGACGTATTCGGACGCAAGCGCCTCTTCTTCGTGACGTTGTCGCTCTACGTCGGCGCGACCGCGATGACCGCCATTGCGTGGAATTTCGCGTCGTTCGCCTTGTTCCGCGCGCTGACCGGCGCGGGAATCGGCGGCGAGAACTCCGCCGTGAACGCGGCGATAGACGAGCTCATTCCCGCGCGTGTGCGCGGCCGCGCGGATCTCGCGATCAACGGAACGTACTGGCTCGGCACCATCCTGGGCGCGGCGTTCACGCTCTCGCTCGTCCGCACTCCCATCCTGCCCGCGGCGATGGTGTGGCGCTTTGCGTTCTTGCTCGGCGCCGTTCTCGGCTCGGCGATTCTCTTTTTGCGTCATCACCTGCCCGAGAGTCCCAGGTGGCTCCTCTTGCACGGGCGCGTCGACGAGGCATCCGCCCTGGTCGACAGCATCGAGCGGCGGGTCGACGCATCACGCGTCCAGGAACATGCGCGCGTGCCGGCGGCATCGAAGCCCCGAGCGCGGCCGCAATGGCTCGAGGCCAAAGGAAGAGTCACCCTTGGGTATATCGTTCGCGAGTTCGCGCGACGTCATCCGCGTCGGACCGTCCTCGGCTTGTCGCTCATGGTCGGACAAGCGTTCGCGTACAACGGCGTCTTCTTCACGTACGCGCTCGTGCTTGGTCGCTTCTACGGCGTGCCCGTCAAAGACGTGGGCATTTACCTCATCCCCTTCGCCTTCGGAAACATGCTGGGGCCGGCTCTCTTGGGCAAGCTGTTCGACACGATTGGGCGTCGACCCATGATCGCCACGACGTATACCCTCGCGGGTCTTCTGATTGCTTTCGCGGGCTACGGGATGGAGCGAGGCTGGCTGACCGCCGGGACGCAGACGATGGCGTGGTGCCTCGCTTTTTTCGTCGCCTCGGCGGCGGCCAGCTCTGCATACCTTACAGTGAGCGAGCTATTCCCGGTCGAGCTGCGCGGGATGGCCATTGCGGTCTTCTACGCCGTGGGCACGTCTGTGGGAGGGGTTGTTGCTCCCACGCTCTTTGGAGCGCTCGTGGAGAGCGGAGATCGAGCGAGCGTGTTTCACGCATATCTCGTGGCCGGGTCGTTGATGATCGCGGGCGGTGGTGTTGCCGCAGTGCTCGGTGTGCCCGCGGAGGGTAAGTCTCTCGAGCAGATTGCCGAGATGTCGAGTACGCCCGCCGCGTCGCCCCGACAAAAGCGGCGCGCTTGACCGCCAGCGAACGTTGCTCTCGGCCGCGGAAGTGGCAAAGGGGAGAACCCCCTCGCGCTGCCGTGCGCTGCTCGTGGTGAGGGGCTTGCCGCCGGTGCCATCGCGGAGTACCCCTGTTTCCCACCATGCGCGACACATTCGCCGCCAAGTCCAAACTCGCGGTCGGCACGAATTCGTACACGTTTTTCCGACTCGCTGCCGTCTACGCGAAGTTCCCACAGGCGGAGCGCCTGCCCTTTTCGCTCAAGATCCTTCTCGAGTGCCTTTTGCGGACCGAGGACGACATCTCCGTCCGCGCAGAAGACATCGAAGCGCTTGCGACGGTGGACCTCTCGGCGTCGCCTTCCCAGGAGATTGCGTTCACTCCGGCCCGGGTGCTCCTTCAAGACTTCACCGGAGTTCCGGCGGTCGTCGATCTGGCCGCGATGCGCAACGCGATGAAGGTGCTCGGCGGCGATCCGAAGAAGATCGAGCCGCTTCAGCCCGTCGAACTCGTCATTGATCATTCCGTGCAGGTCGACGCGTTCGGGTCGAACGACGCACTGAAGATAAACGCTCAACTCGAGTTCTCCCGCAACAAGGAGCGCTATCAGTTTCTCAAGTGGGGACAGAGCGCGTTCCACAAGTTCAAAGTCGTCCCGCCCGATACGGGCATCGTCCATCAGGTCAATCTCGAGTACCTCGCCCGCGTCGTGATGAAGAGCGACGACGGAAGCACCGTCTATCCAGACACGCTCGTCGGCACTGACTCGCATACCACCATGATCAACGGCTTGGGTGTTCTCGGTTGGGGAGTCGGCGGCATCGAGGCCGAAGCGGCAATGCTCGGGCAGCCCGTCAGCATGCTCATCCCCCAGGTCGTCGGCGTGAAGCTCAACGGGACGCTCCCCGAGGGCGCGACAGCGACCGACCTCGTGCTCACGGTCACGGAAATGCTGCGCAAAAAAGGTGTGGTCGGCAAATTCGTCGAATTCTTCGGCGATGGCCTCGCACAGCTCTCGCTGTCCGACCGCGCGACGATCGCGAACATGGCGCCAGAGTACGGTGCGACCTGCGGAATCTTTCCGGTCGACGCAGAAACGCTCCGGTACCTGCGTTTCACTGGAAGAGACGAAAGCCTGGTCCTGCTCGTCGAGCGCTACTGCAAAGAGCAAGGGCTCTTCCACACACCGGGGGCGGTCGAGGCGCGCTACGCCGACGTGATGCACCTCGATCTCGGGTCGATCGTCCCCAGTCTCGCCGGCCCCACGCGTCCCCAAGATCGCGTGAAGCTGACCGAATCGAAGAGCGGGTTTCGCGCGTCACTCGCGAGGATGCTCAGCAAGTCGGTGCCGAGCTCTCCGGCGGCGGCCACGCCGGATCTTGCAGCAAAGGTCGCCGCGACGCTGGGCGGCAAGGAGGTAGAACTCTCCCATGGTTCGGTCGTCATCGCCGCCATCACGAGCTGCACCAATACGTCGAACCCGAGCGTGCTGATTGCAGCGGGGCTCTTGGCCAAGAAGGCGGTGGAGAAGGGCATCGCGCAAAAGAGCTGGGTGAAGACCAGTCTGGCGCCTGGGTCCAAGGTGGTGACCGAGTACCTCGCCAAGGCCGGCCTGACGCCCTATCTCGATAAGCTCGGGTTTCAGACGGTCGGTTACGGGTGCACGACGTGCATCGGAAACAGCGGCCCTCTGCCCGAGCCGGTCTCCAAGGCGATCGAGCAGGGGTCCCTCGTCGTCGCCGCGGTGCTCAGCGGGAATCGCAATTTTGAGGGCCGCGTGCACGCGGAGGTGCGTGCCAACTACCTCGCGTCGCCTCCGCTGGTGGTCGCCTACGCGCTCGCGGGCACGGTCGACTTCGACCCCTTCTCCGAGGCGCTGGGGATCGGTAGTAGCGGCAAGCCCGTGTTCCTCAAGGACGTCTGGCCGACGCGGGCAGAGGTGCGGGAAGCCATCGACAAGTGCATCGACCGCGCGATGTTCGAGCGTGTCTACGGCAGCGTCTACGATGGCGACGAGGAGTGGAAGAAGCTTCGCGTTCCCAGCGGAGACCTCTACGAATGGGACGCGAAATCGACCTACGTCAAGCATCCCCCCTACTTCGAGGGGATGGCGCGCGAACCGGGGGCGGTGGTCGACATTCGCAACGCGCGCGTACTCGCCCTCTTGGGCGACAGCATCACCACCGATCACATTTCGCCGGCTGGATCCATCAAGAAGAGCAGCCCCGCCGGTGCGTATCTCATCGCACATGGCGTGGACGTGAAGGACTTCAATTCGTACGGCTCGCGGCGTGGCAATCACGAGGTCATGGTTCGCGGGACCTTTGCAAACGTGCGCTTGCGCAACCTTCTCGCGCCAGGCACGGAAGGCGGATTCACGCGGTATCTGCCCGCCGCCGGAGAGAGCGGCGGCGAGACGATGAGCATCTTCGACGCAGCGATGCGCTATCAAAAAGCCGCGGTTCCGCTCTTCGTTCTCGCGGGCAAAGAATACGGCTCGGGTTCGTCGCGAGACTGGGCGGCGAAGGGGCCCAAGCTGCTCGGTGTGCGCGCCGTGCTCGCCGAGAGCTACGAGCGGATTCATCGCTCCAATCTCGTCGGGATGGGCATTCTGCCGCTGGAATACGAGTCGGGCGAAAGCGCCACGACACTCGGTCTTACCGGCGAGGAAGCGTTTTCTGTCGAAGGTCTCGCCGAGGCGATTCCAAAGCGGCGCGCGGTCGTGTCTGCACGTCTAGCGGATGGGACGGTGCGGGAGTTCGTCGCGACGATACGAATCGATACTCCGCAAGAGCGCGAGTACTACCGGCACGGTGGGATCTTGCCCTATGTGCTGAGACAGCTTCTTCAGGCCCAGCGCTCGTAGAGCTCACGCCGCCGATCTTGGCATGTGCGGTGCAGCCGACCGCACATGCCTGTGCGCTGGGGCCGGGGGACCGTCGCGGTCGCTCGTCGGGTCACGCGCGTGGTCGGCGCGCTGCTCGCACTCGTCGTCATTTCTGTCGCGTCGCTTTGGATCTTGGCCGCCACCCCGTGGGGCAGACGCCTCCTAGCCGAGCAGGTGGAGCGGATTCTGGCGCGGGAAGGGGTCCGGGCCACGCTCCGCGCACGTTGGCAGATACCGCTGCGCTTGGTACTGGAAGACGTGCGCGTGGAGTCCCCCGAAGGGGGGGGCCCGCCGACGTTCGAAGCGCCTCGAGTCGTTGTGCAGCTGGAGCCGCGTTTGTGCGGCCCCATCGAAGTATCCTCGATCGATTGCGAATCGCCGACTCTGCGAGTGGTGCACTCGCCCTCCGAGCAGGCCCCGGCGACCGACGCGTGGAAGCGTGCTCGCGAGCGACTGACCGGCCGCTGGCGCGTACGAAATTTTGGGGTGCGAGACGGACGGGCGGATGTCGCCTGGGGACCGGTGCACGCAGCCGTTCGAGGGATTTATGTCGACGCGCACGCTCGGCGGGACGCCGGAGGCGAGCTGCAAATCCGCGTCGCGGAGGGAGAGATTGAGGAGCCAGGGCGCGACGGAGCCGTGCACGACGACGCCCTGTGCGCGCTGGCGGTATCGGGGACGCTCGAACCGGGTGGCGTCTTCATCGAGCATCTTGAAGCGCGGGCGACCGCGGATGCCGGTCACAGGCCGCCCCCGTGCGCGGCTTCGGACCCGAGCTCCACTCTTCTCGTGAGCGTGAGCCGCGCGGCGGTCGATGTCGACGCCGAAGGCTACTTCTCGATGGCCGGCGGACATGTCGCCGTGCGCGCGCCGCTCTCGCTTCTCACCCGCACGGGGGCGCTCGCTCACCTCGAGGGGTGGGCGAACATCGACGCCGAGGTGCACTTCACCGCGCGGGCGCGCCTGCCCGAGGTCCGTGGGACTGTCCAGGCCCATGACGTGCGCGTCGGCGAATTTCGCGTGGCCCGAATGGTTGACGCCCGCGTCACGTTGGAAAACGAGGTCTTGCGCGTCCCGTTGGCCGACGTCGAAACGACCTCGGGCAAGCTGCGCGTCGCGGACGTCGAGCTCCGCCCCTTGGCCGGCGGCGTGCCGATTCGGGGTCGCGTCGAGGGGCGGGACCTGCGCTTCGAAGAGTTCTTGCGCGCGATCAGGGTTGCTCGCCACCCCCACGTCAGCTGGGAGATCGAGACGCTTCGCTGGGACTCGATCGAGGGAACGATTTCGCCGTTTTCCATCTCGGGCAATCTTGCCGCGCGCACCGCGACTTTCGCCGTTTTCGACGGCGCTTGCGACGTGGAGGCGTGCGAGCGCGTTTGGAGTTTTGCAAATTCGACCATCGCTGCGCGGGCGGCGCTCAGCTCCGATGCGTTCGCAATGGACGACGTCCAAGCGACGCTATCGGGCGGCGACGCCCAGGCGGCCCACGTGCTCATCGGCTTTCACGACGAGCTGCGCGTCGAAAACGCACGCGCGCGCCTGGATCTCGCCCGAGATTCGCCCCTTTCGTCGCTCCCCATTGCCGGGCAATTGCAAGCTGCCGCGCGTGTCTCCGGGCAACTCGGTGACCCGGTCGTGGACTTCGGCGGCTCCGTCGACCGCTTCGTGCTCGATGGCGACCCGCTCGGCGACGTCACGTCGGTGCACGGCCGATACCACGCCAACGCGTTGTGCTTCGACGCCGTGCACGCCCGCAAAGGTGCCAGCCAGTACGACGTCCCTTCGCTGCGCATCGCGTTTGGACACCAAGGGCACCTGGAAGTCGACGCGATCGTCGGCGCTCGGGAGCTGGCCGTTCACGACCTCCTCTCGCTCGCGCGACTCGATGAACGCTACTCGATGCTGGGGGGGAGTTTGCGTGACGCTCGGGCTCGGGTTCGCTTCGTGCGCCGCGGACCGGAGGATCCGCTGGGACTCGGTACGATATTCGTGAGCGCAGACGCCGCTCTCGTCGGTCCGAGCGCGTTCGGCGAACACTTCGACGAAGGAACGCTGGGCGTGGATATGCGCTGGTGGGACCGAGACGCCGGATTGGCGGGCGTGGACATCGACATTCGGACGCTCCAAGTTCGGGACTTCGGCGCTCGGGGTGCGGCCGAGCCACCCGGTTCGCTCCTCGCCAGCGCACAGTTGATCGACGGCCAAATCCGGGCGACAGCGGTGGCAGCCGCGCTGCCGTTGGCCCGCGTCTTCTCGCTTCCCGATGCCGCAGGATCCGTCGAGGGAAGCGTGTCGGGCGTCGCGCACGCGGCCGGGACGCTGGCGGCCCTCGAGGCGTCCGCCGACGTGGAGGTCACGCCGCTGCTCGTCGGAAACGTTGCGTTTGGCCCATCATCGATGCACCTCGACGCGGCGCTCGGGGCGCTGGCTCCCCCGCGCGTCTCTGTGCACGGAACGCTCCTCGGAGGAGAGGTCTACGTCAAGGAGCTCGTGGCACACGGCCGGGAGCTTCAGGCAACCGCGTTCTTGAACGCGCTCCGCCTCGACCCCATCGTACGCGCCGTGCGGGCAGCCTCGTCGTCGGGCGGCCGAAAGGACGGGGCAATCGCGGCCGGGGGGGTCCACGCGGTGCTGTCGGGCGAGCTGACCATAGACGCCCTGGACGCAATGGACCTTCCGCGCTCCCGGGCGAGGTTCGTTCCCACCGCCTTCAGCGCTTCGCTCGGGATGGGGCGCGCCGTCCTTCAGCCGACTGGGGCCGCGATCGTCCTCGACGGTGACGCGATCGCGGTTCCGCCCCTGCGCTTTGATCTGGCGATCCCGGAGCAGCGCGCCGCCAAGGGCCTGATCAAGCAGCGGGCGACCGGCGTCGGGCGATCGCGAGCGTCAGGCACTGGTGAGGAGAGTGCAAGCGCGACCCTTTGGGGGTCGGTCGACTCGCTCTCGTGGAAGCCCCACATCGACCTCAACGTCTCGCTGCCCGATGCCGATCTCGGGCTTCTTGTCGGAGTCGTTCCCGACCTCGAGAGTGCCGACGGTACGCTTGCCTGCGTACTGAGAGCCGAGGGGCCTTTGACCGAGCCCGTGCTCTCGGGCGAGCTTCGATCCCACGCCCGTACCGCGAGCCTTTCGTGGGTCCCGAGTGAGCTCCGCGACGCAGATGTCGACATCACGCTCGACCGACGCGAGCTTCGCGTCGTCCACGCGTCCGCGAGGCTCGGCGACGGCATCGTGGAGGCGACGGGGTCGAGCACGATCACGGGCTCGCTGCCGGGAGTGGCCACTTTGGCCGTGCGGGCGCGGAGCGTACATCTCGGGATCGCCCGTGGGATCGACACCGCCTTCGATGCAAACGCGCGGGTTCTCATCGATGTACGCCGGCTCGTTCGCGGTGAGCCGCACGCGGTCTCGGTGACGGGAGACGCGTTGCTCGATGAGCTCGTTTACCGCCGCACCCTCGATACCTCGGGCACGGCGGCGAACGAGTCTCCGCAAGAGTACGACCCGTCTCGCGACATCGTCAATCTCGCCTTGCGGCTCCGCCTCGGTGCTCCCGCGCAACTCGAAGACGACGTCGCGAGCGTCCGCTTCGTGTCGGCCGGCGAGTTCTGGCTTCGCGGCACCAACCAGCGCCCGACTCTCGACGGCCGTCTGGTGTCTCTCCGCGGCGGCAAGCTCCATGTCCGGGGCATCTACTTCGACGTGTCGCACGCCACCGTCGACTTCGACGACCCAACGGCGATTTCGCCCCGAATCGACCTTTTGGCCACGACCGATTACCGTCGCCTGAACGCGTTTGAAACGCCGACCACGTTTACGTCGTCCGGAGCGCGCGGCTCTCAAGATTGGCGCATTTGGCTCAGGGCTCTTGGTGACGAAGGTGACCTCAGGGTCGAGCTTACGAGCGATCCGCCGCTGAGCCAAACGGACATCGTTCTTCTCTTGACGCTCGGCCTGACCCGTCCAGAGCTCGACGCGATGCAAGCCACCGAGCAGCTTCAGGCGAGCGCCGGGCTCGAAGTGCTCGCCG
Organism: uncultured delta proteobacterium; assembly: GCA_963764075.1. Taxonomy (GTDB): domain Bacteria; phylum Myxococcota_A; class Polyangia; order Polyangiales; family Polyangiaceae; genus Palsa-1150. The sequence goes on from CAVXQZ010000003.1 coordinate 2,580,143, forward strand.
GGCTGGGGGGCGCTCAGCGCATCGTGCACGGCGTGGTCCCAATCGACGAAGTCCGTTTCGGGGGGACATACTCGCCGCTGAGTTTGGTCATAGTCCCCGACGTGACCCTGGGTAAGCGCATCGGCGATCGCCTAGCTGCCACCGTCACGAGCAGCCTCGCCTATCAGCGGATCGTCGGAGGCACCGTCTCGTGGTGGCTGGGGAGCAACGTGTGGTTCGAGACGTTATGGGAAAACGTCGCGCCCGTTCCGGTGTACCCGGCGGGCAACTTCGGGCTCGGCGTACGCTGGCGCCTGGAACTATGAGTCAGTCGCTCTACCGTGGCTCGGTCGACTTGTCTCTCGGCCCTTGCGCCCGGGAGGGCGCCGGCTATTATTTTCATGCTCACGGACGTTTCCCCCGGCAAGGACGCTCTCTCGACACATGGGATCGCGGATCGCGCTCGAAGGTTACGCAACGTGGGGAAGCGGCGGATTGCGCCGTCGCGCCCTGGCTCCTGATTCCGCGGCTGTTTGGATGGCAGGCAACTGGTGAAGGCGCTCCCATGGGAGCGCGGGTTCGTAGCCGCTACGAGAGAGAAGAGATACTCATGGGGACGCGTCTTTATGTCGGCAACTTGTCGTTCTCGTCCACGGTCGAGACGGTGCGCGAAGCGTTTGCACGAATCGGCGAAGTCACCGATGTCCACATCGTCACGGACCGCGCTTCGGGTCAGTCTCGCGGCTTCGGCTTCGTGACGATGGGATCGCCTGCGGAGGCTCAGAAAGCGATTGAGGCAATGAACGGTGCGTCGCTCGACGGGCGTGCCCTCCGCGTGAACGAGGCGGAAGACCGGCCCCAGCGAAGCGGCGGCTTCGGTGGTGGCGGCGGTGGCGGGGGCGGCGGCTACGGTGGAGGGGGTGGCGGTGGCGGCGGGGGGGATCGTCGTCGCGGTGGTGGCGGTGGCGGCGGCGACCGTGGACGCAGCAGGTGGTAGCCGTATAACGCGAGCCCGCACGAGAGTCGTGCGCTGCCGAGAAGGCGCGTCCCGCCCTACGGCCGGGTGCGCGGGCTGGTTCGTTCCCATCCGGAGCATTTTGCGTTAGAGCTCCTCCCATGCGCCTCGCGATGATCGGTCTGGGGAAGATGGGGTACAATATGACGTTGCGTCTGCTCGGTGGCGGCCACGAAGTCGTCGCCGCCGACCAGAACGCGGAGGTCGCGCGCGAGCTTGCCCAGAAGGGGGCGATCTACGCGGCAGGAATTGCCGAGGCGATCGCCCAGCTGCAGCCGCCGCGTGTTGCCTGGGTCATGGTACCGGCCCAAGTGACCGACTCGGTCGTGCATCAGGTGAGCGAGCGGCTGTCGAAGGGGGACGTGATCATCGATGGTGGCAACACCAACTGGAAGGACTCTCGCGGTCGCGCCGAGGCGCTTGCGCAGAAGGGTCTTCACTTCTGCGATGCGGGGACGAGTGGCGGCGTATGGGGCCTGAAGAATGGCTACTGCCTGATGGTTGGGGGAGCCGCCGAAGCGGTGCGCCTCTGCGAGCCTATCTTCAAGACTCTCGCCCCGGAAGGCGGCTACGCCCACGTGGGCCCGCCCGGAGCGGGGCACTACGTCAAGATGGTGCACAATGGCATCGAGTACGGGCTGATGCAGGCGTACGCGGAGGGTTTCGAGATCATGAAGACCTCTCCGTTTGCTTTGGACTTACACAAGATCGCCCAAATTTGGGGCCGGGGCTCGGTGGTTCGGTCGTGGCTTCTCGAGCTCCTGGAGGCTGCGCTCGAAGGCGACGCCGAGCTCAAAGCGATTCGAGGCTGGGTGGAGGATTCCGGTGAGGGGCGGTGGACGGTGCAGGCTTCGATCGACCAAAATGTGCCCGCGCCGATCATCACGCTGTCGCTTCAAGCTCGCTTCCGATCGCGGCAAGAAGAGTCTTACGGTGCGAAGATCCTCGCAGCGCTGCGCAACCAGTTCGGCGGTCACGCTGTAAAGAAGGCGTGATCCGCGGCGGTCAGCGTGCCCGAGCTTCCCGACGTCGAAGTCTACGTCGCGCACCTGCGCGACCGAACCGTCGGGCAGATTCTCCAGCGCGTGCGGGTCGCGACGCCGTTCGTGGTTCGCTCGTTTGACCCGCCGATGCGCGCCGCCGAAGGCAAGCGCGTTCGCGAGATCCGTCGGATGGGAAAGCGAATCGTCTTCGGTCTCGACGATGACCTTTGGCTCGTGCTGCATCTGATGATCGCCGGCCGCCTCCGATGGCGAGAGGCGGGGACGAAGATCCCCGGCAAGGTAGGTCTGGCGGCATTCGACTTTTCGACTGGGACGGCACTGCTGACCGAAGCCTCGACAAAGAAGAGGGCCTCGTTGCACCTGGTCCTCGGCACGATTGCTCTTCGGGACCTCGATCCGGGCGGTCTGGAACCACTGGACGCGGATGTCGACTCATTTGCCGCAGTGCTCCGGCGTGAACGGCACACGCTCAAGCGCGCCCTCACCGATCCGCACCTGTTCAGCGGGATCGGCAACGCGTACTCCGACGAGATTCTATGGCGCGCCCGCCTCTCCCCGATGCGCCCGACCAGCGCAATGACCGATGAGCAGATCAAGCTTCTTCATGCCGCCACGCAGGCGACACTTCGAGAATGGACGGACCGATTGATGGCCGAAGCGGCGGAGGAGTTTCCAGAAAAGGTAACTGCCTTTCGTCCGGGAATGGCCGTTCACGGGCGGTACCGCGAGCCGTGCCCCGCGTGCGGTGCTCCGGTGCAGCGGATCGCATATGCCGAGAACGAGGCAAACTATTGTGCGCGGTGCCAAACCGGGGGCAAGCTGCTGGCGGACCGGTCTCTGTCGCGTCTGCTCCGCGGCGATTGGCCAAAAACGCTCGACGAGCTCGAGCGTCGCCGAACGGGGGGCGGCTGAGTCACTTGCCAATGACGGGCAACCGCCCCCACATCAAGTGAGCACTTGGAACTGCGCTGCGCCTTTGCGGTGTTCTCTCGCCATGGGCGCACATTGATGCGTCGCGAGTCAGCATCGAGTTTCCGTCACGTGGAGCGCCGAACGCATTACCCCGGGCGCCGCCCCGCTTCGTCGGGCTCGAATCCGTGCACGGCGTGACCAACCGAGGGTTTCGACCGAGTCGCGTGGCCGGCGTCTCAACGCGTGTATTGCGCGGTTCGGAAAGCCTTGCGTCCGCGCGCACCGCGCCTGCGCGAGGACGTGAACCGCCCGGCGACGGTCAGAATTTCCCGCGGCTTCTCCCCCGGGCTCGCGGACTGAAGTTGCCCCCCCACGCCGGGCTCTGGAAACTTCAGGCGATTGTCACCGACAGACGCCCCTGTCGGCTAGGCGCGCCGCTGGGCGTTGGGCAGCGATCGCACGTTCGCCAGACCCGCACCGCCGTCGGCGGTCAACGCCACATTCACGACGGGCTCCACGGGCCGCGCCCCCGGCTGCGCAAAGTCACTATGGTGCGCCAAGCCGCGGCTTCCGCGACGATGAAAGTACTCTTCCTCGATGAACTGTTGGAACTCGCGGAAAGAGACGCTCTGGTCCGAGATCGAGTCGAGCCGGCGAGTCACCTTCAATAGGCTCATGGCGGAGAGCATCGCGTTCACGGCCGTGTACAGAGCCGGCGTCGAATAAAGGACGATCTTGAAGCCGAGGGCGTGCAGCTGGTCGGAAGGAAGGAGCGGCGTCTTTCCTCCATGAATCAAGTTGATGACCTTGTGACCAGGGACCTCGTCGCCGATTCGCTTGAGCGCGTCGACCGAAGGCAGTCCGTCGATCAACGTGACGTCCGCCCCCGCGGCGTGAAACTCCTTGGCGCGCACAATTCCTTCGTCCATCGACGTGGCGTCGGTGCGGGCGACGATGACGAGCGGAGTCTGACGGGCTTGCAACGCGCAATCCAGCTTGCGCATGTACTGATCCAAAGGAATGACGCTCTTCCCGGCGGCGTGTCCGCAACGCTTCGGGAACACCTGGTCTTCGAGGATCATCGCGGCGGCGCCCGCGTGCTCGAGCTCATGGACCGTTCGCGCGACACTGTCTTCGTTGCCGTAGCCGTTGTCTGCGTCGACCACGAGCGGGATACGGAGCGCATGGGAAATGTTCTTTGCGACGAGCGCCGTCTCCACCAGGCTGGTCAGGCCAATGTCGGGATTTCCGAGCAAGCTGGCCGCGATTCCATATCCGCTCATGAAAACGGCAGGAAAGCCCGCTCGCTCGAGAATCATCGCGCTAAGCACGTCGTAACACCCGGGCAGTTCGATGCCGTGGGGGCTCTCGAGCATCTCCCGGAAACGCTCCGCCATCTGATTGATCGACTTCATGAAACCTCCAGAAAAAAACCGACGGAAGCTGCGGGCCAAAAAGGACCGCAGGGCTAATCTACCTCGAATATTCGTGTAAGCACGCAAGAAGCGCCCGCTCGACGAGCAGGCGCCGGACAACGGTCTAAAACGACACCAGCAGGCGAGCCGACGTCGGACCGAGCATCACGCGGGCTCCTCGGCGCGTCTCTTGGCCCGTCGCGCCTCCTGGCGAAGAGAGCGAAGACACCGTCGAGAAGAGGGTTATGCCACCGACAACAACGGCCGCCGCGGTGAGCGCGTCGGCAGCAACCGAGTACGCCGTCGTGAGATTCGCGTCATGATTGAGCACCGCGCTGGTCGTGGGGAAGGAGTCGCGCGCCCGTTTCAGGTCGTCGGCCTCCTTGTTGGCGAGAAGACCGAACGTTACCGCGCCCGCGGTCACGGCCCCCGTCGCAATCCAGCCGACCACGCGGGCCACGGAGCCGTTTCCCCGTGACGATGTCGAGACCTCGGTCGGAAGGGCCGGCCGTTGAGGTGGCGCCGAAATCTGCGCGCCTTCCGATGGCATCGGCAGCAGCAACGCGACCGAAACGTTGTCTTCTGCGGCAACGTCGACGTAGCGCGTCACGGGCGGCCGGCCGGCCGTCGAGGCGACGATCTTGCGGTGCCCGATGCTGACGAGGACCGGCTCCTCGAGGGGCGTTTTGCCGATCAGTTGGTCGTCGACGGTTATCTCTGCGCCGGGCGGCGTCGTCGTGATGGTCAAATGGCCGACGCGCGCCCGCAGGATCTCCACGTTGCTCTCGACCTCGCCGCGGTGGGCGTCCGTCGGACTCGACTCTGCGAGATACCGCTTGAACGTCGTCAGGGCGGACGCGTAGTCCTGAAGTTGGTACTCGGTCTCGCCCACGTTGTAGAGAACCGCTGCGTTGGGGGCGAGGCCGTAGGCGCGTTTGAACTCAACGAGCGCCGCCCGGTAATCTGCCTCGTTGTACAGGACCACGCCTCGCTGAAAGTGCTTTCCGGCTTCGTGGGTCGGCGATTCCGCCTCCTCCGCAGCCGCTGCCGATGCAACCAGGTTCACGAGTGGAAAGGCCAGGACTGCCAAGAATACCGAGAAACGACGACGAACGTGTGCGGTCATTGTGTTCCGTATGGGTTGCTCGTGCTGATCGGGCGAAGGGGCCCTCGTCCGCCCGAAGGGCCCATTTCAGGCCGCGCGGGCGCGGGCGGAGCGTTGGCGGCGGCCGGTGCATCTGCTGCTGGGCCGCTGCTTGATTGCGGCGGGGCCTGCGGGGGCACGTGCTTGGTCGGACGCGCTTGGACCTGGGGCGCGGCCACGGGCGCCTGACGAACCTGCGACACCGCGCGCCGATTGAGGCTCACGTCGATGGACACGTCGTTTGCGAAAGTGACGTCCTCCATCTTCGTGTCGTAGCCGTCCGCCGCCGCCACGACGTGATGGATTTGCCCATCCTTGGGATATCGTGCGCGGAACGGGTTGCTGAGTACGAGCGCGCCGTCGATGGTAATCTGCGCAGTCTGCGGCGTTACTCGGAGCATCAAGTCAACGAATTCGGGCTCCTCTCGAGCAGCTGAAGCAGGCGGTGGCGTCGCCACGGCGGTCGCTCCAACGGCCGACGGTGTGCTCCGAGTCGCCAGCACCAGAAGCGTCGCACCCAAGAGCACGGCGACCGCGCCGGACAGCACGATTGCCGTCCGCTTCGTGGTGGACGGACGTACAGCCGCCGCGTCTGCAACCGACGCCCCGAGCGTAGCCGTCGCCGGCGCCGATCGCGAAAGGCTCCCGCTCGGCCCGAAGCTACTCGTCGGCGTGAAGAGCGGCGCCGACACGTCCCTAGGGCCGTCGCAACTGATGTTGGCGCTCGTGGGCGTTCCGGTGAACTGCGGCTGAAACGTGGGCATCGTGCCGGAACGCGGTCCGCCTCGCACTCGCGTGAGAGTCTCTTCGATCACCGAGTTCATCTTGCGTCGCTCGTCACCGAAGGCTTTGGCGGCCATCACTCCGATTTCACGAATCGTCAGGGTATCATCCCTTCGCGCGAGGTGCGCTTCGAGCTCCGTGAGAAGATCAAGCGCGGTCGCGTAACGCTCTTCGCGCTCGAAGGCCATCGCTCGCGCACAGATACGTTCGAGCTCCTCGGGCGCATCAGGCTGAGCGGAGCGAAGCGGGGGCGGTCCCTCTCGCAGTATCCGCGTCAGGATCTCGACCTCGTTCAGCCCCGGCCAGAGTCGCCGCCCGGCGGCCGCCTCCCAAAGCATGACTCCCGAGGAATAGATATCTGCGCGTCGATCGACCTTTGCCCCCTTTGCCTGCTCGGGCGCCATGTAGGCGACCCGCCCCTTGAGGACCCCCATCTTCGTCTCGAGCGAGGAGTCGACTGCCTTGGCAATGCCGAAGTCGAGCACCTTCGTCTGACCGTTGAAGGTGACGAAGACGTTCAGGGGGCTCACGTCGCGGTGAACTATCCCCAGCGGCTCGCCGTCGAACTCGCCAAGTTCGTGCGCGTGGTGCAGACCGAGCAGCGCCTCCGAGATCACCCGCAAGTGTGAACCGACAGACAGTTGCCCCCCCAATCGCTTCGCAATGCGGTGGAGCGAGCGGCCGTCGAGAAATTCCATCACCATGTAATGCCGATTGCCATCCGATCCCACTTCATTCGTTTGTACGATGTTGGGATGGATTAGGCGCGCGGCGAGTCGGGCCTCTTCGAGGAACATCGTGACGTACGTCTCGTCATCGCATAGCTCCGGCTTCAATTCCTTGACTACGAGGAGCTTGCTGAAGCCGCCCGGACCCTGCGAAGCCGCGAGATAAACGTTCCCCATCCCGCCCCGGGCAAGCTCGGCGATCAGATGGTATTTCCCAATCTCGGGTCCTATCGGCGATTGTAGTGCTGTGGATGTCATTATCGACTCGGTGCTTTGGAAGTGCAGAGCGTAGCGGGATTCACCGCGAATCGCCTTGCACGATTGAGAGGTGCACAACTCAGACCATCACATCTCGCTGCAGTCACCATGTGCCAAGTGAATGACGATTGCGTTCGCGGTCGGCCGGAACGGGACGACGCCAACACCTCCCGCTGTCTCTTTGCCCGCTTTGTCCACCGGGAACGCGCAAAAGACGCGGGAGAGACTCGTGCACATTGGAGCCTCGACAACTACGGGTCACCACCGGTGCAGGTGCGCAGATGAGGGGCGATTCCCCCGGAAAGTTGCTGCCTGCCGGCGTCAGTCTCCACACCCCGGTCCGTTGCCAACGGCGCCGGTCCCGTCCGCGGCTGCCCACGACGTGCTGCATTACCGCCCATATGCTCGCTGAGACCCCCCCCGTGGATCGACTGGCAAAGCAAGCACCTCGCGGGCGCTTTCACGCTCTGAGCTATTTGCCTATTGCGCGGCGTCCGCGCAGCAGCGGAAACCAGTCGAATAGTCGAGGTGCCCAATCGGGTGCGCGGTTGTTCTGTAGTTGCAGCCGTCGCCATTCAAATGAGTGTCGAGATAGTAGCCGCCCTGGAACGTTCCCTTCGGGTCGTCGACCCATTCGTGGAGGTTCCCCACCATATCAAATACGCCGTATTCGTTGGTGCACCCCGCGCGCTCTCCCGTGCGTGTCAGTGTTCCTTCGAGCTGATTGAGTCGGGGATCTTCCATGTTCCCGCCGTAGCCCCACATCCAGCGGTGCTCGGGCTTTCCGTCGAGCTGGGGGTTGAAGAAGCGCATGCTGCTGCGACCATTGTCGTTGCAGCGGCCGATCTCCCGCTCGTTTCCGTAAGGAAAGACGGTTTCCTCGGGTCCCTTGCAGGCGCGACGCCACTCGTCGGGCTTGCACAAGCGCTTGCCGCTTCGCTCGCATGCTTGGCGTGCCGCGACTCCGCTGATGTAACCCTGGGGATAAACGCCCGGCACACTCACCGCCCGCACGACTGCATCGCGCGGCACTACTTCGAAGTACGGCCACGGGCGCTCCTGGCCGGTCGGTAGCTCTTCCAGGAGCGACGCTTCGTAAATATCGACGCAGTACTTTCCGTCGATGCTGGCCATGCCCGAGGGGCACAGCGACGAGTCGCGCGCCGCGGGCGATGCGATGATCTCGGCCACGGAGTCGTTGCTCCTCGCCGAAGGCTGCCTCGACGTGGCGCCCACTGCACTGCCGCGCTTCCTTCCTCTCGCGCCGATCCGCGACTTCGACGACGGACGCTTGGCGCGCCGGCTCCCGCCGATGGCTTCGCCGCGAGGGCGCGATCCGTTTCGATCGCGCGGGAGCGCAGCCGCCGTCTCGCTCGCGATGGCGAGCGGCGCCGGCTCCATGAGCGGGGCCCCATCTGCGCTGGTCCAAAGGACGAGCGAAGCTGCGATCATCGGAAAGATGAGCACGTACTAGGATCGATACATTGGAAAGGGCCGCTTTGGGAACCCCCTTTCGACGCGCCACAGGTGGGGCGCGGTAGACGAATTCATCGCCACGTGCCGAACGGCCACAGTGAGGCCGCTTGCTACGTACTCCCTTCTTTCGCGCTCTTTCTCTTCTGCTTCTCTTCGGCTTCTCTTCGGCAGCCCCCCGCGAGCTTGCGCGGCGCTCCTTCAGAGCGCAATTGGTGAATCGTGCCGTAGGGATTGCGGCGGCTCACGCATCTCGCCGGTCGTCGTGCTCGGGCAGCTCGCAAGTGTGCCCCGCGCCCGCCGACCGGCGTCTGCGCCACAAGCTGCGTCCGAACGCCGCGGGTCCGCGGCGGTCGGTCTTCCGCATTATTTGGCGCGCGGGCTCCTTCGCGGCGCAGCTTTCCGCCCCTGCGCAGCTTTGCCCGTGCTGCCGCGCTTGGACGCCGCGGGCTTGCGGCTCGACGGCCGAGAGCTTTCGCTCGCCGGTCCGCGCCGCGCGGAGCTCGCGCTCGAGCGCCTGGCCGCCGTGCGCGGGGTCGTCGATCGGCGTCCGCGCTCGCTCGGTTGCGCACGTTCTTTCGTCTCGATGGATCCCTTTTGGGGGGAGCTTCGCGGGGTCGTCTTCTTTTTCTGAGGCATCTTTCATCTCCTTGGGTGCGCACACAAAGCGCACGCGAAGCGCGCGGGCTGCATGTCGCACGCCAACGTGCGTCGGAGCGAAATGCGACGCGTTTCGTGCCGCGTACGCCGGCCGCGGCCGCGACCCCCCGGTGCAATCCAATGTAGATTGATTCGAGATGCCGTCGAAGCGCTCGTCGACCCCTGCCTCCGCGCGCGTCGGCCTCGTGCTCGCTGGAGGCTCCGCGCGGGCTGCATACGAAGTCGGGGTGGTTCGGTACGTGCTGGAAGATGTGGCGCGTGCGCTTGGTCGAGACGTACCGATCGACGTAATCTCGGGGACTTCGGCGGGAAGCATCAACGCCGTCATGCTCGCGGCGCACGCCGACCGACCGGCGGCGCGCGGAACGATGCTCGCGGAGCGCTGGACGGAGCTAGAGCTCGAGAGGGTTGTCCGCCCGTCACCGGGCGGAATTTTGCCGATCGTAGGGCGGCTTTTCGGGCGTTCTATGCGCCGCGCCTCCCTGGGCTCGAGTCGCGGCGGAATGTTCGACCCCAGCGGCATCGAACGGATCGTTCGTGCTGCTGTGCCGTTCGGCGCAATTGCCAAGCACATGCGAGCCGGCTTCCTGAAGGCGTTGTCCATCTCCACCACACACGTGGCGAGCGGCCGCACCGTGGTCTTCATCCAGCGGGCCGATCCCGGGCTGCCGCGCTGGGGAAGTGATCCGACGATGGTCGCGCGGCTGGCGCAAATCGAGGCCAGTCATGCCCTCGCGTCCGCCGCCGTCCCGTTGCTCTTCCCGGCCGTGGAGATCGACGGCCAATTCTACTGCGATGGCGGGCTGCGACAGAACGTCCCTCTCTCGCCCGCCCGGCGCCTCGGTGCCGACGGGCTCATCGTCATCAACCCGCGGTACATCCGCGAGGAAAGTCCGTCTGTCGCCCTCGCCCAAGAGCGCGAGCGCGTATACCCCGATCCTCTTTTCGTGGCGGGCAAGGCAATGAACGCACTCTTGCTCGACCGGATCGAGAACGACATTCGTCGCCTCCAAAAGCTCAACGCAGTACTCGAGGCCGGAACGCGCCGCTTTGGGGCGGGCTTTGTCGACGCGCTCAACGAGGAGCTCGGGCGCGGAGGCGAGGGGTCACTCCGCCCGCTCGACGTCGTTTACGTGCGCGCCTCTGCGGACATCGGCGTCATGGCCGCCGAATACGTGCGTTCGGAAGAGTTCGCGAGGCGCGTGCGCGGGATCGTGGGGCGGATGATGCGACGGGTGGTGGAAGGCGAGAGCGAGGCAGACTTCCTCTCGTACGTGATGTTCGACGGGGTCTTCGCAGGACGCCTCATCGAGATCGGGCGGAGCGACGCCCGCGCCCGGCACGAAGAACTCGTCCAGTTCTTCGCGAAGCGAATCGCATGAACAACCGTTCGCCTCGGCGGTCGGCCTTCGCGTGCGCTACACAGCTCCCCCAATGCCTGTCCTTCCCGCGAAGGCTCACCTAAAAGAGCAACTGACACGCGTTCTCGCGGCCGATCTGTCGGTGTGCGAGCGCGCTCATCGGGCCGCGAGCGAAGGCGCAACCCACGCCGAGGCGAAGCCCGAAAACGACAAGGACACGCGCGCTCTCGAGCAATCGTATCTCGCCCAAGGGGAAGCGCGCCGGGTCGAAGAGCTTCGCGCGGCCGTCGCCGAGGTGCAGTCGATGACGGTACGGAGATTCGCCGAAAGCGACGCCGTAGCCCTCGGAGCTCTGGTCTCGGTCGACGAAGGCGGTGTAGAGCGCCTTCTTTGGCTCGCACCTCACGGAGGAGGAAGTCGTTTGGCCGATGGATCCGTGCAGGTCGTGACGCCGCGTTCGCCACTCGGTCAGGCGCTCGTCGGCAAGCGCGCGGGGGACGAGTGCCTGGTAGTCGTCGCTGGAAGAGAGCGCGCTCTGACGGTGCTTTCGGTGGCGTAGTCTCCACGCATGCTCTGGAACGAGGTACGCATCGAGTTGCCGCTGGCCGCCCGTGTGGTCAGCGTCGTTTTTTGGTCGATCGCATTGGCGCTGGTTCCGTTCGTCCTCGTCCGGCGAAAAGAGCCATCCGCCACGATCGCATGGATTCTCGTCCTCGTCTTTCTCCCGCCCGTCGGCGCGGTTCTCTTTTTGCTCTTCGGTCGCGACCGCGTCCGCATGCCGGCAAAGCGCAAGCGCGAGCGAGACGCCATCGTGCGCGCACAAGTCGCCGCGTCCCTCGATCAATCCCCCGAAAGCGACCTCACTTCGCAAATTCCTCTCGAGAGCCCTCTCGAGCGCGCTCTCTTCCGCGTGGGAGCCCGCCTCACAAATCTGCGGGCGACCACGGGCAATCGCGTGGACGTCCTCAGCGATGGAGGCGCGATGTACGACGCATTGGGAGCTGCGATCGACGGAGCCCGCCACCACGTTCACGCGCAATATTATCTCATTCGAAAGGACGCGACCGGCCTCTGGTTTCGCGACCGGTTGGTCGCCGCCGCCCAGCGCGGCGTTCACGTTCGCCTCTTGATGGACGGCTTCGGCTGCTTTGCGCTCGGCGCGGCCTGGCGGCGCCCGCTCCGCAAGGCTGGCGTGCGCGTCGGAGAGTTTCTGCCGATGCGAAGCGTTCTCTTGCAGCCCGTGAACCTCCGAAACCATCGGAAAATCGTCGTCGTCGACGGCCATACGGCGTTCACCGGTGGTTTCAATATCGGCGACGAATACCGCGGCCAGATGCCAGGCGTCGGCGGATGGCGCGACGTACACATTCGCATCGAGGGCCCGGCGGCAGCGGAGTTGCAACGCGTCTTCTTTCAGGACTGGGCGTTCGCCACGAATGAGCCAATCGAGCCGAGCGAGTATTTCCCAAAGGCCCCGATCGCCCGGGGAGGCGCGACCATCGCGATCGTACCTAGCGGGCCTGACACGCGCACCGAGGCCATCCACCGGTTGTTTTTCGGCGCGATCGTAGGCGCCGAGCGCGAGGTGCTCGTGACCACGCCGTACTTCGTACCGACGGAGTCTTTGATGGTCGCGATGGAGCTCGCCGCGATGCGCGGAGTAGATTTGAAGCTGATGCTCCCGGGCCGCTCGAACCATCTGGTCACGCTCCATGCCGGGCGTAGCTTCTACGCGCAGCTGCTGGACGCTGGCGTCGACGTGCGCGAGTACGTGCCGGGAATCGTTCACGCAAAAACGCTCGTCGCGGACGGCAAGGTCGCACTCGTCGGCAGCGCGAACATGGATCTGCGGAGCTTCAGGCTGAACTTCGAGGTGCACGCGCTCGTGCACGACGCAACGACCGCCACATCGCTTCGGGATGCGTTTTACGCCGAGGCCGTGGACAGTCGGCGCGTGGATCTCGCCGCGTGGAAGGCGCGTCCGTGGTCGCTCCGCGTCAAGGAAGGCGCCGCGCGCTTGGTCTCTCCTCTTCTTTAGTCGATGGCCAACCGAGCCCGAAGCCTCTTCACTTCGGACGCGCGGACCGAACCATGTCTTCGAATTGGCGTGCGGCCAATCTCACGGTCAGGTCGGGACCGGTCATCTTGAAGAACCAGAGACCGCTCGGCGATTCGAGGATGGCACCGATGAGACGCCACCCCGGCTTGCTCGTCGGTGCGGCCATCCCCTGGGCGTTCGGCATCATGTTCCCCGAAAATGTCCCGCTGACCTCGACGAACGTGGCGTGCATTCCGTTCGTATCGATGGTTGTGCGTCTTGGGTTGGGATTGGCGGGCTTAAACTGGTCGAGCCAGCGTTTGGCGTTGTCTTCCACGCTTCCGCCCCCGTGGGGACCGAAGGTCATTACGACGCATTCCGCGTCTTCCGGATCCGACCCTACTCTCGGGATGACATATTCTGCTGCGCGCGCGGGGCTCTTCGGGTTGCTGCGCACGAAGCCGGGCGGGTCGTTCCAAAGAAGGGGCAAATCTCGCTTGGGTGAAGGCGCCGGGGAGGTCGCTGCGTTCGCGGTCGAGCTCGCCGCGAGTGGAGTGGCGCTCGCCGCGCCGCCAGGTTCGGTGGGGGCGCGGGAACAGGCGGCCAAAGTGAGAAACGCGAGCAGGGGCGGCGTCCGTGCGGCCAGGAGCGGGAAGAGGGTACGCATCATCGGTCGACGACTCTACACCGGCCGGGAACTTCCGGGGTGTCCGCCGCTTGGTCTGGGGCGATTACGCTGCGATGCGGCGCAGCGCACCGTCCAGGATCGCAAGGCATCCCTCGAGCGAATCACAGTGGTTGAGCTCTTGTCGCAGGCCGGCAGCGCCCGGCAAGCCCTTCAGATATCCAGTGAGGTGCCGGCGCGTGCAGTGGACACCGAATGGCTCGCCCCTCCGGGCGACGTTGGCGACGAGGTGCTCGCGGCAGAGCGCGAGCCGCTCTTGCGCCGAGGGCGGTGGCAACTCCGTCCCCCCGTCGAGCAGCGCGCGCGCCTCTCGAAAGATCCACGGATGCTCGATGGCGCGACGTCCGACCATCACGCCGGCGCACCCCGTTTCTTCGATCGCACGCCTGGCGTCCGCCGCGCTCCGCACGTCACCGTTCACGATGACCGGAACGGCGACTGCTTCCCGCGCTCGGGCCGCCCAAGTCCAGTCCGCGGCACCGGAGTGTCCCATCTGCGCCGTGCGGCAATGGATCGTGATCGCCGCTACTCCAGCGTCCTCCAGTCGTCGCGCGAGGTCGAGTATCGGCATATGCGATTCGGGCCCGAGGCCGATTCGAGTCTTGACTGTCACCGGCAAAGATACGCTCGAAACGACGAGGCGAGCCATGGCCACCATCGCGGCCGGGTCGCGCAACCAACCGGCCCCCGCGCCACGTCCTGCTATCTTCGGCACCCAGCAACCGCAATTTATATCGATAAACAGCGGCTCCGCGCTCTCTGCGAAGCGAGCCGCCTCGGCGAGACGCGCGGGATCGGCGCCGTAAATCTGGATGGCCGTCAGCGAGTCGTCCGGGAGGAGCTCGATTTTTCGGCGCGCGTTGCGGCAGCCACGGAGAAGCCCTTCCACATTGACGAACTCGGTCAGCGCGATCGTGGCACCGTGCTTGCGGCTCAGTCGGCGGAACACCGCGTCGGTGACGTCCTCCATGGGCGCGAGGACCACGGGCTTCTGGGAATACAGGGCGCGAACGCGATCGTGAGCCGCGGGCATGATTCGAGCCAGGATCTAGCGTCAATCCACGAGTCGGTCACGCGGGGCGCGGTCTCGCCGACGCGGTCCTGGGGCTCGCGTCCACGCCGGGGCATCTCGCGTGGACTCGACTGGCCACTGCCGGGACCCGACACTACCATCGCCTCATGCCGCACCCTCCCTCCCGTGCCGCGAGGCCTGTCGCGGAGAGGCCCGGCGCTTTGCGACGCCTCGGCCCGCTGCTGGGGACGGCGCTCCTCGTTGGGGCGCTATCGGCCGGGTGGTACCGGTCGCACGCAAACGACGAAGCCGAGCTCCAGAGAACGGCGCGTCGCCTCTCGGCCGCAGAGAAGGAACTCGCGGAGGTGAAGGGCGACTTCGAGCAATGCAAGGCGTGGATGGATGCGCGGCTGCTCATGGCGCAGGCGCTCGGCACCCCCCCCGTGGCCTCGGCGGCGCCGGCCCCCGCTGCTTCGTCCGCTGCAGCGGCACCGGGCGGCGTCGCAGAAGCCCCACCTGGGGAGCACAACCCTGGGCGACTCGTCCCACGCCGGCGCCGAGTGCTCGAATTGCACGGCCAACTATTGAATTTCGGCGCGAGAGAAACCCCCGAGGCGGGGACGAACCCGTGAAGGCTTCGTGACCCGTGAGTGAGAAGACCGCGTATGCTGACTCCAATTCCGACTGAGGCTCAACGCGCTTTTGCTTAGCGACCGGCGCCCACGTGTTGTCCAACAGTCACGGGCGGTTCCGAGCGAGCCAATTGGCCGAGCGCTCGCTTGGCCCACTCGCGCAAGAGCGGATAGTCGTCCTCGAGCTCGTGCTCGATGAGCGGGCGGGCGTCATGTGCGTGGGCCTCGCCGAGGGTGGCCATTGCGACCGCTCGTTCGTGCGGTTTGCCGAGTTCCAGCGTCGCTCGGATCGCGTTCGCGTCCAGCTCGCCGTAGAGCTCCTCAAGCCTCTGCCTGGGGTAGCGCACGGGCCACCACGCTTCCATGGTGTCGACCAGTTCGCGGACGGTACGGTCTGCGTGGCAGAGCGCGCATTCGAGAGGACGGTCACCGAGCACGCGATACGAATCGGTGGGCGAACCGATGCGGTGGTAGCGCGTCAATGTTCCGTCGAGGCCCATATTTTTGCGAGGCATGTGACACGCGATGCAGGCCCCGCCCGCTCCGCTCGGGTCGTGGTGCGAGTGCGCCCGTACGTCGGCGAAGCGCGTGTGGCAAGTCGTGCACGCCGTGTTGCCCGACGACGTGGCGAGGACTCGGAGCTCCTCGCCTTCGTGTGACCCGTGCGGGTCGTGGCACGCCGTGCACGCCATCGCTCCCGAGCAGCCACCGAGCAGAAAGTCGCGCGCCTCGCCGGAGTTGATGTGGCTTCCACCCGCGTCGGCGGTGCGACGACCCCCCTCCCATGTGAACGGGTACCCGGAAAAGAGGACCTGATGGCACCGTGCACAAACGTGATTGACTGCCTGCGCTCGGCCGCTCGGAACACCGGCGTCGAGCCAGGGCGCAACCGGCACGAGCGACGTGTGGACGGCGGGGTCGTTCGCGTGCTCTTTGGCGCCTCCGTGACATGCCTCGCAGCCGATGCCCACTTCCACGAGCGCGCTCGCGTCGAACTTGGCGCGAACTACGTCGATCGTTCTTCCAGCGATTTCGCCCGTATCGTCGGTTCGCGCGAGAGGCTGACCGGCGAGAAAACTGACCTCGCGAGTCGCCGCGCTCGCGAACTCTCGTGGCGCCGTCACGCGCGTGTGGGCCTTTCGACCGGCGGCGAGCCATGGGTCCACGGTTTCCCCCTGGTAAGGCAGCGACTTCGGCGCGAGCGCCCCGAGGAAGCGGTCCATCTCCGGGACCGTGTTGTGGCAGAAGACGCAGGTGCGGTTCCAAACAGGCCCGACGCTGAGCGTGGCGCGTTCGTGCACCATCACCGAGTAGCCCTTGTAGCGGAGCGCACCGGTCGAAAAGACGAATGA
The DNA here is from genome assembly GCA_963764075.1 of uncultured delta proteobacterium. Lineage (GTDB taxonomy): Bacteria > Myxococcota_A > Polyangia > Polyangiales > Polyangiaceae > Palsa-1150. The sequence continues at coordinate 2,596,594 of CAVXQZ010000003.1, forward strand.
CACCGGGAGCACGACTTCGTCCAAAGGCGAGCCGCGACTTGCGTCGTCCACATCGACACCCGCGAAATCTTCACGCGTGCGGCCGCCAATGACGCGGGTGATGCGATAGGTCCGCGCCGCACCTCCGCTCTGCACGATCCGCATGAAGCGGTCATTGCCTCGCTTTTCGAGCACGACCGCGTCGTCGTGAAAGCGCCACACCGTGCCATCGAACGGCGCCCGCACCTCGGCCGCGCGGGCATCGCGAGTCATTCGATGCATCGGGGAACTCTCCCAGGCTGCAGCCACATCGGCGTGGCAGCGCGCGCAAGCCGTGGAGCCTGCGTAATCGTCCCTCGTGACGTTGCTGCGCACGACGGTGGAGGCGACGCGCATCGCGAGCGATTCCGCCGCGTCTCTCGAGCGCGACCCCCCACCGCATCCTGCTGTGCAGACGCCCGCAGCGAAGAGCGCGAGACGCCGCGCGACTGAAGCGTACGAGGGAGGAATGGTGGCCAGGGTACCATGATCACGAGCGGACTGGCCCGGGAGGCGCGTGGGGCAAACGCGCCCCGCGTGGGTTTTGCCGCTGGGCTCGCTCCCTTCGTTCGACGCGAGACCGCGTAGCGTGATGGCCCTATCCGTGTCGAACGAGACATACCTGGGCTGAGCCCCTTTGGTCCAGCCGTTGCGAGGATCAGCCGTCATGAGCGTACCGCATTCATTCAAGCTGGTTGTCGCGACGTGGGTTGCGGCGCTCTTCGGAGCGCTGGCCGGCCATGCACTTGCGCAGGCATCGAAGTCGACGCCCCGGGGCGCGCACGTCACGGTGGCGGCGGAGCGGCTCGACCACGACTGACGCTCGCGCTCGGCGCGGGCACGGGCGCTGCCTATCTGGCCGTTCGAGACGCGCGGATGAACCGCGCGTGAAGGGAGGATTTCGAATGAAACGCATCATCCTGACGGCAATGGGTGCAGTGTCTATCGCGTCGCTCGCGCTTCTCGGCTGCAACGACCGAAGCACCGCGAACGGCTACGACGGCGGCATCGCGAGCACCGCGAGGGCTTACGACGGCGGCGTCGCGAGCGCTGCGAAGGCTTACGACGGCGGCATCGCGAGCACCGCGAACGGCTACGATGGCGGCATCGCGAGCGCTGCGAAGGCTTACGATGGCGGCGTCGCGAGCGCTGCGAAGGCTTACGACGGCGGCATCGCGAGCGCTGCGAAGGCTTACGACGGCGGCGTCGCGAGCGTCGCGAAGGCTTACGACGGCGGCGTCGCGAGCGTCGCGAAGGCTTACGACGGCGGCGTCGCGAGCGTCGCGAAGGCTTACGACGGCGGCGTCGCGAGCGTCGCGAAGGCCTACGACGGCGGCCTTGCCGCTACAGAGCGGGCCTACGACGGCGGTGTCGCGAACTCGGGTTCGAAGACCACCGCGCCGGAAATGCACGCGCAGGTCCGAGCCGCCGCCTGGGAAGGCGGCTTGAGCACCCGTTAGTAGAATGCGCGTCGCGCAACACGGGAAGAGACGAGGGGAGCCAAGGCGCTCCCCTCGGGCGCGATCCAGCAGCCTTCCTTGTGCGCGTGATCGAGCGAAACGCTAGAAGCTAACTGCCCCGGAAGCGCGAAAGAACGCCCCTCGCATTGTGAGCGTGCCGAGGTCGACTCCGCTCGCGAGCCTCGGGTCACCCGACGCGAGGTTGGCCGCGAGATTGAGCCGCTCACCCACTATCCAGCCGTATCCCCCGTCGGCCTGCAGCCAGATCCGCGCTACGAGCCCGGAGACCTCCTTGCGCGACAAAACGGGATAGGCGTATCCCGCGCTCAGGTCGGTGGCGAAGAGCCACCGGCTCTTGGTCAGCGGCGAGGCGCAAGGCTCTCCAGAGCCCGCGCTCTGGCAGATAGCAGTGGGGTCGTCCACTTCGGCGTTCTCCACGGCCACGGCCGGAGACGCGCGGAGGAAAACGTAACCCCATTCCCCGAAATGAATGCGCCCTTCGAGAGGGAGAGCGATTTTCTGCACTTCGAGCGAAGTTGCGTCACCGCGCGCCGTTGCGCTGGCTTTCCCGTAATCCCATTCGATTCCGGGTGCGAACGAGAACCGTCCGCGCGCAAAGACCGTCCGCGAAGCAACGAAGGACACTTGCTCGAAATAATCCTTCGTCGAAAACGGGTTGTAACCGGCGTCGGTGACGAAGTTGCCGCGATAACCAGCTTCGAAGCGCCACATTTCCCTGAGCCGGTCGACGCGCCGCTCGGGTGCACTCCCTTCGGCGGCCGCCTGCTGCTGCGCGCTCGCCTCGGTGGAGAGTGCGATCGATGACGCGATCAAGAGCGCTCGTAGAAGCTTCACGGCCCCTCCAGGAGCAACGCCGGAACGATCCGGGCGGTCGCCGTGTCCGGGTTTAGGGCGTCGAAGACCGTCGCCCCGATGGTTCCTTGGTTGTGTATTGCGATGAGCGACCGACCTCCATCGCCGCTCGGTGCTGCGGGTCGCTGGACGTCGTAGACCGCGTCGATTGGCTCCTCGGTGGTCAGCGGCACCGGATTCAACGTATCGAAATCGATCTGCGCCAGATCGGTGCCGCCCTGGGCGAACGCCCACAAGCGCTTTCCGTCGGGCGCGATCGACAGTGTCGCCTGGCTCGTCGTCTGCAGTGGAGACGCGGTTTCTTTGACCAGATCGAGCACCAGGAAGCCACCGTTCGCGCTGCCGGCGCCCGTTGTCTCGAGCACCTTCAACTGCGTCTGTTGCGCGACTTCATCGACCTGCTGGACCTGCTGCGTGATCGGGAGCACTTCGATGCTGTGGTAGGGCTGACCCACGGTGTTTCCCAGCGTCCAGAGCGCGACGCCCGGCGCCGTCGGGCTCCACAACATCGCCACGTCGGTGCCCGCGCTGCCGACTGCGCTGGTCACGAGAGAGAGGTTCGAGTACGCCGCTGGAAGCGCCACTTGCGTCGTGTTGCCGTCGTCCGAGTCCGCGAGTACCGCGCTCGTGGTGGAAGGGACGAGGGCGGCGACGCGCAGCAGGTCCTGGTCGACGCGTACGAAAGCGATGTCGCTCGGCACGCCCCCAACGTCGATGACGTTGATGATAGGCGTGTAATCGTCCGTGTCGGACGGTCCGAGCGTGAACGTGAACACGTTCGTGTTGCCCTGAGCACGCAGGGCGATCCGCGGGGAGGTCGGCGCCGCTGTCGCGTTGGTCGTGTCGAAGCCGCTGTCGACGACCACCCCGGCGGGCGTCACCTGCTGGGCGCTCGTCCCGCTCGTCAGCGAAATGGTGACGTCCGACGCCGGGTTGGCGAGCTCCACCAGCGTCACGTCGATGTTCGTCTCGACGACCAGGAGTCGCCCGTCGCCCGGAACTTTGGAGAGATTCATCTTGGGCGTGAACGTCAGTTGTTGCGGTGTGCCGCCTTGGCTTCGGATCGTGTGCGTTGTCGGGGTCGACCCCGGGTTCGTCAGATCGAAGATGACGACCTCGTTCGCGTTCTCGACGAACGTCGCGGGTGCGCCCGGACCCGAGTAGGCGACCGCCCAGTGGCCGAGTGGATCGATCGCCAGGTTCGGGAGTGGAACCGACATGGTGTATTTCGAGAGCGTCGTCGCGAACGTAGTCGGGTCGATCGAAATGACGGAGAGCTCCGGGTACTGGTCCGTCTCGGTTCGCCGTGGCGAATCGCCTGCCGAAAGCACGAACAAGCGTGACCCGTCGGGCGATGTCACCGTCGCCTGGGCCAACACGTTGTGCCCGATCGGAAAGGTTTGCTTCGCGAGCTGCTGACCGCCGAGTGCGGTGAGAAGCACGACGCGGTGTGCCGAGTCGTCGACGAGCGCTACGCCGTTTGCCAGTCCGTATGAAGCCGCCGGGCCGACAGGAGTGTCCCAGTAGGGCGAACGGCTCCCGCATCCACCGATGACGAGCGCGAGAGCAGACCCAGCGATGAAGCTTCGCAGCGCGGTCACTGGTCGCCCCCTTGCACGACGCGTGCGCTCAGCTCGAACCCGGTGATCGTGTTCACGGTTCCCGCGGCCAAGTCGATGAAGGTGATCCGGCCGTCGACGTAGTCTTGCGCCACGAAGCCGGCGCCCGCATCGCCCGCGGCGCTGGCGATACCCACCGCCGTCGGCGGGCTCGGAAGGGTGTATTCGTGCACATCGAGCGACGGCATCGCCACGAGCTCGACCGCGAAGATCGACGTCTGGTCGCTCACCATGACGAGCGCGCTGTCGATCGTCGGCGAGGGGGGGGCCAGGGCGACCGCGATCGGCGGTGCGGTGAGCGAAACGATTTTCGCCGGAAGGTCCTGCGCGATCGGGACGATGCTGAACGCCCCCTTCACGCTGGACCCGGGCGTCGGGGTGACGTTGTGCAAAACGATCGCGTTCTGGGCGTCGGCGGTGGGAAATACGGCGAGCACTGGAGCATGCAGCACAATCGTTCGCACGCTCTCCTGCGGGGTCAGCGTGAGCACCGTGAGCCGCTCGACCGGCGCGGCGGTGGTAAAGAGAAGGACACTGGTCTGATTGGTGGTCGCGTTCTGGGCCACGATGGCGCGTCCCACGATTTCCCCCGGTATCGCCGTCATCGTCAGCGAGGTCGGGTCGCTCACGATCTGCGGGAGCGGCAGGAGAGCGACGGTGGCGAGATCGCGCAGCACGGCGACCGCGAATGTTCCGTCGGGCGACACGGTCAGGTCCGAAGGCGGCTCGGGGAGGGCGACGGTTGTCGCTGCTCCGTTCTGAAGCGCGATGACGGTGATCGCCGCCACTCCGTCTTGGCGTACGAGGGCGTAGGCTCCGTCCGGGGTGAACGATACGTCCGGCGTACCGCTCGGCGCGCTCGTCTGCGGAGGGTTGGCGGGGCTCGAGGCGTCCATGTCCGAGGTCTCCGGCGCGGAGGCCTCCCCCGCAGCCGCCTCTGGCGCGGATGCTTCGTCATCCGACGCTTCCGGCTGGGCGTCGATTGTCGAGGCGTCCGGCGCCGATGCGTCGACAGATGGCGCCGACAGCGGAAAATTCTGAGTCACGGAGGGCTGCGCTCCCCCGAGCAAATCGATGACGGAGATCCCATCCTCGGTGACGACGAACGCCTCGGTCTCGTTCTCCGAAAATACCACCTGAGACGGTCGATATCCGATGTCGCCCAACACCGCCGGCGTTCGCGGATTGCTGGACGACAAGTCAATCACGGCCAAATCCTGGAAGCCCTGCGTCGGATCGGGGTTGGCGATGCGGGTCGCGTCCGTCCAGGCGATGGCCCAGCGCCCGGTCGCGGAGATTGCCCAGGTGTTCGCGTCGGCGGTCGACGGGAACGTCGTGGTCACAGGCGGGTTTCCCGTTCCGTCCGTCCGCAGAAGCGTGGCATCCTGCGAGAGGACGTTGATGACGATTGCCGCTTCGCTCGTGGAAGTCGGATCCGGGTTTGGAACGGCGGCGAGATACGTGGGACCGTCGCCCGCTTGCACGGTTTGCACGACGAACGAAGTCGCATCCACGTACGCGACTCGCCCGCTCGTCGGATTCGCGGTCCAGACGATCTTTCCGGTGGCGACCGGCGATTGATAGTCCGCTTCCGTCTTCGTTTCCGGCGGCAAAGCCGCGGGGCCCGCCCCCATGCCGCTTCCGGTGCCCGAATTTCCGCCCTGTACCCCGCCGCCGCCGCCGCCAGCGGGCACGCCCCCCCCGTTTCCGGGGGATTCGGACGGCCCGGCGAAGTCCCCTGAAGCAGCAGAATTGGAACTAGACCCGCTGCACCCGACCGTCGCCCACGCGGCCAGTACGGCCAGCACCCCCACCAGCTTCCAGACTGTCATCGCTCTCCCCGCCTACGCAAGCGCGCGGCCATACGACAGTAGCGCGAAAAACCGTGATTCGTTCGCAGAAATCCGCGACATCCATGTCGCGCTGGCTCACCCTGGCACCGCGGGTCCTTCGGACCACGGAGCCAGATACTCGAGCCCCTTCCGGCGTGTCTTTCCCTTCGGATTGGTTGCTCGTCTACGACATTACCCGTGCCACGCGCTGCGCGTCGTTCGCCATCTCCATGAGCCGTACGCGAGAACACCGACCAAGAACACCGCGGTCGCCAGAGCGACGGTGCGTGCGCGATGGGGCATTGCCGTTTGCGCCTTGCGCGGCAAGTGCAAGCCGATCGCCCGATGATCTCCCGTTAGCACGGCCTCGCTCGTGGCCTGCCCAGCGGTGATGCGGGCGATGCCTCGCCGGGCGCGGTCGCGAGCGGGGCCATAAGAGAGATCGCTCGCCGAACCGCGCGACGGGGCGTTCAGGTAATAGAGCGTAACCTCGATTTCGGTCGCGTCGCTCGCACAGGCGTAACTTCCCCGAACGAGCAGGCCGTCGACTTCGGTGAGGGTCGCATCGAGAAAGGTCGGCGCACAGGGTGTTCCGTCCGCATCGACCGCGACGGCTTCCAGGAGAAAGGCGCGAAGATCCTCGCGCGCCGCAGTCACGTCCTCGGGCGTTACGGCTCCGTCGCCATTGCGGTCGAGCGACAGACCGCCGAGCTGATCGCCGCTCGAGAACGTCAGTCGCGCTTCGATCTGGCCGTCGTCGTGTACGTCGAAATCGGCGACGCTGAGTCCCGGCGTGTGCCCGCGCGCGGAACGTGCCAAAAGGAGAGGCAGGATGATCGACAAACCGATGCCAAGGAGAGCTCCGGGAGAGCCACCGGCGCTCGCGCTCGGCACGATGAACTTCGGCAAGCGTACCCCGGCCGCGGAGGGCGAGCGCATCGTGCGGCGCGCGCTCGAGCGGGGCATCCGCGTCTTCGACACGGCGAACGTGTATAACGCCGGTGAGTCCGAGCGCATCCTCGGCCGCGCGCTCGGCAGCGAACGCGATACCGCGATTTTGGCCACGAAAGTCGGGATGGATCGCGTCGGGGGAGCGGTCGAGGGGCTATCGCCCGAGGCGATGGAGAGGGCCCTTTTCGGGTCGCTCGAGCGCCTGGGGACGACGTGCGTGGATATCTACTACTTGCACGTGCCCGATCACGCGACGCCGATCGAGCGGACCCTCGACGGCATGCGGGCTCTTTTGGAATCGGGGCGCGTCAAGGCATGGGGCGTTTCCAACTACGCGTCTTGGGAGGTCCTCGACATGTTTGCCCTGGCGGACGCGCGCGGCATGCAGCGCCCCGTCGTTTCGCAAGTTCTCTACAACGCGCTGCACCGGCAGCTCGACGTCGAGTACTTCGCGTTCACCCGTCGCCACCCCATTCACACCACCATCTACAACCCTCTCGCTGGCGGATTGCTCACGGGCAAGCACAAATTTGAGAGCGCGCCCGGGAAAGGCTCGCGATTCGACGAAAGCGCAATGTATCGGCGCCGGTATTGGACCCGCGTCATGTTCGACCGTGTCGCTCAGGTGCGCGCCGTCGCCGAGCACGAGGGCCGTTCGCTCGCGGACTTCTCGTACGCATGGGTCGCCTCCCGCCCGGAGGTCGACTCGATCCTCGTTGGGCCTACGACGATCGAGCAGCTCGATCAAGCCATCGAAGCGGTCGGCCGCCCGATCTCGGCAGAGGCGCTCGCGCGCATCGACGAGCTCGCGCGCGAGTGGAGCGGAACGGACACCTCGTACGCGCGATGATTCTCGACGTTCGAGCGGGAGCCGTCGACATTCAGGGAGCGATCGCCCACTTTCGGTCGCGAGGCTGGGCACGGCTCGGAAAGGTGGCCGACAACGAGTGTCTCTCGGGGCTGCGCGCGCGCGCCGACGACCTGATGTTCGGCCGGATCGTGCACGAGGGATTGTTCTTCCAACACGACGCCCCGGGGCGCGCGTATGGCCAACTCGCGTTCGGGCGCGGCTTTGAGGGGCCGAGCCCGAACTATCGAAAAATCGAGAAGCTCGAGCGCGATCCACTGTTTCGCGCCTGGCTCGAGAACCCGCTCTTCGAAAGGATCGTCCGAGCCGTCGTCGGCGAGGAGGCGGCGCTCTATCGCGCGGCGCTGTTCACGAAGAGCGCCGAGGGAGGCATGGATCTGCCCTGGCATCAGGACGGCGGGAGCTTTTGGGGGCTCGACAAGGACCCGGAGCTACAGATCTGGACGGCGCTCGACGACGTTCCTGTGGAATCAGGGTGCGTCGAAGTGCTCGACGCGAGCCACGCGGCCGGGCTGGCGACGCCGCTCGGCGGAAACATTCCGCGGGAAATCGTCGAGCGGGCGCGCGCCGACGAGAGAAAGCTGGCGCTTCCAGCGGTCGCCGGCGAGGTGCTGCTCATTCACAACTATCTGTGGCACCGCTCCGGCGCCAACTCGACCGGGCGCCCGCGCCGCGCTTTCACGGTCGCGTACATGCCTGCCTCGACGCGGTGTTTGCGCCGAAAGCGCGCGCCCAGGGCGTTCGTCCGGGTGTTCGCCCGCAATTTCGTGCGATAAGACTGCGAATGGGTGACGCGTTTCAGCGCCTGCTCGCCACCAAATCGGTGGACGAACTGCGCGCTCACGCCGAAAAAGACCATGGGTTGAAGCGGTCGCTGAGTGCGCTCGACCTCGTGATGCTCGGTATCGGCGCCATCATCGGCACGGGCATCTTCGTTCTCACCGGGCGAGCGGCTGCTGCCAACGCGGGGCCCGCGGTAGCTTTGTCCTTTACGGTGGCAGGTGTGGCCTCGACGTTCGCCGGGCTCTGTTATTCGGAAATGGCGTCGATGATCCCCATCGCGGGAAGCGCGTACACATACTCCTATGCGACGATGGGCGAGCTCGTGGCCTGGATCATCGGCTGGGATCTCATTCTCGAGTATTTGGTCGCCTCGGCCGCCGTGAGCGTCGGCTGGTCGGGCTATGTCGTCGCGTTCTTGCACGACACGTTCTCGCTGGATCTACCGCGAGTGTGGACCACCGCGCCGGTCGTGTGGAACGAAGAGAGACAGCGCCTCGCATGGACGGGGGCGCACTTGAACCTTCCCGCGATGTTCATCATCCTCGCGGTCACCGCGGTTCTCGTGCGCGGCATCAAGGAATCCGCCCGCATCAATACGGTGATCGTATTCGTCAAAGTCCTGGTCGTGCTCTTGTTCATCGCGTTTGCAGCCCGCTTCGTGAACCCCGCGAACTGGCACCCGTTCGTGCCCCCGAACGACGGCACGTTCGGTCGCTACGGGGTCTCCGGAGTGCTTCAGGGAGCCACGATGGTCTTTTTCGCTTACATCGGATTCGACGCCGTTTCTACTGCCGCCCAGGAGACGCGAAATCCGCAAAAGGATTTGCCCATCGGAATCCTCGGATCGCTCGCGATCTGCACCGTGCTTTACATCGTCGTATCGCTGATCCTTACCGGGGTGGTGCCGTACCAAAGACTCAGCGTGCCGCATCCCATCGCGCTCGGAGTCGAGGCCACCGGCCAACTCTGGCTGGCGACCGCGGTCGAGATTGGAGCCATCGCCGGGCTCTCGTCGGTCATGCTCGTCATGCTCCTCGGTCAGCCGCGCATCTTCTTCGCGATGGCTCACGATGGGCTTCTTCCGCCGGCCGCGGCGAAAATTCACCCGAGGTTCGGGACGCCCTACGTGACGACGATCGTGACCGGCGTCGTGTGCGCCATCGCCGGCGCCGTGCTCCCGATCGACATCCTGGCCGAGCTGACGAGCATCGGGACGCTCTTCGCGTTCCTCCTCGTGAGCATCGGGGTCATGATCCTTCGCATCAAGCGCCCCGATCTCCCACGGGCGTTCAAAGTCCCGGGCGGCCCGTACGTCGTTCCGACCTTGGGGGCCCTGACCTCGGGCCTTCTGATGTACACGGCGACGACGGCGACAATCGTCCGGCTCTTCGTGTGGATGGCGATCGGCCTTGTCATTTACTTCGCCTACGGGCGCAAGCACTCGAAGCTCGCCGCGGAGTCCGGGAAGAACGTGAGCCGCTGAGCGCGCGCGCGGTCGCCGTGCGGCCGTTCATGGGCAGCAACTACGCGCGCCCGAGGCGGTACGAGCGCTCGTAGCCGGAGTCGACGTTGCGGATCAGCACGTCGACGATTCCATTCTCGTCGAGCGAGTATTGTTCGAAAATGCGCGGCCCCTCGTCGAAGCGCCGCTCGATCGGGACTGACGCGAGGTCGTCCGCTCGGCTCAACGTCGCATCGAACGGGAAGTATACGTCGCCGAAAAGTGCCATGTCCCCGCGCGGTCGGCCGCCTTCGTCGACCGCGCTGCATTCGAAGAACCGGAAGTGGCCGACGTTGTGCGCCGCGCGGTACAGCCGCGTCGACATGAACGGCTGGGCCGCGGTGGTTGGCAGCTCGGTGCCCGGTGCGAAGATGGGGTCGAACGTGATCTCGCGCCCAGCTGCCCCTTCGCGAAAAACACCGAACGTGCGCGCGTAGCGATCGACAAGGACCAGACCCGCGGCGCCGTCGGCTGCGATCGAAAGTCCGATGGCGACCGCGGCCGAGGGGTAGGGCGAACGGTGAACACGCCGTCCGAACCGCTGGCGCAGAGCCCGCCCGATGATCGGCAGCTCGCTCGCCCCGCCAACGACATAGAGCCCGGCGATCTCCGCGAGACCGTGGGAGTCGTCGTCGGCGCGCGACATCAAGGGAGCCATGGCTTCGATCGAGCGCTCGACGAGCGGCGTGCATGCGTCGTAGAACTCGCTCACGGGTAGCGTAATCTCCGACTGCGGCGCCGCCTTGCCGAGGGCCGCCTCGAGATCGAGCGTGATCTTGCGGGTAGTCGGGCGCAGGCCCTCTTTGGCGGACCGGCACTGGTCGAGCAGGTGCTCGGCCGCTCGCGCCGGGAGCGCGCCGAGTTCGAGGCCTGCGCGCTTTAGCACCAGCGATGCGAGCGCCGTGTCGAAGTCGTCGCCGCCGAGCTGCGCAACCCCCGCGGTCGCCAGGACGTCGTGACGAAGGCCGCTCATGCGCACGACGGACGCGTCGAACGTACCGCCGCCGAGATCGTAGACGACGACCAGATCCCGGCGCGACGAGATCGTGTCGCGGTGACGGTGTGTGTACTCGAACCCGGCGGCCGACGGTTCGTTCAGCATCGCGAGCACGTCGAAGCCGGCGCGGCGAAATGCATCGAGCGTCACGAACCGCTGCGCGCCGAAAGCGTTCGCCGGCACTGCGATGGCTGCTTGCAGCGGATCGCCGCGTGCGAGGGACCGACGCACGTCGGAGCATTTGATCAGCGCCTCTCTCACGTACGACAGAAACCCAGTGATAAGTTCGCCGATCGCGAGAACCGTTCCGCCGATCGCGACGGTCTGTGAAGGTCCCGCGTCCGGGCGGGAGAGCAGGCGCTTGAACGATCGTACGACGGTGAACGATGGGTCTTCGGCGACCGCCGACGCTTCGAACCCGAAGCGAAGCTCGCCGTCTCGCTCGGCGACCATGGACGGAATCCACTCCGCCGCGTCGCCCGCCGCGTCGGCGAAACCGACGACCGGATGGTTGCCGCGGTCGGCGCATGCCACGACCGTTCGGGTCGTTCCGAAATCGATGCCCAGGCGCACGAGGGCGATCCTGTCACTGCCCGGCCGAACAAGCCAGTTTCGCGCAATTTTCGCGCGAGCGATGTGGATGGCGCCGGGGCCGCGCAAGCGATAGAAAAGCGCACGAACAGCATGAATGGAGCGTGGCAAACGCGATGAGACATCCAGAGTTCGACCCGGAGTACGTCTTCAGCCACCATACGCCGACGCCCGAGGCGCTCGCCAATCACGACGCAATCCATGCCGGGGCAAAGCGATTTGCGGACATCATTCTCGCGCACACGCCGCCTTCGCGCGATCAGACCTCTGCGCTGCTTTTGCTGCGAGAAGCCGCGATGATGGCCAACGCGGCGATCGCTCTGAACGGTCGCCTCAAGTGACCTCGACGCGCTCTTGCGCACCTTCCTCCGCGCCCCGCGGCGCGTCTCGGTTGCGTCACGCGAGGCACTACGACGCGGTTCGATGAGCCGTTCCGCGCGGGTGCGGTCGCTACAAACCAACAAGCGCGGTCGTCTTGTCGTGATGGCCCGGGCGGGCGTTCGCCGCGTGGCTCGACTATACTGACTTCACTCAAGAAGGGACTTCAACGTGGCGACATTCGGCTGTCCGATCGGGTTTGTCCGGGGGTTGTTCGTGGGTCACCATGCCCGGTAGCCGCGCTCGCCGACGTGCTGTGGCGGTGTTGTCGCTGCTGGGCGGCCTCGTGCTAGCCGGCTTGGCAAGCGGATCCGGCGTTGGATGCGCGGGGACCGGCCATGTTGGCGACGCCCCGGGTGGCGACGGAGCGAGCCCCACGCCCGGAAGCAGCGTCGGCACGAGCACTGGCGGAGGGGCCGCGCCGACGTCCGCCGGCTCCGCATCGACAGCGACCTCGTCCCCGGCCGGTGTCGGAACGGAGCTCTTCGCCGCCACCTGCACCGCTGGAAAGACCACGGTGGACTGGGCGCCTATGCGACGCATCTCGCGCGTCGAATACAACAACATGGTGCGAGACCTCTTGGGGGACACCACCCAGCCAGCCAACTCGTTCCCCCCCGAGAGCCCGATGAAGCAGGGGGAGATCAATTTTCAGGTCAATACCTACAACGGCGTGAGCGCGACGATCGTGCAGGACTACCTGCAGGCGGCTGAGACCGTTGCAGAGAACGTGGTGGCCGACACGAATCGAATGAGCAACTACGTCCTTGCGGGGATCCCGTCGTGCGGGCAAGCGCACGACGCTACGTGCGCGAGCGACTTCGTGAACACGTGGGTGAACCGCGCCTATCGCGGTCAGCTCGACGCGACCGAGGCGATGGGCCTCAACCAGATTTTCTCGGCTGTCGAGGCCCAGTTCGATTGGACGACCGGCATTCAGGCCGTCATCACGACGGTGCTCGAGTCACCGCGGTTTCTTTACGTGCTCGAGTTCGGCAACGGAAACCCATCGGGCAACGTCGTCCCGCTGTCGCAAACCGAGGTCGCCGCACGGCTCGCCTTTTTCTTGTGGCGATCCGTCCCCGACGCCACACTGATGGCGGACGCCGCGCAAGGCAAGCTCGGCACCGCCGCCGGAGTTCTCGCAGAAGCCCAGCGAATGCTCACCGTCAAGAGCTCGGTGACCAATGCGCTCATGGCAGAGGACGCGATCGTCGATTTTGCCAACCAGTGGATGCAGCTGACCGGTGTTCAAGCGAAGGATGCCCAGTACATGGCGTTCAACCAGAACGCGGGCACCCTGGCCGAGGCGATGTACGAGGAAACGCGTCTCGACATGTCGCAGCTCGTCTTGGCGGACAACGGAACGCTGACCAGCCTCTTGACGTCCACGTCGTCTTACGTGAACTCGGACCTTGCCACTTTCTACGGCCTCGGCAGCTTGGGCGGCGGCACGAGCGTTTCCGTCACCGACCCGCTGCTGAGCAACACGATGTTCGTCAAGACCCCCGTGGCGAATCGGCCCGGCCTACTCACGACGGGCGGCGTGCTCGCCACGGAAGCCCATTCGACACTCCCGTCCCTCGTGCTCCGCGGAAAGCTCGTTCGGGAAAACGTACTTTGCGATCCGATTCCGCCGCCGCCTCCGAACGTTCCGAGCGCCCCGACGTCGCCCCCTGACGGCGGAACGACGCGCGACTTGCTGCTCAGTCATATGCAGAAGGGCTCGAACTGTCCCGCGTGCCACAAACTCATGGACCCCATCGGAGTCGGATTCGGCAACTTCGACGCCGTCGGTCAATATCAAGCGGACGATCTCAACGGGTTCGCGAACGGGCCAGGAGCGCAGACGCCAATCGATTCGAGCGGAACGATCTACCAGGCAGCCCCGGGCGAAATGGGAGTTCCGCTGGACAGCTCCGCGACGACGTACATGAACGTCGCGGATCTCACGACGCAGCTTTCGCAGGCTCCCCAGGTTCGGCAGTGCTTCGCGCTCAACGAGCTGCGTTACGCTCTCGGACGAATCGAAACGTTGAACGACGCCTGCTCGGCGCAGCAGATCTACGCGGCGTTCTCCTCGACGAACTTCAACATTCAGCAGGTGCTCCTCGCGATCACGCAGAGCGACGCCTTCCGGTATCGGTCGGTCGAGAGCGCAGGGAGCGCTTGCCAATGAACCGCGCAGAGTTGAATCGCCGCCGCTTTCTGAAGCTCGTGGGCGCCAGCGCGTTCACCTATCCGTTTCTCCGCGGCGTTCCGAGCTACGCCGACGGTGCCTCTACGGTGAAACTCGTCCTTCTCTTTACGGCGAACGGGTGCATTCGCTACCGCTGGGGCGCTCAGGGACCCGCGCCCACGAGCCTGGCCCCGACGGCTACCGCAGTGACCAATGGGCCGCTCGTTTTTCGGCAAACGCTCTCGGCGTTCACCAAGGCCGGCCCCAGCCAGCAGGCGGACTTGACGAAATACGTCACGGTTCTCGATGGGCTCCAGAACAAGGCGGCGGGGTCGGGAACGCACGAGTCGGGGATGGCATCGCTATGGACCGGGCTCCCGATCGCCAACAACGGTGATGCGGCCAAAGGGCCGAGCATCGACCAAGCGATCGCCAACCAGTTGGGCTCGAGCTCGCCGTACTCGAATATCGCATTGAATGTTCAGAGCAAGGCAGACTACCCGCAGCGCGGCGTGGACGAGCGGATGCTCTACGATCTATCGGGCAATTGGGTGGACCCCATTACCTCGCCCACGCAAGCCATCTCGACCCTCTTTCCCATGCAGATGGCTGCGGTGGGACCCGACAAGAAAACGTTCATCCGTCAGCAGGTCTGGAACCATATCAACGCGGACCTCACCAGCCTGCAGAAGCGGCTGTGCAACGAAGACAAGATTCAGCTGCAGAATTTGCAGGGAATGTGGAATCAAGTCCTGATGCAGATTCAGGCCGCGGCGACGCAGGCGGCCTCGTGTACGACCCCCTCGGCGGACGCCGGCGTGCCCGTCGCGACCGGCTCCTGCGGGGCAGACCCGTTTCCGGTCAATGCCCAGATCATGCCCAATATTCTGGCGATGGCGCTCGCCTGCAACCTGACGCAAGTGGCCAGCATCCAGTACTCGCACGCACTGAGCCCCGTCACGCACTGCTGGTTGGGCTCGACGCAGAACGATACACATCACAACTATTCGCACATCGGTCCCTCGTACATCGGGGCTCTGGGAACGGATCTCTACAACGAGCCGGCGTCGACCACTTCCCAGTATCCGCAGCAGCTGATCGACATCGAGACGTGGTACGCACAGCAAGTCGCCAATCTCGCGTACACATTCAGCACGATTCAGAGTGGATCAGGAACTCTACTCGATCAGTCGGTGATTTGCTGGGGCAGCGAGATCGACATGGGTTTGGCGCACAATCATGACGACACGCCGTTCGTCCTCGTTGGAGGGGCCGGTGGCAAGCTGAAGTGCGTGCAGAACAACGGGCAGCTCGTGAGGTTCCCGCTGAACCTGCCGATGTATGGCGGGACGGACAATCAGTGCGGAGTCCGTTTCCACAACGATCTTCTAATCACGTTGGCCCAAATCATGGGGGTCAGCACGTCTCAGCTGCAAACGGCGTATGGCAGCAACAACTGGACGGCGTTCGAAAACTTCGTCAGCGCACCGATCTCGGACATCTTGGCGTAGCGGGGGCACGGAGCAGCCGTCCCGCCACCGGGTCGAAGCCCACCTTGCCGGACGCGGGAACTTCAGACTACCGCTTGGCCCTCTTCGCCATCCCCACCGCGGCATCCAACCAAAACTCACCCGCTTTTGGACCGCCGTTGCAGGTCCCGTCGGACTCTCCAGGCGGCTTCACCCAAAAGAAGGCGTCCACCAGGGGATCGCCCGTATTGGTCGTCGGACCGACGCCGATCGCTCGCCCGTCCGGGTTGCACCATTGGGCATCCGGCGTTGGGCCATTGCCGTTGCGCCCCGTGTCGATAATAAAGTGCTTTCCCCCCGTTGCCGCGGACAGCACGTGTCCATAGGCGACGTTGTCCTCGGTGCTGACGTAGTTCGAAACGTTGAGCGAGAAGCCGTCCGCATTCGCGATTCCAGCCGCGAGCAAGCGCTTGGCCATTTCCGGAGCGGGGATCCACTTCGCGTGCCCAGCGTCAAGGTACACGGAGACTCCGGCCGTCGCCTCGAGCGTATCGACCGCCTCTTTGAGCAGACTCAGTCGCACCTGTTGATCTGCGGGCGATAGGCACGTGGTCAACTGGCCTAGCGCGTCTGGTTCCAGCACGACGATCATGCGAAACGGCCCGGCCGCCTTCGCGAATTCGTGGATCCACTTGCGATACGCTTCCGGAGAAGTGACCCCGCCTTTCGAGTATTGACCGCAATCACGGTTTGGCAGGTTGTACGCGACGACGACTGGAGCCGTGCCGTTCGCGTTGGTGGCTTTCCCCAGGTTGTGGACCGTCGTTTCCACGTCGCCGCTCCATTCACCGACCCACTGGGCGACCGGCTGGGCAGCGATCCTCTCGAGCAGCTTGGCGTCGTCGGGCCGGGCCGCCTTTATGTTCTGGGCGGCCATCGCTGCCGGACTGTAGTCGTTCACGTAGAAGCGAAGACCGGCAAACGGGTTTTTGCCTTTGACCCGGGGCGGGACCTTGGCCGCTGCTTCCGCGTCGGCATTCGACGGCGGCGACGCTTGACTCGGCGCGGGCGCCGCAGCCGCTTCGGTATGGCCCGCGGGCCCGGCCGATGCAGCGGGAGTCGTCGGTGCAGCCGGTGCGGTCGGGTTGCTCGATCCGCACCCAGCGACGAAAGCGATCCATAGACAAATGGCATGGCGCAGCTGAGGAGTCGTCATGGGACGAGCACTCTAGCAAGGCCGAGCCGTGATTTACGACTTGAAGTGTTCGTTCCGGCCGATGTGCGTCGCGTGTCGAACGAGCAGAAACCGAACGGCTCCTCCACATTCGCCGCACTGGGGGAACGTCCGGCCCGCTATGCAGGTCACGTCATGCGCCTCTGCGTGCTGTCGATCATGCAGGACCGAATAGATGCCGGACTTCTTCACTTTGTCGCCCGACTTGAATGCATCCATTCGATCCTCGCTTTTCTGATCCCAGACATCGCGAGCGATGTCGTGAGAGATGGACGGCCGCCGCGTCACGCTCGGGAGAACGGAGCCACAAACTCCGAACCCCCGGCGCCTCACCGGCTATCGGATCCTGCCCCCGGCGACCGAGGACCTCACGGGGCCGCGCCTCAGGCGATGACCCGAACGTTCTCCGCCTGCGGGCCTTTCGGTCCCTGCTTCACGTCGAACTCGACCTTCTGCCCCTCCGCGAGCGAGCGAAAGCCCGTCGCCTGGATCGCTGACTGGTGGCAAAAGACATCCTTGCCCCCGCCGTCCGGTGCGATAAACCCGAAACCCTTAGACTCGTTGAACCATTTCACGGTGCCAGTTGCCATTTTCTCTACTCTTCTTTCCTGCGCCGTCGACGTGAACCCCACAGTGGTATCTGAAGAACGGCACCTTGTCTCGTACATTCGCGGCAGAGGACGGCCACTTTTGTTTTGGCTGCCGGCCTGTCGGCGGCCGGCTCTTGTCGGTTCGCCGCGAAGGATGAGGTGTAGCGCGGGCGCTTGGTTGGGCCAAGGCGCTCAGTTTGCGTCGGTCTTGTGCGCACTCCCCAGCCATCCGCCGCCGCTCATGATGACGACGGACACCTCGGGCCGGTTCGCGAGCTCGGGCAGGTTCTTTACCGCCCGCTCTCTCGGGGCCACGGCGAGCGCGATGTCCCAAACACCCAAATCGCTCTCCACATGGAGTACTTCGAGCTGGTCGTCCGGACGCTCGGCCACGATTTCGCGTGCCTCGGCATCGGCCATATCCAACACGAGCACAACGGCCTCGCGGGGGGTCTTGCCGCGCCTTCGCACCTGTGCCCACGCCGCACTTATCAGCTTGGAAGCCGCATCGCCGAGAGCGGCTCGCTTCTGCTCAGGAGTCATAGCCATTCCACCGCGCCGGCTCGCGCGCGCCGAATGATCGCTTCCCCATTGATCTCGCTCACTATAGGACAGCGCATCGCGGGTCGCGAAGAAAAGCTCTGCCTACGCCAGCTCGTGGAGGCGACGAGAGCGCAAGCGCACACACCATTCGAGGTACGTATGCGCCTGCTCGGGGCGGGTAGGGGCGGCCCCTGGTGCGGCGAGAGAGAAAGGGCGTGCTACCCTTAACCTGACGAAGGTGATGAACTATCGCAAGCACGGCGCCGCGGCAGCCCGATTTGCGGAGCGACGACGGCGCGAAGACGACGCTCCCAGACTTTGTGACGAAGTGCCGAATCTGCGGAGCCTCCGGCTGGAGATCGAGGAGCGCTCGGGCATCGCCGGGACGCAGCCCAAGCACATACGGCGGTTCGTCGTCGATCGGGCGCCGGCACTCTTTCTCGTTCCCTGCGGGGATCCGAGGTGCGTCGAAGGCGAACACGACCTCACGATGCTCGTGATGCGCGCGCTTCGCGCTCAGGAGACTTGTTTCCAAGGAACGGACGATTGTGCGGGTTCCGTTGGGTCGAGCCCATGCGGTCGAGTGCTTCACTTCGACGCCTTCGCCGAGTACAGCAGCGAACGCAGTCCGCTTCGGCCTGCCCACGGGATGTAGTGCAGCGCCGTCGAGATGGCCTTAATCCAGTGGACGGCGCTGCAGTAGTCAGTCTGGGACGAGGAGGACTTTCCCCGTCGCCTTGCGCTCGTGAATGAACTGATGGGCTGCCGCGGCTCGGTCGAAGCGAAATGAGCGATCGACGTGCGGCTTGATTTGCCCGGCGGCGTACATCGCAAGGAGCGTCGTGAACTGCGGCCTCAGCAGATCGGGGCGCTCGAAAAGGTGGCCCATGTTCGTTCCGGATACGGTCTTGTTGTCCCCCATGAGCTTCATGGGGTCGATTCTTCTCACTTTCAAGAGCTGCATGCCGGCGTGCAAGAGGTTGCGCTTTTCGCCTGCCGCCGCGGCGGAGAACCCGAATGCCACGAGCCTCCCGCACGGGCCGAGCAGATCGTAACCTTGCGACCACGACCGCCCTCCGACAGGATCGAGGATCAGATCGATTCCGTGATTGCCCACGATCGACCGTATTGCGGTCGCGTAGTCCCCTTTCGAATCGATAGGGTGGTGGACACCTTGCCGCCGGAGAAACTCGTGCTTTTCTGCCGACGCGGTTCCAAATATCGTGCAACCTCTGGTCTTCGCCAGCTGAATCGCGGCGAGGCCCACGCCCCCAGCCGCAGAGTGGATAAGAACGCTCGACCCGGGACGCAGCTGGCCCGTAAAAAGCATCATGTGGTGAGCCGTGATGTAGACGACCGGGAGCGCGGCGCCCTCTTCGAAGCTCATGTCTCGGGGCATTGGGAACACTTGCTCAATGGGTATGACCAGCGTGTCCGTGTATCCTCCGAACCGGGGCATCGCAAATACCCGGTCACCCGGTTTGTATTCGGTGACTCCCTCCCCGACCTCGTCGACGCTCCCGGCTACTTCGTAGCCGACGACACACGGGATTTTCGGCGCGTCCGGGTAGAGCCCGACCCGCGCCATCAAGTCGGCGAAATTGATCCCGGCCGCGCGCACGCGGATCCGGACTTGCCCCTTCGCCGCGTGGGGATCCGGCGCTTGACGCACTTGAAGGACCTCGGGGGGTCCGGCTCGGGTTATCCAGATTTGTCGCATGCCGCACCCAGTCCGTCCGTTGGGGGTTCTCTCGTCGCAAGACGTTCGAGTCGTTCTGCGATCGTTCGGGCACTCATCGCGTGCTTGTACACATAGAGCGCACCCGGAAGCTCCCCGTCGAGAGCCTCTTCGCTCACTCGCAGGTGGGAGCTGACCGCGAAGAGAATCCGTTCGGCCAGCCCGGCCTGGACGAGCTCGACCCGCTTCCACACGGCTGCGCGGCTCCAGTACCCCATCACTTCCAGGTAGATGCGCTGGCGTGCGACACCGGTGCGCCGCTCGAACACGAGGTCGGGCACGGCAAGGCCGATCCCCGGAAGCTCGAGAATTGCGGTGTTCGCGGAGACGCGCCATCGCGTGCCGAGCGCGGTGAAACTTCGGACCAACGCCTCAACCTCCGCGGGGAGAGGCTGCGGCGCGATCCCGTCACGGGACCGCGTGCCGGCCATTCGGAAGACGAGCGGCTCGCGCTGCTTTCCCCAGTGCACGTCTGCCACGAGGCGCCATGAATCGCACTCCTCGAGGGCCGGTACGATGAGGGCGAGCTGCAAGCCGTACTTCGTCACCGATTCGAAGAGGCTGAACGGGCCGTCCACGACGACGCGGTGCCCGTCGTCGGCTCTCGTGATCGTGTGCAGGAGTCGCAGGAACTTCAGACGTCGAAAGAGCGCACGGAGAGCTCCGACCGAGGCGCAGTTCAAGTCGATTGTGACGCGCACGGCGCGGAGAAGGACGGCTTGGGCCTGCGCGCGCTCGTAGAAGGTCACCAAGGCGTCGGCCGACGGCCGGTCGAACCGGACGAGGAGATGCGCCCCACGCAAGTCCGCAAAGAGAGCGCGCTCGATCTCGTCGCTCGAAGTCCCGCGCATCGCGGCAACCTCGGCGATGACGGCATTCCGGTCGAAGCGATCGCGAGCATCCAGTCCCGCGCGCACGTCGCACGCTCGCGTGAAAACAGCGCGGCGAACGGCCTCGGGATCGGCGTCGTCCGCCGCGTCGAACTCACATCGATCTTCGATGAGCTTCGCGAGCCCGTCTCTCAACCGATGTTCGCGCGTCCCCACGTCGATCGACGAGAGGGCGCCTTCGAGTTCGTCGCGTGTTCGTCCGACGTGTGCCGCGGTCGTCGCGATGAGCGCTTCTGCGAGCACGGTCGCGCGCAGCCGGACGGGTGCGGCCAACGGCACGAGGTGGAGCTCGCCGCCGCGGCGGCGCGCGTTTACGAGGTCAGCGGTAAGCACTGTGCTCTCGCCGTCGGTCGCTCGTATACGTTTCCGTCGTCGATTCGGTGACAAGCTCGTAGAGCACGGCACGCTTGTCCGCCTTTTTGCGGAGGATGCGGCCCAGGCGCTGTACGTGCTCGCGCACAGAGCTGCTCCCCGACAGGATGACAGCCACGTTTGCGTCGGGAACGTCGACGCCCTCGTTCAGTACCTTCGATGTCGCGACGGCGCGGTAGGTGCCTTCGGAAAGGCCCCCGAGTATGGCACTCCGCTCGCGCACCTTGGTCTGATGCGTGATGACGGGCACCAAGAAGCGACGCGAAATCGCATAGGCGGTCGCGTTGTCTTGCGTGAAGAGAATGGCCCGGTCCTTGCGGTGTACGTGCAGGAGGTGTTCTAGGTAATCGAGCTTGGCCACCGGGGCGAAGGCGAGCTCGCGCTGGCGTCGATATGCGGTCATCGCGCGGCGGCCGTCCTCGCTCTGGGACGCCTGAATGATGAATTGTCCCCACCCCGAGGGATCACTCATCCGGATACCTCGTCGGCGGAGAAAGTCGCGATAGATTGCCCGCTCGGCGTCGTGCTCGGTGCGCTCTTCGGGCGAGAGCTCGATGGATACTCTCTCGACGTCGTACTCGGCGAGGTAGTCGCCCGAGAGCTCGACTATGTCCTTGCGATAGACGATTGGCCCGATGAGACTTCCGAGCTCTGCATCGCGACCGTCGACCCGCTCCGGAGTCGCCGTGAGCCCGAGGCGAAAAGGGGCAATGCTTGCTCGGGCCGCGAGTGCGTATGCCGAGCTCGGAAGGTGGTGGCACTCGTCGAAGACGATCAGTCCGAAGCGAGCGCCGAGGTGATCCATGTGGAGGAAGGCCGAGTCGTAGGTCGTCACGGTGAGCGGTTGCACATCGTGCTCGCCGCCGCCGACCAGGCCGATCCGGGTACCGAATGTGGCCGCGAGCAGGTCGAACCACTGGCGCACGAGATCGAGCGTGGGGGCGACCACCAGCGTGCTCCGCTTCTTTGCTTCGATGGCGAGAAGGGCCACGTGGCTCTTGCCGGCGCCTGTGGGCAAGACGACGACGCCACGTCCGCGGTGGGCGACCCACGCCGACAGCGCTTCACTTTGGTAAGGACGTGGATCGCGGTGCACTCGGGCACCGCAAGCGAGCTCGGTGTATCCGCGCGCGATGTCTTCGTAAGGCGTCTTCGACGCCACGAGTGCGCGCACCACCTCGGCGTATGCCAGCCCGGGAGCGCGGTGACATACCGTCCGTTCGTCCCACGCGCAGCAAGCCGGCAGAGCCACGCCCCCCGGCCAAGCATGAAGCTCGAGGGTGCCGGACACGAACGAAACGGTGACCACGAGCCGATCGGTAGCACGGGTCTGCAATGTCGGGACCATCGCAGATGGCGCCCATGGGACGTCGTGGAAAGGATCGGGGAGGCCGTAGGCTCCGCGTTGCGGCTCGACCGAGTTTCCGTAATATCCCCGATCGGGGCAAGATCGCGATGTTCGTCGAAGTCTCGCGAGGCAGTTCCCCCCTCACCGTGCACCCGATCCCCGCAGCGCCTGCTCCACCGCCCACGCGCTTCGTTCGTCTCGATCAGGCTCGATCGCGATTCGGCGATCAAGTCGATCGCTTGGGCGCCTTTTTCTGGGTCGGTGATCCGCTCGCGGACCAGGCCGCAGCAGCTCTCGCGCCACTGCCGCGGGCCACGCGCGAGGCGCTTCTTGCCTCGGCTCTCGGCAAAGACGCCGGCGCCTCCAAAGACAGCCCCGAGCCAATTCGAGCGCTGTTCGCGTCGCTCGATCACGTACCGTATTGGCTGGAAGCCCCGCGCGCGGCGCGGGGCGGCCGCGCGTTCTTGGGGACGGGCCTGGTAGGTGGCTTCGTCCTAGCGTTTGCATCGCTCGTCTTGGGCTATTGCTCACCCGCGGGCAACAAGCCCCTTGCCCTCTCCGGTCGCCTTCGCGAGAACGCTCCGCGGCGCCTGGCCGAAACGAGTCGGTTCGTGCAGGCCGTGTCCCTGCCGGGCGGGATGGATCGGTTTGGTGATGGCTTTGCGATCGCCGCACGCGTGCGCCTGATGCACGCTCAGGTTCGACGAATGTGCGAGACGTCGCCCCAATGGGACCGCGCCGCGTGGGGCACGCCGATCAACCAGGTGGACATGGCGGGGACCGTCCTCCTCTTCTCGCTCATCGTGATCGATGGGCTCGCGAAGCTGGGGTTTCCTTTGCGACCGGGCGAGGCCGAAGACCTGCTGCATCTTTGGCGCCGGGTGGGTTCCGTGCTCGGCGTGGAAGACGAGCTCTTGCCGACCAGCGAGCGTGACGCACGGCGCCTGTGGGAGCTCATCGCCTCGACCCAAGAGGGCCCGGACGCGGACGCGCGCTCACTCGCCGCGGCGCTGATCGAAGGTGGTGTCCTCCGCGCGAAGAGCGCCGAAGAGAGGCGAGAAGCGGCCCGACGTGCCGCGATCGGGTATGGGTTGTCGCGCTATCTCGTGGGCCGAGACGTGGCCGACGCGCTCGGCTATCCGCCTTCGACCTGGGGAATCGCGTTGCCGATGCTGTCCGCTACGTTGCGTACGACTCTCGGCGCGGCGCGGAGGGTGCCACCCGTGGAAGCTTGGCTTGCGTCGGTGGGCGAGCGGAGATGGAACGAGGTCGTCGCGGCCGGACTCGGAGCGACTCCCGCGACGTTTCCGATACCCGAGGAGCTCGGGGCGCCGCGCTGAACGGAGGGCAGTCCCCCGGAGATTTTGGCACAACCACCCGCGCGGGTCGGCCGACATGGCATAAAGGGAGTGGCGTTGCCCCAATGACCCTCGCTGTCGTCGCCGAGAAACCGTCCGTCGCACGCGACATCGCTCAGGTGCTCGGCGCCCGCGAGCGTGAGGAGGGCTGCTTGCGCGGAGGAGGCTACGCCGTGACATGGGCCATCGGGCACCTCGTCGTGCTCGCGGAGCCACACGAGCTGAGCCCGCGGTGGAAGGAGTGGCGACTCGCGGATCTGCCAATTCTTCCGGCGGACTGGCGGCTGGTTCTGGCCGAGTCCACGCGCGATCAGTTTGCGAACGTCAGCCGCGTCCTCCACGCCCCGGACGTGACCGAAGTCATCTGCGCGACCGATGCCGGACGGGAGGGGGAGCTCATCTTCCGTTACATTTACGAAGCCGCGCGCTGCCGCAAGCCCGTTCGAAGATTGTGGATCTCGTCGCTCACTCCCGATGCGATCGCGAGGGGCTTTCGAGAACTCAAGGACGGGCACGAATACGATGCACTCGCTCGTGCGGCGCGCGCGCGGAGCCGCGCGGACTGGCTCGTGGGAATGAACCTCTCGCGCGCGTACAGCATCGTTCACGACCAGGTGTTTTCCGTCGGACGGGTGCAAACGCCCACCCTCGCGATGCTCGTCGCGCGTGATCTCGAAATTCGCTCGTTCGTTCCCGAGGATTACTTCGAGGTCTTGGGCACGTTCCGACCGCGGGGGTCGCAGGAGACGTTTTCGGGGGTCTGGTTTCGAGGCGAGTCACGCCGACTTCGGGAGCTCACCGAGGCGACCCGAATCTCCGACCGTGCACGCGATGGCGAGGCGCGAGTCGAAACGGTCGAACGGGAGCTTCGCACGTTGGCGCCGCCGCTTCTCTACGATCTCACAGAGCTTCAGCGACACGCGAACCGCCTCTTCGGAATGAGTGCTCAGCGCACCCTCGACGTGGCACAGGCGCTCTATGAACAGAGAAGATCCTGAGCTACCCACGCACCGACAGCCGAAAGCTTTCGCACTCCGTCGCCGAGACTTTGCCCGAGATTGTGCGCGCCATCGAGGGTCCATATCGCACTCACCTTGCGGCGGGCACCGGCGAGCGCCGGCTCGGGCCGCGCTTCGTCGACGACGCGAAAGTAACCGACCACCACGCCATCATTCCGACGACTGCCCGTGCGCCCGACGATCTGAAAGAGGACGAGCGCCGGATTTACGACCTCGTCTGTCGGAGGTTGCTGTCGGCATGGCACCATGACCACCAGTACGCCGTGACCAAGGTCGTGGTCGCTGTTACGTCGACCGAGCTCGATCGCTTTGCAAGCTCCGGTACGAGCGTCGAACGGATCGGCTGGAAGGCGCTCGATCTCGATACCCAGAGGGGAAATACCCCCCCTTCGGAGCTGCCGGGGGGCCTTCGCGAAGGCGACGCCCAGGATGTCGTCGAAGTGAAGGCGCTCGCAAAACAAACTCGACCGCCGCCGCATCTCACCGACGCCACGCTGCTCACTGCAATGGAGACTGCCGGGCGCGGGGTCGCCGAAAAGGAGGTGGCCGACGCGATGCGCGAGTGCGGCTTGGGCACGCCGGCGACGCGTGCAGCCACGATCGAAACCCTCGTGAAGCGCGACTACGTCGTCCGCGAGGGCAAGACGCTGAAGGCTACCGACAAAGGAATCGCCCTCATCGAAATGGTTCACCCGAACGTCAAGACGCCCGCAATGACTGGAGAGTGGGAGGCGAAGCTCGCAAAAATCGAGCGAGGCGTGGCCGATTTCGACACGTTCATGCGTGGGATCGAGGGTTACGTGCGCGAGGTCGTCGCCGCCGTCGTGGGAGCCGATCAATCACCCCCTGACGCTGCTGCTCGAAACGGCGCGGCTCCGTCGACCCGTCCTCCTGCCCGAATATCGGCGGCTCGACGAGAGTCTGTCGGTGTCGAAGGCCTATCTTCGCTCTTGCGGGAAAAATTCGGGTTTTCTTCTTACAGGCCTTTCCAGGAAGACGTCTGTCGGGCCGCCGCTGCAGGGCGCGACGTCCTCTTGGTGATGCCCACCGGCGCGGGAAAGTCCCTTTGCTATCAGTTGCCGGGGCTGGCGCGGGGGGGGACCACGCTCGTCGTGAGTCCACTCATCGCGCTCATGGAGGACCAGGTCGCCAAGCTGTCTCAGCATGGTCTGGCGGCCGATCGGATTCACTCCGGCCGAGGCCGCGAGGCCTCGCGCGCGGCGTGCCGGGCCTACCTCGAAGGCCGCCTCGATTATCTCTTCATCGCACCCGAGCGTCTGAAGGTGCCTGGTTTTCCGGAGATGCTTGCGCGAAAGCCACCGACTCTCGTCGCGGTCGACGAGGCGCACTGCATCTCGCAGTGGGGTCACGACTTTCGCCCCGAGTATCGGATGCTGGGCGAAAGGCTCCCGCTCCTGCGTCCTGCGCCGGTCATCGCGCTCACCGCAACCGCGACGCCGGGCGTGCAGGACGACATCGTGACCCAGCTTCGCTTGCAGAATGCAGAGCGTTTCATTCACGGTTTCCGTCGCACCAACATCGGCGTCGAAGTCATCGAGAAGGGCCCGTCCGACCGCGCGGAAGCGGTCGCGTCGCTCCTCGCCGACCGCCAGCGTCGGCCGGCGATCGTTTATGCGCCGACGAGGCGTGAGGCCGAAACGCTCGCGCAGAGCCTCTCGCCCAACGTTCGCGCGGTCGCTTACCACGCCGGGATGACGTCGGCTTCGCGAAGTGAGGCCCAGCGTGCGTTCCTGACCGGGGAAATCGAAGTCGTGGTCGCCACGATTGCTTTCGGGATGGGAATCGACAAGCCGAACGTGCGCACGGTCATCCACACGGCGCTGCCCGCGACGCTCGAAGGGTACTACCAGGAGATCGGCCGGGCAGGCCGCGACGGCGCGCCTTCGCGCGCGATCCTATTTCACTCGTTCGTCGACACCAAGACCCACCAGTTCTTTCACGAGCGCGACTATCCGGACGTGAAGTCACTTCAGGCGATCTTCGAAAGATTGCGGGAAAGGCCACTTGGCAAAGACGTGCTGGCGGCCGACGCGGGGCTCGCACCTGCGGTCTTCGAGACCGCGCTCGAGAAGCTTTGGCTTCACGGCGGAGCGCGCATCGATCCCGACGAGTCCATTCGTCGTGGCGACCCGAACTACGCGCAGTCGTACGAACGGCAGATCGCACACCGGCTCGAGCAAATCTCTCGCATGCGCCGATTCGCCGAGAAGAGCGCGTGCCGGATGCTTCTCCTGGTCGAACACTTCGGCGACAGCAATGACCCCGGGACGCCGTGTGGCCAGTGCGACATCTGTGCTCCCGATGCCTGCGTCGCTCAGGTGCACCGCCTGCCCAGCGAAGCCGAAAAGAAGGCGGCGGGGGGGATCCTTCGCGCGCTGAACGTTCGAGATGGGCAGACCGTCGGACAGATCCATCGGGAGCTCTTTCCGAGCGGCGACTTCGACCGCCGGGCGTTCGAGCACGTCTTGGCGGGTCTCGTGCGTGCCAAGTGGGTTCGTCTCGAAGATGACTCGTTCGTGAAAGACGGCAGCGTCATCACCTTCCAGCGCGCCCGTTTGACGAGCGCTGCGGTCGTACCACCCGCGGGCGAACCGCAGTTTCGTATTGCTGGCGACGGGCGCAGGTCGAAAAAGGCCAACGGTGCCACGAAGCGCAAGGGCCACCGCGCCCCCGGTAGGGAACGGGCTACGGCGCCGTCATTGCGACGCGGCGCCCCGCCGGCGGACGCTGGCGACCGCGCGACCGCCCTCTTCGAGGCGCTCCGCGCGTGGCGGCTCGCGGAGGCGCGGAAAACCGGGCTGCCCGCATTTCGCATCGTGAACGATCGAACGCTCCTCGGAGTGGCCACCGAGGCGCCGAACGACGAAGGCGCGTTGCTTCGTGTCGCCGGCATCGGGCCTGGCCTTGCGCGGAGGTACGGTGCGGAGCTGCTCAGCATCGTGGCGCGCCACTGCCACCCCCAGAGCTGACGGCAAATCCACCTCGAGCGACGTCGATCGAGCTACTCGCGCCGCCGCGTCTCGCCCGTCAATCGCCTCCGGCTTCACCACTTCCCGCGTCGTTGCCCCCGCCGCTTCCGCCGCCCGCATCCGGCGTGGGCACGCTCAAGCCGAGAAGGAAGCCCTCGCAGTCCGAGGCGCCCGTCGCGAAGGTGAGGCCAATCGTGCAAATGCTCCCGGCGTAGACGTCGCAGTACGGATCGGTGCTTCCGCAATCATCGTCCGTCGAGCATGGCTGTCCGGCGACGGAGACGGCTCGCGCCACGCAGACTCCATTCGAGCATTGGTCGGCGCTCACACACGGTGCCGTCGCAGAGCAGGCCTGGCCTTCCTGGACAGCGGGGATGCACTGGGCGGCCGCCCCCGCCGTCGGACTTGCGCAATACGTATCGACGGGACACTCGGACCCGGGCTCCGCGCAAAAGTCCATTGCGTTTTTTTGCACTGGCGCGGCGCAAACCAACGACGACGAAGGCGAACCAGTGTCTGCGGGAACGCAGAGCAAATTGTCGGTGCAGTCGTAGTCCGAGCTGCACGGTTGATTGGTGGTCGCGTCGCCGACGAAGACCCTTTCGCACTTGTCGGTGATCGATCCCGGTCCCACGAGCTGGGCGTACAAGACCGCGGAGGCATTGTTTCCGAACGCGCTGTTGAGCGCGTCCAGGCACGAAGGGGCGTTGGCGAAGCTGTATTTTCGCACGCCCGATGCCGTCGCGGCCGTTGCATCCGCGTTGCACTGGGTGACCTGGTTGGCCTGGCACACGTCCAGATCCACCGCGCATATCGCGACGGCTTGGCAAATGGCCTTTGCTTTGGCGACGCAGAAGCTAGCTACATCGGGATAGGGAGGCCCCGCTGTCTGCGTGGAGCATGCCCAAATGATGAGCGGCAGGGCCCCGACGGCGAGGCCCCTGACAAGTCGACTGCGCATTCCTCGTCCTCCAAGTTACGCGCAAGACCCTACCGCGCGCCGGCCAAGTGCGCCGCCACTTTCAGACGACCGCGTCTTTGACCGCCTTGACCGGCCTCGCGCGTACCCCCTTGCTGGCAGGCTTTGCAGCGAACTTTTGCTTCTCCTTGGTGAACGGATTGATGCCCTCGCGCGCCGGTCGCGCTGGCTTCTTCACGACCACGAACTTTGCAAAGCCTGGCACCACGAAGATGCCGTTCTTCTTGAGCTCTCGATGACCCAGGTCCACCAGTGTCTCGACAACCTGCTTGACTTGCTTGCGTGAAATCTCCTCGCCGATCGCATCCGTGACTGCTTGCAGGATCGCGCTCTTCGAGAGGGGTTTCTTCTTCGCCGTGTTCGATTTCGCCATCGTTCAGTCTCCCTGAGCATCAGAAGAGCGCTGGCACGACCATTTGGTCAATAAAATGGCGGCAGGGGGCCGGCCCGGAGGGCTCCCACCCGAAGCTACTCCGCGGTCTTCCAACCCAACCGCTGCACGACGAGCCGATCCAGCGAGGCGGCGCCCGGGCCGATGATGGCGATCATCGCGAGCACGCAAAGGTACGTGAACTCGTCGAACCCGACGAGGTCGAAAAGGCCGTGCAGATCGCTTCGCTTCGCGGTGAGGATCGCCACGATCATGCTGACGATGAGCGGGACGGTCGCCAGGCGCGCAAAAAGCCCGACCACGAGGAGCGATCCGCAAACGAGCTCGCTATAGGCGACGAGGACCGCTTGAAAGCCGGGCGCCGGGATTCCCAGTGTCTCGAAGAAGTGCGTGACTTTCGGGATGTCGTTCACTTTTCCCCAACCCGTCGAGATGAAAAGCAAGCCCACGGCCAGGCGGCCGATCAGCGGCGCGAGCCAGTCGAGCCGGCCGATCACCTCGAGGGCGCGGGAACGGATTGTCGCTACAAG
Source organism: uncultured delta proteobacterium (assembly GCA_963764075.1). Classification (GTDB taxonomy): domain Bacteria; phylum Myxococcota_A; class Polyangia; order Polyangiales; family Polyangiaceae; genus Palsa-1150. The sequence continues at coordinate 2,626,095 of CAVXQZ010000003.1, forward strand.
GTCCATCATGAGCTTCTCCATCAGGTCGCGGACGTCCACTACAGGCGCGTCTGCAGGCAATCAGTACGGCCCGGGAGGAGACAGGTTACCGCTCGGCGCTGGCCGCCGCCTTCTCGGAGCCTGCGACGGGGCGAACAGGCGACCTTCGCGTGACGTTCGACGCCGGAGCGTCCTTGCGCTCCGTTCTTGCGCGGCTGGAAGCTCCGGCCGGAGCCGATGCCAGAGCCCGGCGGTGATTTTTTTTGAAACAGACGCCCTCGGGCGACGTAATGTCGGTGCGAACGAGAGGAAGCCATGAACCTGACAAGCACGATGATCGCAGCAGCAGTAGGTGGAATTTTGATGGGCGCCGCGGGCTGCGGTGGGTCGACCCCGCCGCCGGCCGCTCCGGAAAGCTCCGCAGCGGCGCCGGCCGCGTCCAGCGCCACGCCGGCAGCAAAGCATGCCTGCAAGGGACAAAACGACTGCAAAGGCCAGGGCGGCTGCAAGACGGACAAGCACGCCTGCAAAGGCCAGAACGACTGTAAGGGCCAAGGCGGCTGCAAAGGCTGAGCGCCTACCGGGTGCGCCGACCCGCCTTCGTCCTGATGCGAAGGGCAGGGCGGGTCGGTTCGCACCTGGAGTTCGGTCATGGCCAACCGATTCGGCCTTCCCGACCTTGGCATCGGGCTAGGCCTTCGCACCGTGCATTACGCGCGTATCCTCGAAGCACGACCCGACGTGGACTGGTTCGAGATCATCAGCGAAAACTATATGCAGACCGCGGGTCGGCCGCTTCATTACCTCGACGCGATCGCCGACCTGTACCCCGTCGCCATGCACGGCGTGTCCCTTTCGATCGGATCGACCGACCCACTCGACCGTGCGTACCTCACCGAGTTGAAGGCGCTGCGGGACCGAACCCGGGCCCGCTGGGTTTCCGATCATCTTTGCTGGACCGGCGTCGCCGGCAGAAACACCCACGACCTGCTTCCAATGCCGTATTCGGAAGAAGCGCTGCAGCACGTGGTCGGGAGGGTCCGCGAGGTGCAGGACTTCTTGGGCGCCCCCCTCGCTCTCGAGAATCCGTCGACGTATGTCGAGTTTGCCGGCAAATCGATGCACGAATGGGAGTTTCTTGCGAGGCTCGCCGAAGAGGCGGACTGCGCCCTTCTCCTCGACGTGAACAACGTGTTCGTGTCCGCGTATAACCATGGCTTCGATCCGCAGACCTACTTTGCGGCCATACCCTTCGACCGAGTCGTGCAGCTTCACGTAGCCGGTCATACGCACCACGGAACGCACATCATCGATACCCATATCGGCCCCGTAGAGAACGACGTTTGGCGTCTTCTCGGCGACGCGTGGCGCCGAGCCAACGGGGCGTCGGTGCTTCTGGAGTGGGACGCAGAGATCCCGCCCTTCGACGAGACGCACGCGGAGGCGTTGCGTGCGAGAAGCTTCCTTGGGGCGGTGCAGTGAATCGGCACATGGTCGACGTCAATCTCGTTCGCGAACGCGCGAGCGCGACACCCGACGACGTCCTCGGCAGGCACAATCTCCGCGACACGCGCGCCCCATCCATACCCGCGCACTCGCGGTTGCTTCCGGCCCAGCCCCGGCCCTCCCATCTCGGAGACCTACGAGAAGAACAACTTTGGTTCGCCCGGGCCGTGATGACTCCCGAAGTGGCCCCTCCTGCGGTGACCGACGACGAAGCGGCCAGTGTGCTGACGGCCGGCCCCCGTCTCGGCGCCATGGACCGGCTCGAAGTGTATCGACGGAGCTACCACTCCCGCCTCGTGGAGTGCCTCGCGGACGACTATGCGATGGTCGAGTTCGCCATCGGCCAATCGGATTTCGATCGGCTTTGCCGTGCTTATATCGAGCGCCACCCCTCCGAAGAACGGAACCTGAACTTCTTCGGCCGAAAGTTCGAGAGCTTCTGCCGCTTGGAGGTCCCCCCGCCTTTCCCGTTGCGCGAATTCGCGGCCGATCTGGCCGCGCTCGAATGGGCGATCGTGGAGGTGATCCACGCGCCCAGCTCCGAGCCGCTGACTCTCGAAGGCCTCCGCGATGTGCCGCTGGAAGCCTGGGCCTCTGCCCGGTTCGTCCCCAATTCTGCGTTTCGGCTTCTCCGCTTCGACAATCCCGTGAATGGGTACTTTCAGGCGGTGCGCGACGGAGCGACTCCTCCAATCCCGTCGCCGCGGTCGTCCGCGACCGTCGTTTATCGAAGCGGCCCGACGGTCTGGCGAATGGATCTCACAGCGCCGATGTTCGAAGCGCTTTCCGCGCTGGTTGCCGGCGAAACGCTCGAGGCGTCGCTCTCGAAGGCCGCGGAAAGCTTTGGGCCAGTCGACGAACAAGTGGCCTCTCAGCGTGTCCTCGCCTGGTTTCGCGACTGGGTCGGGAGCGGGCTATTCGCGCGTATCGAACTCCGCTGATTTGGGCCGTCCAAAGCGCGAGTTCGACGAATCGCAACAGCGGGGATACGTGTTCGAAACGGGGGCCCGTTTAAGTTCCCGGCAAGGAGGCGTGCTCAATGGACGAGGTCGCGGGCCGCTTGGATAGCACGGGACCGGTCCTGCACCTCGGGGGGCTGGGAGTTTCGGGAGCGCCGTGACGTCCAAGACTCCTTCCGGACGGGGCGATTCCGCAGGGGGAGCGAGTCCCGGATTTCAGGCGCACCTGGACGGCGCCAGCCTCGCCGACCTCGTTCAGATGGAATGTCTCGCGGGATCTCGCCGGGTCGTGCGCGTCGCGTCCGGAAGCAACGTTGGTTACCTCTTCTTTCGGAGCGGCGCCGTCGTTCACGCGATCGCGCGCTCGGCGGTGGGGGAAGCCGCCGCATTCGAAGTTCTCCTCTGGAACGACGGATCCTTCGAGCCCGTCGACCGTGAATGGCCCATCAAAGAAAGCATTTCGTGCACATGGCAAAGCCTACTGCTGCGAGCCGCTCAGATGCGTGACGAGCGTCACGCCCCAACCGTCGTCAGCTTGCGGGGCGACCTGCGAACCAAAGCGACAAAGCCTCTTTTGGGCGAAAGTATGGAGTTTGACGCAACCCCAATCGAAGTCGCCGGCCATGTGCTGCGAAGCGAGGACTTCCAGCTCATCCTCCGACTCAATCCCGACGGTTCGATCGCCCTCAATCACGGCGCGTCGCAGGACTTCGCCGATATCGTCGCCTACGCGTGCCGACTCAGCGAGCTGATAGGAGCCTGTCTCGGCGCGGAACATTTCGCCGCGATGGAATGCACCTTCAAGAGCGGCCGATGCTTCGTCGTCCGCGAGAGCGGGGGCGAGGTCGTCGCGTTGAGGCCGCGTCCCGCCGCGGACTCCAACATGATTGCCTCTCTCTTGGGCCTGTAAGCGAGGGACCGCCGTGGCCAAAATCGAAGAGATGCTCCGGGCGCTGCGCGACGTCGAGGGCGTCTATGGAAGCTTCGTGATTGCGCGGACGGGGGCGCTCGTCGCCAGTGATCTGCCCCCGATCTTCGACGCAGAGCTGTTCGGCGAGGTCGGCCCGAGAATCACACGCCTTCACGAGACGCTCCGTACCGGCGGCGAAGAGCTCGACGGGTGCGTTCTGCGGTACGCGGAGCACAAGCTCTATTTGCGGGCGATGGCCTGGGGGATCATCGGTGTTCTCTCGACGGTCGCGGTCAACAAGCCGGCGCTGCGGATGGTGGTGAACCTCGTGATTCGACGTGTCGATCCCGAAGTCGTCCCTTCGCTTCGCGCACCGCTTCATTCGTCCGCGCCGCCCCAGCCTGCCCCCACGCCAAAGTTTCCGACTCCGCTCTCACCGCCGGTCCGACCGGTGAGCACGCCCCCCGAGCTCCCGACCGCAATCATCCCCGAGGGGCGGGACTCCAATCCGCCGACGAGCGGCCCGGCGCGCATGTACCGCGGGCGCCCGGTCACCGAAGATTGAACCGAGACTCTCCTCCTCGAGGATCAACGCGCGATGGACCGTGCCGGGGCGTCTTGAACCAGCATGTCCCGTCTCGGGTCTGCGCCGTCGCGAGGGACGAGCTCGGGGTAGGCCGGGCCGCCGTGCTCCGTGACGTCCATACCCATGCGTTCTCGTTCGGGCGACAAGCGGAGGATGCCAACGAATTTGAGCCCATACATCATCGCCGCCGAGGTCACGAACGTCGCTGACAGGATGCTGAGGCTCCCGATTGCCTGCGCGAGAAATTGGGTGAGGCCCCCCCCGTAAAAGAGGCCCGTCACCAGCGCCGCGGAGGACGTGTCGGCGCCATACGGTCCCGGCGCTCCAAACTGTCCGGTGGCGAACAAGCCTAGTGTCCCGTCTCTGAAGTCGAGTAAATTAATCCGCAAGGGGGCGCATCGAAGCTGGGATGAGAAGTGCGAAGGCATTGGTGCTCAGTCCCGAAGAGGTGGAGGAACTGAATGCCCTGACTCGACGTCGCAAGACGGCGCAGCAGGTCGCGCTGCGCGCGAGGATCGTTCTGGCCTGCGCCAAGGGTGCACAGAACAAAGACGTTTCCGCGCAGCTCGGGGTCTCCAAGCAGATGGTCTGTCGATGGCGCGCCCGTTTTGCAGCGGATCGGGTGGCGGCCCTGTACGACGAGCCGCGACCGGGCGCGCCGCGGACGGTGCACGACGACCAAGTTGAAAGGGTGATCGTCGAGACCCTGGAGAAGACCCCTCGCGGCGAAACGCACTGGAGCACCCGCTCGATGGCCAAGCACATCGGCTTGAGCCGGAGCACGATCTCGCGCATCTGGCAGGCTTTCGGGCTGCAGCCGCATCGCAGCGAGACGTTCAAGCTTTCGAAGGACCCGCTGCTGATCCCCAAGGTGCGCGACATCGTCGGCCTGTACCTAAACCCACCCGATCGTGCGGTCGTCTTGTGCGTCGACGAGAAGTCGCAAATCCAGGCTCTTAACCGTACCCAGCCGCTGCTTCCGATGCGACCGGGAATGCCCGAGCGCCGCTCGCACGACTATCAGAGGCACGGCACGACGTCGCTCTTCGCTGCCCTGGACACCAAGACCGGGACCGTCATCGGACAGCTGCACACGCGGCACCGAGCGGTGGAGTTTCGCAAGTTTCTCCAGTCCATTGAAGAGGCGGTCCCCAGCGACCTGGCGGTTCACGTCGTGCTCGACAACTACGGCACGCATAAGGCGCCGCTCATCGCCAACTGGCTCAAGCGGCATCCTCGATTCGTGATGCACTTCACGCCGACCTACAGCTCCTGGCTCAACCAGGTGGAGCGCTGGTTTGCCGACCTTACGAACAAGGCGATCCGGCGCGGCTCCCATCACAGTGTTCGCGAACTCGAGACCGCCATCCTCACCTATCTCGACGCCAGCAACGATGACCCGAAGCCCTTCGTATGGACGAAGACTGCAGACCAAATTCTCGCGAAAATCGCTCGCTTCGCTCACGCCACGCTAGAAGACCACGGCGCAGCCACAAGTAACCCTACTTCAGAGACGGGACACTAGGCTCAGGGTGCCCCAAATTCCGCACACGCCGTGCACGGAAATGGCCCCGACGGGATCGTCGATCCGCAGGTACTCAAAAAGGTCTACCGACCAGACGCAAATCACCCCGGCGATGGCGCCCAGGATGAACGCACCCGTCGGCGACACCCAATAGCAGGGGCACGTGATAGCCACGAGCCCGGCCAAAAACCCGTTCACCGTGATGCCGCAGTCCCAGTACTTGCCACGGACATAAACGAAAAAGAGCGCCGAAAGGCCCCCACCGCACGCGGCCAGAGTCGTATTGGCTGCCACCCGACCGGTCCCCTGCATATCCATCGCGGAGAGCGTGCTACCGGGATTGAAGCCGTACCAGCCGAACCAAAGAATGATTCCTCCGACGGCGGCGAGCGTCATGTTGTGACCGGCCATGATGCCGCCGCCGTCTCTCGCGAACCTTCGGCCAAGGCGCGGGCCGAGGGCCATCGCGCCCGTAAGCGCGATGACGCCGCCGATCGTGTGCACGACCGTGGAGCCCGCGAAGTCGTGGAACGCAGTGGGTTTGATGTCGCTCAGCCACCCATCGGGTCCCCACGCCCAGTGACCGAAGACAGGGTAAATAAACCCGCTGACGCCGACACTGTACCAAAGGTCGCCGGCAAACGAAGTCCGACCGACCATCGCACCCGAAGTGATCGTGCTGCACGTGTCGGCGAAGGCGAACTGAAATAGCCAGAAAGCAAGCATCGGTACACCGGTCGTGCCGTACGTATCCGGCGCTCCTTGAAGGAAGAAGTACTGGTGGCCGACGAACCCGTTGCCCGCGCCGAACATCAAACCGAACCCGAAGGCCCAGAAAAGCGCGCCGCACAGGCACGTGTCCACGATTCCTTCGAGCAACACGTTGACTGTTTCCCGGGTGCGAGCGAAGCCGGCCTCGAGAAAGAGAAATCCCGCCTGCATGAAAAAAACGAGGAACGCCGCGCCGAGCGTCCATGCGGTGTTGATCGGATTCACGCACTCCGAATGCTGCGCCGACTCCCCGCCCAGCCCCGCGGCGTGGGCGGGATGCCCGAAGTAGTCGGAGAGCACGCATATGGAACCGAGAACCAGCGCCAAACCGAGGGCTTTTCCCCCGACGATGGCGAAAAAGGCGCGTCTCGTTTCGCGGTCACGCCACATGCTTGCTGCTTTCACTGCAGGCCCCTGCTCAGAGGTTCTGCAGCTGGATGCCGAATTGGAGCGAATTCTGAACCGGGTTCGCGCCGGCGGTGCTGCCGCTTCCCCGATCGATGTGCTCGTAGGTCGTGACGATGCGGAGCCCATAGTCCTTGATGACGTATGCGAGAGCGGCGTCGAATATCGTCCAGGCAGGGTCGATGGTTTGCTGCAGGCGGACGAGGGGTTGCAGCTTGCCGATGCCGATGGGCTCCGCCGTCAGATAGCTGACCACGGCATAGAGCGCGTTGGCGGGCGCGAGCGTGGGACCGAAATTGTACCCATCGTTGAAGTGGTAATACTGCCCTTCGAAGGTGAACGTTCCGGCACCGGGAACCACCTCTTCTACGAGCGCGTCGGCCATGAAGAGCGTGGTGTCCTTCTTGGCCATGGTGCCGGTGTCGATCGACCCGTCCTTTTGGTATTGCGCGCCGACGCCGATGGTGGCCACGCTCTTCGCGCCGTAGTACGTGCTCGAACCGAAGTAGCCCGGCTCACTTCCCTGAAGGGTGTAGGAAATTCGACCGGACCAGTAGGCCTGTTGATCTTGCTGATTGAAAGGCGTCCCGTTCGCGGACCCAAGCCACGATCCGCCGAGCCCATACACTCCTCCGTAATACTTGAGCTTGTCGTCCAGCGCGTTTCCCCATACGGTCACGCCCACGTCGCGGCCGTTCGAGAAGTCCTTGGGTCCGAGCGGCGGCGCTCCCGGGAAATAGAAGCCTGGATAGTTCCACGGGCTCATGAAAAACGGCCCAGAGAAGTTCGAGCGGTCAGAGGGCACGAGCAGCCGGCCCGCCCATATCTGGAACTCGTCGACGGCCTTGTACTCGGCGATGAGATCCATGATGCCGACCGCTCCGGCCGGAGCGAGTTCGGCGGTGTTGATCACCGCGTTGAAGTTGGCGACCCAGGCGAAGTGCTCGAACGCGGTGCCGTGAAAGCGGGCTTCGACCGTCGAGTCGTACCCGTACGGGTCCAAGTGAAGCTCGGACATCTTCTTCGGCTGATCGGGATCCTGAAGCCGAAATCCGAGGCGTACTCCGAAGTTGTACCCCATGGTCAGCATGCTGGGCGGCGGAGTCGGCGCAGGCGGCGGCGGCGGCGGCGGGGGAGCGGCCATCGGGGGGGGAGGTGGAGGTTCTGCCGGCATCGGGGCTGGGGCAGCGGTGGGCGCTGGGGCCATCGCCTGCGGCGGCGCGGCCGCCGCAGCAGCGGGGGGCGCTGCGGCCGCGGGTGGGGGAGGGGGTGGCGCAGCGGCGGGCTGCTGTGCCCGAGCCGACCCGACGAGACTCCACTGCAGAAGCAGCGCCCCAAAAAGCGCGAGCACCGATGGCGATCCAGCTCCTGTTCGACTCATTCCGATCTCCTTTCAGAGCCAAAGAACGCTGACGCGTATGTCCGCTTGCGGGCGGCGTCCTCGTCCGAGGAGTCGGTCGTACTCGGCACAACGTGTCCTACCGATTTCGTCCGCATAAATGTTTCCTACATCCGAGACCCCTATTCGACGTGGAGACAAGGCACTGCGCGAACCGTGGATATCGGATCAACGTGCAACCTCCCCCAAACAACGATGAAACCCGATCGAAACCGCCGGTCGACTTAGCTGCGTATCGAGGGTCCTTTGATGACGCACATCGCAGCCATTCCATATCCATGGCCGTTCGACGGAGATTTGCGACGCGACAATACCGCTCTCGTTGTAATCGACATGCAGACGGATTTTTGTGGAAAAGGCGGATACATCGACCTGCTCGGATACGACATAGCGATCACGCGAAGCTGTATCGAGCCCATCCACCGTGTCCTCTCCGCGTTCCGGAGGCACGGATTCCCCGTGTATCACACCCGAGAAGGACATCGGTCCGACCTCTCCGACCTGCCTGCAAACAAGCGGTGGCGATCCCGGCGCACGGAATCGGGCGTCGGAATCGGTGATGCGGGCCCGTGCGGTCGGGTGCTCGTTCGCGGCGAGCCGGGCTGGGAGATCATTCCCGAGCTCGCGCCGTTGCCCGGCGAGACGATTATCGACAAGCCTGGGAAGGGGAGCTTCTGCGCGACCGACTTCGAGCTCCTCCTGCGCCTGCGCAGCATTCGAAATCTCGTGCTCACGGGAATCACGACCGACGTGTGCGTACACACGACCATGCGCGAAGCGAACGACCGCGGTTTCGAGTGCGTCATCTTGCGCGACTGCTGCGCCGCGACGGACCGGGGAAACCATGAAGCGGCGCTGAAGATGGTCACGATGCAGCAAGGTGTCTTCGGCGCCGTGAGCGAATCGCGCGCACTCGTCGAGGCGTTGGCCTGAGGCGGCCCCGACCGTGAACCAAATCCCACGTTCGGGCACTTGAGCGATTACCTTTTACCGATGCGCAACGATTGGGAAACAACGGTCGCTTAGTTTCGCGGTAGGTGGTGAACGCCAATGCCCGGTATCCTCATACAAGCGGAGCCGCAGCCCGTCTCGGTGGATCCGAGCCGAACGGCAGTGATCGTCATCGACATGCAGCGAGACTTCCTCGAACCCGGTGGGTTCGGCGAAGCGCTTGGCAATGACGTATCGCGCCTGCACGCCGCCGTCCGCCCCTGTATGGCGCTCCTCGAAGTGGCGAGGTCGCGAGGCATCTTTGTCGTGCACACGCGAGAGGGCCATCGCGCAGACATGACCGATGCGCCCAAGGCCAAAGTGGAGCGGGGAGCACCGAAGCTCCGAATCGGAGACCCCGGTCCGATGGGTCGCATTTTGATTCGGGGTGAGCCAGGCCACGATATCGTGCGAGAGCTTTATCCGCGGGCTGGTGAGCCCGTCGTCGACAAGCCGGGTAAGGGCGCGTTCTATTCGACCGATCTGCAGCTCTTGCTGCAGGACCGCGGAATCGAGAACCTCGTCGTCTGTGGCGTGACGACCGAGGTCTGCGTGCACACGACGGTGCGCGAGGCCAACGACCGCGGCTACCGGTGCATCGTTCCCGATGACTGCTGCGCTTCCTACTTCCCGGAGTTCCACGAGATGGGACTTCGAATGATCAAGGCGCAGGGGGGAATCTTCGGCTGGGTGTCCGACTCGACTCGCATTCTCAAGGCGCTGGCTTGACCACGGGAGCAGTCCGAACGGCAACGACGACGAGCAAGGAGCGAACGCGATGACCACCGAGGCAACGACTACGACGAGGCCGGCGCTCTGGACGCCGGGAGACTGGAACGCCTATTTCGGGTTTGGAACGAACATACTCGTCAATCTTCTCACGCTCACCGGACTCTTGCGCTTCGTCCTGAAGATGCCCGACTCGCTGGTCTTCGGCCGAATCCTCCCGGCGACCGGTCTCATGATGTGTCTGAGTACGATGTACTACGCTTGGCTCGCGTATCGCCTCGCCAAGCGGACCGGCCGGACCGACGTGTGCGCACTGCCGTCGGGCATCAGCGTGCCCCACATGTTCATCGTCACGTTCGTCATCATGCTCCCGATTGCGCTGAAGACGGGCGATCCGGTGAAGGGGTGGGAAGCCGGACTCACCTGGGTCTTCATTCAGAGCTTCGTCTTGATGGCGGGAGGCTTCGTCGCGCCCATCATTCGCAAGGTGACACCACGGGCCGCGCTGCTCGGCACGCTCGCAGGGGTGTCTGTGACATTCATTTCGATGCGTCCGGCGCTCGACATGTTCGCGGTCCCGGTGGTGGCGATTCCTTGCTTTGCGATCATTCTCGCGAGCTGGTTCGGCGGCGTACGGTACTTTCGAGGGACGCCTGCCGGTTTGGTGGCCATCGCAGTCGGAACGATCATCGCATGGGTGTCGACGGCGGCAGGGCTCAACTTCGGCGGAATGACGCTCGCCAACCTGTCCGAATCGGTCTCGAGTTTCCATGTCGCAATCCCGTACCCCGCGGTGACCCATGTATTCGGCGGTTTCGAGTTCATCGGAGTCATTCTCGTCACCGCCATCCCATTCGGCATCTACGACCTCGTCGAAGCGATGGACAACGTCGTGAGCGCTGGCGTTGCCGGCGACGAGTACCCGACGACCCGCGTCTTGACCGCCGACGGAGTGGTCAGTCTCGTGGGCTGTCTCATGGGCAATCCCTTCATCAACGCGGTGTACATCGGTCACCCCGGCTGGAAGGCCATGGGCGGCCGCATCGGATATTCCGCCGCTACCGGCCTGACGGTCATCATTCTGTCGTGGCTCGGAATCATCTCGGTCATGATGGCGGTCGTGCCCGTAGTGGCGATCTCGCCCATACTGCTTTACATCGGTATGCTCATCGGGTCGCAGGCATTTCAGGAATGCCCGAAGAGCCACGCCCCCGCCATCGTACTCGCGCTTACGCCGCACCTCGCTGCGTGGGGCAAGCTACAGATCGACAACGCGCTCGGCGCCGCGGGCACCAATGCGGCGGCCGTCGGGATGGACAAGCTCGGGCAGGTGGGGGTGCTCTACCACGGGATGGGGGTCATGGGCGGCGGATCCATCCTGGGCGGACTGATGCTCGGAGCCATCGCCGTCTTTATCATCGAACGCCAGTTCATGAAGGCCGCTGCCTTCTCCCTCGTGGGGGCCGGGTTGACGTTCTTTGGCTTCATGCACGGCGAAGCCATCGGAGTCGGGCAGACGCCTCTCGTCGCGCTCAGCTATCTCGCCGTCGCCGCGATCCTCGCTGGATGCAGCAAGTTTGCGCGAACCTCCTCCGAATCGATCCCGCCCGTCGCGCTGGAACACCACGCCGCGCTCGAACCCGGCGAGTGAATCACACCGCGAGGTGTCGCTGGACGAGAGCGTCGGACAACTCGCCCATCGCGCCGGCCGCCACGACGGCGCCCCGATCCATGAGAAAGAAGCGCTCCGCGACGCGGCGAGCAAAGGGGAGCTTCTGTTCGACCAGCAGAACGGCGACCTTCTCTTCCTCGTAAAGGCGTCGGATGACGCCGCCGAGCTCGTGCACGATGCTCGGTTGGATCCCTTCCGTCGGCTCGTCCAGAAGAACGCATTTGGGCTGGATGGTCAGGGCGCGCGCAATCGCCAGCTGCTGCTGCTGTCCCCCGGAAAGGTCGCCGCCACGCCGCTTCAACATCGTTCGCAAGACAGGGAAAAGCCGAAAGACCAGTTCCGGGATTTCACGCGAGGCGCCTCTGTGCGCCAGCGTTCCCACCCGAAGGTTCTCCTGTACGGTGAGCTCGGGGAAGATTTCGCGCCCTTGCGGAACGTAGCCGATACCGACGCGCGCGCGCGCGCTCACGTCTTCGCCCACGAGCTCGCGGTCGCCGAAGCGCACGCTACCCGAACGAACCTGAACGAGGCCCATGATCGCTCGGAGGAGCGTGGTCTTTCCCACGCCGTTGCGTCCCATGATGCACGTGCACGATCCTTCCGGTACGGTGAGCGACGTTCCGCGCAGCGTGTGGCTGCCGCCGTAATACTGCTGGATATCTCGGGTCTCGAGCATGTCAGGCTCCCAGATACACTTCGACCACACGCGGATCCCTTTGCACTTCGCGCATCGGGCCTTCGGCGAGGACGCTTCCCTCGTGAAGTACGGTCACCGTACGGGCGATACTTCGTACGAAGTCCATGTCGTGCTCGACGACCACAATCGTATGCTCCCCGGCAAGTGACGCGAGGATCTGCTCGGTTCTCTCGATCTCTTGTTGCGTCATCCCGGCCACCGGCTCGTCGACGAGGAGAAGCTTCGGTCGCTGCACCAGGAGCATTCCAATCTCGAGCCATTGCTTTTGGCCGTGCGACAGGAGGCCCGCCGGCCGATCCCGCTGCTCGGTCAGGCCGATGAGCTCGAGCGTCTGCTCGATCGATCGCAGATCGCCGGGAGAGAGCCGAGCGAAGAGCGCCCGGATGACGCCCTTTTTCCCGTGGGTCGTCAGCTCGAGATTCTGAAAGACCGTATGCTGGGGAAACACGGTGGGCCTTTGAAACTTCCGTCCGATCCCCAGCCGGGCGATTTCGTGCTCGGGCAGTCGAGTGAGGTCCCGCCCCGCGAACCGGACCGTCCCGGTATCGGGCCGAGTCTTTCCGGTGATGACGTCCATCAGCGTGGTCTTGCCGGCTCCGTTCGGCCCGACGATGCACCGAAGCTCTCCCATTTCCAACGACAGGGTCAGATCGTTGAGGGCGCGGAATCCGTCGAAGCGCACCGTGACCTTTTCGACCTCGAGCAGCAGGCTCATGGTCGAGGCTCTTCGGGGACGGCCGCTCCCTGCACCGCGGGCTGCACGCCGGGTCGCGTCTCCGGCCCCTTGGCGGAAAAGCCGCGTCCGAGCCGCGAGAAGGCCCCCCTGAGACGTCCGTCGCCCGCGAGTGCCCGAACGACGCCGCTCGGCAGAAAGAGAGTCACACCGACGAAGAGGCCGCCGAGCACGTAGAGCCACGCGGTCGGAAAGGCGGCGGTCAGCCAGCTCTTCGCTCCGTTCACCAGCAGCGCGCCGACCATCGCTCCGGCCAGCGTTCCTCGTCCCCCCACGGCGACCCAAATCGCGACTTCGACCGAACTCGAAGGCTGCATCTCGCTCGGGTTGATGATTCCCACTTGAGGAACGTAAAGTGCGCCGGCCAATCCGCAGAGGACCGCGGACAGCGTCCACGCGAAGAGTTTGTACGCCACGGGATCGTATCCGCAGAATCTCACCTTCGCTTCGACGTCGCGCATCGCCGTGAGAACCCGCCCCGCGCGCGAGTTCACCACGGCGCGGCAGGTGCCATAGGCGAGGCCCAAGCCGATGCCGCTGGCGGCGCAAAGGCCCGCCTTGGTGGCAGGCTCGCGCAGCGAGAAGCCGAGGATGCGCTTGAAGTCGGTCAGACCGTTATTTCCTCCGAAGCCCGTCGCATTGCGAAAGAAAAGAAGCATCGCCGCGTACGTGAGCGCTTGCGTCACGATGGAAAAGTAAACACCACTAATCCGCGACCGAAATGCAAAGAAGCCGAACACGTACGCGACGATTGCGGGGACGAAGAGCGCCATGACCGCCGCGAACCAGAAGCGGTCGAAGAGAAGCCAGTACCAGGGGAGCTCCTTCCAATCGAGAAACACCATGAAGTCGGGCAAATTGCTGCGATACATGCCCTCGGTCCCAATGACCCGCATCAGGTACATGCCCATCGCGTACCCCCCGAGCGCGAAGAAAAGCCCGTGGCAAAGGCTCAGGATGCCGGCGTAACCCCACGCCAGATCCAGCGCGATCGCGACGATGGCATAGCACGTGAGCTTGCCGATAAGCGCGACCAGGAACTCCGGAATGTGGAGCGGGCTCGTCTCGGCTGGAAAGACGTTGAAGACCGGCACCAGGACGGTAACGACGGCGCAAACGCTCACGACGAGCCACGTTTCCCACGCGGGTCTCGCGCGGCCGACACGCATCGACGGGCTCACGTTCCCTCGGCTCCTCGACCACGTGGCGCGAAGAGACCCTGCGGGCGCTTCTGGATGGTGAGCACCACCAGGAGCAAGACCACGATCTTGCCGAGAACGGCACCGGCGACCGGCTCGAGTAGCTTGTTGAGAACCCCCAACGCGAATGCGGCAAACACGCAACCAACGAGCTTTCCGACGCCGCCGAGAACGACGACCAGAAACGAATCGACGATGTAGCTTTGGCCGAGCTCGGGCCCCACGTTGCCGAGCTGCGCGAGCGCCACGCCACCGAGGCCCCCCACCCCGGAACCGAGCGCGAAAGTCCAAGTGTCCACGCGCCGCGTGGCGATCCCCATGCAGGCCGCCATCGGACGGTTCTGCGTCACGGCCCGCACGACCAATCCGAGCGACGTTCCGCGGAGCATATAGGCGACGAACGTCACGACGGCGACCGCGAAAAGAACGACCGCGACTCGGTTGTACGGGATGACTACGTCTTCGAAGAGCTCCGCGCCGCCCGCCAGCCAAGTCGGGTTCGCCACAGCCACGTTCTGGGCGCCGAAGATGGACCTAACGGATTGTATCAAGAGCAGGCTGAGGCCATAGGTCGCCAGCAGCGTCTCCAGTGGCCGGCCGTACAAGAAGCGGACGACCGTACGCTCGAGTACCGCGCCGACGAGCATGCACGTGATCAACGCGGTCGGGATCGCGGCGATGAGGTACAGCGACTCGTGCTTCGCGACGTGCTCGTGAAAGAAGTTCTGCGTCACGAATGTCGCGTAGGCGCCGATCATCAACATCTCGCCATGCGCCATGTTGATGACGCGCATGAGGCCGAATGTGATGGCCAGGCCCAACGCCGAGAGCAGGAGAATGCTTCCGGTGCTCAGGCCGTAAATGAGATCGGCCGTGTGGTCCACGAAGAACCGCTTTCGATCGAGCGCCCGGAGGGCGTGTTGCGCCGCGCTGCGCACTCGCGCGTCGGGCTCTCCGCCCATCGCCTCGAGCTTCGTGCGAAACCGCGTCGACCCCGACGCCTCGATGGCCGCGATCGCGGCGAGGCGGCGCTGCGGGTCGTCGCTAGCCAGATCGAGCTCCGCCAGCGTGGATACGAGGGCCTTGCGCACGCTCGCCGTCGTTTCCCTCGAGAGAGCCTCCCGCAAGGCGGGAACGTCCTCCTCGTTGGAGCGGCTCGCGAGGGCTTCGACGGCGGCGCCGCGCACTTTCGCGTCGGGTGATTTGAGCTCGAGCCGCGCTATCAAGGGCTCGAGAGCGCGCCGAACTTCGTTGTCCATGGTCGGCGCGTGCGTCGGCTCGGCCCCGGGCGCGGCGCCGGTGGCAGCGTCGTGGAGCGCGCCAGAGGCATCTCGCAGATAGGCGCGGCCTCCGTCGGTCACGGCCAGGTTGCCGTCGCGCAGCGCCTCGAGGATGACCAGGGCGCGGTCTTCATCTATGGACGCGATCGCCTGGGCGGCGCGAGCGACGTCGTCGCCCGAAGGATGCGAGAGGTCGCGCAGGGCAGACTCCAGATCCCTGGAGTCTGCGAATCCCACGGGGGCCAGGAGCAGAACGCCGACCGCGACCGTCACCCCGCACAGTCCCAGGGGCACTTTGCCGCTTCCTCTCGCCATCGTCCGCTCCTGAAAAGCCTCTCGGTCCGAACTCAGCGATGCGCCATCGCCATGGTGCTCGGAAACTTCGGCTCCGTGCAGTTTCCGCAGACCCACGGATAGGTCCAGTCCGCGACCTTCTTTGCGCTCTCCGGAATGAACGGACTCCAAGCTTGCGCGCGAATCGTCCCTTCGGGCGACTTCCAGACGATCTGGAACTGGCCGTTGGCCTGTACCTCGCCGATGAATACGGGTTTGTGCAGGTGGTGATTCTTCGCGTCGAGCGCGATGTCGTATCCGGAAGGCGAGCGGAAGGTCTGGTAGCCTGCCGCCTGCCTCACCGCGTCCACGTTCGTCGTTCCCGCTTGCGCGACGGCCTGGGCCCACATGTGAATGCCGATGTAAGTGGCCTCCATCGGATCGTTGGTGACGCGCTTGTCTCCGTCGGGAAGGTTGTGCGCTTTGACGTAATTCTTCCACTCGCTGATGAATGCCTTGTTCTCCGGGGTATCGATCGACATGAAGTAGTTCCACGCGGCCAAGTGACCGACGAGCGGCTTCGTATCGATTCCGCGCAGCTCTTCCTCACCGACGGAAAACGCCACCACGGGAACGTCCGTAGCTTTCAACCCCTGATTCGCGAGTTCTTTGTAGAAGGGGACGTTCGAGTCTCCGTTGATCGTCGATACCACCGCCGTGCGCTTGCCCGAGGCGAACTTCTTTATGTCGGCGACGATGGTCTGGTAGTCGTTGTGACCGAACGGCGTGTACTCCTCCTTGATGTTCTCGTCCGCGATGCCTTTCGAGTGAAGGAAGTACCGAAGGATCTTGTTCGTCGTCCGCGGGTACACGTAGTCCGTTCCGAGGAGTACGAAGCGCTTCGCCGCACCGCCCTTGTCGCTCATCAAATACTCGACGGCCGGTATCGCCTGCTGGTTCGGGGCGGCGCCCGTGTAAAAGACGTTGTACGAGGACTCTTCACCTTCGTACTGGACCGGGTAAAAGAGCAGCCCGTTCAGCTCTTCGAACACCGGCAAAACCGATTTGCGCGACACCGACGTCCAGCAACCGAACACGACGGAGACGTTGTCCTTCTGGAGCAGTTCACGCGCCTTCTCGGCAAAGAGCGGCCAATTCGACGCCGGATCGACGACGACCGGCTCGATCTTGCGCCCCAGCACGCCGCCTTTGGCGTTGATTTCTTCTATCGTCATCAGCGCGACGTCCTTTAGCGACGTCTCGCTGATCGCCATCGTTCCCGAGAGCGAGTGCAGGATACCCACTTTGATGGGGCCGCCAGCCGGCTCGGCCGTTGCCGACGCTTTCGGCGCTGCCGTCGCGGCAACGGACTCTGCAGGCTTCGGCTGATCCGACGGCTTCGCCTCTTCTTTGCACCCCACAGACACGAGCTGACACACGGCGGCCGCCGCCACCATCCAATTTCGCATCGGAGGCGAATAGTTCATAGGACATCTCCTTGTCGGAACAGGCCCGCCGACGATTCGACTAGGCGATCTTGACGGTGCCACGCGGGTGTTTCCGGGAGTTGTCCGTGGGATTAAGTTTTGTATTCGGGTCGAGTGCTCAAAGCGCCAAGAAAGTTATCGATGATTGCGTCGATTCCGACCCCGTTTTTTGCTTGGGCGAAGACAAATGGGCCGCCGCCGCGCATGGCGCGCGCGTCCCGCGCCATCACTTCGAGGCTTGCGCCGACGTGCTGCGCGAGATCCGTCTTGTTGATGACGAGCAGATCCGATTGCGTAATGCCCGGGCCCCCCTTGCGCGGAACCTTGTCGCCGCCGGCGACGTCGATGACATAAATGGTGTAATCCGCGAGCTCGCGGCTGAACTGGGCGGCCAGATTGTCGCCCCCGCTCTCCAAGAGAAGGAGCTGCGGTTGCACGTCGGCCATCAATTGATCGAGCGCATCGAGGTTGTGGCTGATGTCCTCGCGAATCGCGGCGTGTGGACATCCCCCGGTCTCGACGGCGCGGATTCGCTCCGGAGCGAGGGCCCGGTTGCGATGCAAGAACTCGGCGTCCTCGCGCGTGAAGATATCGTTGGTGACGACGCCGAGGCTCATTCGGTCACGGAGCACCCGACAGATCGCCAGGACGAGTGCCGTCTTCCCGCTGCCCACGGGACCGCCGATTCCGATGGTGAATGCTCGCTGCGAATAATCGCGCCCGCGCAGCGGGTCACGGTCGCCAAATCGGCCTGGGTTCGACCAGTGGTCGTGGCCATGATCCTCTACGCCGCTCTCGTGTCGATGATCTTCGTCGTCGTGCGCCATGGTTGGTCCTCAGCTCTGGAATAGCCGCGCGTAAAGCCGTTCGTGGGTCGCTCCGAACAGATCGACAAGGGGTGCAGTGGTCGCTGCTTGCGCCGGTGGCATCCACGCGCACCGCTCGAGCACGGCGTCCATCGTCGCCGCGTGACGCTGCTGCAACCGCTGCGCCTCGTAGGGGCCCACGATCCCGAGCCGGACCGCGGCCGAGGCCGAGCCACGGAGCGTGAGGTAGAGATGCAAGGCGAGCGCCGTTCCCCGACCCACCGCGAGCGTGGCGAGTGTGGCTCCGAGCAGCGGTGCGAAGTGCGCCTTCACGTCGCGCGTCCGGCTCGTCGAGACGAGCGAAGCGAGACCGGGCTCGTCGAAGACGCGTGCGCAGGTCGCTACGAAAGAGCGACCCTGCGTCCGGCTTGCCCGATTTGCGACGTGGTTGGTGAGCATCGCGTCGATCTGCGCGTCGAGCCGCCAGACGTCGGAGGGGCGGTCGTACGCTCCGCCGACGAACGGGAGCGAAGCGTTTCCGGCATTCCAAAGAGTCTGGTGAACGAAGGCGTCCAGGGTGTCCAGCGAGGTCACTTCACCGAGGTGCATCGTCGCCTCGAGCCCGGCGGAGTGGGCAAAGCCGCCCGCCGGAAACGCAGAGTCCGCGATCTGAAGGATGCGCCAGGCCAGGGTGGTCGTCATCGTGGCTCAAAAAAGGTGATACAGCTGCGCGAGCGGGAGCTTGAAAGCCGGCGGGCACTGCAAGAGGACGCCGTTCGCCCGCACTTCGTACGTCTCCGGATCGACCGCGATCGCGGGAAGCGCGCTGTTGTGCACCATGTCGCGCTTGCCAAGACCCCGACAGCGCCGCACGGGGACGACGTGCTTGGACAGGCCGAGCTCTTCGAGCTTGCCTTCCGCTGCGGCTCGCTGCGACACGAAGGCGATGCTGGTCGCACCCACGGCCCTGCCGTATGAGCCGAACATCGGCCGCATGTAGAGCGGCTGCGGAGTGGGAATCGAAGCGTTCGCATCGCCCATCTGCGCCCACGCGATGAAGCCGCCTTTGAACACAATCTCGGGCCGCGCGCCGAAAAAGGCCGGGCGCCAAAGCACCAGATCGGCCCATTTGCCGACTTCAAGACTGCCTATCTCGGACGACATTCCATGGGCGATCGCAGGGTTGATCGTGTATTTCGCGACGTATCTCTTGATGCGCTCGTTGTCGTTGTCGCCGCGCTCCTCGGCAAGACGCCCGCGGTCGTTTTTCATCTTGTCGGCGGTCTGCCACGTGCGCACGACGACTTCGCCGACGCGGCCCATCGCCTGGCTGTCGCTCGACACGATGCTGATCGCGCCCATGTCGTGCAAGATGTCCTCGGCCGCGATCGTCTCGCCACGAATGCGGCTCTCCGCGAACGCGACGTCTTCGGGGATCGTCTTGTCGAGGTGATGACAGACCATGAGCATGTCGAGGTGCTCGTCGAGCGTGTTTACCGTGAAGGGCCGGGTCGGGTTGGTGGAGCTCGGGATGACGTTCGGTTCGCCGCAGACCCGGATGATGTCCGGCGCGTGACCGCCTCCCGCTCCTTCGGAGTGATAGGTGTGAATCGTTCGGCCCTTGAACGCGGCGATCGAGTCATCGACGTACCCCGACTCGTTCAACGTGTCGGTGTGAATGGTGACCTGCACGTCTTCGGTCTCCGCGACGCCGAGGCAGCAATCGATGGCCTTCGGGGTCGTGCCCCAGTCTTCGTGGAGCTTCAGGCCGACGGCTCCCGCCCGAATTTGATCGCGGAGTCCCTCCGGAGAAGAAGTGTTGCCCTTGCCCGTCAGGCCGATGTTGATGGGTAGCGCGTCGGTCGATTGAAGCATTTGCCGCACGTGGCGCGCTCCCGGGGTACAAGTCGTCGCGTTCGTGCCGGTGGCCGGACCGGTGCCGCCGCCGACGAAGGTGGTCACGCCGGAAGCGATCGCTTCGTGCACTTGCTGGGGACAGATGAAATGAATGTGGGAGTCGACTCCGCCCGCCGTGACGATGAGTCCTTCGGCCGCGACCGCTTCTGTCGTGACGCCGACAATCATGCCGGGTGTCACGCCGGCCATCACGTCCGGGTTTCCCGCCTTTCCGATCCCGGCGATTCGCCCGCCCTTGATCCCGATGTCCGCCTTGTAGATCCCCGTCGCGTCGATCACCAGGGCGTTGGTGATCACGCAATCGAGCGCATCGTCATCGCCGACTCCGGCGCGTTGGCCCTGCCCGTCGCGCAGCACCTTGCCGCCTCCGAACTTGCACTCGTCGCCGTACACGGCGAAGTCCCGCTCGACCTCGGCGATGAGCTCCGTGTCCCCCAGGCGAACGCGATCGCCGACCGTGAGCCCGAACATGTCCGCGTAGTGACGTCGGTCGATGCCGATGCTCATGGCGCGCCTCCCTCCGCCTTTGCCCCAGCGCCGGCAATCGCGACCAGGCGGACGGTCTTCTCGTCACCTGGTTCGAAGCGCACGGCGGTCCCTGCGGGAATGTCGAGGCGCTTGCCCAGCGCCCTACGGCGGTCGAATACGAGGGCCCGGTTCGTCTCGGCAAACGGGTAGTGGCTCCCGACCTGAATTGGGCGGTCGCCCGTGCTCTTGACGACGAGCTCGACCGCGACCCGGTCTTCGTTCAGCACGATCGTCCCGGGAGCCACAATGGCTTCACCCGGTTTGCGAGGAGCCGCCGAAGCGGAGTGCGCCGGTCCAAACGCCGTGTCCGCAGGGAGCGGCAGGAAGCTGCCGTAGAGCGCGAGCGAGAGATCCACGCGATCGAGCGCGATGGGCTCGTGCACGGTGACGAGCTTCGTTCCATCGGGGAACGTGCCCTCCACTTGTACTTCGGTGATCATCTCCGCGACGCCGTCCATGACGTGAGCGCGTCCGAGAATCCTTCGGCCGACGTCCATCAGTTCGGCGACCAATCGACCGTCGCGAATCAGCTCGAGCAGCTGCGTGGCGATCAAGGCGACGGCCTCCGGGTAGTTGAGCCGCACCCCGCGCGCTAGGCGCTTCTGCGCCAAAACGCCGGCCCCATGCAGCAAGAGCTTGTCGATGTCGCGCGGAGTCAGGTGCATCGCGGAGGCGAGCATCGCCCATCGAAGGCGGACGGTCACCACTTTCGCGCAAAGGGATCGTCGCCGAGGGCGCGCGCGAGCGCGGCGAAACTCGGACGCAAAGCGCGAGACGCGTGCTCGAAACTATCTGCCGCGACCCGAGCCACCGCGCCGTCGACTCCGACGGGACTCGCCGCCACGACCGCGCGGTCGCCCCGCGAGGGAAATGGAAGCGGTGCGAGCATCGCGTCGCGGACGTCTTGAAACCGAGGTCCGATTGCAACGAGCCAGGCGATGGCGTCGAAACGCCCCATGCGCCGCGCGATCGGCCCAACGCCCAGGTCGAGCCGCGTCGCTTCGACGATCTCGCTTCGCCCCTCTCGCGCGATCGTGGTGCGCGACTCGAACCGCTCGAACAGCCACCTTTCGCCGCGGGCCGCGCGACCGGACGTGTACGCATCGAAGAGAACGAGCGAGGCGCTCGCGGCAAGTGAGACGTCGATATTCTGTTCGTAGCGCGCCCCGCCGAAACAGATGACCGGATCGGGGACGATCGCGATCGTCGCTCCAGCCGCCGCACGAACTTCGAGGCGCTGCGAGCAGCCGGCGGGGGAGCGATACACCTTCGTGGCAGACTGCGTGCTGATGAGGGCGTCGGCGTCCACTTCTGCGCGGACGCGAATGTCGATGCGGTCGCCGTCGACGAGACCGCCGCCCAGGTTGGCGAGAAAGACCCACGCCGCGTTTCCGTGATTGCGCGGCGTAAGGAAGCGGAGCGGGCTCGCGGCGAAAGACTCCGCGATAACCGTCTTGCCCCCCGCACGCCGAAACGTGAGCGATCCGCTGCCTGCGCCGATTGTGGTAGAAGGACGGCTTGGCCGTGCGCAGTTCGAATCGGTCGTTGCCATTGGATATCGCTTCGCTCCGTCGAGCGTACCGCGAAGGCTCGCGCACGCCCGAAGATGTCGTTTTGTCGGTGCTCGACGCTATCTCGGAAGACGGGACGACCGGCACGTGGATTCACGTTCGCGACCGCGATGCGCTACTGTCCGAAGCTCGGTCGATCGCGCAGAAGTATCCTGCCGAAGAGCGTCCTCCGCTTTATGGTCTGCCCTTCGCCGTCAAAGACAACATCGACGTAGCCGATGAGCCGACCACCGCCGCCTGCGCCGACTTCGCATACGTTGCACGACGGTCCGCGGCGGTCGTCGCTCGGTTGCTGTCGGCAGGAGCGATATGCGTCGGGAAAACGAATCTTGATCAATTTGCGACGGGTCTCGGCGGGGTTCGTTCTCCCTACGGGATTCCCACCAACCCCTTCGACGTCCGATGCGTCGTCGGCGGGTCGAGCTCCGGATCGGCGTCCGCGGTCGCGCGGGGCCAAGTCTCTTTCGCTCTGGCGACCGACACGGCCGGCTCCGGGCGAGTCCCGGCCGCATTCACCAACATCGTGGGGCTCAAGCCGAGCCGGGGGCTCCTTTCCACGAGCGGCGTGGTCCCTGCTTGCCGATCGCTCGACTGCGTCTCCATCATGGCCCTCACGTGCGAGGATGCCCGGCTGGTCGCAATGGCAACGACTGGATTCGAAGCGTCCGATCCGTATTCCCGAATGGAGGCCGCCCGCTTCGAGTGGGCATCCCGGCTGCCATCGGCAGGTCTCCACATCGGAGTCCCCCGCTCCGACGACAGGCTCTTCGGGAGCGAGGAGGCCCGTATCGCCTTCGACCGAGCGTGCGAGGCCATCGAAGCCATGGGGGTAGTCATCGAGCAAGTCGACATGACGCCTTTCTTCGAGGCGGGTCGACTGCTCTACGAAGGTCCTTGGATCGCCGAGCGTCTATCGGGGCTGGAGGACTTCGTCGCCGCGCATCCCGGCTCGCTCTTGCCCGTCATCCGCACCATTTTGTCCCATGCCGACCGGTATCGCGCGACCGACGCCTTTCGCGCCCTGCACCGACTCGAGGCGCTCCGCCGAGAAGTGGCCCCCCTCTGGGACCGGGTGATCGCGCTCGCGGTGCCTTCTGCACCCGATCTTCCGAGGATCGAAGAAATGCTTGCCGACCCGATCGAGGCGAACGCCAGGCTAGGTCGGTACACGACGTTCGCCAACCTGCTCGACTTGTCGGCCGTGGCCGTTCCGAGCGTATTTCGACGTGACGGCCTCCCGGCGGGCATCACGTTGATTGGTCCCTGGGGCCGCGATGCCTCGCTTCTCTCCTTCGCGTCCGCCTTTCACGACACGATTCCGGGCTCGCTCGGCGCGACCGGCTGGCCCCGTCCCGATCTCGACCCGAGCCCGCACGGAAGGGACGAGGAGCGCCTTTTGATCGCGGTGGTCGGCGCCCACCTCGCCGGTCAACCTCTTAACCGCCAGCTGACCGAACGAGGCGCGACGCTCGTTCGAACGGCCCGAACCGCCCCTTCGTACAAGCTCTATGCTCTTCCGGACACGCAGCCACCCAAGCCAGGGCTAATCCGAAGCAAAGAGGGCGCCGGCGCGAGCATCGAGGTCGAAGTGTGGGCCATTCCCATGGCCACGTTCGGCTCGTTCATCGCGGGTGTCAAATCTCCGCTCGCCATCGGCCAGGTGGAGCTCGAGGACGGCACGCGCGTTCACGGCTTCCTTTGCGAGGGGCACGCGGTCGAGCGTGCAATCGACATCTCGTCCTTCGGGGGATGGCGAGCGTACCTATTGCGCGCTCCCCACGGCGACCGTTTGCCCTGCTAGCCAGAATGCACAATCTACTTCGATCATTCGCAATCGACCTCGGCGCGCTCCTCGGCGCGGGCGCCGAGTGGACGCCCCTTCACGACGGGATCGACATCCACCGGCTCTACGGCGACGGGCGTGAAGGCCCCTCCGCGGCGCTCGTTCGGTACGCGGCAAACGCGCAGCTCCCTTTGCACGAGCACGACGGTCTCGAGCACATTTTCATCCTGACCGGCTTCCAAGTGGACGACGCGGGAGTCTACCCCGCGGGCACGATGGTCGTGAATCCGCCGGGTTCGCGGCACAGCGTACGAGCGCCCGAGGGGTGCATGGTGCTGGTTCTGTGGGAACGGCCGGTGAGGTTTTTGTAGCCTAGGCGGATCGATGCCCTCGCCGCGGTCGGCTATAGTGAGGGAAACGGGTTGGGGGCAAGGGGCGCATCGTGAAATTCCCGGCTGGGTGCGGGTCACTGCAGATGGGGAGGATACCTGGCTGGCCGGGTCGTCGCGCGCCCGTTTGGATCGTCGCTTTTCTGTCCCTTGGCGGGGGCGCGATGGCACTGGCGAGCTGCGATCTCTACGACACGGACACGCCGCCGCTGGTCCCGAGTCTGCCAGGGTCGCGAGCCCGAGAATCGTCCCCACGGGCGATCGTGCTTTCGGGCGAGGTGCCGCGTTACCTTCCAGCGACGTATCGAGCGGCACTCGAGTGCCCGCTTCCGAAACGTTCGCGGGGCGACGGCAGCGATCGACCCGTGCTTCCGCGCTTCGAGGAGACCCCCGACCCGGACGGTGTGTTGGCTTCCTACCAGCCGGGGGGACCCACGAACGCCGCGGCCAACGCGTTCTTCCAGCCGCTCGGGACGAACGGACGCGCGTGCGTCACGTGCCACGTCCCGGCGGACGCCATGAGCGTCAGCGTCGGCGACCTTCGAAGCCGGTTCGAGCGCACGGCGGGGAGGGACCCTGTTTTTGCCCCGGTCGACGGCGCGAATTGCCCCAACGCGGTTGGCCCAGAGCGGACTTCGGCGGCGCCCATCGGCGGGCGCATCGGCGAGGGTACGGCCGACGCGATGCGCGCGCATTCGCTGCTGTTGAGCAAGGGTTTGTTTCGTATTTTTCTGCCGGTCCCCTCCGACGCGCAATACACGATTCACGTCGTCAGCGACCCGTACGGGTGCAATACCAATCCGGACTTTGCCGTGAAGAAAGACCCGCGGACGGGCGCGCTCGCACAGGTCATTTCCGTATATCGTCGCCCTCGCCCGACGACCAATTTGAAATTCGTGACGACGACCCGCGTTCGCGCGGACCCCGGCGGGGGGGACGATAGCGGTCCCGGCGAGAGCAATATCATGTGGGACGGGCGTGAACCCGATCTTCGAAGCCAGGCGGTGGACGCCATCCTGACGCACGCACAAGCCGTCACGATGCCGTCCCCCGCGCAGCTCGACCAGATCGCGGCGCTTGCCACCGGCATTTACACGGCACAAATCTTCAGCGCGCGCGCTCACAGCGTGACCGACCTCGGGGCTCTCGGAGGGCCGGACTTTCTCGCCACGGTCACCCCTCCCGGCAAGCAGGGAGAGCGGACGTTCGCGCTCTTCGACTCCTGGAGGAGCCTCTCTGTCGAGGCAGATCGGGCGAGCGAGCGCGAGTCGGTCTTTCGAGGGCAACAGATTTTCGATTCGCGCACCTTCGCCATCTCGGACGTGGAAGGTCTCAACGACGGCGCGAGACCGACGCTCGCGAACGGCACTTGTTCCACGTGCCACAGCCAGGCGGCGGCCGGAACGGACGCGTTCCCGGGTGCTCAGCTCGATGTCGGCGTCGGAGGCGATTCCGCCGGCTTCGGCGGGCCGCCGCCTTCCGCCGATCTCCCGATTTTCCGGATCGTCTGCAGACACGCGGGCGACGTTGGATTCCACGGGACCACCATCACGACGAACGACCCCGGCAAAGCGCTCATTACCGGCAAGTGCGCCGACGTCGGACGCTTCACCGTAGCCCCCCTCCGAGGTCTGGCGGGGAGGGCGCCGTATTTCAGCGACGGATCGGCCGCGAGCCTCGCCGACGTCGTGAACTTCTACGACAAGCGGTTTTCGATCGGTCTGTCGCACGAAGACAAAGAGGACCTCGCGCACTTCCTGAGCGCGCTATGACGCCCCATCGCGGGACCGAGGCACCCGAGACGTCCAATCCGGCTGTCCGAGCGGTCGCCGCCGGTTTGCTTCCCGTTCGGGTCGCGTGGCGGTGCCTTCGCTTCGCAAAATTCGCCTCTCCCCGTGCAAGGAAATCGCGTCCTTCCCGATTAAGGAGGTGGAAGGACCGAAGCACGGCCTCCGGCGCTCCATTCGGTCCCGAGGAACGTCCACCTTTCGAGCGCGGAGGCGCCAGTTCGCCGACGAATGGCGCGTTGCCAACGCGAAACGACGCTCTGCCGATTGGAGCCGTCGCTTCGATGATGGGCGGAGACGCTTCGACAATTGGAAAAGTCGCTCGCACGATCCGCAAAGAAGCGTGGCCAAGTAAACTCGCCGCTTTGCCGACAAGAAACGTCGCTGTGCGAATCGAACGAGACACATCGCCAAGAAGAAACGTCGCTGTGCGAATCGGACGAGACACATCGCCAAGAAGAAATGTCGCTGTGCGAATCGAACGAGACGCATCGCCAAGAAGAAACGTCGCTGTGCGAATCGAACGAGACGCATCGCCAAGAAGAAACGTCGCTGTGCGAATCGAACGAGACGCATCGCCAAGAAGAAACGTCGCTGTGCGAATCGAACGAGACGCATCGCCAAGAAGAAATGTCGCTGTGCGAATCGAACGAGCCGCATCGCCAAGAAGAAACGTCGCTGTGCGGATTCGACGAGCCGCATCGCCAAGAAGAAACGTCGCTGTGCGGATGGTACGAGCCGCTTTTGCCCGGTCCTGGACAGGAGATCCCTGACACGTTGGTCGAGAGCGCACCGAAAACGGGTTCGGGTCGACGCGCGCGACGCGTTGCGCGCCCCGCGCAGACTCCTTCCGCCTCGCTTCGACCCGAGGGCCGCGCATGGCGTCTCCCTTACCGCCGAACCGCAACAAATACGCGCATTCGACGGCACGATGCGTGCGCGGCACACATGATGCGTTGGGTACGGATCCAACCGCATGCGAAGGAGCCACGGCATGATCCGATCCTTGATTGTCAGAGTGACCGGCCCGGAACCGCAACGAGCTGTCACGAATCACGGCAGAACGAGCACGAAGCGCGATTCCGCGCGGGGTCTACCGGGCCTTTTGCGCCTCGCTCCCATCGCTTGGGCGGTGGCGTCCATCCTCACGGGGTGCACGAGTGAACACGACCAGGCGATCGGCACGACGAGCGAAGCACTCAACGGCGTCATGGGATGCCAGATGACCGCGGAGCAATGCCACTTCGCCGCGAAGTCGCTCGACGATGGACGCACGTGCGACCTGCAGCTTCGCGCGTGCCTGTCCGGGTTGGTCCCGGACGGAGGGGCGTCTCAGCCGACTGCCGCGTGGCCGCTCGACGCGGGAGCGAAGAGCCCTCGGCTCTCCTTCGCCGAGCCCAAGGTGTGGTGCGACGACGCCGGACTCACGCCGCCTTCTCTCTTCGACGCCGGATTCGCCACGCCGCCGGAGCTCTTGGAGCTCGACGCCGGACCCGCGCCCACCGACCCCGATGCCAGCCTGCCGCTGCCGCCCTCCCTCCCGACGGGTACGCCGTCGACCGCTACCGCTGACGCCGGCTTCCACGGTGATCATCGCTTCGAAGACGGAGGACTGATGTCAATCGTGGATTGCCTCGAGACCCTCGGTCACTGTCTGGAGGCCGAGACCGCCCCGATGGATTGCGCAGACCAGGCCTTCACGTGTTTGAAGTCCGCGATCTCGACCGACGCGCCGCGGCTTTGACCGGCGCGCGTCTTGTATGATAGACACTGGCCTGGTCGGGGTCGTCCTCCCGACGACCCGCTCCCGACGACCGGCCATGACGAAATCGAAAAGCCCGCATCAGGCATCGACTCCTCGGATCGCGTTCGTCGGGGGCGTGGAGCGGCTCGAGAGGTATCTCGTTTCTTTCGGAGCCGAGCTCGGACTCGATGTGCACATGCACAACGGCCACACCAGGGGAGGAGGAACGGCTCGGCTCACGTCCCTCCTCGCTCGGACCGACGTCGTCGTCATCGTCACCGGGACCAACAGCCACAACGCCGTGCAGATCGCGCGGCGGGAGGCAGCGAAGTCGGGCGCGCAGGTTCGCCTCGTGAAGTCTCTCGGAGCCGGGACCGCTCGCGCGCTCCTCGTCGAAATTGCGCAACTGGCCGCGTGAGCAAAATCCATTATACAAGACACTGTGCCCGGGCTCCATTCGCCGACCCATCGCCCGGTATGGAGGGCTGCGAACGGCGACGCAGCCCTTCTACCCGTAACGCCGTTCGAAGACCGCGCGAATGGCCGGCATTTCGCGCAGCATGGCAAGCGTATGTTCGGCGTGCCCGTGAGCAAAGCCGTTGCCGATGAATAGGTCCACGTCCTTGCCCACCCCTTCCGCCCCGAGCGCGGCCTTGGTGAAGCTCGTCGACATCGCGAAGAAATAGACAATTCCGCGATCGCGGGTCGCGAGGATCGCCGAGGCTTCTGCGTCCGCCACGTTCACGCAAGAGAACGTCACGTCGGCTTCGCGCCCCTTCGTCACGTCGAGCACCGCCCGCCGCAAGTCGACCGGGTTGCGAGCGTCCGCGAGAAGGACCGCGTCGCAGAGTCCGAGTGAGCGCAGTTCGTCGGCATAAGACGCATTCGCCTCGATCCCCACGACGAACGCGCCTTCCCCGGCGCACCGTCGCGCCTCGGCGACGCATAGAACGCCACTTTTTCCCCCGGCACCCAAGACGAGGACGACATCGCCTCGCTTCACGAGACGGGCTACCTGGGGCGCGGCTCCCGCGACGTCGAGCGCGGCGAGCGCGAGCCGCTCGGGAATATCGGTCGGAAGCTTCGCATAGGCGCTGCTCGCAAAGATCACCGCCTCGCCCTCGATGTCGACCTGCGCGCTCGCGCGTCGCACCGAGAGAACGCGGTCGATTCGAAGCGGCGTGAGTGTGAGCGATACGAGCGTCGCAACGCGATCGCCTGGGGCCAGGCGCTCGGCAGGGCGACCGGGCGCAATTTGAAGCACGCGTCCGAGGAGCATTCCTCCCGAGCCCGTCACCGGGTTGTGCTGTTTGCCCCGTTCGTCCACCGTTCGTAGGATAGTGTGTGCGATTTCGGACTCGATACTTCCCGGGTTCTCCTCGGCCGCTCGCTCCATCTGGGTGAAGCTGGCCGCGTCGACGCTCAGCGTCTCGGGTGAGAGGAGCACTTCACCTTCGAAGATGCGGGAAAAGTCGTTGTCGAGGCGAAGCGCCTGCTGCGGAAGGCTCTTGCGCGGATCGACCACTCTGTGGGCTCCGTACGGGTCTCCCCCCGGTGCAATCGGCCGTGTCCGCTCGTCGTAGCTCGTCATCTTGGCCCTCGACTTGACCGTTCAGCTTCGCACCCATTACCCTAATTTTGCCAGCGTTTCAGCGCTGCTTGCCACCTGAGCGAGCCACTTTCCGACTCGCAGCCCGTCGGCTCCAAGGCCGCATGAATACAGACGTCCCCCTCAGAAGCGAGATGCAAGACTCCTCACCCAAGGTGCCCACGCTTCCCGCGCCGCGCCCGGGGGAACGGTCGTTCGTGCTGCGCTTCATCAGCGGCAAGTACCAGGGGGGCGAGTTTCCCATTGGCCCCGACAAGCAGATTCTCGTCGGCCGCTCGAGCGACCTCGATATGGTGCTCGTCGAAGACATGGTCTCGCGCAAGCACGCCCGTATCTCGATGCAAGGCGACCAGATCTGGATTGAGGATCTCGGCTCGACCAACGGCACGTTCGTGAACGGCGAGAAGATCAAACGAACGCGCCTGAAGGAAGGCGATCGCGTTCTCATAGGCACGAGCATCCTCAAGCTCGTACCGAGCGACGCGCCGCGAGACGAAAAAGACGCGAAGCGCGATCTCGAAAACGTGGCGCAGGCGCGCCGCACGAGTCAGCAGCGCACGATGAGCGGGAGCATCGAGGAGGTGCCCCTTCCGGACCTGCTCCAACTCTTCGGTACGTCGAAGAAGAGCGGCGTCCTCGTCATTCGAACTGACGACGACGTGGGCCGCATTTTCTTGAAGAAGGGACTCGTGGCCTTCGCGCTCATCAACGACTTCGACGACGTACAACCGACCAAGAGCCTTTTTCGGATGCTCACCTGGCAAAAGGGCCTTTTCGATCTCGATCCACCCGACGAACGCGGGTTCCCGACGGAGATGAACGCCAGCGTGCAAGAGCTTCTCATGGAGGGGATGCGGCAACTCGACGAGTTCAACCGCATTCGCAGCGAGCTTCCCGGCCCCCTCTCGCGCATTTCGGTGCCCGCCCCGCTCATCCCGCCCTTGCGCGAACTCAAGCCGGACGAGCTCGACGTGTTGCAGCTGGCTCACAACTACGGGGTTTTCGAGACTGTGCTCAACAAGAGTCTGGCAACCGACCTCGAGACCGCCGAGATCGTCCTCAAGCTGATCAAGTCGTCGTATCTGCGCGTGGAGTAGGGCGAGAGTCCTTTTTCTTAGCAGTTCCAAACGTCTGCAGTGGCTCGAAGCAAGGGCGACATCGGGTGGACCGCGCCCTTTGTTTCGGAAGCCAGGCCTTTCCAGAAACGTGGGCGACTGCGTGTTCGGAGCATGATCCCGTCCCCAGGATGCAACTGGAGTCGGTCGAGTCGCGTGCCGGGCGGGCACAATCGGAGGGTCCGGAAGAGGACCGCGACCGGGTGGTCGCCCGCGATGGGCCGGGCGCAGCGCGTGCACCCCTCGCCGCTGCGACGACCGCGGAGCCGAAGGACGAGAGCTTCGAACCGGCGAGCGAAACCGACGCGAGCAGAGCGGCGCGTGCGGAGCCGGCCCCTGGGATGCCCGGTCTGGTCAAATCGAACGCGCGCATGAGTCTGACCCAGGCGGTCGAGGAGCTCGAGCGAGGCATGATCGAGGAGGCACTCCGCGAGTCCTCGGGCAATCTCGCCGGGGCCGCACGAGGGCTCGGAATCACGGAGCGCATTTTGCGCTACAAGGTCAATAAGTACGACCTCATGCCGCAGCGGCTAGCGCACCGACGCAAGCGATGAAGGTTCGCGGTAGCTCTCAAGAAAGAACTACGGCGTTTCCCGCAGAGCAGGTGCGCCCGCCCGCAACGAAACGCATTCGTCGCAAGCGCGAAGGGCGTTCCTGGATTCGCGCTACGTTCGGGCCATGCCTCCCCGCGCTCGCCGCCCCACGCCAGACCCCGGCACTACTCTCTTCGGCGCCGCCGCGAGAAAGAGCTCTCAGCGGGGCGCCCCGCTCGCGGATCGAATGCGTCCCCTCGCGTTGGCCGATCTCGTCGGTCAGGGGCACCTTCTCGGGCCTCATTCGCTGCTGACCCAGGCCATCACGGGCGATCGCGTCCGCTCCATCATTCTCTGGGGTCCGCCCGGTAGCGGAAAGACGACGCTCGCGCGGGTCATCGCTGGCACGACGCGATCCCATTTCGTCCCGTTTAGCGCCGTCCTCTCGGGCGTCGCAGAGCTTCGTGAGGTCGTCTCGGCGGCGCGCGACCGCTTGGCCTTCCAGGGCCAGCGCACCATCGTGTTCGTCGACGAGATTCATCGGTTCAACAAAGCTCAGCAGGATGCCTTTTTGCCGCACGTGGAAAACGGGACCATCGTCCTCGTGGGGGCCACCACGGAAAATCCAAGTTTTGCCGTGAACGCGGCGCTCCTCTCTCGATGCAAAGTGTTTCACCTGAATCCTCTCGGGTCCGCAGACCTCGTCGCCCTGCTGACCCGGGCCCTCGTCGACAAGGAAAACGGTCTCGGCCAAAAGGAATTGTCAGCGGACGACGAAGCGCTGGAGGCCATCGCCGGTGCTGCGGGAGGAGACGCCCGACGGGCGCTTTCGACCCTCGAGCTAGTCGCCGACTATCTGGAGACCACGGGCGGCAAGCGGGTGTCGCTCGAAGCCGTGTCCGCCGCCGAGACCCACCGGCCACTTCTCTACGACAAGGCCGGCGAAGAGCACTACAACGTCGTCAGCGCATTCATCAAGTCGATGCGCGGCAGTGACCCCGACGCCGCGACCTATTGGATGATGCGAATGCTCGAGGCGGGGGACGACCCCCTCTTCGTTTCGCGTCGCATGCTGATCTTCGCGAGTGAAGACGTCGGCAACGCGGATCCCCGAGCCCTTTCCGTGGCGACCTCCGCCGATGCCGCCGTTCGGCGGGTAGGCATGCCGGAGGGCACCTACGCTCTCGCCCAAGCGTGCATCTATCTGGCGTGTGCACCGAAATCGAACGCGTGTACCGCCGCGTGGCGTCGAGCCAAGGAGCTTGTCGGCAAGCACGGGGGGCTGCCGGTGCCGATGAAACTCCGCAATGCGGTGACGCCGCTCATGAAGGAGGATGGGTACGGCCAGGGGTACAAGTACGCGCACGATTTCGACGACGCGATCGTCCCGGGCGAGAGGTACTTGCCCGACGAGCTCGAGGGCACGGTGCTCTACGAGCCGTCGCCGCGCGGCGACGAAGCGAAGGTGGCCGAACGGCTCCGTTCGATCCGCTCGGAATCCAAGAAATGAATCCACTCAGCCGAGAGCGTCGAGCGCGCCCTGAAGCTCGCCAAGAGCGTGGGAGTCGCCCCGCTTGCGCGCTTGCTCGATCCCCGCAGAGAGCCATGCGCGGGCGTCCTCGGCACGCCCTATCTGTTCGAGCATCTGACCGCACATTAGATACATCGGCACGTAGTCCGGAGTGTGCGAACGCAACCGTTCGAAGGTCGAGAGCGCTTCTTCGTACCGCTCGAGACTCCGGTACTCCATCGCTAGCCCGTACCAGGCAAACGGGTCGGCCCCCTCCGGCCCCTGGCGGCCGGTGAGCTTAAGCAAGAACTCGAGACGCTTGCTCACGGCTACCATGCCCCCAAAGTAGCACGTAGGTGGTGCGTCTTTCCGCGGAAGGTCGCGCCGGAATCGGGCCGCCAATGGAGTTATGATAGGCGCATGGGCTCGCCCTTTCGTGGCACGTCGGGCCCGCCCGGCCAAGTGCCGGAGCTCGAGCTCGACGTTCCGTCGGTGCCGGCGCCGAGAGCCAGGCCGAGGCCAGTGGAAGCTCCCCCGGGGCCGCTCGAACTTGCCGTCGATCCGCGCATGCTCGTAGAGGAGCGTGCAAGCCTACGGTCCCCCGTCCTCGGAGCGCCGCTCCATGGCCTGACAAGTCCGGCGCAGGTCGCATTCGATGGCCGTCTCCTCGCCGACTACGGCGAGGTCCCTGGTCACCCGCTCCTCATGCCGCTCTACGCGTTCCGTGTGCTCAAGCGCCGGCGCGTCCTCCGATTGGCCCTGGCCGACAGGCGTGAAGGCGCCGCGCGAGCGAGCGAGCGGGTGGAGCAGGCTCTCCTCACGCTCGGGGAGCGCGCACGCGCCACGGCGCAGCAGTCCGAAGAGTACGCGAGAGCGCTCGCCGAGCTAAACGGGGCCGAAGACCTTCTTCGGTCGCGCGAGGGGGAGCTCGCCCTCGAGCAAGTCGCGCAGAAAGCGCGCTTGTCGCAAGTCGCGTCACGGATTTCGAACCTCGAAGTCGACCTGGCGGAGACGCAGACCGTCCGTCTCGGCGTCGCGAAGGCCCGAACCAGAGTCGACACCGCGCGCGCGGAACGGGTCTCGCTCGAGCACTGGTTTCAGCGGCAAGCGGGGGCACGTGCGGCCGCTGTCCGAGACGCGCGGCGCCAGCTGAAGGGGCACATGCTGGCGTTCGCGCGGCGAGCCGTCTCGGACCCTGCCGTTCTGGGGCCGGAGCTCGAGACATCTCGACGCGAAATAGCGGAGCTCGAGCTCCTGGCCGCGGCCGCCCTTCGGGACGTCCACGTGCACGAGGCAGCGCTCGAGTCGTACGACGCGCGCTCTCTTCGCAAGGGGATCATCGTGGCGGCGGCTCTCGTCCTCGCCTTGGTCGTCGCGCCGGTCGTCTGGCGCGCCGTGCGCGTAGTCGAACCCCCCGTTCCGAGCGCCCGCGCTCTCCCCGGGAGCTCTCGTTAGCGAGCCTTCACGGCGCGCTCACGTCGAGGCGCGTCTTTTGGACGTCGACCGAGCTTCCTCCCACCATCACTTCGAAGGCGCCCGGTTCCACGACGCGCGTGTTCGTCGCGTCGTAGAAGGACAGCTCCGCGGCGCCGATCGGTAGCTCGACGCGCTTCGACTCGCCTGGCTGCAGGTGTACGCGGCGGAACCCCTTCAGCTCCTCCACGGGCCGAGTCACCGAGCTCACGAGATCGTGGATGTAGAGCTGCACGACCTCGTCGGACGCGCGCGCGCCGGTGTTGGTCACCGTTACGGCGACCGTTGCGCTGCCACTGGGAGCGATGCGCGCGGGCGTGACCCCGAGGTCCCGGTAGCGAAAGGTGGTGTACGACAGGCCGAACCCAAAGGGCCAAAGGGGGCCGGGCTCTTCGAAGAGGTAGGGTCGCCGGGCGGACGGCTTGTAGTTGTAATACGCCGGCAAGGCGCCGACCGACCGCGGAACCGTAATGGGCAGCCGACCGGCTGGGCTCACGTCGCCGAACAGCACGGCCGCGACGGCGGACCCCGTTTCTTCTCCGAGGTAAAAGCCATCGAGAATGGCCGGTGCCGTCCGCGCGAGCTCCGCGATGGTCAAGGGACCACCGTGAATGAGCAGCACGACCGTCGGACGTCCGGTCCCGAGGACGGCTCGTGCCAGATCCATTTGCCGTCCCACGAGGTCGAGATTCATGCGGTCTCCCCGGTGGGTATCGGCCCATCCCTCGCGCGAGAGCTGCTCGTTTTGTCCGAGCACCAAGAGGGTCACGTCGGCCGACGCGGAGAGCTTCGTCGCTTCGGAGATGAGGCGCGCGTCTTCGGCGGGGTCTGCGAGCTCCACTTGGTCGTCGGACCAGCCGCGGTTTCCTTTCGTCAGCCCGCACCCCATGGCCGACAGGACTTTGATCCCCTGGCCGAGCCGCGCGGTGATTCCCTCCACGACACTCACAGTTCGGTCCGGCGTGCCGCTGTAGCCCCCGAGCCGGCATGCGGCCGCGTTCGGCCCGACGACCGCGATCGACTTGATACGAACCGGGTCGAGGGGGAGCAGTCCGCCCTCGTTCTTGAGCAGAACGATCGCCTCTTCGGCCGCGCGGCGAGCCAGCGCTCGGTCGGCGGGCCGCTCGACGTCCGGGGACGTGGCCTCGACGTAAGGCCGCTCGAAGAGACCCATGAGAAATTTCGCGCGGAGCACGTGTGCCACGGCCTGGTTCACGAGCGAGACCGGGACCCGCCCTCCTACGACGTCCTCTGCCAGCGTCGAGTACCCTTCGAGTTGAGGCAGCTCCAAGTCCACGCCGGCCTCGAGCGCCTTTCGACCGGCGGCGCCCAGAATCCTCGACCACGTGGTGCTTTCGCTCGAGCTCTGCGACGCCGAAGTAATCCGAGACCACGAACCCGGAGAAGCCCCACTCGTCGCGCAGCACGTCTCGGAGGAGCCACCGGTTCGCGTGTGACGGCGTCCCGTCGACTTCGTTGTAGCTGGCCATCACGCTCACCACGCCCGCCTCGCGGACGACGGCTTCGAATGGCGGAAGAAAAACTTCGCGAAGGACGTGTCCCGAGTAATTGCCCGGCGCGGTGTTGCGCCCCCCCTCCGGCTGCCCGTGACCCGTGAAGTGCTTTGCCGTCGCAATGACGTGTTCTGCGTCGATCGGCGCATCGGGCGAGCGGTGACCTTGAAGGCCGCGAACCGCGGCGACTCCCATTCGGGCAACGAGGTACGGGTCCTCACCGTACGTTTCTTCGATTCGGCCCCAGCGCGGATCGCGTGCGACGTCGACGACCGGCGCGAGCACGTGATGCACGCCGCGCGCGCGCGCCTGGCGCGCTGCCACCGCGAACACCTCCTCGACCAGCGCGGGATCGAACGTCGCGGCCAGTGCGATGGCTTGCGGGAAGCTCGTCCCGCCCGGGGCGACGAAACCGTGAAGGGCCTCTTCGTGCAGGAGGGCAGGGATGCCTAGACGTGTTCGCTCTGCGAGGAACTTCTGGATGTCGTTCGCAAACTCGATGGCGCCGCGCCCGTCGTGCCGATCGCTTGGCCGCGTGACTTCGCCGATCCCGTCGGGGATGAGCCGCAGGGCCTGATCGGTCGAGAACCGATGGGTCGCCGCGTCGTCCAGGTGGGTGTGCTCCCAATTGACCGACCCGAGCTCTGCCACCTTTTCCGGCAGCGTCATGCGCGCCATCAGATCGGAGACGCGCTGAGCCACGGGAAGCTGCGCATCGCGGTACGACGTCGCCCGCGGCGTCTGCGTCGGTGCGGGCCTCGGCGAAGCGATCGAGGACAACTGCGCCGGGGCGGGCGCCGTCGGGTGGCAGGCGAATGAGAGGGTGAAAAACGCGGAGGCGATCGAGGGCTGTGCGCGCACCGACGATCAACCCGTGTTGCGCATCCCGGCCGAAATTCCGTTGAGCGTCAGGAGGAGCGCGCGGTCGACGCGATCGTCCCCCGCGCTGCGTCGCCGCATGAGCTCGACCTGCAAGAAGCTGATCGGGTCGACATAGGGGTTGCGAAGCTGAATGGATCGCTTGAGCGCCGGGTTGCCGTCGAGCAGACGGCGAGTTCCCTGGATCCGCTTTACCCAGTGGACCGTGCGCGCATGCTCGGACCGGATCTTCGTCCAGACGGCGGCGCGCGCGTCGGGTTCGGCGAGCTCGGCGTACCGCTCGGCGATCCCCATGTCGCTCTTGGCGAGCACCATTTCCACGTTCTCGACGACCGCGCTGAAGAACGGCCACTTCTGGTACATCTCGGCGAGCAAATCCGCGCCCCCGTCACGGGAACCGACGCGCTCGAGAGCCGTTCCGACGCCGTACCAACCGGGCAAGATGGCTCGGTTCTGCGTCCACGCGAATACCCAGGGTATCGCGCGAAGCGCGTCGACGCCCCCGGCGCCTCGCTTCGCCGGGCGCGAGCCGATGGGCAGGCGCGAAATGGATTCGATTGGCGTGGCGGTCGTGAAGAACTTGAAGAAGAGAGGCTCGTCCCACACGAGTGCCCGGTATTCGATCTTCCCCGCCTCGGCGAGCTCGTCGTACACATCCGCGTAGCGCTTCTCGTCGGCCGGCGAAGGCCGCTCCTGCGCGCCGAGCGAATGCAGCAGAGCGCCGCCGATGAAAAGCTCGATCGTTCGCTGAGCGAGTTCGGGACGCCCGTACTTATGGTCCAACGCTTCGCCTTGCTCCGTCACTTTGAAGCGACCGGCCACCGAGCCGGGCGGCAGCGCCAAGATGGCCTGCTGCGCGGGCCCGCCGCCGCGCGCCACGGACTCTCCGCGCCCGTGGAAGATGCGGAGCGGCACTTTGGCTGCCGCGGCGACCGCGGGGAGCGCCAGCTGTACGCGCCGGAGGACACCGCTGGCCGCGAGCAGTCCGATCTCTTTGCCCGAGTCGCTGTACCCGACCATCACTTCCTGCACGCCGCGACCCGCGAGGTGGCGGCGATAGACAGGGTGCGCGAAGAGCGCCCGCAGAATGTTGGCGCTTCCTTCGAGGGCGGCGCTGGTCTCGAACAAGGGGACGATGTCGAGCCGAGCGAACTCGCCTTCCGAGTCCCAGAGGCCGCATTTTCGGGCGCACTCCAGCGCGGCAAGAACGCAGTTCTCGTCGCGCGTCATCGAAAGAATCAGGGTGCGGCAGGCGCCCTCGCCCATCTCGCGTTGCGCGCGCGCGATCCGCTCGAGCGCCGACAGCAGCCGGTCGGCCCCGGGCGAACGCTCCCCTTTGCCGGCGATCCAGGCCGCGGCGGTCCGCGCGTCGTCGGCGACCGTACGCATCTCGAGCTCCGCGATGCCGAAGCCTCGAGCCTTGACGAGCTCGAAGAGGGCGCGGGCGCGCCGCTCGCCCGAGTGGACGCACTTGGCCTCGCGCAGGGTGTCGGCGATGAGCTCCAGATCGCTCGCGAGCTCGCCCGGCAGGCGGTAGCCGTGCTCCGGTGCGTGCTTGGGGGCCTTCTCGTCGCGCGGCTCGAGCATCGTCCGGCGTTGCTCGATGCCCGCGATGGTGGCGGCAAGGCGGGCCTCGACGAACCGAAGCTTCTTGCGCCAGGGTTCTCCCTCGGTCCGCGGCCCTTGCTCCGCGGCGATGCGCGGCATCAGGCGCGAGTCCTCCTTGATTGAATCGAGAAGGGCTTGCGGTGTGCGGACGTACCGGTCGGATTGCGACAGCTTTCCACCGAGATTGCGCACCGCGCGCAGCAATCGGCGGAGCCCGCGCGCCTGGTGCGCCAGGATCGAGTCTTCGAGCACTTCGGGGGTGACGTTCGGATTGCCGTCCATGTCACCGCCGACCCAGCTGTGGATCCGCAACGGCGTTTGGACGATGCCGAGTCGCTTGCCGTAGACCCGCTCGAACGCGCGATCGATTTCGCTCGGGAGCTGCAGCATCTGGTCCCAGAGAATCTCCTCGACATAGAAGAGAACGTTCTTGACCTCGTCGCCGACGCTGGGACGTTCCCGGCGAACTTCGTCGGTCTGCCAGAGGGCGGTGACCTCCTCGCGGATTGCCTCGCGCCCCTCGGCGATCTCGAGGGGTGTGAGCGAACACTGATCCCGCTCCTCGAGTCGGTGGGCGATCCGGTAGAGCTTTTCGAGGATCGTGCGACGGGCCGCTTCCGTGGGGTGCGCGGTGAGAGTGAGGGTCACCTCGAGCCCGGCGATTGCGGCCCGCGCCGCTTCGGCCGAAACTCCCGCGTCTCTCGCGCTCTCGAGCAC
Source organism: uncultured delta proteobacterium (assembly GCA_963764075.1). Taxonomy (GTDB): domain Bacteria; phylum Myxococcota_A; class Polyangia; order Polyangiales; family Polyangiaceae; genus Palsa-1150. The sequence goes on from CAVXQZ010000003.1 coordinate 2,664,678, forward strand.
GGCGCGGAGCGAGCCTCGTTGCGACCTCCCGTCCCGGTCGCGCGCGTGTGCGCGGGTCCTACGAATGCGGTGGTTCTGCTCGGCCAGATTGACCAGCCGAAAGTACGTCGCAAACGCGCGAATGATGACGATCGCGTGTTCGAAGGGCAGGTCGGAGAGAAGCGCCGTAAGCTCGGCCGTCCTCGCGGCGCGTTCCTCGGTGGGGCCGCGCCGCCGCAGGATGGCCAGCTTGCGCACCCGTTCCTCGAGGGCATACAGGGGCTCGCCCTCCTGCTCGATGAGGACTTCGCCCAAGATACGCCCCAGCGAGTGCACATCGCTTCGGAGCGGTCGGTCTACCTCGCGCTTTCGACGCATTGCGGTGACGCATATTGGTCGCACATTCGCCTCGGCGTCGAGCATTATCGTACTCAACGAGCGATCGGCGCGCGGGCCGCTCGCGAGCATCCTGCACGCATGCGTAGAGGCCGAGGCCTGGCTCACGCCCCCCGGCGAAGCCGCTGAGTTTCCGCGCCGGACGCGCGCCCAAAGTAGACGCTCGGCGCAATGATGTGCGAGACTCCCGTCGAGCAGCCATGCCCGACAACGAGCGCAAAAGCGGTCCGGATGTCTCAAAAAGCGACAAGCGCAAGCAGAGCCTCTACTTTCCAGAGACGATGCTTGACGAGATTCAGAAGGAGGCGCAGCGCCTCCAGCGATCGATGTCCTGGGTCGTGCAGCGCGCCTGGAAGCACGCGCGCCGCGAGATCAAGTCGCTACCTGGATCGAACGAACCCGAGAGCTGACTCTCGACATCCCGGCGCACGCGTGCGCGCACGCATGAACGCGCGGATATCGACGCTCGTCGGTCAGGGGGTTCGTTCGCCTTTCGATTGTCCTCGCAGCGAGGTCGGGACGCCTCCGGACGGCGGTTTGCCGTGGATGATCCAGTACGCGGACAAAGCGATGAGAAGCGCGCCGGCCAGCAGAAGCAGAGCTACGGCGAGCGGGTCCGGCTCCGTGTGCGCGACAACGGTTTGCGCGGCGGCTCGGACTTCTTCGTCCGGAGCCGCAGCCGAGAGCTTCCGCCCCAAGGTTCGGACAGCCCCGTAGTCGCCTCGAGCGAACGCTTCGACCAGGGCATCCAACTCGGGCGTGCGTGGGAAAGCGCTCGCAAAAAGCGGTCTGCGGTTCGAAGGCGCCACGCGATTCCGGCTAGCACGCGCCAGCGCCGTCCGCAGGCAGTCGCGCGCGGCTAGAATTGCACCCCGACGCGCATCGAGATTTCGTGCACGTCGTGCGCTCCGTCGCGCGCCGAGTCGTCTACCCCTTTGGACAGGTTCTGCCCGGGCGCAACCGCGCGCTGCGAGGCCGTCTGCACAGGGCCCCCCGCCTCGCTGGCCGTCGTCGGTTCGCTCCCGGGGAACACATAGTAGCCGTAGTTCAAGCTGACTCGAAGGTGCCTCGTGGCCCAGTAGTTCACGCCCAGCGAAACCGAGAGGACGTCGATGTCGCCATTCGGCGTTTTTGGATCGACGGCGCCGCCGCGCGACGCGCCGCTGTACGTCAGATGCATCTGTTCGAATCGGACGAGCGCCTGCAACCCATGCTGAGGCGGCTTCTGGGCAACGCGGAGGTCGAGGTGCAATGGGCGCTGGTAGCTCGGGTAGCCGAGGAGATCGTGATCGCCGAGGATCCAGTAGTTGATCTCGGCGTAGTACCCGTAGCCCTTGAACGTGCCTGTCCGCTCCGTGAACGGCGACAGCTGAAGCCCGTCTACGGCCTCACGCGTGTCGTAGTCGACATAGATGAACTCACCTGTGAAGTCGAAGTTCTCGATCGGAACGTAGATGTCGCCCGCGACCGCCGTTTGCACGGCGCTCGGCATGATGTGGATCAGCCGCCCGAACGAATCCGTGTACGTGGGCTTCCAGAACGCGTAGCCCTCCTGCGTCGTCAGCGAAGGCATGTCGTAACCCACTTGGGTGGCGTCCCGCGATCCCTCGTGCAGCGACGCGCCGATCTGGGCCCACTTGATGGGGCGGTCGGTACTCGTCGCAAACGGGCGAGCGAAGAACCGAGCCGCGAAGTCATACCGGCTGTCGGCGTTGGGGCGGTTGGGGCCGTCGCCGTCGAATATCCCGGCGCAGTAGTAGATTGTGCGATCGGGCGACTCACCCCAGAACATGGCGCCGATGTCGCGCTGAAGTGGCGCGCCAATGTTGCGTACGGCCATCGAGCGCTCGAGAAATGGCATCGTATTGTCGCTGATTCGATTCTCCATGGTGAATGGAAGAAAGAATTGTCCGACCTGCACGTTCGCCCACGGCGAAGGGGCGAAGTTGATGAACGCATCGGTCGGCGCGGGTTTTACGCTCGGCGCCTCGACGGTATTTTGACGCGCCGAGCACGTGAGGAGGGAGCTCGTCGGGTCGACCTTGCAGGAATACGACGCCGTGTTGGCGGCCGCGTCATCCGCCGCCGACGGCGCGAACTCGGCCCCGAGCTGCCATTGCCACACCTGAAAAAACTCGCCCGCCATCTCGAGCCGAGCGCGTCGCAACAAGAAGCCGTTCTTCAGCGCTTGATCGGGCGTGAGCTGCGAAAGACCGGCGCCGAGCCACGAGTAGTAGTCGACGTGGACGCGCCCTTGCACATAAAGCCGGAATACGTCGTCCGAGCTTCGTAGATAGAAGAGGTCATTGTGATAACCGGCAGTGGGCTCTGGGGGCAACGGCGCAACGGAGGACCAGTCCTGCGACGGAGTCGCCCTCTCGGGCTCGGTCGGTTGCAATTGCGTCGGAGGCGGAGGAGGCAGCGTCGGGGACCCCGCCGCAGGGACCAACGGCGCGGCCGGTGCCTGGATCGGTGGCTGTTTGTCCGGTGAATGGGGCGCCCCGGGCTGCTCCGTCACATCTTGCGCTGTGGCCCATGTCGACGGCGGGGGGCGCTCCGGGGGCAATCGCTCCGGTGGTTCCTGCGCGTGCGCGCGCATTGCAAATGAAACCGAGGCGACGACAGCCGCGGTCACGAAACCCGTTTGGAGGCCCAAGCGTGAGTGCATAGGAAAGGCGACACCTTGCCGCGACGCCGGTGCCATGTCTACTATGATGAATCCAAGTGCCGCACACTCCCTTCCTCCCCGCGCGGCACGCCATCCAAATGACACAGAGCATGGCTCTCCAATGAGGGACACCTAGTCCACATTGACAGACCGCGATCAGGACTGGTAGACGGACGACGCATGCGACGACGAGCCACGCGGGCGGCCCTCGCCATCCCCGTCGTGATCGGGATCGGGCTGCTCCACTGCGGTGACGACACGGTCGATCCGTCGAACCCCGATGCGAGCGCGAGCAAGGTCGCGTCGACGACCGAGGCGGGGCCCGACAGGTCGGCGTCGGAGGCGTCTCCGGCACCGGGCGACCAATCGACCAACGATGGATCCGATTCGGGAGACGACGGCCCGTAGCCAAGGTCTCCGTGAAAAACGGCGGCACACAGGCGCATTGCCGCGTCGTTAGCGTACCCTCGCCTCGATGGATCAGAACCTTCTGCGAAGTTATTTGGCCACGGTCTACGAGTTCTCCACGCCGACGGGCCCCATCCGCGTTTCGCTCGATGGCGACGCCATCGCGGAGTCGCCACCGCTGCCAGACCTTCTGTCGAAGCCGTTTGCCGTGCTCACCGCGTACAACCCCCGATCGATGCTTCTCCCGAGGAAGGTCAACGAGCAGAGACACCAAGTAATGCGCGATTTGCTGGTCCTCGGCGTCTACCGAGTAGAGGCCTGCGTCGGCTACGAGGACGATCCCGAGGGAACTTGGCGCGAGCCGTCCTGGGTCGTACACGGCATGGAGCGCGAAGAGGCCATGTCGTTCGGTCGTGTGTTCCGCCAAAACACAATCATTCTGTGCGCTGGGAGCCGGCCCGAGCTCATCGTCACCGATCCCACGTGCGAAGACCTCGGCAAGACGTTCGTGGGTACGTGGCGCCTGCGCGCGTAGAGCAAGTGCCGGCCATCCGCGGCGCTCACTCGGCCGCCATCCCCGCTTTCGGCGCCGCACGGGGCGGCGCCACCAGCGGCGCATAAATCTCGAACCAGCGCGCATACGAGCGCAAGGAGGGCTCCCGCCGGGCGACGACTTCCGCCGAGGCCGCAGCCATGCGCTTGGGCAAATCGGCCACGAGCGCTGTCCCCATCGACACGGTGAGCTCTGCGGCGAGCCAAAGCACGTCGAGCTGCTCCCGGTCGCTGACTCCGTTGGCCCGCGAGCGAAGATCGTCGGCCCTGGCGAGCGCCCGCCCCAGCCAGACTCGCGCCGACGCGGCGTCACGCCGGTTGCTCGCGTTCAAGGCGAGCTGCGCCTCCGCCAGCATTTGATCCCGCTCGATCTCCACCCGGTTCGTCTCGCCGAGTTTTTCCTGAAGGATCGACCGCCGCGTCCCGATGGCCTGCTCTTCGGCGTCGAAGCGACCGAGCTCCCGGCTCGCGTTTGCCCGCAAGCCGCTCGCGATGAGCCGGTACGCGCGGGCGACGTGATCGGCAGTCGCGTGCGGCCAAAGCAGGGCTGCGACCGTCTTCGGGTCGTCGAGATGGCGGTCCACGTAGTCGAGATCGGCGAGGGCGCGCGACGGTACCTGTGCTCCCACCGCCGAGGCGGCCCGCGAGAGGCGCGCCACGAGCCGATTTCGCTCGGCAAGAGGGGCGCGCGACGCGTCGATCAGGGGGATCTCTTGGTCGTACAGCGCGAGCGCGCGAGCAAAGTGCCCCGCGGCGAGATGGTCGACCGCCGCCCAGTCGAGGGCGAGCAGCCGGAACGGGAGGAGCGCCGGGTTGCGGGCGATCATCGCCAGCGCCGCGTCGCCGGCCGCCGCCGCATCGGTCTCGCGCCCGACGTGGAGCAGCGCTTGGGCCTTCGATAAGAGGACATCCAGCCCTTCTGCGTCGTCCCCGTACGGGAGCTTGTCGCGCTCGAGCAGGTATCCGAGCGCGATCCGGTAGTTTCCGACGTCGGTGTGCAAGAGACCGAGCTGCCCGAGGATCATCGCGCGAAACCGGGGACTATTGCCAACGAGCTCGAGCGCGACGAGGTAGTGCACGTTGGCCTGCTCCGCCGTGCCCAGATCCTGGGTCTGGAGGTACTCCTCGTGGAGGAGCGCGCCCAAGACCGCGTGGGCCATGCGCTCTTCCTTCAGCTCGGCCCACGAAGCGTCGAGGGCGGCCAGCGCGGCGGCCGCGGCTCTCGAGTGCTCTTCGCCTTCGAGCGTCGGCAGCTGCCGGGTGACCAGATACGCCTTGGCAAAGTTCGCCCGCGCCGGGGGGGTCGCGCGCCAATCGTACCGGCCTTCGATTGCCGCAGGGCTCTCCCGCAGCTTCAGCCGCATGTCAATCGCCCCTACGACCGCTTCGAGCGAGCCGGTTTGTTCGGCGACCGCGTCGAAATCGTCGCGCGCATCGCCGTAGCGCCGCGCATCGGCGCGCTCGTATGCGCGGGCGAGGATCAGTCGCTCGAACACGTCTTCGGCCTCACCCCGCTCGTGCGTGCCGCGCTTCACGACCTGGATGTCGCGCTGCACGAGGGCGTCGAGGACATCGTCGGCGTCGACGTCGTCGGCGCGCTGCACCCCCTCGACGATGAGCGCCCGGCGGCGCCCCGGGCGGGTCTGCGCAGTGTAGAGATCGAGCAGCGCGCTTCCCACTGCCTGCGGCGCGTGCGAGTCGCGTATCGCGAGCACGCGGCGAGCGAGGTCGAGCGAGAAGGACAGCTCCGAGCCGCGGGACGCGCTGGCTTGCTCGCGCGTGAGGCGGGCGTCGGCTTCCGCGTAGGGGAGCCCGCGGATCATCGCGCGAACGGCGGCGCGCGCGTAATGAAGCTGCTCGTCGGGCCTCAATCCGGCATTCGTCGAGAGCTGCCGGCACACCGCGACGAGGGCTTCTCGGTCGTCGAGCTGACGGTAGAACGCGTCGGCGTGTCTGTAATAGGCCTCCACGATCGGTGCAGGCGTCGTCTCGTCGACCGTGACGGCCTCGACCTCGGTGCGGGCCTTCGCCTTGTCGCCGAGCGAGTCGAAAATCTCGCTCCTTGCGAGATGAATCAGGTCCTCGGCCATCGGGCTTTCGGCCTTGTCGGCGTGTAGCCTGTCGAGCCGCCCACGCGCTTCGCCGCGAAATCCCTCCGTCAACCGGCCCTGCTCCCGACGACGCTCCGCCCGCCGCTCTTCGACGAGCATCCGCAGCGGCAGGGAGATGCCGGCGGTCGCTTCGTCGCGCAGGGTGTCCACCTGCTCCGCGTAGTACTCGGCAGCAGAAAACTCTTCGCGCTCGAGGTGCAGCATGGCGAGTGCGAGCATCGCGCGCCGACGCTCCGTGGGCGACGTTTCGCGCGCGAGCCGTCGGCTCGTCAGGAGCTGCTCTTCGACCATCGTGTCCGCGTCGTCGATCGCGTTTACGAGCATGGGCATCGTCCACTCGGCCGGAACTTCGCCGTCGAGCGGCAACGAATAGACGTCGAGGCTGGAATCCTGCGAGCAGGTCGCGATCAGGCGATCGACGAAGGGAGCGGGGTACTCGCAGTTCCACGATGTCTCGGTCAGCTGCTCGGGTGGGCCGGCGACCGGCGACCCTCCGGCGAACGAAATCGGCACCCGGAAGAGGACCCCATGGTCGCTGGCATCGACGACTCCGTCGCGGTTGGTGTCGGCGAAAAACTGGACGACATAAAGAGACCGACCGTCCTTGGCGAACACCGGCTGGCCCGTTTGTCCGGGGAGCTGAAGAACAATCTTCGTCGGCACGGCCGAGGACGCGGACGCGAGCGGAACCGCCTCGAGCGTTTGAGCGGCGCGTGCAGCGAAGGCCGGTCCAACGATTTGCACCGTTCGCGCGACGGGCACGTAGACGAGCCACTGCCCGTCGGGCGACGCCGCGGGGCTCGTCATGTTTCGATCGACGAGCGTTCGGGCGGAAAGGGTCGGTCCGTTGGTCACTTCGAGGATCCGCAAGTCGCCCCGGATCGACTGGCGGCTGACGAGCGCGATGCGGCCCCGAATCAATCCACTCGGCCTGCAGCGCGGCCGACGCGTCCTCCAGACACCGGCGGCCGTCGCCGGCCGGTAAGTTGCGGAGGCAGAGCCGCCCCGATGCGCTCTCGCGAAACGAGATGTAAAGGAGCGTCCGACCGTCTGGACTCACCCGCGGCCACGTGACGTCGGCTCCGTCGTCGAAGAGCTGCTGCGCACGCCCGTCGACCATGCTCTGGGCGAAGATCTGGTTGGTCGTGTCGCGGTTCGACACAAAATAGAGCGTTTTGCCATCGGGGCTCAGCTGACCCAAGAGATCGTCGGCCACACCGACGGTGAGGCGCTCGGGCATCCGGAGATCGTCATCGTCCACGTTGTCGGCCGAAGCGCGCCCCGCGACCAGCGATCCCGCCAGAAGCAAACCCGCGGCCGACGCGACCAGGGGCTTCAGCACGACTTGCTTTGCCACGTGCCGTCGCTCCCTTCGATCCAGCCGCCGCAAATCACGTTTCGCACGTGGTTCTCCCGCCACGCGCGCTGCATCTCGGCCTCCGACACGTCTGCCCGCTGCTCGTGCATCCATCGCCAAAGCTGCCGCCTGGCGCGGTTGGCGCGCTCGACGAGCGTTTGGACCTCCTCGGGGTCTGCCGCACCCTTGCAATCGCTTCGCCTATCCACCAAAAGCCCGTCTTTGCCTTCGCCGACGCAGTGTTGGGCGAGGAGCCCGTCCAGCCTGTCGGCGTCGGTGAGATCGCTTTCGTCGACCAGCGGCGCGGGGCGGATACCGAGCGCTTCGAGCTGCTCGGGTGTCAGCGGCACCGGGCGAGGCTCGATCCCCGCGCGATCGAGCTGTCGCTCGAGATCATCGAACGACCCGGAAGCCTGCTGCTCGAGGGCCGTCGCGCGATCGACCATGACGATCTCGGGAGGCTTGAAGCACCCCGCCAGGGCGAAGAGGGCGATGACCCGTGCGGGGTGGGACGGTCGCTTCATTGCGCTTCCTTCGCGCCGGGACCCGCGAGCATCGGGGCGAGCATCCTGTCGACAATCGGGCCCATCGGAATCCCGCGTAGCTCGCCGATGCTCACCAGCCGAGCGAGCCCTCCGAGCTCCAGGTGGGCGCTCGCAAAGCCATGGTCGAAGACCAGCCGGAGATTGTCGGGGTATCCGAAGGCAAGCGCACCACGGATGCGATTCATTGCCGGGTCCACGTGGAGCGGATCCTGCAAATCGAGCAGATCGAGTAGATGGCGCTCGCCGATCCGCAGAATTTCGGCGCGGCCGTCGATGGTCCGATCGGCCGCCGAAATGACGACGGCGATGTTGCCGTCGAACGGTTCGCCGTGGGACGACTGGACGCCGCTCGCGCGCACATGGATCTCCAGGGTCGATTTCGCTCCCTCCCAATCGAGGCCGCACTGACCGGTGATGCTCCCCCCGCGGACGCCCATTTCGAACTGCCGGAGCGAGACGACATTCTGCTCGATCTCGAGGTTTCCCACCAGCGGCGCGATCGACACGAACGGTGTCTTCAGGCTGGCGATCGAGAAGAAACCGCTCCTGCTCATGAGCGGATGTTGGTCGGCGAAGCGGAGCATCGAGTATGGGCTCCGCTTCTCGCTTCGCTGAAGCTCGACTCCATTTTCACCTATGTGTAGCGCGACCGTGACGGGCACTTCGCCGTTGGCCGCCTCGACGTCGATTCCTGCGCGCGCGAGCGCGGCCGAGACGTTCTCGGCTTTTGCCGTGGCCCGCACGCGGTAATGGGCGAGGTCGGGCGAAATGACGTTCGCCTCCACCGCGACCTTGCCGCGTCCGTTGAAGCGCTCCGGGATGGTCGACAAATGCCCGAGGTCCTGGGTGAGCGATGTCGTCACCGAAAGGGTGCGCCGCCCTTCGCCCAAATCGACATTGCCGGTGACGGAAAGCGTCGTCCCGCCCAATGCGTTGGCCACTCTCAAGTCCGAGATGTGGACCACTCCCTCCGGGCCCCGCTCGGCCGCCAGCGCAAGGTCGAGGTCACCCAGCGGGTACTCGGGGACAAACGCTTGCTCGATGGCGCGAATCGAGAGGTGCTGGGTGAGCTCGATCTCCGGATCCTTCGAAATCACCGGAGACCGTGGCGGTCGCTTCATCGCGGATGCCGTTGATGTCCACGTCTTGGCTCCCGACGTCGAAGTGCAATGCGCCGAGCTCGACCCGACTCGTCAGGGTACGGCGCGTTCCGGCGGTGCGCGCCTCGGCGTGCCAGGTCACGACCGGCGTCAGAACCCCGGTATCTCCCTTGCTCCAGTGGAAATGACTCACGCGAAGTTCCGAGGTCCCTTCGACCGCGGCCGTCACCGCGGGCCTGGGCTCGAAAGTGACGGTTCCGTCCCGAGACACCCCAGCGATCACACCGAGGAGCGCTCCGCGCGCGGTGAGCTCGACTTCGAGCGCCGACAGGTCGAAGCCCTCGAGGCCGTGCACGGTGGCCGCCAAGGGCGCGAGGGGAGCGAGTCCCGAGGCGCGCCCATTCACGTCGTAGCGGACCGCTCGGAGCGACGGGTCGAACGACAACGTGCCCGAGAACGCGGTGGTCGCGCGCCCCTCGGTCGCAACCCGCAACGTGAGCGAAGGGCGCTGCCGGTCTACGGAGGCGGAGATCGTGAGGCGATCGTCGCTCGGGCTCCCGCCATCGACCGTGAGGGCGTGCGCGCGCAGATCGAGATCGACCGTGTGGCGAAGGAGGTCGCCCTGCGACTTCGCCTTTAGCGACAGAGATCGCGCGGCGACGTTCCGGAACGCGGGGCGCTCGACGTCGAGCTCCGTCGTCTGCAAAGCTGCCGGGTTCCCCCCGCGGAGCCGTTCGACGTGGCCCGTCGATCGCACGGAATACGCCATGCGATCCACCGGGAGTTCGATCATCGACGCCGGGAGAAGGGGGCGCAGCATCTTCATGCTTCGCCCGTTTCCGAGGACCGAGAAGTCGACGGCGTCGTCCTCTTTGGTGGCATCGAGCGAAGTGGTCGTATCCCCCACGTCGAGTCTGGCGTGAACGACTCCGCGGCTGGCGGCCGGATTCGCCATGTCGGGGTGGATTTCACGCGCCCTCCCTTCCATACGAGCGGGGGCGTCCACTAGCGGGTTCCCATCGCTCCCGATCACGCGCAGCCGGTCCGCGGGCGCGTCGATCTCGAACCCGTAGGGTGCGTGGCCTCCGAGAGCCGTGTGTGCGTGAACCTTCAGGCCATCGATCACGACGCGTCTGCCGGGCGAGTGCACATCGACGGATGCAACGTCAATCGAGACGCCGATGTCCCCTTTGGTCGCCAACGGCTCGGCGGTGTCGGGCCGTAGCCCCGCGACGTGCAGGCCCATCCGACCATTCTGGGCCACGAGGGACGAAGCACCTCCACGCTCCACGCGCGCGAAGGTCACTCCGGCCGTACCGTCCGTCACCCCGTCGACGCCTTGCCGCCCGTCGAAATCGATCGCGAGGTCGTCGGCGTCCAGGCTACCGTCGGCGGAATCGAACAGGACCCCGGCGAGCTTCAGCGTCCCTCGAGCGGCGACTCCGCTCCCCTCCGCCGGCCGCGCGCGCACGGACAGTTCGCCCGAGCCGATCCGGAGAGGCGAGCCCGTCGCGGTCGACTCCACGTTCGAGATGTCGGCGTCGACCGTGACCGCGCCCCCCTGGGCCAGACGAATCGCAGGCCCGATCGCGAGCGAGTCTATCTGGTAGCGGACGCGCGCGCGCTCGGCGCGGATCGGTGCGAGACCCGCGGGCACCCACTGGAGCAGCCGCGCGATGTCGACGTCCCCGTGTGCATGGCGCACAATCGGGTCACCGGCGTCGGGGACTTCCAGCGACGCCTCGGCGGTCGCAGCCCCGTCGCCTGCCGCGATGTGCTCGAGCGTGATCTGAGTCCTTTGCGCGGTGGGGTCGAAGCGCAGTCCCGCCTCGGCGTAGAGCCAGTGATCGGCCGAAACGTTCGCGGCAAACGTCTGCTCGACCATGCGCAAATCGAGCGCAGCCGTGAGGGTCGAGGAGGTCGCGTCGAGCGTGACCCACAGCCTTGCCTCCGCGGCGGCTTCGGGGGAGCCCTCGGGGATGCGTGCGAGCTTCAGCTCGAGAGGACTCGCGGGCGACCCGAGCGCGGCGTGAACGCGCCAACCGGCCTCGTTGGCTGCCCGGCCGGTCGCGAGCGCCATCGAGATTCCGTCCAATCGAATGCGCTCGGACACTTGCTTGTGCTCCGTTCGGACGAGCACGAGCGTGATGCCGCCCACGTCGACGGCCCCCACCGGCGGGGTGGTCGCCAAAAACTTCGAGGCCTGGCGCGACAGCGGGACCGCCGGGCTCGGGGGGGACGGGGGGAGTGCGTCGAAGGATGTGTTTCCGAATTCGTCGGCGACCACGGTCAGCGTCACGTCGGACACAGCCACGTTCGTGACGAACGGACCACGGCCGGTCAGCAGCGATCGCGGCGACCAGCGCACGTCCACGCGACCGATACGCGCGAGATCGGGCGCAAACGGCGCCACCTCCGACGGCGAATGCACGGTCAAGTCATCGATTTGGGCCCCCGACAGGAGATCGATGCGCACCGCGCGATAATCGATCTCCACGCCCGCCGACGAACGCACGAGCTTCTGAAGAGGGCGCTTGAGCCACGGTCGATCCAGGCACTGTACGAGGATGGCCAAGCCGACCGCGACAAGCCCGATCGATCCGAACAGCAGCGCCAGAGCGCGACGAACCCACCGACCCTTGCCTCCGCTTCGCCGCGGTTCGCCATTTTGGCCGGCGGCGCGCAGGAAACGAGGGAAGCGCATGACGATGCGTCTCAGTCCCTTTCTCTCCTTCACTTTCTATCGCGTCGACAAGGGCGAACCCGCCGCCTGCGACCGAGCATACCCCGAGACCCCTCCGGCTCCGAGGTGCGGGACTATTCGGCTTCGCCGTCTCCGAGCGACGCCTGCGCTTCAGGTGCAGCGCTGTAGTCGACGTCCGCAGCGGCCGGCGCGTCCTCCGCAGACGGCGCATCCACGACCACAACGTCGGCTTCTGCGTCGACAATCGTCGCGTCGACCGCTCCGGCGTCACCGGCCTCGTTGCTTCCCTCGGGGAGTCCTCCGTCGGAAGCGCTCGCCGCGTACCCTGCCTCAGGAGCAACCGTGGCGTCGACGCCGGCCTCTTGGACCCCGGCCTCCGAGGGCATGTGCTGGATCCAGTCCACGAGCTTTGCGACGTCGGTCGTGTCGACAATCCTCGATGCGATCGGGGGCATCTGAAGCACGCCGCGCATGCTGATCAGCTGAACGATGGCGCTCGCGGAGGGGTCGCCGGGCAGAATTCGCGGCACTCCGGCGACGGCGCCGGACACGCATGGCACGCCGATCGTCGTCTGAAGGGGATCCCAGTCCAGCGTGGCGGGAGATCCGTCGAGCACAGTCGGATCGAGACGGAGGATCATTTTTGCGCCGTACGCTTCGGCGCTCTCGTTCGAGTTGTGGCAGCTCACTCCGCAGTTGATGTGCAGCCACGAGAGGGCGGGAGCAGCCAGCCCTGTGCCGTCGTCGCCGACCGTCAGGTTCACCTGAGTCGGCACGGGTGTGACGAGATCTTGCGCCACCAGCTGGGGGAGCGTGAGCCCGGTGGCACCGCTCAAGCCCAGCGACACTTGTTCGAATCCAAGAATTCGGTCCAAACGGCCGCCATGGCAGGAATCGCAATCCTCCGGCGTGGGAATGATCCATGTTCCGCCGTCGGAGTCGACGGGCACCGTGTCGCCGTACGAGATCGAAGTCGATGTTTGGTCGGCGCTCCACTCGTAGGTCGCGTGCACCCACGTGTGGGACGCGATCTTCTGGAACATGCGGGTTTCGACCCGTACGCCCTCGTACGTGAACTGCTTGAATAGCTTCGTTCCGACCGGGAACGTCCACTCGCTCGGATCGCTGATGTCGATCTTCTGTCCGGGCGGAAGCTCGATCCAGCGCTCCTTCACCGCGCCGTCCGACCAAAGTGGAACGGCGGGCGCATAGGGCTGGGCGTTCGGGGAGATGGTCTGGCTCGCAAAGTCCGCGTAGAGCCCCGTGCACTCCAGCGTGGTCGGCGGGACGGCAGCGTCGGCGCAACCAGGCGGAAGGACACTGGTAGCGCTGCCGTCCTCCCCCGATGCATCCCCCGCCGAGCCGGCGTCCAAGAAAGACGTATCGGGGGCGACGGAGGCATCCAGAGCATTGGACGCGTCCAAAGCGTGCCCTTCGGAGCCGGCGTCGCTAGACGCCACCGCAGGCAGTGTGGGCGCCACCTCGTCCGACGCATCGCCCCCGCCATTCGCGACGAGGCCGCCGCAACCGGCAAGCAACGCGAGAAAGGCGGGAGCGAAGCGTTTCATTCAGGAGTTGCCTCGAGCTTACTCCGAAGCGGCGTCCGCCGGACCGGGGCCGGGCCCCGCTTCGGCTCCCGGGGGCCGCATGCCGCCGTCGCGACGACCGCGACCGCCTCCGCCTCCGAAGTTCGCGGGGCTCCCGTTCTGGGCCATTGGCTCGAGGGATCTCAGATACACGACGATGCCCGCGTACTGGTCGGGCGTGATGTCGCTCCACTGATGGAAGGAGTGCCATCGATCGTAGGCCGTCGCGTAACACGCCGCGGTGGGACCGCCGGCGTCGCACGTCGCAATGATCACGGAGGGATCGAAGTAGCCGCCATCCGGGATGATGCCCTGCGTGATGATGCCGATGAGGTCCGTATCGCTGAAGCCGCCGGTTTGCTCGGGAGTGTGCGAAACGTCCCTGTACGGTCCCGTCGTGGCGGTGACTCCGTGACAGCTGGTACACGCCGTTCCGCCGTCTAGCTCGTAATAGCTGCCCGCGTCGCCAGCCCGCATGAGCCTGCCCGGACCCCCGCCCATGCCCCCCATCGGGCCGCCCTCAGGAAAGGCGCCATCCGGGAAGCCGCCGTCCGGGGGCGGTCCCCCGAATCCACCGAATCCACCGCCGTCCGGCGGCGCAAGGGTGAGTACGACATTGTTGTTGTAGCGCGTCTCTCCGATGGTCCAGTCGTTCGACGTGGCAGAGGTGATATTGAGCGTCGCCGAGCCGCAGGTCCCGTCGCTTTCTGTGGCGATGACCGTGAGCTGTCCGATCGATCCCGCATCCCCCGTCGAACCCGTTCCCGGCCCCGTGACCGTAATCATGACCCCGGGGTTGCCGCTGAACGCCTCGGGCAGGAGCTGTGCCTGCGTTGGATCAGAGACGCTCCACGTCGCCGTATTGCCGTCGTCGGTAATTGCGGGGATCAGGAACTGCTGCACGTTGTCCGCCGGAATGAACGCCGAGTACATCGGCGAGAAAACGATTCCGACCGTGGGATTCGGGCAAGACCCCGCATCGCCGACGGTGTTTCCGTCTATGTTGGTGATCCCGCCGTCGCCGCTACCCCCATCGTCGCCGCTGCCGCCGCCGCTGTCGGGGGCCGCGGAGCTGCTCGCCTCGCTGCCGCCTCCCGCATCGGTCCCCGTCGTCGACGCGGGCGTCGTAGGCGGGGAACTGCTGCTGCTACAGGCGGCGAACCCCGCTCCGAGCGCGAACACTCCCGCCGTGAGACCGTACGCAACAATGTGTCGGTTCGAGGAAAATTGCACCGGGACTCTCCTTGGTAGGTAAGGCGAAGCAACTGCACGGTAGCCCGGCATCCTGGAGCGGCAACCATACCCACATCGATTCCGACGAGTGGGTACCATCGGTCCACGAGCCGTACGGTCGGCGGCGGGAACCGTCCTGAAACCAATCCGGGTGAGGCCTCGCGGCGCGCACCCACATCGCGTCTGCGCACGTCTTGCGTTTTGTCTTGCGTTTTGCTTTTCCCCACGAACGCGCGCCCCGCGCGCTCCTTTCACGAGGATTTGAGCGGCGCACGGCTTGCTACGGGTGCGCGCCATGACCGAACGACACATCGTCATCGTCGGCGGCGGACTCGCCGGTCTTGCCGCCGGTTGCTACGCGCGAGCGAACGGGTTTCGTACGACGATCGTGGAGCACAACATCGCTCTCGGGGGCGTTTGCACGGCCTGGACCCGGGGCCCCTATACCATCGACGGGTGCATTCACTGGCTCACGGGCGGCGCGTTTCAACGAATCTACGAGGAGCTGGGCATTCTTCCCCGAGTGCCGCTGCGGATCATCGATAGGTTCGTGACCTATCGCGATGCCCTTTCCGGCGTCGAGGTCACGATTTCGCGCGACCTCGGGGAAACCGCTCGCGCGCTCATCGCGCTCGCCCCGGAAGACGGCGACGAGATCCGACGGATGGTCGATGGAGCCGAACGCGTCGTCGGGCTCGAGCCTCCGATCGATCACCCCGCGGAGATTTCGACGATTCGCGATCAGGTCGCGAATCTTTGGAACATGCGCCACGATCTCGGCGTAGTCGCGCATTTTCGAAAGCCCATCGGCGTTTGGTCGGCCGAACACCTCAAGAGCGAGCGGCTGCGCAGGCTCTTTTCGCGAGTGCTTCCTGGAGAGGCGCCGGCGCTCTTTTTGCTCATGGTCCTCGGCTACCTGAAGCACGGGTACATGTCGCGCCCCGAGGGCGGCACCGCACGGTTTCGCGATGCGCTCATCGATACGTACGCCGCCCGCAAAGGGGAAGTCGTGCTCCACTCGACCGTCGACGAGGTGCTCGTGGAAGCCGATCGCGTCCGAGGCGTGCGCCTCGCAGACGGCTCGATTCTCGACGCCGATGTCGTGGTCTCCACAGCGAGTGCACCCGAGACCGTGCTCCGTCTGCTCGGCGGGAAGTACGGCGCCAAGCAGACGCGCGAGCGGCTCGAGAGCTGGAAGCTATTCCAGCCAATCGTCCTGGCAAGCTATGGGGTCGAAGCGTCGCTCGCGAGCGTGTCACCCGCTTCCACGTTGGTCATCGACCACGTCGAGCCTCTCGTCGTCGGCGGAGTCCCCAACGATTCCCTCTACGTCCGCATCTACAACGACGACCCGAGCTTCGCGCCGCCCGGTCACACCGTCGTGCAGACGATGCTCGGGACGGACTACGCGTACTGGGCGAAGAGCGGCACGCGCTACGGCGCCGAAAAGGACGCCATCGCAGCGCGCGCGCTCGATCGGCTCGATGCGTATATGCCCGGGCTGAAAGCCGCCATGCGTGTCTCCGATATCGCTACGCCGCTCACGTTTTGGAACACCGCGCGTTCGTGGAGAGGGGCGTACGAGGGGTGGATGCCGAGCGCCGAATCGATGTTCGGGCACGTAAGCAAGACGCTTCCCGGACTTTCGGGCTTTTACATGGCGGGCCAGTGGGTCGAACCGGGCGGGGGCGTGCCCACAGCGCTCATGTCGGGTCGGCACGTGGCGCAGCTCATCTGCGCGGACGAAGGAATGCCGTTCGCTAACCGACCGGTCTGAAAACGCCGTCCGCTCAGGCGGCGCTTCGCGGATTGGCCGCGGCCGTCGTGGCGGCGCGCGACTCGACCAACGCCTCACGCACGAGCGCCTGGACACCGGGGGCTATGCCGGTCAGCGCGGGGCCGACCTCGATGGGGTTCGACCACGCAAATGGATTCGACAAGCGCCGAAGATTCGAGAGGTTTCGCATCGGTCGGCTGACTTCCACCGTGAACGCGAGCGTTCCGTATTCGGCGTCGAGCCAGTCGTCGAGATCGCCGACTGTCGAGTACCATTCGGTCGCTTGCATCACGCGGTAGCTCGCCCCGCGCAACGCGTGGACGAAGGCGCGGCCGGCGCGTTCGTAGCTTCGGCGGCGCGGGTTGGGGCGCTCGGTGAAGGCCCACGGGTAGAGCAGCAGCTCTCCGAACGAGTGGAATCCGACCGACACCCGCGGCCGCGTCTCGTCGACAATGTCGCGCAGCGCTCGCGTCTCGGGCTCGGAGAGCGGATGGGGGCCTATGTAGTGGGGAGCGCGACGCCACCGTGAGCCGCCGAGCGGGTTCAGCGGCATTCGATCGCGCAGCCTCGGGAAGTTGCGGTTCAGATCGACGCCACGGGCGTTGCACCTCTGGTACGCCCGGCGCCCCGCCCCGATGCGCGCGCAGTTGCCGTGAAACGCGTCGGGATTGACGACCGGCACGACGACCAGCCGCGCTTCCTGAAGAAGTTCACTCCCGGCGTCCGCGACGAGCGAGCTAACGAACTCCAGGAGCGCGACGGATCCGACGAGCTCGACCCCATGAACGAGACCGGTAACGAGCACGGGCGCGCCGGTGGGTGCGCCGAATTCGAACCTACGGATGGGGCGGCCTTCCACGGAGTATCCGGCCACGGAAACGCGCGCTGCCGCATCGTTGGCTAGAGCGCTCCAGGCGTTGTCGAACCCTTCAGCGTCGCGGTAGTCGTGCCAGGGAGACGGCAACCAGCCCATTCAGTCACCATAGCGTACCGTTTCCGAAGCACAATCGTCACGTACGGATCGGAGCCGCGCGGCGAACCGCCAGGAGGGCGAGGCCTTCAAAGATGAGGTGTGCCGCCAAGCGCGACGTCATGTCGGCGTGATCGAGCGCCGGGCACACTTCCACCAAGTCCATCCCGACGACGCGTACCCCCGAGAGCGCGCGCAGCAGCCCGATCGCTTCCCGCGAGGACAGCCCCCCGGGCACCGGGGTTCCGGTGCCGGGGGCGAACGCCGGATCGACCGCGTCGATGTCGAATGTGACGTACACGGGCCGGTGCCCGACGGACGCGACGATTCGGGCGGCAATGCTGGCGACCCCGTGCTCGGCAACGGCGCCCATGTCGTAGATCGACGATCCGTGCCCGAGCGCGAGATCCGCTTCGCTCTTGTCTCCCCACGTGGCGCGAATGCCGACCTGGTGGAGCTGTCCGCGCTCGACGAGGCCCTCTTGAATTGCGTGCCGCAGTGGTGTGCCATGGTGGTAGGCGTCGCCCCAGACCTCTGCGTCGCTCGTGTCGAGGTGTGCGTCGACGTGGACCACGGCAAGCGGGCCGAACTTCTTGGCCACCGCGCGCATGGCGGGCAACGCGATCGAGTGGTCGCCGCCCAAAGCAAACGGCGCAGCCCCCGCGCCGACGATGGATGCGACCTCATTTTCGATAAGGTCGCGCGAGAGCGAGGCGGAGAAGGGCGGGACCGCGACGTTGCCGCCGTCGCGCACCCGGAGCGTTCCGAATACGTCGATTTTGTGACCAGGGTGAAAGCTCTGCAAAAGAGCGCTGACGCGGCGCACTTCGTACGGGGCAAACCGCGCGCCGGGCTGGTAAGTGGTCGCCATGTCGTACGGGACGCCGATCACGACGGCGTCGAGGTCCGCATACGGTGAACCTGCGTGCACGTCGACTTGGGGCAACCGGAAGAACGGCGCAATCCCTTGGCGGATGTAAGCGAACGCGGGCGTCTGAGGCATGCGACTCCTTGCGCGGTCTCAGTCGTCTCGTGGCGGCCCGAGCGCCGCGACGATCGCCCGTGCCCTGGCGGCCACTTCGTCCGGATCGTCCGATCGCCGCACCGCAATCGGCTCGGCAAAGCGAACGTGGGCTCGAATTGCCGTGGTCCGCGAGAGCCTCCAGTAGTGGGGGGCCAAGGTCTGCCCGCCGAACCATGGCACCCGATGGTCATCGTACGACACGTGTGCCGGAACGATGTCCACGCCCGCGATCGCCGCGAGACCGAAGATCCCTCGTCGGAAGGGCCCCACGCTACGGCCGTCGCTGGTTGTCCCCTCCGGAAAGTTCAGCACCGTCGCACCACGATCCAGCGCCCGCCACGCCCGGCGGAGCGCGATGGCGCCGCTGTAGACGTCGCCGCGCCTCACGAATACCACGCCGAGCGCGCGCAGTCCCGAACCGAAGAGCGGCCACGTTCCGACTTCGCCCTTCGCGATCGCGATGCACGGCGAGACGGCCGCGATCACGAGCGGATCGAGGTAACTCACATGGTTGGTCACGAGAATGGCCGGCGTGAGCGGAGGCGCACCGGCGCAGGCGACGTCGACCCCGTGAGCCGCCAGGAGCGAGCGCGCCGTACGCTGCGCACGGCGGGCCAGCCCGGTGGCATCCAGCTCCACGCGCCCGTCAACGACGAGGCGAGCCGTTGTCATGAAAAGGTCCAACGCGCGACGTACACCGCGGAGCTCAGGAGCCCCCGGCGTGCCGGAGCTCGATTGCGCGCCGCGGTCCCCCGTCGCGGATCGGTGCGGGTCCGCTCCGGGTCGCGTGTCGAAACGGGCCATCGCCTAGGCGACCGCGGCGGGCCGCAGAAGCCCGAGCCGATTCATCCGTGCGCAAAGCTTGTCGAACGCGGCGCGGTCGATCCTGGAAATGATCCGCGGTTCGCCGGGACCGTAGTACGCGTCCGAACGGCCCGACTCGCGGGCGCCGAGCGTCGCGTGGAGAGCGCGCGCGTCCGTGTTCGACTCGTGCACGGTAAACCACAGCGAGTCGACGCGCGCCGCGATGGCCGTGATCAGGACTTGCATGAAGCGGTACACGAGCCGCGTGCGCTGGTGCGCCGGTGTGATGGCCAGTGTCGAACAGTAGGCTTCGCGGCCCCGCACGAACGTGAGCATGTACCCGACGGGCTCGCCGTCTGCGAACGCCAAAAAGCACGTGTCTCGGAAGAAGTCGCAACAGAGCCGCACGTAGAACGGTCCGAGCGTTTTTTCACCCTTGTCGCCGAAGAGCATCTGCTCGAGCGCCATGATTGTGTCGAAATCGTCCGGCCCGAGCGCACGAACCTCGTACTCCGCCATCGAGTCGCCCTCCGCGCTGGCACGGCGAAGATGCCAACCCCAGGTGCCAACGCGGCGAAGCACGTGCGAAATCTGCGGGTCGATTTCGAGGCGATTTTGTTCACACGAACCAGGCGGACACGGCGTTTGCCGCTCCCGAGCCGGCCCATGGCAAGATGACCGCGTGCGCCCGAACGACATCGCGTGGGGGAGCGGCAGCGCTCTTTCGCCCGGCGGCGCGGCGGGCGGTGTGCGATTGCGCTGGCTGGGGACGGCGGGCTTCGCGCTCGAACACGCCGGGCATGTACTTCTCATCGACCCGTACGTCACGCGCGCACCCTTCGCGCAATGCGTACTCCACCGTGTGCGGCCCGATTCGGACGCGATCGCTCGCCACGTGCCGCTCGCCGACGCCATCGTCCTGGGCCACACGCATTTCGACCACGCGCTCGACGTCCCCGAGATCGCCCTCCGCACGGGGGCGCGCGTATTCGGATCCCGGTCGGCAGCGGCGCTGTGCCTCGGCGCGGGCGTTCCCGCCGATCGCGTGGAAGTAGTCGAGCGCGGCGGAAGCGATGCGCCCGTAGAGCGCGAAGTCGGTCCCTTCCACATTCGATTCGTGCCGAGCGTCCACTCGCGGCTCATCCTGGGGCGGGTTCCGTTTCCCGGAAACATCGCCGACTGCGCCGACATCCCCATGCGCGCGTCCGCGTACAAGTGTGGTGCGGTCTTCGGAGTGGAGGTTCGCGTCGCGGGTCGCGTGGTCTACCACATGGGGAGCTCCGAGCTCGTCGACGCAAACCTCTCCGCGCGACACGTCGACCTCCTGCTTCTTTGCGTCGCCGGCTGGACTTCCAGTCGCGACCTGCCCGAGCGCGTGGGCCGCCACCTGGCTCCGGGCGCGGTACTGCTATCGCATTGGGACGACTTCTTCCGCCCGATGGACAAACCGGCGCGGTCGCTCCCGGCAATGCAGATGCCGCGCCTCGTCGAACGATTGTCGCGCGCCATCGGCGGCGTGAAGGTCGGAACACTCCCGCTGCTCGGGGAGCTCTGGCTTTGATTCGGTTCGGATAGGCGATTCGCCTATTGAGGGCTGGGCGGCTGCGCGATCAAATTCAGGTTCAGGCCGCCCGGGTACATGTAGCTCGTGAACGCGCCATACCCGACGACCTGAATGCCGACCGGCAACGACGACGTAAGCACGTGCGCCCCCGCCTGTCCGGGTCCGAGCTCTTCACGATAGATCCCGTACGCGCTCGTGCCGATTGCCTGCAGCGCGGCCGTCAGCTTGACCCCGTCCAGCGTGATCACCGTGTTCGCCGTGGCGACGATGTCGACGTAGCTCACCGTGTAGTCGTCCGGCGCGAGGAATACGTACTTTTCCCGGAACTGCTCGACCGCAGGCACCATGCTTTGCGCCGGATCGCCCTCGGGCAGGGTGGCCCCCGTCGCGGTCGGATCGACCAGCGACGCGCCGAGCGTGAATGTGGCCACGGCGAAAGGCTGATCGCCGGTGACTTCGAAGTCGGCGTCCGTCGTGCCGCAAGTCGCTCCCGCTTGAGCGGCCAGCGGCAAATTCGGGTTGATGTCAATGATCGCCGGGCACTCGGGATTGCCGCACTCGACCACCTGCCCCGCGTTGATCGTCGTCGGGCAGCCGGCGGGCGCGGCGGGGTTGTACTTCAGGTTGGTGCCGTCCACATTGCCAAATATCCGCACCTGATACGGAACAACGTTGCCCAGTGGCCCCGCCGGCCGCGTGACGACGTAGTCTTTGCCCAGTGTCTCCGCGGGGAACACCGTCTCCTCCCAGTGATCGCACGCCTCGGCGAGCGGCGGAATGAGCGAACAGGGCATCCCCGTGATGACCTGCACCGGAGCGCTGGCTTTGACGATCGAGCCGCTCAGGTCACTCCCCGCGGCCCCCACGAGCTCGGCGACGTCGCCCGCATTGAGCGTGAGCGTCAGCGTTCCGCCGGGGGCGGTCGCCGCGATGCCCATGTTTCCCGCGGCGATCTGGCCGGTCTTCGACACGCTGACGCTCACCTGCGTGCCGTTCTGCGTGCCAGTGATCGCCATGTAGCCGTCGACCGCGGCGGATTCGGGGGGTTGAGTCAATGCCTGGAGCATCCAGCCTTCGTGGCCCACGACGCGGTAGTTGCCCGTCATCGCCGTGCTCGGAAGGAGCAGCGACGCGTCGTTCGTAAACGAGTAGCACCCCGCAGTCGTCCCATAGTTGTCTACGTTCGTCGGATCGGTGCACGCGGTGTTGCCGGGGCACGCCGCCCAGCTCTTGCCGGCCGGTCCGCCGATGCCTTGGTATTCGAGCGCGTTGAACTGATACACCGTGACCGGAACGGTCGACGTGAGGTGATAAGCCGCGCTCGGCGCGAACACGCTCGCCGACAGGGGTTCGGCGACCGCCGAACAATTGTCCTGATCCGGGCCCTTGAGCGCCGGTACCCAGGGAAGATAGATCTTCGCGAGTTGCCCGGGCATCACGGTCGTCGTGCCCGGAATGCCCTCGACCGTCACGGTCGCGACAGTGGTTCCTGCATTCGCCACGACGGCGGCAAAGTCGAAGATGCTCCACACCTGGTTTGCAACGACCGTGGGCCAGTAGTCACAACCGACATAGGTATGCGCCGCCGCCGCCTCTTCGCACGTCGTGGGGTCGCCCGTGACGGTCGCGGTCGCGAAGGCGTCGAGGCTCGCGTCGGCGCTTATCAGAGTCGGTGCGCTGCCGCTTGCGGCTGGGAGGGGCGTGCTCGAGCCTACGCCGCTGCCACTAGAGCCGCCGCCTGAGGTGTTCCCTGGAGTGCCGGCATCGATGAGCCCACCGCTTTGGTTCCCTAGCGTGTCGGCGGGTCCGGTGGTGGTCGTGCCACAGCCTACGGCGATCGCGACGGACCCGACGGTCATGACGAGAAAGGCAACCCGCATGAGTCAACGATTGCACAAAAAGGAGCCGGCGTCCCCTTGGCGGCCCTCTGTCCTGGTTGCCCAATGCTCTTGTGTTAGAACACAGCATGAGCTGGTTCCGCTTGTGCGGGTTAATTGCCGCGCTCCTGGCATTCGCGGGCGGCTGCGCGGCCCACGGGACAAATTCGGGGGGCCTATTTGAAGTGGGCGAAGGTCCGGATGCGTCGCTCGTATTCGGTGACGATGCATCCCTGATCTTCGGTGACGACGCGGGCCCAATCCTGTCGAACGGCGACGGGGGGGTCGGCTCGCTCGAGATCGTCCCGGCCAACGCGGTGGTCGACGTGACGATCCAGAATGGCGTCGTCACGGCTGCGCCGCTGACGTTCCACGCTGTCACCGGCGGAGCCATGGTGGCAGCAAAGTTTGTGCTGAACCGGGGGGACCTCGGCACGCTCGATCCGACTTCCGGCGTATTCCAAGCGACCGGCGCCATCGCCGGCGTGGGAGTGGTCACGGCCACATTCGGGAGCCTCAACGCGTCGACCAGCATCGCGGTGCGCATCCTCTCGGTGCGCAACGGTGGACCCGCGGTCGTCGGGGACGCCGGACCGGGCGGCCCGGGCGGCGTCGGCGGAGAAGGGCCGGGCACAATGGCCGATCCCACCGTATTCATGGGAGCGATGAAGGCTCCTGCGTCGCCCCAGGAGCTGAGCTTTCTCTATCCGTACGACGCGACGATCTGGCCTCGCGGTATTCTGGCACCTCTCCTTCAGTGGCAGACCACTCATGTCGCGACTGCGGTCTATGTGCACGTGACCGAGCGCGACTACGAATTTAGGGGTTACTACGCGTTCTCCCCCTCTCTCACGGGCGCGCAGCTGATGCGCCAGCCGCTCGACGCGCAGGCGTGGGATCAGGCGACGCTCAGCAACCAGGGCGATCCTCTGCACGTCGAAGTCGTCATTTCGGCCAGCGACGGCGTGATCGGTCCGATAGCGGAAAACTGGACCATCGCCCCGGCCCTCCTGCAAGGAACTGTCTATTATGGATCGTACAACTCGGGTCTCAACGGGACGCCCGGCACGGTGACGGGGGCGGTGCTCGCCATCAAACCGGGGGATACGAGCCCGACCCTCGCCATTCCTTCTCTGCAGGGTACTTGCCACTCGTGCCACGAAGTGTCGGCGGACGGATCGACGCTCTTCACGAACGACGTCGCGAACACCGGCCCAAGCGATTACGGCTACGGCGATTCGTACAATCTGACCGGCGGCGGAACGCTCATCAAGGCCTACGATCAGACGGACGAGACGGCCGGCGGCCTCCAATACAACGACATCGTCGGCAAGTACGCGTACTCGGGCGTCTATCCCGACGGCACGTTCGTCCTCGCCAACTCGAACGACAATTGGCACTGTTACACGGGCAATTCGGACCTTTTCTCCCGGGACACGCTCCTAGCTATCCCGTCGACCGGCTTCACCGACATCGTCGCCCAGGCGGTGACGCCCTCATTTTCGCCGGACGGTCAGCACGTCGCGTTCAACTTCTGGCAGGCGCAGCAGGGTGCCGACGCGGGGGTTTCCGCCGGCAACGGCGCGTCGCTCGCGGCGATGGACTTCGATTGCGGAGCGAAGGCCGGCAGCGTCACGTGCGGCGCTCCCCCCTACACATTCTCCAACCTCCGAGAGATCTACCGCGACTCGACGCGCGTCGCGGGCTGGCCGGCATTTACTCCCGACGGAAACTCGGTCGTCTTTCAAAGCACCATCACGCCGTCTAGCGGCGGCTCGCCACTCAATACATACGAGAATGGCACCGCCGAGCTGATGATCGCCGACGCCCGCGTCCCGGCCAAGTTCACCCCACAGCGCCTCTGTGCGCTCAACGGTTTCGAGGCCGACTGCAAGACTTCGTACTTGCCTGTCGTGCCAAATCACCCGAACGATACGATATACAACTACGAGCCCACGGTGAACCCCATCGCGTCCGGCGGATACTACTGGGTGGTTTTCACGACTCGGCGCGCCTACGGAAATGTCGCCCAAGGCGACCCGTACGAGACCAACACGTACTCACCCATCGACCATCCGGTCACCAAGAAGCTTTGGGTCGCGGCGATCGACGAAAATCCGGCGCCCGGGCAGGACCCGAGCCATCCCGCGTTTTACCTGCCCGGTCAGGAGCTCGTGGCCGGCGACATGAAGGGATACTGGGTGGTCGAGCCGTGCCGCCCGGACGGCAGCGCCTGCACGACCGGCGCCCAGTGTTGCGACGGGTTTTGCCGCGAGCCTCCCGACGGAGGTGGCCTGGTCTGCATGCCGACTGCGGTGGGGTGCTCGAACGTTTACGAAAAGTGCACGCAAGCGGCCGACTGCTGCGGTGCGCCGCAGGGGTACACGTGTACGGACGGGCGCTGCGCCGAGCCCGCCGCCCTCTAGAAGCCCGGCGCTTTTCGCCGATAGCTTCGCGATCCCGGCGTCGAGCGTGCTCGCGTACGGTCGTACGCTCCGCGCGCTCGACGCCGGCCTCGCTCGCTCTCGGCGAAAATCGCCGGGCTTCTAGGCTGATTGCTCGCTCGGCCGGCAGATGTATTTCGGGGTGACGAACGCCGGTTAGGTATGGGTCGGTCTCTGTGCGGGCTGCGCGGTCCATCCGGCGTGTCTTGGCTGCGTGATCGATCCGGCGTCGTGTTGGCTGCGTGATCGATCCGGCGTCGTGTTGGCTGCGTGATCGATCCGGCGTCGTGTTGGCTGCGCGATCAAGCCGGCGGCGGCTTGTGCTGTGTGAGCAACTCGGCGGCGTCTTTGGCGGCGCAGTCAATGGCCGCACCGCGGCCGTTTCGGTACCGCGACCGTCAGGGAGCAGTCAGGGGCGGTTTGTCAGATGCGCTGGTCTCGTCCAACTGCGTGTTTTCAGTTGAAGGGTGGCATCGCGTAGGGCGTCGTCGGCGAGATTCCGTCGGCTCGGTGCGTTTGGGTGACGAACGGCTCGTTGAGCCAGGACTGCAACGTCGCAATCTGACAGGACGTGAGAGGCGTTCCTCCGGACGGAGGCATGATTCCGCACTTCGAACAAGAAGCGGGATCGGCCTGGGCAATGACCGCCATCACAACTTGGAAGCGGAAGGGGGTCGGCGTCTCCGGGCAAGACGAGGCGTGGGCAGTCCCCGTAATCCAGTCGTACGCGTGATCTTTGCCTCCGTTCGCGACCGTCGACGAGGCGTCGAGCACGTGGCATCCGCCGTTGCCCGCGTTGCCGCCGTTTCCTCCCTTGCCGCAGGAGCTGGCCAGGAACGGCTGCACGTCCTGCGTGAAGCTCACCGTCGCCGGGATCGTACATCCGGGGGGCACGACGACGCTGGCATCGCCGCCCCCGCCGCTCGACGCGTGCCCCGCGTCCGCCGTGGGCGCCGGGCCGCTCCCGCCCGAGCTGCTGCTGGATCCGCCGACCGGACCCGTACCGCTGCTCGAACCGCCGGTCACGGACCCCGTGCCGCTGTCGTCGTTCTCCGGCGGGGTGACGGATGCGCCGCTCGATTGTCCCGCGCCGCTCGAGGACGAGCCTGCGGTCGCGGTCGGGATACCCGCCGTCGCCGAGCCGCTGCTGCTGCCCGCCCCGACGCCGGAGCTGCTGGACGATCCACTGCCACCCGTTGGGCTTGCCTCGAACCCGGATGACGATCCGCCGCCGGACGCGCTCCCGGTCTCCGTCGCGGGCGGGGAGGACGAAGAGCTGCAGGCGCTCCAGACGCCAGCGCCGACGACGACCAGCAGACCAACTAGGTGCGAGTGGGCACGCAGATTCATGGGCTCGTTCTCTTTTGATGATTGGTTAACCGGCGTCTCGTATTCGGAAGATCGCCTGTCTCCCCGAACGCCTTCAAACGACGCATCCTAACCTTCGAAACGGCCTCGAACAAGCAACCCCCCGGCATTGCGGCCTTGATGCTGGCCTCCAAGAGTGGAAAAAAACGTTGAGACCACTACGTTGGTCTCCGCCCTCGGATGCTGCCACGATACCCTTGCAGTGTTCGCGCGGAGGGGCCTCTCCGCGTGGAGCACGTTCTTTCCCGGCAAAAGAAACCAGGATGAACCCAGCGAGCGAACCCGGCTCCGGCAGCGTTCCCCTCTCGCGCCTCGTCTACGGGACGTGGCGACTCCTCGACGATCCGGCCGGCGCGGCTCCCGAACTCCTTGCGGCCCGGCTCGAAGCATGCGCAGACCTCGGGCTCACCACGATCGACACCGCCGAGGTGTACGGCAAGTACGAGGTCGAGGGGGTTCTCGGCGCCGCGTTGCGTAGAAACCCCGCGCTTCGAGCGAAGCTGCAGATCGTGACAAAATGCGGGATCTACGTGCCGAACGCGCGGCATCCGGAACGCACCGTCGCTTTTTACGACGCCAGCGCCGCGCGGATCGTAGAGAGCGCCGAGAAGTCGTTGCGCCTCCTGGGCACCGACCATCTGGACCTCCTCTTGATTCATCGGCCGGATTGGCTGACTTCGGCTGACGAAACCGCCGCGGGTCTCGAGCGCTTGCTAAAAGCCGGCAAAATCTTGGGCGCGGGCGTCTCCAATTACACGGTCGACCAGTTCGAAACGCTCCAGAGCCGGCTAGAGGTGCCGCTCGTGACCAACCAGATCGAACTCTCGCTCTTCCGGATGGATCCGATCACCGACGGCACGCTCCAGCAGTGCGAGCGGCTTCGCGTTTCTCCGATGGCGTGGTCGCCGCTCGGAGGGGGCCGGCTCTTTCGCGAGAACGACGAAGTGGCTGCGCGCGTCCGGGGCGCCTGCCGCGAGATCGCGCCTCGCTACGACCACGCTTCGCCCGACGCGCTCGCCGTAGCCTGGATCCTGAGCCTGCCGTCACGACCGATGGTGGTCATCGGCACGAGCAAACTGGAGCGCGTCCGCCTGGTCGCCAAGGCCGCCACACTTCGCCTCGAGCGGACCGATTGGTATCGACTTTGGGAAGCCGCGCAGGGCCGACGCATTCCGTAACGGCGCGCCGCGCGGCTGGCTCATCGCCCTCTTCGCATGCCGGGGCTCGGATTCGTGGGGGGCATGCCGTGCTCGATGACCACGTCGGCGGGCAAGTAGAGGTCGACGAGCACGACGAGATCTGCGCGCGGCGGAATTTCGGGGGGTCTGCCGCTCTCTCCGAAGGCGAGCGGCCAGGGGATGATGGCGCGGCGCTGCTCGCCGGGGCGCATGCCGACCAAGGCTCGCTCGAAGCCGCAGAAGGTCTTGGTGCTGCCGAGGATGATTTCGCTCGGCAGCGACCCTTCGTGCGAGTCGTGGAGAATCGTGCCGTTGGGCAGGGTCGCGACGTAGTGAACGCGAACGGTCATGCCGGGAGTGACCGGCTGGCCATTGCCTTCGGCGAGAACTTCGATGCGTGGAGCCGGTTCAGCCGGCGTATCGGGTGTGCACCGTTCACCCAAGAGCCACGGGTCGTCGCCTCGGGTGTTGTTCGCCGTCGTTACGCGACCGGTCGGGCCGGTGCCACATGAGACGCAGAGGAGTGCCGAGAAGAGAACGGTTCCGACGAGACGGAGGGGCGCCATCGAGGCGCTCAGCATGGCACATTCCGAGTCACTTGTGGGCAACCCAAGCCCCAATCGAGGGGCCCGCCGGGCCACGCGACGACCCGCGCTTCGGCTCCCGAAGAGGAGCGCCCGACCCCCTACCGCGCACCCGGCCCTAATTGCAGCCGATTTGCGTGTCGTCAATCGCCAGATCGTCGAACCACATGATCCACGCGGACGGCGGCTGCTGATAGCTCGTGCTGCCGACGATGATGTCCGTGTACGGGTTCGACATCATCGAGCACGTCTTGCCGGTGAAGCCAATCGACGTCACTTCCGTGGAGTCGGAGAAGAATCGGTACGAGTTGTTGGCGACGTCGATGTTCCACTCGGCGCAGTGCCAGTTCGTATCGTAGCCCCAGTTGTACGCGGAGCCTTCGCTGCAGCCGTCGCTCGGGAGGTTGTAGAGCCACTGATGCATCCCGCCGGTATTTTCAACGGTGTCCACGATTCGGTCCTCGCCCATCGAGCCGAAGAGCGATGTCCATGTGTTGTGGAGAACGCCCCCGGTCGGCTTCGGCGCGGGCGACTGTACTTTGTAAAAAATTCTCCCCCAGTGGTTGCTCGCGGTCGCCCCGAGCGCGGCCAGGCTTCTTTGGGCGCGTGCCGCCCCGCTCTTGCCCAAATCGTCGCTCTTGAGCGACATCGTTCCGGAGTGGGCCTGCGTGTTGTCGAGCACGACGTTCTGTGGGGAGGCGGCGCCGTAGCCCTTGTACTGCGTCCAGTTTGTGGGCAGTTGGCCGACTGTGCCGGTCTCGAAGTCCTCGCACAGCTTGTAGGTCTTCCCGGCGCAGCCAGAGGCCGCCGATCCGTCGGCGCTTCCTACGGTGCTGACCCCAGCCTCCGAGGAGCCGCCGGACCCCAATCCGCCGCTGCTCGATGAGCCGGCTGTACCGCCTCCAGAGCTGCCGGTCGCCGTCCCGGTGCCAGTGCCAGTGCCCGTAGCGGGACCAGTGCCCGTCCCGACGGCAGGGCCCGTATCAGGACCCGTGCTCGTCCCGGTGCCGGTGCCGCTGCCGGGATCCGTGTTCGTGTCGGTCGTCGTATCCACTCCGCTTCCGCCGCCGCCGCCGGAACTGCTCGCGTTGCTTCCGCTCTGCCCAGCGCCTTCCACCGGCCCTCCGGAAGAAGAGGAAGAAGAAACGACGGCGCCTGAGGTTCCCCCGTCACCGGACGAGTTCGACGAGCTCGAGCAGCCAAAGTGCCCCACCAGCACCAAAGCGGCCAGACCGAATGGCGAGGACCGCGCCAGAAGCAAACCGGGGCGATGGGAAGCAATTCGGAGGGTCTGGGTCATCTTCGTTCTAGGGCTCCAAGAATTGAAATCTGGAATCGGCTCAACAAGACAGTAGCAGGCGCCCGCCACATTGGCTCAGGGGAACCCGGCTGAACGCGGAGCCATGTGCGAGGGTGTCCTTCAGCGCGCGCCTGCGCCGTTTCCTCGTTCTGCCCTGAAACACGCCTCGACCTCGTCGTGCCCGCCGGTGACCGTGGAGGGCCTTCCGTCAACCGTCAGCGGCGCTTTGCCGCCTTCTTTGCGCTCTTTTTGGCCGGCTTTGCCTTCGACCAAACGCCGAGCGTTGCGCCCGTGGGGTCCACGAAAATGCCGATGATGCCGTGCTTTCCGATATCGGTGAACGGGACGATGACCTTCGCGCCGCCCTTTTCCGCCTTCGCGAGAGTTTTCTTCACATCATCCACTTCGACGTAGGGCAACCATGTCACGGGCGCTTCCGGCATGGGCTGGGCCTGCATCCCGCCGCCCGGGCCCTTGCCCGGCGCGATCATGGTGTACACGCCGCCCGGCCCCATCGGCGTGTCGGTCAGCTTCCAATCGAAGAGTTTCTTATAGAACTTCTTCGCCGTGCCGAGGTCACCTGTCGTCAATTCGATATGGGCAAACGGATTGGCCATGGGCGGTCTCCTCATCAGAGTGCGAAACGATTCCGTCGTTCTGCGACCGACACCAAGAGACCACGTTCTCGCCCAAGATCAAAGATCGGAACTTTGCCCCGCCGCTTCTCCGATCACGTGGCGAAGTACGTCGTCGCCCTCTTCTGTCCTTTGCTCTTCAGCGCTTTTTTCTCGAGACCCTCTTTCAGGATCCGCGGCATCTCTTTTGGTTGGAGGCCAAGCTCGGCGCGAATCTGCTCCGCACGGAGACCCTCCCGATGCTTCTTCGCCAGGGCGACCACCTGGCTGAGCGCCTTGTCGATGTCCTCTTGAGAACGGCGGGGCAGCCGTCCGCCGGACGCGGCCGGCCTCTTGGCCGCGGGCGCAGCGGGCACCGCCGACGTCGAGGCACGGCTAGGGCGGCCCGGTCGGCGGCCCTGCGCGCTGCCCTCGACCAGCTCGTTCAGTGAGATGCCTCGGATGGCATCGAGGACGCTTTCAGCGAAGGAGGCGGCGAGGTCGTTGAGTGTGGATTGTAGCGATGTGCCCATGAAGGGAGGCGCTATAGCACAGCCCTGACGAATGCCACTATGCTTTGCCTTGTACTTTTTGTTGTCAGGAAATTGCGGAAGCTCGGGGCCTCTCCCCGCCCTCGGCTCTCTCCACTATCCGCCCCTTGCAACCGGCAAGATGGAATTGCCATGAGTCACGCGGGGTTGCTTCGGACGTTTGACGGCATTGTGGCAATCACGCCAATGAGACGATCGTCCCCGATCGACCAGGGACGTATACGTACTCGGCACCGACGCGCCGATCGCTTTGCCCGCCAGCGTATCCGCTACGGGACGATTTGAAGCGAGCAGCCCGCGGTCGTCGACATGAAGTAGATGAGCGAGATGCAAATCGTCAGCGTGACAAGGGCGAGGCCGATGTACTTCGGGCCGCTCCAGCTCTTGTCTTCTTCGTCGAACCTTTTTTCGGCGACATCTTCGGCGGTCGACATGAGGGTCTCATAGGCGAGCCGGGCCTCCTTTTCAAGCGCTTCGCCCGCGTGCTCAGAAGACGAAGTGTCGGCCTTTTTGTCTGCGACAGAACATCGCGATTGTCGCCGCCGCGTCCCCGACGCCCGCGTTTCCGCTTTCCCCGACACCGCTCGCCCCGAACTCTTCCCATTCCAGGGCGCTGTCGGTCCCGTCGTTCTCCTTGAGCATGCCGCCGAGGGTGCGGCGCGCGAGCGCGAGCTTGGTGTCGTCGCGAGTCCAGAGACTGGTCGCGAGATCGTGTGGGTTGTCGTCGAGGCAAAACCGAATGAACTCGTCGAACGCAGCAGCTTCCATGGTCACCAGGATCGGCATGAAGAGCTCCGTCGTCGCGAGCGCGATGACCTTCTCCGTTCCGTCCCAGTCGACTTTCAGCCTCGAAGCGGGGGTCACGCGTCCGAGCACCACGGGCGCCGCGACCTCGGCGTGCTGGGCATAGTCCCCGGCGGTTACCCTTCCGCCCTCGAGCAGGACCTTTACGCCCACCTCGCGAGCGCTCTCTTGGATGCTGCTGACCGTGCTCGCCTTGTGGACCATGAGCGGGCTCACGATCTTCGTTTCGAGCGGCCCGGCGCTGCGGGGATCGGAGAGCCGCCACGTCGCCATTTCGGCGACGATCCTCGGTTCGATTCGGTCCAGCGTTGCGCGGCTGGCCGCGATGCCATGCAAGCTCGTGCACTTGTGCGATCCGAGGGAAAGCTTCGAGTAGACGAGCCGAGCGGCGATCGTGTCGAGCTCCTTGTCGGTATACCCGTCGTCGATCCATGCCCAGTTGCAGCCGCCCCCCTCGAAGCGCACCGGGCGCACGCCGCGTGCGGCTTGCAAGGCTCTCGCGGTTTCGGCACTGCCGGTGACGCTGACGACCGCTATCCTCGGGTCGGCGACGATCGGGGCCACGTCACCTCCGAACCCCTCGAGCTTGCAAACGGCGCGGGGATCGGCGCCCGCCGCGATCAGCATTTTCACCAGGGTGGTGCTCGTGACTGCGCTGAACGGGTGACCCTTGAAGATCATCGGCGACCCGCTGAGGTAACAGGCCACGATCTGGATTCCCGGGATACCGTAAATGAAATTCATCGGCGTGATGACGGTGCACACGCCGGCGGGAATGAACGTGTCCCTCCAGTACGACTGCCCCGCGAGCATCACCGGAACGGTGTCGCCGGCCATCGCCTTGTCGGCGTTTCCCTCGAGATGATCCGCCGCGCGCTTGGCCTCCCAGAAGTCCTTGTCGGCCTCCAGGCGCGTCTTCGGAGTCTGCTGCCGCAGCTCGTCCAGGCACTCCTCGTAAAAGTGTTCGAGCAACCGCGAGAGGTTCTTGACGACGTGCTTGCGATAGGCGAGCCCCTCTTTCGCCCAGTCGAGGGACGACCAAAACGCGTGGGCTCTGTCGATCGCATCTCGGCAATCGGCCTCGCGGGAGCGAGCGAGCTCGAAGAGCGTCACGCGACGGTCGGCGAGCGACTTCATCGCCACCAATTCGGCCGGGCGCCGCCAGGTGCCCTCGACGAGGTTCAGGCAGGTGACGGGCTTGCCGCCCGGGCTTCGCGGGAGTGTCCGCGGAAAGAGGTACGGACGCAGCGCCTCGCAGTGCGCGTCGCTCAAGTGGAGCGCGAAGAGCGAGTACGACGCACGGCGCGCGGGGTAAATTTCTGCAACCGGATCGAGTCCGCCGCGCTCTTCGATTGCATCGGAAACGAATCGCTCCGCGGCCTTAGCGAGCGCTGCGTGAAGTGCCTTTTGATCCATTCGCCTGCCATCACTTAGTGTAGCCGCGAAAACAAAAAACGGGTCCCACCGGTGCGGTTGCACGTACTCTCCGAGGGTCGAGGCACTGACACCAAGGACGGGAGGAGCGTGTGGTGAGGAGATTCTTGCCGTTTCTTTTGCTCGCGGGGGCCTGCGCACCGGACATTCAGCAGAACCCGCCGCCGGGGCCGACGGTCACGGCTGAATTCGCCCCCGCGGCGACGCCGCCGGTCGTACCGTTGCCCAACGACTTGGCGATCGCGAACGGAAAAGTCGTCGTTCCGGCTTCGCCGTCCGCAACGCCCGCGCAGACGGAGTTCAACCAAGACTATCTCGGCTCGCTCCCCGGCTTTCCATTCGAGTCGACGGCGCAGGTGTTCTTTACCGCACCGCTCGACCCGACCACCGTGACACCGCAAAGCGTGCTCGTCCTCGACATCACCGGAGGGACGGGCGCGACGCCGGTCAGCGGGCTGCCCGCGCCCGTGTTCGACCCGATCGCGAACGCGATCGACCAGCAGCCCCCCGCGAGCGGCTGGACGCGCGCCCATCGGTACGCGGTCGCGCTCCTCGCCGGTCCCGGTCACCTCACGGGGGCGAACGGAGAGCCTGTCGTCGGGTCGCCGACCTGGGCCCTGGTCTCCAGCCCGGATCCCCTCGTCTCTTGTGAGCGCGAGACTTCCGGCCTTCCCGATCTCACTTCCCCGTGCACGCCTGCGGTCGACGTCATCCCCTCGACGTACACGGATCCGGCGGAGCGCTTGGCCGATCAGACCAAGAGCGCCATCGAGCTCGAGGCCATCCGCCGCGGATACGCGCCGCTCGTCGCGCAGATCGTGAGTCTCGCTCAGCTGCCAGGCGCGCAGTCCATCCCGATCCTCTGGACCTTCACCATCGTCGACGCAGGCGAAGTGACGTTCGATCCGGCGAGCGGCGTCATCCCTTTTCCAAACGACGTGCTTCGGACGAACGGGCAGGTTTCGCTCCCCAACCCCACGACGCAGGCACCCTTGACGGCGGGAGACTGCGCGAGCTCGACCGACCCCATGATTCAGCTTGCCTGCGGTCTAAACACGCTCGACGGGTTCTCGACCATCGCTCCTCCGATAAGCGAGAACGGCGCCACGACGGACGCCGTTGCGCAGGCCCTTCTCGATCCGAACGCGGAGCCGCTCCCCGCTGGGTCGGTCGGTCTCATCCGACTCTCGTCGACCGCCCCGACCGGCGAGCAGACGTCGCCGTCGTTCACGCCCTGCGTCAACTGTCTGTCGAGCCCGCACGCCGACGGGACGCCGCAGACTTCACCCCAGGTGTTGCAGTGGCAGCTCAACGCGCCGCTCGACGAGAAGACGACGTACCTCGCTTACGTCACGACCGGCGTGAAGGACAACGCCGGGAAGAACGTCGCCGCCAACCCCGTCTTTGCCCTCGTGCGCTCGACGAACCCGATCGCGGTGAACGGAAAATCCCAAGTGAACGTGTTGACGGACGCCCAGGCCACACAGCTCGAGCCCCTGCGGCTTGCATTGAAGCCCGCGCTCGATCTCCTCGAACCGACCGTGCCGCGAACGAGCCTCGCTCTCGCGTGGGCGTTCACGACGCAGTCCGAGGCCTCGCTGCTCGACCAGCTCTATGCGTATCCGAGCTCGGCGGCGCTCCAAGCGTTGCCACAAGGTGCGGTGATCTTCGCGGACGCGACGGCGCAATACACGGCCGCGGCTGCCGCCACGACGCCGCCCATTCCGATCGGCTCGATTGGCAAGTTCTACATCGGCGTGTTCGAGACCCCGGTCGCCATCACCGGGCCGGGCGGAACTCTCGACCTGCAGCAGCCCGTGCCGGAGCCGGTGACGTTCGCGCTCTCCGTTCCGTCGTCGGCGTCCCCGGCCAACGGCTATCCGCTCACCGTGTTTGGGCACGGGTTCACGCGCGACCACAACGACTTCCTGGCGATCGCCAATGCGCTGGCCTCCGTCGGCGAGGCGACCATCGCCACGGACGTTCTTTTCCACGGCGAGCGATCGTCGTGCACCGGTTCGGGGACGTTTCTTTCGCAAGCGTCGGGCTCGGCGATGACCGACGACGATGCGTGCGCCAATCCCGCGACCATGATGTGCAACGAAGGTGCGCTCATCGGCCGTTGCGTAGCCCGGTCAGACTCGACGCGGATTGCTTGCCCGGGGCTGGGCGTCACCACGGCACCCGATCCCACCGGCAACCTCGGGTGCCAGGCCGCGGCGATGGGAGCCTGCGAGACCGACGGGAAATGCGAAGGCGGAGACTTTCTGCGCGACGCCTTCGGCCGCCCGATCATCAGCGGCTGGAATATCTTCAGCCTGACGAATTTTTTCGCGACGCGAGACAACTTCCGCCAGCAAGTGATCGACCTCTCGCAGCTCGTTCACACGCTGCGTGTGACCGGCCCGACTTCGCTCGCGGCGCGCATCGCAGCCGCGGGCGGCACGGCAACATTCGACCTCACGAACATAGGATACGTCGGGCAGAGCCTCGGAGGCATTCTCGGCACGCTTTTCAACGCTGTCTCACCCGACACCAACCGGGTCGTCCTCAACGTTCCGGGTGGCGATCTCCCGCAAATCATTTTGAATGCGCCGTCGTTCGCCGCGGACAAGACCGCGCTCCTCACCGGGCTCGCGGCGCAGAACATCGTGACGGGCACCCCGGCCTTCGATCAATTCATCGCCGCCGCGCAGTGGATCCTCGATCCCGCCGATCCCGCGAACATGGGCTGGCGACTGACCCACCCGGTCACGACCCCGTCCGGCGTGACGGCGCCCAGCGGGAATCGCGAGGCGTTCATCCAGTTCATCGAAGGCGACCAGACGGTCCCGAACGTATCGAACCTCGCGCTGCTCGCCGCGGCGGATCGGCCCTTTTCCGACACCCCCCCGAGCTTCGGCTGCGCGCCGCCCCTCTTCTGTTACGAGTTCACGGACGCGATCGAAGGCTTCGACACGACCAGCGTGCCGCTCGGCGGGCGTCACGGGTTTCTCTTGACCCCTCCGTCTGCTTCTCCCCAGTCCCTCGCCTTGACGCTCAAGGCGCAAACCCAGGCAGCGACGTTCCTCTCGACCGGTGCCCTCCCGTGAGCAATTCGTCCACACGACTATGGAGATCGATTCACATGAAGACGCGCGTAGCCGTCCTGACGCTGGCCCTCTTCGCAGTCGGCCGTTCGGCGATGGCGGCCGGCATCGCGCTCGACGTGCAATCGGCTCGAGGCACGGGCATGGCCGGCGCCACGACCGCGATGATCGACGACTCGTCTTCCATCTTCTACAACCCCGCGGGCATCGCCCAGGGCAAGATCTTCGATGCCCAGGTCGGCGATTCGATCATCATCCCGTCTTTTCGATATACGAGTCCCGGCGGCGCTTCGACCGGCAACTCGTTCCGGGTCGTTCCGCCCTTCCAGGCCTATGAAAGCGGGGGCATCACCGACGATCTGTCGATCGGAATCGGCGTCTTCACGCCCTTTGGACTGAGCCTCGCCTGGCCCGGGGAGTGGGTGGGAAAGTCGCTGATCACGCAGTCGTCTTTCACGACCTACGACTTCAACCCGACGGTGGCCTATCGATTCGGTCCGCTCCGACTCGGGGCGGGGTTCCAGGCCGTCCGCGCGACGGTCGATTTGCAGAAGAAAATCGTGACCGGCGCGGGCGAAGTGGCGACCGAATTGGGAGCGGGCGCGTGGGGCGCCGGAGCGAATGTCGGCGCGCAGTTCGAGGTCATTCCTCAGTATCTGCTCCTCGGCGTTCACTATCGCAGCGCGGTGAAGTTCAACTTCGACGGCGACGCGCACTTCGACAATGTGCCGGCGGAGTTCCAGGGAATTTTTCGCGATCAACGAGTGACGACGTCGCTGGTCACTCCCGACGTGCTGCAAATGGCGGTCGCCTCGCATCCAATCAACAATCTGGTCATCGACGCAGACGTCCAGTGGTACGGCTGGGCCAAGTTTCACTCGATCGATATCCAGTTCCCAAACGACTCGACAGGAATGCTCAGCACTTCGGAGCCGAAAAACTGGAAGAACACGGTCAACGTCCACGTCGGAGGCGAGCTCGCACTCGACGAGCAGTGGCGCGTTCGGGCGGGCGTCCTCTACGACCCGACGCCCTCCCCCGACAGCACCCTCACCCCCGACGTTCCGGATTCCGACCGACTCAACCTGGCCGCGGGCGGGGGATATTACCACCCGTCGGGGTTGCATGTGGACCTAGGATATCAACTTCTCGTCGTGTTCAAGAAGACCAGCACAGCCCCCGACCTCCCCGGCAGCTATAGCGGCATCGTGGACATCATCGGCGTTTCGGTCGGCTACAGGACGCCTCCGGTGAAGTAGCGCTCGCGTCGACGGCCGAGCCGAGCGCGGGCGCCCGGAACGCCGCCAAGATTTGCGGCGCCCCACGCGCTGCGCCGGAGCTCTGCCGGAGGGATTGAAGCGCTCCGATCGCGTGGCCGCGTGCTCCTTGCGCATCCGCCGTTCGGGGAGTATTTACCTCCGCGTAGGCAACGACGTTCACCGTGCACGACGACGCTCTCTCGATTTTGGGATCCGCGAAGTTGCGAGACGGCAACGACACAAGCTGGAATCGAGAGCAATATCATGGGCAATCGTCTCTACGTAGGTAACCTTTCATTTAACTCCAACGCCGACTCGCTTCGCACCTCATTCGCCGCCTTTGGTGCGGTGACCGACGTGCACGTTGTGACCGATCGGGAGTCCGGACAATCGCGCGGCTTTGCGTTCGTCACGATGGGTACGGCACAAGAAGCTGCCAAGGCCATCGCCGAGATGAACGGTGCGACGCTCGATGGCCGCGCACTCCGTGTGAACGAAGCTGAAGAGCGCCAGCAGAGCCGCGGGGGTGGCGGCGGTGGTGGTGGGAAGCGCGAGCGTTGGTAGGAGGAGGAGCGGCTATAGATGGCATCGAACACCACCTTTGCCAAACGCCAGAAGGAGCGTGCTCGCCAAGAAAAGCAGCGCGCGAAAGACGCCAAGCGCAAGCAGCGCCGTGCCGAAGGCCCGGCTGATCAGGGCCCTGTCGAGCCGGGAGTCGATCCGGATATCGCAGGGATAGTTCCCGGCCCCCAGCCAGTCACGGAAGAGTAGGAAGTCTCGCCCCGAGCATCGCCCGGGGGCGCCCGGCACGCCAAGGGTCAGAGAATCCGGCGGACGCAGCCTTCACGAAGGCCGAGGCCAGCGCGTCAATCTCGCTCGCTCGCCGGCCCCTCCCCCTGGCGTACCCGGCGTCCTGGCGGTTCATCCTTCGTCATTGTCTCCCGCTTGGGGCGGGCAGTGTCTTGGGAACGGCGTCCACCGCCAGAACCCCCAGGTCGTCTCTGCCGAAGCCGCGTGCGATGAGCGCATCCATTCGCTGGGCGATCGCCGGCAGGACAGAGAGCTCCCTCCCGTGTGCCGACTCGATCATGAGGCGCGCGTCCTTTCGCGCCATGCTTAGCTCGAACGTCGGTGTGTAGTCGCCCTGCGCCATCGCCGAGCCGCGATAGCCGAGTACGCCGGCCGGGTTGAACTTGCCGAATAGTGAGAGCGCGTCCGTCGCCGGGATGCCGAGGGAAGCCGCCATCGCGAACACATCTGCGAGGCCGCCGCAAAGCGTGATGATCATCGCGTTGCCGAACAGCTTGTTCGCCGCCGCGAGGTCTCGGCGCTCGCCGAGGTATTCGACCCGGCCGGTCATCGAGCGAAGGGCGGGCTCGCCGCGCTCGAACGTCGCGTGCGCGCCCGCGACGAACATCAGCCCGGTCGCTTCGCGGCACATCTTCGGCGTCATGAAGACCGGGGCGTGGAGAAACGCGATGCCGCGTGCTTCGAGCCTCCTAGCCCGGTCGGCGGTCCCAGAAGGCGATGTCGTCGAGTGATCGATGACGATGGTGGACCGCAGTGCGTCACCGGCGGCATTCAGAACTCCGTCGACGGCGGCGTCGTCCGCCAGCATGATGTGCACGCGGTCCGCGCCGGCGACCGCGTCCGGCACGTCCTTGGCCGCGCGGACGCCCAGTGGAGTCAACGCCATGGCCTTGGCCGCCGTACGATTCCAGCCGGTGACGTGGTCGCCGCGCTTGGCGGCGGCCTCCGCGAAGGCCGCGCCCATTAAGCCGAGCCCGAGAAACGCGATGTTTGCCATGGGGCCAACATGTCTCGAAAGAAGGAAGGCGCAAGACCGACGACCTCGAGCCCGCTCGCGACGCGGAGGCGAATTCGGGTCAAAGTGAAAGAGGAGCAACGATATGGTTCGTGGCGCGAGTCGATGGGTGGCCGCTCTTATGGCGGTCGGGATGGCGACCGCGGCGTGCGGCGGAGCGAGCCCTGCCGCCGGCGGCTCCGAGGCGTCGGCGTCGAACGACGCCGGGGAGGGCGGCCCCCCGGGATTCTCATCGAGCGACGCGAGCGCCTCGGGAGGCGACGCGGACACCGGCAGCTCCGCGGGCTCGGGCGACGGATCGGTGGCAGCCGCGCTGGCCGACGGGTCGACAGCTTCGGATGACGCGGGTACCTCGAGTTCCGACGGTGCCGTCTGGAGCGCCGGCCCGGCTTCGGCAGACGCCGGAAGCTCGGCGGCCCCCGCCGACTCCGGAGTCCCGGGAGACTCGGAGGTCGCGGCCGATTCCGGGGGCTTGGCAGACGCCGGACGGTCGGCCGCCGACGGTGCACTCCTCGCGACGGGCGACTCGCGCAACGTGAGCCAACCGTCGAACCCCGCGGTGTGCGCGTCTCTCTCCGCTCAATTTGGCGCGACGCAGCGATCGTCGCCCCCCGCCAGCGACGACACGAGCCGGATCCAGGCGGCGCTCGACGCGTGCGCCGGAACGGGAAATAGCGTCGTTCTCATGGCTGGCGGTTCGAGCAACGCCTTCTATTCCGGCACGCTCACGATGAGCGGCGTCGTCCTCGTCGTCGACTCCGGCGTGACGCTCTTCGGGAGCGGTTACAGCGGCGAACTCCTGAGCATCGGAGGGACCAACGCAGGAATCATGGGGCCGGGGACGATCGATGGCCGAGGGGATCTCATCGGCGGGTCGGCTCGCCTCGTGGATGCCAAAAACATCACGAACTTCGTGGTCTACGACGTGACGATGCAGAATCCGGGGAAGGAGCACCTCTACGTCGAGGGAGGCAACGGCTTCACGGCTTGGAACCTGAGCGTGCGCACGCCGGCCAACACGAAGAACACCGACGGGATCGACATCGACAGCCTCACCAACGCCACGATCTACGGGTCTTTCATCGAGGACGGGGATGACGGCATCGCCATCAAGACGAACTCCGCCGCAGCCTCGAACATCACAATCAAGAACAACACGTTTCACGGCACGCATGGGATGTCGATTGGTAGCCAGACGTTCGACAGCGTCACGAACGTGCTTTGGGAAGGCAACACCGTGTATGCGACCGATGAGTGGGGAAACCTCTCCACGGACGACAACGGCATACGAATCAAGACGGACCCGACGTGCGGGGGCACGGTGCGTCAGGTGACGTATCTCGACACCTGCATGACGGGTTTGAAGCACTTGCTGGTCTTCGACACGACCTATGGGGCGTGCACGGGAACGAGCGGTACGCCGTTCTTTACGGACATCGTCGTAAACGGCCTCTACTCGACGGCGTCGGCCGCAGGCGGGTATTCGGAGTTCGAAGGCTACAGCGAGGCCTACCCGTTGGGGTTGACGCTCGAGAACGTGCAGCTGGATGCCACGTCTCAAGAGAACGGCCAGTTCGCGAACGTCGCGCTCTACGACTCGAACGTGACCCCGGCGGGGACCGGCGTGACGACCACCTCCATTTCCGGCGCGGGCGGCGTCCCGACGTGCGCGTTCTGACGGGTTCCAATGACCAGGGTTGTGACGAGCCGCTCGCCGGAGTGCAGCAATAAGGCTCTCATCGTCCGCCAAAACGGGGCAGCATGACGACAAACGTCGTGCCGCCCTCCGCGCTCGACGTGACGCGCACGTCCCCCCCGTGCGCCTTCACGATCTCGCGCGTGATGTAGAGGCCCAGGCCAAGTCCCTTGCTCGTGGCGCTCGAGGACGGCACTCCCCGCCGGAACGGGTCGAAGAGCAGCGGCAGGAGGTCCTCTGGAATTTGGGGCCCCTTGCTGTGCACCGCGAAAATGGCCGTGTCGCCTGCGCTCTCGAGGGAGATTTCGATGGGCCGGGCTGGGTCTCCGTGCTCGATGGCGTTGCCCAAGAGATTCGACGCGACCTGCGCCAGCCGGTCGGCGTCCCATTCGCCAGTCATCTCGATCGGGAGGTCGTTGTGGAATGTCACCCCGGGATTGGCCGTCGCGAGCTCGTCGAGGACCGCGGCGATCACCACCACGAGATCGGCCGGCTTTCGCTCGACGGGTATTCCTCCAGCCAGCCGGGCACGGGTCAGATCAAGGAGCTGTTCGACCATTCGCGTCATCCGACGTGCGCTCGATCCAATCTGGCGGACTCGCTTCAGGTCGCCCGCTTCGAGCCGTCCCTGATGTTCGAGCAGAGAAACCGCCAGGGTGACGACGTTGAGAGGCGCCCGCAGATCGTGCCCGAGGATGCCGACGAACATCTCCGCGAGGCGGGCCGTCTGCTCACGCTCCGACAGCAGTCGGTGCTCCTCGGTCACGTCGTCAAACACGCTGACGACGAGGCCCCCGGTTTGATCGCCCCCGATCAGCGCGGCGCTCGAACGAACCACCACTTCGTTGCCGTCGGCATGGCGGAAGCGAACGAGCTGATTTCGGACCGCCTCGCCCGTCCGCATCGCCCGCCGGAAGGCATGGTCGTCGCGTTCCAGCGCCCGGCCGTCGGGGTGCCGGGCGTCGAGCGCTCGCCAAGGACCTCCCCGTTCGAGCCCGGTCACGTCGAGACCGAGGATCTCCGTGCTCGCCTTGTTTCTCAGAACGACGTCACCCGTGATGGCGTGCCGCACCACCACCCCGAGAGGCATTTCGTCGAGGATGACCCGAAGGCGTTCGGCCGACTCGGCGATCGCCGCGCGCGCACGGACCTCTTGCGTGAC
Source organism: uncultured delta proteobacterium (assembly GCA_963764075.1). GTDB lineage: Bacteria > Myxococcota_A > Polyangia > Polyangiales > Polyangiaceae > Palsa-1150. The sequence goes on from CAVXQZ010000003.1 coordinate 2,706,641, forward strand.
ATCGACCGACGTCGCGACGACGCGAGAGACCTGACCCGCGTCGTCGAGCAGCGGTCGAAACGTGCTCGTGAAGTAGCGTTCTTCCACCTGGCCGTCCGGGCCCTTGAGAAGCACAGCGTATTCGCGGCGAACGATTGGCTCCTTGAGCCGGCGAACCTCCGACAAAATATGCCGAGTGGACTCCATCGGAAGGTCAGGGAACGCGTCGCCGACCGTTTTGCCCACGATGTCGCGCCCGGGCACGAACGCCTGGTACGCCTCGTTGATCATCTCGATGCGGAAATCCGGCGGGGCGTAGACGCTCGCTGCCACCGGCAGCTGGTGGATGAGGGCGTTCAGGGTGGCCCGCTCCTCGGACACTTGCTTGAGGAGCTGGACGCGCGCAGCGGTGAGCTCCACCTGCTCGCTGATGTCTTCGAACAGCAGCACGGCAGCGAAGATCTGGCCCGAATCGTCCCGGACGGGGCCGGCGGCGACGTGGAGCCACCTTTCGGTCCCGTCCGGCCGCTGCAGTCGAACGTTCTGCGTCGAGGTCACGCCGTGGAGCGCGAGCGTCAGCGTCGACTGGTCGGCAGCCCACGGCGTTCCGTCTTCCTTCCAGATCCGACATTGCGCGAACTCGTCGACGCTCTCGGGGGCACGGCCTCCCCAGACCTCTTCGAAGGCCCGGTTCTTCAAGGCGACGCGACCCTTCGGGGCGTCCAGGATGACGATGCCCAGAGGGGCATTCTCGAGCACGGCCTCGAGCAGGCGCGTTTTCTCGGCGAGAGCTTCCGCGAGCTCCTCCGCCCGGATCCGGTCTTCCAGGGCCTTTCGAAGAAACTCGGCGCGCTCGGCCTCCATTCTCTTGCGTTCGGTGATGTTGACCGACGCGCACGTGACGCCCGTCACCTGTCCATCGGCGGCGCGGAGGGGTTCGACGAGCAGCTCGTAATAGTGATCCGCTCCCCGGGCCCGAAGGCGAACCTCGCGTCGTCGCCCCACGCCGGACTCGAGGACCTCGCGTTTGATGGCCATCGTCACCGCAGCGTCCTCCGCGTTCTCGAAGAAATCGCTGTCGCGCGTCCCGAGAACTCCCTCGATGGTCAGCTCGAGGCTGGGGTCTGGATTGTGGAGCCAGGTGAACCGCAGATCCCGATCCTGCTCGAACAGCGAGACGGGAGAACCTTGGAGCGCCAGCCGAAAGCGCCGGTTTGCGAGGCGCAGCTCGGCGCGCTCCGCTTCCAGCTCTTCGAGGAGCCTCGCGCGTTCCGCTTCGGCTTTCCTCTCCGGGGTAATATCGCGTGTAATGCAGAGAACGCTGTCGATCGACCCGTCCGCGGATCTCTCGGGGATGACGCGGCCCACGAACACGCGCGGACCGTCAGGCGTGAGCCAGTCGAAGACCACCTGTCCCTCGGTGCCTGCAAGCGCCTCGTCGATCGCCGAATTCCAGCGCGCGGCGATCTCGGGGGGCGTGCCGAGCTCCTCGTTTGTTTTGCCGATGGTCTCGGACGGAAGCTTCCCCGTAAAGCGAGTGATCGCGCCGTTCACGAATCGGTGACGTCGGTCGCGACCGATTCGTGCGACGACGAACGGGATATTGTCCGCGAGTCGAACGAACTCGTCGGCCGAGAGCTTGGTCGTGATCTCGGACCGAGGGCCGTCGTTTGCCAAATCGACCGTGTCGCTCATCCGGGCGTCCTGATCGCTCGGCTCAGGTCGTCGTGTGACGCCGAATAGGGCTGGCCACCGCTCCGAGGGCCTCAGGGCCGCCGGACGGCGACCCGATTGAGCACGGCAGGCAAAATGCCAGGAGGAAGACTCGGCTGTCAAGATGGGCAGCCCAGGGGGCGCGAGGGCTCCGTGCGCGGCGATCTTACGCCGCTCTCGGCGCTTTCTTCGTCGTCCAAGCCAAGAGGCGCTCCGGCGGACCCGCGTTGATGACGCGGCTCGGATCGACCCAGGCTCGCTCGGCGTGGAGGGCTGCGAACCGAACGCGCTCTAGTTCCTCGGGTTCGTGCGCGTCGCTCGTCAGAACGAAGGTCAGATCCCGGTCACGGGCGCGGCGCAGCGCTTCTCCGGACAGGTCCAATCGCGGCAAGGCGCCGTTCACTTCCAGCGCGGTCCCCGTCTCTTCTGCGGCCGCAAAAATCGCGTCGAGGTCCAAGTCGATCGGAGGTCGAGCCCCGATCATGCGCGCCGAGAGGTGCCCGATCATCCGCACGGTCGGGTCGCGCATCGCCGCCACGATGCGCCGCGTCTGCGCGGACCGATCGAGATCGAACTGATCGTGCACGGAGGCGAGGCAGAAGTCGAAGCCACGGCGAAACTCGAGGTCGTAATCGAGCTCGCCCTCCGACCCGATGTTGAGCTCGACCCCGTGCAGCAGCCGGAGGGAGTCGCCGAGCTCGTTTTGCATCGCCCGGAGCTTTGCGCGTTGCTCGAGCATCGCTTGGCGACCGACGCCCGGGAGGGTTCCCTCCGCGTGATCCGTGATCGCCAGGGCCCGGTACCCTCGGCCCTTCGCGAACGCGACCACCTGCTCGACCGGCGAGGACGCGTCGCCCGAGACGGACGTGTGCACGTGGAAATCACCTATGACCGCGCCGATCGGCCTCGGCAGAACGCGCTTCTCCGCGGCGTCGATCTCGCCGGCATCTTCGCGCAGGACCGGGGCGATCCAAGGAAGCCCGAGCGCTTCGTAGATTTGCGCCTCCGTCTCGCTCGCGACGAGGGTTCCGCCGTCCGTTTGAAAGAGCCCGTATTCGTTGAGCGTGAGGCCGCGGGCGAGCGCGCGCTGCCGGAGCTTGATGTTGTGGCCTTTCGAGCCAGTGAAGTAGAGAAGCGCGGCGCCGAGCTGGTGCGCGGCTACGACGCGAAGGTCCATCTGTGTTCCGCGATGCGTAACGACGCTCGTCTTGGCGTCTCCACGCGCGATCACGCGCTCCACCGCCCGCATCGAGACGAAAGCCTCCATCACCGGCTCGGGCGAAGTGGCGGCCACGACGATGTCCACGTCGCCCACGGTCTCGGCGAAGCGGCGCAACGAGCCGCAGTAGGAAGCGTGCGATACGCCGGGAACTTCGAGCAGCCGCGCCACGACGCGCGCCGCGAGAGGCAGCGCAACCGAAATGGGCGTGCGATCGATGGCGCCTTGCGCGAGAAGGCGGGCGAGGGCCTGCGAGAGCTTCTCCTCGGACTTCTGGCCGAACCCCTTGAGCTCGCGCAGCTTGTGCGCGAGGAGGGCTTGGCGCAAGTCGTCGACCGATTGGACGCCGAGCTCGGCCCGAAGGCGCTGGACAGCTTTCGGCCCCAGCCCTTGAATCCGGAGAAGGGCGACTATGTTCGCCGGGTGCTTGAGCCTGAGCGCCTGGAGCTTCTCGACCCTTCCGGTATCGACGAGCTCACGGATTTTTTCGGCCGTGCTCTTGCCGATCCCGTCGATTTTCTGGAGGGCGGCCGCGTTCAGCGTGCCGGGATCGACGCTCAGACCGGCTACCGCTTGTGCCGCGCTCTCGTAGGCGCGCACGCGAAACGACTGCGGGTCGCCCTCTTCGAGCATCGTCAGCTCCGCGAGCTCTCGAAGCATATCGATGACGTCTTGCTTCGTGTCGGCCATACCGCTTGATGTAGCCTCGTTGTCGTGGCTGACAAAGAGGCAGAGACTCTTTCGATCGGCGGACGCGAAGTCCGGATCACGAATCCGAGCAAGCCCTATTTCTCGAAGCAGGCCAAGCTCTCGAAGTTGGACCTCGTCCGCTACTACATTTCGGTCGCGGAGGGCGCGCTCGGCGGGATCCGCGACCGCCCCCTCGTGCTCAAACGCTTCGTCGACGGTGCCGAGGCCCCCGCCTTCTATCAAAAGCGCGCGCCCGACAAGCGGCCGTCATGGCTAAGAGTGGTGTCGCTGTCTTTTCCATCGGGCCGAACGGCGGAGGAGGTCGTGGTCGACGACGCGGCCGGTCTCGCGTGGGTGGTCAATCTCGGATGCATCGAGCTGCATCCGCACCCCGTTCGGGCGGGCGACCTCGAGCACCCTGACGAGCTTCGCGTCGATCTCGACCCCGGGCCGGGCGTCTCTTGGGAGGTCGTTCGGCGCGTCGCCCTCGAGGTGAAGGCGCTCCTCGACGAACTCGGGATCCCCAGCTTTCCCAAGACGAGCGGCTCGCGGGGAATGCACGTAAACGTTCGGATCCAGCCGCGATGGAGCTTCACCGACGTGCGCCGCGCGGCGCTCGCGCTCTCGCGAGAAATCGAGCGCCGCGCGCCCACACTCGCGACTTCCAAGTGGTGGAAAGAAGAGCGTCACGGAGTGTTTCTCGACTACAACCAGAACGCGAAAGACCGGACCACGTGCTCGGCGTACTCGGTGCGACCCCTGCCGGACGCGCGCGTGTCGACCCCGCTGCGCTGGTCGGAGGTGGCAGACTGCGAGCCGGCCGAGTTCACGGTGTCGACCGTGCCTCGTCGCTTCGCCGAGATACGCGATCCGCACGCCGGGATGGACGACGCGCCGTGTTCGCTGGAAGGCCTGCTCGCGCTCGCCGACCGCGATCAGGCCTCGGGCCTCGGGGACGCCCCCTGGCCTCCCCACTTTCGAAAGATGTCCGGCGAGGGGCCCCGCGTCGCGCCGTCGCGGGTCGCGAAGAAACCGCGGACGAAGATGCCTCTGGTCGTGGTGGCGAACTCCCCGGACAAGGAAGCCGCTCTCGCCGGACTCGAACGGTGGAAGCGCGCGCATCCCGACGCCGCCCCGCACCTCGCCGTCGACGACGTGCTGGTCGACTCGATGCGAGGCCGCTCCTCGACATGGACGCGGATCCGCGTGAATCTCCGCAACGTGCCCGAGGCCGTTCGGCCCGAGCAAGAGACGCCCGATCCCGACGAGGATCCGACCCGCGAATGGCGGAGCGTTCGCCCTCGGTCGGCGAACAACCCACGACCAGCGAAAGCGAAGAAGGCGTGAGGAAAGCTCGGGGCGGCCCAGGGCTTTAGCGCGACGGACGGACCGAAAAAATGTCCGCGAGCTCGTGCGGGGCGACCACTTCGAGCTGGGCGTACGTGCAGTCGCTCGGCGGCTTGTCGGCGCGCCAGCGGCGAAACTGCGCTGTGTGGCGGAAGCGCGTTCCCTGCATGTGATCGTACGCGACTTCGACGACGAGCTCGGGGCGCAGCGGCTCCCACGACAAGTCTTTGCCTTGGCTCCACCGGCTCTTTCCGCCCGGCATTCGCTGCCCTCGCGCGTGGCCCTCTTCCGCGTCTGCTTCCCCGGCCCAGCGCGCCCACGGATGCCCGGCCAGTGCGTTCTCACGGTATGGGGCCACGTATCCGACGAGGTCGCGGCGTGTCTTGTCCGTGAAGCTCGCGCAAACCCCGACGTGCTGCAGTCCGCCATCGTCGTCGTAGAGACCGAGAAGGAGTGAACCCACTGCCGTCGCGTGACCGTTCTTGTGCCATCGAAAGCCTGCCACCACACAGTCGCAATCGCGCTCGTGCTTCACTTTGAACATCACGCGCTTGTTCGGCTCGTAGAGACCCGACGCCGGTTTGGCCATCACTCCGTCGAGGCCGGCCCCTTCGAAACGGCGAAACCAGTCGGCCGCGAGGACGCGATCGCAGGTCTTCGGCGTGAGGTGGATGGGCGGCGTCGACCGCGCGAGGACGGATTCCAGCCGCGCGCGTCGCTCGCCGAACGCTGCGCCGCGCAAGTCGAGATCCCCTTCGCAGAGAATGTCCCAAAAGACGATGGATGCGGGGCTGTCTTCGGCGAGCATCCGGACGCGCGACGCGGCCGGGTGGATCCGCAGTTGGAGGACCTCGAAATCGAGGCCATGAGGCGTGGCGATGACGATTTCGCCGTCGAGCACGCACTTGGACGGGAGCTGCGACCGAATCGGCCCGAGGAGCTCGGGGAAATAGCGGTTGAGGTCTTTCTCGTCGCGGCTCTGGATGAGCACTTCGTCGCCGTCGCGGAAGACGAGCGCGCGAAACCCGTCCCATTTCGGCTCGAAGATCCAGCCGTCGCCGTCCGGGATTTCGCTCACCCGCTTGGCGAGCATCGGCAAGATCGGAGGCTGGACCGCGAGACGCACCCGGGCATCTTACGCGCAGACGCGCCGATGGCGTGGGCGAGCTACTGGCCCCCCGCGGTCGGGTCGACGATGTGTCCCAGAAACAAGACCGCCCCGGTCGCGTCGACGATGGAAACGAGATACGGCCGGTTGACGATCATCGAGGCCGGTGTGCCCACGAAGGCCGCGGTGTCTTCGCCGATGGCCGCTGTCGCCGCGGCAGCCTCCACACCGGTCTCTTGCATCGAGACCATCGCCTTCTGAAGCACGTCCGACAGGTACAGCGGCGCCGGCCCCATGCCCGAGAAGTCGGCCTGGTCGGGGGTGAACGCCTGAACCATTCCCATCGCTTCGAGCGACGTTTTCAACGAAAACGTATTGGATGTGAACGTCACTTTTGGCAATGACAGCGACACCATCGTGGTCGCCTGCGGCAGCGCGATCGCGGCCGACGTGCCGTTGAGTGATGCCTCGTACGTCGCGAGATCGACGCCCGCGTGCGGGAGGGCGATCACGACCGACACTTGGCCGTTCGAGAGAGGAAGCGAGACGATTTGGGCCTGGCCGTCGTCCACATAAAGAAAGCTCGTTTGCAAATTCATGAAGCTCGGCGAAACCGTGGTGCCGTCCGGGCGCGTGAACGTTCCGGGCACCGTCGCCGAAGGATCGAAAGGGGTATCCCACGGGAACTTCAAGTGGATGGCGTTGACCAGGACGATCAACGTCGAGTTGTCGATCGACGCGGGCGGCAGCAAATCGCTGATCTTGTCGTGCGTCTCCGAGCTCACCCACGCGTTGATCGTCAGCCGGGCCTGGTCGGGCTCGCGCATGAAGTCTTGCAGATGCACGCCCGCGCCGTAGCTCGTGGCGAGCGTCTTCAAGAACGGCTCTGCCCACGATACGGTCCTTTCCCCCCACACGGAATTGACCACGTCGAGGTCGTAGTCGCTGGCCGACGGACCGGGTTGACCCGGCGCCTGCGGCGAGCTTTGCGCGGCGGCGAAAGCCCCCTGGCCGCGGGACGCGACAGCCTGACTGAGCGCGTCTTGCCCGTCGAAGACGGCTTGCCCGGCAGCCGCCCCGAAGTGAAGCGCGGTGGCCATCTCCGTCGCGGTTTGACCCTGCGCTCCCGCGTACGCCATGGTCAGCACCAACGACGCGCTGAACGGCGAGGTCAGCAGATTGCTCGTCGGGGAAGCTGCGGATACGTGGGCGTACAGGTCCAGGGCGAACGCGTTGTTCGCGGTCACGGCGGCGCCGAGCGACTGTGCGGAGATCGCGGAAGCGGGAACCTGCACGGCGTTCGCCTGCGCCATCTCGGGCCCCGATTGGTTGCTACCCGACGCGCTGCTGCATGCGGACAGTGCGACGGTCGCAATGCCAAGAAGGACGGCTCGGTTCCCCATGCCGACCCATGTAGCAGCGTCCATACCGCGGCAGCTCTGGCCGAATCCTATGACGAATCGCGTGCTTCGCTGCGATTCGACTGGGTCAACCTGTGCCAACCGGCGACCCGGCTGTCAGGGACTGCCTATCCGATTCAGCTCAAGTCACCGAGGATTTGCTGCGCGTGCGCCGCCACGTCCACTTTGCGGTAGGCCTTGCGCACGTTGCCGTCGGGGCCGACGACGAACGTCTGGCGGGCGTGATGCCCCTCGAAGGGTACGCCGTACGCGCGTCCGATGGTCCCGTCCGGATCGGAGACAAGCAAGAAGGGAAGATTGTAGTGGGCCGCGAAGCTTTTGTGCGAGTCGGTCGTGTCGGCAGACACCCCGATGAGCACCGCGCCTGTCTTGGCGATCGAGGCCCACGCGTCGCGAAACGAGCACGCTTCTTTGGTGCAGCCTGGCGTCTCGTCTTTTGGATAGAAGTAGACGACGACGGTTTTTCCTTTCAGTGTAGCGAGGTGCACCGTCGAGCCGTCTTGGGCGGTCGCCGTGAAATCGGGCGCGGGCTTGCCGATCAGGTCATCGGATCCTCCGGACAGGGCGGGCGGCGACGTCGGCGCCGACGCGACCGTCGCGGTCGGAGCCGCCGTGGCCGCGCTCCCCGCGGGAGGCGACGTCGTGCAGGAAAAAGCGAGCGCACACGAGAGCATTCCCAGGGCTCGGGTCGAACGCGTCATACCGATGGCCTACTCGCAGCGGCGTGTGCTGTCGACTGTCGCCGTGTGAAGCGGTGTCAGCGGGCCACTTTCTCGCAGTCGCCCGCGACGTAAAGAAGATACTTCTCTCGCTTTGCAGCGAACGCGGACAGCTCGACCCGAAAGGTGGCGACGATCTCCGCGGGGGTGAGTCCCCGGTCGATCGCCTGCATCGCGTCGGGATGCACGAGCAAGCGGTCGAGCTTTGCGAAATCCCATTCGCGTGGATAAAGGCGCCTGAGCTCCCGCGCGATCGCCAACCCCGTACGCACGGGCTCGAACGACGACCGGTCCCGAACGGTCACATGCACACCGCCGCACTGCCGTCCCGCGTACCGGTCGGCGGCGGGTGTGAACGACTCGGGCGCGAAATCGACCCCCGACAGCAAATCGGCCGCGAGTGCGGTCGCGAGCCGCTGCCCGTCGATCCACGGGGCGCCCAGCCGTTCGAAAGGCGCATCCGTGCCCCGGCCGACCGAGAGGTTGGTCGCCTCGAGCAGGCCCACCGCCGGATAAAGCAGCGCCTGCTGCACGCTGCGCAGATTTGGCGAGGGATTCACCCAGCGAAGTCCCGTCTCGTCCCAGTACGCCGAGCGCCGCCAGCCGCGCATCGGGACGACCGAAAGCGCGAGACCTAGGTGCTCGTCCGCGTTCAGCATCGTGGCGAGCTCGCCGAGGGTCAGGCCGTGCCGGACGGCGAGTGCGTGGTAGTTCACGAACGACGTCGACGCTGGCGCGCGGACCGGGCCGCCGACATCGACCCCGTCGATCGGATTCGGCCGGTCGAGCACGACAAAACGCAGATCGCGATCGCGAGCCGCCTTCATCGCGCGCTCCATGGTGGACGCGTATGTGAAAAAGCGCGTGCCCACGTCCTGGATGTCGAAGACAAGCGTGTCGATCTCGGCGAGGCTCTCCGCGCTCGGCGCGAACCCGTCCCCGTACAGGCTGTAAATGGGCAACCCCGTTCGCCCGTCGACGCCGCTGTCGATGCGTCCCTCGCGGTCCGAGCCGAGCCCGTGCTCGGGCGTGAAGAGGGCCACGAGCCGGACCTCTGGCGCATGTCTCAGGAGGTCGATGGTAGGCGTCCCGTCGCGCGCGAGACCGCTCGCGTTGGTGATGAGACCGACGCGGCGACCCCGCAGGCGCTCGAACCCTTCCTCGCGCAAGACGTCGATTCCGGTCCGCACGTCGGCCGCGCCGTCGGCGCAGGCCCTGACCCGGCCGGTCACCGGACCGATCGCTTGCGCCGCGAGCGTGTTGATGCGTAAGACGAGCGGCTTGGCGTCGCCCTTGCCGTCGGGATGGACGCGGTTGGTCAGCACGACGACGAAGAGGTCCTTGTCGGGATCGATCCACAGCGCCGTCCCGGTGAACCCGAAGTGGCCGATCGCTCTCGGGGAGAGTCCTTCGCCGCGGTACTGTCCGTCGACGTTCCACCCGAGCGCGCGGACTCCACCGGGCGTATCGTGCGGAGCGATCATGGTCGCGACGGTCCGGGGCGAGAGCAGCCGTTTTCCATCGACCTCGCCGCCCCCGAGGATCGCGCGCGCGTACAGCGCGAGGTCGTCGGCGGTCGAAAAAAGTCCGGCGTGCCCCGCGACGCCCCCGAGGAGGAAAGCGCGCGGATCGTGGACGACGCCGACCCGCCATCCTCCGTCGACGAACTCCGTCCAGGCGGCGCGCTCTTTTCGTTCGTCCGATGGAAGAAAGCCGGTGTCCTTCATGCCGAGCGGGGTGAAGACGGTCTCCGCGGCGAAGTCCGGGAGCTCGCGCGACGTGACGCGGCGCACGACCTCTTCGAGAAGGATGAACCCGAGATCGCTGTAGATCGACGCGAGTCCGGGAGCGGCGCGAAGCGGCGTATTGCAGATGCGGCGGATGGCCTCGTCGCGACCATGCGCAAAGTCGGCTTTGGGCGTGTCTGCAGGCAAGCCGGCGACGTGCAGAAGCAAGTGTCGAATCGTGATCGCCGCCTTGCCGTTCTTGTCGCAATCCGGCAGGTACTTCACGAGCGGGTCGTCGAGGCCCACGGCCCCTCTCTCGAAAAGCGCCATGATGCTGGTCGCCGTGGCGATGGGCTTGGTGATCGAGGCGAGGTCAAAGAGCGTGTCGACCGTCATCGGTACGCGATCGGGCTCGACCTCCCGAAATCCGTACGCGCGGCGAAAGACGACGCGATCGCTGCGACCGACGACGACGACCGCCCCGGGAATGCTCCGGTTCGCGATGGCTTCGGCGACCGCCACGTCGATGGCGCCTTCGTCGAGGCCGCCGTGCCCGGAAGGCGGAGCCGTGGCGGTCGAGGCGGCATCCGGCATCGCCAGAGCCGAAGCGGCAGCATGGAAGGGTGGTGGGCCGGGAGGCGCCGATCTCTGGCACGATTGCGCGTAGAGACCGATGAACACGAGCCAAAGAATGATGGCGATGCCAGAAGGCAGCGCGCGACAAGGTGCAAACCGATGATTCACGTGCACCGTGCTCGTTCAGCTCAGCGTACATTTTCCCGCTTGGAGCTCGCAACGAAACCGCGAGAAATCGCCTCGTCCGCCGGACCACGCCACGCGCGCGACGGTCCGTATCGACCGGAAGAGCCGAAAGGGTTTGGCAGACCCAAACGCTCGCGTTTCGATCCTCTTGTCGCACATTCTCCTATCGGACACGGGGGTTCCACTACCTCTTCGACGCTTCGCTCGGCGCAATGCCCAAGGCGTCGGCCACTCCCTTTCCGTAGGCTGGGTCGGCCTTCGAGCAGTTCGCGATGTGCCGCAACTGAATCTCCCTCGGCGCGGGTCCGATGGAGCGCGCCGTATTCTCGAACAATACCTGGCGCTGCGAAGGCGTCATCAGGCGGAAGAGCGCACCCGGCTGCGAATAGTAGTCGCCGTCTTCGCGATGATTCCAGTGGTCGGCCGCCCCTTCGATGCTGAGCGGAGGCTCTGCGAAGCTCGGCTGCTGAGCCCACTGGCCTTCGCTGTTCGGCTCGTACCCGAGCGTGCCGCCGTGATTGCCGTCCACGCGCATTGCCCCGTCCCGGTGATAGCTGTGGACCGGACAGCGCGGCGCGTTGACCGGAATGCTGTTGTGGTTCACGCCGAGTCGATAGCGCTGCGCGTCGCCGTAGGAGAAGAGCCGCGCCTGCAGCATCTTGTCGGGCGAAAAGCCGATGCCAGGCACGACGTTCGCGGGGTTGAACGCGGACTGTTCGACCTCAGCGAAAAAATTCTCCGGGTTGCGATTGAGCTCCATCACTCCCACCTCCGCGAGAGGGTAGTCCTTGTGCGGCCACACCTTGGTGAGATCGAAGGGATTGTATGAAACCTTGGAAGCGTCCCTCTCGGGCATGACCTGCACGAGGAGAGTCCACTTCGGGTAGTCGCCTTTCTCGATGCTTTCGTAGAGATCGCGCTGGTGGCTCTCGCGATCTTTGGCCACGATCGCCTCGGCCTCGGCGTCGGTGAGATTCTTGATTCCCTGTTGCGACCTGAAATGGAACTTGACCCAGTGCCGTTCGCCCTTCGCGTTGATCATGCTGAAGGTGTGCGAGCCGAAGCCGTGCATGTGCCGGTAGGTCGCCGGTAGGCCGCGGTCGCTCATCACGATCGTGACCTGATGCAGGGCCTCGGGGAGCGAGGTCCAGAAGTCCCAGTTGTTCTTCGCGCTCCGCATGTTCGTCCGCGGATCGCGCTTCACCGCGTGGTTCAAGTCCGGAAACTTGAGCGGGTCGCGGAGAAAGAACACCGGCGTGTTGTTCCCCACCAAATCCCAGTTGCCCTCTTCGGTGTAGAACTTGACCGCGAAGCCGCGAACGTCGCGCTCGGCGTCCGCCGCGCCGCGCTCTCCCGCAACCGTGGTGAATCGGGCGAAGAGCTCCGTTTTCTTGCCGATCTTGGAGAAAATCGCGGCTCGCGTGTACGGGGAGACGTCGTTCGTCACGGTGAACGTGCCGTACGCGCCCGAGCCCTTTGCGTGCATGCGCCGCTCGGGGATGACTTCGCGGTGGAAATGGGCGAGCTTTTCGAGCAGCCATACGTCCTGAAGCAAGACCGGGCCGCGGGGGCCGGCGGTCATCGTGTTCTGGTTGTCGACCACTGGGGCGCCTGCGGCCGTCGTCAGCTTCTTCGTCTTCTTCTCGTCGTTGTTCATGACTTGCCTCCGCGCGCTCGATGCGCGCTTCACCGCTGAAAGTACCCCAGACGACTGATTCGTCGAATACGTTCTTTCAACCATTGTGATAGAGTCCGTCTATCGTGGCCTCTCCCGCCGATCTCTCCCCGAGGCAGCTTCAGTACGTCGTCGCCGTCGCCGACACCCTCGGATTTCACAAGGCGGCGGCGAAGTGCCACGTGTCCCAGCCGACGCTGAGCGCGCAGTTGCAACAGCTCGAGTCGGTGCTCGGCCTGAAAATTTTCGAGCGCGACCGGCGGCGCGTCGTCCTCACGAGCGCCGGCGCGGAAATCGTGGCTCGCGCTCGTCGCATCCTCGTGGAAATCGACGATCTCATCGCCGTCGCCACCCGTTCGCGTGATCCCTTTGCAGGTACCCTTCGCATCGGTGTCATCCCGACCATCGCGCCGTATCTACTCCCCGAAGTCGTGCCGGCGATCGGTGCGCGCTACCCGAAGCTTGCGCTCGTCTTTCGTGAGGAGAAGACGGCGCAGATCGTTCGCGAGATCGGCGAGGGAAGCCTCGACGCCGGTCTCGTAGCGCTCGAAGCGGAGATCGGCGATCTTGCACACGCCCAGATCGCCACCGATCCCTTCGTCGTCGCGATGCCCAAAGCGCACGAGCTTGCGCGCAAGAAGCGGCTCGCACTGTCGGACCTCGACGGCGCCCACGTCCTTCTCCTCGACGAGGGGCATTGCTTTCGCAGTCAGGCGCTGGCTCTCTGCACGAAGGCGCATGCCACCGAGACGAGCTTTCGAGCGACGAGCCTCGCGACGCTGGCGCAGATGGTATCGAGCGGAGCGGGCATCACGCTGCTGCCGTCGGTCGCGGTTCACGTCGAAAATCGCCGGGGGCAGCTCGAGATCAGGCCGTTCGCCAAGCCGATCCCCGGTCGCACGCTCGCGCTCGTCTGGCGCAGGCGCTCGCCGCTCGCCGACGCGCTGCTCGAGCTCTCGAAGATGTTCCGAATCCCACAGCGAATCTGAGCCGCGCCGTTCCTTCGACGGGCGGTCAGGCAGAGCTACCCAGAAGGAGGCCGGAACCGTAGCCTAGAATTGGTGATTCACGCCTATCCAGCACAGCTCGCCGCCGCGGTGGCCGCCCGCTGGGCGCGACTCGAACGGCTCCGCGATCCCGGTCCGTGCACGTTGCGATCGGGCGGCCTTCCGGACGCGACTGCGCTCGAGGGACTGATCTCGATCGCGTATCAGGCCTCTCTCCTCCAAGAAGAAGCCCGTCCGATTCGCTTTCGCCTTCTCGTCGGTGACCCCGCTCGGCTGCCCGTTGGCCAGGGGCCGCCCGATGGACTGCAGCCCCTCCAATTCACCGAGCCACGTCCGTACGACGAACAAGAGCTCCGTCGGCTGGCGCCCGCTGCCAAGTACCACCGAGCCCTCATCGGCGTGCGCCAGAGCGGCGTCGGCGACTTCGACATCTGGGGAATCGTCCAGTCGGGCCCTCGTTGGCTGTTGAGCGTGCGCGGCGGACGAGCGGTGCCTTCCCCACTGCCAAGTGACGCGCTCGTGGTCCGTGTGGCCGGTCCGGGGCTCGTCGCCGTAGGGCTTGGCGACGTCACCCTCGGGGAGCTCCGCGCGGGCCGGCTGCAAGGTGCGGCGCTCGACGCCTTCGACGCGGAGTGGCTCGCCCACCGATTTGCTCCCTTTCGGGACGAGCTCGCAAGAGAGCACGACGCCGCGATCGGACCCGGCACCATTCCGCTGGACCCGAGCTTGGTACGTCGAGTTTCTCAACAGATGTTCAAGCGCGTCATCGCGATCTTGCGCGAGACGCACCACGGCGCGACAGTCCTCTTTGTCCCGGAGGCGCGCGCGGCGCCGCTGCTCGGAGAGGGAGGTTCGCTCCGGCTCAAATACGCATTTGCCGACACCGACTCGCGCCGCCGCCATCGAGCTCTCCTGCGGGCCGTCATGCGGGAGGTCGCAATCGCGGCGACAGAGGGCCCGTCCCCTCCGGCGCGGGCGGGGTGGGAGCATTACGAAGGTTCGCCGCGTCAGGCGGTCGCGGCTCTCGATGAAGCGATCCTCGAAATCTCGCACCTCCTCGCCGCTCTCGGCGACGTCGATGGTGCGGTGGTCATGACCGATCGCTTCGAGCTGCTCGGTTTCGGCGCCGAGATTACCGGCCGGCTACCCGAGATAACGACCGTGCGCCGAGCTCTCGACCTCGAAGCGTCAACGTCCGACGTGGTCCCCATCGACAGCGTCGGAACTCGTCATCGGTCCGCATACCGGCTCTGCTCTCAGGAGCGAGAGGCGATCGCGGTCGTGGTCTCGCAGGACGGCGCCGTTCAATTCGTTACGTGGCGCGACGGGGCACCGACCTTTTGGGAGCACGTGCCGCCCACGGGAGGATCCCCATAACGCGAACCCGAGCGCCGCTCGTTCGGCGAGTCTCGCGCGCGGGGGCGCCCGATGCCACGCGGAGAATTCTGCACATCACTGGTCCGACAGAAACGCGGCGAGCCCGTCGAGGCACCCTTGCCACCCCGTTTGATGGGATTCGCGCTCGGCCGCGCTCGCGACATGTTCGTGAACGACGACCACTTCGGTAACGGCGCCGCGCGCTTGGAATCGCACGGTGACGAGCGACTCCTCGCCCTCCGCAATCCGCCACGTGTAGACGAGCTTGTGGGGCCGCTCGACGGCTCGAAACTCGCCTTCGATCGTCACGTGACTGCCATCGGGCAGCGCATTGGCTATCGAGTACTTTCCGCCCACGCGGAGGTCGACCTCTGCGCCGGAGCAGGTCACCGGCCGCGGCCCCCACCAGGCGCGCAGGTGCTCGGGCCGCGTCCATGCTTCGAAAATGTGCTCGGCACTCGCGCGAATCGTTCGACGCACGACCAGGGCAACGCTCTCGCTCATGAGCCGTCGCCTCGCGTCTTGGGGGGCTGGGCCTCGACGTAGCGGGCAAGCTCGTCGAGCGTCCGCTCCCAGAAAAGCTCGTACCGAGCCAGAAAGGCGACGGCGTCCCTCAGGGGGCCTGCGTCCAGGTAGCAGCGATGGTACCAGCCTTCGCGCTCGCGGCGCATGAGGCCCGCCCGCTCGAGCACGCGCAGGTGCTTCGAGACGGCGGGAAGCGTCATCGTGAAGGGCGCGGCGAGCTCCGTTATCGATGCAGGTCCAGACGCCAGGCGAGTCAGGATGCGCCGGCGGGTCGGATCGCCGAGTGCGGAGAAGACCGCATCGAGCTTGTCGTCATTCAAGGCTTCTGAGCGTCTTGACATCCAATGGTCGCAACTATACCAACCGGTTTAGCGCTGTCACCGCCGAAAGGGGAAGCCGCCTCCATGCCGTCCATTCACCAAGAGACCAGCTTTGCCGCCCCGCCCTCCCGGATCTTCAGAGTGCTCACGGATTCGAAACAATTTGCCGAGGCGACGGGCGCGCCGGCCACCGGCGACTCGATCGAAGGGGCCGCCTTCTCGGCCTTCGGTGGCTACGTCACCGGACGCCACCTCGAGCTCGTCGCCGACAAGCGAATCGTCCAGGCGTGGAGAGCCAAGTCGTGGCCGGACGGCGTTTACTCGATCGTCCGGTTCGAGCTGGAGCCCGAGGGGAAGGGCACCAAGCTCGTATTTGCCCATGAGGCCTTCCCCGAGGATCAGATTGAGCACCTCGCCGGGGGCTGGCGAACGATGTACTGGGAAAAGATCGCCAAGCACGTGAGCTGATCTGCGGCGGCCACCCGTCGTCGCATGACGCTCGCCAGTCAAGGCCTTCAGCGCGAGTTCGCCTTGGTGGAGCGCGCGCTCATCGATTCCTCCCAATGAAGCCCGTCGAATGTGGCGAGGCGGAGCGAGGTTGGGTCGATGCCGTCCAGGCACCGAACGTTGACGTCGATCTTGTCCGGATCCGACCGCGGAACGTAGAAGCTGTGGATTCCGCACACCCGGCAGAAGTGGTGTGCGGCCACTCCCGTATTGAAGCGGTAGGTGGTTAGGTCCGATTCGCCCGACAGAAGGTCGAAGCAGCTCGGGGCGACGATCAAGTGCAAAAACCCTTTCTTCGCGCAAATCGAGCAGTTGCAAACGATGACGCTGGAAAGATCATCGCGCACTCGGAACCGAACGCGCCCGCAGTGACAGCCACCTTCGTACTCACGCATCGCGGGCAGCCTACCGCTTGATGGCCTCCGCCGGTTTCCGAGATGCTCTTGTCCCTGTCGCGGTGGTCCCGCGGGAAGTTTCTGGCGGGGGTTTACCACCGTCTCACGCGGATTGAAGCGTGCTAGTGTGAGAGTGGTTTGACGAGTCTCCTCGACTCGTCAGCCCCGCTTAACTCTTGAGACACACTCGAAACGACCAAGTGGTTGGGCGAACCCGGACTACGTCGCCCCGTCGGCTGCCAATGCCGTGGAGATCCCGTCGCCCGACCACGGGCCCGGGACGCGGTCGAATGCTGCGCTCCTCGTTTCCTTCTGGTTGTCGATGTGGGTGTCGACCGGGGACGGCAATCGCTGCCGGGTGGTGCCGTCGCGAAGACCCCCACATTCGAACCCGCGGTGCCCACCTGAGAAAGCCGGTCGAGCTCGCCGCATACCCGCGCGGACTGGTCGCTCTTTCATACGACGACGGTCATGGCTTCGCCGGCATCGAAGGAACGGCGCGCCTCGGCCATTCGAAGTCCGCACATTGCGACCTCGACCACCGCCGGTGGACAAATCGGTGCGCCTCGTCGAGGGCCAAGCCTTCCTCGTCCGTTCATCGACTCGCCGGGCGCCAAAAGCGAGAAACTAGGTGCGTCGTGGCTCATCGACGTGCCGCGCACGGCCCTGGGTGAAGCTCGTTATCCAAATCCCCTGTTTGAACGAGCGCGAGCAGCTGCCCGCTACGCTCGCGGATTTGCCGCGTCATGTCGACGGCATCGACGAGATCGAGGTCGTCGTCGTCGACGATGGGAGCACCGACGGAACGAGCGACGGGGCCGCGGCGTTCGGCGTTCACCACATTGTCCGCTTTCCGCAGCACCGCGGCCTCGCGACAGCCTTCATGGCCGGCATCGACGCCTCGCTGCGCTTGGGCGCCGACGTCATCGTCAACATGGATGCCGACAATCAGTACCGTGGGTCGGACATCGAGCGGATCGTGGCGCCCATACTGCATCGAGAGGCCGACGTCGTCGTAGGAGACCGGCAAACCGACAACATCCGGCACTTTTCCCCGATGAAGCGCCTTCTTCAGCGGTGGGGTTCGTCGTTCGTTCGCCGCATCTCGGGCACCGGTGTGACCGACGCCACGAGCGGCTTCCGCGCCTTCGGCCGCCGAGCGGCCTACCAGATGTTCGTACACGGCCGTTTCACGTACACGCTCGAGACGATCATCCAGGGGGGGTGTTCAGGACTGGTCTTCCAGGACGTCAAGCTCGAGACCAACCCCGTGAAGCGTGAATCGAGGCTCGCGCGATCGACCGCCCACTACTTGTACGAGTCCGCCGGGCTGCTAGTCCGGGCGCACGGGATGTATCGACCGGTCCAAACGTTCGCGTACGTCGCTGCCTTCCTCTTTGCCTGCGGTGCATTTCTGTGCGGACGCTTCCTCTTCTTCTACCTTCGAAATCCGAGCTACAGCGGACACACCCAGTCGCTGGTCGCAGGCTTTGGCTGCGTCATCCTCGCCTTTCTCGTGACGCTGGTCGCCGTCCTGAGCGATCTCCTCGTCGCCAACCGTCGACTCCTCGAAGACCTGCTGGCCCGCGTGAAGCGGCTGGACGCAGAGTTGGCTCGGTCGGCCGTCGCTCGCGGTGAAACGCTCGAAGGGGTGCAAAGTACGGGCGCCACCCCATGGCGGAAACCGATACCGTGACCCGTCTGCATCGCGACCGGGGCATCATCGTCGGGAACGTTTACGATAAGTACGGAACGAGGAACCCCGTTTCGCGCGCCCTCATGCGCGGCTTTCTCGGCGCCGTCACGA
The DNA here is from genome assembly GCA_963764075.1 of uncultured delta proteobacterium. Lineage (GTDB taxonomy): Bacteria > Myxococcota_A > Polyangia > Polyangiales > Polyangiaceae > Palsa-1150. The sequence goes on from CAVXQZ010000003.1 coordinate 2,724,939, forward strand.
GCCTCTACGAGCACGTCGCTCCCTCCACTGTGCTCGAGGTGGGTTGCGGGGAAGGTCATCTGGCCAATCACCTGGTGGCCAGGGGCGGACGGCCCGAGCGATTCGTCGCATGCGACCTCGAGCTTTCCGCGGCCGCGCCGGGCCTGGATCGCCTGATCGAGCTGCGTCATGCCTCGGTCTACGACCTTCCGTTCGAGGACGAGAGCTTCGAGCTGGTCGTGTGCTGCGAAGTGCTGGAGCACCTCAGCGACCCGCCGAGGGGCGTCGCGGAAATCGCGCGCGTGGCGCGCCGCGCCGTCCTGGTGAGCACTCCACGCGAACCGCTGTGGCGGCTGCTGAATATCGCGCGGGCGCGATACCTCCGCGATTTTGGGAATACGCCGGGGCACGTCCAGCACTTCAGTCGCCGCTCGCTCGAGCGCCTGGTTGGGCAGCGTCTACATATCGTCGAGCGGCGCACTCCTCCCCCGTGGACGGTTCTACTCGGCGAGCCTCTCCGCGGCGGTCGGCTCACACGGTAGATTGATGGCGGCAGCTGAGATCCACAGTTCGGCGCCGGGGTCGACCTGCGAGCGACGGGTGGAGAAGATCGCCCAGGCCGTCGTCGTCGTTGCCACCCTTTGGTTCCTAATCGCCATCTCTTGGGGGCTCTTCGGCCGCATTGCGGCGGGTCACGACGCCGTCGTCGCCGCGCGGGGGATCATCGCCGAGAACATGCTCCGCTGGCACATAGTCGGTCCAGTACGCGACTACTCGCTCGAGCGGCCGGGTGCGGCGCTCTTTTATTCGCATCACCCGTTTGGAACCTTCTGGAGCATCGCCGCCTTCGCTGCGGTTCTCGGTCGACACGCATACGTCCCGCGACTTTTCGCCATCGTGGCCAGTGCCGCGACGCCGCCCTTGCTCTACGGGATCGGCCGCGGGTTATGGGGCCCCGTTCCGGGTGCACTCGCGGCGCTGGCGTACGTCACTCTGCCCATCACGCTCGCGTTCGGCAACTTCCCCGGGTTCGAAGTTCCTCTGGTGACGTCGTGCCTGCTGACGACTTGGGGCTACGTACGATTCGCGCGTAGTGGCAACTACTGGTGGACGGCGGTCAGCCTCATGGGAGCCCTTCTCTGCGCGAACACCGACTGGGAGGCGCAGATTTTTCTCGCAGTTGCGGTGGCCTGTTCCAGTGCGGCTGCCTTGTTTGGACTCCGCGGCCGATCCGGTGAGCTCGACCGCATGGCGGTTGCCCGCTGGAGTTGGCTGACGGCGCTCGTCGCCATTGGGACGGTGAGCGCATACGGTTACTATTTCGAGCACATCGGCACTCTTGGAGACCTTGCGGCCCAGCTCACCGCGCGCACGCGTGGCAACGCCGAACCGCTCTCGCGCGTGCTCGCAGCTCGGGCGTATTGGATCGACGTCACCTTCACCCCGCTGGCGATCCTGGTCGGCAAGATCGCTCTCCCGCTTTTCATCCTGCGCATTCTTCTCTTCAGGCGTTTCCTCGAAATATTCCCGATGGCCATCTTCGCGATGGCGCTCATCCACTACGTGAAGTTCAAGAACGGCGCCGATGTACACATCTATTGGCCGCTCCCCTTCGCCCCGTACTACGCCCTGTCGGTCGGGGTCATCGCAGAAAGCGCCGGTCAGCTCGCCCGGGGCGTGCTTGTCTTCCGGGATCGCGCACGGTGGGCCGATGCCGTTCCCGCCGCCGCGCTCGCGACGTTCGCGCTAATCCCTCTGGCCATCCTTCCGGACGGCATCGAGGGTCTCCATTACGCGCGCATGACCGGAGGCCGTTTCAACGAGAAGGGAAAGCTCGCTCTTCGGGAAGAGGACAAGTCGCAGGCGCTCGAGTGGATGGCAGGGCGAATCGAGGACCCCGCGGTGATCGATCTCCACGAAAGCATGCGTGCGACCTGGGCGCAGGCCTGGGCTCTGCACAGGCCCGTTCGCGCGGTCACGGCAATCCCGTCGATCCATTCGCGCAAGCTGGATCGCTACTTCATCGGTGACCTTGCTTTCATGAACTCGGCAGATCAGCTTCGCCTCGCACACGATTTTTCCGTCGTCGTCGTGGGGCAGTACGCCTTTGTAGACCGCGGGATCGCGCCGCCCGCGCCGGCTCAGGGACTCGTTTTCGACGAGCGTGAGCCGACCCCGCTCGAATGGTATTTCTTGTCGGGCATCGATCCCGTCCGGACCGTGCGCCCCGATGCCTTTTATACCTGGGAGTTGCGCGAACACTACGGTCAGACACCGAACCCGCCGCCCGCTACGCCGCCCGCATCGATCGATCAAATTCGGATCGCGCACAACGCCGCCGTCGCTAGCGGCAACTCGGAGCTCGCCGCCCGCTACGAGGCGAAGCTGATGGCGAGTCTCGACACGGAAGTCGCCAGAACGTACAGCAATGGAACGAAGCTCATCGGTAGGCGCTACACGCCCGGAGTAGCGCCAACCCTGTCGCTTTACTTTCTTGCGCCCGGGCCGGCCGAAGCCGATTACCAATTCGAGGTCGTCTCGATGGTCGAAAACCGGCGATTTCTGTCTCTCGTTCCGGCGGACTCCAAGACCAAGGCGGTAGGCGCCTCTTTCGTGATTCCCCCACGCCTGTGGAAAAAGGGCTACATATACGTGTCCCGCAGCGAGATTCGCCATCGACCCGGTCGCGAGGCGTACTTCGGCGGTTTCAGCAGCCCCCCCGGGGTGGGAGCGCTGAACCTCTTGGACGATAGGGACGACACTGCACTGATTGTGCTCCGCTGAGACGGGGCTCCCCACCGGCTGCTCGATGCTCCGCAGCGGCGCATTCCCGAGCTGTGTCTCGAGAGCCTCGATTCCGTCACACTCATTGCCCTCGGGAAGGCTCCGTCTTCGTCTATGCGGCTGGTGCGTCAAGTCATTCTCCCGGCTATCGTAATGTGAGCGACTTGGCTCTTTGTCTTGCTTGAGCGCCGTACGGGCGCCTGCCGCCGGCCTCCGGCGCCGAACGTAATTTCGCGTGAGACAATCGGCATGACGGGTGGGCCAATGAGGAAAGCGCGTTTGAGTCGGTGGTTTCTTGCCGCTGCGGTGCTCGTCGAGCTTTGCGCCGGCGACCCCCGAGTTGCCCTTGGAGATCAACCGACAAGCGAGAACGTCGTCAGGGCGCGCGAGCTTTTCACGGCGGCGACGGAGCAACGAGACGCGGGCGACGCGAAGGGCGCGCTTTCGAAATTCGAGGCCGCGCACATGCTCGTGCAAAATCCCATCACGGCGGTCGAGCTAGGCCGAACCTATCTCTTGGTGAACATGCTCGTCGAGGCGCGGGCGACGTTCGACTCGGTTGCGCGCATGCCAGTGCAGCCGGACGAGACCACACGCTCCAAGCAGGCTCGCGTCGATGCCGCCCAACTTGCGGCCGATGTAGAGGCGCGGATCCCGACAGTGACCGTGAAAATTCGAGAGGCTACCCCCAGTGTGACGATTGCGCTCGACCGGGCCGCCGTGCCAGTCGTCGTGGGCGCCGGTCCCTTCGCACTGAATCCAGGGACGCACAAGCTTGTCGCGACGACGTCGATCGGAAGTCGTGCCGAGACGAACGTGGCGGTTACTCCGGGCGAATCGCGAGAGGTCGAGTTGAGTGTGGCCACGGTCTCGAACGCGAGAGCGCCCACAAAGGAGACTACGGCGCATGTCGCGAGTCGCCAGGCACCGTCACCATTGCAGTCGACGCCATCCCAGTCGACGCCGGCCCCCGTCGTCGTAAGCAGCGGCGGTGTCGCGCCGCTGGCTTACGCGGGCTTCGGGGTGGGGGCAGCCGGGTTCGTCGTCGGAGGAGTCGTCGGCGCACTCGCCATTCAAAAGGTGTCGGGTTTGCAAACGTCTTGTCAGTCGACGGCATGCATCCCCGCGGTCAATGATCAACTCCAATCGGCGCGCACGCTGGGCTACGTCGCAACGGTGGCGCTCGTCGCGGCGGGTGCCGGGGTAGCGGCCGGAATCGCCGGCCTTCTGATGGGCGACACGACGTCCAGGACCACAACTGGCGCGCCCGCCCCTGTCGGCGCGTGGGCGGGTCTAGGTATCGGTGGTATTCAGGGTTCGTTTTGATCGGATGGTCGCGCAAGCGACCAGTGCCTTCTTGACGTAGCGCGTGTAGCCAGGGCGGCCGTGGAAAGAGGCAATGGGTCCGTTCCGTGAGTTTGAAAAGTCGCGACTTCGCGCGGGGGGTTACGGGCCGGAGCGTCTCGATATCGCTTGCCCGTCCCTTATCGATCATCTTCGACTTTGACGATTGGGCTTCGGTTCGGGGTTGGAAATACGTCCGTGACCGGATCGTCTTCTTGACATGGAAGGGCGGAATGCTTATAGGCTACTATCTTAATGCCTACCTCCCTCCAATCGACTCTGAGCGAACTCGCAGAATCTTTCGCGGCCAGCATTCTGGCAGCCATTCGTGGGGCTTCCCTCGACGAATTGATTTCCACCAACGGCAGAGCACCCGGGAATGGTCGCTCCCCGCGTCCGGTATCCGCTCCGGCCGCGGTTCCAGCGGCGCGGAAGTCGTCGGCCTCGGCGGGGCGCTTGCAGCGGCGTTCGCCCGAGGACATCGCGGCCGCACTCGGGCAGGTGGTCTCCTTAGTGAAGAAACACAAGGAGGGCTTGCGCGCAGAGCAGATCCGCAGTGAACTCGGTCTGCAAGCGAAGGAAATGCCCCGCATTCTGAAAGAGGGCCTGGAGAAGAGGGCACTCAAGAGCAAGGGCCAGAAGCGGGCGACGACGTATTTCGCGAGTTAGCGAGGCGTGGCTCCTCCCTCCCACTTCGCATAGATGGCGGTGTGGGCAGGCGGCTCAAGACGCCGATCGCACCAATGCGAAGCATGGGCGCACCTGCGGGAGCGAAACCCCTTACGCTTTTCATTGTCGTGTCCGGGCGCGCACGGCGCCCTCATGTTTGCGTGGACGCGTAGTCCACGCGCCGTTGGCATGTCCATATGTTTCGTGGCCGCCCACGCAGCGGCGGCGCGCGTATCCTATGTGTCAATGCCCGGGTCGGACGACGAGTGCGTGAGCGTAGTCTACGTCGAGGACGACGATCGTCTCGCCCGCCTCACTGCCCAGTACTTGAGCTCGCACGCCGTGCACGTCTCGCTCGTCAGGCGCGGTGACGAGGCGGTCGCTAGCGTCCTGCGCATGCGCCCGGATGTGGTGCTTCTCGATCTCATGCTCCCGGGCATCAGCGGGCTCGAAGTGTGCCGGAAGCTGCGCGAGCGGATCGACGTGCCGATCATCATGGTCACCGCCTGCAGCGAGGAGGCCGATCGCGTCATGGGTCTCGAGGGAGGCGCGGACGACTACGTAAGCAAACCATTTTCATCGCGGGAGCTGCTCGCTCGGATCCGCGCCCAGGCCCGTCGTGCGCGCGGACGGTCGGGACCGCGTCCCGACCGAGTGGAGCTCGGGTCGCTCGTTGTGGACGCGGCGTCGATGAGCGCTTCCATCGCCGGGCGATCGCTCGTGTTGACCACGCTCGAGTTTGCCGTTCTCCGCGTGCTGGCCGAGCGCGCGGGCAGGGTTCTGTCGCGCGAGCAGCTCTTGCAGCTCGTCCACCCCAGTGGCGACGAAGCCTTCGACCGGTCGATCGACGTTCACGTCTCGCGTCTGCGGCAGAAGCTCGGCGACGATCCGCGCAATCCGCGCCTGCTCAAGACCGTGCGAGGCGCGGGCTACATTCTCACGCCGGACGACGCATGATTCGCCCCGCACGCCGGACTCTCGCATGGAGACTGTACGCAGTGGGGCTCGCGCAGCTGGTCCTTCTCGCGGCGGCGGTCGTGGGCGTTGGATGGGCTATCCATGGTACTCCGCCCGAGCCAGAGGGGCCGCCGATGCACGAAGACGACCGGGACAAACGCCCACCCCCGCGCGGGTCGCCGCCCGCGGGCTTGGGACGGCCGCCCCATGAGATTCCGTTTGTCTTCGGGCCGCTCACTACATTTTTCATTAGCGGTCTGGTGATCGTTGGCGTCGGCGCGTTCTTCACTGCCCGCTGGATCGTCGCGCCGGTCGAGCGGCTGTCACACGCGGCGCGCACCCTCGGGTCCGGAGACCTCGGCGCTCGCACCGGCATCGGTCGCGACGACGAGATCGGAGACCTCGGCCGCGCATTCGACGAGATGGCAGAGCGCATACAAAAGCTGCTATTGGCCGAAAAGCAGCTCCTCGCCAACGTCTCGCACGAGCTACGGACGCCGCTCGCGCGCATCCGCGTGGCGCTCGACATCGCGGGCGAGAGTGACGTCGAGGGGGGCCGACTCTCGATGGCCGAAATCGGCCTGGATCTCGCCGAGCTGGACGCGTTGATCGAGGACATCCTCACGGCCGCGCGTTTTGCGGTCGTAGACGGCAAGGCGGCGCTTCCCGACTTCGAGCTGCACCAAGAAGACCTTGGACCGGAGGTCATTGCGGCGCGCGCGGCGGAGCGCTTTCGTGCGCGTCACCCTCGCCGACCTCTGGTTGCAACGGCCAGCGAGGGACTGCCACGCGTCCGTGTCGACCCCGTTCTTCTGCGGCGTGCGATTGACAATCTCCTCGAGAACGCAAACAAGTACTCACCGGACGCCGGGAGCCCCATCGTGCTTCGCACCGTGCGGGCCGATGGCAGGGTGGCCTTCGCCGTAACCGACCAGGGTATTGGCATCGCCGCAACCGATCTTGCGCGCATATTCGAGCCGTTCTTTCGGGGGGAACGAAGTCGATCGCGAGGCACTGGCGGAGTGGGGCTCGGCCTGACGATCGCCAAGCGGATCGTCGAAGCGCACGGCGGCGCCATCGAAGTCGAGAGCGCGATTGGGCGCGGAACTACGGTGCGGGTCACCATCCCGGCGACGTGCACGACCTCTTGACCGAAACAGTCCGAAAGATGCGGGCAACGAGGTCTTGACCCACGAGCGCCATATTGGGACCAAGAGGAGATCATCGCCATGAAACTCTCGTACATCTGGGTCCCTTCGTCCGCGGCAATCGTCCTGCTCTCGATGCTCGGCCTCGTCGCAGAGGCCAGCGCAGACGGAGATAGGCCGGCCCCTCCGCCGATACCCAAGGAGGCAGTTGCCGCCTGCACGGGACTGGCCGAGGGCGACGCCTGCACCGTGACGTTCGGGCCCAATGCCATTGAAGGAACTTGCGCGAAGACGCCCGACGGGATTCTCGCGTGCCGTCCGAATCATCCGCCGCCGGGGCCGCCGCCCCAGCCGAGGTGATGTCACAACTTTGTGGCTACCAATACGTGAAAAGTATGGGACTCTTTGGCACGGTTGGTCGGTCGCAAGGATATTTGCGGAGCACTCAATGGAATCATCTGGAACGCCGGAGTCCTTCTCTCGCCCGGCATTTCGCCCTGCATTCGACGAGCGCCGCGTTTCGGCTGATCGAGGAGGCCGACCGTGACGGCCGCCGGCCTCAGCCTCGACGGTCGCGTCGCAGTCGTCCTCGGGGGCACAACGGGTATTGGCCGTGCTCTCACCTTGGCGCTCGCCCGGGCCGGGGGGGACGTCATCGCGAGCGGTCGGCGACAGGAGCCCATTGACCAAACGGCCGACGAGGTGGAACGCCTCGGCCGCCGCTCACTGCGACTGGCGTCCGACGTGACGGATCGCGCTTCGCTCGAGCGGCTTCTGGCGGCAGCTCTCGCATCGTTTGGAAAGGTAGACATCCTCATAAATTGTGCCGGCAAATTGAAGCGCGCGCCCACGCTGGACTTCCGCGAGAGCGATTGGGACGACATTCTCGAGACGAACCTGACCGGGACGTTGCGGGGCTGTCAGGTGTTCGGGCGTCACATGCTCGAGCGCGGGTACGGCCGTATCATCAACGTCGCATCGGTGACCTCGTTCGTGGCATTGTTCGAGGTCGCCGCGTACGGGGCCAGCAAGGCCGCGGTGGCGTCGCTCACCCAATCGCTCGCCATCGAGTGGGGTTCGAGGGGTGTATGCGTCAATGCCCTGGCGCCGGGCTTTTTCCGAACCCACCTCAATGCCGCACTTCTCGATGGTACGCCTCGAGGTCACGAGCTTCTCCTTCGCGCACCTATGAAACGCTTCGGTCGCGTCGAAGAACTCGAGGGGGCGGCCGTGTTTCTTGCGTCGGAAAGCGCCAGTTTCGTAAACGGCCAGATCCTGGTCGTGGACGGTGGCTTCCTCGCGAGCGGCGTCAACCAGTGATCGCCAGCACCCGAGATGGCGCGCTCCCCTCGACTGGAGTCCGCCCGCACTTGGCCGCGGGTCACGCCACGGCGCGAGCGACGGCGGGCTTGGGGTCACGCAAGAGTCCCCACAGCAGGGTACTGCCGATGAGATCGAAGAAGGCGATCGCGACGAACAGCGGTGCGTAGCCAATCTTCGACGCGACGATGCCGACCACCATCGTGAACAGCATGCCACCCAGGTGGGCCACGGCTCCCGACAGGCCGTTCGCCGTGGCGACCATGCGCTTCGGGAAGAGATCGGCAGGAAGTGTCAGCAGGGTGGAGGACATGGCCTGGTGAGCCAACGCGGCGATGCAGAAGTAGGCGATGGCCCACTCGGCGGTTGGCGCCCTGCCAATGAAGATCGCAAAGACCATCAAGACGGCACACACCGTGGCGGACGCCTTGCGCGCGGTCGTCACGGAGCATCGGAGGCTGATGAAGAAAGGGGAGAGCAGCCCCCCGAAAAGACAGCCCACGTCGCCGGCCAGGAACGGAAGCCAGGCAAAATAGGCGATTTGCTTGATGTTCAGGTGGCGTTCGGTGGAAAGATAAAGAGGAATCCAGTACGTGAAGAACTGCCAAGCCGGTTCAGACAGAAAGCGGGCGCCGGCGATCGCCCAGAAGTTTCTCTGCTTGAGAACCACCCGCCAGACCCCTGGCTCGCTCGCTTGCTCATCGATCGCCAGCTCCTCTTGGCCCTCCCTGATATAGGCCAGCTCGGCGGGCGACATCCATGGATGTCGGTCGGGCGCGCGGTACAGCAAAAGCCAAAGGCCGACCCAGACGATGCCGATGGCTCCAGTGACGACGAACGCCGCTTGCCACCCGGAATGCAAAATCAGATACGTGACCAACAGCGGCGCGACGACGCCCCCCAATCCAGCGCCCATGTTGAGAATTCCCGTCGCGACAGTGCGCTCTCGCGGTCGAAACCATTGCGAGACGGTCTTCGCGGCCGCGGGAAAGTTTGCGGCTTCTCCCACGCCGAGCAGTGACCGGAGCAAGGCAAAGGAGCGCCATCCCCCGGCAAAAGCAGTGAGCATTTGCGCGACGGACCACCAAATGATGGACAGTGCGAGGCCGGCCCGGATGTTGAGCCAATCTACGATCCGCCCCGAAAGCGGCTGCATGACGAGGTACGTGAGCTGAAAGGCCATCACGATGTGCGAGAAATCGACTTCGCTCAGCGTGAGCTCCCGCTTCAGCGTGGGCGCGGCCACCGAGAGGCACGTCCGGTCCAAGTAGTTCACGACAGTCACACCCATGAGGAGGACTGCGATCCACCAGCGCAGCCCCCTCACGTGAAATCCGCGTGACGCTGCGCCTTCGACGGGTGCGGTTGACGTGGCCATGGTCCCTGCCTGCCTCCGAGTCCGAAATTCCCCATGTACCGCCCGCGCCGAAACTCATCGCACGAGTGCCAGCGGCCTTCGGTGACTTCGAAAGAGCGGCGGCCTAGGGGACCATCTTGGATCGTCCGACGTTTCCGAGAGCCCAAGCTCTCGTAATCGAGTACGTTGAGGAAGCCAATTGCCGTGGCTTACAAAGCGGCCAATTGCCCGCGGCCACGCTCTCCGGGGTTCGGCAGACGAAGGCGGCCGCCCGTCTCCGCGTAGAAGCTACTTGGTCTATTGAAGAATGCGTACGAGCGCGGCGCTCGCCGCGGGGACATACACCGTGGCGGTGTTGCCCGAAGTCGTCTGAGTGTACGGCGCGCTGTGCGTCCAAACGCCGTCGGTCGACACCAAACCCCCGCCGAGGGTCACCGTTCCGGCCGCCGCCGTGAGTGTACCCGGGGTCATCCCTTCCAGGTAAATCGCACTGGCGCTAGTCACCTCGCTGCCGAGATCCACCGTGATGTTCATGGCCGTGGTGGCGCTCTTGTTGTCGAGCACCACACTGACAAACCCGTCGGACTTGATGGCATACGCGGTGAAGTCAGGGTTGGCGGTCGCGTTGTTGGTCGTCGAGACCATGGATCCTTGCCCGGCAATCGCAAACATCAGCATGCCGTAGTACTCAGGCTGCACCTGCGTCACCACGCCCCCATTCTCCATGATGGGCATGTAATAAAAGTCCCTGCTTCCATCCATTCCCATCTCGCCGCCATGGAAATTGACGCCGCTGCCACCGTGCTCCGCCGTCACGAACAACAAATCGAGCGCCCAGAGTCCAGCGATGAGCGTGTCGCTCACTCCCATCTGACCGTGGCCCGAGAAAGTATTGCACTCGCCACAGCGATACCCCTGCGGGATCTTGTTGGTCGTGGCCGCGGTGTTCATGGTGGTCAGGGTGCCGACGAGCCCATCCTGCGAGGTGGGCGGATCGGGGTCTGGCGTCTGGAGGCGGGCCGTCGTCGCGGTGCTCGTGTTGGCGGTGCCCGCGTAGTAGTGCTGCGTCAAAAGGACCAGCTTGTCCCCAAACTTCGCCGACTCGTCTGCCGCAAACGGTGTGGACAGTGACAAGGCATCGCCCCCGCCGGCGGCGGGGCCGACCAACATGGCCCCTGGCGTGGCCACGATGTCCGTCGCGATCTGCTCCCACTCCGGCTTGAGGGAGTCCCACGTTCCATATCGGTTGATCTCGTTGCCGATTTCGAACCCCAATATGCTCGACCCGCACTTGCTCATCGCGTAGGCCGCCTCTGCCGCGGAGGCCGTCACGTTGTCCGATTTGTAGTTGACGGCATAGATGATCTTGGAGCCCGTTGCCGCGAGGAAGCTGCACAGGTCGTCGACCATTCCCGTCGTGATCGTCTTGGTGAAGGGCTGCCCGGACGGCGCCGTCGGGGCTGTCCCCGTGCCGCCCCAGTTGCAATTGTCGACGTCGTCGGCGCCGAGCCGCATCACCGGAAGACCGAGCAGTTTGTAGAGCGCGATCAACTTTGTGTTCGTGCCGGAGAGCGAATCATTCGTGATGTGCGTCTTCTCGTAGCTGAAGCCGGCAAAGCCGGACCCGATGGTCCCGACCGTGGTCGTGAGGTCTACCGTCACGGTCGCGGCGGTGCCCGTGCCCGTCGGACCACCGGCCACAGGCGTGCCCCAGGCGGGGATGTTGCCGCCTGCGGCCCCCGTGGTGGTGGTCGTCGTGCCCGTGCTCGTGCCCGTCGTCGTTCCGCCGTCGCTACCCGTTGTTGTGGTGTTCGGCGCAGCCCCACCGTCGCTGCCCGCTGTCGTGCCAGGGGTCGTTCCGCCCTCTCCACCGGTCGCCGTACCGACGGCCGTCGTTCCGCCGTCGTCACCGGCCGTGCTCGTCGTGCCCGTCGTTCCCGTCGTTCCCGTCGTGCCGGTCGTGGCGTCGGGCATATCGCCCGGCGTCGTGCTGGTTGCGGGGCCGGTCGAGCCTCCGCCTTGACCCGAAGTCGCTTCGCCGCTGCCGCCGCCGACGGGAATGTTGTTGGCACCGAGGCTGGCGCTCGAGCCGCTGCTGCAGCCCGAAGCAACGAGAGTGTTGACGACCGCGAATCCAACGCGCGCCGCGATCGCCGATCGCGAAATTCGATAGAGAGAAGTCATTTCAGGTACCTTAAGTGTGTTGATGTACACGAGTCAGAACCCTTCAGCGTAACCGCTGCATGTTGCGCGATTAAGGGCGTTGGCCTCCCGAGCTCGGGCTCCCCCGTCCTTCGTGCGTCTCCAAAACCAGACACCCCCATACGTCTCGTAAGTGCAGACTCGAGGCTCGAAGAGCTCAGAGAAAACGACGGAACGTCGAATTGCTTGGCCGCCGATGGGGGCTGCAGCCTGGTCCACTGACGTACCATCCCCGCCTGCCCCCGCGTTGCTAGGTCGCAGCGACGGACCTTAGTCCAGGTTTGACTTTATTGGGGGTTGAAATCGCTTGGCGGTTTCGGCCAAGGTGTCGCGCCCTTGTTTGCGGTCGGGGAACGCGATCGGTTTCTTGCGCCGGCAGTCGTCGACCTTGGCGCAGTGCGACGCACTTGGAATTGACGAAAGGAATTCGAACATGCCTCTGAGGTCGCTGGCGATCCGGATCGTGGCTGCGGCTTTGTTCGTTGCGCCAGCCGCTCGTGCTCAGGCCGACGATCAGCCGCCCGCCGGGTCGGACGAAAAGCGCTCCGAGGACACCGTCCCGGCCGCACCTGCTCCGACCAACAACCCCCCGCCGGTCGCGAAGGACGAAAAACGGTCCCTCGAGCTGGCCCCACCCATTCCCCAGCCCGTTCGACAATCGCACGCTCCGACGCCCACCAACCCGTGGTCCATTCGGCCTCCGCTCACGCTGACAGTCGGCGCAGAAGCGCAGTGGAAGCTGACGATTTACGGTTTCGCCGAAGGCGACATGATAGGCGACTCGACTCGAAGCTTCAACGACGGGCTGAACAACAACGTGATTGCCCGCGATCAAACGCAGGCGGGGGACAATCCGCGCGCGCAATTCACCATCCGAAACAGCCGCCTCGGCTTTCTGGCGGAGACACCCGAATTTGCAGGGATCCGCTCGTCCGCAGTGCTCGAGTTCGATTTGTTTGGAAATCAGCCGAACATCAACAGCGGCGGAGGATCACCCGGGCAGGCCCCTGGTCCCGGCGACACGACCGAGGCCGCATATTTCAACAATGCCGGCCTGCGTGTTCGCCATGCCTACGTGAAGTTGGAGAGTGACGTCGTCGACATCATTGCGGGACAAGCGTACCACGTTTTCGGATGGCAGAATTACTTCTTCCCGGCATCGTGCGGCTTCTTGGGCCTGCCGAACGAACTGTTCAATCGAAGCGTGCAGTTGCGCTTGAGCCATACGTTCAAGTCGGACCCGGTGAACGTGGAAATCGCCGCGGCAGCGTTTCGGCCCGCTCAGCGTGACTCTGCCACTCCGGACGGACAAGGGGGGATTCGCATCGCGTTCAATCATTGGAAGGGAATCACGACCCCGGGCAGCGGCGGAACCGGAGCGCTTCCTGCTGCCATCGGCGTGTCGGGTCTCGTTCGTTCGTTCAAGGTCAACCCCTACGCACCCTCCCCGGCGCCGCCCGTAAAGCTCACTGGCTGGGCGATCGCTGGGCAAATACTCCTTCCGATCATTCCCGTGAAGGACGGCACCGACCGCGGGAATGCGTTGACTCTCACGGGCGAATTCGTCACCGGGACCGGCGACGCCGATCAATACACCGGAATGACGGCGGGCGCGACGATGCCCAACGTGAACCCTTTGCCCGCGGATACACCGGTGAACGCCGCGGGTGTCGCGACGCCGCAGACATCCGGAGCGCAACCTCTGGTCGGGACACCGTACACGCCCGACGTCGATCCGGGGCTCGTCGCCTTCGATTCGAACGGCATCCTTCACACGATCAACTGGCAGACGTACATTGTCGGGGTCCAGTACTATCTGCCGCCGACGGGCCGGGTCTTCGTCACGGCGAACTACAGTCGTGGCAAGTCCGACAATATCGCGAGTCTTTTTCACCCCGATTCCACGTCCCAGCCGTGGGTAAACGCCGGCGGCGTGTTTTACTCATCGTGGTACATCGATGGGAACATATTTTGTGACATCACGCCGACTGCTCGAGTAGGGGTTTCGTATCAGCGCGTCACGCAGGCACTCGCGGACGGCTCGAATGCTTACAACAATCGGTACGAAATGACTTGGCTCTATTTCTTTTAGCAAATCGTCCCGTGGGACGGGCCGCCCTGCGAACGACAAGAGGATGAAACATGCAGATTCGAACGAAAGGACCGAGCCGGTTCGCCTTCGGCCTTGGCATGGCGGGCGCCGCTGCGATTTGCGTTGCGGCAGGCCCGGCGTGCTCCGATGCGAACGCGTTTCAACCGATCGCCTACGGTGCCAAAGCTTGGTATCCCCCTCAGGGTTGGGATCCTCAGCCGGCCTGTTCGACCGGCTACTACATCGCAATCGACAGCTGCGCCGGCTGCACCGGGATCTCGTATGCGCTTTGCGACGGCAACAGCTTCTCGCAGTGCGTGTGCGGGTCGTCGTTTTCCGCCGGCGCGATGTGCCCGCAAACACTGCCCTGCTCCTCGGACGATTTTCCGCCGCAGAACTGGACTGAATTCACCGACTACGCCGGCCCAGGTTGGGCGGGTCTTCGCACGTCGTCGGACGCGGGTGGCGGCGGGTGAGAGAGCCTCGAGCGAACACCGAGGCTCCGGTCACCATGATCCCAAGATGGACCAGCAAGTGGAGATATCGATGCGAACCGTCCTTCTAGCAAAGACCTTCTCGATCTCCGCAGTTCTCTGCGTCGCGTGCAGCTCCCCGCCGCCGGCCGTCAATTCGTTCGCCGAGGTCTACGCAAAAGTAATTCAACCCAACTGCACGAGCGACTATTGCCACTATGCTGGGGTGGGGATACGGTACAGCGCCCTCGACATGAGCTCCCAGGTGGTCGCGTACTGGAGCCTCGTCGACCAGCCGAGCATTGGTGCCAGTTGCTCCGAAATGGGGACGCGGGTCGTCCCGTTTCATCCGGAAAATAGCATCCTCTACCTGAAGGTCTCCGAGGAGATGCCGCCCTGCGGGAGCCGAATGCCGGCGGACGCGACCACGCTGATCAATATGGGCACCTCGGCGTTTTCTGGAAACCCACTGACGTCAGAGCAGCTAACCTTGATTCAAAGTTGGATATTGGCGGGCGCACAGAACAACTGACGCCGCGTCCCGCGAAGAAGCGCAGTCTCCGTCGGTCTTGCTCCGGGGTTTGCGTCCCAACCCCTCGCCATGTGCGACGATTTCGTCGCCGCGTCCGAGCCCGTGAGCAAGGCAACTCGACGGACGGCGGTAGCAGACCGATGCGTAGCCGGCCGCGGGGCTTGGCAAATTGGGTACGCTCTGCGTTCACACCCGGACTTCCGAGTTGCCAGCAAGCGCACCAAGCGGCGCATGTCGGCAACGTCGCGGGCAGTGGCTCGGCCAAAAAGGATACGCAAGACGCACGTCTTCGCGTATTCATCCTACCGGAGCCGTTCCAACCCCATCCGGACGGGGGCGCGAGCGCAGCGCGTCCCGCACCTCTAGGATCGCAATGAAAAAGCGTGTCGTCGTCACCGGCATCGGCGCAGCAACGCCCCTCGGGTGCGGTGTCGAACGTTTTTGGCAGCGCCTGTGCGCGGGCGACTCGGGGGTTCGAGACCTGAGCAGCGTTCCCGCGCTGAAGGGCCATCGATCGGACCCCTACGTAGGGGCGCCGATTGCAGACTACGAACCGCTGCAGCACTTCACGCAAAAAGAGCTACAAAGACTGAGTCGTTCGGCACAGATCGCCCTCTTGTCGGCCAAGGAAGCGATCGCGATGGCGGGTGTCGATCCGGCCCGCGACCGGGATCTCTTGGAGGGAACTGCAGTGATTTTGGGCTCATCCATCACGAGCATCTCTTCATCGGAAGCCTTCTTCTACAAGTACCTCGAGACGGGGAGGCCGGATCCCCTCACGATTCCAGTCTCGATGAATCTCGCGCCGGCCGCTGCCATCTCGCTGCGTTGGGGTTGCCGGGGCCCGATGTTCACGGTGGACGGCGCCTGCGCGTCCTCCAACCATGCGATCGGGATTGTTCTCAACCTCATTCAGAGTGGAGCTATCGACTGCGCGGTCACGGGCGGCGCCGAGTCGCCGTTCGCGCCCGGGGTGCTGAGCGCGTGGGACAGCATGCATATGCTCTCGGACGCGATCGATCCGCCGGCGCAGGCATGTCGGCCGTTCAGCCGGGACCGCGCTGGCATGGTCCTCGGCGAACACGGAGCGGTTCTCGTCGCCGAGTCGGAGGAGTCGGCACGACGGCGTGGAGCGCGGGTGCTCGCCGAGCTTCGCGGCTACGGCGCAACAAGCGACGCATTTCACATGACCGAGCCGAGCGCCGACGGGCGCGCGCGCGCCATGGAGAACGCGCTGCGCAGCGCGGGCTTGACGGCAGCCGACGTCGACTACGTCAGCGCACACGGGACCGGAACGCCAATCAATGACAAGGTCGAGACTCTGGCCATCAAGCGCGCTTTGGGCGAACGCGCCTCGCAAATCCCTGTGGTGAGCACCAAGGGCGCCCTGGGCCACTCGCTCGCGGCGAGTGGCGCGCTCGAACTTGTGAGCTGCATCCTGTCGCTACGCGACGGGCGCGTGCCCCCGACGATCAACCTACGGGAGCGTGACCCGGAGTGCGACCTCGACTACGTTTCGGGCGGTAGTCGGGCCGTTTCCATGCGGCACGCCATGAGCAATTCGTTCGGGTTTGGGGGCAGCAACGCGACTGTGATTGTCAGTCGCTTTGAAGCCGCATGAGCGCAGCGGGGGACGCGTGCCGAACGAAGCCGTTGCACATTCTTCGAGCGCGAGCGCCGCGAGGCGCGCCGACCTCGGAGCCGCGGTGAGCTGGCCGGAGCGGGTGGAGCGGAGGGAGGGTCCGGCTGCGGAGCTCGACCGGTTCCTAGGTGATCCCGAGGATCAAGCCAGTGTCTTTTCGTTCGCGCGCGCGATGGAGAGCGACGAGGCGGAGCGCTTTCCCTGCGAGACGGCCGAAGCGCTCGGCGCATGGGGCTTGTACGAGCACTTCGTCCCACCGGAGCTCGGCGGCAAGCTGCCGTGTTTCGACGAGGCGTTCTCTTTGATGCGCGTCCTGTCGCGGCGCGACCCGACGTTGGCAATCGCGTTCGGGCAGTGCTTTCTGGCGGCCATGCCCGTCTGGATCGCGGGGACGGCGGCGCTGCAGCGGCGAACCGCGAGCGTCCTAGCCCAGAGGCAGCCCATGTCATTGGCTCTGACCGAGCGCGCGCATGGCGGAGACCTCGCCTCCGGCGAGGTGAGCGCGCGCGCAGAGCCGGGCTGCTATCGGTTGACCGGCGAGAAGTGGCTCATCAACAACGCCACGAGGGCCGCGGCCCTGACAGTGCTCGCGCGCTCGGATCCGCGCGGCGGCGCGCGGGGATTCTCCCTCTTCGTCTTTGAGAAGAACCTGACCGAACCCCGGACGTTCTCTCATCATCCCAAAGTGCGCACGCACGGCATCCGCGGGGCAGACATCAGCGGCATCCGGTTCGAGGACGCCCGCGTGGAAAAGGAGAGCCTCGTCGGGGGCGAAGGTGACGGTATCGAGACCACGCTCAAGGCGCTGATGGTCACGCGCGCGCTCTGCCCCGCGTTCTCGCTCGGCGCCGCGGATTCGGCGCTCCGACTCACGGTGCGCTTCGCTCGGTCCCGTCGCATTTACGGCGGCACCGTCTGGGACATCCCCGTGTCACGCGCATCGCTGGTCGGCGCGTTCGTCGACCTACGCGTCTGCGAGACTCTCGCTCTCGCGACCGCACGTGCTCTGCACATCGCGCCCGAGCAGGCCAGCGTCTTTTCTGCCATTGCCAAATACTACGTACCTACACAAGTCGACGCGGTGATGGGCGCCCTCGGGGTCCTACTCGGCGCGCGATACTATCTTCGCGAGGAGTACGCGGCGGGCGTATTCCAAAAGCTGCTGCGCGATGCGATGGTCGTGGCTCTCTTCGACGGGAGCACCCACGTAAATCTGTACGCGATCGGGTTGCAGCTGCACGCGCTCTCTGCGAATCGGCGGCGAACTGAAGTCGACGCGAAGATGGACGGGCGGCTGAGCGCGGTGTTCGACTTTCGCGACCCGCTGCCCGTCGCCGATTTTGCGCGTCTATCGCTTCTTGCGCGCGGTCGCAACGACGCGGTCCAAGCGCTGGAACTCGCCATCGACGGGTCGCCTCGATCGCCGGGCGCGCCAGACTCGCGCGCTTTCATCCGGGGCACGCTTCGCCGCCTCCTTGCAATTCTGAAGCGAGACGAAGAGGCGGTCGCAGTCCTCCCACGGGCAACCGGCCGGGGAACACCGGAGCTCTTCGCCCTGTCCGCCCGCTATTGCGCGATCCACGCGGCGGCGGTCTGCGCGCAAGCTTGGCTGCGCGGTGAGGAGGCAGACGAGTGGGTCGCGCTCGGACTCGACCGCGTCTGCAGGTCGTTGGAGCCGGGCTCCCAGGCTCCGCCCCCGCACTTCGAACAGGTCGTCGCCGAAGAACTACTCGCCCGCACCGGCTGCACATGAGCCCTCCAAACGCGTTTGCCTCAACCATGGCGTGAGATCCGATGAGTACCGACAAGCCTGCCGACATCGCCCCTGAAAGCGCGGTTGCGCCGCCCAACGTTACGGCGCGACAAATCGAACAATGGCTGATCGAGCACATCGCCGGACTGCGGCAGCTGGAGCTTCACCAGATCGATGTACGACGCCCCTTCGTCGAATACGGTCTCGACTCGTTGGCAGCCATGATCCTCATGGGCGATCTGGAGGAGTGGTTGGGCCGCGAGCTGTCGCCGACCCTCGCGTGGAACTACCCGTCCATTGAAACCCTGGCGCGGAACCTTGCGAGCGAATGAACACGATCGAGCACCTGCATCCGACCGGCCGAACGGCCATGGATCCCATCGCCGTCATCGGGCTTGGCTGCCGGCTTCCCAAAGCGCCGGACCCCGAAGCGCTCTGGAACCTTCTCATCCAAGGCAAAAGTGGGATCAGCGAAACCCCGCCTGATCGCTGGAGCGTCGACGAGCTCTACGATCCTCTCATCGGTGCTCCCGGCAAGATGAATACCCGCTGGGGCGGATTCATCGATGACATCGAGCGCTTCGACGCGCAGTTCTTCGGTATCGCCCCGCGCGAAGCGAACGAGATGGATCCCCAGCAGCGCGCGCTCCTGGAGGTCGCTTGGGCGGCGCTCGAGCGGGGCGGGATAAGGCCGAGCTCATTGTCGGGGACTCGGACGGGCGTCTACGTAGGAATCGGGGGCAACGACTATTCCCACCGCGGTCTCTTGCTCGATGCCCACCTCGAGCGCATCAACCCCTATACGGGCGTTGGCAACGCGCACAGCATCGCGGCAAACCGGCTCTCGTACTTTCTGGACCTGCGTGGTCCGAGCGTCGCCGTGGATACCGCGTGTTCTTCGTCGCTCGTAGCCGTTCACCTCGCCTGCGCAAGTCTCCTCGCACGCGAGTCGGACGTGGCGCTCGCGGGCGGCGTGAACGCGCTCCTCTCGCCCGAAGTGAGCATCGCATTCTCGCACGCGCACATGCTGGCGGGCGACGGGCGCTGCAAGGCGTTCGACGCCTCGGCGGACGGATACGTTCGCGGAGAAGGTTGCGGGATCGTGGTCCTCAAGCGGCTTGCGGATGCGCAGCGCGACGGCAACCGCGTCTTCGCGGTCATCCGCGGAGTCGCCGTGAATCAGGACGGACGCAGCAACGGGCTGACCGCGCCCAATGGGGTCGCCCAGGAGGCGGTCATCCGCGCCGCTCTTCGCGCGGCGGGTTTGCAGCCATCGGACATTGGATACGTCGAGGCCCACGGGACCGGGACGCCGCTCGGCGATCCTATCGAGATGCGCGCGCTCACCGCGGTGCTCTCCGAGGGCCGCTCTCCGGAAAACGTGTGCGCCGTCGGATCGATCAAGACGAACATCGGCCACCTGGAAACGGCGTCGGGCATCGCTGGGCTCGTCAAAAGTATCCTCGCCCTCGAGCGCGAGCAGATTCCTCCGCACCTCCACCTTCGGAAGTTGAACGAGCTCATGGGGCTCACGGAAGGGACGTTCGTGATACCGCGGGAGGCGCGTCCTTGGCCCCGGGGCGAACGACCCCGGCGCGCGGGAGTGAGCTCCTACGGTTTCGGCGGGACCAATGCGCACGTCATCGTCGAAGAGGCGCCGCGCGCAGCGGTTTGCGCGTCGCCGGAGAGCGCGGCCTACCTTTTGTGCCTCTCCGCGCGCACCGAGCGTTCGCTCAAGCGGTTGGCGACGGCATTTGCGGACGATCTCACGCGGCGGCCCGATCTCGATCCCGCCGCCGTCTGCTCCACGGTCGGTCTGGGCCGCGATCACTTCGCCGCGCACCGACTCGCGGTGGCGGGCGCGTCTCTCTCAGAGCTGACCGAAAAGCTCGCTTGCCTCGCGGACGGACGAGCGATCCCCGGCGCATGGGAGGCCGCACCCCCACCGGGTCGGCGCCGGGTCGCCTTTCTTTTCAGCGGTCAGGGTTTTCAGGTCACCGGGATGGGCCGTGAGCTTTACGTCGCCCTTGCTGCATTTCGCGACACCATCGAGCACTGCGCCAGAATCCTCGATCCGCTGCTCGGAGTGCCACTCGCTGCACTGCTGTTCGACGACGTGGAGAGCGCGCGCTTGCATCAGACGCGCTTCGCGCAGCCCGCTCTTTTTGCCTTCGAATACGCACTCTTCGTGACTTGGAAGTCGTGGGGGGTCCAGCCCGACGTGGTGCTGGGTCACAGCTTGGGCGAGCTCGTGGCGGCGACCGCGGCCGGAGCACTCGAACTCGAGGACGCTCTCCGGCTCGTGTCCGAGCGCGCCCGGCTCATGCAGGCCTTGCCCGCAGGTGGCGGGATGCTGGCCGTTGCCGCGGATGAGCAGCAGGTCGTCCGTGCGCTCAGTCGCTTTCCCTCTCTCTCGGTCGCGGCCGTGAACGGCCCCGAGAACGTGGTCGTCTCCGGGGACATCTCGGAGCTCACCGCGATCGCCGAGCACTTCAAGACGACTCGGGTCGGCACGCTTCCACTCCAGGTGTCATGTGCATTCCACTCGCGCCGCATGGAACCCATGCTGGCCGCATTCGAGGAGCTCGCCAGAAAGGTGCGGTACGCGCCACCGGCGATCCCCATGGTCTCCAACCTGACGGGCTCGGCCTTCGCTCCCGGCGAGGGGCCCTCCGCCAGCTACTTCACGCGCCATATCCGCTCGCCGGTGCGGTTCGCCGAGGGCCTGGCGGCCGTGCACGCGATGGATGCAAAGAGCTCGACCGCCCTGCTCGAACTAGGGCCGTCCACCGTGCTCACGGACATCGGGCGACGCTCTGGGATCGGATCGCGGGACGCATACGTGCCGTCCTTGAGGACACGCAGCCATCTCCTCGCTCTATTCGAGGCCGTCGGCGCTCTCTACGCGCGCGGCATCGACGTGGACTGGAAGCGCTTCTATGCGGGCCGTGAGCGCACGCCCGTCCCCTTGCCGACCTATCCCTTCGATGGCGAGCGGTTCTGGCACGAGGAGCGCCCGGCGACGGCGTCGCGTGTCACCGCGGCGCGCAGCGAGACGCACCCCTTGCTCGGCCGCAAGCTGGCGCTGGCGATCCCCGCGTTCGAGTCGCGCCTGTCGCTGAAGAGCCATCCCTGGCTCGGCGACCATCGGGTGGAGGGTGGGGTCGTCGTTCCGGCCGCGGCGTATGTCGCGCTCGGCCTCGCTGCGGCGCGCACTCTGCTTGCCGGCGAGGGCCGCGCGCTCGTGCTGAGCGACGCGTCGTTCGTGCGCCCCATCGCGCTCGGCGAAGACTCGAGCTGCGTGCTGCAGGTCGTGGCGACGCCGGATGCTCTCGGAGAAGTGTCGATCGCGATCTACAGCGCGGGCGCGGCGGATGCGCATGACTGGACGCTCCATTCTTCCTCCCACGTCGGCCTTGCGCCCGCGCGGGATGGAAGAGCAGCTGCGGAAAACGGGCCCTGGCGGGAGGCTCTCGACCGGTGCCCGGCGCCCGTTGGACGCGAGGAGCTTTACTCGCGTCTCGCGGCCTCCGGTCTGCACTATGGTCCTCAATTTCGCGGCGTCGCCGAGGCGTGGGTCGGCGATGGAGAGGCGGTCGGCAGGCTGGAAGCGCCGCAAGGTCTTGCGGTCGCTCTGCGTCAGTCGTGGCTGCACCCGGCGGTGCTCGACGCGGCGTTCCATCTCGTCGCGGTGGCCGCCTCCTCCACGGGCGCAAGCGGCACCTTCGTCCCCGTGGGGATGAAGTCGCTGCGGCTCGAACGAGAGTCCCCGTTCACCGGAGATCTCTGGGTGGTCGCGACTCTGAAGCGAGGCGCGACTAGTTCCCTGCACTTGGAGAGCGATCTCGCCTTGTACGACGCCGAGGGCCATGAACTCGCTCGCATCGAGGGCATGGCGGCCGAGCAGCTCCGAGCCGCCGAGCCCGCGTCGCCGGTCGAAGGGATGCTCTACGAGGTTCATTGGGAGCGGGCCGAGCCACCCATCGAAGCCATTCAGGCCGGGCCGGCTTCACGCGGCGGCTGGATCGTCCTGTCCGACGAGGGCGGCGTCGCCGAGCGCATCGCGCAGCGGATCGAGGCGGCGGGCGCCGTCGTTGCCCGTATCGAGCGCCGCAAAGGGGCCGGGCCCTCGGGTCGCTCCGTCGACCCCGGCCAACCGGAGGAGCTCGCGCGGGCCTTCGCAACGATTCGCCAAGAAATGCCCGAGATCGGTGCCATCCTGAACTGCTGGACGCTCGACGCGGAGGCCTCGAGCGCCGCCGACCTCGACGCATCGCTCGACCTGGGCCCGATAGCCGTGCTTCACGTGACCCAGGCGATCGCCCAAGCAGAGTGGGACCATTGCCCGCGCCTCTGGGTTTTGACCGCCAGCGCAGTCGCGATCGGCGGGGGCGGGGTTTCCGTCGCGCAAGCCCCTGTTTCGGGATTTTGCCGCACCCTGTCGCGCGAACATCCGGAGATGCGCTGCACGCTAGTAGATCTCTCTGCGCGCCCGGACGATGCGGAGATCGAGCTGCTCTTGGGGTACCTGTCGCGAGACACAGCCGAGCATGAGCTCGTGCTGCGCGCTGCGGTCGCCTGGGTCCCACGCTTGCGTCGGCGCGGCGCGGAGGCCGCCGCCTCGTCGAACACGGAGATGGGCGTGCCCAGTGGGCCCTTCCGCTTGGACAGCACGCAAAGGGGAGTGCTGACCTCCCTCGCGCTCAAACCGGTCCCCCGCCGCGCGCCCAAGGCCGGGGAGGTCGAAATCGCCGTGCGCGCGGCCGGCGTGAACTTCCGTGACGTAATGAAAGCGCTCGGTATCTACCCGACCGCTCCGGGGGATATCCCGTGGTACGGGGACGAGTGCGCCGGCGAAGTCGTCCAGGTGGGAGAGGGCGTCACGTCGCTCGAGCCAGGAGATCGGGTCGTGGCGATGGCTCCTGCCGCGTTCGCCGAGTTCGTCACGACCCCGGCGGCGTTCGCCCGGCCGGTGCCCGACGGCGTTTCGGACGCGGAGGCCGCAGGGCTGCTCGTGGCGTTTTCGACCGCGCACCACGGCCTCGTCGACCTCGCTCGATTGAAGAAAGGCGAGACTGTCCTCATTCACGGCGGCGCGGGCGGCGTCGGAATGGCAGCCATTCAAGTCGCGCGCGACGCGGGCGCGGAGATTTTCGCCACCGCAGGGACGCCCGCTCGGCGCGAGCTCCTCTTGTCGATGGGCGTGTCGCGGGCCCTCGATTCACGCACCCTCGCGTTTGCCGACCAGGTCGTCGAACTCACCGGGCGCCGGGGGGTCGACGTGGTCCTGAACTCGCTCGCCGGTGAGGCCCTGCGAAGAAGCTTCGCCCTCCTGGCTCCGTTCGGCCGCTTCGTCGAGATCGGCAAAAAGGACATCTTTCAGAACCACAAGCTCGATCTGCAGCCGTTCATGCGAAATCTGTCGTTTTTTTCGATCGATATCGAACGCGTTTTCCGCGAACGACCGGAGCAAGGAGCGGCGCTGCTCAATCGCGTCCTTGAGCGTGTCGCCGAGGGCCGCTACCGGCCCCTGCCGATCACCGAGTACCCGATCACGGAGGCACGGAAGGCCTTCCGGCACCTGGCGCAGTCGCAGCACGTCGGCAAGCTCGTTCTCAGTATGCCGTCTCGGAGACGACAGGCGCAGCACGGGCGGTTCCGCTCGGACGCGACCTATCTCATCACAGGAGGGACGGGAGCACTCGGTCTTTGGGCGGCGCGGTCGATGGTCGAACAGGGGGCGCGCCATCTGGTGCTCTGCAGCAGACGCCGCGCGGAAGGGGCGGCCGAGACCGCAATCGCTGGGCTTCGCGCGGCAGGAGCCAACGTGCGAACCGTGATCCTCGACGTGGCCGACGCGGCAGCAGTCCACGCGCTGGTGGGCGACATCGGCCGCGAGGGCCCCCCGCTGCACGGCGCTCTCCACGCCGCGGGCGTCGTCGACGACGGCATCGTCATCAAGCAGACGGCGGCGCGCTGCCGGGCCGTGATGCGACCAAAGATCGCGGGCGGCTGGAACCTTCACGCAGCGACGCGCGAGCTGTCGCTCGACTTCTTCGTGACGTTCTCGTCCGTCGCTTCGGTCCTCGGTTCGCCAGGCCAAGCGAGCTACGCGGCCGGCAATGCGTTCCTGGACGCGCTCGCCGGACTTCGCCGGCAGATGGGACTTCCCGCCCTCAACGTCAACTGGGGGCCGTGGGGCGAGTCTGGCATGGCTGCCCGCACGGCGACCGGGTCCGTGTTGAAGCTGATCCGGCCGCTCGCACCGAAGGAGGCGGTGGACATTCTGTGGCGGCTGCTGGACGAGGGCGCGGCCGAGGATACCGTCGTGTTGGACGTGGATTGGCGCCGCTTTTTTCAGGCCTATCCGGCCCTACGCCGCGTGACCCTGCTCAGGGACTTCTCGGGTCCGGCGGAGGCGCCCGCTGCCGGCGAGTCGTCCTTGCTCGCCAAGCAGCTCCGGGCCGCGTCTCGCGACGAGCGGGTCAGCACGCTCGCGGCGCTCGTCCGGAATCGACTCGCGACGATCCTCGGAACCTCCGAGTCGAACATTCCCATCACCGAACAGCTACCGAACCTGGGGGTGGACTCGCTGATGGCGGTTGAGCTGCACAATCAGCTAGAGCGCGAGCTCGGCCAAGCGATACCGCGGATGGTGCTTGCGCAGGCTACGACGGTCGAAGGGGTCGCCCGGCAAGTCGCCTCCCAGCTCGATCCGCTTCAGGCCACACCGCTCGGGTAACCTCACGGAGCGTTTCGACCCGTCGTTTCGCCCTTACGCTCGGGCAACCGCGCATTAACTTGCAGCCAATGAACTACGCAACTCCGCGATCGCTCGCCGAGCCCCGCGAGAGCTCGAGCGACGCGCTCTGGGTCACGTACCGATGGATGACGTTGGGCCTGGCGACGACGGGGCTCGTGGCCCTGGCGATCGCCCACTCACCCGGGGCGATTGGCTTCTTGGTCGCATCCCCCGTTCTCTTCTACATCCTTCTCTTTGGCCAGCTCGGGCTGGTCTTTGGGCTCAGCGCCATGGCGACGCGCGTCAGCACCGGTGTCGCGGCGCTGATGTTCTTCGCGTACGCGGGGCTCACCGGCGTCACCTTCTCGACGCTTTTCCTCATCTATACAGCATCTTCGATCGCAATGACCTTCTTCGTCACCGCGGGAGCATTCGCCGGACTCTCGGTGTTCGGCACGGTCACGAAGCGCGATTTGAGCGCCGTCGGGCGGTTTGGGTTCTTCGCGCTCATCGGAATCATCCTCGCGTCGATCGCGAACATGTTTCTTCGAAGCAGCGGCCTCGACTGGGTCATTTCGGTCGTGGGCGTGCTGCTCTTTGCCGGGCTGACGGCTTACGACACGCAGCGCTTGAAGGATCTTTTCGAGCGCGGGGAAACGAGCGCCAACTTGCCGCTCGTAGGCGCCCTGACGCTCTATCTCGACTTCATCAACATGTTTCTTTTCTTGCTGCGGTTCGTCGGCAACCGACGGCGCGATTGAAGCGACCGCTCCGAAGCGAGCCGCGGGGACCTGAAGGAAGCGGGCCATCGAGCAGCTTCTTCCCCTCCGCAGCAAGAAAGCTCTCACGTGGCCAGCGCGCTCTTGCGCGGATCAGCCAGACACGACCGGTAGCGGTACGCTCAAGCAGACGCCCTGCCGCGCGCCGCATTCCTCCCCTTGCTTGAGCGTGTGGCCGCCGCGCGTACGGCGCCGCGCTTGCGCGCCGCGGTCGTACCGCTTCCCGTGCCGTTCCGCTTGCGCGTTGCGGCAGCTTTGCTGGCCGACGCGCTGCGGGCGCTCGCCGGCCGGCCCGTGCTCGGCCGGCGGCCGAGCTCTCTCCACTCCGCCTCGGTCATCCGAACTGCGTAATATTTGGCAGCCTTTTTTATGTTCGCAAATGCAAGGTCGCGCTCGGCGTCGGAGACCCCACGGACCTGATCGAAACGAGCGATGGCGCTTCGCACGTGGGAGGCGTCGGTCAGAGGCTCCTTCCGCTCGTCCGGGAACGCGTACACGCTCGACGGCAGATCACCTCGCTCCGTCAGATCCCCGTGCTTCTCATTCGGCTTCCATGTGGTCTTCATGCCACTCGGGACTGCAGGGATCGTTCCTCCCCGTCGACCCGACCCTGCGGCCGATGAAAGAAGAGCTGCGGTTGGGCCCGCGCCGCGGTCACTCGTGTGGGCGACCAAGGGACGGGCCAGACACGACTCGATGTGCACCAGGTGTGTTCGCACGAGACGGACGCGACCCGGGGCGCCCCGCAGGGCTCGACGGCGACGCTCGATCCGTTGGCGGAAGTTGTTCGCGACATTCGGTGACCTGCGTGCTGCACTATATTTGTCCCTCGGGCTCCGCCCGAACCCCGAACTCGCTCCCGCGAGTTCGCGAGTGCAGCGCCGTCCACTGGATTAATGCCATCGACGGCGTTGTACTAGAGTGGATCCAACTTTCGCGGCCTCCGACTTCACGCGAGAAACGACAGGCGCGAGAGGATCGAAAATGCAAGGCGGCTGTCGCTACGTGTTGGGTTTGCACGAGATTGACCGGACGCAGTTCGCGGCCGTTGGCGGCAAGGGCGCGCACCTAGGGGAGCTCACGCGGATCGAAGGCATCCGCGTGCCGGCGGGCTTCTGCGTGACCACGCAAGCCTTCGCGCGATTCATGGCGCGAGCGCCGTCGATCGACGAGCAGCTCGATGGGATCTCGCGGGCGAAGCCGAATGACCGCGAATCCATCCGCACGCTCAGCGAGGACATCCGCCGGACCCTCGAAGGAGCCACCATCCCCGACGACGTGGCAGCGGCGATCACGCGCGCGCTCGCGCAGCTAGGCGAGCAAGTCGCCTACGCCGTCCGATCCAGCGCCACGGCCGAGGACTTGCCGACGGCCTCCTTCGCGGGTCAGCATGACACGTATCTCAACGTCGTGGGGTCGGCGCCGATCCTCGACCACGTACGCCGGTGCTTCGCCTCGCTCTTTTCCGAGCGGGCCATGACCTACCGCCTGCGGAACGGCTTCGACCTGCGGAAGGTCCACATGGCCGTGGTCGTGCAGCGGATGGTCTTTCCGCAAGCCGCGGGCATCCTGGCCACAGCCGACCCTGTCACCGGCAACCGGAAGGTCGCCTCCGTCGATGCCAGCTTTGGCCTCGGCGAAGCCCTGGTATCCGGCCTCGTCAACGCGGACGTCTACAAGGTGCGGGGCGATGAGGTCGTCGCGAAGGCAATCGCCACGAAACAGCTTGCGACCGAGCCTTCGCCGGCTGGCGGCACCCGGCAACATGCGATCGATCGGCGGCGCCAGAAACAGGCCGCGTTGACCGACGTGCAGGTCGTCCGGCTCGCGCAGTCGGGCCGCCGGATCGAAGCGCACTTCGGTTGCCCTCAGGACATCGAATGGTGCGTCACGGGCGACGGTGACGATGGCTTCCACTTCGTCCAGACCCGGCCGATAACGACGCTATTCCCCATCCTCGCGGAGGGCGACCGAGAGAACCGCGTTTACGTCTCGGTCGGCCATCAGCAGATGATGACCGATCCCCTCAGGCCGCTGGGGCTCTCCATGTGGCAGCTGACGGCGGCGCGTCCGATGGCCGAGGCGGGCGGCAGGCTGTTCGTCGACGTCACCGGACACTTGGCTTCGCCCGCGCGCCGCGCGAGCCTCCTCGAGGCGCTCGGCAAATCCGATCCGCTGATTCGGGACGCGCTGCAGACCGTTCTCGACCGCGGCGACTTCATCCAATCCGCCCCGGACGAAGGGGCCGCCCCGGCACTACGCGGTGGCGCGCCCGCGACCCCAATCGAGATCGGTGCGGCGACCGTCGCCGATCTCATCGAGCGTAGCAAGGCTTCGATCGCGGCCCTGAAGCGCGACATCGAGACGAAGTCCGGATTGGCGCTGCTCGATTTCATCCTGGCGGACATTCAAGAGCTGAAGCGGACCTCGTTCGATCCGCGAGGGCTTCACGTGATCATGGCGGCGATGGAGGCCACATGGTGGCTCAACGAGCAGCTGCAGGCTTGGCTTGGCGAAAAGAACGCCGCCGACGTACTCACCCAGTCCGTTCCGCACAACGTCACCTCGGAGATGGGGCTGGCGCTGCTCGATGTCGCGGACGCAATCCGCCCGCATCCGGAGGTCGTGGCGTTTCTGCAGCAAGTCGAGGACGACGACTTCCTGGACGCGCTGCCCAAGCTCGCGGGCGGGCGGGAAGCGCGAGACGCCATCATGGCCTACCTCGACGAATACGGCATGCGGTGCGCCGGCGAGATCGACATCACGAGGCCGCGCTGGAGCGAGCGGCCCACGACAATCGTGCCCACGATCCTCGTTAACGTCAAAACCTTCGAGCCGGGCGCTGGCGCGCGGCGCTTCGAGCAAGGGCGGCGAGAGGCCCAAAAAAAGGAACGTGAGGTGCTCGATCAATTGCGGACGTTGCCGGACGGCGAACGGAAAGCCGAAGAGGCCAAGCGGATGATCGACCGTGTCCGCACTTTCATGGGGTATCGCGAATATCCGAAGTACGGAATGGTCAGCCGCTACTTCATTTACAAACAGGCGCTGCTAGAAGAAGCCGAGCGTCTCGTGCAGGCCCAGGTCCTGCTCGAGAGGGAAGACATTTTTTACCTCAGGTTCGAGGAGCTCCGCGACGTCGCGCGCACGAACCAAGTGGACCATGAGCTCATCTGCCGGCGCAAGGACGCGTTCCGATCCTATGAAGCACTCACGCCGCCACGGGTCCTCACGTCGGACGGCGAGGCCGTCGCGGGCACGTACCGACGCGGCGACGTGCCGTCCGGTGCCCTGGTCGGCTTGTCGGTTTCCGCCGGAACCGTCGAGGGGCGGGCCCGCGTCATCCTTGACATGGGGCAGGCCAATCTCGAGGGAGGCGACATCCTGGTCACCGCGTACACGGATCCCAGCTGGACGCCCCTCTTCGTCGCGATCAAGGGCTTAGTGACCGAGGTCGGGGGCCTGATGACCCATGGCTCGGTGATCGCGCGGGAGTACGGCCTGCCGGCCGTCGTCGGGGTGGAGCATGCCACCCGGTTGATCCGGGACGGGCAGAGGATCCGCGTGCATGGAACGAACGGGTACGTCGAGATCCTGTCGTAGCCGGGACCCTCGAGCCCCCAGAACCCGGTAGTCTCCCCTCATCACTCGACAGTGGAGATTTCAATGTCACTTTCCGACCTCGCCTCTTTGGGAAGCTTCGTTAGCGGCTTTGCTGTACTGATTTCGCTAATCTACCTGGCGCTTCAAGTCCGGCAGACAGAGCGCAATCAGCAGGTTTCAATCAGGCACAGCCGCGTCTCGCGCACCGTTGAGCTTCATCTGGCGCTCGCCGACCCCGCCTTGGCGGATGCCTGGCTGCACGGTTCGAGGAGCTCCGAGGAGATCACTCAAACGGAGCTAAGCCAGTTCATCAACATCTGCCGCGCGCTCTTCTTCCATTTCGAAGACTCGTACTATCAACGTCAAGAAGGACTGTTGAACGACGACGCGTTCGAAACCGTTGTCGCCGGGGCTCGGCTCATAGCGAGAAGTCCCGGCGTGCGAGCCGCGTGGAGGATCGCACGGCCCAACTTCGGCGGACGGTTCCTAGGCTTCATGGACGGAGTGGTGGCCGCGTCCGCCGTCGAGCCTGCCGTGGACCTGTCGCTGGAGGCATGGAAGGTCGCATTCGCGTCCGAAGCGTCGCGGACTTCGTAGAGGCAACCCCCGGAGTTTCGCCCTGGAAAGAGGCCAGTCGTCACCCCATACAAGCATGTTCCTCGTCGTAGCCTCGGCGAGGCGAGCGCCGCTGCGCGTCATGCTGCTCGGCGCTTTGCCGCGGCTTTGCGCTCTTTTCTGTGGCCAGCGCCTTTCCGCGTCGTTTCCATGCTCTTCTGCAAGAGGGCGGCGAGGTCGATGGCAGGGGGCAGCGCCACGGGCACGTTGCGCGGCTCGAGGACACCTGCTTGCGCCTTTTCGTGAATCGCCGACAAGAGCTCATCGCGATATGTGTCCTTGTATTTGCGCGGTTCCCAGCGACTCACCATCTGGTCGATGAGCTGTTCTGCGAGCTGGACCTCTTTCGGTGTCGCCTTCGGCGAAGCCACCCTCCGTCGGGGCGCGGGACGCAGCTCGTGCTCGAAACGAAGAAGCTCAAGATCGAGCCCGTCTTCGCGGGGAACGACCGCGCACAAATGCTGCCGAGTGCGAATGACCACCAGGCCGATACCGGCCAGCTTTTTGCGCGCCATTGCGTCGCGCAGCACGGCGTACGCCTTCGGGCCCCTGCCTTCGGGCATCAAGTGGTATGGGCGCTCGAAATATGCAGGTGGGATTTCCGACGTTTCGACGAAATCCTCGATATTGATCGTCTGCGACGCAGCCACGTTTGCGTTCTTGAAATCTTCGTCGGAGAGGATGACGTACTTGCCCTTTGAGATCTCGTAGCCTTTGACGATGTCGCTCCAGGCGACTCTCCTGCCCGTAAACTTGTTGATTCGGTCATAGCCGATGGGCGCATTGTCCCGACGGTCGAGCTGGTGAAACGCGAGTTCATGCGCCGCCTCGGCAGTCGAGATGCTCACCGGGATTTGCACGAGCCCGAAGGCGATCGCCCCCTTCCAGAGGGCCCTTTCGCTTGCGGCAAGCTCGTTCGAGGCGCCGGAGCCGCGCCCCCCCGCTGAGCTCGTCGAGCGACGGCCGGACGAGGCGGCCCCGGAGCCGCGTGAGCGCCTCTTTTTTGCCGTGCGTGAAGGGTTTGCGTTCATGGCCGGCCCATCATGCAGCTCGGATACCGACTGTCACGCGAACCGCGCCGTCCACTCCCACTCACGGCTGCCGGGTTGCCGCATTGCGCCGGTTCCAACGGGTGATGACCCCAATCGACGGGGCCAGCGCTCCGAGCGCCCTGCGCGCGAGCCATGACCGATGCTTCGGGCTGGTGAGGCATACGATCCCCTCCGACACGCGGTACACTGAGCCAGAGGCCATGGACCTTCCTTCTGACGACGCCCTCCGTTGGATTGTCCGCACGTACGCGCGGCTTCGTGCCGGGCACGGCGAGGCGATCGGCGCTCCCGCGCTCGTGCTTCCGACCGCCGCGTTCTTTCCGGACGAGTTTCGCGGCGACGGGTCCGGCGTCGCGCGCCTTCTCCGCCGCATCATGACCTACGCCCCGATCGCGGATGACCTACCCGTCGAGCTTGCGTTTCTCGCCACGGATGACGGCGCCTCGCCAGCCGGGTGTGGCTCGATTGCCTGCGGTTCCGGCCCGGGGCTCGGGCCGCCGGCCCGGGGCGTCGAGGAGCTCGAGGATGGCTATCGCGTCTTCGTCACGGCCGCCGACGTCAGGCACCCCGAGCTTTTGGCCACGTCCCTCGCGCGGAGTGTCGGCGCGATGGTCCTCAGCGAGGCCGGAGAGGACATTGACGTCGATGTCGCCACGGAGACGGCCGAGGTCGCGGCCATAGCATGCGGGTTCGGCGTCCTTCTGGCCAACGGGGCAGCGGTATGGGCCAAGTCGTGCGGTGGCCTCCGCACGGCGTCCGCGACGGCTCTCTCGGTCGAGGAGGCGGCGGTCGCGCTCGGGCTCTTCGTCGCCGTGCACGACGTCAAGGAATCCGACGCGCGCGCGCCCTTGCACACGACGCAGCGGGAGGCCTTCGACCTCGCGCACGCGTGGGTCGCATCGAACCCGATCCTCGTCGAGGCGCTTCGCGAAAGTCCCGCGATTCTGGAGGCCGGTATGTTCGACATCGAGCCGGCGCGTGGGCTCGTGGGTCGTTGGCTTCATAAGCGCAGGATCGAGAGGGAGCTGCGCGTTTTGCCGGTCCCGGTCAAGCCCACCCGTTCGGACGAGCAACGGCGTCGATTCGAAGAGGCGCGCGCGCTGGTCGACGAGGTGCTGGGAGGGGAGTGAGCTCGCCGAGCGCACCGATTCACGTGTTCCCACCCGCGCGGGCGGCGTAACGTGCCGCTCGGGCGCCCGTACCAAACTCGATGACGCAGGTTCGTGTTGTCCCCTGCCGCCCGTCCGACCTCGAGCCCCTGCTCGGCGAGATGGCCGCGTTCAACGCCCTCGAGGCCATCCCCTGGACCGCGGATACGGCGCGCCCCGCCGTCGCCCGCCTGCTCACCTCGCCCGATCTCGGCGCCGCCGCTTGGCTACTCGAAGGCGAAGCCCGGCGCGGCTACTGCGTGCTGACCTGGGGCTACGACCTTGAGTGGCAGGGACGCGACGCCATCCTCACTGAGCTTTACCTGCAGCCCGACGCGCGCGGGCGGGGCCTGGGCACGCGGGTCATGCCGCTCGTCTTCGACCTGGCGCGGCGCCACGACGTGCGCGCCGTCCACTTGATGGTTCGCCCCGACAACGCGAGCGCCGTGCGGCTCTATCGGCGTGCCGGCTTCGAAGTGCCGCCGAGGACCTTCATGACCAAGGTGCTGGACAGAGCGTGAGCGCGGGCGCCCACCCGGACTCGCCACCCCTCTGCCGCCCTGCTTGGACTCTGCGCCTCTTCGGGGGCGTTGCTCTCGCGCAACGTGGGCACCAGAGGCGAAGTCGATTCCGCCCTCGAAGCCGCCCGAAAGGCGGGCGCCGCGATCCTCAGGCCCGCAAAAGAAGTTGGCGCCGCCCACGCGAGGACGAGGAGGCAGAAGAGAGGAGCGACGGCGAGGAGGAGGGCAAGCGGGCGCAAGCCCGGGAAATCTAGGGTCGTGGCTGCCTACGGGCCGGGCTCCTCCGTCTTGCCGGGAAGCACCTCGGTCGGTGGCGCGTACCTCTCCCACCCCTCTGCGCCCTCGACCAGCCATGCCCAGTCGCGTCGCATCGACTGCACAGCGCGCGCCGAGAGGCCATGCACCTGCGTCGGCGCGATGTTGAGCCGCGCGTACGCTCCTTCCCGCACCACCTTTCGAGCGGCAGCGCGCATCGAGGGCTCGCAGCCGCTCGTCGTGCAGAGGAAAAGCGCACGCTCGCCGCCGCCCGTGACCCAGTCGCGCGCGAACCCGAGGGCGGATCGTGGATCGTGGGCCGAGTCGCCGACCACGATCCGGCGGTAGGTCTTCGGATCGCGCCGCGCGACGAGCGCGACCTGGCTGCCACCCATCGAGAAGCCCGCGAGCACCAAGGATCGCGTGTCATCGATCCACGAGCCGAAGGCTTTTTTCGTCGCATCGACGGCGCGAGCGATGCGCTGATTCGTGTCGGAAGCGTTCGTCCACCCGAGCCGCGATTCGTTCCCGCCCCAGCCGCGCGGGCAGATGACGAACGGATAGGCCTCCGTGATGCCGCGCCACGCGGCACAAGCGCGCTCGGGCCTCTCGCTTCCGCCGTGGAGCGCGATCATGATCGGCCGCGGCTCGCGCGCGCCGAGGGGCACGGAGACGAAGCCGACCTTGTCTTTGCCATCGAGCAGCTCGAGCTGCTCGGGAAATCCGCTGAGCGGCGCAGGCTCGCCAGCGTCCCCGGTAGCGCCTGCATCAGTCCCATCTTGCGCGTCGCTCCCATCGCTCCCATTGCTCGCATCGCTCGCATCGCTGACGACGAGAGGCGGCGGCGACCAATCGCCGAGCGGGGTCGCCCGTTCGGCCGGCACATGCGGAGCACACGCAACCGCGAAGAGCACGAGTCCGATGGCCGCGAGGTACTCGGTCTGCTGCGCGGCGAACACAAGCGACATGCGGTTGCGGCATAACAGCGCGGGCGCCCATATGGCGGGGATGCTCAAGAGAAAGAAAATGGGGCTCTTCCGCGGAATCTGTGGGCGTACGAAACGCGCGAGTGACGCACGCCGCGGGTATCGTGCGCGCCGGCGTGAGACGCGGCCGAGGGAGGTCGGGGTGTAGCGAGTAGAGGGTGCATCGTGCAAGAAGCCAGGTTGTTCAGGCCAAGGCGACTCACACGATGCACATGGAGTTTATCCTGCGACGGCTGCACCCGCTGCCCGGCTTCGTTTACGAGACGGTACGCTGGAAGGGCACGCGTACATGCCCCTCGCTCTGGGTCCACGTTCGCCCACGACGAGGTTCGCGCGGCGTCTGCTCCACCTGCTTGCGGAAGCGACCGGGCTACGACGTGCTCGACTCGCGCTTGTTCGGTTTCGTGCCCCTCTGGGGACTGCCCGTGTTCCTGGTCTACGCGATGCGCCGGGTCGATTGCCGGCGCTGCGGCGTCACCGTGGAGGCGGTGCCGTGGGCGGCAGGCAAGATGCAGACGACCCACGCGCTCGTCTGGTTTCTCGCGAGCTGGGCGAAGGTACTGTCGTGGCGCGAGGTGGCCAAGCGCTTCCACTCGACCTGGGACACCGTCTTCCGGTGCGTCGAGCACGCCGTTCGCTGGGGGCTGGCGCACCGAAACCTCGACGGAGTCGTGTCCATCGGCGTAGACGAATTCGCCTGGAAAAAGCGGCACAAGTACCTCACGCTCGTCTACCAGATCGACCACAGATGCAAGCGTCTGCTGCACGTGGCGCGTGACCGCACGGTCGGGTCCTTCAACGCCTTCTTCGACATGCTGGGCGAAGGGCGTTCCAAGGCGATCGTGTTCGTCGCCAGCGACATGTGGCAGGCGTTCCGAAACGTCATACGCAAGCGATGCTCGACGGCTATCCACGTCCTCGACCGCTTCCACGTCACCAAACTCCTCAACGAGGCCGTCGACAAGGTGCGACGAGAGGAGGTGCGCAGCCTGCGAGCCGCCGGTCGCCCCGCGATGCTCACCAAGACGCGGTGGCTGCTGCTCAAGCGTCGAGAGAACATGTCCACCGACGAGCGGGGCCGTCTGCGCGAGCTGCTGCGGATCAATCTCCGCTCGGTGCGTGCGTGCCTGCTCAAGGAACAGTTTCAGCACTTCTGGGACTACTCCTCCAGCCTTTGGGCGCAGAAGTTCCTGGCGCGATGGACGACCACGGCGATGCGCTCGCGCATGGAGCCCTTCAAGAAGTTCGCTCGCACGCTGCGCACCCATCGGCGTGAACTGCTCGCCTGGTTTGCCGCTCGTGGCCTCTTCGCCCACGGCGCCACCGAGGGATTCAACAACAAGGCGCGAATCACGACACGAAAGGCCTACGGCTTTCGCAGCTACGAGCACGCCGAAATCGCCCTGTACCACGCGCTCGGCGAGCTACCCGAGCCCGACTGGCTCGCCCACAGATTTGCTGAAGAGGCGAAAATGGAAAGCGCCAAAATAGCCCAAGAGTCTGTTTTGCCACACAGGTCGGAGACGACCGGGTAGAGGCCCCAGTCGCCTGGAGCTAACGCGACGGCAAGCGCGCTCCACGAGTACAAGAGCGTGCGCCAGACGGTTCTGTTCATGGCGTGTGGTCCCAAAAAGCGATCGCGGACTCACGCGGCATGTCGTTCCTGAAAGTTGAGCAGTTCGCCAAGCCCTTCGCCGACGGATGGGACCAGAATCGTCGGAGGACCGTGCGCTGGAAAGGGAATGGCATTGCCAAGAGCTAGACAATACGCCGTTCAACTGCGCGGTCGTGACTTCCTCGACGCGACTCGTTTCGCGAGGCCCTAACGCGTCGTCGCAGAAGCTCCGCCTGACCACTCTCTCAGGGGCGCTGCGGCTCGGTTGCTTTGTCCACGCGCACGCGAACCCGAAGGTAGAAGTTGTGAATGCCGAGCCCCGCGAGCGGCATCACGAAGGTCGTTCCTCGACCGGACATAGGAGGCACGTCAATCGTTACGGGCCGTTCACCCTCGCTCATTCCTGTCCACCCGCATATGTTGCAGCCTCGCCCCCGACAAACAAGGCACGGCGCGAAGACTGGAACCCCGAGCCGAACGCGCGCTCCCCTAGAACGCATCCGACAACCTGTTGAATGGAAAGCGGTCGCCGAGGCGGCGGATGCCGCGAAAAGCGGGCTGGCGTAGGAGGATTGCGATGCATCCGAGCTTGGCGAACGCCAGGAACATGCGTGCGCGGCGCTCGTAGCGGGTGACCAGGCGACGGAACCGCATCATCCAAGCGAAGAGCCGCTCGATGTGCCAACGGCGGCGGTAGCGCCGGAGTTGCCGGCCGTCCTGGGTCTTAGTCTTCCGCCTCGGGTTGTGGGGCGCGATCATCTCGACGCCGCGTGCCGCGAGCTGCGCATCGAGGCCGTCGCTGTCGTAGGCGCGATCGCCGATCAGCTTTTCAGGCAACTCCTTCACGAACCGCGCGTCGAGGGTGTCGAGGACGAGCTTCGTTTCATGGCGCTCACCACTCGCAATCCCGACGGCGATAGGAAGGCCATGGCGGTCTGCCACTGCCATGATCTTGGTCGCTTTGCCGCGGCGAGTGATCCCAACATCAAGGCCCCCCTTTTTGCGCCGGCGTGGGTGCCGTCGATGAATGCTTCCGTCAGGTCCAGCTTGCCGCGCTGCCGAAGATCCTCGGCCAGCGCGGTCAGGACCCTGTCCAGCACGCCCTCGCGTTCCCACTTCTGGAAGCGGTCGTGACAGGTCTGCGGCGGAGGGTACCGTCGCGGCAGGTCGGCCCACGGCGCTCCCGTGCGAAGGATCCAGAGGATCCCGTTCAGGACGTCGCGAGGATCTCGCCACGGTCGCCCTCCGCGCCCCGTCGTACCTTGTCGCTCCGGCTCGGGGATGCTCGGTCGAATCGCTTCCCACTGCTCGTCCGTGAGATCCATCGACCAAGGTACAAACACCTTCTTCGCTCGATGGAAATAGGCTCCCGAAAGATGGAGCAATCTCGATCACTTGCACCCTGACAGGGTTGTCGGATGCGTTCTAGTCGCCTCCTCCTCCGAGATCGCCACCTCCACGTTCAGCTCTTCGACGCCCTCGGACTTCGGGACGCCAACGCCTGTGAAGTTTCTCTCGAACCTGCTGAACATCGAGTCCTCAGACGGGCGCGCATCGGCGAGGTCTCGTCGCATCGAGACATTCCGTACGAGCGTCACCGCGTTACGGGCTACGGGGGCCGGCCGGAGCGAGTCGTCGTACGCCTGGCGACGCTCGGGATCGCCGAGAACTTCGTACGCCTCTGCGACCTCCCGAAAGGGCGCGGCTCCCCCGGGGCCGATCCGGTCGGGGTGGTATCGCTTTACGAGATCGCGGAAAGCCGCTCGCACTCCCTGCTCCGTCTCGTTCGAGGCGACGCCAAGGACAACGTAGTAGTTTCGTGATGCCATGCTGGAACCTCTTCTCCCGTGAAGAAGCGACAACGTGGGGCAGTGCTCAGGCGGCCGTGGAAAAAGTCTTTTCGTAGAGGGTGACCGCGCGTGGTCTGGGCGTGCCAAGCCACAGGGGCAGCTCGTCGAACCGCCTCGGTGAGATCCACTTGCTCGGACAGCCCGTCGATTGTCGCGCCCTGAAGCGTCCTGCGGCACCGACGATCGCGCGACAGTCGATCGCCGTCGTGAATAGGTCGGCGTCATCGACGCGCGCCGACCACACGTCCTCGCCCGTCCCCCCGATCGCACCCCGAGCCGCGACTCCCAGGGGACCCCTCCCAGTGGTCTCCAGAATCATGTCCCGACCATTAATCACGCGCGATCGACCTCGCAAGGCCCGCTGCGCTGCGTCGCGATCGCGATCCCGAGAGGCAAATGGAAAAGGGGGCGACACCGCCGTGGGTGCCGCCCCTCTGTGCGCGATCTGCGCTCGGGTTCAAGTTGTGTGGTCGTTATGCAACAACGAGAGGAGCCAGGGCTCAGACAGGCGTGCCGATGGCGCGAGGGCCGTTTGGCTGATGAGGGGGCTCCCCAGAGTGCCCGCGGCGCAAGGCGATGCGCGCGGAGTTCCACCAAGCGCGATGCAACGAACGCTGGCGGATGCAGTCGTGCGATTGCCGGACTCTTGCGGCCCGATCACTGGCGGGCGCTTGCACCTCCTTCCTGTTCACTCCGTTACTCCTTGAGCTGCTTGGAGTCGTGGCCGCTTCCGATCTGGATCTTTCTCGGCTTGGCCTTCGCGTGCTTCGGGATGCGGATGGTGAGAACGCCGTCGGCCAGGTTCGCCGCGAGGTTCGCGTCGTCCGCGTACTCCGGCAAGGTGTACGCGCGGGCGAAGGAGCCGTAGGCGCGACCGAGCATGACCTGCTCGTCGTCCTTGCTCTCGAACTTGCGCGTCCCCTTGATGGTCAGGACGTGGTTCTCCACAGTGACTTCGAGATCCTCCTGCTTTACGCCGGGGACATCGCAAACGAAGACGACCTCATTGTCGCTGGCGCGCACGTCGATGCTGGGGTCGAACGTGCGCGGACTCGTCGCCGTACCGAGCATGGACCCCATGACATCATCGAACATGCGGTCCAGCGTCGAGACGGCATCCCATCTGGTCAACATAGAACACCTCCTCGGTTGGTTTCTGTTCTGAAAAAGCGATTAAGTTCTGCCTCACAATAGGTCAAGTGGGCTACGTCGGAGACGATGAGGTCTCCTGCTGGCCGTGGCCGGTCGCCTCTTCGGGAGGCGAACGCGCAGGAGATCTTGCGAGCGCCAGTTTTTTCGACCGCACTGGCAACGATGGGACTGCGCAGCGCGCACAAGCGCATCGGCCGCTGGCCATCGCGTTGCTGGTCGCCCCACACGGAACTTCCTTTGAACCTGGACCTGGCCAGGGTTCTTCCCGGGGACGCGGAAGGCGACCTTGATTGGTCCTCCTCGGAATTCACCGGAGCAGCAAACCACGGAGCGTTCGCGACGCCCGAAGCGGAGCAGAGACTGGAACCCGGTTCTTGAGGTGCGAACACGCTCATGACGCCAGCTCCCTATGCCGCCCGGAGTACCTCGACCCGCCGCTTCGTGTTCTTGGGGGACGTGCGCCGCGGGTGCTCGGGGTCGTCACGCCAGAGCGAGCGCGAGAGCGCTTCCGGGCGTTCGAGGAGCAGCCGCAGTCCAAGCTCGTCGTCCTGAGGATCACGCACCGCATGCTGCTTGATCTCGGGCATCGCGAGTAGGTCCGAGGGTTCGTCGATTATCGGCTCTTCGATGAGCCACAGCTCCTTGTCCGACGGCATGGATTCCTCCCTTCTCGGCTGTCCCGCGTCTATAGGACGACTCGGGGAGCCCGCGGTTTCTGGTTGGTGTCCCCGGCGCGCGCCGCCCCTTTGAGGACAGCGATCCGACCCGAACACCAAGCGGCAAACCACCGCGCCGGGAGCGGGGTCAGAGCACCGTGAACTCAACGAATCGATAACCACCGGCAATCGAGCGTCAAGGGGCTAAAGCAGCCGAGGTGACCGTGCGGCCGCGAGAATCGATTCCACGAGCGCGTGGTTTGCGCCCGCCTCGCAACCAGCGTTCCCGCCTCGCTCATCCCGGCCGCGCTCACCAAACGGGAGCTCGACGTCCTGGTGACCGGACGCGCGCTGTGCTGCGCGCCATCGAGCTGGGGGTCCCCTAAAACGTGCGTCGGTGGCGTGAGCTCGGCGAGGCGCCAATCGATGCGGCCGCGCCATCCCCGAGGTTGCTGCCACGCTCGCGGCAGCAAATTCGAAAACTGCGCCCGAACCAGTTCCGCCGCTCGCGGCAGCTATGAGAAAGTGCACGGGAAGGGAGTTGAACCCTTACGCCTTGCGGCGGCGGAACCTAAAGCCTGGCTGGCGTTCGAGGATTCTCCAGGGATCGAGGAAACAAGCCCCGGCGGCGATCCGAGTGGGCCCGAAATCTGGGGTGCTGGCCCGGGCGTGGGGCAGTCGTGGGGCAATCCCGACGCTCGGGAAACCGGCGAAGACCAGGTCGAGGCGGCGCTCGCCCGCGCTCTCGACCGAGCCTCGGAGGCCGGCCGATTCGACGTGGTCGCGCAACTCGCTAGGGAACTGGAAGCCCGTCGATTGGCGAATCTCACGAACGTCGTTGCGTTCACCGACGGCAGAGGGGCAAGCCGAAGGGCCGTGATGACTGATGGGCGGAACTTGTGCGTGCGGTGTCGCGGCAGCAGGCAGACCGATCGCGGGCCGGAGTAACGCCCCTGCGGGGTGCGAGTCCCGAGCGCAGAGCTCTCGATAGAATCGAGTGTCTACAGGCAAGATGCGCCGTCGGGAATCTGGCCTTCCATGCGAAGCGCGCGCATGGCCGGCGCGGCACCAGCTCTAGCGAGAGCCGCCTCGAGCGCCGGGTCGCCCTCGACAAACACGCGAACGTGGTCCTGGCCCGGCGCCGCGTGAGAACGGATTCCCTCGAGCAGCCCGCGGGCGTGCTCAGGGCTCCGGACTCGAAACGGCGATGCCCCCGGAAGATTCGGGTCGAATGCGGCGACGCCCGCGGGGCCCCCAGCGTCCTCCGCACCCACGAGGATGCGCCCCTCGGTCGCGCGAAACGAGGAGACTTCGCCCCGGCACAAAGCGAAAGAGTCCTCGAACCTTTCATCGTCAGCTGGCGCAAGCGTGCGGGCGAAAACCCCCGGCGTCGACGGGATCCGCTCGACATCGGACCACCCTATGCGCATCGAGACCGACGCGAGCACGACCTTCATGCCCCATCGCTCGTAGAGGGCTCGGGCGGCGAGGTTCTCCGGTTTCACGTTGAGCCACCAGCGCTGGAAACCGGCAGCCCGCGCTCGTTCAGCGACGGCGGCCATGAGCGCGCGTCCCACCCCGCGACGACGGTATTCCGGATCCGCAATCACGTGGACGACGTGCAGCCGGTCACCGCGCGGCCGCGCGCACGCGTACCCAACCACCGCGTCCCCGTGCCGCAGCACGATGGCGTCTGGGACAATCGTCGTGGCGAAATTGGTTGCGGACGGCGTTCCCTCGGGCACTGCAAGC
The DNA here is from genome assembly GCA_963764075.1 of uncultured delta proteobacterium. Lineage (GTDB taxonomy): Bacteria > Myxococcota_A > Polyangia > Polyangiales > Polyangiaceae > Palsa-1150. Next base: position 2,765,914 of record CAVXQZ010000003.1, read on the forward strand.
TCGGGAAACAAGCGTGCGAAGGCGGCGTAGTCCCCCGGAGACGCGCGCGCGAGGGTCCAAGGGGAGGGCACGGGTGAATCGTAGCGCGCAGAAACGCTTCGGGGCCGGGCGCGTTGCTGCGTGCAGTCCTCCCCGTCGCTTCCGCTGTTGAAACGTGTAGGCAAGATTGGGGTCGAACCCCTGACCCCTACCGCGTCAATTTCGCGATGCGGGCGATCTACGGGAAAAAAGCAGCCCTTAGAGTCCAAAAAAGTCGTTGAGCCAGTTTGGGACGAGTAAACCGTGCCCGCGGATCACGCGGAAATGCCGGCCGCAACCCGGCGGCTCAGGGAGCTCGGTGGCATTCCTCGTCTCGTCCGAGGGTCACCTTCCCGACACATGGAGCGGCGACGGTCGAGAACTCCTCCGGCTTACTGATGGTCCGGATTACGGCAAAGCAACGCACGACAACGTCCGGTCGCGCGGCCCAGATGCGCCACGCCGCTCCCAGCATCTGAGCGCCGCGCGTGATGACGTCGTCGATCAGCGTGACGCAGGTCGGCAGGTCCATCGGTACGACAACCTCCAAACTGTCGAAGTGCGCCCGTGCACGCGGCCGGTCCTTCGGTGACGCAGTCGCTGCCTTGCTCATGGCGGTGTGTCGACGCAAGCAGGGCAGGACTCGTGATCCGAACCCCTGCGCGTGCAGTGACTGGGCGATCTCGAAGGCCGGCCACAAGGCACCGAGCTTCTGCAGGCTGCTCCGTGGAACGGGCACGAGCGCGACATCGGGCGCCAGGAAGGGAAGGACGGGCGGAGGCGAGATCTCGCGTAGCCTGCGGCTGACGAAGGCGGCCGCGGATTCGGCGCGCAGCATGCGGTTGTCCTTCAGCTGCCGCATGAGCGTTTGCGACTTGCGGATCTCGGCGCCTTCGCCCCTCGGGCAATAGGTCACCAGCGACGCAAACTCGACCTCAGAACGAAACGACGTCACGAATGTCGTCGCCGGGCAGCACCTTCATCAAGTCGTCGACGCGCGTCAGGACGCTGGCTCCGTAGTCGAGCATCTCGCGGGGCCATTTCAGATCCCCTTCGAGCAACGACTTCAGTAAGAACAGCGGGCGCCCGAGCCGCAGCGCCTCCCAGCCCTGCGACAACGTTCCGCTGGCGTCGCGGGCCTCGATGATGACGGAGGCGTCGGCGATAAGCGCCATGGTCCGGTTGCGTCGCGGAAAGTTTCCGCGGCTGACGACGACGCCGGGAGCGAATTCGGAGACCACCAGGTGCTCGCGCGCCATGAAACGCTGCAGCGCCTCGTTTTGCTGCGGAAACACCTCGTCCAGCGGCGTACCGAGGACCGCAATCGTCCGCCCGCCCAGCTCGATGGTTTGCGAGTGCGCCAGCGTGTCCACGCCCTGGGCGAGGCCGCTGACGACGACGACGCGCTGCTCGACGAGAGCTTTGACCAGCTTGCGCGTTCGGCGTGCGCCATCCGGCGATGGGTGACGCGTGCCGACCACCGCGACGCGAGGATGTCGCTGGAGCAGCGCCACGTCCCCCGATGTCCAGAGTCGCGGTGGTGCGAATTTCTGCTCGACGGCATTCAACGGGCCAAGGAGCTCGCTGGTCGTGGTTCCGCTCACGAGGCTGATACTATCCCCGCTGGGAGCATCGGACACAGCGGAGTTGACGGCTGAAGGGTCACTCGCCCGTCGACAATGCGTTGCAGGCCGAGATGGACGAGAACCTGGGCCAGGACCAGGTTCAGGCCAAACCCCCGGGGACGACAAACGGACGTAACGGCGAAACATCCAAGTTCTCACCACCGAGCGCGGCGGCGTCACCATCGGCGTTCCCCGCCGCCCGCGTGGGGACGTTCGGGCTCAAGGGCGGCACCCCAATGCCTTGCGGCGCGGGACCTAACGCCGGGCTCGCATCCGGATTCTCTCATGATCGAGAAAACAAGCCCCACCAGAGCTAACTTCGAAGTCGTACCAATCCTTGGAAAAGTGCGCCAAGATCTCGTACGTCCGCCGTGAGCGATCGACTGGCTGCGCGCGATCTCCTAGAAACGATCGCACGCGTACCGCGTGGTCGAACGAGACGCCTGGATCGAGCGCCACCTCGGCCTTGGCGAGGCTCCGTCAAAGCCGCCGGGCGACAATCTCGTCGGCTACCACGCCTCCGGCGTCGCGCCGATCGTCCACATGCTCCATGCGGTCCCGGTCGTACCGGCCGACGTGCTCGTCGATCTCGGGTCGGGGCTCGGTAAGGTCGTTCTTCTAGCGCGAATGCTCACCGGGGCGACGGTGCGAGGGGTGGAACTCCAAGCCTCCCTCGTCGAACGCGCACGCACAACAGCGAAGCGAATCGGCATCGACGTCCGCTTCGATCACGCGGACGTGCGCGACGCGGCGCTTGACGATGGAACCGTGTTCTTCTTGTACGTGCCGTTCACGGGTGCGGTGCTCGGCCGAGTGCTCGAACGCCTACACGAGGTCGCACGGCGGCATGCAATCGTCGTGTGTGCGCTCGGCGTCGACCTCGCGGCGCCGTGGCTGGCGCAGCGGCCGCTCGATGCGTTTTGGCTGTCCCTCTACGACAGCGTGGTGGAAGGAGTCCCTGCCAGAGCTCCGTGCAGCTCGTGCCTCGGGGAGCCCGCCGAGATCGTCGTGCGCGGCGCGCCGCCCGACGCGCCCGCAACGCCGCCCAAGCGCCGGGAAACAGCGCGCTGAGAGCGCGGCGTCTTCCTTGCGACGATGCGCGCCGCGGCCCAGGGCGAGGAGGGTTCTGCGCGATCGAGCTGACGAGCCCGGCCTTGGCACTCGATTCGTGCGGTGGGTCAGCCCAACCGGCCGAGTCAACGTCCGCTTCGTCAGCTCCTTTAGCGTGATCCGATTATCTTGCTATGGCACACGGTGGCACACCGTCGGTCGCCCTTGGGAATGGGAGCCCTCATATCTAAGACAGGCACGGGTACTGCACGCTTACGCGCCCGACCGGCAAGCTTAAGGAAGGGGATGTCGCAATCATGCCGAAAAGGAAGCATCGGAGAGCGCTTGGGCGCCTGAGCGGCCCGCTTCCTGGCGCGGCTCGAGGGGCGGTTGGCGCGCAATCGTCGCTGGTCCTCGGGGTTCTAATCGGCGTCGTCGCAGAGTGCGGCGGCGTCACTGCCCGAGAAGCGTCAAGCGACGCGGCGTCCCAGACGGTTGACGCTTCCTCTGCGCCGCGGTGCGCGGCGACGCAGACGAAACTCGTAGATCCTGCCGACTTTCTCGGCCCCGGTCGCGGGGTGCCGAACTTCTCCGGTGTGTCGGTCGCAGTGGACGTCGCCGTCAGTGGGGGCGACCTCTATTACGTTCTTTACATCGATCAGAACGCGACGATCATGCGCGTTTCATCAGCGGGCGGCGCGCCGTCGCTAGTCGCGACAGTGGCAGCGCCCTCTATGTCCTTGCGCATGGTCGCCACACCCGGCGCGCTCTTCTATGACGTGACCAGCGACTCGACCGACGGAGGTCTGCTCCGCACCCTTCTCCGCGTATCGCCCGGCGGCGCTACGCCACAGACCATCGCCCGATTCGCCGCGTCCGTCGCGCCCAATGTTTGGTTCGTGGCGGACGGAGAGAACCTGTATTACGTCGACGATGAGGGGACTGAACGCATGCCTCTCGCGGGCGGCGTGGTTCAAAAGATAGCCGCCCAGCAGGGCGACTTGGCCGTGGCTGGGCACAACGTGATCATCGCCCGAGGCGACACCGGCAATATCTACGCAGTGCCGGCGGCCGGTGGCACAGCGACGCTGCTCGCGGACGGACAAACGAACGCTAGCCACCCGATGGCCTGCGGCGACGACGTCTGTTGGGTGACCGGGGGGCAGGCTTCGCCGTCGGGCGCCGACTCATTTGAGCCCCCGGATGGCGGCCCGCCAGTATTCATATGCGGTCCGCTGGACGAAGGCTGCGTCTTCGGAGCGCTCGTACGGTTGCGCGCGGGCGGTCAGCCGGCCACCGTGCTCACTTCTCGCGGTTTCGCGCCGGTTGACATCCTCTTCGACGGGTCCGACTTTTTCTTCAGCGCTGGGGGCGACGCGAGTCCAGGCGCGATCGGCAAGATCAGCGCCGGGGGAGGACTGCCAGTCATGCTCGAGACGGGTTACGGGTTCGGCGTGGACGATGCGTGCCTTTACTGGGCCAACCTCGACGGCGTGTTCAGCATCGCGAAGAGCGCGCTGCCGGCGGCGCCCGATCCCGAGGCGGGCGCGCCGCCTGGGAGCTGCGTGATGGGCGACGCCGCCACCGCGCCCTGCGACATCGGCCTGGGATGCGTGATCCCCGACGCGGGGCTCGCAGGTTGCACGGTATGTTCGCAAGCCGACGGTGGGGCGATCGACTGCCGGGAGTCGGGGCAGGCCGTTCCTTGCGGCGCCATTGCGTGCGGGACGGGCTGTGCATGCGCCGACATTGATGCGGGCACATGTGGCTGCAGCGCACCCTGAGAGGCCCGCCGCTCTCCGGCGCCGCGGCAGGCTGGTGTAGCTCAAGGATTCAACAGCCACCTGCGGCCGCGCGAATCGGCGGGGCCGCACCGTTAAGGGTTCGTGCCTCATCTCCGCTGCACAAGGCGATGAACGCGCCGGGCAGCAGCAAAGCCGTACAAGCCTTGCCGAGCGACTTCCCATAGCGCAGGAGTTGGCCATCGCGAGGATCATCGACATCACGCGGCTTGAGCAACACGTGGCCGGCGAGCACCGGCGCGACGGTCGCCCGGTTCGCTACCCAGAAGGGCTTCATGGGCGCAGCCAAGCTGTATCCCGCGCTGATGCACAGCGCTGCAAACGCCACTACCGCGGCCAAGAGCATCGTCACCCGGTGAATCCCCACGGGCCTTTCGGCCAAGGGGCGTGCGATCGCAACGCGCGTCTCCGCGACCTTCCCCGAGGGCGTCAGCTGCGCGTGGGCGGCCTCGCGCTCGGCCGCCGCCGCGAACGCCGCCCGTGCATCCTCGATGCGGCGGCCGGTGTACTCTGCGAGCTGTGCGGGGCATTTCCGGAAGAAGGAGTCGTAGTACTCGAGCGCCATCACGATGCTCGAGAAAGCGTCGTTGTCGCGTAGGCCCAGCGCATCGCGCAGCCGATAGTGCCGCTGTCACTCTTCTTCCGCCGCATGTCGACCGACCACGTTCGCGAAGGTCTGCTCGACGCTCACGACAAGACCCTGCTACGGTCGCCTTCCGGACGGCGTCGATGAACTCTCGCAATAGTTCGAGACTATCGCGCTGCCGATTGATCACCCAGAGCGCAACGAGCTGGGTCCGGAGCTCCTCCAGGCTGCTATCGAGCGTGCTTCCGTATTGCTTGACGGCGAGGTTATTGCGCGCCGCGTGTTGATGACCACGACGCTATCGCGGCGACGGTCGCACGTGTTGACGAGGTGTATTCAGCCGTCCGCCTCGTCGAGGTCGATGAGCTCCGTCTCGACCTCCCCCTTGTATGCCTTCCATACGTCCGGGGTTCGAGGTGTCGCATTCCACGAGGAGCACGTTCGCTCGTTGCTCGAGCAGGTGGTCCACCGTCGCCAGCGTCATCATCGACTTGCCGACGCCGCCCTTGCTGCCCCCAACCCAGTAGATGCGCCCCGAACTATTGCCGGCGGCATCCGATACGTTGGCTTTCTCGCTCACCGAGACGCTGATGCTTTCGCGCATTGCCAGTACCTCCTTCGTTACTCTGCTGTCATCTCGTGGCGTACCGAGCGCTGGACCTTCAGATGTCTCTCGTGTCCTCCTTCGGCACGAATGCAGACCGCCGAGCGCCCCCGTCGTAGGGACGGGCTATCCCCTTCGCGATTGACGTCGTCGTCGCCGCTGGAGGCGTGGGCGTCCTCACCCCAGGCGGCGCTTTCGCGACCAAGCGCGCTCCTTCTTGCCTATCGGTCGATGTGGCGCTCCCTTCACCGCCGGCCTTCGATTCCGTTACCGGTGCCGTACCCTCGGCTGCGGAATCGGCTCCCCGGGGCGTCTTGGTCTCGGTGCCGCTCCTCTTCCGCCCCGCCATCTTCGCCTGACTCAAGTAGTTCTTGAGGGTCGCTGCGGTTACGACGACGCTGCTCTCATTGTGCAGCTCATAGCGCGCAGGCCGTATCCCTTGGCCTGCATCGCGTGAATCTCCGAAGTCAGCATCTGGACTGCCTGCACGGTCGTGAGTTCCTCGACGCGATTCTCCGGCACATTCTCGAGCGTGCGCCGGAGGCGCTCGATATCGGCCACGCGAATCTTTCCTCGGCTGCATGTCTTCTCAGCTCCCGGTTCGCGGTCGACGACGTATCGCCAACGGCTGAAAGACAGTTGACATTGCACAACCCGGTGGTCAACGTGATTTCACAAACCCGGAGTGAATACGGAGGGCAAGATATAGAAGGTGTGTCTGTTGTTATCTAAGTTATGAATTCGGCAGTACATTTTTGGTGCCGAAAAATCGACGATTGTGCCTTCTTCAAGGCAACAAGTGGATAGGACAACGGAAATCCGGTGACAGAAATCGCGCGCGACGACGAGCTCCCCATTTTTAGGCCACGGATGGGTGCACGCGGCTCGCGGCGGTCGCCGGACGGAGCGCGCTCGTTCCGCAATGCGGTCTTAGCGCGCATCCGGGGAGGGACCCGGCGCAGCGCGGCGCGGGTTCACCCGCTTCAGGCCCGGGCGCGTCGCGTCATCATCAAGGCGCACCTGCTGCGCATGGGGCCGACCGCCGCCAAGGCCGCCGCCTTGCACGTGCGCTACATCGAACGCGATGGGGTCGAAAAGGACGGCTCGAAGGGTACGCTTTACGACGCCCGAGGGGCGGTACGGGCGAGCGTCTTCGAGCAGCCGCGTCCCGGCGAGAAGCACCAGTTTCGGTTTATAGTCTCGCCGGAAGACGGTTCGGAGCTCGACCTCACCGTCTACGTGCGGCGCCTGATGGCGACGCTCGAGCGGGACCTCGGGCGCAAAGTGGAATGGGCGGCGGTGAACCATTTCGATACGAGCCACCCCCACGCGCATATTGTCGTCCGCGGCATCGACCGCGATGGGCGGGAGCTACGGATTGACCGGGGCTACATCTCGGCCGGCATGCGCTGGCGCGCCCAGGAGCTCGCGACCGAGGAACTCGGGCCGCGGCCGGAAAGGGATGTGCAGCGGGCGCAGGAGCGCGAGGTCACCCAGCAGCGGTTTACGACGCTGGACAGGGAGCTCGAGCGCCGCGGCCCCGATCACCTTGTGGAGGTCCGCGGGCGGGCACGGAGCGGACGTATCGACGAGTCCCTGCTCATCGCACGCCTCGAGCATCTCGAGGGGCTCCGGCTCGCCGAGCGCATCTCGGGAACGTCCTGGAGGCTTGTCGAAGGTTGGCAGAAGCGGCTCCGTGATCACGGCTCGCGCGGCGACATCCTGCAGCAGATCCACGCAGCCGTGCGAGGCGACCCCTCGCGCTACGACGCGATTCGGCCGGGAGAGGCGCTGCCGCCCGAGCCTGGAATCGCGGCGGCGGTCGTCATGGGCCGGGTGGCCGGCAAGGGTCTGTACGATGAGCTCAAGGGCACGTTCTATGCGGTCGTCGAGACGCCCGCGGGGCGCGCGTACCACGTCCCGCTCGACGCACGGAGTGCGCAGACGGTGGGAGTGGGAGATCTCGTTTCGCTCGCTACGCCGCCCGAAACGCCCGTCCGTCCCGCGGACCGGCAGATCGCCGAAGCCGCCCGTGCCGGCGGCGGCGTCATCGCCCTCGATGCCTCAGCAGGCAGCGACGCGCACCGGCGCGCGCGGCGTCTACGCGACCTTGAACGAGCGGGGCTCGTGGTCGCCGAGGGCCCAGCGTGCTGGAAGGTGCCACCGGACCTCCTCGACCGGCTAGCGGAGCGGGCACGCGACGCGCCTCCTCGCTACCGGCTCGTCGTTCGCAAGGAGCCCCTGTCGCTCAAGGAGCAGGTCGTCCACCGGGGACCGGTCTGGCTCGACGGCGTCGAGACGAAGACGCTGGCCTACTGGGGATTGGGGGCCGACGTGCGGCAAGCCGTTGCTGACCGCCACGAGGTGCTGCGTCGCCTCGGCATCGGGCCGGACGATCCGGACCGGGTAGCGAAGTTGCGAGACCTCGAGCGCCACGCGCTCGGCGCCGAGATCGCCGCGCGCTCGGGCCTGACGTTCCTCGCGCGGGTACCGGAAGGTTTCCGGGGGCGCATCCAGCCGGCCGAACGGGACGGCCCACCGAGCGCCTACGCCGTAGTCTCTGACGGGGAGCGCTTCCTCGTCTTGCGATCAACCCCCGCGCTGCGCGCCTTGCAGGGGCAGTCCGTTGCGGTCGCGCGTGACGCCAAGGGACGGCTCGTCGTCCATCTCGATCCCCACAAAGACCTCGGCCGCTGAGCGGTCTCTGCCGCGTTGTGGTCTCCAGCGTCTCGCGAGGCCCTGACGCATGGGGGCCGCGGAAAATCCGCACGCCCGGACTTGAGAGGGAACTCCAAATGGCTGAGGTACTCGACTGACTCCGCCGAACGGGAATCGACCAACGCCGAGAAACACGAGCTTACTGGTCGCTGCACACCTCGCCGGGCCCTGGATTCCCCAGCCGCGGTGCCAGTCCCGCCTCAGTACATGTCTCCAACCCCGCAGTCGAAGGCGGCCATGCCAGCGTAAAGATAATCTCGCGGTCGGAGAGACGGACGAAACACCCCCACCCGATGCTAAGCAACATGTCGGTGGGAATACAACCCACCGTGATGGCCTCGGGCGTGCCGCAGGCAGTCGGCGAGACCAAAAGTGTTATCGAGGAACATGTCGGATCGGAACACGGGCCCGCGGACTGAGCGCATTCGGGGCTCCACCACTGCGGATAGCCGTCTCCCGGATTTGGCCCTGCGGCGTCGATGCTTGCTCCCGTGTCGCCTGTCGGGCCCGTTGGGGTTTGCGGCGCGCCATCGTCGATCAAGGACACATCCGCTCCCCCGTCTCCCGGATTTGGCCCTGCGGCGTCGATGCTTGGTCCCGTGTCGCCTGTCGGGCCCGTTGGGGTTTGCGGCGCGCCATCGTCAATCGACGGCACGTCCGCTCCCCCGTCGACGCCGCCGCACAAATCCGCAGCGCTTGCGTCGAGCCTCGGGGAATCGCCGCTATCCGTTCCGCTCACGCCAACCGCCCCTCCGCACGCAGCGCCGAATGCTACGAAAGCCGCTGACGCAAACGGCACCACCTTCAACCATTGAACCGGGAAAACTGATCGGCCCGCCCCTCGCATGGTTGTTAGTCTACCGTCCGAGCCGGCATCAACGTAGTCGTGTACTCGCATCGTTTGAGCACTAGGACTTCGACCTTCGCGAATCCGCCTCGTACGGCGAGGTCTCGTTGTTGTCGGGAAGATGAACTTCCCCGTCGATTTCTAGAGGGCGGGGTCGGTTTCCGCCTCCTCCGGTCAGGCCAACCCGGCGAAATCCCGTCCGCCCTGTGCGGACCGACTCGGCCGGGGTCGTCTCAAAGACCTCTCGACGAGCGAAACCTGGCAACAACCGGCCTTCTCGCGCCGAGGTGTCAGCTCGGGGTGGGTGGCCCCCAACTTCGGCTCTCATCTTGATTCCGGAATCGGCTTCCGCGTCCGGGCGGCGTCCGAGTTCGAACCCTGGTCGGCCCGAAGCGAGCACGTATCCTTAACTGCTCGCGGACTTCGGAGGGCTCGCTCGCCCCATTGCGCTACCGGATGTCGATTTTGCGAAGCACCCCGGATGCATCGATCGATGAATGGGGATGCGCTCGCAACCGAAGCCTGCTCACCAGATCCTGCGCTCACCTCATGGGGGACGTGGCTCGGAGCCCGCGCCAAGCAGGGCGGAGCGACCCATGACCGTGCCGCGCCCGCGCAAGCCGCATTCGCCAGTGGTCGTTCGGCCGTCGTTCGTATCCCAAGACAGCTCGCCGGCCCTGCTGGGGCTTAGCCCGCGCAAGTTTCTCGAGGTGCTCGTGCCCAAGTGCGCTGGCGATGCGGTTCGTGTCGGCCGAACGGTCCTGATTCCTCTGGACGTAGCCGAAGGCGCGCTCCGAGCCTTGTCGACGGGCGGCGACAACGCTCTAGCCTCGACCGCGGAGGAGGAGGGCGTGACTCCCATTAGCGTGGACGCGGTGCTTGCGACCATCGGCATGCGCCGCACCGCGGGACGATGAATCGGCCGACGCCGACGACCGCTGGCAAACAGGGAGGATGAAGCAAATGCCCCGCTCAGCTACAGGTGAACTCCGCTGTCTCGCGAGCGGCTTCGCCGCTCGGATCACGATCGAAGGGCGCGAGCGCCGCGATTTCGCACTGCCAACGTGCGCGGGTGAGGCCACTGCCAAGGAGCGTACGGCGGCTTTGGCGCTGGTTGCGCTGCGTTTGCGCCGTGCGGGGCACGCCGACAAAGTTCCCAAGCTCGTCGCGATGGGTGCGAAGGCGCGGGCGGGCCGACCGTGGAACACGTTCCTCGGAGCCGTCGATGCGCTCTGTCAGGGCACCGTCGAAGCCATGACGGATGTCCCAATGTTCGAAGTCTTTGCGAAGAATTGGACTGACGGCGAACTCGCGAGGCGCTTTCCCGATCACGTCAAGCAGAAGCGTTCTGCCGAGCGCGACGAGGAGCTTCTCCGTCTCTATATCCTCCCCCACGTCAAAGACGTGCGGCTCGACGAGTTCACGCTGGCCGACGCGGAGTGCGTCATGGCGAGCCTGCCGGCGAAGCTCTCGCCGGGAACGCGCCGGCACATCGCACAGGTCATGTCGCGGCTGATGCATCTCGCGGTCTATCCGGGAAAGTGGATCCAAGTGACGCCGATCCCTCGAGGCTGGTTGCCGAGGCCGGGGGCAGACAAGGCGAAGGAGTGCCTGTACCCAGATGAAGATCGGGCCCTCATGGCTTGTGCCCGCGTACCGCTTCTCCGGCGGCTCGCGTACGGGGTTCTCGACCGTGAGGGACTGCGCACCGACGAGCTGGCGCGGCTCACGTGGGCGGACGTCGACCTCGTTCACAATCGTCTCGACCTCGACGAGAACAAGACCGACCGGCCACGCTCATGGGACATGCGTCCAGACGTGCTCATGGCGCTCACGATCTGGCGCGAGCACTTCCGGACGAAGGCGGCCTCGGATGCACGCGTCTTCGTCGACGACGAAGGCGTCGGCTTGAACGTTGACCACCTGGCCGCTCAACTTCGCGACGACCTCGCGCGAGCGGATGTCGATCGCGCGAAGCTGTTCCAGGGATCGCGCAACCGTCTTCGGATGCGCGCCCACGACCTGCGCGCGACGTTCATTACTGTGAGCCTGGCAAGTGGTCGCACGTGAGAATGGTGTCAGCAGCGCACCGGCCATGGCGACGCCATGAAGCAGAAGTACCGCCGCAACTCCGCGACCTGGACGGCGCAGCGACAAGGCGACCTCGCGCCGCTGCATGTGGCCATCCCGGAGCTAGCGGCTCACGGCACCGCGATTGCCGCACGACACGATTTTTCGCATTGCCCATGGTTCCCCCAAGTCCTTGAAAGTGCACGGGAAGGGAGTTGAACCCTTACGCCTTGCGGCGGCGGAACCTAAATCCGCTGCGTCTGCCAGTTTCGCCACCCGTGCGGTGAACTTAAGGCGCAATCCCTAGCAATCGTAGCCGTCGGTTCAGCTTTCGCCAGTTCCGGAAAAGGTTCCAGGTGCGCGCCTTCGATGTGGGCTGGCCGCGCACGAACCTGTCCGGCCGGTCAAGAGACTGCGTCGAACCGCACTTCATTTGATCGACAGTCCGCGCCATCGCCGACTCGCTTTGTTTCCTCCCGACGTCGCTCGAACACTCGCGTACGATCGCGCAGTGCGATGTCGTCGCAGAGAACGGAGCGGCGGCCACGACCAAACGGTACAGTCGGCACGATTGCCGGCCTTCCTATGGCCGTGATAGGTCGCGAAGATGGCTCGGCCAGACGGGGTCGGCATCGTCGTAGCGCCGCACTGGCGAATAGTCCCTCCGAACCGGAACGTGGACGAGGGTGACGAGATCCGTCTCGTCATCGACCCAGGCCCCGGGTTCGGCGACGGCACGCACGAAACGACGCAGCTCTGTCTTCAGGCGATAGCCGCGCTCGCCCGGCGCTCCGGGCCCTGGCGAATGTTGGACTTCGGTAGCGGGTCTGGAATCCTGGCCATCGGCGCGGCCAAGCTTGGGGCTGTCGTCGACGCCGTCGAGATCGACATCGCTGCGGCCGCGCACGGAGAGCGCAATGCGCGCGCCAACTGCGTCGACAATCGGATTCGCCACGCGCGGACATTCGAGGGCACCCGCGCTCCGTTCGATCTCGTCGTGGCCAACATTCTGCGTGCTGTCCTCCTCGACTTCGCGGACGCGCTCGTGGCGTGCCTGGCCCCCGGCTCAACGCTGGTCCTGTCGGGCCTTGTCTCGACGGACGTGCCGCAGGTGAGCGTTCGCTATGCCTCGCTGCTTGGTGGGGAGCAACCTGAGCTGTACGAGCGCGGCGACTGGCGGGCGCTCGTGTGGCGACGCGTTCTCCCAAGCACAAGTTCTTGATGGCCCCGCACGCGACTCGCGGCTCTGCGCGCCATCGAGGCCCGGCCCTTCTAACGTCCGCTTCCCGAAGCGACGCCGTCTCCCGCTGAAGAGTCTTCGGCCCGAAACAGTGGTACCGCCACAATTGCAAGGCCCAATTGAACAATCGCGAAAACCGCCAGGGCGGCCGGCCACTTGGATCCTCGAAATCGAGCAGAGATTCGAGAGCGGGCCGGTGCGCGGCGAGCTGGCGCCGGGGCTAGATTGACCACGTGTCTTCCGTCGGTGATTGGCGAAGCGCACCGCGCCGCGGGGGCCTTCGCCCTGGGGCCCGAGTACGCGTCGTACTGCCGTTACGGCGCCTGGAGCACCGCAGAGGTCGGTGCAGGCCAGGTCTGGCGATCGAACGCGACCAGCGCGAGGGCCACCACCGCGAACGCGACCGTATTGATGAGCAGTGGCGAAATGCGACCCGGCAATGCCAGGGGGCTGGGGTTGGTCAGGTAAGCGCCCATCTGCGTGAGAACCACCAACAATAGACTTCCGCCGGTGCGGTTGTAGATCCAGGTGAACACCACGGTGCCCGCCACGAAGTACAGCATCATGAAGGGCGACGGGATGGAAGCAACGCCTTCGTTGAAGACCATCTGCTTTCCCGTATGCCAGCCGCCCCAGAGGACGCCGAGGATCACGCTGGCCGGAAGCGCGCCGTGGCGCCGCGCCCCTGACGCAGATTACTTCCCGTAGCCCGCGGCCACGATGTTGGCCTGGACGGCGTCGGCGGTCGTGTCCGAAGCGGCTCCAGAGGTCATGACCCCTTCGAAGAAGTTTCCCTGGGACCCGCTCGTATTGTCGCCGCCCATCCCGAGGATGATGGCCCCCTGCTTCTTCATCGGGCTATAGCCGGTAGGACGCGCTCCGTCGTAGAAGGTAGTCAGCGTCCCCGACTGTGAGCTGCCGCCTTTCAGCGCAAAGGTCCCCGATCTGCCGATCACGAAGCCCGTCACGTATGCGGAGGTCTGGGGTGTGTCGGCCGCGTTGGCGGCGAAGCTCACTCCGGCGAAAAGACCGTTTTCCATGTCCGCCATGACCCATGGGCCGGCACCGCCGCCCTTTCCCCATTGGGACGCGGTGCCGAAATAGACTGCTTCCATGGTGCCGTCGCCGTCGTCGTAATTGTTTGTCTCCGCGTTTCCGTAGTCGAAGCAGCAACCAGAGTTGTAAAAGGTGCCGCTCGTCACCATGTACTCGGTCTCGGGCAGGTCGGCGGTAGCGGTGCCCACGGCTTTGTCGTTGCGATAGCCGTCGCCCGCCACGATGTGGACCCCGTAGACCGTGTGGCCGCTTAGCGTCAGCTTGAGAGCCGTCGCGTCGGCCGGGTTATCCGCCGTGGCCTTGCGCTGGCCGGGGGGCGCCGGAGCGAGGTTGTTCCCCTTGCCGGACTGGTCGTAGATGATCGACATCGTGCATGTCGTGCCTGCGCAGAACGCGTCTTGCGCGGCGGAGTCGGCGAAGCCGCCGGTGTTCAAAACCCCGATGTCCTTGGTCGTGTTGTCCGACGCGCGTGTGACCTGATAAAGGCTTCCGCCGTACGCACCATAGAGCGCCCGCACGGTGCTGTGCGCGGCCACGCACGGCGTACCCCCGGACGCAAAGATGTCGCAAGCGCCAGTCCCCACTGGCCCGACGCCGGTGTCGCTCGTCGCGCCGCCATCGGCGCTTGCGAGGTCGGCGTCGGCGCCGCCGCTGGAACCTGGGCTCGTGATCGAACCAGTCGAGCCGGAGCTCGTGCCGGAGCTGGAGCTCGTGGCGCCGGAGCTCGAACTCGTGCCGGAGCTGGAGCCGAAGCTCGCGCCGCCGGAGCTCGAGCTCGTGATCCCTACACCCGAACTCGAACTCGTCCCGCTCCCCGAGGGATTGCCCAAGTTCGGGTTTGTTCCGCCCGTGCCCGCGCCACTGCTCCCGGCGCCAGCCTCAGAACCGGTTCCGTCGCCGGAGTTCTCGGTCGTCCCCACGCTTTTCGACGAGGCACCGGGTGAGGTCTCGTTGGAGCCGCTCGAGCAGCTGCCCGCCGTGGCGACGGCGACAATTGCCGCGCTCGCGATGGTTGCACGGGGGCCGATGGGAGCCACGGAACGTCGAAAACGCCTCCACTCGCGCACGGTGTCAATTCACGCAGATTCCGTTGACGCAGTTCGGAGGACCGGCTTGGCAGTCGTTGCTGTTTCCGCACAGCTGCACCTCCGTCGTGTAGTTGCATCCGACCACGCAGGACTTGGTGCCGCCGCCTCCCCCGCCGTCCACCATTGGCTCGCAGCAGGCCATCGGCATTGGGCACATCGTTGTGCCGCACTCAATCGCCATCGACCCACCGCCGTTGTTGCCCGCGCCGCCACTCGACGAACCGCCGCTGCTCGACGCGCCGCCGCCGGACGACCCACCGCCGGTCGGGGCCCCGCCGCCGCCCGAGGAGCCGCCGCCGGTTGCGGCTGGGACTGAAGTCGGGCTAAGCGCTTCGACCGCGCCGGGCCGCAGGTACTTGGCCAATGGTAGATTTTGGCTCTGAATGCTGCCCGCAACCAAGGCGGCAAGCTTTTGAGCGCCCACGAGGTTGGTATGCGTCGCATCGCTGTCGTTGGCGTGGAATTTGAGGCACGCGGCCTGCGAGCCGAGCGAGTTGTACCAGGCGACCGCGAGGTCCGTGAGCGGGATGAACGCGACGTTGTGCGCGGCGGCAGCGGCCTTTGCCGCCACTTCGTGAAGGCTCGATTGGTCGCCGTCCACCGTTCCGGTGCCGAACTGCACTCGTGCGGGAGGAGAAACGATGATCGGCGTGACGTTCGCCGCGAGCGCGTCGGTGATGTACTTCTCGAGGTTCGCCTGGACCGTCGCGTCCGGAACGCCCTTGTCGTTGTGACCGAACTGGATGATCGCGTAGTCGCCAGCCGTCCAACGCGACTTGATGTCGCCCCAGTACGCCCCGTAGAACGAAGAGGAGCTCGCGCCGCTGTTTCCCCAGTTGGAGATTCCGATCGGCGGAAGGAAAAACTCCGGGAGCATTTGACCCCAGCCACCGAAGGCGCCGCCCGTTTGGTCGCACTCGGTCGAGTCGCTGGCCATGTAGATCATGATCGGCTTGGTCGCTGCCGCGAAGAGCTGGTAGCCGACCGCGGAAACCTGCGGGGGAGTGGCGGTCGGGCCATAGAAGAAGAGGTCGAGTCCCGGGTACCCGCCGGGGCCGCCCGCATGGTTCGGCTGCCCTTCCATCGCGCGCGCGTTGACGACGAAGGCGTATTCGACCGTCTGCCCAGCAGCGGTGGTCACGGGGGCCAAGAGGCCGCGCTCCGACTCCGCGCTGATGTACGTCGAGCCCGCCGCAGCGCCGCCCACGTTCACGGTCACGAGGTAATTCCCAGCCTCGGATGTCCCCTCCGCGGTCGGCGTCTGGGCCGTGTTGTACGTGGAGCCGCCGAAGAGGCATTCAATGCATACGCCGGTCGTATCCTGTCCGGCGCACGCATTGGAGCTGCCGACGGCCACCTTTTGGCACGTCGCGTAGGTCGCCGCGGTAGGCGTGGGATAGCCCGCCGGAATGGTGCCCGGAACAGCGGGGGTCGGACTGCCCGACCCGGCTCCCGGACTGCCCGACCCGCTGCTCGAGCCACTCCCCGCGTCCAATCCACCGCTTGAACCCGCCGCCGAGCCGGACGAGCCTGCGCCCGCTCCACCACTTCCTGTTGCTCCGGACGACCCTGAACCCGTGCCGGAACCCGATCCCGGACCGGACGAGCCGCCCGGGGTCGGGTTTCCTCCGCTGCCGGGCACCGTCGTGGTGCCGCCAGAAGAGCTCGGGGCTGTGATCGCGTCGCCGCCGCCAGAGCTCGAACCTCCGGTGTTGCCGGCGGGGGAAGGCCCTTCGCCTGCGGTTCCCGAACCGGCCGGAGAAGGGCTTCCTGCTCCTGAACAGGCCATCGGGCCGAGAAGTGCCAATACCGGAAGAAATGAAAGACGTTGCCGTCTGGTAGCCGTCATCATGTTTTCGCCCTCTTTTGAATCCGCGGCGCGCCCTCGACCGCCTTGGAAGCCGATCGCGTCTATCTCTTATCACACGATGGGCGGTCGCACTATTGATGCGCAGGGATCGTCGGCCCCTTGGTTTGTTGGCAGGCTGCAATTCAACGGTCACATCAAATTCGGGCGCCTGGTCGCGTCTTCGAACTGCCTTTTGAAGAGTTGTCGAAGTGAATACCGGACTCCGGCGAGGGGATCATGGACCGACAACAAGAAAGGCGGCGGACGAATCCAAAGATTGCGCGAATTAGGCATTCTCCCGACCGTTGGCAGGCTCGCGCTGGTATTGGCGTCCGAGGAGCAGGGCGTTGACGTGCGGACCGCACGTTCGCGATGGTGCAAGCTTTCCTTGGCCACGCCGCACGGAAAAAGCCCGCCGTGTGGCAACGACCGGTCATGGTGCTCGCGGTCGACTGAGCTACTCTCCGCCGGGTGAACCACCGGGTCCGACGCGCGCTCTGGGCGCTGACCTTGGCAAGTGCTTGCTCTTGCGGCCTGGACAGGGGCGGCCTTCTCGACGTCGAAAACGAGGACGATGGCTCGTCCGGGGACTCCGGGGTCGACGCGACTTCGACGGGCGACGGCTCGAACGAAAGCGGTGCCGGCGCGGACGCCCCGGACGATGCTTTCGTGAGCGGTCAGGACGGCGCGGACGTGGAAGAGCAAGCTCCCGCCGACGCTGGGACTGGAGACGAACCCGATGCGTCCACGGTCGACGCGCCAATCGGTGACGCCGCTTCCGTCACGGTCGTACGCGCGACGCCGATCCTCTGGGACGGAGGCCCGATCGCCGACCCCGATCTCAATGACACCAACTGGACCGCCTTTTGTGTCGCCCTGGTGGCCTGCGGCGAGATGCCGAGCGTCAGCGCGTGCGTCGGCCTCCTGCCCCAGCCGGCGTCGCGCGACGTGCTTATCCCCACGACCGAAATGGTCAACAACGTCGGAATCGTAGAGCCCGACTGCGCGCAGGTCGCGGCGGCTATCGGCGGAGGCCAGGCGTGCCCAAGTTCGACGCCAGACGCCTGCGAAGGCAATTCCCTCGTGACCTGTCGATGGGGATTTGGCATGAAGGTCGACTGCGGCGAGCTCGGTCTCGTCTGCTCGCGTGGAGATGGCAACGCGGGATGCGGCTTCGGCGACTGCGCGGCGTCCCAAGAGGGGAAGACCTACTGCGTAGGCTCCAACTACGTCGCGGTGTGCAGCAGTGGGCGCTACGAGCCCGCCGTCGATTGCGAGACGTTCGGCGGGGGGTGCGCGGGCCCCCAGGGAACGGCAGGTTGCGTCGGAACGGGAGGCGCGTCCTGCACGGGCGGCGGCGGCAGCTGCGCAGACACCACCCTTACCGAGTGCGCCGATGGCGTGTTGGGTAGCGTCGACTGTTCTCCATTTTACAATGCGAACTTCGCGTGTTTTGTGAATGGCGGAGGGGCCGCGTTCTGCGCAGCCGGTCAGTCGTGCGATCCGCTCGCTACCGATACATGCGGCGGCCAAGGAATGACGAAAGTAAACTTCTGCAACGCGGGCCTGGACGACACCTACGATTGCACCGAAAACGGATACAGCGGGTGTGACGGAGGAAAGTGCTATCCGTAGAGTGCGTCCCTACGCGCGGGTGACGGCTGCGCTCCACTCCCCGAGGCCTTCCAGATTCGCTCAGTGGGGCTCGCCCGGCCCCCACCCGAGGTTCCGCGGCGCCGCGCCGCGCCGCGGGGGGACGTTGAAACGCCCTCGTTGCGCGCCCATCGGGCACCCCTTGTATGGTATCGGCCTGGGCCACCGGGATGCGCCTCGATGTCGTCGTCCTCCTGTCGCTAGAGCGAGCGTTCCCGAAACGACCGGGGCCTCAACGGGTGGGAGCATGGCCATTCCACCAAAGGTAGCGCCCGGCGATACCCTGGAGGGCCGGTTCCTGGTGCTCGAGCAGATTGGACGCGGCGGAATGTCGACCGTGTTCAAGGCCCGGGACAACGAGACCGGCGCGCTGGTGGCTGTGAAGGTTCCCCTGGCTCAGTACGCAAGCGGAGTCGGAAGCTGGTCGATGACGCAGCGCGAGGTGGAGATCGGAAGCCAGCTCGATCACCCGCACATCGTTCGCTTCATTCCCCTGGCACCGAAGCGGCATCGATCCCTCGTCGTAACCGAGTACCTCTCTGGGACGCCGCTCGCTGCTCGCATCGGCAAGGGGCGCAGCTTGCCGGAGTCCGAGGCGCTCTCCATCGCCATCCGCCTCTGCGCCGCCGTGGACTACCTGCATGCCCAGGGGATCGTGCACTACGACATCAAGCCCGGCAATGTCATGCTCTGCGAGGACGGATCGCTCCGTCTCATCGATTTCGGCATGGCCCATCCGCGCGCGAAGAGCCGCTTCGCGCTCAGCGCAATGGCCCCTCCGATGGCGACCGCGGACTACGTCGCCCCCGAACAGATTCGCCGGCGCCGTGGCCAAGCGAGCGTCGATATCTACGCGATTGGCGCCATTCTGTACGAGATGCTCACCGGACATCCTCCGTTCGAAGGGGACGATCCATTCGTCATCGCGAGCGCGCGCCAAATTGGCGATCCGAAGGCGCCGCGTGCGCTAAACCCGACGATCTCGCCCGAGACGGAGGAAATCGTCCTCCGAGCGTTGCGGCGAGACCCGGCCGATCGCTACGCGAGCGCGGCGGAGCTCCGGGCCGATCTCGAGCGCCCGGCCGCGGTGCATGTCTCTGGCCTGGCGGCGCGCCTCATCGAGGTCACTCTGTGGCGCAAGTGGCTGCGCTGGATTCGCTATTTTGCCGTGGTCGGTGTGGCGCCCATTGCGATCTTGATCGCGTCGTTCGGACTTCTTTGGTGGTACTTCGAGCGAAGGCGATAGCGAGCCGCGGCCGCCCGAAAAAGAGCCGCAGAGGCGCAGAGCCGTCGGAGGTTTACGGCTCTGCAACCCCTGCGTCTCGACCGGTTCGCTCAGATCACGAAAAGCATTTCTTGGTACGTTGGCAGCGGCCAGAGGTCATTGGCGATCAGGCCTTCGAGCTTGTCCGACACTTCGCGAACGGAAAGCATCGCGGGAAGAACGGTGGTGGAAAAATAGGTGGCCTCCTTGACGAGGCCGTCGCCCCCGGGGTGCTCCATCGCTTTGTCGAGCGCTTTGATGCGTGTGGCGAGGGTGACGGCCAACGCCGAAATGTCCTGCAGAAGCGACGAATCGAACGGCGCGCCCGCCTCCTTAATGGAGGCCGCCGTGTCCGCTAGCTCGCGCTGGTATCGGACCACCGTGGGAGTGATCATCGTCTTCGCCATCGACTGCACGAGCTTCGCCTCGACGTTGACGCTCTTGCAGTACTGCTCGAAGTACACCTCGTAGCGGCTCTCGAGCTCGCGGGGCGAGAGCACCTTGTATTTGTCGAAAAGCTCGACCGCCTCTTTTTGGTGGAATGCCGGAAGCGCGTCGACGGTCGTCCTCAGGTTGGGCAGACCCCGTCGTTCGGCCTCGGCATGCCACTCACGGGAATAGCCGTTGCCGTTGAACACGACCGCGCCGTGCTCTTTGATAATCGAGCTGAGGAGCTCGGCCACGGCGGCGTTCAGCGCCTTTCCCGCCCCGACCGCCGCTTCGAGCTTTGACGCAATGAAGTCGAGGGACTCGGCGACGATGGTGTTGATGACGAATACGGGACCGGCGATCGACTGACCTGATCCGGGGGCACGAAACTCGAATCGATTTCCGGTGAACGCGAAAGGACTCGTTCGGTTGCGGTCGCCCGGGTCCTTCGGCAGCTTGGGGAGCGTGTCGACGCCGACTTCGAGCGTTCCCTTGGACTTCGACGACTTGGCAGCGCCCGCGCGAAGCTGCTCGAACACGTCCGCAAGCTGCTCTCCGAGGAAGACCGACATGATCGCCGGAGGGGCCTCGTTCGCGCCCAGACGGTGGTCGTTGCTCGCCGACGCGACGGACGCGCGAAGAAGGTCGCCATGCTTGTGAACGGCTCGAATCACCGCCGCGCAGAAGACGAGAAACTGGGCGTTGTCGTGCGGTGTCTCGCCGGGATCGAGCAAATTGCCCTGTGTGGCGTTTCCAAACGAGAAGTTCACGTGCTTGCCCGAGCCGTTTACCCCGGCGAACGGCTTTTCGTGGAGGAGGCAAACCAGGCCGTAGCGCTCGGCTACACGCCGGAGCGTGACCATGATGAGCTGCTGGTGATCGGTCGCCACGTTGCTCGTCTCGAACATCGGAGCGAGCTCGAACTGCCCCGGGGCGACTTCGTTGTGGCGCGTTTTTGCGGGAATGCCCAGCTTGAAGAGCTCGCGCTCGACTTCGATCATGAACGATAAAACTCGCTCGGGGATCGCTCCGAAGTAGTGGTCCTCGAACTCCTGTCCTTTGGGCGGCTTTGCTCCGAACAGCGTCCGCCCCGCGTTGAGGAGGTCCGGCCGCGCGTAGAAGAAACGGCGGTCGATGAGAAAGTACTCCTGCTCGGCGCCCGCATACGAAACGACCGTCGCGGGATTGTGATGTCCGAAGAGCTTCAGCACGCGCTGGGCCTGTGTGTTCAGCGCCTGCATCGAGCGGAGCACGGGCGTCTTGAGGTCGAGCGCCTCGCCCGTCCACGATACGAACGCAGTGGGAATGCAAAGCGTCGAGCCGCTCGAAGTTTCGAGCAGATACGCCGGGCTGGTCACGTCCCAGGCCGTGTAGCCCCGCGCCTCGAACGTCGTCCGAATGCCTCCATTGGGAAAGCTCGATGCGTCGGGCTCTCCCTGAATCAGCGTCTTGCCGGCGAACTCGGTGATTGCCCCTCCCTCGCCGTCGGGGCTGAGAAAGCTGTCGTGCTTTTCCGCGGTCATGCCCGTCAGCGGGTAGAAGACGTGCGAGTAGTGGGTCGCGCCTTTCGACAGCGCCCAGCTCTTCATGGCCGAGGCGACGACGTCGGCGACTTTCGGGTCGAGCGGATGGCCGCCGTCGATCGTGCGCTTTAGAGATCGGAAGACGTCTTTCGGCAGCTGTGCCTTCATTTGTGCGAGCCCGAAAACGTTCTCGCCAAAGAGCGCCTCCGCGGAGTGCTCTTTGAAGTTGTGATTCGTGGGAGGCAGCTTGTAGCCGATCGCCCCCGTTAGCGCGTCGAGCCGAGCACCGTTTGCGGTCATGAATCTTTCCTTTCGCGGACGTTGCCGCCCTTTCGGCGACATGAATGCGCCGGTGACCTTCCGACGGGCCGTGTTTCCGCCGGAGTGCGGGAGCGTTTCGGCTGACGCCGCTGGCCACCAGTATCCCGGGCGCCAAGACGAGGCCGCCTGCGACTTGGGTTTCCGCAAGGCGGCGATCTTGGCTAAAGTCCGCCCGTGCAAAAGCTCGAAGCCGGAATCCACCACTTCCAGGCCAACTATTTCGCGTCGAACCGCGGACTTTTCGAACGCCTGGCCGAAAAGGGGCAGCGACCCGAGACGCTCTTCATCACGTGCTGCGACTCGCGCGTCGTGCCAAACCTCATCACGAACGCCGCGCCCGGTGAGCTCTTTATCGTGCGAAACGTCGGCAACATCGTCCCTTCGGTCGGCCGGGGAATGGCCGGCGGTGTGTCGGCTGCGATCGAGTACGCCGTGGAAGTCCTGCAAGTCGGTCACGTGATCGTGTGCGGTCACACGCACTGCGGCGCCATCGAGGCCATCCTTCACCCCGAACGGCTGGGGCATTTGCGGTTCGTGTCGCGTTGGCTCGCCGAGTCGGCGCGCATTCCGAAGCTCATCGAAGAACGTTACGGCCACCTCGACGGCGAGGCGCGGTTGACCGCCGCCGTGCAAGAAAACACCCTCATACAGCTCGAAAACCTGCGATCGTTCGACTTCGTCGCGCGCCGGCTCGAGGCGGGCACCCTCAAGATGAGCGGATGGGTCTTCAAGAATCGCGACCGGCGAGGTCTTCGACTACGACCCGAATTCGCATCAGTTCATGCAGCTCGGGGTCGAGGATAGCGGCCGCCGATCGGTGCTGAGCTCGCGGCCGCCCGCGGCGCCCTGATTGGTCTCCCCGGAGGCGCGGCGATGCGCTAGAGAGGCGTGACTCCCCATGGTCGACGCTTCTACCCTACGGGCCGCCCTGCCCCATTGCCTGGCGCACACCGACTTCGAAGGCCTAGGCCGCAAGTACGAGGGCAAGGTACGCGACAACTACACGACTGCCGACGGCCGCCGCTTCATCGTCGTGACCGACCGCATCAGCGCGTTCGATCGCGTTCTCGGCACGCTGCCATTCAAAGGGCAAGTATTGAACCGTCTTGCGGCTTGGTGGTTCGAGCGAACCTCGAAAGTTGCCGCAAACCACATGGCGCGGGTTGCCGACCCCAACGTCCTCGAATGCGTCGAGTGCACCCCGGTGCTCGTCGAAATGGTCGTGCGCGCCTACGCGACCGGCACCACCTCGACCAGTTTGTGGACCCACTACGAACGCGGCGTGCGAGTCTTCTGCGGCCACCGGCTGCCCGAGGGCCTGAAGAAGCATCAGAGGCTCCCGCAGCCGATCGTCACCCCGACGACGAAAGCGCCCAAAGGCGAGCACGACGTCTCGGGGTCGCGCGAGGAGATTCTCGCGACCGGGCAAGTCACGGCGAGAGACTTCGACGAGGCCGCAGCCGTAGCCATGAAGCTCTTCGTCGAAGGTCAGAGGATATGCGCGGAGCGCGGGCTCATCCTTGTCGACACCAAATATGAGTTTGGGCGCGACAAAGAGGGCAAGCTCCTCGTGATCGACGAGATCCACACCCCGGACTCGTCTCGCTTTTGGCAAGAGGCAAGCTACGAGGGTCGCCTTCGTGCAGGGCAGGACCCCGAGCCGCTCGACAAGGACTTCGTACGACGCTGGTACATCGAGCAGGGCTACAAGGGAGACGGCACGCCGCCGACGATGCCCGACGACGTCCGGATCGGCGCGGCGCAGCGCTACATTGCTGCATACGAGCAGATAACCGGGGAGCCCTTCGTCCCCGACACGACTCCGCCGCTCGCGCGCATCGCGAAGAATCTGGGCATTGGAGCGCGGGCATGAAAGTAGCCGTAATTGTGCGGATCAAGTCCGAGGTGCTCGACCCGCAGGGTGATGCGGTCAAGCGCGCGCTCGCCAAGCTCGGTTTTGCGGGCGTCAACCAGGTGCGAATCGGCAAGGTGATCGAGATCGAGATGGACGACGCGCAGGCGCATTCGCCCGGTCTCAAGCAGCGTCTCGAGAAGATGGCAGACGAAATGCTCGCGAATCCCGTGATCGAAGACTACGAGGTCGTCCTGCCCTGACGTCCACGTGGGCCTTCGATGGGCTAGCGGATATGGACGGCCCTAGAGCGATATTGGCGTAGGCATGAAGAGGAGCGCGAAGAACGCGAGCGTCAGGATGGCCACCGCGATTCGCCCGCGCGGCAGCCGCTGCGCGCTGGTCGCGGGGTGATCCAATAGAGTGCTGGAGGCCCGAAGCGCCCCCCAGCGGACCTCCATGGCGACGAGAACCGCGAGCCCGCCCAGCCAAGCCAGCCAGAGCACGACCGACGTCTCGTCGCGGAACAGCCCTGCAAGAAGCGCGAGCCCCAGCGTGGCGAATACCCGGGTCCGGATCCCCAGACCATCGGGCGTGGCGCCCCGCCCCGCCGACAGCGTTCCAAGAATGGGGAGCACTTCGAACCAGACGAGCCAGAAGAGAGAGTTATTCACGTGACGGCCGATGTGCCAGAGTCCGATTCCCGCCCGGACGTCCCGCGCCACGAAGCTGCTTAGGCTCACGAAGAAGAAAACCAGCATCGAGCGGTGCACCCACTGCGCGATCCCGTTTTGCCTGGGCCCAAATAGCGCGAACGCCACATGCCCCCCGTCGAGTTGCCCGACGGGCAGGAGGTTGATCATCGTGACGAACATGCCGACCCAGCCGGCGAACGCCACCGGCGAGAGCAGAATGTCGGTTCCGTCGCTTACGAGCGGACCGAATCCCGCGTCGAGCAACCGCGTCAAGAGCGAACTGCCAAGCTGCATCACGTCACCCTCGCTTCCGTCCGTGGCGACGAGCTGGGAATGAGCGACCCCCCAGGCGTAAAGGGGGATGGCGAGCGCGAGTCCGGCGAGCGGGCCGGCCGCACCGATGTCGAGCAACGCCCGCCGAGTGGGGATGACCGAGCGCATGCGAATCACCGCTCCCATCGTTCCGAAGGGGGAGACGAGCGGCAGCGGGATGAAGTACGGAAGGGACGCGTCGACCCGATGAATTCGAGCCGCAAAATAGTGTCCGAATTCGTGCGCGAGCAAGATCGCCATGAGCGCGCCGGTGTACGCGAGTGCGTGAAGCAGCCCCGCGCGGGAAGCCGAGTCGTGCATCAGCCACGTGGCAAAGACGCTCGCGACTGTGGCGACGAACAAGAGCGCGTTATTTCGCCATGCGACCTTGCCGGGCAAGGGCGCCGTCTGAGGCAGCTGGGTCAGCGCATCGCTCATGACACCCCCGCGCCCGGGCAGGTCCGACGATGAGTCGTGTAGATCATGGGAGGGCGTCACGGAGGGCGGCGGCAAGCCGCTCGAGTCGGGGGGCGAGCTTGGCATCTATGGTTCCCACATCGGTTTGCAGCCGAAGCTCTCCGCGCGCAAGCGCTTCGTCCTCTCGAACCTCGACCGACTGCGGGTCGAGGCCGACTGTTGCCAAATGCCGCCGAAGCGCGCCGGCGTCCAGCGGATGCGCATCGATCGCGATGCGCCGGGCCCCTCGTGCTTCGGCGATCGCGGTGCGAGCGAGATCGGCGATGACCGCAGGGCCGAGCTCGAGCGCCGTACCCACGATCCGCTCCGCGAGAACGACGCCGACGGCGATCACCCTATCGATGTCGCGCTCGAGGCGCCTTCCCTCGGCGTGACGCAAGGCGAGCCATCGCGCTGCGATCGTGGCCTCCGATTGCTCGCGAACTTCGCGCGCGTTCTGCGCGGCTTCGGTGCGCGCCTGTTCGCGCGCCCGAGCCCCGATGGCCTCGGCCTGCGCCTGAGCTTCGTGCACGAGCCGCTCGGCTTCGAGCCGTGCATCGAGCTCCTCGCGAGCGAGCCGCCGCCAGGTCGGCACGGCCGGGCCCAAATTCAGGAGTGGCTTTGCGCGCGCCCCCGCGGTGTCCGCTGCCCGAACGATGCGCGCTCGCTTGGTCACGCCTCGAGTCCCATCGCTTCGAGCTCGACCACCAAGGCCGTGATGGCCCCTGCCATCGCGCGCGCACGGGCGTCGCGCGATGAAGAACGAAGTCCGCGCACGAGATCGCCCGCGCGGTTGACGGCGGCCTCGTCCAAGGCACGCAGGGAGGCTTCGAGCGGCTCTCCCAGGAGCGCGCTCACGCCGAGAAACGCCTCGTGCCAGGCGCGGGCGCTCATCTCCCGGCCTCTCCTCGCCGCCGCCCGTTTCCCCGCGCGCACGGCATCGTTCACCGTTCTACGACGACGGCGAGCGCCTCGCCTCCACCGATGCACAGAGTCGCCAGGCCCCGCTTGGCACCCGCATCCTTGAGCGCGCCCAGAAGTGTCGTCAAGATCCGGGCCCCCGACGCGCCAATCGGGTGGCCGAGCGCCACCGCACCGCCGCGTACGTTGACCTTTTTGAGGTCCAGACCGCACAACGCGGCGCACGCCATCGTGACCGCGGCGAACGCTTCGTTGATCTCGTAAAGGTCGATTTGATCCTTGTTCAATCCGAGCTTTGCCAGCGTACCGGTGATCGCCTTCGCGGGAGCCGTCGTGAACCATTCGGGGGCCTGGGCCGCCCCGCCGTACCCGACGATCCGGGCCATGGGCTCGAGCTTGTGCTCCTTGACCGCGCGCTCGCTGGCAAGAACAAGGGCGCTCGCGCCGTCGTTGATGCTCGACGCGTTCGCCGCCGTGACGGTGCCGTCCTTCGAAAAGGCCGGCTTGAGGCCCGCGAACTTGGACGGGTCGCCCTTCGGCGGGCCCTCGTCGGCTTTCACGAGGAGCGGTTCGCCCTTTTTTTGTGGCACCGGGACTGGCTCGATCTCCGGTTCGAACGAGCCTTCCTTCTGGGCCGCGAGCGCGCGCCGGAAACTCTCCTTTGCGAACTCGTCTTGCTGCTCGCGCGTAAGCTCGTACTTTCGCGCGCACATGTCGCCGCACGTGCCCATGTGGACATTGCCGTAGGGATCCCACAAGCCGTCTTGGATCATGCCATCGACGATCTTGCCGTCGCCCATGCGATACCCCGAGCGCGCCTTTTCGAGGTAGTAGGGGGCATTCGACATGGACTCCATGCCACCGGCGACCACGACCTCGGCGTCGCCGAGGGCGATCGTTTTCGTTCCCAGGATGACCGCCTGCATCCCCGAGCCGCAGACCTTGCTTACGGTCGTCGCAGGAACGGTGTTGGGGATCCCGGCGTAGATCGCCGCTTGACGGGCCGGCGCCTGACCGACGCCCGCCGACAGCACGTTGCCCATGAACACCTCGTGCACCGCGTCCGGCGCGAGCTTGGCCCGCGCGAGCGCCCCTTTGATCGCCACCGCTCCGAGTTCGGGTGCTCGCACCGGCGAGAGCGAGCCGAGAAACGATCCGATGGGGGTGCGGGCGGCGGCCACGACATAGATGGCGGGCAGGGTCATGGAAAAAGCCATGGCATGGGACCGCACGTCCGTCGACTCCAGCCGTCCTTGCGCGACTCCACGGCCTCCGTTAGGGTAGCCGGCCCGAATGTAGGAGAGGCTTTCGCCCTCCGTAGGGAACCCGCCGAGAACATCCTATGGCCGACTCGAAGTTCGCACAGTTCATTGCCACACGAAAACTCGACCCCCGCCGTATCCTCGCCGAGTCGCACAGGCTCGAAAAGCTCAAGCCGGAGGACCGCGTCATCCGGTTGAACAAGCGTCGCGCGCGCAAGGCCGGCGCCGAGGGAGACGCCAGTGCGGTGAAAGAAACCCGCAAGCCGCGCTCGGGCCGACCGGTCACCCAGCGCGCTTTGGACGCCGCCGTTCAGGGGGGCGAGCTCAGCGGAGCCACCAAAACGCGGATCCTTCGCGCCGTGAATCACCTTCTCGAGCTGAAAAAACAAGAGAAAGTGGCTCTGCGCGAACTCTTTTGAAACGTGCGCGTGACTTTCCGACCCGCCGAAAAGTGGGCCCGGCCGGTGGGGCCAGGCACGCTTGGCCGATGTTCCTCGTTGCCCTCGCCGCCCTTTCGGCGCTCGTTGCGTACGACCTGCGAGACTTCATCAATCGCCCGCGTACCAAAGGGTAGAGGCTCACATGCTCTCTCTCGCGTCGCCGCTCCCGCCTTGAATGGCAGGGTTCGGGGCGCATCGAACTCCGGAGAGTGGGTGCTTCTCTCGCGCAGCCGCCTTCGCAGACGCCGATGGTCCACTCGCTGGTTGGCCTTTCGGATGGTCCACACCATCCGACTCGCTCGGTGAGGCCGCGTATGCCGGACGAGGAGCGGCTCATTGCGCGCGCATCCGCCGGCGATACCGGAGCATTTCGCCAGATCTACGAACGCCATCGGCAGGACGTGGCGCGGCTCGTCTATCGGATGATAGGCCCACGCAGTGACCTCGAAGACGTCGTCCAAGAAGTATTCGTTCAAGTCTACAAGAGTCTGAAGGACTTCCGAGGGCAGTCGAAGTTCACGACCTGGTTGCACAGAGTGACCGTCAACGTGGTCCTCATGCACCGCCGAGCCGCCCGCAGCAGGCCCATTTTCACGGACGAGCCGCCCGCGGACTCCGCCCTTCGAAGCGTCGATAGCCTGCCGGACGAGGATTTCGAGCGCCGTGAGCGCATGCGGGCGTTCGGGCGACTGCTCGATCGGCTCGCGGACAAAAAGCGCATCGTGTTCGTGCTCCACGAGCTCGAAGGCGTCGCGCCGGGCGAAATCGCCAAGATTGTCGGCGCGCCCGTGCTGACCGTGCGAACGAGGCTCTTTTACGCGCGTCGCGAGATCGAAGCGATGCTGAGGGAGGAACCGTCGCTCAGTGGAATGCAGCTTACCTTCGCGAAGGCAACTGGCGCTGTAGGTGAACCATGACCGACGGGTTGAATCGAGTCCTGACCGAGGCCCGCCGCGACTTTGGTACCGGCAGTGCCGGTCATGTGGATTGGGATGCGCTCGACGAGCGGCTATTCGCCCGCATCGACGAGGAACGACGCGCCGAGAGGCGGTCGCTCGCGCCCTCGCGAGGCCGGACCTGGTCGGGCGTCATCGCCGGCTTGTCCGCGGTCGCTGCCGTTGCGCTGGCCGCAGGAGGCATGCGCGAGCGGCGTGCCCTCGAGCTGGACCACGGGACGGCGGTCGGGGGCGCCGGCGTCGTGGTCGCGATCGAAGGCCCGGGCGAACTCCTCGTCGGCGGCCGACGAGCCTCGGTCGGAAGCGCGATCCATCTGGGCGACGTGCTCGAATCGCGGGCCGAAAGAGTCACATTGGGCCGCCCCGGCAAACTCACGCTTGTCCTCGAGCGCGGAGCCAGCGCGACCGTGAAGCATGTGCAAGGGTCGCTCGTGCTGGCGCTGGCGCGGGGCGCGATCGAAGCCCAAGTCGTGCCGGTCGCCAGCGGCGAAGCGCTGGCGATCGACGTTGGACCCTCGCGCGTCGCCGTTCACGGAACGCACTTTCGTATCGCCCGCACCGAGCAACGGGTCGTCGTCGATTTGACCGAGGGGGTCGTCTCGGTCGGAGAGGCGCCCCGCGTGGGCGCGACGTTGGGTGGGTTGGTGACCGCGCCGGCGCATGCCGAGTTCTTCGCGGCCGACGCCAAAGGCACACTCGTGGTCAGCCATGAGGCCGTAGCCGTCCGAGCCCCGGCGACGTTGGAGTCGACGGTGCACGTAGAGACGACGGTCGCGCCATCGCCGCCGTTCGTCTCGCCATCCAAGGTCGAGTCGAGCGAAACTCCGCCCCCGGCGGCCGGTGGCGTGCCGCGCATCGAGCCCCGCTTGCAGGCAATCGCTTCCTCCGCCGGCACATCGGCAACGGCAGCACCCGATCCCAATGCGGAAGCCGTGATCGCCGGCGCCGTTCGCGGCTGCATGGCCGAAGGGCTGCACGCCGACGATGTCACCGTCGTCGTCAGCACGACGCTCTACCTTCAGCTCAACGACGACGGCACCGTGCGTATCGCTCGCTTCGAGCCGCCGGTTGCGCCCGACGTGAACGCTTGCGCCGCCCAGGCCATTTACAGCACCCGCTTCGGCCACGGCGGCGGCGCGGCGATACCGGTCTCTTTCAAGAACTGATTTGCGGTTTCGTGTTCCGTCCGCTCGCTGCCAGGCGAGCGATCTCGGTGATGGCGTGAGTCTCGCGCGCGCCGAGCAGGCCGAACTGAAGGCCCATGCCCTCGCCGGGCTTCGTCCAGCGCACGACCGCTGGCATTGCGAGCGGCGTCTTCATGCCGGGAGCGTGGACGTGAACGACGAGATCGACGCCGAACGCAAGAGGCGCGCTCGTGTGGACGTACATTCCGCCGAGAGAGATGTCTCGCGTGCGTCCTTCGAATCGATCACCCGAACCGCTGGCGACGAACTCAACCGGAGCGTCGAAGGGCACACGCGGATGGCGACGCAGTTCGACCACTCGCTTGATGATAGCATCGACCTCGGTGGACGTTTCTTCCCGTCGTCACGAGCTTCGGGACGCGGCGCGGCTCGCGCTCATTCCGGTGGGTGTTGCGATTGTCCTCGGCACGTTGCTGGTGCCCCGCCGTGCGCCGCCCGAGGGCGTCCCCATTCCGATCGCCGACCCGGCGGCGCTCGCCGCCGTCCTGGCGTCCGATCACGACGTCGCCGAGCGCGCGCGCCGCGAACCGTTGCCGGGCCCGGTCCGCGCACTGGGGTCTGCCATTCGCGACTTTCACTCGCTCGAGGTGCGCGATCCCGACGCGCGTGCCCTCGTCCAAGCGCGGCGCAGCGTCGATCAGGCACTGATGAGTGCCCTGCCACTCGGAAGCGGTCCGCTGCTTGGTCTGCGTGCGGTCGAGCTCGAGGGGTTCATCCGCGAAGCAAAGCGGTTCACCGATACGGGCGACGAGTCCGCGGAGCTTCAGGCGCTCGCGGGGGCCTTCGTGAGGTCGATGAGAAACGAGGGGTGGTGCGATGGCCACGCCCTCGCTCCACCGGATGCGGTGCTGCGCGTGATGTTCAAACAAATGTGGAATGCCTTCGTCGGGCTGGCCGGGACCGACGGCTCTGCAGCGCATGCGCCCTTGGGGCAAGGTGCGCTGCTGTCGGCGTTCGAGCCCACCCTCGACGAGAAGCGCGTGCTCTACGGCTTTTACTTGTCGCACGCGCATCCGTCGAAGGGCGTGCGGGACGCCCTCGCCGCCGCGCGCCGCGGGGCCCGCAACGCCGACGCGTGCGCGGCGCTCGTCGAAGCCGAACGCGCCGCGACCGATTCCTGGCGTCTAGAACACATCGCGCGACTCGCGGCGATCGACCCCGCGTACCCGGCCGATTACGCCCGGGGCGTCGCCCACTTCGGCCGCGCCGAGTATGGCGCGTCCGCAGACTCCTTTCGCAAGTGGCTGAGCGGCCACCCGGATGGGCCGCTCGCCTTGCGCGCGCAGAATTTCTTGCGCGCGGCGGCCGACGCCGCTCGCCCGGAGTGAAGAGTCGGATGCACGCTTTGCTCGTCGACGACGACCGCGAGCTCGCGCGACTGCTGTCCGATTACCTCGGCTCCCACGGCGTCGCGCTCGATCACGTGGGAGAGGGCTCGGTGGCGCTCGAGCGGCTCGGTGGCGCCGAGGCGTACGACATCGTCCTGCTCGACGTGATGCTCCCTGGAATCGACGGGTTCGAAGTGTGTCGGCGCATTCGAGCCAAGTACGACGTGCCCGTCTTGATGCTAACGGCCCGGGGCGAAGACACCGATCGGGTCGTCGGGCTGGAGATCGGCGCCGACGACTATGTCCCGAAGCCGTTCAACCCACGTGAGCTCCTGGCACGGATGCGAGCGGTCTTGCGTCGTGCGCGCCCGACCCTTGCGTCCGCCTCGGAGCGCGTGGAAGTGGGCGATCTCGTCGTGGATATTCCCGCACACAAGGCGACGCTCGGGGGAAAGGAGCTTCAGCTGACATCGTTCGAGCTGCGGGTTCTCGTTGCGCTCGCGCGTCGCGCGGGAGAGACGGTGACGCGCGAGGAGCTGGCGAGCGCCGTCCTTCCCAAGATCCCGAGCGGTCCACGTTACGATCCCAGCGTGGATCGCTCGCTCGATGTCCACGTATCGCATCTACGCCACAAGCTCGGCGACGACGCCCGCGAGGCCAAGCGCATCCGAACCGTGCGAGGCATCGGATATGTTCTGGTCAAGCCGGCGTAGGCTTCCTTGGGACGGACGTTTGGCGCGAGCGGAGCGAATGGCGCAAGAGAAAGCGCCTTTGCATGGGCACGACCGGACGAGTTCTCCTCATTTCACGGCAAAGGCCTGGCACCCGCGAACCGGTCGGCCCCAAACTCAAAGACATGCGCCGCCCCCGCACGTTGCGATCTCGGCTGTTCTCGTGGTTCTTCGGTGCGATCCTCTTGGCCATGATGACGAGCGCGCTCGTGGTCGGCACGACGCGACCCGACGCGACGAGCGGCGTCGAGGCGGTCGCGCAGCACATGGCAGCCCGCCTAGCGAGCGACTGGGACGATGCGGACGCCGTGCGCGCCTACGTGAACGAGGTGCGCGACGTGACCGGGTTCGACGTGCGGCTCGTGGCCGATCCGAAGAAGGTCCCAGGGCACGTGCGGCGCATGGCCGACCACGGAGGCTGGATCGCCCTGGCCGGTGCCGAGCGCGTCTTCGTCCCGGTCGTACGCCGGGGCGCTCTCCTTGGCGCGATCGAGATGAATCGCTTCGGTATGCGCCCGGCAGCGTGGAGCTGGTGGCGTCTTGCGCTCGCGCTCCTCGCGGTCACCGCGGTCCTTTCCGTGATGGCAAGCCGGGTGGCCAACTTGCTCGCGCGCCCGCTCGAGCACCTCGCTCACGTGGCCGATCGCTTCGGCGCGGGCGACCTCGGGTTTCGTGCCGACGTGGCGCCGCCCCCCGGATGGGTGGCGCTCGAAGTGAGAGACGTGACCGTGAGCTTCAATCGAATGGCCGACCGCGTCGAGGCCATGGTGCGCGGACAGCGCGAGCTGCTCGGCGCGATTAGCCACGAGCTGCGATCGCCGCTCGGGCGGGCGCGCGTCGCGCTGGAGATCGCGCGCGACCGCTTGGCCGGTGGCGGGTCCCCCGAACGCTCGCCTGCCGCGGCTCTCGACGACATCGACGCGCAGCTCGAAGCGATCGACGCGATTCTCGGCGACTTGCTCGACGTGACGCGCGCGGGGCTGGCCGATCTCCGCAAAGAGACGCGCGACCTCCCCGCATGGCTCCGCGCTCGGGTCGCCGAAGAGCCGACGCCCCCGAACATCGTCGTTTCCGTCTCACCCGAGGCGGACAACCTCGCAGTTCCATTCGACGCGGCGATGCTTGGCCGGGCCGTCCACAACCTGCTGATCAACGCGCGGGCCCACGGGCATCCCCCTGACCGCGACATCGAAGTGCGTGTGACGCGGGGTGCCGACAGCGTGCGTGTTCTCGTACGCGACCACGGGCCTGGGTTTCCCAAGGGCTTCGCCGAGCGGGCATTCGACCCCTTCGTACGAGGAGACTCGGCGCGCGCGCGCCCGACCGTCGGCGCCGGCTACGGACTGGGGCTTGCGATCGTGCGTCGGGTCATCGAGGGGCATGGGGGTAGCGTATTTGCGCGCAGTGTGGGCTCGGCGGACTCCCTGAAACCCGGCGGGGCGGAGGTGGGCTTCGATTTGCCCTTGGCCACGAGTCCTCGTTAGCCTGGAGCTACCGGGATCATGGGCGCGTGGCTCAAGCTCATCTTTTGGATGGCGGCCATGCTCGGCGCGGCGGGCCTACTGCTGCATGAGTTTTTTCTGGAGGTCTGGCGGGTGCCGACCGACGACCCGCTTCTCGCCGCTTCGATCGAGCCGACGCTCAGCGCGGGGGACGTCGTCCTCGTCACGCGCCATGGTTCGGTCTCGCGCGGCGACCTCGTTCGGTGCGCGGATCCGCAAGTCTCCGGTCGTTTCGTCGTCGCGCGCGCCATCGGGCATCCGGGCGACCGGGTCGAATTGAGCGAAGAAGTCGTGAGCATCGACGGAAACCGCATGCCAAGTCCTCGCGCGTGTGATCCCCCGACGGTGACCGTGCACGACCCGAGGATTGACGGCGACATAACGCTCAATTGCTCCCAGGAGGACTACGGTGACATGCCCTTCTCCGCGACTCGTGCTCGCGAGATGCCCGAGCCGCCCACGAAGACGACGGTCCCCGCCGGCAGCTGGTTTCTCGTGAGCGACGATCGGCACGTTCACCTCGATTCGCGCGACTACGGCGAGGTGGATCCGTCGACGTGCCAGCACGTGGTTTTTCGACTGGTGGGCGCGGCAGGGTTCGGCGACAGCCGCAAGCGCCTCAGCATCGTTTGGTGATCATGAGCGACCGCGGCTTTGCTGGATCGTCTCCGACCGGAAATCGTACGGATTTCGAGCTTGGGGTGGTCTGCGGTCGCTGTGAGAAGTACAACGTCCTCGGAACGGTGTCCTGCGCCGAATGCGGAGCGGACCTCGCTCTGGCGCAACGGGGGGACGGCGCGAAGCCCGCTCTCGATCGGTCGCCGGTTTCTAAGACCCCGGCGGCTGGCATCGCCGAGCCGACGTCGCCCCTCTTCGCGGGCGATCGGCTTAGGCCCAGGCGTCCGCCCACGGGCCCCGGTTCGAGGCCTTCGAGCGCGAGATCAAGTCGTACGCACGAGGCCGGATCGGCGGTATCGTCCCTCGGCGCCGTCGCGGATTGGACTGGAAGGCCGAAGGCGGCCTCGGAGGAGCAGATGGAACAGGCCAAGAATTACGTCTGCAAGTCGTGCTCGACCCCCGTGCCCCTCGGGCACAAGTTCTGCGGACGCTGCGGCGCCGCCGTTCCACCCGAGATCCTGCATGCTCTCACCCAGTACTTCGGTCAACTCCAGGAGCCGGGAAAAGCGAAGCTCATTCTCATTCGTGGCGAAGGGATCGAAGGCCTCAGCTATCAGCTCAACGCCGAACAGCACACCGTCGGCCGCAACGGGCAGCTCGTGTTGCCAGACGATCCCTTCGTGTCGCCCCGGCACGCGAACCTCTTCTATCGTGCCGGGAAACTCGTCGTGCGAGATGAGGGATCGCAAAATGGCGTGTATTGGCGGGTGCACGGCGCGGTCGAGGTCTCGATAGGGGACTCTTTCCTCGCCGGCGAGCAGCTATTTCGCATCGAAGTCGGCCTCAAGTCGGGCGACGGCCCTGCCCCCGACGGAACGTACTTCTACTCGTCCCCAAAGCATCCCGCCCACTTCAAGCTCGTGCAGATTCTTCAAGGAGGGGCTCCCGCGATGGCGGTCTGCGCGCGGGGAACCGGGCTGCAAATCGGACGCGAGGGCGGCGACCTGAACTTCCCGATCGACCTCTACATGAGCGCGGCACACTGCAAGCTCGAGGAAAGCGGCGGCCGCTTGCTGCTCACCGACTTGAACAGCAAAAACGGCACCTTTGTGCGGCTGAAGACCGAGAAGGAGCTCGCCCATGGCGACTACCTCTTCATCGGACGAAAGCTCTTGCGGGTGGAAGTTACGAATTAGGCCGCCTTCGCCATAGACCTGCGACTCATTCCGCACGCCCGAAGGCGGGGGAAGCAGCCGGCTTCGGAATGGCCGAAGCCCACGCGCCGCCGCCCCGGTCCCTTGCATTCCGTCCCCGGAGGGACAAAGCCCGTCCCATGCCCAATCGCCTCGTCCGCGAAGCGTCTCCCTATTTGCGCCAGCACGCGCAGAACCCCGTCGACTGGTTTCCCTGGGGAAGGGAAGCCCTCGCCAAGGCCGAACGCGAAGACAAGCCGATTCTGCTCAGCATCGGGTACTCCGCGTGCCACTGGTGCCACGTGATGGAGCGAGAGAGCTTCGAGAACGAGGCGATCGCCACGTTGATGAACGAGTCGTTCGTCAACGTGAAGGTGGATCGTGAGGAGCGACCCGACCTCGATCACGTGTATCAGCTGGTCGTTCAGCTCATGGGACGAAGCGGCGGCTGGCCGCTGACAGTCTTTCTGACCCCGTCGCAGAAGCCGTACTTCGGCGGCACCTACTTTCCGCCGACCGAGCGCTACGGCATGCCCGGCTTTCCCAAAGTACTTCACGCCGCAAGCGAGGCGTACCGCTCGCGCCGCGATCAGGTGGACGCACACTCGAAAGAAGTGACGCGAGCCATCGAAGCGGCCTCCGCGCGCCCCGACGGCGCACCCGAGACCGCTTCCCCCGCACTCGTCAAAAGGGCTGTGGAAAAGCTCGTCGCGCGCTTCGACGAAGAACACGGCGGCTTCGGGCACCGCCCGAAGTTCCCGAGCACGATGAGCGTCGACCTTCTGCTTCGAACCGGGGAGGGCGCCCGGGTTGCTCGCACCCTCAACGCGATGCGCGCGGGCGGAATCTACGACCAGCTCGGCGGCGGCTTCCACCGCTACTCCACAGACGAACGGTGGCTCGTTCCGCACTTCGAAAAAATGCTCTACGACAACGCTCTGCTCCTTCGGCTCTACTCCGACGCATGGCGCGAGCTGCGAGACGAAACGTACGCGAACACGGCGAGGGATATCGCATCCTACGTCGCGCGTGAGATGACCTCACCCGAAGGCGCCTTTTACGCCACGCAGGACGCCGACAGCGAGGGGGAGGAGGGTCGCTTTTTCGTGTGGACCCCCCGCGAAGTCGACGACGCCTGCGCGGGAGACGAGGAGGCGGCCCGCGCGGCGAAGCACGTGTACGGCATTGCGGACGAGGGGAATTTCGAAAAAACGGGGGCGACGGTGCTCTCGCTCGCCGACTCACCGAGAGACGCGCGTGAAGCGTCGGCGCTCGCCCGCGCGCGGCGCGCCATGTTCGAGGCGCGAGAGAGGCGCCCGAAGCCCATGCGGGACGACAAGATCCTCGCGAGCTACGGGGCACTCATGATCTCGGCCCTCGCCGACGGGTCCGCCGTCGCGGGGCCTCACCTCGCGAACGCAGCGCATCGGGCCATGTGCTTCGTGGAGCGGTGGCTCGTCGTCGGCGACGCGGACGGACGGACACTACGCGTCTTACGCCACTATCGAGACGGAGTCGTCAAGGGGCCCGGGTTTTTGGACGACCACGCCTTCGTCGCCGATGCGGCTCTCGACGTCTACGAAGCAACCGGAGATCCACATTGGGTCGCGCTCGCACGCGGGATTGCCGACGCGATCCTCGCGCACTTCCACGATTCGTCAGACGGCGGATTCTATTTTTCTGCCGATGACGGCGAGAAAATCCTGGTGCGCGCCAAGGACCGGTACGACCACGCCATTCCGAGCGGCGCATCGGTCGCGTCCAGAGTCCTTCTCCGTCTGGGGACACTCGTGGATCCGAAGTACACCGATCCGGCCGTGCGCGCGATCGAAGGGCTCGCGAGCGCCGCCGCAGACAACCCACTCGCCATGAGCGGTACGGTCGCCCTCGTTGATCGTCTGGTGCGAGGATCGGTGGACGTCGTGGTCGTCGGTCCTCGAACGAGCGAGGCGACGCGCGCGCTGACGCGCGAAGTCTTCCGGGCGTACGTGCCCAACCGCGTCCTCGCTTGGGCCGACCCTGCGGACCCGCTAGCGCTCGAGGCGTGCAAAGTACTCGCCGAAGGCAAGCCCGCCCAGGCCGAGCCCGTCGCGTACGTGTGCCGCGGGCGGACCTGCTCGCTGCCGATTCGCGAACCGAGCGAGCTCGCGACGTTGCTCGCCGCCGAAGGACAATGAAACACGGCCGCGGTTCTATCCCTCCAGCGCGTCGAGACGCCCGGTCACGACGTGTGGATCGGCGGCATGTCCATACCGCTGGATGTCGACGCCGAACGCGCGGCAAATCGAAACGAGCACGCGGTTGTTCGGCACGCCGTCGCCACCCTTGTCCCGGCGGACATCGACGTAGCGGCCCATCTTGAACTGGCCGCCGCATCCACCGGCGATGATCGCCGGAACGCTGCGAGAGCTGTGGCGAGCCGGGTCGCCCATGTCGCCGCAGACGTAAACCAGCGTGTCGTCGAGGACGCCCCCTTCCTGCAGACGCGATAGCAGGCGAGCCACTTTCGAATAGCTGTAGCGATTCTGAATCGCGAGTGCGCTCCACGTGGCCGGCGAGCCGGGTCGCGGCGGCTCCCGCGCATCGTAGCGGTGGGCCACATCGCTGTGAACGTCGTCAGGCAAATCCGGAAACATGTGCGTTCGACTGAGATCCCCGAGAAAAAGCGAAGCGAACCGGGTGAGGTCGCATGCGATCGCACGGGCCAAAAGATCCACCTGGAGATCCGTGATGGCGTCCAAAAACCGCGCGCCGCCGTCGTACGCGCCGAAATGCGCGAAGTGCGTCCGATCGGGCAGCACCGGCGCCGAGCAGCTCCGCTCCACCCCAGCGAGGCGCTTTTCGATGTCGCGGAGCGCCGCCTGATGCTGATCCATCTTCGTTCTCTCGGACTGGGGTGCGCGTGATGCGAGCCTCGCCAAGTCGGCTGTCACGACGTCGAGCACGCTCTTGCCCACCCGCCGCTCGTGCGCCAGTTCGTCGCGCCGAGCGCCCACGAGCGCCTCACCGAAAAGATCGCCGAAGGTTTGAGCCGGATCGATGCACTTCGGAATTGGAGTGCCCCCTGGGCCGTAGCTGATGCACGCCCCGATCTCCGGCTGGGCGTTGCCGACACCCAGCACCAGCGACGTGTGGGGCGTCTCGGCTCCGAGCCCGCACTCGACCGCGAGGTACTGATCGATCGACGCGTTGCGCCCGTCCGCACCGCTGCCGGTCAGAATGACGCGAGGTCCGTCGTGCCCGCTCGTCCCCGCCGCGATCCCGGCGGACAGGTCGATCCCATCGAGCACAATCAGCCGATCTCGATAGCTAGTGCCATGGGCTTCGACGTCATCGAAGGGGGCCAGGATCGACTCTTCGAATCGAAGATCGAAGCCCTCGCGCGGTCGCCACAGCTCGTGCGCGCGTCCGTGTGGCGTGTAGACCGCGACCAGCCGCAGCGGCCGCTCGGAACGCGACCTGACTTTGCCCGCCGGGCCCGCGAGGGCGTTGCCCGTGCTGCCGGTCGTGTCCGGGCCCAACGCGAGCCCTGCCGCTCCAAGCGCAGTGAGAAACCGGCGGCGATCGAGTCGGCTCATTGGCGCACCTCCCGTTTGACGAAAAGAATCGCTTCGCACGAACGAGATGAGCCCCTCGAACAAGTCTCCGCTCAGCTTTTCGGGGAGGGCTCGTGTCAGCGCCACGAGCTCCGCCTCGACTCTCGGATCGGACTGCCCTGTGAAATACCGGAAAGCCTGACGCATATAACAATCGGACACATTCGGATTTCGCGCGAGCCATTGCGCGAGCTCGAGGCTGTCACCGAACGAGAGCGACTCACCCTCGACATCGATTCGCGCTCGCGAATCGATCGGCTTGCCGTTGTCGGTCGTCCGCGCCGCACCGATCGCGTCGAACGACTCGAACGTGTATCCGATCGCGTCGATCCTTTCGTGGCAGCCGTTGCACGCTGGATTCTCGGAGTGCGAAGAGAAACGTTCGCGCGTGGTCTTTGCGTGCGAGGGAGGCGGAAATACCGTGTCGATCCCCACTTCGCTCGGCCGCGGGACGCGCACACACAGGAGTCTCCGGAGTACGAAGTCGCCCCGTTTGACCGGACTCGTCACGTCTTCGTGGGCGTGGGCCGCGAGGAAGCTCGCCTGCTGCAGGACGCCCGCGCGCCGGGTTCCCGCGAGAGAAGCGCGCGGTCCCCAAGTCTTCAGGCCGTAGAAACGCGCCATCGACGGGTCGACCGACGCAAAGCGCGCGTCGAGCAGCGCCCGAACAGAGCCGCCGGCGTACACCATCACCTCGTCGGCGAAGGCCGTCGTCTCCTCCACCATGTGGTCTCTGGCCTCGTCGTACTCCGGAAAAAGGTCGGAGCTCTTCGCAGTCCGGCCAAGGCCGTCGATTTCGAGCCATTCGAGGACGAACCGGCGGAAGTGCTGGCGAGTGTCGGAGAGGGCCAGCAGGCGTCGAGCGTGCTGCTCCCGGACGGCGGGCAAACGCAGCGTGCCGGAGGCAGCCGCTTCGAGCAGCGTGTCGTCCGGGGGACCCCCGCGAATGGTGTACGAAAGGAGCGATGCAATCTCGTAAGGCGTGAGGGTGATGACCGTGCCGGGCATTCCGCCGGCTCCGAGCTCGGTCCGATACACGAGGCTCGGCGACTGGAGCAGCGCCGTCAGCACCGCCTCCGCGCCGTCCGCGAACCCGCCCGTTTCGGCGCCCGCGGCGAATGCAGCGAGCAGAAGGGCTCGCTCCGATGACTCGAGGGGTCGTCGCCACGCTCGTCGTCCGAGGACATCGACCAGCTCGGCCGCGCAGGTGTTCGCGCGCGAGTGGGCGCACGGCACGAGCGCGTCGAGCCGCTCCGCGACGGTGCGGTGCGCGACCTCGCGCGCAATCGCCTCGAGCCGAGCTCCCCACGCCGACGGCACGACTTGGTCCGAGTTCGGCGTGTAGCCGTCTTGTCGCACGTCCGGCGGAAGCTTGTCGGAGACGTGCTCGTCCGCGCCGACCACCGTGCTCAGCGTGCGCTCGTATTCGGCATTCGTGAGGCGACGCACGCCCGCGGGCAAAAAGACGACTTCTCCGCTCCGTTCGGGAGCGACCGCCCTCGAACTCGTGCGGCCGCACCCGAGTGCAAACGCCGCGAACGCCGTCGCGAGCACCGCGCCGCGCCAGGAGCGCCGGGCATCGAAGTC
The DNA here is from genome assembly GCA_963764075.1 of uncultured delta proteobacterium. GTDB lineage: Bacteria > Myxococcota_A > Polyangia > Polyangiales > Polyangiaceae > Palsa-1150. The sequence goes on from CAVXQZ010000003.1 coordinate 2,806,311, forward strand.
GTCGCCCATCGCTACGGCTTGGTCGCTTTGCCGGCCGCTGCTTCGGTTGCTGCGCCCACCCCCTTGGAGCCCACCGTGCTCGTCGATTTGACCGTTTTGGGCGAAGCCGGTCGGTCCGCGGCCGGCCGCGTGTCGGCCACGGGTTGAGCGTGGATCGACGCGGCGAGCGCCTCCGCTTCGCGATCATTGACGAACGCGACGTCGTCGATCCAGAAATCCGCGGGAAGGTCTTGGGGCTTGACAGAAAACCCCATGCTCACGACGCGGGCCGGGTCGAACCGAGCTTGGGCTCCCCACCCCTGTTGCTCCAGCCGATCCCACCGCACCAGATAATCGTCCCAGTGATCGGTCAGGTAAAAGACTTTCCCGTGCACGTCGTAACAACCCGAGGTGCAGGTCCCTCCGGCATCGGGCGGCTCCGTCTCCGGAATTCCGAACGCCAAACGCAATGTGCCAGGACCCTTGGCTCGGAATCGAAGCCCTGCAAATGCCGACACATTCAGCGGGCACCGAATCCCTTTGCTTTCCCATCGCAGGGAGACCCCCCAAATCGCCCCCCAGTCTTTCTGTCCCTCCGCCTTGAGATGCGCCGCGAACAGGTTGTCTCGACTTGCCTCGGCCACGGGGAGCCGCTCCGGGCGAAAGGCTCCGCGATCGGGAAACAGCTTGGCGCCGTCCGTGGCGTCCGCCGCCGAAAACCACCAGCCTTCGCGCTGGAAGCCCTTGAAGGCCGCATGGTCGCCGTCTTCGAAATCGTCGACTAGCGCCGTGTCGCTCGCCGGCGCTTTGTCCCCGCAAGGACCGCTGGCCGCTTTGACGGGTGCGCCAGTCGGAGGCAAGGGCATCTCCTTGGGCACTCCGACGACCGCGCCCTGCCCGCCGAAAACCGGTGGCGGCGCGCTCTGAGACACGCCGCCCGAAGCGCTGCACGCGGTGAGTACCCCGCAGGCCCAGAAAAACCAGCTCTTCATCGCATGCCTTTCAATGCGCGAGAAAGCGGACGTCGTCGATCCAACCGCAGGTGGTCGCGAACGTCCGCGCGGATACTGCACCGTCCGCTCTCACGGGCCTTCTCGGACGACCAACAACCGGCAACCCGCACACACAAACCCTAGCAGGCGCGGACGGCTCACGCCGGCGGCGCCCTTGGCACTCCCGGGGATCGACGGGCCAGTCCCGACCCCATGGCGACACCCGTTGGAGTCCATCGGCGATATGCGGGCGCCCCCGCAAAAGTGCCGAGTCGACGCTCACCTCCGCCTTCGGGCGTGGTAGAGAGGCCCGAAATGGAGGCATCGACTATGCGCTCTTTGGGTTTCGTTTCGTTCGCGTGGATCGCGGCAGCAACACTTTCTTGCGGTGGCGAGACGCCGCCCCCCGCACCTCCCCCGCCGCCGCCCGCAGCGACCGCGCCGGCCCAAACAGCCGCAGCGGCTGCCCCCTCGGCGAGCGCCGCCCCAGCTCCGGCTCCGGAGCCGTCCAAACCGGCCACCCCAGTTCCCGCAGTGAAGTACGCCGGGTTTTCGAGGCCCGAGAGCGTCCTTTACGACGCAGAGAACGACCGGTACCTCGTCTCGAACATCAACGGCTCACCGTTCGACAAGGACAACAACGGGTTTATCTCGGAGCTTTCCCCCGAGGGACAAGTGACGACCCTTCGGTGGATCGAGGGCGGCAGAAACAAGGTCAAGCTCGACGCGCCGAAGGGATTGGCGCTCGCCAACGGCGTACTCTACGTCGCCGACATCACCGTCGTCCGCATGTTCGACGCCAAATCCGGCGCGCCCAAGGGCGAAGTCTCGGTCCCAGGGGCCACCTTCCTGAATGACCTAGCCGCGAGCCCCGACGGCAAAGTCTACGTGTCCGACTCGGGCCTCAAGCGCGGCCCCGACAACGGGTTTGTCCCGAACGGCACCGACGCCGTGTACGTGATCGAGAAAGGCAAAGCCAAGCCGATCGCGAAAGGCGCGGAGCTCGGCGGCCCGAACGGACTCGCGACAACCGACAAGGGAGTCGTCGTCGTCACGTTCGGATCCGGCGAAGTGTACCGCCTCGACGAGAAAGGCAAAAAGCAAGACGTTTCGAAGCCACCGGCCGGCGGACTGGATGGCGTAGTCACCGTGGGTGACTCGCTTCTCGTCTCGAGTTGGAACGCGTCTGCCATCTTCCGCGGAAAGCTCGGAGGGACCTTCGAAACGGCCCTGCCGGATCAAAAGGCGCCGGCGGACATCGGCTACGACACAAAGCGCGGCCGCCTTCTCGTCCCGCACTTCATGGATGACACCGTCGAAGTCTATGACTTGAAATAGCCGGTCGAGGCCCGCCACAAGCGCCGGCGACAAACTCCGGCTCGGCGCGCGGCGCCTGCTAGTCTTCGAAATCCATGGTCCGGATGCCCCGGCGTGCTGCGTGGATGGCGGTCGGCGTGGTCGCGCTGGGCACCCTCGTGCTCGGCGCGTCACGTTCGTACTCAACCCATGCGTCCGCCGTTGTCCCGCTGGCGTCCGCGTCTGCGGAAGCCGGCGCAGACGATCGAGCGCCTCAGGCTACGGGCGACGACTCGCGGACCCGTGCATTCCGCATTCCGTCTGGTCGGCCCCCGGCGCTCTCGTGCGAGGCGGCTCGCGCCGTCGTCGTGCAAGCGCGAGCCCAGCTCGCCTACGCACCGGACGCCGTCGACGCCAAGTCATTTGCAGAGGCAACGGCCGACTGGCTGGACCCCTACGGCCTTTGGAGCGTCGCACCGGACACCCCTCTCGCAGCCGCGTTCGTTCGGGTTGCGCCAGAACTCCTTTCCGATTTGGAAGGGAGCGGTTCGCGCGACTGTGCGGCCGCCCACGAGCTCGGTGCGGAGCTCGTCCCTTGGGTCAGCGAGCTCCGCGCGGTTTTCGACGACGCGCTCGCTCGCGTATCGGACGTGGAAGACGCGCAGACCGCGGCATCTGCGGCGGCCTTCGAGGGAGCGACAGTCACGCGGCCCGCGCGCGCGCTTGCCGCGACGCTCGGTCGTCGCATCGGCGCGATCGAGCGCGACATCGGTCCTTCCGCCCACCCGTATGCGGAACGCGCACGCGACCGCTACTTCCCGGCGCTCGACCGGGACGGTTGGGCGCAGGTCGTGCTCGCGTCCGCGGTGCGGGCCTACGTCCCGACAATCGATCCGCACGGCGCCTGGGCGCCAATGGACGAAGAGTCGAGCGTGTACGAAGTCGATCTCGAGGCGCGTCCCCCGCTGCGCCTTTGGGACAAATCCGAACGAACGGCGGTGGGGGTCCGGATCGAGTCCGGTGCCGAGCCCCCCCTTGCCGACGGCGACGTCGTGCTCTCGCTTGCGGGCGTTGCGACCGGCGGTCTTAGCTTCGAACAGACCGAGCAGCTTGGCCTCGCCGCGTGCGATGCGCGCCCTGCGGTCCAAGCGGTCGTTCTTCGTCCCGGCGAGAAGCGGCCAGTGACCACTTGGCTGGACGGGTCCGACTCCGAGACGCCGGCCGCGACGGAGGACGGGGACGACTTGCCGGTCGAGCGGGTCGAGTTCGGCGACGGCGATGCGATCATCGTCGCGATTCACGACGTGCGCGACGATCTCGGCGACTCTTTGACCCGCGCGCTATTGCGCCAACGCGAGCAGCAGGGGCGTGCCATCGCCGGGGTCGTGCTCGATTTGCGCGGCAACGGAGGCGGTTCCACCGACGGCGCCATCGACGCGCTCGGCCTGTTCATCCCGGGAGCGCCGCTCTTCCCGATGAAGCGCCGGGACGGGTCCATCGAGACCGATCGCGCGCCGGAGCCGCCCGCTGTCGATCGCTGGCGGGGGCCGATCGCATCGCTGATCGACGGCGACACGGCAAGTGCGGCGGAGATGATCGGGGGGGCCCTTGCGGCTTATCGGCGCGGCCCCACCGTAGGTTCGACGACCTTCGGAAAGGGATGTGCCCAGGAATATCTCGATGACGACGCCCACGCCGGAACCCTGCGTTTGACAACCCTCCTCTACGCTTTGCCAGACGGCACGCCGGTGCAGCACGTTGGACTCGTGCCGACGATTCGCTTTCCGTTCGGAACCCCCGAGTCGGCCGAGCACGAGTCGGGACTGGCGCATTCGCCTCCTTTTTGGCGAGGGCCAGATGTGCGGGACCGGACGATTCTCGCGCACGCAGAGGATGGCACGTGGGTCGTCGGCTGGCCGCCGCACGGCGGAAACGTGGGCCCCTGCAAAGACCCGGAGGTTTGTCGTGCGCTTCGCACCCTCGGTCAGGGTGCCCCGACGGCGCGGCGCACTGTCCGCGCGCGGCCGACATCTGGGCGCTAAGGTTTGTGACGGACGATCCGGAGCGGCTCTGCCGAGCACCGGTGGGGGCCAGGCGGGCGGAAAACGCAGTGGATGTCGCTGCGGTTTTCGACCCTATCGCAGGTTGTAGAGGCGCGGAGCAGTCGTACCCGCAGAGGCCACTCGTTGATCGTCCCGCGCGCATGGGCGCTGACGTGCCGGAGTCCGGTTGTGCTGAGGGTGGCCGGTCGCGTCGACGATGGGTCGGGTCGATCGTGGGTCGATCGTAACCGGGTTAGGGTGCGGGTCGATCGTAACCGGGTTAGGGTGCTGACTCGATGCTGACTCGATGAACTTGGCAGTCGACCCACGGATTGGTCTCTACGCCGGGCTCGGAGCTTCGAAGCTGCTGCGCGAAAGGAGGGGGACGGACGTGGGCAGACGGGCGTGAACCAGACGGATCCTGGAAGCCGGGACCAAGCGCATCGGATCGTCGGTGGCAGCGACTATGGGTCGAGTATGCCGCAGCCTATGCTCGCCAGGGATCCTGCATCGAGTTCCTTTCGGTCGTCTGAAGCGCAGCAGGCGAGGCTTTGCGCTCCAGCGCACCCAAGCGCGTTGGTCCTCACCTACCCCGTTTCAGGCACCAGTTCGCAACGCGCCGCGTGATGGACGCGCATCCACCAGGTTCCGAATGGAAAAACGCTCTCTCTATCGCCTTCCCTCCAAGCCGCAAGCGCGCGACGATATGCAATGCGGAAGGCCTTTTGAATCGCAAGCAGCGCTTTGCGAGCCTGCGGACTCTTTGCGGCCACGGTCGGTAGGACCGTACGCTTGGGCTCAAACGACTTCGCCTGCCTTGTGAATGACTGCGCCAAAACGGCTGCACGCCCCGCGAAGGTGCGCCCGGCGACCTGCATCTGGTGATGCACTTCTGCTGTTTTTCTCGCGATGGCGAGTTGCACGCGGCGGGCTTCTTCGCCATGTTCGAGGCGAGGCGACACGACACGCAGGGTGACTCCTTCGGGGCACTCGCCGCCTCGCCGGAAGTAAGCTCGCGGTCGCGCAATCCTCGCCGCGCCGTCCGTCCACAGCGACAGCCCGGGCCAATCTTCGGGCTTCTCCACCAGTCCCGCCGCGACCGGGTTCGTCGCTACGTAGGCGATCTTATCGATGACGTCCTGGTCATCGACAAGCCGCACGGCGCTGCACGGCTCCGCGGACCAGAGGTTGTCCCATTGCCCCTGCAACGCGTTCATCGCTTTGGCCGTCAGTCGATGCAATTCGCGAAGGAAGTTGGGAAGTTCGCCCATCGGATCGGATACCACAACATGGTGATGGTTGGACATGAAGCAGGCGGCGTGAAGCACCACGCCAGTTTTTTCGAGGGCGACGCCGAGGCAGTACGCTAGGACTTGGGTCGTCGCGGCGCATGGTCGCAGCCGGAAGGTGCGCTGCGAGCACCGGCGCGTAATCAGGTAGGTGACGCCGGGGACCACGCGGCGAGGCGACGCCATGCGGCTCTCGTTCAGCAGCACGCGTACCAGCGAGAAAGACCGCAATTATCGACGTCCTTGTGCGGGACATCTGTCGCTCGCCAAACCCGCACCGTCCAGGGACGGTGTTCCGGGGCGGCGCTTCTTCGGCCGCTCGCGCCGCGCGTCCGAGGGAAGCTCGAACGTCGCCGTCGGATAAAACCAGAATCTGCTGCGGGTCGGGTCGGTCGCGCTAACCTGGTTAGGGGTTCCGGTTAGGGTTTCGGGTCGGGTTGCACCAACCGGGTCGGGTCGCAGGTCGCACTAACCTGGTAAGGGTTTCGGGTTCCAGGGTTCAATGGTTTAGGTTCTGGCTGGCCAACCCCGTCTCTGCGCGCACTATCCGCCTGCCAACCCGATGCCCGCGAGCGTACGTCCTACATCCGCCCCCTCCCAAATGATCGCGTGCAAAGCCGAAAGGAGAGGCAGCGCGCGCACCCCGCGCTCCTGCGCGAAACGCCACGCGGTTTGGATGGCCGGGTAGCCCTCAGTAAGTTCACCCGCGGCGAGCATCTCGGCAGCCACACTTTTGGGCGGCGAGCCCCGCCCGACGCGCTCGCCGAAAACCCTGTTGCGACCGGCGGCGGCCGTGACGTGTAGGTCGCCGACGCCGGCGGGCCCGTGCACGGTGTCGGTCCGCCCGCCGCCCGCTGCGACGAGGGCGCACATCTCGCGGATGGATTGCGTGAAGCATGCCGCGCGCGCGTTGTGTGCGTTGGGGCCGACGAGCCCATCCCAAAGGCCTAACCCGGTTGCGTATGCGTTCTTGAGGGCCGAGCAGAGCTCAGCCCCGGCGATATCGGCGATCGGACTCACAGCAAGCCCATCGCCGGCGAGCGCTCGGGCACACGCGGCCGCGTCCCGCTCGTCTCGCGCTGCGAACGCCATCCACGTGAGAACGCCGCGCGCGATCTCCATCGCTTTGGCCGGACCAGCCGCGTGCACGAATCGAAGGGATCGGCCCACGTGTTTGCCGACGACGACATCGATGCGATCCATGCGTCCATCATCCGGCGACTCGAGCAAGCCTTTGGTCACGCTGAGCACGGGAACATCGGGCAGGTGCTTCGCGGCGCGGGTCATGACCGCCACGGCGCCGGCCGAGCTCACGCCGTGTACGACGAGTTCCGCCCCGGCCAGTGCTTCAGCCAAGCGCGTCGACCGGTAGAGCCGGATTCCGTCGAGGCGAAGCTTCAGCCGCGGGTGCTCCTCTCCGCGCTCGCAAGGATCGAGCATGCCGTCGTCGAGCCAGGTCCCCCACAGACGCACGTCGTGACCGCGTCGGCGCGCCACGCACGCCATCGCGCTGCCCATGTATCCCGCTCCGAGGACGGTCACCTGCATGATGTGCAAAGCATACCGCGCTTTGCGCAGGGCTCTCTACCGCAGTAGGGTGCTCGGCCCCTTGTTTCTCGGGGCGAGCGCCGGTATCCGATGTCGAGTCAAGAAATCCAGGTCGAAGCCGGCGTCCGGGCCGCGGGGCGCTTCATCGCGGTCGGGGGCGGGCGGGGGGGCGTTGGAAAGAGCCTCGTCGCCGTCAATCTCGCGGTGTATTTCGCGCAGCTCGGAAAAGAGGTCTTGCTCGTCGACGCCGATCCGGGCGGGGCGAACGTGCACGCGCACTTCGGTCTCAAGGCGGGGCGCGCCGAGCCTGACTTCGACGGAGGGGGCTCCGCCGCGCTAAAGCGCGCGCTCGTGCCCACGAGCGTGCCGGGCCTGTCGCTGCTTCCAGCCGCACACGACGCGGTGGTTCGCGGTCCGACGCTGCGAGCCGGCCGGAAGACGCGCTGGCTCTCTATGCTCCGCGAAGTGCCGGCCGACTATCTGGTCGTCGACGTCGGCTCGGGCCACGGAGATTTCGCGCTCGACCTCATGCAAGCGGCCGATATCCCGATCGCCGTGACGGTTCCGGAACCGCCCGCAATCGAGACGACGTACCGCTTCTTGCGGGCCTCGTTCCGCCGCAGGCTTCGCGCGGCGCTCGTGCGCGACAAGCTAAGGCTGGCGCTTCTCGATCGAGCGCTCACGGATCTCGGCATGTTGCCGGCCCCGATCGAGCTTGTGCGCCGGTTGGCGAGGGTGGATCGGTCTTTGAGCGATTCGGCATGGAAGCTGGCGCAAGCGATGCGCGTTCAGCTCGTCGTCAATCAGACCCGGGTGCGCACCGATTCGGAGCTCGGGGGTTGGATGAGCGGACTCGTGGCGCGCCACTACGGCATCGCGCTCGACGAGCTCGGGCACGTGGAGCACGACGACACCGTGTGGCTGACGGTGCGAAGGAACAAGCCGCTGCTGGTCGACAGTCCCACGAGCAAGAGCGCGCGAAACGTGGAGCGGATTGCCCGTCGAGTTCTTGCTCTGGCTGCGAGCAAGCCGGGCGAGCTTTTGGGTCCATCGCCGATTCCTACCGACGAACCAACTCTTTATGCGGTGCTCGGCGTGACGCGCTCAGCGAACGACGAGGAAGTCCGGCGCGCGTACAAGCGCCAGCGAGAAATTTACGCGTCGGGCGGCCTGGCGACGGTTTCGCTCCTGGACGGCGACGAGCTTGCCGGCGCTCAGCGCAAGCTCGACGAGGCCTACGACACGTTGCTGGATCCGGTGCGGCGCCGCGCGTACGACCTCTCGACATTTCCGACGTCCGAGCCCGAAGTTCTCTCCGCGCGAACGACGAGCCCCGCCGCCGCGGCCGAGCAGTTGATGCTGCAGCGCGAGCTTCAGCGCGACATAGGCCCCGACACGGAGTTCACCGGGCCGCTCCTGCGAAAGGTGCGCGAGTCTCTCGGTCTCGAAATCGTGGAAATCAGCGCGAAAACGAAAATATCTCGCGCCCATTTGCAAGCGATCGAAGACGAGCGGTTCGCCGAGCTTCCTGCCCTGGTGTACACGCGCGGTTTTCTCGTCGAGCTGGCCAAGCAGCTGCATCTCGATCCCATGCAAGTTCCGAAGACGTACTTGCGCCGGCTGCGGGAGGAGCTCGCTGCGCGCGACAAGGAGCTGGCGTGATCAAGACCTCGCGCGCAGTGAGGTCGGACACTCCGCGAGGGAAGTACGCCTTCGAGCCGCTTTTTGGTGCGGCGCTCTTCGTCGTCGCCCTCGTCCCCCGTATGTATGTGGCGCTGGCGCTGTCCGGCGAGCCCGTTTGGGATGGTCACTATTATGACTTCGGCGCACGACGAATCGCCGAGGGTCTTGGATATTCCGACGATCGGAGCGTTGCGGGGTTCTTGGTGTGGCATCCGTGGTGCCACTACCCGGTCGGCTATAGCGCGTTTCTGGCAGGGTTTTATCGTATGTTCGGTGCGGCGCATGCGGTGGCGGGGGCCGCCAACGCGCTCATCGGTTCCGCCCTCGCGGTCGTCACGTGGGCCCTCGCGCGGTACGGATTTTCCGCGGGGCGGGCGCGTCTCGCCGGGCTTCTCGTCGCCTTGCACCCGGGGCTCGTGCTTTACGCGGCATTGGTCATGAGCGAGCCGCTCGCGGCGCTCGTCACGCTCGGGGCGTTCTGGCTCGCGGTGCGCGACCCCCGGCCGCTGCGCGGACTCGCCCCTGGCGCGCTCGCGCTGGGAGTGGCCGCGCTCGTGCGTCCGCAAGCGCTCCTCTGCGCGCCGTTTCTGGCGTGTGCGGGCACCGGCGCGGTCCGAGTGCGCATGTGGCTTGCGGCGGCCGCGTGCGCGCTCGCGCTCGTCCCGGTCCTTCCGTGGACCGCGCGAAACTGCCGAGTGATGGATGGCTGCGCGCTCGTCAGCACGAACGGCGGCTGGAATCTCGCCATCGGCGCGTTTCCTCGCGCAACGGGGCGCTTCGAAACGCTGCGTTCGTCCGACGGGTGCCGCGAGGTCACCGGCCAGGTGCAGCAGGATCGCTGTTGGCTTCGGTATGGGATAGAGCAGATTCGGGACGATCCGTGGCGTTGGCTGTCGCTCGTCCCCGCCAAGCTTGGGTTTACGTTCGACCACGAATCGTTCGCGGTGGAGTATCTGCACGAGGCAAGGCCCGAGTCTTGGCCCGAGGCGCGCCGAGTGCGCGTCCGGGAATGGATCACGGTGGTGCATCGCGCTCTAGTCGCCGCGGCGGCTCTCGGATGCATCGCGTTTCCGCTCGGCCGGTCTATCCGGCCGGGCGCGGTCGCGACGCAGGGAGCGCTTCTTGCCGTCGCGGCGGTGCTGGGGGCCATCGCGGTCTTCGCTCCTTCTCCCACGTTTTGGCCGCTCGTCGTCTTCACGGCGGTGGTGCCTTGGCTCCCGCTATCCGGACGCCCGGACTTTCCACCGGCAGTTCTCCTCGGTGTGGCGCTCCTCGGGACGCTAATCGTGACGCACGCGGTCTTCTTCGGTGAAGATCGGTATCACGTGGTGGTGACTCCTGTGCTGGCGATGTTGGCCGCGGGCGCACTTCGGCGGGCGCCTTCGCCCTTTGCGTCGCGCTCGAACGGATCGCGCGGTAGCTATGGTATCGATCGCACGCCGTGCTAGCGTGGCGAAATGATCGGCCGGCTCACCGGCAAGGTCGTGGCCCAAGAGTCCGACGGTGGCGTGGTGCTCGACGTGGGGGGCGTCGGGTACGAGCTCGCGATTCCGCTCGGAACGCTAGGCCGCGCGCACACCGACGACGTGGGCCGGGTGACGCTTTGGGTGCACACGCACGTGCGCGAGGACGCCCTCGCGCTCTTTGGCTTTGCGGACGAGACCGAGCGCGCCGCCTTTCGCGCGCTGGTGGGCGTCTCGAACGTTGGCCCGAAGATCGCCGTCGCGGTGCTCGGTGCGCTCCCCGCCGCCGAGCTCGCGCGCGCCGTGGCGAGGCGCGACATGGGGGCCTTGACGGGCATTTCGGGGATCGGCAAGAAGATCGCGGAGCGTCTGCTTCTCGAGCTTCGTGACAAGTTGCCGGTCCCGATGGCATCGCCACCCCTGCCGTCCGGGGCCTCCGCGGGAGCTCGGCGGGGCGAACCGATGGGCGCAGGCGAACGGCTGCGCGGTGCGCTGACGGGGATGGGGTTCAAGCCTGCGGAAGCCGACCGCGTCGTGGCGACGCTCGCAGAGCGTGACCGAGATGTTTCCTTCGAAGAGACGCTGCGTGAGGCCCTGGCGCTCCTGGCCAAGTGAGGACGAAAGCATGAAGGACGTCATTGCGTTCATTGATTCGAATCGCACGCGCTTCGTGGAAGACCTCGTCGAGTGGGTGCGAATCCCGTCGATATCGAGCGATCCCACGCACGCGGTCGACGTGAAAAAGTGCGCCGATTACCTGGCTGGGCAGTTTCGCTCCCTCGGCGCCGCACGCGCCGAGACGTGGTCTACCGCGGGTCACCCTGCCGTATTCGCCGAATGGATCGTCGGCCCTACGAAGCCGACGTTGCTGGTGTACGGCCACCACGATGTGCAGCCCGTCGATCCGCTGGGCGAGTGGGTGACGCCGCCGTTCGAGCCGAGCATCCGGGACGGCCGGCTTTGGGGCCGCGGCTCGGTCGACGACAAGGGCCAAGTGTACGTGCACGTCAAGGCGATCGAGAGCTTCGTGCGAACCGCGGGGTCGCTTCCGATCAATCTGAAGATGATCGTCGAAGGCGAGGAGGAGATCGGCAGCGCGAATCTCGACGGGCTTCTCCGCGATCACGCGCGCGACCTGGCTTCCGACTTTGTCTGCGTGAGCGATACCGCGATGTTCGGACGAGGGATCCCGTCTTTGTGCGTTGGCCTCCGCGGCCTGGCCTACATCGAAGTGTTCGTCGATGGTCCGGCCCTGGATCTGCACTCGGGCACGTTCGGCGGCGGAGTCATGAATCCGATCCACGCGCTGGCGCAGATGATCGCCGCGCTTCACGACGCCGAGGGTCGCGTCACCGTCCCGGGCTTCTACGACGCGGTCCTTCCGATTTCGGACGCCGAACGACGCGAGATCGCGGCATTGCCGTTCGACGAACGCGAGTGGCTTCGATCGACGGGCGCGCCGGCGAGTTGGGGCGAAAAGGGCTACTCGACACTCGAGCGCGTCTGGGCGCGCCCGACGCTCGACTGCTGCGGCATCGCAGGGGGCTTTCAAGGGGAGGGGGCAAAGACGATCATCGCGGCCCAAGCGCGCGCGAAGATCAGCTGCCGCCTCGTGCCCGACCAGGAGCCCGAAGACATCGCACGAAAGCTTCGGTCGGAGCTCGAGCGCATCGCGCCGCCGGGGGTGCGCGTGCGCACCGAATACCTTCACGGCGGGCGCCCGTACCTGGCGCCGACCGATCATCCCGTCTTTGAAATCGCAAAGCGTGCGTTCACGAAAGCCTTCGGCAAGAAAACGGTGTTCATGCGAGAGGGGGGCAGCATCCCCTTCGTGCGGACGATCGCCGACGCGACGGGAAAGCCCTGCTTGCTGATGGGTTTTGGTCAGCCGGACGAGAACGCGCATGCGCCCAACGAGTGGCTCGACCTCGGCAACTACCACCTCGGGATAAAGAGCGCGGCGTACCTATACGACGAGCTTTCCCGGATGTAAGGTCAGAGCCGGTATGGCGAAGAAGACCAAGTCCGCGAAGCGCGGCAAGCTGCGCGAGAGGCACGAGCGGCGATTCGAGCCTCGGCCGAGCGCGAGCCCTGCAGTCGTCTATGTGTTGGGTGCTGTGGGCGCGGTCGCGATGGGGGCGGGCACGTGGGGTGAATTTGGATCGCTCGTGCGCGATCCCAGTCCGGAACCGTTCAAGTATGCGGCGTACGTGCTCGCCGCGGGCGCGGTGTTGGTCGGGATTGCCATTTGGATCGGCACGAGCGGCGAGGCGCCGCTGCGAGTCGGCGACGGGGGTTTGGCGGTAGAGCGAAGCGGAGTGCGCCGCATGCCTTGGTACGCGATCGAGCGCATCGGCTTTGGCGACGGCGCGGTACGTGTCGCCGGCAAGGACGAGGCAGGCGCGAGCATGACGGTGGTGGCGTCGCTCGACAGCCATCCGCAAGCTGCCGCGTGGATCGTCAAGGAAGCGCGCGAGCGCGTTCCGACGGTGGTCGAGATGCCCGAGAACGCTCCCCTGCCTGAGCCTCTTCTCGGGGCCGGCGAGTCGCTCGTGATGGATCCGCCCCAGGTGGTCGGAAAGCACTGCGCCGCGAGTGGGACGGTGATCGCGTACGAGCCCGACGCGCGCGTGTGTCCGCGCTGCGAGCGGGTCTATCACAAGGCGCACGTGCCCGACGCGTGCGCCTGCGGGGCTTCGCTCGAGGCGTTCAAGACGCAAACGAAGACAGGGTAGGGGAAAGGACTCCCAACGGTCCGGCTCGGCACGAGCATTGCTCGGTCCCGTTGTCATGGCCGATCGTTCGAATGTGCCTACGCGGCTCGTGGAGTCGAGCCACATGGCTGTGAAGAAGTGCCGTCACGGCACGATGATGTACAACGTCAACGATGCCTTCATCGGTCGCTCGCTCGATTTGTACGGCGAGTGGTGCGACGACGAAGTGTTCATCCTCGGCCAGGTTCTCTCGCCTGGAGCCGTGGTCGTCGATGTGGGTGCGAACATCGGGACTCACACGGTTTTCTTCGCCAAGTCGGTCACGGAGAAGGGCCTTGTCGTGGCGTTCGAGCCCCAGCGCCTGGTCTTTCAAACGCTCTGCGGGAACGTCGCGCTGAACGGGCTGACGAACGTCACGTGCTTCTGCGCCGCGGTGGGTGAGAAGCGCGCCCAGCTGAAGTTCCCTACGGTCGACCCGCGCCAGACGTTCAACTTCGGTGCGGTCAGGCCGTCGGGCGACGGGAGCGGCGAGGTGGTCGACGTCGTTCCCATCGACGAACTGGGACTGCCCCGCTGCACACTCATCAAAGTCGATGTCGAAGGCATGGAGGCGAAGGTCATCGCGGGCGCAAAAGAGACGATCGCCCGATGCAGGCCCGCGCTTTTTCTCGAGAATGACACGGTCGAGCGCTCCCGCGAGGTGCTCGAAGCGGTCGATGCCATTGGCTACAAGGCCTTTTGGCAGGTTTCGGGGTATTACAATCCCAAGAATTTTTTCGGAAACAAGGACAACGTGTTTGGCCCCTATCAGCCCCAAGCCAATGTTCTTTGTGTCCCGAAAGAATGCCCCTTTGCTGGATTGCTTCCCGTCGAAGGGGTCGACGACGACTGGAAGAAGGCAGTGAGCAGGTTGTTGGCGGCTCCGCGATTGGCGTCCCCCGGCCCGGTCCAAACGTGATTTCGGGACCGTCAATTCGCTGACGATGACGACGCCATGGCGCTCGGGGCCATGCGCCGGGGTCCGTGCTGCGGGCTATCCATTCAGGGCAGGTCCGGCCTCGACCCCCCCCGCGTCCGACCGAGGGCCTCTTTAAGAGTCCCTCCGGCCGAGAGCCCCCCTCAGGTACCCCCGGCCGAGAGCCTTAGGTCCCCCCGCGGGGCGGGGGGACATTGCGCGCGAGAACGATGAATCTCCGCCTTTCGCATCTGTCCATCGGCATGCCCCAATTGAGCACCCGGCTCCCTGCGTACAACGTCCCCCCGCCCCGCGGGCGGACTTGAGGGGGGGACGGGACAAGACGTGCGGGCGAGAGCGAGCATTCCTACTCGGCCGGGGTCGCGTTCGAGTGCATGGCGGAATGGACCGCCCCGGCGCCGTTCGACGTGTTCACGTCGACTCGCGGCTGCGTCCCGCGCACCGCCTGCAGGGCGCGATTGCGACCTCGGGCTTGACCCCCGGCGCGGCCGATTGCCGCCATGTGCGCGCGATCGCGACTCACTACCTCACCGCCTTTTCGACCCGCCGTGCGGGCTTCATCGGGGGTGAATTCGTGCGCACGACCTTGCGCGTGCGCCGCCTTTCCCCCCTTGCTCGCGATCTCTTTCTGCTTGCCCGCATCCATCGACGCGAAGCCACGGTTGCTCTTCGGGCGTTCGGAGGTGTTCTGGGTCGTCATCTCTTGATCTCCTTCGAAAGTTTTTTGTGGGTTTCGACGTTGTTTTCGGACTGGGTTGCCCCGCGCCAAAAAGCACGCGCTCACGCACTCGCACGATGCGAGGCGGAATCCGGGGCACTGCATTGGCGGGTCGCGGGGTGGTCACTGCGAAGGGCCCACGAGCCGCGCGCGCCGTGCCCTCATTGCAGCGCTCGTGCCCCTCGCAAAGCTCGGCAAGTACCTGAAAACACGAGCGAAGTGACGGACGCGGCCATTCCTGCCACGTGGCGGAATGCCACGTTGGGGCGGATGCGTGCGGCGCTATCCAATTATGCGCGTTGCACCCACGACGCTCACCTGCGGGGAACGCCTGCTGGCGTGATTCCCGCAAGTGAAATGAATTGAAACAACGGAGAAAAGCGCAGAAGACAAATGCGTTTCACCCGTGCAAAGGTCGCTGGGCCGACGCGTCGCACGAGGCCACCCACGCGGATGGTGCAGCGCCGTCGAGATGGCATTAATCCAGTGGACGGCGCTGCACTAGAACTCGAACGCGAGTCCGAACGTCCAGTAGTTCGCGCCGACGCGAAGTGCGTTCGCTTGAAACAGGCCGCTATAGTTCGCGCTGGCCCATTCGGCGAAGAAGTAGGTGCTATTGACGCCCGATGCCTCGTCGAAGTTTCGCGCGGCGTATTCGTCGAGGACGTTGAGGTTGACTCCGAGGCCGAAAGCGACCTGGGTCCCCGTGGTATTTCCCACCCCGGCGACCCCCTGGTAGTGGGACGTGCCGAGCGTGTTCGACGTGCGCCAAAACGCCACCCCGACCCCGAGCTTGGCGTAGGGGACGAGAGGAATCCCTGCCTCGCGCCAGAGCACGTCCGCGCGCAGCACCCCGACGAGGTACACGGGAAATATTTCGAGCGTCGTCGTCTCGCCCGAAACGCCGACGAGCGGCGGCGCCAGCGCGGCGAGGCGGTCCGCCCAGAAGTACCCGACGCTCGCGCCTGGGCCGATGGTGCCCACGTGGGGGATTCGCGCCGCCTGCCAGTCGAACTCCGCCGCGAGGAGCGGCCGCGCGCTCGTCCCGAACGCCGTCGCGTACGGGTTGGATCCGTGGAGGGCGGGATCGCTGTCGATATCGGGGTTGTACGGCGAGAACCTGAGTTCGAGCGCGAAATGCTGCGGCGATTCGTAGCTCTGGTGCCTGCCCGCAAGGGCCTCTTCCGCCGCCTGCTGCGCCTGGGCCCGGCCGGGGGCGACTGCCACGGCCGCTGCGACGAGGGCCGGCCATACAGACTTCGCGGCGAGGTTCACTGGTCGTTCCCGCGGGCGTCGGTCCTGCCCTGACGCACACGCCGGCGAGCGATTCGGCGACGAACGAGAAGCGCGGCGCACCCACCGAAGAGCAGCACGCCCGTCGTCGAAGGGACATGCGCACCGATTTCTTCGAGCGCGCAGAGCCCTCCGCCCGCCATCCCGCCGTCGTCCCGATAAATCTTCCAGAAGTCTTCGATCGGAGCGGGCGAGCTGCAGGCCTCTGTCGACGGCGGGCCGATGTTGCCGAACCCGTCGACCGCCGCGACGACGACGGTGTACGTGGAGTTGTCTTTCAGACCTTCGATCGTGAAGCTCCCCGTGGACTTGTCGGGGACAGTCACGCCTCCGTTTCCGACGCCGATGAGATTCGCGGAAGGAATGGTCGAGATTCCGCCGCTTCCGCTCGTGGAGGTCCCGGCGTCCGATTCGATCACATCGCCGTCTTCGTCCAGGACCTCGACGGCACCGGCGCCGCTGTCCTGCACGATGCCGCTCGTCAGGATGACGCTCGAGCAGGCACCGCCGCCGGTGCTTCCGCCGACGTTGATGACGTAGCAACCCGCGTCGACGACGGCCGCGGCACCGTCGTCGACGGTCGAACCGTCCTCGCCGCCATCGGATCCGTCGTCCCCGCCGTCGTCGCCGCCGCTCTCGTCCCCGCTGTCGGTCGGGCCGGTCCCGGCGTCGCTCGCGTCGGTGGCCCCTGTATCGACGGTCGATCCGTCGTCTCCACTGTCGCTCGGTGGATCCCCGTCCCCACCGTCGCCCGCGTCGCTGCCATCGACCGAGGCGTCGACGACGCTCGACGCGCCGGTGTCCGGGCAGACGAGCATCTGCGCGTCGGGCAGGCCGCTGATCGTGCCCTCGTGGCCCGGGATCGGATCGATGTAGAGGTCGTAGCCGGCGGTATCGGAGTCGACGTTCAAGCCCCAGCTGGCAAAGAGAAGCGTGTCGCCGACCGCGAGCGTGAGGCCGGTCGGCGCAGGCGGGCCAATCAGGTCGGTCGGCTGGGCGAACTGGTAGGCCGTTCCGTCGTAGTTCCCGCTCGAGTCCACGGGGACGAAGTTGATCGTCATCGGCACGGCGGCGAACGTCGGTTGCGCGTTGCAAGCGGCCGCCCCCTGTGCCGTGTAGGTCGGAGGGAAGGGGGGCGCGTTTTGCGGGCCGACGAGGTCTTGCACGCGCACCTGGATGGTCACGGTCTGAGGCGATTGAATGACCGGGCCGGTCTGCCAGTACTGCGGAGCCACCGGCCAGCACACCGCTGCGATAGCTCCCAAAGCCCCCCGGTCCGTGGCCGCCGTGCAGTCGCTGGACTTGCTGGCCCACACCTGAAGATTCTCGCTGCCGTCGAATCCGGACAGGACCACCTCGAAGCTGAGGACCATGTCCGAAATGCAGTCGTCGTGATTGATTCCCAACGGCGTGAGGTTCTGCGCGCGGGTGCTCTCACCCAAATCGGCACCGGGTGCCACGCCCGACGGGAGGAGGGGAGGCGCGTTGACGATGCGATCCGGGTACGCCTGCCCGCTCGCCGAGATCATGGCCGCGGAAGCCGCGGTCGTCTGCGCCCGCGCGGGCTCCGCCGCGAGGAGGATCGCCGGCAGGAGGGCGAACGCAGGAAGGCGGGTGCTGCGAACCATCGTCAGGGACAGTTCAGCATAGGACGTGCCACTGCGAATTTCATGGGCGGCGCGAAGACCGCGCGTCGCCGAACGACGCCCTTCGAGCCAAGCTGTCACCGCCACCCGGTGCGAAGCGCCGTCGGTGACAAACTGGCAGCCGCGGGATAAAGGAAGACCCCGCGTGATGCACCTGATTCCGTCGCACCAGGGACGACCGGCCGACGACCCGATTTTCGCCTTGCATGCCGAGGCGACCGAGCGAAAGCGCCGCGGCGAGGCCATCGTCGACGCCTCGATCGGAGTCATTCTCGACGACGATGGCACGCTGGCCATCTTGCCGAGCGCCGCTCGGGCGGTGCGCGAGGTTAAGGCGCAAGCGTGGGCCTCGTACGCGCCGATCGCCGGAACGCCGGAGTTTCGGCGCGCGGTGGTGGACGATCTGCTAGGCGGTCAGCCGGACCTCTCGGCGGTTTCCATCGCGGTCGCCACCCCGGGCGGGTCGGGGGCGTTGCGGCATGCGATCGCGAATTTTCTCGAACCCGGTCAGGCGCTTCTCACGACGAGTTGGTTCTGGGGGCCGTACGGTACCCTCTGCGACGAGTCGGAACGCAGGCTCGAAACCTTCGACATGTTCGGGGCCGACGGCGGGATCGACGTCGGTGCGCTCGACGCGGCGCTCGGCCGCTTGTTGAGAACGCAGGGCCGGGCGCTCGTCGTCCTCAACGATCCCTGCCAGAACCCCACCGGTTACTCGATGACGGACCACGAGTGGCGCACGGTGGTCGAGTGCGTCTCGCGGCGGGCGGCGGACGGCCCGGTCACGCTCCTCGTCGACCTCGCGTATTTTCTCTACAGTCCGCGCGATCCGCGCTCATTTCTGCGCCATCTGCGCCCGCTCGTGGGGCGCGCCACGGTGCTCTTTGCGTGGAGCGCGAGCAAGTCCTTCACGCACTACGGCCTTCGCGTGGGTGCGCTCATCGCGTGCGTCGGCGACGGGGCGGAGCGCGCGAAGATGGAATCGGCGCTCGGCTATTCGTGCCGTGGGACGTGGTCGAACTGCAACCACGGCGGGATGGTGGCGATGGCGCGGCTCCTCACCGAGCCCGACTTGGCTCGCGATTGCACCGCCGAGCGCGACGCGCTCAAGGCGAGATTGCGCGCCCGGGTGGACGCCTTCAATCGGCACGCGCAAGAGAGAAAGCTTCGCTACCCGCGTTACGAAGGCGGCTTCTTCGTCACGGTGTTCGACGACCGACCGCGCCAAAAGGCCGAGGCGATGCGGGCCCTCGGCGTATACGCCGTGCCGCAGGTCATGAGCGGCGGGACCGGAGCGCTCCGGGTGGCGCTTTGCGCCGTGCCCGAGCGAGACGTGCCGAGACTCGTCGAGGCTCTAGCCTCGGCTCACACGGCGACGTGAAGCGGCTGGACGGCGCTCTGGAAGAGCGGCATGGATTCGCATCGCTGCGCGTGGGAGGCGAGGGCCGGATACGCGTCCTGGCTCCATAGGTCCGGATGGGCTTCTCTCACGAAGCGCGCTGCGCAGGCAACGGCGATGTCCGCGTGGGAGAACGTGCCGAACCAGAACGGTCCGTGCGCGGCCGCCCGCTCGTTCTCCAACACGTTCGATGTCGCGGTGATCTGCGCCTGGCACCGGGCCGTCCAGACCGCGCTGCGCAGAGCGTCCCCGCGAAGAACGCGCTCGTAAAGAAGGCTGACGGCCTTGTCGGCGAGCCCCGTGGCCAGCGCACAGATGCGAAGGGTGGCGCGGCGAACCGGCCCGCTCGACGGGACAAGTCGGCGATCTGCGCCCGCGATTTCGTCGAGCGCGTCGAGAATGGCGGCGCTCTCTACCAGGACTTCTCCGTCGTCGAGAACCAGAATGGGCACGCGCCGCAGCGGGTTGTACTTCGCGACTTCTTCGGCATGAGCCCAGACCGACCACGGCCGATGCTCGTACGGCACTCCGTAGTGGCGGAGGGCGATGGCGACTCGTCGCACGAACGGGGAATCGAACTGGCCGATGAGCAGCATGACCCCGCGAAGATAGCCGACGATCTCAGGGAGCGGTCGGGTCCAGCCGCGCAACAAGGCGCGACTTGGCGAAAGTAGGCCTAGCTTCCGGGTCGAACTTGCTTGCGAATCTTTTTCACGAACGTCTTCGTGCACTGGCCGTGGCTGTCCTCGTAGTCGAGGATTTCACGAATGAGTTTCGTCTTTTCTTCGCTCGTGCACCTCGCGCTGTCGCGCACCTCGGTGGCGAGCTGCGCGCCTTCGAACGTCGTCGGCCACTGGGCTTTCGCCGCTTGCTCCGACTGCTTCTTGGGCTGGTGGTGCGACGCCTTGGTCTTCGTCACATCGTGAAAGCCCGCGGTTTCGAGGCGCCGCCCGGTTCCATGACAGCTCGGACAGGTCGTGGTCAGCCCAAACGAGTTCGCGATACGGCGGTCCCCCCCGCATATGCCGCAGGGCTCATCCATGCGCTCGGAGGTTGTTCCCCGCGAGCGCGGCGGCTGATTATTCATTGACGGACTCTACGCGATCATCCCCCGGCGCGCAGGCTCATCTTTGCCGGACCGTCAGAGGCACCCCACGTTCCAGATCTTCTTTCCCGTCTTGGAATCGACGACATAAGGCGGCTGACAGTCCGGCTGCTGCATGTCCGATGGGGGCTGCGACAGCGACTCACCGACCGGCGACTGCGGCGATTCGTCGTGCCCAGAGGGCGAGTCGGACGGAGGCGGCGAGCCTTGCGACTGCTGCGGCCGATCGAGCGATGGGGCCGACGGCGCAAGGGGCTGCAGCGGCGGGGGTACCGACCGGGACAGCGCGGACGGCGTCGCAACCGCGGCCTCCGTCGACGGCGGTGCCCAGACGGGAGTCCTTCTCGGTACGACCGGGCGCCAGGCGGCGCTCTGCGGCGGAGGCTTCGGCGGGTCGGCTTCCGGTGGCCGATCGGTCAACACCTCCGGCGCGCTCAGCGGCGAGATCGCTTCGACGACCGACGGAACGGGTGCGGTGGAGACGGTTTGCACGGCGCCGGACCGCCCGCGATCCGTGCCCTTCTTGTGTCCCCCGGCCTCCATCCACGCGAAGCCGGCCCCCGCGAGGCAAAGCGCCGCCGCGCCTCCGAGGATCATGTCTCGTAGCCGAGCCCGCGCGACCCAACCCGGTTTCGCGCGGTCACCCGAAATCGCGACGGGTCGGATGCTCGTGGGCCCCCAGGCGGCGCCGGCCGTCAACCGGGCGGGCGCGAGCGTGCGGTTTGGAACGGCCGCATCGACGACGAGCACCGGCGCCGAGGCGATCGGCGAGCCGACGGTCTCCCCGTACGCTTCGCGGACCGCGGCCTGCATCGATTGCGTGCTCGGCCACCGCTTGTCCTTCTCGAAGGCGAGCGCCCGGTCGACCACGCGCGCGCACGCGGAGCTGGCGTCGGGACGGACCGTCGCGAGCGCCGGCGCCGCCTGGGTCATCGCGTTGGTCAGTTCCTCGTGGACCGAGCTGCCGCTGTGCACGCCGCGGCCCGTCAGCAAGTGAAACATCGTGGCGCCGCAGGCCCAGATGTCGCTGAGCTCGTCCACTTCGTCGAAGAGGCCCCTCGCGTGCTCGGGAGCCATGTAGGCCGGAGTGCCGATCATCGCCCCCGCCTGCAAACTGGCAGACGCGAGCTCGCGGAGGCGAGCGATCCCGAAATCGAGGACTTTGACCTTCCCCGCGCGGGTCAAGAACACGTTCTCTGGCTTGATGTCGCGGTGCACGATGCCATGGGTGTGCGCCGCGGCGAGCACATCCAGAAGCTGGTCTGCGACGAGGAGCACTTCGTTTTCGGGCATTCGCCCGCCCGACCGAATGCGCCTCTCTTCCAGCGTTTCTCCATCGAGCAGCTCGGTGACGAGAAAGAGCGAGCCGTCGTCGGCCACGTCGTCGTCGATGACCCGCACCGCGCCTTCGTGCCCGACGAGATTGGCGACGTACCCTTCCCAGAGAAACCTGTCTCGAACGAAATCGCTCGTCGACATTTCCGAGTGGAGGATTTTGACAGCGGCTCGGCTTCCGTTCCTGTGCGTCGCCGCGTAGACCGCGGCCGCTCCACCGATGCCGAGAAGCACGTCGAGGCGCCACTTGTCGCGCAACGTCGTACCGATCCGTGCTTGCGCGCCAGCAAGCAGCGGATCGGGGGCTGCGCTCAAGTCTGCCACCGGTTTTTCCGCCGGCTGCAAGGCTCCTCTGCCTTCGTCCATTCTTGCTTTCCCGTCCCTGTCGGCCGAAGCCGCTTTTCTCAAGATAGCTCTTCCTACGCCGAGTCCCAGCCGTGGAATGCCGTGAGATGTGCGCCGCAATCGAAAAGCAACTCCCGCGCCCAAACTGAGCCGACGCGGCTCTGCGCATCCACACCCACAATGGTACAGAAAAGCGGGTGTGTGGGAAGGGGCCTCGCAACGCGCCGCTCCCGCATCAATCAGGCAAGACCAGAGCCTCCGAATCTTGTCGCACATTCACTCCAGTCGGCGCTCAGGCCGTCGCGGTTGCTTATAGAAGTGTCTGCAAGCCCACCATGACGACCGCACCGATGACGCCGGCAGCGACGTCGTCGAGTACGATCCCCCACCCGGACGGCAGGTTTTCGAGCCTTCGCACCGGCCAGGGCTTGACGACGTCGAGCATGCGAAAAACGGCGAACCCGATGGCCACCGAACGCCATGACGGCGCCGCGACCGGGAGCATCGTGACGAGCAACCCCGCGACTTCGTCGACGACGACGAGCTGAGGGTCCTTCTTGTGGAGCTCGCGCGCCACGACCGATGCCGCCCAGACACCGACCAGAGTGACGGCGATCGCCGTGGAGGCGACGGCTGCGCGCCCGCCGCGGATCGCAAGCAAGTAGAGCGGGATGGCGCCTAGCGTTCCAGCCGTGCCCGGTGCTACCGGGACGAGTCCGCAGCCGAACCAAGTCCCGAGCACCCAGGCGACTTTGCTCCAGGCTCGTTTCACGGCGCGCCGCCGTTCGTCGTCGGCGCTTTGGGAGACAGGGCGCGGCCGCCGTGCGCGAAGGCCGGCTCGGCGACCGATGCGCTCGCCGCCCCTCTCAGCCGCGTGAGCACCCTGGCCGCGCCGACCACGCCGAGGCAATACGCGCAGCCTGCGAGCTCGTCCAGCACCCAGTGGTGATCGAGATAGACGGCGGAAAAGCACATCAGGGCGAAGAACGCGACGCTCGCCACGCGCCAGCCCGCGTCGAACGCTGCCCAGCCTTCGACGACGACGAGGAGCGCGTAGGCAACGTGCAGGCTGGGCATGGCGCCGAAGACGTCGCTGGCGCGCCCGTACATTCCGGCAAAGTAGTGAATGCCGAGGGCGGCATCGACGCGCGCGAGGTTGGGCCCCTCGCTGGCGTGCGCCCCGGTGTCGATGACACAACCGTGCGCGTGGTAGTACCAGGGCGCCGCCGCAGGATACAGGTGATACGTGGCGAACCCGGCGACGTTGAGGGCGAAAAAGCACCACCCGAAGCGCAGCATGCGCGGGTAGTCGCGGACGTAGAGCCACACGGCGCACGCGGCGCAAACGAAGATGAACGTCCCGTAGGGAACCGCACAGACAAAGTCGAGCACCGGCGACGAGTGCGCTTGAAACCAGTCGTGGAGCGTGATCCGTTCGCCGTTCTGCGTGATGCCGAAGAGCGAGAGCTCGTGAGCGCGCAGATCGCAAACGTGCACTTCGCTCGGCGATACGCCGACGTTTTCGACGAGCTTCATCGCGTCGTAGAGCACGCCGACGAGGCCGAGCGGATACGCGCCGACAAGAAGCTTTTTCGTCCGCGGACCGACGCAAAAGAGCAAAACTACGAGGCCGAGCACACAGGCGTTCTCCCAGTGAAACTGCCCGCGGACGGCCGCCCAGATGGCGTGGCCGACGAAGGGGAGCGGCGCCGCGATGGTCCACCCTGGCCAGAGCGAGCGCAGATGGGCAACGAAGCGCATCGTCATCGCTCATCCGCGTTCCCAGTCGCGATCGCGCTTCACGAGGTCGAACACCTCGCGCAGAATCGCGATGCAGTTCATCGCTGTCGCGCGGTCGATCGTCAGCGCGGGCTGAATGCGGAAGCTCGGCGCGTAGGCCATCGTCAAAAGGCCGCGCTCGACGCACGCGTCGAAAATGCGGCGGCTTGTGGCGCGCGAGATCGGCTCTTTGGTCTTCTTGTTTCGGACGAGCTCGATCCCGATGAAGAGACCGCGCCCGCGCACCTCGCCCACGAACGGATAGTCGTCGACGAAGGGTCGCAGAGCGGTGAGCATCGCGTCGCCCACCTCGCGCGCATTGTCGACGAGCGCCTCGCTTTCGATCGCACGAATCGCGGCTGCCCCCGCCGCCGCGGCCAGCGGGTTTCCGCCGTAGCTCGAAGACGATCCGCTGGGATTGCTCCATGGCTTGGCGTTCGCGACTTCGTCGCGAGTCAGAAGGCCGGACAGGGGGAACCCGCCGCCGAACGCCTTGCCGATGGTCACGATGTCGGGCACGACGCCCGAGTGCTGCACGCCCCACCATTTTCCGGTCCGCCCAAAGCCGGTGATCATTTCGTCGGCGACGAGAAGCGCGTCGAGCTCGTCGGCGACGGACCGCACGGCCGGAAGAAAGTCATCGGGGGGGACGACGTTGCCCGCGGTTCCTTGCATCGGCTCGACGAACACGGCGGCAATCGAGCCGGCCGACGCGTTTTTGAGCTGCTTTCGCCCGATCTCGACGCACGCGAGGCCGCATCCCGGGTAGCTCGAACCGACCGGACAGCGGTAGCAGTCGGCGTACGGCACGAGATGGGCGCCCGGGACCATCGGCCCCAACCCCTGCTTGGCATTCGAGCCCATCAGGCTGAGCGCTCCCAGGGTCTTTCCGTGAAAGGCCCCCCAGTACGACACGAATTCGTATTTGCGCGTGTGGCTCTTGGCGAGGCGCATGGCGCTCTCGACAGCCTCGGCGCCGCTTGAATAGAGCTGCGAACGGTGCAGCCCGGGGGCGGGCGCGTGCGCGGCCAGGCGATCGAGCAGATCGGCCCTGGCTTCGCTCGCGAACGAGCCGACGTGGACCCGGGCCACCTGGCCTTGAATCGCCTCGACGACGCGCGGGTGCGCGTGACCGAGCGCGTTGACGCCGATGCCACCTATCAAATCGAGAAAGGTATTTCCGTCGACGTCGGTGATGGCGCTCCCCTCGGCGTGGTCGACGGCGATGCCCGCCATCACTGCATAGCCCTGGAGGCCCGGTGCGATGTGCGCCTCTTCACGCCGGCGGAGCTCGCTGCTCTTGGGCCCGGGCACGACCGTCTTGATCCGAACCTTTTGATCGGGGGGATGAGAGGGGCGAGTCATTTCGCTTGGGCCTCGCGAAAAACGAACCGTCGCTGGACCGGGAAGTTCCAAAGCAAGCTGACAGCGACCGCGACGAGGGCCCGTGCGAGCACGTATTGCACCCGGGCGACGTCATGCAAAAGGTGTTCACCGAGCGCGTTCCATCCGGCGCTCGCGGCCGAAACGACCGCATAGCGAAGGGCCTGGCCCGCCGCTCCGTCCGAGTCCGCT
This sequence comes from uncultured delta proteobacterium, assembly GCA_963764075.1. Classification (GTDB taxonomy): domain Bacteria; phylum Myxococcota_A; class Polyangia; order Polyangiales; family Polyangiaceae; genus Palsa-1150. Next base: position 2,831,488 of record CAVXQZ010000003.1, read on the forward strand.
CGGAAGATCCAAGCCCGCCCCATCGCGAAGTTCGTCGCGGCGCCGAGGGTCGCTCCCGTGACCGTGCCGGCGACGGCCGACCAGCCGAGCGCCTCGACGCTGAAGATCATCACGCCGAAGTCCACCCCGCCGGCGACGAGCGCCCCCAGCTGGTGGCGCCCGAGCGTCCGCCACAATGCGGCCCGGGCCGGCTCACGGGAGGACGTCACCAGCGGCAGCACGCGCGTCTCGTGGCAGCTCTTTGGAGCCGTGTGGCTCGCGCGCGGACGCGCACGGTGCGCGGACCGCCCGCGCGATGGCATGGAGTCGATGCACGGCCGAGACATTGCCGACCGCGGCGACCAGTGCGAGAGCGGAGTAGAGCGGAACGTGGCTGACCCAGGCGGGAAGAGCCCAGCGCACGGCTGCCCCCGCCGCAAGAGGCGTGAGCGCGGCGCCGAGCACCAAGTACACGGCGCGCTCTTGGCGGCGCATCGCGCCCCGCGGCACTTCGACGCGGAAAGTCTCGGCCTTGGCCGTGGCGTAGCTCACCATGATCGAGCCGGCGGTCGCCGCGAGGGCGAGGCCCACCCCGAGCGGATCGAACCGAGCGGAGAAGACCAGTCCCCCGAGAAAGAAGAGCTCCGTGTACCGGTCGACGGCCGCGTCGAGCACTTCCCCGGCGTCGCTCGCCGTCCCCGTCTCGCGCGCGACCATTCCATCGAGTGCGTCGCAGACAGACGACACGAAGCCGAACGCTGCGCCGGCGCCGAAGTGGCCCAGCGCAAACGACAGGCCCGCGCACGCACCGAGGACGAGCGAAGCCCAGGATACGGTGTTTGCCGCTATCCCCATCGCGACGCACGCGCTCGCCGCGGGCCGCATTGCCCAGTAGCCCATTTGCATCGGCCCCTTGCCGAGCAGCGGCGATCCCCCCGCTCGATCGATGCGCGAGTGATGCGCCGCCCCCACGCGCGAAACCCGCGCGGCATACGCCGCCGAGACGACGAGCATGAGCGCCACGAGCGAAAGCGAGAACGCGCGGTCGATCACGCGACCCTCACGAGCGAGGTCTGCGACAAGTTGCGCTCGCGTGACCCGTCGAGCGCCGACGCGTACGCGGTCGTGATGAGCTCCACGCACCGTACGCTCGCCTCGGTCTCGCGGCTGACGAAGTCCTCGCGACGGACGGCGTCTGCGAACTCGTCGAGGAGCGAGCGAAACCAACCCACGTGGCTGGCGTCCATCCATCCCGATGCGACTTCGTGCTTCTCGAGCTTGAAGGTGGTTTGGGCGTCGTCGGGCTCACCGTGCATGACGGCGACTTCGACGTCGTCGTCCTCGACCCGGACGGCCCCGCCCTCGCCATGAATCGTGTAGATGACCTTGCGCACGCCCGCGGTCCACGTAAGGTGCGCCGTCGCCGTTCCGTGGGGGAACGTGATCGCGCAGGCGAAGTTGTCCTCGGTATCGAAGTGTCCCAGCGTGGACATTTTGGCCGTGATCGAAGTCGGATACGACCCGAGCCAGTCGAACGCGAGATAGAACGTGTGGCTGCCGTGATCCATCGCGATCCCGCCGCCGGAAAAATGCCGCTCGCGCCGCCAATCGCGCCGCCACTCGTGGACGCCCTTGGCGTGCGTGGTCCGGAACGTTTGCAGAGTGACGAGTCGCACGCGCCCTATGTCGCCCGCATCGAGAATCTGGCGAACGGCCTTGATGACCGGCGCGTGCTTGTAGTTGTGACACGGGAAGAGCACGCGGCGCGTCTGACGGGCCTGAGCGACCATGCTGCGCGCCTCTTCGGCGCTCGCGGCGAGCGGTTTTTCGCATAGAACGTGGAGCCCACGCGCCAACGCGAGCTGCGCGACGCGCGCGTGGTCGCAAGGCGGCGTCGTGATGTCCACGAAATCGATCCGTCCGCGCTCCGCATCGATCAGGGCGGCATAGCTGTCGTAGATTCGCGCGTTCGGCAGCGCGCCGCGCGCCTTCTCGCGCCGCGCGGCGCACAGGTCCGCCACAGCGACGATTTCGAAGTTCGTTTCTCCGGGCCGTCCGTAGGCAGGCAGATGGCCGTGCTCGGAGATGAACCCGTAGCCGACGATGGCGCCTCGCAGCGCCCGAGGCGGCGTCGTGCGAGGGCGATCCGTCATGGTGCTCGGTATCCTGGGTGCGGCATCGGGTGGAGGGGGACGGCGTGCTCGCTTGAACCATCGAGCCGAGCCTGATGGCGACTGCGCTGCAAAACGCAGGCCCCCCAGGTCCAGCCTCCTCGGATCGCGGTCCCGCGCGCAGCGTTCTGCGCGGGCTCGGCGCTGCGACGAGCCGAGCCGGTGCGCCCGTCGAGCTGGGCGCGGGGCGAGCCGTGCACACTCCGCGAGGCGTGGCCCGCCAACCAAAGCCAATTGCACCTGAGGTCGACTCTGGTAGCGTTGAAAAGGATGGCTCCGATTTTCGATCCCCTTCAAAAGGCCAGGAAGGTCGCCGAGCAGGCGGCGCAGGCCGCGATCGACGCAAAGGGCCGCCTCGCGTCGGCGACCGCCGAGATCGGAGAAAAGGCCGCAATTCGAGCCGATGAGGCGGCCAGCGCCATGGCCGGAGTCCGCGACCAGACCGCAGCCAAGGTGGGCGGCGTGAAAGACTTCATTGTCGGCAAGGACGTCGACATCAAAGATACTGCGCTATCGGGTGTTCGGGAGATCGTCGACGATCTCAACCTCCACCTCCCGGCCCTCCAGGAAGCCGGCTACACGCTCACCGATGTCAACGTCGAAATGGGGCTCGGTCCGAAGGTGGTCGCGACCTTCGCGTCCCGACCGGAGATCACCCAAGAAAACGTGGACGCGGTGATTTCCGAACACCAAGACTCGAGGGTCACCGTCGCGCTTCTTCACGCGCTCTACGCCGCGTACAAGCTGCAGAATGGTCTCCAAGTCGCGGGCTTGAAGCCGCGTGGGATCTCGATCGAGATCGGCATTCCGCCTTCGGTGGCGGTGAAGTTCGCTCGAGCCTAATACCTTCGTCGCGAGGACGCATTTCGGGCTCGAGTCGTCCCCCCTACAAGTTGCTCCACTCGTTCCAGGACCCGTCGTAAACCGCGACGTCGTCGCGACCGAGCATCCGAAGCGCCTCGAGCGGCACCGTGCACGAGACGCCGCCGTTGCAGTAAACGACGATCTCGGGCGGGAGGCTCCCGACGTCGATACCGGCCTCCGCGAAGACTCGGGCAAGTTCGCTGTCCGGCAAAAAGCGGCCCGTTTTTTCGTCGACCAACCGGGCGTAATGCACGTTTCGCGCGCCCGGGATGTGCCCCGATCGCGCCCCGGTGCTCACGGTCCCGGCGTATTGCTCGGGGGCTCGGGCGTCCAGCAGAAGGACCCGGCTGTCGCCGATCGCGCGGCTCACCTCGTCGGCCGTCCGGCGAAGCGCCGGTCGCGTGCGCGCCGTGAAGCGCGCGGGCACGGGAGCCGGAACGTCACGCGACGTCGGCCGCCCTTCGGCGATCCAGCGCGACCAACCTCCGTCGAGGACTCGGACCTCGTCGTGTCCGTAATACCGCAGCGCCCACGCGAGCCGCCCGGCGAAAATGTGATCGTAGTCGTCGTATGCCACGACGAGCGCATCGTCCCCGATGCCAAGCTCGCCCATCTTCGCGGCAAATGCGTCGGGCTTCGCGATCTGCACCGGAACGGGATCGAGCGGATCGACGATATCGCGCGTCCAGTCGACGAACACCGACCCCGGCACGTGCGCCGCATCGTAGTCCTGCCGCTTCGGTAGATACCGCGGGTTGCTTCCGGGCGGCATCACCTTGCCGCGGATGTCGACCACACGAAGCCGGGCCTCGCCGAGGTGGTCGGCGAGCCACTGCGTGGACACCAGCACCTTGTCGCGCACGCTCACGGCGCGTGCTTTTCGAGCATCGCCGCGAGGCGCGGCACCGCGGCTTCGACGTTCTTCTTCGCACTCCCGCGGAGTTTTTCGTAGGTGCCTTTGACCATGGCGCTTTTCGCACGTTTCGCTTTGTCGTCGGTGATCGACAGAAGCGCGTCGGCCACCCGCGAGCCATTCGCGGTGAAGTGTTCGCGCACGCCGCGCCCTTGCGTCTTTGCCTCTTGGTAGAGCGGGTCGAGCGCGCGCGCGAACTCGGGCAAGAGGTCGCTCACCGCCTGGCGTACGAAGCCCGGCTTGACCCCTTGCACAGCCTTGTAACCTGCCTTGATGGCGAGACCCGTGAGGCCGCCCTTGTCGCCCACTTCGGCGTCGATGAGGCTCATGCAGTCATCCACGACGGCGTTTTTCTTCGACTCCTCGGTCAGGGCTTCGGTCAAGGTGGGCATTGACGCGCGTTCCTTTCGGACTTCGCGGCTTAGCACAGCTCGAGCAGACGCGGTCGGTTGACACCCTGCGTCACCAGGTTCAGACAGTATCGACGCCAACGACGTCGATCTCGAGCTTCCCATCGGCATGGACTACTGAGAATGGTTCCCACGAGGATGACGGCCAACGGGCAGTCGGCCCAGCTTGCTTCCGGGCGTGAGCGCATCGCGATCGTGCGAGGGCTGCGCACTCCGTTCGCCAAACGAGGGACCGCGTACGCCGACGTGAGCGCCCTCGAGCTAGCCAAACTGGTGGTCACCGAGCTCTTGGCGCGGGCCGAGCTCGACGCACGCGAGAATCGACCTCGTGGTGTACGGACAGGTCACTCCGAGCGTCGAGGCGCCGAACATCGCTCGCGAGATCGTTCTCGGCACGGACATGCCCAAGAACATCGAGGCATTCAGCGTGAGCCGCGCTTGCGCCACCGGCTTCCAAGCCATGACGAGCGCGGCCGAGGCGATGCTGGCGGGTCACGGCTCGGTCGCGGTGGCCGGCGGCGCCGACAGCGCGAGCGACGTTCCCGTCCTGGTCCGCAAGCGCCTCGCGAGAGCGCTGGCCGAGGCGACCAAGGCCAAACGCCTGCCCGACAAGCTCGCCGCGCTTTCGAAGATTTCGCCCCAGGACTTTCTCCCGATGACGCCCTCGGCGCGCGAGCCGTCGACCGGCCTATGGATGGGGGAGAGCGCCGAGAAAATGGCCAAGGAGGCGGGGATCGGCCGCGAAGAGCAAGACGCGTTCGCCCATCGCAGCCACGTACGCGCCGCCAAGGCGTGGGAGTCCGGCGTGTTCGCCGGCGAGGTGATGCACGTCTTGCCCCCGCCCACGTACGACCGCGCTCTGGTCTGCGACAACGTCTTGCGACACGGATCCACACCCTCCGCCTATGCGACGCTCGAGCCGGCGTTCGACCCGAAGTACGGCACGATCACCGGCTGCGAACTCGTCTCCGCTCACCGACGGGGCGAGCGCGCTTCTTCTCATGACCGAGGCGAAGGCGAAGTCACTCGGCTGCGAGCCGCTCGGCTATCTGCGCTCCTGGGCGTACGCGGGGCTCGACCCGGCCGGCTGGATGCTCATGGGGCCGGCGTACGCGACGCCGAAAGCGCTCGATGCGGCCGGCATCGAGCTGAGCGATCTGGCCGTGATCGACATGCACGAGGCGTTCGCGGCGCAGGTCCTTTGCAATCTCAAGATGTTTGCCTCCAGAAAGTTCGCGGCCGAGCGACTCGGGCGGCCGGAGGCGATCGGCGAGGTCGACATGGATCGCTTCAACGTGCACGGCGGGTCGATCGCGATCGGACATCCGTTTGCCGCGACCGGCGCCCGAATGGTCACGACGGTGCTGCACGAGCTCAGGAGACGAGGCGGCGGGCTGGGGCTCGCGACCGTGTGCGCCGCGGGCGGTTTGGGGGCGGCCGTCGTGCTCGAGGCAACCGCATGAGCGCCCTGCACGCGGTGTCGATCGACCGCGGTCACGACTCGGCGGTGGGGGTCGACGTCCGCAAAGACGGCGTGGCGATCGTCACGCTCGACTTCACGCGCGGCGGCCGCAGTGTGCTCACTCCGAGCTTCGCGGCCCAGCTCTCCGCCGCGGCCGATCGCATCGAGCAAGACGCGAGCATCGCGGCGGCGGTGCTCACGGGTGAGGACCCTGGGCGGCGCGGCAGCGGAGGCGCGCCGCGCCGCGGTCCGGACGCCGCCGTCCTCGGCGCGGACGTGGATCTCCTGCGATCCATCAAGTTTGCGACCGACGCCGAGCGGCTCGCGCGCGATGCAGGGCAGCTGCTGCGAAGACTGGAGCGACTGAAAAAACCCCTGGTGGCGGCCCTGCACGGCGCCGTGCACGGCGGAGCGTTCGAACTGGCGCTTGCTTGCCACGGGCGAGTCGCCACCGACAATCCCGGGACGACGCTCGGATTTCCGGAAATCCGGCTCGGGCTGATCCCGTCCGCGAACGGGATGCTCCGTGTGGCCGGCCGCGCCGGAGCGCGAGCGGCCATCGACTTCGTGCTCGGCGGCAAGACCGTGACGGTTGCGGGTGCGCTCGCCCTAGGCCTGCTGGACGCCTGCTGCGCGCGCCCGATCGTGCTCGACGTCGCGGCGCGCCGCGCGAAGGCGCTCGTCGGCAGTCTGCCGCGTGCAAGCCGGGGTCAACTCGACGTCGTCGCGTTCGCGATCGAGGGAAACGCGCTCGGCCGTGCGGTTCTCTTCGGCAGGGCTCGAGAGCGATCGCGCGCCCGAACGAGCGGCCATTATCCCGCGCCCGAACGAGCGCTCGACGTCCTCGAGCGCTTCGCCTGCAAGGGTTTCGACGCCGCCGCGGAGCTCGAGGCGAAAGCCTTCGGAGAGCTCGTCGTCAGCGAGACGGCGCACCGCCTGATCGAGCTCTCGTGCGCAACGACGGACTTGCGAGCGAGTGCTGTCGCCGACAGCGTAGACCCTGCGACGGGGCAAGCGCGCGAGATCGAGCGGGTAGGGGTCATCGGCGGCGGTTCTGTGGGGAGCGGCGTCGCGTATGCGACCATTCGGGCGGGGGCGTCGGTGCGGCTCAAGGAGACGGACGACGTCGCAGCGGGAAGGGCGCTCAGGGCGATCCGCGGGCTCCTCGACGCCCGCATCGCACGTGGCCAGTCGACCGCCCTCGACCGCGATCATACGTTCGCTCGCCTCTCGGCCGCGACCGACTACTCCGGGCTGCGCCACGCGGACCTGGTTGTCGAGGCGGTCTTCGAAAACGTCGCGCTCAAACGAAACGTCATGAGCGATCTCGAGGGCGTCGTGGGGCACACGTGTGTGCTCGCCTCGGCCACGTCGTCCATCCCAATCGCCACGATCGCGCACGGGGCGAAGCGGCCGGAGCGCGTGCTTGGAATGCACTACTTCAGCCCGGTGGCGAAGATACCGCTGCTCGAAGTCGTGCGCGCCGACAAAACCGAGGCCTGGGCCGTCGCCACGGCGGTTGCACTCGGCAAGCGCCAGAAAAAAACGGTTATCGTGGTGAGAGACGCGCCCGGGTTCTACACGACTCGTATCCTCGCGCCTCTGGTGCACGAGGCGGCGCAGCTTCTCGTGGAGGGACTCGCCGTCGAGACGATCGACCACGCGATGGGCGATTGGGGGTTTCCGGTCGGACCGCTCCGCCTTATCGACGAAATCGGCATCGACGTCGCCGCGCAAGTTGCCCAGCTCCTTCACCAGGCCTTCGGCGAGCGAATGACGCCTCCCAGGGCGATCACCAAGCTCGTCGGCGACGAGCGCCACGGACGCAAGAACCGAAGGGGCATCTACCGGTACGACGAGCGGCAACCGCCGCGTGTCAGCGCAGCCGATTCGGGGATCTACGAGCTGCTCGGTGTCCAGCCGACGATGACGCTCCCGCTCGAAGAAATCCAAATGCGGTGCGCGCTCTCGATGATCAACGAGGCGGTGCGCTGTTTCGGGGAGGGCGTCATCGCCTCTCCCCGGGACGGCGACGTGGGCGCGGTGCTCGGTCTCGGGTTTCCCCCCTTTCGCGGGGGGCCATTTCGCTACGTCGACACGATAGGCGCCGCAGAGGCGCTTCGGCGCGTGCAGGGCTACGCGGATCGCTTCGGGGAGCGCTGGAGACCGGCGCCCCTTCTCGTGCACATGGCACGAAGAGGCGAGCGATTTTACGTGTAGAGGCCCCGCCTCAGGCCGGGAGGGTCTCGACGGAAGTCGCTTCGCTTGCCGGAGTCGCATCCGCACGGGGTCCGCCGCGCAGCGAACGGAGCGCGTCGAGGTCCAGTGGCATCGCGAGCGAGCCGTCCGCGCGAAGCGCGCCGAGGGCCGTGCGGACCGCGCGCTGCGGAGTGTCCGGATCGCCGCATACGGCCTCGATGACCTCGGCGATTTTCACGCCGCCCGACCCTCGGACTTCGACGTCAATCTCGAGCGGAGCGAGGTCGCCCACGAACCCGGCCCGCGCGAGGTCCTGCCGCGCCCGGTCGGACCACGCGATGGATCGCAAGAACGCACGGACGTCGACGCGCTTGCCGATGCCGTCGATCCGCCGCATCACCGGGAGCTCTGAAGCGGCCAGCGCCCTTTCGACGCGATCGCGAAGCCACGCTTCTCCTCCCCGTTGTTCGATCGCGGCCAGCGGGATCCCGACGACGTAGCGCGCCGAGTCGACCACTCGCGTGATGGCCGCGTCGCCGGGGCCGAGAGCGGCGCCTCCCGCGAACCGGAACCCTCGCTGCGCTCCGGTGGAAAGAGCATCGAGCAGCGCGCCGGGATCCAGGTCGGCGGCAATCTTGATGTCGACCACCTCGCCCAAGCTCGCCACGCCCAAGGACAGCGCGGGCCCGAAGACCATGTCGGGCTTCGGGTGAAAGCCGCGCGAATAGTAGAGCGGCAGCTCGAGCCGCCGAAACGCGCGCGGCAACGCTCGGATGACGTCCAGGTGGGAAAGGAAGGCCGCGGGACCGAGCTTCTCGTAGACGAAGCGGTAGCGCCTCGGATCGCCCTGCGCTTCGCGAACACGGGGCCGATTGGCCTGTGTGCCGGCGGCCGGAGACGGCGCGGCGGGTCGCGGTTCGGCCGCCCCGAGCTTGCGCAGGAAAACGAGGCGCTGCTCGCGCATGGCCCCGAGATCGCACGCGATGCCGCAGTCGTAGCAGACGAGATTTCGCGCGTCGGCGCCGGCGTCACGCAGGTTCGTCGCGTGCACGAATGCGCCAGCCACTTTGCCGCAGGGCAGTGACAGCCGGTCCTTGTAGGCCTTTCGGTACTCGCGAAGAAGAAACCCGTCTTCGAGGCCGACGTCGATATGGTCCCACGGAAGGCGGGCCGACACCGGGATCGTCCCGAGGTACCTCCCCGGATCGACGCCTTCGGCCGCAAAGGCCTCCTCCCACACGCTCATCTTCTTCTGGTCCTCCCAGGAATCGAACCGCGCTCCGCCCCGATACGCCCGTTCGAGAACCGGCGCGAGCGATCGATCGCCGCGGGCGAACACGGCCTCGAGCCAGGACGTCGCGCAATCGTGTACACGCAGATCCACCCCGGCCGTCCGCGCCTCTTCTTCGAGCCAGCGCTGCTTTTGCTTCACGTCTTCCGGCGCGTCCATCGCGCACCATTGAAAGGGCGTGTGCGGCTTGGGGACGTGGGTCGAGACGCTGACCACCACCTTCGGCGTGGCCGAGATGCCGAGCGCCTTCTTGACGCGCTTTCCGATCGCCCGCGCCCGGCCGCCCACCCGCGGGATCGCGCGCACGTCCTCCTCCTGCTCGGTGGGCAGCCCGATCATGAAATAGAGCTTCATGCTCTGCCAACCGCGAGAAAAGACGCGCTCGGCGGTTTGCATCAGCTGCTCTTCGGTCACGTTCTTGTTGATGACGTCGCGCATCCGCTGGGTCCCGGCTTCCGGGGCGAACGTCACGCCGGTGGCTCGCACCCGCGCCACGTCGTCGAGCACGTTTTCTTCCAGCCCGTAGGCGCGCAAGCTGGAGACGCCCAGCGACACTTGCTTGGGCGCAAGCTCGTCCGCCACCCTCTTTACGAGAGGCGCGATGCACGAATAGTCCGCCGTCGAGAGGGACGTGAGGCTCGCCTCGTCGTAGCCGCTCTTTTTGACCGCGCGGACGATCGTCTCGACGATCTGTTCGGGATCGCGTTCCCGCACCGGACGGTAGATCATGCCGGCCTGGCAGAATCGGCACCCTTCGGTGCAGCCTCGGGCGATCTCGACCGACATCCGATCGAAGATCGCCTCGGGGCCGCCGATCGGCCCGTCGTCCGGGAAGGGGAACCGGTTCAAGTCGTCGACGATCGTGCGCACCACCGGGAACGGCGCACTCGGAACGAGCGGCCGGTCGACGACGGAAAAACCGGTATCGCCCTCGACGCGCGTCGCATAAAGCGACGGGACGTAGACCCCCGCCAGCCGTGCGAGCGCCTGCAGCCGCTCCGCCCGCGGGAGCCCCTCCCGCTTGCCTGTGGCCCAGACGCGGGCGATCTCTCCGGCGCGCTCCTCCCCGTCGCCGATCACGATGGCGTCGAGGAACGGCGACAAGGGCTCCGGATGCGTGGCGGTGGGTCCGCCGGCGATGACCAGCGGATCGCCCTCCCCGCGCGAGGCGGATCGGAGCGGGATTCCGCCGAGGTCCAGCATCGTGAGGACGTTGGTGTACGTCAGCTCGAATTGGAGCGAGAAGCCGACGACGTCGAAATCGCGCAGCGGCCGGGCGGACTCGCACGACACGAGCGCAAGACCGCGCGCCCGAAGCTGCGCCTCCATGTCGACCCACGGCGCGTACGCGCGCTCGGCGAGCGTGCGCGGATCGTCGTTGAGCACCTTGTAGAGGATCTTGAAGCCGAGGTGGCTCATCCCAATGTCGTACACATCGGGAAACGCCAAGCAGACACGCGAGTCGACCGAGTCCCAGTCCTTGGTGCGCGCACCGAACTCGCCGCCCAGATAGCGGGCTGGCTTCTGCACGAGGTGAACGAAGGAGGCGTACGGGTGTTCGGCGGGCGCGGGACGCGCGTTCATCGCCGCACACTAATCCATCTTCGTCACGCGCGCTCGACTCGGTCAGGCATGCTCGACGACGATTGTGCGCATCTTGCCGTTGGGCGACGGCCCGATCGAACCGCAGTACTCGACTTGAAACGGCAGACCCCGCAAGTAGTGCTCGAGCCTCCGTACGACCCCGTCGAAGCGCTCCTGCGACCAGTCCTGCCCCCGCACCACACGCAAGATCACGTCCCCGCCGACGCGCTGGACGGCCTGAAATTGGCGAACGATCTCCTGGCGGGCATCGCTGAAGAGCACGTGGAAGACGACCCCCGGAATCGGATTGCCGTCGCGATCGCAAAGCGTATCGGCGCGTCGCCCGTCCACCCGCTCCAGCCGTCGCAAGCCTCGCCCGCAGCCGCAGGCCGAGGAGGCGGCCATCCGCGCCACGTCGCCGTTCTGATAACGAATGAACGGCATTCCGTAGTTGTGCAGGTCCGTGACCAAAACATCGCCGGCCTCCCCCGCGGCCGTCGGCTTTCCCCCTCGGGTGACCTCGACCAGGAGGTTCTCCTCGCTGAGGTGCATCCCCTGATGGGCCTCGCACTCGGCCGCGAGCAGCATTGTCTCGCGCGACCCGTACGTCTCGAACACCGGTCCAAAGGCCCGCGTCAGCACGGAGCGGTCGGCCGGTAGCACGGCCTCGGCCCCGCAGAGGACGGGCACATTGTCCCAATCGCGCAGCCCGTTGTCGAGTACCCACCGCGCGAACTGGGCGCACGATTGCGTGTAGCAGATGATCACCGCGGGGCGCGTCCGGCGCAGGAGATCGAGGGCGTGACGTCGGGCCTGCTCGTCCTGCCGCATCGAATCGACGAAGACTTCGCGCTTCATGCGGCGGTCGAGCCGAATCTTGAGACCACCGGCGCCCGTCGGCAGCTCGCTCACCAGCGCCCAGTAGTAGAACGTCCGCAGCCCGGGCCGGTAGCCGCTCCAGGTGTAGCCGCGGATACGGACCGCCTGGCGCCAGGACTCGCTTTCGGGCGAGTACTCGAACTTGAGCGGAGTTCCCGTCGAGCCGCTCGTTCCTTTCTTCAGATTGACGGGCGCGTACCTCGGATCGACGAGCTCGCGGTATCGCTCGCGCACGATCTCCCGCGTGAGAATGGGGAGCGCGGCGATGTCGTCGCGACGGACCACGTCTCGCGGGTCGAAGCCGACGCGGCGGAAGGTCTCTTTCCAGTAGGGTACATGTCGACCGGCGTGGGCGAGCAGCGCCCGCAGAGCGCCCACCTGGTAGCGCTCGATCGCTTCTGGCGAGCTCCACTGCATCGCCTCGAGAAAGCGCAGGTGCTGCGCGGTCGTGCGGCCTCGCGCAATCTTCTCCCAGGTGGGCCAAAGCAAGTGCCGGTAGGCTCCGGCGTACGCGCGCGCGCCGAGCGACGGCGCCGGGCAGATGATCTCGCCGTGCGAGCGCGCGAATGCGTCGCCGGCCGTAGGGGCCATTGGGTGGGTCTCCATGCCGAGTCTCCGCATCGCGGTCGAGCAACGCTCGTACCCGCCCGTGTCGAGCTCGATGGGTCCCCGACGTGTCGCTGGAGCGTCCACGGCGAGCCGGGCGCCCGCCGGCGGGGCGAGGGGCGGTCTCTTCGGCCCTCGTGGCCGGATGAACCATTCAAGCAAAGACTATTTGCACCGTACGGAGATACATAGGCCCGAGGGGAGCAAGACCGTGCTGCGCGTACTCGTCGTCGATGACAGTTCGTACATACGAAAGCTGCTCGGGCAGAGGTTGCGGGCGCAAGGACACGACGTCGCAGAAGCCGTCGACGCCGAGTCCGCCTTCGAACTCGCGGTGGCCGCCCCGCCCGACGTCGTCGTCACCGACCTGGTCATGACCGGACTCTCGGGCGTGCAGCTCTGTCGTGTGCTCCGAGCCGACCCGGCGACCGCGCACGTGCCCGTGGTGCTCCTGACCGCCTCGGGGGACAAGCGCTCCCGCTTCTGGGCGCGTTCAGCGGGCGCGGCCGCGTATGTCGGAAAAGACCGCGTCGACGACCTCATCGCGCTACTGCCCACGTTTGCCCCCGCCGAGCCCACGCCCCCGGCTCCCCCTGGCCCTCCTCTCGGCTCGCGGCGGGGCCTCCAGGAGCGGATTTCGTCGATCCTCGACGGCGCGCTCTTCGAGTCGGTGCTCGCAGGGGAGGTGCGCGCGCTCGCCAGCGCGGGGGAGCTCGAGCGGCTCTTCGACGGGCTCGCCGCGCTCCTCAGCGACGTGCTGAGCTATCGCTGGTTGGCCCTCGTGTCGGGCCGAGCCTATTCGCCCGTGTTCGTGCATGGCACGCTCGCGGATCGCGACAAGAGCGAAGCGGCGGCCCGAGCCGCGTTCGAAGTCACGCCGGACCGCGCGCTGCACTTCGTGGGCGACGACCGCGCCGCTGCGGGCGACGGACCTCCGGCCTTGACTCTGCCGGTGACCCTCGGCGGCGTCCAGGTTGGGAGCATCGCGTTCGCACCGACGGGCCGGGGCATGTCGCGGGAAGACGAGCGTCTTGTTTCGCTCGTGGCCGCGGAGCTCGGCGGCCCGCTTCAAATGGCGGCGCTCTATGAAGACGCGAGGCGGCTGGCCACGACCGACATGCTCACCGGACTGCTCAACCGGCGCGCCTTCCTCGACGCGATCGAGCGCGAGCGCGCGCGTTCGGATCGCCATGCGTTCCCCCTTTCGATCCTGGTCCTCGACGTCGACCACTTCAAACGCATCAACGACGTCCGCGGCCATGCGGCCGGCGATGTGGTGCTCCAGGGCGTGGCGCGGGTTCTCGCTGCCGTCGCACGCAAGAGCGACTTCGTGGCGCGCTGGGGCGGCGAAGAGTTCGTCCTCGCCCTTCCGCAGACGAGCGACGCGGGGGCTCGAATCGCGGGCGAACGCGTCCGGCGTGCCGTGGCCGCCGAGTCGCACGCGGTGGCGGAGGGAGAGCCGGTGAAGGTGACCGTGTCGGTCGGCGTGGCGAGCTCGGACGCGCCGTGGTGCATCGAATCGCTCGTCGGCGCCGCCGACGCGGCGATGTACGCGGCGAAGACGCGCGGCCGAAATCGCGTCGAAGCCGCGTCCGAGCGCAAGGAACTCTCGTCGGTGCGGCGGCTTCGGACCGACGGCACGCCCGGCAACGCCGCGGACAGGGCGGAGCGCGGTTGAGCGCAAGGCCCCACGACTCGTTTCGTTCGGATTAGTTCCTCGGGCTCGCTTCGATGAGGCGCTCGAGGACGGCAGGGTCGAGCGGCTTCGCAAAGTGGTCGGAGAACCCCGCCTCGATCGCCTTTCGGCGATCCGTTTCTCGCGCGTATCCGCTGACCGCGACGATGGGAATCTCCGAACACGCGGGTATCCTCCGCATGCGCGTGGCGACTTCGTACCCGCTGAGTCCGGGCAATCCGATATCGAGAAAGACGATGTCCGGGCTGAATTCGTGCGCGATCTCGAGCGCGTGAGGGCCGTCGAACGCCACCCGTGCCTCGTGCCCCAACGCTTCGATGACGTGCTGCAAAAGCTCGGTCGAATCTTGATGGTCGTCGACGACGAGAACACGCTTGCGCGCCGACCCCTGACGCAGTGCGGACTGAGGAGCTTGGTCGGATGTGCCCACGGCCTCGGCGAGCGGCAAGCGGATCGTGAATCGGCTCCCTTTGCCCGCACCTTCGCTTTGCGCGGTGATCTCCCCCCCGTGCTCGACCACCAAATGGTGCGCGATCGCGAGCCCGATTCCGAGCCCGCCGAGTCCGCGTTCGATCCCTTGCTTACCCTGGGCGAAGAGGTCGAACACCCGAGGCAAAACGTCGGGAGCGATCCCCACGCCCGTGTCTTCGATGGTGAGTTCGATCGTCGCGCTTCGCTTCATCGCGCGGATCCGGATTTCTCCGTTCGTGTCCGTGTACTTTGCCGCGTTCGTGAGGACGTTGCCGAACACCTGGCCCATACGTGCCACGTCGACCGCGACGAGCAGGCCCGTGGGGGCCACGTCGATGACGAGCCGCTGACGCTTCTCCCGAATGAGGGGCGACGCCGCCTCCACGGCGCCCGCAAGCACGTCGGCGATCTCGACGACCGTCGGCGAAAGCGAAAGATGGCCGCGGAGCGTGCGCGACAAATCGAGGATATCGTCGAGGAGCCGCGTCAAATGCGCGATTTGGCGATCGAGGATCGCGAACTCTTTGTCGCACCCCACGCCGCGCCGGAGCTTGATGAGGTGAAGCGCGGTCACCATGGGCGAAAGGGGGTTGCGGAGCTCGTGGCCCATGATGGCGAGAAACTCCTCTTTGCGCCGCTCGCGCTCTTCGGCGCGAGCGCGCTGGACGCGTTGTTCCTCGGCCTCGACGCGCGAGGTCAAGTCGCGGGTGACCTTGCCAAATCCCACCAAGCGACCGTGGGAATCGCGAAGCGCAGTAATGACGACGTTCGCCCAAAACCTCGAGCCGTCGCGGCGAATGCGCCAGCCCTCGTCCTCGAAGCGCCCCTCGCGCTCCGCGATCTCGAGCTCACGTTCGCACTTTCCGGCCGCCGCATCCTCGGCTGGATAGAAAATGGAGAAGTGCTTTCCGAGGATCTCGGCGGGTGCGTACCCTTTGATTCGCTGCGCGCCTGGATTCCAGGTTTTGACGAAACCCGCCGAATCCAACATGAAGATGGCGTAGTCTTTCACGCTTTCGACGAGCAGCCGGAACCCGTCCGATTCTTCGAGGAGATCGTGCATGCGAAGGCTGGCCAGAACGAGCTTCTCGTTCGAGCACTTCAGCGTGTCGGCCGCGGCCTCCGCCGTTGGGCCCGGCCCGACATCCTCGTTTTCTGGGTCGGCCTCGGGACGATCGGACGCCATGCGGAGGGTTTGCCCTGGTCTCGATCGAGGCGCAAGAGCCCGCACCTCTTTTGAAGTGCTTTCGTCTCTTTTGAATTGCTTTTTCTTCGCGCCTCGAGAGGTGCGAGCTAGGGTCAGCCGTGATGGCATCGATCGCCACGGCACGGCTCATCGCGGAGGGACACGCGAGAGGGATTCGCTCCGAACGCACCACGCCGGCGTGGTGAGAGCAGACGTGACGCCTGGGGCGTTGTTGCCGGACACGCGAGAGGGATTCGCTCCGAACGCACCACGCCGGCGTGGTGAGAGCAGACGTGACGCCTGGGGCGTCGTTGCCGGACACGCGAGAGGGATTCGCTCCGAACGCACCACGCCTCGGGCGTGGTGCGAGAAGACTTGAACGCCTCCGGGCGTGCCGGTCGCGCAAAGCGCGACCGAGTACGCCCGGAGGGATTCGAACCCCCGACATGTGGCTTCGACGGCGGGCGAACCGGAGCGCAATGTGAACGATTGCGCGACGTTGCGTGAGGGGGAGGGGGTCGAGGCGGCGGATCGTGATCCCGCGTGTTTCTCGGTGCGTCGGGATGATTCGTCACGAAACGTCACGGAGAAGGGTGCAGAGTGCACGAGCGCCGTCGAGGACGCCAACGAGCCTGCGTTCGACGTTGAAAGGGCGCTCGCCAAAGCCCTCGAGAGCGCCGCCACGGCCGGCCGGTTCGACGTCGTCGCCCAGCTCGCAAAGGAGCTCGAAGCGCGGCGGCTCGCGCGCTTAGGGAACGTGGTCGTATTGCCCGCGAAGATCCGCAGGGGCGGCAAGTAGGGGTTCGGTTTCGCTCTGCTGGCCGTCTCCGATGCGAGGGAACCAGCGGCATGAGGCCGCGAGACTGCGCTGCGCGCTGTTGGAAGCCCGCTCATCCGGTCAGGTTTTCGGCGGGAACAGCTGCTTCATGCCGAATAGCGTCGGATCGGCGCGAAAATGCGCAGGCTCGTAGCATGCGATGCTCGCCTTCGCTGCCAAGGACTTCATATCCGCGTCGTACGTAACGATGCAGTCCGCGTGGTAGGCGCTCGCGGTGCCGACGATGAGTGCGTCGTACGAGACGACGCGGCGGGTGTTGCCGCCCACATCGCGAACACCAGCAATGACGTTGGGCGTAGCCCACTTGCACATGTCAAGCGCCACGCGGTAATCGAAGGACGCCCAGATAATGCCAGGCAGGACCGGCAGCGCGGGTGCCGCAGGTCCGCGGAGGAACTCCAGGACGGAGAGCGCCGAGATGAGAACTTCCGTGCGGTCGCTTCGGAGCAAGGCAACCCACAGATCTCGGCAGTCCGTCACTCTCGGGTCGGCCCTGTGCGCGTCCTTGTCGTGCTCCAGAGCGCGGATGAAGACGCTCGTGTCGAGCAGCATACGGGGAGGGAACTTACTAGCGTCCACGCCGACGAAGTTCCTCCTCGATGTCTGTCACGTCCTTCCATGGACGCCCGGCCGCCTCGTACCAGTGATCGAACGCCTCCACTCGATCGACGGAAGCAGCCAATCGAATGTCGCTAATCTGCCCTGACACAACGGGCGTTCCGATCGCGGTTGGGTCGCGGCTGAAGACCCCAGTCACATCCGCTTCACGGTAGATGTGAAAGTCGTTTGCTTCGATCAGCGGACGCGGAATGTTCGCCGTGAAGGATTTCTGACCCTTAAGGCGCAGCTGTACCCTTGGCCGCTGCCCGCCCGCGCGCACGATGAATGCACGCAGCGTCTCGGCGCTCGTGATGAGCGGTACCTCCGGGCCACGGAGAATCTCGGACAGCACGAGCGCCTCGCCATCGAAACGAGCGCGAGCAACCACGTTACCCGGCAAGTTGCGCGTGGCCTGCCTCAGGCGCTCCATAGGCTTTGCTAGCCTCCTCGGCACGGTCCGTTGCGAGCGCAGGTACACCGGCAGCCGCTCGGCAGCCTGCCCGAAGGCTTCGAGCCCCCTGTTCCCGTACTCGACCTTCGCGACGGCGCGGAAAGCGAAGTGGATCGAGGCTCCCTTCATCTCGGTCAATGCCAGGAAAAACGGAGCCTCCTCCGTAACTTCCTCGTACTCCCCGATCGCGAGCATTGCGTCTAGCAGCGCCATCGCGAGCGCCAGCGAGGCGTGCGCGTCGAGCGTCTCGGGGCGAACGTTCTGCCCGTCTAGATCGAGGTGGAGTTCGTTACTCACTCTTGACAGAGTATCACAAGTATGGAAGCCACGAACAAGTGGCTGAGCTGCCTCGCAGATGTGGCCGCCGGTGTCCCTGAAGGGTCTGCACCCGGGCTTTTTCTTGACGTGGGCTCCTACAAGCCGATCAGAGTCGACAGGCTCGTCGCGAGCCCGTCAAAGATCGCGCGGACGTTTTCGCGGTTCCTGCGCATTGTCTCGGCGACGACACCGACGCGCGTTTCCCCTGGTACTGCTAATGCCCAACCGAGATTGAATGTCGTGGTCGTCCTACTCACGCCTCCCTTGTGGCTGAAGAGGCTTACAATGGCCATTGGGCGCTCCCTCCGAGTATCGACAGGCCAGCGAGGATACCCAGGCCCGAGCGGCGTGGAAAGCGCCACACAACTCGTGCGAGAAACGAAACGCCTCGTCCATCGGGCGGGGCGCGAAAGGACACGGTGAAACGTGCCCGATGACAACGTGACGCGCCCGAGGGCTAAAGGCAACGTCGAGCCGCGACAGGTCAAGGCGTGCTTTCGCTTCGCCCACCCCGAGAAGGGCGACGGCGCACTCCATTGGGTGCCGGACGACTTCCCGGCGGTCTTCGGGGACAAGCACCTCACGCTCGTGGACAACCTGATTATGCGGCTAATCACCGCTCGGAACGACCTCTACGATCCCGCGCGCGGACCGGACGCCCGCTCTCTGATCGATCGCATCGTGCAGGCGATCGGAGCCTTCGACCCGAACTCCATGTTCGCTCGCCACGAATTGATCGTGAAGGCGCTCGACGGGAGCGCGCGGCCACTTTGTTCGCCCGTTGTGACCGCGCACACGGGCGTCCGCACCGCCGACGGCGGAGTGCTGGAAGGAACGAAGCTAATACCGAATCCTCTTGCCGATCTGACCATCCGAGTATGGTTGGCGGAGTCGACGATTCGAGCTGCGCTGCCCTCTGCGAAGCTGCCGCCGGGTGTCCTTCGGCGCGCGGTCGAGTTGTGGCCCGAGACGAAGCAACGAGAGGCGCGGAAGCGCGCCGTGCGCGAACTAGCGCGGGCGCTCGACTGTGACGTCCCCTCGCTGACAACCATGCTGCGACAAGCCCGGGGACGATTGCGAGAGCAGAAAGTGGCTCGACGTGCGAAGCGCCGCACGACGTAAGTAGCGCGCTTACGCATCGCGGGCGCATTGAGGGAGGCGTGATGCCTTCCTCCCCGATGCCCGCGCCACTTGTCGCCACCGGAGAAGTTGGGGCCCACTTTCAGCGGGATCACCGGGGACCAGGAGCCCACCCGGTGGCGCGCGGACGGATCACCCCGTTCGTCGCGTGAGGCGCGGACGCGCGAGGCTTGGCGCGGGTGGTGTGCAACGGGTGGGAGCGGTGTCAGGTCTGCGGATTGCGAAATCCCTTTCCGTCGAGCAGGAAGAGCTCTGAGCGTTCGGTGAGGCGCTCGGCGATGACCTGGGCGTGGAGGGCGTCGGGGAACACCTTCGTCCAGTCCTTGAAGGGCCGATTGGTGGTGATGACGGTCGCGCGGCGGTGGTCGTAGCGTTCGGAGATGACTTGGAAGGCGAGCTTCGCCTGGGCGGGGTCCATCGCAAGAACCGCGAAGTCGTCGACGACGAGCAGCTCGGGGCGGACGTAGCGGAGCAGAGCGCGTTCGAGCGAGCCGTGAATTTCCGCGCCGTGCAGGTCGTTGAGCATCCGCGGGGCGGTGACGAAGACGACGCGTCGGGTGTCGAGGCAGGCGCGGTACGCAAGCGAGCGGGCGAGGAAAGTCTTTCCGGTTCCGGGGAAGCCGACGAAGAGCGGATTGATGCCTTTCTGGAGAAAGGCGAGGTCGTGGAGTGCGAGATAGCGCGCGCGGAGTTTCTTTCGGACGGGATCGAAGTCGAAGTCGAAGGCGTCGACCGTGTTGATCTCGGGGAAACGCGCGCCTCGGACACGGCGTTCGACGGCCGAGCGAAGACGACTCTGCTTTTCTTCGTCGCAGAGGCGCGAGATGACGTCAGTGGAGGAGAGATTTTCTGCAGCCGCTTTTGCGAGCAACTCGCGTACGGAGGCGCCCATGCCGGGCAGTCGGAGCCAGCGGAGTTTCTGGACAAGCAACTCGACGGCGTCGTCGTCGGCCGGGGGCTTGGTGCCGCCGCCACTGCGGGACTTGGTCACGACGGGTCCTCCGGGTTGGACGTCCTGCGTGTGGCGAACAAGCGATCGTAGGTGGACAGATCGGGCTCGCCGAGAGAGAGGTCGTCGAGATCGGGCTGACCGAGGCGCAGGGGTGCAGGGGCGGGCACAAGCCGGCGCTTGTGGCGAAGGACGTACTCGACGTACTCCGCGCCGACGTGGCCAGTCTTCATCACCTCGTCGATGGCGCTCTTGGTGGCGGAGGCGCCGAAGAGCTCGACGAGGAAGACGATGCGGACCATCTCTCGTTGCACGGAGCGCGAGGAGGCTGCGAAGAGTCGCGCGTAGGTGCGTCCTGTCTCGCCGAGGACTTCGAGTGCGGTGGGGAGGGCGGAGGTGTCTGGGCGCTGTTTGGTCGCGAGTGCCGCGAGACGATGGGTCGGGTGCTCGATGTCTTCGCCGATGCTCCAGGAGCGCGGGTGGACGGCGACCTCTTTGGTGGCGAGAAAGACGCGGACGAAGTCGTCGCTACCGCGGACAACGACCGACTGCGAGACGAGCCTGGGAGGTACCGAGTAGCGATTCCGATCGAAGGAGATACGGAAGGACTTGGTGACGCCGGTGCCGAATAGATCGTCGGTGTCGAAGGGTGTATCGGCGACGGGCGAGAGACACTTCTTCTCCTCGTGCTCGAACACGAGCGAAGGGACCTTGCCGGTGGTCTCGTGGACCCGGGCATTGGCGAAATCGTCGCGCCACGAGATGGCCTGTCGATTGAGATCCAGCAGGCTCGCGAAGCGGCGCCCTGGCCAAAAACGCTCGCGGACGAAGCCGATGCCGCGCTCGACGTCGGGCTTGCCCGTCGGCGTCCTGGGGCGACAGGCGGTGATCGCGAAGCCGCGCGCGGCGGCGTAATGGACGAAGCGCGGATGGAAGACCGGCGTTGTCTTGTGCTCGAGCACGACGGTACGCATGTTGTCGAACACATCGACGTGGGTGATCCCGCCGTAGAAGCGGCACGCGTGCTCCATGCAACGCAGGAGCGATCCTTGCGATTGGCTAAGCGTGAATTCCAGGTGCAACATGCGCGAGTACGCGAGCACCATCACGAACGCGCTCACACGCCGAGGGCAGCCGGGGAGCGCGAACCCGAAGTCGGCCCAGTCGACCTGAGCGATCTCCCCGGGTGCGTGCGTGAGCGTGAGGAACACCTCGCGCGCGGCACGCGGACGAAGCTCGCGGGCGAGGTCGCGGACGACCGTAATGCCCCCGCGGTACCCCATGGGGCGCAGGCGCTCGAGGATGCTCGTCGCGCGCATCTCGGGTGCGTCCGACAGCATGGTGCGGACGGCGTCGCGGTACGGGTCGAGCGAGCGTGAGCGCGGCGCGCGCGGAGCTTCTGGCATCGAAGGCTTGCGCCCCAGGATCTGGCGCACGGTCCTTCGCGCGAGCCCCATCTTCCTGGAGATGAGCCGGACGCTGGCACCCTCGAGATAGTGCAGACGCAGCACTTCCGCGGCGCGCCCATCGGGCTCCTTCGCGCTCATCGCGGCCACGCAAGCTGCAGCTGACGGCGAGCGTCACCGAAGTCGCCGAGCCCGCGCAGGCGGCGCCCGCGCCGCGTTGCCCGCGGATCCACGACGTCGACGACGTAGTGCAGCGTGTGATCGCCGAGGCCCAATCCCTCGGAAAGACCCAGGCCGTAGAAATAGTCCTCCGCGTCCGCAGAAAGCACAACGCGCACCGGGCATCCCTGCCAGGTTGCGAGCGCCTGCAGCAGCGCCGGCGCCGCCCATCGAGGGTGCGCAGCGGTCACTGGCGCAAGGCGCGCCATCAGTACGTCGTCCGGTCCTTGCGTCATTAGGATGCGCGTCTCGCTCGAGCGCGGAACGATCGTCAATCGGATCTCGTCGGTCATCGGCGGTGCCCTCTGGGACCGCGGCGGGCTCGGTCGCGGTGCCGATCACTTTCGTCGGGTAGGGCCACTTTTCGGAATGCTCATCCGTCACGCCGCGTATTTTCAGCTTCTTCCGGTGCTCGATCATCCGGTCTCGGTGATCCTCACGACCCTCGTCGCTGCGCTGGTGCCGATCGTTGGCCTCGCGCTTAGCGCTCCGGCGACACGCCGGCTCCTCGCAGTACGCTTGCCCGCGATCGCAGTCGTGGCAGACGACGAACGTCCTGCCACACCACCGACATTTGACCTCTCTTCCCTCTGCGCGCACCGCCTCACCCGCGGCGAACGCAGAAAATTTGGTCGGTCCAACGAGCCGTGCGATCTCTCGTCGCGCATCGCTCGCTTGAAGGGTCCGGCTCCTAACCCGGGCCCTTCGTCCTTTTGTCGCTCGCCACGATCGGCACTACCGGGTCGGCGGGCTCAGACGCCAATTCCTGGCGGCGCGGTCAGGTCGTGCCCGGGTCCCGGTGATTCCGGTGAAACTGGGACCCAGCGCGAACGGTGGCGACAGCCACTCTCCCCGCACGACGAGCGCCGTCTCTCCGTCGTCGCCGCCGTTCACCCGAAGACAATCCGCCGAGCCTACCGCGGTGAGATGATCCGCTCGACGTGCGAGGCTCGGATCCGCCACGCCGCGCGCAATCTGGGCTTGCCGCCCCCTCCGTCCCCGAGGGTGGCCTCATGAACGCACCGCTCGATGTGCTTGCGGGGCTGCTCGCGCTCGTCCGCGAAGCGGCGCGAGAGGGCACTGCGCAAGCCCTCGCCGCTCAGGCTGCGCCCGCGTCCTTGGCCGCACCGCTGCTCGACAAGCGCGAGCTTGCGCGCGCCCTCGACGTCTCCCCGGCGACGATCACGAGGCTCACTGGCGAGGGCATGCCTCACCTCTTCGTCGGCGCGTCGCCCCGCTACGACGTCGAGTCTGTGCGCGCATGGCTCGCAGAGCGCGGTCGACAGGGGACGACCGCGAAGCCTTCGAGGCGCGAGACGATCGCCGGCGTCAGGCTCCTGTCTCGGCGGGCCTGATGAGCGCCGCTGCGTGGGAGGACGAACCGCCGACCGGACGCTTCGATGACGATGCGCTCCCTGCCGACATCGCCACAGGCGACGTCTTCGACCGCCCAGATCGGAAGTCAGAGCTCGCCATGCACGAGAGGCCGCAGACGAAGGGGCGCCCGACCTGCCGAGGCTCGACGCACTGATCGAGCCTGCGATCGACCGCGCGGAACGACGCACGAAGGGTATTGAGCGCCCTGTGCTCTTGCCGTGGCCCATGTTGTCGGGCCACTTCGGCGGCGGGCTCTGGCCAGGGGTCCATTACGTCGTAAGCGGGACCGGGATCGGCAAGACGGCGCTCGCGCTGCAATGGGCGCTCCACGCGGCGCGCGCTGACATCCCGGCGCTGTACATCGGGCTGGAGCTGGAGCCGATGCAGATCGCGTTGCGCGTCATCGGGGAGGCAGCGGGCGTGCCTTGGTCAACGCTCTATACCGGGCAGGCGGGGCCGGCGCTGATCAAGCGTGCCCGCGACGCGGTGCCGAAGATGTGTGGGCTGCCGTTGCACGTGGTTCTTGCGCGCCCGCAAGGTTGGCCGTCGTCAGACTTGCCGCCGCTCGTCGCTGCGATGCGCGCCGTATACCCGGAACCCGACGGCCCCGGATCGGCACCGCTGCTGGTCGTGGTCGACTTCCTCCAAATCATTGGTGACGAGCCGGACGCGAACGGCAGAAGCCTCGATCTACGCGAGCGAATCGGGCGAGCGGCATACCGCAGCCGGGACGTCGCCTCCCACTTCAGCGCCTCCGTTCTCGTCGTGTCGAGCGCAGCGCGCGATAAGTACGGGCAGCTAGGGCGCGTCGCTGACGAGGCGGGGCTCGTGTGGGACGCGGACGACAGGGGCAGGCCAATCCGACGGCGAGTGCTCCGGCCGGACGCTCTTGTGGGGCTCGGAAAGGAGAGCGGCGAGATTGAGTACAGCGGCGATAGCGTGTCGGTGCTCGCACGGGTGCCTGAAAGCGCGGGGGGACGGCTGGCCCGGCCGTGCTTCGCCCGACGTTGCCCCCTGATACGCCGAAGGCGCCTCCCTCGACGCCTGGCCCTTCCGACGCTCGCGAGGCGCTGGCGGGGCGCGTGGTGGCCGTCGAGGTTCCTCTTGCTCTCGGCGCCCTCGGCAACCGCCGCGAGCACCACCTTGCGCGCGCTCGCCGGACGCGCCGGGAACACGAAATCATCCTCGCCGCCCTCACCGCCTACTCGCCCCTATCGCTCCCCGTCGTCGTGCTGCTCGTACGCGTAGGCTGGAACCGTCTCGACGTGGACGGGCTCGTCGCGAGCGTAAAGGGCCCGATCGACGCGCTCGCGCAGTGGCTTAGCGTGGACGACCGGGATCGGCGCGTGCGCTGGCGTCTTGCGCAGGCGACCACCCGCGAGCGCCGGTTCGCGCGGGGGCGATGGGGCGCGGCGAGCGCGCTGCGCATCGTCGTCCGCCCTTGGCAGCCGAGCGACGGCGACGACCCCTTGCGGGTGCTGGCCGAGGCGCCCGCCGTCGAGGTGCAGCCGTGACGCGTCGCCGGCTAGGTCTTGTGGTCGACCAGGTGCACGAGGTCCGGCCCCGTGAAAGTTCCCGCAGCGTCTCCAAGGATCGCCTTGCGAGCCTCAATAAGCAGATCCTTGACGTCAGGGCGCGGCCCCGAGGGCGACTCGGCCATCAGCTGAGTCATCATGGTCAGCACATCGGACGGTATCCACATGACCAACCGGTAGTAGGCGGCTTCCAGGTCGCGTCGCTGTTCATCGGTGGCCGTGGCCGCGGGGCTTGCTTTATAGGCGGCGATAAATTCCGCGATCTCCGCAACCATCTCGCGACGCTTGGCGCCAAGCGCGAGTTCGTCTTTCACACCTTCGACCTTCCGTGTGATCGCCTCCACGTCTTCCTTCGTTGCGAGGTTCTTGCCCTTCTCCGTCGAGTAGGAGGCGATGGCGGCCTTCACGTTGCTTGCGATCCAGAGCACCACAAGGAGGATAAAGCCCTCAACGATCGGCATCGCGGCGTTCATGGTGCAGCACCTCCCGTTTCGTTCGCCCCACTCTATGTAGCATCGCTGGCCGGCGCCCACGCCTTGCCGGGCTGGATGCTAGGCGGCTCGCGGCAGCTCCGCGCCGGCGAGCATTCGGCCAACCTGCGCGGCGAAGAACGCCACGCCCTTGCGGCTGACGTGCCCCTCGGCCGCCAGCTGCGCCGCCACGGCCCGGAGGGTGTGTCCCTCGGCCGTGAGGGAGCGGGCCCGCGCGATGACCGTCTGCTCGCTCTCGACGGCGACGAGCGTGCGGCCATCGCTCGCGACGGTGTAGCCGTAGGGGACACTGCCTCCCGTCTTCTGCCCCCGGGCGCGAATCACGGCGAGGGCCGCCGTGGTGCGGGCCCGGATGAGGGCGCGCTCGTAACGCGAGGCCGAATCGATAACACCTCGCATGAACTCGTCGGCCGGCGTCGAGCCGTTGCCCTCGCCCGCCGCGGACCGAACCACGGCCCCCGCGTCCGCCGCCGCGCGCTCGACGCTCGCCGTCAGGCCGGGGTCCCGCGCGATCCGGTCGCGCTTGGCGACGACGAGGACGCCCGCGCCGTGCTCGCGGAGGCTCGCCAGCGCCGCCACAAGGGCCGGACGGGCATCGATGGCAGTCACGCTGCACACCCCAGCGTCAACGTGCCAAGCGGCCACGGAGACGCCCTCGCGGGTCGCCCATGCTTCGATGCTCGCCCGCTGCGCCTCGGGGCCGAGCTTCTGATCGTCTTTGCTGACGCGAATGTAGGCGACCGCGACGAGGGGCGAACCGGACCGAACGCGCTTGCTCATGCCCCTATCTGTAACGCTTCGTCCGAAGCGATACAACGTAACAATGACGAGTGATGTACAATGTGACGCTATGTTCAGTGAACCACTGGACAGATACAAGGGTAACGAACATGCTTGAGGCCATGCCCACCAAGAAAGAAGCTCCCGCAGAAGCCTTCCCCCCCATGGTCCGCATTCCCGTGGAGACGCGCGAACGCCTCGCACGGGTGGGCGAGGCCATGAGCAAGCGAGCCTTGACGGAGCTACCCGCCTCCGTCGTCGTTCGCGCTGCCATCGATCGCGGGCTCGACACTCTCGAAGGCGAGCTAGGGATTGGAAAGGGCAAGCGATGACCCCACGGGGGGCCCATCATTTTCCCGGCGAGCGAAGGCCACCCGGTGGGATACCCCCGCGATATTTTCAAAAAAAATTGGGGCAGCCATGAGCAACAGGACGACGAGCGCGGGCGCAGGCTACGACGAAGAGACAGGCGAGGTGGCGCACGGCGCGGCCCCTCGACGACGACGGCGCATCCTGACGGACGCCGAGCGACAGGAGCGTGACCGGGTGATCGCCGAGCGCGCCGAGCTACGGCGCGCGGAGCTGGCGGCGCTACGGTCGATCGACCCCGCGTGCGAAACAGAAGACGACCCCCCCGTTGTGTGGCGAGCTCCCGTGCGCATGGGTGGCAAGCCAAACGGCGTCCTGCTGGACCTGCCGCGCCTGTCAGGGCGAGGCAAGCGGGGATCACATCTCGTGATCGCGGCGAGGAGCTACGACGGCGCCGGACCGAACGGCGGGAAGGCTCACGATTACGTGACGGCCTTCGTCGTTTTCCGCGACGGTGGGGGCTACAAGCGACGCTCGATCGGAGTGGCCATTCATGGCGCAGAGCTTCGCGAGGTCGCCCGCGTGTTGCTCGAATACGCGACGGCACTCGACAGGCGCGAGACGTCGAGGGGGCGGACTTGATGATTCAACGGCTCCCTTTCTTGCCCGCTCGAGTGGTCAGCAGTTCCGACACGGTCATGCCGAACGCAGCCGCCACGCTCGTAAGGACCGCAAGAGAAGGATTCGCGCTTGCAGACTCAATGCGTCGGACGTGCGCGGGCTCAATACCGAAGCGCTCTGCCGCCACCTCGATAGTCCAACCTCTCGCCGCTCGAAGCTCCCTCGCCTGCTGTGCGAGGGACGCCGCTACTCGCCGAAACCGCACGGTTTCGCGATGATGCAGCGTCTTGGCGCTTCCCGCGGGCACGACCGGGGAGGCTCGTGCGCGGCAACCGCGAAGACGAGATCAGTATATGATCGAACCTGTCACCCCTCGCGCGCTCACAGCCGAAGCGGGCATGCACGGAGGATAGCTCGTATGCACCGAAGGACGCCGCGACGACACTTCTGGATCGCCATTGTGGGATCCGCGTCTCTTGGCTGCGGTCCCGACGCTCGCGCCGTCTTCGACCAGATGCATCAGGCGGCGTGCTCGGGCGACGCCGACAAGTTCTTCGTCCACGTCGACGAAGACAAGTTGGTCGCCAATACAATGAAACATTTCGAGGGCGCGACGTCGCCGGACATTCTTTCCGTGACCGACCCCAGCGGGGCCGAATTTCTAAGGCGAACGGGAGCGCGTGCGGGGCTCGATGACTGGAGGAAGGACATCAACGAAAGGGGCAAGGATGGCGACGTCTGTGGCTGGACGCTCTTGAGCGCCGAGAAGATCGGCGACAACCAGCGTGTCGAGGCGCGCTCGAAGGCCGGGAACAAGAAGCTCCTCTACTACGCGAGGAGCGATGGGGGCCTGAAGCTCGTTGAGTTTCGCGCTCTATCCGGAATGGTCGGTTCTGCGCCCGATGGCGACGGCTCCGCGAGCTCTATTCCGTCGATCGCGAGCAGCACCGTGCCAAGTGCTCTGAATGCCATGGGCGTATGCCATAGATTGGAAGCCGTCGCGGTCGCGGCGGACTGCAAAGTGTCGGAGCGGTCAAGCGGTGGAGGTACCGTCGAGTTCTCCATCCCATCCGTGCGCACGAAACAGGGCACCGCGGGAGGCATCGTCATGCAGGCTCGCAGCGACACGGAGTATGGGTTTTGGTTGGGTTATTGCGTTGGCCAGCGAATCAAGCACTTTGGTTCGGCAAAGACGCGTGTCGTTGTCGAGCTGCTTTTGAGCGATGCCTTTCCACCGAACGTCGAGGCCAAAACGAAGGACGTAGTTGACGGATTGGCGGCCGAGACAGAGTGAGTGAGGTGGCGTTGATGAATTGTGCGAAGACGATGCAGGCGGGCGATGCCCCGCGCTAGAACCGGAACCATCCTCCCTCCTGGCGCCGACGGAATCTGGCGCGCCCGTGTGACGAAGACGCACGCGGATGGCTCTAAAACGCGCCCCCTCTACTCCCTCGGCACGACCGACAAGGCACTCGCCCGCCGCAAGCTCGCGCGGCTCGTCGCGCTCGTCGAGGCGGGGGCCGACGTGCTCGACGCCGCCGAAACGGCGAACGCGCCCGAGCGTGTGAAGGACTACGCGGAGGCGTGGCACGGGAAACGGCAAGCGCAGGGCGTGGTCATGGCTCGCCACGAGTGGCGCTACCTCGAGACCCACGTGCTTCCCGCGATAGGGAAGCTCCCGTTGTGCGACGTCACTGCCGCGCACGTCCGCAACGTGCTCGAAGACCTCACCGCCAGTACCTACCAGCGACCGAACGGAAGCAAGCGCCGCTATCGACAGCAGACGATCGCCCACGTGCGCGCCGCGATGCACCGCGTCTTCGACGCCGCGTGGAGGGAAGGGATCATCGAATCCAACCCGGTCGACCGCGTCCGCACGCCAACCCTTCGCGAGGTGCGGAAAGAACGCGCGATCCTAACCGACGACGAGTTCCACCAGTTTATCGCAAGCCCCCTCGTCGACTTGGAGCTCCGCATGCTCTCCCTCGTCGCGCGGTGTGAGGGCGGCATGCGCGCCGGTGACTTGAACCGATGGGACTGGACGCAGATCGACCGCGTTCACTTCGCCGAGTGCATCATCCCGCGGGCCAAAACGCGCACGCCCCAGGCGCTCGCCATCCCGGGCGCACTCGCGCCGTTCCTCCGCGCGTGGTGGGAGCGCGCCGGGAAGCCCGAGAGCGGTCCCGTGTTCCCTGTGCGTCAGGGCCCACGCGCCGGCGAAGTCCGAGCGACGAGCGGAGGCTTTGCGAAGCGCCTGCGGCGCGAGCTGTTCCGCGCCGGAGTCATCCGCATGCCCCCCGTCGAAGCGCCCGCGACCAAACCGGGAACGCGGACCGACCTCGGCAAGCACGCCCACGGCACCCAGCTCGCGCCGAACCCACGCGACCCCCTCTACTTCGAGACGGCAACGACGCTCCCCGTCGACTTTCACTCGTTCCGCCGCGCGTTCAACACAGCGCTGGCAGAGGCTGGCGTCAACGTGCAACACGCGATGCACCTCGCGTCGCATGCCGACACGAAGACGCATATGCGGTACGTGATGCGGACGACCGCGATGCGAACGATCCCCGACGCGGCCCTCCCGATTTTGCCCGCGCCGCCCGTTGAATCGTCACGGCCCGTGACGATTGACCGGACCTCGGATCAAAAACTTCAACGATTCCGGTACGCCCGGAGGGATTCGAACCCCCGACATGTGGCTTCGAAGGCCACCGCTCTATCCAGCTGAGCTACGGGCGCGCAAGCGAATCGACTACCACGCGCCGGCCCCGACCCGCCAGCACCGCCGCACTCGACCTCCTCACTTGACGCTCCAATCCGTGGCAGCGTACGCCTGGGCCGTGGTGCACGTGGGCGTCGTCGACGCGCCGGAGGTTTACGGCAGCGCCGCGATCGCCAAGATCGTGCGCGCGCTCCCCCTGGTCGAGGCCGCGTACTCGCTCGTCCGCTTCTCGATTCTGCGGCCGAAGATCCTGAGCGTGATGGATCTGCTGCTCACCGACCGCGGGCGGATCCTCGATGTCGGGTGCGGCTTCGGTCTCTTCGCCGCCTATTTCGGCCAGACGCAGCCGCGCCGGCGCATCACGGGCGTCGACCCCGACGCTCGGCGCATCGGCATCGCCCGGCGAGTCGCCGAGACGCTCGGTCTGCGCGGTCACACGTTCGTCGCGGGCGATGTGCGCGATGCGTCGCTCGAAGGCCCGTTCGAGGCCGCGTACGTGCTCGACGTGATGCACCACCTGCCGAGAGGCGACCAACGCCGCGTGCTCGAGCGGCTCCGGGGACTGCTCGTCTCCGGGGGGATGTTGCTCGTCAAAGACATCACGACCGAGCCGCGCACCGGCCTCCTCTTCACCGAGGCGCTCGACCGGGCCATGGTGGGCTGGCGCGAACCGCTGGCGTACCGGCACCACCGCGAGTGGGGCGAGATGCTCACCGACCTGGGATTCTCGGTCCGCATGGTGCGAGTGCCCGATGTCCTTCCGTACCCTCACGTGGTCATCGCAGCGACCAAGGCTTGAGCGGAGGCGTCGTGTGTGCGAAGAGGGGCCGCGGACGTTCGGATCGTCCGTCCCCCGCCGCGGGCGCTCGGCGGCTACTTCGGGCCGCCACGCAGCGCTTCGAACCGCAGCTTCCAGACCATCGCGACGGCCTCGAGGAAGATTTTTCGGCTCATTTTGGAGCGCCCGAGCGTGCGATCGACGAACACGATCGGCACCTCCTTGACGCGCATTCCTCGGCGCGTGGCGCGGTAGGTCATCTCGATCTGAAACGAGTAGCCGTTGGAGTGCACCCCATCGAGGTCGATCGCTTCGAGCGCCCGCCTGGAAAAAGCCTTGTACCCACTCGTCAAGTCTCGAATGGGTAGCCCGAGAATCGTCCGAGCGTAGAGGCTCCCGCCTTTTGAGAGCAAGTAGCGCCCCGGACCCCACCCCTCGATGCCTCCCCCCGGGACATTGCGCGACCCGATGACCATGTCGTAGCCCTCGTCGAGGGCTCGCTCGAATTCCGGCAGATACCGGACGTCGTGAGAGAGATCGGTGTCCATCTCGTAAAAGCGGTCGTATCCTTCGGCGATACCCTTCTTGAACGCAGCGACGTACGCGGTGCCCAGCCCCAGCTTACCGGGGCGATGCATGACGCGAACGTGGGGGTCTTGTGCGGCGAGCGCGTCGGCGATGTGCCCGGTTCCGTCGGGTGATCCGTCGTCGACGACGAGCAGATCGGCGTCGGGCAGGGCCGCGCGCGCGGCTTGGACGAAGCGCGGCAAGTTCTCGGCTTCGTTGTAGGTTGGTGTCACGATGAGCGTGCGCGTCATTTCGGGCGTGCGAGCAAGGGCTGGAAAAGGAGGTGGTGCGGTGGCAGTCGTACCGTTCGGCAGCAGTCTTATCAGACTTCTGTCCCGCTTCGTCTCCTTCTGCCGGGGCAACTTGCCTCTGACCTAGCGTCGCCCAGCCCTGTTAGGATGGTTCGGGCCGATGGCGCTGAAGTCCAATCCCGCACGCCCGCTCGACGTTCGCCTGGCGGATGCCGAGGCGGCGCTCTCGCGCGAGATGCGCGTGAGCAAAGCGCTGCGCGAGGTCGGGGTGGCGCTCGGAACGACGCTCGACCTGGACAGGCTGCTCGAGCTCATTCTGGACAAAATCACCCAAGCGCTCGAGGCCGATCGCGCGACCCTGTACTTGCTCGACGAGTCGAACGACGAGCTTGTGTCACGAATCGTCCAGGGGCAAGAGGTCCGGTCGATCCGGCTGAAGATCGGCCACGGGATCGCGGGGCACGTCGCCCGCACGGGCAAGCCTCTGCAAGTGCGCGACGCCTACAAGGATCCGCGCTTCAGTCCCGAGTGGGACATGCTTTCCGGCTATCGCACGCGGTCGATCCTGGCGGCTCCCATCAAGAACCACCTCGGCAAGACGATCGGCGTCGTGCAGGTGCTCAACAAGAAAAAGCGAGGCGAGTTCACCGACGACGACGCCGAGATCCTCGCGGCGCTGGCCACCCAGGCGGCGGTCAGCATCGACAATTCGCGGCTCTTCATGTCGGTGACGCAGAAGAACATCCAGCTGCTCGACACCAAAGAACAGCTGGAGCACCGAGTCCACGATCTGAAGCTGCTCTTCGACCTCGAGCGCGCGATGGCGCGCGCGACTTCGCTCGACGAGCTGCTCATCGCGGTCTTGGGCGAGGCGACGCGCGCGTGCGAGGCGAAGATGGGCGCCGTCGCGCTCCGCGATCCCGAGGGACGAACGGGCGCCCTCTACATCATCGACGAGCGAACGAAGAAGATGAAGCGTCTTCCGTACCCGGACGACGCGGGCCTCATCGGGTGGGCGATTCAGAACAACGAAGTCTTGGTGACGAGCGGCGCGGACAGCGACTCGCGCCGCGATCCCGAGCTCGACGAGCGGATCGGTGGGGCGGCCACCAAGACGGCGCTCATCGTGCCGCTCGAGGGCGAGCACAAAACTCCAATGGGGGCGCTCGCCATCTACAACAAGCGCAGCGGCCGGCCATTCAACGACGAAGATCGCGAGCTACTCGAGCTCGTGACGGCGAACGCGTCGACCGCGATCCTCCTTCAGCTCTCGCGCGAGGGGCGCGAGCGCGAAGAGCGTCTGACCACGATCGGCCGTCTTCTCTCGAGCGTGATCCACGATCTGAAGACGCCGCTCACGGTCATTAGCGGCTATGTTCAGCTGATGCAGGGATCCAACGATCGGCGGGTCCGCGAGCGGTATGCTCACCTCGTGCTACGGCAGTTCGATCTCATCGGGGCGATGCAGCGCGAGGTGCTCGAGTTCGCGCGCGGCGAGAAAAGCGTTCTCGTCCGCAAGATCTACCTTCAAAAATTCTTCGACGACGTGCGCGGGCAGCTCGAAGCGGACCTTGCCAAGCGCGGCATCGAGCTCGTCGTCGACGTGCAAGAACGCGGCACGGCGCGGTTCGACGAAGGCAAGATTTTGCGCGTCGTCCACAACCTCGCCAGAAACGCCGCCGAGGCGATGGGAAGGCGCGGAGGCAAGTTCGTGATCAAAGTGACCCGTGACAAAGACGATGGTTCGCTGCTCTTGACCTTCTCCGACACGGGCCCCGGCATTCCGAGGGAGATCGAACACCGCCTCTTTCAATCGTTCGTGACCAGCGGGAAAAAGGGCGGAACGGGGCTCGGCCTCGCCATCGTCAAAAAGATCGCGGAGGAGCACGGCGGGAGCATCGCGGTGCAGTCGTCGAGCAGAGGCGCCACATTCAAGCTGCGCATCCCGCAGCCTCCGGTGTCCTGAGCATGCGACATCATCTACGGGCGGCGCTCTGCGCCGGAATCGCCGCGGCCACGATCGCGATTGGGGCCTCGGGGGCGGGATGCAGCAGTACCAGCGCGGCACCGATCGCCGAGTCGTCCGACGCGCAGGTGTGCCCGGCCACGCTCGCGGAGACCATTGGCGCGGCGTGCACCCTTTTTGGTTCGATCTGCGCTCCGACCATCCCGTGCGGCTTCGTTCAAATCTCGATCTCGTGCACCTGCAACGGGAGCGCGTACCAGTGCGCCGACGGCGCGGGAAAGTCGATCGACAGCGCGGACGCGGCATCCTGCCTCCCGGCGGTCGATGCGTCGTCCACGTGTCCGCTCACCGAGCTGGCCGCGGAGACGGCCGCGTGCCAATCGCCTGGGCTTCTCTGCGCGTATCCGAGCAGCTGCCCCAGCATGTTCGACCAATGCGAATGCTTCCCGGGTGAAACGCGCGACGGCGGGTTCGGCCTGCGCTTCGAGTGCCAGGCTTCCGGGTGCCTTTCGTCCGACGGCGGGTCGTCCCCGAGCGCCGAGGCGGAAGCCGGTCAGCCCGGCGACGCGGCGGAGTCGTCGATCGACGCCGCCTCCGCCCCACAAGGCGACTCGTCGACGACCGATGCAGCGTCGAGTTCGAGCGATTCAAGCGTCGGGGCGGATCAGGGGTCGGCCGACGGTGCGTCGAGCGACGCCCAGGCTTCCGGCGGTGACGGCCAGCCCGATTGATCGCAGATCAGCCCTTGGCGAATCCCTGGAGAAAGAAGGCGATGACGAACGCCAGGAGGACGAGCGACTCGATGAGCGCGAGGCCGAGAATCATCGGCGTCTGAATCCGCGCCGCGGCGCCGGGGTTGCGCGAAATTCCTTCGAGGGCTGCGGCTGCGGCGCGGCCCTGGCCGAGCGCGCCGCCGAGGACGCCGAGCCCAATCGCGATGCCGGCACCGGCCGCGGCCCACGCTCTGACATCGAACGCGTTCGAGCCCGTGTGGTCGTCCTGGGCGTACGCCAGGATCGGCAGGGCGAAGGTCGCGGCGAACGAGAGCGCCGCCAGAGCGAACTTCTTCGGGATCGACATCGTCAATGGCTCCTTCTTCGTGTGCAGTGGGATTGCTGGAGCGGCCTTGTAGTCGCTTTCAGCTCAGCAGGCTAGTCCGCTCATTCACGCGGCGG
The DNA here is from genome assembly GCA_963764075.1 of uncultured delta proteobacterium. GTDB lineage: Bacteria > Myxococcota_A > Polyangia > Polyangiales > Polyangiaceae > Palsa-1150. The sequence continues at coordinate 2,865,692 of CAVXQZ010000003.1, forward strand.
CGCCGGCCGCGTGCGTCTCGGTGGCCCCGTGCGGCTGTCCGTGCGGTTCGTGGTCTTCGTGCTCGGTGGCGAGCGCGATGTAAATCGAGGTGAGCAAGCAAAACACCATCACCTGGACGACGACGACGAGCGCGCCCAAAAGAAGAACGGGGACGGGCAAGAAAAGCGCGACCATCGCCAGCGTGAGCGTGATGAGCAGGTGGTCGACCGCCATGTTGAGCATGAGACGGATGCTCAGGGTCAGCGGCCGAATCAGCGTCGAAACGGTCTCGATGATGAAGAGCAGGATATTGATTGGGATCCCCCACCAGCCGATGTAGGGCCCAAAGAGGTGCTTGACGTACCCGAGGCCGTTTTCTTTCAGCCCGTAGTAGTTGAACATCACGAACACCACGACGGCGCAGCCCATCGTGATGTTCCAATTCGAGGTCGGAGGCACGAATCCGGGAATGAGCCCAAGCGCGTTCGCAAAGAAAATGAAGCATGCGAGCGATCCCACGAGAGGGAAATACCGCTTGGCACGCCGCGGGCCCATCATGTCCTTCATCGTGCCGTACCAGAAGCCGACGAACACCTCGAGGAACGTGCGGAGCGTCAGCCGCGCCTCGGGTACGACAGACTTGTCGTAATCGACCAACTGGCCGCGGATACCGAGCGCCAGGCCGATGACGACCAGCATGACGAAGAAGCTGGCCACCAGCGGCTCGAGGCCGTGCGCGGTCACGGGCTCGCCGAAGAGCGATTTTCCGAAGGCGCTCATGTTGTGGCCGAGGGCCGGAAAGAGCGCGATGAGGTAGCTGAAAAAGGATGTGTGCTCGGGCATGACGTGAATCTACGGGGGGCCAGCGTCTTCGCTTCTATCGCTCACCAGCGAGCCGATGGCAATGCCAATGGGCAGGGCACCGAAGCCGATGAGCATGGGCAGCGGCGAGACCAGCGCATAGCGCAGGAGGAGCCAGACCACGAGGAAAAGGCCGCCCATCTTGAGGACCGCGAGGAGAGCCCAGCTCGCGGCGGATGCGGGAAGGTGTGCGGCCGGCTTCGAATCGGTCGGCAGGAGCGCGGTCACGATGCGCGCGAGCGCCCACAGGTTGAAGGCCGCAATGGCAGCGCCGGTCCCGACCGAGAGCGCCGCGAACGGACCGCGCGACAAGAGTCCGCCGACACCAAGAAGAGCGCCCGACAGTCCGACGGCGACGAGAGACGCACGCAGCCTCGCGTCGAGGGGGCGGCGCCGGGCTTGGGCAGGGGCGCTCATCGGCCCTTGCCGTTTCGCTCGGCTCCGTTTTTGCCGGCGGGCGACGTCTCGTCCGGGTCCGCTGGGTGAGTCATTGGCGGCGGGTCGGGCTTATGTAGCCAGCTCTCGTCGACGGTCCAGCGGCTCGCCGCCGGATCCTCCGCCTCGGCGCGTTCGATGTCCTTCTGCATCGTCGCGGCGACGCGCATCAGGTTTCGGACGCCCACCGCCACGCCGAGAACGAAGCCGATGGCCATGCCCCAGCCGCGCCCGTGCCAATAGCGCTCGTCGAGCCAGTGTCCGGCGCCGCCAAGAAGAAGAATCGCGAGCACGAGCTCGATCCCGACGCCCCCGTAGCGGCCGAGTTCCTTGTACGGCTTCGTCATGTCGCGTTGCTCCGTGCGGCGGAAGAGTCGCCGGCGACCTTGCCCCGGAGCGGGCGGCTCGGTCTGCGCGCGAGCGCCGCGTCTTCCGGTCGCTTATGATTCATAGGGTGCGCCTGGGCGCGTACTCTTTGCCATGAGGTCGGCCATGCGTGCGAGCGTTCGGTGGGCCGCTTTTGTCGTCGCCAATCTTCTTTCTCTTCTTCTCGGTGCTCGGGCGCGCGCGCAAGACGGGCTCCCCCCGCTTCCGCCACCCGCCGAGTCGGCGCCTCCGCCTTTGCCGCCCCCTCCCCCAGAGCCAGACTCGCAACCGCCAGCCCCGCCGCCCCCGCCGCCGGACGCAAGCTTCGCTCCGCCGCCTGGAATGGACCCCTATGGCGTCTCTCGGCGGGGTCCGTACCCGCGTCAACAGAAGCACGCTCCCACCGACTCGCTCTGGCTGGGCGGCAGCGCCGGGATCATCGCGTACAGCGGCGGCCTCTACCTCGACCCGTACAGCACGTCCGGGGTGGAGAGCACGGGCAATTTCGTCCGTTCGGGGGCCGCGCTCCAGGCCGACGTCGGCGCGCGCCTCGGCCGACGATACATTCCGTACGTTACGCTCGAGCTGGGGCTCGTCGGCGCCGGGCGTCGCTTCGAGGGGACGTCGACGAGCGCCTCCACGTCGTTCGTCGGTGTGGGATTTCGTTATCTCGCCGGCGATGTCGACAATGTCTCATTTGCGAGCGACATCTCGTTCGGTTGGCGCAAGTTCCAGGTGTCGAACGCCAGCGGGACCTGGAGCGCGAGCGGCCTCGAGCTCTTCCGACTCGGATTCGGAGCCGAAATCCGGCTGAGCACGCGCACCACGTTGTCCCCGATGATCACGCTCTCGGGCGGCACACTGACGGACACGAGCGGCACCATCCAATTTGCCCCCAACCAGCCGGACGGCCAAACCGGGCCGCTTTTCTCGGGCGGTGGACCCATCCCGTCCGATTCCCAGCAGACGTACTTCGCCCTCGTCTTCGGCTGCGGCGTCCACGTCGATCTATTGGGGGACTAGTTCCGTTGAGGCCGTGGCCGCTCGATCGATGAGGAGCGGCCGAAGGGCGCCCAATGCGCGGGCGCGGTGGCTCACCCGGTTTTTCTCTTCGCGGGGCAGCTCCGCCATTGTCCTTTTTGCTCCGTCGACGACGAAGACCGGGTCGTAGCCGAAGCCGCCCGTGCCTCGCGGCGCGAGGGTGATGGTCCCGGAGCACTCGCCTTCCACGGTCGACGGGAGCGAGTTTTTCTCCGCCGCCGACCTCCCGTCCACGAGCGCGAGCACGCAGCGGAAGCGCGCGCGGTAGGGCGGCGCAATCCCCGAGCCGCGGAGGGCGGCCAGGAGCGCCGCGCAGTTTTCGGCGTCCGTCGCGCGCTCGCCGGCAAAACGAGCGCTGCGCACTCCTGGCGCGCCGCCGAGCGCCTCCACCTCGAGCCCCGAGTCGTCCGCGAGGGCGAGCATCCCGGTGACGTCGGCCGCCGCCCTCGCCTTTTTGATCGCGTTTTCGGCGAACGTAGCCCCATCCTCGATTACGAGCGGCGGCCGCGCGACCACCTCGCCGATGGAGCGCACTTCGACCGGCAACCCTTCGAGCAGCAGCCTGAGCTCATCGAGCTTGCCTCGATTGCTCGTCGCCACGACCAGCGCGAGCCGTTCGGGCCCCTCGGACGTCGGGGCAGCCATGCGGGGCACGTTCCTCTGTCGCCGAACTAGAGAAGGAGGCCCTTCGAAATCGATTCCCGCGCCGGCGAGCGCGTCGCGCTGCACCTGAGAGAGCGTGGCTATCCCCGCGAGGGCCAGGTCGACCATCGCGTCCACTTCCCGTCGCTCCACCGGTTCACCCTCGGCGGTCCCTTGCACTTCCACGATCTTGCCGGTCGCCGTCGCGACGACGTTCAAATCGACGAGCGCGCGAGAGTCTTCGAGGTAGCAAAGGTCCAGGGCGTTGCCCAACCCGGCCAGCCCGCCCACGCTCGTGGCGGCGATGGATTCGCGCAGCGCTCGCACCCCGATCTTCGATAGCGCGACCGCCAACGCGACGAATCCTCCGGTGATCGAGGCAGTGCGCGTTCCACCGTCGGCCTCGAGTACGTCGCAGTCCACGGTGACGGTCCGGGGGCCGAGCTTCTCGAGCGCAACGGCCGCGCGAAGTGCACGGCCCACGAGACGCTGGATCTCTTGGGTTCGCCCGTTCGGCGGTTTGCCGCGGCCGTCTCGCTCCTGACGCCGCGCGTTTGCGCGCGGGTGCATCAGGTACTCGGCCGTCACCCAACCCTGATTCTTGCCCTCGAGAAACGGCGGGACTTTGTCCTCGACCGATGCCGTGCAGAGAATGACCGTCCCGCCTGCGCGATAGAGAACCGAGCCTTCGGAGGGGCGGTGAAAGCCGACAATCATCTCGACGCGGCGAAGCGCGTCGAGTGGACGGCCGTCGATACGGGGCATGGGGCAGTGCTCTTAGCACGTCCGGGCGCGCTCACCGTACGTGCGCAGCGGCGCTCGGCAGCCGGGCGGTCTTGGCCGGGGCCATCGGCAACGCCACGCGGAATCGGGTGCCGCCGTCCTCGCGCGGCTCGCACGTCACCGTCCCGCCGTGTGCTTGCACGATGTGGCGCGTGATCGCGAGCCCGAGGCCGGTGCCTTCCCCCTTGGTCGAAAAGAACGGATCGAACACGCGCGCGCGGATCTCTTCGGGGATCCCTCCGCCGCGGTCGTCCACATCGACCACGACGCCCATTCCCTCGGCCATGACGTGCACGTCGATCGGCCCGCCGCGCGGCATCGCCTCGCGCGCGTTGCGGAGGAGATTGAGCAGCGCCTGACGCAGTTGGCCTTCGTCGAAGAGCGCCGCGGGCAACCCGTCGGTGACGTGGAGCGCGACGGTGCATCCGTCGCGCTCGATCTCGGGACGCGCAAAATCCACGATCTCACGCACCGTCGCCGTGACATCGTCCGCCTCCATGCGCGGTTGCGGCAGGCGCGCCACCCCCAGGTATTCTTCGCTCAGCTGCTCGAGCCGCTGCACTTCGCGCTGGATCGCCACGAGAAGGCTGCTCACTTCGGCGCGCCGCGAGCCGTCGGCCCCGCCCGGTGCTTCGATCTCTTCGGCGAGCAGCTCGACGTTGAGACCCATCGCCGACAGGGGATTGCGAATCTCGTGCGTGACGTGCGCCGCCATCTTGCCGATTGCCGCGAGCCTCTCGTTCGACAGGGCGAGCGCCTGGGCCCGCGCCAAGCCCGACACCATTTTCTCGAACGCCGCTTCGAGCTGGCCGATTTCGTCGTCGCTCGTCTCGACTTCGCGGGCCGTGAGGTCGCCTCGCGCCACCGCTCGCGCGCGGTCGGTCACGCGTGCCAGGGGAGCGAGCAGGCGCCGGACATGCAGGGAGACGACGACCCCCACCGCCAGCGTGAGGGCGGCCAGGATCGCCAGCGCCCAAATCGATTGGAGCTCGCGTTCGCGCGCCTCGGTCGAGAGGGCGTCGATGGACCCCGAGACGCGCCCCGCGAGGACGCGCAGTCGCTTGTCGGCGTCGTGCTCGAGCGCTCCGAGCGAGACGATCGTCCGGTTGATGGCGTCGGCATCCCCGGCCGCGATGGCCGCGAAGAGCCGCTCGAAGAGGGCGGGGTCGGTCTCGAGGCTGGACTCGACCGCGTCGAGCTCCGCCGCCAGGCGCGGCGCGAGCGCCCGAGTCGTCTCGCTCCCGACCGCGGGGAGCGTTTGCCTCATGGCGGCGCGCGTCTCGACGAACATCGTGCGTCGGGCGCCCGAGAGTGTTTCGAGAAGCGCCCGCGTCGACCCGGGCTCGCGCTCGTCGGGGATTCCATCGACGAGGGTCGACAGAGTCGTTTGCGCCGCGCGAAGCTGCGCAAGCCGCATGGCGACCGGGACATATCCGCGTGCGAGCTCCACGCTGTCGTCCGCCGCTCGCCGCTGCGCGACGACCCCCAGCCCGAGCGTGACCGCGAACGCTGCTCCGGTGATGGCGAACGAGAGGAGCACGCGTCGCGCGACGGTCGAGCGGGGTTTTGGCGGGGTCGCTGGCAATCGCGGTTGAATTTAGCGGAAAGTGTCCACGTTGGCGGGTTCGACGCCCGCGGGGCGCCTTTTGGGGGCTCTCATGCCACACGAAGTCGCCAAATGTGTCGGGTCGAACGGGCGGAGCGACATTTCTTCGAGGAGATGTGTCGTGGCGAAGAGGCGAAGCGACATTTCTTCGAGGAGATGTGTCGTGGCGAAGAGGCGGAGCGACATTTCTTCGAGGAGATGTGTCGTGGCGAAGAGGCGAAGCGACATTTCTTCGAGGAGATGTGTCGTGGCGAAGAGGCGGAGCGACATTTCTTCGAGGAGATGTGTCGTGGCGAAGAAGCGAAGCGACAGGTAGTGGGTCAGTTTGAGTTTGGCGGAGTCGTGTAACATGGAGCGGTGCGCAATCTGCTTGAGTTCGCGCGAGCCGTGTTCGCTGGATGGGTTGGCCTAGTGAGCGGCAGCGCAGGCGTGCTACTTGCCGTACTTGGCGCGATGCCTACCCGCTGGGTGCCGCGATGGTTGCCCGCCGACCGGCCGCTCTTTTGGGGCGTTGCCGCCGCGTGCGTTATCGTGGCGATGTATCGCGCGTGGCTTGCCGAGCACCGAGCGCGCACTCTTGCCGAAAGCCACCCGTCATCGTCATCCGCGCTGACAACGGCGCAATTGGCCATCGAGACGCTCGATGCGAAAACAAGGGACCTCGAAGCGCAATTGAGGTCCAAGGACGAACAGCTTGCGGCTATCGCAAAGTCGCTAGCCGAGCTCGACGCCAAGCTTGCAACCACTTCCTCCGCAGAGGAGATAAAAGCTCAGATCGAGAAGGCCAAAAGGGAGGCCGTGGGCACTGCCATGGGATGGCACATGTTCCTTGGCTGAACGGTTCGCCCAATGCGTAGCTATGACCGCCTAGATTGGCCAACAAATGGTAGCTGCGTCTGAACGACGGATGACTCAAAAAGATGTACAGGCAAGACTTGCTCGGCGACCACGCCACGGCCCTCAACACTGAGTGAAAACGCGAGCCTGCCAGGTCTCGGAATGACTACGCCACCTATGCGTACCGCGACCTTGCACCGCGTTTCGGACTTGAAATCGATGCCTACGGGAGCGGAAAAGAGTGCCTCGCCGTCGATAGCGACCGACAGAGATCCTGGTGGTGAAGCTGGGTCATCAACGGATCGCTCGAGAAAAGTGAGGAAGAACAGCGCGTGAATAAATGTTGGGAAGCCTGGCGCAGAGAGCACATCATAAATGCTGTAAGCGGTCGCAGTACCGGTCGCTGCGTCGATCGACAATCCCTCTGCGACCATGGCCAGATAGGAACGATACATGTCAGCGCGGAGGGTTAGCGCTCACTATCGGCGCGGGAAAGACTGATCCTGCCCGCGGCTGACTTGCAGACGGTGGTGGCGTATTCACCCTGATTTCCGTCGACGTAGTCGGGCTAGCAGAGGCAACCGCCGTCATCTGAGGCGGCTTAGATGCCTCGATCATCTGCACCACTGGTGGCCCGACCGCGGCCGTGGTCGATGCTGCGGCGGGCTGCTTCGGACCCGTGCGTTTTGAGTTTGCCTCCCAGTCTTCCGGCAGTCGCGACAGAAGGGTCCCGGCCACCCCGAGCGCGGCAATTCCTCCCAACGCGAGCATGGCGAACAGAGCGGGGTTCATGCGTCTCCTTCTTGATACCTCCACCCAACCGCCCGCGCCAAGGGCCACCGCAGTGCTGCCCCCAATGAACCACCCCCATACCGGCCACGGGTAAGGAGGGGCCCGACGCTCGCCGACAAACGGATCCAGTATTCCGAACACGAGGATCAGTACGGCAGTTTCTCGGAGCAGGTCCCCAACGATCTCTCGCCCCGGCTTGCTGTGCGCCGTTTCGTCCCAACCGTCTGCAGGCGTCGCGGCCCACGCCAATAGCGCACGCCACTTTCGCGTTGCCCACTCCTTCACGGCAGCCAGCATACCGTAGCGGGGCGGGCTATAGCCCGCCCACTGCCCGCTTCACGCTCCCCCAAGCCTTCGCCACTGGCTTCGGCATGAGTGCGACCAGCTCGTCAATCTCCCACACGTGATCGGCGATGCCGGCGGCCATGGCCGGGGTGACCCGAAGCGTCTGGTGCACACGGCAGAAGTTGTAGTGCATGAAGTGAAGCGCGACCGCGTGCTCCAGGTTCTGGACCTTCTTGGAGAAGCCATTCGTAAGCCGGGTGAAGCGGCGCATCGACATGCGCATCGTCAGGTTCTGGCGCTCTACGTGTGAAGTCGACACATGCTCCATCTCGGGCGAGCCCATGATCGGCGTGAGGTTCGCGCCGATGCATTGCGGGGGCGAGTAGCGCGCGGCACCGGCCGGCACTTCACCGTAGAGCTTCACGAGCATGGCGTAATCCACGCCGCTCGGGCCGAAGGCATCGGCAACCGCGTTGATGTACGCCTTGTGTCCGTCCGTCGTGAGCTGGACGCGTGAAGCCAGGCGGCCAGCAAGGTCCGTCATGAACTCGTAAGCACATCCCGCGTCGCGGGTGCCCACGTGATAGGCGGCGATGAGCTTCGACTCCGCATCGAGCGCCGTCCACGTCCAGATCGAGCCGCGCCCGAAGCCCTGCTCGTCGCCGAGAACATTTTTGTCTTTCGCGCCAACGAAGCTCCAGATCTCATCGCACTGCACGCGGCGGCACTTCAGACCGCGCACGTTCGCATCGTGGTAGGCGCGGCAAGCGGTGCCGAGGTCTGCCAGCAGCTTCAGAACGGTCCCCTTCGCGACGCCAGTCATGCGGCACGTCGCGCGGATGCTGTTGCCCTCCACGAGGGCGCGGATGACTTGCTTGCGGCGGGCGGCGTCGAGCACGTTCATAACCTCCAGTATGCTTGAGCGGTCTAGCATTGTCAAGCTTGCTTGGTACCAAGCATCGTGTATGCTTGCTCAAGCTCAATACCACGGAGGTCGAACATGGATGACAAGGAAAAGGAAGGGCAGTCTAGGGGCGGAGTGGAGCGCGCCCGGAGACTGTCGCCCGAGCGGCGGACGGAGATCGCCCATAAGGCAGCGATCACGCGCTGGGTAAACAGCGGGTCAGTCCCGCTGGCGAAGTACGGGAGCCCCGATCGCCCTTTGAGGATCGGTTCCGCAGAGATCCCCTGCTACGTGCTCGCCGACGGGCGACGGGTGCTTACTCAGAAGGGTACGCACCTCGGGTTCGGCCTGTCCGACGGCGGCGGAAAGGACGGATCGCGCAAGATCGCGACCTTGATGGGCAGTTTGGAGGGAAAAGGCATTCATGTCCGAGGGTTAGTCGATCGCGCAAACTCGCCGGTGCGCTTCTACATGCCGCACGGCGGAAAGATGGCAGAGGGGTACGAGGCCAGTATTCTGCCGGATATTTGTGCCGTTCTCATTCAAGCTGGGCTCGACGGAAAGCTGACCCCTAGACAGCAGCGACTAGCCGAGAGAGCCGCGATGCTACAGCACGGCTTCGCGGAGGTCGGGATCAATGCCCTTGTCGATGAGGTTACCGGATACCAGGCCGATCGGGAGATCGATGGTCTTGCGCGGATTCTCGCACGGTTCATTGCCAAGGAGCTCCGCCCGTGGGTCCGAACTTTCCCCGCCGAGTTTTACGAGCACATTTACCGATTGCGCGGGTGGGAGTGGAAGGGCATGTCGGTCAACCGAACGCAAGCTCTCGCCCATTATACGAAGGACATCGTCTATGCCCGCTTGGCTCCTGGTGTTCTCGAAGAGCTCAACAGGATACGTATCGAGCGGCAGAGATCTGGAAAGCCCAAGGCAAAAATGTTCCAGCACCTTACCGAGGACTGGGGGCATCCGAAACTCAAGGAGCATCTGTCGGCTGCGTGTGCGCTCCTTAGAATCTCGGCCACATGGGAAGGATTTATGGATGTGCTCGACCGCGCACTGCCTCGCTACGGTGAGACGTTGAAGCTGCTCCCGCCAGACCCGCCAGCCCCGAAGCTACTCACGGAGACCACCTAGCCCTTGCCGCCTTCTTCGCGATCTCCGCCCGCCGCTTCTTCGACAGCTTCTTGGCGCGAGCTGCGCCCCCCTTCAGGCCGCCCATGCGCCCAAGCGCGACGGCCGCGGGGTTCTTCTGCGGCTCCGGCTTGGCCTCTGGCTCTTCGGCGGGCGCCTCGCCCGTGGCTTGTTCCAGGATGAAGCGCGCGAGCGCATTCGGGTCCTTGGTGGGTGGCTTCTTCGGCTTGCTTGAGCGCTTAGGCACGCTGCCATCCTGGCATGGGTCGGTCATGGCGTCACCCCGCGCCCGCAGTAGGGGCATGCTCCAGGCTCCGGCCAGGCGCCGCTAAGGATGGCTTCCAGAGGCACGCGCGCTGCTCTGGCCGTCCGCATGGCGACGCCGGCGCTCACCGTGCCATGTGGTCGCATCGCGGCCTTGATGCGCGTAGCTTTGACTCCCATCGCCTTGGCTAACGCGGTCACGCTTCCTAGGCGACGGCGCAGGAAGGTCAGCGCCGTCTTTACGCGCGCCCGCTCTTCTGCGGTTAGGTCTGCGTCGACGTCCTGTCTCGACTTCTTGCGCCATGCGACCGCATGCGTCAGTGTTGCCATGCGGCGAGTCTGAGCATGCTTGACCGCTCAGGCAAGGCCGATCTCAAACTGACCCACCACCAAGCGACATTTCTTCGAGGAGATGTGTCGTGGCGAAGAAGCGAAGCGACATTTCTTCGAGGAGATGTGTCGTGGCGAAGAGGCGGAGCGACATTTCTTCGAGGAGATGTGTCGTGGCGAAGAGGCGAAGCGACATTTCTTCGAGGAGATGTGTCGTGGCGAAGAAGCGAAGCGACATTTCCTCGAGGAGATGTGTCGCCCCGGATTGAAAGTGCCTCGTTCGCCTAGCGCAACCCTCGCGCAATCCACGTGACCAGATCATCCACAGCGACCCCCGTCCCTCGCGCACGCCTGCGCAACGCGAGGAGGCTGGAAGCGCACGCGGTCACCACTCGACCACCGCCGGCGCGCGCGTGCCCTTCGAGGCGCGTGTCGGCGATCGCCCGCGCCACGTCGGGCATCGTCGATGGGAGCAACCCTCCGGCTCCGGAGCACACCGCCCGCTCGCGTCCCTCGTCGAACTCGGCGGGCGGCCCTCCCAGAACGCGCGCCAGCACGCTCCGCGGGTCATCGTAGACCCCCAGGCCGCGCCCCAGCTGACATGGGTCGTGCCAGCGGATCGGCTCGGTCGGGGCTTCGACCGGCGACAGCGCGGACAGCGAACGCGCCGCGAGCCGGACGAGGAGTTCCACCGTGGGCGCCAAAGCGACGCCGGCCTCCGGATACAGGCGCTCGAGCGCGAGCGCGCAGCCCGCGTCGACCACGATGATCCGAGCGCGGCTCTCGAGCGACCGTGCGACGCTCTGCGCGTGGCCGGCGAACCCGGCGCGATCCCCGGCGAGGCGCAGGGGAAGTCCGCAGCAGTCGGGCACCACCGCGACCTGGCCCGCCAGCTCCGTAGCCGCCTGGACTGCTTCGGCCGCCTCCCGTCGAGCGGCGCGCAAATAACCGCATCCGACGAGCAGCGCATCCGGCGGCGCGCGCGTCGAAAAGCCCCGCTCCCCGCCGATCCGGCGTGCGGCCGCCCTCGTCCGCGCGTTGTGGTCCGCAAAGCGCCGGAGCACCCGAAGCGACGCTTCGGGGGCGACGCCGCTCCGGACCAACGCGTCGCGCGCGTCCAAGAGAACGCCCGCCACCGGGTTGCGGTGGTCACATGACTCTCGGCACCCAAAGCACCCCGTGCAAGCCCACGCGGGCCGAGCGTGGGAGGGGTCGAGCGGCACGTCGCCGTGAGCGGCCATCCAGGCCATGCTCATCTTCCCCCACGGGGTGATGGTCTCGCGCGGCTCCGCGTTCGACACGGGGCAGGCGCTCCGGCAGAGCTTCGGGCAAAATACGCACTTCTCGAGCGCGTCTCGCCTCGCCTCGAGGAGAGGAAGGACACGCATGGGCCGCTGGCCGGGGCGCGCCACGGCTAGACCGCGGCGGGCGGGTCAGCGGTAGGTGAAGGCAAGGCCGTGATCGCAGATCCGAAAGACGTCGCCCTCGGTGATTTGCTTTCGCGCGATCCGCTGGCCGTTGAATTCGACGCCGTTGGTCGAGCCCATGTCGACCATGAAGTAGACACCGTTCTGGAACTCGATCATGGCGTGCTGGCGCGACACGTTCGGATCCTTGAGCGTCAAATCGCTCGATTGCTTGCCTCGGCCGATGACGAAGCGGTCCTTATTGATCGGGAATCGCTCGCCCTGGTAGACCAGCGTGAGTGTGGTCGTTTGCGGGGCGCCGCCGGCGAAGCCGTTGGTGCGCTGTCCCGGCCCGGGCATCGGCGCTCGCGGCAGCGGGGGAGGGGCGATGCGCGCGGCGGGGGGAAGCGTCGATCGCGTCGCCGATGCCATGGGCGCCGAGAGCGGAGCGCGCCCGGCCGGGGGCGCCGGTGGCGGAGGGGGAAGAGGGGCGCGGCCGCTCGGTCCGGGCATGCGCCCACTCGGCTGGAGCGCCGCGCTAGCCGCCGCGGGTACCCGCGCCAGAGCCGCCGCGGGAGGAGCGGCGCTCGGCTGGGATGGCTCGCGCCCCGGCGCCGCATACGGCGCTCGGCTGTTGTCCTGGCTCCGCTGCCGGGCATACTGCTTCATCGCCTCGTTGATGAGGTAATCGACGCTGCACTCGAGGTCGCGCGCCATCTGCTCGAACGCTCCCCACAGGACGTCCCGGCATTGGAAGGTGCGGGCGCTCTTCTTATTCGGATCGGCGCTCATGGGACTTTCGCTGACGCGGTGGGGGAGTTCGCACTGCCCGCGCGCGGCTCCCAAACTACCCTCCATCGAACGGTTTGCACAGCTCTAGCCTCCCTGGAGCGAAGGCTCGATGCACCACTTTACGAACTCCCCGATCGTCGAGACGTTTTTCGTCTCTTTTTCCTGCGAGCCGGGGGACTTCGACACGTCGCATTGCCATCCGCACTGGTCGGCCGGTTCGCATTTGGGAACGGGCGTCCTGTCCTCCTCGATGCCCGTCAGCGGCGCTGCCTCGGACTTCTTGCCCTGGTAATAGGCCCCCGCGGCGGTCAGCTTGGCGCCCATGATGGGCGATCCCAAGAACTGACTGAGCACGTCGCGCGGTTTGGGACCCCCCTGCGGGTCCATCGCCAGGATCACCACCCCGTAGGTGATTGGTTCGCTCAGAGCCATCTTGGTTCGCTCGTTGGGCGGCAGATGACGAAGGAAGTCGGGGAGCTCTTTCGTCGTGATGGTTTTGAGGATCATGCGCGCCGCGTCGAGGCGAAGCTGCCACTTTTTGTCGAAGAGCGAATAGAGCCTCGGAACGATCGTCTCCTTCGGAAGCTCGCCGAAGCGCGCCATCGCGACGCCGCGCACTTTGTCGGGGTTCGAATCGTCACGCAGAATGTCGAAAATCGCGTTGAGATCCCCGGCGACCGATTTGTCGATGCGGTTCTCGATCGCGGCGAGCGCGTCTGTCCGCATTTTCTCGCTCTTGGACTTGTCGCGGGCGAACGAAAGACAGTACTCGACCACCGGTCGGCCGCCGAGCCGCTTCATGGACGTGAAGACCCGCTCGAGCTCTTGCTCCTGGTAGGTCTGCAGCTGAACGGCAACCTGTTCCGGCTTGACCGTCATCTTGGCCTTCGCGTTGGCCTCGTTGACGAGCACCCGCTGCTTTTCGAGCCACTCGGTCGTGTCGATCTTCTTGGCCATCGCGACCAGGGCTTCGCCCGCGCGCTTCTTCGTGTCGTCGTCGCCGATGTCCGCGATGAGCGAGCACGCGCGATCGACCTTCGTGGAGCTCTCGCTGATGATGGCCGGGAGCGCGCGGACGGCCGGTGCGCCGAGAAAGCGCATGATCTGCTCGACGCCGAACTGCTGAGAACTATTGTCGATGCGCGTCTCGAAGTCGGTTTGCACCCATTTCGTGAGCGCGGTCGCCAGCTCGGCTTTCGTTTTCTCGTCGGTGGCGAGGGGCGGCTCGTGCGACAGGAGCGCAAACGCCGCATCTTTGTACGGAATGCTCGGGTCGGGGATCGTGGGGCCGCCCTCGGCGGGTCTCGCGGGGGGAGGCTGCGCCATGGCATCGACCAGCTGCGGCAAGATGCCGTCGACGATTGCGCGCCGCGAGTCTTCGGCAATCACCGAGAGGGCTCCCGGGACTTTTCCTTGCGACGTGTCGTAGCCCATCGCCAGATATTCGAGACCGACGCGCTTTCCGTTGCGCGAGCGCATCCGCACGAGCGACATGGCGGCCTCTTCGCGTAGCTGCCACGAGTACTTGTCGTGGGTCACGATCGAGTAGAGCTTCTCCGGGCCGGCCTCCGTGGTCTCCCACCGGTGCACGTCCGACTCACTCACGGCGCAGCCCGTGCCGGGCGCCGCCATGGCGATCGCCATCGCCGCGAGCACGTGCCGGCACCGCAATCGCCTTCCTTCGAGCCGCTGTCGCATTCCGATATCGCCTTTTCCTCGGGGTATGTCCGTCGAGCGATGCTACGCCCCCCGCCGCCCGATCGGAATTGTTTCGGGAAGTTGACCGTCGCGGCCGTGGGGGCCTAGCGTGATGTGGGATTACGTAGGTATGCCGCTTCCGCTCTTCGCTCCAAGGTCTTCGGTCGACAGTTCGCGCGAAGGTTCGCGGGCGCCCGCCAACACCCGCGTGCCGACGGTGCTCGGGCGCGGCGCGTCCGCCTACGGACGCAAACACGAAGTCGCGGCCCTCGTTTTGTGGACCGTCGCGCTCTTTCTCGCACTCGCGCTCGCATCGTATCGGGGCGACCCCGCGGGTCCTCCGCCGCTGACGCCGACTGTCCCGAGCGATGCCTGGGTAGGGCCGGTGGGCGATGCCGTCGCGCGCGGGCTCGTCTCGCTCATCGGCGTCGTGGCCTGGGCGCTCCCGCTCGAGCTCTTCGTGCTGGGCATCCCGCTGGTGCGCGGCAAAGAGAGTCCGGTCACGCCCGGACGAGTGGCCGGAGACCTGCTGCTCGCCGTCGTCACCGCGGCGCTCGTCGAAGTCGGCGGTCGGGGTCGCACCGCGTTCGGAACCCATCCGGCCGGCGGGCTGGTCGGCGAAGTGTTCGGCGAGCTGGCGCGGTCCCTCTTCTCTACCGCAGGCTCCTTCCTCGTCGGTTTCGCCTGCCTCGGGCTGATCCTCATCGGACGCGCCGAGTTTTCGTTCATCGCCCTCGCGCGCCTGGTCGCGCGCATCGCGAGGTGCGTGGCAGCATGGGCGGCAGGGGCGGCCCGCGCCGTCGCGCATGCCTGGGGCCAGGCGCGAGCGCTCGATCGCGAGCGAAGAGACATCGCGCGGCTCGCGCGGGAGCCGCGGATCGACACGTCCCCCAAAGACGACGCGATCGTCGCAGCACTGCCCTTCGACATGGACGACGGGCTGGCCGGCGCGCTCGTCGAAGAAGCGCTGCCCGCGCCCAAGCCGCGCCGCAGGCCGAGGGAGGCCCGCCAGGCCCCGAGCGATGCCTCGCCTCCCGCGCCTTCCGTGCCCGCCGAGGAAGCGACGCCGCCAGGGGACGGACCGCCCACCGCCGCGGACGCGGAGACTGGAGACCCCCAAGCCCCGATCGCCGCGGTGGCCCCCCCCGAGCCGGCGGCCGCCGGCGAGCCGGCAGCAAAGGCCAGGCGCGCACGCAGGGCCGCGCCGACCATCGTCGACACCTCCGCGGCGCTCGAGAAAGAGCAGATCGCGCCCGAGCCGGGGCCGAGTGGCAAATCGGCGACGTTCGTCTTGCCGAGCATGGATTTGCTGGTGGCCGAGCAGGTCGACCCGAGCCTGGCAATCGATCGCGACAAGCTTCTCGCCAATGCCCAAAAGCTCATCGAGACGTTGGCCCATTACGGAGTGCAAGGGAAAGTCGAAGACATCTTGCCGGGGCCGACCGTCACAACCTACGAAGTGTCGCCCGCGGTCGGGACCAAAGTCTCGAAAGTGGCCGGGCTCGCGGACGATCTCGCCCTGGCGCTCGCCCGCAAAGTTCGAATCGTCGCGCCGATTCCAGGCAAAAATCGCATCGGCTTCGAGCTTCCGAACGACAAGCGCGTCCGGGTGGTGCTGCGCGATCTCGTCGAAGACCGCCGGTTTCAGGCGCTGAGCGTTCCGCTTCCGATCGTGCTCGGGCGCGACATCCTCGGCAACCCGATGTACGCGGACCTCGCGAGCATGCCGCACGTCATCGTCGCCGGCGCGACGGGCGCGGGAAAGAGTGTCGGCCTCAACGTGATGCTCCTCTCGCTGCTCTACCGGAGGTCTCCCGAAGAGCTGCGCCTTTTGATGATCGATCCCAAGGTCGTCGAGCTCGCTCCGTTCGACCGGATCCCTCACATGCTCCTTCCGGTCGTCACCGACATGAAGCAGGCGGCGAACGCACTCAAATGGGCGGTCGACGAGATGGAGCGCCGGTATCAGCTCTTCGCCGACGCGGGCACCAAGAACGTGGCCACGTACAACGGCTGGGTCGAGCGCGTCGTGCGCGGCGAGATACCGAACCAAAACGCGCGAACCGTCATCGCGAAAGATCACAACGGCCTTCCGGAAGAGGTTCGGGCCGAGGACGGGGAGGGCAAGGCGCCGTTGCCCGAGAAGCTCCCTTGGATCGTCATCGTCGTCGACGAGTTCGCCGATCTCATGATGCAGCAAGGCAAAGAAGTGGAAGCCGCCGTCGCGCGCCTGGCGCAGAAGGCGCGGGCCGCCGGGATGCACGTCATTCTCGCGACGCAGAGGCCCAGCACCGACGTCATCACCGGCACGATCAAAGCGAACTTCCCGACGCGAATCGCCTACCGCGTCGCTCAAAAAGTCGACTCGCGCACCATCTTGGACGAGCAGGGCGCCGAGCACCTGCTCGGCATGGGAGACATGCTGATCAAGCTCAACGGTACGGGCGAGACCCGGCGCGTGCAGTGCCCGTGGGTGAGCGAAGAGGAAGTGCAGCGAGTGACCGACTTTCTGCGCACCCAGGGCGAGCCGGTCTACGACGACAACATCGTCAAGCCGCGCGACGACGAGGAGTCACACCCGGATGAGCCGGACGCCGAGCGCGATCCTCTCTACGACGACGCGGTGCGCCTGGTCGCCGATACGCGCCGTTGTTCGACCTCCTGGCTGCAGCGCAAGCTCGGGCTCGGCTACAACCGGGCGGCGCGCATCGTCGAGACCATGGAGCGCCGCGGCCTCGTCGGTCCCGCCAACGGCGCGAAGGACCGGGAGGTCCTCGTCGATAGCCTGTGAGATCGGACGGCTCGACGGCTGAAAAAGGCAGGGTATGCTTGCGCCCACGTGTCCCGGACCGACGAGGCCAACGGCAGGGTTGCGGTCGTGTTGCAGGTGGCGACGTCCGCTCCGGAGCCGGAGTACGCCGGCGCATCCGCCGAGCCAGACGACTCCGAATCGTCCCCCCCGCCTCGGAACGACCCCGATCCAGACGCCGCCGACGCGGGCGAGCGAGCCCGGCTCATCGACCTCATCACGCGGCTGATCCGCGGACCCACAGTGCCGGAGAGCACGCGCTTGGCCGGGCTCACACTCATCGGCTGGCTTGCGCGACGCCGACCGGAAGAGCCGGCCCACGCGGTCGGCGTCGAAGAAGCACGCAAATCCGTGCGGCGGTTGCAGGCAGCCCGGGCCAAGGCGCGGTAGACACGCGCGCGTGAAGCGCGTCGCAGTCGGCGTCATGGTCGTGCTCGTGGCGGTCGCGGCGCTGCTGGCCTCGCGCCATCGACATACTGCGAGCGCGCGCTTCCCGGCATCGATACCCGAGCGGGCGCCCTCGTCGGTTCCGGCCGCACCTGCGGCACACGGACTCGGGGCCGGTCCGCCGCCGCCGCGCGACGCGCCGGAGGTCCCGTCTGCCGGCGTGCGCATGCTCCACGGCGACATGCGACACACCGACCGAGCGGTTGGCCGCGTGCCGCGTGCCGCGCCGGCGCTCGTCTGGTCTCACGACGTCGGCGGACCGGTAGAAGCCCAGATTACGACGTCCGCCGACGAACAAACGCTCTATGTCGCGTCGCTCGGGGGCTCGCTCACCGCGCTCGCGCGGGCGGACGGCGTCGAGCGCTGGACCGTGCCGCTTGGCGACCGCGCGTACGCGACCCCGTGCGTCGCACGAGACGGGACGATCTACGCCGGCAGCGACGTCAAGAAGCTCGTCGCGATCACGCCGGAGGGAAAAGTGAAGTGGTCGCTCGCGACCGACGGCGACGCGGACACCGGCCCGGTCATCGCCGGCGATGACAGCCTCGTCTTTGCTGCCGGACGAATGGTGTACTCCGTGACGCCGTCGGGCCATCTCAAGTGGCGCGTTGCCGCCAAGCGCAAGGTGTTCACGTCGCCTGCCATCGGCCGGAGCGGCCGCGTCTTCTTCGGGTCGCAGGACCATCACGCCTATGCGGTCACCGAGCAGGGAGTGCTCGCCTGGAGCGTGGACCTCGGCGCCGACGTGGATGGGTCACCCACCGTCGGCGACGACGGCGCGGTGTTCTTCGGCACCGACGGCGACGAAATAGTCCGGCTCGATCCCGACGCGGGGACGGTGATTTGGCGCGCCAAAGTCGAAGGCTACGTGCGGGGCGCTCTTTCGGTCACCCGGAGCGGCGACGTCCTTGCCGGGGTATACGGTCCGACTCCGCGCCAAGTCCGCGTTCGCGCCGACGATGGCCGTGTAATCGGACAATTCGCCATACAGGGAACCGGGGCCCGCGAGTTCGGCGTGCACGGCGGCGCGCTGGAGGACGAGACCGGTGCGCTGCTCTTCGGCACGCAGGACGACGTGGTCTACGCGGTGGGGGACGCGAGCGAGCTACTCTGGCAGTTTTCCACCCAGGGCGACGTCGATGCCCCGGTGACGCTCCTCACCGACGGTTCGGTGCTCGTCGGGTCCGACGACGGCCGCGTCTATCTGCTACGCGCGATGTGAGCGGGGCGTGGTAGAAATACGCTGGCATGCCCGGCATCCCGCCCGCGCTCGACACGGACACCGAGGACATGACGTGGGCCCTTCAAACAGCAGAAGCGCTCTGGAAACGCAGCGAGAGGGTCGACGCGCTCGTGTGGCTGAGGCGCGCCGCGCAAGCCGCAGGCGAGGCGCAGCAGGACGACCGCGCGCTCGAGCTCGCCCACCATGGCGCCGAGCTCGCGGAGTGGCTCGCAGCCAACCCCCAGCCGCTGAACGCGAGCCTCGCCGCGTTTCCGCTATCGAACGTTCGCAATGCCTCCAATTCGGTCGATGAGAGTCGGGCGACCCATCCCGACGAAGTAGAGGAGTTGTCGGTCGAGGTCATTGTGGATTCGAGCCCGTCGCTCCCGCGCGATCGAATGGATACGCCCGTCGTCGCGCACGAGCGGCCGGCGCCCTCGCCTCCCACGACGGAGACCCGCGTTCCGAGCGGCGCCGAGAAGCACGCCGGAATGCTCGACCCGTGGGCCGAGGGCGAAGCCGAAACGCCTGCGCTGGCGTATGCCACACCGGCCAGACCCCCTTCGGCGCCGCCCGCGCGGGACCTCGACGAAGTCGTAACGAGCGCGCCCGTGCTCGCTCCGCCCCCGACGCGGGTCCGGCTTCGCCCGGCGTCCACGAAGCAATCCAGCATTCCGCCGAAGGCCTCGATGAGGGGAATCGAGCTCGCCGACGTCGACGCTCTCAGCGACTTGCCGGACGAGGCGCGCGAGGCGTTCGCGCGCGCCGCCGTCGTGCACGACCTGCTGCTGGACGAAGAGACCTCCGGCTTTGCGTTGGCCTTGGTCCTCGATGGGAGCTTCGACCTGGCCGCTACAATCCTCGACACGCCCGCGCAGCGGATGGAGGCGGGGAGTGTGATCCGATCGCGAGGCACGATCGAGCACGTCGCCCCGGTGCGGCTCGTGGCCGCGTGCGCCCGTGCCCGGGTTGCCACCTGGGACGAGGCCGCCGTGGAGGAAGCGTTTCGCGCATGTCCCTGGGTGGAGGACGATCTGCGCGCCGCAGGCAATCGCCTTCAGGCGCTCGTGGGCGTGACGATGGGCCCTCTCGGCGAGAGGTTCGATCCCACCCTGCGGGCGCAAGTCGCCAGCCGCCTGACCGTCCTAGCGCTCTCCGAGCACGAAGTGTTCGCCGCGCGCGGCAAGCCAATCCCGGGCCTTCTCATCGTGGGCGCCGGGGAGCTCGAGCTCCTGGGTGAGGACGGCCGTCCGGGGTCTTTGCTGCTCCGCCCCGGCGACTTTCTCTTTCCGAACGAGGTGCTTCTCGCCGCTCCCGCACCCAGCACTGCGCGCGCGTCGTGGGGAGGCGCGCTCGTCCTCTTTGCCGACCGGCGCGTCGCTCAGGAGCTCATGGTCACGTGCCCGCCGCTGCTCGAGATCTTCGGCGGGACCTGACCGGGGAGGCTCATGTCCCCCCGTCTTCGCCAAACGCGGCCACGCGGGCGCCGCCCGTCTCGACCTCCCACTTGAGCTCCTCGTTGCCCTCGGCCCCCGCAAAGCGCAGGCCAAACCAGCGCGCGTTGTGGGCGATCGTCGGCCGCCCGTCCGGCGCCTGACGCGGGAAGCGGATGCGGAAGACCCGCCGCCACACCGTCGTAAACGGGAAGTATTGGTATTCGAGCGGGCCGGGCTTCGGAATGGACTCGATCTTCGCCGGCGCGGTCTCGCTGCCCTGGTCGTCGATGAGACGCACGATCCACGCGCTGGTCGGGCGGCTCAAGTCCATCCAGCGCCAGGCCGTTCCGTAGAGGGCGACGTAAAACTCGTGATCTTGGGCCGTCTCGTTCAGCGTCCGCTCGAGGAGCTCGCGGCGTTGATCGATCGTCAGGCGGTAGTCGGCGGCGTAGCGGACCACGTACGCCCAGCGAAAGTCCCACGACTCGTACGTCGCCGTGACGTTCAGCTCGTCGGAGAGCTCGGAGAGAACAATCAGGCTCTCGTTTCGAGTCCATTTCTTGAGAATCTGCGGGTAGTCGGTGGGCACGTACTCGCGCGGCCCGGTGCCGAGCGACACCCTCGGCTCGGCGCAGGCGCAGATCGCGAGCGCCGCGAGCAAGAGGCCGAAGAGGCGAAGTATCGAGCTCGGCTGCCTCATCGTGGCTTGGCCGAGCAAGGTAGCGCAGTTTCTGGGATATAGGACCGCCCTCCCGGCTCCGGTATCGCAAAAGCCGCGTTCTTGTGTTCGGCGCACTGCCTCTGGCATAGTCGACTTCCTTTCGCTCCCCTCCCGGAGTCCGGATGCCCCTCGACATTCAATTGCGTGTGGCGCCGCCGCAGGACCTTGCTGCCGATGTGCTCGTCGTCGGCATCCCGCAGGCGGGCGCCAAATCCGCGTCGCTTCTCGGTTCGCTCAAGACGATCGATCAGGCGCTCGAAGGGGCGCTCTCGAAGATCGCGGCCAAAGAGGAGTTCATCGGCAAGCGCGATCAGGCGCTCTCGCTCGCCACGCTCGGCCGGCTGTCCGCGGACAAAATCGTCCTCTTCGGCCTGGGCGAGCGGCGGTCGATCGGCGCGCCCGAGCTGCGAGCCTTCGCCGCAAAGGCGGCGCGCACGGCAAACGCCGAAAAAGCTTCGTCGCTCGCGCTCGTGCTCCCGGCGGGTCTCGAAGGCGACCTTCGCCCGGTCGCCGAAGGGCTTGAGCTCGGGGCATACCGATTCACGAAGTACTTTACCGGGGAGAGAAAGCCGAAGACCGAGCTTCTCAAAGTCTCCATCGGCCTCGGGGGAGCGCCCAAGGCGAGCGCAAAGGGCGCCGTCGCCCTCGGACAACGAATCGGGGCCGCGGTCAACCTGTCGCGCGACTGGAGCAACGAGCCCGGAAACGTCATGTACCCGGAGTCGTTTGCCGCGGCCGCATCCAAGCTGGCGAAAGACTCCGGGCTGAAGATCCAGGTCTTCGATTTTGCCGAAATTCGCAAACGCGGAATGAAGCTCATCGACGCCGTCGGCCGCGGAAGTGCTCGCGAGCCCCGCTTCGTCCACATTTCGTGGACGCCGAAAAAAGCTGCCGGCAAGCTCGTCTTCGTAGGCAAGGGCATCACGTTCGACAGCGGCGGTCTCAGCATCAAGCCGGCGGCGGGCATGGGCGAGATGAAGCACGACATGAGCGGGGCGGCGAACGTCGTCGCTCTCATGGCCGCGGTCGCCGCTTTGCAGCCGAAGGTCGAAGTGCACGCGATCGCCGCGTGCGCCGAGAACATGCCCGACGGCGATGCCTACCGCCCGGGCGACGTGTGGGGCTCGCTCGACGGCAAGACGGTCGAAATCGTCAACACCGACGCGGAGGGTCGCCTCGTGCTCGCCGACGCGCTCGCGTACGCCCGCGCTCTCTCGCCCACATTGCTCGTGGACAACGCCACCCTCACGGGCGCTTGCGTCGTCGCCCTCGGGACGACGTGCTCCGGTTGGTACGCGAGCGAAGAAGACGCCGCGCGCGAGTTCGCCGCGGCGCTGAAGCAATCGGGCGAGCAGATGTGGCGCATGCCGCTTTTGGAAGATCTCCGCGAGCAGGTCAAAAGCGAAGTCGCCGACCTCAAACAAGCGGGCGACCGACACGGTGGCTCGATCACCGCCGCGCTCTTCCTCCGCGAGTTCGCGGGGCAGAGCCGCTGGATCCACTGCGACATCGCCGGCCCCGCGTCGACCGATCGTCCGAGCTCGTGGATGCAGGCCAAGGGCGCGACCGGTCACGGCGTTCTCACGTTTCTCGCCTTGATCGAGCGCGCGAACCGATGACGTGCTAGGGCCAGGCGTCATGTCGTTGCACGCACCCCCGCGCGAAACGCCGGATCGATAGCGCACGGGCGAGCCGATGCTTCGCGCGGAGCCGACTCTCGAGCCGCTCGAGCGAAAGCTCGGCCGCGCCGTATCGCGCGCGATCGGCGACTACGCGATGATCGACGACGGCGACCGGATCCTCGTCGCCGTGAGCGGGGGCAAGGACAGCTACACGATGCTCCACCTTCTGCGCGACCTCCAGCGCAGGGCCCCGGTCCACTTCGAGTTGAAAGTGGTCAATGTCGACCAGGGACACCCCGGCTATCCCGGCCACGTCTTGCGTGAGTACATGGATCGGGAGGGGTACGACTTTACAATGATCGAAGAGGACACGTATTCGATCGTCACCGAAAAGATACCCGCGGGCAAAACGTATTGCTCTCTCTGCTCGCGCTTGCGCCGCGGCATTCTTTATCGCGTCGCGAAGGAGCTCGGGTGCCGCAAAATCGCGCTCGGCCATCACCGCGACGACGCGCTTCAGACCCTCCTCCTGAACTTGTTTTTCGCCGGCCAACTGGCGTCGATGCCGCCGAAGCTCGTGGCCGACAAGGGAGCCCACGTCGTCATTCGACCGCTCGTCTACTGCGCCGAAGAAGACATTCGCGCCTTCGCGGAGTCGGCGAAGTTTCCTATCTTGCCGTGCGACCTATGCGGGTCGCAGGAGCAATTGCAGCGCAAGGCCGTCGGCCGGCTCATCGATGGGCTCGAGCGCGAGCGACCGGGTACCAAGACGGTGATGCTCGCGGCGCTCCAGAACGTCCGGCCCACCCACTTGCTGGATCGGCGGCTCTGGGCCGCCCTCGGTGCGCCCGTCGACGAGCTCGACGCGCCCGCCGGCGATCGGGACGAGGCGCCGGACGGAGATGTGATCGCGGAGCGCCGACTCGTGCGTCGCTGAGCGCGATAGACTGCGTCCGCATGCGCGCCGATGGCCTCCTCGATCGGTTGTCGGCCGTAGGCGCGGCCGCGCAGGTATGCGTGCCGGGCGTCTATGCGTGGGGAGTGACGGTCGCGCCCGGGGCCTGGGCGCGGAGCGCTCCACCCGGAGCGAAAGCGGCAGCGCTCGCCGCGCTCCTGATGTTGGCGGCCGGCGTGATCGGGGAGCGCCGGTGGGGCGGGCGAGCGCGCGCGGCTTCGCTCTGGGGCTTTGTGGTCGCCTGCGCCGCCTCGTGGTGCGCCGCTCCGGCGGGCCTCGGCGCCGGCCGCATGGACGCGTCCCGGGGTCTCGCCGGTGTCCTCGGCTGGGCCCTCTTTGCGTTCGTCTCCGCGGCGCCCGCGCTAAAGACGCGGGAAGGGGAAGACGGCGGCGCAAATGCTCCCTCGATCGGCGGCGTCCAGAGGTCGACCGGGGCGGACGCCGTCTACATCGTGGGCGGGGTCACGTCGGCCGGCATTCTGCAAACTCTCGGCTGGGGAGTCGCGGGCGCCGAGCGCGCGCTCCTCGGTCGATTCGTTGCGTTGGCGGCAAGCCTTGCCGTCCTCGGCGCCTCGACGCAGCTCGCGCTTTCCCGGCACGCGCCGCGCGCAGTGGCCCCGGCCGGCCGTCGGTTGCGGCGCGCGATGGCGGCGCTCGTTTCGCTCTTGATTCTCGCGATCGCCGGTCTGCTGAACGTCGCGCTCGACTGATATCGTGAGGGTCGATGAAGCTCGTCGACGTGCTGGCCGTTGCGCTCCTCGTCGCCGCGGTCTCCGCGTTTGTCGCGGGCGAAGGCGCGATCGCACGCGCGGAGGACCTGCGCGCGGTCTACTGGCTTGCGATAGGCATCGTGTCGCTGCGCGCCGCAGTGCAAGTGGCCCGGCCCGGAGCGGGCCCGTGACGCGAGCGCACCTCGCTCGCGTCCTGTCGGTCGTGGCGATTCCGATGAGCCTTGCGTGCCGCTCGCGCGACGCGCCGGCGCCGGCGGCGGTCGTGGCGCTCCGCGGCGAGGCGGCTCGGGTCGGTGGGGTGGCCATTCCACTCGCACTCGTCGGCAGCGTAGCGCGCTCGCGCCAAGAAGGCGCGCGCCGAGCTCTCGACGATCTCGTATCGGACGCGCTCCTCGCCGAAGAGGCGAGAGCCCGGGGCCTCGAGCGGGCCCCAGCCGTTCTGTGGGCATCGACCGCCGCGCTGGGGCGCCTCGTTCCCGAGCGATTGGCGGGCGAGGCGCGCGCCCGCGGCGGGCCGACCGCCGACGAGCTGATGAGCCTTCGCGTCATCCATGCCGTCGTCCGGCGGTCCGCGACTGTGCCGGGGGCGCGCGCCTCGGCGACGGCGGCGGCAATCCGGCGGGCGGTGGCCCCGGCTCGCGACGACGCCGACTTCGAGAGCCGAGCCCGAGAAGTGCCCCATCCGGGGCTGGAGGTCACGATCGAGCGGGTCCCCGAGTTCGACGCGGCCGGGCAGTCCGCCGATGGCGCCCAGATCGACCCGACCTTCGTGGCCGCCGCTTTCGACCTCCGAACCCCCGGACAGCTGAGCGAACCGGTCGAGACGCCCTTCGGCTGGCATGTCATCCGCCTCATCGAGCGCATCGCACCGAACCCCGAATCCGTCGAGCGGCGGAAGCACGACCTCGAAGCCGCCGTTCAAACCATGCGTGTTCGCGCCCGCCTGACCGATCTGCTGCGCGCGGAGCGGCGGCGCGTCCCGGTCGAGATTGCCGCCGGGGCGCCCGCCCTCATGACGCAGGCGGCGGCGGAAATCCAATGAGCTCGCGGCATGCGCGGCGCCCAGCCCACCCGCCCCGCGATCAACGCGAAAGCGCCTTTGCTTCGATCCTCCGCGAACTGGTGCTCCGCGTGCCCGGGGCGCGCGCCGCGGCCCTCGTCGACTTCCAGGGTGAGACGGTGGACTATTGGGGTCGCGCCGCGCCGTTCGATCTTCGCGTCGCCGCGGCGCACTGGCGAATCGTTCTGGACGAAGCGCACGGGCAGCGCTCGCTCCAAGGCTTGAAGTGGTTCGCAGCGCGGGCCGCCCGCAGGAGCTATCTCGTGATCGCCTTGCCGGAGCGCTACGCGCTCGTCATCGTGCTCTTGCGCGCGGCAGGGTTTGCGGGATGGCAGCGGGCCGTCGCGACGTGCGCTCGATCGCTCGGCGAAGAGGCCGCGTGGGGCCGGGAGGACGCCGCCCCGCCCCTATGGTTTCCCGTCGAAATCGTCTCCGACGTCAACTTTCGCCCGCGGTCCATCCGGATCGCCCAGGACCTATTCCCCCTCGAGATCCTCGGCACCATCGTGCGACGCGCGCCCTCGGGAGCCTGGGTCGACCCCGGCGATTTCTCCGGCCGCGAGCGAGGATGGCGCGTTCGCTTCGAAAGCGGCGCCGAATCCACGCTCATTCGCGAACCCGGCGGCTTGTGGTATGCGGACGCGCCCGTCGAGGGCACGATCCCGCGGCGAAACCCCGAACAAAGAACCCCGAAACAAAATCGTTGACAGTCACGCCGCCGGGACTACTCTGCGCCTCCCTCACCGGCCGGTTGGTGTTCCACCCGAACGGACTGAGCACCGGGCAAACCTGCAGTAGTTACGCGCCGTTCCCTGAGGAAAGATTGGGGAAAACTCGAAGTGCCTGTAGCGCTTCGGGTATCGGCGCCCGCGCAAGCAATGCGCCTGCTTGGTTGCACGACTTGCGTGTCTTCCCCCGCCGGATGCGAGCGAAGAAATAATGCTTCCGGTAGGCGACATGCTCTTGACGTTCTCGAAGTGAGAAACTAAGTTCACTGCCCCCCGACACGGAGCGCCTGCTCCCTCGGTCCTTGAAAACTGAATCGTACGCTCGCATTAGCGTTCCGCGTGCACGCCAACCAGCTTGCCCGCGGAACGAAGACGAGTGGGTCTCTCGGAGAGCGCGAGGTCCGCGTCTGCCGTTTCGGCAGCGCTGCGACCGAAGTGACTCTCCAATTTCCAAAAGCCAGAGCCCGAGCTCTGTCGCGAGGTTCGCCTCAAGGCAACTCGGGGACTCGACAGATTCAACTGGAGAGTTTGATCCTGGCTCAGAACGAACGTTAGCGGCGCGCCTAACACATGCAAGTCGCACGAGAAAGGGCTTCGGCCCCGGTACAGTGGCGCACGGGTGAGTAACACGTGGGTAATGTTCCCTCGGGCGGGGGATAACCTTCCGAAAGGAGGGCTAATACCGCATAAGACCACGTCCTCGCAAGGGGACGGGGTAAAAGCAGGCCTCTTCATGAAAGCTTGCACCTGAGGATCAGCCCGCGGCCCATCAGCTAGTTGGTAGGGTAATGGCCTACCAAGGCTAAGACGGGTAGCTGGTCTGAGAGGATGATCAGCCACACTGGAACTGAGACACGGTCCAGACTCCTACGGGAGGCAGCAGTGGGGAATCTTGCGCAATGGGCGAAAGCCTGACGCAGCGACGCCGCGTGGGTGATGAAGGCCTTCGGGTTGTAAAGCCCTGTGGGGAGAGACGAATAAGTCGGAGCCAATACCTCCGGCGATGACGGTATCTCCTTAGCAAGCACCGGCTAACTCTGTGCCAGCAGCCGCGGTAAGACAGAGGGTGCAAACGTTGTTCGGAATTACTGGGCGTAAAGCGTGTGTAGGCGGCTCCGCAAGTCGGATGTGAAAGCCCCGGGCTCAACCCGGGAAGTGCACCCGAAACTGCGAAGCTCGAGTACCGGAGAGGTTGGTGGAATTCTCGGTGTAGAGGTGAAATTCGTAGATATCGAGAGGAACACCGGTGGCGAAGGCGGCCAACTGGACGAGTACTGACGCTGAGACACGAAAGCGTGGGGAGCAAACAGGATTAGATACCCTGGTAGTCCACGCCGTAAACGATGGGTGCTAGGTGTCACGGGCTTTGACTCCTGTGGTGCCGTAGCCAACGCATTAAGCACCCCGCCTGGGAAGTACGGCCGCAAGGCTAAAACTCAAAGGAATTGACGGGGGCCCGCACAAGCGGTGGAGCATGTGGTTTAATTCGACGCAACGCGAAGAACCTTACCTGGGTTAGAAAACGCGCGAGCCTGGTAGAAATATCGGGGTGCTCTTCGGAGAACGCGTGGTTAGGTGCTGCATGGCTGTCGTCAGCTCGTGTCGTGAGATGTTGGGTTAAGTCCCGCAACGAGCGCAACCCCTATCACTAGTTACCAGCGGTTCGGCCGGGAACTCTAGTGAGACCGCCGATATTCAAATCGGAGGAAGGTGGGGACGACGTCAAGTCATCATGGCCCTTATGTCCAGGGCTACACACGTGCTACAATGGTTGCTACAGAGCGCTGCAAACCCGCGAGGGGGAGCCAATCGCAAAAAAGCAACCTCAGTACAGATAAGAGTCTGCAACTCGACTCTTTGAAGTCGGAATCGCTAGTAATCGCTGATCAGCATGGCAGCGGTGAATACGTTCCCGGGCCTTGTACACACCGCCCGTCACACCATGGGAGTCGTTTGCTCCAGAAGTGCCTGCGCCAACCATCTCGCAAGGGACGGAGGCAGGGCCCCAAGGAGTGAACGGTAACTGGGGTGAAGTCGTAACAAGGTAGCCGTAGGGGAACCTGCGGCTGGATCACCTCCTTTCTAAGGAGTCTTCCGATTCTCGCATCTGCCTTCGGGCCGTTCGAGACGGAGACAACTAGGTCAAGACCCACCGTCTAGCAGCGTACGGTTCAGTTTCCAGGGAGCGAGGGGTCGCGCGTAGCAGCGCGGCGCCGAGTGACCTCGGAAACGGCAAAGTCAGCATGGCCCAGCCCGACCGCCCCCGAAAGCAAGGGCACCGCGAGAAATGGCCAAGCAACCGCGCATGCGGTAACCTCTCCGGGCCAGTAGCTCAGGTGGTTAGAGCGCACGCCTGATAAGCGTGAGGTCGGCAGTTCAACTCTGCCCTGGCCCACACGAATCATTCGCGGTCCACGATCCGAGGTCGATCGAGAATCCTCGTACCATGGGGCTGTAGCTCAGTTGGGAGAGCGCTGGCTTTGCAAGCCGGAGGTCGTCGGTTCGATCCCGATCAGCTCCACAAAAAGATTTTCCGCGGCGGCGTGGCCGTCGCGGTCCGGCAGGGTATCCTGCCACTGTTCGTTGAAAACTAAATAGCGAAAAAGACGTCAACTCCTGACGTCTTGAGTAGATCGAATCGTCCAAGAGTAGCGAAACGAAACAGGTCCCGAGTACCCGAGCGCAAGCGAAGGGAGCGGGCCTGACGAAGAGGGAAGCACAACGGATCCGACTCTCGCGAGTCGAATCCCGCGCGCGACTCGAAGCGTGCCTTAGGGATAAGGTCAAGCTACAAAGGGCGTACGGTGGATGCCTAGGCAGCCAGAGGCGATGAAGGACGTGGACAGCTGCGATAAGCTCCGGGGAGCCGCTAACGGGCTTTGATCCGGAGATCTCCGAATGGGGAAACCCGACGGGTAAATGCCCGTCAGCTTGCGGTGAATACATAGCCGCAAGTAGCCAACCCAGGGAACTGAAACATCTAAGTACCTGGAGGAAAAGAAAGAAACCTCGATTCCGTCAGTAGCGGCGAGCGAACGCGGAACAGCCTAAACCTTGGGACGCAAGTCCCAAGGGGTCGTGGGGCCTGCAATATGGGCGAGCTCGGATAGACGAACGGCATGGAATGGCCGGCCAGAGACGGTGACAGCCCGGTAATCGAAATCAGAGCGGACCTTAGCAGGTACCCGAGTATCGCAGGACACGTGCAATCCGGCGAGAATCCGCGGGGACCATCCCGCAAGGCTAAATACTACTGGCTGACCGATAGTGAACAAGTACCGCGAGGGAAAGGTGAAAAGAACCCCGGTTAGGGGAGTGAAATAGTACCTGAAACCGTACGTCTACAAGCAGTGGAAGCGCTATGCCCGCAAGGGAAGGCGCGACCGCGTACCTTTTGCATAATGGGCCTGCGAGTTACG
>CAVXQZ010000003.1:2897500-3979865 GCA_963764075.1 uncultured delta proteobacterium
AAGTTAAGCTCCTCGGAGCCGATGGTACTGCACGGGAAGCCGTGTGGGAGAGTAGGACGCTGCCGGGATTTATTCAGAGAGCCTGCGAAAGCAGGCTCTTTTTTTTGTCCCGTTCCCTGGGCACCGCCGATTCGCACGATGCGCGTCGCGCGGTAGGCTACGGGTCGGCGATGCGGGTGCGTCCTATCCGGCAAAAATGGGTCGTTGCCGGGGTCTTGGGCGCTACCGCGTTGGCCGCGGCGGCGTCCTTCGTACCTCTCACCCGTGCGATCGTGTCGCGAGAGGCGCAAAAGCGGCATCTCGACGTCGTCCTCGGGTCCGTCCGACCGGGGTGGCTCGCCGTGCGCCTGCTGGACGTTCGCGTTCATCCGATCGAGAGCTCGACCATTCGCGCACACGTGGACGAAGTGCGGGTCGGTCTCACCCCGCTGCTGGGCTTCGCTCACCTCGACGTGCGCGGAGCCGACGTCGTCCTCACCGGATCTCCGGAGTCCATCCGCGAGGACTGGCACCGTATGCGCGGCGAGCGCGACGACGGGCCCGCGCGGAGCGGTCGCGCCATACCGGTCGAGGCGACCGGCATCTCGGTCCACTGGATCGATCCGGCCGCCCCCGAGCTCGGCGCCGAAATGCGAGGTGTGGCCGCGTCGCACGACTCGACCGGAGCCCGCCTGGCGGTCACCGACGGCCAGCTTCGGTTCGGGCGGATCGACGTGGCCCTGGGCGACGGCGCCGCGCAGACCGACGAACACGGGAGGCTCGTGCGCGCACACGCCGCTGCCCTGACCGTCGGCTGGATTTCGAGTGGCGAGCCGAGTCTTGGCGCCGGAGCCCCGGCCACCGTCGCCCCCGCGCCCGCGCTCTCTCCCCCGGTCCTGGTCGCGCGTGCGGCGCGTCCGGGGAGGCGCGCTCGCAGCGCCGCCGTCCCGCCCCCCGACGCCGGCGCTCCGTTGATCGCGCTACCGGATTTGCACGCGATTCGTGCGCGCGCCTCCGCGTTGGCGGCCCTTCTCGGCGAGCGTGTCCAGCCCGGTGCGGACATCGGTGTCGATGCGCTCACGTGGAAGATTACCCAAGGCACCGAACGGCTCGCCCTGACGTTTGGCCCAGGTCCGATGGCCCTCACGCGCGCGCCCGCGCAGCTCGAGCTCACGTATTCGACCGACCGGCACGGGGCGAGCGCTCCCCTCGCACTGCGCCTCCTTCTCCCCACCGATCGCGGCGACGTCCTCGTGACTGGGGAAGGGGGCCCCGTCTCTCTCTCGCTCCTCGGCGTCCAGGAAGGCGCCGCCGGCTTGGTCGATGTGGACCGCGCCACCGTCGCCGGGCGCGGACGTGTCGTCCTCGCGGGAGACGGGACCGGGCTCACGTTCGATGGGGACGTCTCGACGCACGGGCTCTCGTTGAACCATCCCAAGCTCGCCCAGGAAGCGGTCCGCGGTCTCGACCTCACGCTCCGAGCGCGGGGCGCGATCGACGGGACCGGCGACGTTCGCCTCGACGACTTCGCGGCCACGCTCGGCACCCTTCGCCTCACCGGAAGCGGGAGTTTGGAGCAGAAGCCCGACCACGTCGCCGCCGCCGCGCGCTTCGACATCCCGTCTGCCGCCTGCCAGTCGCTGCTCGCCAGCCTGCCGAGCGGGCTCTTGCCCGTACTCGAAGAAACCCGGATGAAGGGCACATTTGCCGCCCACGGCCGGTTCGCCTTCGACACGCGATCGCTCGAAGACCTCGAGCTTCGCTATGAAATCGCGGACCACTGCCAGGTCGAAGAAGTCCCCGTCGAGCTGGATCACGACACCTTCACGCGGCCCTTCACACACCGAATCTACTTGCCCGACGGCTCCACCGCCGACGAGACGACCGGCCCCGGCACCGACAACTGGGCGCCCCTCGAACAGGTCAGCCCGTACATGCAAATCGCCGTATTGACCACCGAGGACGGGGCCTTCCCAAAGCACCACGGCTTCAATCACGCGGCCATCCGCTCATCGATCGTGGCCAACCTCAAGGCTCGCCGGTTCGTCCGCGGCGCCAGCACCATCACGATGCAGCTCGCGAAGAACCTCTTTCTTTCTCGCGACAAGACCCTCTCGCGCAAGCTCGAGGAAGTCGTGCTCACCGACTACTTGGAGCAGACGTTCACGAAAGACGAAATCATGGAGCTTTACCTGAACGTCATCGAGTTCGGTCCGGCCGTCTACGGAATCACCGCCGCGGCCGACTACTATTTCGGCCGCACGCCCGCCGAGCTCAACCTGGCCGAGAGCCTATTTCTCGCGTCGCTCTTGCCCGCCCCGCTCCGGTACTCCGCCATGCGCGAGGGCGAGCAGCCGTCGGAAGGATGGCTTCGGAACCTCCATGCGTTGATGGAGATCGAACGCAAGCGCGGCCTCATCACCGACGCGGAACTCTCGGAAGGCGAGCAAGAGCAAATTCTCTTCTGGCACGGCGGTGCCCGTCCTGCGCCCCGAGCCGCGGTGCATGTTCGCACATCCATAAGCGGCTCCGACTCCGAAATCCCGGACCCCTTCGACGACCCGTAGACGCGAAGTAGGGCTACCCCCGGAGCGCCGCGAAAAACCGCCGCAGGCGCAGCGCGCACTCTTCGCCGCGAACGCCCGCGACCACTTCGAACCGATGGTTCAGCCGCGGATCGCGTCCGATCCCGAACATCGTATCGATCGCGCCCCCCTTCGGATCCGCGCATCCGTATACGACGCGCGCGACGCGCGCGTGCACCAGGGCTCCGGCGCACATCGCGCAAGGTTCGAGCGTCACGTACGCCGTCACGCCTTCCAGTCTCCAGCCGAGCGTTCGCGCCGCCGCCTCGCGGACAGCGACCATTTCGGCATGAGCGGTTGGGTCTGCCAGATTCTCGCGCCCATTGTGCCCGCGGCCAACTTCTCGGTTGTGCGCGTCCACGAGAACCGCTCCGACCGGAACCTCGCCCTTGGCCGCCGCGTGGTCCGCCTCTTCGATCGCGATCGCCATCCAACGATCATCGTCAATCATCCCGGGCGATCATAGGGCCGTAGCCAAATGCCACACCACGCGGCGACACCCAATCCCCAAAGCCGCGGCGCGGCAAAGTCCGCGCGTGCGCACGTGTTGCGCGAGCGGGTCGGCTCAAAAGCTCAAAAAATGAGGAGAATGACAAAAGATGAGAAGGGGTGTGTGCGCCAAAGCCGCCGCGAAGCCCCCATGTCTCCGATGTCATGTATGCCGCTCTCCCCCTGAAGCGAGCAGTAACATTGTTATTTTGGAAAAACGATGCGACTATGGCTGCCGTTCGCAGTATCCCGGCGGTTCCCCGCGCATGTGCGCGGCATTGGCAAACCTGGTGCATACGCGGCGCTAGGGAGCCGTTGGGGAGTCGCGAACGCGGAAATTCCAATTCGCGTGGGGCTCTGTGAGTGCCGTGAACATAAGCCGTGAGCATGCGTGAACGTGGGAAGTTGGCCCTAGGGCTTTAGACAATCAGGCGGACAGTCGTAAAAGCGGCATCCGGGTTTAAGCGCTGAAACACTCTGGGGCTTGACACGGGCCAGCAATCTGAGATCGTGGCGCAATCGCCATCTGTGGGCTTGGAAGTAGGCCGGCTCGCTGCGCCTACGGGAGTGAGACCGTGAACCTAAAAAAAAGGAGTACGTGAGATGACGCTCAGACTTGGGGGTAGTGGGAGGACGACCTCGCCGGCGATTGCATCGCTGTCGATCGTTGCCGCGCTTGCGTGCGGCATAACTGCGGTCGGCTGCAGCAGTAGCAGCGGCGGCGGTGGCGGTACAACCAGCACCGCAGATGCCGGCAGCGATACAGGCACGACGGTGCCCGACGCTCAAGCCGATCAAACCGTACTCGGTCAGTGCACGACGCCGACGTTTGCGCCGGCGACGGGCGCAACCCTCGCGGCCGGAGCGACCGTGACGGTCACCGCGACTGGCCTGCCGGCGAACGGGTTCATTTATTACACGACGGATGGGACCCTCCCGACGCACGGCAGCACCGTGGTGACGTCGGGCGGCACGATCGCGGTCAACGCGAGCGAGACGATCCACGCGATCGCCTATGCGATGGGCGCGTGCGCGGACTCGGCGCCCGCCACGGCGACGTACACCGTGCTGGTTCCCGACTCCGGCTCGCCGCAGCCCGAGGCGTCCGCTCCGCAATGCGGGCCGCCGACCTTCGTGCCGGACGGCGGTACGGTCACGCTCGGATCCACCGTTACGATCGACCCGCCCGCAGGTTTCCCCGCCAACTTCCCGGCCGGCAACGCCTTCGTCTACTACACGACCAACGGTACCGTGCCGACCCATGCGAGCACGGCATACGCCGGGCCGATCGAGATCAGTGGGAGCGAATCGATTCGCGCTATCGCCTACTACCCTGGGGTGTGCACCGATTCCAACCCCACGCTCGCGACCTACAGCACCATTGCCCCCGATGGGGGTGTGCTCGTCCCGCCTGCGTTCAACCCGACGGCGACCACGGGCAACAACGACTTCCTGGTCTCTCTCACGGAGTCCGGTAACCCCGCCGCCACGATCTGCTTCACGCTCGGGCAGGGGACAACCGCGCCGACTCCAACCTGCACGGTCACGGCGACGTCGGCGACCTGCGCAGGCAGTTCGCAGACGTACAATGCAGGCGCGGGCCTGGGTGCCCCCGGATCTGTCACGATCAACGGTGGCGTCACCGACGCGAATGGCAATGTCACCGTCAGCGCAATCGCCTGTTCGCCGGGGAACGCAACGACGACGCCGCTTCCACAAACCTACAAGCTGCAGGCGGCTGCGCCCACGATGCAAGGAACGGCCGCGTCGCCTCTCCCGTGGATCGCCGGAGGGTATATGCCCACCTTGGCGAGCACGACGACAGGGGCCTCGCTGCGCTACAGCGGCTACTCGACTGGCACCGCGCCGGCCCTCGGATGCACGACCGGAACGCTCCTCGTCAATAACGCCTCGGTCGCCATCAATCCGGGACCACTCCCCGTAACGCAGAATATCACCTACGAGGGCGTGGCCTGCAAGCCGGGGTATGCCCCGTCCGCCGTGGTGAGCTTCCCGTACCAGGTCGTCCTCGGCGCCCCCACCTTCGTCGATGCGACGACAACGACGCTTGCCGAGGGCACCGGCACCTACGACAGGACGCTGAATATCAACATCGCCGGGGCCGGGCCTAGTGATCTTTGGGCCTGCTACTCGACGACCGCCGAGGCGCCCACCTGCGGGACCACCGTCAGCACGTGCGGCGGCGGGGCCACAGCCGTGACCCCGACGACCGCGGTCGCGATTAGCGCGACGGCCACTACCGTGACCGCCATCGACTGCTCGTTGGTTGCGAACGCGTCACCCGCTGCAACCGCGACGTACACCTTGCAGCTCGACCGGCCCGGCCTCGACCTCCCGGGATGCGCCAACACCAGCGGCACGCCTGGGACTTGCCGGGCCGCGGGAGCCGGCGCTCCCCTCACCTCCTACGCCTTTACTGCGGCGCAAGCCGGCGCGCCCTTGGGGACCTTCATCGAGGAGTCCCTCGGTACCGGCGCGCCGCCCTCCAACGCCACGCAGCCCTCGTATGGCTTTGCCTGCATTACCCAGGGGGCCGGCAACTTGCCGACCTGCGTGGCAACCGGTTGTGGCAACGGCACCAACGTCGGAACGGGGGGCGCATTCACGACCGCCAATACCGTGCCCGGCCCCAACGCAAACGTCGGCGATGTTTGGAACGTCGTCGGCTGCCCGGGGACCACGGTGGCGACGGGGGCCGGTCTCGCTCCGTCCGCGGTGACCTCGGTCGCGTTCACGGCTCCAGGTCTTCCGCCGGTGCCGGCTATCTTGCCAGCGGGCGGGACTTTCAACAGCCCGATCGCCGCGAGCATCACGAACGAAAGCACCAGCGCCGGCAACATTTGCTACACGCTGGACGGCACGACCCCCACGTGCACCACCGCGACCGGCGCTTGCGGCGGTACGGGTGTCACGGTCACCCAAGCCATCGCCGTCCCCGGTACGTCGACCGTCACAGGGCTGACCCTGACGGCCGGCGGCTCGGGTTACACCAGCGCGCCGACGGCGACCATCGCAGCTCCAGCGACCGGTACTCAGGCGGTTGCCGGCACTCCGACGATCGGGTTTAGCGTTGCATCGATCACCCTCACGGCGGGCGGCACAGTATGCGCGCCCAACACCACGGTGACCATCGCCGCTCCCCCCGCAGCCATTTTGGGCGGCATTGCGGGGACGACCGCCACCGCAACGGCCACCGTGAGTCAGGCCGGCGTGATTACCGGAATCACGCTGACGAGCGGAGGGTCCGGCTACACGAGCGCGCCCGCCGTCAGCTTTACGGGTTGCACGGGCACGGCGCCCACCGCCACCGCAGCACTCGCGACGACCGGTTCGGTTATCGGGGTTCTCGTCACCACCGCCGGGTCGGGCTACACGACCGTACCGGCCGTTTCCTTTACCGGCGGCGGCGGTACTGGTGCCAGCGCGACGGCGACACTTAGCCCCCCCGCGGGGACCTACCGGATCACGAACCTTCAGACCGACGTCGCGGGCACCCCCGCGAGCACCACCACGCTCAACGCGCTTCTTTGCGTTGCAGGCGCAGGTGGCTCGCCCGTGGCCACCGAGACGTACACGTTTGCAATCCCGGCTCCGACGGTATCCGATGTTACGCCTACCACGCCGGTCAACCTCGTGAACGGCAGCACGCTGCCAATCGGCGACCAGATCCAGTTCTCGACGGCGTCGACATTCTTCACGCCCGGGGCCCCCTCGATTCCGCTCTCGATTTGCTACACGACCGACGGCTCGACGCCGACGTGCCCCTGCACGGGGACCGGAACCTCGCTGGCGACGGTCACGGGCACGACCGCAAGCACCACAGCGCCCCTAATGACCAACGCCGCGTTCTTCGCCACAAACACGCTGAAGGCGATCGCCTGCAGTGTGGGGTCGCTCCAGCCGCCTTCGGCGGTCTACACCGCGAACCTCGCGCTGACGGCGCAGACCCCGGTCGCTACTCCCATTGGCGGAGCCTACTACAACACCCAAAGCGTGACTCTCGCGAGCACGGCGGGGACAACCATCTGCTACACGACAGATGGAACGACGCCGACTTGCTCAGCCGGCACATGCCCGGCTGGCTCGACCCCCTACACCGCGGCGATCCCCGTCAATCAGACCAACACCATCATCAAGGCGGTCGCATGCTCGGCTGCTCTCGCATCGGCCGTGTCGTCCAATACGTACACGCTGAGCGTCGCCCCGATCATCCTCACGGACAACCCGACCGATCCTGCAGCGTGCCCGACGACGGCGACGCTCAACTTCGATTGCGCCACGATGGGCGAGTGCAGCACGGCGACGTTCAACGCCGGCGGTGCCACGCACGTCACTGGCGGCGTGCACCCGACCATCTGTTACTCCACGAACGGCTCCGCGGTCACAAGCTGCACCGCGGTGGCGGGAAGCATTGCGTGCTTCGACCCCACGCTGACCTCCGCGTCTATCCCGCTCAATCAGAGCACGACGATTCAGGCGCTAGGCTGCTTGACGTCGGCAGGCATCACCTTCAACAACTCGGCGGCAACGCTGCCGGTGACCTTCTCGCCGTACCCGCCTCCGACCATTACCGTCGATGGTTCGGTCGCCGACTGGACCGCGAATGAAGCCGTAACCACCACCGCCGGAGGGACGGGATACTTCACCTACAACGCGACCACCCTGTATTTTGCCCTCTCCGGCGGTTACACGACGGCGGGCACGACCTACGTGGGCATCTACATCGGGAACGGCAGCGCGACGGGAGCAGCATCGACCGGTCTTCCCGCTCTCGGGTCAGCTCCCATCTCGCCAACTGCCGGCATCCGTTACGCGTTCCAGTGGCCGACGGACGGTTCGGCCGCACCCGTGGCGTACACGTGGAACGCGGGCACGGCCTCTTGGGGTGCAGGAGCCTTCACGCCCACCGTGGGCAATACGGCTGGCACCGCCACGGCGGAGTTCAGCATTCCGCTGAGCAGCCTCCCGGCGATCACGTCGACGGTGACGGCGCTCGGATCGGTGGTCTCGGGAGTCCCCGCGGCGCCAGTCCCCGTCTACACGTTCCCCGGAGCGCCGATCGGCGGAGCGTACGCAGACTGGTACGACGACGTGTTCGGCTCGTGCCTCGACCCGAACGCGCAGGTTCATTGACGACACAGCTAGCCCGTTGAGCTCGCTCCCGAGCTCCCGAGCTTCGTGATGGCGAGGCGGTCTCTCTCGAGAGGCCGCCTCGCTGCTTTTTGTCGCTGCGCAAGGCCGCCTGCTGATCCCGGTCGCCCGCCGGCCAACGAGTCCGAGGCTGCTATTTGTGTGTTCACCGCCTCCGTGTCTGAAGAGCTCAAGGGCGCCCGTTGGCGCGGTCGCGCGCCTCATTCCGATCCGCGCTGTGCCAACTCCGCCTCGAGCGTCCGACTACGCGCCTCTGCGGCCGCGCGCGCATTGGCGTCCGCTTCGGCGCGAGAATCAGCCGCTTCTTCAAAGAACTTGCAGCACCACCCCCATCGATGACCCGCAGCTTTCGACCGGAAGCTCGCTCCAGACAAGGCCGAGCGCGTCCCACGGGGTGCGATCACCGACCACGAGCCGCGCTACCAGCTTTTCGCGCATCCGATTCCATACGCGAAGGCGCTTGCCCTCGGGCGCGTCCGGATCGAAACGAAGTAGCTCCTTGACGCCGAGCTCATGGCAGCGCGTGAGCTCCTCTTCTCAGGCGATGCCGTCGCCGTCGTTGGGGCCGACAATCTCGAGCGCTAGATCGGGCGCGTCTCCTTGTTCCCACGTCTTTCAGGAGCCGAACGGGGCGTCGGCCACGTTCTTCTTCACGAATAGATCGGGAGTCAGGCTCCGTCGCGGGTCGCGGGCATCCAGTACACGAACTGGCCAGCGCCTACGTTGTGGGCGGGGCCGGGCGCGAAGCTGAGCATCAAAGAGGCATGTCGGGAGCACGAGGCGCCGCTTGCCCTCTGGGACTTCGGCCTCCTCGGGAAAAGACGATGGGCTCCGGTCGGACGGAGGTGGCGGAGCTCTCTGCGGACGGCTGTCGGGAACGGGAACGGGCCCACGTTGAAGAAAAACTGACCTTCGTCCCAAGCCTGTCGGGCGACCACCGCCCCGGGAATGCCGTGCGCGTCACGACCCCTAGCGGCTGCCATGGCCGCGATGCCCTTCTCGGGCACCTAGCAAAGCGTCGCTTCAGCATCACGGGCTAAAGGAAGCCCGTCATTCCGACAAACGCCTCGCAAGCTCCGCCTCCAGCTCCTGAACGCGCACCTCGGCCTTCGCACGCGCCTTCGCCTCGATCTCTTCGCGGACCTCAAGCATTCCGCCCTCCCCGTCGACGAGACGCAGCCCGACGGGCTCCGTTTCGACCGGAAGCACGCTCCAGATGAGGCCGAGCGTGTCGCACGGCGTGCGATCGCCGACCACGAGCCGCTCCACCAGATCTTCGCGCATCCGATCCCATACGCGAAGGCGCTTGCCCTCGGGCGCGTCCGGATCGAAACGAACGAGCTCCTTCACGCCGAGCTCATGGTATCGGGTGAGCTTCTCCTCCCAGGCCATGCCATCGCCCTCATTGGGGCTGACAATCTCCAGCGCCAGATCGGGCGCGCCTCCTTGTTCCCATGTCTTCCAGGAACCGAAGGGCGTGTCTGCCACGTTCTTCTTCACGAATATGTCGGGGGCCAGGCTTCGTCGCGGGTCGCGGGCGTTCCAGTACACGAATTGGTCGGAGCCAACGCTGTGAGCGGGGCCGAGCGCGAAGCTGAGCATCCTAAAAAGGAACGTCCGGAGCACGAGGGGACGCTTGCCCTCTGGCACTTCGGCCTCCTCGGGAAAGACGATGGGCTCCGGCAGACGGAGGTGCCGGAGCTCTCCGCCGGGCGCTCTGCGGAATGGGAGCTGGGCCACTTTGAAGGAGAAATTAGCGTTCGTCCGTAAGCCTGTCGAGCGACCGCCGCCGGGATCGTCGGGCAGGGGCTTGTGGCCACGCTTGCGACGCCTACGAGCGGCTCCCGCGTCACGCTTTCCGAAGGGATCATTTCGGCGTCAACTTGACGACCGATCCGTCCGCGTAATTGTTCGCGACGGTGCCGGCGTTCGTCCAATACACGCTCGTCGCATCCACGACGACCTTCACCGGCCCGCTCTGCCCCGATGCCAACGTGACCTCGGTGCCACCGTCCAGGGTCACCTTCATGACCGTGGTGCGGGTCGTCCAGTAGGCGCTCGTCGAGTCCACTGCGATCGTCACGGGGAAGTTCTGTCCTGAGGCGAGAGTGATTGCCGGGCCCGCGCCGGTCAGCGGTGCCTGCATTACCGTGCCACCGCTCACGTAGTTGACCGAATACGCGCTCGTGGCGTCGACCGCGAGACTCCAGGGCAGGCTTTGTCCCGACGCTAGAGTCGTCGTCGGGCCCCCAGCCAAGGGAGCCTTCTCGACCGCGGGATTTCCCGAGTCATTGCTCCAATAGACGTTCACGCCGTCCACGGCGACCGCACCGGCCGACGTGCCCGAGACGACCGTCGTCACCATTCCCCGGCGGCTCTGGGAGGACGATCGGCGCATTGTCGACGTCGGATTCGACGTCGGCCGCGTCGACACCGCCCTGCGGCTCGGAAATGAGGACGAAGTTTGGGCCGCTGCAAGCGGAGAGCGCCGCGTACGGTCCGGCGACCGCGAGCGCGGCGCACGGTGCGACCAATCGGAGTGGACGTGGGGCGATCATGGGCCGGCTTTCTGCGGCGCGCGGCAGGGCGGACGCGCGCGGGCGGTCTGTCTACCCCCTCTATCGGCCGCTCATCGCGGGTCGTTGCCTGTTGCAGTCAGGGCCCAGTCGCCCTCGAGCGCGCCCAGGAAGATTCGAACTTCCGACACCTGGTTCCGTAGACCAGTGCTCTATCCAGCTGAGCTATGGGCGCTCCCCGCGATCTCAGGGGCTGGCGACCATACTCGCGGCAAGCGATCTGTCAACGCCTCAAGCCGGTCCACCCCTTCGCCCCATACCAGCTCACACCCCGCAAACTTTTTACCCTTCCGGCTCGACCGTGACCGTAGCGCCCCCCCTCGCCTCGCCGGGAGGCGACGCCCTGCTATCAAAATGCTGTTATTTTCAGTAGTTAGGTCTTTTGCGGCGCCCGATTCGAGGGGTGGCACGTACGCTGCTCATGGTGGCGCCGTCTCGAGCACGTCACCGCCGGGGCCGCGGTCCGGTGCCGTAGCGCCTGGTTTGTCCTTCCCCTTCCTATCGCCTGGCGCGTCGCTCGACCTTAGCTTTGCCCTGCGTGCTTTCTTGCTTCGATGGCTTTCTTTGTTTTACGCAAGGCACTTTCCCGCTTTTCTCGTTTGCCTCTTTCCTTAGTTCGCTTGGCTTGTCTCTGGTCTTCGCTTGGCTTGCGTACCTTGGCTGCACTTTGCTTGGCTTGGCTCGACGCGCTTTTCCACAAGGAGATGGATCGCGAGGGCAATTGGCCGTCCTGCGGAGAGGATGGCCTTTAGACTTGAGTAGGTCGGGGTAAGACCGATCTCTCGCGGCGCGCGCCTCGCCCTCGGCGGGGGCGCGCCGCGGCTTTCACGGCCGTAGTGCTTGTGGCCCGGAGCCCCGCGGCCCATGCTAATCCACCGTGAGCATGGGCATGAGGACACAACTGGGGGGCGCTGCGCTCGCCGGAATCGTGACGGCCGTGGTGCTCGCTTCGGCCGCGGTTTTCCCGCGCAACGCGGGCGCGCAGGCCGCGTACGCCAGGCCGTGGCTCGGTGTCGCGATGGACTCGGAATCGCCCGGTCCGGGAGTGCGCGTGGGCCACGTCGTCCGCCGGTCACCGGCCGACCTCGCAGGGATCCGGCAGGGTGATCGAATCGTGCGTGTGGCGGCCACCACTGTTGCGCGCGGGGCCGATGTCGTGCACGCGGTCGCGAGCGCCGCGGTCGGCGATACGGTGGAGCTCGCGTTCGTGCGGGCGGGGGTCGAGCAAAGCGCGCGCGTGACGCTCGCTGCGTTTCCGTCTCAGGACGACATGATGCGGATGGACCTGGTCGGGACGGCGGCGCCCACGTGGCGGGACTTCGAAGTGGTCAGCGGCGTCTTCCCTCCGTCGATCGACGCGCTCCGCGGGCGGGTCGTGGTCCTCGACTTTTGGGCCACGTGGTGCGGACCGTGCCGGATCGTCGCGCCGAAGCTCGGGGCGCTTCAGGCTCGCTACGGTGCGCAGGGGCTCAGCGTGCTCGGTATGTCGACCGAGGAAGTGCAGGAAGTGGCTCAGTTCGCGCAGCGACTGCCGATGCGGTACGCCGTTGCGGTCGACAGGCACGCGGAGACGACACGTTCCTACGGAGTCGCGAGCCTGCCGACTCTGGTGGTCATCGACAAGCGCGGCATCGTGCGCGACGTGTCCATCGGGTACGATCCGACAGGCGATGCTCGCTTCGAGGCGACCATTCGCGGCCTTCTGGCCGAAACGGGCCCCTGAGAACGAGGGAGCATGGCCGATTCGAAGGCCCTGCTTCGTGTCTTCGACGAGCTGCTTTGGGCGCTCCGCCGCGACGGGTTCGACATCTCGACGGCGCAGGCCATCGACGCTGTCCGGGCGGTGCGCGCGGTGGGGATCGAGAGGGGCGCGGACGTCCGCGACGCGCTGGGGGCGGTGGTCATCCAGAGAGCGGGCGATCGGGAGAGGTTCGAGGCTGCGTTTGGCCGCTTTTTCGACGTCGACGCGGCGAGCGCGCGCGCGCGTTCGCTCTGGGATCGGCTCTCGGCACGCGGCTTCGACGACGGTGAAGTCAGCGCTCTGCGCGAGCTCATGGCGGATCTCGGAGCGGACGCTGCTGATTTCGCCTCCCTGGGCACGCTCCTCGAGCGCGGGGCGGAGCTCGATCGCGCGCTCGCGCTGGGGGGCCTCCTGCGTCGTCTGGACGCGGCCAGCGGGCCGCAGCTGGGCTTCTACACTCACCGGCTCATGGCCAAGGTCGGCTCCGGCGCCGCTCGCCGCGCCCTCGCGCTGCTTCGTTCACGCCTGGTGGACGCGATCGGCGCCCGGGGTGCGGAGCTCGCCGATGCGCTGGCGCAAGAGCTCGACGGCGCCGATGGAGAGGTTCGCGCCTCGGTTCGCCGGAGTTGCGAGTCGCGTCTCGCCGACGTCGATCGCGAGCGGTCCGAACGCCGGCTGGCGACTACGCCGTTCGCGGCGCTGACCGACTCCGAGATCGAACAGGTCCGGCTCGCGGTCCGGCGGTTCGCCGAAAGGCTCCGCGGCGGGGCACGGGTACGCGCTCGGCGGCGCGCGCGACGCGGTCGCATCGATCCCCGTCGAACGCTCCGGCGCGCCCTTGGCTCCGGCGGGGTGCCCTTTTCCATCGAGCGAAAGGAGCGCCGCCGCGACCGTCCGAAGATCGTTCTTCTGTGCGACGTGAGCGAATCGGTGCGCGCGGCCGCCTGCTTCTTGCTCGAGTTCACGTACGCCGTGCAGGACCTCTTCGAGCACGCGAGAACGTTCGTGTTCGTCAGCGATCTCGGAGAGACTACACGACTCTTCGGTCGGGAGCCGGTTCGCGTCGCGATCGCGCG
Organism: uncultured delta proteobacterium; assembly: GCA_963764075.1. Classification (GTDB taxonomy): domain Bacteria; phylum Myxococcota_A; class Polyangia; order Polyangiales; family Polyangiaceae; genus Palsa-1150. The sequence continues at coordinate 2,911,119 of CAVXQZ010000003.1, forward strand.
GGCGTGGGCCGGTGGCGTCGTGTCCGCGGGGGACAATTCGAACTACGGCCGCGCGCTGCGGACCTTCGAGGCGCGATTCGGGCGCGAGCTGGACCGGCGCACGACGGTGATCATCCTCGGCGACGGCCGGACCAATTTCCACGATCCGGCGGCCGATGTGCTCGATCGCGTGCGCGAGCGTTCGCGCGCCCTCATTTGGATATGCCCCGAGCCGCGCGGGACGTGGGGACAAGGCGACAGCGCGATGCCTGCCTACGCGCCCAAGTGCACCTCCGTGTACGAAGTGCGGTGCGCGGCGGACCTCGAGGAGGCTGCCCGGAGGCTCGTCGCGCGATGAGCGGAGGGTGCGAGTCCGCTGCGAAGCTTCGAAGTGCAAACAAGCTGACTGCTTTGGTGGGCCGCCAGGAAGAGCGCGATCTCGTCGACGTCTACTTTCTGGAGCAGAGCCCGTCCTGAGACCCCCAAGCATTCAGAGCGCATCGGTCGGCGGATGCACGCCCTCGACTTTTCCTTCGAGTCGTTTGCTCGTCCAAACCCGGTTGTGCGCGTCGACGATCACGGCCCCGACGTCGTCGAGCGACTCGACGAGCGCGAGCCCTTTTTCGGGGCCCATGATGAAGACCGCGTCGTCGATTTCGTCGGCGAGAAATGCGGTGGGCGCCCAGATCGTCACGCTCCGTGACGCTGTGGCCGGATAGCCCGTGTGCGGGTCGATGATGTGGTGGAATCGCTTGCCGTCGACGATGTACGCGCGCTCGTAGTCGCCCGCCGTGCTGAAGGCGTGATCGCGCACCGCCAGCATCGCGAAGTAGTCCCCCTCGGTTCCGCGAGGGTCGCGAATGCCCGCGAGCCACGGCGATCCGTCGGGCTTGGTGCCGTGGGCATAAAGGTCGCCTCCGGCCTGCACGAAAAATGCGACGAGCCCCGCGTCGAGCAGCACCCGTGAGGCGCGATCGACCGCGTATCCCTTCGCGATGCCTCCGAGTCCGATCCGCACGTGCGCTTCGTCGAGCATCACGGTGTGATTCGCCTCGTCTAGCTTGACGTGCGCGTAGCCGAGATATTTCTTGCGCTCGCGCACGTCGGCCGCGGCCGGAGGATGTGGGTCCAGGTCTTGGTCGAACTTCCAAAGTCCGTGCAGCGTTTCGAACGTGATGTCGAATGCGCCTCCGCTCATTTGGCTCGCGTGGAGCGACTCCCGGATCACGTCGAACGTCTCGTCCGCGACCTGGATCGGCTCCTTTCCGGCGGCCGCGTTCACGCGCGACACCTCGCTCGCGGGATCCCACGTCGTCATCAGCCTCTCGAGGCGCTTGATCTCGGCGGTCGCGGCGTCGAATGCGGAACGCGCGTGCGCCGCGTCCACCTCGGGGGTCGTGAACGCCGCGTACGCAAGATGGGTCCCCATCGCCCGCGCTTCGGCGGTCACCCGTTCGGCTACGAAGGGTGGCGGCGCGGCGGCCGGAGCGGCCGACCGGTATGGCGACTCGAGCGTCGCCGCCTCCATGCCCGGCGAAGCGGCCGCGGGCGCCGGGGGCGGGCCCCGATCGGGGCATCCGGCAGAGACCGCGATCAACAAGGCGGCTCGGGGGAGCAATCTCATCGGATTCGCAGAGAGGGTATGAGGCGACGGCGCCCACGCCAAGGACCTCGGCGGAGGCTTGATGCTAGATGGTTCGGAATGCCGCTCCCCATCGAAGTCGAATCGTCGATCGATCGCGCGGTGGACGACTGCGCGGACGAGCTCCTGGCCCTCGCCCGGCGGATCCACGAGAACCCCGAGCTCCGGTTCGAAGAGTTCAAGGCGAGCGGCTGGATCGCCGATTTTCTGGCTGCGCGCGGTCACGTGGTCGAACGCGGCGTCGCCGGCATGCCGACCGCCCTACGCGCTCGAGCCGGGGCCGGCAAAGGCCCGTGCGTGGCGATCGTCGCGGAGTACGACGCCCTTCCGGGGGTGGGTCACGCGTGCGGGCACAACCTCATCGCGGCGGGCGCCGTCGGGGCGTTCGTCGCGGCCGCGGCGGTCGCCGAAGGCAGGGGAGGCGAGGTCGTATTTCTCGGCACGCCCGCCGAGGAGGGAGGGGGTGGCAAGATCGAAATGGTCAAGGCTGGGACCTTCCGGGGCGTGGATGCGGCCATGATGTTTCACCCCTTCGATCGCGATTTGCTTGCGCACCGCGCCCTCGCTTCCGTTTGGTTGACCTTCGATTTCCGGGGGACGCCGTCGCACGCGGCCCTCGCGCCCCAGGCGGGACACAGCGCGCTCACGGCGTGCCTCGACACGTTTCGGCTCATCGACGGACAGCGTGTGCATTTCGCCGACGGCGTACGTGTGCATGGCTTTGTGACCGATGGCGGTCAGGCCGTCAACATCGTTCCGGAACACGCGGCGTGCGAGTTCAGCGTGCGGGCGCTCGACGAGCGCGAGCTCGAGCGTGTGCGCGCAATCGTCGAGCGGTGCGCCCGTGCGGCGGCGATGGCTAGCGATGTGACCGTCGAGATCAATACGCGGCGCGGCTACCGCGACATGGTCAACAACATGGCGCTCGCTCGCCGGTTCGGGGCGCATTTGCGGGCGCTCGGACGGGTGGCCCGCGAACACGACGCGCGGATCGGCGCGGGCAGCACGGACATGGGCGACGTGTCCCATGTTGTCCCCTCGATCCACCCGTGGCTCGCCATCGTCGAGGAGGGCGAGGCGCTTTGTCACGAGCACCGCTTCGCGCAGGCTGCTGGGACCGATTCCGCCGGGCGGACGGCGGTTCTCGCTGCCAAGGCGATGGCACGGACCGCGGTCGAGCTCATCGCAGACGCCTCGCTTCGGGACGCGGTCAGTGAGGAGTGGCGCGCGCGAGCACCGTGACGTCGATGCGACGGCGTTGCGCGTGCCGCAAGACCAGCTGCACAAGTTCTCGTGCGCTGGCCACTTCGGGTAGCTTTTCGAAGGTGCCGTCCCAGAGCTCGAGGGCGATCCGCGTATCGTCCACCACGACCCGGAGCACCTGGGTCCAGCCCCAGCGCCGTGCTTTTGGAATGCCGAGGGGCAGCAGATAGCGCGCTTCGAGCCACTCTTCGCTCACGAGGACGCCGCGCATGTGGGTGCGAAGGACCGTGGCGATGGCGCTCACGAATACGAGGACCGCGAGGACGCTCGACGATACGGGGCGGTCGCGGTCGCCTTCGACGGCCCAGACGAACAGGCGCGAGCTCGATGGCGCGGCCGTATACGCGTAGAGCACCGCGGCGCCGAGGGCCGCCGCGCCGAGCAGGTAGAGCGCCGAGGGCACGCGCGTTCGCAGCGGCGGCCCGAATTTCGTACGCGCCGCGCTCGGCGGTGAATACGTCATCTCGAAGCGCGCCACCGTCCCGTTCACGTCGGTGAGGCTTTCGCGGTCGCGGGGCGAATCGCTGACGGCATCCGGAGAAGGATTCTCCTCGGGCGCGGGCGGTCGCGGGGAAGCGGGCGTCACGGCGGGATTATAGGATGGGACGGAGGGCAAGGTCCGGGAAGATGGAACTCCTGGTGATGGGCTTGGGCTGACGCAGCGCGTAGCCTCCGGTCACACCGCGCGCCGCAACGGCATGATGCAAACGGGACCTTCCGCGCCGGCGCGGATGCGGCCGCCTCGCGTGAAGGTGCTCTTCTCGCGCCCGGCGGCGAAGGCGGTGAGACACGAGCGCGCGCTGAGGCTCACACGCTCCAGAGGACAAGACGTGCCCATCCTGCACTAGGATGGCCCGATGACATCCAGTTCTGCCCCTATCGCCTTTGCCTCACCCGAGTGGTGCGCCGCGTTCGCGGAGGCCATCAACGCCAACCCGGGGTACCGCGCGGCCGCGAAGGATTGGACCCACGGCGCGGTCGCCATGGTCGTGACCGCCGAGCCTGCGATCGGGATTGCCGAGGACATCGCGATGTGGCTCGACCTCGACAAGGGCCAGTGTAGGGGCTGGCGGCTCGTGTCGCGTCAGGAGGCTGACGCTGCCCCGTTCGTCATCGTCGCGAGCCACGCGCGATGGAAGGAAGTGATCCGCAAGGAGCTCGATCCCACCAAGGGGATGATGCAGAACAAACTGAAGGTCACAAAGGGCCACATTCCGACGATCGTGAAGTACGTCACGGCCAATAAAGAGCTCGTGGAATCGACGGCGCGGGTGCCCACGAAGTTCGTCGACGGCTGATCGACGAGAAACAGAACTTGACCAAAGCACACGAGTTCTTCGATCATCACGATCGTGAATGCGCACGCAGCGCCTGCAGTGGTGCTGGTCGCCGATGACGAGCCGACGATGCTGGAGCTCGTCGCGAGTCATCTGCGATCAGTCGAACAGCCGAAGTTGGAAGTGATCGAAGCGTCCGACGGGGACGAAGCGTGGAAGCTCGCTCGCGAGCGGCTACCCGATCTCGTCGTCCTCGATGTGATGATGCCCGGGATGAGCGGCTGGGAGGTGTGCCGCAAAATCCGCCAGGATGCCGGGCTCGCTCACACCGGCGTGCTGATGCTCACGGGCATCGGCGAGAACTTGAACGAGGCGACCAGCCCCCTTTTCGGAGCCGACGAGTACATCGACAAGCCGTTCGACTTCGAGCGGCTCGACGAGAAGGTCAAGAGCGTTCTCCTCCGGCGAGCTGCCCAGCGCGAGGCGGTTCCGCGGCCTCGCAGGGGCGAGTCGCGCTCAGCCTCGGCCACGAGCAACGGTCTGGGATCGCATTCACCCAAAGGGTCGGAGCGCGCGTCGGCAAAGGTGCACGCGGGCTCGATCGAGAAGAAGAAACCGAAGCGCAAAGCGGATAAGGCCGCCGAAGCGAAGAAAGGAAAGTGGAGGATGGCTGCGAAAAAAGGCGCCAAGAAGGCGGCTAAGAAGACTGCAAAGAAGGCGGCGAAAAAGACGGCGAAGAAGGCAAAGAAGGGGGCGAAGAAGGCGCGGGGCTGACGGAGGGTCGTCTCGGTAGAAGTGCTTTGGCGGGGGGGGCGCAATCGCTGGCGCACACTGGGGGAGATCGGCGGGGGCAGGTGACGTTGCTTGCTTCGAGCAATGCTTGGGGTAAGGCCTAGTTCCATGCCGAGCCCATTTACGGAAGAGCACCAGCACTTCCGGAGCACTGTGCGCCAGTTTTGCGAGCGCGAGCTCGCACCCAACGCAATTGAGTGGGAGCGCGACGAGCTCTTTCCCAATTGGGTATTCAAGCGAGCCGGCGAGCTCGGGATTTTTGGCGCTCACTACCCAGAGGAGGTGGGGGGTGCGGGAGGCGACTACTGGTTTAGCGTCGCGAAGAGCGAGGAGCTGCCGAGATGTCGGATGGCGGGCTTGTCGATGGGCCTGCTCGTTCAGTCCGACATGGCCACTCCCGTCATCAACGATCTCGGCACTCGCGATCAGAAAGCGGAGTTTCTCACGCCCGCGATCCGCGGTGAGAAGATCGCCGCGCTCGCGGTGAGCGAGCCGAACGCCGGCAGCGATGTCGCGGCGATCGAGACGGTGGCCAAGAGGGACGGCGACGACTACGTGATCGAAGGCTCGAAGACATTCATCACGAACGGCACTCGGGCCGACTTCGTCACGCTCCTCGCGAAGACCGATCCGGGCGCAGGTGCCCATGGCTGCAGCTTCTTTCTCGTGCCGACCGAGACCAAGGGCTTTGTCGTTGCGAGAAAACTGAAGAAGATCGGAAATCACTCGAGCGATACCGCCGAGCTCCACTTCGATCAGATGCGCGTTCCCAAGCGATACAGGCTGGGAGAAGAGAACATGGGGTTCATGTACCTCATGCAGAATTTCCAAAGCGAACGGATCATCGCCTGCACGAGCGCCGTCGCGAGCGGCGATCGCATGCTCGAGGACGCGATTCGATACGGGCGCGATCGCTCTGCGTTCGGCAAGCCCATCATCAAGCGAGAGTACTGGCAGCACAAAATAGTCGACTTGACCGCCAAGCTCGAGGCGGCCAGGTCGATCTCGTACCGAGGGGCCGACGGATACAACGAAGACAAGTACGTCAAGCGAGGCGAGGTGTCGCTCGACACGGTCAAGCTCATTAGCCTCGCGAAGGTGTTCGTCGGCGACGCCATGACCGAGGTCGCCGACCAGTGTCTGCAGATTCACGGCGGGTGGGGGTACATCGAGGAGTTTCCCATCGCCCGGGCGTGGCGAGACCAGCGGCTGTTTCGCATCGGGGGAGGGACGACGGAAACGATGCGCTACTACCTCGCCAAGCTGATGGGGCTTTGACGCTCTCGAATGTTGCCGAGTCAACTCGAAGGAAAGGCCTCGCGGAAGGTCCGTATCGTCCCGAGTTCGTCGAAGGCGTGGGTGAAGCCCGTCGCTTCGCGGAAGGCTCTGGCGTCGACCACGACCGGGTACTTCACGTGCGATAGCGCTCCGGTCGGGAGCTTCGGCAGTCCGAATCGTCCGAGCAAGCCTGCAATGACGATCTCGGGGAGATGAACCGGAATGCGCCCCGCTTCGCGCACGACACATGACAGCGGGAGGGGCTGCGGGCCCGCGACGTTGAAAACGCCGCGCGGTCGCTTGTCGAGCGTGGCCATCAGCGCGGTGACGACGTCGTCCTCGTGCATGAACTGAAAGAGCGGGTCGAAGCCGAGGCTTATCGGCACGCGCTTGCCGCGCAAAAACCGAGCGAGCGTGCCGTCGCCGGAAGGCCCGAGCGTGTAGCAGACGCGGAGGACGGTCGTTGCCATCTGCGGCGTGCGCCACAGCGCGGTCGCCGCATAGAGGTCGGACGCCACGAGGTCGGCCAGCTCGGGAAATCGGCTCAGCTCCATCGGGGGCTCGTCCTCGGTGTGAAACAGCGGGGAGTCCGGCCCGGCGCCATAGAAGGTGTGGCGCCCGACGAAGACGCAGTGCTCGGCCCCGTATGCGCGCGCGTAGTCGAAGACGGCGCGGGTCCCGCCGAGATTGATGCGGTGCCGCTCTTCGCCGGGCACGGCGACCGATGTCACCGTCGCCATGTGCACGATGGCTTCGGGCCGCGTCTTTCGAAAGACCTCCTCGGCCGCTCGCTTTCTCAAGTCCACCTCATGAAACTCGATGGGCGCGTCCTTCCACGGGCGCCGGTCGACGCCGACGACCCCGTGTCCTTCGCGAACGAGCCGCTGGGCGAGCAGGCGAGCCATGGCGCCGGAAGCCCCCGCAACGAGCACCCTCACGCCGAGCCGCCGTTCTCGCCGCGACGCTTTCGCTCCGCCGTCGACAGCATGCGCGCGATCGTCTCTTTCACTTCGCGAACGTGGTCGAAAACGACTTCGTCGTCCTCGTTTCCAGTCCCTACGAAGCGCATGGGGGCGGCGAACTCGATCTCGATCTTCGCGGGAAGAGGGATGGGGACGCCGTACGCGACGATTGGAAGGTAGGGCAGGCCCAGGGCACGGCCGAGCTTGTAGGCGTTGACGACGGTGGGGAAGGCTTCGCCGCCGCCGAGGACGGCGAACGGCACGATCGGCGCTTTGGTCTTGAGCGCAAGGCGCATGAAGCCGCTGCCGAAGTCGACGAGCGAGTAGCGCTCTCGAAAGAGCTTCGCTGTCCCGCGGGCCCCTTCGGGAAAGACCAGCAGCAGCCGTTCGTCTTCGAGAAGTCGCTCCGCGTGCTCGGGAAGGCCGGGGAGCTGTCCGCCGCGGATCGCCCATTCGCTGAGAAAAGGGATTCGCGAGATGAACTTCTCCGCCATGCCCTGCGCGAGACGAGGGGGGTTCATCTCCAGCAGACATGCGGCGACGACCATCAGGGCGTCGATCGCGATTCCGCCGGAGTGGTTGCCGACCAGCATCGCTCGGCCGTGCGCGGGCACGTGGTGGATTGCCCGCGTCTCGACGGAAAAGTAGTGGCGATAGAGCGCTCCAACGGCCGTCAGCGCGATTCGAAGGTGCGCCTTCGATGTCCCGTACCGATCCACGCCGAGGGTGTCGAACGGGATGTCCAGTCGGTCGATGGCATCGCGGGCGAGGAGCACGGCTTTCTAGCTTAGGCGCAAGCCTCGACCGGGCGCTCGGAGAAATGGTCAGGATCGTCGCTAGGCCGCGCGACCGAGGCGAAGCTTCTCCTCTTGCCCAACCTGAAAGAAGCGTCTCAGCTCTGCGCGAAGCTCGCTGTAGCGCTCTCGATCCACGTATTGCCGCTCCAATCGGCGCACGAAGCGGTTTGCCGCGTCGTTGGCCACGCGATACCGCTCGCCCAATTCGCCGTCGTGCTCGAAGACCACGCGCTCGTAGAGCTGGGTGCGAAGGGCGGCGCTTCGACGCGCGTTGAACGCCCGCATCGACGCCCCCAGGACCACCCACTTGTCGACCTCGGCCTGGAGCTCGAGCTCGAGCTGGGTCGTTTCGCGCAGCGTGCGCGCGCGCTCGACGACGTAGACGAAGTGGCTCACTCCCTCGATGATCTGACAGAGCGCGTCCAGATTTGCGTCCGCTTCGAGCTGAGGCAGCCGGAGCGTCATCTCGAGGTCGCCGTCGCCCGCGTCACGCACGAGAAGCGTCTCGCGCTCGCCGGCCCCCGCGCCGTGCAGGAAATCGCCCACGTCCGCCACCCGGTCCAACCGGTAGACGCGCTCGAGCCCACACTGCACGCGCTTGGCGAGCGCGCGTTCCCGCACCAGCTCGACGCCGTTGCCCGCGAGATGACGCGGATCGGTCACTGAATCGAGCCCCTTGTTCCGCGCGTCGGCATGACGCCGCGCGAGGTGAGCGCGCTCGCCAGCCGTTCGCTGCCGGTTCGAAGCCATCGCTCGTAGACTTTGAGAAGCCCTCGGGAATTCTCCATTCCCATCGTGATGGTCGTGTCGGCCACGTCGGTGAGAACCTCGACGAAGAGTCCGAAATTGCGGGCGAGCTCCGCGAAGAGGTCCGGCCCTCCGTCGTCGGGGCTTGTTCGAAGCATCGAGCTTGCGGCGCCGTACGCCCTCGTGCCCAGACCATGCAGGTACTTCGGGTCGACGCCTCGCGCTTCGAAATGGTCTCCGAAGAATCCGCATCCGTAGAGGACGCCGTCTCCGAGGGTTCGCAATCGTTCGAAGCGCTCGGCCCGATCCGACACGTGCAGCGCTTCATCGAGCAAGAGCGTGAGCGGACGCTCGAGTGCCTCGCCAGCTCTGCCATCGGGATGCGCGTAGTCCACGAGCAGACCCACGAGGTACCGTGTCGCGCCACCAGTGGCATCCACGCGACGCGCGCGGATGGCATCCTCCACCACTTCGTCGAAGAAGTTGGAGACCGACTGGGCTGCCACTATCGCCATCATCTCCGCTTGTCTCCTCATTTTTTAAGGGCGTCCACAGACCCGTGGACGCGTCCGTCACCTACCCATTGTTAGGCCCACTACTTTTCGTTAATGAGTCCTACGGACCCTCGCAAATTCGCGGCCAGCGCGGCCGCGGGGCTTGGGGAAAGGTGCGCTGGCAGGCGACGCCCGAGGCGCACACCTCGGCGATCCACGCTTTTGCGGCGACCCCAACCGAGGGAGTTTCGCGCACTTGTGTCATTGAGCACGCCCCCCTTGACGTCGGTCGTCTCGGGATTACCTTGCGCGCCAACCGTTGGCACTCACCAGTCTCGAGTGCCAGCAATCGACAATCGGGCGAGCCCCATGGGGGCTCGAACCAGCAAACGGGTTTCTCACCTCAAGGGAGACGTACATGGCCAACATCCGTCCGCTTCACGACCGCATTCTCCTTAAGCGCGTCAAGGAAGACGAGAAGACCAAAGGCGGGATCATCATCCCCGACACCGCGAAAGAGAAGCCGATCGAGGGCGAAGTCGTCGCTGTCGGCAACGGCAAGATCCTCGAGGACGGAACCGTTCGGAAGCTCGACGTCAAGGTCGGTGACCGGGTTTTGTTCGGCAAGTACAGCGGGACCGAAGTGAAGGTCGAGGGGGAAGATCGGCTCATCCTCCGCGAAGACGACATCTTGGGCGTCCTCGAAAAGTAGTCAGCCGTCACCAAAGCTTTAGAGAGAGGTAGATCCAGCCATGGCTGCAAAGGAAATCGTTTACACGGAAAATGCGCGCAACCTGATTCTCGCCGGCGTCAACGCGCTGGCGGACGCCGTCAAGGTGACGCTCGGCCCCAAGGGTCGCAACGTGGTCATCGAAAAGAGCTTCGGCTCGCCGACGGTGACCAAGGACGGCGTGACGGTCGCCAAAGAGATCGAGCTCGAGAACCGCTTCGAGAACATGGGCGCCCAGATGGTGCGCGAAGTTGCCTCGAAGACCAGTGACGTCGCGGGCGACGGTACGACGACCGCCACCGTGCTCGCCCAGGCCATCTATCGCGAGGGCAGCAAGCTCGTCGCCGCGGGCCACAACCCGATGGAGATCAAGCGCGGAATCGACAAGGCGGTCGAAACCGTCATCGAGTCGCTGAAGAAGCTCGCGAAGCAGACGAAGGACCCGAAAGAGATCGAGAACGTCGGGACGATCAGCGCCAACGGCGACAAGGAAATCGGCAAGAAGCTCGCCGAGGCGATGCAGAAGGTCGGCAAGGAAGGGGTCATCACCGTCGAAGAGAGCAAGACGGCGGAGACCACCCTGGACGTCGTCGAAGGAATGCAGTTCGACCGCGGCTACCTCAGCCCGTACTTCGTGACCGATCCCGAGCGCATGGAGGTCGTGCTCGAGGACGCGTACATCCTCGTCAGCGAGAAGAAGATCTCGAACATGAAGGATCTTCTCCCGGTGCTCGAGGCGATCGCGCGCAGCCAGAAGCCGCTGCTCATCATCGCCGAGGACATCGAGGGCGAGGCGCTTGCGACGCTCGTCGTCAACAAGCTCCGCGGTACGCTGCACTGCGCAGCCGCCAAGGCGCCGGGCTTCGGTGATCGCCGCAAGGAGATGCTCAAAGACATCGCCGTGCTCACGGGCGGTCAGGTGATCGCCGAGGAGCTCGGGCTGAAGCTCGAGAACGTCACGATTAGCGACCTCGGTCGCGCCAAGCGTCTCACGCTCGACAAGGACAACACGACGATCGTCGACGGCGCGGGCGACAAGACGAAGATCAAGGGGCGAATCGAAGAGATTCGCAAGCAGATCGAAGTCACGACCAGCGACTACGATCGCGAGAAGCTCCAAGAGCGCCTCGCGAAGCTCGTCGGAGGCGTCGCGGTAGTGAAGGTCGGCGCGGCGACCGAGACCGAGATGAAGGAGAAGAAGGCGCGCGTCGAAGACGCCCTTCACGCAACGCGCGCGGCGGTCGAAGAAGGAGTGGTCGCCGGCGGCGGCGTAGCCCTGCTGCGCGGTCAGGCAGCGCTCGACGGCCTCAAGGTGGACGAGGACCAGCGCTTCGGTGTGCAGATCATTCGTCGCGCGCTCGAAGAGCCCCTCCGGCTGATCTCGCAGAACGCGGGACTCGAAGGCTCGATCGTCGTCAACAAGGTCCGCGAGGGCAAGGACGACTACGGGTACAACGCGGCCACCGATACCTACGGCAATCTCCTTCAGATGGGCGTCATCGACCCGGTGAAGGTCGTCCGCACCGCACTTCAGAATGCGGCGAGCGTCGCGGGACTCATGCTGACGACCGAGTGCCTCGTCGCCGAGCGCCCGAAGGAAGAGAAGAACGGCGGCGCCGGTGGCCACGCGGGCCACGGTCACGGCGGCGGCGACTTCTGATTTCGCCGGAGCCCTTGAGGCTCTGCCAGTCCCGGGTCGCGTAGTCGACCAACGAAGTCGATAGGCCTCGGAGATCAAGAGTCTCCGGGGCCTTTCTTTTCCAACGGTGGTATCGATACCCGCTAGATGATTCGACGCCCGGCTGCAGCGCTTGTCTTGGCATTCGGCCTCTCGGCGTCGTCCGAGACCGCGCTTGCGGACAGCAATCCATGGTTTGCGCGGGACAAGGGGCTGCACTTTGACGCAGAGGCCGGTATCGCGGCGGTGACGTACGCTGTGAGCGCCGGGTGGGTCGTGGACGCGCGCTGGAAGGCTCTTGCGATCGGGGGCGGGGTGGCGCTCGCGGCGGGCGCCGGCAAAGAGCTGGTCGACGCCACGGGAATTTTCGGCGGTGACCCTTCGTGGAGGGATTTCGCGTGGGACGTCGTAGGGACAGTGGCCGGACTCGCTCTCGCCTGGGGCGTGGACTTGCTTTTTGGTGGCGTGAGCAAAGGCCAGCCCGCGCTCGCGTCGCCGCGTCCGTCCTCGGCTATGGCCGGCGCTATCCTACACTTCTGAACCAATCCCGACTCGCGCCCCTTTTCTCAGCGAGCGCGCTCCTTACGGCCGTTCCTGCCCGCGTGAGCGAAAAAATCTGGTACGAGCGGATGTGGACGCAAACCACATACGGATCCGAACACACACGGAACCGGGGCCGCCGAGTCCCTGCGCGGATGCAACGTCAGGTTTCATAGTTGGATTGGCGCCGACTCCTCTCTCGGCTACATTTACTCGGACACGATGACGGTCGCTCCACAGACGGGCTGGCCGCCGACTGTCGGTCGATATCTTCTGTACGGGGAAATCGCTTCCGGTGGCATGGCGACAGTGCACTTTGGGCGCCTGCAGGGCGCAGCCGGATTTGCACGTTCGGTCGCCATAAAACGCCTGCATCCGCAGTACGCGAAGGACCCGGACTTCGTCGGGATGTTCCTCGACGAAGCCCGGCTTGCGGCGCGAATCGCTCATCCGAACGTGGTGCCCACGCTCGATATCGTCTCGCAGGGCGACGAGCTTCTGCTCGTGATGGAGTACGTCCGCGGCTCGTCGCTGTCGCGCCTTCTGCGCACACTGACGCAAAAAGGCGAGCGGATGCCGACACGCATTGCGGCGGCCATCACGGCGGGGACGCTGAGGGGGCTGCACGCGGCGCACGAGGCGAAGAGCGAGGCCGGCGAGAAGCTCGAAATCGTTCATCGCGACGTGTCGCCACAAAACGTTCTGGTCGGCACCGACGGCATCGCGCGGGTGTTGGATTTCGGCGTGGCGAAGGCGGCCGGCCGCGTGCAAACGACGCGAGAGGGTCAGCTCAAAGGCAAGCTCGCGTACATGGCGCCCGAGCAAATTACGACCGGCGTCGTCACACGGAGAACCGACGTGTACGCCGCGGCCGTCGTGTTCTGGGAGATGCTCACCGGACGGCGTCTGTTTCGGGCGGACAACGAAGCGAAGCTTCTCGCTCTCGTTCTCGACAGCGAAGTCGTGCCCCCGAGCAAGCTCGTAGAGGGGCTCCCGAGCGCGTTCGATCACGTCGTGATGAAGGGTCTCGATCGCGATCCGTCCAAGCGGTACACCACCGCCCGCGAGATGGCGATCGACGTCGAGGCCGTCGTCGGCGTCGAGCCTCCCACCGAAGTGGGTGAGTGGGTCGAGCTCGTCGCGGCCGACGAGCTGCGCGAGCGCGCGAATCGCATCGAAGAAATCGAGCGCAGCGTCATCGGCTCGTCCCCGAGCGGCGTCTCGAGCTCGTGGCCCGAGCCTCCGCAGGGCGTGAGCGGCAGCCGCCGGCCCGACGAGCCTTCGACCGTCCAGCACGGTGGACGCGCGGTCTCGCTGCCGCCCGTTCCGCGTCCGCCCCCGCTCCCCGCGTCTCTGAAGCTTCCGCCCTCGCCGAGCAGCCCGCCGCTGCCGCCTCCGGCCTCGTCCCGACCCATTTCGCAGGCGTCGCAGGTCTCGAACATCGCTGTCGCACACACCGATGCGCCGCAGGCCTTTCGAAGAAGGCCGCTGGGCATTCTCGTGGCGGCGGCGCTCGCGGCGTGCGCGATCGGCGCGACGGTCATGGCCCTTCGTCCGCTGCGTTCGAACGCGGTCGCCTCGAACCCGCCCGAGGCGCCCTCGCAGATTCTGGCGATCGCTGCCCAGCCCACGGCTACGACGGAATCGCCAAGTGGGGGGGCCGCCGTGGCTTCCGCATCGCCGGTCGCGCCACCGACGGCGCACCCGCCGAGCACCGGCACACCTGTGCCGGGCCTGGCTCTCGGTCACCCCGAGGGGTCAATGCGGGTCGCCCCGCGGCCGCTGCCCGCCGCCGCGCCGCTGCCGCCGGCCGTCACCTCCCCCTCGCAGGCCCAAGCCGCCACCGCGGCATCCCCTCGGTCCACGTTTTCGGCGCCCAAGGCCGCGCCGCTGCCCTCTCAAACGCCTTCGGCCGAATGCAATCCGCCTTACACCACCGACGAAAAAGGCCACATTCACTTCAAGCCGAACTGCGTGAATTGAGACAAACGCGCGCTCTCGCGTCCGAGTGGTCGCCGCGGTAGCGTGCCTTCGACATCGTCCCGATGCGCGCTTGGAATATCTTCACGCCGTCTGTCGCTTTGGTGCTGGTCGCGGGCGTGGGCCCGTCACGGCGGGCGGTCGCGGCCGACGAGAAAGAGGCGTGTCTCTCTGCCGCCGATCAGGGGCAATCCCTTCGCGACGAAGGCAAGTACTCGGGTGCGCGCGAACAGTTCCTCATTTGCTCGCGGAGCATTTGCCCCAAGCTCGTTCACGACCAGTGCACCGATTGGCTTCGTCAGATCGATGAGTCGATCCCCACCGTCGTTTTTGTCGTGAAGGACGACAAGGGCAACGAAGTGACTGCGGTCCACGTCATTGCAGACGGCAAGCAGCTGACCGTGGTCGCCGACGGCAGGCCCATCGCGCTCGACCCGGGGCCGCACGAGATTCGGTTTGAGCGCGACAATCCCAGCCAGTCAGCCGGCGTCCAGATCGTGCTGAGGGCGGGCGAGAAGAACCGAGAGGTCAGCGTCGCGTTTCCGTCGTTGGAGGCGCCGTCGCCGGAAAGACCCCCGGAAATATCGCCTCCGCCTCCCGCTCCGGTCGTCGCTGTCGCCCCGGAGCGTGTTCCCGAGACTCGGCCCGCGCCTGCCGCGGTCTCGAACGCGCGCACGATTGCATCGCTGTCGCTCGTTTCCGCGGGCGCAGTCGGCGCCGGGCTAGGCGCGTATTTCGGGATCGAGTCGCAAAATGAGGCGAATCAGGGGAACAGCACGGCCAAGGCGCTCGGCTATGGGGCGTGCGGCGCCGCCGGCAATCCTGCCGATCCCAGGTGCAAGTCGCTGAGCGACAGCCGCGACGCGCAGAACCGCGACGCGGTGCTCAACATCGTGTTCTACTCGGTGGGCGCTGCGCTCGCGGCGGGCGCCGTCGCGGCCTGGGTGTTCTGGCCGAAGCCGGCTGGCGAGAAAGCGAGCGTTACGTGGATCGCGCCCGCCGTCGGCTCGAGTGGTGCGGGGGCGAGCGTGGGCGGTACGTTTTGATGTTCGGTTCGAACGGATCACCGCGCGCGACCGCCATGGCCATTTGTTGCGCGCTCGCTGCCCAGGACTGCGGCGTGATGTCGTCCTCGTCGGACTGTACCCAGCGGGCGACATGCGTGGCAGACGACGGATCCAGCGTGGATGCGTCGACCCCGGCGCCGGGGGACGGCGGGGACGCAAGCGTGCCCGAGCAAGACGCGACGGCCGCTGACGGCGAGAGCGACGGCGTCGCGACAGGTGGCGATGGCGCCGAGGCCAGCGAAGGAGACGCCGCCGGCGACGCGACCGTGGAGGCGTCCACGAACGACGCAAACGGCGATGCTCCGGTCGATGCTGCGTGCGTTCCGACGGCGACCGAGAGCTGCACCGAGCCCGTATGCGACGCCGCGGGGTACGCATGCGTCGCCATCCCGCCGGCCGGATGGTCAGGCCCCGATTTGCTTTGGACAGGCATGTTCGGCTCGACCGAGCCGGCCTGTCCGACCGGCTATCAGCCGACAGACGGAAATACGGGCCCGACCGGCACCGCCGACACGTGCATGTGCCGATGCGCTGCGTCGGGCCAATCCTGTTCGGTCATCGGCATGTTCCACTCAGACCAAGTATGCGGGGTCGCCTCGTGCAGAACGGTCACGCTGTCGGCGACCACGTCCGGCACCGGCGCGTGCACGACGGTCCCGCCCACTACCACCTGTGGCGAGGACGGTTCGTTCGAGGTCTCCGGAAGTGCCCCCACTCCCTCGGGGGGGAGCTGCGTTCCCCAGGTCGTGAAGACGGCCGGCTCGTCGCCGAGCTGGACGACGGCCGCGCGCGTTTGTTCTTGGACCGGCTCGCCCGACATCCCCGGTGGGTGCAGCGCCGCAGGCGAGCAGTGCGTGCCGGCGGGGCCGACGCCGTTCGGTCCGACCCCGTGCGTTCATCAGAGCGGAGATGTGGCGTGCCCCGCCGGGTATGCCAAAAAGACACTACTCTTCAGTTCCGAGACCGACTCGCGCGCCTGCTCCCCGTGCACGTGCGCCGGCCCCACGGGCGGAAGCTGCAACGCCACCATTGCGATCTGGGGAGACACGACCGCCGGGTGTGTCGGGTCGCCGGTGGTCACGTACACACTCGGCAACTCCTGTACGGCGTACTCGATGGCCGCCAACAATCCTGGCTTCGCGCAAGCCAACTTCACGGTGACTCCAGGCACCTGCTCGGTCGCGACCCCCTCGACCGCCACCGGCGCGGTCACCGCGGCGGGGCCTACGACCGTGTGCTGTGAATGACTCGGCTCAGCCCGGAACGTGCCGGGGATGCGTCAGCCGCGGTTCCGATGTGCGCACGAACCATCGCGAGAAGAAGGCGAGATAGAGCCCCGCGATGCCCACCAGAATGTAAACGGCCCGGGTCAGGGGAGTGAGCGCTCCGAATAGCGCTGCGACAAGATCAAACTGGAATACGCCGATGAGCAGCCAGTTGAGCGCGCCGACGATCACGAGTACGAGCGCGACCCAGCCAATGGTCCGAGTCGTGGAGTTGGTATCCATGGTCCCTCGCTTGTTCAGTCCGACGAGCGACGGCTGCATCAACCGCGCCTTGCGACGGATCGGCATGCGGGAAGGCGCGCTTGAGCCGAATGCCCGCGACGGCATCACTGCTCTTCTGGCGGCTCTTCAATGTCTGCATTCGCTCGACCTCCGCTGCGCATCGCGCCGCCGGGAGAAAAAGCCCAATTGGGGGACGAGGCGCTTGCGGAGGGTCTGATCGCAGGCGAGCCGTGGGCCGCCGCGGCCGTGTACAAGAAACACGGACGGATGATCTTTCGCTTTCTTCACCGCGCGCTCGGTGTGACGTGCGAAGCCGAAGATCTGACGCAAGAGGTGTTTCTTCAGGTGTTCACGAAAGTGCACGATCTTCGAAATCCGCGCGCGCTAAAGAGTTTCGTTTTTTCCGTCGCCGTCCGTGTGCTCAAGTGGGAACTTCGGAGCCGGCGCGCTCGCCGACTCTTTCTCGTGTCGGGCATCGACCAGTACCCGGAGCCGGCGGTCGCGGAGCTCGACGCGGAGTCGCGCGAAGCGATCAAGCGTCTTTACGCCATTCTCGACCGCCTGAGAGTGCAGGAGCGGGTGGCGTTCGTCCTTCGCCATGTCGAGCAGCTGAAACTCGAAGAGATCAGCGACGCGCTCGGAATTTCGCTGGCGACTGTAAAGCGACGGCTCGAACGCGCGACGCGGATCGTGTCCCGCGAAATGGAGCAAGACCCAAGCCTTGCGCCCTATAGCCGCGGGTCGCCCGTCAAAACGGACGGTCCTGCCCTGCCCGTCGCCGCTTCGAGGTGGGGGCACGGTAAGATTGCATAGACAGCGGCCAATTGTCGGATGAAGTCCCACGCATTCGGGGGGCTCCTGACGAACGGTGCTTCATCGAATCACATGCATTGTAGACATGCGGAGACTCGTTAGGGCTCGGGGCCGTCGCGCCACGCGGTCCACCAGGGACGTCGGCGCTGTTTTGCCGGTCGCCCTGACGGCGCTACAAGTCGTCGGGAAGAGACGTTGCTTCGGTCGTTCACAATGCGAAGCTGTGAGCGGAATCGCTTCGATACATCCACGGAGAGCTAAATGAAGACGCACATCGGGTGGGCAAGATCGGCCAAGGGCGCCCTTTTGGTGGGCATCGCCGGCGCCGGCATCTGGGGCTGCAGCAGCGCGGCGACCCCCACCGGTCCCTCGGGAAGCAACCCCGCACCGGGAAGCGGAACCGCGGCAAATAACTCGGGATCGTCGTCTTCGTCTTCGAGCGCCAACGGGAACGGCGCGGCGCCTGGTGGCAATGGCGCCGGCACGACCACAGGCGGTTCGACGTCGACGGGCGTATCGTCGGGCGCCGGGGGCAGTGCCAGCAGCGGCAGCAGCAGCGGCGGCTCGTCCGCCATGCCGGGCGCAACGGGCTCGTCGGGAAGCGGCGGCGTCAGCGTCAGCGGAAGCTCCGGATCGGGTGAAGACGCGGGTCCCGTGGCGGGTGGCAGCAGCAGCGGCGCGGCGGCCAGCAGTGGCGCCGGTGGCAATGGCGCGGCCGGGCAAGCCAGCACGACTGTGGGGTTCAGCTCCGATCGCGTCATCGTGACCGGTGTTCACAACACCGCGACCCCGGCCGCGTCGTCCGTGATCAATTTGCACAACGGCGGAACGACTGCCGTGTCGGTCTCGGCTCTTGCCCTCAGTGGGACCAACGCTGCCGTCTTCCAAATCACTCCGCCGACGCTCCCCGCCATGATTGCGGCGGGCGCCGATCTCCCCGTGACCGTAGAGCTCCTGACGACCAGCGCGTCTCTCCCTCCGGAGCCGACCGACAAGAATCTCGGTTCGTCGCTGGCGCAGGCAACGCTGACCGCCACGCTTAGCACCGGCATGTCGACCGCAAGCGTGTACGGACTCACGCTCATCCAGAGCAACTACGAGCCGACGCTGGGGCAAATCCTGACCACGCTCGGCTACGTGCTCAACGTCGGGCAAGCTCAGAACAACTGGAACCCCAATACGTCGATGAATCCAACGACGCTGCCGGGCATCGAGACCGGGACCGACGAGGTGGCCGCACCCTATTTCGTGAAGGCGGGTACGGGCGACGTGACCATGAGCGTCGTCGCGCGGTTCTCCCCGGTCGGCATCTTGCCGTACGGCTGGTTCCCGAAGGGTGCCCCCAAGACGCAAAACAAAGTCGGTACGATGTCGATGGTCACCGACGCGCAGACATCGGACCATGCCCGAATGGTTCTGCCGCCGCTGGTCGCCGGGAGCGCGACGTCGTTCGATCCCGGAACGACCGAGTTCGGACTCTGGGTCTATTCAGACCAGTCCACGAACACCTGGAACGAAGGCGGCAACGCGGAGAACGGCGACTACGATTACAGCATCGACTCGTCGAACGTCCCAAGCCCGAGCATCCACCGGTACAAGAGCTATCCCCTGAAGACCGCCGCGGGCGCCGTCGCCAATACGTATCTCGTTGCCGTCGAGGAAGCGGCGAACGGAGACTATCAGGACTACGTGTTCTTGCTCGGCAACGTCACGGCGATGGCGCAGTAAGGCTGCCGATCGCGACGATGTCGCGCTCCCCCACGCTCTCGTGCCCCCCCGCGGCGCCGCGCCGCAGGGGGACCTGAGGGTGGGCAGTAGGCTGGCTCAGTAGACGTAAGCCAATGCCAGGCGACCGCCGTAGAACTGATCAAGCGCCCCGCCGGCGATGTAGCTGTTCCCCGGCACGGGCTTGAACGCGTAGAAGTAACGCTCATAGTCCGCGATCGCGCGCACTTCCCAGCCGCGGGACAGCTCGTACGCGAAGCCCAAGTCGGCGTCGATGCCGCCGGCGGTCGTTCCCATGAAGCGCTGGCCAACAATGCCGGTGTCGAGAATGGCGCGCCAGCCAAAACCCGCACGAAGCGATAGTCGGCCGGCCGGGACGCGAGCGTCCACGGCAAGGCGATTTCCGGTGCAACTGACGGCGGGAACCTGGGATGCGAGGACGGCCGTCGTCGACCCGAAGCCGACCCCCTGCGACGCGAACCCGTCGGAGATGGCGACAATCAGGTTGGGATCGCTGGTCGGATGGATGCGATACCGCAGGCCGGCGAAGTACGAGCTTTCCGTCGTGTCGATCGGCGAGGCGCCCTCCACTGACGACGTCAGAAACAGCGAGCGCGACAAGCTTCCCACGAGGCCGAGGTCACGAAGGAAGCCCGCGGAGTCGCCGAACGGGTAGCCCTCGGCGTTGATGGCCACAAGCGCCACCGGGAACGCGCTGAACGACCGGAGGTTCCCGCTGATGTTCTGATTGTACGAGAATTGCCTGCCGGACCCTTCGGCTCCAACCTCCACCTCGAAGAGCTCTCTGCCGACCGAGCCGCGCGGGTGTCCCGCCGTGGAATCCGGCGGCGCCGACGAGGTATCGGCCCCCTGAGACGCCTCGGGAGTTGCAGCCGGAGCCGGGGCGGGCGCGGGCTCGGGGGCCTTCACCGGTGCCGCGGGTTTGTCGGCAGCCGCGGCCGGTTCTGGCTCCGATGACGAAGCGAGCGCCGAGTCGACGAACGCCTTCAGCTTGCCACCGTCGTCGCGGTTCCGCTTGGCCGGCAGCACGACCTCACCGTCGCGAGGCGAGTCGTTTCGCCCGGCGCCGATGTAGAGAAACTTCACTGTGCGCTGCGTTTTCTCTTTGATGACGCGGGCGATGAGCGCGCCGTCCAGGCCGGACGCGGCGAGTGCGGTTCGCACCCGCGTCACGACTCGGTCGCGCGCATCATTCTCCAGAGTCTTGCCAAACGGTACCTTTTGCCCGTGCTGCGAAAGCGCCGTGCTGAAGGTTTCGGCCTCGGCGACCGTCGTTCCGGCCGGAACGTTGACGAGGAGCTGGTTTCGTATGGCGGCCGCGTCCGCCCCTTCCACGTACACGGCGATCGTCGTGTCCTTCGCGAGGGCCGCGCGGGGCATCGCGATGACGACGATCGCGAGAATCACTTGAATCAACGTGGCTCGCCATGCCGCGCGGCGACCACTCCCAACGCATCGATTATCTTCAATCATGGACATCCCGATGTTGTCGCCGCCATCCGGTCCCGACACGGCCTCGCCGCAAAAACTGCGTCGCTGGGCGGCGTAGCGGACGCTCCTACACTCTACACATCAGCCCCCATCTCGAGCCAGGAAAAGAGGGGTGGTCCGGCAGCCGCACCACGCGAAAAGCCGGATTGGCCTCCCCCGGTCGTCATGTCCGTGCCGTGCGGCTGCATATTGTTTGTGAAAAAGGAATATGCGCCCTACGTGATGGACAGGGCGCGGCCGAGACACCTTTCCTATCGTGAGCCACGAGAGCGACACAACAATGGTTGTGGCCATCGTCGCTGCCGCGTAACGTGTCTGCCTGTACCCGCTTTCCCCATCGAGGACGTAATGATGAAGCGTGACCTTCGTTTCTCGCGTCGCAATATGCTCCAGGCTATCGGCGCGGGCGCGGCGCTCTTGCCGCTCCTCGAGTCCGACAAGGCCGACGCCGCCTGTCTCGTGAGCGGGATCAAGCGGATGTACATCTTCTGCTGGCCGAACGGGATGCTGAGCAGCATCAACAGCTGGGCAACGAAGGGGGACGACCCCACCAGCTGGCAGCTGGCCCCGTTCCAGACGAACGCCGGCAACTTGACGGCGCTCATGCCGGACCTGCTTCTGCTCGAGGGCGTGGACTACACCGCCATCAAGCAAATGCCCGGCAATGGGGAGCGAACGGGCCACGCTTGCTATCCAGTGATGCTCACGGGCGCCTTCTACCAGACGCTTGCGTCGACCTCGGCGGACATCGCGGGCGGCATTTCGGTCGACCAATACGTCGGCAGCGCCCTCAAGGCGCAGGGGTATGGCGGCTTGGTCAGTTTGAATCTCGGGAGCTTCGTGCAGAGCACGGGGCACCTTTCGTGGAAGGGGGCCGGCGCGGCGAACGTGGTGCTCCCCAATCTCGACCCCACGAGCGTCTTCAACCAACTCTTCAGCGGATCGATGTCGGCGCCGGCCACCGTCGCAACCGCCACTCCCGCCGCGACGCCCACGTCCACCGGGACGGCCATGATGGCTCCTGCGCCGGCTCCGACCGTGAACAACGCATCCAACATCCGAAAGAGCATTCTCGACTACGTCATCAAGGACTTGACGCGCTTCTCGAATGTGGTGGGCACCGCGGACAAGCAAAACATCGATGCGCACCTGACCTCGGTCCGCAGCATCGAGACACAGATCACCGAGATGATGACCGGTGCGAACACCGGAATGGC
The DNA here is from genome assembly GCA_963764075.1 of uncultured delta proteobacterium. Lineage (GTDB taxonomy): Bacteria > Myxococcota_A > Polyangia > Polyangiales > Polyangiaceae > Palsa-1150. Next base: position 2,933,120 of record CAVXQZ010000003.1, read on the forward strand.
GTCGGTCGCCGGTACGAAGGTCACCACCGCCGGCGCGAGCACCACCGGCACGACCACATTCGGACTCGGAAATGCCGCGTGCAACCCGCCGGCCCAGAGCTCGGTCGTTGCTCCAGGAAAAACATCGGCTGGAACCGACGTCCAAGCCAAGCTCATGGCTCAGCTTTCGGTCGCTGCCTTCGCGGCCGACGCCACACGCGTGGTCGTCCAGCAGATCGGGGATCAGGGCGCGGGCGAGCTCGTCCTAACCTGGATCAACAACACGATGGGCGTGCCCTATGCCGCAGGGGGTCCGAATCCGGGCGACGCGAACACAGGCGACGTCAACGGCTTCCACGCGATCGCGCACAGGAATGTCGCCGACAAAGTCCTCTGCGACACATGGTTCGCATCCATGAACGGGTACATCATCGGTCTGCTGAAAGGCATCACCGACGTGACGGGCGCCTCGATGCTCGACAGCAGCGTGTTCGTCGGCATGAACAACATGCGCGCCGGGCTCCACGATACGACGAACATCCCCGTCTACATGGCCGGCAGCTGTGGCGGCTACTTCAAGACGGGCCGAAGCCTGGCGATTCCGGCGGGGACTCCGCATAACCAGCTCCTCGTCGCGCTGTGCAACGCGATGGGTACTCCCGCTCCCGGGGGAGGTACGTACTTCGGCGAGTCGACATATGTGGGTGAGTTGACGGTCCTCAAGGGTTGAGATTGGCCAAGAGAGCGAACTGGAGAAATCGATGAAAGCTCAAAGACTATGGCGGTCATCCCTGCTGATCGCGGCTCTCGTTCCTGCCGGAGTCGTCGCTGCGTGCAGCGCAAAGCTGGGCGGTCCTGAAGGGATGCCTACCGGCGTAGCCGGTTCGAACGCCGGCAATGGGGCAGGCGGCGGCGGCGGGGGGACCGCGGCGACGGGGCCCGCTTCCGCCGGTGGGAATGGCGCGGTGTCCGCCGCGTCGCCCACGGCGACTCTCCCGTCCGCGCCCGTCCCCGAAAGCGCCGGCATCCTTCAGATGCGGCGGCTCACGTACACGGAGTACGACAACTCGCTCGGGGCCTTGATCGGGGACACGACCCGTCCCGCCGAAGACCCGACCCATCCGTGGGCGGCAGACACGCTTGGGACGAACGGGTTCGCCGCGCCGAACAGCATCGCCGACCAGCAGGTGCTGAACATCAATTTGGTGACCGACACACTCGTCGACACGGCGATCACCGCGGGGCTTCTCCCGATTCCGACAGGCTGCACGGCCCCCGCTGCTTCTGCCGAGACCGCGTGCGTGACGCAGTTCATCACGACGTTTGGCCAGCAGGTCTTTCGGCGTCCCGTGGCTGCCGCGGAACAGGCGGACCTGCTGACGCTCTTTACGACCGTGCGGACCACGTACGGACAATCGTTTACCGATGCGCTCGGGTCGGTCGCCAAGGGCATGCTTCAGTCGCCCAACTTCCTCTACCACTGGGAGATTGGCCCGACCCCGCCCACCGTCGGTGCGGACGGCCTTGCGCCGCTCACCCAGTGGCAGCTCGCCTCGCGTCTGGCCGAGACCCTTTGGGACTCGACGCCCGACGCAACGCTCTTGACCGCAGCGCAAAATGGCCAGCTCGGCACGCCGGCGCAGGTCCAGGCGCAGGCTACACGAATGATCGCCGACCCCCGCGCCGGACAGGCGCTCAACGACATGTACGATCAGTGGATTCTGTCGGTCGGATCCCGCCCGCAGAACCTCGGAGGGCTCGCTCCGACGTCGAACCTGACCCAGGCCGCGATCGATGCTCTTCCCGGATCCTTCGAGCAGTTCCTCGTCTCCGTATACTCGACCGGCGACGGCACGCTGAACACGCTCCTCACCGCGAATTATGCCTACATAAACTCGGACCTCGCGGTGCTCTACGGTGTCGCCGCGCCGGCGTCTGGGGCAACCGGGCTGACCAAGGTCACGCTCGATGCGACGCAGCGAGGCGGGGGACTCTTCACCCAGATTCCGTTCCTCACTCAGTTCGCGTCGGGCGTGGTCGACAACCCCATCTTCCGGGGTCTTTCGGTTTGGACCAAGCTCCTGTGCGGGAGCATGAACCCGCCGAACGTGAACGTCCCGCCGGTCAACTTCGTTGCGATGGCGACCACGCGGGCCTCGTACGAAGTCCACGGCTCCAATGCCTGCGCACAAGGCTGCCACAACCTCTTCGATCCCCCCGGATTTGCCTTCGAGAACTACGACGGCATCGGTCAGTGGCGGACCGCCGACAACGGGCAGCCCGTGGACGCGACCGGCAGCTTCCAAAGCCCGGCCGGCAACATGTTCACGTTCAAGAACGCCGTCGACCTGACCAAACAGCTCGCGGCCAGCGCCGAAACCCAGCAGTGCCTCGATTGGACGTGGCTCCGGTACTCGTTCGGACGACTGGAGACCGACGCTGACATCGGTTCGCTCCAAATCGCCGACAACAAGGCCAAAGCGACGACGGGGTACTCGATGCGCGATATGCTGGTCGCCCTGGTATCGTCGAAGGCATTCATGTATCGAACGCCTTCCCCCGGCGAGCAGCTCTAAGCCGACGTCCTGCGTATCGCCCTCGGGGACTCGAAGCGACGGTGTCGGGATACGCGGTTTGCGGACGACTCGGGGCGGTGCGGCGGTACGCGGCGTGCGGCTGCCTCGCGATCGCGACATGTTGCGTGAACGCGTGCCGGGATAGCAAACCGGCGCCCGCTCGCGCATTGGCGCCCCCCGACGCGGGGCGCGCGGCCAATGTCGACGCCCCGAAGGTCGACGCGGCGGCGCCCGAGGAGCCGTTCGTGCCGCGCTCGCCCCCGGCGGCATGGGCAACGTGGCCCATGCCGAACTCACCGACGCCGGGTTTGCCGAATCAGCAGAAGTTCGACACGAGCACTCCCGGAGTCGTGGTGGACGAAATCACGGGCCTCATGTGGCAGCGCGCGGTCCCGAACAAGTTCCTCACGTTCGACCAGGCCCTGCGTGAGTGCGGTCACCTGAAGCTCGCGGACTACGAGGATTGGCGTTTGCCGTCGCGCATCGAGCTCGAGTCGATCGCCGACACCACACGCAACCAGCCGTCGATCGACCCCGAGGCATTCCCGAATACCCCGATCGACTGGTTTTGGACTTCGTCCGTCGCCGCCGACGATCCACGCGCCGCTTGGTACGTGTATTTTTATTTCGGATATCCGAAGACCAACGACAAGCACAACATGTTCTCGGTGCGTTGCGTCCGCGACGCCACCAAGCACGAGGTGCCGGTACCGCGCTACGACGTTCAGCCAGAGACCGTCCGCGATGTCGGGACGGGACTCATCTGGCAGCGTGCCGTTCCGGACAAGAAGTTTCAATTTGCCGAGGCGAAGGCCTATTGCGCGCATCTGAACTTGGGCGGAAAGAAGGGCTGGCGAATGCCGTCGCTGCAGGAGCTCCTCACTCTCATCGACGAGCACGCGGCGACCGGACCCCTCATCGACCGAGAGGCGTTTCCCAGGACTCCGAGCGAGCAGTTCTGGACTTCGACCATCTTCGCGAGCAGCCCGGTCACGTCGTGGTACGTGTTCTTCAACCGCGGGGACGGCCTTTACGGCATGAACGTCGAGAAGTACCGCGCTCGCTGCGTCCTCTGACGCAGCCGGATCCGCTCAGCGCCACCCGACCGCCACGAGCACGCCCGGGCGAACCCACCAGGGTGTCAGCGCGCGCATCGCGACTCCGTCGACGGCCACGTCGTAGTGCCGTTTGTCCAGGTCGGCGTCCGCAAGAAGAGCGACGCACAGGGCAAAATCACCGTCCAGACGCACGGTACCCGCCAGCGCCATCTGCGTGGCGAATCCCCATGCAAATCGGTCCGGCGAGAGCATCGTTACCTGGCCGGCGGACCCTTCCCGCGGCGCGACGTGGATGAGGTCTGCGCCGAAGCCGCCGCGCAGCGCAAGCGTCGTCCGGGGCCCGAGCACACGCCCAACCTCGGCACCCCCGCGCAGCGAAACGGTGTCGAGTCGGACGCCAATCAGTCCCGTGTCGATCGTCTCGGGGAGCTGGTACTGACCGGAGATCCATACACCCGGTCGCCAGAGGCCCTCCCGGGGCCCGAGCGTCGCGATCAGACCGGGCCCCTGCTCGACCGCTTGCTCGGGCGCGAACGCCTGGACCGCGTAGAACAGCCCCCATGTGGCGCCCCATGCGGGTGCGCGCGCTGCCGGCGCGGGCGGCGGCTGTTCGGGGACGAGAACCGACGTGATCTCGGCGCGGCTCATTCCCGCGCGGACGTCTGTCATCAGCGCCGAAAGCGAACTCGCGATGACCTGCCCCACCGTTTCGAGGGCGAGCTCATTGAGCCCTTCCGGCAGTGGAACCTCGCGCACCAGGAATCGCTCCGAGTTCCAATTGGCAAAGTAGATGCGCATGCGATCGGGGCTCGAACCGTCGATCCACGCGCGAGCCGATTGAGCTCCGACCTCCGTCCGAGGTCGCACGACGTCCGCGACGCTCACCTGCCCGATCGGCAGCCACCGAATGGGCCGATCGGCCACGCCAATCGCGCTCTCCAAACGCGCGACGTCGTCAGCGGGTCCCGCGACATAAATATCGACTGGGCTGGCCGATGGCTCCCCCGCGGCGGACCGGCTCCAAAGCACGAGCGAAACGATGACCGCTCCACCCCTCAGGCTCCAACCGGGAGCGTTCATGCGCTCCGATTAGTATCGGATTTCGTCCATGCGGCGTCGTGCCTGCGCGGCGTAAACCGAATCCGGAAACTTGGTCAACAGCGTGGTCCACTGACTGCGTTCTTCCTCGAGGCGCCCCAACATCTCGAGCGCCCGCGCCTTTCCGAACAGCGCTTCGGGAGCAAGCATCCCATCGGGCGTCTCGCTCAAGTACTCGTCCAGCTGAGCGAGCCCCTCGGCCCACATCGACCGGTCGAGGAGAAGCCGGCCCAGCGAAACATGGGAGATGCGCGCTTCTTCGCTTCGCGGAAAACGCGATTGGAGATCCTCGTACAGCGCGATTGCAGACGCGGTTTGGTTGCGCCGTCGCTCGCCATTCGCGCTCGAAAACAACGACGCCGCGGTATCGGCCGAAACCTCAGGTGACTCCACCGCCGTGGGCGCCGGGGTGGCGGCGCGGACGCGCGCCGACACGCGAACTGGACGCCTCGGCTCTGGCGCCGCGATGTCGGCGACGACCGGTGTCTCGACCGCCGGTACCGGCGGCTCCGCCCTCGCTACCGCGTGTGCGCGCCCACGCACGTTCGGCTGCGATGGTGCCGCGGTCGTCGTCATCGAAGTCGGCGGGGTTGCCGGGGCCACCGGGATTCGGTGATCGAGCAGGACGCCGGCGGCGGCGGCGGCAGCGAAGAACACGCAGGCAGCCGCACCCGCCATCCAGAGTGCCCGCGGGCGCGCCCGGCCACCCCTCAATCCGAGACGCCGTCGAACGACCTTGTCCGCAAGGCTGGCCACGAGCACATCGTCACCGGCGCGCAGCCCACATATTTCGTCGAAGTCTGCGCCCACATGCTGCTCGAGCCGACACGACGAGCACACCACGAGGTGCTGATCGAGGCGCCGTTGGTCCTCCTCGGACAAGCGGTACCGCCTCGACCGAATCACAAGCTCGCTAAGACAATCGGACCGTTTCATCGTTTCGGCTCCGATGTTCTGGACAGCGCCTCGGACAGCCTGGAGTCGGCGGCGAGCTTTTGCCGCAATCGCTGCTTTCCGATCCGCAGCCGACTCCACACCGTGTTGACAGAAACGTTCGTAGCAGCCGCAATTTCTTCTACAGTGTGATCTAGCATGAAACGAAGCGCCATGGCCTCGCCGATCGGCTCGGGCAGCTCGTCGAGCAACTGCCGTACCGCTCCCCGCCGCCGCATCGCCTCGAGCTGAGCGAGGGGCGACGATTCGGGTCCCGCCGCCACACGCTCCCCTTCCGCCTCCGAGGGCACGACCCAGTGCTCCCGAGTCCGCTGACGCCGCCTCGCGGCCATTGCCGTCAGCACGGCCACCCGCCCGGCGAAATGGGCCACGGTGCATTCGCCCCGAAAGCGACCGAGCGCTTCGAGCAGTCCGACCAACGCGTCCTGCGTGACGTCGTCCACATCCCGGTGCTTTGGCCCGAGCACCATGCGGACAGCGCTGAGAACGGTGCCGCCGACCGCGGTGACGAACGTGCGCACGGCCTCCGGATCGCCCCCGGCCACCGCGCTGGCTAGCGGCGCCAAGTCGTCTCGAGGCCCCCGTGGTGGCTTGTCGTCCACCTGGGTCACCCCCGGCAACAAGGAGACCATCACCCTATCCACTAACACGCAGGGTGGGCGGGTCAAGGCTCGCTTTTAGGAGACAGCCAACTAGCTCCGAGACCAACCGATCGAATGCGTCATTTCCAAGCACGCGCCAATTTTGTCCCGGCAACGCGCCCGTGATTTAGGAAATGCCGCTCCGCAGCATCATCCGGGGGCGGCGCATTGAAATCCTCACGCCTAGTGCACCGCCGTCGAGATACGAGCAATCGCCTTCGGCGATTGCTCTCGCTATCGCGAGCCGGCGGTGCACCAGTTTCGTCCCGCGGGCTTCGGCCCGAACCCCGAACTCGCTCCCGCGAGTTCGCTAGTGCAGCGCCGTCCACTGGATTCATGCCATCTCGACGGCGCTGCACTAGGCGCCGGCCATCGCCCGGGGGGCTCCCCATGCACCGTGCGCGTTCTTTCTTGTGCGAATTGAAAGTGCCAAAAGAAATCGGGCAGTGGGGCTCGAGTTTCCGTTAGCCACGACGCAAAGAAGGGAGTGCGCTTCCATGAGTCCGCCCCGACTCCAGGCACGCCGCCGCGGATACGCAGACGGCGCCCATGTCACCGAGGCAGAGGCGCCCGCGCCGATCCGAGGACAGGCATTCCGAGCGAGCCGCCTGGACGCTGTACGTAGGCAATGATTTCGCCGCCCTCGCGCCGAACCGACGCCGGAACGTGGAGCGCGATCGATGCCGTGCCGCGCCCGATCGGGAGCACCGCGAATTCTCTCACGACGTTCGAGTGGTGCAGGACGCGGCCCGCATTTTCCCCGGCGCGGACGTCCGACGAAGACGCGTGCTGGACCAGGGCAACGTCGACGACTGCGTCCGCCGGAGCGTTCAGAGCCTTGCAATCGACGGAGATCGAGTCGGAGGCCGTCGCTCTCGTCGCGAGCGAAAGCAAGACCGATGCGGGCCGGCTCAGCGCCCGAGCAATGCTCTGCTCCGCGCGCGTCCTATCCGAGCCGGTGAATTGCTCGGTTCCGTTCACGATCATCTGGGGGGTGTAGAGGCCACGACCGCCGAGCGACCGCGCGTACGCCTTCTGGCGATCCGTGAATTCGGGCGACGCGAATGGGTCGACCCAACCGAGGTCGTCCCAATAGTCGACGTGAAACGCCAGCACGTACACCGCTGCGTCCCGATTGGCGAGGTCGGCCAGGAGCGCGTCCGCGGGGGGGCAGCTGCTGCAGCCCTCGGACGTAAAGAGCTCGACCACGGCCACGCCCGCCGCCGCCGGTTCATCTGCGCGCGCTTCCGCGAAGCCGCTTGTTCCTGTGGGACGGCACGTGGCAACGGCCGTGCACACGATCGCGATCCACCAAGCGTTCATGGCTTGAGTACGTAGCGACCGGCCCCGCCGTTACGCGCTGGACGGTGGATGCGCAGAAAGCCGCGTCTCCGAACGCCGCGCGTAGCGTGCCTATTGCGGCGTATTCCAGCCCCCCACATCTTCGACGAGCCGATCCGCTTGCGGCGGCCCCCAGCTCCCGGGCTCGTATTCGAACATGGGGCTCGGTCCGTGGATGACGGGATCGACGATCGACCAGGCGGCCTCGACCACGTCTTGACGCGCGAAGAGTGTGGCGTCGCCAGCCATCGCGTCGCCGAGCAGTCGCTCGTACGGATCCATTTGGTCGTGAGCCCCTGCCGCCGCTTGGCTCACGACGAGTTCTACCGGTTCCCCGGCCATTCCCTCGCCCGCGCGCTTCTTGCGCGCGTCGAGGGCGATGATCGCTTCGGGATTGAGGCGAAATCGCACCATATTGCCGGCTGACGGCTTGGGTTCGCTGAATACGACCTGGGGCGGGATCCGCAGCTCCACAGCGATTTCGGTGCAAGTCATCTTCAGACACTTGCCGGCGCGCACGTAGAACGGCACGCCATCCCAGCGCCAGGAATCGACGTACATTCGGAGCGCGGCGTACGTGGCCATGTAGGAGTCTTTCGCGACCCCGGGCTCGTCGCGATAACCGCGAAACTGACCCCGGACCATGTTGTCGGGCGTCATCGGCCGGACGGTACGGAGCACCTTCGCTTGTTCGTCCCGAATCGCCTCCCCGTAGGCTGCCGATGGCGCCTCCATCGCCAGATAACTCACGATTTGCAAGAGATGATTTTGGATGACGTCCCGGACGACGCCCGTCTCTTCGTAGAACTTTCCTCGGCCTTTTACTCCGAAGCTCTCCGCCATCGTGATTTGGACGTTCTCGACGTAATGCCGATTCCACACGGGCTCGAGGAAGGCGTTGGCAAAGCGAAAGTAAAGGATGTTTTGCACGGCCTCCTTTCCGAGATAGTGGTCGATCCGAAAGATGTCTTCCTCTGCGAAGACGGTGTGCAGCACCCGGTTGAGCTCGCGTGCGGACTGCAGATCGCGTCCAAAGGGCTTTTCCAGCACGACGCGCCCCTGCGAAACGCAGCCGCTGGTGCCGAGCCGGGAAACGACCGTCGCGAACATGCTCGGTGGAATCGCCAAGTAGTGCGTTGGACGCTGCGAGTCGCCGAGAAGGCTCTTGAGCTGCCGGAACGTTTCGGGATCATTGTAATCGCCGTCGACGTACTGGAGCCGCCTCGCGAGCTGCGCGAACGCGGTCGGGTCCAGCTTTCCGTGTTCCGTGATGCTCTGCTTCGCGCGCTCGAGGAACTGGTCGCGGTTCCAGCCCGACTTGGCGACGCCGATCACCGGTAAATTCAGGTGTCCGCGTCGGCTCATCGCTTGAAGCGCGGGGAAGATCTTTTTGTAAGCGAGGTCTCCGGTCGCGCCGAAGAAGACCAGGGCGTCCGAACGCGGTTTGTCGCGGCTCATGGGGTCGTCATGCTACTCCGCATTCCTCGTTGCGTCGCCGGGCGGTTCTGCGCCTCTTCCCGTCGTGATCCCGACTGACAAAAAGGTCGGCGCTCGCGCTTGGGCCCGCGATCCACGAACAAGGCTCTTGCGTTTCCTACTCGAAGCCGTCTCGGACGAGATCCCTCGGGCGAACGGGCCTCGCGTCGCAGGCTTTATCGTCGCTGTCCTCGCTCGAGATCTTCCTGCTCGGCGGCGGAGAAGCGCGCCCAGGGAACCGCGTTGAGCCGAGCATACCCGATCGGTTCGCCGGAGAGTTCGCTCAGGCCGTAGGTGCCTGCCTCGATCTTCTTTAGCGCGCGATCGACTTCTGCCAGGTGGGATCGATCATGAGCGGCGCGGCCGAGCGCCTCGTGCTGAACGATGCTCGCCTCCGCCTCATCCATCTCGTCGGCGGATCGCTCTTGCGCTTCGCGCACCGGGGCCATGGTCCGCTCGCTTCCTTGAAGGTGCGCGCGCTCCGCGAGAAGGCGTTCCCGTAGTTTCGAGACCTGGGCCTCGGTGAGCTGCTCGGGGTCTTCTAGTTTCCTCATTTGCGTCCTGTTCGCGACTTTGGCCGACCGGCCGCTCTTCGCGCGAGCGCTATAGCACGCTGGCTCGATCCATCCTCCCCACGACCTCCGTGCTCGGGCAAAGCCGCTCGGCTCAGCGAAAGGGGCCGACTCGGCTGTTCAGCGAACGACGCGAGGTCGGCGTTGAACCGCAGTGCTCGCGCGCCTCCGTCGTCCAAGACCGAACATGCCTGGCTTCGAAGGGCGTGGTACACACGCACACGCACGAAGCGCGTCCCGCTAGTGCACCGCCGTCGAGATACGAGCGATCGCCTTCGGCGATTGCGCGCGCTATCGCGAGCCGGCGGTGCACCGGTTTAGTCCTTTGGGCTCCGCCCGAACCCCGAACTCGCTCCCGCGAGTTCGCTAGTGCAGCGCCGTCCACTGGATGAATGACATCTCGACGGCGCTGCCCTAGACCAGCACGACCGTGCTCGCGTGGGGCCCGCTCTCCGCGGTGTCTTCGACAAACCGGACGCGTGCGTCGATCTTCAGCCTCTCGAAAGCGCCGTCGAGCACCGCGTTGCGATGGAAATAGAGCTCCTCGCCTTCGGGCGTCCGTAGAAAGCCATAACCCTCGTACGAGAAGAGCTTGGTCACGATGCCGTGCCGCGCCCGCTCGTGAGGCTTCACCTCCCCGCGCTGCCGGCGCACGAAATCCTGAAGCCGGCGAACCGCGTCGTCGAAGGCGGCATCGATGGCTCCGTATGCGTCCTCGTACGAGTGATTCCCTTGCGGGACGCGTTCGACCACAACCTCGCCGCCCGGAACCACCATGTCGACCCGAACGCGGTAATGCTCTCCGTGCTGCGCGTGCTTGTGCGGTAGCTCGACCGCCACGCGACAACTGATGATTCGCGGAGCGAACGTGTCGAGCTTGTCGGCGCGAACGCGAATGTACCGCTCGATCGCGTCCGAGTGATCTACGCCATGGAATGTGATTTGGAGAGGAAGCTGCATGGTGGATACGGTCCAAGCAAGAGACGCACCTTGCTGACGCCGCCCCACCTGCCGGTCTTTTGAACCGCCGAAGTACGCGCCGCTTTCCTCTCCGCGCAAAATCTTCGCCCGACGGCGCGCGGCTGCGTTCACGCCGGTGCCGACGCGCGCCCTGGCTCACATCGGGAAGCCGGGCCACAACGACGCGCGGCCTGGGTGCGTCCGGTGCCGGCGCTTCGGCTTCGACTGAGCCGCAGAGTTCCGTGCTCCGGACCGGACGCATCCACGTCACTTCGGTCCCGCTTCTATCGCACGCGGTCCGATGAGGATTGGCTCTCCACCGCCAATCGCTGCTCGAGCCACGCGAGGTGTCGGGTCTCATCCGAATAGTTGCGCTCGAGAACCTCGCGGACGCGCATCGGAATTCCCACTTCACTGACTGCTTTCTGATAAACGCGGGTGGTCGTCTCTTCGTTGCTCCTCATCGCCTCGAGTACGGAGCGGTCGCCCACGAGGCCCCCGAGGACGACCTTTCCTTTGGTTAGAACGGCCTTGATGTCCGCCTCAGTCGCCGGCGTTCCGCCGAACTCCTGAACCAGCGGCGTGAGATCGGCGATGTGACGCTGGTGATCTGCGAGGAAGCGGCTCAGTTGTGTCTTGTCGCTCACACCGCTCAATCGCGCGATGGCCGCTTCGTACGCCTCGACTGCGTCGTAGTCGAGCTCGATGAGTGAATTGAGATGTTTGACGATCTGCGACGGATCCGCGGTCATTTCGGCCATGGGCCCTCTCCTTTCCGAATTCGATTCGGTGGCTGGTTTCGGTTCGCGCGTGTGCCCAAAGCCAGTCTCGTGCCGGCACGATGGCGGCTCGTCGCTTGCAAAACGCCAAACCCAAGAGGCGCAGAGAACATTCCCATATTCGATTGTTCGCGCGTCTCGTGGAGAGAAAAGGAGATGATGATGAAAAACAACACTGTAGTCATGGCGGGCTGCGGCGCGGCCGTTCTTGCGGCGGTGACTTGGACCGCGGCTGCCGGCGCGCAGACCGCAGTAACCACGCCGCAACCCGTCGTCGCGCCGCAGCCCACGGTAACCGAGCAAACGAGCTACAGCGCGCCGAATCCAGCGCTCCTCGGGGGGGGCCTCATCGCCTTCGCCGGCTCGTACGTCCCTTCGGTGATCGTCGCTGCGGCGAACAACACCTCGTATGACAACAACCTGTACATACCGGTCGTCGGACCCTGGATCGACCTCGGGAATCGGCCCGCCTGTGGCGGATTCGGCCAAACCGGTTGCGGCACGGAGGACGGCTACAAGGCGCTCCTCATCATCGACGGGGCTGTGCAAGGAGTCGGCGCCCTCGCTACGGTCCTCGGTCTTGTCGTCCCTCAGCGCCACACTACGGTCGTTGTGGCAAAGGCGGACAAGCCCACTGTGCACGTGCTTCCGGCGCAGCTGAACAGGGATGCCTACGGCGTGGCGGCGTTCGGGAACTTCTAGAGGGGGCTTCCGTCCCTGTCGATGCCAAACGCCGAGGGGACTGGACCGCCCCTCGGCGCAGGGCCGGGCGGCCGCGCAATCAGCCGTCGCGGCCGCGGTCGTCTTCAGCGGACCGGACGATACCAGCGAGCGTGTCGTGGAGCGCGAGCATTCTCGCGTCGCCTAGTTCCATGCGCATCTCCCGTTCGATCTCGCGAAGCACCCCCAGACCGTCGAGGAGCGCAAGCCTTCCGCGGCGGCTGAACCGCACGAGTTTGGCTCGGGCGTCGGTCGGATCCGGTATGCGCTCGAGCATTCCCATCGCAGCGAGCTCGTCGACCAATTGGCCTGCAGCTTGTTTCGTCACCCCGAGACGATTGGCGAGGTCGGTGAGGCGCGTTCCTGCGAGATCGATGTGAGGCAGAAGCTGCGTGTGTGCCGTGCGCACTGGCCTTTTCGTGCGGCGACGAACCCGTTCGATGGCCCGCTCGCTCAGCAGTCGCGCCGCCTTGAACAACAGCTGCAACGTCGAGGCCGCCTTCGCGTCTTCGAGCTTCACGACATAGGTTTCCCGCCCCACCAAAGCAGTGCAACCGATTCGGCGCGCCTCGTCAAGCATACTTGACGAGTTGGTCAGTCGTGCTTGACTGACCTCCGGAAAAACGCGAGGAACTGCATGCTTGAGCGCATCGGCGACGAGATCTGGTCCTACGAGCAAGAGGTCTCGCTTCCCGGGGGGCTGCGCCTACCGGGCCGAACGACGATCGTCCGGCTCGCGAGCGGTGCTCTCGTTGTGCATGCTCCGCTCGCGATCGACGATGCCACGGCGACGGAAATCGGTGCCATCGGGGACGTGCGTTTCCTGATTGCCCCGAATTGCCTGCATTGGATGTTCCTGAAAAGCGCAAAGGAGCGATATCCAGATTCCCGCGTTCTCGGCGCGCCGGGCCTGGAGAACAAGCTCGGACCTTCTTTCTTCGAGCCCCTCCCGGGGTCCCGACACATCGAGGGGATCGGGCGAGACCTACGCATCGAGCGAATCGAGGGCGCCCCACGCATGAGCGAGCACGTATTTTTTCACGATCGATCCGGCTCGCTCATCGTCACCGACCTCATGTTCAATGTGCAGCGCTGCCAGAGCTCCCTGATGAGCGTTCTGCTGCGTCTTGCGGGCGCGTACCGCAAGACTGCTCAAAGCCGTGTGTGGCGCCTGCTCGTCAAGGACCGCGCAGCGGCGGCGAAGAGCGTTTCGAAAGTGTTGAGCTGGGACTTTCAGCGCGTCGTCGTCGCGCACGGCGACGTGGTCAGCGAAGATGCACGCGGACGGGCAGTTCGCGCCCTTTCCTGGATGACGAACGCTCGTTGACGTGTGCGGCGCGAACCATGGTGTCCGGCGCGCGCGCCGGAAAGGGCAGCCCACCCCCTATTTGCCTTCGAACAGCGGTTGGCGCTTCTGCGCCCACGCGGACACCCCCTCGGTGAAATCCGCGCTGTGCAGTAGCCTGAGCTGGCCCTCCCGCTCGCGCCGTAGCGCATCCTCTAGGCTGCCCCAGCTCGCGTAGATCGCGCGTTTGATCTCGGCGTAGGCAAGAGGGGGCCCGCTTTCGATCTCGCGTGCGACTTCGAGCGTCGCGCGGCGCAGCGCGTCCGGCTCGACGACCCGAGCGACGACGCCCAGTCGATGAAGCTCTGGCGAGTCGATCCTCTCGGCGAGCAGGATGAGCTGCATCGCACGTGCCGTTCCGAGAAGCCTCGGCAGCCAAAAGGTGCCCCCTCCGTCGGGCATCAGACCGATGCGCACGAACTTCTCCTGCGCGTACGCACGCGTCGAGGCGATCCGCAAATCGCAAGCGAACGCGAGGTCCGCACCGAAGCCGACGGCGGCGCCGTCCATCATGGCGATGGTGGGCTTTTCGCAGCGCACGATGGCTTTGATGAGACCGTGGAAGTCGTCGAGGTAGCCGTCCAGGTGGTCCATCATCTGCGGATCGTCCGCGATGTTCTGGCGAAGGTCGGCTCCGGCGCAGAAATGGTCGCCTGCCCCTGCGAGCACGATGCAGCGGATCGAACTGTCGCGCCCGGCCGCATCCAGTGCTTCTGCCATCTGCCGAAGGACGGGGCGCGTCAGCGCGTTGCGGGCCTCGGGGCGATGAATGACGACGACGCGAGTCGCGCCGAGCGTTTCGAGGAGGACGACTTGCGCCATGGCTCAACCTTTTAGCTCACATTCGAGAACCCTCCCGGCGCAATGGCTCGGACCCCCTCCCCCCGGCGTCGACTCATCCGATGTCAGCCGCTACACTCCACCGAGCGGCACGGCCTCCGGATGATCACCGCGGAATTGACCCCAGGTATCTCGGAAGAACCACCGCGGAATCGCGAGCGCGACGGCGCCCGAACTCCTTCCGTCGCGGCGGGCACACTCGTGTCGGTCGAGCGGCTCCACAAGAGGTACGGGCAAACCTCCGCTGTCGACGGCCTCGACCTCGACGTCGCTCGGGGCGAGATCATCGGTCTTCTCGGTCCGAACGGCGCCGGCAAGACGACGCTCATGCATATGATCGCCGGCGTCGTTCGCCCGGACGCCGGTGTCGTTCGGGTCGGCGCGCTCGATCCCGCCGCGCGAGCCACCCGCCGCACCATCGGTCTTGCCCCGCAGCGGCTCGCGCTCTATCCACGACTCTCGGCCGAGGAGAACCTGCGCTTCTTCGGCCGGGTATTCGGCCTGCGCGGCCCCGAGCTCGAGGCTCGTGTCGAGTGGGGTCTCGATCTTTCGGACTTGCGCGATCGTGCGGACGAACGGGTAGGGCATTTTTCCGGGGGCATGCAGCGGCGTTTGAATCTGGCGTGTGCGGTCGTGCACCGGCCGGCGCTGCTGCTCCTCGACGAGCCGACCGCCGGCGTCGATGCCCAGTCGAGGAATCACTTGTTCGAGGCCATCGACGGGCTCAAGTCCCTCAGCGGCGTGACCGTGGTGTATTCGACCCATCAGACCGACGAAGCGGCGCACCTTTGCGATCGGGTCGCGGTCATCGACCGCGGACGCGTATTGACGGTCGGTCGCCCGCGAGATCTCCTTGCACGACACGCATTTGCCGATCTTCAGGCGCTGCTCTTGTCGCTCACGGGAAAGGAACCCAGGGATTGATCCAGGTCGCGGCCACGATCGCGCTCAAAGATTTGCGGCTCCTCTTGCGCGATGGCATGGCGCTCTTCTGGGTGATCGGTTTTCCCCTTACGTTCGCCCTGTTCTTCGGGTCCGTGATGAAAGCCAACGTCGAATTCACGACGGCCGCCATTCCAATCATCGTGGTCGACGAAATGGACTCCGATGCCCGCGTCGCGCGGCTGCTGGCAAGCCTGGACACCACAGGGATGCACGTCAGCCGCGCTTCGGCCGATGCGGCGCGTGCGGCCGTCCGGCGCGGCGCTGCCGTCGCGTTCGTGCATGTGCCGAAGATGGGGAGCTCCGGAGCGATCGAGCTTGGCATCGACCCGTCTCGTCGAACGGAAGCCGCTCTGCTCGTCAGCGTGCTCTCGGCCGCCGTAGACCCCGCGCGGCGGCCCCCGGTCGAGACCATCGATGTAGTCCGCGATGCCGCGGGGCCGGCGAACGGCTTCGAGATCGCGTTCCCCGCGATGATCCTCTGGGGCCTCGTAGGGTGCGCGGCCACGTTCGCGGTCGGCATGGTCACCGAACGCTCTTCGGGCACCCTCTTGCGACTGCGGTCGGCCCCAATCTCGCGCGCCGCGATTCTAGGCGGGAAAGCCGGTGCTTGCGTCATCGCGTGCGCGGCCGATGCGCTCCTCCTATCCCTTTTTGGTCGCTTCGTTCTGCACATTTCCATTCGTCAACCCGTCGAGTACGGTGCCGCGATCGCGTGCACGGTCCTCTGCTTCTCGGGGCTCACGATGATGATGAGCGTCCTCGGAAGGAGCGACCAGGCGGTCGCGGGCGCGGGCTGGGCCGCCATGATTTTCATGGCGATGGCCGGTGGTGCAATGGTCCCGCTCTCGATCATGCCGGCATGGCTGCTTTCGCTGAGCGACTTCAGTCCGGTGAAATGGGGCATCGTCGCGCTCGAGGGTGCGACCTGGCGGGGCCTGCCGTGGAGTGAGCTGAGCCGTCCGCTGGTCTTGCTCCTGGGCGTCGGGATGGCGGGATTCGTCTGCGGAGTCGTCGTCCTCTGGACTTGGCGCGAGGCGTGAAGTGAGAGCAAGGGTACGAGACGCGTCGGGAGCTGCTCGTGAGCGAATTCTCTTCTTCGCCGAGGGCGTGACCCTCGCCCACGTCGTGCGCCTGAAAGTGCTCGCACAGACGCTCGATCCTCGCCGTTACGAAGTGTGGTTCGCTACGTCCGTCTTCGATCCGATGATCTTTGCGGGAACTGGTTTTCACTGCCGCCAGGTCACGAGCATGGGTCCCAGCCGGATGGCGCGTCGGGTCGCCCACGGACGACGTCCGTACGACCGCTCGACGCTCCGCCATTACGTGAGCGAAGACCTTGCCCTCCTCGAGGCTCTGCAGCCGAAGCTCGTAGTGGGTGACTTTCGACTTTCGCTGTCGATCAGTGCTCCGAAGCTCGGCGTGCCCTACGCGGCGCTCATCAACGCATACTGGAGCCCCACGGCCGTGCGAGACGCCTTTCCGATGCCCGAGCATCCGCTCATCGATCTCATTGGATTCGAACGCGTCAAACCCCATTTCTCGAAGGCGCTGCCGTTCGTGTTCGACCATTTTGCTCGGCCCATTAACGCCGTTCGAAGATTGTACGGCCTCGCGCCCGTCGGGAGCCTCCTCGAAGTCTTGACCTTCGGGGACATGACGCTCTATCCCGACGTACCGGAGCTCACGCCGGTCGCTGATTTGCCGGCGAACCACCATTTCATCGGCCCGGTCCTGTGGGCTCCGCGCGCGACTTTGCCCTGGTTTTGGAACCGCCTGCGAGCTGACCGGCCTTGCATCTACGTCACGCTCGGATCGTCCGGGGACTTGCGGGCGCTCGGCGCGGTGCTCGAGGCCGTACGCAGATTGCCGGTCCAAGCCATCGTCAGCACTGCGGGGCGAACCGTGACAGGCGAGATACCCGACAACGTATGGGTTTCGGACTTCGTGCCCGGTGACTTGGCGGCGCGACGCTCGGAGCTTGTCGTTTGCAACGGCGGCAGCGCGACCGGCTACCAAGCACTCCACGAGGGCGTGCCAGTCCTCGGCCTCCCATTCAACCTCGACCAGTATCTGGCCATGGCGGCGATCGAACGAATGGGCGCGGGCGAGCTCGTGCGCTCCGGCTGGGCCGACGCGGCAACGGTCCGCGCGGCTATCGAGCGGATGCTCGCGTCCAGCAGCCACCGCCTCGCTGCCCAGCGCGCGGGAGCGGCGCTTCGCTCGATCGACCCGCTTCAAAGGTTTCCGGCGATTGTCCGGCGAACCCTGCGCCGCCCGGACGATGAAGAAAATTCGCGCCCGCGGAACGTGCCGTGCATCGAAGATCGACAGGGCCCGTGAGTGTTCCAAAGTCGGCGCAGAATGCCGTTGACGGCGAATTCGACCTGCTCCTGGTAGGCGGCGGACTTCAAGCCTGCCTGATTGCGCTGGCGGCCCTGGGCCGACCAGAACTCAAACTGGCTCTAATCGAGGCTGGGGCGACGCTCGGTGGCAACCACACCTGGTGCGTTCACGACGAGCATATCCCCCAGGCCGCGCTTCGGTGGATGCAACCGCTGTTCACGCATCGCTGGGCCGGGTACGGCGTCCGTTTCCCCCGGCTCTCGCGCACCTTCGACGTGCCCTATTCCGCGATCACCTCGTCGCGTCTGGCGGCGGTGGTGGGCGCTGCGATCGCCGCGCGCAGCGGGTCGACGATCCGCGTTGGCGTTCGAGCGGTGCGCATCGAGGCGCATGAAGTAACGCTCGACGACGGCTCGAAGCTCGCCGGCCGACTCGTCGTCGACGCGCGCGGGCCGACACTGCACGGGACCGCTGGGAGCAGCGGCTTTCAGAAGTTCCTGGGTCTGGAAGTCGATCTCGAACGTCCTCACGGGATCGAGCGTCCCATTCTCATGGACGCGACCGTGACTCAGCGCGACGGCTTTCGCTTCTTCTATCTATTGCCTCTCGCGCCCACTCGCTTGCTGGTCGAGGTCACGTACTTCTCGCGCACGCGTGATCTCGATCTTTCCACCGCGCGCGCCGACGTCATCGATTACACGGCGCGGCTGGGGAAGGTGACGCAGGTGCTCCGCGAAGAGACCGGCGTCCTTGCCATGCCCTGGCGGAGTGCTGCGGTCGAGCCGCAGCGGTCCCCGCTCGTCGCAGGGTACCGAGGGGGGTGGTTTCACCCCGGGACGGGTTACTCCCTGCCCGTCGCGCTGCGCCTCGCCTGCTACCTTGGCGAGCGTGCGCCGGGCGACGTGTTCGGCGCGGACTTGACGCACATGTATCGCGCTCATCGCCGTCAGGCACGTTACGCCGAGCGTCTCAACGGGCTTCTCTTCCGCTGCTTTTCGCCCGGTGACATGCGCAACGTCTTCGAGCGATTTCACAACCTGCCCGCGTCGCTCATCCAGCGCTTCTACGCATTGTCCACGACGTGGACGGACCGCGTCCGGATCGTCGGAGGGCGACCCCCTCGCGGATTTTCCCTTTTCGAAGCCTTCGCCCTTTCGAGGGCCGCCCAATGACTCCGCGAACGAAATCCGATTCGACTGCCGCCATCGCAAGGCTCCTCGATCGCTGGTCTTTGGAAGATGCCGGCGAGGGGATCCCCATGTGCGCGCCGACTCGGGCTTTGCGCGACCGCGCGCTTTACGAGCCGCTGCGTGATTTTCTGGGACGACCTAGCAAGATGATTCGCGGACGGCTCGTAGAAGTCGGCTTTCGTGTGGCGGGGGGCGCTCTCGGAGCTCACCCGCCGGAGCTCCCCCTGGTGCTCGAAGCCCTTCACGCGGGGTCGCTCATCGTCGACGACATCGAGGACCAATCCGACGAGCGCCGCGGCGCTCCGGCGCTGCATCGACTCTACGGCGTGCCGGTCGCCCTCAACGCCGCGAATTGGCTCTACTTCTGGCCCCAGGTGCTCCTGGCGAACACCCGCCTGTCCGATGCGGCGCGACTGCGATCCCACGAGCGTCTTGCGACGTGCTTGCTGCGCTGCCACGAAGGTCAGTCCATCGACTTGTCCGTACGCGTTTGCGACTTGCCGGAGTCGCAAGTGCGAGACGTCGTGCATTCGATTGCTCGCATGAAGACAGCGAGCCTGCTCGAATTGGCCACCGCCCTGGGCGCGATCGCCGCGGGGGCCGACCCGGAGCGAGTCGAGGTTATCGCGCGGTTCGGGCGCGAGGTCGGTATCGGGCTCCAGATGCTCGATGACCTGAGCGGCCTTTACAGTGCCTCTCGGCGACACAAGGCGCTCGAAGACTTGCGGCAAGGCCGCGCGACTTGGGTTTGGGCCTGGCTCGCCGAACACCTGGAATCTGAGCCGTATCGGAGCCTGCTCGCGGAACTCGAGAGTGTGATGCAAGGAGCGGATGCCGATCCGCTCATCCAGCGGATCCGTGTGCGCCTGGGCGATCTCGGCCTTGGCTCTGCACGCGGACAGCTCGACGCCGCGGTCGCCGCGCTGCGCGCCGCGGGAGAGACCGAAGTCGGCTGTCGAGAGTTCCGGCGGGAGCTCGACGAGTTGGAGCGTTCGTATGTCGACGGCTAGCCAAAGGGGCAAACGCGTCGCAGTCATCGGGAGTGGCTTCGGCGGCCTGGCCGTCGCGATCCGTCTGCAAACAGCCGGGTTCGAGACCACCGTGTTCGAGAAGGCGGATAAGCCCGGAGGGCGGGCCTACGTCTATCATGATGCCGGCTTCGTGTTCGACGCCGGGCCGACCGTCATCACCGCCCCGCACTGTCTCGACGACTTGTTCTCGGAGGCTTCGCGCTCGATGGCCGATTACATCGAGCTCATTCCGGTCTCCCCGTTTTACCGGCTGCTCTGGGATGACGGGGATGTCTTCGATTACACCGGGGACACCGGCACGATGTTGGCGCAGATTCGGCGCCGCAATCTCGGCGACGTAGACGGGTATCTCCGGTTTTTGGATTACGCGCGCCGCGTTTTTCAGAAGGGCTACGTCGAGCTCGCCGCGGCCCCGTTCTTGCGTTTTTCGGATATGGTGCGTGTCGCGCCCCAGCTTGCGCTCCTTCGCGCCGATCGCTCCGTTTACCGCACCGTGAGCAGCTACGTCCACGACGAGCACCTGCGTCAGGCTCTTTCATTTCACACGCTGCTCGTGGGCGGCAACCCGTTCGATACGAGCTCGATCTACACGCTGATCCATTACTTGGAAAAACGCTGGGGCGTTTCGTTCCCGCGCGGCGGAACGGGCGCGCTCATCCGGGCGCTCGTCACGCTCTTTCGCGAGCTCGGGGGTGAAATCCAACTATCGACGCCAGTCGAGCGAATCGAGCCGGCTCGAGGCCGCAAAGCCGGGCATCGGGTCGTCACGTCAGGGGGCGTCCGGGACTTCGATATCGTCGTCTCGAACGCCGATCTGCACCACACCTACGGCGATCTACTCCGTGGCGACGCGGCGGCCGCGCGCACGACGTCGCGCCTCGAAAAGCTCGAATGGTCGATGTCGCTCTTCGTGCTTTATTTCGGCACCGACCGTCTGTATCGGGATCAAATAGCCCACCACACCGTGCTATTCGGGCCGCGCTACAAGGAACTGCTACGCGACATCTTTCACGGTGCAATCTTGCCCGACGACTTCAGTCTTTATTTGCACGCACCGACTGTGACCGATCCGTCGCTGGCGCCGGAGGGGTGCGACGCGTTTTATGTTCTGTCGCCGGTACCCCACTTGGGCCACGCGCCGCTCGATTGGAACGCGCTCGCGCCATTGTATGCCGAGAAGATCCTCGCATCGCTCGAGCGAGTTCTGCCCGATTTGCGGCGTCATGTCGTCACGCGGCGGTGGCACACGCCTGTGACCTTCCGGGACGTCCTCAATTCATTCCACGGCTCCGCCTTCAGCTGTGCGCCCAAGCTCACGCAGAGCGCTTGGTTTCGTCCACACAACCGCGATCCGAGGATCCCCGGCCTTTACCTCGTGGGCGCGGGCACGCACCCCGGCGCGGGCGTTCCCGGGGTCGTCAACTCGGCCAAGGCAACGGCGGGGCTGATACTGGAGGATTTCCCCAATTGAGACAGGCGCTCGGCTCGCGGGACTCGGTCGCTTCGGCGCGCGCCACGATCGAGCTCCATTCGAAGAGCTTTGCACTGGCGTCGCGCCTTCTGCCGGGGGCAGTCGCGGCCGAAGCCGTCGTCTTGTATGCGTATTGCCGCCGTGCGGATGACGCGGTCGACCTGTCGCCCGCCTCCGAACAGCAAGCGCGCCTCGGCGATCTCCGAAGGGAGCTCGATGACGTGTACGCCGGAAAGACCGGCGGCGATTCGCTGCTCTCGGCGCTAGAAGCCGTGGTACGGCGCCGCCGGGTCCCTCGCCAGTACTTGGACGAGCTGCTCTCCGGGATGCAGATGGACGTGGCCAACGCCCCCTACGAGACCGTGGAGGAGCTTCTTCTCTACTGCTATCGCGTAGCAGGGACCGTCGGCCTCATGATGTGCCACGTGATGGGCGTGCGCGGCCCGGAGGCCCTCCCGCATGCTGCCCATCTGGGCATGGCCATGCAGCTGACGAACATCGCGCGCGACGTCTTCGAAGACTGGGGCCGCGGCCGGCTGTATCTGCCGAGTGATCTTCTCGCGCGCTCCGGAGCGGCCGACCTGCGCTCGGCACTGGGCCGTCCTCTTCCGCCCCAAGTCGCCACGCCTGTCGCGCGCGCCACCGAGGCACTGCTCGATCGCGCCGAAGCGTACTATCGCTCGGGGGATGCAGGCCTGCGCCACTTGTCGGCCCGCTGCGCGCTGGCCGTACGCACGGCGCGTCTCGTGTATTCTCGGATCGGCGCGCGAGTGCGCGAGCAAGGTTGCAATCCGTTCGCGCGCCGGGCGTTCGTCCCCACCCGGCGGAAGGTGACTTTTGCGCTGCGGGCCGCGCTCGAGACCACGCTCCTCCTGCCCACCGCTGCACTCGGGCCGCCACCCGTCGTCCCCGCGGCCCGCATCGACGATCCGGCCCAAATCATTTCTCTGCGCGCCGGGCCCGAACGCACTCCGAACACCGGTTGATTTGCCGACGCACTGAAGCACGGCCCGAGGCACCCCATGAGCCGCTCAAACCCCGAGACCTTCGTTCTTCCCCAAGCGGGCGGAGCGCGGCGCGCGCATCCCGGAACCCGCGCTGCGGTCATCGGTGGCGGAATCGCCGGGGTGGCGGCGGCGACCGCGCTGTGCGAACGCGGAGTCGACGTGACGCTCCTCGAGAGGGAGGCGCAGCTCGGCGGCCGAGCGAGCGGCTTCTCGACGACCATCGCGACCGGTGAGCGAGTCGAAATGGAGCGCGGCTTTCACGCCTTCTTTCGACAATATTACAACTTGCGAGCGCTCCTCCGGCGGATCGATCCAGAGCTGGCCCTGCTGCAGGAGCTCGACGACTATCCCATCTTGGGACCAGGAGGCATGGTTCAGCACTTCGCGGGCTTGCCAAAGCGCACCCCCTGGCAGCTCGTCGCCCTCACCTGCAAAACGCCGCATCTCCGCTTCTCCGACATCGCGAAGACCAACGTGCGCGCCGCGCTCGAGATGCTCCGCTTCGATCCCGAGCGAACCTACGCTCGTTTCGACGCGACGACTGCAGCCGCCTACCTCGACTCGCTCGAGTTTCCTTCTGGGGCGCGCCGCATGCTGTTCGATGTGTTCTCCCACTCCTTCTTCAATCCGGAGTCGGAGATGTCGGCCGCCGAGCTTCTCATGATGTTTCACTTCTATATGACTGGCAATCGCGAGGGACTCATCTTCGATGTGGCCCGCCGGCCGATGGGCACTGCGATTTGGGAGCCTTTTGTTACGTGGTTGTCGCGCCGCGGCGTCAGCGTCCTAACGGCGACGCCCGCAACGCAGGTGCGGCGAAACGAGTCGGGAGGCTGGAAGGTCGAGCACGCTGGCGGATCGGTCGACGCCGATTTGCTGGTACTCGCGCTCGACGTCGGATCGGTCCAAACGCTCATCGCCGCGAGTCCCGCGCTCGCAGACGTCCGGCCCGTGGTGGATGGCCTTCGGGTGACGCGGCCTTTTGCTGTATGGCGTCTGTGGCTCGATCGTCCGATGGATTCGCGCCGAGCGCCGTTCTCGGGCACGACCGGCATTGGTTTGCTCGACAACATTTCTCTTTATGACCGCTTTCAAGAAGAGAGCGCCCGCTGGGCGCAGACCCACCGCGGCTCGGTCGTCGAATTGCACGCCTATGCCGTGCCGCTCGACGCCGCGGAAGACGCGATCAAAAAAGGTCTTCTCGACGCGTTCCATGCATTCTTTCCTGAGGCGCGGCATGCGCGCGTGCTCGGCGACCACTTTCTTCTGAAGCAGGACTGTCCGGCATTTCCTCCGGGCTCGTACGTCCGGCGGCCGGGCGTGCAGACCGCACTATCGGGTCTGGCGTTTGCTGGCGATTTCGTGGCGATGCCTATCCCGTGTGCGTTGATGGAGCGGGCGGCGGCCTCTGGCTTTCTCGCTGCCAATACTCTGCTTGCGCCCCTCGGGGTCGCGGCGGAACCCATCCGCTCCGTGCCGCTCCGGGGTCTCTTGTCGCCTCTCGTCGTTCGCGGCAAGACTCTCCCGGTCCCCGTCTCCGAGCGCCGAGAAGGCGCGCCGGGCGCATTGCTCGAGGCAAGCACACACTCCGTGACTGCCCCTCCTCGGCTCGCGGAGAAGAAGGCCGGAGCGGTGAGACCGAATCGCCTTCGCCTCTTCGGTCGCGAACTACCCATTGCGCAGAGTGCCGACGACCGCCCAGACTGGCAACAGGCCAATCCCGCCTGGATTCGGGCCGCGCTGGCGCGCAGCCAGGGGCTCGCGTCGGGGGGCTGGTATGCGCTCGACGCGCTACGCGCGATCGGTGTGGGGCCACGTTCGATGAGTGTGGACGGGCGCCAGCTCGTGGTATTTCGCCACGGATCGCGCGTGCTCGTCGCCCCCGACGCTTGTCCGCACCTCGGCGCTTCCCTGGGCTGCGGACGAGTTCACGACGGCCGCTTGGTCTGCCCGTGGCACGGACTGCGCCTCGGGCCCGAGGGCCATGGGGCATGGAAACCGCTTCCGACCTTCGACGACGGCATCCTCTTGTGGGTGCGACTCGATGGGAATGAGCCCCCGACCGACGCCCCGATTCTGCCGATTCGTCCGGTCGCGCCGCTCGACGCCGTCGTGCGCCTCGAAGCCGCTTGCGAGCCGCGCGACGTGATCGCAAACCGACTGGATCCGTGGCACGGCACCCACTTCCACGCCCATTCGTTCGGCTCACTTCGGGTCGTCGAGCAGAAGAACGACGAGGTCACCGTGCGGGTCGCCTACCGCGTGTTCGGCTCGCTCGCGGTCGAGGTCGATGCGCGCTTCCACTGTCCAGACCCCCGCAGCGTCGTTATGACGATTGTACGCGGCGAAGGCGAGGGGACCGTGGTCGAAACCCACGCCACGCCGCTCCGGCCGGGCCGGACGGCGATCCTCGAAGCGACGCTGGCGACGTCCGAACGTCCCGGGTTCGCGGTCGCGCGGCGCGCGGCGCCTTTGTTCCGACCGCTCCTGCGATGGGCGTCGCGCAGACTGTGGATCGACGATGCCGCCTACGCAGAACGCCTATACGCCTTGCGGGCGCCGATCGACACGCGCCGGTTCGCGACGCGCAGCGAAGATGGCGCTCGTCGTTGAACGCGCAGCGCATCGCGACCTCTGCGTCGAGCGGCTACATCGCGGCCGATTCGTGTCGTTGGAAGAGAATCGTGCGTTCCCGCTGAAAAGAGCGCCAAACGCTTGATCAAGGCGATCTTCCTGCTCCACTTATCTGGATGAGGAATCGCTGCGCAGCGATGCTGCGGCCGACGGACGGCATCCGCGGGCCAACCCGGTTTGCCGTCGCCGTCACCCTAATCGGCTCGATGGGCTGCTCCGGGTCGAGCGGCGGCAATTTTTCCATGGTCGACAGCTCGTCCGATGCCGCGTCGGTGCAAGGCGAGGCGGACTCGTCGCCGGCGACCGGCGCGCGGACGAACCCGAGCAGTCTTCCTCGCGAAGTGGACGCATCTGTCGGCAGCGCAGGCCAAGCAGACGCCGGGACTCGAAGTGATGAAGACGCCGACGCCACGAGCACCGAGGAGAAGGCCGACGCCGGAGCCGGGGGGGATGACGCAGGGGGGTCGCTTGGTGGAGGAGAGGCTGGTGGCGCGGCAGAGGCAGGAGGCGGCGATCAAGAAACCGGCCGGATGGTCGGCATCACCGCCGCTCACAACGCCGTTCGTGCCGCCGTCCAGACGAATCCTCCGCTGCCTCCCCTCGTGTGGTCCCAAACCATTGCCGACTACGCCCAAGAGTGGGCCACGACCCTTGCGACCACGATGTGCTCGCAGCCCGTCCACCGCTCGTCTGCGGAGCTGGAAGCCAAGGGCTACGGAGAGAACTTGGCGGCCTTCTCCGGCGGCGGTCTCGTTCATATGGCCTCCGTGAGTACGGCCGCGGACGCGGTGAATGCGTGGGCCGCCGAAAAGGCCTGCTGGACCTATGGCACGATCCAGGGCTCCGAGAAGTGCGATATGACCTGCTATACCAATCTTCACAGCGACGGATGCGGGCATTACACGCAAGTGGTTTGGCGCGATAGCAACCAGCTAGGGTGCGGCGTCGCAACTTGTCAAAATGGCTCGCTCACGCAAGACATCTGGATCTGCAACTACGCGCCTCCGGGCAACTACGTCGGCCAGGCGCCGTACTGAGCGCGGGCGCGATGGCGCTTCGACGCGACGCCCAATGTGCGCGAGACTCATGGAAGGGCGCGGCACTGCCGGCAGAGGCGCCGAAGACGCAGATAAGCGCTCCAGGCGAAAGGAGCGGTGCTCTCCCGATCCGCGGACCCGCCCCGAGCGTAGTTGTCATTGGGTGGCGCTTTGACGACCTCGGAGAACGAACTTACCCTCGAGTGGGGATGTTGCGATGACCGATGAGACCGCGTTGGCTGACGTCATCGAAGTTGTTCTTTCGAGGCGGCCCGAGCGGATGAATGACGCCATCGTTGCACAATTGCCGCCCGAGCAGCGCGCGGCGGTGGGGCTGGTCACTGAGACCATGGCAGCGCTTGGGCTGGCCTTGGCACCCGTGGACGCCGGCGACGCACTAAGGGCGCGCATCGCTGCGAGCGTGCGCCAGAGGCGCGCCTGTCAGCCGCGGCGCGCGCTCGTGGTGTGCGACATGATCCGCGATCACCTGACGCCCGGCCGGCCGCTCGAAGTACCGCGGGCACGGCGGATCGTCGATGCGCTGGCCAAGCGAATCGGTGCGGCCCGCTCGACGCGCGTCCCGGTGGTCTACGTGCTCGATCGGCACGCTCCGGATGACCTCGAGCTCGACGAGTGGGGCGCGCATGCCGTGGAGGGCACCGAGGGAGCCGAAGTGTGGCCTCCGCTGGCGCCGGAATCCGGTGACCCGGTCGTTACGAAGCCGTCATACAGCGGCTTTTACGGTTCGGATCTCGAGCGCGTCTTGGACGAGCTGGCAGTCGACACGCTGGTACTCACCGGCTGTTCGTCCGAGGTCCAGCTTCTTGCGACCGCGACCGACGCGCTCCAGCGGGGATTCGACGTCGAAATGCCAGCGGACTCGCAGGCCGGAAACACGGAGGCGGGTGAGGCCGTCGCGCTTGGCGTGGTCTCGGCCCTCATCCCATACGCGCCCGCTCGAAGGGACCGTCTTGCCCGAATCAGTGAGCGCATTGGAGTGAGCCCGCGCTAGTCTCGCCATGCCCATGCGGCCGGACTTGGCGACGACTTCGGATGGCGAGCTCCTCGCGCGAATCGCAAGTGGGGACGACCAAGGGCTCTCGAGCCTGTACGATCGCCATGCGGGAATGCTTCTCGCGCTAGCCCTTCGCATCGTCCGCGACCGCAGCGAAGCCGAAGACGTGGTGCACGACGCGTTTGTGACGGTCGGGGAACGCGCGAGTCACTACGTTGCCGACCGAGGCAGCCCGGTGGCCTGGCTTGTCACTCTCGTGCGGAACCTGAGCATCGATCGCAATCGCCGGCGCGCGCGGCGTGGAGCGATCGAGCGCGATGTCCTCGTACACGAATCGCGTGAGGGTGAAAAAGCCGAGACGGAAAATCCAGAGTCGCTCGTGCTCGGTGCGATGGATGCCGCTCGTGTGCGCCGTGCATTGGCGTCATTGCCGCTCGTGCAGCGGAGCACGCTCGAACTCACGTTTTTCTCGGGCCTTTCCTATCCAGAAATCGCGGACAGGGAGAATTTGCCGTTGGGAACGATCAAGTCTCGAGCTGCGCGCGCGCTGCTGGCGCTGCGAGACGCCCTCGCACGTATGTAAAGATTACGTCGACATGCCTATTTTGCACTGACTGCCTGATAAGCCAATAGCCACTTGTCCCCTCCGAACAAGCGTGTTAGGTATCCCCCCGTAACTTGCACTTCGGGAGGCAAACTAATATGAAAAACATTCAAAGTAGACTTTTCTTTGGGGCCGTAACATTTTCGGCGCTCGTGGGTTGTGGGGGAACGGGCGGATCGCCGACTTCGGCCAGTGAGTCGGAGCCGACCGCCGCCACGAACGAGGCGCTGGCGACGAGCGAGCTCGATACTATCCGTGCCGAGCACAAGGCCTGTCTGGACAAGGACGCGGACAAGGCCACGTGCGAGGACGACGAGAAGACCGGGCTGAAGGCGTTCGCAGCGAAGCACGAACACCACTGCGACCACCACCTGGAGGCCCCGAAGCCGGTCGCACGGCCTGGCGGCGGTCGGCTGCCCCTGCCCCCGGCCGTCGAACTCGACGGTGGCGCGCACCATGACGGGGGTCCCTTCCACGCAGAAGCGGTGACGGACGACCTGCCCGGCGCCTTTGATTTCACGGACGCCGGCGACCACGAGCGAGGCGACGGGGGCGGCCCGAGGATCGCGCCGAATCCTTCGGACGCAGGCGAAAATCCTTGCGCGCCGAAGAAGAAGGAGGCGCCTACGGCGGCGTTCGATAAGTGTGTCGAGGCTCTCGACGACTGCCTCAAGGCGGACAAAGATGACGACACGTGCGCGCTGGACGCGATCGAGTGCTTGGCAAAAGCTGGGCGTCTTCACGTCGGCGTCGAACCGATCGTCGCTCCCAAGGCTGCCGGTCCGGGGGTCGGGGACGCGAAGGGCGGCGGAGCGAAGGGCGGAAAGCCCGAGCTCGACGGCGGCAAGTAAAGACCAGTCGCGGTAGCGGGAGTTCCAGTGGGCGCGGACATTACGCGCCCGCTGGCACTCAAACTGGTCGCGAGCGTGCGCGCAGCTACTCTGGCGCGCCGATCAAAATGTTGTCTGTGTAAATCATCATCGGTTTGGCGGGTGCCACCAGGTAGTTCAGGCCTGTTTGGACGAATATCTGCGGATTGTTTTCCGTGGGGTTCTCGATCGCCTGATTGTTCAGGACCGCCGTTCCGTCATACGAAAGTGACATCGTGTGGGCGCCAAAGTCGATCAGGCAATCGACCTGGATCCACTTGTCGAGGTCCGACGGTTGCGTTGTCGGATACGTCGCGCGTTTGACCCCGCCATCGGACAATGCGATCGTCTCCGCGAAGTTGGCGCCATTCTGTTGGAAGTTGAACTGCATTGCCCAGCTGTCGCTCTGATACGAAATCCGAAACAGGCTGACATCGCCCGCGCCGGGATCGTAACCCTGGATCTTCACGGCGAACGTGAGTTCGATTTTGGGATGGAACGCGACGAGATCGTTGAATTGTTCGTCCTGGGCACTGCCGCCCGAATCGAGGAGTGGAGTCGAAATGAGAAGGGAGCCCGGAGGGGACCCCGGGGCAAAGTCCGCCGTCGTTACTGTCGCGAACCGGGCCGAGAAGTAGTTGTTTGTGAACCCTGCTTGCGGCGGCTGCCCTTCGTCGAAGTCATGGCAATCGAGGGTCGTCGAGGATTTGTTCGTCATACACCACGAGCCGGCCGGGAGGGCGTCGGCGGTGCTCGCGTCGGTCCCCATGGCGGGTTCGACGAACGGCGCGTCTTCGCCGCTCGATGGCTGCCCTGGCTGTCCTGGCTGTCCTGCGTCTTCATAGTCCGGCACGGTGTCCGGTGGGCTCATCGACGCATCCGGTGACGCAGCGCTGCCATCATCCGATGTCGGCGCGGTTGCGCCCGCCTCATCGGGAACCGCATTCGAGCCATTGTTTGGTGGAGGTTCAATGGCGGGCCCAGAGTCCTGAACGTCGGTCATCGACGTTTGAGGAGGCGCCGAGTCGTCCGCGGGCGAGGCGTCATCGACCACGGTTTCCCGGGCGACCGCGTCGTCGAACTGATTCAGGCCCGCGACGAGATTGCAACCGACCAACGCGGCGAATGAAGTCGCCGACGCCAGCCGGCAGACGGCTCGCCCCAGTATGGGAGCCATGGAACCTTCCAAGAAGGGGCGTCGGTTCATTCGAATCGACCCACGAGCGAGAGGCCGGCCTGCTGCGACGAGACGGTGGGGATCACGATCGGAAGTCGCGCCACGGCGGCGGGAGCGCGACCCGCGTGCTGGCCCCCGACAATCAAAAGATACGCGGTCGCGGCGGCCCCCACGAGGCTTGCCCCGAAAGCCACCGTCGACACGTTGGCATACGTTCGAGCCCGATTGATGTCGTCGAGCCCCCCCGGCACGCACTGGTCGTTCGGACACGCAGAGCGGGCACCGTCGCGGGCGCTGAACGTCATGACCCCGAATACGGAACCGACGATCACCCCGGCACCCGCCAGTCCAGCCGCGCCCCACAGCAGGGCATTCGAATCGGTGGGGTTGGGGGCGTTTGGCTGGCTGTTGTGTGTCGAGTCGCTCTCGGTCTCCGTCCGTTGCTCCTCCGGCTCCGGCTCGCTTACCGGGGCCGACTCGGGAACGAGCGGTGGAACCGTGACCGTCAGCGTGGCGCGATCTGGAGGTACCGTGAGACTCGTCCGCCAGGACTCGTGGCCGGGGGCTCTAGCCTCAATCTCATGAGCGCCGGGGTCCAACGGTATGGGGCTCCCAATGAGAGTCGAGCTGAACTGCCCATCGTCCAAGCGGATTTCGATTCCCGCGGTGATGGCCGCATGAATCAAGAGGGTCGCCAATTTGGGCTCGATAGCGGCCTTGTGCTTCTGCGCAAAGAGGAGGCGGTCGCTTCGGTTTGAGCGCTCGGCCCATTCGGCCGCGGAAGAGAACTCGGAAAATGCGGTCGCGGTGAGCCCCAACTTCTCGTGACACGACGCGAGAAAAAGCAGCGTCCCGAGCGCCGGGTCTGCCTTCATGCTCTCCGAGAGCTTCGGACACGCGTCGGCAACGTGGCCCGCCTCGAGAAGACGCCTGCCTTCGCGAAAGAGTTCGTCCGCTGCGGTGCTCGTGTCCGCCGCTGCCGGAATGGTCGACAGCGTAGCGCACGCGAAGGCGAGGGATGGCCCTACGAGGCGTCGCCACCGTGGGCCGAGCCCCCTGACCAGTCGAAAAGCATCTCTCTTTGACATGAACTTGGGCCTCATCGACATCATTCGCGACCGCCAATCAACGAAAACTCGGACTCCTGGCTCGCCGAGCCGTTTGGCACGTTTGGAGGAAAGTTGTGAGTGGGGCTGGCATTTGGTTTCGGAACGTGGAGGCGCGGCTGCGCCCGAACGGTCGCATGCCGCGGCGAGCTCTCCGCGGCCGGTGCGCGCACGACAAGGCTCCGGGCCGCCCCAATCGACGACGGGGCGGTCGTCTCCAGTGTCCACGCCGACGGCACGGTCCAGCTGTCGCGCTTCGCGGGCTCGGCTTGGGCGGGCCTCGCGGCAGGTTCGGCGCTCTTCAGCGGAAGGCTCGGCTGGGCCGCCGGCCGAACCCATTGCACCGCAGCACCCGCCCCGAGCGTGGCCATCACCACGGCTGTTCCTGCGACTCCTGCGACGAGTCGTCCCAAGCGAGTCCTGCGCCGAGGCGTACCGAGGCGGACGAACGAGACGCTGCCTACCGACGCCGCGTCTTCGGCGAAGGGCAACGGCGGCGTGACCTCCTCATCGTCCGCGGACCCCGGTGCACGAGACTCCACGCGTTCGATGTGACTCCGAACGGCGGATCGGTGGGCGAGCTCCTCCTGGCCCACGGTGGCGACCCACTCGCCCACTACCCGCTGGCTAGCCAGCGGAACCGCGGCTTCCAAGGCTTCGGCAAATTGAAGCGCTGAGCGATATCTGTTCTCCGGCGACCGAGCGAGCGCCCTCAAGACCACCGCCTCGACCTGCGGCGCCACCATCGGATTTACGCGCCGTGGAGAGTTGACTGGACCGTTGGCCATTCGCATGAGCATCTGCCCCGCCCCCTTGCCGGGAAAGAGCCTCTGCCCCGTTACGAGCTCCCACATAATGACGCCCAGCGAATAGACGTCGGCTTCGCGACCGACCCGATCGCCGAGAAGCTGCTCGGGCGCCATGTAGCTGACCTTGCCTCGAACTTCTCCGGTTCGCGTATGTTGAACACACTTGGCAGCCTTGGCGATTCCGAAGTCAAGTACTCGCGCGATTCCGTCGATGCCAACGAGGATGTTTTGAGGCGACACATCGCGATGCACGATGCGCAGGTTCTTGCCGCTTTCGTCGACGGCCTCATGGGCCGCGTGCAAGCCAAGCGCGGCGCCCACGAGAACCGCTGAAACGATGGAAAGTGGCATCTTGGCAGGCTGGCGCATCAAATAATTGAGCGATACGCCATGAATGTATTCCATGACCAGCATGGCAGTGTTGTCGATTGCCACGCAGTCCAGGGCGGCGACCACGTTCGGGTGCTGAATTCGCCCTGCAAGACGGGCTTCTTGAAAGAACATGGCGACGAACTCGGGCGACCGCGCGAGCTCGGCGTGCATTCGCTTGATCGCCACCGTTCGGGTGAAGCCGGATGTGCTGCGCAGCTGCCCGAGGTGGACCGACGCCATTCCTCCGGAGCCTATTTCGCCACAGATTGCATATGGGCCGACGCGTTCTGGCCTATCTTCACGGCCTCCGGCGTCGGCTTGCATGCAGCTCACGCTGCTCATCCTTCAGACCTCGAATCGTCGATTGCTTCGAATTCGCCCGCCCGATGTGTCACCCGTCCACTCGTTGCATTCTCTGGGCCGAATGGACCATAGAGAGCATAAGTCAGCCCCAGATAAGCCTCATTCGCGATCCTTCAGCGGACGCGCAAAGCCGTACTCCGTCAGGCGCGTCACCAACGTGCGCCTGGAGATTTGAAGTAACTTCGCGGCTCGCGTCTGATTGCCCCCGCAGCGCTCCATCGCTTCTGCGATTCGGCGCCGTTCAATAGCCTGTGTCGCCAAGCGGGCGTCTTCGTGCAGTCCGAGGTTTGCCGATGGTTCGTCCTCTTCGGGAGCCGGCGCCGGCGGGCCCGATAGACGCGCCGCCACGACACCCCTCGAAGGGCCAAAGACGCTCCCGGGCGGAGCGAGATCGGCCACGTCGATGGCAAGACCCGAGCACAATGTCACCGCTCGCTCGACCGCATTTTTCAACTCGCGCACGTTGCCTGGCCATGGGCAGGTCTCGAGAAGAGCTATTGCTTGATCCGTAATGCGGAGTGGCGACCTTCCCGTGCGCAGACAGGCCTCTCGGACGAACCCGCGGGCGAGGGGAGCGATCTCGCGCCGACGCTCGCGCAAAGGGGGAATCGCGAGGGAGATCCCATCGAGTCGAAAGTAAAGGTCCTGACGAAACTCGCCGGCTTCGACGCGCTGGAGCAAGTCTCGATTCGTCGCCGATACGATGCGGACGTCGATCCGCCGCGGCCGCACGCCGCCGACGCGGGTGATCTCGCGATTCTCGAGAACTCGGAGCAGTTTGACCTGCATCGAAAGTGGCAGCTCGGCGATCTCGTCGAGGAAGACGGTGCCGCCATCGGCCATTTCGAAGAGACCGGCTTTGGGGCGGACGGCGCCCGTGAAGGCGCCGCGCTCATAGCCGAATAGCTCGCTCTCCAGCAGGGCGTCGGGCAATGCCCCGCAGTTGATGCGAACGTAAGGCGCCCCTGCGCGGGGCGAGCGGTGATGAATCGCATCGGCGAGGACGTCCTTGCCCGTTCCTGTTTCGCCCAACAACACCACCGACAGATCGCCCTTGGCAACGAGATCCACCACGCGGTGGAGCTCGCGCATACGGTCGTCGGCGATGATGAGAGCCCGCTCTTCCGGCCTTCCAAGAGATGCGGGCTGCTGCTCGGTGGCATGGGTCAGCGGCGCGAACCCGCCGTGAACGACCAGAACTGCGGCTCCAATTGCGATGACCAGACCCGGCTCAACGGCTACGCGCGTTGCCCTGGCGATGGAGACGCCTCCCACCGTGGTTCCGTTGGTGCTCCCGAGGTCCTCCACTTCCACCGGAGAGCCGCCGTGGAAGACCGCGTGTTCCCGTGACACCGAACTGTGCTGAATCGGGATGTCGCACGTTGGCGACCTTCCTACAGTCACGCGGCCGGTCCGGGGCAGTTCCTTGGACACCATACCGCCCGGCCACATCGCCACGATGTGCGGGTGTGGGGGTACGGAGACGGCCGTTCGAACCGTACCGGTGTGTTCTTCAGTGCGAGATCGCATGCTTGACAATGGCGCACGGGCCTCAACGCCCGTCGTAGGGACCTCTAAGGGTCCCACGGCTATCGTCTGTCTGCAAGGCAATGGAGGCATGAAATTCCGTTCCAGTGCTTTTCAGTCGATATGGCAATAAGTGGGAAATCCAGAGGGCAAAGTGGTGTACGTATTGGGCGCCTTGAACGGGTGATCCAAAAAGAACTGAAGAGCGACCGGCTTCAGCCCGGGTGCGCGCGTGCTGAAGAAGTCGAGGTGGTTGCCCCCGTCGTTGCAGTCGATGGAGAAGCCGCCGTCCGCTTTTATCTCCGACTCCCAGGTCGCGCTGGCGGCCGCGAAATCGAGGATGAACGTGTCGGACCCCATCGCACCGTGCGCCGCGATTGCGGCGGGCACGTTCGACGGATCCTGCGACGGGGCCTTGTTGATCGTCGCGTCGCCCCCCGAATAACTGATGACGCTCGCAAGGTATCCCGAGCGCGCAAACCACATGTATACGGTTTGGAGTCCGCCGGCGCTATATCCCGCCGTGTGAATCCGCTGCGGACTGATTCCGAGCTCCTGGATCGCACACGCCACGACCTCGTCTGCGAACGCCGCATCGCTCTCGTACCAGACGGCGTCGCCGGTGTTGCCTGTAGGATTGCCGGTTCGACTCGACGAGACGAATCCCGCAATCATTCCGCCGGCATTCGCGAGCGCCGTCGTGTCGAAAGCGATAGGCACCTCCGCCGAGGGGCTGCTCCCCGTTCCGTGCCAGTACAATATGAGCGGTCCGCCTTTCGTCGCCGACGTGCCCATCCAGATCTGCGCCTGGATTGAGCCCCCGCCGGCGCTCACGGTGACGGTACTGCCGTTCTGGAATGTTGGGCACGTTCCGGTTACGGCCGGAATCATGGTTGGAGTCGAACCTCCGGCGGCGGTGCTCCCACCCCCAGAGCCGCTCGACGAGCTTGCCGCCGCGCCGCTGCTCGACGACGCATTTCCCGTCGAGCCGGTCCCCGCGTCCGCGGTTCCCGAGCTACTTTTGCCCGAGCTACCGCTGGTCCCGGAACTGCCGAATCCCCCGAATCCGGCAAATCCGCTGGAGCCCCCGAATCCGGCAAATCCGCTGGACCCTCCGAATCCGGCAAATCCGCTGGAGCCCCCGAATCCGGCAAATCCGCTGGACCCCCCGAATCCGGCAAACCCACTCGAGCCGCCGTTGCCGCCGAAGATGCCACCGAGGCCGCTGGAGCTTCCCGCTCCGCTGCTGCTGCTACCTCCACTCGACGAGGCCGGGCAACTTGCGGACGTCCAGCTGTAACAGGTCCCTGCGCTGCCGGGCGCCGCCACGTAGCAGCAGTAGAGACCTGCATCGCCGCACGACGACTGACAGTCCGCGTCGGTCGTGCACTGGTTGCACGACCCGGCCGCATTGCTGCTCGAGCTACTGGAGCTGCCGCTGCTGCTCCCGGTGCCCGCGGTGCTTGTGCCGCTCGCGCTGCTTCCGCTAGCACCGCCGGTGGTCACGCCGCCCGTGCCGGTTCCACCGGTCGTGGAGCCGCTGCCGCTTCCGCCCCACCCCTGCGCGCCACTGTTGTTCGTGCTTCCCCCGCACGCGCCGAACGATACGAATGCGGCAAGCGACGAGACGGCGGTCAGCAATGCGGTTCTCATATTCGATTTCCCTTTCGAGGCGTTGAATCGTTTTCGCTGCCGGACGGAACAAGAGCGAACGTCGTGCCGGAGCTCAGGGGACAAGTGCGCCGCGTTCGACGCGGGCGGCGACTGCGCGTTTCAGCCGTCAAAACACGTTTGAAACGCCGGGCGCGCGCGGGGGTGCGCATTCACTGGTCCGCTCCCTGCGCAGCCTGCGCAACCTGCGTGCCGAGGGAATACGACTGCTCACCGTTTTGGCGCGGACGTACGTCCAACGACACGGCCCCATCTGCAAAAGCGGTTGGAGCCGTCCCCGTCGTGAGGCATGGATGGAACGTGACCACACTCCGAGGCGACAGCGAAGGAACCGATGACACAATCCTCGGCATCGACATCGGCGGCACGAAGACGTCGCTCTTGGCTGCGGCACGCGCGACTGGGAGGGTCGTCGCCAGGTCCCACATTGAAACGCCGCGCGGCGCAGAGCCTTCGGCGCTCGTAGAGCTCCTTGGTCGCGAGTCGAGGTCGATGCTGGAGCGCGCCGGCGCCGATCCGGAGGCGGTACGGGCCGTGGGCTGCGCCGTGCCCGGGCTCGTCGACCCCGTCGGGCGGGTGATCGGCGCGGGGAACTTGACCGGTTGGAACGACGTCCCACTTTGGGCGCTGCTCGAACACGAATGGTACGCCCCGGCGTTCGTCGAGCAGGATGCGAACGCCGGAGCCATCGGGGAGATGTGGCTCGGGGTGGCGAAGGCGATGAACGACTTTGTTTTCCTCGCACTCGGAACTGGGGTCGGCGCCGGCATCGTCCTCCGAAGGCGCATTCACCGGGGAGCCCATCAGGCAGCAGGGGAACTGGGCGACCTGCTGTTGGGACCACCGATTGGCGGGCGCCGGGTGCGAAACGCGGGCAACCTTGCTGCGCGCGTCGGAAGCCGCGCGCTCCGGATGCGGGCACGCGAGGCGACTCGTCGAGAAGTGCGCGCGGTCGAGGCGGCCTCGGGTGCCACCGGCGACTCCCGACTCGAGTCCGTGGCCCGCGATATCGCCGGCGAGCTCGCCGTCGCCGTCATCGCGATTGGAGCGCTCCTCGATCCCGAGGCAATCGTATTCGGCGGGGGCACCGCCGCGGCTGGCGAACGCCTCCTTGCGCGCGTACGTGATTGTACGAAAGGCGCGCTCCCGGTCGATCCCGTGCTCGTCCTCGCGTCGCTCGGCGAAGACGCTCAGGTCTACGGCGCCATCGCGGGGGCTCTGGGCAGGATCGATCCCGATTTCGTCCGAGCGGCCGACTGGGGAGCGGCGCAGTCGTCATGAGATACCTGGGCCTCGCAGTCGACTTCGATGGGACCCTTGCCACCGACGGCCTCGTATCGGACGCGACCGTCGATGCACTCGTCCGACTGCGGGCTTCCGGCCGGCGTCTGGTCATGGCGACCGGGCGTCAGCTCTCCGATCTCCGGGCGCGATTCGTCCACGTCGACCTCTTCGACGCTGTCGTCGCGGAGAACGGCGGACTCATATACCGCCCGGCTTCCGGGCTTCAAACGGTTCTCGGTCCCGCGCCTTCCGCTGCTTTGGTGGACGGGCTGCGAGCGCGCTGCGTTCCCATCTCGGTGGGCTCCGTCGTCGTCGCCACCCTGGAATCCCATCGCGCTGACGCAGTCGCGGTGATTCGTGAATTGGGGCTCGACTGCCAGGTGATCCTCAATAAGGGCGCGGCCATGCTGTTGCCGGCTGGTGTGAACAAAGGAACGGGCGTCGCACGCGCAGCCGCGGAGCTTTCGCTGCCGCTCGATGCGCTGGTGGGCGTCGGCGACGCACAGAACGACGATTCTCTTCTCGGCGTCTGTGGCGTCGGTGTCGCCGTGGCAAACGCTCTGGTATCCCTGAAGGCGCAGGCGGACCTCGTCACCGTCGGCGCGCGCGGCGACGGGGTCATCGAAGTCATCGTTCGCATCCTCGAAGACGACCTTGGGGGAATCAGGCCCCGCTCGCGCGGGCGCCGCGGAACGTGACATCTACGCGACTCGAGCTGAACTCGGACTTGCGCTCGTCGTCCGTGCTGCCCCACACCAAACGCCGAGAGGGAAGCCATCCGAAATCTTCCCTGTCGACCTGCGCGCCACATCGCACGGCATTTCGGCAGCGGCGGGCAAGCTTGGGGCTTTCGTCGGCGTCTTTCTCTTTCCTTTCACGATGAAAGCCCGGGGGCTCGGAGGGGCGGAGCTGGTCGCCGCCGCCGTGAGCCTGCTCGGGGCCATCGTGACGCTTCTTCTCTTGCCAGAACCGAAAGGCAAGAGCCTCGAGCAGTTGACGGGCGACAACCGCCCGAGCTCTTTGCCGACCCCGGCCTGAGGTCGGGGCCGTCCCGCGGGGGGCGCCCTTATTCGCGCGCTTGTTTGGGTCACCGCATCGCGGTGAAAAAAGGGTCGGCGTGAATGTCGGACAGAGACGCGCCCGCAAGAAAAATCCCCTCCTTGAGCGCGATGACCACTTCCGGATCGCCGAACAAGAAGACTCTCGTGTTCGTAAAGGGACCTTGTCGAGGCAGGAGTTCGTCGAGACGCCCCGTGGCCACGGAGTCGTCGGCCCCCACGTTCAGCGCGCAACGGCGGTATTGCACCTGCGGGTGTCTACGGGCCAGCCGGGTCAGCTCGTCGGCCAAGTAGAACCCGGAGACTGCGCGCGCTCCGTGCCAGAGCTGGATTGGACCGGTGTGACCGGCGCGCAGGGCGTCGCGCAAAATTCCCCAGAGCGGCGCGAGTCCCGTCCCCGTCCCGGCGAGTACGAGAGGCTGTTCGGGTTTGCCTGTCGTATAAAAGCAGTTGCCCGCCGGCCCACGAAGGCGCACGTCTGCGCCGCAGGCGAGCGGGCTGGCAAGCCACGTACTCATCCGACCTCCAGGCAAAACGCGGACGTGCAGCTCGATGGCATCGGTCTTCCCAGGGTCGCCCGACCCGGGGAGGCTGGCGATCGAGTACGCGCGCGCGAGGCCATCGTCACGCACCAGGGTCACGAACTGACCAGCGCGATACGCGAACTCGCCTGCCGGCTGAATCCGGACGCGCACGACGTCGGGGCCGAGACAATCGACGGCTGCGATCGTGGCCGGCACCTCCAGCGCGGCGGCGTCGCGGAGCGTGATCTCCAGATCGCATTCTAGTTGCGCAACGCACGCAAGGAAGTAGCCCTGCGCCTGAAGCGTGTCTCTCAGGCCACGTTGGGCTTCGGGCGGGGGAGTGCCCTTCGTCGCTCTGACCAGGCAAGTCTGGCACGCGCCGATACGGCACGAGCTCGGCACCGATAGCCCCGCGTCGAGGATAGCCTCGAGCAGAGTTTGTCCGGGCCGGACATGCACGGTCCGCCCGTCGCAGAGAAACCGTGGCACTAACGCCCCAGGATGTCGTCTCGAACCGAGTTGGCCAAAGCGGCCACTTCTGCAATCTGGGTTTCGCTTGCGCCGAGCTGTTTCAGAGTGTCTCCTAGATGCTCGATCACCGCGTCGACGTGAACGTCGGACAGCCCGAGTTTCACGAGCGGGGCGTGCGACGTTCGCATGTCGCGACCTGTGTAGTGGTTGGGTCCTCCAAGCACCATGGTCAAAAAAGCCGCTTGCTTTGCCGCTTGTCGATCCATGTCCACCGCTTTGAAAAACCTCGCCACTCGCTCGTCGCCGAGCATTTTGCGGTAGAAGATGTCAACCGCCTTTTGCACCGTCGCGGCCCCGCCAAGCTGTTCATAGAGCGTGCTCATGGGAGCTCCTTTCTCACAGGTTCAACAAAGGTGTATCTTGAGTACAACCTTAATGTATTCCGGTCAACGCTTCCGCCCATGCGCCTGACGCTCTTCTCCGATTACTCGTTGCGTCTTCTCCTGTATTTGGCGACCCATCAGGAGCGGCTTGTGTCCGTGCCGGAGGTTAGCCGCGCGTATCACATCTCGCAGAATCACCTGGTCAAGATCGTGCAGCTACTCGTCGAGAAGGGGCTCATCGAAAGCGTCCGAGGTCGTGCGGGTGGCCTGCGTCTGGCGCACCCTCCCGCGGAGATTCGGATCGGGGCGTTGGTCCGCGTGACGGAGCCCGATTTCAATCTGGTCGAATGTTTCGACCGCCAATCGAATACTTGCCCGATCGCGCCGGTCTGCGGCCTGAAGCCTGTCCTGCAACAAGCGCAGAAGGCGTTCCTCGACGTGCTCGATGGCTACACTTTGGCCGACTTCATTCCGCGGGCTCCGGCGCTCATCAAGATCTGGCGGCGGGAACTCCGCGAGTGAAGGCAGCGCGGCAGCCATGAAGCGGCAATGCGAAACGTCGACGTGAGCATGGGGTGAGCTGGGTGGCCAATTGGTGACGGCGGCGCGTGGTGCTAGACACGGGCGCGGCTTACTCTCACGCCACCAAGAGGAGGGCGGACCATGAGCAAAATTGCGGTGTTGGGTTCAGGTCAAGTCGGTCAGGTGCTTGCGGAGGGACTCCTCAAGCACGGTCACCAAGTGATGCGGGCGAGCCGCGAACCGGACAAGCTCGCCTCCTGGAAGGCCGGCGCGGGATCGAACGCGCACACGGGAGGGTTCGCGGAGGCCGCGAAGTGGGGCGAGAGCATCGTCCTGGCGGTCAAGGGTAGTGCCGCCGAAGAGGCCATCGAAAAGGCGGGGCCGTCCAATTTGGCCGGCAAGACGGTGATGGACACGACCAATCCGATAGCCGACGCGCCCCCCAAGAACGGTGTCTTGCGATTCTTCACCGACCTGAACGAGTCGCTGATGGAACGCCTCCAGAAGAAGGCGCCCGATGCGCACTTCGTGAAAGTCTTCTCCTGCGTGGGCAACGCGTTCATGGTGAATCCGAAGCTTCCCGGCGGACCTCCTACGATGTTCATCTGTGGAAATGACAAGGGCGCGAAAGCCGAAGTTCGACGGATTCTCGATCAGTTCGGGTGGGACACCGCCGACATGGGGTCGATCGAAGCGGCGCGCGCGATCGAGCCACTGTGCATGTTGTGGTGTATTCCCGGGCTGTCGCAAAACAGTTGGACTCACGCCTTCAAGCTGCTGCGCTTGTCTTAGACAGGTGGGACGGTCCCGCGCGGAAGCGCCTCGGTGTCCACGTCGAAAGTTTCGTTGGGAGCCTTCGTTCGATTGCGTCCTTAGCTCAGCTTGCTCTTGCGACGAATTGGCGTCTTTCGAGCGCGCCGGCGCGGGGATCGCGCGTACGCCGCCGCTACGCCGCGCAGCAGAATGTCCACGATCCGCGAGATGAGTACGTCGTCCACGGGCTCGCTCTTCACGAATATCCGCAGGTGGAGCGCGCCGCCGAGCATGTCCAGAAGGAGCTTGAAATCGACGGCACCGGCCAACTCTCCGCGCGCGGTGGCCGCTTCGCCGAGGGCGGTCAACTGGGCGATGTGCTTCACGTGGAGGTCTTTGGCGATGCTCGCAAGCTCCGGCTCTGGATGCTGGAGGAGGTGCAGCCGAGCCAGGCTCTGGCCCTCGAACGATGTCGCGAACTCGACCATGCGGCGACCGACGCGGATAAGGTCCTCTCGGAGCGCTCCACTCGAAAGCGGGGGGGCGAAGTTGTGCAGGACCAACGAGAGTGCTGCGCGAACGAGATCGGCCTTTGTCTCCCAATGGCGGTACACCGTGGTCTTGTTGACCCCAGCCCTGGCCGCGACGCGGTCGAAGGCAAGTCCGCCGTAGTCTGATCGAGCCAACTCCTCGATGACCGCCCGAAGGATGCGGGCTTCGCGCGGTGATGCGGAGTCCGGCCGTCGTGGCTCTGCTGTCTCGGCCCGGCGGCGCAACTTTTTGTTGCGATCGCCAGGTGCCGCATTAGGGTGCACGGCTTGGCGGCCGCGGGGGCCACGCAATATCGTCCTATACAAGAGCAACCTACACTGGCACTATGCATCGAAGCGTGCAACCGGAAGTTGCGTCGGTATCCAGTGCGATGACGTGCGCCGTTCAGAACGCCTCGAGCGTGTATCGCATCGGTGCAGCTGCCGCCGTGTTCGCGGTATGCGGGCTGTCGGCGCGTTCTTCGCTTGCGCTGCAATCCGTGGACGACTTTCTGGCGCACGCAAAAACATGGAATCCCCAAAACCGCGCCGCCCACGCCACCACCGCGCGGCGCGCCGCCGAGGTGGGGGTCTCGACAGGGGACCTTCTGCCCAATTTCTCGGCGACGGGCACGTACACGCGAAACCAGTACGAAGTCTCGACCAATTCGCTATTTCCTGTGGGAATGACGGGTGCCGCGGGAGGCTTTTCCATCCCGGCGATTGTCATCCAACCCCAGAATCAGCTCGACGCCACCCTTGTCTTGAACGTTCCAATTATCGACGTCGGAACCTGGGACCGCAGGACCGCCGCGAAAGCGAGCCTCGAGGGCGCTCGCTCCGACGAGGTCAATACGCAACTGTCCGTTCAAAAGAGCGTGGTGCGAGATTACTTCAGTCTGCTCGGCGAGGAGGCCGTCATGAGTTCGGCCAAACAGAACCTCGAAGTCGCACACCGCAACCTGAAGCTCGCCCGCGACCGCCGGGAAAGCGGCACGGGATCGGAGCTCGACGTGCAACGCGCCATCGCGGACCAGGCCAAGGCCGAGCAGAACGTGACGGCGGCCCAGCTCAATGTGAACGATACGCGGCAGGACCTTTACGTGCTGTCCGGGTTGAACGCGGAGCCCGCGAC
The DNA here is from genome assembly GCA_963764075.1 of uncultured delta proteobacterium. Taxonomy (GTDB): domain Bacteria; phylum Myxococcota_A; class Polyangia; order Polyangiales; family Polyangiaceae; genus Palsa-1150. The sequence goes on from CAVXQZ010000003.1 coordinate 2,975,290, forward strand.
GGAATTCCCCGAGGACGATCTGCACGAGGAGGCGCCGCTCGAGAGTTGGACGGGCCGAGCGAGCAGCGTTCCATCGGTGCAGAGCGCCGTCGCAAATCGAGCCTCGGAAGAGCAACGCGCCCGGGCGGTCAAAGCGGACCTCCTTCCGACAGTGTCCGGCTTGGCCGAGGAGCGCTTCACCAACGCCACCGCCTTCATCGGTGGTCACGAGGCCATCTACCTCTTCCAGCTGTCCGCGAACTGGAAGCTCGACGTCACGATGTTTTCCCGGATTCGGGCCGAGGACGCCGCTGTTGCCGCCGCCCGTGCCAACGAGGAGCGCGTCCTCCTCGACGCGGAGCAGGCGGTGTTCCGGGACTGGCAACGGATTCGATCCGACATCGAAGCGGCTCGATCCGCGCGCGCACAAGTGGCGGCTGCGACGCTCGCGGCGTCGTTGGCCAAAGACCGCTATGAGGCCGGAGTTGCGACCCAGCTCGACCTTCTGCAAGCGCGCCAGGATGCCTTTTCCGCAGACGTGGCTCGCATCCAGGCGGACGCCGACCTTGCGTACGCGCGCATGGCTCTTCGGTTGGACGCAGGCTTGCTCCCGCGAGACCCACGATGAAGCAGCGCGGCTGCATCGCGGTCCTCGGCCTCGCGGGCGCGCTCGGTCTCTTGGGGAGCGGATGCTCGCGCGAGTCCCGGGCGGGCGCTGAGGTCAAGGCGGCCACGCCACGGGTGCACGTGCAAACCGTGGTCGTCGCTCAGCAGTCCGTACCCAAGTTTCTGCGCCTGACGGGAGAGCTCTCGTCGAACGAGCGCACGGACCTGGCTGCGAATGCGTCGGGGCGGGTAGTCAAGACCTTCGTCGAGCGCGGCGACCACGTCAGTCAGGGGGCGGTTCTCGCCCAGCTCGACATACGCTCGGCAGCTCTGTCGCGCGCGGAAGCCGAAGCCAACGTGGCAAGCGCCGCCGCGCAGCTCGCGAACGCGCAGGCAGACTGCGAGCGCTACGCCGGCCTCCTCGCCAAAGGCGCCATCACGAACCAGGAGTACGACAAGCAGCACACCAACTGCCAAACGCAGGCTGCTGGCGCGGAGGCCGCCCGCGCCCGCGCGGCCGAAGCCGTGCAGACGCTGACCGACTCGTCCATTCGCGCGCCGTTCGGAGGTGTAATCGCCGAGCGATTCGTGCACGTCGGCGACTACGTGCACGCCGACACGCGGATCGTCACGCTCCTGGTCGATGACCCCCTGCGTCTCGAGCTCACCGTTCCCGAAGCGAACGTCGGCAGTGTGCACCCGGGGCTCGTGGTCTCGTTCGAGACCGTCGCGCTGCCCGGACGCACGTTCACTGCGACCGTGAAGTACATGGGCCGCGAGATTCGCGAAGCGACTCGCGATCTGGTGGTCGAGGCGGTGACCGACAACGCGGATCACGTCCTTTTGCCTGGAATGTTCGTTGCGGCGCGGCTCGCTGTCGGCGAAGTGACGCTCCCCGTCGTGCCTCAAAACTCGCTCGTCGCGCACGACGAGGTCCGCAGTGTCTTCGTCGTCGTCGACGGGCACCTGGTCGAGCGCGTCGTGCAACTCGGACCGAAAGTGAACGATCTCGTCGCCATCGAGGACGGTGTGAAGAGGGGCGAGCAGGTCGTCGTGGGTCCGCCGCCCGACGCGGCGGACGGCGTCCAGGTCGATTAGCCGGAAAAAGGGGCCGAAAGCATGCAGTGGCTCGCGTCTCTATGCATCCGGCAGCCGGTGCTCACCTGGGTACTGATGCTGGTGTTCATCGTCATCGGCTTTTTCGGATACGTCTCGCTCGGCGTCGATCAGTTCCCCAAGGTCGACTTTCCCGCCATTGTCGTCACGACGACCGAGAACGGCGCCGCCCCCGAGGAGATCGAGACGGAGCTCACCGACAAAATCGAAGGTGCCGTGAATACGATTAGCGGCATCGACGAGCTGCGCTCCACATCGAGCGAGGGCGTTTCTCTGGTCGTCATCGCCTTCGACCTCGACAAGGATCCCGACGTCGCCGCGCAAGAAGTCCGGGACCACATCAACAACGTTTTGCCCGACCTGCCCAAGGGCATCGACCAGCCGGTCGTCTCCAAGGTCGACCCGGACGCTTCTCCCATCATCTATGTGACCTTGTCGAGCCCGGGGTCACTCCGCGACGTGACCGAGCTCGCCGACAAGCGCGTGCGGCGCCAGATCGAGAGCATCAATGGGGTCGGCCAGGTCCACATCCTTGGCGGCAAGAAGCGTCAAATCAACGTCTGGCTCGACCCGGTTAAGCTCGAGGCTGCCGGGCTGACGGCGGTCGACGTCGAGAACGCGCTCGCCCAGCAGAACCTCAGCGTCCCCGGGGGCCAGATTGAAACGGGACCGAAGAGCCTCTCGCTCCGAGTGCAGGGGCGCGTCGACGACGTGCCGAAGATCGCCCGCATCATCATCAAGGAAAGCCAGAACCACCCGACGCGGATTGGCGACGTGGCACGAGTCGAAGACGGCGTGGAAGAGCCGAAGACCTACGCGTCGGAGGACGGCAAAGAGAGCGTGGTTCTATCGATTCGCAAGCAGTCGGGCCAGAATACGGTGGCTGTCGTCGACGCTGTCCGAGCCCGGCTGGGCGAGGTCCAGAAGGCGCTGCCGCCGGGGTCGGAGCTCCGCGTCGTACGCGATGAATCGGCGTCGATCCGCACGAGCGTCAACGCCGTCAAGGAGCACCTTGTCCTGGGAGCGTTCTTCGCGGCGGTCATCGTGCTCGTATTTCTCGGCAATTGGCGGAGCACGGTAATCGCCGCACTCGCCATCCCCGTGTCCATCATCGGGACCTTCGCACTGATGTGGGCGATGGGGTTCACGCTCAACATCATCACCCTCCTCGCGCTCGCGCTCGCCGTAGGAATCGTCATCGACGACGCCATCGTGGTGCTCGAGAACATCGTGCGCTTCATCGAAGTGAAGAAGGAAAAGCCATTCGTCGCCGCCGTGTTGGCCACCCGCGACATCGGTCTGGCCGTGCTCGCGACGACGCTCTCGCTGATGGCAGTGTTTCTTCCGGTCGCCTTCATGAGCGGGATCGTCGGTCGGTTCTTGAAAAGCTTCGGCCTCACGATGGCATTCGCCATTCTCGTATCGCTGCTCGTCAGCTTCTCGCTCACGCCGATGCTGGCTGCGCGATGGCTCGCCACTGCTCCGGGCGCCGGGCAGCTGGCCGAGAAGTCCGTGTTGGAGCGCCTTGTCGACCGTTTTTACCGGCCCATCGAGTCGGTCTACATGGTCGCACTGAAGTGGGTCATGCGCCGGCGATGGGTGGTCGTCGTCCTCGCGTGCCTGACCCTTGGCTCGTGCTTCCCGCTGGCCGGAGCTGTGCCAAAGGGCTTCACGCCTCGCAACGACGTGGCCGAATTCGACGTGAACATGCGAGCGCCCGAAGGTACGAGCCTTACAGAGACGCGTCTCGTCGCCGAGCGACTCGCGCGCGAGATTCGAGCCGTGCCGGGAGTCGACCACACGCTGGTGACCATCGGCAACGACGCGTCGGTGACCCGGAATCTCGCGAACATCTTCGTGCACCTGGTCGACCCGCGGTTTCGCGACGAGGATCAGTTCGCACTGATGGAACGGATCCGTCGGGAGGTCCTTCCGCACCAGCCCAAGGAACTGCGCATCGACGTCTCGCAGACCGCGCAGATTTCGAGTGGCCAGTCGCAAGCCCAGGTCCAATACACCCTGAGCGGCCCTGACTTGGGCCAGCTCGCCCAATACACGAAGAAGATTCTGGAACGCTTCCGCGACGCAAGAGGCGCGGTGGACGTGGATTCGAATCTCATCGTCGGCAACCCGGAGGTGCACGTCGAGATCGATCGAGATCGCGCAGGCAACCTCGGTGTGAACGTGGCCGATGTGGCCAATGCGCTGGAACTGCTCGTCGGCGGCCTCAAGGTGTCCACGTATCAAGAGGGGGGCAACGACTACGACATCCGGTCCCGGGCGGAACCCGAGTACCGCGACGACGTGTCGGGCATTTCGGCGATGACCGTCCAGAGCAACAGCGGAAAGCCCGTGCCCCTCTCCTCGGTCGTGAAGCTCGTTCGGACGACTGGTCCGTCCCAGATCAACCGGCTCGCTCGCCAGCGCCAGGTGACCATTACGGCCAACGTCGCGCCCGGCGTAGGCCAGAGCCAAGTATCGGACGCACTGGTTCAGATCATCAACGACCAGCACCTGCCGCCGGAATACCACGCGGCACCGGCGGGCATTACCAAGGAGACCGGGCGCGCCGTGCGAGGATTCGCGATCGCCGTCGGGCTTTCGTTCATCTTCATGTATCTCGTCCTGGCCGCGCAGTTCGGGTCTTGGCTGCACCCGATCACAATCATGCTGTCGCTTCCGTTGACGGTTCCATTCGCGCTCCTGTCGCTCCTGATCTTTCACCAGGAGCTGTCACTTCTTTCGATGCTCGGGATCATCGTGCTCTTCGGAGTCGTCAAGAAAAACGCGATTCTCCAGGTCGACCATACGAACCATCTCCGCGCCGAAGGCAGGCCACGGCTGGACGCCATTCTAGAGGCCAACCGCGACCGTCTTCGCCCCATCTTGATGACGACGCTTGCCTTCGTGGCCGGCATGATCCCGCTCATTACCTCCCGCGGCATCGGAGCAGGCTTCAATCGCGCCACCGCCGGGGTGGTCGTCGGCGGGCAAACGCTATCGCTCGTTCTGACGCTGCTCGCGACGCCGGTGGCCTACTCGCTCTTCGACGACGCCACCGCGTGGATGAAGAAGCGTTTTGGGTCGAGCAACCACGTGGACCGCGGAGAGCAGGATCTGAGCGATCTCGACAAGAACGGACTGGCCGCTCATTCGCATGGAGTCGTGCAGCAGTCTGGGTTGGCCGAGCGCGGGGTGGCAGCGGTAGGCGAGTAGCGGAAACCAGGTCCACCAAAATCTGCAACGCGGTGCAATGGACTCCGCGCGCAAGAGCCTCGATAGTCCGCCGCGCATCACGCTCCACGCGATGCGCGGGCTTGGCCCGAGTCACTTGGTTCGCTCAGTGAACGCGAGGTTTTCACATGCCCAAGCGAATGCATTTTGCGCTAGGTTGCGCCTACGTCTTTTCGGCAATTGGGCTCGCCGCGTGCTCTTCGAGCGGCGATCCTTCGACGGCCCAGGTCGGCCGCGAGAGTATCGCGGTTCGGAGTGTCGTCGCCCATCCTTCGTGGGCCACTCCGGCGCGCTTGGTCGGTCGAGTTGCCGACGACGACGCGATCGCGATTCAGGTACACCTCCTGCTCAAGAACCCTGCCGCGGCCGCCGTGGAGCTCGCCGCCGTCAGCAATCCGGACAGCCCCCAATATGGCCGTTTTCTGACCGACGCCGACTTCGACGCGAAGTACGGGCCAAGCGACGCGGACGTCGCGGCCATTCGTGCTCACCTCGAGGCCAACGGTCTTCGAGTGACCCACGTGCCGGGCAACCGGACTTACGTCGCCGCGACCGGAACCGCGGCGCAGATCAGTCGCGCGTTCTCGACCCGGCTCGGGCTCTACGAAGTCGGTAGTGAGGTACGCCGGGCCCCGATCGAATCCTCCGAGCGTACCTCATGCGATCGAGCCAACCGTACTCGGGGTCCTCGGACTTACGACGCCGCTCCAGATGCGGCCGCGAAAGGTCGTCGTAGGGGGCATTCGACGCGATTCCATCCAGCCTTCTGGTGTGCCCATTGTCGACGGCGGCAGCCTGCCCCCGTCGGTGAACGCTATCGGCGGCACGGGTACTTGTTCGGAATGGTTCGGGGCCACGCCCGACACCGTCGACCCGCCGTATGGGCCCGGCTATCCCCCGCTCACGTACGCGCCCTGTGGCTACGTTCCCGCCCAGATCCGCGAGGCCTACGGCTTTACCGAGAGCATTCGGAGCGGAAACGACGGAACCGGCGTCTCGGTCGCCGTCGTGGATGCGTATCTCTCCCCCACGTTGCTATCGGACGTGCAGACTTACGCCGCGCAAAACGATCCAGATTATCCGTTCGCAACTTCGCAGCTCGCGACCTATTGGGCCCCAGGGACGACAACGACGCCCGATCCGGGATGGTACATCGAGCAAACATTGGACATCGAAGCGGCGCATGCGATCGCTCCGGGGGCGAAGATCGTGGCGGTCGCGGCTCAGAGCCAGTCGGACCAGGACCTCGTTGCTGCCGTGAATCTGATCGTAGAGAAGAAGCTCGCGACGCTCATTTCCAACTCGTACGCCACCCAACGCGAAGACCAGCTGACCGACGCTCTCATTTGGGAGTCGCTCGCGACGCAAGCCGGGCTCAAGGGGGTGGGACTTTACTTCTCGTCGGGAGATAGCGGCGACGACTCGTTCGGCGGGGTCCTGCCGCCGACACTCAGCTTCCCCGCATCATTGCCGACGGTGACCGCGGTCGGGGGGACGTCTCTCGCGTTGGGGAATCTCGGACAGCGACTCTGGGAGACGGGCTGGGAAACCGGCGTGAGCTTCCTACTCGAAGAACTCCCTCCTCTGCCTGTGTCAGGTAGCGGCGTCGGCCCGTCTGACGGCGGTCCGACTGCCGTCGACCTTCAATCCGCGGTTCTCATCGAGGTTGGCGCGGGCGCTCGCGGCGTTCTCGAGGCAGGAACTTCCGACGACGGAGCGGCCGATTCCGGAGGGTCAGACGACGCTGGGGAGGCGGACGCGGGGCCGCCCGGCGTTGAAGAGACCTGGTGTCCGGGACCCCCGGGTGAGTTCTATTTCGGCGGTGGCGGTGGGGTCAGCGCTCTCTTCCCGCAGCCGGCCTATCAGAAAGGTGTGGTCCCCGCGGCCATCGCCGACACACCCGGCGTGCCGGCGCGGGTCGTTCCCGACGTGAGCATGGTCGCCGACCCCACGACCGGGCTCGTCATCGGGTCATCGCAGTTCACGGGAACTTACGAGGAGGTAGTCATCGGTGGCACGAGCCTCTCGTCGCCGCTTTTTGCAGGGGTGATGGCGCTTGCCCAGCAACACGCGAAGCGTACGTTCGGATTCGCGAACGCGCTGCTGTACAAGGAGTACAAGAGCGGCGCTTTCACCGACGCGCTGCCCTTGGCGTCACCGCAGGCAGTCACGGTGGCCCCTGGGGTCGTTGCAACTTTCGACTTCAGCGAAAGCACCGCATCTTGCGGCTCGTTCGGCCTTTCGCCCGAGCAGCTCTTCATTCACACAACCGCGGGCTACGACGACGTCACCGGCCTTGGTTCGCCCAATGGCGAGGCCTTTCTCGCGCACGTGAAGTGAGCGCCACGCTTGACTCGTCACCTTACCGATGCCATCTCCGGCTCTTGGAGGCCGCACATGAAGCTCTATCTAAACCCGTTATCGCCCAACGTTCGGCGTGTTCGGCTCACCGCCGCCGTTCTTGGTCTCGAGCTCGAGGAGAAGAAGCTCGACTTTGCCAAGGGAGAACACAAAAATCCCGAATACTTGGCCCTCAACCCGAACGGCGCTGTGCCCACCCTGGTGGACGGGGACTTCGTTCTGACCGAGTCGCGCGCCATCATGCAGTATCTCGCTTCGAAGAAGCCTGAGTCGGGTCTGCTGCCGCGCGACGAAGCGGGTCGAGCCGATGTTACACGATGGCAGTTCTGGGACGCCGCGCACTTCGCGCCGCAGATGGGAACGCTCGGATTTGAGAAGGTATTCAAGGGAATGATGGGGCTCGGGGAGCCGGACGTCGGCAAGGTTCAGGATGCGCTCAACAATGTTCGCCGCTTCGCCGCAGTTCTGAACAAGCGCCTCGAAGGGAAAAATTACATCGTCGGCAGCTCCCTCACCGTCGCGGATCTCACGATTGCTTCGTCGCTGATGTATGGTAAGCAAGTGGAGTTTCCATTCGCGGAGTTCCCGAACGTTCAAGCCTGGTTTTCGCGCATCACCGAGCTCGACGCCTGGAAAAAGACCGGCGGCTGAAACGGTGAGCGCCGGCGCCTGAAGCAAGGACTCGATGGCACGCGCTCTCGTTGAGAGAGCGTGCCATCATACGGGGCCGTGCCCGAGCTGAGAAAACACTCTCCGTCTGATTCGCTGTTTGTTGCGTGGGTGGCGACCTCCCGAAGCTGGCCCGCGCTCCCTCGCTTTCTCCTTGGCACGACGGAGGTTGGGCGGCCGTCGTTGCGCGCGGTAGCTTGGTTTGCGCTCGCTGCCAGTGCCCTCGGATGCTCGTCGACGTCCTCAAGGGTGGACGAAGGCGGTTCAGACTGCACAGGGTCCACGTGCATCGCTGCTTCCGTGCCGCCGAGCTGTCAGATGATCGGGCCCGGAACGACGATGTGCGGCGCCGCCAGCGAGAACTGCTGCACCAGCCTGAAGGTTACGGCCGGGACATACGACCGGACCTATGCGAATGACGGCGGGGGGGCGACTGGGCTCGCCGATCCAGCGACCGTAAGCACCTTTCGGCTCGATAAATATTCCGTGACAGTCGGGAGATTCCGTCGATTCGTGAGCGCCTGGAATGCCGGCTGGGCGCCCGGGGCGGGCTCCGGCAAACACACGCACCTGAACGGCGGCAAGGGTCTGGCGAACAGCGCGAACGCCGGCACGTTCGAGGCGGGGTGGATCACGGCAGACAACAGCAATGTGGCGCCGACCGACGACAATCTCTCGTGTGACTCCGGCTACGGGACCTGGACGAGCACCCCGAGCGGTCAGGAGGCTGTCGCCGTCAACTGCGTGACCTGGTTCGAGGCGCAAGCGTTTTGCGTGTGGGACGGCGGATTTCTGCCGAGCGAGGCGGAGTGGGAGTATGCGGCGGCGGGGGGTGGCCAGCAGCGGGAATACCCGTGGGGATCCATGGCGCCCGGCACAACGAATGAGTATGCCATATACGGCTGCTTCTACCCCTCGGGTTCCGGAGAGTGCACGGGCGCTTCGAGCGTGGCGCCTGTCGGAACCGCGATCTTGGGAGCGGGGCTCTGGGGTCAGCTCGACTTAGCGGGCGAGGTCTGGCAATGGAACTTGGACGCGGTCGTAAGCTCCTATGCGAATCCGTGCATCGATTGCGCGTATTTGACGGAGGACGGCGGTCGGGCGTTCCGCGGCGGAAGCTTCGGCTTCGACGTGACCGGATTGGCTCCTCCGCTCCGCAGCAAGCTCGATCCCACGCAGCGCGATGGGTACATCGGATTTCGCTGCGCACGAACGCCCTAGGAACCGGCGAGGGGCAAGGTTTTCGTCGGCCACGGCTTCCGTCCTCGACCCCATTCATTCGAAAAATCAGCCTCCTCGACCGCCGCCGCCACCCCCCCCTCCGCCACCCCCTCCAGGGCCGCCGCCACCCCCCCCGCCGCCACCCCCTCCAGGGCCGCCACCCCCCCCCGCCCCGCCAAACCCGCCGCCACCACCCGCCCCAGGGCCGCCGCCGCCAAACCCGCCGGCGCCACCAGCCCCGCCAAACCCGCCGCCGCCACCAGCTCCGCCAAACCCGCCGCCGCCCCCCCCACCACCTCGGCCGCCGCCCCCCCCAAAACCTCCGTCGAAACCCATGCCCGCGGCTCCGCCCCCTCGACCTCCGCGGCCGCCTCCGCCTGGACCGGGAGGGGCGGGCGCCGCGCCATCCGGTGGGCCCGGTGGGCTGCCGGGCGGTCCGCCGACGTTGTCGGCGGCGCCCGGGGCGGTTTGGCCCGGGCCGCCCATTCCAGCGCCCATGCCGGTGGCGCCCGCTGGCCCGTTGCCCATGCCCAAGTCGCTGCCGGATGGCTGCGTGTTCGAGGCAGGCGGGGATGAACTTGCTTGCACGCCGGTGGCCTGCGCGTCGGGTTGCCCACCGACGGCCGATTCCAAGCCTCCGTCGTCCTGGCCAGCTTCCCCGTCCGCCGCGCTTGCCTCCACTGCACTGTCGTTGTCGGAGGCGACGCCGGCATCTGCCGGCGCCTCCGTCGGCTCAAAAGAAGCAATGCTCAGCTCCGTGCGAGAGCCGCACGCCATGAGAAGCGCCGCGATCGTGGAGAGTCCTGCTGGGGAAGCTCGCTTCATAAAAGTCCGCCGTTTCTTAAGAGGTATCGAAAGACCTTACTCCACGAGAACCTATCGCGCAAAAGCGGGCTGTCCACGCGGCGCGCGGAGCGCAGCACCCAGACCCCTGATTACATGGCCTTGGTAGATTTCGTCCCCCGAGAGCGTCGCCCAGTGCTGACAGGGTTGTCAGACGAAGCAATGCCAGCAGCTCGAAAGAAACGGCCTGGAGTCGACCATCGACGCGCGTTGGCTACTGTGGCGTACCCGGGGGCGGCGGCGGCTGACTTATCGGCGTCAGGCACGACGACAAATCGAAGATCATGAACTCGAGCGCCTTTTCCTGAGGGGAAAGAGGGTTATCCGCGCATCCGCTCGGCGTGATCGATCCCGCCGGGACGTTCTCGGTATTCGGTCCTTGGTCGTAATCGCCTGAAGCCGCACCGACGTGCAGATCGCTGTATACGATGCGTCCGCAAGGTTGCGACGCCGGATTGGGGATAGGCATGTCCCAGGAGAAGTACTGCGTCGCCCCGGGGGATGGCGCAAGCGAATCAGCGACGATCCAGGCGGTCGAAGGCGTGTCCGCGGCGCTTACGTCCGCGTTGTGCCGCGACACTTGGATTGGCAGCTCTGGGGGTGTGTTCGTGAGGGCGTTCACGTTGGTCGACCACTGCTTCATCGCGATTCCCTTGGGGAAAGCCGTTACTCCGTCGGACAACGTTGTTTCAATCGAAGCACTGATATTGCCGGTGTTGTTCGTTCCCCGAGTCCAAGTCGCCAGGTTGTAGCCCATGAACGGCGCTTGAATGAACCAGGAATAATGGAAGTGAGACGCGAACACGCGACCTCCCAATCCCGCATAGTCGTTCAATGCTTGTGGATTGGGGTTCGCCGTCTCCCCGCCCTCGCAGGACAGAATCACCATGTCGTACGGCTGCATCGCGGCCCCCGATGTCCACAGCGCAGCCGAGGACGCTGGCGACCCTCCGGCCATCGCCGCGCCTGGAATGGGTGTACCGCCGACCCCGCTGTCGGCATCGCCGTTCGTTCCGCCTTGGAAGATGTGAACATGGCCGCTGGCTCCGGCGCCGCTGACGTATTCGCCGGTGCCGCCGTCGGTGCCGCCCGTATCCACGCCGATGCGCTTCAGCAGGCACTCCAACGAATCGGCTCCGCCGGTCGAGACGGCAATGTTTGGGAGGTCCCCCTCGGCACCGTTCGCGGGCAGGCGCAGAGAGGGTTGTTTCGTATCCGTGCAATCGGCGACGTCGATCGTGTACTGACGTCGCCACTTGCCGATCTGCACCACGAGCGGAACCCCGTTGCCGGTGGGCGCGTCGACGATCATGAAATTTCCCGACGCGTCGGTCAGCCCGCCTGCGACGACGCCTCCCGTATACAGGTTCTGGCACGAATAGCACGACGCGCCGTACGGGAGCGGCGAGGGGCGGCTCTGTGGGACGTAGACCGCGACGTTATAGAGCGGGTTTACTCCCGCCGGGTCGTACACGGTGCCGCTTATCGTCGTGTGCGCGCCGTTGCTGCAGCTGAAGTTGACACACTGACCTTGCGACGTGCAGTGGAGGGGTTCGGTCGAACCCCCGTCATTCGCGCCAAGCGTGAGTGTCGGTCCGGGGTCCGCGGCGGGTGCGCTGATCGCTCCCCCCTCATTGCCACCTGACGTCCCTATCTCCGTTCCAGTCTCTGCTCCGTTTCCGCCTCCAGTCGGTCCGCCGCTGCCGCTTGCACCGCCGCCTTTCCACCCGCTCGAACCACCGCATCCGGACATCCAGCCGGCAATGGGCACTGCAACAAGGCCAACGAGGCTCGCAACACGACGGACGATGCGCATGACGAAACACTCCGTCAAAGGCGGTCGCGAAATCCAAAAAAACTGAGCTCCGCTCGGTCGAGCTTCGTGGCCCCTCTCGGCTCGAGCTTGGCGCTCACCGTCGAGCTTTCCCTTGACGCTATCTCCTCGTCGTCGCGACGCGCGAACTCCGCGCGGCTCGAAACCCCGGCGCGGGGTTGCCATGCGCGGGCGCGCAGTTTGCCGGGCAACGAACGAATTGCGCAAATGCCGGCGCGATTGTCAGGTTTTTTGCGAACTAGCCAAGGCACGACTGCTGCATTTCGCGCGGCCCATGCGCTCCGTGCTCTATTTTCAGTGCGTCCTGATCGCTGGTGTCGTCGGGTGTGGATCGGCCCGCATCCAAGCGAAACAAGCGCCCAATCTGGCGGCGCCTACCGAGGCTCCGAACGCGAGCGCGGAACCATCGGCCGAGGTACCGGAGTGCAAACTCTCCTGCGAGCCGCCGCGGATGGTGCCGCGTGCCGCACCGGACCCCGATTACACTCAACGCGAGATCGACAACGCCAACACGGTGCTGGCGTCGATGACGGACGATTTGCTCGGTTGTTACAAGAAGCGGCTCCGGGTGCGACCCGGGGCGCAGGGAATGATTAAAGTCGATATCGTGGTCGGAAGCGACGGCCGTGTCAGTCGGGTCGACGCTACCGGGGGAGCGATTCTAGGCGACAGCACGATGGCGTGCATCATGCATCGAATCGAACAAGGCGTTTTCGAGCCACCGCACGGTGGGGGAAACATCCACGTTCAGGTTCCGTTCACTCTGACAGTCGTCACGCCGGACGACGAAACGTAGTGCCAGGCGGTCTAGCGCACCGGCGCCGAGAGACGGCCAAACGCAACGGCGATCGTGCTCGATACCGCGACCCGGAGGCGCCACAGATTTTTCGTCGAGGTACGTCGGAACACCGACTCGCCCGGGCGGTTCGCAAAATTCTCCGGACTGGCGATTATGTGCGCACCATGAATCGTCGAGGCGCTCTCTTCACGGCAGTTGCGATGTCGGCGTGCGGCATGTCGCACGCCCCCGTGCCGACCGTGGGCGCGCCCATAGCCGTCGCAAAAGTCGCCCCCGATCCCGGCTTGCCCGGAGATCTCTCCGGCCTCCGAGCCTCGATTCGGGCGCCATCGCATTTCGATTACGATCCGCAGTCGCTCGGAGCCGCCGCACATTTCGTGTCGATACACATCGAGAACGTCGGGAGTCGAGCGGTCCCTATCGCAGACCTCCACGCTTCTTTCGCGACGACGCGCGAAGGTGTCGCGTTTCCTTGCAATACCCATGTTCGCGCGCCGGCGGGAGCGCTTGAGCCTGTTCTGCTTTATCCGGCCCAGTCCACCACTTTCGAACGACTACTCGATTGCAGTATGCCGCTGCCGGGACATTACGAGGTTCGTGTCAGGATTCATACCGGCGAACGCGAAAGCGAGGTCGGCGGTTCGCAGGGCGCGGGCGTATTCGTCGGAGCGTTTGCCGTCGACGTAGTGGCGAACGGCAACGTCCCGCGGCCGGTGTCCTCGCGGGTAGGCCTCTACGCCGAAATGACCGGAGCGCCGACCGCGCCGCCCATGCCGGCCGATGCTTGGGCGAAAGGCGGCTATCGCGTCGTCGTTGCACTCATGAATGGCAGCGATCATTCCGTCGCCGTAGGCCCCGCTCACGTGTCAATGCTCGTGTTCAAGCAGGGGTCAGCGCTACCCTGTACAGGGCAGCGCCAGCATCTCGCCGAACCGGACTCGCTCAAACCGGGCGCCGTTCATGTGGAGCGAGTCCCCGTGACCTGCGCGCCCACTGAGGAAGGTCGCTACGAGATCGTCGGCCGGTTGGCAGTGGGCAACGAGCAAGAGGTCGAGATCGGGCGCGTCGGGCTTCTGGTCACACAGAGTCCCTACTTCCTGTTCACGCCCGAGCGACCGAATGATCCGCTGCCCACGTCCATGCCGACACACTGACGCCACTAATCTCGCGCGCCAGCGCTCATGGTGTGAAAGTGAGCGCGTGCGCCGAGAGATCGTTTTGAACGCTGTCCCGCGTCGAGAGCGGCGCCAAGTTCCAGCGTTTTTCGATGAGCTTCAAGATCGCGGTGGTGTCGTAGACAGTCGAATCCACTCCACCCTTGGCAAACGGGGAGATCACGATCCCGGGAACGCGGGTGCCTGGGCCCCACTTGTCGGTCACGGGCGGCGCGACGTGGTCCCATTCCCCGCCGTTCTCGTCGTAGGTGATGATGATGACGGTCTCATTCCACTGCGGACCGGTGACCACATCGTTGATGAGATCGACGGTGTTCGCTTCGCTGTCCGTTTCGGTGGTGTAATTCGGATGCTCGTCGTACAGCGGCTTTACGAACGAAACGGCCGGCAGAGTTCCGCCGACCGCAGCAGCAACGAAGTCCTCTTCGTCCTGTAGATTGTGATTCTGTGCCCACTTGCCGTTGGGGACAGTCCCTGGCCCTGCAACCCCGCCGTCGGCGGCCGTTCCACCCCAGTTCTGGAAATACACGAACGGCTGATGGTGGTACTCGAAGAGGTTGAGGATCGCGGCACTTCCGCCAGGGATTGACTCGCTTCCCGCGTCCGTGCCCACGGAAGCAATTCCAGCGTTCGCGAGAGCCACGTTCCATCCGCCCGCGTACCACGCCCAGGTGACACCCGCTCCGTCGAGCTCGTCGGCGATGGTCGTGTAGGTTTGCTGCGGCAGCAGCTTGGTCGTGCTGCTCGTCCCCGTGTCGTACGCCGGCGGATGCGGTTCGTTGACCGAATACGTCGTGTTGACGGCATATCCGTCAGGTGTCACTTGACCGTCCGCTCCGCTCGTATTGTATACGAGGTTCGGCGGAACACTGGTCGTGTCCAGCACGGGGGGAAGGACTCCTGCGTCGTTCGGCATCGCGACGATGCTTGCGGGCGCGTTGGGGAACTTCGGAGATTGCGCCGAGATGAGCCAGAAGTGATTGAGGAACGAGCCGCCGAACGCCGCGTGGTAAAAGTGGTCGAGCAACGTGACCGAGCTCGTATGGGCCTTCATCCACTGTGGAACGGGGAGCGTGGGGGTAGGCCAGTAGCCCATGCTCTGTCCTGCGCTCTCGTCGTTCCAGAGGACGAACGAGTCCATTTTTCCGCCATTGATCTGGGCCTGCTCTTGATAGAAGCGATGAAGCAAGTCGTTCGTCAGTGCGTTTTCCTGAAAATAGGTGGTCAGGTCGAACGCCGCGTTGGCGATTGCCCCCGCGTCGACGAGCGACTCGACGTTCGCCGGGTCGGGGCCGTATTGCGGCAACGTCGCGTACGGAGTCCCGTCCGGACCGACTTGGGGGATCGATACACCCCCATCGCCAAGACCGTCGGCGCCGGGCCAACTCCCGAAGAGATTGTCGAAGCTGTGATTCTCCAAGTAAATCACGACGACGTGCTTGATCGAATCGAGTTGCGCCCCCGCGGCTCCGGCGTCCCCGCCGTCACCACCGGCTTCGGGAAGGCCGCCGTCTCCGCCGTCGCCGGCATCCTCGAGTCCAGTCGTGGCGTCGCCGCTATCGGAGCCCGCCTCGGAGGCGGTCGCGCCGTCCGGTCCGCTGGCATCGGCTGACGCCGCGTCCGCGTGGGACGCGTCCGACACAGTTCCGTCGGCGCTGCCGCTGTCCCCGGTCGGGCCAGGTGCCGAGTTGTCCCCCGAGCCGCAAGCCGCGAGGGCGCCAGTCGAGATCACTAGAGATACGCCAAGGCTCCGTTGCCACGACAATCGCATGAAAGGACCTCCATTTCCGGACCTCATCTAGCCGTAGCCCGTGACGTTTTCATGACAACCTCAGGGAACTTGTGTTGCTCCACGAGCGGCTCGCTCGCGGCCGGCTTGCGAATCCCGGTCGGCTCGCCGAGCGGGACCGTCCGATACACGTTTTGAGCGGGCGCGAGCACAGCATCCCGCCCGAGGTCGAACCGCTGCTCCAGGACGATTGCCCGGTATGCGCGGTCCAAATCGAGTGCACGTCCGGCGCTCGGGAGGAGCAAAGCCGAAATGTCACGATGCAGCGTGGCTACTTCCTCGGAACGCAAAGCTCGCCGTTTGTCGAAGAAGCGCTGCAAGACCTCGGTATTCTCCCGGAACTCGTCACCGGCCCCGGCTTGCTGGAGATAGAAGGTATATTCGTATTGCCCGTCTGCACGCCGGGGTTCCGCGATGCCGCGCATATCGTGCTGGGACCAATGAAACCAACCGCGCGCGTGCTCGGCAGCGCCCATCTTGCGCGCGAACGAAAAGGTTCCGTCCGTCGTTGCCCCGATCCCCGCGTGGCATCCTTGACAGAAGGCGGTCTCTTCGAGTGTCTGCGGCCGAAGCGACCCCTCGCGGTCTTCAATGAATCCCTGGATGAGCCAGGTCCGCGTGAAGACGCCCTCCTCGCCGGCCCACCCGACGTCGTGGCTCCCATCGGACGACTCGTCCTGGTGCTGCGCCTCGCTTGCCACGTTCGCGCGCGCCATATCGTAGCTCGCCCAACGCAGCTTTCTCGCGTACCGCACCTCCTTCATCCGAGCCGCCATGGCGACGCCGCCGTCGGGTCCGATGTCGAGGTAGCGCACGGTGTGAAAGAACTCGGTACCCAACGGAAAAAGGCCCGGTGCAATCGGGAAGAACGACGACGATTCTTTCTCGTGCGCCAGGCCGACGTAGTGCATGCGCGTTCGGCCGCTGCGGTCTGTGGCCGCGTCGAACGCGATGCGTGCCGCGTGTCCGAGGTGGCCGTCCAAATCGAGGTCGACTCCCAGCAGAGTCTCGTCGACGGGGTCGATGGCGATGTCGGTTTGCCGGATCAGCGCTTCGACGATCGCGAGGTTCAGCTCGTATACGACCGCATCGAAGCGTCCTTCCTTGTCTTGGCGAAGGACGGGGTCGAGCCGAATGGCGACGTCGTCGGTGGATCCGTTAGTCGGAAAGAAGGTCCCCGGGAAGGGGTAATAGGCAAACGCTCTCCAACCGGACAGCGACCCATCCGGGCGATGGTCGAAGCCGCGCTCGTCGAACCGAAACCACATGTCCGGCGTGAAGCCATCCCACCGTCCGTTCTTGTTCACGTCCCAATTGGGCGGAGGCGCACGAAGCGTCTGCGCAAGAACGATATTCCCTTTGTCATCGAAATAGTTGCTGCGCCGCACGTACGCGAGGATCGCCTCGTCGGTTTCCGGCGATGTCCCGAGAACCGGCGGGTCGAAGAGGTTCGTCCACGGGTTGGTCTTCGCGGCAAATGGAAATGAGAGCTTTCGCTGGAGGTCCTCGTCGCTGGTGTAGTTCGGCGGCTGGCCTCGCGAGTGGCACACGTAACAAGGGTTTTTCGGAGCTTCGTCGCCCGTTGCGCGCGTTTTCGTAAAGCACTGTGGCGGAATGTAGGCTACGCGGTTCGCGAGCTGTGGCGGACGGGCAGGTTGGCGCCGCATGTCAGCCGCCGCGGAGGGGGCCCTTGCGTCGACGCCGCGCGAGGGCCTCGTCGCGCCGGTGATGGCCGCGTCGTCACCGTCGCGTTGGGAGTGCGCGCACGCGGCGGCAAGCGATACCCCGAGCGCGGCCGTTGCGAGCGGGCGTAGCGACGTGCGCGGGAAAGACATGGCGACGGCACGCTTAGCCCGAGTACCGGGCCGCGGCCACGGCGCGTTCGGTCGCCAATTCACGGTTCAAGGCCCGATGCAAACGCTACCCCGCCAAGCGGCACGTTGCTTTGGTCGAGCACGAAGAGAGCGCGGTGCCGTTGGAAACCCAAGCCTATGGTTCACATGGGCTCACACGCTGCGGAATCGGCAAGAGCGCGCCGACTTGGGCGAGGCGAGATTGGCTGGTTTCCAGGAGCGAGTCACAAGTGTTGTCCGTGATCGAGCCCATGATAATCTCCACGTTGGATGGGGGCGGCATCGAAGCTCGTATATCTGTGCGAAGCGCTCGCGGCGGAGAACGGTGAGGAGGCGCTCGCTCGGGGGCTGGCCATTCTGGCCGAGGCGGGCATCCGAACAGAGTCCACTCGCGGCGAGTGCTGGCTCTCGGTCGAGGTCGCGGGCCGCTCGCTTTCACTCTCGGCACCGACCAAGCCGGATGAAGTGCCTGAGCGAACCGTTGTAGCCAGCCTTCTACGCGTGGGGCTGGCGCGTCTGGTCGCCGAAGAGCAGTCGCGAACCGCGCGAGAGCGCGTCGAGATGCTGTCGCAGGCGTCGTTCGAAGCGATCCTCGTGCATGCTGACGGGGTCGTCCTCGCAATCAACCATCGGTTCGCCGAGATGATGGGTTGCGAGCCCAGCGAAGTCTTGGGGCGGAATACGACACCACGCTTCGTCGCGCCGGAAGACTTGCCCGACGTCCTATCGCGGATGCAGAGCGGCTACGAGGGCGCTTACGTCATCACGGGGGTGCGTTCGGACGGCACACGCTTCCGTGCCGAGCTTCAATCCAAACAGGGCCGACTCGGCGATTGTCCCGTGCGCGTCGTCGCGATTCGCGACGTGTCCGAACGCGAGAGGACCAGCGCACTGCTCGCCGAGAGCGAGACGCGACTTCGCGATTTGGCGGCGGGTGCGTTCGACGGCATCATTTACGACCGAAACGGCATCGTGGCCGAAGTCGGCGGACCGCTTTGGAAGAGGCTCGGGCTCGACCCCGAGGCGCTCAAGGGGTGTCCGGTCCTCGAAATGATTGCGCCTTCTTCGCTTGATCTGGCCGCGCGTTGTACGCAAGAAGGGCGGGTCGGCTCCTGGGAGCTCGACATTCTCGGTGCCGACGGGGCGACTGTCCCGGTCGAATTGGTCGTGGTCACTTCCACCCTCGGGGGCGAGCCGATCCGCGTGACGGGTTTGCGCGACCTCCGGGAAAAGCGGCGCTTGGAGAGCGAGCGCGAGAGCCTGATCCAAAAGGTCGAGCGAAGTCAGCGAATGGAGAGCCTCGGCGTTCTCGCGGGCGGCATCGCTCATGACTTCAACAATCTGTTGGTCGGGGTGCTCGGCAACGCCGAGCTGCTCCTTGATCGGATTACCGATCCACTTGAACGGCAGGCCGCGCTCGGCATTCGCTCCGCCGGAGAACGTGCCGCCGCCCTGACTTCGCAAATGCTCGCGTACGCGGGACGCCGTGACTTCGGCCGGCGCGAGCCGGTCGATCTTGGCGCCCTTTGCCGCGAGCTTCGCGAGCTGCTCGGCGCCGTCATCTCCAAGAAGGCCCGTCTGGAGTTCTCGATCGACCCCGGAAGCTGGGTTCTCGGGGATCGGGCGACGCTCACGCAAGTCTTCATGAATCTGCTGACCAACGCCTCCGACGCGCTCGGCGACAGACCCGGGATGATACGAATCAGTACGCACCTGACGAGGGAGCCGGACGCGCGCTTTCAGCGAGCGCTCGGCGTCTCATGGGGTCTCCGCGAGTGGCTAGTCACCGAAGTGCAGGACACCGGCGTCGGAATGGACGCGTCCACGATGGGCCGCATCTTCGAGCCGTTTTTCTCGACGAAAGAGGACGGCCACGGACTCGGCCTTGCGGCATGCCTAGGCATCGTTGCATCGCACGGCGGTGCGCTCGTGGTCGACAGTGAGGTCGGTCGTGGTAGCTGCTTTTCTATGATTCTACCCGCGACGAAAGCTCCTGGCCCAGCGGTGTCCGAGCCGCGCGCGGCACTGCCCAACCGGCCCATACGGGTTCTTGTCGTGGACGACGAGCCGCTGGTCCGCTCCCTGGTTCGCCGGCTTCTGGAGCGGCGAGGCTTCACCGTCGAAGAGGCCGAAGACGGTCGGTCGGGCCTGGTTGCGCTCGACCGCACGGCCACAGACGTGTTGCTGCTCGATATGACCATGCCCGACCCGGACGGCGCCGAGGTCGTGCGGCGCGTACGCGCCAGCGGTTCCAAAGTGCCGATCGTGTTGACCTCGGGATACATGGCGGTTGCGGCCGAGAACGCGCTCGATCGGTCGATGATCCAAGCGTTCTTGCCAAAGCCGTTCAATCCGACCGACCTCGTTAGCGCCATCAGCCGCGCGCTGGCGGCGACAGGCGCCCAGTACGATCCCCGGTGACGCCCCGACATTCTGGTAGTCACACGACAGTCCATCGCCTATCGGCCATCCGCGATAGCGTTCGTCAGTCGAACGACCGCGGCAGAAATTACTTCGCCGAGGGTCTCGTATAAGTACCCGTCCGTCGCCCCGAGCTCGAGCACCATGAACCCGAGGTCGTCCCCCGCGCTAGTAATCGGAAGGACCGCGAAGGCGTGCCCCCCTTCGTCGGGGAGCATCGCTCGGCGAAGAATGTCGCCGGCCGGGTACACAGTGCCCAGCGCCGGGTTTCCCGCGATCTCTATCGAACGTTGCCCAAGACGCGCGTCGATGAGGCCGCGAGCGTAGAGCGAAGTCGACTCTCCGTTCCGACCGGCCCCGCGGATCGGTTTCCCCGCCTCAGTGGTGTACTGCGCGACGAAACAGCGCGCGATCCGAAGAGAGCCGAGGCTCTCCGACACCGCGCGGTCAAGCTCTTCGAGAGATCGCCCCGAAGCAATCGCGGCCACTGCCCGCCCGAGCGTACGGGCGCTCGACCAGGCCTGTGCGCGCAGGTGTGCTTGAATCCGGTCGGTCACCTGGAACGTCAGTATCCGCACTTTGTGAAAGAGCTCTTCAGCCCGTGCCCGCTGCTCCGAGTCCTTTGTGAGACACCGGAGCATCCTCGTTCGCAGAGCCGACACTACCTCGTTGGCGATCGCCGGATCGCCGCCCGCGGACGACAAGCCTCGCAGGACGTCTTCGAAGGCGCGGACGAACGAGCCTGGCGTTTCTCCGCGGATCTCCGACGAGAACGCGCTCAGCAACCGCTCGGGCCAATTGTGCCCCGCGCCGCTCAGCCCACCGCGCGCTGCGCGTGCCATTTCTGCCAGCACGATCTCGCGCCGCCGGAGGAGCGCTGCCTCAAAGCCGAGCGTCGAGGCGGGAGAGGAGGGGGCGGCCGAGGTGAAGGGAGTCACTCCCGCGCACCCGCACGAGCGGCGGACGACGACGTCGGCGTGTCGGACGACGCGTTCGGGCGGCGCGCCGTTGCGCAGTTGGGAGACGACTATCCGTACGGCGTCGTGGCCGAGTTCGTACGCCGGCTGGCGCACAGTGGTCAGCGGAGGAATGGCGTATCGGGCGTCCTCGATGTCGTCGAACCCGACGACGGCGATCTGTTCGGGCACGCGTACACCGCGCCGGACGAATTCTTCGAGCGCCCCGAGAGCCATGCAGTCGTTTGAGGCGACGAGCGCGCCCACCTCGTCGACCGGGACGCCTCGCCGATCCAGAAGCGAAACGACCGCTTGGGAGCCGCTTCCGCGTTCGAAGTCGCCGGGGAGGACGAGCCGAGAATCGAACGGGATTCCGAGGCTGCGAAGAGTTTCGACGTAGATGCGATATCGCTGCTCGGCCTCCGCGTTCGCCTCGGGCCCGCGAACGAACGCAATCCGTCGGATGCCGTGCAATCGGGTGAGGTGTTCGAGTGCTGACTTCATCCCGGTCTCATTGTCGACGCACACGTTCGAGAGCCCCTCGATCTCCACGCCGATGCTCGAAATGGGGATCGGGCGCAGACGCTCGCTGAGATCACGCAGCCCGCCGACGCCGACGTGTTTACCGACCGACCCTGAGAGCATCACCAGGCCGTCGACGTTCGAGCGCCTCGACAGATCGAACACGCCGTTTCGCTCTCCAGTGGACCCGATCGGAGCGCCGAGCACACCCCCCGCAAAGCAGACGAGATTTGCTCCGAGGTCCTGCGCGGCGGTCATCGCTCCTCGTAGGACCGCCCACTGGTAAGGCCCGTCGTCCAAGAGGTCGATGAGGAACCCGACGGAAGGAGCTGGGCCGGCGACAGTCAGTCGTTTCGGTGCAGGTCGTACGTGCTCACGCATGGTTCCTCGCACGAGAGGTCGGGGGCCAGGTGCGTCGGGCCCGCACTATGCAAACTGCGCAAAACGGGGCAACGGATCGCTTTCGCAATTCGAATAGGGGTCGACGACGAGGACCTCGAGTCGATGCGCGACCGAACCGACCGCCTTGGATTCGATCTCGGGCGCGAAATGGCTGCGGGGCAGCTCGAGGACGAATTCAGCTCGGCAGGTTGCCGGCGATGTCGAGTACGGCGCCGGTGCGCAACGTGTCAGTGAATTGCCCCAGGTCAATTCACTTCTGCGGGCTGCCCCGCCCTGGGGAGCGTCGGCGGATGCTCGCGCTCGGACCCGCGCGGCTCAGCCCACTCAGCTCTCGTACAGGGGATGAGCCGTGCTCCACGCCCGTACGTCAGGAAGGACCACACCCACGACACGAACACCTGCACCCGGTTGCTGATCCCCATCAAGTAATAGAGGTGGACGCCCGCGTACATCGCCCACGCGACAAAGCCGGTAAGCTTGACCCCGCCCGGGAGCGCGCCCACTGCCCTCGAGCGTCCGATGGTCGCGAGCTCGCCTTTGTTTCTATAGCGGAATGGCTTGATCGCTGTCCCTGCGAGCTCAGCTGTGATTGCCTGTGCTGCGAATCGCCCTTCCTGAATTGCCGCCGGCGCGACCCCTGGCACCGGCTTTCCGTCCTGTTCGAGGGCCGCCAGATCGCCGACCACGAACACGTTCTTCAAATGCGGTGGTCGGAGCTCGGGCGTCACGGGGATCCTCCCGTGGTGATCGACTGGCCCGAGCGACTGCGCGATTGGCGTCCCGCGCACGCCTGCGGCCCAAAGGACGGTACGCGTCAGGATGCGCTTGCCACCGCAGAGGACACCGTGATCGTCAATCTCGTCCACCTGCCAGTTCAGCCGCACCTCGACGCCCAGCGCCGCGAGATCGGCGCGCGCCCTCTTCTGTAGGCTCGCGGGATAGGTGGGGAGGATCGTGGGTCCTCCTTCCACGAGCAGGACCCTCGCCGTCGTCGGATCGATGTGACGAAAGTCACCTCGTAGGGAGTGTTTCGCCAGTTCGGCGATTGCGCCCGCAAGCTCCACGCCGGTCGGACCCCCACCCACCACGACAAAGGTCAGCTCGGACCGTTTCTCGTCCTGGTCGTGCTCGGCCTCGGCCCGCTCGAAAGCGACGAGTACGCGAGTGCGGACCACCACCGCGTCGAAAACACTCTTGAGGCCCGGTGCGCGCGCCGCCCATTCGGCATGGCCAAAGTAGTTGGGCTCCGAGCCGGTTGCGACGATCAAGTAATCGTACTCGACGGACTCTCCTTCCGATAACCGCACGGTGCGCGACTGGGGGTCGATCGACTCGACTTCGGCCATCAGGACCTGGGCGTTTGCCTGCTTTCGCATTGAGGTGCGGAGCGGAAATGCCACATCAGAAAGCTCGAGACCGGCGGTCGCGACCTGGTACAGCAATGGCTGGAAGGCGTGGTGGTTGCTGCGGTCGACCAGCGTGACCTCGACCGGTGCGCGCCTGAGCGCGCGCGCCGCTGCCAACCCGCCGAAGCCCCCGCCGATGATAACGACCCGTGGACGGCCGTGTTTGATCTTTGCGGCCATGAGCGCACCTCTTTCCTGCACCCCGACGCAAGCGCGATGCCGAGCGCACCTCTTCGCTGGATGAACGGACGGGTCTGCTCGGTTCACCTCGATCGCGATGAACTGGCCTTACGAGTACCGGTCGAACGCCCCACACACTCCTCCAGGACGGCCGCGCGTCGCCACCCTGCGCCCGAACCGTGGGTTCCAACCGAAAGACCGGGATTACGGAAGAGGAAATGGATCGAGACACTACCCCGACAGGCGGACCAAGGGAGAGCGCGCTCGGGCTTCCGCCGCTGATTCGAGCTTGTCTCTTCGACATGGACGGCGTTCTTACGCGGACCGCCGAGCTCCACGCCGCGGCATGGAAGCAGATGTTCGACGAGTACCTTCGAAAGCGCTCTCGCGCAGGCGGGCAACCTTTCGCCGCGTTCGATGCCGAGTCCGACTACGACGACTACGTCGACGGCAAGCTCCGCGCGGACGGTGCCCGCTCCTTTCTCTCCTCCCGGAACATCCTGATTCCGGAGGGCGTGGAGAACGACCCACCCGACGCCGAGACCATCAACGGACTCGCGAACCGCAAGGACGAGATCTTCGTTCGTCTTCTTAAGGAGCGCGGCGCCGAGACGTACGACGGTTCGGTTAGGTATGTCCGCGCAGTGCGAAAGGCCGGGCTTTCCGCCGCCGTCGTGTCGTCGAGCAAGCACTGCCGGGACGTTCTCGATGCCGCGCGCATCGCTGATTTGTTCGACGCAATGATCGACGGGGTGATCGCCGGGAGCGCCCACTTGAAAGGCAAGCCCGCGCCCGACACCTACTTGGCCGCAGCTCGTGCTCTCGGAGCCACGGCAGCCGAGGCGGTTGTTTTCGAAGATGCCATATCTGGTGTCGAGGCAGGCCGCGCGGGGCACTTCGGTTTCGTCGTTGGCGTGGATCGGGTCGGGCAAGGCGAGCAGCTGCGCCGGCATGGAGCCGACGCGGTCGTTACGGACCTGGCCGCGCTGCTGGAGCCGGGGCCGTGATTCCACATCCGTCCTTCCGAGTCGAGCCGTGGGCGCTGCGTGAGACGACGCTGAGTCTGGACATCCTGGCCCAGACCGAGTCGGTGTTCGCAATGTCGAACGGCCACATCGGGCTGCGCGGAAATCTCGACGAGGGCGAGCCTCACGGACTGCCGGGCACGTACCTCAACGGATGTTACGAGCTGCGCCCCCTGGCCCAAGCAGAAAGCGCCTACGGTTCGCCCGAGTCGAGCCAGACGCTCATCAACGTCACCAACGGCAAGCTCTTCCGCTTGCTCGTGGACGACGAGCCGTTCGACGTACGGTACGGTGAACTGCTCGGCCACGATCGCGTGCTCGACTTTCGTGCGGGCACCCTCACGCGCACCGCGGAATGGAAGTCGCCGGCGCAGCGGCGCGTGGGCGTCAGGTCGACCCGTCTCGTGTCGTTCACCCAACGTGCGATCGTGGCCATTGCGTATGACGTGGAGTCGCTGGACGGCGCCGCGAACGTAGTCGTCCAATCCGAGTTGGTCGCGAACGAGCAACTCCCGCCGCCCGGCAGCGATCCGCGACGCGCGGGCCCAACGACCGCCTCACTGCAGCCGGAGGACAACTTCGCGCGCCAGGCGATTGCCGGGCTCGGGCACAAGACCACACGCAGCGGCCTACGGCTGGCTGCCGCGATGGACCACTTCGTTGAGGGCACATCCCGCGCGCAGATGACGTCGGAGAGCGATTCGGACACGGCTCGCGTCGTCGTCACCGATCGCCTCGAGCCGGGGCAGCGGCTGCACATAGTCAAGCTCGTCGCGTACGGCTGGTCGGCCGAACGGACCACGCCGGCGCTGCGGGATCAGGTGCTCGCCGCGCTTGCCGCCGCCAGGGCGACGGGCTGGGACAACCTCCTCGCCGACCAACGGGCGTACCTCGACGAGTTCTGGGCACGCGCCGACGTCGAGCTCGAGGGTTCGGTCGAGCTTCAGCAGGCTGCGCGATTCGCGCTCTATCAGGTTCTCTCGGCGGGTGCGCGCGCGGAAGACCGGGCGATTCCGGCGAAGGGACTGACCGGTACCGGCTACGACGGGCACGCGTTCTGGGACAGCGAGATGTTCATCTTGCCAGTGCTCACGCACACCGCTCCCGCCGCCGCCGCCGCCGCGCTTCGATGGCGAAGCGCCACATTGCCCGCGGCCTTGCAACGCGCGCACGACCTCGGCCTGAAGGGCGCAGCCTTCCCCTGGCGGACGATTCATGGTGAAGAGTGCTCGGGATACTGGCCCGCGGGCACGGCTGCTTTCCACATCAACGCGGACATCGCTTACGCCGTCGCGGCCTACGTGAACGCGACAGGTGACGACGCCTTCGAACGCGACGTCGGTCTGCGCCTCCTCACGGAGACAGCGAGGCTGTGGCGGTCGCTCGGGCATCACGATCCCCATGGCCACTTCCGGATTGACGGTGTAACCGGGCCAGACGAATACGGAGCGCTCGAGGACAACAACGTCTACACGAATCTGATGGCGCGACGAAACCTCCAGGCCGCGGCCGACGCTTGCGAACGGCACCCCGATCAAGCGCGCGAGGCGGGCGTAACAGCAGAGGAGATGGCCTCCTGGCGCGCGGCTGCCCAGCGCACCCTCGTTCCGTTCGATCGCGATCTGGGCGTTCATCAGCAATCAGAAGGCTACACCACCCACGAGACGTGGAACTTCGCGGCGACGAGCCCCGATCAATACCCGCTCTTTTTGCACTTCCACTACTTCGATCTCTATCGAAAACAGGTCGTCAAACAGCCGGATCTAGTTCTGGCCATGCAAACGTGCCCCGACGAATTCACCGCCGAGCAAAAGCTGCGCAACTTCAACTACTACGAGCGCATCACGGTCCGAGATTCCTCGCTCTCCGCGTGCACAGAAGCGGTTATCGCCGCCGAGGCAGGTCACCTCGGCCTCGCCTTC
Source organism: uncultured delta proteobacterium (assembly GCA_963764075.1). Taxonomy (GTDB): domain Bacteria; phylum Myxococcota_A; class Polyangia; order Polyangiales; family Polyangiaceae; genus Palsa-1150. The sequence goes on from CAVXQZ010000003.1 coordinate 3,001,603, forward strand.
GATTACGCGGCCGAGGCGGCGCTCTTGGACTTGGACGATTCCCAGCACAACACGCGCGACGGGCTGCACGTCGCGGCCCTTGCCGGTGTGTGGATCGCGCTCGTCGCCGGCTTCGGCGGGATGCGAGACAGCGGCGAAATCCTGGAATTCTCGCCGAGGCTCCCGGAACGCCTGACACGGCTATCGTTCTCCATTTGCCATCGTGGCCTGTGCTTGCGCGTGGAGATCACGGCAGACCACGCAAAGTACTCCATCGCGAAGGGCGCCGGATCGATGTGCCTCTTGCATCACGGTGAGCAGTTGAGGGTCGCTGGCGTCGACCCGATCACGCGTCCCATCCCGCCGACTCCTCCGCGAGATCCACCCGCGCAGCCGGCCGGGCGTGAGCCCCGGAAGCCGGGGTGAGCGGCTGCGGGCCGTTACGCGCTACTGCTCGAGCTCTTCGGAAGAGCCACTCTGCGAGCCGCGCACTTCTCGCGTTCAGTGCACCGCCGTCGAGATACGAGCAATCGCCTTCGGCGATCGCGCTCGCCATCGCGAGCCGGCGGGGCACCAGTTTTGTCCCTCGGGCTCCGCCCGAACCCCGAACTCGCTCCCGCGAGTTTCGCTACCGCAGCGCCGTCCACTGGATTAATGCTCGACGGCGCTGCACTAGGCGATGATGCCGGCCACATCGGTCCAAAGATCGACAAAGTCTCCTCTGGTGAAGTTGGAGCGCGAGCGCATGACGTCCGCCCCCGAACCGCCGTGGAAGCTACCCACTACGTCCAGGTGATCGGCGAGCACGATCCCCGCAGCGGCTCCGTCCAGAGTCTGTGAGCGAGTCGGCACGACGCCGTCACACGACACGTCGTCTCTCAAGAGTTCCTCGACTCTCTCCCGAGGTCCGAGAATGCTGCCCGCCGGCTCACGGCGCTTCATTGGGCTTTGCGCGGTCGCGGCATACAAAGTTCGATATACGAAACGCCCCAACACATCTGACCCAATGTCTGCGAGCGAGGGTTCGGGTGACACGGTGACGTAAGAGTGGATGTGGGAGAGGTCGTCTCCGCCCGCGATCGTCTCGTTGAGAGCCTCCATGTGTTCGAGGCTGAGGTCGTCGAAAAGCTGGCGGTCTTCTTGGATCTGGCGAAGAAACTGCCCCACCTGGTGAGCCACTTGGTCAGCGTCTTCGGCTGAAGCCCCGCGCCCCAGGACTGCGCGACGTGCCGCGTGAGCCACCACCGCCGACGGTGCGGCGCCGGGCAGCCGTGAACGCGAAAGCGACGCCGCGCCCGCACCAAGTAGCTGCCGCAACACCGAGTGGAGCTCACCGTGCCGGGAGCTTCCGAGAAGGGTCAGGACTTGCACGAGCCCAAGAACCGCGTCGCGGACGAGTCGAACATGGCGAACCAGGGGTGTGCCTCCGAACGGTGCGCAGATTGTCACGATCTCGCCAATCGCATCGATGGTCTCGATCCGCTCGGCGCCCACGGGACCGCCAACCCAACGGAATTTCGGATTGGCCAACAGTCGAGCGTCCAGGCCTCCGGTACTGTGGCCTATGAGGTGAACTCGCTCCGCGTGCACCGTCTCGTTGGCGTGCGGAAGGGGTCGCCCGTGCCTCAGCTTCCACACCGCTTCGTGCAAGCTGGCCACGCGTTCGTCCAGCGAGCCCGTCGGAGGTGGTTCGTGCACCAGTACTGCGAAGTTCGGCAGTCTGGGCTCGAGGATCTCTTTGACGCCGGCGAAGTATTCGAGCAGGGGTGCGGTTTCGGGACCGAAAGCATTGTATCCAAAGAAACCGGGGATCAGGAGGACAACTGGTGAAGTCGTGGCCGTCATGGGTCACCCTGGTGAGGGAGCGTCTCACGCTTCGTGTGCAGCCGAAAGCGGCATGGTCCAGCTTCACTTCGACCTGGATTCCATTGCGTGGGCACCAAGGGTGCGGCTCCATCGCGTGTCCTGCTGAGCGCCTACGAGAGGGCCAGCCCGACTCCGCGTCGGTCGCATGTCCGACGCGAGCCCCGCTGGCTAACGCCTCGAGTCCTGATGGTCCCTCACAACTTTTGCGACAAAAGGATGGCGCCGCTGACCACGACCTCTTGCCCCGCTTCCAGGCCGTGCGTCACATGGAGCAGAGGGCCCGATCCCGCTTCGTCGACCTCGACGGGCACCCGCTCGAATCGGACCGCCCCCGGGCTCTTGCCCACCTCGATGAACACCACTTTGTACTCGCCCAGGCGAAGAAGCGCGCCGCGTGGGATGGCGAGCGCTCTCTTCGAGTCGACCGAGATCCGCACGGTAGCGTACATCTCGGGGCGCAAGAGATGCTCGGGATTGTCGAACTTGAAGCGAGCCTTCGCCGTGCGCGTGTTTGGGTCGAGCATGCCGCTCACCCAATCCACGCGACCGAGAAACGATTTGTCCCTATAGGCAATTACGGTGATTTCGGCGGGCGCGCCGACGTGCACTCGGGCGAGATCGATCTCGTAGACGTCCCCCAATACCCAAACCCTGTCGAGCTCGCCGATCGTGAATAGCTCCTGGGTGGCACCGCCGCTGTATTGGCCCTGAACCTCCAGGCCTGGCGTGACGTCGCGGAGCAGGATCTCGCCATCGATCGGCGACTCGAGCGAGTATGTCTGCGTCACTGAGTCGACGTCGCCGCTGCGCAGGAGGAACGCCTTCTGACGTGCGCGCTGGAACTCGGCCCTCGCACGCCGCCAGGCGTCGTCGGCCGCCTCGAGGTCGGCGGCCGAGCCGGCCTTCAGCTGGAACAAGGTCTTCTTGCGCTTCTCGTCGTTCGCGGCGGCGATGAGATCGGCCTCCGCCTTGCGCATGTCGCTCACGGCATTGCCCAGATCCGGCGATTCGATCAGGGCGAGACGATCGCCCCTTTTGACGCGCGCCCCTAGCTGCGCGGAGATCTGCACCACCCGCCCCGTCACGGGAGAGAACACGTGAGCTGATCGCAGCTCGTCGAGGGTGACCCGGCCACTCGTCTGGATGGTGTCATCCACGTCGTGTTCGGCAACCGCCTGTACCTCGATTTTGGCGTCCTCGACCTGAGACGGCGTCAGCCACACTTGGCCTGACGGCGCCAGTGGACCGGCAGGCTCGGCTGAGGATTGCGATCGATGGCACGAGCCACAAACCGCGCTGGCGAGCGCGACGCAGCACACGAAAACGCCCCGCGAGAGACGTGTGAGCCGAAGCGCCACGCTGGTCATCGGTGCAGATCCGTCTTGGACTCGGACTCTCGGCCCGCCACGCGCACCGAGAGCGGCGCGCTTGCCTGGAAAGTCATCTGCGTACAGATCGCTCGCAAGATCGCGTGCACTCGAAGCACCTCACAGATATTTTTAGAAGCGCACTCCGTGCCTGTGTCCCGTCGAAGCCGTTCGAGGAATGAAGCAGTCCCACGAGGCGGTGTGCCGCGTCTGCCATTTCGGCAATCGCGTCCGGAGCGGAAAGGCCCGCGGCGCGCCGTAGCTTATACTCCTGCGCATGTCGTCTCCGTTCCATGTCCATCTGGTGGCTCCTTCGAACGAGGACTCGACGTACATCAAGCCGCTTTGGGCGGCGACCCTCGCGGCGCACACGCCGGGCAACGTCGAGCTCACCTTCCGCGACGACGGGCTCGATCCGATCGACATCGTGCGGGAGACCGACACGCCCGACCTGGTCGGGATCAGCGTCAACTCGAAGACCGCGGCGCGGGCATACGCGATCGCCGACGCGTACCGCTCCCGCGGCAGCCGGGTGGTGCTGGGCGGAATCCACGTGACTGCGCTTCCGGAAGAGGGTCTCGAGCACTCCGACGCGGTCGTGAGCGGCGAGGCCGAATGGACCTGGCATGAGGTCGTGCGCGACGCGATGAGCGGCAAGCTCGGGCATGCACGCTCGCTACTTCGACCCGCGGTCTACAGCCACCAGGAGTCCATGCCGCTCGTCGGTCTTCCCCAGCCGAGGCGGGACTTCATAAAGTCGATCCGATACGTCCCGTTCGACGTCGTTCAGACCACGCGGGGCTGTCCTTTCCCATGCGAGTTCTGCAGCGTGTCTACGTACAACGGGACGAAGTTTCGGTTCCGCCCGGTACCAGAGGTCATCGCCGACTTGGAGGCGTGCGGGCCGCGCATCCTCTTCGGCGACGACAACGTGATGATTCATACCAAGTACAGCCACGAGCTCTTCGAAGCAATGGCTCCCATGCGCAAGCATTGGGTCGGGCAGGCGTCGCTCGCCGCCCTTCACCGCGTCGAGAATGTCGCCGTGATGGCGCGGTCCGGGTGCCGGGCCTTGTTCATCGGGTTCGAGTCCGTTGCAACCGATGTCGTGCGCGCCGCCGGGAAAAAGCAGAACAAACCGCATAGGTATCGAGAGGTGGTGCGTTGCCTCTCCGACCATGGGATTGGCGTCTGGGGGAGCTTCATCTTCGGCCTCGACGACGATACCCACGACGCCTTCGAGCGTACTGTCGAGTTCTGCGTCGAGAGCAAGATCACGATGGCGGTGTTCGCTCTACTCACGCCTTACCCTGGCACCGCGCTCTACAAGCGATTGCGGGCCGAGGGTCGAATTACGAAGGACGCTTGGTGGCTCAGTAGCGACCACGATACCGATGCGCCGTTTTATCGGCCCGCGACGATGTCTCGCGAGGCTCTGCGCGCCGGCTGGATTCGGGCGTGGCGATCGATGTACTCGATGTCTTCGATCCGACGCCGGTACGACTTCGGTATGAGTCATTCGTGGATCCAGAACGTGGCTTATTGGCCCCTGAATCTCTTGATGCGCGAGCTGGCGGAGAAGAAGATCGCGGGGGGTGACCGCACGTGGCGCAAACACCGCGCCCTCGACCTACCGCTGGGCCTCTGAGAGGGACCTCAATCGGGAGCGCGCGTCGAGCTTTCAGGTCGCGCCGGGCAAACGAATCCATCGAAGTATGGGCGCCGGGAGTCGGGCAAGACCATGCTCGCGAGCCAGCGACTCGTCTATGCGGCGATCACTCACCTCGTGGCCAGCGACCGACCTCCGGTGCACGCCCTCGATTCGCCGGGGGTCGCAGCGGCCTGAACGGGGCCGGAAACGGCTGATCGCCACGTCGCTTCGGACGGATCGCGGCGACGGTTGGCGCCGGGCCGCCCAAGGCCTAGGCTCTTCGTCATGCGATACAACCTGCTGGGTAATACGGGTCTTTACGTCTCGGAGCTCTGTCTTGGCGCCATGACCTTCGGCGGCGGCAGTGGCATGTGGCAGGCGATTGGCCGACTCGGGCAGAAGGAGTCGCTCGCGCTCGTCTCCGCCGCGCTCGACGCGGGCGTCAACTTCATCGACACGGCGGACGTGTACTCCGAGGGCGACAGCGAGCGGCTCGTGGGCGAGGCGCTCAAGGCACTCAATCGGCCGCGCGAACAAATCGTGGTAGCGACGAAGGTGCGCGGCCGCGTCGGGCCGGGTGTCAACCAGGTGGGGCTTTCTCGGGGCCACATTCTTTCGAGCATCGACGGTAGCCTGCGTCGCCTGGGTCTGGACCACGTCGACCTTTATCAAATCCACGGCTTCGATCCGGTAACCCCCATCGAAGAGACCGTGCGCGCACTCGACGACGTAGTCCGCTCCGGCAAGGCGCGATACTTGGGTTTCAGCAACCTACCGGCCTGGCTCGCGTCTCATGCGATCACGTTCGCCGAGCAAAACGGCCTCGCCCGCTTCGAGAGCGCGCAAGTTTACTATTCCATCGCCGGCCGCGACATCGAGCGCGAGATCGTGCCGCTCTGTCAGGCGCGCCGTCTCGCAATCCTGCCGTGGAGCCCGCTCGCGGGCGGCCTGCTGTCCGGCAAGTTCGACCCCGACAAAAGGGGCCCCGCAGACGCGCGCCGCGCATCCTTCGACTTTCCGCCGGTCAACATGGAACGCTTGCCGCTCGTCCTCGCTGCGCTCCGCAAAGTCGCCGAGGCCACGGGCACGTCCGTCGCGCGCGTTGCGCTCGGCTGGCAGCTCACCAAGCCTTTTGTGACGAGCATCCTCATCGGAGCAAAGAGGCCCGAGCAGCTCGCCGACAACCTCGCCGCCACCGAACTTCGCCTATCGGGTGATCACCTGAAGCTGCTTGATCAGGCCAGCGCGCTCTCGTCCGAATACCCCGGTTGGATGGTCGACTTCCAAAACTCCCGGGACCCCCGCGGCTCGGCCGTCCCGCCCAGCGACGCACAGGTGCGCGCGGCGGCCGAACGTTTGAAGTGAGATTGAGGAACGTTATGGCGAATCGGGGTCACGAACTCGTGCGCGCATAAGCCCCTCCTTTCTCGTAAGATTTGCACTCTGGTAGGGCGCGCCGCGGCGCGTTGTTGGGTCGCCGACTTCTTGGCGTGGTGCGACATACACTCGTGCGGCATTTTCGTTTTTTCCTGACATCGGCATGCCCTGCGGCGTATCGGTGGAACATGGGCATCGCCATTACGCAAAAGTCCCCGCCCGAGTGTCCGCGCTGCAGGCGGCCGACGAAGATCCGCACGCTGGAGACGTACGCGGCGGGCGCGCGCACGGACGACGGCCACGAGTGCTGCGAGTGCGGATGGAAGTGGGCGCCGCATTCGAGCGTTGCGGAGCTACACGGAGAGACGAGCGTCGACGGGATCGACGCAGAATGGCCGGACCCCTGACCCGAGGCGTCGGGTGGCAGCAGTCTCGGATATCTTCCTGGTGCGCGACGCGGCGCGACATGCCACGTGCCGGAAACGCACTCCCCGCGACGAAAATGCCCCCGCGCGATTCGGGTCGCCGGGGGCAGGGTCAACCCCAAGGATCAGGAGGTTGACTCATCGAATATACCCCATTTTCGGTCAGCGAAGGAACATTGCCGCTCTGCTGTTCGTCCGAGCGGTGCGTTCTCCGCGTCCTCGCGACGGAAAGGCCGCGCCCGGCTATGGGGGAAGGACCGCTGGGACGACGCATTTCTTAGCGATACATTGGGGCGCCGCTTGGACGGGGCAGCCGCATAGGCCAAAGGCAATGCCGCTCGTCGCTTGCTCGTACCGGGGCTGTTCGGAAATACTTACCGGCTGACCACCACACGCGCACTGCCCGCTGCACACCTCTCCAGTCTGGATCAGGATGCAGTCGGCCGCATCGCTGCACGATTGGTCGTAGGTCGACAACTCGATACCGACACACCTTCCCCCGTCGCCTGTCGAGATGCCAGGACCGCCTCCGTCAACGTTCCCCGTGCCGCTGTCGTCTCCGGCGGTCCCGGTGTTGCTGCAACCGGCAGAAGGGCCGGGACCGGGCCCGCACAACGTGCACTGCCCGCCAACACAGCGCGCTTCGCCCGGAAATGCGCATGGGCAGGCCTTCAACGTCAGGGACGCGGTTTCGGACTGAAAGTGCGAGGACGCCGTCGCGTTGACGGCTGTGTCGCCGCACGAGCATTGGCCGCTGCAGACGTCGCCGGTGCGAACGAGCGAGCAGTCCAGATCGCTTGCACACGAAAGATCAGAAGGGGCAACATTGATGTCGACGCAGTTGCCCCCGTCCGCTTTCGATATTCCCGTATCGAGGCCGCCTGCGTCGGCGGTCGCCACACCGCCGTCTTCGAGGGTGTTGACGCCCGCGTCGCTGCAGCCCGCAGGCTCATTGGGACCGAACCCGCAGAGCGTACACTGACCGCCGAGACAGCGGGGTTCGCCCGGGTCGGCGCACGGGCACCCCTCGAAGATGAGCGATGCGGTTTTGGACTGATTGCGCTCCGCAGCTGCGGCATTGAGGGGGGTATCCCCGCAATCGCATTGGCCCTCGCAAACGTGTCCCGTAAGGCCAAGTTCACAATCCGAGTCGCTGTTGCAAGAGACGTCAGCAGGGGCCACCTCGATGTCGACGCACGCGGAGCCTATGACAGTCGAGCTGGTCCCAGAGTCCTGTCCCGCCTCCGCTTTCAAAGGGAGGGTTTTGGCTTCGCACGCTCCGACGAGAACCTGTCATGAGAAGGGAAGCCGTTATCCAAGCGAGATATCTGTGGACGGTCATGCTGGGCCAGCCAAAAGCAAGTTCGGCGCCACACTCGCAGCGCGGGCCAAAGCCGAGAAATCAGAGGGATTCCTCCTTACCTGGCACAGTTGGTCTGGCTCATATGGACTCGTATGTCGCGGAGATCCATTGTTCGGCGACAACGTGCGAGCTCGTAGGCGATCCCTGAAGGGGTCGCATGCGTGCGCTTGCATCGGCGGCTCCGCTGGTCCACCCTCGCGCGCGATGGCGTACGCACGGCGCGGCCGGCCGCTCCTCGCTTCCGGCATGCTCGCTCTGGCGCTCATCGGCTTGCGGGTGGCAGGAGACCTGCACGCGGCGCCGCCCGACAGGGCCCCGGCGGCGTCGCGCGTACAAGTCGCGGCGGCGCTCGAAGCCCTCGCAGCTGGGTTCAGGGGCCACGAACGCCGCCTCGCGAGCGGCGCACCGGGCACGATCGAGCAGGCGATAGCGGCTTATGCCCCGGGAGTCTTCCGTCCCGTGGAGGAGGGCGCGATCGGGCTGGCGAAGCCAGGCGCGCGGTGCCCGCCGGACATGGGACTGGTCTTCGGTGTCGTCTGCGTCGATCGCTACGAGGCGTCCGTCGTCGAGCGTGCGCCGGACGGTACGCTCCAGCCTCATGCGCCCAACCAGCCGCTAGCCGCCGGCAAATTCTACGTCGCGCGAAGCCTGCCAAACGTGGTCCCGCAGGCATATGCGAGTGGAGTGCAGTCGCTCGCGGCCTGCCGTCATGCCGGCAAGCGTCTGTGCGCGCCAGTGGAATGGCGCGCCGCGTGCGGCGGATCGGAGGGCTATGCTTTTCCCTACGGCCCCGACCGGGTCCCGGGGCGCTGCCACGACAGCGGCGTGAACCCAATGGTCGTTTACCATGGGGACCGTCTACCCCGGGGCTGGGGACCGCTCGAGCTTAACGATCCGCGTAACATCGAGCTCGAAGGGACGCTCGCGAAAACCCGCGGCTTTCCCGAGTGTGTCAACGACTTCGGCCTCTACGACATGGTCGGAAACCTCCACGAATGGACGTCGGACCCGAACGGCACGTTTCAGGGCGGCTATTGGCTCGACACGTCGCAACACGGCGAGGGGTGCGCCTACCGGACCATCGCTCATCCGTTCGACTACGGCGATTATTCGACGGGCTTTCGGTGTTGCGCGGACCCGTAGCACCTCGTCGCACGCCGCCGCTGGGGCGACATGAAACACATCAGGGATGTCCTCTCCAGGACCGAGCGACGTTTCTATTGCGGAACGACATATTTCTCGTTGGCGAAGCGACATTGCTTGCTGGCGACGACACGTTTCTCGTTGGCGCAGCGACATTGCTTGCTGGCGATGACACGGTTCTCGTTGGCGCAGCGACATCGCTTGCTGGCGATGACACGTTTCTCGTTGGCGAAGCGACATTGCTTGCTGGCGACGACACGTTTCTCGTTGTCGCAGCGACATTGCTTGCTGGCGACGACACGTTTCTCGTTGGCGCAGCGACATTGCTTGCTGGCGACGACACGTTTCTCGTTGTCGCAGCGACATTGCTTGCTGGCGACGACACGTTTCTCGTTGGCGAAGCGACATTGCTTGCTGGCGACGACACGTTTCTCGTTGTCGCAGCGACATTGCTTGCTGGCGACGACACGTTTCTCGTTGGCGAAGCGACACCGAGCGGCGTCAGGTCTTCCCCGGGCTCGCGGAGAGCACACTTCGCGACCGGGGCGCAGATGGGAGCTTTCTCTCCCGCTGCGCCGCTTGCTGGTCTCGAGTACGTTCGACGGGTCGGGCAACGTGCGTCAGCTCGAACGAACCCCCGGATTCGTGGCCTACCCAACAGGCGCGTGGTAGAAGCGGCCGCCGTGTACAGAGGGCGTCTTTCGGTATTGGGCTTCGGCCTCCCCACGGCCGTGGCAGCGTGTTCGGCTCCGCAATCTCAGATGCCGCAAGCCCAGCACGCCGAGCAATTCGTCGAGCGCGCTGGCTCGAGCGGCCGCGGTTTTCAACTGCGCTCGGCCGTTTGCGAAGGCTTCGATCTGCGGCCCGAATACGGCACTTTGAACGAGGCCAACATCGTTCGCTTTCTCGAGCTGCAAAAATACGCGGTACAGGTTCAGCATCAGCAGGTCGATCCCAAACAGCCGCCTCTCACCTTCGTGTTCGTGTCCGTGCCGGGCGCCAGCCCCGTGCCCCTGCGCGTAGCCGTGCTTCCGAGTGGCGACGACGCGGCTCAGGCTCTCTACGATGCGCTGGTGAAACGGGGCTCCGGCGTTTGGGGCCTACATCGGTCGAACCTGTCCGTACTCGGGCCGGTTGGAACCAAATCGGAATGCATCGACTTCGCCGCGAGGACGAAGCTCGCCTGCTGGGGGACGGTCACCTTCGCCGAGGGCGATGAGATCGTGGCCGTCCCGGGCGGCTATGCCGAGCCGTAAGGGGCCGCCGCGGCGCGTTGCATCGAGAGGGTCGGGTCTGGTAAGTACGCGCCCGTGGAACGGGGCTGGCTGGGCTGGCTGCTCATCGCGTCGGGTTGCGGCGGCTCCGGCCCGAATCGCACGGTGTTCGACCCAACCGGGGGAATTGCGCCGGTCGACGTTGCTGCGAACAGCGACCTCGAACACCCGTATCCGCTGCTCGACAGCCCCGATGTTCCAGGCGGAAAAGGGTGGGTCGGCGTGTCAGTTCTGCATGACCAAGTGCGCTTCGCTCGCCCACGGGGGTGGAGCATCCGAGACGCCAGTCTGGAGGCGGAGCACGCGTACATTCGGTACGTATCACCAAATGCCTATTCGTTCGCAATCTATGAGCGGAGCGGGGGGGGCGGCACCGCCTGGCGCGACATCATGCAGCGGTACGAAGGCGACGTCGCTGCGTCCGGGGCGAAAATCATCGGGCAGCACATTGCGACCGCCACGCCGGCCAATCAAGCACGCGAATACACGATTGAGCGCAAGATCGAAGCAAAGCCACCGCTCGTGAGCCACAGTCGGGAGCTCCTTTTGCGCGGCGATCGCAATGTCGTCCTACTGCAGATCGTGACCGACGAAGAGGGGCTGTCGCGCATTGCAGGCGAGCTTCTCGACATTCTGAACCGCCTCGAGGTTTTGTGACGCCGGACCGCGCGCGCGCGAGGCCATGTGGGGCCGCTTTTCTCTTGGGCGCCGTCGCGATGTCGTTCGCTTCTTGCGCGCACGCGCCTCTCGCTCCGCCCGTGGAGGACAAGGCGCGTCGCGACGTGCCGATTGCTATCTGTCGAAAGGTGCTCTCGAGCGCAGACACCGACGATGGGGGTGCCCCGAGGACCGAGGCCTACTGGAGCGTTGTCCTTCCAGGCTTTCATGGATTCGGCGGTTCTGTCGATTCGAGCATTCGGGACTGCGTCGGCAACATTCTTTCGGCCGGCCCTGGCGCATCGACAGGCAGGCTCCAAGCGGTATCACCCGACGACCTGACCCTTGCACCGGACGAGAGCGGGCTCCAGGCCCTCTGGCTCAGGCCGTTTCGTGCAAACGATCGAGCAGCATCCGGACCCCTGGTGTTGGCTCGCCCCCGGCCGGCGGAGCTCGACGTCTATGCAATCGGCCAATTTAGCGGCAGTGCGCGGCATTCTCACTTCGATTTCGCTCGGCTGGGAACCGCGATCGTGCTCGTGGCGCACGACGAGGGTTGCGCAGATGTCAAGGTCGACACCGAGTGCCAGAGTACCCATGCCTTTTTCATCAAATCAGGGGGCCGCCTCGTTCTCGTGGGCAGCACGCCCGCGCAGCGGCTTCAGTACGGTACACTAAAGGACGTGGGTCGCGTGCAGTTCCGGCTGGTGACCGAGGGACCTGTCTTCGACGCAAAGTCCGTGGTCGTGAAAGAGAAGCTTTCGGTTCGCGATGCCGCGGGCGAAGAAGTTCGAAGGGTCGAAGGTGACCGGGTATTCACCCTCCGCGAGGATGGTGCGTTGACTGCCAACCAGGACTCCGTGTGGACGCAGGTTTCTGGCGGGCGCTGAGCCTCCCGGCTGCTACCGCTCCGGGCCGCCCTTCTGGGCGAGAAACTCACGATAGGAGGCAGCAAAGTCCTCGCCGAAAACCAGCTCGAATGTTCGACGCGTGTTGGCCAGTTCGTCGTAACGCTCCTTGAAAAGGCGCCAGAGGGCGCGGTAGCGGCCGAAGGCGGCGCGCGGTCCGTTCTCAGCGAGCGCGCGCTCGAGGCTCTCGGGCGAAAGCTCATCGAGCAGCGTCTGGACGCCGCGCATCACGTTCTCGACGAGCGCGACATGGTGCATCACGAGATCGGCCAGAATGCTCTCCACGGCTTTGGGCGCGTCGAAATCGGCGTTGCGCCAATCGAGGAGCGCGGCTGCGACGGTCGCCGGATCCCGCGCCGTTTCGATGGCCAGAGCGCTGTCGGACCGGTTGACGAACCGCTGCTCCGCCGCGCGTTGTCGCTGTCTCGTCGAGACAAACTGCTCGTAGCCCGCCCTCAGAGGTATGAAGCTTCGGCAAAACACCTCGACCGTGTCATGCAGCTTCGTCAGCAAGCGGGCCACGTCCCCGGTTGTCCGCAGTTGAGCCCCTGGAACGAGTGAGGCGGCGAGCTCGCGCAGGCCCGCCACGGCCAACGCGTCGATCGTCATCGCGAACTGCTGCGTGCTGCGATCGCGCGCGCCCGGCCCATCGGCCGTGGCGGCAGAGGCGGAGGGGCGGGGGCCCGCTGCGGGCGGTTGCCCGTAGCCGGTCGGCAGCGGGTCGAGCGGCGGCAGACTACGCGGATCGTCTGGCGAGCGGGGCGAAGCCGGGGTCCACGCTATCCTTTGGGGCGGGGGCCGCTGCGGCGCTCCGCTGCCGTCGAGCGAGAGAGCGGGCAGCGAGGAGACGCCGTACGAGGAGTCGAGCGAGGGCCGTCCGGCGCCATGGGCACCTGGGGGCTCGCTGCGTTGCTTGCCATGTAGCAACTCATCGAGCATCGACGGCCGTCCTATCACCTGCCCCTCCACACGCGACATGCGCAACCCGGTGCGGAGCTCGTGCTCGAACGGTTCGATTTGGACGTGAACAAAGGGGCCCAGGGCGAATGCGTTGCCCATCGCGGCCAGGGGCGCGAATCGTTCCGGTTGCAACCGCACCGAGGAGGGCGAGAAAACGCCGTTCTTGCTGTTCAAATCGCGGACGCCAAGCTGACCGTCGATGAGCTCGACGACCGCGTGAAAATTCGACACCTGAGGGTGAAGGATCACGCAATCGTTCATCGGGTTGCGGCCGAAGCGAACCGGAAGCTGTGTGAGCTCCCACTGTCCGTGCGCATCCCCCTCGCTCGCTCGATATTGAACGCGGAGCCACAAGCCCATCGGGTCCTGACAGTAGCGTAGGCAAGCCTGCCCACCAACGCGCGCCCGTCGGTTCAGTGTTTTGCCATCTCGATCTCGCGTGGACAGCGGAGTCGGGAAAAGAGATCCGAGCGAAGCGCGTCGATCTTCCCTTCCGGTCGAAGTCTGAGCAAGAGCGGAGGAAAGTCGACGACATAGATCCCGCGCGCACCGGGCGCAGGTCGTACGCCCCCGAGCTGCTGGAACAGGTCCAGGAGCGAAAAGGCGTGTCTTCCGAGCTCTTGGGTCGGTCTACCGCCTTGGACCCACTCGAGCTTCGCGTCCTCGCCGAACCACCTCATCGCGGGCGACCACTGGGCGCGCGACAAGAGTATTTCCTTGGCTCCGAACGAGATCTCGACTCCCGACACATCGGGGGCAGACCAGTCCGCCTGGATGGACAGCTTGAGGCCCGGGTCGTCGCCATCGCGAAAGAACGCGTCCGTGATTTCTTGAGCAACGCTCAGGCACTCGAAGAGCTCCGGGTTCAACGGGTCCGCACCCTTCTTGGGCGCATACTCGCCCCCGCCGGTGCGCTCCACCCACCCGACCAACTTGGTGTGGATGAAGCCCCACAGAAGCCCGTCGTTGGCTTTGAAGAATGCCGCGAAGTCCTCAAAGTTTGCAGTGTGTTCCCCGGCGGTCTTCCCGAACGGAAATCGGCCGCTGAGCTTGCCGTCCCACGCGCTCCAAACGCTGCTGACCCAGTCGTCCGACAGCGTGCGTTGGAACTCTTTTTTTTGAACCAGCACCCCACCCCGGACCGGTGGCATCAGAAGCCTCCACAGGCGACCCCGCATGGGCTCGTCGAGGCCGTCGAGCAGCGCCTCGATCCCCGTGCTCGCTTCGGAGAACTGAGTCTGTGCGTCCGGGTTTGGCTGATCGCTGATTGCGTCCAAGGCGGACTTCAGTTTGCTCAAAATGAGCCGATACTTTTCGAGCGGCGCCGGACCGTCTCCCCCGCGGTCCGCTACGAGATCCCCGCTGAAGAGCAGAAGTGGCCGGAAGCTCTTCTCGACTGGGGTGGGAGGCACGCTTTTGGCCCCCGCTTCGGGCTCGGTTTTGGACCAGGGCAGCATCGTTCTCAGGCCGCCGACCGCGGAGGCGAGCAATGTCGGTTCTTCGTGGATGGCGTTTTGCTTGAACTGCTTGAACAGGGCGCCATAGAACCCATCGAGTTCCTTGAACGCTCCGAGCTCCGCCCTGGCCGCGGCGATGTTGTCAGGGGTCTTGACCTTGAGCTCGTCGAGGAAAGCAAACCAGTGCCTGGTGTATTCGTCGAAGTACTGGTCGCGCATCTGGTCGCGAAGCGCGCGGTCGTCCGCCGGAACCGAGGCATCATCGAGAACCCATCGCTCGATCCGGGCCTCTGCTGGCCATGGCTGGGAGGATTGCAAGGCCTCGCGCACTTTTGCCCAACCGCTGGCGGTGTATACGCCCGCTACTTGGACGTCGCCGCGAGAGTCCAGAAATTCGAGAGATGCACCGCCGAAGATGTCGCTTGCCCGGATGGGAGGTGCTTCGCGTGCGGAGAGCAGAAGGCGCCGGTAAGGCAGAACGCTGATGCCAAGTCGGAGCAGCCTGCCGCGCGCATCTTGGAGCGCGTGGGCGACCGGCCATGAGAGCGAACGATCGGCTTCGAGCGCTGCCAGGTAGTTCGCGGCATGCCTTGTGAGCCGATCCATCGGCACGGCACCCCTATCGGGCAGCAATGCGCGCCAAGCCCGTGCGAGCCGCTCCGGAGACCACGCCGAGTCGATGTGTCCCCTCGGCTCGACGAGGGTGGCGTAAAGTTTGACCGTGTCGTAGGCCTCGCGCAGCGGCGTCCTGTCGTCCAAGGACACGGGGGCGTCCGCGAGCGCCCGCGCCGAGGCGACCGCCTCGACCTGTCGCTCGAGTTCGGGTCGCACGCGCCGGATCAACCACGAGTGGAGACGCCCTACGTACAGGCGTCGAATGGGCTCCAGGAGAGCCTGTCCTGTCCGCGGCCCGAACCAGCCAGGAACCCCAAAGAACGCCGTTTCGGCGCCGAGCCGGTCCACCATGTCGAGCAGGGCCTCGGCGGGGTCGTTGTCCATGCCCGGCGCCGTCGACTCGTCTCGGGTGGCCAGCGAACGGATCGCGGCCTCGGCTTCGCCCGCCAACTGCGCGTTGTGGACGTAGCTCGCGACAGCGGGGAGGAGAACGAAAACCGCGACGCCGAGAGCGACCAGGCCCGCACGAAGGCGCCGCCGCAGTCGAGTCCGGGCCCCGGCGTTCGACCACCTCGCGACACCCGCGTCAGCCAGCGGTACCGTGGAAACGAGCTCGGAGATAAAGTAGCTCTTGGACTCGCCCTGGCCCGGAGGTGTGACGGAACGTGCGGCGCCGCGGGGTGCGCTCGCACGCCATGCGGGGAGACCGACCTGGACGGCACTCGTGAGGTAAAAGCCGCGGAAGACGAAGGACTCGTGTGTAGCGTCGATCCGCAGGAGCCTGTCCGCGAAGAGGCATAAGCGGGCGCCCAGTGCACGAAACTCGAGCGGGAAAAGCATGATCCGCGCACGCCGCTCCGGATCGCGCTCTGCAGGAATGCGGTCGAGGACCCGGGCGTGCACCCCTTCGGCGAGCGCCTCGAGTTCGATCTCAATCGCGCGAGTCGGCTCGCGCAGGCGCGGGTCGCCGACTGCGAACGAGGCTCCCCACATGCCTTGGCGGTCTTGCGACGACAAATCCGACCAGGACTCGACGAATCCTCCGATAAGGTCGGCCTTGGTAACGATGCAATAGACTGGAAGCACCATCTCGAGGCGCCCGAGCGCCTCGTCGAGCTGTGCGCGGGCGTTTGCGGCGGCCCGCTCGAGCTCAAAATCGTCGAACGAAAGCAGGTCCGCGGCGCTGATAGCGATGAGCACCCCATTGAGCGGCGCCGCGGGTCGGACCCTTCGCAGGACATCGAGCAACGCAATCCATTCGTCGCGATTGCCCCGGTCACTCGTCAGCCGCCCGGCGGTCTCGAGCAGCATCACCTGCGGCGACCACCACCAGCGGAACGCACGGGGGGCGTCGCTCACGGCAGCTGGGGAAGCGGCCGCGGCGTCAGCCTGGGCGAAGGCCAGCCCGGATCGCTCGATCCACGTGGTCTTGCCGCTGCCTGAAGCACCGATGTAAGCGAACAAGGGTCCGCCGTGTGCGCGACTTCCGTTGCGCCTGAGCGACGTGATCGCGCGGCGCATGTCGGTGCGAATCCGCTGCACCTCCGGCCGCTTGACGGCGGCCTTCCCTTCACGCTCGGGGGCTGCGGTGCGCGCACGGGCCCTCCCCCGTCGTCGTAAGAGCAGGACGACGACTGCCGCGCCGACGACCGAAAGCGTTGCTGCCGCTGCGCTCCCGAGGAGCTCGGGAAAGAAGATCGTCGCCAGCCAAAGGACGATCAGCACGAGCGCGACCCCGACGATGGCCACCCAGCGCATCGGCGTCACCGCAAGGCCTTCGCAATCGCCATCTGCGCCGCGGTTTGGGCGGCTGCCTCCTGGGCTATTCGATCGAGCGTTCCGTGAAGCGACCACCCGAGCACGCACAGTCCTATCAGGGCCGCCATCGCGGAGCCCAGAACGAGCGGCCATGCCAAATGAGGCAAGCGGGGAGTCAGCCGCGGAGGGTCGGTCGAGACAGCGTGAGGGCTCATTGGAGCCGCGCGCGCGGTGCGGATCAACCGACCGCGTGCCGCTTCAAGATACGAGCGGGCGGCCTGCGCGCCGCCGGCGCCGGCGAAACCCAGGGCGAGGCACAGGTAGTAGACCTCGAGAGCCTGCGACGGACTACCGCGATTGAGAAGCGCTCGCATGCGCGCAAAGAAGTTTTCTCCGGCCGCGTACTCGCGATAGAGCTGAAGCTGGAGCGGATTGCTCATCCACTGAGCTCGACCGAGCCAGTCGGACTGCAGCACGCGATCATCGACGAATGCGACAATGGCATACCGCGCCTCGGCTGTTTCTGCGTCGGCGATGCCCGCCGCGCGGCAGCGCGACACCATGTCGCGAAGCGCGCCGAGCACCTCTTGTTGCAGTTGCTCGGCGGAGCCTAGGTAGCGGTCATTCCCGAGCTGCGTTGCGAAGAGCAGCATCTCCGCGGCGGCGCAGTACATCGTGTCCACGACCCCTTCCTTTCAGCGCAGGTAGGCGGGGTCGATGGCGTAAACGGCGAGCCACGTTTCCTTCCAGTCGGCCTCGGCCGGAACATAGAGTGCCACCGTACAGGACTTTGCAATCTCCTCCCAGTAGGGGCCCTCGCGCCGGAGGCGGAAGAAGCACGTTCCCGGCTTGACGGGGAGAGAGGCCGACGGACTCCACTCGACCTCGGTGCGAACGCCATGGCGAGCTTGCTTCACGACATCGGCGATGTGTTTCCATCCAGCGACCTTGAGAAGCTGCGGCACTCGCTCCCGCAACAGGGGCTCCGGCAGATTGGACCGAACCGCGACGAAAAATTCGTGATTGGTGAGGCGCGGCTCGGGGATCTTGCCGAGAAACATCCCGTCCTGACGGCGTTCGAGGGGAACCTCGGCGTAGACCGGCACAGAGTCGATCGATAGAAGCGAAAGCACTCGAGCAAACAGCAGCTCGAATACCTCGCCGAGCTCGGAGTACGCGAAGCGCGGGATCGCTGCCGGGTCGGCATCGGAGGCGAACGTGGAGAGCTCACCGACCAATGACGCGAGCGCCAAATACACCTCTTCGGGATGCACGTTCGGCGTGTCGAGCAGGTGCGCCAGGACGGGCACCTTGGCGTTCAGCGTGTGCAGAAGCCAGAAGCTGCGGGCGTCGGTGAAGTGGAATTCGATGCTGCCCGGGTGTCTCTGTTTGCGCGCCGCTGCGAGCTCGCGCTGCTTCGTCGTGATCGCGCCGAGCACGCGCCTGAGGCCGCTGGTCAAGAACGGCGCCGCCGAAATGTGGAGCACCGGGGGCACGAACGTGTCGCGAATTACGATCTGGCCGTTGGACTGCCGAACCAGCTGCGCTATCGGGAGAGTCGAGAGCTTCTCGCGCCGCTCGGTGCCGAAGAGGATGCGCAGGTTGGGGACTCCGACGTCGACCTCCTGCACTTGCCCGCCCGAGTTGAAGTCATCCACGCTGCGGACGACGCGCGAAAAGCGTCGTTGACCGGGTGGTTCTCCTGGTGCGGAGAGGTTGGCCGCGCTATCTTCGCTCGGTACGGCTACGAGGACATCGAGATGCGTCCCGTTGGGCGCGAATTGGTTTTCGAAAGGCCGGGGCTCGGGCAGCACGTCTCCCGCCGGGCCGTGACAAATGGCGATGAGACCGTCGGGCCAGATCGCGTGAAGGCTGCGAAGGCCGAACTGTCCTGCTTCAAAAAGCCTCGCGTCGATCTCGACATCGACGATGCCCCAGTGAAACCGGCGGACACCCGAGACGCGCTCCCGAAGCAGCGCCTCATGATAGTGGTCTTGGACCTGAAAATGATGCTGGCTTACAAGCAGGCCCTCGGTCCAGATTGGTTTAGAGGCCATCTGAGGGAGCAAAACCTTATACACGAGCGCGACGCCTGGCGGTAGGTTTCGGAACGGGGCCAGAAGCCGCGCTGCGCGGGAGCCGAGGTTTCCCCGGACACATCGCAAACGAAAGAGGAGAGGTCAGTCATGGCTGTCGACATGTTCCTGAAGATCGATGACATCAAGGGCGAGTCCTCCGACGACAAGCACAAGGGCGAGATCGACGTGTACTCTTGGTCGTGGGGGGCGACCCAGACCGGATCGTCGCAAACCGCAACGGGGTCTGGAACGGGGAAAGCCAACGTCAGCGATCTCACGTTCACGACTCGTTCTCGAGTCATCGATCCCGCCCTTGCTCGCGATGCTTCTGAAAGGAAAGCCTTTCAAACAGGCCCTCCTGACGCTCCGAAAGGCCGGCGACAAACCCCTCGAGTATCTGAAGATCACGATGACCACAGGGATCGTCTCGAGCGTTCAGTTCGGTGGGGGTCCAAACGACGAGCACCAGTCGGTCACGGTGAGCCTGAACTTTGGCCAGGTGCAAGTCGACTACACGCCCCAGGCCGCAGACGGGTCGGGGCAAGCAACAATCACGGCCGGGCACAATATCGCGGCCAACAAGCCCATGTGAGGAGCCGCGGGCCGATGGCGGTTGCCGATCTCCGAGCCAGAGATTTGGGCGCCGCCCGGGCCCTCTGTTCGAGTCGTGAGGGTGCCTACCGCGTTGCGGCGTTCTCTGGGCAGTTCTTCGCGTAGCGGCTCCGCTCAAATTGGTTGGCGCCCCAATCGAAATCCTCGGGCACGCACGTATCCCGACGGTCGTCGGGCATCCATTCGTCCAGAAGCTCCTGGGCCCTGTGGGCCTCTGCGTCCGGAACGCGGGCGGTTCCTTCTCCTTCGGGCACTACGTCGCGCAGAAATTCCGGATTGAGCTCGCGGATGTGCCTCGTGGTGGTTGCGGCCGTCCGCGCGATAAGGCTAAGTCGCATCCCTGGCTTTACGACGATTTCCGCGGTGCTCTCCAGTCGATGTCCGTCGCGGCTGAATTGCAGCCAGCTGAGGTTGTTCAGAATGAGCGCGTAAGCCTGAATGGCCGGAACGTAGCTGGCGGTCTCCTCGGGCAATGCTCGGGCGTGGACTAGGTCCCAGAAGTCCGCGGCCTGTCCGATCTGAGCCAGGATGGCGACCACCGCGTAGGGCCCCATGTTGTAGCCGGCCAGCGCCAGGTCCCAGGCCCCGAGCTTATGCTGGAGGTCCATCAAGAAGTGAATCGCGGCATCGGTCGACTTAATCGGATTGAGTCGTTCGTCCACATCGCCTTCGACAACGCGTAGACCGTAGGCGCGCGCCGACTCCGGCATGAACTGCCAAAGTCCCTTGGCGCCTACCGCGGATGTCGCCCCGGGATCGCAACCGCTCTCGCGATAGACGACTGCGGGCAGCCACGTGGGCGCGCCGTATTTGATGAGAGCGCTTTCGAAGATTTCCGAGTAGGCGGAACACTTGAAAAGCTTCGCCTGGAAGTCCGCCTTGCCAACCCTATTCTTCGCGTTGTATTCGAACGAGGCTCGCAGCGATTGCTCATCACGCACTGGCAGCTCAACGGGAATCTTCAACGGTTTCAGCCAGGCCCCGAGGAGCACGTTGGAGGGTGAACGTGCGAACTCCTTGATTTCCGGAGGGGTCTGCGAGTCTCTGGCGAACGACGCCCATCCGCCGCGAGGGCAAGAGACGGGGTCGGCCGTGCAACGGGACGCAAGCTTGGCTTGTTCGTCGAGCAGCCGCCGTAGCTCCGGTGTTTCCACCCCGCGCTGGTGCACATCGAACGAGGGCGCGGTCCGGCTGCTAATCGCGGTCGGCCCCGTAGGCACCGCCTTCTTTGGCGTTTCCCCGTCGAGGCCCCCCTTGGACGTGCCGACGGGGCGACGCGCGAGCACGATGGCCGTGCACACCGTGGCGACGCCGATGAGGCAGACAAGTGAAGCCAGTACGTAAAACCATCGTTGCGCGGATGCCTCGGCTTTGGACGCGAGCCCTTGCCGGCGGGAGCTCGCCGAAGAGCCTTTGGCCGGTTGGGGCGGCCCGGCGGGGCCATCACCCCATCGTGCTCGGGCCTCGTGTTCTGGCATCGATCCCGCCTGCGGAGCCCAATGCGGTCGATTCATCACTCGTCGGCCGGCGTCGGACGCGAGGCCACGGAAGCCAAGGAGTCCACCGCCCCTTTCCGGCTCCTTCCTGGCTCCGGGCAGGTCCCGCGGGACATCCTTTCGCCGAAAGGCCCGCAATCCGAGCACTGACTTGAACAAAAGGGAGGGCGACGCCCGCGGTCGCCTCAGCGAGTCCGAATGCAGCACAGGCGAGGGCCCCGGAGAAGCGGGCACGGCGGCGGCCAGAGGCGGCTCCGAACGGTCGGCGCCGCCCCCGAGTTTGTTCGAGCGAAGAGTGGCGTCGGCCGGCGTAGAGCGGTGCGGGAGGAGCGCTTCCGAGGCGGTGATAAGCGGGGGGGGCGCGACTCGCCATGCTTCGGACGGCGATGCGGCCAGGGAGGAGGCGAGTAGAGGGGGAGAGACGACCGGAGGGGGCCAGTTGGTGACCGGCGCTCCCGCGCCCTGGAGAGACTGCGCATCAAGATGGGACCCATGGGGCGACTCCGCACCGTGTTCGAGGCGCAGCGCCTCCACCACCGAGCACAACGCCCCAGGCAGAGACGGCCGCGCGTTGTGCGCGATGTTCCCCAGATAGGCCAGGTGGCGGGCCACGGCCCACCCGCGCGATTGCGCGACGGCTTCCATCGCGGCCGCCTCGCTGGCGATTGCGGCCCCCCACTGGGGCGACGGGCCCAACGCGCCGAGGTGCTCTTGCCACCGCGCTATTGTGCGTCGAAGCTGTTCGCGAAACGCGCTCTCTGTCTCCGCAGCTCCCGAGGGTTGCTCCGGGCCGAGCGATCGGCTCATGACTGTCCTGCTAATGTATCATGGCGAAGCCTGTGCCGGTGCTTGACACGCGGCGGCTCTTGGGCACTAGGTCGGCCAACGGTTCGATCGGAGGACAACTAGCGGGATGCTGAACGTCGAGGCCTTGCTGCAGCCCGTATCCGGGGAGGCGCCCGCGGGGGCCAACCTCGAGTACAGCCCGGAGTTCGCGGAGCTTGAACTGACGGCTGCAGGCAAGCCGGAGCGGCAGATCGGAGCGTCGGTCGTCGCCGCCGAAGAGCCCGAGTGGGCGGCGCTCGTCGCGCAGGCGACGGACCTGCTTCGCGCGACCAAGGACCTCCGGGTCGCCAACCACATGGTTCGGGGCCTCCTGCGCATCGACGGATTCGTGGGACTGGCCGACGGGCTGCAGCTGCTGCGCGGACTCGTCGACCGCTACTGGCCGACGCTCCACCCGCAGATGGACGAGGATGATCACGATGCCACGTCCCGAATCAACGCCATGGCCGCGCTCATCCACCGCGACGTTCTGCAGGCCATTCGCACTACGCCAATCGTGGGCCTCAAAGGTGTCGGCGTGGTCACGCTTCGCGAAATTGACACGACCCTCCCCACCGGTCAGCCGCCCTCACCGGCCACCGAGGCGGTACTCCAGCAAATCCCTCTCGCCGACCTTGCCGAAGCGGCGCGCACAATTCAACGATGTTGCGATGAAGCCCGCGGGCTCGCCGCTTCGTGGAGCGCCGTGCTCGACGTCGGCGCGCCCGACTTTGCCGAGCTGCGGCGGCTTCTCGAGCACGCGAGCCAGGTCCTCAAGGAGCGGCTCGAGCGGCGCCAGCCGACGCCAAATGGGGCTGGCCCTTCGGCCGACAGCGCGGTGGGTTCGGCCCGAGGGGCAGTCGAAATGGGGGGCGACCTTCGGTCTCGCGAAGACGTCCTTCGAGCGCTCGACGCCGTTTCCGCGTACTATGCGCGCCATGAGCCGTCGAGCCCAGTGCCGCTACTCGTCGAACGCTGCAAACGGCTGGTGACCATGTCCTTTCTCGAGATAGTCAAGGACATGCTGCCGGAAGGCGTTTCGACTCTCCAAGCCGTAGTGGGCAAGACAAAGGACTAACCATCGACCGCGGGGCACAAGATGAGTAGCCAAAAGTTCATCGCTCGAAATCGCGCACCCAGGGTTCAGATCGAATACGACGTCGAGCTCTATGGGACCCAGAAAAAAGTCCAGTTGCCTTTCGTGATGGGCGTCCTGGCCAATCTCTCGGGAAACCCGGCCGAGCCACTGCCTCCCGTCGTGGAGCGCAACTTCTCTGAGATCTCTGTCGAAAACTTCGACGATCGCCTCAAGGGAAGCAAGCCACGGGTGGCGTTCCAAGTGCCGAACAAGCTGACCGGGGAGGGGAATCTGAACGTGGAGTTGGGGTTCGAGAAGATGGACGATTTTTTGCCCGGACAAGTGGCGCGCAAGGTTCCAGCGCTGGCCAAGCTTCTCGAGGCCCGTACGCAGCTCGCAAATTTGATCACCTACATGGATGGAAAAAGCGGGGCCGAAGAGCTCATCGCTCGTGTGTTGCAGGATCCCGGGCTGCTCAAGTCCCTGGCGGCGTCCACCAAACCGGCCCCCGAACCCGAACCGATCAAGGGTGAATAAGCATCATGGCTGAACAGCAGCGTGAGACCGAAGCCGTTCCGGCGGCCGCCTCCGCGGAGCCGAGCGAGTTTGCGTTACTCCTCAAGAAGGAGTTTAAGCCTCAGACGGACAGAGCCCGAGAAGAAGTCGAAGGTGCCGTTCGTACGCTAGCCCAGGAAGCATTGGCGGGCACGGCGATCACGTCGCGAGACGCGGTGCAGACCATCCAATCAATCATCGCCGAGATCGATCGCAAGCTGAGCGCCCAGGTAAACGAGATTCTTCATCACCAAGATTTTCAGGAGCTCGAGAGCGCGTGGAGGGGTCTTCACTACCTCGTCAACAACACCGAAACCGACGCGATGCTCAAGATCCGCGTCCTCAATGTCTCCAAGAAAGAGCTTGGCAAGACCTTGCGACGGTTCAAGGGAGCAAACTGGGACCAGAGTCCAATCTTCAAAAAGATCTACGAGGAGGAGTACGGTCAGCTCGGAGGGGAGCCCTACGCATGCTTGGTGGGCGATTACTATTTTGATCAGAGCCCGCCCGACGTCGAACTGCTCGGGGAGATGTCCAAAATTTGTGCGGCTGCCCATGCGCCGTTCCTTGCCGCGGCGTCGCCGTCGCTTTTCCAGATGGAATCGTGGAAGGAGCTCAGCAACCCGCGCGATCTCACCAAGATTTTTTCCACGCCCGAGTATGCGTCGTGGAGGTCGCTCCGGGAATCGGACGACGCCCGGTACCTGGGGCTGACGCTGCCCCGCTTTCTCGCACGCCAACCCTATGGTGCCAAGTCGGATCCGGTCGAGGAGTTCGACTTCGAGGAAGACACGACCGGCGGGAGCGACAAGTTCGCTTGGGCGAATTCAGCCTACGCAATGGCCGTCAACGTGAACCGCTCGTACAAACTCTACGGGTGGTGCTCGCGAATTCGGGGCATCGAGTCCGGTGGAGCCGTGATGGGGTTGCCCACGCACACGTTTCCGACCGACGACGGCGGCGTGGATATGACCTGCCCCACCGAGATTGCCATCAGCGATCGCAGGGAGGCGGAGCTCGCTAAGTCGGGCTTCATGCCCCTTTTGCACAAGAAGAATTCCGACTTTGCGGCCTTCATTGGCGCCCAATCTCTGCAAAAGTCTGCTACGTACGACGACCCCGACGCGACGGCGAATGCAGCCCTTGCCGCTCGACTGCCCTACCTGTTCGCGACCTGCCGGTTTGCCCACTATCTGAAATGCATCGTGCGCGACAAAGTGGGCGCCTTCAAAGAACGTGACGATATGCAACGCTGGTTGCAGCAATGGATCATTCAATATGTCGATGGCGATCCGGCTCACTCTTCGGAAGAAACGAAGGCACGCCTGCCTCTGGCCGCCGCCGAGGTGACCGTGGAGCCCATCGAGGGCGACCCCGGATACTACTCCGCCAAGTTCTTTCTCCGGCCACACTATCAGCTCGAGGGCTTGACCGTGTCGCTGCGTCTCGTCTCCAAGCTTCCTTCCGCGAAGGCGGCTGGGTGAGCCGTTCATGGCGGAGTTGACGCCCAAGGAGCGCCTTCAACCATCGCTTTTGGACCGGCTCACCGACGACGAGCCAGACAACCGGCGAGAGTCCACCGAAAGCCGGGTGCTTTCCCCATACCGACTACGAGAGAGCGTGCGCCGGGACCTGACTTGGTTGTTCAACACGACGAACCTTGCCGCCGTTCAGGATCTCTCCGACTACCCTGAGGTCGATCGCTCCACAGTCAATTTCGGGATCGCCGATCTTGCCGGCCGTGCGGCGTCGGGTGTCGATGAGGCTTCGCTCGCGCGCCTTCTCCGGCGCGCCATTGCCGAATACGAGCCGCGCTTGCTGCCCGACACGGTGAAGGTGCGAGCGGTCGTGGATCCCGAGCTTCACGGCGCGAACACGCTGCGATTTCACATCGAGGCGGAGCTGTGGTCGCAACCGCTGCCTCTGCGCCTCTACCTGCGAGCTGACTTGGACCTGGAAGACGGAGAGGCGCGGGTGACCGAGGTCGCCGCGGTTTGACGGGTGGATTCGCGACTACTCGAATACTACAACCGCGAACTTCGGTACTTGCGAGAGCTCGGCGGAGAATTCGCGCGCGAGTTTCCCAAGGTGGCCGGGCGCTTGGGGCTGGACGCATTCGAATGTGCCGACCCGTATGTCGAACGCCTCCTCGAAGGCTTTGCTTTCCTCGCGGCTCGGGTGCAGCTCAAGATCGACGCGGAGTTCCCGCGCTTCACTGAACAGCTACTCGATGTTCTCTGTCCGAACTACCTCGGACCGACGCCGTCGATGCTTGTCGCGCAGCTCCGTCCGGACCTGCAAAGGGGAGGCTTGAACGACGGCTTTCTCGTTCCCCGTGGCAGCGTCCTGCGCGCCGCGCTTCGTCCTGGCGACAGCACTGCCTGTGAGTACCGGACAGGCCACGACGTGATGTTGTGGCCCATCGAACTAATCGGGCTCACGCACACGGCCTACATGGGCGACCTCGGCGATCTCCGATTTATCTCGCGAAGGCCAGTGAAGGCCACGGTCCGGCTCCGGATGCGCACGACCCACGGTCTCCCATTCTCGGCGCTGGCGCTGGACCAATTGCCTCTCTTCATCCGCGGCAACGACCAGATCACGTTCAAGCTCTATGAGATTCTGCTCGGCTCCTCGATAGGCTGTGTACTGCGCGACCCGAGCGCCCCGACGAACGCGCTCACGGTGGGCGGGCAGGTGAGGCCTGTTGGATTCGAGGAAGAGGAGGCGCTCTTGCCGTGCGGACCTCGAACGTTTCAGGGCCACCGACTTCTGCACGAGTACATGGCATTTCCGAACCGATTCTTTTTTGCGGAGTGTATCGGTCTCGGACCGGGTGTTCGAAGGTGTCAAGCTCAAGAACTCGAAATCATCGTGGCCTTGGATCGCTACGACGCGACGCTGGAGTCGTCGCTGACGCACTCGCATATCGGGTTGTTTTGCGCGCCGGCGATCAATCTATTTCCCAAGAAGGCGGACCGCATTCAACTGAGTGACCGCGAACACGAGCACCACCTTGTAGGAGACCGGACGCGGCCCATGGACTTCGAGGTCCACTCCGTCACAGACGTGAAGGGTCTCGGAAGAAAAGGAGAGCCACAGCGAGATTTTGCGCCCTTCTATCGCCGCAAATCCCGAGACGGCGTCTCGTCGGAGGTCGCGTACTACACGGTGCATCGATCGCCGCGGCTGGTCTCGGCGCGCCAGCGGGAGAGAGGAGCGCGATCGAGCTATCTCGGAAGCGAAACGTTTCTTGCGTTGGTCGACGCTCGAGGCGGGCCGTTCGACCCCGATCTCTCCCAGCTCGCGGTCGATGTCCTCGCCACCAATCGCGACTTACCGCTGCGGATGCCCATCAGCGTCGGTCCAACGGACTTCGTCGTCGAGTCCGGGGCACCGGTGGAAGCGGTGCGATGCGTGGCCGGCCCATCGGCGCCGCGTCCCTCCCATGCCTGGGGTGAAACGAGCTGGCGGCTAATCAACCACCTGACGCTCAATTACCTGTCTCTGACCGACGATCGCGAGGGGCAGGGGGCGGTGGCGCTGCGCGAATTCTTGCGCCTCTATGGGGACCTTTCGGAGCCGGGCGTCCAAAGGCACATCGACGGGTTGAAGTCGGCCGTGGGTCGCCCCGTGGTCCGCAGGCTGCCGTTCGAGGGGCCCCCCTGCTTCGCGCGCGGCACCGAGGTTACACTCGTCTGCGAAGAAGCCGCTTTCGAGGGATCCAGCGTGTTTCTGCTCGGCATGGTGCTCAGCCGCTTTCTCGCTAGGTACGCTTCAATCAATTCGTTTTGCGAGGTCATCCTAAGGACCGCCGAGAGGGGAGAGATCACCAGATGGCCGATGCAGTTGGGCAAGCGGGCGAGCATCTGAAATGGCTCGAGGAGCTCGCCAGGGAGCCCGCCGCGTTCGACTTTTACGCAGCGCTGCGCCGCATCGAGTCCTTCTCGGCCACCGCCCGACTCGGCGAGGCCCTTAGGCCCAGCGAGGAGCCCGTTCGGATCGGCCAGGCCCCGTCGCTCAGCTTCGAGACGAGCGCCGTGACCGAGTTCGCGCCGGGCCAGGAGGGGTCGCCGGGGCGCCTCGGCGTGAGCTTTTTCGGACTGTGGGGGCCGAACGGCCCGCTCCCGATGCACTTGACCGAGTACGCGCGGGATCGCGAAAGGCAGGTCGCCGACCGAACACTCAGAAGCTTCATCGATGTCTTTCACCACCGGTTGCTTCTTCTATTTTATCGGGCCTGGGCTCAAACGCAGCCGACCGCCGGGCGCGATCGGCCACCCCGCGACCGGTTCGCAGCATACCTTGGGTCGCTCTTTGGTCAGGGCTTTGCGGGGACACTCGACCGCGACGGTTTCCCGGATCATGCCAAGCTTTATTACGCGGGCCGATTCGGGTCTTTGACTCGCAATGCAGAAGGGCTGCGCGGCGTCGTCGCGGATTATTTTGGCCTCCCCACGCAAATCGAAGAGTTCGTGGGCTCCTGGCTGTCATTGTCTCAAGACAGCCGATGGCATCTGGGCCTGACCGACTCGAGCGTTCTTGGACAGACGACGCTGCTCGGCGGGCGCGTTTGGTCGCGCGATGATCGCTTTCGTGTCGTGTTGGGGCCTCTCTCTCACGCCGATTTCACGCGCTTCTTGCCCGGCGGCGCAGATATGATGTCGCTGACTGCGCTCGTGCGCCTCTATACGAACGACGAGTGGGGCTGGGACGTGCGCCTGACTCTTGGAGCCTCGGACGCCGATTCAATGTGCCTTGCGCGAGGGACCCGCCTCGGATGGACCTCACGCATCGGCGTGGGCGTGGGAGGGGATCTGGTGTTCGATCCGATGATGCGCCGGTCGCGACGCCTGACTGCACTTCGCTCGGCTCACTGAACCATCAATAACGGCATACGTAGGGAGCAGCAAATGGCCGATATCAGCCGCACGGCGCTCTTCGGAAAACTCGACGAACTCGCCTATCGTTCGCTCGAGAGTGCGACGGTTTTCTGCAAGATGCGCGGAAACCCATATGTCGAGCTGTCGCACTGGCTCCACCAGATTCTCCAGTACCCCGACTCGGACCTGCATCGAATCGTACGACACTACGAGGTGGATGCCTCGCGTCTCGCGCGCGACCTGCTCGAGGCGCTCGACCGGCTTCCGCGGGGCGCGACGTCGGTCACCGATCTGTCGATTCACGTCGAAGAAGCGGTGGAACGAGGCTGGCTGTATGCGAGCCTCAAGTACAACTTCACCCAGGTTCGCATTGGTCATTTGGCGGTAGGTATGACGAAATCGAGCGGCCTGCGCAACGCGCTCACTGCCGTATCGCGCGAGTTTCTCAAGCTGCCCCCCGACGACCTGCTCGAACGCCTGTCAGGGATCACGTCCGGGTCGCCCGAGGACCGTGCCCATCAGTCGAGGTCGTCCGAGGAGGTCCCGTCCCCTGGTGGCACCGGCGTCCCTCCTTCGCCGCTCGGGCGCATGGAGGCCGTCGGAAGATTTTCGATCGACTTGACCGAGCGCGCCCGTAAAAATGAGATCGATCCGATTGTTGGACGGGACGAGGAGATTAGGCAGCTCGTGCACGTCCTCATGCGACGGCGGCAGAATAACCCCCTCCTGACGGGGGAGGCCGGCGTCGGCAAGACCGCGGTTGTCGAAGGTTTCGCGCAGCGGATCGTCAGCGGGGACGTTCCGCCCGCGCTCAGAGACGTCTCACTTCGCGCGCTCGACATTGGCCTCCTTCAAGCCGGCGCGAGCGTCAAGGGCGAATTCGAGAACCGGCTCCGACAGGTGATCGACGAAGTGCAGTCGTCCCCCAAACCCATCATTTTGTTCATCGACGAGGCGCACACGCTCATCGGCGCCGGAGGGAGCGCCGGCACGGGCGATGCGGCGAACCTACTCAAGCCGGCCCTCGCTCGCGGCGCGCTCCGGACCGTAGCGGCCACCACCTGGGCCGAATACAAGAAGCACATCGAAAAGGATCCAGCCCTTACGCGTCGCTTCCAGGTGGTGAAGGTCGAGGAGCCGTCAGAAGAGAAGGCGACGCTCATGATGCGCGGCCTCTCCGGCGTACTCGAAGCTCACCACCGCGTTCACCTGTCCGACGACGCGATTCGCGCCGCCGTCACGCTCTCGCACCGCTACATTCCAGATCGCCAGCTGCCGGACAAATCGGTCAGCCTTCTCGATACGGCCTGCGCTCGGGTCGCAATCAGCCAGCACGCCGTGCCACCGCTGGTCGAGGACACGCGTCGCACGATCGAGTCGCTCGAGACCGAGCTTTCGATCATCGATCGGGAGAACGCCGTCGGGATGGACACCGGTGACCGCAAGCCCGCGGCGGAACAAGCCCTCGCCGACGCGCGTGGGCGCCTCGTAGGTCTCGAGCTGCGGTGGCAGAAGGAGAAGGGGCTCGTCGAGCAGATGCTCTCGGTGCGCGATGCGCTCCGAAAGGTACGTCCCGCAGACTCGGCGACCGATTCGGAGGAGCGATCGCGGCGCCTGGCGCACCTCGCGGGGCTCGAGTGCGAGCTCGAGACTCTGCAGGGAGAAGACCCGCTCGTTCTCCCTGGGGTCGACGAGAACGCGGTCGCCTCGGTCGTGTCGGATTGGACTGGGATCCCCGTGGGCCGGATGGTGAAAAATGAGATCGAGGCCGTGCTGCGTGTGGCCGACGTCGTCGGCGAGCGCGTCATCGGGCAGTCGCACGCCCTCGAGATGATCGCGAAACGGATCCAGACTGCGCGCGCGGGGCTGGAGAACCCCAACAAGCCGATCGGCGTCTTTTTGCTCGTCGGCCCGTCCGGCGTGGGCAAGACCGAAACGGCCTTGGCGCTGGCGGAGGCCCTCTATGGGGGCGAACAGAACGTCATCACGATCAACATGAGCGAGTTCCAAGAAGCGCACACGGTTTCGACTCTCAAGGGCGCCCCACCCGGATACGTCGGCTACGGCGAAGGCGGCGTTCTCACCGAAGCGGTGCGTCGCCGCCCCTACAGCGTCGTTCTCCTCGACGAGGTGGAGAAAGCCCACCCCGACGTGCACGAAATCTTCTTTCAGGTGTTCGACAAGGGATGGATGGAGGACGGCCAGGGGACGCGGGTCGACTTCAAGAACACGATTATCCTTCTCACGTCGAACGCCGGGAGCGACACGATCATGCAGCTTTGCGCGGGCGGCCGTGAACGCCCCGCCGACGGCGCGCTGCAGGTGGCCATTCGCCCGGGACTGCTCGAAGTCTTCCCGGCGGCTCTGCTCGGCCGGATGGTCGTCATTCCGTACTACCCACTGAGCGACGAGATGCTCGGGGCGATCGTCCGGCTGCAGCTCAATCGGATCACCTCCCGCGTGCGCGACACCTACGACATCCCGTTCACGTACGACCAGGCCGTCGTCAATCTCGTCATCGCGCGCTGCACGGAAGTCGAGAGCGGCGGGCGGATGATCGACGCGGTCTTGACGAACTCGCTCCTGCCGCAGATGAGCCGCGAACTCTTGCGGCGCCGCCTCGAGGGGATCCCCCCGAAGAAGGCGGAGGTGACGGCCACCGCGTCGGAGTTTGGGTTCGTCTTCGAGTAAAGGAAGGCTTCCCGATATGGTGCGACCTGCGGGCTGCCAGTTCGTAGTTCGACAGCAATCGAAGAGGATTGCCTATTCGAGCGAATTCTCAAGGAGGGGAATCACGATCGAAAGCGAGCCGCCGTTGAAATGACCCAAGGCGCTTGGTCTCTCCTTGGCCCCGGTCCGCGGCTACGTTCGAAGGGGCCGCGGGTGGGGTGCCCATCTGGGACGCGTTCTGGTAACTCTGCGGAGAGCAAGGGATTCGAACCCTTGGTACCCTTGCGGGTACACCTGATTTCGAATCAGGCTCCTTCGGCCACTCGGACAGCTCTCCGTCGCGAACGGTGCCGGCCCAGCGGGGTGTTGTCAAGACGGGAAGCGGACGTGCTATGAGGGCCGGGCCCGTTTTCCGCCGTCCCGGGCGAGGGCGATGGAAACCTGGAGAGATGACCGAGTGGCCGAAGGTGCATGATTGGAAATCATGTGTACCCGCAAGGGTACCGAGGGTTCGAATCCCTCTCTCTCCGCAGACTTAGCCGCCAAGGCGGCCGGTGGCGCCCCCACCTCATCGCGCCCGCACCGGTAGAAGGTCTGGCTCAGTTGGGCCACCGTCGGCCGAAGGGCGAGCGGCTAAATCCGTCCTGGCCAGGACGTGAGCGCTCCAAAAATAGGACGCTTTCGACGCCTAGGTCGCGCTAATGAGAAGCCGTGACCCAGCCCAGCGACCCGTTCACTGACTCCGGCTTCGCGGTCTACAAGGACTGGGATTTCGGCACGAACATCACGAGCGACGCCGACCTTGAAGCGAACTTCAGCTTCGTTGACCAGTTCGGCCAGACCACGAACGGAAACTATGGCGCCGTCATGGTTGCCCCAGATGTTGCCCACGCGGTTCCCGGGCAACCCGTGGATGGCATCGACACGGCTTCGCCAATCCGCGTTTTCACGGCCGACAGCATGCTCACGTACGTGCTGCCGCTCGACGGCGCTACGGCCTGCATACCGAGCGCGCTCAACTGCGGCAGCGGCGCGTTCCAGGCGCTCTCCGTGCTCCCCGCTGGCGGTAGCATTCTCGGCCAAGACTTCCTCTGGGAAACTCGCGTTCGCTTTCAGCCCCCGCCGTACTATTGGTTTGCGCTCTGGACCGACGGCAACCGGTGGAGCAACGGCCCAGAGATCGACTTGGTCGAGACGTACGGCTGGTCGAATGGCGCCGACGACAACAACTTCGCTGGCGCCTACTGGCACTCGAACGCCTTCGGCGGCGCCGATGCGGTGGACTACGGCTCCTGGCCGTCCGGCATGGCCTCGGTCGGCATCACCAATTTCGACCCCACCGAGTGGCACGTGTGGCAGCTCCTTTACACGGCAGACAACAGCTACGCGATGTACGTCGACGGAGCCGCGATCCAGAGCGGTTCGAACTACCCCTGGACCGTCGGGGCGGTAGCCGGCGGGACGCCGATCAATGTATCGCTTCTGTTCGACGCCACATGGGGATCGCGCACCGTCGGCAATAACGAGGGGGCGATTGACGCATCGGAGCTCGCCGGCACGTACTACGAGTGGGATTATTCACGGGTGTTCCTTCGCGCCCCCGCGTCTGTCCCGGCCCTAGGCGCCCATGCCTATGTTCTTGCCGCCGCCCTCGCCTTCGTCGGGACTCTTGTCGCTGCGCGGCCGCGCACGGCCGGATGAGACACCAGCACCCTCACATTATTGCCCTTCCGCTTCACGCTCGTCGGCAGGGCGTCCCCATCGAACGAGCGCCGCAGTTGCATGTTGGTCAAGTACCGCGCCTTCCCTCGGGAATGGGGGCGGCGCCGTCGGTTCCAGTGCGTCCATCGCCCAACGATGCAGGGGCTCCAAAGCGAGTGGCGATGTGGCGCGCACATCGGCGACGCAAGTCGGGTCGAGCGAGAGGTCGCACATCCGCGTCTCGCGGTCATGCAGGCCCAGGAGCACGAACGGTCCCCATCGTACGGCGAAGCGACCCCCAAAGGTCGCGGTCAGCGGCCTCTCGGCCGGCTCGAGCGTCCCTTCGGCCACCCGAACGAGGTCGACTCCCTGAAACAAGGGAGGCGCGGAAAGGCCGAGCGCACCGAGAACCGTGCGGGCCATGTCCTCGGGACCAGTCGGCGCCTGCACGCGGCGGCCGGAGAGGGTCCTTGCGCCGGGCCAATGCACGACGAGCGGGGTCGCGAGCAGCGGTTCGTCGAGCATGTCCGAGTCGACGAAAGGAACGGAGAGGGCTTCACTTGCGGCGACGTCGCCGGTCACGATCACGGCCGTGTCTTCTTCGCGACCGGCTGTCTTGATCGCCGTTAGTAGACGGCCGAGTGCCTCGTCGTGGGCGTCGAGGGCCCTATCGTAAAGCGCCCAGGCGCGCACACGGTCGTCCTCCTTGAAATGTGCCGGACGCTTGCGGGCTTTGGTGAGGGCCTCAGCCGCACGGTGCGGCTCGAGAAGCCCGAAGTAGCCCGCCGGCAGCATGGTCTTCAGCTCGTCCGCACTTGCGTCCCACGGCGGATGCCCCCCGCGCGCATCCACGACCACCAGGAACGAATCGCGACTGTGCGCTTCGATCCAAGTCGCGGCGTCATCGAAGACTCGGGTCGCCGCGACGTCCTCGAGCGGATCGTGACTGACGAAGGTGTCCCAGCCGCGGTCGAAGCCAAACGCGGCGCCGGTCGTCGGGTTGGCCGTGAACATCGCGGTCGCCATGCTGGCTTGGCGGCACGCTTCCGCGATCGTCGTCGGCCCTTGCGGCAGGCGCGCTTCGGCGTCCTCGATGTTCAACTGCTGCGGAGACAGGCCCGTCAGCATGGACGCTACAACCGCAGTCGACGACGAGCTCGAAGCGCGATTGGCCATGAACGTCGTCCCGGACGCCGCGAGTCGCGACAGTTCGCTGGCCGCGTGCGGACCTCCCCAGGGCGCGAGCGACCGAGCGGACGTGCTTCCGAGAACAACAAGCAGAACGCCACGCGCCGTAGGACGTGCGGTCGGAACGACCCTTCGTGCCGCGATGATTTCGGGTGCTCCGAAAAGAACCCGCGTCGCGCTGCCGGCGCGCTTCGCGACGAGCGCGACGGATGCGAGGGCCCCATCGCCGTCGAGCCCTGCAATTGGTACCGACCATGGCATCCAAGCGACGCCCGCGCCGGTGAGGTGGGCTGTTCCGAGCACGATGGGCGCTCGACGATCCCGCAGAAGCTGCGCTTCGACGTCTGCATCGCCGCTGCCGGATGCGGCAAGCGACATCTCGAGTGTGGCGTTCGCCGGTATCCACCCGGAGCAACGGACGAAGCCGGGGGCGCGAAGTGAAATGGATCGAATGGACCGATCCCCGACGGTCGCATCGATCAATACGTCGGCGCGGGTTGGGGCTGCGTAGGTCGTGCCCGGGTCGCCCGTCCCCACGTGCACCCAGTCGATCTCGGCGAGGGCATCCCCTCCACGCAAGCCGCCGAGGAAGCGCAGCGTCAGCTCATGACCGCCCGGAGTCAATGTGATGGGTGCAGTCGCCCGGGCCGAGACCGTGCGGGGTTCTCCCTTTTCCAGCGTCCAAGTCCCCACAGGCTTGCCGTCGATTGCCACGGCGACCGCGCGCGCACCGAGTCCGCGCACGCGCCCTTCGACAAACGTCCCTACCTCGGCGGCGTCCGTTGCGACTGCGGGCCAATAGAAGCTCGCCGACACGATGCGCGAGCGCACTTTCAGCCATGTCGCGCCGCTATGCTCCACGATCTGGTCGTTGCCCGCTGCGCGATCCGAGCCGGGAGCCCCGTCGGCTCCCCGCGCGACGTAGCCAGGTCGAATGCGCCCGTGCATCGTTCGATCGCCGAAATCCAGGAGCACGCCTCGGTGCCCGAGCGCGCACGAATCGAGGTCTCGTACGACGTCGAGCACGGCGCGAGGCGCGTCGGGCACATCGACGGCGGCGATCACGGTCGTTGCGGAGCCGGCCGGAGCCGGATCGCTCGCGCGCTTGCAGGCCGACGCGAGTGCGAGCGCAATCGAGACCAGAAGAGCGGGGGCCGCGCGTTTCAAGGCAGGAGCGCGGACTCTACGCGTGTCGCTTTGCCGATTCGGACTTCGACGACCTGAGCGGACGTACGTCCGTCCTGCTCGACGCGCACTTCGTGATAGCCCGGCGCCGTCACGCTCGCGACGAACGGGCCGGAGCCAGCGACTGCTCCGTCGATTCGCACGGTGGCGCTTCGAGGCGCCCTGACCTCGAGCAGTCCGAAGCCGGCGGGAACGTCGGAGCCGAGGGGAAGGTCTTCCACCTGGTTCGCCATAGGAGCGGGCGTCGGCACGGCAGCGGTGCTCGGGCCGCCGGTGGGCGCACGGTGGGTCAGGGCGGCCGTCGCGGAGGCTTCGGGCTCGCGAATCGATACTGGCTCCGGCCGCGCCCAGTAGAGCACAGCGGCGACCACTGCGATGAGCAACGCGCTGGCGAGCAACAGCGGTCGGCGTTCGTTTGAGGGCAGGAACGGTTGGACGGAGGGCGAGGGCGCGTTGGATGGAAGCGTATCGCGGACTTTGGGCCTCTCGCCCTGCGGCGGCTCGTCTGGCACGAGCGCGTCGGGCCGCACCCGCGCGGCCGCCCCCGGTTGATTGGGGACCGGCCTTTCGGGAGGATTCGACGATCGGGGCCGAAGCTCGCCCGGCCGGACGATTGGCAATGGGTCGGGGGTGAGGGACCGCGACGGATGCGATGGCGTCGCGCGGTCGATGATCTCGCGCATCACCGCGTCTTCGAGCGACGACGCCAAATCTTCGACTCGGTCAGGCGAAGGCAAAGCCGATTCGATGTCGCCGGCTTCTGGCGTCGCCAGGGGCGACGGCGCGGCGACGTCGACCGGGGGGAGCGTCACAACGGGAGGTGCGCTCGACCGCGCGCCGAGCGCAATCGCTCGCTTCCCGTCGACAGAGCCGCGGAGCACAGCGCGGGCAGCGTCGACTTCGGGCTTGAGCACGTCGGCCCCGTCCGTTCCCTGGACCGCTTGGATCGCGCCGCGCGCGGCGAGATCGGAGAGCACGTCTTCGATCAAGCTGGGCGATGCCTCGCCTTCGAGCAACATCTGTCGTGGTGTCGCCCCCTGCGCCAACCGACGGATGAGCGTTCGAGTCGGCTCGGGGGTCGCGCGCAGGTAAGCTTCCAGCGCATGATGGTCGAAGATGATGCGCTCGACCGAAGTGGTGCGTGCGCCCGTCGTGGCCGCGATGGCGCCGCGTGCGAGGGCGATCGGGCCGACCAGCTGATCGAACAGGGTCCCCGTAAGCTCCCCGTGGATGGGGGCACGGCTCGTGGCGACCACGAACCTGCCCGCGCCGACCCCAAGGAGACCCGCGAGGGCTCGCTCGCCGCTCCGATAGCTCCCGTCGCTCGCGGTGCGGGTGGCCCTTCGGGGCGCACCTCCTCGGATCTCGACTTCGTACAGATGCGTCGCGTCTCGCACGGCGACCCGAGCGTCCTTTCGAGTCAAGCAGACGAGCTCGAGGAGCAGTCGCGGCGTCAGGCCGTCCAGTCGGCCCCGGACCTCGCCCTCTCCGCGGAGGCGCAGTTCGATTCTCGTTCGCGGTCGTAGCACCTCGCGCACCCGTGCCAGAATCGCGCGCGACCCGCTTTCTTTTCGGAGGTACGCCGCCGCGCTCGCCCCTAGCTCGCGCACGCGCTGCAGCAAGTCCTCCTTCCACGAGAGAAGGATGACTGGGGTGTCGCGCAGGGCGACATCACGGCGCAGCGCGCGGCACAGCGCAAAGCCGTCGATCCCCGGCATTAGGATGTCGCTGACGACGAGCTCTGGCTGCACACGGAACGCGAGATCCAGCGCCATCGTCCCGTCGAGCGCTTCGTGGACGACGCATCCGGCCGTTCGCAACAGATCGGAGACGAACCAGGTGACGCCAGGATCGTCGTCGGCGACGACCACGCACCGGCCCTCGAGACGTACATCCGCCGCCGCGCCGCGCGTGCGCCCCGCGATCCGATCGGCCGCCGGCAGCTCCTGGTGGAGCCAAGGTGCGAGCGCAATGGCGCCCTCGGGCGCATCGCCGCTGAATCGAATCGCGCCCCCCGTCTTTCGCACGACGATCTCCTGGACTCGCGCGATAGTCCCCCAGAGCGCGGCAAGCACGTCGCTGCCTTCTCCGAGCGGCACGCGGTGCGAA
The DNA here is from genome assembly GCA_963764075.1 of uncultured delta proteobacterium. GTDB lineage: Bacteria > Myxococcota_A > Polyangia > Polyangiales > Polyangiaceae > Palsa-1150. The sequence continues at coordinate 3,038,783 of CAVXQZ010000003.1, forward strand.
CGCAGGTTGCGGTCGACCGTCTCCACGAGCGCGCGCCGGAGCTCATCCGCGAGGCGGTCGCCGAGCTGCTCGAGCGTGGGCTCACCGAGCGTCACCCGCATCGTCCGCTCGTCGTTCGTGTCGACGATCTCGTCGCACGTCGCGCGCAGCAGCTCTGGGGAGATTGGTTTGGTCAGCGTGCGAGTGACGCCGAGCGCCACGAATCGCGCGACTTCTTCCGCTGAGCGGAACGTCCCGAGAACGACGACCGGTACCGGGTCGGTGAGAGGGTCGTCGAGCAGTGTCTCGACCAACTGCGGGGCGCGCGGGATGTCGGTGTCGACGACAGCCAAGTCGGGGGCGTGTGCGCGCGCGAGCTCGAGCGCCCGGTCGACGTCGTCGGTGCGTTCGCACTCGAAGACCCGTGCGGGCGAGGGGCCGCTCTCGCTCAACGCATGGACCAGCGACTCGCCCCCGACGAGCAACGCGGCGACAGGTATCGGCCCGGGCCCATCGACCGCCAGCTCGCCGGAGGCGCGCGTTCCCGCCTCGCGTGAGGGCACCTCGCCCCAGGCCAGCGGGGGCAAGTCATCGAGTGCTTGGGCGACGAAGCGTACGTCGAGCTCACGCATGGATCCGGTCTGGCCGCTACGGTCCAGTACCGCGAGCAGCTCCTGGAGAGCTTGAGTGAGCGCGTCGAACCGCAAGAGGCGCGCACCGGCTCCGAGCGCGTGGAGGCGCCGCCTCAGTTCATCCCGTGCCGGCTTCGAGGTGGGGTCCTGCTCGAGGACCCCCAGTAGCTCGCGCGCATCGCTCACCTTGCGCCCCAACGAGGCCACGAAGTCGGCGCGAGCTCCTCCTACCTTTCCTCCTTCGCTAGCATGTGCGCCGGATGCGGCGATCGGCATTTCACCCTCGGCCGTAGCACGAGAGGGCCGCAAAGTGCAGCGGAGGGTGGACGGCAACGACGATGGCGCGGAGCGAAGGCCCCGCGTTATATGCTGCGGCCAGTGATATCCGACTCGGTTCCGCCGCCGTCGAGCCGCGTGGAGGAGAACGGTTCGCTCGTGCTGCGGTTTGGAGCATGGGTCGGGCTCGCAGCCGCGGGCGCACTTCTCGGTACCATACCGGGTATGATTCGCGTGTCGGCCGCGCTCGCGGGCGATGCCCCGATGGTGCGCGCCTGGGCAGCGCTCACCGCGGCCGCGCTCGCACCGATGGGTGTCGCCATTGTGGTTCTGCGCGGGGCTCGGCGCGGCTTGGTCGCCGTCAGCGGACCGCCGGCTCGCGCTCAGCTGCGCTGGTTTGGTCTGGGCCTTTGGTTTGCTTTGCTCTTCGTCTCGCTCGCGTTCTTCGGGACGGTGCTTCGCGCGACCACTCACCATCGCGCGCTAGCCGGAGTCACCTACGGTTGTGGCGCATTGTTGTTTGCGGTGGTTTGGGGGCTAGCGTGTGCGCGCATCGTGGCGATGCTGAGAGGAGTGTCGGTGGGGGTGCAGCGGTTCGTCGTATTTTCACTCGCCGGCGCCGCATTCGCGTTGGTCGCCTACGTTCTCCAAAGATTCGCAAGCGTCGTTTCGGCCGCACCGTCATCGGGGGGGGCCGCCTCGACCGTAGTCGACCTATTCGCTTTCTTGATCGCCGCCCTTTTCGTCTCACGGGACTGGCGCGCGGCAACGCGGGCGCTCGCCTTGGTAGGACCACCGTTGGCGGTCTTCTTGGCGGCGCTGGGGATCACGACGCTTGGCGACCCCCCGGTGCGCGAAGCGGTCTCCGAGCACGCGCCGAGCCTCGCCTCCGCCGCGAATCTGGTAGCCGGTAAGTGAAAACGAACCGCGGAGCCCGCGGTGTGCGGTCGTGCTAAGCCGATGGCTCCGCTGGAGTCCGCCGTGGCCGTCGAAACGAGTTTCCGCCGAGTGATCGTCGTGGTCGCCTTCGTCTTCTCCGGCGCGGCTCGTGCGTCGCCGGCGTCCGCCGATCCTCCCGCTTCCGCTCAAGCCACCGGTTCCGCCGGTCCTCTCGGCGCTCCTACCCGAGGCCTCGCGGTCGTCGCGCTCGCCGGTGCGACCGACGAGGCGTGGTCGCTCGCCCGCTCGGTCTATGCCGCGGCGTCGTTGCGCCCCGTTGGTCTCGACGAGGCGCACGCCCAGGTGCTCTGTGGAGAGCGTACACCGGGGGGAGCACCGCCCGAGTTGCGCGATCTGGCCGACATGGTTGCCGCCCTGCGCGGCGACGACGCACCGACTCGGGCGCTGCTCGGCGATATCGCGCATCGCTTTTCTCTGGTTGGGGTGTTGGTCGTCCGCCTCGACGGAACACGCCCGAGCGCACGTGTGTTTCTTGCTGACGCGGCCTCATTCGATGGCGCTGCGTACGCCCCCGATGACGGGCTTAACTCTTCATGGGCGGCGGCGACCCGCTCTTTGGTCCGGGCATTTGGCGCGCGCGACCCCGGGAACGCGCAAATGCCGGCTGCTGGCTCCACGAGCGCTCCCGCCCTCGCCACTCACGGGGACCCGAAAGTCGAGGGTGCGACAGCGCGTTCCAGACAGTTCTACGAGTCGGGCTGGTTTTGGGGTGCGCTCGGGGCGGCTGCGATTGGGGCCGGGGCGGTCTTTCTGGCAACACGGGACACGGGCCCATCGGCGATCCATCTTCAATTGGAGGTGCCGCATTAAATGGTCCGGCTGCTCCGCCGCCTTTGCGACTCATGGACAGCGCTCCGACGAGGCTTCGGGGGTGCATTGCTTTGTTGCGTGGCGGCGCTGGCCCTCGTCGGAACCCCGTCCGCAGCGCTCGCCGATTCCGATGCTGCGGCGCCGATGCTGCCGCGCGATGTCGCGCTTCTGGCACGCCCCTCGGCTACGACTCTTCCCGCGCGCCCGGCGGACTTTCTGAGCGTCGAGCGCGGCTGGCTGACGCTAGAGTTTCCGGCAAGCGTCCGCGATCGAGCCGAGGGGCTTGCGCGCGAAGCTCAAGACTATCGCCGCTCTCTGTCGAGTGAATTCGGTCAAGAGGTTCTCGCGAACGTGCTCGTCCGGATCGCTCGTACGCCGGAGCAAATGGCCGAGCTTGCGCCCAACGACGCGCCGCCTCCGTCGTACGCGGCCGGCGTCGCGTATCCGGGCGCTCACCTGGCGCTGCTTGCCCTTCAAGCGCCGGGGACATGGGAGGCGCCTGACTTGATCGAGCTACTGCGTCATGAGCTTGCGCATCTGGCTCTATACGACGCCGTCGCCGGCCATCACGTCCCTCGTTGGTTCGACGAGGGGCTCGCCATTCACGAGTCCGGCGAGCTGCCCTGGGCGCGTCGTGTCGCACTTGCCGACGCATCGCTCGGCAACCACCTTCTTCCGTTCGCCGACCTCGATCGCGGCTTTCCGGCGGATCACTACGACGTCAACGTGGCGTATGCGGAATCGGCGGACTTCGTGAGCTTCCTCCTACGGGATTCGGACCGCGCCCGATTCGGATCGTTGGTCGAACGTGTGCGTGCCGGTGCCGGCTTCGACCGCGCACTCGAGGACGCCTATGGCACCGATCTCCGCAAGCTCGAGTACGAGTGGCGCACGGAGCTGAGCCGTCGATTTGGGATCGTGCCCGCCCTGACCGGTGGCGGCCTTCTCTGGGTGCTCATCGTGGGGTTGTCCGGCGCAGCATGGGTGAAGCGTCGAAGACGAGCCAAAGAGAAGCTCGCGCGATGGGCGCTCGAAGAGGCGGAGATGGAGGCGGCTTTGGCGAGTGCACAGACCGACCGCCCGGAGAAGCGCGCCCCCGCGATTGGAGAGGACGAAATTCCCGCGCGACCGGGGCCCAGCATTCCCGTCGTCGAGCACGAGGGTCGCTGGTACACGGTCCACTAGCGCACCGCCGTCGAGATACGAGCAATCGCCCTAGGCGATTGCGCTCGCTATCGCGAGCCGGCGGTGCACCAGTTTTGTCCCTCGGGCTCCGCCCGAACCCGGAACTCGCTCCCGCGAGTTCGCTAGTGCAGCGCAGTCCACTGGATTAATGCCATCTCGACGGCGCTGCACTATAGGGCGGAGGGTGTGCGCTTAAGGGTCTCGATAAAACCTTGGGACGCGCCGCGAGACACTAGTCAGCACCTCCCACGGAATCGATCCCGCGTGCGCGGCAATCTCGTCCGCGGTGATGACGTCTCGCCCGAGCACGCCCTCCTGCGCCCCTAGAACGACCACCTCGTCTCCGATGCTCGCGCCATCGATGCCCGTTACGTCGACCATGGTCATGTCCATGGAAACCTCTCCAACAATGGGGGCTCGCCTTCCTCGCACCAGAACGTGGCCGCGATTGCCGAGGTGGCGTGAGAGGCCGTCGGCGTAACCCATCGGGAGCGTGGCGATGCGCGAATGGCGTGTCGCGACCCAGGTTGCGCCGTAACCGACGGAATCCCCAGGATCGATCTGGCGAAGCGAGATGACCTCGGTTCGAACGCGCATCACCGCCTTCAGGTCGTTTGTCAGCGCCGCGCCGTCCACGCGCGGAGCAACGCCAAAAAGCGCGATTCCGGGTCGGACGGCGTCGAGCCGGGCGTGCCCGCGAAGCAAGGCCGCGCTGTTCGCAGCGTGGCGCACCTCGAGACGCACGCCAGCTCGTGCGAGGACCGCCGTCGCCTCTTCGAACCGGACCATTTGTTCTTTGGTCGCCTCGTCGGTGGGAGCATCGGCGCACGATAGGTGGGTCATCAAGCCGCGAACGCGAACTTCGGGATAGCCGGCGAGACCGGCAGCTAGCGCGGGCAACCCTTGTCGTGTGACGCCCAGGCGCGCCATACCTGTGTCGACCTTCAGGTGCACGTCGATCGGCCTGGCCGCGTCGCCGGAGCGGACCAGGCGGGCGAAGGCCGCAACCTGCTCGAGGTCGTGCACGACCGCAATGAGTCCGCGCGCGACGATTTCATCGTGCGCATTGCCGTAGTGTCCGCCCATCACCATGATCGGAGCAACGATCCCCGCTTCGCGGAGCTCGACCGCCTCCTCCAGTAGAGCAACGCAGAAGCCGTCGACGCGCGCCCGCTCGAGAGTGCGGGCGACCCCCGGGGCCCCGTGCCCGTACGCGTCGGCCTTGAGCACGGCCCAAACGCGGGCGCCGGCCGCCCGCCTCTCGACGACGCGCAGATTGTGGCGCAGCGCCGCGAGATTCACCTCCGCGCGAGTCGGTCGTACGGCATCGGCGGGGGCGGCCCGTCGAGGGCGGAGCACACGAGGAACGATGGGCTGCGACATGGCGCCAAAAACACGCGGCCAACGCGTGATTTCCGTAACAAGTAGCACCGAGCGAGAGGCCTGGCCAAGAGACGCGGGCCTAGGCCGTTTGCTCGTGAGCCCGACGCTCGGCCACGACAGCCCGTTCGTGCGCGAATTGCATTCGGTACAAGCGAGCGTACACCCCCCCCCTTACGAGAAGCTCGTCGTGCGTTCCAATTTCGACGACCCGGCCTTTGTGAAAGCATACGATCCGGTCCGCCGCGCGGATCGTGGACAGGCGGTGGGCGATGACGAGCGACGTCCGACCACGCACCACCTCTTCGAGCGCTCGCTGGAGTCGTGCCTCCGTGTCCGAATCGACGCTTGCAGTGGCCTCGTCGAGAATAAGCAGGGGAGCGTCTCGGTACATCGCTCGCGCGAACGCGAGAAGCTGTCGTTCGCCGGCGCTGAAGTTCTGTCCGCGCTCGTCGACCCGGGCGTCCAAGCCGCCTTCCCGTTGGGCGAAGAGCTCGTACGCCCCGATCTGCCGCAGCGACTCCTGCGCGCGCGCGCGGTCCGGCGTGCTATCGGCCACACCGATATTGGTCAAAATCGTTCCCGAGAAGAGAAAGACGTCCTGTGGTACGACCGAGAAAAGACGCCGCAGATCGTGCGGTTCGTAGCTTCGCACGTCTCTCCCGAGAACGCGCACGGTACCCCCTTGTGGCTCGTAAAGACGCAAAAGCAGACTCGCGACGGTGGTCTTTCCCGCACCCGTGGCACCCACGAGCGCAATGCGTTCGCCGCGGCGCGCGGCGAACGTTACGTCCCGGAGCACGGGTACGCCGCTCTTGTACTCAAAATCCACGTGCTCGAGCGCGATCCCTTCGTCCGCCGGTCCGGCTGGCCCACAGGCGTCCGCGGCCAGAGTGTCGCCCGCGACGTCCTTCTCGTCGAGCAGCTCGAAGATGCGCTCCGCTCCGGCCATCGCGCTCTGCAGAAGCGTGTATCGCTGCGAGAGCAGGCTCACCGGTTCGAAGAACTGCCGGATGTACTGGGTGAACGTGACGAGGAGCGCAAATGTGATGATGGGACTTCCGAGGCGCCGCACGCCCGAAAACCAAAGGATGCTCGCGATACAAAGTGTGCTCACCATCTCGATCGCTGCGTCGAGTACGGCCTCGTAGTAGATGGCGCGCTTGTTGGCGTCACGGTAACCCACGTTGACGCCGTCGAACTCTTGCGCCATTGCCCGCTCGCGCACGAACGCTTGCACGACGGCAATGCCGCTGACTTGCTCGTTCAGAAACGCGTTGAGCCGCGCCGTGCGCGCGCGCACGTCACGGTATGCAGCCCGCGATCGCGTTCGGACGAAGTTGACAATGAGGCCGACCAGCGGGAGAGCGAGAAAGGACACTACCGAAAGTCGCCAATCGAGCGCGAGCATCATCGCGACGACGCCGACGAGCGACAAGAGGTCACCCATCGCATTGAGCCCTCCGGAGGCGAAGAGCTCGTTGACCGCGTCGACGTCATTGGTGGCGCGAGTCACAAGCCTGCCGACGGGCGTGCGGTCGTAGTAGCGTAGGCGCAGCCTTTGGAAGAATCGGAAGATGGTGCTTCGCAGGTCGGCCATCGCGCGCGCGCCTGCGATCTGCATCGTGTACATCTGCACATAAGTCAGGGTTTGGAGCAGGACGAGCAGGCCGGCGAGCGCCAGCCCGTCACGAAAGAGTCGCTGCGCGTTGCGCGCTCCCGCCTGTCGCACTACGTCGCCGAGAAGCAGCGGCCGCGCCAGATTGATCGCGGCGATAAGGACGAGCGTGACGAGTGACGCCACGACGAAGCGCGCATGCGGCCGGACGAAGGGCCACAGGCGACGCAAGAGACGGCCGTCGTAGGCCTTGCCGACCGCCCCCTCTTCGTGGAACCTTCGTAGCGCCTGCTCGGCGCGCGTCGCCGGCTTGGTAGGGCGTTGATCGCTCACGATGCGGCCGCTCTTTCCCGTATGCGCTCGGGTTCGACATCCGTCACGTCGAGCTCCTCGAGCTCCCGCGCCATCTTTTGCTCCTCCGCGAATGCCGCGTAGATTCCGCCTGCGAGGAGGAGCTCGTCGTGGCGTCCTTGTTCGACGATGCGGCCCTCGTCGAGGACGATGATGCGGTCGCACCGCGACGCGGCCGCGATTCGATGCGTGACGAGCAACACGGTCCGGCGAGCGGCCTGCCTTTCGATCGCCCCCAAAATGGCCGATTCGGTCTTCGTGTCCACGGCGGACAGCGGGTCGTCCAAAATCAATATCTTGGGCTCCCAGAGGAGAGCGCGCGCGAGCGCGATACGCTGCTTTTGGCCGCCAGACACCTGTACGCCGCGCTCGCCGACCACGGTGTCGAATCCCTCGGGTAGCGAGAGCGCCTCCTCGAGCACCTGCGCCTCACGCGCCGCGTCCCGCACCCTGCCTTGGGCTTCGGGCGACTCCGCATCGTCGAGCGCAAAACCAATGTTCCTTGCGACCGTCGTCGAGAAGAGAAAGGCGTCCTGCTGGGCGTAGCCAATGGCGGACCGAACCGAGGCGAGCGGCAACTCGCACACGTCGACGCCATCGATCCGGACGGTACCGGGGGGCGTCGGCAATAGTCTCGCGAGGAGCATGGCGAGCGTGGTCTTTCCTGATCCGGTCCGGCCGACAATCGCCAGTGATTCACCGGGCGCCACCTTGAAGCTGACGTCCCCGAGCACTCGGCGCGGCCCGTACGAGAAGCCGAGATGTTCGACGGAAAGCGAACCCCCCACGTGTCGCGGGGCCTTGCGCGTGCCGTCGATCACTTCTGGCACGGCATCGAACACATCGCGCAGTCGTGCGAATCCCGCGCGCCCGCGCTGCACGATGCTCACCGAAAAGCCGACCGCGATCATCGGCCACGTCATCCGTGCGAACGCGCTCCAAAACGCGAAGAACGCGCCCTGCGTGAGCCCGCCGTGGTCGGGCCCGCGGAGCAAAAGCGTCGACCCGTACCAGAAGAAAACCAGGTAGCCCGCGGACGCGACCGCGCCGATCGTGGGGGCGAGCGATCCGCGAAGCCGTGCGAGCGACAAGCTGGCATGAAGGTAGTCACGGTTGGCCTTCTCGAAGCGCTCTCGCTCGCGCTGTTCCAGCGCGAAGCTGCGGACAACGCGCACTCCGGCGAGGTTGGCCTGAAGCACATCGCTCATGCGGCCCAGCGATGCCTGGTTCTCGCGCATACGCGTGTATAGGCCACGCGAAATCCAGCGCGTGAATAGCGTGACGACTGGCAGATTCGCGAGGCAGGCGATGGTGAGCTTCGGACTGACATGGAGCATCACCTGGAGAGCGCTGGGGAATACGAAGAAGAGATTGACTAGATTGAGCATTCCGAAGCCAAAGAGCATTCGGACCTGCTGCAGATCGTTGGTCGACCGGCTCATGATTTCGCCGGCCGACATCTTTCGATAGAACGCCGTCCCGAGCTGATGCAGCTTGCCAAGTAGCTCGAAACGCAACTCGTACTCGGCGTCCCGGCCCGCGTTGAAGATGAACCAGCGGCTGGCGACGCGGGCGACGAACGCACCCACTGCGAGCGCGAGCATCGTTGCCGCTGGCTTCCACACCTCGAGCGGATGGGGCCCAAACACGAGATCGATCGCGGCTTGCGACCGCAAGTCGATTCGGTTCATCGCGAACTGAAAGGCGGCGAGCGTCACGCTGCCGATGACGTATTGCGGCAAGTGACGTCGCAACTGCCCGCGGAGTGTCGTGGGGTAGCGCGTCGACGCGTTTAGGGCTTGGTTCACCGGCGGTCCATCTGAGATCGATGCCGGGAGGGGCGCCTCCGTTGTCATGATCGGACCGGCATCCTCTTCCGATGCGAAGTGGACAGGACGGGCCGGCTGCGTCCTTCGGCGAACCGCGCAAGCTCCCTGACGTCGACGCGAACTGCCAGTAGCCCGAGCATCACGCGCGCTCTACCCTTGCCGTCCAGCTCTTGAACGACTCCGACCTTGCCGCAAAAAGGGCCATCGAGCACGCGCACACGCGATCCTTTGTCGATTGACCTCGCGGAATCCGGGCTGCGGCTCCGACGAAGGCGGACAGCTGCCCGGGGCGGGGTCTTCGAGCCAACCGCCCGTGGCCCTCGCGCAGCGACCACCCCATCGTGATCCCCTGGTTCGGGCTCGGCCGCCGAGTCCGACTCGCGGTCCCCGCGCTCCGGGTACCGACTATGCCCCATCCGCGCGGGCGCGGTTACATCGTCGCGCGCGCGCGCGCGACGCTTGGCCCCCGGGCGATCCTCGTCCCCTGGCGAGCCGTCGCGCTTGTCCCGCCGCCGGGGTGCGGAGCGTTCTCGGGTACCCGCGGGATGTTTCCCCGAAGACTGCACCAGCAGCGCCAAAACCGAACCTAGGGCGACTACCGCGTCCTCGAGCTGTTCGTCCAACAAGACCGCATGGGCGACAGCGACGTCGCGCGGGATGCTCCAGCCGAGCCAGATTCGAGCGCTGCTCGCGCTCGGCCCGGTCAAGTAGCGCTCGGAGCTGATCGGTGGACGCGCGAGGAGCGGGAGCGCGTGTCTGGTCGCCGACGACGCCTATGGCGAATTGTTCGGGCAGCGCTTCGAACGCGGTTGTCAGTTCGAGCGCTCGAACGGGGTCCGTGATGCGCGCACGCGCGGCGCAGGCGTCGCCCGGCGGTAGGTCGACGGCGACCTCCACGTGCTTCTCGTCGATGAAGAGCGCGATGGTCGCCCTGGCGTCCACTCCGCCTCTTTCGCTTTGGGCGAGCACGACTAGGGTCGACGTCGCTTCCGTTTCCGATCCCCCGGTCGCGTCGCCGTCGCCCGCGGTTACGTCGTAGCCGAGCTCGGTCAAACGCGACGCGACTGTGCCGGCCCACGCTGCAATTCGTTGCCGAGCTTCGCCGGGTCGGGCAAAGGCGCTCGCAAGAAATGGCGCGCGGGAGCTAGGCGGCGCCGGGGGCGCGCTTGGAGGAGAGGGGGGAGCAGGCACGGGCGTCAAGTAGCGTGCACGCCGACGCGAGCGCCGCGGGCGGGCGAGCAGAGACGTTTGCGCGAGCGTTCGAGCGTTGTCAATCTGCGCGTATTCGCCGCGTTTTGACGACCGCGCAGCCGTTCGCCTCGGTGCCGAGGGTACCGATGCGACCCCACACGTGCTACGCCGAGGCTCCGCGCGCGTCGCCACAACTTGAGGAGCGCCTTGCCCCGCACCACAAAGCGTGACAGCAGTAAATTGGAAGGCAAGAAGCCGCCTCGAGCTTCAAAGGCCCACGGCTCGGCTGCGTCCACGTCCCAGGCGGCGCGCGTGGAGCGCGCGTCGGCGGAACGCCCTGCCGAAGAAGAGGTAGAGTCGAAGCCCGACGTGGAGCCGGACGCCGAGAGCGGAGTCGAGGAGCTCAGCCAGGACCCGGCATCGAGTTTGGCCGACGTCATCGATTCACCGCCGGCCGATGCGGAAGACGAGGATTCTGGCGACCGGGTCGATCCGCGGCACGCCGGACCAGGCCGCGGGTGAATCGGCGTCGATCGAGCGGTTCGACGCACTTTCGACATACCTGCGAGAAGTCCAGCGCCATCCCCTTCTGTCGGCGGAGGAGACGCAGGCACTTGCGGTCAAATTCGTCGGGACCCAGGACCCCGTCGCCGCCGCGAGGCTCGTCACGGCGAACCTTCGCCTTGTCGTGAAGATCGCCTACGAGTATCGGCGCGCCTACAAGAACATCATGGACCTCATTCAAGAGGGCAACATCGGCCTCATGCAGGCTGTAAAACGCTACGACCCCTACCGGGGCGTCAAACTCTCGTCGTACGCGGCCTGGTGGATCCGTGCGTACATTTTGCGGTTCATTCTGAACAACTGGCGGCTCGTAAAGCTCGGGACGACGCAGGCGCAGCGAAAGCTCTTCTTCAACCTCCGCAAGAAGCGCGCTGAGCTTCAGGCGTTGGGCGTCGACCCGACCAACGCTGAAATCGCGAAGCAACTCAACGTCCCCGAAAACGAAGTGGACGAGATGGACGTGCGTCTCCAGGCGAGTGAGAAATCGCTCGACGCACCGGTGGGCGATGCCGAAGGGCGGTCGATCGCACGCGTCGACATGATGCCCAGCCTCGTCGAGGGGCCTGAGGCGATCATGGCCGACGGCGAGCTCCAGGCGCTGCTCAAGGAAAAGCTCGGGAGCTTCCGCAAGACGCTCGAGGGAAAGGACAAAGAGCTCGCCATCTTCGACGAGCGTCTTGTGTCCGACGAGCCTCTCACGCTGCAAGAGCTTGGCGATCGCTTCGGCATTTCGCGCGAGCGGGTGCGACAGCTCGAGCAAAGGCTTACGGGCCGGCTGCGTGAGTTCCTTCGCGACGAAATGGGCGACGCGGTCGGGGTGGCGTGACCGGTGTCTATGCGCGACGTGAGCGCGCGCGGATTCCTCTACGTGGTCGCTACGCCAATAGGCAACCTGGGCGACATGACCGCTCGTGCGATCGAGACGTTGCGCGTGTGCGATCGAATTCTCGCGGAGGACACGCGTCGCACGCGGCGCCTGCTCACGCACTTCGGAGTCGCCTTCAGGCGCCTCGACAGGCTGGACGCACACGCGACCGAGCGGGAGGTCGCAAGCGTGATTGACGCTCTCGGCGCCGGCGAGAAGGTGGCGCTGGTGACCGACGCAGGAACGCCCGGTGTGAGCGACCCGGCCGAGGCGCTCGTCGAAGCGGCGATCGATGCAGGCGTGAGGGTCGTGCCAATCCCGGGCGCCAGCGCCGTGCTCCCGGCCCTGGTCGCGAGCGGGCTGGCAGCCGACGGGCGCTTTCGGTTCATCGGCTTCTTACCGCGCGAGGGACCGCCGCGACGGGCTGCCATCGGGCTCGTATGCGAGACGCCGGAGGCGGTGGTCTTGTTCGAGTCTCCGAACCGGACAGGCGCCACGCTGCGCGAACTGGCGGACGCGACGCCAGGCCGGCTCGCGTGCGTTGCCCGAGAACTCACGAAGGTGCACGAAGAGTTCGTGCGCGGTACGCTGGCAGAGCTCGCCGATGTCGCGCGAGAATGGGTGGGCGAAATCGCCATCGTGCTCGGCGCACACGCGCCCGAGGAGCGCGGCGCGCAATTGGATGACGCGGCCGTCGATATGCGAATCGACGAGGCCCTGGCGCGCGCCGAGCACCCACGCACCATTGCCGAGCGGCTCGCGGCCTGGACCGGGCGACCGAAGCGCGAGCTCTACGCGCGAGTCGTGACGAGAAAGAGGGGCTGAGGATACGCGGCCGGGTCGATCGACCGAGTTGCTTACCTCAGCGGGGGAGACCAGAATTCGAGCATCTGGCAATTGGTAGCTGCTCGTTGAGGTTCGCGGTCATGGATTCCCCCGGTCGATTGGCTATCAGTTTGGGCTGCCTTGTCGCATGCGGCGACGCGCCCAAGAGGTCCGCCGTCACCGCCCAAGACGCGAGCTGCACCGTGAACGGACCGGGTACGACGAGCTGCGGCGCCAGCCTCGAGAGCTGCTGTACGAGCAACGAGGTTCCGGGCGGCGAATACGACCGGACCTACCCATATGCGGGGAGCGCGCCCGTCGTCGACGGCGACCCGGCGCAAGTGAGCGCGTTTCGATTGGACAAGTACCTGATTACCGTAGGCCGATTCCGTCAGTTCGTGGCCGCCAGCGCCGCGGGCTGGGTTCCGCAACCCGGGTCCGGTAAGCACACGCATTTGAATGGGGGCCAGGGCCTCGCGGTCACATCCGGCGGGTTCGAACCGGGGTGGATTCAAGAGGATACGTTGCGGCTCGCCACGAGCACTGCCGAGTGGCAAAGCTACCTGAGTTGCGACCCGAACTGGGCAACGTGGACGGATGCTCCGGGACCGAACGAAACGCTACCGATCAACTGCATTACCTGGTACGAGGCATACGCATTTTGCATTTGGGATGGTGGCTTTCTACCGAGCGAGGCGGAGTTTGAGTTTGCCGCTGCGGGCGGCAGCGAGCAGCGCACCTATCCGTGGGGCACGACGGATCCTGGAACTGCGAGCGCCTATGCGATCACCAACTGCTACTTCCCGAACGGCCCTGCCAGCCCAGGAATGCAAGGAAATTGCACGAATGTCGCAAACATCGCGCCCGTAGGGACCGCAATTGCGGGGGCGGGGAAATGGGGACAGCTCGACCTGGCGGGCGACCTGGACGAGTGGATTTTGGATTACAACGCGCCGTATGTGGATCCGTGCAACGATTGCGTCTTTCTGACGGATTTTCCTATAAGGTGCTCCGCGGAGGTTCGTGGGGTACAGATCCGCAAAACCTATTTTCTGCGGCCCGTGGGGGTAGCGGCGACGATCCGACCACTCGGGCGGTCGGAGACGGTGCCCGCTGTGCTCGAAGCCCATAGAACGAGCGGACTACTGCCCCACGGTCGGGGGCGGGGATTTGGTTAGAGCGCTGCACCCAAAGCCGCTTCGACCTGTGCGGCACTGAACCCGACGATGACCTTTCCGCGCACGTCCAAGACCGGAATGGACCCCGCCTGCAGGCCACTCCGGGCGAGCTTCTGCTGCATCTCGCGTGCGGCGGTCGGGTCCTTCTCGATGTCCTTCTCGACGTACGCGATGCCCTTGCGGCGAAAGTACCGTGCGGCTTCGTGACACGCGCCGCACCACTCGGCCCCGTATATGACGACGACGCCGCGGGATGCGGGCTTGCTCGTTTCCGCCTCCGGGGCGGAGGTCGACGGGGTAGGGGACGGTGCCGCGAGGGTAGGCCCAGTCCTCTCGCGTCGTGCGAGAGCGATTGCGTCGAAGTCGATGCGCGACATCGTCCGCACGAGGTACGTGCCGTCCGCGCGGCTCTGCCGGAGGTCGACAACAAAAACGACATCGGAGTGCTGCCCGTCGTCCCTGCCCGGATCGACGACTCGAACTGCGTCGCGGCCCATGAGAGGGACGTCGGCGACCCTCGTCTCGACGTGAAAGTCCCCCTTGTCATCTATCCACGTCAGGAGAAAGGCGTCGCTGTCGTCTTTGACGACGGGCACTTGCTGCGAGTCTGTTGCCGGCGGAGCATGCGTGCGCTTGCAAGCCTGGCCCGCAGCCGCGAAAAGGCCAAACGCCGCGACAATCCCAATGCGCCAAAGCTTGGGCCTTAGGCCGGTCACTGGACTTCCTCCGACAGCTGCGCCCACTCGAGGAGCATTGTGTCTACTTTCGTTGAAAGCGCCTGCTCGTCGCGGGCCATCTTGGCAAGGTCTTCCCAATTTTCGCCGGGCGCCTCCCGAAGCTTGGCGCGCAAAGAGGTTAGCTCTCGCTCTCCCGACTTAATAATCGACTCGAGCTCTTGGATTCGACGTTTCTTTTTTTCGAGCGTCCTTGCCGCTTGGCGCTGGGCTTCGTACTTGCGCTTGCCCGGGTCGATGTCGCTCGGCGCGGCCGCCGAGCTCCGGTCGGGCTCTCGGGAACGGGGGGGAGAAACGGAGGTGATCTGTGGCGCCGGATCCTTGTCTAGGGCGACCCCCAGAGCCTTCTGGGCGTGCTCGTAGTCCCGGAAGCCCCCGGGATACGCATCCGCGTTGCCGTCTCGGACGCTGACGATTCGGGTCGTGACGTTTTCGAGAAAGCGCCGGTCGTGCGAAACGAGGACGACGGTCCCTTCGAACGAGACGAGCGCCTCTTCGAGGATCTCGGAGGCGGCAATGTCGAGGTGATTGGTGGGCTCGTCGAGGAAAAGGAGGTTTCGCGGTTCGAGGAGCAGCTTTGCCAACGCAAGTCGCGAGCGCTCCCCGCCGGAGAACCCACTGACCGCTCGCAGGGGATCGTCGCCCCAAAAGCGGAAGCGCGCCAGGTACTGCCGGGCCGCCTCCACGGTGAGGTCACCCCGCACGCGGCGCACGTTGTCGACCGCGGTGAGCGATGGGTCCACGTCACCCAGATGTTGATCGAAGTATCCTTCTTGGAGGTTGGTCCCGCGCCTGACCGTCCCTTGGTCCAGCTCACCCCCACGGCCGGCGAGCAGATTCAAGAGAGTTGTCTTTCCAGCACCGTTCGGTCCAACGATGCCGATGCGCTCGCCGCGGCGGACGAGCAGGTCAAAGCCCCCGAAGAGCCGTCGAGCGCCTCGCTCGGCTCCGAGCCCCTTCGCATCGAGCACGATGTCGCCCGTACGAGCCGCAGGCGCGAAGCGAAACGCCACTTTCTCGGCCGTTTCCCAAACGTCATCCGGGCGTTCGAGTCGGTCCATTTTTTCGAGCATCTTTCGCCGACTCTGAGCTTGCTTTGTCTTCTGGCCGGCGATGTTGCGGCGAATGAAGTCTTCCGTTTTGGCGATCATCCCCTGCTGGCGCTCGGCGAGTGCACGCTCGCGCTCGAGATCAGCAGCGCGAAGCGCGACGTATTCGGAGTAGCTCACGGGGTAAACGCGGAATGACTTCTTGCCGAGTTCCATCGTCGCCCGACAAGTGTTGTCGAGAAACGCGCGATCGTGGCTGACGATCAGCGCGGCGCCTCGGTAGTCGCTCAGCCAACCCTCCAGCCACCCGATGGTGTCGAGGTCGAGGTGGTTGGTCGGCTCGTCGAGCAAGAGCACATCGGGCTGCTGGGCCAGCACGACGCCAAGGCGGAGCCGGCCTCGCTCTCCCCCGGAGAGCGACGAGACCGGCCGTGCCAGATCGGGACGTGAGAAACCCAGGTGACTCGCCAGAGCGGCGACTCGGTGCTCGAGCTCGTCGCCATGGGCGAGGTGGTACCGGTCGGTGACGAGAGCAAGCCGATCGAGAGCCTCGGTGGACCCGCTTGCCGCTTCTTCTTGAGCGCGCCGAAGCTCGTCACGCAGTTCGACGACATCGCTGAAGCCGGACAAAAACGCGCCGAGGACATCACCCTCGGCCGCAATCTCGTGTGATTGGCGATAGAAGCCAAGCGCGCTGTCGCGCCGCAGGATCGCGGTACCAGCGTCGGGGTCGAGCTCCCGGGCGATGATGCGTAGCAGCGTCGTCTTGCCGCTCCCATTGGGCGCCACGAGAGCAACGTGCTCACCGGAGTCGAGGTTGAAGGTGACGTCTTCGAACAAGAGATCACCCGCGTAACCGAAGCGCAGGCCGGCGACTTGAAGCAGCGTCATCGCGAGCGCGAAGGGAGTAGCACGTCGGCGATCGCGGTCTAGGAGAACGGACTTTGGCCCCGTCCTCCAGACGTGGTCTACCTCACCGCCTGAAGCAATGTCGCGATCGCCGCGGTAACCTGGCTCTTCTCCGCCGCCTCCTGGCGAAGGAATGCCTCGATGCGAGGCATGTGGGATATGGCCTCGTCGAGCTCTTTGTCCCTGCCCGGGGTATAGGCGCCGAGCGACACCAGATCACGCTTTGCCTCGTAGGTCGCAAGGAGTGCGCGCAAACGGCGGGCCGCGTCGCGGTGTTCTTTGCCGACGATGGAGTCCATGACCCGAGAGAGCGACCCCGTGACGTCGACCGCCGGGTAGCGCCCGCGCGCAGCGATTGCTCGGTCGAGGACAATATGACCATCCAAAATGCCGCGCACCTCGTCTGCGATGGGCTCATCCATATCGCCCCCCTCGACGAGCACGGTGTAAATCGCCGTGATGCTCCCGGTCTTGCTCTGCCCGGCGCGCTCGAGCAGGCGCGGAAGCATGGCGAACACGCTGGGCGGGTACCCGCGACGCGTGGGGGGCTCGCCCGCCGCCAAACCGACCTCTCGCAACGCGCGCGCGTAACGTGTGATGGAATCGACGAGCAGAAGGACGCGAGCCCCTCGGTCGCGGAAGTGCTCGGCATAGGCCGTCGCAACCTGCGCGGCGCGAACCCTCTCGAGCGCAGCCACATCGCTCGTGGCGACGACCACCACGCTCTTTTTTTTCCCCTCGGTTCCGAGCGATCGTTCGAGAAACTCACCCACCTCTCGACCGCGTTCCCCGACCAGCGCGACGACGACCACGTCGGCCTCGGCATCGCGGGCGACCGCGCCGAGCAGCGAGCTCTTTCCGACACCGGAACCCGCAAAAAGTCCTACCCGCTGCCCCTCGCCCAGGGTGAGCAAACCATCTATCACACGAATCCCGGTGGCAAACGGCGTAGCGACGGCCCGGCGACCGAGCGCGGCGGGCGGGTCGCCGTCGACCGGAACCCATTCCCCGTCGATCGGTCGCCCTCCGTCGAAGGGCCGGCCCAGACCGTCGACCACGCGCCCCAAGAGCGCGTCGCTCGCTCGCACCTGAAATGGCCCGCCGGTGGACTCGACTTCATCGTCCGGGCCAACCCCGCTGAGGACTCCAAGTGGCATTCCAATCGCTTCGCCGCGATCGAAGCCCACGACTTCGCAAGAGAGCGGGGCACCTCGTCGTCGCACGGTGACGATGTCGCCGATCCGCACCCCGGGCATCATGAAACGAAGGCTCAGCCCAGTGACCCCGAGCACGCGTCCAGTCGCGCGGAGGGTCGACACGTGCGCGAGCGCAGCCCTAAGCGCCTCGACGTCAACCGACATCGCCGCCTCCCGTGCGCGCGACCCTATTTCGCCGCCGCCGCTCGCTTGCCTGTCGTCTGCCCACCGCTGCGAAGCTCCTCGTCGAGCTGCTCGAGCAGCTCCCGCGCCCGCGCGGTGGGCGCCTTCGGCACGTCCACTTGGACGACGACGACAAGCGCCCCACGACCGCGGCCGTCCAACCGGGGAATGCCGTGGCCCTTCACTGTGAAGACCTCGCCGGATTGCGTTCCCGGCGGTAGGGACAGCGAAATGGTGGATTCGTCGTCTTCGGCGTCGAGCGCCTCCACCTGAATTTCGGCTCCGAGCGCCGCCTCCGTGAAGAGGACGTGTACGCGCTCGACGATGTCCGCCCCGTCACGCTCGAAGCGAGGATCGGGCTCGACGTCGACTTCGACATACAAGTCGCCCGCCGCTGCGCCATTCGGCCCCGGCATGCCCTGCCCTGGGACGCGAAGGCGCTGCCCGACGTCGATTCCAGCCGGAAACGTGACATTCACTTTGCGGGCACGCTCGACCGCCCCTTGCCCGCCACAGGACGGACAAGGATGCTTGATGACGCGCCCCGCACCCCGGCAGCGCCCGCACGTCGAAGTAAACATGACGAAGCCACGCGCGTTCGACACCTGCCCGGTGCCCCGACATTGCGGGCACGTTTCGGGCTTCGATCCCGCCTTCGCCCCACTGCCCGTGCAGTCCGTACAGGTTGCCGGGGCGCGTACGTTCAGCTCGCGCTTGCACCCGAAGGCTGCCTCTCGAAGAGTGAGCCGAGCTTGGACCCGGAGGTCGCCGCCGCGGCGAGCTTGCGAGCTACCTGGAAAGCCCATCGTGCCCGAAAACATCTCGCTGAAGAGATCTTGCATGTGGGCGAACACATCGCCCATTCCCCCGTGGGCTCCAGCCGAGCCATCGAGGCCGGCGTGGCCGAATTGATCGTATATCCGACGCCGCTCTTCGTCCGAGAGGACCTGATACGCCTCGGTCACCTCTTTGAACTTCGACTCGGCCGACGAATCGCCCGGGTTGCGGTCGGGATGATGCTTGAGGGCTTCACGGCGGTACGCCCTTCGCAGGTCGTCCACGGTCGCTTCACGCGAAACGCTCAAGACTTCATAGTAATCGCGCTTGGAAGACATCGATGGTTCGGGTCTCTTCGGCGCCTATATCACACGCCTGGGCCATCCCAGGGGCGCTCGGGCACCGTCAAATTAAGCCTCGACCGAGGCATGTCAATCTTGTGGAGGCTCCTGAAAAGGCGCGCGAGCAGATTCAGCCTGGATTCGCGCCTCATGCTCCTGGGCCAACGCGCGGCGAAGAACGTCGAGCTCGTCCAACGCGGAAGCAAGAAGGCGCTTGACTTCTGAATCGTCGGCCCCCGACCCGGGCTCGGGCGCGCGCGGTTCGCCCGGCGGTTTCCCAGCGGCCTCGGTCTCGAGTCTGCGCTCGAGCTCCGCGATGGTCCAGGCGGTCGCCTGGGCTTCTCCTTCGCGGCGGGCGAGGTCGAGCGCGAGGGCGTCCAGCTTCTGACGGAGCTGGGCGTTGGCTTCCAACAGTGCGGTGTTGTCGGGGGCCTCCTCCTTGTTGGGCGCCCGATTCGGGGACGCTTCCCTGTCTCGGGGCGAATTCGGGGAGGCTTCCCCGTCGAGGAGAAATCCCGACTGTGGCGGATCCAAGTGGGATTCTTGCTGCGGACGGGGGACGGCGATAGGGTGACCCGCCTCGTCGATCGCGTCGATGAGCTCGCGAACTATCCGTTCCCGGCGAACCAACTCCGTTTCGAGCGCTCGGGTCGCCTTCGCCCGGTCGCGCAGGACCTCTTCGTACCGCGCAAGCTCGGCGGCATGTGCCTCTGCCGCGCGCGCTTGCTCGGCCTCGAACGCAGCGAGTGCGCGCTCCGCGCGTTCGGCCCGGACCATGACCTCATCGAGTTGGCCGGCGAGCGCTCGCTCGACCTGAGCCGTAGCGCTCAGGCGATGCACCTCTCTGGCGAGCTCCAGCACCTCACGAGAGCGGTCCGCGAGCGCGCTTTCTAGCTCCGAAGTACGCAGCGCTCGCTCGCGCAAGGCCTGCTCGAGTCCCGTCGCCGCAGCGGCTGCCAGTTCCAGAACGGCGAGACGCGCACGCTCATCCGCCAACTGTTCTTCCAACCCCGCCGCCCGGACCTCGGCTTGGGCAAGGGTCCTCCGCAGCGCTTCCTCCTCCTCCTCCTCCTCCTCCTCCTCCTCCGCATCGGCCGCAGACTCCCGCTCGTCGGCCGGAGAGGGTCCGTCAGGCAGCTCGACGATCGCATACGGATCGAGACGAAGCCCATGTTGACTTCCGAGAGCGAGGAAAGCCTCGGGGGTGCGGCTCGAATCCCGCGAGCTGCGTATCGACCGTCACCGCGGGCGACTCGCTGTCTCCTTCGACGAGCTCGGCCAGCGCAACGCCCTGGAACGGGAGCTGCGCGATCATGGTCACGTCGACGAATTGGCTAGCGACCAGGTCGAAGAGCTCGTAGTAGTCGAAGGCCGCTGAGTCATCGTCCCCGTCGCGGTTGGGCGCGCAGACGAGCACCGCTCCGTCCTCGCCGACGAGGCCCCGCACCCACGCGAGCAGATCAACCGCGTCGTCGAAGATCTCGAGATTAGGAATGACGACCAGGTCGAAGGCGCCCCTCGGGCCATTGCCGTCGCCGGGGAAGGGACGGCTTTGCGGAAGCGGGCGAACGAGGACGCCTCTCGGTGCGCGCTCCGCCTCGCGACGGGCGCGCTCCGCGTCGGGGTCCCACAACTGCACGGATCGCGCGCCGAGCTCCGCGATCCGTGCACCAAGGCTTAGGGACGCATCGCCAACGACCGCCACTCGCCGTCCGGAGGCGAGTGGCTCGACGTACGCGGCCAGGGCCTGTTGCCTGTGGACGCGGGGGGCGTTCGAATCCATCGGTGCGGGCAAGGGCTATAGCATGCGGCATTCTCTGAGCGGCGACCTAGTCCGCAGGGGTTCGCCTTCACTCGGAGCCCGCAGAAGTTCGCGCCCGCCCCCGAAGTTGCGTTCGTACCGTTCGCGCCTATCAGGGGGGCACGCGGCTCTATTCGCTGGCTGGCCCGAGGTTTTTGCTGAATGCATTCACGACGGCACTGCGGGATTTGTCGCCGCCCGCCGGTAGGCCAGCGTATCGGCCAGCACTCGGACTAAGGCGACAGTGCTGGAGCGTGTCGGAGCCCGCGGGACGAGACGGATGACGCGCTCGTCAGGACGCCGGCCCTGAGTGCTGCGTGCGCAGGGGAGTTCGCTTGCCAGTTTTTTGGCCGCGTCGCTCCCGTCGACCACCCGCACGAGCACTTCGGGAGTCGCCGCCCAGCAGACCGGCGTGCTGCTCCAAGCAAGGCCGACTTCCAACCCGATGACGCCGGACATCGCCACCCGTGGCACCACGAGCAACCGAAGCTCGTCGGCGATGCCGCCATCGGGGGCCACGCGTGCCCAGGGGGTGACGCGCACGCCAGCAATCGCGCGCAAGCGACGGAACGCGCCAGACAGCCAGGGCACGGCTGACTCCACCCCGTCGGGGGGCAGTTGCGCCGCACGCCCAGTGACAAATAGCGGAACGAGCGCCGTCGCGTCGAGTGCCGCAAGCCAGCACGTTTCGGAATCGAACCAGTGGGCAACGAACGCTGTGGCGATGACAAAGGCACCAACCCCCAGGGCGACCGCGCGGCCGACCGCCGAACCTCCATCGAGCCAATGGCCCGCTCCCCCGCAAAGGGCGAACGCGTCCTCCGGGCGGAGCGCCCGCCATCGTCCTGGACCGCGTACCGGCTGGCGCGCATTGGGACCCCGGAGAGTGGCCGCCAGCATCGCGATCGAGAGGCACGCCGCGCCCAAGATCGGCTCCCCCACCCACTCGATGCCCACTGCTGCGGCAAGTGCCAAGCCCGCGACAACGGCACGGGGCCGATCGGCCAGCGGCATGAGACCTCGGGGCGCTCCGCCGCGTACGGCGCATACCCGGCCGAAAGCTCGTGCCTTGCATTGGACCAGCATCCCGAACGACACCCCTACCGCGGCCAGCAGCGCCCCGAGCGACGCGTATCGCAGCCGATCCGGCTTCCGAGCAACACAAGCCCCCGGTTCAGAGACTGGTTGGAGCTCGATCGACGGCAGCGCCCGTGGATCCAGGCGAATGGTCCACGTCGCCGATTCTCCACGTGCCACGCGGGCGCGGACGAGTTCGAGGACATCGCGCTCGGTACCCCGCCTCACGCTCGTCATGATGCTGTCGTCGATTGCCCCGGTTTCGGCCACGATCGGGCGAGGTTCGTCAGGAGCCGAGGGAATGTCCAGCGTCAGGCGGGATCCATCTACTCCATCCGTGGCGGCTGGGTCAGTCCAAGACAGCCGCCATGTCGCGCCGTCGCGTGAGAGCGCTTGCGCCGCGAAGAGGTCGACGCGCGAACGAACCGCGAATCGGAACGTCCCACGCTCCAGCGCCTGCGGATTGTCGACTGTGATGCGCACCGTCCCGTCTTCGCGGCGCACGGCGCGACCGCCGAGGCTCCTGCCGTCCTCGCTGGCAATCGAGACAAGGGGTTCGACGATCGCGCCCGGAGGAAAGTGCACGAGGTCGATCGATCGGAGCGGGCCACGCACCACGTGCCACCATACCTCGTGCTCGACCGAAGCCATGCCGTGCGCGTCAACGAGCAAATGAGCTTCCAGGCCTGTCTGATGAGCTTCCTGCCAGGCCTGCGCGGGTGTCGTGGCGAGCACCGCCACGAGCGCGAAGGCGAGCGCCCAGCGTGCGTGCATGTAGGCGAATCTTCGTCGGAGGTCTGCAGCGGGGCCAAGTTTGAAGAAGTCTCGCGCGCGGATCGGCTCGCGCCGACGACAACGCGGTCCGCTCCGCTACTACCCTCCGAAGTTGATTTGATAGACGCCCCACGCGTCACCGGGCGCCTTCTGCTTCGGAAACTGAAGGCCCTTGATCACTTCACCGACGCAGTTGATGCAATCTTCGTCGCTGACGGCCGAGTCTTCGTTGCGCCAGACACGCACCGTGCCCTCGTGCGTGATGACGAACTTGATCTTTACCTCGCCGCTGATCGAAGGGTCGCGTCTTTTCGCCTCCCTCCAACACGCGCTCACCTTGCCCTGCGCCGCGCGCATCGTCTTGAGCACGTCGCTCGAAGGCATCTGGTGGGGCGCCATCCACGGATCGTCCGTGGCGGGCGCGACGAGGTCGCCGCTCGAAGGCGTCGCCTTGGACGGCTGGCCGGGATCATCGGCGGTCATGGATGCAGACGGCGCGGTGGAATGGAGCGCGCCGTCTTGGACGGGACTCTTGGTCTCCGAGTCCTTTGTCGCCGGCCCCTTCTCGACTGCCGCGCTCTCGCTCTTGGGCGACGGCGCCCCGCCGCCACACGAAAAGGCAAAAATAAGGACGTAGAGACACGACCGGCGCATGACAGCCCTCCTTGGCGGCCGCCCAGCGTAGTGTATGGAAGCCAGGTCGACGAGCGCTCTCTCTCGACCAGCTGCGCATAGCGGTCAGGGTTCGAACCCCATACGCACATAGGCGCGCGCAGATGAGGGCGCGAAGCTCTCCTCGCTCGGCGCCTCGGCAAGCACCGCAGCCACGCCGAGCCGCCCACCCTGCTCGAACGCCTGTTGCGCCACGCGCACGACTTCGCCGGAAAAACAGGGCCGCCGGTATCCGATGTCGATCGTGCGCGCCAGCACGTCCGCTTTTCGGCCCAATGCGACGAACCTCCGCAGCGCCGCCTCCTCGAAGAGGCGCAGGTACGCGAGCGAGTTGACGTGCCCGTTGCTGTCCGTGTGGACCACGCCGAAGGCCACCCGCAGCGGATCAAGGCGCAGCCCCGCTTCGAGTGGGGTAGCCCCTTCGGGAAGGGAAGCGATGCTCTCGAAAGGCGGGAGGGAAGGGAGGGTTTCCACTGCTCCAGGTGTCGTCGTGGCTCCAGGGAAATCGAAGGACTTCACGCGGCGCTCGCCGGCCGGCGCGAATGGGCGTGTGAGCACGTGCTCCGCGAAAACGCGTCCGGCCAGCGCACGCTCGCCGGCTCGGGCCACGGTGCCATAAGTCTTGCCTATGGGAGCGTAGAGGTCGGCCCACATGTCGAGCATGAAGCGACCATCTGCGGCCGGTGCAAAGCGAAAGGTCCCTTCCGCCTCGATGCACCCGTTCGCCGAGAAAGGTCCCGCGGTCCCCTCCATGCGAAGGCGCGCCAGGATTGGTAGCACTCCCTGGTCGATGAGAGCGCTTTCAACAGGAGATCCGGACAAAAGACCTCTCCAAACGCTCGTCGCGAGAGCGGTAGGGAGCGCCTCGAGCACGAGGCGGCCGTCCTGTGTCACATCCTCGAAGCGCAAAGGGACCCCCGCCACGCACCTCGGGCCATCGGGCGGGAAGAGAGGAAAAAGCGGCACGGCGCGCCATCCTACGCGACGTCTCGCCCAATGTCGTACGGGAGGGGCGCGCGACTGGCCTCGCTTTCCTTGCATAGGAAGCGCCTGGGCCGGTACCTTCGCTAGATTCGATGACGCTCTCGCCCAGGCAGATGACCGGCGTCCTCATTGTCTTGGTCATGGGAGTCGCCGGCATGTACATCCCTCGGGATGCCGCGAGCTACATGCCGGGCTACGTGGTCACCGTCGCGCTGGTCGGAGCGATCGCGATCATCGTCGCGGGAGCGGGCAGTGGCCCAGGTGGCTCGCTGGCGTCGCTCGCCGAGGCGGCCCGCAGAGCGACGGCGGGCGAGAAGCCTTCGGTTCCCGCCAGCGCAACCGGAGAGGTTCTTCGGCTCTACGAAGCGCTCGCGAGCGTCGCGGAGATTCGCGCGAAAGACCGCGCCGAGCTCGAGACCAAGCACGAGCGGATCGTGGAGTACGAGCGAACGCTCGAGGATATAGCCGGGCGCCTCGATGCGAACGCACAGACGCAGGCGGGTGCGGCGGACCAGACGACACGCCTCATCCGCGACCTGACCTCGGCAGTGAGCGAGTTCGCCAAGCACATCGAGGCGCTCACCCAGAGCGCAGAGGAATCGAGCAGCTCGATTTTGGAGATGACCGCTACGAACGACGAAGTTGCCGAGAACATCGGCGAGCTCGCGGGAAGCGTGCGCGAGACAGTGAGCTCGATCGAAGAAATGGCGTATTCGATAAAAGAGGTCGCAAAGAACGTTGACGCCCTCTCGCTCACGGCCGAAGAGACGAGCAGCTCGATGAACGAGATGGACGTTTCGATCGACCAAGTCCAAAGCAACGCAAACGAGACCGCGCGGTTGTCCGAAGAGGTCGCCCTCGACGCCGAAAAAGGGGCTGAGGCAATCCTCAAGACGATAAGCGAGATCTATCGCATCAAAGAAAGCTCACAGGAGGCAGTCTCGGTTATTTCGAACCTTGGCTCACGCATCGAGGCCATCGGCCAGATCGTCAATGTCATCGACGACGTCGCCGAACAGACGAACCTTCTCGCCCTCAACGCCGCGATCATCGCTGCGCAAGCTGGCGAGCAGGGAAAGGGCTTTGCAGTCGTCGCCGACGAAATCAAGGACCTGGCCGAACGGGCCGGTGCGAGCACGCGTGAAATCACGGATCTCATCAAGACCGTCCAAGCCGAGAGCAAGAACGCGATCACCGCAGTCGAGCGAGGCGCGCACAACGTAGACAGGGGTGTCGAAGTCTCCAACGAGGCCGAGCGCGCCCTAAAGAAGATCCTGGAGAGCTCGCAGAAGAGCACCAACATGGTGCGCGCGATCGCGCGCGCGACGGTCGAACAAGCCAAGGGAAGCAAGCAGGTGACCGACGCCATCGGCCGCATCGCCGAGACCGTCCAACAGATTGCCGCCGCCACGGCTCAGCAGGCTCGAGGCTCCGAGCTCATCATGAAGAGTGCCGAGAAGATGCGCATCATCACGCAACACGTCGAGCGCTCCTCGCAGGAGCAGTCACGCGGGGGCCGTCAGATCTCGGGAGCCATCGAGAACATTTCGTCGATGGTCAACCAGCTCAACTCTAGCCACAAAGCCCAATCGAGCGGCAGCCAGCAGCTTGTCGCCGCGGCCACCAAGATCGAGGAGAGCTCGGTCGAGCAGCAACAAAGCCTGAAGGAACTGGCAGTGGCCATCAATCGCCTCAAGCGCGTGACGCTCTAGGCGCTGCTCCTCGGCCCCCGGACGGCTATTTGACGACGCGCAAGTAGGGAGGCAAATCCTTGCGCCTCTTTCGCGAACCGCCCACCGCCGGGCGCGGAGTCGGGGGTGCTGCGGGCGCAACCGCCGGACGCGGCGCGGTGGCCTGTGCTGCACGTGGCGTCCGCTCGCCGCCCTCGATTGTACGAACCGATTTGGTCGCAGCCTTTGCCGCCCCACTTTGAGCACCGGACTCGGCGACCGCCGAGAGAACGGGGCGCTTCCGGGAGCGCTTCGGCTTTGCTATCTCGGCCGATTCCCCCGCACCCCCTGGAGGAAGCTCCGCAGACGCCCCTTCCTTCGGCTCGCGCGGGGCAACGACCCGCGGCGGCTCCTTTGCCTGGAGGGTCACCTCCGACGGCACATCGTCCGGCCAAACCATTGCGCGACCATCATCGCCCACCATTGCGAACACGCTCGCCCAAGGCACCACACAGAAGAACGGCTTGCGATCGAAGCTCAGCGTGCAGCCAATACCCTCGTCGTCCAAGCGCAGATCGAGAATTGGAAGCGCCATATTGAGGCCCACCTGAAGAATGAGCTTCGGCTGCGTCTTGAACCGGGGGGGAACAATGACGGAGGGCGGTCTGGGATCGAGATGAACGTACACGCTCGACCGCTCCAGAAACGCGAGCGCGACGTCTTTTTTTGCGGGCAAGGGTTGCGTCGGAGACATCGCGATCCTTCGTCCGTCAGGATTAGCGCGGACCGTCTGGGGGTGCAAAGTGCCGAGGCCGTTGTGAAAATGTTACTACGGCTTGGTGCGACGGTTCGAGCCCAGACTGATCCTCTCCACGCCACCGACCGAGTGCATCGTTCCTGCCGGCGTGTTCGATGGCTATGGCTGGTGCGCGAGTGACGAACTCGAGTGGCGACGGCCCCCGGCTCGGTGGAGCGACTCCACACCCATCGATGGTACGGACCCCGCCAGAATGGTCTTCGTAATGCACTCGGAACGCGGGGACCGACCGGGCGCATTTTTGCCGCGCGAGCTCGCGCGGCTTCATGCGTTCGGGCTCGGATTGGGCGACGAAGACGCGTTGGCCCCATGGGCAATCGACGACGCGACCGACGGCCTGTATGCCCGGCGTGTGCGCCCGCGCGACGCTTTCTGGCTGGCCGCGGACAACCTGAACGCGCTTTTCTGGGGGCTTCACGACTGGGCGCACTTTCACAACCACGGTCCGTTCACACAGATCGCGTGGACCGAGCTTCAGTGCGACGCGTCGGCGCTCGCCTGGCTGTGGGCGAATCGGGGCCGAGTCCCGCTCGACGACGTGACTTGGGAGCGGGTGCGCCGCGAAGTCGAAACGCTGTCCCGAGCGCGATTCGCCGCCGAAGGAAGGGTGATTGCAGAAGACACGCTCGCTGCAACACGCGTTCAAGGCTTGCTTGCCCGGATCAAGCCGTCGTAGATCGACGCGGGTAGCATGCGAGCAAACGCGGTGGCCCCCGCCAAGGGCCATGGAAAGGCGACCACCGCGGGGGCACCGTCGAGCTTGCGCACGATGTAGCGTGCCGCCTTGTCGACCGGCCAACAAAATGGCCTGCGTCTCCCCGATTCGGCCACCATCTCCGTGGCGACGAAGCCAGGTTGCACGTCGGTGACCCCCAGCCCGGCGGCAGCCAAGTCGATCCGAAGCGACTCGAGAAAGACGCTGAGGGCGGACTTGCTCGCGCAGTAGGCCGCCGACATGGGCAGACCTCGCCGGCCCGCGAGACTTGAGATGCCCACAAGATGACCCCGTCGGTGCGCCAGGAAGATGGGGATCGCGGCGACCAGGGTCGCGATTGCACCTCGGACGTTGACGTCGAAAATCGTGGCGACCTCGGGCCACGTGAGCCGGCTGCTGTGAAGCGAAGCGCCACGCCCCGCATTGGCTATAACCATTTCGAGCCCCCCGAGCTCACGGTCGGCGCGGCCCACCGCCTCGGTGACGGCGCTCGCGTCGCTCACGTCGAGCCGGATGCTAATCGCGCGTCCGCCAAACGCGCGGACCTCCGTGGCGAGGGTCTCGAGCTCCGCGACTCGGCGAGCGCAGAGGGCAAGCTTTGCGCCGCCGCGGGCATATTCGACCGCGAGAGCGCGGCCGATGCCGCTCGAGGCTCCTGTAATCAGGATCGACTGAGGTCGCATGGTCCCACTCCTGTGCCAGTGACGGGCTAGTGGTTGCAAATTCCCGTGCGGGTGGGGATGCCGATAGCGTGTTGACGCGCCGGCTCCGGTCCCTATATTTAGCGGTGAGGGGGCGATCGGTTTCGACGGAGACGACGACCTCATTGCTGCGTACCGTGGCCCGCTGGCCCACGTAAAAACCCGCGGAACGATTGATTGCGAACGATAACGCGATCGCGCTCGCTGCCTAAACAGCACTGAACGCCGTCCGACGGAAGGGTCCTCCAGCACCATCCGAAGGGCGTAAACAAGCTGGATGGCCGAACGCCGGGTCACCGGGCGGGACGCGAGACAAAACAGGTGAATAGCTCCTGGAAGAGCCCGCCGGTAGGCGCGACCCGGAGCGATGCAAAGTACCGGCTACGTACGTAGAGGCGTGGGCGAGACGTTTTCGGACCTGGGTTCAATTCCCAGCGCCTCCACCCATTTTCATCGAGAAAAAGGCCTCTAACCCCTTCCTTTCTGACCGCTTGCCACTCCCTTGCGCTCGGAGAACGTGACTGTCTGCCACCAGGAGCGCCCACGGCCCATATCGTCTTCTACGAAAAACCCGGATGCGCGGGCAACGCCAAGCAACGCGCCGCGCTCGAAAGGGCTGGGCAGACGCTTGACCGGCGCAACCTGACGACAGCCGGCTGGGCGGCAACCCGGCTGCTCGAGTTCTTCGGTCGCCTGCCGGTGCAACAATTCAATCGCTCCGCCCCGCGCGTCAAGAGCGGCGAGGTGGTATTAAGCCGAGATCATGCGCTCGCACTCTTGGCGGCCGAGCCGATTCTTATTCCTCGCCCCTGATGCAGCGAGAGGACGGCGCCAGCCTGGTGGGCTTCGACACCGATGAAGTGGAGCACTTCTTCGGTCTAGGGTTCGCAGGTGAGGGGGGTCATGAACTGCCGCGGTCTTGGGAAGGCTGCGCGGTCCGGCTCGGTGATCGGGATGGCGCGTTGTCAGCCCGGGACCCTCGTCATCCCGTTTCCCAAACGTTTCCAGCCTTTGCTTCATCGTCGAGCGACACCGCACCTGACGAACACGGGGGGGCATGTTAGAGGGTGGGCGAGGTCCCATGAAACTCTCTGCTCGAAACATCATGCCGGGCAAGGTGGTCGCCGTCACCCGTGGCGCAACAACTGCCCACATCAAGATTGAAGTGGCCCCCGGTTTCGTCGTCACCGCGTCGATAACCAACGAGTCCGTCGACGAACTGGGCATTTCTGTCGGCAAGGCCGCGACGGCGATCGTTAAGTCCTCGGACGTCATTGTCGGGATGGACTGAGCCTTGGCGAGAGACCTCTACGATCTGCTCGTAGAGCGAGTGCAAGGCGCCCAGCCGCTGCGGAGGCTGATGCTAGGCTTGAACTGGAGCCTCGCTGAGGTTAGCGCGCTGGGAATTTGCTTTAGTCCGGTCGATCCGCCACGAACGCTCGCGTTTCCCGGCACACTTGCCGGCCGGCCGGTATCGGAGCTCGCCCCGTGGGTCCGGAGCTTCGATCCGTGCGAGGCCGCCGTGGCGTGCACTGTCATCAACGCCGTGGTCAACGACGACGATAACGACTGCATCGCACGCTCGGAGCCGATCGCGAGCGGGGCCCCAGCCCATTTGCGGGTTTTCGATCACTTTGCTTCCAGGCTCGAGGGCGCCGAAGTGGTCGTGGTCGGGCGCTATCCGGGTCTCGAAACGCTTTGGCGCGGGCGCAACTACACGTGCATCGAGCGGCGTCAGACACCCGGTACCCTGCCCGACGTTGCGGGCGAGTATCTGTTGCCCAGGGCTGACTGGGTCTTCGTTACGGGAAGCGCGATTGCGAACAAAACGCTACCCCGCCTCCTCGAGCTAAGCCGCCGAGCCTCTGTCGTGCTCCTGGGCCCAAGCGTGCCGTGGATGCCGGAGTGGGCGGATTTCGGGGTGACTTACTTGGCTGGCGTCACGATCAGGAACATAGAGAAGCTCTGGCAGATCGTGGCGGAGGGCGGGGGAACTCGCATCTTCGAAGACGCGGTCGAATATCGCATTCTATCCCTCAGTTAGCGCTCTCAGAAAGTCGTAAGGGAGGGCGTGCAGACCGGGACTCCGTCGCGGATGGTTGTGCCGTGCCTCAGAATCTCTTTATTGGAATGTCGAACTTTCGTAGCGCATATCCGATCTGTCGTGGGCTGATGCCGAGAAGACGCGCCGCCTTCGCCTGTACCCACCCCGCGGATTCCATCGCCTCGATGAGGCGTTCACGTTCGGTCTTGCCCAACTGGGTCACCGCCGTCGGCGATCCCGAGTTGGACGACGGCGGGGGGATGGAAGGCGCGGAGGTACCCGTGGACCAGTCGTGGGCGTCGGCGGAAGCAGGCGTCTCGGGGGTGGAAGCGCCGCCGAGTTGTCCGCCTCGCGCCCGCCCAATCGGCAAGGGGACGTATCCGATGGCCGGCGGGCGTGCCGGCCCCTTCCAGAGTACCGCTGACAGGCACTCATCGTGCTGGCACGCGAAGTCCCCGGCGACGATCGTGTTGCCCGCCGCGAGCGTCGCCGTGCGGCGCACACAGTTCTCGAGCTCGCGTACGTTTCCGGGGAAGCAACACGACGTGAGCACGGAGATCCCGCCGCTCCCAAGCGTGAGGCGCTTTCCGTGCTCATCGTTGAATCTACGAAGAAACTCGGCGGCGAGAGGAGGGATATCGCCGGGCGGTCCCTCAGCGGGGGCAGGAAAATTGGGATTACGCTGATGCGATAGTAAAGGTCCGCCCGAAACTCGCGTTGGCTGACAGCTTGCTCGAGATTCCGGTTGGTCGCCGCGACGAGGCGCACGTTGACCTTGAGCGTAGTCGAGCCTCCGACGCGCTCGAACTCACCCTCCTGGAGCACCCGCAAGAGCTTTGCCTGGAACGCCGTGGAAATCTCGCCAATTTCATCGAGGAAAAGGGTGCCCCCGTCCGCAAGCTCGAAGCGCCCCTTGCGCTGCGACATGGCGCCGGTGAAGGCGCCCTTTTCGTGCCCGAAGAGTTCCGACTCCAGCATCGCCTCGGGAAGCGCAGCGCAGTTGACGGACAGAAACACCCGCTCGCTCCGAGGAGATAGATCGTGCAAGGCGCGGGCGAAGAGCTCCTTTCCTGTTCCGGACTCGCCCCGAAGGAGGACCGTGGAGTTGCTGCGCGCCGCGACCCGTACCTTCTCCAGCACCGCACGGATCGCCGCGCTATCTCCCACGATGCCGCCGACAGCGGGCTTTACGTCGGGCGCCGTCTTGCGCTCGACCGTCTTCTCGAGGCGATCGCGGTCCTCCATGATCCGTTCGCGATCGCGAGCGATGAGGCGCTGCAATCGGACTGTCTGGCCAACGAGGTTCGCGACCATCGCGAGAAACCGCGCGTCTTCGTCGAGCGGAGTCGTGCGCTGCGTGCCTACGTCGCGGTCGATGGTGAGCGTGCCGACGACTTGCCCTCGTTCCATGATGGGGACGCCTATGAATGCGATGGTTCCAGTCGCCGCACCTTCGCCCGAGAAGTCCCACCCCTCGAACAACGGCTCCTTTCTCATGTCAGGGATGACGAGCGGCATCTGGGTGACCACAATCTGTCCGATCGCGCGCTCCGGGAGGCGCTCGAAGTACCGCTTCGCGGTAGCCTCACTCCAGCCGCTCCCGACGACGACTTCGGGGTCACCGCGCTCGCCGAGGAGCGCGATCAGGCCGTGACGCATGTCGAGAAAGCTCGAAAGCAGGTGGAGCACTTTGCCGAGCGTCACTTCGAGGCGGCCTGGCTCGCTCAACACCTTTGAGATTTCGTAGACACCGTAGAGAGCTATCTCCGAGTTGCCCGACGCTTGTTCAGCTGGCTCCTCCCATCCCGACACCGGGGTGTCGTCATTTTCGCAATTTGAAGGCGCAGCGAAAGGGGTAGTTTCTCCCATATGGCACCAGCGGCCAGCTCGCAGGCGCTGCTGGCACGTCTGCTGTCAAAGGTACACCCGCAGGCGCCAACCGCAATCGCAAGATGCCCCAAAACGCCGAATATCAAAAATATTTACCGTGCCTTGTCGCTACCGTTAATCAAGTGTTACGTAGAGGTTTCCTCCGTCCGCGAGAGAGGACCGAACGGGTCTCATCGTCGATGCAGCAGCGAAGAGTCCATCATTTTTGTCGGCTGTGGGAGCCCGAGGCGCTCAAACAGTGTGGGCGCGATGTCACCCAGGCCGCCTCTCGCCGCCACTTCGAATCGCGTCTTCGGCGGGCGCAGTTTATCAAACTCCCGCGCCGCCGAACCCGTTGTCCTGCCCCTCGCAGCAATGGGTGAACCCATCGAGAATGGCGAGTACAACCGGGCGGGGACGCGGATCGGGATGGGTCATGCTGGACTTCCCCGAGCTCCACTTGGAGGCCACGACTGCCCCACAACCGCACGCACTTCGGCGGTTCCTTCGTGCACGACCACCTGCGCCCCTGGCACGGCGAAAGGCCGTGTTACATAGGCAAGAGCGGACACGCGAACCCCCGGCCCGGTCACTGACGCCACGGATGTGATGCGGCCCAGTGGCTCGCCGGTTTGGCCGCACACGATAGAACCCGGAGCCAGTCGCCCGTCGGGTTCGACGTCGAGCACGAGGAGCTGCCGTGTGGCACCACCTCGCCGCTGGCGCGCGACGACTTCCTGACCAGGAAAGCAGCCCTTCGTGAACGACACGGCTCGCCCTTCGAGTCCAGCTTCGTGCGGAGATGTGCTCTCGTCGAAGTCGACGCCCGGTTGCGGCACGCCGAGCATGATGCGCATATAAGACCACTCCAATGCGTCAATCGACTTGCCGCCCAGACGATGCGCACTGGCGGCCACGCGGGTCATGAAGGCTTCGAGGTCCGAGACATCCACCCAGACGTCGAACCCCTCGACGCCCAGGCGGGCGCACGGGTACGCTCTTGCGGTTCCGGCGGACTCCTCGAGAAGTTCGTGTGCGCGGGGGCCCAGCACCGAGACCACGCGGACTGACTCGTCGAATGACAGCGCCATCTGCTCGTTGAAGAGGGCCGTCTCCAGCACGGTGGCTGTGCGCTCGGCGCAAATCGCGGGAAGCACGAGGGCGAGTCGCTCGGGCTGTTCGACGGTCTCCTCGACCACCCAGGCGTCGCTGACGATACCGCCGGACGCATTGAGGAGGAGAGCGTAGCGAGCCGCGCCTCGAGCAGGCGTGCGAAGGTCGGCCGTGAGCATGGAATTGAGCCATCGACGGCTGCCGTTGCCGACGACCCGAAGCACGCGGTCGTCGGTGAGGTAAACGGCCGGGGATCCTTTCATGACAAGACCTTCGCGGCTAGCGCGCAGTCCATCGAACGCACCGCGCAGCCTCGCTGCTGTCAAGGTCTGGCATCGAATTCGTCGATGGAGGATCGGACCGGATCAATGTACGAGACCGGCCCAAGCACGCCGCGTGCCGCCCGTTGCGAGCGTCGAACACGACAAAGCCGACAAACGTACGGGAGGACAGGAGCACCTGCCATCGATCGGTCAGGGCACCCGTTTTGCGAGACCGCGCTCTACTGTGTGCAATCCGACAATGCGCCGCTCCGCCGCCGGCCCAGCGATGCCCGAGGTGTCGTCGTGGCTCGAACAACGCCACTACCCGGATCTCGATCCGCGTGCCGAGCGAGCGCTTCGCGCTGCAGGGCTGAGTTGGCACGACGAGGGCAATGCCGAAAATGAGCTCGCGCGGGCCGAGAGCATCGCGCCGATGCATATGGCTGTCTTGGTAGCCCAGTACCGTTATCGACTGTACAAGCACCGATTCGTCGATGCGGAGGTTTACGCCGCCAAGTGCTTGTCCCTTTCGGCCGAGGAGCTAGGCCTTCCCCGCGACTATCGTCTCGTGACCGGTGAGCACGCCAAATTCGGGTCTCCCGATCCGAGTGTGCGGTTCTGGCTGTTCGCCCTTCAGGCTTACGGCTACGTACTCCTCCGTTGCGGGCGTCACGCCGACGGGATGCTCGCTCTCGGCAAGGTCGTCGAGCTCGATCGAACCGATCAGACGAAGACCCGCGTGCTCGTCGACGTCATCGGGCGAGCGGCGCGCGACCACGAGAGCCCCTGACGCAACAGTCCAATGCGTTATGTAGGGTTTCCAACAAGTCGCTTCTGTGGCTGTCCTTTCCGTAACCAATCCTACCGAAAAGCGGCACGGCTGATCGGCACGGTTCGTGCTGAGTTCAAAGTCTGGAGTAGGCACCAAGATGGCGAACGTAACGTTTTCTTCACCCGTGATGGCAAGGGACGTAACCGTATACGCGGTTGCCGGAGATCGAGGAACGATCCTCGCTCTCGCTAAGGAGCACAAGGTTCCGATCCCATTCGACTGTCAGGACGGCGAATGCGGCTCCTGCTTGGTGGAGGTCCGACATCTCTCGCCGAGCACGCGCTACGGCATCGCGCTCACGGAGAAAGAAAAAGAGCTTCTCCGGCAGCTCGGCAAGATCACCCGCGAGGAGATCAAAGATGCCGAAGTCAACGACATGCCTCCGCGCTTCCGTCTCGCCTGCCAATGCTTCGTACGAAATGAAGACATTCTTGTCTCCTTCGAGGGCGACACGACGCTCCCCCCGAAAGGCCCTGCGCTTTCGATCGCGGCGGCTGTTTACAAGGGCGGGGTGACGCTCAAATCCCTCGACGAATTCTTGAGCTACGCGGTGAAGGTCGAGGAAGACGCGGCCATTCACTTCGAGCGTCTCGCGTCGGCGATGGAGGCTTGCGGAAATCGCGATGTGGCCGGTCTATTCAGTCAGCTGGGTGGATATTCACGCCTCCACCTCCAAGAGGCAAAGGCAAAGTCAGCCGCGCACAACGCGGTGCTCAAGCTTCCCGCCAACTCCGCCTGGCCCGACCAGGAGACGCCTGAGCGCACGGCGCTATGGGCAGGGCATCCATCGCTCTCGCGGCTGGACGCGCTGAAGGCGGCGTTGCAGGGCGAGCGACGAGGATTCGAGTTCTACTATGCGGTCGCCGGGACAACGACCGACGCGCAGATTAGAGAGATTGCGAGAGAGTTCGTCAAGGAGGAGACCGAGCACGTCGATACGCTGAAGGAGTGGATCGTCAGGGAAGAGTCGTCCCTGCGCGCTTCGACGTCCACTGTTCGATGATTGCACGCTCTCCGAGCACGCAATCAATTCGCTAGAAGGAGCCGACCGTGGACGACGTAAACCTGTTCCTCGCGCACGCCATCCAACTAGAGCGCGACGCAGCGCGCCGCTTCGAGGATCTCATGCACTCGATGCAAACGATGTCAAACCGAGAGGTCGAGGCTCTCTTCCGTCGACTGGGGGAATACTCTAGGCAGCACCTCAAGGCGGCGATGGCCCGAGGGGGCTTTCGGACGTTGCCAGAGCTGTCGCCCGCGGACTTTCGGTGGCCCGATGGGGTGACCCCGGAGGCGGCGGGTTGGCACGGCGTAGACGACGGGCTCGACGTGATCGGGGCACTGCGGGTCGCGCTCGACGGTGAGCGCAGTGGTCATGCCTATTACGACGCCATTGCCACGACAAGCCGGGATCCAGAAGTCATCATGATGGCGCGTTCGTTTGCGGAAGAAGAGGCCCAACATGTATCCGAGCTGGAGCGTTGGATCGCTCGATTTGCGCGTTGAATGATGCCGCCCAGGCGGGAAATGCGTGGGTCGCCGTATCAAACCGCCGCATCGTCCATGATCAAACGGGTGACCGGTTTGCCGCCCACAATATGTTGCGAGACGATCTCGTGAACGTCGTTCGGCGTAACCCGCCCGTAGAGAAAGCCGCCCGGATAAAC
This sequence comes from uncultured delta proteobacterium, assembly GCA_963764075.1. Classification (GTDB taxonomy): domain Bacteria; phylum Myxococcota_A; class Polyangia; order Polyangiales; family Polyangiaceae; genus Palsa-1150. Next base: position 3,074,614 of record CAVXQZ010000003.1, read on the forward strand.
GAGCACCACGGCTCCGAGTGCGCAGGGGCCGAGGCACCCGGTGCTCGTGAGGTTGCAGCTGATTCCGGCGGCGAACTTTGCAAGCTCTTCGAGAAAAGTACGATACACGACCCCCCCCGCGTGCGATTGGCAAGAACTGCGCGGGTCGCCGACAGGGCGATTCTGAACACATACGAAGATTCGTTGCCTCGGGGCCATAACTACCGAGGATGCAGTCATCATGCCGGAATGACTCTGCGGCCGAGAATACGCGACATGCCCCGGTTAAGATGCGCGGGTATCAGTATTTGCGTATAGGGATGGCGTGCTTCTGGACCGCATATCCCACTTGCCGCGGGGTCATCCCGAGATGGCGAGCCGCCCTCGCAAGCACCCAGCCAGTCTGTTCGAGAGCTTCGACGAGCCGCTCCCGGTCGACCAATCGAGTGCCACCCACCAAGTCGCCTTGAGGCACGTCGAGCGGCGCGGCAGCGGAGGTCGAAGGGGGCTCAGGCAAGGCCGATTCGCGTTCCTGACCGTCGGGGGCCGTGCGCAGAAAAGAGAAGTCCTCCACGGTCAGCGTCCGCTTGTCCGAGAGGGACGCGGCGCGCCGTATTGCGTTTTCGAGTTCGCGGACATTTCCGGGAAACGAATACCTCGTGAGCGCGTCGATGGCCTCGTCGCTGATGGCCCGGGACGAGCCGTTCTCCTGATTGAAACGTTCCAACAGCGTGCGCGCTAGCAATGAAATGTCCTCGGCGCGCTCGCGCAGCGGAGGGACCCGAATCGGCACCACACAAAGACGGTAGTACAGGTCGGCTCGAAATGCGCCGGCCGCGACGGCTGCCTCGAGGTCGCGATGCGTAGCTGCGATGATCCGAACGTCGACTTTGAGGGTGGTCGTTCCGCCGACTCTCTCGAACTCGCCCTGTTGTAGGACCCGCAGCACTTTGGCCTGAAACGCTGCTGAGATCTCGCCGATCTCGTCCAGGAAGAGCGTTCCACCGTCTGCGAGCTCGAAGCGGCCCTTTCGCTGACCAACCGCCCCTGTGAAAGAGCCCTTCTCGTGGCCGAAGAGCTCCGACTCCAGGAGAGACTCAGAGAGTGCGGCGCAGTTCACCACGACGAATGGGCGCTCACGGCGCAGCGACGCGTCGTGGACCAGTCGAGCGACCAAGTTCTTCCCGGTGCCGGTCTCGCCGCGCAGCAAGACGGATGCATTGGTCCGGGCGGCGACTTGGGCTTTTCGAACTGTAGCGCGCCAGCACGGTGCGGCACCGAGCACGGCTCCGCATGCCTCTTGCGGGGGAGCGCTCGGGCGCGAGCTCGGCCGCGAAGCGGGAAGGCCATCGCTGTCCTTTGTCGCAAGACGACTCAAGCGTAGTGCGAGACCCAGCAGGTTGGCGACGCTGCCGAGCATCCGCACGTCCGCATCAAAGAAGAATCCTGCTTGGTCGCCGGCGCTGTGTTCACGCACGATCGAGAGCGCGCCGACGGTCTTGCCGTCCTCCTTCACCGGTACGCAGATGAGCGACTCGTCGAGGTCGGTGTCCCGCCACGAAGAGGCAACCTCCTCCAGATCGGGGAGCTCGGCCCACACGCTTTCGACGACGAGCGGCATGTGCGTGGCGGCAACACGGCGCGCGCCGGCGCGACTGAGCGGGATTGTCGCCACCGGAGAAGTTGGGGCCCACTTTCAGCGGGATCACCGGGGACCAGGAGCCCACCCGGTGGCGCGCGGACGGATCACCCCGTTCGTCGCGTGAGGCGCGGACGCGCGAGGCTTGGCGCGGGTGGTGTGCAACGGGTGGGAGCGGTGTCAGGTCTGCGGATTGCGAAATCCCTTTCCGTCGAGCAGGAAGAGCTCTGAGCGTTCGGTGAGGCGCTCGGCGATGACCTGGGCGTGGAGGGCGTCGGGGAACACCTTCGTCCAGTCCTTGAAGGGCCGATTGGTGGTGATGACGGTCGCGCGGCGGTGGTCGTAGCGTTCGGAGATGACTTGGAAGGCGAGCTTCGCCTGGGCGGGGTCCATCGCAAGAACCGCGAAGTCGTCGACGACGAGCAGCTCGGGGCGGACGTAGCGGAGCAGAGCGCGTTCGAGCGAGCCGTGAATTTCCGCGCCGTGCAGGTCGTTGAGCATCCGCGGGGCGGTGACGAAGACGACGCGTCGGGTGTCGAGGCAGGCGCGGTACGCAAGCGAGCGGGCGAGGAAAGTCTTTCCGGTTCCGGGGAAGCCGACGAAGAGCGGATTGATGCCTTTCTGGAGAAAGGCGAGGTCGTGGAGTGCGAGATAGCGCGCGCGGAGTTTCTTTCGGACGGGATCGAAGTCGAAGTCGAAGGCGTCGACCGTGTTGATCTCGGGGAAACGCGCGCCTCGGACACGGCGTTCGACGGCCGAGCGAAGACGACTCTGCTTTTCTTCGTCGCAGAGGCGCGAGATGACGTCAGTGGAGGAGAGATTTTCTGCAGCCGCTTTTGCGAGCAACTCGCGTACGGAGGCGCCCATGCCGGGCAGTCGGAGCCAGCGGAGTTTCTGGACAAGCAACTCGACGGCGTCGTCGTCGGCCGGGGGCTTGGTGCCGCCGCCACTGCGGGACTTGGTCACGACGGGTCCTCCGGGTTGGACGTCCTGCGTGTGGCGAACAAGCGATCGTAGGTGGACAGATCGGGCTCGCCGAGAGAGAGGTCGTCGAGATCGGGCTGACCGAGGCGCAGGGGTGCAGGGGCGGGCACAAGCCGGCGCTTGTGGCGAAGGACGTACTCGACGTACTCCGCGCCGACGTGGCCAGTCTTCATCACCTCGTCGATGGCGCTCTTGGTGGCGGAGGCGCCGAAGAGCTCGACGAGGAAGACGATGCGGACCATCTCTCGTTGCACGGAGCGCGAGGAGGCTGCGAAGAGTCGCGCGTAGGTGCGTCCTGTCTCGCCGAGGACTTCGAGTGCGGTGGGGAGGGCGGAGGTGTCTGGGCGCTGTTTGGTCGCGAGTGCCGCGAGACGATGGGTCGGGTGCTCGATGTCTTCGCCGATGCTCCAGGAGCGCGGGTGGACGGCGACCTCTTTGGTGGCGAGAAAGACGCGGACGAAGTCGTCGCTACCGCGGACAACGACCGACTGCGAGACGAGCCTGGGAGGTACCGAGTAGCGATTCCGATCGAAGGAGATACGGAAGGACTTGGTGACGCCGGTGCCGAATAGATCGTCGGTGTCGAAGGGTGTATCGGCGACGGGCGAGAGACACTTCTTCTCCTCGTGCTCGAACACGAGCGAAGGGACCTTGCCGGTGGTCTCGTGGACCCGGGCATTGGCGAAATCGTCGCGCCACGAGATGGCCTGTCGATTGAGATCCAGCAGGCTCGCGAAGCGGCGCCCTGGCCAAAAACGCTCGCGGACGAAGCCGATGCCGCGCTCGACGTCGGGCTTGCCCGTCGGCGTCCTGGGGCGACAGGCGGTGATCGCGAAGCCGCGCGCGGCGGCGTAATGGACGAAGCGCGGATGGAAGACCGGCGTTGTCTTGTGCTCGAGCACGACGGTACGCATGTTGTCGAACACATCGACGTGGGTGATCCCGCCGTAGAAGCGGCACGCGTGCTCCATGCAACGCAGGAGCGATCCTTGCGATTGGCTAAGCGTGAATTCCAGGTGCAACATGCGCGAGTACGCGAGCACCATCACGAACGCGCTCACACGCCGAGGGCAGCCGGGGAGCGCGAACCCGAAGTCGGCCCAGTCGACCTGAGCGATCTCCCCGGGTGCGTGCGTGAGCGTGAGGAACACCTCGCGCGCGGCACGCGGACGAAGCTCGCGGGCGAGGTCGCGGACGACCGTAATGCCCCCGCGGTACCCCATGGGGCGCAGGCGCTCGAGGATGCTCGTCGCGCGCATCTCGGGTGCGTCCGACAGCATGGTGCGGACGGCGTCGCGGTACGGGTCGAGCGAGCGTGAGCGCGGCGCGCGCGGAGCTTCTGGCATCGAAGGCTTGCGCCCCAGGATCTGGCGCACGGTCCTTCGCGCGAGCCCCATCTTCCTGGAGATGAGCCGGACGCTGGCACCCTCGAGATAGTGCAGACGCAGCACTTCCGCGGCGCGCCCATCGGGCTCCTTCGCGCTCATCGCGGCCACGCAAGCTGCAGCTGACGGCGAGCGTCACCGAAGTCGCCGAGCCCGCGCAGGCGGCGCCCGCGCCGCGTTGCCCGCGGATCCACGACGTCGACGACGTAGTGCAGCGTGTGATCGCCGAGGCCCAATCCCTCGGAAAGACCCAGGCCGTAGAAATAGTCCTCCGCGTCCGCAGAAAGCACAACGCGCACCGGGCATCCCTGCCAGGTTGCGAGCGCCTGCAGCAGCGCCGGCGCCGCCCATCGAGGGTGCGCAGCGGTCACTGGCGCAAGGCGCGCCATCAGTACGTCGTCCGGTCCTTGCGTCATCAGGATGCGCGTCTCGCTCGAGCGCGGAACGATCGTCAATCGGATCTCGTCGGTCATCGGCGGTGCCCTCTGGGACCGCGGCGGGCTCGGTCGCGGTGCCGATCACTTTCGTCGGGTAGGGCCACTTTTCGGAATGCTCATCCGTCACGCCGCGTATTTTCAGCTTCTTCCGGTGCTCGATCATCCGGTCTCGGTGATCCTCACGACCCTCGTCGCTGCGCTGGTGCCGATCGTTGGCCTCGCGCTTAGCGCTCCGGCGACACGCCGGCTCCTCGCAGTACGCTTGCCCGCGATCACAGTCGTGGCAGACGACGAACGTCCTGCCACACCACCGACATTTGACCTCTCTTCCCTCTGCGCGCACCGCCTCACCCGCGGCGAACGCAGAAAATTTGGTCGGTCCAACGAGCCGTGCGATCTCTCGTCGCGCATCGCTCGCTTGAAGGGTCCGGCTCCTAACCCGGGCCCTTCGTCCTTTTGTCGCTCGCCACGATCGGCACTACCGGGTCGGCGGGCTCAGACGCCAATTCCTGGCGGCGCGGTCAGGTCGTGCCCGGGTCCCGGTGATTCCGGTGAAACTGGGACCCAGCGCGAACGGTGGCGACACGGGATCAAGGCGGGCATGTTGCTGTGCTGCGCCGAGGTATTGAAAACGATGTCCATCGCGCTCTTGTCGCCAAACATCGTCAGCGACGCCGCCTGCAACTCCAAAAAGGACGACAGAACGTCCAACATCGCTTGCAGCGAGCGGGGCGGTGGAGCAGAAGCGAGGGCTCGGGCCGCTTCGTAAATGCCCTCCACCATGACTTCGGACGCCTTGGGCTGCGAATGACTCTCCCGCAACGGGCTCGTTTGCATGGGCTCCTCCCCAGTGGGGCTGCGCCACTCGGGCGACGGGTTTCATCGCGATGCCCATGCATCTTGGCCGTCGAGTATTGCGGCTGAATTTCGCGCATGTAGCGGAGCGGTTCCGTCAGGGACCGGCGGCGCTCGCCGTGGATCCCCGGAATGCGCTTTCGTCCTGGGTTAGCTCTTCCTCAAAGCAACCCACAGGCGGGCCGAGCACTTTGTCGACGCCTTCGAAGCGAACCAGGTAAAGGCGGGTCTCGGGGCGGGATTGAACGCTTCCGGTGCGCACCACGACGCCTCGCGTTCCGGGCGCGGCAAGGAGCGCATCGTCACCCACATCCGGGATACCCCCGTCGTTGTGGATTTCCGATCGGCTGAATACCAGGTCCCCAACTTCGTAACCGCGCATGGCTAGTTCGCTCCGTGTCGTTGCCCTATTCGTCAAAATTTCCTGATCGAGATCTCGTGCTTGCGCAGGGCGTAGCCTATTTGCCGCGGGCTGATCCTGAGCAGGCGCGCGGCCTTCGCCTGAACCCAGCCGGCCGATTCCATTGCCTGAATCAGACGCCCGCGCTCGTCGGGTTCACTTGGCGGCGGCCCGGGTTGCTCCGATATGGGGGCGATCTCAGACGACGGACGGGGGAGCGCGTCCCCGAGGCCCTCGGCTGCGGCGTCTGGCAGGGCGGAGGGCGGCGCCGACACGATTGGCAAAGGTACGTAGCTAGTCAAAGCGGAGTGCGGACTCCTCCACAAGACCGACGACAAGCACTCGTTGTTCCGGCAAGCGAAGTCGCTCTCCCTCAGTACAGAACCCGCAGCTAGGGTTGCAGTGCGTCGCAGGCAATTCTCGAGTTCTCGGACGTTTCCTGGAAAGCAGCATGACGTGAGCACGTCGATGGCGCCGTCCGAGAGCGAAAGGTCGGCCCCGTGTTCTCGGTTGAACCGCCGGAGGAACTCGGCGGCGAGAGGAGGAATGTCGCCGGGCCGCTCCCTCAGCGGAGGCAGAAAGATCGGCACAACGCTGATCCGGTAGTAGAGATCGGCGCGGAAGTTGCCCGTGCTGACTGCTTCTTCGAGATTCCTGTTCGTGGCCGCCACGAGCCGAACGTCGACCTTCGTGGTCGCGCTTCCACCGACTCGCTGGAATTCCCCTTCCTGAAGTACCCGGAGGAGCTTGGCTTGGAACGAAGCCGAGATCTCGCCGATCTCGTCGAGAAACAGCGTACCGCCATCCGCGAGTTCGAAGCGTCCTTTGCGCGTGGAGATGGCTCCTGTAAACGCGCCCCGCTCGTGGCCGAAGAGCTCTGACTCAAGCACGCCCTCGGGTAGCGCCGCGCAGTTCACGGAGACGAATGCGCGCTTGTGACGGGACGACAAATTGTGCAGCGCCTTCGCAAAGAGCTCCTTTCCGGTGCCCGATTCCCCCCGCAGGAGCACCGTTGAGTTGCTCCGCGCAACGATCCGGACTTTGTCGAGGACCTCGCGAATCGATGCGCTCTCACCGACGATTCCGCTCACCCCGTCGGCTGACTCTTGAATCGAATCGGGAGCAGCGCGTTCGATGGACTTCTTGAGGCGGTTGCGGTCCTCGATGAGGCGCTCGCGGTCGCGTGCGATTAGGCGCTGCAGCCGCACGGCCTGACCAACGAGATTGGCGACCATGGATAGGAACCGAACGTCTTGATCGATCCGAAAGTACGGCTGGCCACACCGTTCTCGATCGATTGTGAGCGTGCCCGTGACTTTTCCTCGATCTTTGATTGGGACGCCGATGAAGGCGACCTCGCGCTGCGGGGGCTCCAGGTCCGAGAAATTCAAACCCGCGAAGAGCGGTTCGTCCCTGACGTCGGCGACGACCAGAGGCATTCCGGTAGCAACGATGCAACCGATCGCTCGCTCGGGAATGCGCTCGAAATGTCTCTTCGCGCCGTCGTCGCTCCAGCCGCTCCCGACGACCACCTCGGGATGGCCGGTCTCGCCGAGAAGCGCGAAGAGCGCGTGACGTACATCGAGGAAGCTGGAGAGCACCTGGAGAACGCCGGCGAGCGTGGCCTCGAGGGGCGCCGGCTCGTTCAGGAGTTTCGATATCTCGTAGATGCCGTAGAGCGCGATATCAGCGCCTTGACCAGCCGTTGGGCGCGCCAAGGGTGCGCGCGATCCGACATCGTGCACATTTCGCGAAAGAGTAGAAGCTTCCATTCACTCACCACCGGGTCGCGTCTTCGCTCGCGGTCGCCTTTCCACCCCTCTACTTCACGACAGTTGAAGGAGCCGCCCGACGCAGGGTGGCCAGCAAGCTCTCACCGCTCTCGTCACCGAAGCATCGGTCGAAGTCCGAGCACTCACCGCAACTCGGTGCAGTGCATAGGAGAAACCCTTCGTCACGGCAGATTGTCCGATAAAGAAACTTCTTCCACTTCATGTCCTGACTGTTCTTGGTGGCGAGCCCCTCGAAGTGGCGGCTCATCAGCCACGACAGCTCCCTACGATGACGTAGGCCGAGGTCCTGCCACAGATGGTTGGGGCGGAGGGCGCGTCTCGCGATTACGACGGCCAAGCGTTCCTCGAGCGGTGTGCCCGCAGTCGTGTAGTGGAGAAGAAGCTCGCGAAGGCAGCTCTCGTCCTCTGCGGGCTGAGGCTCCTGGCGCGGGCCCAGTCGCTCGAAGAGGGGCTGCGCATGAGGGAAGATCTCGGCAACCATCTCTGTCAGCGGCTGAACTCCCAGGCCCAGTCCGCTCAATACCGATGTCCCTTCATGGTCGGCCTCGCCGACCGCCAGGGTCAGCACCGAGGCCACGACGTGCGCATCGAATGCGTCGCATGCCGATCGCTCCCCGCCCTGCATCAACCACCGGTAGAACTCGGCGCTTTCCATCACGAAGCCTCGTCTCCCCTTGATCACCCCGCCGACTCGAGCTCCTTCAACTGCGCGCGCTTCGACTCGAGGACCTGAAAGGCCTCATGGGTTCGGCGCGCGAGTTCGGGAATGGTCTCCCAGTGTTGAGGGAGCTCCTCCGACAGATCATGCAGGTCCATCTTCAGTTGCATTGCCTTGGCGGAGAGCTTCTTCAGCTCGGCCTTTAGATTGGCTACTTCGTCCGCGCTCATCTTCGATCGGCTCCTTCGCGCCTTACGCCCGGGCAACGGCGGGATACGCTGCGATGGTCGACAAGGCCTGGGCGACGGCTTTCTCTCCTTCGCGCGCCAGGGCATCGAGGCCGTCGTAGCCGAACCGGTGCACATCCCGAAGGCTCTTGGCGAAGACGACGAGCTTGCCCGCCGTCAAGACCGCACGCCCGAAGCCTTCGTGGCTCATTTTCATCATAAGAGACACCCGCAGACCGCTCTGCTTCTCAACCAGGCGGCCGACCGCACGATAAAAGGCCTCGACCTTCTGAAGGGTCTCGGGGTCGGGGTCACCGATGATCGGGATGGCGCGGCGCTCCTCTTTGGTGAGGAGGAAGGACCTCAAGCGGTCGCCCTCGCGTTGGTCGCTCGCGCGCGGGGCTCCATCGGCACCGGCGACTGCCGCCAGTATATCAAGAAAAGGGCTAATCCCGACCGGAGTGCCGGCGCCGGAAAAAGTCGTTTCGATAGTGGCCATATTCTCTCCTTTCTACCGCTTGGGGACGACAATGAGGCGCTCGACGGGTTTCCCTTCGACGAAATGCGATTGCACGATCTCGTCGATATCGGCGGCCGTCCGAGGCTGGTACCAGACGCCCGCGGGATAGACGACCATCAGCGGGCCAGCGGCGCAGAAGCCGATGCAACCCGTGCCGACCATCGCCGTGTCCGTGAGTTCCTTGGTCTGCAGCTGGCCGCTCAGACGCTCCCAGAGGGGGGCTGCGCCTTGCGCGGAGCAGCTCCCCCGCGGATGATTCGGCGGACGCTGCTGGAAACAGCAGAAGACGTGATGACGAAAGACTATAGGGAGCTCGAGGGCCGAGGGAGATTCCACGGCGCTCATCCGAACTTGAACATCACGCCATAGCCGCCCCGCGGATAGTTCCACGTAATCTCCCCGCTCGCTTCGCAGAGGACGCGGCAGGTCCCGCATTCGAGGCATCCGTCGACTGAAATCTCGACCTGCCCCCCATCGTTCCGGCTGTAGCAATTGGCCGGGCACGCGTTGAGCAGCGAGAGCAGCGCTTTCGACGGTGTCTCGTGCGCGGTCACCACGATGTGGGGTCGTGAAGAGTCCACGAGGTAGCGGTTCATGAATAACTTCTTCTCGACGGACACGGCCGACGTCGGGACTGAACTTGTGCTTATACTCATCGCCATACCCTCATTAGTTTGAATGCGTCGCCGAGCAGTCCAGTGACCTTTCGGCTCCTTCGAAACGAAGACATGATCTCGTTTTCCTTCGTTCGCTTGTCTACCCCGTCAACGCGGAACCATGCCTGCGATGCCTGCGTCAGTAGGCGCGGATATACATCGAGTACGTGCCTATTGTTCTCCATGAACTTCGGCAGATTCTTGTACTTCCTCATGTCCTTCATGACGTACGTGTCTTCGAGACGTCGCTTGTACTCGGACAGCGCTTCGCGCGTGCATTGCTCACGTCGAGAGTGGATTGCGGCGATGGTCTCGCCGGCGATGCGCCCTGTGGTCATCGCGAGGTTCGAGCCCTCGCGGTGCAGACTGTTCATGAAGTTGCCCGAGTCGCCCACGACCAACCACCCGTCGCCGTAGAGCTGAGGCATCGCGCGATACCCGCCCTCCGGGATAAGGTGCGCCGAATATTCCTTCGTTTCCGACCCTGCTAGCAGCGGCTTGACGCTGGGATGCGCCTTGAACTTCTCAAGTAGGGCGTACGGCGTCGTGGCACTCGACGCAAAGTCGGCGACCAAACACCCGATACCCACCGACAGCGATTCCCTGTTTGTATAGATGAAGCCGGTCCCGACCATGCCCTCGGTGATCGTCCCCATTCCTTCAACGACCACACCCTCGTTGCCTTTGAGGTTGAACCGGCTCTCGATTGTTTCCTGAGGCAAAAAGTGCATTTCCTTGACCGCGAGTGCGAAGTTCTGCGCCTTGGGCTTTGGCCGCAGGCCGGCTCGCTGTCCGACTAGGCCGTTGACGCCGTCGCCGAGGACCACCACATCCGCAAGGATCGGTCCGCCTTCGCGATCGGTCTCGACACCTATCACCCGACCGGTACCGTCCTTGACGAGGGCGGTGACCGTCGTCTCGCAAAGCAGCGTCGCCCCGGCTTCCCGAACGCGCCGGCTGAACCACTTGTCGAACTGGGCCCGTATGATGGTGTATCGATTGGGTCGCTCTTCGTTGAAGTCTTCTGAGCGGTAGTGCATTCCCACGTACGAGGTGTCATCGAGCATCCAGAGGCGCTGCTCGATGACGTGACGTTCCAGAGGAGCGTCCTCGCGAAAGTCGGGAATGATCTGTTCGAGCGGGTCCGCGTAGAGGATCGCACCCTGGACATTCTTCGAGCCCGGGTACTCGCCCCGTTCCAGTTGAACGACCTTTAGGCCGGCTTTTGCCATCGTGTACGCTGCCGCATTTCCCGCGGGGCCTGCGCCTACTACGATTGCGTCGAAATGGTGGGCTGTCATCCTTGGAATCTCCCTATCAACCGGCGAGGCGGTTCACCGCGAGCCGGCGACGAAACGCCTCAGTCAGCGCAGGCAAAAGCTGGGTCGCGTCGGCGACGATCCCGACGTGGGCGAAGTCGAAGATCGGCGCATTTGCGTCTGTGTTGATTGCCACAATCAGGTCCGCCCCCTCCACACCGACGCGGTGTTGAATTGCTCCGGAAATTCCCGCAGCGATGTAAAGCCGCGGTCGAATCGTCTTGCCGGTCTGCCCGATTTGTCGGTCGGGCGGGATCCAGCCCTTCTGCGCGATAGGGCGGGTACCTCCGTGTTCGCCGCGCAAGACCTGGGCGAGCTCGACTACAAGCGCATAGTTTGCAGCGGACTTCAGACCTAGACCGCCCGCGACGACCACGTCGGCATAGGCGAGTTGCGCCTTGTCCGAAGTCCGATCGGGCATGAATCTAACGATCTTGGTGGCTATCGATTCTTCGGGCATGTCGAACGCGTGCTCGACGATCCGGCCGCTCCGTCCGGGCTGGCGCTCCGGCATGCGCATGACGCGTGGCCTTACGGTGGCCATCTGCGGACGGAAGTTGAGGGTGAGAATCGTGCACAGGAGCGAGCCGCCAAATGTCGGCCGGGTCGCAGCGAGCGAACGATTGTCGTCGATCGCGAGAGCGGTGCAGTCCGCGGTGAGCCCCGTGAGTAGCGTCGTCGCAACTGCGCCGGCCAGGTCGCGACCGAGCGTGGTCGCCCCAAGCAGAAGGATCTCGGGCTTGTACGTGTTCACGAGATCGGTCATCGCATTCGTGAATGGGGCATTCCGATAATCGCGGAGCACTTCACTGGCCGACATGTATACGAGGTCGGCCCCGTGCTCAAAACACTGACCCGCTGCCGCGACCAGGGCAGCGCGGTCAGCCCCAAGGAGTACGCCGGCGAGCTCCACTCCGAGCGTGTCGGCCAGCTTGCGCCCTTCACCGAGGAGCTCGAGGGACACCGGGTGGACCGCGCCGCGCTCGTACTCGATGAAGACCCAGACGTGCCGGTACGCCTTCAGGTGCTCGGGCAGCTCCTTCTTCGCGCGCCCGGCGGGCGCTTTCTGCGCTTCCTTCGTCATCGCGGTCAAGCGACGCAACCACCGTGCCAGCTCCCTCCGCGCTTTCTTCTGGCCGTTTTCGTCGCGTGTGACGGTCGATGCGTCACGTTCTCTTTGCGACGTTCGCAACCAGTGTACGGTTGACGACAACGACTGCTTGTCTGCATGGCTGGGCGCGGTGGCATCGGTCTCGCCGTCTGTCCATTCGACTCTTGCAAATACTCGCCTCGAGGCCGGTCCAGGGCCTTTGTTGAGAGTTCGACAAAGGCGACAGTCGCTACAAATCGTGGGCGATGGCAACGGGGGCGATGGGTAGAATTCCGCTCCGATCGAGTCGGCACGCCCGTTGCGAAGGTGAAACGCTCGCCACCCATCGCATCGTCGACTTGCACGACGCGTCTAACTCAGGGAGAGGACCCATGATCGAAATCACAGAGAATGCGGCGAGCGCGATTCGTACCGCGATTACCGGAGCGAGCGAACCTGTTCAAGGCTTGCGCTTGATGGTCGAGTCGGGAGGATGCGCCGGCAACAAATACATGATGGGCCTTGTCGTTGACGGGCTGCCGGGGGACGTGGTCGTGGAAAAGGGAGGCATCAAAGTCTTTGTCGACCCGTCGAGTGCGACGATGCTCAAGGGCGTCACGGTCGACTTTCTGGAGGGGGTGGACGGCGCCGGTTTCACGTTCGTCAACCCGAACGCGACTTCGAGCTGCGCCTGCGGAAAATCGTTCACGTGATGAGGCCCGCCTACTTCGACAACAACGCGACGACGGCAGTCGCGCCCGCCGTAGTAGACGCGATGTTGCCGTATTTTTCTGAGCACTATGGCAACGCATCTTCAGCTCACTCGTTCGGGGTCGCAGTAGGCGAGGCCATCAAGCACGCAAGGCGCAACGTTCAGAGCCTGCTGGGGGCCGAGTTCGATCACGAAGTCGTCTTTACCTCGGGGGGGACCGAGGCGGACAACACCGCTATCTTGTCGGCACTCGAAACACATCGTGATCGCGACGAGATCGTTACGACGGCCGTCGAGCACCCAGCCATCCTAGCGCTGTGCAAGCATCTCGCCGACTCACGCGGGGTTCGAGTGCACATTGTCCCCGTCGACGGGCTCGGTCGGCTAGACGTCGAAACCTACCGGACCGCTCTGGGACCCCGTACTGCCATCGCGTCGGTGATGTGGGCGAATAACGAGACCGGTACAATCTTCCCTATTCAGGAGCTGGCAACGCTTGCCCACTCGGTCGGTGCGCTGTTTCACACCGACGCGGTCCAAGCCGCCGGCAAGATCTCGATCGACGTTCGCACTGCTGGGATCGACATGCTGTCGTTGTCGGGCCACAAGTTCCACGGACCCAAGGGGGTGGGTGCGCTGTTCGTACGGAAGGGCACACGTTTGAGCCCTATGATTAGGGGCGGCCGTCAGGAGCGTGCGCGCCGCGCCGGCACTGAGAACGTGCCGGGCATCGTCGGCCTTGGCGTCGCCGCAGAGCTGGCGAAGGCGGGGCTTCCGGAGCAAGACAACGGTGTCCGTGCGCTTCGAGACCGTCTCGAGCACGCGCTCCTCGAAGAGATCGGCACGCGGCTTCTCGGCGACCCTGAGCATCGGGTCCCCAACACGACAAACGTCGCCTTCGAATGCCTTGAGAGCGAAGCGCTGCTTACGCACCTCAATCGTGCAGGCATTGCTGCGTCCTCCGGCTCGGCCTGCGCATCGGGTTCCATCGAGCCGTCGCACGTCCTTCGCGCGATGCGGGTGCCGCACACGGCGGTGCACGGCGCGATCCGCTTTTCATTGTCGCGATACACAAGCGACGCCGACGTCGACCGCGTCCTCGACGTCCTGCCCGGGATCGTAACAAGACTTCGCGAGCAGTCGCCCCACACAAGGAGTTTTCGCCATGCTTCGTAGAGACTTGCGTCGGAAACCGACGCCTTCTTCGACGAGGTCGCCGTGGTCTGGCTCAGTCCTCACGGTGGACGAAGCGGTGCTGTCGGCCAGAACCATCGTAGAAGCGATGTCGCCGCCACCGGTCGTGGTGAATGACTGCACTCTGCGCGACGGCGAACAGGCGCCTGGCGTCTCGTTCGACCTCGCAGAGAAGGTAGCCATCGCACGTGCCCTCGAGCGAGCGGGCGTCGACGAAATCGAAACCGGAATTCCAGCGATGGGGCGCATCGAGATGGAGGCCATGTCGGCTGTCGCGCAATCGCTCGAGCGGGCGCAGCCCATCGCGTGGTGCCGGATGCTCTCGGCGGACGTCGACGCGGCCATCCGCACCGGCATCCGACGGGTCAACATCTCGATTCCGCTTTCGGATCGGCAGCTGGCGGTCAAGCTCCGAGAGGGCCGGCCCGAGGCGCTGGCGCGAATACGGAGCACCGTTCGATACGCGGTCGACCTGGGGTTGACGGTCGCTGTCGGAGGGGAAGACGCGAGCCGCGCAGATCCCGGTTTCGTATGCGAAGCCGTCGTCGCTGCCGAAGAGTCGGGCGCTACGCGATTCCGGTTCGCCGACACCCTCGGCGTGCTGGACCCCTTTACCGTATACGCCGTGTTTCGGCGGCTCTGCGCCGAGACCGATCTCGAACTCGAGTTTCACGGCCACGACGACCTGGGGATGGCGACGGCGAACACGCTCGCCGCTGTGCAAGGCGGGGCGAACCACGTCAGCGTCTGCGTTCTCGGACTCGGGGAACGCGCGGGCAACGCCGCACTCGAGGAAGTGGTGACGGCACTCGAACATATCGGCGGCCGACGGACGAACATTGTCACAAAGGAGCTCGGTCCGCTGGCAGAGCTAGTCGCCGCGGCCTCGAAGCGTCCCATCCCCGAGGGGAAGCCCATCGTGGGTGGCGCTGCGTTCACACACGAGTCCGGGATCCATGTCGCCGGGTTGCTCAAGGACCCGCGGACGTACGAAGGCCTCAGCCCTGAGCGGTTCGGCCGAAACCGCCGGTTCGTTTTGGGCAAGCACTCGGGGGGGGCCGGGGTACGCCACGCACTCAAAGAACTCGGCCTGTCGGCCGACGCACGACGCGTTGAGGCTATCCTTGAGCTCGTCCGAGCAAGGGCGGTGGCGACGAAGGGGGGCGTCGGCCCCGCCGAGCTGGCGAAGTTCCACGCCGAGACGGCGAGTCCGAAAGTGCGGCGGGTAGCCGTGGCGGGAGGCGCGCGATGAGTGTCCTCGAAGACCTGCGCCGGCTCTCGGCAGCCGAAGAGATCTTCCAGCTCCTCGATGTGCCGTACGACGCGGCGGTGGTGAACGTGGCGCGTCTTCACATCTTGCGGCGGATGGGCGAGTACCTCGCGAAGGAGGATATCGCGGGCCTGAGCGATGAACAGGTTCGAAGGCGCTGCCGCGCCCACCTGCAAAGCGCCTACGCGGACTTTGTCGCTCGTTCACCGATCGATGAGCGGGTCTTCAAGGTTCACCAGGACGCGGTGAAAGCGGCGGAGCCAAAGAAGGCTCCGTTCGTCCCGCTTTCCGCCCTCAATCGGAAGGACTGAGAATGCATATCGTTGTCTGCGTGAAACAAGTCCCCGACAGCGCGCAGATCCGCGTGCACCCCGTCACGAACACGATCATGCGGCAGGGCGTGCCGGCGATCATCAACCCGTACGACCTCTTTGCGCTCGAGCAGGGTCTCCGCCTGCGGGACCGATTTGGCGGCGAAGTGACCGTCTTGACGATGGGGCCGGCGATGGCCGAGGACGCGCTCCGCAAGACGCTGACGATCGGCGCCGACCGCGCGGTCTTGCTCACTGATCGACAGTTCGCAGGGTCGGACACCCTCGCAACCAGCTTCGCGTTAGCGACCGCGCTTCGCCGCGTTGGTACCCTCTGGGGTGAACCGTCGATCGTGCTGACGGGCAAGCAGACGATCGACGGCGATACGGCTCAGGTCGGACCTGGGATCGCAAAACGTCTTGGATTCACGCAGCTGACCTACGTGTCGCGAATCGACGACCTCGACGCGGCGACCGGAAAGATCATCGTCGAGCGCCGCGCCGAAGGAGGCACTCAGGTGCTTCAGAGCAAGCTGCCGGTACTCATCACCATGCTGGAAGGCACTTGCGAAGTCAGGCGAGGAGCTATCGGCGACGCCCTGCGGGCGGCGCGCGCGGAGGTCGTCCGCTGGAGTGCAGTGGAAGCGGGAGTCGAGGACACGACGAAGTGCGGACTTCGCGGCTCGCCGACGATCGTCAAAAGTGTGTTTGCGCCGACCGCTCGGGCCGAAAAGGCGAAGCAGGTCCCCACGGCAGGGTGTTCGACGGACCAGCTCGCAGTGGAGGTGATTGCCGGGATCTTTGGACACCTTCCGCAGCTGGAACGTGAGCTCGAAGCGTCGGCTCGAGGTGACTCGCCGCCATGAATCCTTGGAGACCGAGGAGGAAATCCTTATGACCGAGCCCTTCCTTTCGGACGAAGTCGCGTTGAGAATCGCACTGGCGTCGCGCGCGCTGCAAAATGTACCGCTTCCCTTGCTCATCGACGCGCTGCAGACCTGCCTCGGCGAAGAGCTGGACGAGGCGGCCCTCGGCCGAATCAAAGTGGCCGACCTGAAGGCGGCCTTCGGCGGGTCGTACAACCTCGACGGCGAGGAGGACGGGAGCGAAAAGTGGCGTATCGCAGACATGAATGCGTTCAAAGAGGCCGTGCGAATTCTGTGGGGGAAGTCGGGCGGTGACGAGCCAAGCGTGTCCTCAGGCACAAGCGAAGACATGCTTCAATCGGTCCGCGTCGCCGTCGCGTCCAATGGCGGTGAGAACCTAAACGGGCACTTCGGGTCGGCCTCCTCCTACCTCGTGTACCAGGTTTCGGCGAGCGAGATACGACTGCTCGACAACCGCTCCGCCGCCCAGGCCGATGCGTCCGGCGACAAAAACACGTTCCGCGTGAACTTGATCCGCGACTGCCGTGTTCTTTACATCGTTTCGATTGGGGGCCCCGCTTCCGCAAAGGTGATCAAGGCCGATATCCACCTGATCTCCATTCCCGAAGGCGGGCCTGCGCGTGAGATCCTCAAAGATCTACAACGCGTCATCGCTACGAATCCGCCGCCCTGGCTGGCGAAGGTTCTGGGTGCGGCCGAGGGCGAGCGGGTAAAGCTCTACCGAGCTGCCGAACAACCCTGAGAGGGGCCCTCACGCGCTGATGGGACGTCGTCGAGCGCTTGCCCACCATGATGCGAGCGATCGCTACCTGCGGCGGCATTGGAACGAGTCGGTCCTCGGCACCCCTTTGCCGCTCATCCCATGGTCCTACGACGAAGCCTCTGGACGCCGCGCGACATGGGGTGTTCCGTTTGTAGCACTCGCCACATGGTTGTTCGGTCTGGAGCCGGAAGCCCCCCGCTCTCGGCCCATTACGTTGAGAATTCACGGCATAGTGGGGTGGCACGGACCATGCGAGAGCTCAGTCATCCCGTTACCCAATAAAAAGGACAGCGCCATGGGTCTCGACTATGAAAACGACGCCGAGCTGCACAAGCGCCTCATCGCCGAAGTGCTGCAGGCCTATCCGGACAAGCTAAAAAAGAAACGGCAGAAGCACCTCAACGTCGCGGCGCCGGGGGCGGCGAACAAGGACGACGCTGAGACCGAAGCCGCAGGCGATGGATTGCACAGCGGCACGGAATGCGACGTAAAGTCGAACATCAAGTCCGTCCCGGGAGTCATGACGGTCCGTGGGTGTGCATACGCGGGCTCGAAGGGCGTCGTTTGGGGCCCCGTCAAGGACATGGTCCACATCAGTCATGGGCCAGTCGGTTGCGGCCAGTACTCCTGGTCCCAGCGACGCAACTACTATATCGGGACCACGGGGGTCGACACCTTCGTGACGATGCAGTTCACCTCCGATTTTCAGGAGAAGGACATCGTCTTCGGCGGCGACAAAAAGCTCGAGAAGATCATCGACGAGATCAACGTCCTCTTCCCGCTCGCCAAGGGCATCACGATCCAGTCGGAATGCCCGATCGGCCTCATCGGCGACGACATCGAGGCTGTCTCCAAGAAGAAGAACAAAGAGACCGGGAAGATGATCGTCCCGGTCCGATGCGAGGGATTTCGCGGCGTGTCCCAATCGCTCGGTCACCACATCGCGAACGACGCCATTCGTGACTGGGTCTTCGACAAACGCGCGGTGGAGCACGATTCCACGCCATACGACGTAAATGTTATCGGCGACTACAATATCGGCGGCGATGCTTGGTCGTCGCGCATCCTGCTCGAGGAGATGGGGCTCCGCGTGGTTGGCAACTGGTCGGGTGACGCGACCCTGGCAGAGATCGAGCGCGCGCCCAAGTCGAAGCTAAACCTCATCCACTGCTACCGGTCGATGAACTACATCTGCCGGCACATGGAGGAGAAGTACGGAATACCGTGGGTCGAGTATAACTTTTTTGGTCCGTCGCAGATCGCGGACTCCATCCGCCGTATCGCCGCCCTGTTCGACGACAAGATCAAAGAAGGCGCGGAGCGCGTCATCGCCAAGTACCAACCGCTGGTTGACAAGATCGTCGCACGATACCGGCCCCGTCTCGAGGGTAAGCGTGTAATGCTGTACGTAGGCGGCCTGCGGCCGCGCCATGTGATCACGGCTTACGAAGACCTGGGAATGCAGATCATTGGCACCGGCTACGAGTTCGGGCACAACGACGACTACGAGCGCACTGGGCACTACGCGAAGGAAGGCACCCTCATATACGACGACGCGACGGCCTACGAGCTCGAGAAGTTCATCGAGACCCTTCGCCCCGATCTCGTCGGCTCGGGGATCAAAGAAAAGTACCCGGTTCAGAAGATGGGCATCCCTTTCCGCCAGATGCATTCTTGGGACTACTCCGGTCCGTATCACGGATACGACGGCTTCGCGATCTTCGCCCGCGACATGGATCTGGCCATCAATAATCCGGTGTGGAGCTTCTTCAAGGCGCCGTGGAGAGCGGCCTCGGCGCCGGCCGCCGCCGAGTGATGACATTCCGCTGGAATTTCCCGGCCCGCCGATTTGTCGGCCGCCGGGGACTCAGGCTTCCCCAATAGTCTATTGGACGACCCGCCCGTATTGGACATTAGAAGGAATTCGAGGAATCCCATGCCGCAGTCAGCCGAAAAAGTGCTCGATCACGCTCCGTTGTTCTTACAGCCCGAATATAAGGAGATGCTCAAGCGAAAGGGCGAGGCCGAGGGGATGCCCGACAAAGCGCAGACTGCGGAGACAGCAGCCTGGACCAAAACGTGGGAGTACAGGGAGAAGAATTTCGCCCGCGAGTCGCTCACGGTGAATCCAGCCAAGGCATGCCAGCCGCTGGGTGCGGTGTTCGTCGCTGCAGGATTCGAAAAGACGATGAGCTTCGTGCACGGTTCGCAAGGATGCGTCGCCTACTACCGCTCTCACCTGGCCCGACACTTCAAAGAGCCGTCCTCGGCTGTGTCATCGTCGATGACTGAGGACGCAGCCGTGTTCGGCGGCCTGAACAATATGGTCGACGGACTCCAGAACACCTACAAGCTCTACGACCCCAAGATGATTGCGGTGTCGACGACGTGCATGGCAGAGGTGATCGGCGACGACCTACAAGCTTTCATCAGCACCGCCAAGACCAAGGGGTCGGTGCCTCAGGAATTCGACGTTCCCTTCGCCCACACCCCGGCGTTCGTCGGCAGTCACACGACCGGCTACGACAACATGCTCAAGGGCATCCTCGAGAACTTCTGGAAAGGCAAGGAGCGGTCCGTCACTGAGCGAATCAACATCATTCCGGGATTCGATGGATTTGCCGTGGGTAACAACCGCGAAATCAAGCGCATGCTGGACACCATGGACGTCCAGTACACGATTCTCTCGGACGTCAGCGACCAATACGACACTCCTTCGGATGGAGAGTACCGCATGTATGCGGGCGGAACGACAATCGACGACACCAAGGCCGCGCTGCACTCGAGGGCGACCCTATCTATGCAGGAATACTGCACGAGCAAGACGCTCGAATATGCCGCTAGTTTCGGGCAAACAGTCGCGGCGCTGCACTACCCGATGGGCGTTGCGGGGACCGATGAGTTCCTGATGAAGGTCTCAGAACTGACTGGAAAGGCGATTTCGCCCGCGCTGGAGCTAGATCGCGGCCGACTTCTGGATGCGATGGCCGACAGCCAGGCATGGCTCCACGGCAAAACGTATGCGATCTATGGTGATCCCGACTTTGTCTACGGAATGGCGCGCTTCATCATTGAGAACGGGCGGTGAGCCTCGCCATTGTCTCGCCACGAACGGCAGCAAGGCGTGGGCGGAACAGATGAAGGTCCTCTTCGACTCATCGCCCTTCGGGAAAGAGTGCAAAGCATGGCCGGGGCGCGACCTCTGGCACATGCGCTCTCTCCTCGCGACCGAGCCCGTCGACTTTCTCATTGGCAATTCGTATGGGAAGTACTTGGAGCGCGACACCAATACGCCGCTCATTCGTCTAATGTTTCCCATCTTCGACCGGCATCACCACCATCGGTTCCCCGTTTGGGGATACCAGGGCGGACTGCGAGTGCTCGTGACGCTACTCGATAAAGTATTTGACAAGCTCGATCAAGACACAATCATTCCCGCCAAGACGGATTACTCGTACGATCTGACGCGCTAGTGCCGCGCCGTTGAGATGGCCTTAATCCAGTGGACGGCGCTGCACTAGCGAACTCGCGGGAGCGAGTTCGGGGTTCGGGCGGAGCCCGAGGGACAAAACTGGTGCACCGCCGGCTCGCGCTAGCGAGCGCAATCGCCGAAGGCGATTGCTCGTATCTCGACGCCGGTGCACCAGGTCTCACAAATCACACAAGGGCAGTTATTGCCGAGGACTGGTCTCATGAGCGACGCGCTTAAGTCGAAGATTGCAGACGTCTTCAACGAACCTGGTTGCGAGAAGAATCAGAGCAAAGGCACCAAGGACAAGAAAAGGGGCTGCTCGAAGCCGCTGACGCCCGGGGCGGCGGCGGGGGGATGCGCGTTCGACGGTGCGAAGATTGCGCTCCAACCCATCACTGACGTCGTGCACCTCGTGCACGGGCCACTAGCGTGTGAAGGCAACGGGTGGGACAACCGCCACGCGGCCACCTCGGGTCCGACGACGTACCGTCAGGGGTTCACGACCGACGTGTCCGAGATGGATATCGTGATGGGCAATAGCGAAAAGCGACTATACCGTGCCATCAAAGAGGTGGTCGCCAAGTACTCGCCACCCGCCATATTTGTCTATTCCACCTGCGTGACTGCACTAATCGGCGACGACATCGAGGCCGTGTGCCGGCACGCGACCGGAAAGCTCGGCACCCCGTGTGTGCCCATAAACGCCCCGGGTTTCGTCGGCTCGAAAAACCTGGGCAACAAGCTCGGGGGTGAAGCCCTTCTCGACCACGTCATCGGTACGGTGGAGCCCAGCGACGTGACGCCGATGGATATCAATATCCTCGGCGAGTACAATCTGTCGGGCGAGCTCTGGCAAGTTCGGCCGCTCTTCGAAAAGCTAGGGATTCGCGTACGCGCGTGCATCACGGGGGATGCCCGCTTCAAGGATGTGGCGGCTGCCCATCGAGCCAGTGTCAATATGATGGTGTGCTCGACAGCACTCATTAACGTGGCTCGGAAGATGGAGGAACGCTACGGGATCCCCTACTTTGAAGGCTCGTTTTACGGAATCGAGGACACGTCGACCGCGCTACGCACCACGGCGAAGATGCTCGTCGAGCAGGGCGCGCCGGCGGAGCTCTTGGCGAGGACCGAGTCCCTGATTTCGGCGGAGGAGGGACGCGCGTGGACCCGGATCGAGCCGTTCAAAGCGCGGCTCGAAGGAAAGCGGGTGCTTCTCTATACGGGCGGCGTGAAGTCGTGGTCCGTCGTCTCCGCGCTGCAGGAAATGGGGATGGTCGTCGTCGGAACGTCCGTCCGCAAGTCGACGGCGGAGGACAAGGAGCGCATCAAGGAGATCATGAAGGGTGATCCTCACATGGTGGATTCGATCCCCCCGCGCGAATTGTATGCACAGTTGAAACGGGGCGAGGCCGACATCCTCCTCTCCGGCGGACGTACCCAATTCGTGGCCCTCAAGGCCAAGATGCCGTGGCTTGATATCAACCAGGAACGTCATCACGCGTTCGCAGGATATGATGGCATGGTCGAGCTTGTGCGTCAGCTAGACCTCGAGATAAATAGCCCAATTTGGGCGGACGTTAGGAAGCCGGCGCCCTGGGAAGCGCCCGCCGCGCGGGCAGTTTCGGTGGTGCCAATGCTCACGGAGGCCACGGCCTGAGGCGATGGGTCGAGTAACGCAGTCCAAGAAGTCGTGCGCGGTCAATCCGCTGAAATCGTCGACGCCCCTCGGGGCCGCGCTCGCGTTTCTCGGTGTCGAAGGCGCCGTTCCGCTCCTCCACGGCTCGCAGGGATGCACATCGTTCGCGCTAGTTCTGTCCGTCCGACACTTCAAAGAAGCGATTCCGCTCCAAACGACCGCGATGGACGAAGCGGCCACCGTCCTCGGTGGCGCCGAGAACCTCGAAGAAGCCGTCATGGTGCTGAAGACGCGGATGAAGCCGGCATTCATCGGGATTGCATCCACGGCGCTCGTAGAGACCCGAGGGGAAGACATCGCAGGCGAGCTCGCTGCGATCCGCCGCAAGCGCGCGCAGGAGCTCGAGGGGACCATTGTCGTTTTCGCGTCGACGCCCGACTTCAAGGGTGCGCTCGAAGATGGCTGGGCCAAAGCCACGACGGCGATCGTGGAGGCCGTCGTCGAGTCTGCGCCATCGGGGCGAACCGGCCCGACGATCCCACGGGTGAACATTCTGCCTGGTGTCCACCAGACGCCCGGAGATATCGACGAGCTCGGCGACATCGTCCGCGCGTTTGGGCTCGCGCCAATGTTCCTTCCGGACGTATCTGGATCACTCGACGGCCACGTTCCCGACTCGTATATCGGCACAAGCATGGGCGGGGCGCGCCTCGCTGACATCGCGCGAATGGGCGACGCCATCCACACCGTCGCGATCGGAGAGCATATGCGCGGGCCATCGGCCACGCTCTCCGCACGCACCGGCATACCCGCCACCGTGTTACCGACACTCACCGGGCTCGAGCCATCCGACCGGCTGATTGCGCTGCTGTCCGACCTCTCTGGTAGGCCGGTGCCAGCCCGCCTGCGCCGGGCCCGCAGCCAGCTCGTCGACGCGATCTTGGATGCTCACTTTCACTTCGGCGGCAAGCGCATTGCGATCGGGGCCGACCCGGACCTCCTTTTCACTTACGCCTCGCTCTTCACCCGGATGGGCGCCGAAGTCCCTGTTGCGGTGGCCTCGACCGATGCATCACCGCTCCTAACCCAGCTGTCTTGCGACGTCCTCGTCGGAGATCTCGCCGACTTAGAGGAGGCCGCCGCCGCCGCCAATGTCGATCTCCTCGTCACGCATGCTCACGGGCGACAGGCGGCCGACCGATTGAAGGTGCCACTCTACCGGGTCGGCTTTCCGATCTTCGATCGACTTGGGGTCCAGCACCGGTGCACGTTGGGTTATGGGGGGACCCGTCAGCTCATCTACGAGTTCGCAAATTCGTTCTTGGCGCAAATGCACGAGCACCACCCCGAGGATTTCGTCGACGCCATTCCTGCCGAGCCGATCGTCGAAGACACGCGGCATCCGAGCCCTCGAGAGAGCGCAGAATCCCATGCTGGATGACGCACAGCTTGCCCCACCCGCGTCTGCGATGAAGGCGGAGACACATCGGCTTCGGATCGCCATTGCGAGCCGTGACGGCAAATCGCTAAACGCCCACTTTGGGTCAGCCGAAAAATTCATGGTCTACGACGTGACGCCAGCGAGCCACGAGTTCGTGCACGCAATCGAGATCACGCAGGTGTCTGACGAGTCGGGCGATCATAAGGTTGAGAGCGAGGACAGGAACGGCCGAAAAATTCGAGCGCTCGCGGGTTGCCAAATTGTATTCGTCCTTGCGGTCGGGGGCCCTGTGGCCGCCAAGATCCTGGCGGCAAGGATTCATCCCATCAAAGTTGCTGAGCCAGAATCGATCGATTCCGTGCTGGCGCGCGTGAAAGGGTTTATGGCTGAGGATCCACCGCCTTGGCTCCGCAAGGTCTTGGCTGCAACAGCCTCCCGGTCGATGGGTTTTCTCGACGAGGAGGATTGACTGTCGTCTTGTGGGGTATCCCACACGCAAATGTCGACAAGGCGACAATTTGCGCATGTGCACATTCGAATCGGTTGGAAATCGCGAGTAACGGCCTTGGTATGCGACTTGCTCAACTGCATGGTGCTGGTCGGGCTCGATGGCGAGGAGCGTGAACGATGGGACTCGGTCGCGAAGAAGAAGTGGAGACCCGGGGCGAGCCACAGTTCAAGCCAGGAACGAAGGTCCGATCCACCAAGTATGTGAAAAATGACGGTACGTTCGCCGGGAGAGACGTGGGCGAAGTCCTCGTGCGCAAGGGTGATCTTGGCTACGTGCGCGATATTGGAACGTTCCTCCAGCGCTATTACATCTACGCGGTGGAGTTCATAGAGACCGGAATAATCGTCGGTATGCGTGGGCGCGAACTCGCTGAGCTGGATGCGAACGGCGAGATGATTAGGCGGCCGAAGGCGGCCCACCGCATCGAGGAGTTCGAGCCCCAATGAAAGTACTCATCCGTCGTGGGGCCGCGGGGCTCTCGGCATACGTTCCGAAGAAGGACCTCGAAGAGCCGATCGTGGCAGTCGAGCATGAGAGCCTGTGGGGCGGCTGGGTCCGACTCAAGAACGGCTGGATGCTCGACTTGCCGGTCATGGCAGCAGACACGCGGCTGCCAATCACTGTGAACGCCAAGCGGCGCGGCGGCGAACCGGGGGAAACGGAGACCTAAGATGACCGTATCGCCAGCGATTTTCACCCCCGAACCGGAGGTCAACGCGGACGGGTGGTTCGACAGAGTTCGCGGCGGCTTGAAGCGCGGCGTCCTGGCGCCCTACCTCGGACCGGGTCTGACGGCGCTGGGCGGTGCCCCGGTGCCTTCGAGTCCGGCGGCGCTTGCAGAGTTCTTCGGCCGCAAAGTGGCCCTTCCCAGGTGGGGAAAGCGAAACGCGTGGGCCGCTGCGCAATTCATCGAGAGCCGGCAGCACCGGAGCACTCTCATCGCGATGATGGCCGAGGCGTTCGCGGCGCCCGCTCCCGCTCTGCCGTTCCACCGCTACTTGGCAGGCCTCCCGCTGCCTCTCATCGTCGACACCTGGTACGACGGCGCGATGCGCGCCGCCCTCGCCGCCCGAAGCGATTGGGGTGAGGTACAGGGGATAACGCGAGCGGCGATCGGCGAAGACCGGTGGTGGAGAACCTACGACGCGGCCGGGCGCCCGGCCAATACAGAGGTTGCGTCGGGGTGGAGGACGGTTCTCTACAAGCCGCACGGATCGATCATTCCCGATAAGAACTTCCTCATCGCCGACTCTGACTATGTCGAAGTCCTTACCGAGATCGACATTCAGACGCCAATCCCACCCGTGATCAAAGAGCGGCGAACGGCGCTCGGGTTCGTGTTCATAGGCTGCCGGTTCGATGACCAAATGCTTCGGAATTATGCGCGGCAGCTTTCCAAACGCTCAGCCGGGCCTCATTATGTTCTGTCCGAGCCGGAAGCGCTGACGAGCAACGAGCGTCGATTCATCGAGACACAGAAGATGTCTCTCCTACGCTTTCCTCTCGCTTCGGCGCTGGAGCGTCTTTCCCCAGGTTCAGGTATCTAGGAGAATTCGAATGTCGGCTAGCAAAGTTACGTTTGAAGGTGGCTCGGTGATCATCAGCGAGGCGGCGGAAAAGTTCATGCGGCGCATGACCCGGTTCGGAGGCAGCGGTGGGGGCTTCCGGCTCGTCGTAAGCCCCGGAGGTTGCTCGGGACTCAGCTCCGAATTCAGCATCGAGGAAGCGGCGAAGCCCGGGGATCAGACCGTCAACGTAAATGGGTTGAGAGTTTACCTGTCCGCGCAGAGCGCGAAGCTCCTCGTCGGTGCGACCATCGACTTCGTCGACTCGGCGACACAGACCGGCCTCACATTTTTGACTCTGGATGCCCCCGCATCGTGCGGGGACAGCGCGCGACCAGCGGTGTTTCCGTTGTCGTCGCTCACATTGCGGAGCTAACGCAGGAGATGGCGCCGAGAGGATCTGAGCGTGCGCCCGGTCGTCTGCCTGCACAAGGCACGCGCGACGAAGCGCCTGAGACCGTCGACTGGAAGGGGGAGCCGATCGATTGTGCTCAATGCAAGCACGCGGAAAAGCGCGATCGATATCCGTGCGAGCTCGGGCACGCGTGCGTTCAGGATCGCTATGCGCTGCGCGTGGATCGCTTCTTTCGCTGGAATCCGGAAGTGGCTGATGAGTGGCTCAACCACCCCTACTTCGAGGTTCGAGCGATTGCTGCGCGCAGGGCGAGCGTGTTCCGGCTTGCCGTGCTGACGAGCGATGTGGACGAGACTGTGCGAGCTTCCGTGGCTCTCCGATTGCCGCTGCGACTCGTCGCCCAAATGGCAAAGGACCCTCACCGCGAGGTTCGAATTCGCATCGCGCAGCGCCTCCCTCCACAACTCTTGGTCAGTCTCTGCGACGACGAAGATTACGGCGTCCGCACCTGGGTTGCGCGGCGACTGCCGCTCAAGTGGCTCTCGCGTCTGGTCCACGATCCGGACCCTCAGGTGAGGTTGGAGGTTGCGCAT
Organism: uncultured delta proteobacterium; assembly: GCA_963764075.1. Lineage (GTDB taxonomy): Bacteria > Myxococcota_A > Polyangia > Polyangiales > Polyangiaceae > Palsa-1150. Next base: position 3,101,269 of record CAVXQZ010000003.1, read on the forward strand.
CGGCTGGAGCCCGCCTCGCTCGGGCAGCTTGCAGATGACGAGAGCCTTGTGGTGCGTCGCGCGGTGGCGGAGCGCGCGACTACGGCCCTGCTCGCGCGCCTGGCGAAGGACGAGGCATGGGAGGTTCGCTGGGAGGTGGCTCATCGCGCCGGTGAGGCCCTTGCGTCGCAACTCACAGCCGATGTCGAGGAGGAAGTTCGCATCGCCTCACGACTGCGCCTTGCCGCGCTGAGGCGGCGCGGGCCGCCTGAGGGAACGCAGCAATGAATGGCCCGGAGTCGGAAAATCCTCACTATGAGCAAATCGGCGGCGAGCCTGTGGTCGTGCGCCTGGTCGATGCATTTTACGACCGAATGGACCGCTTGCCGCAGGCTGCGGGGATTCGTGCCTTGCACGACGATGACCTGACGAGCATAAAGGCCCTGTTCGTCATCTACCTCACCGAGTGGCTCGGTGGACCGAAAGAGTACAGCGCTCGCCGTGGACACCCCCGGCTACGAGCCCGGCATGCTCGCTTTCGGATCGGGCCGGGCGAGCGTGACGCCTGGATGGCATGCATGCTCAGCGCTCTCGACGAGGTCGTTTCCGACGGCCACCTCCGAGAGCAGCTCGCCAAAGCATTTCTTCGAACCGCGGAAGCCATCGTCAACGCTCCCGGGTGAGCCGGAGATTCCGGTCGGGGTAAGGCGGAGCCGACTCGAGATGAGGATCGGCAACCGCTTTTCCAACGACGAAGTGATAGAGCGATTGAAACTCGGTATCCGTCACCCTTGCGACCTCGTGGACCGCGTCGTCGAAGAAGCAGCCGATGCCCGTACCTCTCAGCCCTCTTCTCTCGGCCTCGATGTACAGGATTTGCCCGAGTAGGCCCGCCTGCCTGTGCAGCCTTCGGTAGTTCGCAGGGTCTTCGGCGAGGGGAGCATCGAACGAGGCGAGCATCCCGAGCGAAAGGCATGCCTGAGCTGCGATGCTCTGATTGCAATGGAGGCCACGGGCGAGTCGGGCTAATGCCCCCGGTTCAACGTGTGCCAGACGGCGAAGCCCCACCTTCTGCTGACCGCTGCAGAACAACGGCCCGGCGAGGCGGTCCCCCAATCGCGCCGCGAGACAGGGAGCCACCGCCGGCTCCTCGGAGCTCACGTACACACCCGGCGCCACGGTCGTGACGCGCTGGCGTGGGGGTGTTCATCGATACCGAAGCGGATGTGCGGCGCGGCAGAAACGCCGACTGAGTGGCCCTGGTCACGTCAGCGATCACCGGCCACTCGTACATCGGGTGTGGATCAATCCGGGACCCGGTTCCGTGCCAAGTGGCGTCGCCGGCAGCGGTCTCGAGCTCCCCGGGCTCGACCCGCGCAACGGCACCGGGATGGACTTCGATCGCGACCAGCGTCTCGGCTTCTTCGCGCTCCAGGCTGGCCCAGCGCCCCCCGGGGAAGTCATCGACGCGATCGAGACCGAGTGCGCGTCCCAAGGTGCGACTGGCGACTTGCGGCTCCTCCCGAGCCACCCACCCAAGCTCCATTGCGGCGTACCCCAGGGCAGCTATCGCGTGGCCGACGTCGAGCTGGCAGTAGCGGAACCCGCGCTCGCCATACTTCCAGACCTCACGCCAGCCGATTGTCGTGAGCGCCACCCAAAGGGCGGGGGTCGCCCGGCCACCCGGGCTCACTGCGAAACGCGCCCGGAGCTCGAGCGCGTGGTCATCGGGCCGGTAGTGATGCACACCGGGCTCGAGCCCCGCGAGGCCTTTGGCAATGACGTACGCTTCGACTGGGTGGAGGTTGCCGCTGGAGGGAGTGGCACGCACCGCCCAGCGGTCCGGTCCCTGCGACTTCCACGCGGTTATCGAAAACGACAGCCTGAGGAGGGCAGCAAGCGCGGCCAGCGACAAGCCTCCCCCTGGATCCGGTGCTGACCCAAGCGGGAGCAGGACTTCCGGAGACCCCTCGAAACGGCGAAAGGGCGCGGGCTGGCATTCCCAGTCGAGGGTTTCGGGTCCCGGCGCGAAGCGATCCGGGCGATGCTTGGTTCGCTCGTGGTAGTGGCGGACCCGGTCTTCGTCTGAACGGTCTTGAGCAAGAACCTGTGTAGCGAACGGCGGAATCATCGCGGGCTGATTGTCACTCTCCCCGGCGCAGCAGAATCACTGCGCATGCGCACGCTTCATAGCGCCGGCGTTTTGGATCCTCTCCCGCGAACATGCCGACTCGCAGCGCGTCGTTGCGCGCTTCTTCGTCTCCATTCCACTAAGCCGGGATAGGGACGCAAGTATCCGGGACGGGACACACGGCGGCGCACTGGGCCGTCTCGAAGTGACCTTCGCATTCGGTGCACTTCTTTGGATCGATGACGTACATCTCGTTTTTGAGCGAAATGGCGGCGTTTGGACACTCGAATTCACACGCGCCACAAACAGTGCACTGAGAAGCAACGATCTTGTATGACATGAGACACCTTCCTTTCTTCTTGGCATTCGCAACGGACGTGCCGATGCCACACGTCTGCTCGCACTCTAGTTTTCATTCACGGGGGGGGTTGGCTCTTCGGCGGATACGGTCGGCTTCCGCCAATTGTCGCCTTTGTACGGCTCCGCTTCTTTGCCCTCTCGACAGGGCGTTTCCCCCCGACTCCTTTCAAACAATCGAGAACTTCGTCATGCAGTGGCTGCAGCAGAAAGTGCTACCGTCGGGCCCCGGAACGCTGGGGCCGTGCCGTACGTTGCCCCGTACCAAGCGACGATTCCCGCTTCGATCCATTCGTGGGCATACGTGTCGGTCGCCTGGACGCCGGCGGCGTTCAAGCTCTCTCTCGGGCAGTCTCCGATCTTTGCACACAGGACCACGGTGACTCCCTCGAGCGCAAAGATCACGCCCTCCAGGGCCGCATCTTCGCCCCAGCCGCCCTTGCAGTACTCGTCGACCTTGCGGTGCCCAATGAACTCGACCCCCTTGGGCGACACTTCGTACACCTGGAACTCCTTGGCATGGCCGAAGTGCTGGTTGATGCGACCGTTGCCCTTCGTGGCGATGGCCACGAGGACGGACGTTCCGGTCGCGAGCCCGGCGAGCTGCTTGCCGGCGGCCTCGCGCGTGGCGACGTGCTCGCCCCGCTCCTTCGCTACGAGCTCTCGATACTTCTCGCGCTTGTTCGGATCGTAAGAGACCTCCTCCGGAACCTGATCCATCGTGAATTCTTGACCACGGTCCTCACCCAACAATCCAACCGCATCGGCCCGGCACTGCCGGCAGTGACGCATCAGTTTCGTCCCGTTCGAAAGCTTGTCCTGAAGCGCCTTTAGCTCCATGGCACGCGGACCCCGCTGGCCGTTAAGGCCGAAGTACGTCCCATGTTCGGGCGCTGAAATCAGCGGCATGATGTTGTGCAGGAACGCGCCCTTCTTCTTGACCACATGATTGACCTCGACGAGGTGGTCGTCGTTAACCCCTGGAATCATCACGGAGTTGACCTTGCATAGAATCTTTCGCTCGGTCAGCATCTCGAGGCCCTGCATCTGGCGTTCGTGTAAGATCTTCGTCGCTTCGAGGCCGGTCCAGCGCTTGTTCTTGTAGAAGATCCATGGGTAGATCCTCAATCCCACCTCCGGGTCGACCATGTTGATCGTCAACGTCACGTGGTCGATGTTCATCTTCGCTATTTCGTCCACGTGGTCGGGCAGGGCGAGGCCATTCGTCGAGATACACAGCTTGATGTCCGGAATGTGCTTGACCACCTTTTCGAAGGTGGCCTTCGCCTTCTTGAAGTCGTAGCAAGCGTCGCCTGGACCAGCGATTCCCAGGACGGACAACTGGGGGACTTCGCTGGCCACTGCGATGACCTTGCGCATGGCCTGGTCGGGGGTGAGCTTCTCGGACACGACGCCGGGCCGGCTCTCATTGGCGCAGTCGTACTTGCGGTTGCAGTAGTTGCATTGAATGTTGCACGCGGGAGCGACCGCCACGTGCATCCGGGCGAAGTAGTGGTGGGCTTCCTCCGAGTAGCAGGGATGGTCCTTCACCTTCTCCCAAATTTCCGCATCCATGTCGTTCTTCGTGTCGGACGTGCCGCAACTGGACGTCGACTCACAGCCGGACTTGGAAGAAAGCGCCTTCCGCATTTCCTCCGAACTGACCGGGCCTGTCAGGGCGCTGAGCGCTATGGTCGGCGCAGCGGCCTTCGTCCGCGCCTGCATTTCCGCGCTGGATAACGGTTTCTGGAGGCTTTCGAGCGAGATCAGCTGGGCCATGTTCGGTATCCCTAGGGTGAGTGGAAGTTTCAAAAGTTGAGCAATCGTCGTACCAGCCGAAGCGTCGAGTCTTCCGGGCGCGAGAGTCCGCCGGCTACGCCACGCCCAACGACTCGCGCTGTCGTCCAGCACATCTCTGTGCGGTGTCGAACAACTTTTCGACCCTTTGCTGTCGCGAATGTCCGACACGAGACGCGCAGTATCCGGCGCGTCCGAACTATACGCGCAACTCTCAGACTTGCTTTGGCTGCACGGCGATGGACGGCCTAACGTTTGCAGCAAGACCGCCCCGTAGGCCGGGCCGCGTAGGAAAGACGACACGGCAACCGCGGTCGATGCACCCCGGCAAACCCTCACCCGAACGCAAGACAGCACCGTCGGATTTGTTCGAAATGCGACAACGTCACCTCCTCCCCCCGGCTAGCACGGACAACGAACTCGGCGGGACCGAGGGCGACGCGGCCGAGCGACGAATCACGCGCTCACTCTTACGAGTGGGCGATCTCGCGCGCCAGACCGGCAAGACGGTGCGGACTCTTCACCTGTACGAAGAACTCGGACTTCTGACTCCGGGAGCTCGAATCGAAGGGCGGCTTCCGCCTCTATTCGCAAGAGGCCCGAGTGCGAATCCAGTGGATCAACAAGCTCCAGGAGATGGGCTTCAGTCTCGGAGACATACAGGCCATCGTCCGCGACCTGGAGCGCGTCGAGAGCGCGCCCACCGCCATGAAACACATTCGAGCGATCTACGCTTGCAAGCTCGCCGATACACTCGCGCAGGTGCGACGCCTCGACGCTCTCCGATGCGAGCTCGAAGGAAGCATCGCTTACCTCGATACGTGCGACGTCTGCGAGCCGCATCGGGCGCTCAGTGAGTGCACTCGGTGCGGCCTGCACAGCAAGGAGTTTCGCGTGCCCGACCTCGTCCTGGGGTGCCGCGCGCACTGAATCCGCGAACCCACAGCAACCCATCTGCCTGCCGTATTGACCTCCACTCGAGGGAAGTTCTGATGGCTCTTCAACTCCCTATTTTCATGGACAATCACTCAACGACGCCGGTCGACCCGCGTGTCCTCGCCGAGATGCTGCCCTACTTTTCCACCAAATTCGGAAACGCGGCAAGCAAAAGCCACAAGTTCGGATGGGAAGCGGAAGAGGCCATTGACACCGCTCGCCAACGGATTGCGCGGGTCATCGGTAGCCACGATCGCAAGGAGATCGTGCTGACGAGTGGGGCTACTGAGAGCGACAACCTCGCCATTAAGGGTGTCGCCGAGTTTCATAGAGACAAAGGCAACCACATCATTACGACGGTGATTGAGCACAAGGCCGTTTTGGACACCTGCAAGCGCCTAGAGAAGAGGGGGTACGAGGTCACCTATCTCGGGGTTGGTCGAGATGGCCGTGTGGACCCAGACGATGTGAAGCATGCGATCACGCCGAAGACGATCCTGGTGAGCGTGATGCTCGCAAATAACGAGATCGGGACGGTTCAACCGCTCGAGGAGATCGGACAGACCACACGAGCGCGCGGCGTCCTCCTTCATACAGACGCCGTGCAAGGGATCGGAAAAATCGAGTTCGACGTCGAAAAGATGAACATCGATCTCGCTTCGCTTTCGGCGCACAAAGTCTATGGCCCAAAGGGGGTCGGGGCGCTTTACGTTCGGCGCGCAAGGCCCCGCGTGCGCATCGTCGCCGAGATGGACGGCGGCGGGCACGAAAGAGGGATGCGCTCCGGGACGCTCGCTGTACCCCTCATCGTGGGCTTCGGCAGGGCGTGCGAGATTCTCGTGCAGGAGGGAAAGGCCGAATCGGTGCGGCTGCGGACTTTGCGAGACCGTCTCCACGGTCGATTGTCGGATCGACTGGACGAGGTCTACGTAAACGGATCGCTCGAGCACCGGTTGCCGGGCAACCTAAACATGAGCTTCAACTTCGTCGAAGGCGAGGGCCTGATGATGGCGATCAAGGACGTCGCCGTGAGCTCAGGATCGGCGTGCACTTCCTCCAGCCTCGAGCCCAGCTACGTGCTTCGCGCCCTCGGCGTAGGGGACGAGCTCGCGCACTCGAGCATCCGCTTCGGCCTCGGCCGATTCAATACGGAAGAGGAGGTCGACTACGTAGCCGACCTAGTCGTCGAGAAGGTGTCACGGCTTCGCGATCTATCTCCTCTCTACGAAATGCACAAGGACGGAATCGATCTCAACAGCGTGCAGTGGGCTGCTCACTGAGTGCTCTGTAGTCAAATCCTCAGCAAAATATTCGGAAGGGTTTCGTCATGTCATATAGCGACAAAGTCATCGAGCACTGCGAGAATCCGAGAAACGCAGGCACTCTCGACAAAGAGGACCCCGCCGTCGGGACGGGGCTCGTCGGCGCCCCTGCGTGCGGCGACGTAATGCGTCTACAGATCAAGGTGAATGACCGGGGCGTAATCGAAGACGCCAAGTTCAAAACATTCGGATGCGGCTCGGCAATCGCTAGCTCCTCGCTTGCTACGGAGTGGATCAAAGGGAAAACAATCGACGAGGCGTCGACAATCAAGAACTCGCACATTGTCGACGAGCTCAACCTGCCCCCGGTCAAGATCCACTGTTCGGTCCTCGCCGAGGACGCGATCAAGAGCGCAATCGCTGATTACCGAAAGAAGCAGGCCGAGCATCGAGGGCTACTTCCCGTCGCCGGCGCTGGGGAATAGCCATGGAAGCACTTTCTTTCGAAGCCGTCGCAAAGGCGCCGAGCATCTCCGTCGCGACGCGGGCAGTCGACGTAATTGCCCGGCAGATACAGAGGAGAGGAACACCCGACTCGAGCTTGCGGGTAGGTATCCGGGGCGGGGGATGCTCCGGCTTCTCGTACGTCATCGAGTATCACGACGGTCCCCCGCACGAGCGCGATCATGTTGTCGACTGCGTAGCAAGTGACGGTAGCAAGGTACGCGTAGTGGTCGACCCGAAGAGCCTCCTCTACCTGAACGGGTCGGTGCTCGAGTGGGAGCAGACGTTGATGCACCAGGGGTTCAAGTTCGTCAACCCCAACCAGAAGAGCAGCTGCGGCTGCGGCACGTCGTTCACTGTCTGACGCCTAACGGGAGCACACACGATGGATCCGTTCGAAACACTGGGCATCGCCCCCAACTTTGATGTCGACCTCGAAGTCCTCGAGAGGATCCATCGCCGGCTCTCGAAGGCGGTGCACCCCGACCGCCACATCCATACGGGTACCAGCGAACGGCGCGAAGCCCTCGCACGAGCCATGAGCGTCAACGAAGCGTGGCGAATCGTTCGTGATCCGGTGCGCCGCGCCGAGGCGCTGCTCTCTCTCAGCGGATATGCGCTCGTCGAGTCCTCGGGGCCGAAGCTCGGGCCGGAGTTTCTGATGGAGATGCTTGAGCTGCGCGAGGCTCTTGCGGACGCCGGAAGAGCCCACGATGTCGCTGCGGTACGAGCGCTGGGCCGGTCCATCCGCGCCCGCGCAGCAGAGGCGGAAGAGGATCTGGCGGTGGGATTCGCCCGTGGCCCGTCGGAGGCAACCGTCAGCAAACTCGGTGAACTACGGTTCTATCGAAGATTCCTCGACGAGGTGAGCAGCCTCGAAGACGAGATGGCGGCATGAGCCTCCTCGAGATATTCGACCCAAAGGCTGGGGCGCGTGCGATTGGCATCGATCTGGGGACCACCAACTCGCTAGTGGCATATATCGCCAACGAGCGGCCTGTGGCGATCACCGACTGCAACCTGGAGGCGTTGCTTCCGAGCGTCGTCGCGTACACGGCCGATGGCGAGGTGATCGTCGGTCGGCGCGCGGCGGAGGCGGCGACGAAGCGCCCCCGGGACACGATTGCGAGCGTGAAGCGAGTGATGGGACGCGGGGCAGACGATGCGGAGACGGCGCGGCTCGCCCCCTACGAATACGTCGCGCCCGAGCCGGATCAACCGAACGTCGTTCGCTTTCGTGTGGCGGGCAACCGTGTCGTGACCCCCGTGGAGGTGAGCGCAGAGATCCTGCGAGCGCTCAGGCTCCAGGCCGAGGCCAAAGTTGGTCAGGTGCGCGGAGCGGTGATTACGGTCCCCGCCTACTTCGACGACGCGCAGCGACAAGCCACCAAGGACGCCGCGCGCCTCGCAGGTCTCGAAGTGCTCCGCCTTCTCAACGAACCTACTGCGGCTGCACTAGCGTACGGCCTCGAGAGGAACAAACGGGGGACGTTCGCAGTGTACGACCTGGGCGGCGGGACCTTCGACGTGACGATCCTGGTACTCGACGACGGCATCTTTCAAGTTCGGTCGACGGGCGGCGACAGTCAGCTTGGCGGCGATGACATGGACCGGATCATCGCGCACGACCTCTTTGGTCGCCTCGGGGTAGGCCACGAGCGGAGCCCGGAGCTTATTCGCTGGGTCCTCGACGAAGCGCGTAGGGCCAAGCACGAGCTCACGCTCAAGACCGAGACGTGTGTGGGTTTCCCCGGCCGAACCCCGACGACCCTGACGCGCGCGCGCTTCGACGAGCTGATTCGCCCTCTTCTAGAGCGCACCAAAGTCGCGTGCCGGCGGGCGCTGAAAGACGCCGGACTCGAACCCGGCGACCTCGACGGAGTCATTCTGGTGGGCGGCTCGACACGGGTCCCCGCGGTGCGCCGCTACGTCGCGGAGATCTTCCAGCATGAACCGCTCGGCGATATCGATCCCGATCAGGTCGTAGCGCTCGGCGCGGCCGTGCAAGCCGACCTGCTGGCCAATGCGGGGCGCCGCGATGACGTTCTCTTGCTCGATGTCACTCCGCTGTCCCTCGGACTTGAAGTGGGGGGCGGTGTTGTAGACAAAATTCTTCCCCGGAATTCGACGGTGCCGTGCTCCGCGCGTGCCACTTACACGACCCAGGAGGACAACCAGACCGGCTTCGAGATCCATGTTCTCCAGGGTGAGCGCGAGCTCGTTGCGGACACCCGCAGCCTCGCACGCTTCACACTCAGGGGCATTCCGCCGCTGGCCGCGGGGTTGGCTCGTCTCGAGGTCACCTTCGCGCTCGACGCAGACGGCCTACTCACGGTGAGCGCCAAGGAGACAACGACCGGAATCGAGCAGAAGGTAACTGTGAAACCAAGCTACGGCTTGGATGATGCCACCGTCGAGAGGATGCTCTTGGAAGCACTCGATCACGGAGAAGAGGACCTCAACGGGAGGCGCCTCGCCGAGAGCCGCGTGGAGGCCGGGCGCATACTTACGGCGACCCAGCGTGCCCTCAGCGCGGATCCCGATCTACTCGATGCCGCCGAGGCATCGAAGATCGAGGTCGCGTGCGATCGGCTCGAGGATGCTGCTCGCGGCGAGAAGCCCGCACGCATCGTTGCTGCGATTGAGGCGCTGGACGATGCCACGAAGGCATTCGCGGCCCGACGGATGAATCGAGCCATGGCCCTGGCGATCGGCGGGCAGCGCGTCGACGAGATCGAGCGAACCGTGAGGCACGCCAAGGGAATCGAGTCGGCGCATGGGGCGCACTCCGAACCGGTGGGATGATGGCCACCCTTCGCTTCAAAGGTTTCGGGGAGGTGAATGTCCGCCAAGGTCAGTCCGTCCTCGACGCAGCCGCCAAGGCAAATGTCCCTCTGGGCAGCGCCTGTGGTGGGGTCTGCGCATGCTCGACATGCCACGTGCACGTTACCGCTGGCGGAGCCTTTCTCAGCGCTCAGTCGGTCGACGAAGCCGACATCATCGAGAAGGCGTTCGACGTTCGGGGAACCTCACGCCTCGCCTGCCAAGCACGCGTGATCCGCGAGGGCACGATCGACGTGGAGATCATGCGCGAGAGCCTTGAGGCCTATGAGAACGAGCATCCGGACGACCGGGGGAAGTTCACCAAGGCTGCCATGCCGCGAGCCTCCGGGGAGCGATGATCGACCGAACGCGACGCTATGCGAATGTCGAACCGGGCGTTGGCGCGTCCAGGGGTTCGACGAGCGCCCGCCGGCCGCCGTGTTGGCTTTGTTACAGGCGCAGCGCGTCCGCTTTCGATATCCCTTCCGGCCTTGTCGCCTTTGTAGAACTCAGAACACCCGCCGATTTGCGCTTTTGCTCCTTTCACGGGACGGCGCGGCAAACTGCCTTGATTCGGGCGCCTTTGGCGCCACCAGGGCTATGGCACGCACCGTGCTCAGCCCCGACACGAACGAGTCGAACCACCAACGTCCAAATAGGTAAGAAAACCAATGAGCAAGCTCCGTCAGATCGCATTTTATGGCAAAGGCGGGATCGGTAAGTCTACGACCTCTCAGAACACACTCGCCGCGCTTGTCGAGCTGGGTCAAAGGATCCTGATCGTCGGCTGCGACCCCAAGGCTGACTCGACCCGCCTCATTCTTCACGCAAAAGCTCAGGACACTGTTCTGAGCCTCGCGGCCGCGGCCGGCACGGTCGAAGACCTCGAACTCGATGATGTGCTCAAGATCGGATACAAGGGTATTAAATGCGTCGAGTCAGGCGGCCCGGAGCCCGGGGTGGGGTGCGCCGGCCGTGGCGTCATCACATCGATCAACTTCCTCGAGGAAAACGGCGCGTACGACGACGTCGATTACGTCTCCTATGACGTTCTTGGGGACGTCGTCTGCGGCGGGTTCGCAATGCCGATCCGCGAGAATAAGGCACAAGAGATTTACATCGTCATGTCCGGCGAAATGATGGCGCTTTACGCGGCCAACAACATCGCCAAGGGCATTTTGAAGTACGCCAACTCGGGTGGTGTTCGCCTCGGCGGGCTCGTGTGCAACGAGCGCCAAACGGATCGTGAATACGACCTAGCCGACGCTTTGGCCAAGCGGCTGAATAGCAAGCTGATACACTTCATCCCGCGCGATAACGGCGTTCAGCACGCCGAGCTCCGTCGGATGACGGTGCTCGAATACGCCCCCAACTCGAAGCAAGCCGACGAGTACCGCGCCCTTGCGAACAAGATCCATGCGAACTCTGGTCAGGGCGCCATTCCGACCCCAATCACGATGGAGGAGCTGGAGCAGATGCTTCTCGACTTCGGCATCATGAAGACTGAAGAGCAGCAGCTCAAGGAACTTCAGGCGAAGGAAGCGGCGCGCGCAGCTGCTGCCGCAGCGGCCGCCAGCTGACACGCTGAGGGGACTTAGGTCGCCGCCACGGCACTTCACCGCGGCGGCGACGTATCCAAGTTCGAGGAATTCACATGAGCATGAATATGACCGTCTCGACTCTCAGGGAAGATGCCCCGCTCGCGAAACCTTTCCTGAAGACCCTCGTTGGCCTGATCCGCGCTGAGGACAGTTACGGCGCATGGGATCGGAAGTCCGACGCGGATCTCGTGGCACCATTTGTCGTCACGGATCGGGTGCGCGCGGATATCCGAGTCGGTGGCGATCCAGAGCCCGAAACGGTTCATCGCGCCGAGCACTTTTACCGCGCTATCGGGTTGTTGGTGGAGCAACGCAGCAAAATGATGACGTCGTCGCTCATGACGATCGGTCGCGAAGGCCTGGGGCGCACGATTCTGACTGTCGGAAAACTTATCGTTCACGATGCCGAGTTACGTGAAATACACAGGTTCGGATTCGCCAGCATGGACGAACTGGCCAACCGTGGCGAAGACGCGGTCACCTCGGCCCTAATGACCATCGAAGCCTACCCGGAGGCCGCGCGCGATTGACGCGGCAAATCGCCATAGTCGAAGGAGTCTTCAATGAGCGACGTAACGCGAGACGGCCGGCCTTGGACACCGCAATACCTGCTCGGCATAGACGGAGAGACGTGCATCGGATGCGGGCGTTGTTTCAAGGTTTGCGGGCGCAACGTGATGACACTCAAGGGGCTCAATGAGGATGGCGAGTTCGTCGCAATCGATGACGAGGACGACGACATCGAGCGCAAAGTGATGGCCATGGCCGACTCGGGGGCGTGCATTGGCTGCGGCGCCTGTGCCCGGGTTTGCCCAACAAACTGCCAGACCCATGGGGCGGCTGCCGCCCCATGATTCGGTGCCCCACTTACAGCATCCTCCCAACGCCGAGCCTTAGAATCCCCTTTCAGGAGACCACGCAATGCCCACCCTGTCGATTGTCCCCGTAGGCAAGAGCGCCGAAGTCGAGGCGTAGTCCCGCGACGCCGACGGGCATCGAATCGCGTGGGGCTGTGAGCCGTCGCTTCGTTATCGCGACCGAGCAAACGCTGACGGACATGATGGGACGTGACCTGAGCACGCTGTCGATCTGCGCGGTGATCATCGAGGGCGTCCACGTGGGCGACCATCTCATCGGCCTCGGCATCGACGAGCAAGGGGAGAAGCACGTGCTCGGACCGCGCCGGGATGTTGCCGCCCATCATCAGCACGACGCCGAACTCCCCAATCGTGTGGGCCAGCCCGAGCACGATTGCCACCAAGAATCCGGGCCGCGCGAGCGGGACGGCTACCGAGAAGAAGCGATCCCGCGGTCCGGCGCCCAACGTGGCCGCGACTTCCGAACGGGCGCGGCCCAATCGCTTCGAAGGCGTTCTGCGGCGGTTGGACGACGAACGGCAGGGAGTAAAGCGACGAAGCCACCACCAGCCCGCCGAACGTGAACGGCAGCGTCCCGAGGCCTAACGCCTGCGTGAGCCGTCCGCGCAAGCCGTGGGGGCCGAGCAACAATAGCAAGTAGAAGCCGAGGACGGCGGAGGGCAGGACCAACGGAAGGAACGGGATGATCCCGCCGCTCACCGACATTCCGTTGCAAATCGCGCCCATCCCGTGCTCGCGGATTCCGAAGTGCAGATTGCGGAGCTCCTCGTAGAGACCAGCGCGCGATGGTCGAAGCAATCCGGGCCCTTTGTCGCCCAGCCACCAGGCGACGGGCTTACCGGTCGCCACGAGGACGGCGGTGGTGACGGCCGCTAGCTTTAGCGTTAGGCCCACTGCCACAGTGTCCGCTTCGCTCAGCACCGGCGTCTACTCGAGATCATACCCATAGGCTCGAATCAGATCTCGGGCTTTCGCGCCTTTCAAGTACGCAACGAGCGCAAGGGCGGCTGGGCTACTGGCGCCGCGTTGGAGCAGTGCCGCGTCTTGCCGGATGGGCGAGTAGAGTCTTTGAGGCACCCTCCAGTACGAGCCGATGACTGGCTGGCCAGGAACCGCGACCTGCGAAAGAGCCACGAATCCGAGCTCCGCGTTGCCCGTTGCGACGAACTGCGCCGCCTGCGCGATGCTCTCGCCAGTCAGGAGTTGGGGGCGGAGGACAGCCGAGAGGCCCAGTGCATCGATCACTTCGACCGCGGCCGCCCCGTAGGGCGCAATCTGTGGATTCGCGATCGCGAGGTACCGGAAATGCCCTTTCCGGAGCACCTCCCCGCCGCTGTCCACGAAGTCGGGCTTGGCGCTCCAGAGCACGAGCTTGCCCACGGCATAGGTGAAACGGCTTCCCCGGACGGCGAGTCCGTCCGACTCGAGCTTTCTTGGCGTAGCTGTGTCGGCGGCGAGCAGCACTTCGAAAGGACCGCCGTTGCGGATCTGCGCATAAAGCACGCCGGTCGCCCCGGCTACGACGACCGCATGGTGTTTCGTTTCCTTTTCGAATTCGGCGACGATGCGTTGAAACGGCGCGGCGAAGTTTGCGGCGACGGCGACCTGGACTTCGTTGGCATCCGCGCGCGTGACGCCCGTGACCAGGGCGAAACTCAGCAACCAAGTGATGAGCCGCATGAGTCTCATAATACTCGCACGAACGTGCAGGGGGGCCACCATCGCTCGACGCCGAGACGGTTCGGATTTGTCGCAGTACTTCCGCACGAGCGACGGCGTCAGCGACTACCCAATCCGAACTGAACGATCGCACTTCCCAGAAGAATTACCGCGAGGCCGGCCCAAGTCGAACCAGCAACCCTCTCCGAGAAGAGTACGCGTCCAAACACGACGCTGACGATTGCGAAAAAGGCGACGTAGGTGGCCAGCAGCTTGGAGAAGTCGATCGCAAGCAAGTTGACGACAACGCCGTAAGCCCCGAGCGTCACGACGCCCAGCCCCCCCAGAAGCCAGCCATATCCCCGCATTCCGGCGCGTATCATGGCGTCGCCTCCGACCTCGAAGATGGCCGCGGCAAGCATGACCGCAACCTCGATCGCCCGTCGCACGCTAAACCACGATACCGCGCTGTCTTGAACCTGAGGGAGTGCATTCATGGTAGATCGGCGGTGCAACATACGGGCCGTTGAGCTGCGCCCAGGGTCACCAACGGATGGGGAAGGTGAGTCGACCGGCGGCCCTTCTCCCATCCAACGTCTGCGTCAGGTGGATGAAGGTGGATGACAGGAGCATCGCGCCCCGAAAGTTTAGGGTATGAAACACCCCAATTATTCGCTGACTATGGGCCGAACTCCCTTCGAATTGCCTGCTGATTCAGCCCTGGTCGGAAAGGCGACAACGTCATTGTCGCAAAGGTTACCTTTTAGGTGTTTATGAGCCTTGCGCGTGATCGTACAACGGCTGCGCCCCTTCAATCCCGCGTGCACCGGCGTTGCGACGGATGTGGCGCGTGGCTTGCTGAGCATGGGTCACGAGAACCGCCATGGCGCGGGTCCCTCGGATGGACCTCAAGTCGACAGAGGGCGCAATGAACGATGAAGCTTGGGTGGACCCGCGTGGGGTAGCGGCCGTTGTTCACGACGTCGGTGTGGCGGTGGATCACCTCCTCTTCGCCTTTGCGCGAGACCTCGCAACGGTCGGGGTCCGGGTGGGGGGCCTCGTCCAGCTCCCGCGAAGCGAGCCCGGCTGCGGGCCACAGACACCAATGCAGCTTCGCGACGTGGCCACGGGCGAGGCATTCTCCCCTTGTGAGAATCTGGGTCCAACCGCTACGGAGTGCCGCTTGGATCCCGTCGTGGTGCAACGGGCAGCCAAACGGATCCATGCCGCGACGGAGGCCGGCGCGGAGCTGATCTTCGTTCCGCGTTTTGGCAGAGAAGAAGCGCGGGGCGAAGGATTTCGCAACGAGCTGGCGCGCGCCATTTCAAACAATCGGCGTGTGCTCATGGCCGTGCCACGTGGCATGACTGACAATTGGCTTGCTTTCAACGATGGAATCGGAACGCTGCTCGACGCACGCCTCTGGGTGCTCAAAGACTGGTGGAACGAGCTTCGAAGCGGCGACATCAGGTGCCGTGACATGCGCAAGCTCGTCGACGCACGGGCTGGCGCGATGCCAGCCGCGCCGCCGGGCAACACCACGTTTCCGAGCGCAGGGCAGTCCTGTCGGAGCGGGTCTACCGGGTCGCTTCAAGTCGGCGAGAGCGTGCTGTGGGTGCAGGCTGTACAGGAGTTCGAGCTCCCGGCAGTTCCCTTTCCATCCCGTCGCATCTTCGACATAGCCGGAGAGCAGTGCTTGCGGGATCTCGTCCGCAAACACCACGATAACCTCCGGCACAGCGACATCCGAAGGATGTTCCCCGAGGCCGACGCTCAGTTCGAGGAACTTGTGGCAAAAGTCGCAGATTATATCGTCGAGGCGTGCGGGGGTCCCCCACGATTCACTCCGGTTCACGGAAACGCGTGCATGCGGGCGCGTCACTATCCGTTTACGATTGACGAGAAGGCTCGAGAAATATGGCTTCAATGCCTTTGGCGCGCATTCGATACGGCAGAGTTTCCGAAGAGCCTTCGGCGTGAATACTGGGATTGGATGGAGGCTTTTTCCGTGCGAATGATCAACCGGCGGACGATGCGGGCACAGCCCACGCGAGTTCCGTTCGACGCACTCATTCGACATCAAGCAGCGCCCTGACCTCGGCCACAATATCGGCCGGCAAAATCGTTTCTAGGCGGTTCTGGGCCTAACCCACCCCCGCCCGCTGTCCGCGACCGACGTGTCCACAGTCGAATTCGGGGCGCTGGACGAGCGACGGGCGATCGACGCGATGACTCCGAAGCCACCGGTGAACGCGACGCGGCTGCCCACTTGAAAGCGACCAATTGACCCCCCGCGGACAGACGGCTCATCCCGCAGTTTCTCCCGGACCTAAGAAAGGGGCGCGCGCGTCAACATTCGTCGGAAACGCCCTAAAAAGCGACCGGCGTGTCCGAGTACGTGTGCTCCAGAAATGCTGCCAGCAATGTCTGGTGCACCGTCGTCCACGGGATCCACTAGTTTCGTGAATGTTTCGCCTCTGCAATGCGACACAACGGATATCTGACAAGGACCACTTTGTCTGGTTCCAGACAAAATTAATGACGAATTGTTACCTTTTAGGGTTGTCTTTCGCGGCCAGCTTGTTGCACTTAGGAGGTCGAGCCCCGCCCCGATGAAGCGCGCCCGCACTCCCCTTGCGCCGAGCGAACTGCACGGCGCGCAGGCATTGTTGACAACTACGGACGTCGCTCAGCTGCTGCGCGTCCATCCCAAACACATTTACCGCTTGCTGCGCAGGGGCCTCCCCGGGCATCGCGTGGGGGGCGAGTGGCGCTTCTTGGCCGACGAAGTCCGGGCTTGGTCGGGCACGACCCGATCGCAAGTCCAGCTGACGTCTGAGAAACCGTCGAAGTCGGTCACGGCGCCGTCGCCCGAATGTCGGGCGCCGCTCGTGCCCCTGGTCGCGGCTAACGGCGATGTCGCGGTCGAGTTCCTTCTCGGTCGCCTGAACGCCTCCGGTGGTGCCTCACTCTTCGGCCTCGTGCAGGCCGACCGGGGGCAGGGCCTCGAGCTCCTGAAGCGCGGCGACGTTTTGGCGGCGGGCTGCCACGGAAGCGAGATCCCCGGCATGCTCGAGGACGAGCGCCTCGCGTTCGTGCATCTCGTCGATCGCCAGGTGGGGCTTGCTCTGCGACGGGGCACCCGCATCCGCAGCTTGCGGCAGATCGGGCGCTGGAAATTAGCGAGTCGGCCACCGACGGCGGGCGTGCGGTCCCAATTCGACGAAGAGCTGCGTCGCCAGGGCGTGGACCCGTCCGCGGTGCACTCTGCTGCGGTTCTTTTGCCATCGCATCGAGAGGTTGTCTGCACTGTCGCCCGAGGCGAAGTCGATGTCGGTCTGGCCTCGCAAGCCTGGGCCGGCGAAGTAGGGCTCGAGTGTCTGCCGCTTTGCCGCGAGAACTATGGCCTTCTCGTTCGAGCGAGCCTATTGGGCGATCCGCGCATCGTTCGCCTTTGCGAGGTCGCGCAGAGCAGTGCTTTCAAACGGGAGATTGCAGCCGTGCCCGGCTACGACGCGCGGCTCACCGGCGTCATCGCTTTCTGGCCGCACGACAAGAACACGTCGTAACCATCGCGGACTCCGACAACCGATCAGGAGATACTCATGCTCAATCTTAGATATGGCTATTGCGCTCTTGGCTTCGCGCTGTTCGCGGCGGCCGTGCTCGCATGTTCGAGCTCCAGCAGCACGACACCTCCACCGCCGGTGAACGACGGGGGAGCGGATAGCAGCCTTGCGGATGGCGCGACCTCGTCCGATAGCGCAGGGTCGTCTGACAGTAGCGGTGGGTCGTCTGACGGCACCACGTCGTTGGACGGCAGCGGGTCGTCCGACGGTGGGTCGCCGGACAGCACTGCCACTGTCGTCGACAGCGGCGGAGCTACAGAGGCGGGCAGAAGCGCGGTCGGCGTCAACTGCAACCCGGACGGTGGTGCGCCGCCATTGTGCAGTAGTCTGCCGGGCACCGTTGTCTATATCGAATCGGCCGACACGCAGGAGACAGTTCTGGACATCGTTGGCCGCCAGCTCCGGGACAGCGCAAATATCACCATCACGTTCGAACTCACCGGTTCGTGCACCGTGACGCCCAACCTGTACGAAGGCACACCGCTGCCGAAGAACACGAACATGCTCTTCATCCCGTCGACGGCGGAGTGCCCGTCATGGACGCCCTCGGATCCGGAGCTGACGTGCACGACAGATCCGAATAACACAACGCCCCTGGACCTTGGTATCTCGGCGCTCTTTCCGAGCAGCTGCGAAGACGGGAACCCGCCTCCGACCATCGGGACCTTCATAGGACCGATTCAGGCGTATACCTTCATCGTGCCCACGGCGGAGTTCGCGACCCAAACTGCGATCACAGCAGAGGAAGCGTACTACGCTTTTGGCGACGGTCTGAACAACCCGGTCACCTGGATGGGAAGTAGCGAATGGAACGTGCCCTCTCAGTTTTATCTCCGGCCGGCCACCAAGAGCACTCTCGTCTCGACCGCCCTCAACATCGGCCTTACGCCCGCGCAGATGACGCTTGCGGCCGCGGACGGTGGCACCTCCGACGGACGCCAGCTCTTGGGAAGCTCGACCGCGGTGGTCACCGCCGTGTCTACGTCGACGAGTCCGCAGGCGATCGGTATTCTTGGCTCCGAAGTCTACGATACGAATCGTAATAAGGGGATCAACGTGCTCGCCTTCAGTGGCTTCGGGCAGACCAGTCAGTATTACCCTGATTCGACCACCACGTCGTTCGACAAAGAGAATATCCGGAATGGAAACTACACGCTCTGGTCGCCGGCGGTTCTCATCGCGCCGATCGACGGCTCGGGCGCTCCGTCCAACCAGACGGTGAAGTACTTGACCGACATCATACTCGGGACGCCAAACGCGACTCCACCCGGAGGGTACGTGGACGGCGGAGCGCCGATCGACGGGCTTGGAGCGACCGTGAGCGCGGGGCTAACGCCGAACTGCGCCATGCAAGTTACTCGGGCCAGTGACGGCGCACCGATCACGGCTTACGTTCCGCCCGCCCCATGCACCTGCTACTTCCTCAGCAAGGTTCCGAGTCCAGCCCCGCTTCCTGCGAGCTGCGCTCCCTGCTCCGCGACCAACCCTTGCGAAGCAGGGGCATGCTTCAACGGCTACTGCGAGGTCACACCGCCACCGTCCGTTCCCCCTACGCAGATCGCCAAGACGGGAATCGTCTACCCGACGGCGGACGGCGGACTCTTGCCTCTGAATCCGTGAACCGATGCGGGTTCTCGCGCTTTTCGGCGCGCTCGGGGCTGTGACCCTCGCCCCGAGCGTCCGAGCCGAGGATGCCCCCCGGCAGGATCCTGCCAATCTCGGGGCAGCTGCGTCGCAAGACGACGCGCTCCGAGCCGATTTGGTGCGGCAAGGGAGAGCCATCGAAGAGCTGAGGGTACGGCTCGAAAGGGACGAGCACAATCGAGAGAACCCGCCTATCCGCGTCTCCGGGTTCATTCAGGCCGACTGGGTCGTCCACAATCAGTCCTCGCAGAACGATATCGATTGGTCCACTGGCCAGCCGCTAAACCTCGACCGCTTCTCTTTGCGACGCGGACACGTGCGTCTCGACGCCGAGCAGGGCCTCGTACTTGGCTCACTCGAGGTCGACGCAAACACCATGACCGGCCCGCAAGTGCGCCCGATCGACGCCGAAGTCTCGGTACGCTGGCCCCAAGAGCCGAACGGTGGCCTTCCGGCAGTGATGGCCACAATTGGCCTCATGCGCATCCCCTTCGGGTATGAGGTGCAGGAGCTCGACTACGTGCGTCCGTTTCTCGAGCGCGCAACGATGCTCGAGGCGCTATTTCCGGGTGAGTTCGATCTTGGAATGCGCCTTAGTTTGAAGTACCGTTTCATGGATTGGGCGATTGCTGTCATGAACGGCAACCCGATCGGCGACAGAGTCTTCCCCGATCTTGATCCCGTCCAGGCGAAGGACCTGGTCGGCCGCCTCGGCGTCGACTTCCAGATTGTGCGAGGCGTACGATTTCAGGCGGGTGTCTCTGGCGAGGCCGGGACGGGTTTTCACCCGGGGAGCGCAGCCACGAAGAACCATCTGGTCTGGCAGGATCAGAACGGCGACGGAGTAGTCCAGCCCAACGAGATCACGGCTATCGGCGGCGCGCCCGCCACGCCGTCGCAGATCTTTCGTCGCTTCGCGCTCGGCGGAGACGCTCGCATTCTTGCGCACATCGCGCCGCTCGGCATTTTGTCTTTTCGCGTCGAGGCGATCAATGCGCAGAACCTCGATCGCGGACTGGAAGTCGCCGATCCGATCGGCGCGGGTCACGACTTGCGCGAGATGGGATATTCCCTAGGCGCGACGCAGGAGATCACCGGCTGGGCGATGGTCGGCGTTCGCTACGATCTCTACGACCCGAACGCCGACGCCAGTCAGCAGCGCGCAACGAACCTCGTTCCCATCAATCGCTCGTATTCAACCGTCGCGCTGATGGGGATGGCCCGCTACGGAGCAGGAGCACGGCTCTTGCTCGAGTACGATATCAACCGAAACCCCCTCGGTGTTGGGGCAAGCGGTGCACCGACGACGCTCGCAGACAACGCGCTGACGTTACGCGGACAGATGGTCTACTGATGCACGCCATCCCGATAACGGCAATCGTCGCGCTCGCCGGTTGGGGCGCGGCGTGCTCCGGGGTACAGGCTGACACCGGCTCTGACGCCTATATGCAGGTTCCAGGCGCGCGGTTCGTTCGAGGGCCCATGCCCCACGGAAGTGCCGGCGGGCCGGGCGTCGCGCAGATCTCCCTAATGAACAACAATATCTGGGCGGGCCTCGCGAACGATCCGCTCTCCGGCGCGCTGGACCCGACCGCCACAGCGGCAGCCGTCGGACTGCAGGGTGACGTAGGCTACTGGATCGTGGTTGCCGGCGTCGCCAGCGTCGCGACCCCCAACGATCCGAGCTACGCCGCTACGCTGCAGTTCTCCGAGGGCATCATCCTCGGCAGTTACACGCTCGTCGTTCGCGCGGTGGATCAAAACGGGAATTTTGGACCTCCGAAAGGGCAAATTCTCATCGCCGAGACATCACCTCTCAACCCGCCAGCCACTGGCGCGCTCGTCGTCACTCTATCATGGGACACAGAGTCGAACCTTGACCTCCACGTCGTTGACCCCGCGGGTCTTGATATCTATTGGGACGACCCCTCGTCGCAGCCCCCGTTCTCATTCGACCAGGCGGATGGCGGCAGCTACGGATACATCGACTACGACTCGAACGGGGGCTGCGTCATCGATGGGCTTCGAAGGGAAGACGCCATCTGGCCAAGCCCTCCGCCACGCGGACAATACACGGTCCGCGTCGACGCCCCTTCGCTGTGCGGCCAGCCCATTGCCAACTGGAACGTGCGCGTCACTCTAAACGGTATCGAGATCGGCGCGGCGGGCGGGGTCGCTGTGGATGCGGATACCCGGGGCCTTCACGGAGCCGGATCGGGAGTGCTCGCGCTCCAGTTCACTGTGCCGTGATGACCTGCTCCCGCGTCGGGCGGCTGACGCTCTCGGTCGTGCTCACGGCAGGAGCGACGCATGCTCAGGAGGGGACGCCGTCGGGCGCGACGCCGGTCAGCGAAGGGCGGCCCAACTTCCGCCTGACGAAGGCACCCAAGCTCATCACCTTCGTGCAGGCGGAGTACCCGAGCGGGTGGACCCGACCGGCAGAGGTGTTGCTCGCCGTCACCATAGGGATCGATGGGAAGGTCCACGACGTCTCAGTTCTCCGCTCTGGCGGCGCGCTCTTCGATTCCGCTGCACAGGCCGCGGCACGGCGCTTCGTTTTCGAGCCCGCCGAAGTGAACGGGCGGCCCACGGCGGTGAGGATCCGGTACGCGTACTCCTTCGCTCCAAGCGCGCCGGCCCCGGCCGTCACCGCGACAACGTCCCCGACTCCGAAGTCGACTCTTGCCATTCAGGTGCCCAATGTCGTTATGGTCCGCGGCGAACCTCGCCACCACGACACCACCGAGGTCACTGTCTCCGCCGCAGAGGCCGGTAAAGTATCCGGCACCCAGGGCGACCCAATCAAAGTCCTCGAGAACCTCCCTGGCCTCGCCCGCCCATCCTTCGGCTCCGGCCAGCTCATTGTCTGGGGGTCCGCTCCCAGCGAGTCACGCACGTACGTCGACGGCGTCGAGGTCCCGGTTCTCTTTCACGGAAGTGCCCTGCGCTCCACCGTCAACGGCGACCTAGTACGCGACGTCACGCTGACCCCCGGCGCATACGGAGCAGACTACGGCCGTGCAATCGGCGGCATGGTGCGGGTCGAAACGAAGGACCTCCCCGAGACAGGGGTGCACGGATACGTGGGCGCCGACACTCTGGATGGCTCTGGCATGGTGACTGCGACTTTGACCGACGGCGCTCGGGTTGCCGTTGCCGGGCGGTACGGGTGGCTCAACAGCGTCCTACAGGCGGTGGACGCCCCGAACGTGGACCAGTTCTTCGCCATCCCGCGCTATGGCGATTACCAGGGCAAGGCGCAGATCGCGCTACGGTCTCGGGAGTCGCTCGACGTCGTGTTCCTCGGGTCGCACGACGACCTCACCGAGGCGATCCCCGACTCCGACCCCGCGCACCAACGAAGCGAGGCCACCAGTACGGACTATCAGCGCTTCTACCTCCGTTACCGGCGTCTTCTCGACGACGGCGCAAGCGTGGAGGCCGTTCCCTTCATCGGGCACGACACGACCAACCTGTTCGCCAGCTTCGGCGCTACGCCGGACTCGCTCACTGAATCGACCTGGCGCTGGGGGCTGCGTTCATTCTACCGCTCCCGCATCGCCGAGCCTCTTACACTTACCTTCGGCATCGAACTCGACGCCTCGAGTGCCCAGGTCTCCCGCAACGGATCCCTGCTCATACCGCCCCGCGAGGGGGATATCTCCGTGTTCGGGCAGCCTCCCGGAGAAGACACCGCTACGGACACGTGGTCGGCCGGCGTCATCGACGTTGCCCCGTATCTCACGGCAAATATCGAAGTCGGCGCACTGTCGGTCTCGCCTGGGCTGCGTATGGACGGCTTTCTGCTGCAGACGAGCCGGCAGACGCCGCGCGTCGGCGAAACGCCTTCGATCGGCTTCGAGCAGCTCCAGGGAAAGGCGGAGCCGCGCATCGCCGCGCGCCTTCGCTTGTCGCCGCGGCTCTCGGCGCTCGGCGCGGCCGGTGTCTACTCGCAGGGCCCGGACCCCGCCGACCTGAGCGCCGTCTTTGGCAATCCCAAGCTGGGACCGGCGACCGCCGATCACGTGTCGATGGGTCAGTCGCTACAGATCACCTCCACGCTCTCGATGGAAACCATCGGCTTTTACAAATGGATGAGCGGCCTGGCCATGCGGAATCCGTCTCCGACTCCCGCGCTCGCGCAGGCGCTGCTTCAAGACGGCGTTGGGCGAGCGTACGGCATACAAGCGCTTTTGCGTCAGCGGCCCTGGCACGGATTCTTCGGCTGGATTGCGTACACCATCTCCCGGAGCGAACGGCGTGACGCACCGGGTACGAGTTGGCGTCTCTTCGACTACGACCAGCCGCACGTGCTGACCGTCGTGGGGAGCAAGGAACTGCAAGCATGGACGATCGGGATGCGGTTCAGGTTTGCACGGGGGCTGCCGCGTACACCGGTGAACGGCGCCTTCTATGACACGAAGGACGACCTCTACGAGCCCATTTTCGGTCCTCAGAACTCCATCCGGCTACCAGACTTCTGGCAGCTGGATTTGCGCGTGGACCGCAGCTTCCTCCTGGGTGAGACCGCGAGGGTCCTTGTCTACATCGAGGGGCTGAACGTCACGAACCGCGCGAACGGCGAGGAGTACATCTACAACGTGGATTATACCCGGCGCGGGACGATCACCGGGGTTCCCGCTATCGCCGTCATTGGCGCGAGGGTCGATCTGTGAGGCGTTGCACTCGCATCACCGCTCTGGCGCTTGGGCTCGCTGCGTCGACCTGCGTCCCGATACTCGCCTCGGACGACTCGCTCATAACCTCCAGTCGAATCCTGGCCGTTCGCGCGAATCCGGCCGAAGCTGTGCCCGGCACGAGTACCACCTTCACGTCGCTCGTGGCGAGTCCCAGCGGGACCGTGACGAACGCAGAGGTCGACTGGAGCTTCTGCACAGCACCGAAACCCCTTACGGAAGACAATATCGTCTCGAGCGTCTGCCTCGGCCCGGACTCGTTCCTCGACGCGGGCAGCGGACCAAGCACCACCGCAAAGACGCCGAGCGACGGATGCTCCGTGTTCGGGCCGGACGTCGGCTCGGCTGGTCTCCGGCCGCGCGATCCGGATGCAACCGGAGGCTACTACGTCCCGCTTCGTGCGGACCTTGCCGGTAGCGATACCGCGTTCGAACTCGCTCGCATCCATTGCGATCTCTCCAATGCCGCCGCCGCGGACGCCACGGCCTTCGCCATGGCTTACAAGCTGAACCTAAACCCTCAGCTCCTGCCGCTCACAGCGACGGTCGACCAGTCGCCTATTGCGCTGACGACAGTGCATATCGGGACACGCGTCGCACTCGAGGCGAGCTGGCTCGAGGCGTCCGCAGAGACGTTCGCGTACTTCGATCCCGTCTTGCAGGTGATCACAAGTCAACGCGAATCGATGCAGGTTGCCTGGTATTCGACCGGAGGCGCGTTCGACACCGAATCCACGGGGCGCGCGTCGAATGATCCGGCCACGACCTCAAACAACAGATGGCTCGCGCCAAGCGTGGCCGGGACGGTCCACCTGTGGATCGTTCTACGCGACAGCCGCGGCGGAACCGACTTCGCAACGTACGACGTCGTCGTCATTCCGTGACGCTCAATGGCTGTGCCGCAGCCCCCGATGAGGGCTGCCGTCGACTGGGGGCACGCCTGCTCGAGCTCAAGCGCCCGCGGAAAGAGGCATTCCGTTTCGAGGCGACCGTGCTCGGCGAGGTCGTGCTCAAGGCCCTTGATGCCCTGATAGAACTCTACGACTGATTGCGACGCTCCCGTCTGTTGCGAGTAACTTCTGCTACCTTGGTGCATCGCCGCGAGCAGCAATCGCGTTTGGGTGCGGCTCCCATGGAAAACGCAGGAATCACGGGATATTTGACACGTCGAAGGGTCTGCACCGGAACGGGGGATGGTGGCGTCGGCATAATGGCTGGCGTGGTTGCGTCGCTGTTCCTGGAGAGCAAGTGAAAGGGTACCTTCGATCTTTCGATCGAGCCCGGCTTACTCGAGCCAGGAGCTTAGTCGCGAGAACTAGCCTATCATTTTTTCGATGAAGGGACTCTCGCTCTCCCATTTCACAGCTTGATCTCCCGAATCCTAAGGATGCGCGTCTTCTCGTCGCTTGGCCCACTGGCAGGCACCTACAGGTGCGAGGCCGACCGAGCGCTGCTCGATAAGAGCCTCGATCGCTCCGTGGCAGGCGCCGCAATCTTCGCCCGCGCAGCACTCCTGAATCACCGCTTCGACGCTATCGGCTCCCGCGTCGATCGCGGTCTTCACCTGAAAATCACTGACGGCACGACAGACGCAGACATACATTTCGTCTTCCTCGCCCATTGATGATGCGATTTGGGATTTGGCGCCGCACCTTGCCTATTCGCGAATCTGCTGAGCTAGGTAGTTTTGCTCACCCACCTGTTTGATGATTGCCACTTGGGACTCCAGCCAGTCAACGTGGCTCTCGGAGTCAACGAGAATTCGCATCAAAAGGTCCTCGCTTCCGTTGTCGCCCACTTCACGGCACAGTCGGACCCCTTGGTTCAGCCGTGGAACCGACGCACGCTCGAGGGAAAGGTCGCTCTGCAGGATTTCCGGGACCACTTGGCCGATTGCGAGGGGGCCCAGCTTCTGCAGATTTGGGAGCCCCTCGAGGAAGAGGATGCGCTCCACGAGCCGCTCCGCGTGCTTCATTTCGTCGATCGACTCCTTGTAGATCTTTTTTCCGAGGTATTCGTAACCCCATGTTTTGCATATTTTCGCATGCAAAAAATACTGGCTGACGGCCGTG
The DNA here is from genome assembly GCA_963764075.1 of uncultured delta proteobacterium. Lineage (GTDB taxonomy): Bacteria > Myxococcota_A > Polyangia > Polyangiales > Polyangiaceae > Palsa-1150. The sequence continues at coordinate 3,127,238 of CAVXQZ010000003.1, forward strand.
AGCTCCCCCATGAGCACTTCGTTCAGCAGATCAATGATTCGCGGGTCACCCTTCACAATAACCTCCAACTATCGGGTGTCGTGCTTCGAGAACGTTTCGTATGCTGCCGAAGACCGTATCGACGAACCATTTTGGAGGGAGCCACCTAGTCAGAAGCGAAATGCGTACCATCTGTTGATGGCGCTGTCTCTGGAGGCTGTCTCTGGAGCCTGCGATTCCCAAGGCGTTGCGAAGAAGACAAAGCGGACACTCCGCGCACTCGGGCACTCCTCTTCGAAGCCATTGCGGCATCAACCGACGTCCGCCTGGATTTCGTCGTCCTCGACGCGTAGGGGGTACCCGAGCAAGTCGCATCCACGCGGACGAATCCCTCTTCCGGTGGTCGCGTCGAATCTCCATTCGTGAAGGCCGCAAATCACCGCGTTTCCGTTGAAGCGGCCCAAGTGGAGCGGGAAGTTCAGATGGGGGCACGTGCTCTGGAATGCCTTTGGTGCCGCCCCCTCCGGCCAAACCAAGAGCACCTCGGTGTCCTTCGCGTGGAAGGTCCGCATCTCGCCTTCGCGAAGTGCGCTTGCCTTGCAGACCGGCGTGAAGGCCATTTGTTCTCCGTACTGGGGACTATCGCTGCTGCAAACCTCGGGCCTTCCTGAAGGACCGCCAAATGCCCGCTCCTTCGTCTCTCGAGCCGAACCTCAGATCGCGCTCCGCCCCATGTCCCGATAGACACTTGTGTGAGGTTTGTCCGATCTGCGACAAGCCGTGGAGCGTGCGCAGATCAACGGGCGTCCAGGTTCCTGGGCCGCGCATCGTCCCCGGGAGCTCGCACGGACGGTCGAAGAATCTTGAGACAAGGCCAGCTCGACGCCAAGTCGACCGCCGTGAAGTCATCTTGATTTCGCAGGTCCGGATCCGCGCCCGAGTCGAGGAGAAGCGCCGTCAGATCTGCCTTACCGCTCGACGTCGCATACATTAAGGCCGTCGCACCGCTGTCGTTCTGATTGTTGACGTCGATGCCTGCCTCGAGCAGCCGCCGCACGACCTTCGACTCGTTCGACACGCAGCCGAGCCAGAGCGCGTTGTTCCCGTCGGTATTCCGACGCCGAAAATCCACGCCGAGCCGCAATAGCTCATCGACAAGGTCGTGTCGGCCTGCCAGTGCGGCACGCATCAACGGAGTCAAGCCGTGGGCTCTCGGCGAGTCCAGGCAGACATGATCGAATCCGAACTCGTCGAGAAATGATTGCAGTGCATCGCTGAGCTCTCCGCCGGCCGTCGCCTCCCCGTACGGACGGTCACAGTACGCCAGGGCGGCGGCCAGCGGCTCGAACCCACCGTCGACGCTGTACACCTCGGCGAAGTGGAAGTCGCCGAAGGTGGCGGCGTAGGTCTGGCTCGCGTGGCCACGGTAACAGTACACGATGACCGGGGTCCTTTTGGGAATCCGTCCCAAAGCGCGTTCCAAAACGGCGTCGTCGAGATGCTCGGCCCCCGCGATGTGGCCTCGATCGAACCAACTTCGATCTCGCACGTCGTAGAGAGCGAGCTCAGGCAGCACCCCACGGCGATAGCGGAAGATGAGATCAGCGGCGTCGGCGGCGCTGATTCGGCGAAAGCGTGCGAGCGGGGTGCTGGTCATTCCTCTTCCCACCTTCGTTTCCAGACCATCGGATGGCATTGTTTCACGATCCGGACGTCGCGGCGGAACATGCGCGTTTGGACGGCCAGCTTCGCGGCCAAGGCGTGAAAGCACGCGCGGTGCCGGCCCATGTCCTTGCTCATTTGCGGTCGTGCGCCACGCTTTTGGACGGGCGCCTGGCGCTTGCGCCGCGAGTCGTGCGCCAGTTGTCCGGTTTGTGACACACCCGCTTATAGTCCGAGAAACCAATGAGGGGCGCAACGCCGCGAGCGAGCGACGCTTCGTGGGCTAGGCCAAAGCGAACACCCCCCTGGCATTGGTCTTGCGACAGTTCAGGCGCCTGCAGGACCTCTTCATGGCAAATCCATTCGCCAGCGACGGTGTAAACTTCGGTCCACTTCCTCCCCAAATCGAGGCCTGCTGTCGCAGGGCGTCGTCACCGACTGGCGGGTCCGAGATTGGAAGGGCGCTCGATGCCCTCGCGGCTTTGGACCCCGGCGGGTTGGTGGGTTGGCGCGTCGTTGCCGATTTGGCGAAACTTGGTCGGCGATGACGCTGGGAGCGCTCCTGTCGATGCTGGCCGCGTGGAGAACCCGTCAGAGCACGATGGGCGAATTGCCGCCGCTCGTGCATGCGTGCGAGATTACTTGACGGGCAATCAGAACAACCTTCTTTTCGATCGGAGGCCGTCCATGGCGGAGCACATATACAAGATAGATGAGTTCGTTGGCTCGTCTCCGAATGGTCCTGACGAAGCTGTACGCAATGCTATCAAACGCGCCGCTGAAACGGGACAACGCCTTCGATGGTTCGAGGTGAAAGAGACCCGAGGGCAGATTGCCGACGGCAAGATCGCCCACTGGCAAGTGACAGTCCGGGTGGGGTCGACGTTGGAATAGTTGGTACCGTCCATTGCTCGACCGGAGAAGGGCTGGATGCTGCGCACCTTCGCATCTCTACGACGAGTAGGCGGAGAGTCGGACCCGACCGGCGCGGCGAAGCGCGTCGTGAAGCACGCACGCCTACGCCACCGAACCTGTGCCGCGGGCGTGCTCCGGGACCGTCCGCTACGTGGCCTCTTTCGTCATGCGAGGTAGAGACCGGCTCTGTGCAGATCGCCGGGATCCGGATCGCCCCCGTCGGGGACTGGATGAAAGAGATTGCCCGCAATTATAGGCCCTGAGCAGCATCAGCTGAGTTGAGGGTCGAAGCGGGTGTTCCGGTCGCGTTTGTCGAGGGGAGGACAAACGGAGCCCCTCGGGCTTCGTCAATCGTCGAAACGCGCTAACCATTCATCGCTTCGCTCCCGGTTGAAGCCATAAGCGTCGGAAATGCCCCGTACCGACGTTGCTCGAATCGGTTTGAGCGCTTTGGCGACTTGCCGGTAGTACGGCATGGGCTCCTGCCGATTGACTTCACCGAAGAGTGGACGTGGCCCCGCCTGAATCACGACCCCAGTGTTGAGCGGGTGGAGCTCGACCCCCTCGCCGATAGGACGCCTTGAGGAGTTCTTCGCCTCCCAAGCGCTCTATCCAGGTTTTGCCGAGGATCGTCAACCAGCTCACGCCCTTGATCCGGTCCTCCTGTTCGAGGAAGATCGCATGGCTCCACGGGAGATCGATCTCGAGTCCAGAGAAGCGCCCGACGAGCGGGATCATTGCCGACATGCTCTCGGAACGGCAAACTGGAGGCCACTCACTTGCGGTTCTTAGTGGAGCCCGTCGACAGGTCCGGCAGCGGATCGAGGTCCGGCACTCCCTTGCCGGGCTCCGACGGCACTTGGATGAACCCCTTGGCCGACGCCTGGTGACAGGCATTGCACACGGAAGACGCCTCCTGGAAAGCCTTGGCGAAGACCGCGTGGTCCCTCGTGGCAGCGGCCTTCTTCAGGTCGGGCGCACTGGTTTGGAGGAACGCCTGGGCCATTGCAGGGATATGGGCAGTCGGCCCCTCCTTGGGCAGCTCGGCACCCGGTATGTCCGTCTCGAACAGCTCCTCGATCTCGCCTGCCTCGAACTCGGCCAGCTCGAACCGGTTGGCATTCGCTGCGCGTCCCGCGATCTCGAAACGGCGGGCGACTTGGGCCATGACGTTGCCGAGGCTCTGTTTGGGGATGTTCGCGGTGGACGAGGCCGCCGCCGATCCTCCCGATGAGGGAGCCCCGCTACGGGAACAACCAATCGACAGCGCGATCAGGACAAGGCTTTGAAGTCGGTTCGGCATGATTGACTTCCCTCCAAGCAAGAGAGCATAGGACCATTGCCTCCGCGATGAGGTCCTACGGGGGGACCGCCAAAGGCGCCTGGCTTTGCTGCTCCAATCACGCCCTCGTTTACGGGACGGGACACTCCCGGGGCGCACGCGGCGATCGCCCGCTCCATTGTGACCGCCGCGCCGCTCGGCGAGGCGCCGTTCGTGTCCCCTGAACCCGGCCGCGTAGAGCGAGCTCAGTGAAGCCGCCGCTAGGACGACGGTGGTTCTCTCGCGACATACGAGTCCATGTGTGCCAGATGGCAGTGTGCCACGGTAACGGGGATTGTGTTGTTTTTTTGGGCTTTCCGGAGCTGGCGGAGTGGCGCCAAACTTGCGTATGGCTCGCCCAGCATGAACTTCCATGGATATCTCGCTCGGATAGCGGCTCCCGTCCTCATAATCGGTCTGGTCGGAGCGTGCGAACCCAAGACCCTCGCCTCAAACGCGGAGCCGGGACAGGACTCCGGAACCAGCTCGACCGAGGGAGGCTCCGCGTGCGTCGATATCGACGTGGCGCCCGCTGACATCTCGTGTGGAAGCGACTCGGATTGCGTACTCACCCTCACCGGGCACGTTTGCGACCGCGAATGCAATTGTGGCGATACTCCGGTCAACGCGGGAGCCGCCGCGCGCTATCGGTCGGAAACCGCGTCCCTCACCTTTGAGGGGTGCCCGTGCGCCGACCCGGGCGAAGCCCGCTGCCTTGGCGGTCAGTGTGCGCTCTGCGGACTGGGTCCCAATCAGCCTGCGGGGTGCGGGGAAGGGACCACCGTCGTCGAAGACAGCGGCGTAGGGACTGCCGACGAAGAAAGCGGATCGGGGACCGTCGTCGAAGACGGCGGCGTAGGGACTGCCGACGAAGACGGCGGATTCGGGGACCGTCGTCGAAGACAGCGGCGTAGGGACTACCGACGAAGACAGCGGATCGGAGACCGTCGTCGAAGGCGCGCCGGACGCGGGAGTCTCGAGAGCCGACGGGAGCAGCTGCGTCGACGTCGAAGTTGGCCCTTCGGACCATTCATGTGGAAGCGATCAGGATTGCACGCTCGCCCGAACCGGCGAGGTCTGCAGCGGCCAATGCTCCTGCGGCGATACCGCCGTCAACGCGACGGCATCCGCGCGCTTCCAGTCCGAAACTGCGTCACTGACCTTGAAGGCCTGCCCCTGCGCCTTTGCGGGCGAGGCGCGCTGTGTCGGCGGTCAGTGCACGCTCTGCGGGCTGGGTCCCGGCGTGGCCGCCGGCTGCAACGACACCGGGACCACCGTCGGGGACAGCGGAGTGGGGACCGTCGACGGATCGGGTCCAGACACCGGAATCTCGACAGCCGACGGGGGCCAGTGCGTCGAGATCGACCTCTCGACGTACGACCAATCGTGTAGGCAGACCGCTGATTGCATCCTGATTCAGGCTGGAGAGGTGTGCAGCGGGCAATGCACCTGCGGGGGTCAGCCGGTGAGTGTTTCCGAGCATTCCCGCTACGAACAAGCGACGAGCGGCATTGCCTTTGGCATATGCTTCTGTCCTGCGCAAGCAGCGCCCCAATGCGTAGACAACAGGTGCATCCTCCCCGTCGTTCTTCATCCGTAGACTGGCGCCTCTATTGGAGGGCTCTTTCGATCAAGGCGATGAGCGCCGGCGCCTCCTCGCGGCGCGCCTCGGGAAGCCGTCCCTCGGCGTCGCAGAATTTCAGGAGCTCAGAGGCCATCCCACGAGCGAGCGAAGCTCGAGGATCAAGTGCTTCCAGCGCTCCGGTCATTGCTTCCACGGAGCGAAGCGTGGATGCGTCGTCGCGTCCCGAGGCGCGAAAGGCGACGCGACGTTCCGGACGCTCGCAGGCCGTACGGACGAAGCGTTCTATCCATCGGGCCGTCGCAGCCATCTTCGCGAAGTCGAGGTAATCCGGCGTGTCCTGCGGCGTATGGTATCGGCTTGATCGACCATTTGTAAGGAACAGGAACGGCACCTCGCGGCGCCAGAACGCGTGATAGTCCGAGAGCGGCGGGACGATATCCGCGTCGGCGCGGCGGATCTGCACCCCGGGAACTGCGCTCGCGAGCGCATCGACGACTGCGGCGGTTCCGTCGCTTCGCTCCGCTCCCAAGGCGAAGACCGATTTCGCCACCGCTTCCGGCAGGCCCGCGCCGCCGATCGCGTGTCCGACCAGATCCATGCAAAGCATCATGTCGATCTTGTCGAGCGCGATTGTGGGATGCCGCGCGAAGTACTCTGACCCCATCGAATCGCTCAGAAAGTACGGCGGCTCTTCCGCGTCGAACGCGGCAAAGAGGACCCCACGGCCCTTGGGTCTGGTTCGCACGATGGCGCTCGCGACGTCGATGAGAATGGCGACCGCGGCCGCGTTGTCGTCGGCACCGCGATATGTCTCGCCACCGGCTCGACCGAGATGGTCGTAGTGAGCCGCGACGAGGACCCACCGGTCGTCGTCTCCCCGGATGGGCGCAAGCACGTTAGCGCCGTTGCAGCTTGGGATGGTCTGCTCGAACGGGTCGAGTCCAGCGTCGCGCAGCGCGGCAACCACCTCGGCACGGGCTGCGCTCCCGCCCGCGGTTCCCGTCGCACGCCCGGCACACCGATCGGAGCAAAGCGCTCGAACGACGGCGTCCATGGACGAGGAAGATATCACTGCCTCGGTCGACCTGCTGCTCGATGATTGGGAATCCGGTACCCCGTGGTGGCTCCGCTCGCTTCCTCGGGCCGGGTACAGTGCTCTCGCATCCGTGTTCGCTCGGTCAGCCCGCGGGGGGTCATACAAAGGGGGCTTCCGGCAAGTGCGTGACGACGGGCGGCTGGTCGCACGGAGCTGCTCAAGCGGCGCCTGACTTTATTTTAGTCGCCTCTCCTCCGAGCGGCCATTGTCGGATCGTAGGAATTCTTGAACCGGTCGTCGTCCGACCGAGTCGCGTCGTGAATCCGCAACGACAGCCCAAAGACGTCGCGCCAACCCGCAGTGGACATGAGTTCGGGCACCGGATGTATCCCAACGCGGGGCAAGTCGAGCCGGTCAGCGTCCCAGCAGCAACCGACGGTACGAGTCAGCAGATCCCGTGGCCAGTCGAGCTCATCGAACAGGCCCTTCTCATTCGCCTGCCGGGCGACCATGCCATCGGAGTGGTACCGGATGGCAACGCGGACGGTCTCGATTTGATCCAAAGAAAGTTGGCCGAATACGCATGGCATCACCTCATCCATGTAAGACGATCCATCGATTGCGTGCTGATTGCCGCCGCCGTCGTCCTCCCGAGCAAGGTCATGAAGCAGCGCAAAAATCTCCACGCAGGCTCGCGCGGCCACCGGTAGCTGCTCCTTTTCGGCTAGCAATGCGCCAAAGCGCCTGACACGCGACCAGTGAGCCGGGCCATGGATAAGGCTCGGGTAGCGGGCGAGGCCGACCAGCCTCTGCAGAGTGTCACGACTCGTCATCGGCGTGCCTGCGCCGAGAGGAGGCCTCTTTTCCGTAGGTTCCTCTGTGTCAGACCGGACCTGCGCATGACGCGGCTCGTACGGAATGCAATTGCGCTGCGGCGTGACGGTCGGACGAACGAAGCGAGGAAGCGGAAGTTGCACGACGTTGCCGCGCGACGGCGCCCTCCGGCTGAGCCGTATCCACATGTTGTATCTTTCCACGATCGATCGTCGAATTCGCTTTGCATCTCTTTGCGAATCCGGCGATCGGATCTCGTGATGTCCACCTCGCACAAGCCTCCGTCGATCACCAGCGTGCTCGCTCCCGATCTGGACGCAGTCAAGAAGTTCCTCGCGTCCATGATCGTCAGTGGCAGCATCGCGGCGCTGGTGGCCGCGATCGTCGCACTGCCGCGATGAGACCTCTCGAGACGCTGCTTCTCCTGGTCGAGGCCCTGACACTCCTCGGGCTCGCCGCGGGCGTTTTGCGACACGCCCGCTGCGTCGGCATGCTGCCGCCGATGGCTGCCTTCGTCGAGGCGCTCGACGAAGGTATCCGCTGGCAGATGGTTCCCGCATACGCGTTGAGCGTTGCGCTGGGGCTCGCGTGGTCCTTGCGTGGCGCGTCCCGTCGCCGCGGCTGGGCGCTCGCGCTCGGCGTCGTGTTCGGGTTCCTCGGACTCGTCGCGTCGGTGGTGATCCCTCTCGTGCTCCCGGTGTTTCGGTTTCCCCGACCCGACGGGCCGTATTCCATCGGCACGGTGGTTTGCTATTGGCGCGATGTAGCCCGCCCGGATGTCTTCACGGCGGACCCTGATGACCGCCGCGAGCTCGTGGCACAGGTCTGGTATCCGGCACAAAGCTCGACGATCAACCGCCCGGCTCCCTACCTTGAGCACTCGGAGGCTCTGGGAGCGCTTGAGCACCTCCTCCATGTGCCGCGCGGATTCCTCGCCCATCTGAGATACGTGACCACGAACGCCGTCCCCTCGTCCCCCGTGGCGGATGGCGGTCCGCCATTCCCCGTGCTCCTCTTCGTCTCGGGTCGCGGGGGGTACCGCCAGTCGAATACGTTCCAAGTCGAGGCGCTTGTCTCGCACGGCTATGTTGTCGTTGGCATTGATCAACCTCATGTTGCATCGGGCGTCGTCTTCCCGGACGGGCGCCTCGTCGAGATGGACTCGCGCCTGTTCGATCCGTTGCGCCCCGGTCACGCGGCCTTCCTCGATGACGTTCTCCCGTCTCTTGCGGAGGACGTCCGATTCGTGCTCGACGAGCTCGTTGCAATCAACCAGTCCGATCCGCACGGCATCCTCACGGGGCGCCTCGATCTACGGCACGTAGGGATCCTGGGCATCTCGCTGGGCGGCATCGTGGCAGGCGAGGCGTGCCACGTCGACCCTCGCCTCCGCGCCTGTCTGGTCATGGATGCCTTCATGCCTGCGGACGTTGTCCAAGCTGGATTGCGCCAGCCCACGCTTTGGCTGAGCCGTGACGCGAGGACCATGCAGCTTGAGGGCTGGCAGCAACAGGACATCGATGAGACGCAGTCGACGATGCGCGCCGTGTACGACCAGCTGCCAAGCGACGCGTACCTCGTCCTTGTGCCCGGCATGTTCCACGCCGACTTTAGCGACGGGCCGCTCCTGTCGCCTCTCGCCGCTCGACTAGGGATCTCGGGTTCTCTCCCTGCAGGAAGGGCGCACGAGATCGTGAACGCTTATTCGGTAGCTTTCTTCGACCGGCACCTCCGGGGGCAGGCGGCCCCTCTCCTCGACGGCCCGGACGCACGCTTTCCCGAAGTCCTGTTCGCCGACCGCCCGACCCCGATTCGCTGATTGTCAATAGCGGCGGACCGGCTCAACGTGCACCAGAGCCTCTACAAAGCGCCGAGACAGCAAAGACGGCCAGTTGAAGTAGCAGCGGAGGCCTCAGCCTTGTTATTTTGGACGCTTTCGTAGCGCCCGCGCCGCTCTCTCCTCGTAGCGCCGCCTTTCGGGCGTGAAAACGTCGCGCCCGAGGGAAGACGTTTGGGGGCTACATGGACGAGGTCACGGAGTTCTGCGAGGCGCTTTGGGCAACTCCGCGGCGCACGACGCCCGAGACTCATCCTGGGGCCGTGGCTGGGGTTTCGGCGAGCTCGCGCAGCCGAATCCCAGTCATCCGAAAGACACGCCATTGTTCGATGATGTCAGCGCCGAGCGATTCGTAAAAGGTAATCGCGGGCTCGTTCCAATGCAGGACCTGCCATTCGAAGCGACCGCAGCCTCGCTCCAAAGCGACGCGCGCCACCGCTACGAAGAGGGCCTTGCCCCAACCCCGCCCCCGCTCCTGGGGCAGGACGTAGAGATCCTCGAGGTAAAGCCCAGGTCGACCGAGGAAGGTGGAGAAGTTGTGGAAGAACGAAGCGAAGCCGATGACGCGTCCGTTCTCCTCGGCGACAAACACCTCCGCGTAGGGGCGGGGGCCAAAGAGGTGGGTGCGCAGGTCGTCCTCGGTGGTCGTGCATTCCGATTCGAGCCGCTCGTAGCGGGCTAGCGAGCGGACCAGGTGAGTGATCGCGGGAATGTCGTCCCCGGTGGCAACGCGGATCATGACAGGAGCAGAGTTTTATTGAATCCGCCGCCGGAAGCAATCGGGACTTCGGATTCCGCTTTCCCCAGGCGGCACTCGTTTCTCAATGGTTTCCGGAGCGAGGCGAGCACACCTGCCCGCGCGGTCGTCGACGGGTAAGGGAGGACGACTTGCGCGTGCGTCGTCGAGCGAGGGGGCGATGACCCCCCAGGGCGCCCCTTGCCCCTTCACTCGCTTTGCAGGCCCAATTCTCCCCACTCCGACTACGGAAAGGTCACGCTCGAGCCAATTGCCAAGGGGGTCGCGGTCATCGAATGGCCTGACGCCGGAGCACGCGGCATTGGTAGCGGAAACGTTCGTCCAGGGGGGCAAGAAAACAGAAACCGTTTGCGAGGCACTGGGGAGCGTTCGCGGGGTGGCGCAGATGGGCGTGTGGTCGCACTCGAAGAGGTAGAGGCTCGCGCCGCTCTCGCAGTTCAGGCTGATGTTGAACGACTCGGCATTTCCGTTCACCTCCATGGTCGAATAAACGACGTTGGAGCTTTCTGCCGTGATCGCCCCCACCGAGCAGGTGGGCACAAAGGGGAAATTGATGTCCTGATCCAAAGGCGGAAACAGGGAACAGCGGAGTGGCGCTCGACGTCGTGTACGCAATCTCACCCCCACCCTAGTTTGCTACCGGCCCGGCAAAGTCGAGTCGGAATGACGTCACCGGAGTCAGGTCGCGCGCGGTCACCGTCCCCGGACCCGCGTTCGGGTTCTCCGTGTCGCCGAGGTTGAGGGTTCCCGTTCGGAGGTGCCCGTGGCCAACTCGTCCAGCAGCGCATTGAGCTCCGCGGAGTTCTGCTCGGGGATCGGGCTCGGTCGGGCGCCGTGGGTGGCTTCACGCGCACGCTCTCGACAGAACGTCTCGCCGGCCGCGCACGCTCATGCAATGCCGTCGCGAGGCGCCATCGCCTTCGGCGAAGCGGAGGCGCTGGGGGACAAGCGCGGCGGCGGGCGTGACGGGCGCGCGTGCAGCACAGCCATTCCAGAAGTATACTGCGGGATTAATGGGTGCAGCGCTCGGCGGCGAAGGTCGCAGAACGTCCAGGGCGATGCTCATCGTCGTGTGGCTGTGCCACTGCAATCTGGCGTTCGACCTCGAAGATTTGCAAGGTCCGGCTGCTTTCGGAAGCGCCGATGGCGCCGCGGCAAGTGCCGCCCGGACCAGTGACGCCACTCTGGGTGCGCCTCCCTCCGAAAGTGCGACGCAGGGAGGTCTCGATAGCGGAAACACGACGCCGGCGATGAGCGACGCATCAGTCACGATGGACTGGGTCGGGGCGAATGAGGAAGTCGCGATGGGGAGCGGCGCAACAACCGGTGATGCGACGGACGCGACTGTTGCGGACGCGCTAGCTCAGGTCGGTGACGCTGACCACGTTGTGGACGTCTCTCACACCGTAGAAACGGGGTCCGGGGAAGAGAACGCCGGTCCGGATTCTGCGTTCGGCGCCGGGTGGTGTGCGACCAACATGACCTCCAGTACCGTGTACTGCAACGACTTCGATGAGCCGACGTCCACCGCCCAGGGGAGTTGGGACAGCATCTTCCTCAGCGGGACCGACTGCGCAAGTCTCGATTCCTCGCTCGATGCGCCGTCTCCGCCGAACAGCCTTCTTTTCTCCACTCCCCGCGTGGCGTCGGGAAGCATGTACCAGGAGCAGTTCGCCAAGTACCCGACGAACGTGAACTCCGAGACGCTGCAGTTTGCCCTGAAGCTCGGTGCGTTCGACGTAAACGCGGGAGATATCAGCCTGGTTCGGATTGGCTACCGCAGTGGCGCCTGGTCGGTGAGCTTGGACTTAGCCGGCGCGGGAGCGGAACTATACGAGACGATCGAAAATTCGGATGGCGGTATCCAGACCGTCGGGCACATGGTCCGACAGCCGCCTCTTGGCGTTTGGACGACGATTGCGCTGACGGTCGACTCGGCGGCCAATAGGTTGGCGCTGTCCTACGATGGAAATCCGGTGACGATCACGAATGAGGTGATCCTGAACCCCGCGAGTCCGGGCGCCGCATTTTCGACCATCGTAGGGCTAAACTATTTGCGGGGTCCGGCGCAGCCGATGACGATCTCGTACGACAATATCTTGATCAGCGTGAACTAACCTTGCGGCGGTCAATACGTGGGGTTCGTCCCCCCGACCCCTCTACCGAGCTCGCGATTGGCGACGCAGTGATCCGCTGCGAGCCCGGCGTCGATTCCACTACGTGACCGTGTTCGGGCGCTGTCGGTACGGTGAGCGGATGTTTGCGCTTTCGCCCAACGTTCGCATCTACCTCGCGTCGCAACCGGTCGACATGCGTGGGGGGCATGACGGCTTGTTCGCCATCATCGAGAGCTGGACTTGAAATCCGGGAGCGGCCCCGACCGTACTGCGCCGGCGAGCAGCCTACTACGCGCTTGAACGCGAGACTGAATGCGCTCTGGGAGTCGTAGCCCAAAGCTCCACCAATCTCGGAGATGGGAGCACTCGAGCGCACGAGCCGGTCGCACGCCACCGTCATCCGCCAGCGCGTGAGGTACTCGAGTGGCGAGAGACCAACCATCTCCCTGAACTTAACGGCGAACGTCGTGCGCGACATACCCGCTCGTGCGGCGAGCGATTGCACCGTCCACGGGTCGCCTGGCTTGTCGTGCATCGCTCCGATGGCCGCTGCCATCTGCTTGTCCGAGAGCGCGACGAGCCAGCCTACGCAGCCGTTGCGACCCTTTTCGGCGAGATGTAGCCGCAGGGTCTGCACCAGGAGCATCGTCGCGAGCTGCTGGGCGACGACGACCCTACCCGGCTGCGGCTCACGCAGCTCCTGGCGCATTCGCTCGATGACCCAGTGGAGGACCGCTTTGTCGGCTTCCTTGCGAACGTGGATGAGGGGCGGCAGCACGCCGAGCAGCACGTCCGCTTGGTCGCCTGTCAGCGCAAATTCACCGCCCACGCCGAAGAAGTGGCCACCTCCGTTGAGCACGGTGACGCCTCCGTCGTTGCGCCCGTCATAGGTCTCGGTCGGGTCGACCGGCTCGAATGCAAGATCGCGGGCCACGCGAAACGGTCGTCCTCTCGGGAGGAGCACGCAGTCGCCGGGCGCGACGGGGACGGCTTCCGGGACGTCGTCTACGGCAAGCCAGCCGTTGCCGGAAATCACGGCGTAAAACCGGATGCCCTCGAAGGGTCCAAAGGCGAAGGACCAGTCTCCGCCGTAATCGAAGCCACCGGACCAATACGTCTGAACCTTGAGCAGCGAGAGCACGTCTGAGAGCGGATCCATCCTGGCCTCCGAACGATCGCGACAAAAAGACGAACGAAGTAGCGTAGCGAGTACGACCGCGGATTGCCACCATGGTCGTCATGGAAAACACCCGCTTCGCCAACACAGCCGCCTGGCTCTCCACGAAACAAAGCCCGCTGCAGCTCGCGCCGGCCCCGTACACGCCCCCGAAGTCCGACGAGATCGTCGTTCGCAACCGCGCCGTGTCGATGAACCCCATGGACTGGATCAAGCAGGTCGCTGGCGACTTCCTCTTCAATTGGATCAAATACCCGTTCGTCCTCGGGTCTGACTCGGCTGGGGAGGTGGTCGAGGTCGGCAGCGCAGTCACCCGCTTCAAGGTGGGCGATCGCGTCCTCGGTCATGCAGTCGGCACGGACCCGAAGCGCAACAGCGCTGCCGAGGGCTCCTTCCAGACGTACACGGTTCTCCTCGAGCGCATGGCCTCGCCTATCCCGGCCCACATGAGCTACGAGAGCGCGTCGGTCCTGCCGCTCGGCCTTTCGACCGCGGCCTGCGGTCTCTTCGAGAAAGACCAGCTTGCGCTCGACTACCCGTCGGCGTCCGCGAGGCCAAACGGCAAGACGCTTCTCGTCTGGGGCGGCTCGACGAGCGTAGGCAGCAACGCCATCCAGCTCGCCGTGGCCGCGGGCTACGAGGTTTTCACCACGGCTTCGCCGCGAAACTTCGACTACTGCAAGAAGCTCGGGGCGAGCCGCGTGTTCGACTACAAGGACCCGCGGGTGGTGCCCGACTTGATCGAGGCGCTCTCCCGCAAGACCATCGCCGGCGCGCTCGCCATCGGAGCGGGTTCTCCCGAGCTCTGCGTCGCGGTGGTCCACGCGTGCAAGGGTTCCAAATTCGTCTCAATTGCGACGTATCCCATCTCCTTCGATCAGCCGCTCGGACAAAACGTGCCCGTGCTTGCGACGGTCTCTCGCTTCCTATGGTTCAACGCGAAGCTCTGGCTGACGACGCGGCTGCGCGGCATCCGCAGCAAGCTCATTTTCGGCAGCTCACTCGTCCACAACGACGTCGGTCGCGTCGTCTATGCCGACTTCCTACCGCAAGCGCTCGCCGAGCGGCGCTTCGTCGCCGCGCCCGAGGCGCAAGTGGTCGGCACCGGCCTCACCTCGATCCAGGCCGCGCTCGATGTGCAACGCAGGGGCGTCTCGGCGAATAAGGTCGTGGTCTCGCTGGCCTGAAGCTCGAGCGGTGCCGAGGGACGCCGGTGCTTTGCGCACCTAGAGGAGAACCTCGTCATGGGCGACTCGGCGAGCGCCGCACGCGTTCCGAGCTGAAGACCGAGATCGAGCGAGCGAACGCCGCCGTGGCTCTGGCGTATGCGCACCACGGTTACATCGTGGAGAACGGCCGGGTCGCCAGGGGAGGAACGGCGGCGCAGCTCCTTCGGGAAGCTCGTGGACGACCCCACCGGGCACTCGCTGGCTGCTCACGGGGGCCACGGTAAAGTAGCTGCCATCACCGATGCGCGCGAAGATGCCGTGAGCGGCTCATGACCCGGGACTTCTCCACAATCTCGCCTTCGGCGATGTCGCTGCTGATGGTGAAAGCGCAGACATCTCTTCCGTTCGCGCGCCGCGCCGCCGAGCTACTCTGCGGTGCCAGGGCGGTGGAAGATGCCGCGCGCGATGTGGCCTCGACCGCATGGGGCATCGGCCGAAGGCACCATTTCGAACAGCGTACTCGGAGCATCGATGGCGCGCTCGAGAGGCTAGGCTCGACGCGCATCCTGGAACTGGCCGCCGGCCTCTCCTTTCGCGGGCTCGACCTCGCTGGACGGCGCGACGACATATTCTACGTGGACACCGACCTGCCCGAGATGGCCCCGATCAAGGCCGACCTCGTGCGCCGACTCCACCTTGAACCGCTTCGGGGCACGCTCCTCGTGAAATCGTTGAACGCGCTCGATGCCGAGGCGTTCCGCACGTCCGTCGACCTGCTGCCTGCGGGCCCCATCGCCGTCGTGCAGGAGGGCCTGCTCATGTACCTCGACGACGCCGAGAAGGTCGCACTGACCGCGAATGTGCGGGCGGCGCTTCTTGCGCGTGGCGGCTCGTGGGTCACCGCCGACGTGTACGTACGCAGCGCGTTTCAGCCGCCGCGAGATGAACGCACCGCCAAGTTCCTCGAAGCGCACAATGTCGAGGAGAAGAAGTTCGCCGACTTCGCAGCCGCGAGCGCATTCTTCGAGGCGAACGGCCTGGCGGTTGCCCAGAGGCTCTCGCCCGAGACGGACCCGTGGCCGGCTCGCCAGACATGGGTGCTCGAAGCCAGGTAGCAGGTGGACGGCGCCATCGGCTACGCTCGATTGGGATGCGCATCGCTCTCGCGAGGCCACGCACGACGTCGCGCAGGACGACCTCCGGCTCCCGACCTGATACCGCGGTCGTAAGGGTCGAGGCGACGCGATGAACGCGACCTGGCACAAGCAGCACGTCCTGCCGAAGGGCGCGTCGCTCGAACAGCGAATCGCGTGGCATCGTGAACACGAGAAGCGCTGTGCGTGCAGGCCAATCCCTCCCACGCTTCTCGACCAGATGCGTCGAGACCCGGCCATCGATGACTACCTCGCGAAGGTCAGTCCAAGGATTCGCGCCCTCCTACGCGACCTCCGGGACACGATCCACGCGATCGTCCCCGAGGTCGAGGAGTGCATCAGCTATCGCATGCCCGCGTTTCGCTACGACGGACGGATCATCGGTGGCTTCGCTGCGACCTCGAGCGGCTGCTCCTACTACCCGTTCAGTGGGACGACGCTCAAGACGCTCGCGAACCACGTCCAAGGCTACGGTCAGACCAAGGGCGCTCTTCACTTCGACACGCGGCTACCGGCACTTCTGGTTCGGAAGCTGCTCACGGCGCGCATTGCCGAGGGCCGCGGTCGCGAACGGAAGCCAGGGCTAGCGAGGTCGCGTACGGGACGGCGGCCTCGCTCGACGGCTCCGTCGAGACGCTCGACGGTCGACAAATAGGCTTCTTGTTCGTTTGAGCGGGTCGAACCCACCGAACGATTTTCGTAAGACGCGCGTTTGAATCCCGGAGGGTCGACGGCCTCCCTTCCGTTCCGGTGTCGCGATTTTGTGGCCATTTCGACCCGAGTTTCCACGCAAGGCGACTGGTCTGCGCGTTGCACTTGGCCCCGGACCGAAGGGCTTGGACATGGCGTTTCCGCCGTGAACTTCCCGCTCGTCCCCCGGAGGCGTTCTGATGTCAGGCAAAACGATCGTGCAGCGGAACTGGAAACAGGCGGTGGTCCTCGGCGGAGCCGTGACCTTCGGAGCCGGGGCAACGCCCCTCGCGTGCTCCGGGTCGGCCGCGGAGAACGGCGGTGGTGGTCAGCCGTCCAACTCGACGACCACGACGAGCCCGGGAGGCAACGTCGGAACGTTGGGCTTCGCGCTGTCGCTCCCCGGAGGCGCCGTCGTCTCGAGCGTCACGTACGATCTCCTCACCAGCTCCGGCACGCCGGTCGTTCTGCCGGGCGCGCCCAACCCCGGCACGGTCAACGTGGGCAACAGCGCGTCCATCGACTTCCAGCTCGGCGGCGTGCCCGCGGCGACCGGCGACTCCATCTCGCTCACCGCGGCGATCACGGGTGGCGGTACGTGTCAGGGCAGCGCGTCCGCAATCAATGTGACTACGGGCGGTACGACGAACGTGACCGTGCAGATGCTCTGTTCGCTCCCCGGCCAGGATGCGGGAAACCTCTTTGTCAGTGGAGCCACGAGCTACTGTGGCACCTGGACCTCGCTGTCGAGCACCAGCAGCGAAGTGTATGTCGGTGAGTCGCTTGTTTTGACCGCCACGGCGACAGGTGCGAACCCCAGCAACCTCGGGTACACGTGGACGATGAGCAACCCGATCGGCGCGTTCGGCGCGACGAGCGGCGGGGTGGGCGCCCAGGGGCAGGACGAGGGTGTTGGCCCGACGGATCCCATGCAGTTCATGTGCACCGCGCCGGGGACGACCACGATCACCATGGTGGTCGACGACGGCCCGACCGACGCGGGAATGTGCCCGACGAATCTGACCACGCAAACGACCACCGTGATTTGCGACGCCGCTCCGAGCAACCAGGTTGCCGCGGCCTGGGTCGAGCTCACCGGGCCCAACGGGTCGAACGGTTTCACGGGCAACGTCGCCATCGCCCGTGCCATCACCGAAACCTCGACTGCCGATGGCGGAGCGAACCCCTGTCCGACCATCACTATCAACGGCGGAACACCGGTGCAGATGAACCTGCGCGCGCCCAGCACGACGAGCCTCGCCGTGCGGTCGGTAAATACGCCCCCCGCCAAACCGGCCCTGTTCCCCGTGAGCTCGTGCGAATATCAGCTGCCCTCGGGCGTGACCAGCGCCGTGGTCGCCGGCCAGTCGCTACCGCTGCCGAAGGCGAATCCGACCAAGGTCGTCGTCATCGGCGATACGGGCTGCCGCCTGCAGAATGGCAACGGCACCCAGAGCTGCAACGACCCGAACCCGAACGGCACCGATACGCCGTACCCGTTCGCTGCCGTCGCCGCACTGGCCGCGGCGCAGAATCCGGACCTCGTGCTTCACGTTGGCGACTACGCGTACCGCGATAACCCGTGCCCGGCAGGGCAGGGCTACAACTGCGGCGGCAGCCCGTGGGGATTCGGCTGGGACACCTGGCAAGCCGACTTGTTTGCGCCGGGCGCCCCGCTGCTCGCCGCGGCTCCCTGGATCATGAACCGCGGCAACCACGAGCAGTGCAACCGCGCCGGTCAGGGCTGGTACCGCTTCCTCGACACCAACCCGTTCGACACCACCGATGTCCACACGTGTGACAACCCGGCGTACGACGCCACCGCGACGGGCGGCAACTGGAACAACCCGTACTTGGTCAACATCAACTCGAGCACGCAGATCGTCGTCTTCGACACTTCGAATGCCAAGCCGCAGTCGCAGTCGCCGTCGCTGCCGACCGGTTCGGGGTCTGTTTATTACACGACGTATGCGAGCGAGCTGACGACCGCCGGCATGCTGGTCGGCGCTTCTCCGCTGCCCTTCAACCTTTGGTCGAACCACCACCCGATCTTCGGGTACGCGACGGGCAGCCCCCCGACGAACCCCATCCCCGCGTTTCCTCCGATCATGAACTCGGTCTTCCCGGGCACCTACTTCCCGCCCCCGATCAACCTGGCGCTGCACGGGCACACGCACGACTACCAGGCGATCAATTTCCAGAGCGGCACCTTGCCCGATGGCGGCACGTTCCAGCCGGCCGCGACGTTGGTGAGCGGCAACGCGGGCGACATCCTGGACACCGCGTTGCCCTATCCGCTTACCGGTTCGGCGGTATCGTCTGTCGGCAATCCCACGGCGGTCAGTGTCGCCACCGTCGGAGGCGTGCAACAGTTCGCGACGTCGGCCAATGGCGCGCCGTATCAGAATCCCATCAGCAGCACCGACAACGACTTCGGCTACATGGTACTGCAGTTCAATGCCGGGCCGCCGGCCACCTGGACGTCCACCGAATACCGGACGGACAATTCCGTGCGGGATGTTTGCACCATTCAGACGAGCGGCCAGATTTCCTGCGCGTCTTGGGGCGTCATCCAGCCGGACGACGCGGGCGTATACTGATCGGCGCATGACTCGAGGCCTAGTCTCGCATACCGAGACGTCCTCGCGGACGGCGAGCAGGCGGTGGCGGTCCACCTGGACTGCCGCCGTCTGCGCGGTTTTGTGGGTGGCGCTGGCGGCATGCAGCAAGCCTGCGCCCGAGATCGCCTCCGGTTCGACTTCGAACTCGGACGGCTCACGGGCGTCGCTCGCGTTCCGGCCCGCGGCGCCGCCGCCCGTCGTAGACCCGATTCCTCCGCACACCGTTTCCCCGCTGACGGCCCGACAGAAGGTGGGGCAAGCGATTTTTCTCGACGCCAGTCTGTCCAATCCTCCGGGGACTAGCTGTGCCAGCTGTCACGACCCGGACACGGCGTTTTCGGGCGACAACGGGTCGGAGAGCGGCGTGGCACGCGGTTCGCGCCAGGGACATTTCGCGCGCCGAAATGCCCCTTCGGTCATGTACATGAAATACGTGCCCCCCTTTCACTTCGCGCTGGAGGACGACGACGACGTCGCCGAGACGCCCTTCGGCGGGTTGACGTGGAGCGGGCGCGCCGACACGATCGCGGAGTTCGCCCGCCTGCCGCTGTTCGATGCCGACGAGATGAACAGCGTGAGCGACGCGGAGGTGACACGCAAGCTGGGCGCTTCGCCCTATGCGGCCGACCTTCGCCGCGAGTTCCCCGGGGCGCTCGATACGCCGGCGTCCGCGATGAAGGCCCTCGGCGAGGCGCTGAATGCCTTCCTGACGAGCGACACGATGTCTCCGTTCACCTCGAAGTTCGACGACTTCTTGCGCGGCAAGGTCCAGCTCTCGCCGCTCGAGACGAAAGGGCTGACCGCCTTCGAGAACCGGGCAAAGGGGGCATGCAACCACTGCCACCGGATGTACGAGCACTCGAATCGACCCGAGTCTTCGCTCTTCACGACGTATGCGTACGACGCCGTCGGGGTGCCCCGGAACCGCGCCATCGCCGCCAACGCCGACCCCACGCGCTTCGACCTCGGTCTATGCGAGCGGACGCAAAAAAAGGCGCCTTCGTCGGACGGAAAATGGTGTGGCTTCTTTCGAGTCCCGTCGCTTCGAAATGTCGCGGTTCGGCGGCGGTTCATGCATAACGGCGTGTTCTCGAAGCTTCGCGACGTCGTGGCCTTCTACGCGACACGCTCGACGACCCCCGACCGCTGGTACCCGCACGGCGCCCAGTTCGACGACTCGCCCGGGCGATATCGAAGCAACGTGAACACCCTTTCGTTTCCCTACAACCGGCATGAGGGCGATTCGCCGGCCATGGACGACGCCGACATCGATGCGATTGTCGCATTTTTGCAAACGCTGACCGACGAGCCTTATCGCAGCCGCATCGCGCTCGCGAACGAGCACGCCTCGAATGCGGGCCTAAAGTGAGATCGGCCCGCCGCACCCCGCCGCGTCGGTGATCCCCGCACGGACGCGTCCAACGCTTCGCCGCTTCGTCGCGCTCACCCGTCGTCGAGCGAGCGGCGCAGCGCCGTGTGCTAGGACGTCGGGATGAAGTGCAGAAACTGCGGTCTTCCCAAAAGCGAGCACGTCCAGATTCTCGGGGAGATCGGCAGTCGGAAGGTCTTGCAATGTCCGAATGGCTCGGGCACCACGTTCCCCAACACCGGCGACGCCAAGGTCGAACTGCATTACGAAGCCGGCGAAGACTACCCGTGGATTGCGAATTGGATCCATCCCACCCTGGGTGCGGGCGAGGTTGTTTCCGCGCGCGCCGCAGACGCCCTTGAACTCGCCGGACGTCGTATCGAGAAGGCATTCGAAGAAAAAAGCGACGACGACGCGATCCTCGCGCAGGCGATCGAAGACAAACCTCAGTCAAAGTAGGTATGGGCGTAGGCGGGCCGCTTGGGGCTTGGATTTTCCCGGTGCGGTAGGGGCCGCGGGGGAAGCCCCGCGCTCAAGCGAGTCGCGCCCGCAAGTGGTCCGCCACGCGCAGTGCGTTGGCAATGACCGTCAGCGCCGGGTTCACCGCCGCGCTCGATGGAAAGAAGCTCGCATCGACGACGTACAGGTTGTCGACCTCGTGCGCGCGGCAGTGGACATCGAGGGCTGAGGTCTTGGGGTCTCGCCCGAAGCGAACCGTCCCGTTCTGGTGAGCCACGCCCGCGAGAGGAATGCGTTCGCCTAGGAACAGATTTCGCGAGAAAAGTCCCGTGTGGCACTCGTCGCCATGAACGGTGCACTTGCGCTGCGCCTGCATTGCCTGCTGGAGCGCAGCGGCCAAGCGCTTGTGCCCCTCTTCGTTGTTCGGGCGCTGAGTGAGGACGATGCGCCCTTCGGAGTCGAGGCTCACTCGATTGTCCGGATCGGGGAGATCCTCGGACGTGAGCCAGAAGTCGAGCGAATGCTGCGCCATGATATCGAGCGAAAAGCCAGGCGCCAGCGCAGGCGCTCCTGCCCGCAAGGTGTCTTTGTCCAGCTTGCCGACGAAGGAGATGTGGCCCATGGGAAACTCGAAGTCCTTCGAGCCGAAATAAAAGTCGTTGACCGAGAGTGTCTTTTGAAAAATCGTGGGGTTTGGACAACGGCTGACCGCCATGAGCACGGAATTCACGTGCCCCATGTAGTGTCTGCCCACGACGTCGGACCCGTTCGCCAGACCGCGCGGGTGTTTGTCGTTCGCCGAGCCGAGCAAGAGGGCGGCCGAGTTGATCGCGCCGCACGAGACCACCACGATCGACGCGGCGTATTCCACGACCTCGCCGTTTTGATCGACGAGCACCTTCGTCACTTCGCGTCCGGTGGAGTTCGTCTCGAGACGGCGAACGAAGGCGTTGGTCTGGAGGGTGACGTTGGGCCGATCGAGCGCCGGATCGACGCAGAGGACCTGCGCGTCCGCCTTGGCCGACACCAGGCATGGGTGGCCGTCGCAGGTGCTGCAGCGGATGCATCGACTTTTGTGCTTCGACGTTTCATCCAGCATCACGCCGAGCGGCGTGTGAAAGGGCCTCAGGCCCTGCCGCGCGAAGTCATCGGAGAGATCCTGGAGCCTCTGCTCGTGCGTGATCGGCGGGTGCGGGTAGGGGGCCGTCGCCGAGGGCTCGGTCGGGTCTTCACCGCGCTGTCCGTGCACCTGATACAGGCTCTCCGCCTTCGTGTAGTACGGCTCGAGCTCGTCGTACGTGATCGGCCATGCGGGCGAGACTCCTCCATGGTGTCGGATCTCGCCGAAGTCCTCGCGGCGGAATCGGAATAGCGCCGCACCGTAAAACTTGGTGTTTCCGCCGACGCAGTAGTTCGTGTGCGGATGCAGTGACTTTCCGTTGCGGTCGCGCCAAACGTCTTTGGTCTGGTACCTCCCCTCCAGATTCACGGCGCGGGTGCTCCAGTTCTCCTTTTCTCTCGGCACATAGTCGCCGCGCTCCAGCATGAGGATGCGCTTTCCCGTGCTTGCCAGGGCGTGGGCGAGAGTCCCCCCGCCCGCCCCGGTTCCGATGATGATGACGTCGTACCTCGTCGAAGAGTCCATAGTCCTCGCTCCTGCCCTTTGCTCTTGTCACCACAACGTCGCGTCGTGCTTGCCTCGTCGTCGCGCGTCACTGCTCCTGGTAGTTCCAGGTCAAGCCTCCATCGACGAAGTAGGTGCTCCCCGTCACGTAATCGGCATCTGGAGACGCGAGAAACGCGACCACGCCGGCCACGTCGTCCGGCTTTGCGAGCCGCCCGAGCGGGATCTGTGCCAGAAGAGGCCCGAGCTTCTTCGGGTCGTTCAAGAGCGCACGGTTGATGGGCGTTTCGACCGCGCCTGGCGCGACGGCGTTCACCGTGATCCCGAAAGGCGCGAGCTCGATCGCGAGGTTGCGGGTGAGCATTCGCACTCCCCCCTTGCTCGCGCAGTACGCGGCAAAGTTCGGAAAGGGGAGTTCTTCGTGAACCGAGCTGACCGTGACGATCTTGCCTGGCTTCTTCGCCTCGCGCATGTATCGAACGACGGCCTGCGTGGCGAAGAAGACACCCTTCAGGTTCACATCCAGAACGGCGTCGTAATCCTCTTCCGTCACGTCCCAGAACGCCGCATGTTTCTCGACGCCCGCGTTGTTGACGAGAATGTCGACGCCGCCGAAGTGCGCGATCGTGTCCGCAACGAGCTTGCGGACCTCGGCCACGTCGCCGAGGTTGGCCTTGAGCATTAGCGCCGAGGCGCCCGCGGCCTCCACCTCAGCCATGGCTTCCCGCGCTGGCTCGGGGTTCCTGCTGTAATTGATAACGACGCTCGCGCCCTCCTGGGCGAAACGCCTGGCGATGCCGCGGCCGATGCCCTGACTACTGCCCGTGACGATCGCGACCTTTCCTCGAAGCTTCATCGGTACTTCTCCCTTTCCTCGGGGGTTCGCATTGCGCGCCCCGGTTGCTCTCTTGACACGCAGAGGGGTCTACGGCGATGGGACGCCGAGGTTACGCATCCGATTCGCCGCGTAACCGCCCCCCCCGAGGGGCGTATCTTCGCGCGGAGGTCCCGGCCGTGACGTCAGACGCGAGGAGATCACGGGCAATGGCGCCCGAGGAGGGGACGACGCGGGGCGGTGCGTTCCCGTGGACGCCGACGGAGCGTGCGCTTTCCTCGGCGTGCGTGACGGCCGACGCGTGCAGGGACTTCTCGGTTTCGTCGAAACTCGAGTGGATCGAGGCCAACGGCACGGGTGGGTTCGCCATGGGCACAGTGGCCGGCGTGAATACCCGCCGATACCACGGGCTTCTTGTCGGTGCGCTCCGTCCGCCCGTGGATCGCCACGTTCTTCTCTCGAAAGTGGAGGAAGTACTTCGCGTCGACGAACGCGACCACGATCTCGGCACAAGCCAGTATCCGGGTGTTGTCGCCCCCCAAGGGTACCGAGCCCTCGATGGCTTTCGCGTCGATCCATTTCCGACCTGGACCTACGCATGCGACGCGACGATTCTCGAGAAGCGCCTGTTCATGATGCGCGGGAAACAGGCGGTGGTGCTCCAGTACACTTCGAACCGCCCCTGCAAGCTTCGCGTGCGGCCATTCCTCGCATACCGAAACTTTCACGCGCTCACGCATCTGAACAGCACTCTCGACCGGCGCGTCACGCATACCCGCAGCTCGCCGAACGCCGCGACCCTGCGGATTGCGCCGTACGATGGTCTTCCCACGCTCTCGATTCATCATTCCGGGGCAGCCTTGGACGATGGGGCCTGCTGGTACCGAGCAACAGAATACCTCGCCGAGCTCGATCGCGGACTCGACTTCCGCGAGGATCTTTACTGCACGGGGATCATCGAATTCGCGGTGGACCCACGACGTCCCGCGTGGATCGTCGCGACCATCGACAAGAACGGCGACTGGGACTACCGGCGCGTCGCCTCCGAGGAGGCCGTAGAGCGGGAGGCGCGGCGCTCGACTGCTGAAGGTTCATTCGTCGCCAGGCTCGAGAACGCCGCGAACTCGTTTCGTGCGCGTCGCGCAGACGGCAGCCCGACGATCATCGCGGGCTACCCATGGTTCGCGGACTGGGGCCGCGACACGATGATCGCTCTGCCCGGACTCTTGATCGCGCGCCGGCTGCTGGACGAAGCCCGCGACGTGCTCACCGGGTTTCTCGAGCGCCTGGACCACGGGCTGATTCCGAACCGCTTCGTCGACGGCAGCGACCCGCCGGAGTACAACACCGCCGACGCGACCCTCTGGATGTTCCACGCTGTTCAGGAATATGTGCGCGCCGGCGGCAATCGCCGATGGGCTCGCGACACGTTCTATCCGCGCGCGAAGGAGGTCATCGCCTGGCACGAGCGCGGTACGCATTATGGCATTCGCGTCGATCCGGGCGACGCTCTACTCGTCTCCGGTGATGCCGGTACGCAGCTGACGTGGATGGACGCGAAAGTGGGCGATTGCGTCGTTACGGCGCGGAGTGGCAAGGCTGTCGAAATCAACGCGCTTTGGCTCAACGCGCTTCGCTTCCTCGAAGAGCTCGCCGCGGAGTACCGCGACGCGGAGTATGCCGCGGAGCTGAACGTCAAGGCGAACCGCGTTCAGCACAGCCTCGCCCGCGACTTCTGGAATGGGCAAGCGGGCTGTCTCTACGACGTGCTCCTCCCGGACGGGCCGGACGCGCGCATTCGGCCAAACCAAATCTTCGCCGTGAGCCTGCCGTACTCGGCACTCACGAACGAGCAAAGCAAGAGCGTCGTTCGGGTCGTCGAGCGCGATCTGCTCACGCCCTATGGCTTGCGGACGCTCGCGCGCGGTGATCCGCAGTACCAACCGCGCTATGGAGGCGATCCCTCGTCGCGCGACTCCGCGTACCACCAAGGGACCGTCTGGCCGTGGCTTCTCGGGCCGTTCGTCACCGGCTACTTGAACGCCTTCGGCCGGACCTCCGCCAACCGGGCCTACGTGCGCTCGCTTCTCGTGCCACTCGAGGCGCACCTCGACGAGGCGTGCTTGGGTCAGGTGAGCGAGGTATTCGACGCCGAGCCGCCGCACCGTCCGGGCGGCGCACCGGCGCAGGCTTGGAGTGTCGCAGAGCTCTTGCGCGTCCTAAAGACAGAGGTAGGCGACTCGTGAGGCGAGCTCTGGGCGCGCATTGGCCCGAGTACCTGTGTGAGGCGCTCAGTCTCGGTCTTTTCATGGTCTCGGCCTGTCTCGCAACCGCGCTCTTCGAGTATCCCGGGTCACCGGCTCACCGGGCTTTTCCGAATGGGACGGTGCGACGGGGTCTCATCGGCGCCGCCATGGGTCTTACGGCAATTGCTCTCATCTACTCCCCGTGGGGCAAGCGCTCCGGCGCTCACATGAACCCCGCGGTGACCATCACGTTCTGGCGACTCGGCCGGGTTCCACGGTGGGATGCGGTCTTCTACATCCTGGCTCAGTTTGCCGGAGGGACGCTTGGCGTCCTCTTTTCGTTGGCGATCGTGCCCGACGCCATCAAGCACCCTGCCGTCCATTTCATCGTGACTGCGCCGGGCGAAGCCGGTCTGGCGGCCGCCGCTGGGGGGGAAACGGTCATCTCCTTCGTCCTCATGCTGACCGTGCTCACGTTGAGCGCCTCCCGGTATGCAGCCAGTACGGGAGTGGTGGCGGGATGTCTCGTTGCCCTGTATATCGCGGTCGAGGCTCCCTACTCCGGGATGAGCATGAACCCAGCCAGGTCGGCGGCGTCGTCGATCGTTGCCGGCGACTGGACAGCTTGGTGGCTCTACGCCCTCGTGCCGCCGATCTCGATGCTCGCTTCGGCGGAAGTCTACGTGCGGACGGCGGGCTGGGCGCGAGTGGCGTGCGCAAAGCTGCGCCACGCTGGCGACGTGCGCTGCATCTTCTGCGGCTTGGCGGCGCAGAAAGAGCCGTGATGCCGGCCCACGCCATCCTCACCGTCGCGTCCCCCAGGGCGCTCCTGCTCGCCCTTTGCGCGCCGCTCTTGTCGGGAGTGGCCTGCGGCGGTGCTGCGTCGGTTCCGACCCCGCGCCCCGTGTCCGAAGCGAACCAAAGTCGGGTAGTCGTTCGTGCCGTAGGCTGCATCGGGATCACAGTGTCGAGCGTCGACCTAGTGGGGGACTTCTACGTGAACGTTCTGACGTTTCGCAGAGGACCGGACGCCTTGGTGAGCGGCCCGCTCCTCGAGGGGTTCGAAAGAACCCCCGAAGAGCGCTTTCGCCGTCGCCGGTTGGATCTCGGCACCGAGTGCGTCGAGCTGAGCGAGCCGCTGGACGGGGTCCGTCGACCCATACCCGATGACTCGCGGAGCAACGACGGCTGGTTCCAGCACGTCGCCATCGTGGTCCGAGACATGGACGCCGCGTACGCAAAGCTCGAGGCAACGCACGTTCCGCACGTATCGGTAGCCCCGCAGACCCTGCCCTCCTGGAACAAGAATGCCGCGGGCATTCGCGCCTATTACTTCAAGGATCCGGACGGGCACACGCTCGAGCTCATATGGTTTCCGCCCGACAAGGGCCAAAGGCGTTGGCGCTCGCCACCAGGGACGGAGCTCTTTTTGGGGATCGACCACACTGCAATCGCAAGCCGAGACACCGACGCGAGCATCGCCTTCTACGTCGGCAGGCTGGGCCTCCATGTTGCCGGCGGCAGCGAGAACTACGGCGTCGAGCAGGAGCGCCTGAGCGGTGTGCCGGGCGCACACGTCCGCATCACGACGCTCCGAGCGGAAGGCGGCCCCGGCGTCGAGCTCCTCGACTACCTGACACCGGCCGACGGCCGCGCCTTGCCGCGCGACGAGCGTGCCGATGACCTCACCCACTGGCGCACCGCGATGGTGGCCGATGGCGTTGCATCACCGCAGGCGCTGCGCGATCCCGACGGTCACCTAATGGAG
Source organism: uncultured delta proteobacterium (assembly GCA_963764075.1). GTDB lineage: Bacteria > Myxococcota_A > Polyangia > Polyangiales > Polyangiaceae > Palsa-1150. Next base: position 3,154,393 of record CAVXQZ010000003.1, read on the forward strand.
ATTCAGCCCCGATGAGAGCCCCCGAGACCGCTAGACCCGTCGAGAGTGCCGAGGAGCGGCGCCTCGCCAGCTCGAACGAACGCGCAAGCCACTGGAAGAAGTGGGGACCGTACCTCAGCGAGCGCGCGTGGGGCACCGTACGCGAAGACTATTCTGCAAACGGAACCGCCTGGGACTACCTTCCGCACGATCACGCTCGGTCGCGCGCGTACCGCTGGAACGAGGACGGCATCGCGGGCATCTCGGATCGACGCCAGCGCATTTGTTTCGCCCTCTCGATGTGGAATGGGCGCGACCCAATCCTGAAGTCGCGGCTCTTCGGCCTCACCGGAAGCGAGGGCAACCATGGTGAGGACGTCAAGGAGTTCTACTGGTACCTCGACTCGACCCCGACGCATTCGTACATGCGAATGCTCTACAAGTATCCGCAGGCCGAGTTTCCTTATGCCCATCTCATCGAAGAGAACCGCCGACGCGGGCGCGGCGAGCCGGAGTACGAGATCCTCGACACCGGCGTCTTCGACGACGACCGATACTTCGACGTCTTCGTCGAGTACGCGAAAGCGGATGTGGACGATCTGGTCATCCGAGTTCACGTCGTCAATCGAGGTCCGGAGGAAGCCACGCTCGATCTACTGCCCACGATCTGGTTCCGCAACACGTGGAGCTGGGGGGAGAGCGCAGAGCGACCCGAGATGCACGTAGAGGGTCGCGCCATCGCGCTCAACGACCCTGAGCGCGGCCGATACTGGCTTGAATGCGAAGGCCACCCCGAACTGCTCTTCACCGAAAACGAGACGAATCACCGCCGCTTGCATGGCACGGCCAACCGCACACCGTACGTGAAGGATGCTTTCGACGAATATGTCGTTCGCGGAAATCCAGGCGCCGTGAACCCGGCCAAGATGGGCACGATGGCAGCGGCGCGCTACCGCTTGAGTGTCGCCGCGCGGGAGACCAAGACGATCACGTTGCGCCTGTCCAACAGGCACCTCGGCGCGCAAGGGATCGAGGAGGCCAGCGACATCCTCGCTTCTCGCAAGGACGAGGCAGACGAGTTTTATTCGGCGGTGATCCCGGAGGCGTTGTCGGCGGATGCCAAGAGCGTCATGAGGCAATCGCTGGGCGGCCTGCTCTGGTCGAAACAATTTTACCACTACGTCGTCCGCGATTGGCTGGCCGGCGACCCGAACCAACCGCCGCCGCCCGATACGCGTACGGCGGGCCGCAACCGCGACTGGCAGCACCTCTACAACGCCGACATTATCTCGATGCCCGACAAGTGGGAGTACCCCTGGTACGCGGCGTGGGATCTCGCGTTCCACTGCGTCCCTATCGCGCTGGTCGATCCGGAGTTCGCGAAGGAGCAAATTATTTTGCTCTTGCGTGAGTGGTACATGCACCCGAACGGCCAGATCCCGGCCTACGAATGGGCGCTCGGGGACGTGAACCCGCCGGTGCACGCGTGGGCCGCGTGGCGAGTTTACAAGATCGAGAAGAAGCGCAAGGGCCGAGGCGATCGGGTGTTTCTTGCGCGGGTGTTTCACAAGCTCATGCTCAATTTCACCTGGTGGGTGAACCGGAAGGACGCGGAGGGCAAGAACGTCTTTGCAGGTGGGTTCCTCGGACTCGACAACATCGGAGTCTTCGATCGGAGCGCACCCCTTCCCACGGGGGGCCACATCGAGCAGAGCGACGGAACGAGCTGGATGGCCATGTATTGCCTCAACCTGCTGGGGATCGCGCTCGAGCTCGCGAGTGAGGACGCGGCCTACGAGGACGTGGCGAGCAAGTTCTGGGAGCACTTCGTCCACATCGCGCACGCGATGAACACCCTGGGGCTGTGGCACGAAACCGAGGGCTTCTACTACGACATGCTCCACTTCCCGGACGGGCGAAGCATGCCGATGACGATCCGCTCGATGGTCGGACTTATCCCGCTCTTCGCCGTCGAAACCTTGGACCCTGAGCTTCTCGGGAGGCTCCCGGCGTTCAAGCGTCGTCTCGAGTGGTTCATCGACAACCGGCCGGACCTGACGAGCAGCTGTGGGTGCATGCGCACCCCCGGCGAGGGCGGACGTCGAATCCTCGCGATCCTCGACCAGCAGAAGCTGCGCCGCGTGCTCGCCTATTTGCTCGACGAGAGCGAGTTCCTCTCCGATTACGGAATCCGCGCTTTGTCACGTGTTCACAAGGACAAGCCGTACGCGCTGACCGTCGAAGGGCAGGAGCATCGAGTCGACTACGAGCCCGCCGAGTCATCGAGCGGGCTTTTCGGCGGGAACTCCAACTGGCGCGGACCGATATGGTTCCCGGTCAACTACCTGCTCATCGAGTCGCTCCAGAAGTTTCATTTCTATTGGGGCGACGCGGTAAAGGTGGAGCTCCCGACCGGGTCGGGGCGGTTCGTTTCTCTCGGCGAAGCCGCGGCGGAACTTTCCCGGCGCCTGGTCCGCATCTTCCTGCGGGGCGCGGACGGGCGCAGGCCGGTCTTCGGTCGGCACGAGAAGATCCAGCGCGATCCTCACTTCAAAGACCTCATCCCGTTTCACGAGTACTTTCACGGGGACGATGGGTCTGGGGTCGGCGCGAGCCACCAGACGGGGTGGACTGGGCTCGTCGCCAAGTTGATTCAGCAGAGCGGCGAGTAATCCGGCCGCCTTTGGCGTGATCGCGCCGTACGCCTGCCCACCCCGCGGACGGCGCACCTTCCTCTCGGGACAGCGTCTGCCAGGTCCTTCTCTGCGGCTGACCGTCGGATGCGTGGTTTCCAGACTCCCTCATTGGTTCCGAGGACGCACCAATCGGCAGCGGTGCGCAGCCCCGGCCTTCGAGCGCCAAGAACACGACGCCGGGTCCGTCAAAAAATAGTTGTTCAAGTTTGCATAAGGCCCTCCGTTCCCAAAGAGGGAGCGGTTGGTCGACGCGCAAGCCGGGCGCAGACTTCGCATAGCCGCATAACCGGCAAGATTACCCGGGGGACATGACGTCCTTCGTTGACCTAGGTTGGGGCTGCTGCTCCGCCGCAGAAAGGAAGCTGCCATGAAACACGGAACCATGATTTCAACTCGGTATTCGCGACTCGGTTTGATCTCGACATTGGCGATGGTGTCTGCGGCGGGCATGGGCTGCTCGGTTCAGAGCGGCGCGCCCGTGGAGAGCGCTTCGACGGGCGCGTCGGAGCAGTTCATCAGCGTGGCGCTTGCCACCGCGCCGTCGTTCGTCGCCAAGACGGGCATCGTGACGGTGACGATGAAGGACGAGAGCGCGGAGATCTACGTCAATTCGGCTGACTCCTCGCTGATGGTAAACGGGGTCCGCGCGATCGACACGTCGGGCGCCGCTCCGGTGACCGCGATTGCGGCCGGTACCAAGGCGAACATCACCAAGATCAACGTGGTCGACCCCAGCGCGACGACCGGTGAGCTCGTGATTTTGAACTACGTCAACGGCGTCTTCGGCGTCGGGACCGCGTCCGGTGCCGGCACCGCGATCACGTTTTCGGAAAATACGAACCAGGTCGTCGTCAAAGGAACTCCCAGCGTGGACAACTGGGCGATTGGCGTGAACGGAATCAGCCTGACCAACGCCAGCAAGACGCCGACCAAGGATATCACCGTCGCATACCCGGCCATGCACCCGCCGACCTACAACTTCTTCATGGGCGCGGGCAACGACATCTTCACCTCGGGCGGCAACTCGGCCGTCGGTGCGGCCTTCGCCGGCCCCGTCGCCATCTACGGCGGCGACGGCAACGACACGCTCGTCGAGCCCGCGGTCTCCACCCCCAGCGAGACATGGTCGGGCGGAAACGGCATCGACACGATCGACTACTCGCTCCGCGCGGCCACGGTTAACCTCACCGGGACGGTCGCCGTCACCGCGACGCATGCCGCGATCGTCGGGACCGGCACCGCCTTCACGACGCAGCTCGGCGTCGGCCAAACGGTGACCTTCAGCTCGCAGCCCGGCGTTTCGTACACGGTCTCTGCGATCGCCGACGCAACGCACGCCACGCTGTCGGCCGCGTACGCCGGAACGACCGCGGCGGCGGCGACCGGCGTCGCGTCGCGCGCCATCTCCGCGGCGATCGACCCGTTGGGCGTCATCACGTCGGGCGACGTGCCGACTACCCTCGGGGATCCGACCCAAGGCGCGGTCGAAGGGGACATCATCCTCGACACCGACGTCATCATCGGGAGCTCCGGCAACGACCAGCTCATGGGCGGCCTCGCCGGCGCCGTGACTCTCAATGGCGGCCCCGGAAACGACACGTTCTGCGAGGGAGCCGACGCGTACAACAGCGGCAGCGACACCTTGAAGGGCGGCGGCGGGGTCGATACGGTCGACTACAGCAGCCGAACCGCGGCGCTGGTCGTCGTGATGGACAACTCCACGCCGAGCGGCGATGCCACGGGCAACTCTGGCAAGGGCGAAGCGGACGTCATCGGCACGGACGTCTCGAACATCAAAATGGGCAGCGGCAGCAGCTCGTACACGGGCAATGCGCTGGACAACACGTTCTTCACGGGGACGGGCGGAACGAACATCGTGTACGGCCTGGCCGGCGACGATATCCTCAACGAAGGCGCGAACGCCTCGAACGCTTCTTCGGAGACCTTCCACGGCGGCTTGGGCACCGACCTCGTCGACTACAGCGCGCGAACCAATGCGATCACGGCGACGATGGATGACATGACCGCGGGCGGCGACACGGCCGCCAGTGAACAAGACGTCATCGACCTCGACGTCGAGAACCTGTACGGCGGGACGAACGCCGACACGCTCGTCGGCAACGCGAACGACAACGACATCGAGGGCAACGGCTCGACCGGCGCCGCCGACCAGATCGCGGGCATGACCGGCAACGACACCCTCGTCGGTAGCGGTCCGACAGTCGTCGCGCTCGGCACGACGGTTCTCGCACAGCTGCACGGAAACGACCTCACGGACACGGCCGAAACAGGTGCATTCAACATCTGCATCGACACCGGCGCGAGTGGGACCCCGGCGGCTGCCGGGTCGCAGAACTGCGAAGTCCTGATGCCGTAATTCGAGTCCGAGACCCTTGCCGGCAAACGGCGGTGCGACCAGGTGTCGCGCCGCCGTTTCGGCTTTTTGTGCCCCGCCCGCTATTCGCGATCGCGACGAGCCTCTGACGCAAACCGTCACCCGGTTGACGCTCATTGCCCGAAAAGCCACTAATGCACCGCCGTCGAGATACGAGCAATCGCTATCGGCGATTGCGCTCGCTATCGCGAGCCGGCGGTGCACCAGTTTTGTCCTTCGGGCTCCGTCCGAACCCCGAACTCGCTCCCGCGAGTTCGCTAGTGCAGCGCCGTCCACTGCATTAATGCCATCTCGACGGCGCTGCACGAAGCAAGACCGGCCGACTGCCCGAGGGCGATGGCATCCGAGGTGCAACTGCCCGATGCCGAGAAGGAGCGGGCAATGGCGATTGGGAAACTCGGCTTGTGGCTTACGGCGGCGGCGGCTCTCGTCGCGTGCAAGAGCGGCGGCGAAGCGGCTTCGCACGGGACGGGTGGCTCTTCCCAGACTGGACCCGGTGCGACCGGGGGTCCGCCGGGCAGTATGCTCACGCCAGTCTCCAACGGGACGCTGTCGGTGACGCTGCAGAATAGCGGCCGTCATGGCTACGACGTCCTCTTCACGATTCAAGGAACGGACTCGGCCGGGCAAACGAGCGAAGCGCAAGTCCAGTTTCTCGACGCCTCGAATGCGCCGGTGATCGCCTTCGATACCAACTGGGATGGGCTACCCGATTCGTCGCAGAAGCGCCTGCACTTCGATCAATCGACGCTCGGCCAGAAGACGTTCACGCAGACGATTACCCTGCCGCAGCTCTATGCGCAGGCTCCGACGATCGCCTCGGCCATCGTTGCGCTCTCCGACACCACCGGCAAGCTGTCGTCCACGGTGACCGCAACGCTGGCCACGCAGGCTGTGGTCAAGCCTGGCGGTCGGTGCGACACGGCCGAGATCGCCGATCGATGCGACGACGGCTACTATTGCACAGGAACCCCTGCAACGTGCCAAACGGCCGCGGCTCCCGCGGTCACCCGCATTGCCTATTACGGCGGCAGCAGCCCGTCGGAGCTCTTTTTGGGGACCGACCAGGCCGAGGACATTGCAAGTCTGCAAATCAATTTCATGGATTCGAACAACAAGCCCGTCGTGCTCGACGTCAGCGGCGACAACGTGAGCGCCCCGGGATCGTCGACGATTCTCGACGTGAGCTCCGTGGGGGGCCAAACGTTCTTCTTCGAGAACGACCCGGCGGCGGCCTTCGCATCTGCCGTACCGAGGATCCAAGTGACGCCGACCGATTCCCTCGGCCGCGTCGGGACCTCCATGTCCGCGTCGATGACGACGCAGCCGACCATCGCCCCGAACCTCTCCTGCGACGCATACGGGTTCTCGCTGTGCGCGACCGGCACCGCTTGCTCGCCCGGAATCCCGGGCGGCAGCAACAAGTGCACCTCGGTGCCCATTCTCCAGACGGCGAAGTGCGCTGCAGCGCCGCAGGCCACCAGCGCGGGTTTGCTCGCCGGATGGGGACTCGTCAGCGGAGTGAGCGTTTGGGATCCTCCCGTGGGCTGCGCGTCGGTCACGGCCGTCGGCCATCCGGAGAGCCTGGTGATGCTCGACCTCACGCAATCGGTCGCGGCCCTCACCATTTCGACCGCGACCCCCGAAACAGACTTCAATACCGTCGTGTACGTTCTACCCGAATGTGCGACCTCGTCGAGTGAGGCCATCGGATGCAACGACGACACGCAAGGATATTCTTCTACGGTAACCCTCACGAACGTGCCCGCGGGGACTTATGCCATCGTCGTCGATTCGGTCACTTCGCAAACGGGGCATTTTGGACTCACGATCTCGGGTATGTAATCGAGGTCTTCATCGCATCCAGCCGCCTGGCTCGTAATAGTAGACGCCGTCGCGCAGGAGATACCGGGGCGCGCGCCAGCGAGCTCCCTCGGGCCCCGCCTCCCAATGGCCGGGAATCCACGTGTACTGCATTCCGGTCCAATGCCAGTAGCCGCCCACCCACACTGCGCGGGGCCGGATCGGCGAAGGTCGCGCTTCGATCATCGGCGCCGGGGGCGGCCCGGTGACGGCGATGCCGGCGATCGGCATCGGCCCCGCCGCGACGACGCACGCGCCGCCGAGCGCTGCCGCGATCGAGATGACGCCAAGATAAAAAGCCTTCGTCATGTTAAGAGCCGCTCGGGTAGATTGAGCTTACCACTCCGGCGGCGAGCTACCTTCCCTGTAGGCCGTGATGAGCGACAACGAACTTCGAGCTGAAATCGCCCACCTCTCCGCGACGCTGCGGGCGCGCTTGGATTCGGCCGGCTTCGATCCCGACAGACTGGTCGCGCTTGCCAGGCCGCTTCACGCCCGCGCGGGCGGGGAAGCGGCGGCCAAGCCCGGCGAGCGCAACCGGGTCGGTGGACTCGTCGAGCCGCCGCGCGCCGGCGACGTCGCCGATGCCCCCGCCCGCACCTCGCCCGATTACGAGCGACTCGCCGCGGCAGGCCTCGGCGCGATCCAGAATCGCAAACTGGCGTTTTGCGTGATGGCAGGCGGAATGGCGACGAGAATGGGGGGTGTCGTCAAGGCGCTGGTCGAGGCGCTCGACGGCCACACGTTCCTCGACCTGCGGCTTCGTGAGAACGCGACGTGGTCCGAGCGCGCGGGCGCCCCGGTGCCGTTATGGTTAATGACGAGCGAGGCGACCGACCGGCCCATCCGCGATGAGCTCGCGAAACGAGGCGTCGGGCCTCACATCGCGACGTTCCCGCAAGACGTCGCTCTCCGGCTCACTGCGGACGGGCATCTCTTTCTGGCGGAAGACGGAACCCCCAGCACGTACGCGCCGGGGCATGGCGATTTGCCGGACGCGTTGCGCCGCTCGGGCCTGCTCTCCCGTTTCGTCGCCGGCGGCGGGCAGTATGTGTGGATCGCGAATCTGGACAACCTCGGCGCGTCGATCGACGCCGCGCTCCTAGGTTGGTTCGCAGAGAGGCAGGCGGACCTCATGGTGGAGGTGGCTGCCAAGGCCGCCGGCGACCGCGGTGGAGTTCCCGTTTGGGCGGACGCGCGCGACGACAGCGGCCGCACCGTGCGGCGACTGCAAGTGCTCGAGGAGTTCCGGCTCCCGGCGGGTTTCGACGCCAGTCAGGTCCGCGTGTTCAACACGAACACGTTCCTCGTGCGGGCCGAGGCCCTCTTGCAAGCTCGAGTCGCCTGGAGCTGGTGCGAAGTCGAGAAGAAGGTAGGCGAGCGCGTCGCGGTGCAGTTCGAGCGGCTTCTTCAGGAGCTCACCGGCGCGATGTCTGCGGTCTACGCGCTCGTTCCCCGCGAAGGGTCGAAGTCGCGCTTCTTGCCTGTGAAAGATTATCAAGAGCTCGCGATTCGCCGCGAAGACATCCGAGCAGTGGCCAAAGCCCGCGGGATGATTTCAGAGCGCCCGACAAACTCCGCGGCATAGCCCGCGAGAGCCGTCGAGATATGTGGTGGCGTCGCGCCAATCGATTATTCTCGGCCGACCCATGCGCGCGCGCACGATCGGCTCCATCTTCGTCGGACTCTTGGGGCTTGCGGAGTCGCGCGCACTCGCCGACCCATTCCCGACGAGCGCCGAGCACGTCGCGACGCCTGGCCGCAGCGTGTCGGCGGACGACACGTCGGACGCGATCGTGCTCAACCCGGCGAACCTGGCGTGGCTGCCGGCGCCCGAGGGCCGATGGACCTGGGTGAACTGTCCGAACGATGCGGTCAAAGTCGGCTGCGGTCACGCTTGGCAGGTGGCGACCCCCCTATGGTTCGGGCTCTCGACCGGCCTCCGGGTCGACCTCGTACAGCCGCCATGGGGGCCGCCCGGCGTGGGAGTCGGCTTCCCGTATCGGGACTTCGACTATGTGTGGGTCACGTGGGGGCTCGCAACGCGCCTCGGCGAGCACGCCGCGTTCGGAGTATCGCTCGAGCGATCGTATTCCCAGAACGCGTACGTCGAGGGCCTCTTCGGGATCACCGCTGCCGTGTCGTGGCGCCCCGACCCTCACTTCGGCTTCGCCGCGGTCGCGCGCGATTTCAACCGACCGAGTCCGACCCCGGTCCCGTCTCCGCCCGGCGGAAATCTTCCTGTGCTCGACGCCCGGTACGCGCTCGCCGTAGCGGTGCGTCCGACCGGTCGGCGCGATCTGGACGTCGGTTTCGAAGTCCAATACTGGCAGGGCTCGGACCAATGGACGCCGCGCGCGACTCTCGGAATCGACGTCCCGTCGTTCGGACGCCTGCTCGGCGAGGTCGAAGTTGCCCAACTGGCGGATGACTCGCGTCGGGGGGTCATCGGGACCGCGGGTCTAGAGCTGCACTTCGCCGGCCTTGGCGCAGGCGGCGGAGCACTTCTCGGCGATGGCCTCGGCAGCGCCGGAACGGTCGCCGAGTACGTCACCGCGTCGATCGCCGGCTATTCGCAGCCCGGTCTGCCTCGGCCTGCCCGGGCGGTCTGGATCCGCCTCGAGGGCACGCCGTCGACGCGCGGACATGTCGACCTGTTGCGAAAGCTCTGGGCGCTCGCGGAGGACCGGACGACCGAGGCGGTCGCGCTCGTCCTTCGGGCCGAGCCCGCGAGCTCGTTCGCGCACGCCGAGGAGCTCGCCGACGCGCTGCGAGTTCTGCGCGCGCGACACAAGAAGGTACTCTGCTCCTTCGAAGATGCCGGCGCGAAGGCGCTTTACGTCTGCGCGAACGCCGACCGGGTCCTCGTCACTCCCGGGGGCGGCGTGCGCTATGCCGGGCTCGCGTCCCAGTACATCTACCTAAAGGGGCTGCTCGACAAGGTCGGCGTTCGCGCGGAGTTCGTCCGTGTCGGACCGCACAAAACGGCGCCGGAGCAATTCACCAACGAGCACGGCGGCCCGGTCGCCGCCGCCGACTACGAAGATATCTTGCGCAACCAGGAGGCCGTCTTCGTCCGCAATATGTCGCTCTACCGGCACATGAGCGAGCAGCGCATCCGCGAGGAGACCCGCAAAGGTCCGTTCGTCGCAGCGGAGGCGAAACAAGCCGGCTTCGTCGACGGGTTTGCCTTCGACGACGAAATCGAGCGAGCGACCAAAGAGCTCGTGGGGCACGATGTGCGGTACGTGAAATACGAGGACGAGACGAAAGCTCCCAAGGCCTTCGGCTCTCCACCCAAAGTGGCGATCTTGTACCTCGACGGCGACATCGTCGACGGCCGGTCACAGCACGTCCCGCTGCTCGACATGCGGCTCGTGGGTTCGTACTCGATGGCCGAAACGATCCGGCAGCTCCGCGAGGACGCGACGGTCCGCGCCGTCGTGCTGCGGATCGAGAGCCCGGGCGGATCGTCTCTCGCGAGCGATGTGATGTGGCGCGAGCTCGTTCTTCTCGGAAAGGCCAAGCCGCTCGTCGTCTCGATGGGGACCCTCGCCGCGAGCGGCGGCTATTACGTCGCGAGCGCCAGCAAGAACATTTTCGCCCTGCCGCTGACGATAACCGGTTCGATTGGGGTCTTCTACGGAAAGGCCGATGTTAGCGGGCTACTTGGAAAAATCGGCGTGACGGTGGACACCTACAAGACCGCGCCGCGCGCCGACGCGGAGTCGCTGTTCCGGGGTTTCACACCGGAAGAGGAGCAGGAGCTTCACCGCAAAGTCGAACAGTTCTACTCGACCTTTCTAGACCGAGTGAGCCAGGGTCGGGGGCTGACCAAGGAGCAGGTCGACGCGGTCGGGCGCGGGCGCGTCTGGACCGGACAGCAGGCCCTCGAGAAGGGCCTCATCGATCATCTCGGCGGACTTCGCGAGGCGCTCGAGGCCGCCCGCACAGCGGCGGCGCTGCCGGCGGACTGCCCGATCGCAGAGGCCCCTCGAGAGAGCGAGTCGCTGCTCGACATCGTGCTCAAGGCGGCCGGGGTCGGCAGCCAGGTGGCCGCGCCGCTCGATACCCTTCCCCCGGCGCTCGTCGGTCTCGCGCGCGCGCTTGCTCCGATGCTCGTGTACCGCGCGGACGAACCCCTCGCACGCATGGAGTGGGTCGACGCGGGCGAGTGGGACGAATAATCTCACTGCGCCGAGCGCAGCACGAGGATAGTCACCTCCGGCGCAACGCCGAGACGCAGCGGGGGCCCGGTCGTCCCGAGGCCGGGGCTCACGTGGAGCATGGAGCGTTCGCGCCGGTAGATCCCGAGCCGATAGCGATGGGTGAAGCGCGCCAGACCGACCGCGCGCGCGGCGAACGGCAGGGCGATCTGTCCGCCATGCGTGTGCCCGCTCAGCACGACGTCGACCCCTGCCTCCGCCGCCTGTTCGAACCTATCGGGGTCGTGCGCGAGCAGCACGGTCGCAGCTCCTCCCGGGCGTTCCCGCAGCGCGCGCTCTAGATCGTCTCGCCGCGTCCACGTGTCGTCGATCGCGGTCAACCACAGTGTCGCGCCGTCGCGCTCGACGGCTACGCCCTCGTTACGCAACACACGGACGTTGCGCCGACGCAAGTGAGAGATGAGCGGCTCGCCCTCGCCGAAGTAGTCATGGTTTCCCATCGACACGAAAACGCCGAATTTGGCGCGAAGCGCGCCGACGACCTCGGCCACATCGTCGTGATATTCGGTCCCGCTCGTAATCATGTCGCCGGTCACGACGGCCAAGTCGGGCGCGCGTCGGTTGGCAGCCTTCGCCCATGCGAGACCCCAGGCCTTGGGCGTGAGCGTCCCGACGTGCAAGTCGGAAAGCTGCGCGATTCGCAAGCCGTCGAGCCGCGGATCGAGCCCGGGCACGGGCAGGTCACGTTCGACCACGCGAAACCATCGCCGTCTCACAAGCGTGCCGTAGCCGCACACCGCGATCCCCGACAAGTAGGCCCACATGTAGACGCCCATTGGCAAGTGGACGGACGTCCCCCGCGCGGCCTCGACCAAGGGAGCCACGATGGTCGCGATTGCTGAAGGGATGAACGCCCAGACGGCGGCGCACCAGTGGATGAAGTACGGAATGTCTACGAAGCGCACGATCCCCGCATGCCTCCGTCGGTCCGGCATGCCGGCTCGCGCCCGCCCCACGAACATCGAAGCACCGAGCAGCGCCCAGGCGCACCCTACCAGCCCAGGCGGGACTCCACCGACGCGCGGTCCGAGCCTGCGCACGAGCTCCGCCACGCCGAGCGCCACCGGAATGTGCACCGCCGCCGTGGCGACGATGAGCACTCGCAAGAACCGGGACACCCGCGCTCGCCGGCGCGCGTGCTGCACACCGCGTTCGACGTCACCCTCAACGGTCGAGATGGTCATTCCGCGGTGCGAGTCAAGCCGCTGCGTTGGGGCGCCGACCCCGGCGCCCCAAGCGTGTCATACCCCGAGGAGCTTGACGAGGGTCTCCTTGCTGGTGACGCCGACGTGCGTGCCCGACACTTTGCCGTCTTTGAACACGAGTACGGTTGGCACACCCCGAATCCCGTACTTGCTCGCCACGGCGGGAGAGTCATCGATGTCGAGCTTACCCACGCGAGCCTTGCCCTTGAACTCGTCGGCGAGCTTCTCGACGATGGGGGCGAGCGCCTTGCACGGGCCGCACCAGACGGCGCTGAAGTCGAGGAGAAACGGCACCGTCGACTTGAGCACTTCGGTTTCGAAATTCAGATCATTGATTTCGAGGACGTTTAGACCAGCCATGAGCTCCACTCTCCGCGTACTTCTTATAATGCTCCGATGACCGGCTGTCGATCGGTGTTGCGGCCGTGCTCGGGAGTGCAGATTTGCCGAGCGAACCTCGTGCTCGACTCGCTCGGCCGTGGGTGCCGACGAGCTGGAAATTTGGCCCTTTGCTCGCGCCCGCCCCATCTTCGCCGAGGAGGCCGACGATGAAAGACGAGTCTACACCGGCGCGCGCGCCCGCCCAGCCGACCAAGCAGTACAAGGGACCGGAGCGCCGTCGGCACCGCGTGTTCGTCACGCGAAACACCGAATACCATTTCCGCGACGGCATCTGCGTCGCCGTTCGAGACCGGCGCACGGGGGGGTTTTTGCAGGGGCACCTCGCGCTTTCCCGCTGCTTGCACGGCGGAATTCGCTTTTTCGCCAACGGCGCCATCTCGCCCAATCCCGGAGAGCCGCGTCCAGGCGAGTCGCTCTACTTCGCCAGCGAAGAACGCGACCTCGTGACGAGCCCGCTCGAGCGAATCGAGCGGCCCAGCAAAGAACTCGCGAGCGCGTACACGATCGCCAAGGACGGCTGACGTTCGGTGCCTCAGGTGAGTCGGCAAACGGTGCACATGGACGTTCATGCGCGTCGACGCCGTTCGTCGTAGCTTGTCGTCGTATGCTCGTAGTCCCCCCCCGCGCAGAGCTTCGCCACCGCCCGCTCGACACGCAGCGCCTCGTGCTCACCCCCGTCGAGGCTGCGGACGCCTCGGACCTTTGGCAAGCCGTCGACGGCTCACGGGCTCACCTCGAGAGGTGGCTGCCCTGGGTTCCGTTCAACACGGACCTCGACGCGAGTTGGCGCTACTGCGAAGCGAGCGCCAGCGACTGGGACCACGGACGCGCGCTCCGTTTTGCGATTCGTGAGCGAGGCACGCGTCGCTTCCTCGGCGTCGTGGGGCTCGAGTCGATTGCACACCTGCACCAGAGCGCCGAGCTCGGGTACTGGCTGCGAGCCGACGGCTCGCGCCGCGGATACATGACGGAAGCTTCGCGGGCAACGGTGGGGTGGGCGTTCAAACGCCTGAACGCGCATCGCGTTCGCGTGGCCGCTGCCACCGATAACTTCGCGTCGCTCGGGGTCATCCGCCGGCTGGGCTTTCGGTTCGAGGGCATTGCGCGCGAGGCGGAGCGGTGCCAGGGGCGATGGCTTGACCACGCGCTTTTCGCGATGATCGCGACCGATCCCGTGGCGCCGGTGTAGTCCGCGCGCGGGCAGCCCGACGGCCTAATCGTTTCGTCCACTGTGCCGTTTCCATTTGGTGTGTTTTTGCCGGGTTTGCTCTTCGATTGCCATCGTCGGAGAGCTCCTCACTCGTCCGTGTGCCGCGGCAGATCCGTTGCGCTGGCACGTGGAGCTAGGTGGCGCACACGCGGTCGGCGATCCGCAGGGGTCTGAATACGGGCCCGGAGGCGAGGGCCGCGTCGCGGTCGAGGTCGCGCTCGGGCGCGCCGTAGGACTGCAGCTCGAAGGCGGCTCGCTCTGGCTTGGACACGCCAATCCGCCGTCGGACCCTTCGATCGCGGATCATGGCGACGGAACCGCGGTCTTTGCCATGGGGGGTGTCCGCGTGCGCCCGTTGACCGACGTCGCGGGGCCTTGGCTCGACGCAAACGTCGGCTATGTGCGCACCGGCACGCTCGATCGGATCGGGTTCGACGCGCATATCGGATACGACTGGCGCGTCGGCCAGGGCGGCTGGGACGTCGGGCCCTACGTGGGTTACTCGCAAGTCTTCCAGCCAGCCGAGACCCTGCGTCCAGGCGATGCGCACATTCTGTCGATCGGCATCCACGTGGCGCTCGGAGAAAATCGAACCGCCATTCCACCCGCCGCCGTCGAGCCCCCACCACGACCGCCTTCACCTCCACCCGCTCCTGCGCCGAGCGACCGCGACCTCGACGGAATCGCCGACTCGCAAGACGCCTGTCCCGACATTCCCGGCATACCGACCGACGACCCCGCGTCGAACGGGTGTCCCCCGGCATCCGACGTGGTGCGGGTTGTCGAAAACCGGATCGAATACGGGCAAGTCGTTCTTTTCGATACCGGCAGCTCCGTGCTGGCTCGCGATGCGTGGAGCGTCGTTCAGCGCCTGGCGGACTTCATCAATTCCAATCCACAGTTCGAACAAGTGCACATCGGCGGTCACGCCGACGAGCGGGGCCCGGAGGACTTCAATCGGCGCTTGTCACAGGCCCGTGCCGATGCCGTTCGCGAGATCCTCGTTCGCTTCGGCGTCGACGCCGGCCGCCTCACGGCCGAGGGGTTCGGCTTCAGCCAGCCGCGCGCGCAAGGCCACACCGAAGACGACTGGCGCCAGAATCGTCGCGTCGAGTTTCTGATCTCGAAAGTTCGCAATGCGCAAGGCTCGTCGACGAAGCTGACGCTCGACCCGCCGGAAGGGCAGCGATGAGGGGACGATCGATGTCGCGGGCGCTCGTCGCGCTTCTGTCCGCTCTCGGCGCGGCCGGACCGCTGGCAGCGGGATGCGGAGTTGACGATGCGCTCGTCGGAGGCACCTGCAGAGCGGGATACACCCAATGCGGGCTTCGCTGCGTCAAGCTCTCGAGTGACTCCGACAACTGTGGCAATTGCGGGCGCGTATGCCTGTCGCCAGCCGCGTGCACGGACGGCGTCTGCTGCTCTTCGGCGGATGGATCGGCCGCCGACGCGACCGACGAAACGCCCCTGGCGGATTCGTCGCCGGGCGACGACGGCGCGGTGGAGGCGACACCCGACCAATTGGGTTCGGGCGACGACGCCTCTTCGATCGCCGATTCTCCGGGCGACGCGGTGCACGAACCGACCCTCGACGAGCCGGAGGACGATCTCGGTGACGACGGGCCGATCCCGGTCGATTCCAGCCAGGCCGTCGGCGCGGCCGACAGCGAGAGTGATGGCGGCCCCGATTCGGAAGCTGCGTCGAGCGACGGCTCGAACGCGGCCGATTCCGAGGTCTTCGATTCCACCCTCGACGCGTACCCGGAAGGCTCCCCCCCGGACGCATCGAGTGCGGGCGACTTCGATGTGGGAAATCCGTGCATGGCGCCGCTCGCGTACTGCGGTGGATCGTGCGTCGACGTCACGGGCGACCCCCTCAACTGCGGCGGGTGCAATGTCGTGTGCGCGTCGCAGCTTTGCAGCGGCGGCGCCTGCGTCGGGGCGGCGAGCGGCGGCATCGTGTACATCGGGCACGACTACACCACGACCCTGCCCGGAACAGCTCAGGCGCGCGTCCTGGCGAACGCGGTCTTCGTTCCCTCGAGCAATCCGCTCCACGTCCTCAGCTACGAGCGGTATGCGAGCGCGAGCGCGGTCACGCAGGTCGACGCGATTCTTACGGGGGTGGCGCGCCAAGAGGGCAGAACGCTGGCCATCGCCAGCGCGACGAACGACGATGAGGTGCTCGATCAGCCTGCGGTCACCAGCTTCGACGTGATGCTCGTCCACGATCAGCCGAGCGCGTCGGACGGAGGGCTCGCGGCGCTGGGGGCGAACTGGGCTTCGACCCTCTCGCTTTTCGCGCTGGGCGGCGGCGTCATCATCGTGCTCGATGGCGGAGGGGGAATCGGGCAAATGCCGGCGTTCGCCACCGCCACGGGCCTGCTCGGCGTCAGCGCGCATTTCCCGACCCCGGTGGGAACGCCGCTGCTCGTCGTCTCACGGGTCGACGCCGTCGGCGTCGGTGTCATCAGTCCCTACGGCGCGGGACAAAATTCGGTCGGTCTGACGACCGAGGCCAACGGCGGCAACGTGGTGTACGTCGTCGAGGTCGACAGCGATGCGGGGGCGAATACGCCGATCGTCGTGCACAAGGGGTTCTAAACCTAGAACGCGTCCTGGGCGTCCGCCGGCGTCGTCGACCCGGTCGCATCGTAGAAGTAGCGCAGAGAAAGCACCGCAAACGTGGACGCGTGCTCCGCGATCATGTCGTGTCGCGCGCCGACCTCGATGCTCCACCGCGCGTCGATGTATCCGAACCCGAGCGACGGAGTGTGCACCGCCGTCCCGGTGTCGTAGCGCCATCCGGCGCGGATTGCATAGTGGTCGGCAAGAAAGAGTTCGCCGCCCGCCATCACGCGACCTTGCACGGTGGCGTACGTCGTGAAATCGAGCTGGCCGTCCAATTCGAGCGCGAAGTCGTGCGTGCCGTAGCCCGCTCCAAGAGCCGCGAGCGTCGGCGCGAGGCCTGTTCCGGGATTGGTCAAGTTGTGGCCCACGAGACCGACGCGAAATGCATCGCCCAGCGATGCAGTTGCCCCGACGTCGAACGTGAAGGCATTGACGAGAGGTCCGCCGGGAGTCCCGCCGGACACGAGGCTCGGCCCGAACGGGCCGGCCGATACGTTCTGGTCGACGCGTAGCCAGCGGCCGACCGCGCCGATGGCCACGTGATCGCCGAGTGGGAGCGCGGCGCCGCCGCGCACGTCGGTCCACGTGCGGTGCGTCGCATCCGGGTCCATCTCTGACCAGCTCCCGACGAGCCCACCGGCCAGACCGGCGCTGTTGAGCACGGAGTCCACCACCGCCGCCCCGTAGGTTTGGCGCTTCGCTTCCGGTGAGAACGCCGCAAGAGCCTCGATGTGGTACACGCGCGCCATCGCCATGTTCGCCGGGTTGAGCGAAAGCGCGGGCGTCGAAACGCCGAGCGCGTTGAGCGCACCGCCCATCCCGAGCGTCCGAGCGTTCGGAATCTCCCCGAGATCGTACCCGAGTTCGGGCGTCGTCGACATCGGTTGGGCGAGCGCGGGAGGCGACGCAAGCAGAAGCCAAAGACCCAAGGCGGCGCCCTGTTTCGCTCCTAGCAAGCACCAATTCGTGGATCGGGGGGCCACAGCCCCGCGCGGCACGTGTCGCGCCAACGTGGCCCGAACCGGTGGTCGGAGGGGCGCCGGCCGCCCCCGCGCGCCCGCCGCGCTCCCCCTGACCGAAACGCGGGTCGACGCGTTTCTTCGAGCGGCATCGAGGCCTTCCATCTTTCGGTACACCCCGCTCTACCAGTGCCGGGGAACATCGACGAGTTTTCCGCAGCCCCGATCGCTTCGCCGACGAAAACCCGCGCGGAGGAGGGACGTTCACCGAACTGGTGCGGGAAGGATGCTGAACCGTTGACTCTTGACACGCGATTGAAGCCGAAAACCCGCCGGGACGGAATGCGACAGGGATGCGGATCAGCGGATTCAACAGAGCTGTCCATGACTTCGGGCTCCACGCGCGCCACCGGGGCCGCGTGAAGTTCATTTCAACGGCGGACTACAGGCAAAAAAGAACCTGTACTTCATGCACTTAAGCGCATTCGACACGAAGGGCATGGACGCCTGGCAAGCGCGGGTGATAGCTCCATGCCCGTTCGCGTTGAGCTGAGACAACTCGCAGCATGGGCGTTGTCTCCGTTGGAGGTATCCCCGACGTTTTGTCTAAGGTTTCTGGTCGTGTATGAGGTGGGCGGCCCAACGGGTCGGAGGTAGGGCGAACAGCGGAAAAGACATTCGCGGGTAGGGCTCGACTGCCGTCGTCCCCTCGCATTCATTCGGACTCCCTGGTCGGGTGCATTTCCTCGTCCGCGGGAGGTCCTGGGTTTTGCCGTTGGAAAAATGCTACTGGGCCTCGTTTGCCAACCTAGTGGAAGAGTTGAGCTTTGCCCTCTTTCCACAGCCTGTGGATAACTTGTGGCCTTCGCGTCGCACGACTGCGCGCCGAGGCCTGTTTTGTCGCCGAATCGGGGTGGAAAAACCGTGAGCGTCAAGGTCGATTGGGTCTCGAAGGAAGTCGATTGGGTCTCAAAGGAAGTGGTGCAAGCGCGGATGCAGAGCCCGGAGCACAGGCAGAGCCCTGACCTTGGAGGTGTGACGTCGGGGCCTACGATCGCTCCGGCACGCGCACACGCGCTTTCTGGCGACGACCGGTCGTGGAGCGAGGCGCTCGCCTTCACACGGGAAAACTCGCCGGTGAGCTTCGACCAATGGTTTTCCGGCGTGCAATTCGACGGATTGACCGACGGCGTCCTTCTCTTGCGCGCTCGCGACGAATTCGTTCGTCAGTGGGTGGACGATCATTTCCTTCCCACGTTGACCGATCGGTTGAGCGTGCAGACCGGTCTGAGCATTCAGGTGCGATGGACGATCGACGGAGCGCTCGACCGTCCTTTGGCCGAGCGCGCCGCTGCGTTCGCTCCTGTCCGGCCGCGCCCTCTTTCCATTCGCCCGAATGTTCCCGCTGGCGGCGCCGGCACGATCGAGACCCCCGTCACCGGAGTGCGACCGATTCTGGCGGAGTCGCGGGTGGTCGCTGTCGCTCCGCCGATCGATGGGCTCAGCCCGAAGTACACGTTCGCCAACTTCGTCGTGGGACCGAGCAACCAGCTGGCGCATGCGGCGTCCATGGCGGCCGCCGGAGTCGGTGGGCGCCGGCACAACCCGCTCTTCATCTGCGGCGGGACGGGGCTTGGCAAGACGCACCTTGTGCACGCCATCGCTCACCGGGTGCGCGAGGAGCAGCCGGCGGCGCGCATCGTCTACATCAGCGCGGAGCGCTTCGTGAACGAGTTCGTCCAGGCGCTCACCGACCAGCGAATGCACGATTTTCGAGCTCGGTTCCGCGACAAGTGCGATCTCCTGCTGGTCGACGACATTCACTTTTTGGCGGGCAAGACGCAGACGCAGGAGGAGTTTTTCCACGCCTTCAACTCGCTCCATCAAGCGGGCAGGCAAATCGTGGTCACCAGCGACAAGTATCCGAGCCAGCTCGACAAGATGGAAGAGCGGCTCGTCTCGCGCTTCCAGTGGGGTCTGGTGGCCGACATCCACGCCCCGGAGCTCGAGACGCGCGTCGCGATCGTGCTGAAGAAGGCTCAGCTTGAGCACATCGAGATCAGCGACGACGTTTGTCTCTTCATCGCACAAATCGTGCGGAGCAACGTCCGCGAGCTCGAGGGAACCCTCATCCGGCTGGCCGCCAAAGCGTCGCTGCTCGGCAAGTCCATCGACATCGATTTCGCGCGCGCAGAAGTCGCCGCGACGATGACGGCGCGACCGAACGAAGCGAGCGTCGAAGACATCCAGCGGGTCGTCTGTCACCACTTCAAGCTGCGGTCGACCGATCTCTTGTCGCAGGATCGCCACAAGAGCATCGCCTTCGCACGGCACGTGGCGATGTACCTGTGCAAGCAACGGCTGAAGTGCAGCTTCCCCGAGCTCGGCCGCGCCTTCGGGAACCGTGACCACACGACGGTGATCAGCGCCGTGCGCAAGGTCGGGGCGCTTCGGACGAGCGACCCCGAGGTGCGCGCCCACCTCGAGGCAATCGAGCGAAAACTGGGCTCGGCGGACTAGGGCAGCGCCGTCCACTGGATTCATGCCATCTCGACGGCGCTGCACTAGATAGGGACACGCGGAAATGCCCTACGCCAAAATTCGCGACCGCCAAGGCAGTCCCGAGTTCACTTCGCCAGCGGCAGTCCGTGCCCGGGCCCCAGAATTTCCCTCATCTTGATCGACGGGTCGAAGTTCTCGACGTGCGGAGAGTGATGGCAATCGAGGCACCGGCTGGGAGACGGGGCCGCGATGAGGGCGGTCTTGTCGAGCGGCGTCGCGACGTGTTTGGAGCCGGGGCCATGGCACACCTCGCACTGCACGTCGCGCAGGTTCGCGGTGTGCGTGACCGTCGATCCGCCCGGTCGCTCGTAGCCCGTAACGTGGCACGAGACGCAATCCAGATTGAATTCCTTGAACTGGGAAGACAGGCTCGCATAGGCGCCGGAGTGCGCCGTGCCGTTCCACACCGCCCGAGCCTCCGCATGGCAGCGGGTGCACTCGTCCTTGCCGACGTACGCAGCCTGACCCGGCTCGACGGCGGGGGGGAGGCGGTCGGCGAAAGCGACCCGATTGTGGTCGTTGACGGCTTTGTAATACCCGAGCATGAGCGACTCGACCGCCGGGTCCTTTCCTAGCGCAGGCCGCATTTCCTTCAGCGCGTATCGAACGAAGCTTCCGGTCGCGGGCGGCGGCCTCGTGTCGAGCCCGTCGCGCTGCGCCTCGAGGTTCGCGAGCTCGCGCTTGCGCGCGTCGACGTCGCTCGGTGCGATGCGGGGGTCACGCTCCCAGCCGGCGATCTTGATGTGGAGATCGTCGATTCGGCGTGAGAGGTCTTCGCGCTTGGCCGCAAGCTCGATCCCCGTACCGTCCGCGAATTTGATCACCTGACCGGGAGTGGGCGGTTCGCGAACGAAGAGGTCGAGCACCGCGACGCTCTGAAGGTGATTCCCCGTTTGTACGATGAGGACGTCGCCGACGCGCTCGGGCTGCGGCGCGATCGTGTTTCCCTCGCCGCTGGACTTCGCCGAGCCGACCACGATGGCCGTCAACTCGGGTACGGCGTCGGCGATTCGCTTGGCCTCGCCGCGCCCCACTGCGGCGAGCGCCACGAGCACGTTGGCGCCTCTTTTCTTCGCTTGATCGACGCCCCTCATGACCGCTTCTTCGACGTTCTTCGCCCCCGCGCCCCCCGGCGGCTGCCCAAATCCGACGAAGCCGACTTTGACCCCGGCGATCTCTCGGACGATCTCCCCTGCAAACGGCGGCCCACGATCGTCCACGATCGCCGTGGCGCCGGAGGTTCCAGCAAGCTTCTCCAGCCCGCGCGCGCCATCGTCGGCCCAATCGTTCTCTCCGGGCGCAAAGGCCGCGAAGTCGATCTCGCGGAGCACATGGGCGATCGCGTCGGCCTTCGCGCGATCCTGGTACCCGTGCTCACCCTCGATCTTTTCGTCCATGAAAAAAAGGGGCCCCGCAGAGGCCACGAGCGACGCCGGCGCGCGCGTGCGCTCGTTCTTCACCCACGCGCCGAAGTGGTCTAGCCCTCCCAACTGGTCCTTCGTGCACCCACACGGCTCGAGAGCGCCGGCGAGGTCGCTCACCACGTACAGACGCACCGTAGGAGGCGGCGGCGGGTCGGCGGTGGAAGAAGCCGGATTGCCCACCGGAGCGGCCGATCGGCACCCCTCGCATGCCCCGAGCCCGAGCGACAGGGGCAGGATCGCAAAAAGTACGCGGCGACGAAGAGCCCTCATTTTGTGCCCTGGAAGCCCCGCATAGATACACTCTGAAATGGATGTCGTCGGGCGAAAATCTTCCACCCCGCGGGGTGCCCCGTCCGCTGTCGGGCGGACCGGTGAAGTTTGGCCCCTATTGGCTCGAGGCGCGCCTCGCGGTCGGCGGAACGGCCGAGGTTTACCTCGCGCGACCGATCGATCCGAAGAGCCAGCCGCGCAGACTCATCGTCAAGCGCCTGCTGCCCCATTTCGCCTCCGACCCGGAGGGCCACACGATGTTCGAACGCGAAGCGGCCCTTCACGCGTCGGTGCATCACGAGAACGTAGTGCGTGTCTACGCTTCGGGCATGGCCGGTGGCGAACCATGGTTGGCCATGGAGCTCGTCGACGGGTGCGATCTCTACCGGCTGCTGCGCCGCGTCGCCGGCGGCGGCAAGAAGCTCGGCTGGAGCGTCTCTGCGCACGTCGCACGCCAGGTGCTCTCTGCGCTCGGAAGCGTGCACGAGGCGCGCGACGCGCGCGGGCAGCCGATGTCGATCGTCCATCGCGACGTGACTCCCTCGAACATCTACCTGTCGGTTCGTGGCGACGTAAAGCTTGGCGATTTCGGGATCGCGCGGGCGAACCGCGCAACCTTGCGAGGCGCCGGCAGCGACATGTTGAAAGGCAAACTCGCCTACTTGGCGCCCGAGCAGGTGGCCGGCGAGCCGTTCGACTCCCGGGCAGACCTTTTCTCGATCGCTGCGGTGCTGACCGAGATGCTGATCGGAAAGGGGCTCTTTGCCGGCAGCGGCCAGCTCGCCGTGCTCCTGGCAATCCGCGACTGCCGCATCGACCCTTTGCGCGAGGCGAGGGGTTTGCTACCCGCTGGACTCTTCGAGGTCCTCGAGCGCGCCCTCGCGCGGGACCCGGCGCAGCGCTTCCAGTCGGCTGCGGCCCTGTCGGCGGCGCTCGCCCCCTTTGATTCTTCGCCGCAGGCCTCGCGCGCCGAGCTCGGGGCGATTGTCCGCTGGGTGCAGTCCGCCCCTTCGGCGGAACAGATGCAAGCCGTTCGCGAGAGCGCGGGCAAGATCCGGGCGGTCGTCGCCGCGCGCGAAGAAGAGGCGGACCGAACGCTCGAGTATGTGCCTCAGCCGTCGCACGTGCTGACGCAGCGGGGGAACAAGCTCGGTCCATGGCCATTTGCGCGGCTCATCGAGGCGATCGCGACCGGAGAGGTGGGCCGGGGCGACCAGGTCGATTACGTCGGGCGCGGCTTGGCGCCGATCGAGTCCATCGAGGATCTGTCGCGGTTCTTGCCCGCTCGTACGGCCACTACGGATCGGCTTTCGGACATCGGCACACCCGACTTCGTAGCCCAAGTGTCCACCGAGGCGCTGGCAACCGTGCTGCTCCGCGTCGCAGAGACCGATGCGACCGGTGTTCTCTTCGCCGAGGGGCCCTCCGAATTGCGACGCCCGGGAAGGCTGGACGCAGGCGGGGAGGCCGGCCGAAAGGATCTCTATTTCTTGAACGGCAAATTGCACCACGTCGCGTCCAACGACGCGGGCGAGCTCCTTGGCGAATACCTCGTGCGGCGCAAGATGATATCGCGCGACGAGCTCGACTTCGCGCTCGCTGTGCTGCCTCGCTACGGCGGGCGAATGGGCGACACCCTGATTTCGCTGGGCCTCGTCGCATCCCTCGACATTTTTCACGCCATCCGAAACCAGGGGCACGATCGCGTCGTCCACCTTTTCCAGTGGCGAGCCGGAAAGCTCGCGTTTTTCGCGGGGCACACCGCGCCGCACGTCGAGTTTCCGCTCGATCTCGACGTCGTCCCGCTCGTCGTCGCGGGCGTCGAAGCGGCCGAATCCAATGACGCATCCCTCGCCGAGTGGCGCAGACGCTACGACCAGGTGATCGGCCCCGGCTCTACGGCGAGCGCAAAGATTCGGTCTGCCGCATGGCCGCCCCTTTACACGCACCTCATGGACCTGGTCAGCGAGCCCAGGCCGCTGCGCGACGTACTCTCGGCGATGGCCAGGGCGGGGACGACGACGGCCAACGAGGTGCTCCGCGCCCTCGGAGTGCTCTTGCTCGCCAAGCTCGTCGCCTGGCAGTGATTACCGGGCGATGGTCGACGCGCCGCCGGAGAATGGCAGAATCGTCTTCAGGTCGTCGTCTGTGAAGCGCAGCTGCAATCCGACGAAGTAGTCCCGCCCGTCGGCGCCGCCTTCCGGATCGAAAACGTGATCGACGCCGCCGAGCAGCCACAAGTGCTTGATGAACTCGTACGAGAGCGAGACGCGGTATCGAGGCTGAAAGTATTCGGCGAAACCGAATAGATCATTTCGGATTTCGAAGCGGTCTTGCAAAAGGTGAATGTCGAGTCCCACGCCTCCGCTCGACTCGATGATGCCGAAACGGCCGGTAAACGGCCCAATGCGCTTCGCGAACTCGAGTGAAAACACGAAGCCCGTGCTGTGCGTGATCGTGTACGTGGTGGATTTCGGGGGCTGAGTGGGATTGGTGGTGTTGACGTCTTGCTGTGTCAGCGATACCGCGCCGCGGGGATCATTGATGATTTCGACCAGGTAATATTTGTCCTCGGTCGGCTGCAAGCGGAGCTGAACGTAAGTCTTGATCGTGTTCGCGAGAAAGTTGTAGTCGCTTCGGAGACCGACGATCGTCTGCAGACGCGTGATGTTCTGCACGTAGTCGTTCACGCCTTCGGCCACGCCCTGCACTTCGTTGACCAGCCCCTCGTCCTTCGTAAGCTTGCCGATCGTCCCCTCACCGCGATCGATCCGGCCGCTGACGTTGTCGATGTGGCCGAGCGCGCTCTCCAGGCTCTTGCTCGATCGATCGAGGTGCTCGACCACGTCGCGCAGCTCGCCCCTCTGCCCGGTCGGGCTCTGGTTCGACGCGGCCATCATTTCGCGCACGTCTTGCGTGACGACCCGCACATTCTCCAGGATCTTCGCGATCTCGGGATTCGCGTTCCTGGTTATCTGCTGCACGTTGAAGAGCGATTCGCGGATGGTGTCGCGATTCTCCCGGATCGTTCGGTTGACCGCGTCCGTCGCGTCCGCCAGGTTTTGAAGGATGGCCTTCATATTTTGGCCCCCCTGCTCGGTGCCCACCGATCGGGCGAGCTGCGAAGTGACTTGCTTGACGTCGTCGGCGATCTGTTTGACCTCCTCGAGCAGATCGGCGGCAGTCGTCTCCTGGACCACGACGAGGATCTCGTCGCCGTTCCGGAGCTTGGGGTGATCGGGTGTGCCTGGGGTGAGGACGACGGCCGATTCGCCGAGGAGGGACGTGCTCTTTTTGCCGAGCGTCGCGTTCTCGTAGAGGATGACGTCGTTGCGCACCTTCACGTCGAGGCGCGCTTGACCGTTCTCGAGCTTGATTGCGTCGAGCGACGCGACCGGGATACCCGCAATCGTCACGCGAGAGTGCGTCGCGAGGCCGGTCGCGTCGTGAATGAATGCGTGGACGGTATAGCCCCCGCCGCCGCTCACTTCGGGGCTGACGTAGCGGTAGATGCCATACGCGGCTCCGCCCGCAAGGGCGACGAAGAGCCCGACTTTGGCCGCCTGCGTGCCTATCGCCATGTCGCCCTGGCGCAGCCTTGTGCAACGCACCGATCGGTGACCGTCGCCCGCGTGGTCACGGGCACTGACCACTCCCGGACGGTCGCGGTTCTGCGCTCCCCGTAGGGCTCCCGCGGCGTGGCCTTTCTCTCGATCACTTCTTGGGCTCCGCTCAAGCCTGAGTTTTCTATCACTTCTTGCCCGCCGGAGCGCGTCGCCTCAACCCGAAGCGAGAGCGCGCAGCGCACCCCGACGACGCTTCCCGGGGGGGCTATGGGGGAGCGCCACGGCTTTCCGCCGGGTACAAGGGGTCTGCCGTCGACCACGCCGTGCAGAAGGCTTCTGGCTGGGGGGCTCTACGGGGGGAGCGGCCGCGCTCCCCCCGGGTAGAAGCGGTAGAAATCGCGTCAGGCGGAGCGGAGCCCCCAAGGGATTGCAGAACAGGCCACGCCGGAGGGGCGGAGCGGAGGCTGCACTCAAGGAGCCTCTTCGTAGAACGTCTCGTTCTCCGCCGGCTCTGCAGGGGGGCCTACCGGGGCGGGAAGTGCGATCGCGTCGAGCTCTGCGTCGAGCTCGCTACGCAATCGGTCGAAATCGTCTCGCCGCGCGCGCGGGACGACCCGGACACCGTCGAGACGAAGCGTCATTGGGTCGATGAAGACGTCGCCCCGCCGAATTCCGAAATGCAGGTGCGGTCCGGTGACCCGCCCCGTCTGGCCGACGAACGCAATGAGCTGCCTCTGTTCGACGTGCTGCCCGACCCGCAAGCCCGGCGCAAAACGCGACAGGTGACAATAGACGCTTGTCATGCCGTGCGGGTGTTCGATTTCCACCTTGTTGCCGCACGGCCCGTCGAAGCCGACCCTCGCAACTACTCCCGCCGCGGTCGCGTATACCGGCGCCCCGGCAGGCGCTGCGAGATCGACTCCGTTGTGCGGCATGACGACATGCAGCACCGGATGCATCCGGTGAGGATTGAAACGGGACGCGATCCGCGCGAGCGGCACCGGCAATCGCCAGCCGCCGTGGACGGGCTGCCTGCCTTTGGCGTCGTACCAGCCGTGATGCTTTTTTGGCTCGTCGTCGTCCCCGAACCAATAGACCCGGACCGACGGCGCGCTCGGCGTTGCGGGGAAGTACTCGACGGCATCGAGGGACACCCATCGCAGGAAGGCGCCGTCGACCCGCTCCTGCGTCGCTACGATCCGGATGCGCGAGCCGGGGCGAATGTCGGAGAGCTCCGCGTGCCCTTCGAGCGCGTCGTCGAGCATCGTGAGCACGTCGTCGACGGGTCCCAGGCCTGCTTCCGCGAGCGACGCGCGCAAGTCCGCTCCGACCAAGACCGCTTTGCACACTTTCACGGGCTCCGTCGACAAGCCGAGCTTGCGGCCTACGAGTTTGCCCACCCCATCGGGCTGCAGCTCCTCGCGTCCCTGCCACACGTCGACCGGAGAACTCTGGACCTCGTAGGCGACGATACGACCGCTGCCGTTGTCGCGCGCCAGCTTGAAGGCGTCCTTCGGACCAAATCGGTCGACGCTGCGCACCTCCGAGAGGGAACGAAGGACCCGCTCTGCCTCACCGCGCGACACGCCGGCGGCCGCGAGCGCGACCGACAAGGACCTGTGGCCCAAGACGCCGTCGACGAGCGTGACGCTCGCATCGTCGCCGAGCCTCGCCACGCGCCACAGCGCAGGGTGCGCGGTCGGCGCATCCACCGGCGCGTCGACTTCGTCATCGGCCGGCGCGTCCAGCCCCGCGTCGTCGAGAAGCGCGCCACTTCCCGACGCCGACCCAGCAATGGGCGCGGCCGTAGCTCGCGCCGAGGAACGCGGGGCCGATCCGGTCGCGAGAAGCACTGCGAACGCTCCGAGAAGAGCTGCACCTCCCGCGATCGCCAACGCCACCTTTGCCCGCGGAAGCGATTCCTTTCCCCGGCGCAAATTGTCCCGCTCGGGGGTGACTAGCGACGGGCCGCTTGCTCCGGTGCCCCGCCGAAACGCCGCGATGTCCGCCGCGCTCTCGGCGGGAGCCGGAGGATTCGCTTGGCGGTCGTCCATCACGGAGAGGTCCGCTCGATCGGCCGGCGTCTTTGGCTCTGAGTCCACCGTATCCCGCATTAGTGCCGCGGGCCGCCGCGTGCAACCGCGCGTGCACGCTGCACGCATTTCAACCCCTCGCTATTTTCGCGCGTTTCGGCGTACGCTCCATCCTGGGCGCCTACGCACGATGGACGAGCACACCAAGCAGCTCTTGCTCCTCGGGCGCGAGTACTATCAAAAGCGCGAGATCGACAGGGCGGAAGAGGCGTTGCGAGAGGTGTTGGCCAAAGAGGATCGGCTCGCCGACGTACACGACATGCTCGGCGTCATCTGCCACACGCGCGGCAACTTCGTCCAAGCGGAGCACCACTTCGAACGTGCCCTCGCAATCAACCCGAGCTACACCGAAGCGGCGCTCAACCTCGCCGTTACGTACAACGATCACGGAAAGTACGAGGCGGCGCGCCAGGTGTACGCGCGCATCAAGGGGACGCCGAACGGACCGCTGCACGGCCTCGATCCGTTCGCACGCGGCAAGATTGCCAATATGCATGCCGAGGTCGGACAGGCGTATGGCGACGCGGGGCTCATTCGCGAAGCGATCGCCGAATACGAGAAAGCGGTCGCGCTTTGCCCGCAGTTTGCCGATCTGCGCGCGCGTCTGGGCGCACTCTTGCGCGAAGTCAACGACTTGGCGAGCGCGCGAGAGCAGTACGAAGCAGCGCTGGAGGCGCGGCCCACCTACGTTCCGGCGCGCATCCAGCTCGGGGTGACGCTCCTGGCAATGGGCGACACGCGCGGAGCGGCCGATCAATGGCGCCGGGTGCTCGAGATCGAACCGGACAACGTGCGCGCAAAAATGTACTTGCGAATCACGGCAACGCAGTCGCCGGACACCCAGAGAGCGTGATCCCAAAGCAGGACTCGTCCGGGGCCGACATCCTGCCCTGCGCTTCGAACACCGCCTCGAACGACCCGACGCACGCGCGGGCCGCGTCTTCGACTCGCGGCGCGTTTGCCCCGAGGCTCGCGAGCGAGGTCACACCATAATGCCCAATCCCGCAGGGAACGATCAGTCGAAATCCGTCGAGATTGGTGGATACGTTGAAAGCGAAACCGTGCATCGTCACCCAGCGCGAAATGCGAACGCCGATGGCGCCGATCTTCGCCGGCTTGGAAGCTCCCCCGTCGTGGCGAGGGTCGCCCGGCCAATGCCCGGGGCTCGCCGCGTCCGCCCAGACGCCGACGAGCTTCGGGTCGCCCTCGATGAAGCTCGCTTCGATTCCGTATTCGCCACAAAGAGCGATCATGACCCTCGCCAGATCGCGCACGTAGCGACGCACGTCGCATCGATCGGGTCGGAGGTCGAAGATCGGGTATGCCACGAGCTGGCCGGGGCCGTGGTAGGTCACGTCCCCGCCCCGGGCCGTCTCGTGGAGCTCGACTCCGAGCTCGGTCAGGCGCGCTCGCGAAGCCAATAGGTTTGCTTCGTGCGCGCCACGGCCGAGCGTCACGACCGGGTCGTGCTCCAGAAGGAGCAGTGTGTCGCCAACCTCGCCGCGGATTCGAGCGTCGAGCAAGCGCTCTTGGAGCGCGTGCGCCTGCCCGTACCCCACGCGGCCGAGCCAATGAGCTACGAAGCGACGCATCGAACGCAACTCCGCTCGCCGCTCGTCACGATCGAAAATAGTTCGGAGCTTCCTCGGTGACGATGACGTCGTGCACGTGGCTCTCGCGCAATCCCTGCGACGTAATGCGGACGAAGCGCGCCTTGGTCCGTAGCTCCTGGATATTCTTGCAGCCGACGTACCCCATGCCGCTCCGCAGTCCACCGACAAGCTGATAAAGGATGGACGCGAGAGACCCGCGGTGAGGCACGCGGCCCTCGATCCCTTCGGGCACGAGCTTTTCGTCCGCTGCGCCGAACTGGCCGTAGCGATCGCGGCTGCCCTTTTTCATGGCGCCGATGCTCCCCATTCCGCGGTAGGCCTTGTAGCTTCGCCCTTGATACAAAACGAGGTCGCCGGGGGATTCGTCCGTCCCCGCGAACAGCGATCCGATCATCACACTGCTCGCCCCCGCGGCGATAGCCTTCACGAGATCCCCGGAGTGCTTCACCCCGCCGTCGGCGATGAGGGGGATCCCGTGTCGGTTGGCGATGCTCGCGCAGTCGCTGACCGCGCTGATCTGCGGCACGCCCACGCCCGCGACGACGCGGGTCGTGCAGATGCTTCCGGGGCCGACACCGACCTTGACCGCGTCGGCGCCCGCGTCGATCAGCGCCTCGGTCGCCTCGGCGGTCGAGACGTTCCCGGCGATCACCCCGACCCCCGGGAATTCCTTTTTGGTCGCCCGTACCGCGTCGATCACGTTCTTGTGGTGGCCGTGAGCGGTGTCGATGGCGATGACATCGGCGCCGGCCGCGACCAGAGCCGCGGTGCGCTCGTGCCGGTCCGGTCCTGGGCCGATCGCCGCGCCGACCCTCAGGCGGCGCTGCTCGTCTTTGACTGCCTGCGGGTACTTGTCCGCTTGAAGAATGTCTTTGATCGTAATCAGACCTACGAGCTTGCCGTCCCCGTCCACGACGAGAAGTTTCTCGATGCGGTGCTTGTGGAGCAACCGCTTCGCTTCATCGACGCTGACCCCGGGCGGCACGGTCACGAGATCCCGCGTCATCAGAGCACTGACCGGCTGGTCGAGGTTCTGCTCGAAGCGGATGTCGCGCGCGGTCAAAATGCCCACCGGACGCTCGCCCTCGACCACGGGGACTCCGCTGATGTCGTGCTCGCGCATGACCTCGAGCGCGGCGCGCAGGGACTGCGAAGGTCGAGCCGTCACGGGCCCCACGATCATGCCGCTTTCGGCGCGCTTGACCCGCTCGATTTCGCGCGCCTGATCCGCAATGGTCAGATTCTTGTGGATGATGCCGATGCCCCCTTCGCGAGCCATCGTGATCGCGGTGCGGCTCTCGGTGACCGAATCCATCGCCGCGCTGAGGACGGGGAGGCCGAGGTCCACGCCACGGCAGAGCCGGGTCTTGACGTCGACATCTTTCGGAAGAACCTCGCTATAGGCGGGGACGAGCAGGACGTCGTCGAACGTCAGGCACTCGCGAAGCTTGTCGTCGATCATGTCGCTATATAGCTCGCTGCTTGTGACCGGACTAGAGGGCTCCGACGTGCAGGGAAAGAGGAGACTTGTCCGTACGCGCGAGACGGCACCCGTGTCGTGGATCACGAATGCCGAGCTCGCGCCCCCCCTCGCGGTGGAGCGCCGGGGCGGTGGATGAGGCCCGGCCACTCGTTGTAGTTTTGTATTTGGCGAATGTCCGAAGACGACGTGCTGCGTCAAGCCACGGAGCGAGTCGGGACGACCCTTGCCGGCAAGTACCACATCGACAGTGTTCTCGGAGTCGGCGGCATGGCCGTCGTCTATGCGGCGACGCACCGGAATCGTAAGCGTTTCGCCGTCAAAGTTCTTCACCCAGAGCTTTCTGCGCGTGCCGAAATTCGCGCGCGCTTTCTCCGGGAGGGGTACGTCGCGAATTCGGTCAATCACCCGGGAGTCGTCGCGGTCCTCGACGACGACGTCGACGACGACGGGGCGGCGTTTCTCGTGATGGAGCTTCTCGAGGGCGACACGGTCGACGATCTGCGCTCGCGACTCGGCGGCCGCATTGCCGTTCGGGAATCGCTCGACGTGGCGTACCAACTGCTCGCCATCCTCGCCGCGGCCCACGCGAGAGCCGTCATTCATCGCGACATCAAGCCCGCAAACGTATTTGTCACCACCGAAGGCCACGTCAAAGTCCTCGATTTCGGTATTGCCCGCCTGCGCGACGTCGCCGCGGGAGTCCAGGCGACGAGAGCAGGGGCAATCGTCGGGACGCCGTCGTACATGGCGCCGGAGCAGGCGCTCGCGCAGACCGACGAGATCGACCCGCGATCCGACGTGTGGGGCGTCGGCGCGTGCCTGTTTACGATGCTGTCCGGACAATTCGTGCACCAAGGCGACAACGCTCGGCAGCTGATGATCCGCGCGGCCACCGTGCCTGCGCGGTCGCTCGCGGATGTCGCTCCCGGGATGCCCTCGTCCGTCGTCGACATCGTGGCGAAGGCGCTCGCGTTCGAAAAGTCGGCGCGCTGGGGCTCTGCGGCCGCGATGCGAGAAGCGGTCGCGCGCGTTTACCAAGAGCGCTTCGGGCCGTTTTCGCACGAATGTCTCAAGGCCTGCCTCGAGCGCTCGCACGGCAATCGGGCGGCCGCACCCATGCTGCCACTTCGAGTCGAAGCTCCGCCCACCCCGGAGTCCTACGCCGCCCTGTCGATGACCTCCACGGCGGACGAAGCGTCTCACGCGACAGTCGGCCGGCGGACGACGGCCGACGCCCCGATATCCAAGCCGGAGTCCAGCCGAGGGTCCAGTGGTTTCGGGCGTGGCCGTATGGCGGTCGTCGCGGTCCTCGCGGCCGTGGCCGGCCTGGCCGTCGGGGCGTTCTTCGTGAGGTCCGTCAGCGGGACTCCGGACCGACCCTCGGCGGCTGCCTTCGAGAGCCAGCCTCCCTTCACGCGATCCATCCCGCCAGCGCCGCCTGCCGAACAAGCTTCTGCGATGGACGTCGCGCCGCGGCCCTCGCTCCCCGTCATCGCTTCGGCAGCGTCGCCCACCGCGGCATCGGCGGTCTCGTCTGCGCGCGCGCCCACGAGCCCAATCGCGCCGGCCGCTGTCGCCCGTCCATTCGCTTCGTCCGCACGCGCGGCTCTGCCCGACGCGGCTTCGGCGAAGGCCGAAGTGCCCGCCGCGTCGAGCGCGAACGCCCTGCAGCGCGATCCCTTGAAGATTCAGCTTCAGTGAGCGTTCATGCGTCGCACGGGCCTGTCTCTTCATCCGACGACTTTCGCGACGGCGCTGTGGCTCCTCGCCCCCGCGGCGTTTGGGCAAACCGCCGCTTCGTCGCCGCCGCCGCTCGCCGACACGCTCACCGGTGAGGCCAAACAGGACTACGAGGCGGGCAAGCGCCTGTACGAGAGCGGCGACTACGGCGGAGCGCTAGGCAAGTTCGAGCGTGCGTCCCGGTCGTCCGCCGATCCGCGTCTCCTCTGGGACGAGGCCGTTTGCGAGCGGGCGATGCAGCGGTTCGCGCGGGCGGTCGCCCTCGTGCATCGGTACCTCGACTCGCACTCGCCGCTTATATCGCCGGCCGCCGAGCGCGACGCACTGGACTTCCTGAGCGCCGCCGGCGCACGCACCGCCCGCCTCGACGTGCACTCGAGCGAGCCCGGTGCGACCGTCCTCGTCGACGGGGAGCGACTGGGCACCGTTCTGCTCGCCGATGCGCGCATCGATCTCGGGACGCGCCGGGTCGCGGTGATGAAGGACGGCTTTGCGGATTATGAAGTCACGATTGCCGTCGACGGCCCGACCGACGTTCACGTCAGCGCGATGCTGGTCCCCCTGGATGCTCCTGCCGGCCGCCTGGTCGTCCGGGCGGGCGGCGCAAACACAATCGCGGTCGACGGGACGACCGTGGGCGTCGGGACGTGGACGGGCGGCCTGCCGCGGGGCGCGCATTCGGTCCGCGTGAGCCAGCCCGATTCGACTCCGTACGAGACGGAAGTCTACGTCGAGTCGCGTCAGACTCGGGTAGTCGACGTCACGCTCCGGCCCGCGCGCCGCCACGCCGACGTCCCGGTCTGGGCGTGGATCGCGGGCGGCGCCATACTTGCCGCCGGGGCAGTGACCGCAGGGTATTTTCTCTTCAAGTCTGCAGAGCCCATGGCCGCGCCGACGATTCTCGGGAGCATCGATACCGTGCGGGTACCGTGAGGGGGCGAACCATCGTGAGACGACTTTCCCGAGACGTCTTCGGCCCGGCGTTCGGTCTGCTTTGCTGGCAGGCCCTGCTCGCGTGCGCCCCCGGCGAGTCGAAGTCGCCCGGCAAAGTGGTGGTGGTCGTGACGACCGACATGGTGGTGCCGGACGACATCGATACACTCGACTGGTCGGTGACCGTCGTGGGCGACGAGGCGCCGGTCAAGCAAGGGTCCGTGAACTTGCAGTCGATGCCCTTGCCGGCCACGCTGGCGCTCGTGTCCGGGGACGAAGCGCCGGGTCCTGTCTGGATCGAGAATCGACGGGTCGCGGGCGGGCAGTCCCCGGGTGACTCGCCGAGCCCGGGTGAGCCTGCCTCCGGACGGCGAGGTGAACCGACTGACCATGCCGCTCGACTGGCTGTGCAGCCACGATGCGAGTCCGTCGTTGGGGTGCGGTGCGGACGAAACGTGCCAGGCCGGGGAGTGTGTGCAAGCGGCGATCTCGGAGCTCTCGCGGTATTCGCCGCCGGACGCGGGCGCGTGCTTCGACACGAGCACGTGCTTCGCGCAGCCCGCGGGCGTCTTCGTCGCGAAGCAAGACCCCGTCACGGGCGTGTGCGTCGTTCCGGATCAGTCGTTTTCATCGGACGTGAACGTGGCGCTGCAAGTGGCCACCTCGACGACGGGCAACTACGGCGCGTGCGGGATCGCCGGTTCGTGCCTCGTGGCGCTCGCACGCGGGGGGCCCGAAGGGTGGACGGCGCTGACCGACGACGGGGGCGCCGTCACCATCGGGTTGCCCGCCGCCGTCTGCAACGACATGGGTGTCACCGTCAGCGGAGTCGTGATTGCACAGGCCTCGTCGACCTGTCCCGCGAAGTCCCCCGAGAGCAGCCCCTGCCGATCGAACGATACGTGCATCACGGCGAGCGTCTGTCCGCCGGGTTGGGGCTCGGATTGGGTAGGGTACAGCTGTTCCGGTTCGGCTACCCCCCTCGCCGTCGACCCCGGCGTGCAGGCCTGCTGGGGACCGTCCGCGGCCCTCGACGACGGAGGCGGGGCAGGCGGTCGTTCGTGCTGCGCCGTGGGCACCGGCGGCCCACCGGGCTCGCTCCTTATCGATGACATGTCGGGAGGACCCCAGGTCAAGGTCGCCCCGCCTCCCGGCGACATCGCGGGCTTTTGGTGGACGGACACCGACGACCCCCATTCGCCGCTCATCCCGCCGCCGCTGGGGCTATTCACGTACACGGCCGTGGCTCCGCCGATGACACTGGACGGCGGCCCCATGAATGCCGCTTGCTTGACCTCTCCAATGGGCTTCACCGGCCTTTTCGCGCAGGAGGGCTTCAACTTCGTCGAGCCCGAGGGCAAGCTTTCTCCGACCGGCGATCCGTTCGACGTGAGCGCCTATACCGGGATTCGATTCTTGGCTTGGTCGCGGTATACTGGCCAATCGATCAAAGTTTCGTTTGCCGACATCGATACCGAAGCTGAGGATCCGTCGTCCACCTGCAACCAGCTCGGCCCCGACGCCGGAGGCTGCGGCAACGACTGGGCGGTTCAAAATCTGGAGCTCACCGACGTCTGGGCACCCTACACCGTTCGGTGGGACCAGCTGACCCAGGCGAATTGGGGACCAAAAGTCGCGCAATTCGATCCGAAGCACGTCTTTACTACCGTCTTCGTCGTCGCGGGGCTCGGCCCCGACGAACCCGACGCGGCGAATCCACCGTATCCACCGTTCGAGTTTTGCGTATCCCAGATCTACTTTACCGAGTAAGCGAGTCGCGCCGAGCGGCCCTCTGCGACGGCGTCGACGCGGGCTCGAAGGAACGCCCTCTCCGCATCGTTCCGCCAGTCCGTACGCAAGCTCGAAGTGCCCCTTCGCATCGTCCACGCGACCGAGGCGAAGCGAGAATTCGCCGAGCGCTGCATCAAGGAATGGGTACCGAGCCAGATCGCCGTTTCCAGACCTCGAGCGCTCGGCGCAGCGTCTCCTGCGCGATGTCCTCGCAGGTTGCGAGTTGCCTCCGCCGAAGACGCGGCCGAGCACCGAGACGAGCCGCCCACATTCGTGGCGAAAGAAGTCGGGACCGATGCCTGTCACGCCCTCAGCGAAAACACGTGAGCGAGCGCTCCGCCACGTCGAGGGCGCTCACATCTTCATAATCGGGCGGACCTCGACTGCCCCGCCCACGTTGAAGATCGGGCAGCCGTGCGAGAGCTCCACCGCCTGATCGAGGGTCGCCGCTTCGACGATCGAGTAGCCGCCGATGACGTCTTTCGCTTCGGCAAAGAGGCCGTCCGTCACGGTTCGTTTGGAGCCGCTGACGAGCTTGCCGCCGCGCTCGAGAGGATGCCCCGCGGACTTCAAGACCCCTCTGCCGCCGAGCTCCTTCATCCACGCCATCCACCGCCCCATCTGCTGCTGCATTTGCTCGGGTGAAAGTTTTTCGCCGTTTCGGTACAGGAACAGGAATTCGCTCATGGTGATCTCCTTGCTGGGTCTCGCATGGAAGACGCCCGGACGGGCGGCGAGCGGACACCAATTTTCCCTGGCGGTACCAAATCGGCCGGAAGCGAGTCAGTCCCGCGTGACGGCCTGGAGCATCGGCAGGATCTCGTAGGAAAACCCGCGCTTGGCCTTGATGATCGGGTCGCCGTCGCGCATGGCGTGGAGCGCCTCTTCGCTGGGCGCGCGCAGTACGCCCAGGCCCCAGCCGCCCGCCGGTCCGCCGACGGGACCGAAGACGACGGCCGCCCCCTGGTCGAGCATCCGCTTCCAGTACGCCACGTGCTCGCCCATGAGCCCGCGCTCCTCAGCCGTCATGTCGGTCATGAACGTTGCTCGCGGCGGCAACAGTCGGCACATGAACGTCTTTCGGTCTTCCGACGGCGTCAGGTACTTTGTGAGCCGGCAGAACGCCCGCTCCCAGCCGTCGGCGTGCTCGCGGCAGGAGTCCGTGCCGCCAGCGAGGCCCTCGTGGCGCAGCGTCACGCGCGTGCCGCCCTCGATGGGCTCGAGCCGGTATGTGACCGTCGTTGTCCTGCCGCCGTCCCACGCGGCCATCCAAGTCTTTACGATCCTCCTGGGCGCCTCGACCTCGAGATAGACTCCCTCGACCGAGAGCTCCGCACCACCCGCGCCGACGCCGCTCGCGCGCCAGCGCCCGCCCGGTCGTGCATCGCCCTCCCACTTCGTCGCGCGGTAGGAATCGGCCGGGCCCCACCACTCCGTCGCGTCGATGGTCGTGAGCGCGCGGAATACGCGCTCCGCGGGCGCGGGGATCTCGACACTCGCGAGGATGCGCCCCTGCTCGATATCGGCTACGGCGCGCGCGCCGCTCTTCGCATGAGTGCTCATCGCCTGCTCTCCAAACGGGGTTTAGGCTGAGGGAGCGCCTCGTCCCGACGACGTCCACTCCGTCTTGTCGCGCAGCCACGGCAAAAGCGAGTCCGTCACGTGCCACACGATCCTTTCATCCGCGTGCTCGACGGCCTCGAAGACAACGAAGGTGTCTCCGAAGCGA
The DNA here is from genome assembly GCA_963764075.1 of uncultured delta proteobacterium. Taxonomy (GTDB): domain Bacteria; phylum Myxococcota_A; class Polyangia; order Polyangiales; family Polyangiaceae; genus Palsa-1150. The sequence goes on from CAVXQZ010000003.1 coordinate 3,191,163, forward strand.
ACATTGAACGTATCTCCGACCCGGCGTGCGGCGCCTTGGAAGCTCGTCGTCCACCATGCTCCGACCTGATCGATCGCCTCGACGGCTTTCTTCGGTGAGGTGGAGGAAGATCGCCCCAGTGCATCGAGCATTCGGTCAGCGCTTGGTAGACCGTGTGAGGCGTCCTGCGTAGGTGAAGCTCGTGCCAGATTTCGCGGTGCTTCATGACGGATCCGCCGTCCTCGGGTACGGGTCGGCGAGCGCGACAGCTCCCGTCTCGAGCAGCGACTTGAGGTTCGACAGGATCTTCGGCCGACCACCGGACACCTTTTCGATGAGCTTCGAGCCCTCACGCTCGATCGTGTGCCGGATCGAGAGCTTCACCGCCGATCCGCTATGTTCGATCTCCATCGTGCAAGTCGAGAACCCCTCCGCCTTCGCGTCGGGATTCTGGTGCTGCCACCGAATGACGAGACGTCTCTGCGGCTCAACCTCGACAATCTCGCCAGCGTCGCTGATAGTGCCGTTCGGCTGCACCATCTTCCAGGGAGAACCAGCCGTCCACGCGCTCTCGCAGTGCGTGCCGAACCAGTACTGCTTCATGAACTCCGTGTCGTTCGTCAGCGCGGCCCACAGCTTCTCGGGCGTCGTGCGGATGTACGTGACATAGACGAACTCGCTTCTGGCAGCTGCGTTCATGACGGTCTCCTTCGGGGTCGTTCGGGCCGGCCCGCTTCGAGCCGGCGCTTGAGTTCGCCCAGCGCCTTGAGGCGCGGTCGCTCGAACTTGCGAATCCATCGGTCGTAGATTTCTTGCAGCGGGACCGGGTTGAGGAAGTGCAGCTTCTCGCGTCCATGCCACTCGACCGCGACGAGATTCGCCGCTTCGAGCACGGCGAGGTGCTGCGTCACGCCCTGTCGGGTCATGTCGAGGTGCTCGCAGAGTTCATTCAAGGTCTGTCCGTCGTGCACATGCAACCGGTCGAGGAGCTTGCGTCGTCCCGGATCGGCTAACGCTTTGAAGAGCAAATCGTCCGCCTCGGTCACGGGACAACAATATGCAAGCGAAAGCTTGCATGTCAAGGAGGCGCGTTCGAACCACTTCGCTGGGTGTGCCCGGGGCTTTCCGAGCCGCGTATCACCCGTGATAAGGAGAACCATGTCCAGCCATCCCTACGCAGCGTACGAGCCGGCCGCGCCCTACTTCGATCTCGTCCGACGGGCGCTCGGTGACCTCGTCGACGGGGAGCACTTCTTCGACGTCGTGGACGAACAGACGGTCTACGAGGTCCTCTACGACCTCGCGGGATGGCCACGTATCGTGCGTGGACGCACCGCACTCATGGGCCAGTTTCGCGGTTACGTCGAGGGCATCAGGCTTCACTCCGCCGACCACCTCGTCGTCCACAAGGCAGACGGCGAACGCCTAGTCGTCATCGAGTACGAGGTCCACGGCACGATATTGGCCAGCGGCGCCACCTACAACAATCGCTTTTGCTCCGTCATCCGCATCGACAAGCGCAAGATCGCCCACTGGCGGGACTACATGGACTCGTTCGCGGCGTGGCGTGCTTTGCGCGGTTAGCCCAAGACCTATACCGAGCGCTCTTGCGGCGCGGTCGAAGCGCTCATGCGTTGCCTGGTCGAGCCGGCCGGTCTCACCAGCCCATCACGACCTTTAGGCGCGCGGCGAGGACAGCGCCCATGGCGGCCTGTCCCGCGACGTTTGGGTGCTGGTTGCAGCCGAGGTTGTTTTGCGCCGAGCTGACGCTGAGCGACTCGATCTTGGTCTCTCCCGCGCCCTTCATGGCCATGACGACGTCGTTGATGCGGACCAGCCGCTCGCCGCCGTACATGTCGATGAGGATGAAATACGCATTTGCATACTTGCCGCGGATGGTCTTGATGAACGCCTCATAGGCCGTCTCGTAGGGCGTGCCCGGGTCGCCCTGGCCGAAGTCGTTCGTGCCGAGATTGATGATTACGACGTCCGGCTGGTACTGCGAGAAGTCCCAAGCGGTCATGTCGTTCGGGATCGAATAGGGATACCGCATCGGCATGGTGTCCGTCAGGCTACCGTCGTAGTTGCGGTAGACGCCTATCCCGGACCAAGCGATCGTTACCACGTCGGCACCCACGGTCCGCGCCGCGACCGATCCGTACGCGAGGTAGTTGTTCGTGAACGCGTCGATGCCCCCGGGGCAAGCGGCGTCGCCTTCGACGCCGGCGCCGACCGTGAGCGAGTCTCCCACCATCTCGATCCGTTTGTTTGGCCCCGCGGCCGGTGCCGTGAGGGCGCCGCCGGCGCCGAAGTTCGAAAGGCCGCCGAACTGGGTGACTCCGATACTGGCCTCGGTATTTCGCCAAATCACGAGATCGTGCGCGCCGTTCGTCAAGCCCGTGGCGAGCGGCAGCGACGTCTGCCCCGCGCTTGTCGTGATCGTTGCCGGGGTGCCGCCGTCGACGACCACCGTGAAGCGATTCTCATTGCTGCCGTCGTCCACATCCATCGAGGCCTGCGTACCCGTGAATTGCGCGTGGATGTTCACTCCGGGCCAAGAGAAGCGAACGGACCCTGGTGCGGCGCCTACGGCCGTGCGGCCCACGATGCGGACCCCCAGTGCGTTCGCGCCGGAACCGCCGTCGGTCCCCGATCCGCTCTCCTCGCCGCCGCCGTTCGACGTCGCCCCGGTGTCCGTCATGACTCCCGAATCGCCGGAACTCGCTCCCGAGCCAATGGAAGTCCCGCCGCCGGACGAGCTGGCCAATCCGCTCGCCGTCGAGCCGGACGAGCCCGAGCCGGCGGTCGAAGTCGCTGGGCCGCCCGAACTGGAGCCAGAGGAAAATCCGCCCCCGGTGGAGGTAGCCGGCGACCCGCCCGGCGACGACCCCGAGGAAGTCGAGCCGGAGCTCGCAGGCGCTGCGCTCGCCGAACCGGAGCCCGAGGTGGAGCCGCTGCCGGAAGCCCCCGATCCGGAGCCCGCGGTCACAGGGTCGCCGGAACTGGAGCCCGAGGTAGCCGCCAAGCCTGCGGCAGCACCCGCGCCGGACCCCGACCCGGAGCTGCACGCCGCGCCGAGAACGACGAGACAAGGAGCGGAGATCGCGAGCGCACGGAATCCTACAGCCATGGGGCCTCTTGCCGTCGACTGCGCGTCAAAGAGGAAAGTCGCGTGACGGAACCACACGACTTTGCAGCAGCGGCGCGCTCTCGAAGTGGCTCAAGCGCGGTGCGACACCCCTGCTCGACGCGGAGGAGCGCGGAGAGGACGTCGCGACCCCGTCCGTGGGTGTTGCCCCCGACGGGGCCGACCGGGCAGCTACGAGGGGTCATCGGCGCGCGGACGCCTCACGATTCGCCATTGCGTTCCCCCCGGGCCAGGAGCGGGCCTCAACATTGGGAGGCTTGGGCTCGATCGAGCCAAAGACTTGCTATCCAAAAGCACGTGGCCAAGCTGCTCTCAGTCAACGTCGGTCTTCCGCGCGATATCGAGTGGCACGGCACGACGGTGCGCACGGCCGTATGGAAGCAGGCAGTGCGAGGGCGCCGGACCGTGCGCAGGCTCAACATCGATGGCGACGGGCAGGGGGACCTGCTCGGCCACGGGGGCGAGCACCGCGCCGTGTACGTCTACCAGATCAGTTCGTATCGCTACTGGGAGAAGCAGCTCAATCGCGGCGACTTCGTCTACGGGCAGTTTGGAGAGAACCTCACGGTCGACGGGCTTTCCGACGACGAAGTCTGCATCGGCGACCGCTACCGCATCGGAAGCGCGCTCTTCGAGGTCACCCAGCCGCGCGTGACTTGCTACCGCATCGGGATCCGCATGGGCGAACCTTCGATGGCGTCGCTGCTCACCGGACGCGGCAAACCGGGCTTCTATGTGCGCGTGCTCGAGGAAGGCGAGATCGGAGCCGACGACGAGGTCTTGAAAGTGGCGGATGGGCCCGAACGCATGACCGTCGCCGAGGCGAACGCTCTCCTGTACCTGCCGGGCCATCCCCGACCGGAGCTCGAACGAGCGCTCCGCATTCCCGCGCTGAGCAACGGGTGGCGGGCATCGTTTCGGGAGCTGCTCGATGCAAAAGCGAGCGGACTCCCGATCAGTGGAAATCCGGCGCTCGCTCCAGCCGGACCCACCGCGCAGCCGGGCTTCCGCACGCTTCGAGTGGCGCGAGTCACGCGCGAGAGCGTCAGCGTGATGTCCTTCGTCCTGGAGCCGACGGAGAAAACGCCGCTTGCCGCCGCGTTGCCCGGCCAGTTCGTGGTGGTCCGGATCCGGCCCGCGCCGGAAGCCCCACCGCTGCTGCGAAGCTACTCGCTGTCGAGCGCGCCGGGGCAGGCGCAGTACCGCATCAGCGTGAAGCTCGAGCAGCACGGCGCGGCGAGCGGCTACCTGCACAGTCGCGTCCACGAAGGCGACTTGCTGGACGTGAGCGCGCCGCGCGGCAGCTTCACGCTCGGAACGCCGGGCACCAACGAGCGCCCGGTCGTTTTGCTCAGCGCCGGCGTCGGGGCGACGCCCGTGCTGGCCATGTTGCACGCACTCGCGAAGAAAGCATCCCCGCCCAGAGTGTGGTGGCTGTACGGTGCCCGCAACTCCGCGGAGCACCCGTTCGCGAACGAGTCCAGGGAGGTGCTCCGATCGATTCCCGACGGCCGCGGCTTCGTCGTCTACAGCCGACCGGGATCGCAGGATCGGCAGGGGCGCGACTTCGACGCCTCGGGGCACATCGGGGTGGCCCTGCTCGACCAGCTCGGCGTGCCACGCGACGCGGACTTCTATTTGTGCGGGCCGGCCTCGTTCCTTCACGACCTGACCCCTGCGCTCGTGGCATGGGGCGCTCCTCCACAAGCCGTGCATACCGAGGTGTTTGGGCCGGGCGAATCCGCGACCCCCGGTGTCGTCGGCGCACGGGTACGCGCTCCGCATCCTCCAGCCGGAGCGCCGGGCCGCGGGCCGAGCGTGTCGTTTGCGCGCAGCGGGCTGACGGTGCGCTGGGACCCGGCGTGCCGAAGCCTGCTCGAGCTGGCCGAAGCCTGCGATGTACCCGTCCGGTGGGCGTGCCGCACGGGCGTGTGCCACAGCTGTGAGACGGGACTCGTCTCGGGCCGTGTCACCTATCTTCCGGAGCCGCTCGAGCCGCCCGCCGAGGGCAACGCGTTGACGTGCTGCTCGCAACCTGCCGAAGACGTGGACCTCGATCTCTAGAAGTGCAGAGCCGTCCACTGGATTAATGCCATCTCGACTGCGCTGCACTAGACGCGGATTGCGCGCTCGCGTGGCGGCCATGTTCAGCATGGGCGCAGAAATACAAGCCGACAGATCGAGCCAGGCCAACAGCAAGATATGGTTTATGTTCCGTAAATCGAGCCATCGTTTTTTGATGTCTCTTGCGTGTGGTAGGAGAGGGATATTGGGCGGCGGCGGGGAAGCCGCCCATTAGAAAATCGAGGATAGTGCGATGGTCACCGTGCGGCCCAGTCTGTCGTTTCTCCCCTGGATTGCACTCCTCGCTCCAGTGGCTTGTGGAAGTTCGGGCAGCTCCCGATCGCCCGGGTCCGGCGCACCCGCCAATTCGGTGGCACCCGCGGGAACGACGGGCGGAAACACCGCGCCCGGCGCCGGCACAACGACGAACCCAGGCGGCACTACCGGGAGCGGCACCACCGGAGGGGCGACGGCGGGCGCCGATGCAGCGAGCGGCACATCGGGATCGACATCCATGGATGGTGGTACGGGAACGAGCGTCGACATGAGCGCCGCGAGCGTTCAATGCGGCGCGGTCCTGTGCGCCGAGCCGATGTCCTGCTGCCAGACCTGGAGTGGCGACGCCGCGACGGGAACGCCCGCTTGCGTGACGGCGTGCGACGAGACGCAGGCTCAGCTGTGTGGAAACTCCGCGGACTGCCAGCAGAGCGGCACGGCGACTTGTGGGCCCAACGGATTGTGCGTCGACATGGGCAAGGTCGCCTTGGGGAACCCGATCGGCGACGGTGGAATGGCGGCGGGCGCCGGCCCGACCGCGGCCGTCTCGGACGGTGGCATTCCTTCCGGGTACCCCATTCCGACCGCGGCAAACTACTCGATGTGCAAGACGGTCCCCATTGGCTCCCCCGGCGTCGGAGGCGGCGTATTCGCCGGCACGGACGGCGGCTGCGCCGGGGCGCCCGCGGGAAACACGTGCATCGAGTGCCTATTCGGCGGAGATACGTACGACGATACGGTCGACCCGCCGGGGACCGCAACGGCCGTCGCCGAGGCAGGCGATTACGTAGTAACCGTGGAGCTCGGCGGCGCCGCTGCGGCTCAAACAGAAATCTGGGCGGAATCGAGCCGCGGTCTTTTGGCGCCTGTCACCACGGCGGCTGGACAAAAGGCCACTTACGCATTTGCCGTCGATGTGCGTGGGATGGAAGGCCAGCCAGACCACATGGGCGGCCCCGGCGGATATCCCGGGCTCGACCTCTTTTTCATCGGTCCCACGGCGACCCCGCCGGCGATCACCGGCATCGGTTACGCCCTTGCCACCGCGGCGACCCAGCCGATCGTCGTCTATATGGCGAGCGACTCGACGGCCTGTGATCAGACCGGCGGGGTTTTTGGTGGCTGGGGCCAAATGCTGCCGGAGTTTTTCAACGCCCCCATCGAGATTGCCAACTACGCCAACAGTGGAGCAAGCTCGGCCGATTTCATCGGCTCAGACTTGAAGTGGGGCGCCATCACAGCACGCTGGAAGCCCGGCGATTACGTCATCATTCAGTTCGGCCACAACGACAAGACGATTGATGACGCTCAGGTCGAAACAAACCTCGAAAAATATGTCACCCAAGCCAAGGCGGCGAATGTGATTCCGATCCTCGTGTCTCCGCCGGCCCGCGTGCAGTTCGGAAACGCAACGGTGGACGGTCCACAGACAAGCTTGCACGCCGCGTCCGCGATGGGCGCTGCCATGGTCGAGGGCGTCGCGTACATCGACCTGACGTCTCTCTCCACTGCCTGGTATAACACACTCGGCTCACAGGCTGCGGCGCTGAAGTTTCACGCGATGGACTCGGATGCGACGCATACGAACCTCGTGGGCGCCCAGAAGCTTGCAAGTCTCGTGGCGAACAACATCAAGGACCAGAACCTTCCTATCGCCCAGTACTTGAGACTGGAAGCGCTTTCTCAGTAGTCGCGTGTCGCACGGCCGTCCGATAGGCTGTGATTGATTCGCTCAATCGAGCTCACCTTCGGTCCGGGCTCGAAATACCGGTGTCGTGGCCTCTATCGACTGGTTCCCTGAATCCAACAGCTGATTTCAGTGCGAACTCACAGACGCGATTTCCGGCCACTGGTTCAGCCGTCGGCGATGACACGAAACGCGATAAGGCTTGAAGTCGTTTCGATCCGTTCCAAACTCGGGGCGGCGGCCAACAGCGCCATTACTTCCTTCAGGTGTTCGTGGTCGAGCATCTCCGGATGAACGAGCACGTACCCGACCTTCAGCTCTCTGAGACGGCGCTGAAGGTCTGCAGCGAGGTCACCCGGAGGCGGCGGCTCGCCGGCAAGAAACATGAAAATCGGCGATGTTCGGTAGTATTCCAGAGCCGCGATGGGCAGCCGGGAAGTGGAGCCGTTGATCAGTCGCTTGCGGTGAAGGGGTTGATAAAAGGGCTCTTCCGGCTTTCGGGTGGGGTGGCGGTGTAGCGAGCCTGGTCGATGAAGGACCTGCTGCGTGGTCTGAGGGATTGCCCCTCGCGCAGCCGGGGCCAGCGGTGGTGGCGGCGATGGAAGGCGTGGGCCGATCGTTGTCGGCTTCCTCCCGTCCGAAAGGTCGCTGCCATGATCGCTCGCCATCTACTCAACGTCCTGGCCTACTTCGAGCACCGCATCATGAGCGCGGCCAGCGAATTCATCAACTACGTGGTCCGTCTGCTCCAGAAGCGTGCCTTTGGCTATCGCAGCTTCGCCAACTTCCGAACCGCGATCCGCTTCCGATGTGGCGGACTGAATCTCTATCCCGTTACTGACCCAAATGTCGAATGAACCCGTTTTTTTTGGCTTGGTGACTCGCCCTACGCGTCCAAGGTGAAGTACAAGCCCGAATACACCGGCACGGACCGTTCCGGATGAAAGGGCACATTGCACGAAAGATGGGGAGTCTCCCATTCGTCACGCAGCCGATAACCGAGAGCAGCCAGCCCTCCCACAAACTCCGTGCGATTCCAAACATGCTGCGGGAGAAACGTGACGCCCCCGTTTTGGACCGTCACGTATGAGGGCCCCGCATAGAGCGGAACTTTGTTGACAAACACGTGCCTGGGACGGCGCCGCAGCGACCCGAGGAGCTCCGCCAGACTAGGGGCCTCGATGTATTGCAGAGCACCGGAAGTGAGGAAGACTTCGCAACCTTCGGCCTCGGAAGGTTGGTTGGTGAAGCGGATGGACGTCGCCGCGCGCTCTCGCGCGATTTCTCGACCACGCGCGATGAGCGAATCCACCTCGCAGACGATCCAGGCCACCCCAGCCGGGTAGTCGATGTACTTCCGATACCCGTAGTAGTGCACCCCGATATTTCCTCCAAGATCGAACACGGAAGCATTATCTTGGAAAATCAGTCGAAGCCAGAACAGAATCGGGTAGTCGTAGAAAAAGACTCGATTCATCCGATCGACATGATGTTCTGAGTAACCAGGTGCGTCGGGCCCCAGCGGCCGTGCACCCACGATTGACCCTCGGGCGTCCCGAAAAGTGTCGAATACGCCACGAAATAGACCATAGCCGGCAGGCGAGAAAAAGAGCGACTCGTAGCCGCGCGCGCGCAGTCGCGTGACCACCGGAAGCCGCTTGACGTACTGGCTGAGCTCCGTCCTCACTGGATCACCGCCCTGAAAGTCGTGCCCCTTCTTGCGTCTACCGATGCCCGCCACGACACTGGCCGAGGTCGCTTCCGAAACGGCGGCGACCAGCGCAGGCCAAAAGCAACGCCTCCCATCCTGTCGCTTCTATCGTCCACGTCCATTACAACGAATCGCATCGCCCGCTCGACCCGACGCCACGCGAGCGATACGGTATGCATCGCGGACGGCGTTCTCCGACGTGCGGATCCCATGCGCCCGACCGTGCTCACGACCTTGCTTGCGGCCACCCTCTCGGGCGCCGGGTGCCACGCGGGAAGGGGTGGCGGTGGGGCCGTCCTTGGTGAGTTGCAGCCAGGAGCCCACACCGCAGACGACCCCACCCGATGCGCGATTCCGGCCCGACTCCAGTGGACGTCCACTGGACCCTTGGTCACCGCCGTCCCCGACCCGGGCCACGCCATCGTGTCCGTCAAGGACCCCACCGTGGTCTATTTCAATGGCCAATGGCACGTGTACGCCACAACGGCCGACGTCGCGGGGCGTTGGAGCATGGTGTACATCCACTTCGACGATTGGTCGCTAGCCGGCTCGGCCAGGCCTTACTACATGAGCAACAATCCGGTCTTCGCGGGTGACTACCACGCTGCTCCGGAGCTCTTCTACTTCAGGCCACAGAATAAGTGGTATCTCGTCTACCAGTCCGGTCCACCAACATACTCGACGACGGACGACCCGAGCGAGCCCGATACGTGGAGCCGGCCAACCGGGTTTTTTGCCGAGGAGCCCTCGGTCGTTACATCGAATCAGGGCGCCGGCGGTTGGCTCGATTTTTGGGTGATCTGTGACGCTGCCGACTGCTACCTCTTCTTCTCGGACGACAATGGCAACTGGTATCGGAGCCAGACGACGATCCAGGAGTTTCCGGCGGGGTTCGGAAAGACAGCTATCGTGATGCACGACCCGATTGGCCATAACCTGTTCGAGGCCAGTCATGTCTACAAGCTATCGGGAACGGGCAAGTATCTGGCCCTTATCGAGGCGATCGGCCCGACAGGGCTCAGATTCTTCCGATCTTGGATCGCCGACAGCCTGGTCGGCTCGTGGAGTTCTCTCGCCGACACCTGGGCCGAGCCCTTCGCGGGTCTCAATAACGTTTCGTTCGCTCCCCGCGCAGTCGCTTGGACGCGTGACATCAGCCACGGCGAGATGATCCGCGACGGGTACGACGAAACCCTGTCGGTCGACCCGTGCCATTTGCGATTCGTCTACCAGGGCGTCGACCCAGAAAAGACGAACGTGAGCTATTCCCAACTGCCGTACCAACTCGGGCTCCTGAGCCAGGTAAAGTAGACGCGCGTTTGTCCGCGTCGCGTCGTGCGACCAACCTCCACGCACGGGCACGTCGTCCACGGGGTTCGGATACAGTTGGGTCTAGTGCGCCGCCGTCGAGATACGAGCAATCGCTTCGGCGATTGCGCTCGCCATCGCGAGCCGGCGGTGCACCAGTTTCGTCCCTCGGGCTTCCGCCCGAACCCCCAAACGCGCTCCCGCGAGTTCGCTAGTGCCGCGCCGTCCACTGGATGAATGCCATCTCGACGGCGCTGCACTAGCGCGGCATGGAGCGGGTGTGCGAGCTCATCGAGGTCGCGATTTCGTTTGCGCGAATTGTTTGATCATGTCTTTCTATGGCATCTCGCAATTGCAACATTCCTATGTGACTTGCGCACTTGATGAAGTGACGAACTGGATGGGCAGTTGCTCGATTTCGCAATCGATGAATCGTTACGAGAGAAACTAACCATAAAACAGGAGTCTCCGATGTGGAGAGAATGCGTCACGATTCTCGTCTTGGCCGGCAGCAGCACTCTCGGCGCCGCAGCTTGTTCGAGCAGCGGTGGCAATTCGAGCACCCCTACCACGGGCGGCTATGTGGACTCTGGCGGCAGCGGGCCAGACAGCTCAATGGCTGATAGCGGACCGATCATCGGGGCCCTGGACGGAGGCGGGGGCGACGGCGGCAGCGCGCTCATGCCGTTCGCCTACCCAGCGGACCCCGGCCCCGGCGCCTTCTACGTCACGATTTCGGGGGAATCCAACGCGCTCACGGGGTACCCCTTCCCTCCCGACAACTTCTCGGCCGACACGTATATGCCCGACGGATGGCAGTTCGAGATCCTCGAGTACATCGTGGTCGTCGACAAGGTGACGCTTTGGTCGAACCCGAACAAAAGCGCGACCGATCAATCTCAGCATGACGCGCCAGTCGCCCACCTCGACGGTCCGTTCGTCGTCGATCTGCACAAGGGCGGCAAGATCGTCGGCCAGGGAGGGTACCCCGAGCTCGCGACTCCCATCGGCGTCATCACGAGCCAGAACGACAACGGGAACGCAGCGTTCGACACCGCGGACGGTACGAGGTACGGCTTCGGATTCAGCACCGTCCCCGCGACGTACAATGCGTACAACGTCAACCTCGACCCCAGCGAAGCGGCCGACTTCGCGCTCATGGTGGAGAAGGGCTATTCCGTCTTTTACCGAGGCACGGCGGTGTGGAAAGGCGACGACCCGGGCAATCCCTACAGCTGCGTCCAGACCAACGCGGGCGCAGGCCAGGATGCGGGTTTGGTGCAGGAGGGGGACGCGGAGGTCCCCACCTATACGGACGGGGGCTACGACTTCTCGCAAATCGACAAGCTCACCTTCTCGTTCACGCTCGGCTTCGCCACGCCGACGAACTACGTCAACTGCCAGAACATGACGGGAGGCGGGACGCCTCTGCCCGGAGAAGATTACGCGCGCGGGGTTTTCGCGTCGGCGAGCCAATCGACGATCACGCAGGTCACCGTGCACATGGATCACCCATTCTGGGAGAGCTTCCAGGAGGACACGCCCGTCCACTGGGACAACATCGCGGCCCAGTACGTCGGATCGACGGCGAATCCAGTGCCCGTCAATGTCGAAGACTTCATGGGCGTCCAATTTCATCCCTGGTTCGACAAGACGGGGACGCCGCTACCCTGGCGCAACTGCGTAGGCAGCAACTACTCACCACCGGGGAACGGTCAGATGTTCTTCAGCACGCTGAGCGTGCCCATCAACCCGCAGGGGGTCTGCACCGGCACCATCGGGCAGGATTACACGGCGGACACCTGTCCCGCGATTCGCGATTACTACGACTACATTCGGTATACGCAGTCCACTCAAGGGCACCTCAACTCGCAGGGTCTCTGCTACATCGACAGGCAATATCCCGCCCCGGCAGGCGGCTCCTGAGACGGGGGACGACGGCTCGCCCGCGCCACTGCCTCTGGTCACCTTTTGGGGGCTCGGCGTCTGGTGCGTTGCACGTCTAGCGGAAGCGAAGCCGCCAGCCGAAAAAAGTGCATCGCGGGCAGCCGACGACGGGCCGCCAACGCGAAATGTCGCTCGTCCAACGAGGAGAGCGTCGTTGCCAGCAAGGAATGTCCCTCGTCCAGCGAGGAGAGCGTCGTTGCCAGCAAGGAATGTCGCTCGTCCAACGAGGAGAGCGTCGTTGCCAGCAAGGAATGTCGCTCGTCCAACGAGGAGAGCGTCGTTGCCAGCAAGGAATGTCGCTCGTCCAACGAGGAGAGCGTCGTTGCCAGCAAGGAATGTCGCTCGTCCAACGAGGAGAGCGTCGTTGCCAGCAAGGAATGTCGCTCGTCCAACGAGGAGAGCGTCGTTGCCAGCAAGGAATGTCGCTCGTCCAACGAGGAGAGCGACGTTGCCAGCAAGGAATGTCGCTCGTCCAACGAGGAGAGCGACGTTGCCAGCAAGGAATGTCGCTCGTCCAACGAGGAGAGCGTCGTTGCCAGCAAGGAATGTCGCTCGTCCAACGAGGAGAGCGTCGTTGCCAGCAAGGAATGTCGCTGGGTCAATGAAAAATGGGTCTGGGCCGAACGACAAAGACGTTTCGCCCCCGAACACCGTCGATCCACCGAGCAAAACCGATGCGCCGCCGACTGCGCGGCGCACGGTCGCGAGCGCGAGATTAGCCGTAGGCGCGGACGACGGCGCCTACCGCTCTTTGCGAGGAGGGCGGATTTCGAGCGCGTCGATGCGACTAGCAAGTGTCGTCCTGGCAATGCCTAGTGCGCGGGCCGCCTGCGCAACCACACCCCCGGAGAGGCGAAGCGCCTGCTGGATGACGTCCTGCTCGCGCTCGTCGATTTTCGCGCGCTCGCATTGGAGAGCCTGCCAAACTCCGTCGATCGGCCCCTCCCGTTCGCGCGCCTCATTGCCGTCGATCGACGCCGCCCCGAGGTCGCGGGCTTCGAAGTGCTCCGGCCCGAGCGCTGTAGCGGCGGGGTCCCGCGTCAACGCGCGCTCCCGAGCTCTCTCGACCGCCCGCTCGAGCTGACGCACGTTGCCCGACCAGTCGAACGCGGGCGAGACGAGCAAGCGGCGCAACGGGAGAGAAAGCTCCCATCTGCGCCCCGCGTCGATCCGTCGAAGTGTGCTCTCGGCGAGCCCGGGAATGTCCTCGCGCCGCTCGCGAAGCGGCGGGATCTCGAGCGTAATCGCCGCAAGCCGGTAGTAAAGGTCTCGCCGAAATCGACCTTCCTGAATCGCCCCGAGCAAATCGCCGTTCGTCGACGCGATGATTCGGACGTCGGCGCGTTTCGGCTCGGCTCGGTCGTACCCGAGTGGCCGATAGGTGCCGAACTGCGTGAAGTCCAAGAGCAGCTGCTGCGCATGCATGGGAAGGTTCAAGATCTCGTCGAGCAGCAGGCACCCGCCGCTGGCATACTCGACGAGGCCGATGCGCTTGCCCGAAGCACCCGAGTACGCGCCGCGCTCGTGGCCGAAAAGCTCCGAGGTTATGGTGTTCAGGTCGTCGCTTGACCCCAGCACTGCGCGGACGATCGGGCGTCGCTGGCTCGCTTCGGCGATCGCGTGAGCGAGCAGCGTCTTGCCCGTGCCGGACTCGCCGACGATGACAATCGGCGATCGGCCGGACAGCGCCGACTCGAGCTCGCGACGGATGGGCTGCATGCGGGCAGACGCAAGAAAATCGGTCAACGAGGGCGCCGGCCGCGCGTCCACGCAGTGCTTCTGGGTTTCGCGCAGCTGGTCTCGTGCGACGAGACCGCGTTCGTGCTGCTCGAGGACCGCGCCGAGGAGCGTTGCAGCCGCGGCGAAGAACTCCGCGTGCTCGGCGCCCACGAACTTTCGGAGATCGCGGAAGTCCACGTAGAGCACCCCGAGCGGGACATCGCGGCTGGCCGCCGCCCCGAGCGGGGTCGCGAGCGCCACCTGGATGCCCAGCAGGGCGGCGCTCGCCGAGCCCGGAGCAGCGGAGAGTGGGTCCCAGACGACGCATCGCCCGCTCTCGAGGGCCTCGCGAACCACCGTTCGACTGGCCTCTTCCCACTCCTCGGGCGACAGGGTCGCGCCGCGCGCCCGCGCGTGAATCACCCGCGAGCTCCCGTCCGAAGCGATGTGCAAAATGAGACCGCGGTCCGCGCCGAGGAGATCGACCAGGATGTCCAAGCAGTCGTCGATCCGTGTATCCCGGTCGAGGACGCCGTAGACGCAATCGAGCAGACGTCGCATCGACCTCCACATCGTGTCCGGATCGAGGCTCCGGCAGTCGGACAGCGGGACGGCCATCGATTTTCTTTCAGCGTACCGTCGGCACTGCAATCGATCCAATCCGGGCTTTTTTGGGGGCAGCGCCCTGACGAAAGTTCGTCGTCGGACGACGACGCTCCGTCTCCCGGTCATCGGAGCACCTCGCCGAGGCGCTACGCTCCATGTCCGTGGGCAAAGAGGGTGGCGCGGCATGCCCGTCTCGAGCCCGTGTGGCGTGCGGCTTGCGAACGGGCCCCATTGAGGTTGCGGCAGTCATGAAGATCTTCGGGTTTGCGACGTCGCTCCCCCTCGCCGTCGGGTTCGCGTCGGCGCTGTGTAGCGCGTGCGGCGACGGAGGGAGCTCCCGGGGCGCGGCGTCCGACGCGTCCGTAACCGATGCGGAGGGCGAAGCCGCGGACGGTTCGGCAGACCTGGCGGTCGAGGCCTCCGACGCCCCCTTCGCCGTGCAGGCGACGCGGCTCGTCGACGATATGCGCGGGCCGGCCATGCAGTACGGCTGGCTCTACCCGACCGACGGACCAGGCACCCAAGGCACCTGGTACGCGTATTCCGATCGGACCGTCCCATGGTCGTTTCCGCCCATTTTCGACTCGGACGCGGGCGTTCTCGTACCCAGCGACGGCGTCGTGTTCCCGCCGACCGACGATGCGGCCGGCCCAGTGTATCTGGGCAGTGTTCAGCCGTACCGCCGTTGCTCGGGGGGCGGGGAGGTCGTGTGGGGGATCGGCTTCGGGATGGAATTCATCGATGTCGCGCCGGACGGTGGTGACTTGACGGTCAACGATTGCGACGCTGGCGTGGTCCTCGATGTCCGCGCCGACGCGGGGGCTTCGATTCGAGCCCCGAGCGTGCCGATGCCTTTCGACGCCTCCGCCTGGGCGGGCATCCAGTTTTGGGGGAAATCGCTCCGCGGCGTGACGCCGCCGGTGCAAGTCTTCGTAGACGACGACACGTCGAGCCCGTTTGGGTCGCCCGTCGACGCAGGCGGTTGCAATGCCTGCGCGACTTCCGCCGGGGCGTGCGGGGACGGGTTCCAGGGTTCCGTCGACTTCCCGGTAGATTGGACCCAATTTCAGGTTCCGTTTGCGTCGCTGCACCCGCTGGGTTGGTCGGGCGCCTCCCGCACGGCGGTGCCGAACGCGAGCAAGCTATTCGCTCTCCACTTCCAAATTGGGCTCGAGGGGAAAGCCAACGCCATCGTTCCGTTCGACGTCGCGGTCGCATACGTGGAACTTTACAGATAATCGCAGAACTCCCGTCCGCTTGGCGCACCGCTTGCTCTTTCCAATCTCCGAGCGACCGCGCTGAACCGAGCGTCGATGCGCACGCGCTGCCGCGCGCCGCTGCCGCCCTGCGGCGGGCGGACGCGAGGTGCGCCTTTGTCTGCAGCGCGGAGATGGGAGTCGATATTCGAATGCACCAAATCAAGTTGAGCCTCATTTTCGCCCCGATGTTCCTATCCATACCCGTCGCGTCGGGGCAGGTGCCGCCGGCCCTCCCGCCCCCGACGTCGGCCAGCGGTTCGGACGCCGCCGCTGCGGGCACTACCGCGACGATTGTCCAGCTGCCGCCGCCTACCGCGGATACGACGGGGGCCCAGGCCGGGGGTCCGGTCGGCCCGGCAGCCGCGGGAGGCGATTGGAAGTTCAGCTGGAATGGCTACTTCCGAGCTCCGTTGCGTATCGGCGTCGGCAACCGTCCGGCGTGCCCGCCGGGGGTGTCGCCTGCGACGCAGGCCCAAACAGACTTGAAGAATTATCAGGCGGCCCTCGGGAGCGCCAACGGCGGAGGACCCTCGAGTCCGTACAACGGAGTCTATTGCGCCGCGCCGGGGCAGAGCCGCACGTCGCTCCACTCGCCGTACGTGCCCGACGATCAATATCTTGCCTGGAGCTACACTCGACAATGGGAGCAAGCGTGGGCCGAAGTATTTCTCAGTTACGGAAACGACAGGATCAAGGGCACGGTCGGCATTCAAGGATATGATTTCACCGACGCGAGCCTTCTCGGCAATCAGGCCTCCCCCGCACAATTTGGAATCGGCCAGGGGTGGATCACGGTAACTCCGGTGGTTCCGCTCGACGGAGCGAGCGTCGTCTGGAGGGTAGGGGCTTTTTGGGAGAAGTTCGGCATGGCGGGAAGGTACGACGGCGGACCGTACGATACGTACATGTTCGGCCGCACCCATCAACTCGGCGAATCGCTGTCGGGCCAGTACCGGACGGGGGACTTCACGTTCAAACTGGAGCACGGATTCGGAGCGCACTTGGAGATGGTGCCCGCCGGCATTCCGCTCAGCGGATCCCAGCTCTCGCTCAACTACCTGAACAACGGCGCTGGCAACAACTACCCGCCCGGGGCGTCGCCCGGGTTCACGCTGCTCAATCATCTGCACGCGGGCGTCGCCTACAAGAGGTCGGTCGACTTCAACGTCCATTATATGTACGCGTGGAGCCAGGACGATCGCGTCGAGGGCACGCTTGGTTCTTCACCGTCCGGCGGCGCGGCCAACACGGTCGACAGGTCCGCCCAGCCCGATGGATCCATTGCCGTAATCGGGGCCGAGGCCCGCCTCTCGGCCGGCTACCTCGGGGACCTTTACGTCGCCTATTCGCACATCGACGCGAAAAACGTGACCGCCGTGGGTCCCGCGATCGAAGTCCTCCACTCGGAAGGAGGGGGTGGACACAATGCGGGCAACGGCATTTACGAGAACTTCTTCAACTCGGTCGGAAGCGGAACCGGGTCGATCGATTCGGTTCAGGTCTATTACAGCGAGCGAGCGAACGTCGGGCCGGTCGACGTGAAGCTCGGGCTCTTCGGCATGTACTCGACCGTTTCGGGCACCGACGCGACGAGCGTCAATTTGCTCACGGGCATTCCGACGGCCGGCACACAGAAGCTGAAGTACGGGGCCGATCTCGTGGCCAACTTTCTGCCCTGGCTCGGGGTCGGAGTCCGGGGCGATGTCGTCCAACCGGACTCCCACGACACGAACGAATCGTTCGGAGTGCTTTCGCCGAAGATCGTCCTACGTACGACGTACGTGACCCACGAGGAAGTGACTCTCCAGTATTCGCACTACTGGGACGGCTCCGATGTGCTCCCGCAGCAGTGGCTCGCGGTGGCCGGGCCCAAAAACATCGCCACGCCGGCCGGCCATGCCACAGCGGGGGCGTATCAAAATTTCGCCGGGCCGCCGTACCCGAACGACACGAGCGTCTTCGGCGCGAAGGTCACGATGTGGTGGTGAACCGGATGGGCCCGTTCAATCGTTGTACGGATTGTTCGGGTCTTCCTCGCTCCCCGCCGGCGCGGTCGCGGGCTGGGCGGACGGGCTTCCGAGCGGCATCGCCGCGTCCGATCGTTCGGCCGATGGCGCGCTCGGGGCTGCGACGGCCTGCGCGGTAGGACGCGCGAGCGGCGTGCGCGCCGACGCCGCTTCGCCCATGGGCCGCGGGCTCGGCGCCGCACGCGTGGCAATCGCGGGCGCGAGGTGGATCTCGGGTGGCGGCGTGGGCGGAGGCTCGATCCGGGGCTCGGGCTCCGGCATTGCCGGCGGCGGAGCAGGCGAGTTCGCGCCGAACGTCTTGAGAACGCCGCGGGCCGTCGCCGGCCACTGCAGCGCGATTCCCGCGGCGGCGCACGCGATGGCCAACGCCGCCCACAGCCAACCGTGGCTTCTCTTCGGAATGGTCAGCGGCTCGTGCTCGGCCGTCGCGACCGGCGATGGCTCGGTGGAGCGCTGCGGCGAAGGCCCCACCTTGACTTTGGTGAGCGCGATCGCGCCTTCCTCTTCGCGGTTTCCGCGGCTCTCATCCAGCTCGCCCACAAGCGTCGCCGCGAACGCGACTTCGTCGCCCGATTCGGTGACCGGTGTCCCGCGCTCGCGCGCCTCTTCGATGGCCCTTCCGACGGCGTCGCGCCGCCTGCGGGCGGGCTCGGGCAGCTCCGAGCGAAGAAACGCGGCGATGTCCTCGCCCGACGCGCTCACGCCGAGCTCTTTCATCGCCGCTTCGACGGCGCGCTGCATCCCCGCCGCCGTCGGAAAGCGCTCGTCGGGGTCGATGACCATCGATCGCGCGAGCACCTGCGCAATCGGTCGCGGCACGTCGGGCGAAATCGGCGGAGCTTCGCCGGACATCAGAGTTCGGATGACGCCCACCTCGTCCTCGGCGCCGTACGGCAGCGTGCCCGTGACGAGCTCGTGCAGACACATACCGAGCGACCAGACATCGGCCCGCCGGTCGACGGAGGCCCCCTTTTTCACTTGTTCGGGGGCCATGTATTGGACTTTGCCCTTGACGACTCCCGTTCGCGTCTCGCCCTGCAGCCGGTTTTGAGCTTTGGCGATCCCGAAATCGATGATTTTTACCGCGCCGGAGCTCGCCAGGAGAATGTTGTGCGGCGACACGTCGCGGTGGACGATCTCGAGACGCTCGCCGCGCTCGTCGCGGAGCTCGTGCGCCGCGTGCAGACCCGCGCATGCGTCGGCGATGACGCGAAGGACGATGCCTACGGGGAGCTTCGCGTCGCGCTTGGCCAGGAGTTTGCGAATCTTCGAGAGCGAATCGCCGTCCACCCACTCCATGACGATGAAAAGGACGTCTTCTTGTTCTCCGAGGTCGAGAATCTGCGCGACGTTCGGGTGCTGGATGCCCGACGCGATGCGCGCCTCGTCGAGAAACATTTCTTGAAAACGGGCGTCGTCGACGAGCTCGGTGCGTATCGTCTTGACCGCGAATAGCTTTTCGAACCCCCGCTTGCCCTGCAGCCTGGCCAGCCACACCGTGGCCATTCCGCCCGACGCGATGGGGCAGAGCAGCTCGTATCGATCGAGCCGGTACCCGGCGCGCAGGACTGACTCGGTGGCCTCCATGGCTCTCTTTTATCATCGCGCCGCGGCGCCCGAAGAGCCAACGGCCTGGACCGGAATTCCTCCGCTTCGCCCCCTTTTCGTGGGGATCAAAGCGAGATCGGCGTTTTTCGGCCCTCCGCCGCGCGACTCTTCTGCTCTCTCTGCAGATCTTCGAGCGGGACCCCGGACGCCAGCAGCACGGATCGCGACACGTAAATCGGCGAGCCGCTCCCGAGAGCAATCGCGATGGCGTCCGACGGGCGGGCGTCGAGCTGCAAGACGCGATCGCCTTGCCGCATGAAGACGCTGCCGAAGTACGTGTCGTCGCGGACGTCGTCGATCTGGGCCTTGATCGGTCGGCCCCCGAGCTCTTTGACGATCAACGCCAATAGATCGTGCGTGAGGGGTCGCTCGTAGTGCTTGCCGTCGAGGTCGAGCCGAATCGTCAGCGCTTCGGTGCCGCCGACATAAATCGGCAGCACGGTCGTCCGGCTCGCGTCGAGCAGGAGCACGGCGGCGCCGTCGTCGGTCGGCACGAAATCCCACACCGTCGCACGCTCGTAGCCAGTGGGCGCGCCTCCGTCGGCGAAGCTCGCGGGGCTCGGCACGACGGCACTTCCGAACGGCAGGGGCTCGGGCGTCGAGACCGGGCCGGCTGGCGCTTTTGCGAGGGCCGCCGGAGGTACGGGCGCGACCTCGTGCGCGCGGCGCTTGCAGGCCGCCGTGACGGCGCAGGCGCACACGCACAGAAGGCATGCGAGAAAACGAATCGCAAAGGGGCAGGGCGCCCCCGCCTCGCGTTTCGTGTCGGGCGGGGCGTCCTGCGGATACTTCACGGGGCCATCCGGAGGGGCTCCGGATCGATCCGAAGCGCGCTCGGTTTCCCGTCGACGAACTCACGAAACCAGAGCTCGAGCACCAGAAGCGTCCAAACTCGGTCTGGCGCGTTGCGGTCGCGATCCACCGTTGCGATGAGTCGCTCCACTCGGCTGGGGCAGAAGAGCCCCCGCTCGCGCGCGGTTCGGTCGAGAAGGACATCGCGCGTCAGCGAAGCGAGCTCGCCCTTCATCCATCGCCTGAGCGGGAGCGCGAATCCACGCTTGCTGCGCCGCATGATCGCCGGAGGGACGAGATCGCGCACCGCGCGTCGCAAGAGCTGCTTGCCGCGCGTACGCATGAGCATTCGCCTTGGAATCCGCGCCGCGAACTCGACGACGTCCGTATCGAGGAACGGCGAGCGTACTTCGAGCGAGTGCGCCATCGATGCGATGTCGACCTTGGTGTTGATGTCGTCGGTCAGATACGTCTGCCAGTCGAGATCGACCAGCCGGCCGAGCCGCGAGCGGCTGCCGCTTTCGGAGAGCACGCGGCGAAAGCGGGCGACCGTGGCGTCCCCGTCCGAGCTCCACGCGGGACCGATCTTGAGGGCGCGCTTCTCTTCGCTCGTGAACTGGCACATGATGTACGGATAGCGGACCGCTTCGCCGTCCCCGAGGTGGTCGACGAAGCCTGCGATGTGCGGCGCCGCGGCGTTCACGACGGCGCCGAGGCCGGTCCGGTAGAGCGCTCGCCAGCGAGCCGGGAGTGCGTCGTGGACGTGCGCGAGCTGCGCGGTCATGTACCGCTTGTAGCCCGCGAACGTCTCGTCGCTTCCGTCGCCCGAGAGGGCCACGGTCACGCTCTCGCGCGTCATTTCAGCGAGACAATAGGTGGCGACGGCGGAGCTGTCGGCGAACGGCTCGCCGTGATGCCTGACCAGCTCCTGGACGATCTCGGCGACAGCGGGTCCGACCACCTTTTCGTGATGGACGGTGCCGTAGCGCGCGGCGACCTGGCGAGCCCACGGAAGCTCGCTGTCGGACGCGTCGGGAAAGCCGATCGAGAACGTTTGAATCGGGCGGGTCGACTGGGTGGCCATGAGCGCGACGACCGTCGAGCTGTCGATTCCACCCGAGAGGAACGCACCGACGGGCACGTCGGCGACGAGCCTGCGGCGCACCGCTTTTGCGAGGAGGTCGCGCAGCTCTCGCGCGAGGTCTTCTTCGCTGCCGCCCCGCTCGAGCCCCTCGGGTTTGCGCCAGTAGCGCCGGACGACGAGATTGGCGCCGGGCTCCAGAATCGCCAAGTGCGCCGCGGGTAGCTTGTGGATGTCGCGGAAGGCGGTGTGCGGCGTGGGGACGTACTGGAGCGTGAGGTACTCGTCGATGGCCGCAAAGTTGGGCTCGGCCGGCAGATCCCGAAAGCCGCGCACGAGCGCATGCAGCTCCGAAGCGAAGGCCAGGCCGCCGCCCGGCGTGCGGCGATAGAAGAGCGGCTTTTTGCCCGCGCGGTCGCGCGCGAGGACGAGCCGTTGATTGCGCGAGTCCCACAGCGCGAACGCGAACATGCCCGTCATCTTGGCAATCCCGTCGGGCCCGTACTCTTCGTACAAATGCAGAACGACTTCGCTGTCGCTGTTCGACCGGAAGCGGTGGCCTTTCGCGATGAGGTCCGCTCTCAGCTCCGCGAAATTGTATATTTCCCCGTTGACCGTGGCGCCGATCGTGCGGTCCTCGTTGAGCAGCGGCTGGTGCGCTTCGGGGCTGAGGTCGATGATCGAAAGGCGCCGGTGCCCGAGCGCGGCCCGGCCACTCGACCAGAGGCCTTCGGCGTCGGGCCCGCGGTGCTTCTGCGAGGCATTCATGCGCCTCACTGCCCTCTCGTCGGGTCGACCGTCCGCCGAAACGTGTCCGCTTATGCCGCACACTCGCTTTACATGACACATCTGCGGGCTGGAAACATCTCGGCCCGAGTGATAACGAAACGGCCCCCCGCGTTTCGATGGACTGCCCCGGGCCAGCGCTCGGTGTGGTAGTCACTCCGCCGCGGCGCAAACAATCCATGAAGCGGCTCCGCGTCATGCACGTCGTGGCAGGTGGCGACATCGGCGGGGCCGAGCGGCTGCTCACCGATCTCGCGACCCGCCCCGAGAAAACCGGTGCCGATCACCAGGTGGCCCTTTTCACACCGAATCGCGCCCTCGCGGCCTACTTCGGGCGCGCCGGAATTGCGCTGCACGACCGCGGTCCGGTCCGCGACAACCCGCTCGCGTACCTCTATCGAACCCTGGGTCCCGCCGACGTCGCGTGGCTGGCGGCGCGGATCACCGAGCAGCGCATCGATGTCGTGCACACGCATACCTTCGGTTCCCACTTGCTCGGGACGCGCGCCGCCCGCCGTTCCCACCGCCCCCAGCTTCGCACCGAGCACCACGTGATGCATTACTTCGATCCCAGCTGCTCGCCGTTCACCCGCTGGGCCGCCGCGCGCACCGATGCCTTCGTGGCGGTCAGCGAATACGTGCACTCCGTGCTCGCGTCGACCGCTCCCTCCGTCGCGGCGCGAACGACGGTCGTCCGAAACGGCATCAATACCGACTACTGGAGACCGCAGGAAGAGCCGTCGCTCGGGTCGAGTCAGCCCCTCCGGGCGGGGCGCTTTCGGGTAGGCATCGTCTGCCGCCTGGTCCCGTGGAAGCGCGTGCACTTGGCCATCGAAGCCTCTGCCCTGGCCAACAACGATCTCCTGGTCGTGGGCGATGGAGAGCAGCGTGGACGGCTCGAGGCCCTCGCGAAGGAGCGCGGCGCGTCGGCGCGCTTCGTCGGGCACCAAGCCGATCCCCGACCGTTCATCGCCGCGTGCGAGGCGATTCTCAGCACGGCCGAGAACGAACCGCTCGGGCTGTCCCTGCTCGAATCGCTCGGAATGGAGAAGCCGGTCATCGCCCTTGCCGGGGGAGGAATTCCGGAGATCGTCCAGCACGAGCGAACGGGTCTCATCGTACCCGACGCCACGGCGATGGCCCTGGCGGCCGCGATACGGCGTGTGCAAAGCGACCGGTTCCGGCTGCGCGAGATGGGCGAAAGCGGCAGGCGCTTTGCGATCGAGCACGGGTCGATCGAGCGCACATGCGAGGGGTACGCGGCGGCATATCGGGCGGTCGCGCACGCATGACCCACGAGGAGCGTCACCCCGCCGCGCCAAGCTCCCCTCCGCTCGTCCGCACGGCGCTCACCCTCCTCCCGGTTCAGGCTGTTTTTCGCGGAGGCGAAGCGCTCTTGCCCCTCCTGCTCGCCGCGTGGTTCGGCCGCAGCGCAGGGACGGATCTCTATTATCTCCTTGCGGCCTACTTCGTATTCGTCGCGGCCGTGATCACGGGCGTGTTTCAGGACTCCGGCGCGGTGGCGGTCCTCATCGAAGTCGAGGCCCAAAGCCCCTCCAGTTTTCGTGCGGTGGCGGGCTCCCTCCTCGGGCACACGTTTGCGCTCGGCGGCGCGCTCGCGCTTGCAATGGGATTCCTGGCGGCCGCCGTCGGATGGGTCGCGAGCCCCGAGCGCGGTCTCGCCGTCGAGCTGGTCGCTCTCATGTCGGTCGGGATGGTCGCCGCGTCGGTACGGGCGTTTTACGTCGGCGTTTTGAACGCGCTCGGAATATTCTTCGCTCATCCGCGAGCGAGCGGAGCCGGCATGGCGCTGACGTGGGCGCTCCTCTACTTCAGTCGACGCGCACTCGGGGTGTGCAGCATCCCGTTCGCAATGCTGATGGGGGAAATCCTGGCCGTTGGACTTCTGGCCGCCATGACGCGGCGTCGACTCGGCATGGGGATCGTCCCGAGCCTGGAGCGTAGTGAGCCAATCCGGCGCATCTTCTCGCTCACACGGCTCGAGGTCGCCGGTTCGCTCATCACGCGGATCAATCCGCTCATCGATCAGCTCATGGCCGGAATCGCCGGCGTCGTCGGCGGCGGGACGCTCGTTCAATATGCCGGGGCGGTGGCGGCTCTTCCGACCTCGGTGTTGCAGGCCACGCTTTTCCCCGTGCTCTTGCGACGACTCGCGCTCGAAGCACGCCACGCCGACCAGTTCCGGGCGACCACACGGCGAACCGCGCTGACGGTCGTCGTGTCGCTCTTGTTCTTCTCGGCGGTCCTCGTCGCGGTCCGCGCGCCGCTCTGCCGAGTCCTCTTCTTGCGTGGCGCGATGGACGAGGTGGGGGTCGCGCGCATCACCGCGATTCTTCCTTGGGCGCTCGCCGGTGCCGCTCCGTTCGGAGCGCTGCTGGTCCTGGCGCGCGCGCACGTCGCGCGACAAAACAGCCGCATCATGCCGTCCATGGGGGCCCTCAACGCCGCCTTGAACGTCGTATTCAACGCGATCTTCGTCGGTCCCCTCGGGCTGTCGGGAATCGCGCTCTCGACTTCGCTCACGTACTTCGTCGTCGCTGTCGTGTTTTGGGCGCGGCTGCCGAGACAAGCGAGCGTCTGAGGAGTCGCAAGGCCGCGCGCCGCCGATGAGACAGAAACCGGCGCTCGATTCCGCGATTTCGTCGCAATTCGTGGAATCGCGAAATGCCGCACTCTTTGGTGAATACAGCTGTTGTTTCGATATGCGCACATCTCCCGATGTCGCCTATGACGCATTCATGACATAGATCGGTGGCGCGATCGGGCGGGCGCCGCCATGATGTTCTTCAGGCTGCGAGACGAATCTCGCAGGTTCGACGGCTCCGGTCAGTGCGGGGCGCGTAGCCCTGCCGCAGTGCGTTCGGCGGCGGGCACCGGTGTCTCCCGCTGCGTTCGCGGTTTGCCATGTTCGTACTCCACGCCAAGGTCGAGCGCGCCGTTTCGCTCGCTCTTCTCTTGCTCGTTCACCTTTCCTGCCTGCTCGTGTTTGCGGTGCCGTTCCGCTGGAGCCTCGTCGCGCTCACGGTCGGCGGGTACGTCCTCCGGATGTGGGCAATCACGGCCGGCTACCACCGCTACTTCTCGCACCGGGCGTTCAAGACCAGTCGCGCCTTCCAGTTCGTCCTGGCCTGGCTCGGGACCTCTTCGATGCAGAACGGCCCGCTCTGGTGGGCGAGCTGGCACAGGCGCCATCACAAGTATTCCGACACGGCGCTCGATCCGCACTCGCCCGTGCGGCGAGGTTTTTGGTACTCGCACTTCGGTTGGGCGCTGGACGGAAAGCACGGAGAGCCCGACCTCTCGAACGTCCGCGATTTGGTGCGCTATCCGGAGCTCGTGTTCCTCGACCGGCACAAGTGGCTGCCGATCGTGGTGTACATCGGCGCCTGCTTCGCCGCCGCGGGCTGGCCGGGCATCGTGTGGGGCTTCTCGGTCAGCACGGTGCTGCTCTACCACGGCACGCTGTTCATCAATTCGCTGGGTCACGTGTGGGGGTCGCGCCGGTACGCGACCGCAGACCACTCCAGAAACAATCCACTGCTCGCGGTCATCACCCTCGGCGAGGGCTGGCACAACAACCACCACCACTGCATGACCAGCGCACGACAAGGATTTTTCTGGTGGGAGGTGGACGCGACCTATTGCACGTTGAAAGTGCTTGGACTCATGGGGATCGTTTGGGACATACGCACGCCGACTGAGCGGGCGCTTCGAGGCCCGCTCGCCGAAGTCAGCCACCCCATTGCCGAGTTGCAATCGCCGCTCGTCGAGCAACGCGGTGCGAGCCGAGCGTAGCGCGCGGGGGTCCCCCGCCAACGATTGCAACGGCAGAAGGCCAGGCTGTCGTAGGGGCCTGGCAGGGCGAGAATTCAGGCCTTTGGATGCGCACGCTCTGAGATTTTGCGATGCCGGGCGGAACCTTCACCGCTCAGGCAACATCCTACACGTGTGCGCTACCTGCTCCCCATCATCGGTCTCCTCGGACTGATCGCGATCCTCGTCGGACTGAAGTTCGCTCAAATTTCGACGCTCATCGGCTTCGGAAAGGCCATGCAAAAGGCCGGCCCTCCGCCGGAGGTCGTCAGCACCTCGGTTTCGCAGCAGAAATCGTGGGAAGCCTCGCTCTCGGCGGTTGGAAGCATCGCCGCCGTCAAAGGCGTGGCCGTGAGCAACGACGCGCCGGGAATCGTCTCACGCATCCTCTTCGAGTCCGGTGCGACCGTGACCGAGGGACAAGTCCTCGTCGAGCTCGACACGAGCGTCGAGCGCGCCCAGCTCGCGTCCGCGCGTGCGCGCCTCGACCTCGCGTCCGTCACCGCGGCGCGCACTCGGAATCTGGTGCACAGCGAAGCGATCCCCAAATCCCAGCTGGATACAGACGAGGCGCAGCTGAAGACGTCGACGACGGATCTCGGCGCGCTGCAGGCGCAGATCGACCGCAAGATCGTCCGCGCGCCCTTTTCCGGGCGCCTCGGCATTCGGGCCGTCAACGTCGGACAGTACTTGACCTCCGGCACGACGGTGACGGTGCTCGAGGCAATCGACTCCGTGTACGTAGACTTCGAGCTGCCGCAGCAGCGCCTCGCGGAGCTCAAGGTGGGCATGCCGGTCCGCGTCACCGCCGAGGGCGCCGACAGCTCTGCGCTCGACGGCGTCATCGCCGCGGTCGACCCCGAGATCGACTCGACCACTCGCACGATCAAGCTCCGGGCCTCGGTGCCCAACAAGCAAGAGCGGCTCCGCCCCGGCATGTTCGTCAACGTGTCCGTTCTTCTCCCGAAGCGTGACGATCGGGTCATCGTGCCCGCCACGGCGCTCGTCCACGCCTCGTACGGAGACTCGGTGTTCGTCGTCGAGAACAAAAAGGACGACACCGGAGGCGTCGCCAAAGGGCCGGACGGGAAACCAGCGAAGATGGCGAGGCAGCAGTTCGTCCGTGTGGGCGAGGCCCGCGGCGACTACGTCGCCATCCTGGACGGCGTCACCCCGGGCCAAGAAGTCGTGAGCGCGGGCGCGTTCAAGTTGCGCAACGGCTCCGGCATCGTGGTCAATAACGAGGTGAAGGCCGCATTCGAGTACAACCCGCACCCGGCGAACGAGTAAAGCGTCATGAAGTTCACCGACATCTTCATCCGCCGCCCCGTCCTGTCGATCGTCGTCAGCCTGGTGATCGTCATCGGCGGTCTGCAGGCCGTTCGCTCGCTGAACGTGCGGCAGTACCCGAAGCTCGAGAGCGCCACCATCACCGTTCGCACGGCGTACGTCGGCGCGAGCGCCGACCTCGTGCGCGGCTTCATCACCACCCCCCTCGAGCGGGCCATCGCGGCGGCGGACGGCATCGATTTCATGGAGTCGCAGAGCGTCCAGGGGCTGTCGACGATCAACGTCCGGCTCAAGCTCAACTTCAGCGCCGCGAACGCGCTTGCGGACATCAGCGCCCGCGTCAATCAAGTGCGCGCAGACCTGCCGCCCGAAGCGGAGATTCCGGCGATCAACATCGAGCCGTCGGACGCGCAAATCGCGGCGATGTACCTGAGTTTCGGTTCGAAGCTGTTGGAGGACAATCAAGTCACCGACTACTTGATCCGGGTCGTTCAGCCGAGGCTCTCCGCGATCGAGGGAGTGCAGCGCGCCGATATTCTCGGCGGTCGCACCTTCGCCATCCGCGCCTGGCTGAAACCAGCGCGGATGGCCGCCCTCAACGTCAGCCCTTCTCAGGTGCACCAGGCGCTCGCGGCGAACAACTACCTCGCCGCCGTCGGCGAAACGAAGGGTGCGCTCGTCCAGATCAACCTCACGGTCACGACCGATCTGAAGTCCGTCGACGAGTTCAGGAAGCTCGTCATCCGCTCGCAAAACGGCGCGCTCGTGCGCCTCGAAGACGTGGCCGACGTCGTCCTCGGCGCCGACACCTACGATCAAGACGTTCGCCTTTCGGGCGAGAAGGCCGTGTTCATGGGCGTGTGGGTGTTGCCCAACGCCAACTCGCTCGACGTCATCGATCGCGTGCGAAAGGAAGTCGACATCATCCGGAGCGAGCTGCCGAGCGGAATGCAAGCTTCGGTCGCCTTCGACTCCACCAAGTACATCAACAACGCGATCCACGAAGTGACCAAGACGCTCACGGAGACGGTCTTCATCGTCGTCGTCGTCATCTTCCTGTTTCTCGGTTCGCTACGAACCGTGCTCGCTCCTTTGGTGGCGATCCCGGTCTCCCTCGTCGGGGCCGTGTTCTTGATGCAGATCTTCGGCTTCACGCTGAATTTGCTGACTCTTCTGGCGATCGTCCTTGCGGTGGGCCTCGTCGTCGACGACGCGATCGTCGTCGTCGAAAACATCGAGCGCCACATCAGTGAGGGCAAGACTCCTTTCCAAGCGTCGCTCATCGGCGCGCGCGAGCTCGTCGGTCCCATCATCGCGATGACGATCACCCTCGCCGCGGTGTACACGCCGATCGGGTTTCAAGGTGGGTTGACCGGTGCGCTCTTTCGCGAGTTTGCGTTCACGCTCGCGGGCGCGGTCTTCATATCTGGCATCGTCGCCCTCACCCTTTCGCCCATGATGGCGTCGAAGCTGTTGAAGTCCGAGCACGGACAAGGATGGCTTCCGCGCAACATCGACGCGGGTTTCCGGCGCATCCGAAGCACGTACTCTCGCCTTCTCGACACCACCCTGTCGATGCGTCCGATGGTGTACGCGGTGTGGATCACGCTGACTGTCCTCGTCGTGCCGATGTACCTCTTCTCGCCGGCCGAGCTCGCGCCGAACGAGGATCAGGGCGTGATGTTCGGGGCGATAGACGTTCCGGCCAATGCGACTCTCGAGCAGCTCACCCCCTACACCGAGCAGGTCAACCGCATTTTCGAGGAGGAGCCGGAGTTCGATCACAGCTTTCAGCTCACCTTTTCTTCGGGCGGCTTCGGGGGCGTCCTGGTCAAGCCGTGGGAGGAGCGAAAGCGCAGTATCTTCCCCATCCAAGAGGAACTGAGCGCGAAGCTGTCGCACATCGCGGGCATCCGAGCGCCCGTGTTTCTGCCGTCGGCGCTTCCGAGCGCGGGCTTCTTTCCGGTGGAGTTCGTCGTCGCCTCGACGGCTGACCACGACGAAATTCTGCGCTTCGTAAAGCAGCTCGTTCAAGAAGCCACGCAGAGCGGGCAGTTCGCGTTCCCGCCGATCACCGACGTCAAGATCGACGAGGCAAAGACGGAGATCACGCTCGACCGCGACAAGATCGCGTCGATGGGGCTCACGATGCAGCAGGTGGGTACCGACCTCTCGTCGATGCTGGGCGGAAACTTCGTCAATCGGTTCAACATCGACGGGCGAAGCTACAAGGTCATTCCCCAGATCGAGCGCGCGGCGCGGCTCACTCAGGATCAGCTAAACGACATTCACATCACCGGCGCCAACGGACAGCTTATGCCACTGAGCTCCGTCGCGACGCTGCGGGAGGGTATCGAACCGCGCACGCTCAATCGCTTCCAGCAGCTGAACGCGATCAAGATCTCGGGAGTCGCTCCGCGCTCGCTCGACGGGGGACTGCGTGTCCTCGAGGCGGCCGCGGCGAAGATCCTGCCCCCGGGTTACCGATTCGACTACACGGGTGAGTCGCGGCAGCTCCGGCAGGAGTCTGGCAAGTTCCTGCCGGCGATGATGCTCGCGCTCATCCTCATCTTTCTCGTGCTCGCCGCTCAGTTCAATTCGTTTCGCGATCCGTTCGTCATCCTCGCCGGGTCCGTGCCGCTCGCGATCTTCGGGGCGCTCGTCTTCACGTTCCTCAAGTTCGCCGGGCCCCCCGGCCTGCATTTCAAGCTGACCGAGGGCTGGACGACGACTCTCAACATTTATTCGCAGGTCGGATTGGTCACTCTCGTCGGTCTCGTTTCGAAGAACGGAATCTTGATCGTGGAGTTCGCGAACACGCAGCAAGAGGCCGGCGTGAGCAAGATCGATGCGATTCGCGCGGCCGCCGCCACGCGCTTGCGCCCGATCCTCATGACCACCGTCGCGACCGTGGCAGGACACTTTCCGCTGACGCTGGTCACCGGCCCCGGAGCCGTCGCGCGCAACTCGATCGGAATCGTATTGGTCGGCGGAATGTCGATCGGTACGCTCTTCACCCTGTTCGTGGTCCCCTCCTTGTACGTGCTCATTGCGAAGGACCATCGCGGGGAGGGGGCGCGCGCGGTGGAGGCCGACGACGATGTGCGTGTGTCCTCCGAAGCAATCACCGGTCACCTCGGTCTCGGACAGGGCGTCGCCGCCCGCACGGCGCAGTCCTGACCAGTCTTCAGTGGCACGTCGCGGGATCCAAGATCGTGCACTCTGCACCCAGACACGCGGCCGGAGGCATGCAATACGGGCCGAGGGTCGGATTGCACGTCGTCCCGTCGGCGGCCGCGGCTTGGCACGTTCCCAGCGTGGATCCACCGGGGGTCAGGCACTCGCCGCTGCTTTCGCAGACCGTGACCGCCCCACCCGCTGTGCTGCCGCATGGAGCCCCGATGCTCGCAATCGGTGCCACGACGCATTTGCTGTCCAGGCTGCACGTCAGGGACAGGGTCAGATCGCAGGGATTGGGTATCGTCGAGTCGCACGTCGCCCCGAGGCCGAGCCGCGCCACGCACATTCCGTTCGCCGAGCAATAAAGGAGCGGCTGGCACGGATGGGTCTCGTCGCACTCCGCGCCCAGAACGGCTAGAGGGACGCACAATCCGCCGACGCACGTGAGCCCTGTCTGCTCGCAGTCGGCGGGGTAGGCGCAAGCTCCGCCCACCGGGGAGCGCGTCGCGCACGCGCCGCACGAGTTCGCCGCGAGCGTCTGGCAAAAACCGCTCGCACACTGCGAGTCGACTGCGCACGACGACCCGAGCGGAATCGAGCCGGTGAGCGCGCATGCGCCCGGGCTCTCGCCGGAGAGGTAGCCCGTCAAGTAGTCCGTGCAGGTCTGCGCTTCGAGCGACCGCGAGCATCCCTCGAGCGCCCCGGGTTTCCACGTCGACCCGATCGTCGCCGGGCCCGGGGGGCACGCGAGCTGAAAGCGCGCCGCGCACGTGGCGAGGTCGCCGTAGTCCGTCTGCAGGATCGACGGCGCGCACGCTTGCAGCTTCTGGCAGTTGGTCGTGGCGAAGTCGGCGCACGCCTGGCTGGCGGTGACGTCGCTCGCCCCCGACCCACTCGAGCACCCCGCCACCGCCGCCAGAACGACACCCCGCCACGCCCGAAGCACGCGTTTTGCCATCGCAATGCCCGCTATCAGCTTACATCCGGGCGGCAGGTCGAGCCGTCCATACCTGGCGAGAGCCCTACGAAGGTCATCGGCGCTCTTCGCCTCGGCCCTCGTCGAGCCTAACGAGAAAGCCTCCCTCGTCGACGGCGATCGCGCGCTCCTTGAGGAGTCGCCCCACCGCGCGTTTGAACGCCTTCTTGCTCAACCCGAACACGGCGCGCACTTCGTCGGGGCTCGACCGATCGCCGACCCGCGGCGCGCCAGATCTCGCCAGCACGTCCAAGACCCTCCGCGCGTCGCTCTCGAGCTCTTCGTGAGCATGCCCCCGGAGCGACAGCTCGACCTTGCCGTCGGGCAGGATGCTGGCTACGCGGAACTTCGCGGATTGCCCCCGGGACAGTCCGTGGGGCTCGGACGCGGGGACCAGGCCGACGAAGGCCCGGGCGAGGATCACGAAGAGGCCGACATCGGGATCGTTGCGCCAGGCTTCCCCCTCGACCCATTCGTCCAGGCGAAACTTCGGTTTTTCCTGGTCGAGCATCTCGGCCACGCGCATCGTCCCGGCCAGCCGACCGCTCTTGTCGACGTAGAGTCCGATCGCGTAGCGGGCTCCCACGTGCATCTCCGCGGTCTGCTCCGCGAACGGCACCAAGAGCTCTTTGGCGAGACCCCAGTCGACGAATGCACCGAACTCCGTGCAGGCGGTCACTTCCAGGAAGGCCACCTGACCCCGCTCGAGCTTGGCGGCACGTGTCGTCGCGAGCGGGCGCGCCAGCGAGTCGAGGTAGACGAAGACGCGAAGTTCGTCGCCTTCTTTCGCCCCTTCCGGGATTTCGCTCCCTAGGAGGAGGAGTGACGATGTGTCGGTCTCGTCACGGGACCCGAGAAACGCGCCCGGGGGGCCGAAGCGGCGGATGAGGAGCGTCGCCGAGCGCCCGAGGAGATCGTCCAGCGGCACGCTCATCCCCGCTGGCATTCGCGGGCTGTCCCGCGCCGGGCGGTCGGACGGCAAGAGTGGCTCACGGCAGTCGTCACGAGGGTGTGGGTTGTCGTGTGTGGCCCCCAACGTAGCAGAGCCCCATGGGCCTCGGCGCTTAAGCGAATCTGGCCAGTTGACGGGTGAGGGCACTTTGCGTCAGAAAGCCTGTCGCGCGCCAGCCAACCGCTCGGCGCCAAAAGGAGCATTCTCAGTGACTCTTCAAGCCCGTCGCCTCGTCGTGCATCTGTCCGCGTTCACTTTGGCTATTGGGGGGGTTGTGGGGTGTTCTTCGTCCAACTCGGGCGGCTCCGGTGGGTCTGGCGGTTCCGCCTCGGGCTCCAGCTCGGGTGGCGGGGGAACGGCCACCGAAGTGTCGTTCGCCATGGAAGTCGTGCCCATCTTGCAGATGGATTGTGCAACGGGCGGCACGGCTTGCCACGGTGACCCTAGCGTCCTGACGATGGGGGGCATTAGCGGCGGCAACCGTGAATACTTTGGGCCTCCGAGCGGCACCTACATGGCGAGTGACATCAGTACGGTCCTCGCCGGAATCGTGAACAAGGACTCGGTCGAAGATCCGTCGATGCCCGTCGTGACGCCGGGAAATACATCGAAGAGCTATATGTGGTACAAACTCAACAACATGCAGTCCACTCTCGCGGCGAGCTGCAGCGCGTCCGGGTTGTCGCCGGCCTGCGGAACCGAAATGCCGAACGGCGTCACGCTCCCTCAGAGCGACCTCACGATCATCGAGAACTGGATTACCCAGGGCGCGAAGAACAACTAGCCGCGGCGCGCTGCGCGGTTCACCGAAGTCGGCGGCCGCGGCGACCGACACGCGTCAGCTGCGGCGCACCGCGTAGCGAAAAAAAGTGTAGGAGCGGTGGCGCCGCAGGCTCAGAAGTTCCAGCGACGTGCCGGCGAGGTCGATCCCGTCGGCGAGCGAGGTTCGCCGATCGCCCACCCAGCGACCGAAGAGGGAAGGGGACACAGTCAAAAAGAGCTCGTCGAGAGCGTTCTCGGCGAGAAACTGGGCGACGAGCGACGGCCCGCCCTCCACGAGCAAGATGCGCAAGCCCTCGGCCTGCAGCCGAGCCGACAGCTGGGTCGCGAGGGCTTGGGATGGGTCGAGGACGACGACGCGCGCGTTCGAGGGGACGCGGTCGCCTAGCGCCACGGCACCGGCGGCGGTCGTGACGAGAATGGCTTCGCGAAGGGCGCGTTGCGTCGTATCGACCAGTCCAGATCCGGTCACGGTCACGAATGTCGGGTCAGGAGCACGACCGAGACGCCGTCTTGCTTCGGCAAATGAGTCCGACGCGGCCGGGCAAATGGCCTCGGCAGTCCAGAGCTGGCCCGGAGCCTTGCGAAACGTGCCTGCGCCGACGATCACCGCGTCGGCGCACGCCCGAAGGAGGCCCATGACGAATCGGTCGCCCTCGCTGCCTTGGCTGATGACGTGCCCGGATTCGCCGGCGTCGGGCAACGCGACGACTCCGTCGACGGAAGCAACGAAATTGGCGATCACCCGCGGCGCGCCAAAGCCGAGCGGTCCGCCGTACCCGGCGACCAGAGTCGGCGGAAGGTCGAAAGACGGCAGATCCGCGCGCTCGAAGAGAAGCTCGAGCGGCGGGTCGACGACCATCAGCGCACGCACCGGACGCGATTGGGCTGCGTCATTTCGGCGTTGCCGGCGAAGCCGTCGTCGAAGCTCACAAACCAGGCGCTCGTGGGTGGCGACCCAGCCAGGGGAGTCGCGGTCCAGAACAGATCGGGCGGCGTATTGGGGAACGCGTCGGCCGAGGTGTCGATCGCCGGGTTCGCTTGGGAGAAGTCGACGATGGTGAGAAGCTCCTTTGCGGTGGGGAGCCGGTAGCCGCCGCCCAAGCTCGCGCAGTAACTCTTCGCGTCCGCCCACGTCGACCGCCCGTCGCCACCGTCGCCGCCGGTGGTCGGGACCGTTTGCTGCCAGGTGAGGTGGGTCGCGGTGTCGACGACCTCTCCCCCGGATGCCGAGTAGCGTCCCGGCGGCGCGTCGGCCAGCCCCGGCCTCGCCACGGCGGTCACGACGACGGCGATGCCAAGCGTCAACGGACGCATCGGACCCTGCCGACCGTGCCCATGTCGTAGGCGTAGGTAAACCCAACGTCCATGTACACTGTCCATGCGGATGTCTCCGAAGCCGCGGATTTGGTCGATGACCAGAACGCGTCGGCCGGCGTATCGGGGAAGAAGGCGCTATTGATCGGAGGTTGCCCCGCGCCCAAGTTGCTGTAATCGAGGAGGGAAACGAGCTCAATTTGCGATGGCAGGCGCCAGTCGTCGTGTCCGGCCTCCGACAGGGTGGCGCAGTACTCGCTCGCCTCGGCCCACGAAAGGTTCCCGTCCTCGCTGGGTCCGCCCGTCCTGGGAATGTGCTGCTGCCACATGAGGTGCGTCACCAGATCGGTGACCGTGCCGTCCATGTTGTCCAAATACGCGGCTGGATTCGGCGCGCCGGCGCTCGTGTCGTCCTTGCCGTTGGGCATGGGCCAGAGGGCCCAGTCCACGGCGCCGCACTGGCCGGCCGCACACACCTGCATCGCGGACCCGGCGCACGACGTCGAACACGATCCGCAATGGGTTTCGTCGCTCCGAAGGTCGGTGCACGTGCCGCCGCAGCAGGTCGTGTCGCCCGTGCATGGCGTCGGGCACGCGCCGTCGGGGCCGTTTGCGGCGGACGCGGCGTCTCCCGCGATCCCGGCGTCTCCCGCGATCGCGGCGTCCACGCCAATGCCTCCGTCGGCGGTCGACCCCGCCTCCGCATAGCCGCCGTCTTCGACGCCACCAGGCGACGGTGCACACGACGCGATGGCGGAGGGGACCGCCAAGGCGGCAAAGCCGGCCCTGCTGGCGGCTCGCATCACCGACTTTTGGCTAGCATCGCGGAGACCTCTGTCAAGGGGTCCTCATGACGTTCGCCGACCCGCGAGATAATGCCTATATTGCCCGCGTTCCGAGGGCACGCCCGCCGTGGCATGTGGCAAACCGTTGGGGGCGAGATGCGGCTGCTACGGGGTGAGACGTCGGCCGCATCCGGTAACAGTCTAGGCGCCATTTTCCCGTGTAAACACAATATGGTGCGGGCGCGATTCCGGGTGAGCTATTTTCGTCGACCGGTGCAACTGTGTTGGGTGGAGTGCACATGAGAAGAACACATATCAATGGCCTCTTGTTCTGCACGTTGGCGGTGGCCGCCTGCACGGGGACGATCGGCGTCGGGGGGCCGGGAGGCGCCGGCAGCACCGGTGTCAGCGGGTCCGGAACCGGCACGGGCTCCGTGAGCGGCGGTGGCGGTGGACCATCGGGCTCCGGCCAAGGAGCCGCTGCAACGGGTGGCGCAAGCGGAGTCCAGGGCGCCAACCCGACCACGGGCACCGCGACGACGACGCCGCAGGGGACGCCGGCCGACCCGACGCTTGCCGGGACAATGGTGCTCCGGCACCTGTCGCAGCTCGAGTACCTGAACACGATCCGCGACCTCTTGAACGACACGTCGCAGACGACGCAGGACGTGCCGGCGGAGTCGCCCATCGGAAACTTCGATACGTACCCGTTCCCGGTACCCGACGTCGTGGGCTCCACCGACGCGAACGCGTACGCGTCGCTCGCCACCACGCTGGCCGCGAACGCGGTCGCCAACATCAGCAACGTGCTCACGTGCACCCCCACCGCCGGGAACACGGCGAGTGAGTCGGCCTGCCTGACGACGTTCCTGAACACGTTTGGGCTGAAGGCGTACCGCCGGCCCCTGACGGCGACCGAAATCTCCGGCTTCCAGGCGCTTTACCAGACGGGAATAACGACCCTCGGCCTCGACTTCAACGGAGCGATCGGTCTCATCATCGAAGAGATGCTCCAGTCGCCAGGGTTTCTGTACCACTGGGAACAGGGCCCCTCGAAGACGGTGTACGACACCACGAACCCCTCGGTCATTCAGCTCGACCCGTACGCTCTGGCGAGCCGTCTCTCGTATTACCTGACGGCGACGATGCCGGACCAGACGCTTCTCGCGGCCGCCGCGGCCGGGGAGCTCTCGACCGCCGACCAGGTCGCCGCGCAGGCGCAGCGCCTGCTTCAGTCGAGCAGCGCGGCGTCCGCGGTCCAGAACTTCTTCGAGGAGCTTTTCCAGGTCACGAACCTGCCGAGCGTCTCGAAGGACCCGACCGCGTATCCGAACTACGATGCCACGCTCGAGACGGCGATGGATACGGAGTTTCGGACGTTCTTCTCGAGCAACGTTCTGACGGGCTCGGGTCTCTTTTCGGACCTATTCACGAGCAAGAACAGCGTCGCCAACCAGGGCCTCGCCGCGGTCTACGGGTTGACTGGCATCACCAGCACCACCATGCAGCCGGTCACGCTCGACGCCAACCGCTCGGGCTTTTTGACGATGCCGGCATTCCTGGCCGTCAACGGAGCCTCGAACGACTCGAACGGCATCTATCGCGGCCACGCGGTCTACATGCAGCTCCTCTGCAATTCGCTCACGCCGCCGACGAACGTGCAAATCCCCACTCCCGCGGCGCCCATGCCCGGCCAGACGATGCGTCAGGTGCTCGACATCCACGGCTCGTCCCCTTGCGCGGGGACCTGCCACTCGTCGATGGACCCATTCGGGTTCGCATTCGAGAACTACGACGGCATCGGGCAATACCGAACGACCGACAACGGGTCGCCGGTCAACTCGGTCGCCACCGTGACCCTCGATGGCACCATGCAGACGGTGAACAACGGCGTGCAGCTCGCCTCGCTTCTCTCGACGAGCCCCGAAGTGCGGGAGTGCTTCGCCACGCAATGGGTCCGGTACGCGGTCGGCCGCATGGACACGGCAGCCGACGCCGCATCGATCGGCGACGCATACGCCACCTTTGCGAGTAACAACTTCAACGTGCGCAATCTACTCGTGGGGGTAGCCACCTCGCGCACCTTCCGTTTCCGGACCCCCTCCGCTGGAGAAATGCTGCCATGAAGGAAAAATATTCGCGACGTGCACTGCTGAAGGCGCTCGGGGTCGGCGCGGGGATGCTTCCCCTGCTCAATAACGAGGCGTTCGGCGCCGACGGCGGGGCACCGACGTCCGCCGCGGCCGCTGCGACGATGAACTCGGAGGGGTTCCCGAAGCGGTTCATCTGCGTCGTTTGGACGAACGGCATCTACCAGAAGTCCTGGTGGCAGACTGGCAGCAACGACCTGACCACGGGAACCTTGTTGCCGATTTTGGCGACGCTGACGCCATTCCGAACAAAGCTTTTGATTCCGCACAACGTGGCGATTGCGAACGTCTACACCTCGAACATGTACGGTGGCCACTCTGGCTACCCGTGCATTCTGACGGGGACGAAGAGCGGCACGAGCGCTTCGATCGACACGCTGATCGCGCAAAATACCCCCAACCTCGCGAATGCCCAGCTCAATCTGGGTTGCCGCACCAGCAACTCGCACTTGAGCTGGAAAGCGGGGGGTATCGCCAACACGCCGAACACGAGCCCGAAGAACGTGTTCAATCAACTTTTCTCCGGGGCCAACCTGACGCCCGCGCAGATCAGCAACGTGCAGGCGCGGCGGCAGAGCATCCTCGACCTCGTGAGCACGCAGCTCACGGCGTTCGAGAACGTGGTCGGGACGGACGACAAAGCCAAGATCGATTCGCACCTCACGGCCGTTCGCAACATCGAAGAATCGCTCATGGGCGGTCAGACACAGACCGT
Source organism: uncultured delta proteobacterium (assembly GCA_963764075.1). GTDB lineage: Bacteria > Myxococcota_A > Polyangia > Polyangiales > Polyangiaceae > Palsa-1150. The sequence goes on from CAVXQZ010000003.1 coordinate 3,229,140, forward strand.
GGGTTGCTCGCCGCCCACCCTGGGCACCACGACGGTGGACTACACCCAGACTGCCAACTATCCGGCGTTCGTGGATATCCAGATGAAGCTCGCTGCGGCGGCTGTCACCTGCGGCATTTCTCGCGCCGTCACGCTCGAGCTCATCGACGACGGCGGCGGAAATAGCCTCACGTTCCCCTGGCTCAGTGTGTCGCAATCGAACTACCACGCCATTGCGCACCTCGGCGCCGCGGCGGCTTCCGACAAGACGACGATCGACACCTGGTTTTATCAGCAGGTGGCGACGAATCTGCTCACACCGCTCGACAGTACGGTCGAAGGTTCGGGCACGACCCTCGACAACACGTGTGTCCTTCTCGCGAACGACATGCAAGAAGGCAATACGCACTTCGACCACAACGTGCCGTGGCTCATCGCCGGCAGTTGCGGCGGGTTCTTCAAGACCGGGCAAGTCGTCGAGCTCAACAACGCTCCGAACAATCAGCTCCTGACGACCATCATGCATGCGATGGGGCAAACGTCGGTCACGAGCGTCGGCGACAACTATACCGGAAACCTGGATAGTCTACTTACCTAGCCCTGCTTTCGCGCCCGGACTGCCGACTTCGTCTCGCTGCGTCGCCCGCCTTCGGCGGGTAGCTCTTCCACTGCGCAAGACGACGAAGAAGGAAACGGCCAGGGACGCCTGGAACGAGCCACGGGGCCGGAGAGGAGCGAGCGCAGGGTTTTTTCTCTGCGCCTCGCGGCTCTCTCTGCCCCTGACGGCCCGAGCTGCTGGCGGTTCTCTCTCCGCGCTGCGATGCGATCGACGCGGGTGCGCGCTGTCCTCGCACGGCGTAGTTTGGCCGGGATGAAATCGCGGAAAGCTGGCGCGGCGCAGGCGTCGACGCTTCTACGCGACGCCGGCCGGGCCCTGGCGGCAGCGCGATTCGACGACGCCGAGAGGCTTTGCCGGAGCGTGCTGGCCAGTCGTCCCGACCAGGCCGAGGCGTGGATCCTCCTCGGCAAGGTGCGTATGGGGCAGGGCCGCTGGGCGGAGGCCGAGGCGATCCTCGCCCAGGGCTGCGGCATCTGTCCAGGCTTCGCGGGCCTTCATGCGGCCCTCGGGCGTCTTTATCTCGACCTGAACCGGTTCGGCGACGCCATCGGGCCTGTCGAGAACTGTGTGCTTCTCGATCCCGCCGCCGGCGACCAACGCGCGACGCTGGTTGCCCTCTACGGCACGCGAACGTTCGCGTCGTTCAGCGAGCGTTCGAAGGTGGCGATGACCGTTTGCCTGGCGGACCCGGCGCTGACCCACAGCCTGATGCGCCACGCGTGGCTGAGTCTCCTGCGCCTCGACCCCGAAGAGGCGACCACGCGCACGCTCCTCGACGCTCCCGATTACGACTCGTTTTGCGCACTCGCCTCGGAGGACCGCCTTTCGAGCTGGGAGGCGAGCGCGTTCGTGAGTCTCGGGCTCCGCCGGTTTCTCGTGGCCGACCCCGCGTTCGAGCGCGGGCTGACCTGGGCTCGTCGGTGGTTTTTGCGAGCCGGCGCTTCTGCGGATCGTCATCTCCCGCTCCTGTGCACGCTCGCCCGATACTGTTTCCTGAGCGAATACGCGCTCGCCTGCGAAGAGGACATCTCTGGGCTGTCGGCCCACCCGACGACACCGGGGGAGGTCGCGCGGCTCGCCTGCTATCGGCCGCTGGCCGCCCACCCGGACGCGGCGGTTTTCCGCGAACTGTCCGAGGAGCCGGCCTATCGGGACCTCATCGACGTCACGGTCCGCGAGCCGCTCGAAGAGAGGGCGATCGCGGAGCGGGTCGTCGAGCTCGCGCCGGTCGCGGACGCCGTCTCTATCCTGGTGCGCCAGCAGTACGAAGAAAACCCGTATCCCCGCTGGACGACTGTAGGGAGCGGCGGCGCCGTGCCGCGCGACGTCGCGGCGCTTGCGCGCGGAAAGGGCATTCTCGTCGCCGGATGCGGAACGGGCCGGGAAGCCGTGGACGCGGGGCTCATCTTCCCGGCCGCGCGCGTGGATGCGATCGATCTCAGCCGGGCGAGCCTCGCGTACGCCACGCGCAAGGCCGCCGAGCTCCGGGTCGCGAACGTGTTTTTTCGGCAGGCCGACATTCTCGACGTGGCCCGATTCGGGAGGCCGTTCGACCTCATCGTCTGCTCCGGTGTTCTGCATCACATGCGTGACCCCGTCGCGGGCCTGCGCGCGCTGCTCGGCGTGCTCGCGCCTGGCGGTGTGCTCAAGGTCGCTCTCTACAGCACGCTCGCGCGAACGGCTTTTGGCCAGGCGCGCGAGTGGGCGCGGCGCGAGGGGTTCACGGCGACCCCGAAGGGCATCCGGGACTTTCGCGCCGCCGTCCTCGCGCGGCCCGAGGGCGATCCGATGAGGCAGCGACTGACCGAGTCGTACGACTTTTACTCGGTATCCCAGTGCCGCGACCTGGTATTCCACGTCGAAGAACACACATTTGCGTTGCCCGAGCTCGCGCGCATCTTCGGAGAGCTCGGGCTCTCCGTGTTGCACGTCGAAGCGCGAGGTCCCCGTGATACCGAGGCCTACCGCGCCAGATTCCCCGCCGACGTCGCCGCGACGGACCTGGCGAACTGGGACGTTCTCGAGCGGGAAAACCCCACCATGTTCTCGAGAATGTACGTTCTCTGGCTATTTCGGAAAGACGGAGCGCGCGTCGACGTCGAATGGATACGCCGGACCGGCCGCATGTAGTCGCCGCGCGAGTCGGGTTATTTCCCAGCGAACGTCTCGACGACCCAGGCGTCGCCCCAATCGTCGCGAACGACGCCGACCCCTACACGATCGAATTCGCGACGGAGCAAGTTTGCGCGATGCGACGGGCTATCCCAGAGCGCTCGGTGGGCGAGCGAGACGGTCGGTGCGTGAGCCACGTTCTCGCCCCCGTAGCGTGCGTCGATCCCCGATTCGCGAAGGCGGTCGAACGGATCGCCGTCGCCGGCGTCGTGCGCCAGTTGGCCGGCGCGGGCCATGCGGACTGCATGCTTTCGTGCAACGTCGTCGAGCCGCCGGTCGCGCAGGAGCGACGGAAGCCCCGGGGCTTCGCGCGCCGCGCGGATCATGGCCGCGAGTCGCTCGTCGTCCTCGAGACCGTCGCCGGTACGGTCCTCGCCTGGCGCCGGGCGAGTCGCGTCCGGCGCCGCGGGCTCGACGCCCGCGAACACCGTGGCCTCGATCACCGGACGCGGGCCGCCGGCCACGTCGGCCATCACTTGCACTTCGAACTCGCCCGAACGGTCCGGCGCGAAACGCGCGCGGAGCACGGCGCCGTCGAACGACGTCGGCAGCGACCGTGGCGCGCCGCCAGGTCCCAGCACGATGACGTCGCCGCCGGTTGCGTGGACCAGCATCCGCGCTTGCACCGTCAGCCATTCTCCAGGCCGAACTCGCGTCGGAAGCGGCGCGAGGTCGGCCAGCGCATCGATCGACACGACGGCGAGGGCTTGCGCGCCGTCCCGGGTCCCGCTCGCGACTCCGCACCGGCGCTCGGCTCCCCTCGGCGAGGGCCCGAGCCACGAGTGGAGACTCGCCATCGTCGCGAATTCGCCGAGTTTCGGTCCGCTCGCCACCCACGCGCGCGCCCAGGGATGCGGTTCGCCTGCACCGCGCTGGATCCGGGCGATGTCGTCGAACTCCGGCATCGGCAGCCCTCGGAGCTTGGATTCGAGGACCGCGCGCGCCGTCTCCTGGAGTCCCGCGTCCGTCCCCCCGCATTGGCCAAGGACCTGCCGTTCGACTGGCGATAGCCCCGCCGGATCGACGAAGACGGGCGATGCGGTCCACGCGGACCAGGCGCCTGGCGCCTCGGCGGCGAGCGCGGTGGAGACAAAGCAGAGACTCCCCAGCGTTCCAAGACGCATCGGCCAGCGCCGTTCCGTGCCGTAGACCGCCATTTTTTCACCGTTTCGGTCCGCTAGACCGCCGTCGCGAGGGCAGGGGGCCTCGGGAGCCGCGAAGCTTAGGGAAGCCTGCGTCGTCGCTCCGCTCGGTAGCCGATGCCAATGCCCGCGCGCAACCCGAGAAGAAAGGCGGCGAAGACGGCGAGGCTGACGAAGAGCGGCGACACGTCGGATCAGTTGATGGAGAAGCTTTTTGTCACGGGGAACGGACCACCTCCAAAGGGAGGCACGCGCGCCTGCCGGAAGCGTGCTTCGACGCACTTTCCAGTCGGCGTTCCATCGAACGGCGAACCTTGCATCAGTGCGGCGGACTGCACCCCCCCGCTCGGGGCAAACACGATTTCGACCTTGCCCGAGCCGGTCGTGTCCGCTCGTTTGCACGATTGCAGACCCCCCACAATCGCAGCCAACCGGGACCTGGCTTCACCCATGTTGAACTCGGCCCCCGAGGCGGCGGGCGCCTCTCTCGGGGCGGCGGCTGGCGCTTTGAACTCTTTGAATTCCTTCCGGGGCGGCGGCGCCTCTTGTCGCGGTGCCTCTTGGCGCGGCGCCTCCTGGCGGGGCGCATCTTGGGCAACGGTGGCCGGGGGGGCGGGCTCTCGCGCCGCGTTCGCGCTCGTGGGTTCGGGTGCGGCGACCGCCGAAGGCTGCGGCGTCGTGGATGCGGCCGACATCCCTGGCGACGGCGACGTGTTCGCGGCGACCGACGTCTTGTCCCCGTCCTCGGCCGCGACGAGCCCCTTCCCTCGGACGAGGACAACGGCGATGGCCACCGCGGCGACCAAGAAGAACGTTCCCGCGCCGAGCGCGAGGAAAATCAGCGCCTTGCTTTTGACCTGCGCAGCCCCTGGGCCGCCGAGCAGGCTTGGCGGCGGCTCGGAATAGTGTTCGAGCGACGGCGCCGCGAGCACCGGGGCGGCGAGCGACGGGCTGAACGCCCCGCCTCCGCCGAGGTTCATGATGTCGTCCACGCGACTCTTCTTCTTGCTGTCGTCCATGTTGGAACGCATCTGCGCGCCAAGCTGGCGAATGTCGATGAGGCCCGAAGCCTCGTTCGTTGCGGTCATCGAGGGAGACTGAGCAGCGCTCGTTTTTCCCTGCGCCGCCCCGGCGGGCGCGCTCGTCAGTACTTCGTCCTCGCCTCCCGCCTGCGCGACGCTCCCGAACAAGTCCGCGGCCCCGATGCGTCCGCCCGCGCGACGAGCCGCCATTGTAGCGGCTGGCTGAGCTCCGGCCGCGGCGCCGTTGCCGTCCTTCCTGCCGCTACGTCCCTCGCGCGCGCCTGCAGCGCCCCTGCTCAGTCCCCCATCCCCTTCGTCGCTCGTCGCCACGTGATGTTCCTCCTCGTGCCCGCGCGCCCCGGCCGCCACGCAGGCGGAGTGGAGCGGCGCAATTTCGTGAATGGGCAGCCAATCGGGCTGGCCCTCTTTCCAGCACAAAGTCTCGTCGGTCACGACGCCGGCCCGGTAGGCGGCGACGATCTCCTCGTCGTTCAGCGTGCGCTGATCGCCGTCGGCCACGTTGACCGTCCACGGAGTGGCGGCGATTCCCCGACCTTCGTCATCGAATGCGTTCGCCGTGGCCGGGGGGTGCCCCGCGCCAAGCGCACTTGCCTCGTTGCCGTTGACGACGATTGTCGCCCCGCACTTCTTGCAGCGGATTTTTACAATCTTGCCGACGACTTTCTCGTCGGCAATCGTGTACTTGGCCTGACACGCCTGGCACGTAATCTTCATCCCACAACCATTTCCCTCAGGTTCTTGCGCGGCCGCCGGTGTGATCCGCGATATCGCGAGCCAGTTGCGTGAGCGCCCTCGCCACGGCGACCCTAATGCTAGCGCGGCCCGCGTCGCGCGTCCGCTCCGGTGTGCAGAGAGACGCGTGGTCCCCCCCAAGGGGATGAGAGCTTGGGAGAGGAGCACACCAACCCCCATCGACCCGTGCCGGGCTAGTCGGTGCGAAATGCGGCGCTAGTGCACCGCCGGCGAGGTACGATGCACTAGTTCAAGAGGACGAGCTGGGTTCCGTCCTTCGAACAAAACGACGAGGCGCCATCGAAGCGGCCTCCACAGGTGGGGCAGATCTTTCCGCGCGGCGGCGGAGTGGAGCCGCCCGCTCGAGCTTGGGCGATCACCGGAGGGACGAGCTCTTCGCCGTCGTGCGGACAAACCCTCACACCGGGGTTGAAGCCCCGTTTGCAAGTCGGACATACACCCCCGACCGGCCCCGCAAGCAAGTCTTCGTGCCCGGCGATGGCCACCAGGCGGTTCGCGTCGAACGGACAGAACGCGACTCCGCTGGGGAACTCGCGCCGACAAGAGGGGCAGAAGGAGGGGCCCGACGCGATGCCCCGCGCGGCCGCGGCGGCTGCCTGCTGTTGGGCGATCGCGACGCTCTGGATGTGCGCGCGCATCTGCTCGGCGTGGTGGTGCTCGCGAGCGCGCTTTTGGCGATCGTATTCGCGCATTTTCTCGCTATGGCGCTGCTCCGCGAGCCGCGCAGCCTCGACCGCGCGCCGCGCGCGCCGTGCACCGAAGACGGCGACGACGCCGAGCAGCAGCGAGGCTCCTCCCACCATCGCGATGAAGGTCATGCGTTTTTGCGAGGCGCCGTCCTCCACGTGGCCGCGTGACGCACCGATCGAGCTCGTGGCAAAGACTGCCACCGAGGGTTCGCTTCGCTCGCCGTTGGAGTCGAGTCCGGACTGGGCGAGCAGCGACTCGAAATTGGCCGCTGACGTCGCTTGCACGTTGGCGTTCGCCGCCCGCCCCCCGGCCGACGCGATCACGTCGAAGGTCGCGTCGGCGAAGTCGTCTTGGGGCACCGCGAGCTTGCCGAATGCGTCGATCGAGGGGCGCGCGTCGCGCGGCTGGCCATCGCTGAATGTCACGGGGCCGACTGTCCACGCGATGGGGGCTGCCGTCGGGCAATCGTTGGCGTCGACGACGACGCCTTGAAACCCGAACGTTTCGCCGAGTCGCAGCAGTTTGCGCGACGGACGGACTTCGAGCCGGGCCGGCTCGCCGGGATTGCGGCAGGGCGCATCGGGCGGCGCGACGGGCGCCACTCTCGGCGGCACGGCAAGCGAGACGGCGGATGGTGCGGAAGACATGGCGCTGGCAAGCGGCGTGGCCGGCCACGATGGGACGGGCCACGCGGACGCGATGGGAGCGCCCGCCCGTGTCAGCGAAGCCCCGCGCCTCACGTCGGCGACGCACCGTTCGCCGTTTACCCTGAACTCGTACCGCCCGGTCTCGGCGACCGAAATCGAGTCATCGCCGGGGGCGAGAAAGTACGCCGTGTTCACGACGGCGTGCCTCGGGTCGCCCGGGGGCGTCGTGCAGCGCGAACGCCACGCGCGCGCGTCGCGAGAGTGGGTCTCCTGCGCCAATGCAGGCATCGGGTCGAGGCATTGGTCGGTGCGGAGCGCGCGCCGTTCGCCGACAATCGCCAGCTCGCCGCGGTCGCTCCGAATCGTGGCGTGGCCGGCCGGCAACATCGTGCCCGAGACCGGGGTGGGGCCGCACGGCGGCCCCCAGTGCTGGACCACGAACGACTCGGTGACGGCGGTCATGTCCCACGCCCCGTCCAAGGACGCGCCGTCGGCATGAACCGCGCGGGCGACGAGACCAGCGGCGAGGGCGAGGGCGGCGGTCGTCCATGCGCCGGGGGCTCGACGGGGATCCGGCCGCCGACGATGGCCGGCGGAGCAACCAGGAAGTGTTGGCACTCGAAAGCGCATTGAACGTTCGGGAGAGAGACGGTACCAGGTCTGTCGCTTTGCGGCCGCCGTGTCAGTAGTCGTGTGTGTTAGTCTCGAGCACGTGGGAGAAAGCCGTTGTACCTGACGACACGCGGTGTGCGACCGGTTCCTGACCCGATCGTCCTACGTTTTCTTCGGCTGGCGCCTGCGCTTTGCGCCGCACTCGCCGCGATGGGCTCCGCGAAGACGGCTCGAGCGCAGTCGACCCCGAACTCGGTTCCGAGCGTCAACGGGAGCGGCCTCGATACCCACTTGTTCCGTCCTGCAATGGACTCCAAGGGGCTTTTCTCCGTCAATGGCACCGACATCCTCGGCGCGAAGGAGGTGAGCTTCGGATTGATTCTAGACTACGCGCACACGCTCCTGCGCACGGCGATCAGCAGCCCGCTCATTCAACACTCGTTCCAGGGCACGTTTCAGATCAACTACGGCATAGCCAATCAGGTCGTCGTTGGCCTGGACTTGCCCGTCGATCTCATGTCGGGGCCGCAGACGCAGGACAATGGCCAGCCCCTCTTTCCGAACCAATGGGGCCCCGGGAAGCTGGACTTCCAGGGAGTCGGAGACGTGGCCGCGCATGCCAAGTGGCGCATCCTGAAGGTGGAACACGGTTTCGGCCTGGCGTTGGGGGCCCAGGCGGGGTGGGGCCTTTCGAGCGCCGCGTCGAACGCCGGGGCCGACCCCGGGTTCTGGTTCTGGCCGTCGCTGGCGGTCGAGAAGCGGTTTGGACCTTCGGGAAGAGTGCGCGTCGCGCTCAACGGCGGCTATCGAGGACACTCCGCCAGCGGTACGGTCCTCTCTCCGCTGAGCCGCGGCACCTACGCAGACGGAAGCCTGCTCACGTACGGCGGCGGGGTCAGTGTTCGCGTGCTCGAGTCGCTCGACCTCGTCGGCGAGACGTACGGCACCTATTTGCTCGCGAGCGGCGCCAACGGGGCTGTCACCGCGAGCAATGAGGTCGTCGGAGGCATCAAGCTCTTCGTCGAACGCAACTCGTATCTGATGATCGGCGGCGGAACGCGATACGGGCACGGCTTCGAGGCCGCGGACGAGCGGGCCTTCCTGGGTTTCGTCTTCGAGCCTTCGATTGGCGATCGCGACGGCGACGGCATCAAGGACGACGTGGATCAGTGTCCGGACGACCCGGAAGACTTCGACGGCTTCAAAGACGAGGACGGCTGTCCCGATCCGGACAACGACAACGACGGGATCCCCGACGTCGACGATCGATGCATCAACGTCCCCGAAGACCGAGATGGCGATCACGACGAAGACGGGTGCCCCGAGGGCGGCGATGGCGACCGAGACGGCGACGGAATCCCCGACTCCAAAGACAAGTGCCCCGACGACCCCGAGGATCGCGACGGGTTCCAGGACGAGGACGGCTGCCCGGACCCCGACAACGACCAGGACGGCATCCCCGACAAGATGGACAAATGCCCGAACGATCCGGAGGACAAGGACGGCTTCGAAGACGAGGACGGTTGCCCCGATCCGGACAATGACCAAGACGGCATTCCGGACGTCAAAGACAAGTGCCCGAACGAGCCCGAGACTTACAACGGATTCGAGGACGAAGACGGCTGCCCCGATAAGGGGAGCGTCATCATCCAGGACAACAACATCATCATCCTCGAGAAGATTAAGTTCATGACGGACAGCGCGGAAATTTTGCCGCAGTCCAACCAGATCCTCGACGCCGTCGCGACGACGTTCGCACACCACCCGGAGTTCACGCTGCTCGAGATTGCCGGTCACGCGGACGAGCGCGCGAGCGACGAGCACAATCTCAAACTCACCCAGGACCGGGTAAACTCCGTCATGCGCGCCCTCATCGCCCGAGGCATCGCTCCGTCGCGTCTACGCAGCAAGGGGTACGGCGAGTTCTGCCCCGAGGATCCGGGACACAACGAAGTAGCGTGGGAAAAGAACCGCCGGGTGGAGTTCAAGATCTTGAAGACGAAGGACGGCCCGACGGGCGTGGAGCTCGGGTGCGAGAACGCGGCCAACCACGGCGTCGTTCCCGACCCGGTTCCCTAACCGGAGACTCCGGACGGAAGAGACGGGTTGTGATGCGATCCCAGGGAGGCTTAACTCATGCGTAGTCGAATCGCGGCGGGCGTCGTCACTCTGTTGGTCACCGGATGTTCGAGCACGTCCGGCAACGGCGGGGGCGACGGAGGGCCGGTGGTCGTTTTCACCGGAAGCTCATCGGGATCGGCGTCGGACGCCGGCTCGTCGTCGGGCGGCTCGTCGTCGGGCGGCTCGTCGTCGGGCGGCTCGTCGTCGGGCGGCTCGTCGTCGGGCGGCTCGTCGTCGGGCGGCTCGTCGTCGGGCGGAAGCGACGCAAGCGTGGGCGAGGGCTCCAGTGCGACCGATGCTTCGAGCGCAGACTCCTTTTCAGGCGGAGATTCTTCGATGGGCTCCGATGCCGGGCTTTCCGTCGATGCCGGCTCTTGTCAGGCGTCGGTCTCGGGCGCGTACCTGTTTCACTCGACGTACGTGTCCGGCGGTTCGCTCTGCCAGGAAGTCACGCCTCCCGATGAGACTACGGTCTTGAACCTCGATGCGGGCCTATTGCCTCCGGGCATAGACGCCGGGGTCTGCTCGGTGATGCTGACCGGGTGCACGTACACGGGGACATGCCAGTCCGATGGGGGCGCCGAAAGCTTCTCCGCAACGATCCAGAGCGACGGATTCGATCTCGGGCACCTATACGGGGACGACCTCCCTCTCGGTCGCCGGCCTCATACTCCCGATATCGTGCACATTCGACCTCGCCGGAACGAAGCAGTAACCCCCGGGGTACTCGGCGCCGGCGGAGACTCGCTGCACCAGTTTCGTCCCTCGGGCTCCGCCCGAACCCCGAACTCGCTCCCGCGAGTTCGCTGGTGCAGCGCCGTCCACTCGATTAATCCCATCTCGGCGGCGCTGCACTAGCCGTGATCACCCCCCGCAGCGTCCTGCGCGGCGGCGCACACACCGGTCGGGGGCGCCGCCGCGCCGCCGTCCCCGCCCGCATCGGTCGGCGCGGGCACGACGTCGGCGGAACCCATCACGCACTGGTCGCCGGCCACGCAGTCCGACGCCGACCAGCAGAGCTGCGTCTCGCCTGGCGCGCACGTCAGCTCGCACAGCTGGCTCGTCGTGCCCCCGCTCACCGTGCGACAGCAAACTTGGCCTCCGGAACAATTCAGGCCGCTGTCGCACTGGGTAATCGCTGTGGCCTCCGTGCACGAAGAAAGCGCCGACACACAGGTGTCCGCGAGCCCGGCCGCCCTGGCGCCATCGGGCAAGACGTCGCTTTCGCAGCAGAACGAAGTCGGCGCCGAGCATGAAGTCGACCCGCACACGACAGCGACGGCCGAGGTCTCGAGCGCGCGAAACTCGTTCGGGTTCGCGCCGCTGCACGCGGCGATCGCCGCCAGCCCCACCAACACTGCGAATCCCAGCCGCGTTTCCCGCATTTCGCAACCTTCCTCGAAGCCAAGAAACGGCAAAAATCGTAGCGCGCTACCTACCACGCTGGTCGCGTCTCGCTGCCGTCCCTCTCGACGACAGCGTGGCGATCGTCCGGTGCGCGTGGCGCGGGGCGGCCCTGTCCCGACGGTCAGAATGTACCTCGCACGCCCGCGAATCCCGGACCGATCCACGGCGCCAGGCGCGCGGCCCGGGCGGACGACGGCCGGGGGATGTTGGGACGTGGAGAAACGAAGACGAGAGAAGCCACCGCCGCGCCGGCCCCAACGCCCGCCACGATAAAGGATACGGAAGAGACCGCGGCCAGCGTGGTGGCCGTGTCGAAGTCATGGGACGGCGACCCAGGTGGGCACACATGGGCAGGGCATTCGCCGTGGAGCGATGACGTGTCCGCCCAGGACATGATTCCTGTCACGAGACCGACCACGAGCGCCGCGCCCCCCGTTCCGATTGCGCCGTACGTCAGCGCGTTCGGCCCATGGGAACGACGCGGCGGCGGTTCCGGTGCCGGCTCCGGTTCCGCTGCGATTTCTGCGGGGGGCGCCGGCGCGGCGAGCGTGATGTGGATCTCGCGCCGCTCCCACTCATGGAGGTCTATTTCCTGGCGCGTTTCGGCGCGAGAAGTCTTCGCGAGGATCACGTGATGTCCGGGGTTGACGCTGCGCGGGAGGCCCAGCGTCCCGCCCGCGACGGCGACCGAGTCGATGGTCACCGCCGGCGGGTCCGGCGTCGGCTCGGTAAGGTCCACGACGATCGTCAACGCGGGAACGCGGCCTTCGAGTGACGCGTCGAGGTCGTCGGCTTTTCGCCGCGCCTCGTTGAAGGGCTCGGGGTCGCCGGGTTTCGTTGGAGTCTTGCGGATCGACGCGATGACGTCGCGCGCCTCGACGAGCATTCCGAGCGCCGCCTCGACGCGCGCCACTTCCAGCCCGGTCGTCGGTACGTGCATGATGTCGTCCGCGGCGCGGAAGCGCGTCAGCGCGTTTTCGAGATCACCCTGGTCACGCAAATCGCGGCCATCTTGCATGAGATTGCGAGCAGTCTCGCGGTCCGCGGCGGTCGGTTCCGCCCGGGCGGCCGGCGCCGCGAGCATCGTGGCCGCGCAAAGGGCCGCCCCGAGCGCGCGCTTCGCGTGGGATGCGACGCGCTCGGCCGTGATCAAGCTGTATACCGAGCTAGAAGCCGTCATCGATCCTCGTCTTGTGCGGTCGATTCTTCGCGGGCGGCGTGGACCCTGATCGCGCGGCCGTGGGCGGCGGGGTCGGTCGAGCCGCGGGAGAAGCATCCTGTCTGTCGGCCGTGGTCGGACCGCCGCTGGCGTTCTCGGACGGTCCCTCGGGATCGCGCGCTGCGGACAAACCGGAACCGGGCACATTTTGCGGCTCGGAAGGGATCAGCGCGCTTTGAGGCGCTTTCGCGTTTGCCTGGGGCTGTGCCCTCGACGGTCGTAGCGCCATCGCGAGCGCCCCGACCCCGAGGAGGGCCGCAAAAACGGCCACTCCGATCGAAGTCCGGCTCCGCGAACTGCGCTGGGGCACGAGGCCCATCGCGGCCGAACCGAGGGTGCCCGCGGTGACATCGGAGTCGCGCGGCAGCGCGGGGGGGGCGGCGGCAGGAGCGGATCGCTCGATTTCGAGCTCGCGCTCGAGGCGAGTGTGGTGACACTGGAGCGCAAAATCGACGCATAGTTCTCGCGCTCCGCTGCCGCCTTGAGTCCCAGGAGGATGGTCTCTTTGCGTGCTCGGCCGCGCTCTGCCATGTGGTCGGAGAGAAAACTCGCGACCGCTGCGGTTCCCGTGCCCAACCTCGTGGCGACCATCGCATCCTCGATGGCCTGCTGGAGTGCTGCCGCGGTCGCGAAGCGCTTGCTGGGTGTGGTCTCTAGCGCATGATAGACGACGTCCGCGATCGGACGGGGCACCGTGCCGGGCAGGGGCGGCGGTGGGAGCCCGCTCGTCAGTGCAAGAATCGTCTGCACGTCGTTGTCGCCCACGTACGGAGCCTTGCCGGCCAGCAACTCGTAGAGCACCGCGCCGATGCCCCAGATGTCCGCGCGTCGATCCGAGGGCGCCCCGATCGCCTGCTCGGGCGCCATGTAGCGCACTTTGCCTTTGACAGTGCCGGTGCTCGTGTCGCCTCCGATCCGATCGCGCGCCTTCGCGATCCCGAAATCGATGAGCTTTGCGTCACCATGCAAGCTGACGAGAATGTTGTGCGGGGAGACGTCGCGGTGGACGACGTTGAGCAGTTGGCCCGCGTCGCCACGAAGTTCGTGTGCCGAATGCAGGCCGCCGCAGACGTCGGCGACGATGCGAAGGAGTATGCCTCGCGGGGCGCCCGTGCCGTTCTTCTTGAGCGTGCGGTGAATCGTGGAGAGCGCGTCGCCGTCCACGTACTCCATGACGAGGTACGTCGTGCCGTGGTGCTCGCCGACATCGAGGACCCGCACGACGTTGTTGTGCTCGATGCGCGAAGCAATACGCGCCTCGTCGAGAAACATGGTTTGAAACAAGGAGTCGCTCGCGTACTTCGGAAGAACCGTTTTGATCGCGACGAGTCGTTCGAAACCGTGTTTTCCCGTCTGTCGGGCAATCCAGACGCTCGCCATTCCACCCTGTGCAATTGGGCAAATGAGCTCGTATCGATCGAGCATGAGCCCAGGGGCGAGCGGCGACGGCGGATGCAGGCTCACGTGCGGGAATTATCGCGTACGCGACCCCGCGGCGCGAGCGATTCCGGCATGCCTTACATGCGTCCATACGAGAGCACCGATTGGCTGATTGCCCACATTCGGAAAAGGCGAGGACAACCAAGCCAAGAGTCTTGGGCTGCCGGCGATGATGAAGTAAGTTGGTTTCGTGGGGTCACCCGTTCGAGTCGTCCGCGCAGCGGTCCTCGCCCACGTCTTTTGCGGATGTGCGGCGCTCAGCGGGCTCGACGCGTATAGAAAAGGGATTTGCGAGGCCGATTGCGACGAGAGCGCAGGCCCCGTCGCCGACGATGGCGCCACGCCAGCCGAAGGCGACGCGACGATGGATTCTTCCTCGGATGACGTCGTCGTCGGAAGCGACGCAGCGGACCTCGAAGCTCCGCCACTCGCAACCGAAGCCGGCGCCGACGCGCTTGCTCCCGGCACGACCGACGCGGACACGGACGCGATCGCGCGCCCGGACTCGGGCGGCGCGTTGGCAGACCGCCCGCTCGGGGCGCCGGACGATGGCCCCGCCGACGCGAAGACTGGGAGCACCTGCAGCCAGCCAGGATGCCCCGATTCGACAGGGCCCGAGTATCTCTGCGCCGTGGGCGGGTGCAACGCGGCCGGGGGGATCTGCACGGCATCGGGCGAGTCCTGTCGCTGTTCTGCCGACTCGCAATGCATCAGCGGAAAATGCGTGATGGCCGCCGGCCAGAACGATATGTCCTGCACCGGCTGCACCGGCGCCGGCCCCGCCGACGGCTTTGGTTGCTTGCTCGCGAGCCCTGGCATCCCTGCCGCGACGCATTCCACATTCGGGTATGCGCCGAGCAACTTCAATCCGGCAGAGTACGCGCCGCCGTCCAGCGCCACTACGATCGATTGCAACACGACGTACGACACCAGCGCCCACGCATTCACCGGCTGGTGCGCGGGACAGACGCTTCCAAGTATCACTCCGAACGTGGCGCAGCTCGCGAGCGGCGGTCCTCCGGTCGACGTCCTTGCGTTCGCCGGCCTGACGATCGCCGAAGGGTTTACGCTCAAAGTGACTTCCGTCGCCGGGGGGAACGCGGTCATTTTCGCGGTGTACGGGAGCGCGACCATCGCCGGCGCGATCGGGGCGGACGGAGAGGACGGTGCTTCTTCCAGCACCACGCCCGGCGCGCCCGGGCCCGGGGGCGACTTTGGCTGCGGTGCGAGCGTTGGAGCGAGCCAGCCTCAAGACGGTCATTGCAGCGGGGGCGGTGGGGGTGGAGCGAGCTTTCCGGGTGGCGCGGGCGCCGGAGGGGTGGGCGGAAACCCGGCTTCGGCGGGAACCGCTCGCGCCGCTCCGTCGTACGCTCCGTTGCTCGGCGGCTGCCATGGAGGGACCAGCGGGAGCTGGGCATGCCAAACGTCGGGCGGCGGCGGGGGCGGGGCAATTCAGATTTCGATCTCGGGCTTGCTCGTGTTTACCGGCTCCATGAGCGCCAGCGGCGGCAAGGGCGGTACGAGCATGTGTTTCATGAGCGGGTGCGGCCTCTATGGCTATGGCGGGGGAGGAGGCGGCGCTGGCTCCGGAGGAACAGTGCTGATCGAGAGCCAGAGTTACGAGGACATGGGCGCCACGGTGTACGTCAACGGAGGCACGGGAGGCGCGCCGAACACGGCGGGCGGCGGCGGAACCGCCGCCGGGGGAATGGGCGGTGCAGGCGGTTCGTTGCTGTCGACCGCGGGTGCTGCCGGAACCGGCTCGAGCGCCTTCGTCTGCGGTCCGTACAATCAATGCGGAGGCGGAGGCGGAGGCGGATACGGTCACTTCTCCGTTCGGCCCGTGGACTCCACTCCCTGCGCGACTACGCTCACCCCCGCGCCGGTGCTAAATGGCACGAAGACCTCCTGTCTTTGCGTCGACGACTCGAACTGTTCGAGCGGCAAGTGCGTCCCGGCGGGCCAGTGCACCGGTTCTTGCACCGGGATCGGTGCCGCAGACGTCGCGAATTGTCAGCTGATTGCGTCGACGTGCTCGGGCGCCGGCTGCGAGTGATCCCGCGGATCGTCGGCGTCGGAATTCAGGGCCCCCGCTGCGCCTGAATCGCCCTCGCCTCCTGGACACACGGCTTGTCGCCGAGGTCCTTGCAGGTGCTGATGAGGAGCCGAATCTCGGTGTCCGTGGCTTTGCCGCTGTACACTCGCTGCTCGAGCTGCTGCTTCAGCGCCACCTTGGAGTCCGGCGTTCCCTGCAACGCGAGCTGCCGTTCGCGATCGTCGACGCTCCCGGCAGGCGGCCGGGGAGACGTGGTCACCGGGACGGTCGGCGGCGATTGGACCGGGACGAACGCGGCAGGAGGGGCCGGTGTCTCGACCGCCGCGGGGCTCCGCCTCGCCGACTCCGTCCGACCAATCGCGGCGGCGGTCGTTGCGCCCGACGCCGAGGGCGACGGAACCTGACCCCGGCCGTTTCCGATCGCACCCGTGACGGCATCGAGCTCCTGCAGCTTGTCCGCCCCTTCCTTGCGCCGCGCCGGCTCGACCGTCATCGCCTGCGCAACACGCTGGTATAGCGCACGCTTCAAGCCGATATCGTTCTCGGCGTCGGCGCGCTCGAGGAGGCTGTCCGCCCACCGGTTCTCGACCTCTTTGAAGTCTGACGAGCTTCGCAGCGGCGACGCGCTCGAAATCGTCGCGAGGGCCTTGTGGCCGCCCTCGATGTCTCCGGTGGTCGAGAGCCGCTTCGCGCGGTCGAGCGCGGATCGGTCGGGGGACGGGGACGTCAGCGCCGCCGAAATTGGGCGCTCGATACGAGGGCGTGTGTACAGCCAAGCACCCGTCGCGCCCGCTACGACGACGACAGCAAAGGCTGCGAGGGGCAACGTATTGGCCGCGCGCGGCGGGCGGCTGCCATCTTTGGCCGCGCGGTCGCCCGGCGGAAAGGCTTCTGTCGCCAGGAAGATCTGTCCCGCCCCCACGAATTTGAACCGAACATCACCGAGTTCGATGATGTCGCCCGGTTCGATGATCCCGCGCCGGAGCTCCGCGCCGTTGACCCGCACCCCGTTGCTCGAACCCTTGTCGACAATTTCGAAGCGCCCGTCGCCGATCGCGTGCACCTCGCAATGCATGCGCGAGACCGAGTTGTGGTTGACCGAGATGACCGCTTCTTCCGCCCGTCCGATCGAAAGCCGCTCGCGATCCAGGGGGAACTCGGCGCCGAGCGCCGGCCCGGTCACCATGACGAGGCGGTTGGGGCGATCGAGGAGCGCGGCTGCCCGGGCGGTGGGTGCGCTCGGGATGGTCTGCTTTCCATCGGTGCTCGTCGACTCCGCTTCCGACAGCCTCTCGTCTTGGATGACGATTCGATAGTCCCCGATCTGAACGAGGTCGCCGTGCGCCAGCTCCTGCTCGCGCGTGACGCGGATTCCGTTGACGAAAGCCCCGTTATAACTCGTGAGGTCTTCCAGTACGAACGTGGGCGACTCGCCGGGAACGGCCGCGTTTCGCTTGTGGAGGCTCGCGTGCGCGCGAGAAATGTTGCGCTCGGTCAGCCGGATGGTGTTCCCCTCCTGCCGCCCGATGGAATATTGATCCCTCGTGAGCGGAACGATCGTCCGCTTTCCTTCGTCGTCCTCGATGACAAGCTTCCACATGGGCCGTCCCCTTGCGCTCGCCTTTCGGATGATCGGGCAAGTTTTCCGATAAAAGCGCGCGGCCAGGGGCGCAAAAGCAAGTGTAGCTAGCGCTCTCGCCTCATTGCAACGCCTTGCCCTTGCGTTGGCGCCCGAGGCCACCGCCGGCGGACCACGAATTGGGCCTCGCCGGCTGAGCACCCCCCCTGCGACCCGGATCGGATTGGCTCAGTCCGTGCTTTGGGGCTCCCCCGGAGGCAGCAGCTGCACGAAGGCGTCCCGCGCGGCAAGGACCCGGGTCTCGTCGCGGCCGTCAAAAGTCAGCCGCGTCTTGTAGCTCGGCTCGAGCCACCTCGGATACGAGCCGATCGCCACGTCCGGAAAGTCGCCGACGACGCGGTCCAAGAGAGGCTTTAGCTCTCCTTCGTCCATTCGCACGCACACCCCGTGCGAAACGAACGAGGGCCCCACCGCCCCAATCCGTGCAACGACCACCGGGAGCTTCATGCGGAAGACCTCTGGAATTCCCGGGAGAAGCCATGTGTTCCGAAGGCGGATGGTCGGCCACGTGACCTCGGGGGTCACTTCCAGCGACGCCCCCTCGGGCATGAGCGCCATCCGCAAGTGGCCCTCGGTGCATCGCTCTTTGTAATGGGCCTTCAGCATCGCCTCCATTTGCGGCGAGGACACGACGCGCGCCCCGAACGCCTTGGCCACTGCCTCGATGGTCAGGTCGTCATGGGTCGGCCCGACTCCGCCGCTCGTGAAGAGCCAGTCGTGGGTCGAGGAGAGATCGCGAACCTCGCGGGCGATGGTGTCGACGTCGTCCATGACGACGACGACGCGGCGAAGGAGGATTCCCATCGCTCGCAGCGTGCGCGCAAGGGCGACGGCGTTGGCCTCGTCGACCTTACCCGAGAGGATTTCGTCGCCGATGATGAGCGCGGCGGCGGTCGGTGCGTTGGTCGAGGAGTTCATGGCGAGAGCGTGGTAGGTGCGCCGACTCTGCGTGTTAGAGAAGGTCTGGGTGTAGGAGAACGGAGGTGGCGAGACGAGGCAGCGCAAAAAGCGCGGTCGCGCCCGCGCGAGTCTTCGCTTGGCCTCGCGCGCCGGTAGTAGAGTACCCTTTGTGGGATTGCCCGGTCTCATGCACCGAATTTTGGTGGTCGAAGACTCGGTCTCGGCTCGTGCGTTCGTTCGTGCCGTTCTCGAATCGCCGGATTTCGAGCACCGCCAGGGACCCTGCGAAGTGATCGAGGCGAGCAGCGGGTTCGAGGCATTGCGCCTTCTGCCGCGTGGCCCCTACGACCTCATCGTGACGGACATCAACATGGCCGACATCAACGGGCTCGAAGTCGTCCGATTCATTCGATCGTCCGCTCACCACCGGGCTACCCCTCTTCTCATCATTTCCAGCCTCCGTGGCGAGCACGACGTCGAGCGTGGCTTGGCTCTCGGTGCGAACGCATACCTACCAAAACCATTTACGCCTCTGCAGCTCGCCGACGCGTGCGCGGGCCTGCTCATGGGGGAAAAAGTCCGCGTGGGCCCAAATGAACCCCCTCCGGACGTCCCGTAGCCCATGGCAGACAGCGGCGGGCGCGGCGACGGGAGCGACAAGGCCCGCGACGAGTTCTTCAGCGAAGCGCAAGAACTCGTCGACGGGCTCGGTCGCGACTTGCTCGCGCTCGACCAAGGGGTGAGGGCCGGGCGGGTCGACCCGGAGCTAATCAACGACGTCTTTCGCGGGGTGCACACGCTGAAGGGGCTGTCAGGCCTCTTCGGAGCCACCCGCATGGCGGGCCTGTCGCACGAGCTCGAAGACGTGCTCGACGACCTGCGCCTCGGACGGATCGACGTGACGCCCAAGGTGCTCGACCTTCTGTTTCAAGCGGTCGCCCTTTATGCGCGTCTCCTGGCGGCGCAGAGCGGCGAGGGGCCGGATCCGGAGCCAGACGTGGAGCAGCTTCTGCTCGCACTCGGTCAGATGTCGCAGCGGCGCAGCGGGGCCGGCGCCGGGGTCGCGACGCAATACGAACTCGATCCGGGCCTGCTCGGGGTGCTCACCGAGTACGAAGAGCACAGGCTTCGCACGAACATTCAGCAGGGGCTGGCACTCTACCGCATTCGAGCTCGTTTTTCGCTCGCCACGATCGACAGCTCACTCGACGAAATCAAAGCCCAGGCGCGCCCACTCGGCGAGATCGTCACGTATCTGCCGACGGGGTCTGGGACGAACGTCGACACGATCGAGCTCGAGATCCTCATGGCCAGTCGCGCTTCGCTGGAAGTTCTGCAGCGAGCGATCGTCGGCCCGGACATCTCCGTCGAGGACGTCGCGCGGCGTATCGATCCGAGCGTGCGTCCGCCGGTTGCCGCGGCCGGCCGCGCCGCGAGCACCGACGCCTCGGTCGTGCGTCCCGCGACGGCAGCCCCGTCTGCAGCTCACGTCATCGCCAGCGGCGTCGCGGTCCCCTCGGAGGAGGCATCGCGCAGCGAGAAGAACGCGACGGCGCCGCCGCGGCCACCACCCGGGGCGCAATCGCTGCGCGGCCCCGCCCCGAATCGGGAGATCTCCCTGCGATCGGCCAGCCAAACCGTTCGCGTCGACATTCGCAAGCTCGATCGGTTGATGACCATCGTCGGCGAGCTTGCGATCGTCAAGACCGCGATCGCGAGGCTGACCGACCGCGTGCCCAGGCGAGCCGCCGACCCGCGCGAGCTCTCCGTCGAGCTCGCGCGCCTCAACCGGACCTTCGAGCGGCATCTCGCGCAGATGCAGAGCGGCATCCTCGAAGTCCGGATGGTGCCCCTCGGCCAGGCGTTCGACAAGCTGGCCCGCATCGTGAGGCAGATCTCGCGGGAGCACGAAAAAGACGTCAATCTCGTGGTCACCGGCGCAGATACGGAGCTCGACAAACTCATCGTCGAGGAGTTGAGCGACCCGCTGATGCACATGATTCGAAACGCCATCGACCACGGGATCGAGCCGCGCGACGAGCGGCTTCGAGTCGGCAAGCCGCCGGTCGGCACGATCGCGCTCAACGCATTTCAAAAGGGCAACCATGTCGTCATCGAGGTCGAGGACGACGGGCGCGGTATGGACCACGGCGCCCTCGTCGCGGCGGCGGTCAGGCGGGGGATCGTCAGCGCGGACGAAGCGAAGGAGCTCACCGAGGGCGAGATGCTGGGGCTCGTCTTCATGCCTGGGTTTACCACCAAGGAAGTGGCCACGGACCTGAGCGGGCGGGGCGTGGGGCTCGACGTCGCCAAGACGAACATCAGCAAACTGGGCGGCGTCGTGGACATCACGAGCGATGTGGGCATCGGCACGAAGATGACCATCACGCTGCCCATCACGCTCGCGATCATTCACGTACTCTTGGTGGAGATCGGGGCGCACCTCTTTGCGGTGCCGCTCGCGAGCGTCGAGGAAGCCATCGTCCTCCACGAAGAGCAGGTTCGAACGGTGGAGTCGCGCGAAGTGCTCACCGTCCGGGGAACGTCCCTGCCCCTCTGCCGCCTCGCGCGCCTCTTCGGATTGCCCCCGACCGACCACGACCGGCATGGCCCGTTCGTCGTCATCGCTCGGGTCGGTGCCCGGCGCCTCGGCTTCGTGGTCGATGAACTGGTCGGCCAGCAGGACATCGTCATCAAGCCGCTCGGCAAGTCCCTGAAGAGCGTGCGCGGCTTCGCGGGCGCGACCGAGCTCGGTGATCAGCGCATCGCGCTGGTGATCGACGTCGCCGCGCTCATCGAAGAAGTCCTTCTGCCGGGCGAGGTCCGCTTTCTCGCGTCCGCCGCCGAAGATTCCGCTCGCGCGATTGACGCCGGGCGCCGCGCAGGGAGGCCGTGACCCATGGGAGCCATCATCAAGCCCCGGATCGAAAAGCGGGCGGCGCGCCGCGCGGGCGAGACGGGAAAGCGAGTCGAGTATTTGGCGTTCGGTCTCGCCGGAGAAACGTACGCCGTGGAGATCGCCCACGTTGCCGAGATTCTGCGACCGCCGCCGATGACCCAGGTCCCCCGCGCATCGCATACGGTCCTCGGGGTGATCAGCGTCCGCGGCAAGCTCGTGACCGTCGTCGACCTGCGCCGGCGCTTGCGCAAGCCTCCCGTGTCGCTCGACCGAAAGACGCGTATTTTGCTATGCGACGTGGGAATCGGGGAGCAAATCGGCCTCCTGGTGGACGACGTGCAGCAGGTCTGGCGTTTGGCGAGCGAAGAAATCGAACCGGCGAGCGTCCTCGGAGGCGAGCAGGCGTCGCACATCGCGGGCATCGGGAGGCCCACGGCGAGCCAGGGCGCGATGCTCATCCTGCTCGACCTCCGTCCGATCCTTGAGTCGCCTTGAGGAAGGGCAAGCACGAACATGCAGCGCTACCGCCATGACCCTTCGAAAAACCTTGTCGGATTCGTCGTCGGCGACGTCGAATATGCCGTCGCGATCGGACGGGTGAAGGAGATCGCCAACCCTCTGCCCGTCGTGCCGATGCCCCACGCGCCCCGCGCGGTCGTGGGCGTTGCGCACTACCGCGGTGAAGTGGTCTCCGTCGTCGATCTGCGCATCCGTTTTGGCCTTGCCCCTTCGTCGACGACACGCAAGACCAAATGGATCATCGTGGACGTCGGCGCCGAGCGCGGCGAGGACGGCTCGGTCGTGCTGGCCGGTCTGTCGCGTGCTCCCGAGCCGACGGCGTCGGCCGCCTGGATGGTGGCGCTCGTCGTGGATGCCGTCACGGATGTCTTTGGCACCGGCAACACCGAGCTTCGGCCGGCGCCGGCGCTCGGCGGTGGCGACGACGCGCGTGGAATCGCGGGCGTGACCACCCACGCCGACGGGCTGGTCTTCGTTCTCGACACGGCCAAGCTTCGGCAACTGGCCGACCCGCTCGGGCGAGCCGGCGAACGCGTGCTGCAGATCGAGCGCGGTCAAGACCTCGGCGAGGCTTCCGGCGCCCGGGGTCTACCGGCGAGGACGAGCAGATGAGCGAGGCATCGACCGCCGTACGCTGGCTGCTTCAGCAGGCCGAGCCCGAGGCGCGGCGGGTCGCCGTGCAACAGATCGCGAAGGTCCGCGGGGCCGAGGCGGCAGAGCTGCTTGTCCGCGCTCTGGGCGACGAAGACTGGCGGGTGCGCAAGGAGGCCGCCGCGGTCGCGCCGTCGCTCAATCGACGCGACGAGATCGTCGCCGCTCTCGTCGCCGCGCTGGAGGAGATCGTGAACATCGGTCTGCGAAATGCCGCGGTCGAAGCGTTGATCGCGATCGGTCCGGACGCCCTTTCCGCCACGGTCGCGGCGTTTCCTCGGCTCGACGCGGACGCGCGCAAGCTCGCGGTCGAGGTACTCGGGGGGATCGCCGATTTGCGATGCACCAAGGCGCTTTCGCGCGCTCTCGACGACGAAGACGTCAACGTCCGCGTCGCCGCGGCCGAGGCACTGGGGAACGCTGCCCTCGCCGGTGAAGAGGCTCGCAATCTCGCGACGCAGTCGCTCGTCAAGTCGCTCTCGACTCGCGGCGCGTTTCTCAAGATTGCGGCCCTCGAGTCGCTCGCGCGGCTCGAAGCCCAGCTGCCTTGGAGCATCTTTCGGCCGCACGTCACCGACCCGCTGCTGCGTCGGTACGCGATCGCGGCCGCCTGCGGGTCGCGAGAGCCCGATGCCGTCCGCGCCCTGGCGCTCGCCACGGGCGACCCCTCGCCGACGATAGCGCGCGAAGCCATCGTGGCCCTCGGCGAGCTCGTGGCTTGCGGACCGCAGGACGGGTCGTTGCTCGACGTGGCCCGCAGCGCACTCCGACAGACGCCCGTGGGCCGCGTGAATGCGCGGAGTGCCGCGCGCAATCCGGACGATCCGGCGGCCCGAGGGGGGGCTCTGGCTCTGCTCGGACTGACGGGCGACCCGGCGGACGTCGCGCTGCTGGTCGAGGCCCTTGGCGAGGAAGCCGCCGAGCGCGCCGACTTGGCGCTACGGCTCTTCGGCTCGGACGCCGTTGCGCCCCTTCTTGCGGCCGCCCGCGGTGCGCGGCCGTCCGTCCGCGCTGCCGCCCTCGAGCTCGCCGCCTCGTTCGAAGGGGGGACAGAAGGACCGGCGATTCACGCCGCGCTGCGCGCCGCCCTCGAGGATGCGTCGCCCGAGGTCGTCGCAAGCGCGGTCGAGAGCATAGGGGCCATCGGCAATGCCGACGATTTGCGGCGAATGGCTTCGCTCATCGGCCACAGCGACCCGCGCATCGCGGCGGCGGCCACGAACGCGGTTGCGTCGCTCGCTTCGCGCCACGTGGAACCCGCGCGCGCACTGCTCGCCGATCCCGGCCCCGGCAGCGACGCCGCTGCCCTCGGATGCATTCTCCTCGGAGCGATCGCCTCGACGGGAAAGCTGGGCGGCGACGAGGTGCGGTTGCTCGAGCGCGCGCTCGCTCACGATCGACCGCAGGTGCGCCGTGCCGCGATCGACGCGCTCGCTCGAGCCGACGACGCGCAGGCGGCCGATGCGGTGGTGTTCGCGCTCGCCGACGAGGATCCCGACGTCCAACTCGCGGCTGTCCGCGCACTCGGGCATTTCGGTCGCGCCGAACCTCTCGTCGGCGTCGTGGCCAGCACGGGCAGCCCGGCGTTGACCGGCGCCGCGCTGCGCGCTCTGGCGGCCGCCGATCCGGCGCGCGCGGTGGAGGCTGCGAGCCCGCTCGTCGGACACCCGGACGTGGCAGTCGCATGCGCGGCCGTCGAGGCGATCGGTCACCTCGCAGGGCCGAGAGGGTCGACCGGCGTCGTCGCGGCCTGCGAGGACGCGCTCTTCGCGGCGCTCGACCACCAGGACGATGAGGTGGTCAAGCTCGCGCTTCCCATCGTGGGCACTCGATCGGGGCCGAGGGCGTTCGCGCGGCTGGGTCTATGCTTGGACCACGAGTCTTGGGAGGTGCGCCGGGTCGCCGCCGAGCTCCTCGGCCAGCAAAGGGATCCGGCCGCAAACTCGCTCCTGCGCGCTCGCTACGAGCGCGAGAGAGACCCAATCGTGCGCGACGCGATCGCCTCTGCCGTGAGCCTTCGGCCCGAGGCGCAGAGCGACGCCTCCGTCGTGGGTCGGGGGTCACCACGTCCCAGGGATTGGGAGTAGGGGGATCGCTTGTCCTTTTCGGGGGAACCCATCACGCTAAAGCCGGACGAGTTCCGGCTGCTGCGCGATCTGTTCGCGACGCGTACCGGATTGCACTTCGGGCCGGAGTCGCGCTTCACCCTGGAGCGGCGGCTGCGCGAGCGTCTCCTCGTCCTCAAGCTGTCGACCTTCGCCGAGTACCACCACTACCTCCGCTTCGCCAGCCGCGCGGCGGACGAATGGGACGAGGCGATCGACTCGCTGACTACGAACGAGACCTACTTCTTTCGCGAGCAGCGGCAGCTCCGCGCATTTCAGTGCGAGCTCTTGCCCATGCTCGCCAGCCAGGCCAAGGCCCGGCGCCGCCTCTCGATCTGGAGCGCCGGGTGCGCCACCGGCGAGGAGGCCTACACGATAGGAATCCTCATCCACGCCACTCGGCTATTTCCGACCGATCCTGCGAGCTCGGGGCGCTGGGACGTGCGCATCCACGGCTCGGACATTTCGCGCCGGTGCGTGGCGGCGGCGCGCCGCGGCGTCTACTCCGACAGTAGCTTCCGGGTCACCACGAGCGACATGCGC
This sequence comes from uncultured delta proteobacterium, assembly GCA_963764075.1. Classification (GTDB taxonomy): domain Bacteria; phylum Myxococcota_A; class Polyangia; order Polyangiales; family Polyangiaceae; genus Palsa-1150. Next base: position 3,254,296 of record CAVXQZ010000003.1, read on the forward strand.
CGCGCCTACTTCCACGAGCGGCAAGACGGATGGCACGTGTCGGAGCCCATTCGCCAAATGTGCCACTTCGCACAAATGAGCCTCCTCGACAAGGATCGCTCTCGCATTCTCGGAAAGGCGGACGTCATCTTTTGCAGGAACGTCCTCATTTACCTCGAGGCGCGCGCCCGAAAGGCCGCCATCGAGGTCCTTTACGATCGGCTTAGTCCGGGCGGCGTCCTCTTGCTCGGTCACTCCGAATCATTGCTGAACGTCTCGACGGCGTTCGAGCTGTTACACTTGAAGGACGACCTCGTGTATCGAAAGCCGGCGTCGACCCGCGAACCTCCCCCGAACTCATCCACGTGACCACATCCCCGGCTCGGCCCATCCGGCTCCTCGTTGTCGATGACTCGGCGTACAACCGCCGAAACATCGCCGACGTGTTCGCCGAGCACCCCGAAGTGGAGGTAGTCGGAAAAGCAGCCGACGGCGAAGAAGCGCTTCAGCTCGTCACCGTCCTCAAGCCGGACGTCATCACGTTGGATCTCGAGATGCCGCGCATGGACGGCTTTACGTTCCTGCGGATCCTGATGTCCAAGGCGCCGACGCCGGTCATCGTCGTCAGCAGCTATTCCCAGCGCGAAAACGTCTTCAAGGCGCTCGAACTCGGGGCTCTCGATTTCGTGCCCAAGCCCGACCGGCTCGGACCCGACGCGACCGACGTGCGACAGGAGATCCTCCAGAAGGTGTCTCTCGTCAGGTCTCTGCGACCGTCTTTCGTGCCCACACCGCTCATTCGTCGGCAAACGAGCGGGGCATTCGCCCAGGACGGACGACCTGCGCTCTTCGATGACCCGGCGGTCCGCCCGCGGCCCTATAGGCCGCCGAAGATCGTGGTCGCGATCGCGAGCTCCACTGGCGGGCCGAGTGCCCTCATGCATCTATTCGGAAGGATTCCGCCTACGACGAACGCCGCGTTCGTCGTCGCTCAGCACATGCCCGACAAGTTCACCCGGACGTTCGCCGAGCGGCTCGACAAGCGCGGGCCGGTGCGAACGGCAGAGGCCAGCGACAACGACCTCGTCGGGCTTGCGACCGGTTTCGTGTGTCCGGGTCGCAAGTGCATGGATCTCGTCCGCGGACACGGGGCCGAACTTCGCGTCCGCGTAGGCCCAGCGGGTCCGGCAGACCGCTATGTGCCCAGCGCAGATCGCCTCTTCAAGAGTGTCGCTGCGCTCGGCCCTCGCTGCGTGGGCGTAATCTTGACCGGGATGGGCGACGACGGCGTCGAGGGGGCGCGCGCCATCCGCGCGGCGGGGGGGACCATCATCGCCGAGTCGCAGGACACCGCCGTCGTCAACGGGATGCCGGGAGCTGCGGTTCGTGCGGGCGTCGCGAGCCAGGTCCTCGGGCTACCGCTCATCGGCGATTATCTCGCCAAACTGGGGGCGTGAGCCCGATGGCGAAGCGCCCGGCCACAGGGCACGAGGACGGCGGGCAGCCCACGCCCCGCCCGCTCGACGCGACGATCCGCGGCGACGATGCGCAGTTCGACCGCACGCTGCGCCCGAAGACATTCGAGGACTACGTCGGGCAAACGAAGCACAAGGAGAACCTGCGCGTCTTCGTCGAAGCGGCGCGGCGCCGAGGGGAGCCGCTCGATCACATCTTGTTGTGCGGCCCGCCGGGCCTGGGAAAGACCACGCTGGCCTATATCCTCGCGAACGAGATGGGCGTCCAAGCGGTGGCGACGAGCGGCCCGGTCATCGAGCACAAGGGGGCGCTGGCAGCGCTCTTGACGACGAAGCTCATGAAGAACGACATCCTCTTCGTCGACGAGATTCATCGGCTAAACCCGGTCGTCGAAGAAAGTCTTTATCCGGCGCTCGATGACCTCATCATCGACATCATGACCGGGGAGGGCGCGTTCGCCAGCGCGGTGCAGATTCCGCTGCAACCATTCACGCTGGTCGGCGCGACGACCCGAACGGGACTCCTCACGGCTCCGTTTTTTGCGCGCTTCGGACACGTCGTGCGGCTCGATTTCTATCCGGCGGAGGATCTCGCGCGCATTGTCGCCCGGAGCGCGCGCCTCCTCGGCGTCGACGTCGATCCGGACGCCGCCCACGAGATTGCGCGTCGGTCTCGCGGAACGCCGCGCGTGGCCAATCGTCTGCTAAGGCGCATACGCGACTTCGCCGAAGTGCTCGGGACGGGCAGAGTCGACTTGGACCGCGTGCGACAAGCCTGCCAGAGGCTCGAGGTCGACGAAGCGGGGCTCGACGAAATGGACCGCCGCTATCTGACCGTCGTCATCGACCACTACGACGGAGGCCCGGTGGGCGTCGAGGCGCTGGCCGCTGCGCTCGCGGAACCGCGCGACACGCTCGAGGACGTGATCGAGCCCTTCTTGATTCAACAGGGATACGTCGGACGGACCCCGCGCGGCCGGACCGCGAACCGAAAAGCGTACGAGGCGCTCTCGAGAACCCCGAAGGTCGGAGGCGGCGGGGAGAGTGGGCAAACGGGCAACCTCTTCGGACAGTAGAGAGGCGGCGAGTCCCGGGTAGCTTGTTCGCACAGGTTGCCGAGGGTAGACTTTTGTGCGTGCCCGGCGGACCCGTTCTCGTGGTCGACGACGACACCGTCAGTCGCCACGTTCTGATCCAGGCTCTCGCCAGCGCCGAGCTCCCCCATGTCGCCGTCGGCTCGGGCGCCGAGGCGCTGCAACACATCGACAGCCTCAATCCCTCGCTCGTGCTCCTCGACTTGGTGATGCCGGCCCCCGACGGCTATCAGGTGCTGCGCACGCTGCGGTCCCGCGTGTTGACTCGCGATCTGCCCATCGTCGTTCTGACGGCGCTCGAAGCGGATCAGGAGATCGCGAAGGCATTCGCCGCCGGCGCGGACGATTTCGTACGCAAGCCGTTCAAGCCGGTGGAGCTCGTCGCGCGCATCCGCGGGCAGCTGCGCCTGCGCGGCGTCGTCGACGCGCTCGCTCGAAAGGAGCAGGACGCCCGCGTCGTGCTCGAGCTGACTCAGGCGCTCGCCTCGAACCTCGATTTTCGAGGAATCCTCTTTACGGTCGTCCAGCGCATCGCGCAGGTCGCAAACGTCGATCGCGTGAGCATCGTCCTCGTGCGGGAGGCGGCGCACGTGGGCCACGTCGTCGCGGCCAGCGATGACGAGCAGCTCCGCGATCTACCGATCGCACTCGGCAAATATCCCGAAATCGAGCAGGTTCTGTTCACGCGCCAGCCGCTGCTCATTCCGGACGTCGCCACCCACCCGCTGCTCGAGACCCTGCGCCGCGAGGGATTCAAGAGCGCCTTCAGCTCGCTCGCCATTTTGCCCATCCTCTACGAGGGTCGCCCGATGGGCGTGCTCTTTCTGCGGGCGAAGCAGGCCTTCGCATTCGGGGATCGCGAACTGGACCTGTGCAAGACCGTCTCGAATGCAATGGCCATCGCGCTCCGCAACGCCAGGGTCATGCAATCGCTGCGCGATCAGACGCAGCAGGTCACCGTTGCGCGCTTCGAAGCGGAGCGGCGCCTTCGCACGCTCCAGCGCTACGCCGACTTCTTCGAGAGCGCCGCCGACGGCATCGTCGTAATCGACGCCGACGGACACCTGCTCTTTTCCAATCCTCGCGCTCGGGTCATCAGCGGTTACAGCGAAGCCGACCTGCACGGCCGTCGAGTCGGCGATCTGTTCGTCAGCGAGGACGCGCCACTTGCCCAGGAGCTGCGCCTGGGCTTCGCCCAGGGGCGTTATCCGCAGAACGTGGATGTCCGCATCAAGAGAAAGAGCGGCGAGATAGGCATCCTCAGCATGAATTTCAATTCCGTGCTCCGGGAAGAAGGGGTCGTCCTTTGCACGTTTCGTGACGTCACGGCCGAACGCGAAGTGGAGCACGAACTCCAAAAGACCAAGGACTTCCTCCAGCGGATCATCGACTCGTCGGTGGACGCGATTGTCACGGCGGATCTTGAGGGTCACATTCTCCTGGCGAACCCAGCGGCCGAGCGGGTGTACGGCCTGACGATCGCGCAGCTCCTCGGGCGCGACATTCGCACGCTCTACCCGGCAGGATTCGCGCGGAGCATCATGCGCCTCATCAAGGCCGGCGACGGGCGCGTGCAAGGGCTTCGCACCGAGGTGCTCGACGTTCAAGGCGAACGCATTCCGGTGTCCCTTTCGGCGGCTCTCCTCCACGAGGAGGGAGTGCCGGTCGGAACCGTCGGAATCTTCACCGACCTGCGCGAGAAAATGCGCATGGAGCGGCGCCTCGCCGAAGCGCAGGAGCAAATCCTGGCCCAAGAGCGCCAGGCAATCGTCGCCGAGCTCGCGGGAGCTGCCGCACACGAGCTCAATCAGCCGCTGACCAGCGTCATGGCGTACGCCGAGCTTTTGAAGCGGCGGCTCGAGCCGGAGACGGGCCCGTACTCCGCCGCCGAGGTGATCTTCAACGAAGCGGAGAGAATGGCGGAAATCGTCCGAAAGATCGGCAAAATCACGAAATACGAGACGAAGTCGTACGTCGGCCGGGCGCGTATCCTCGATTTGGATCGGTCGGCCCCCGCGTCCACTCCTCGGTTGGAGGGGGTGGCCGGGGAGGAATCGCACGAGGACGCAACGCCGGGCACGGCCCCCCCGACCGTCGTACTGCGGAAATAAGCCCCCATGCCCAACAAAGCGCCGATACGCAGCAGGAAGAGACGCGACGCGGCTGCGTCGTCATCTTCCGAGGCGCGCGTGCCGGCGGCCGCGGAAAACTCGTCCGCGCGTGCCCGCATCCCCGATCTCGTGCCCGCGGCTTGGCTGGACCAGCTCCTCGCTGCCGTCGTCGACCTGCCGCTGGTCGGCGGCGAACGCGCGGTGATCGAAACGCTGGTCGACGCGGTCGTCGCGATCGTGCCTGGCTGCGCCGTGGGTGTGTGCTTCATCCCCCCGTTCGAGTCTGCAAATCAGGAACGGACCGTGGTCCGGCGATTTCCGCAGGCGCGTTCGAAGCGGGATAGCCGCATGGACCCCAGCCGCCTCTTTCCGGACCTGGCCGCCGAGTACATTGCTCCCCTCGCGGCCAGCGCAACCGGCTCCACGCTCCACGTCGCGTCCGACGAAGACGACCTCGATCCCGACACGTCCGCGATCGTCCACCTTGCTCAGCGTGCTGCCGTGGCCCTTGGCTGCTCGCTCACCCACGCGCGGGCAATCGCGTCGCGCGACGAAGAGCGTCACGACGCGCGAGCCTTCGAGCAACGGATGCTTCAGGCGGACAAGCTGGCGAATTTCGGCCAAATTGCAGCGGGGGTCGTGCATGAGCTCAACAACCCGCTGACGTCGATCGTCGCGTACTCGGATTATCTCATCCACCGTGCGCTCTCCGTCCCCGGCGGAGCCGACCGGGAGGATGTCGAGCGGCTGCGCCGGATCGGCGAGTCCGCGACCCGAATGCTCCGGTTCACGCGCGACCTCGTAAGCTATGCGCACCCGGCGGGCAGCGTCGCCGGACCAGTCCTCTTGCACGCCGTCATCGACCAGGCGATCGCCTTTTGCGATCACGTGCTCGCCTCGGGCGCGGTCCGGGTCGAACGCCGTTTTTCGAGCGAAGTCCTCGCCGTTCGCGCGGTCGGCGAGCAGCTCGTCCAGGTCTTCGTGAATCTCTTGACCAACGCTTGCCAGGCGGCGCCTCCCCGGGACGCATGGGTCGTGTTGTCGACCGCGCTCGAGGACGGCGGCAAAGGAGTTCGGGTCGTCGTCGCCGACAATGGAGCTGGTATCGCCGCCGATGATCTGCCCCACGTGTTCGTGCCGTTCTTCACGACGAGGCGCGACCGGCAGGGCACCGGGCTCGGTCTATCGATCGTGAAAACCGTCCTCGAGAATCACGGCGGCGCCGTGGGCGTCGAGAGCGAGCTCGGTCGCGGCACGCGCTTTCTCATCCGGCTGCCGGTTTGGTGACACCCACTTGACCACCTCGACGGCGTGCGCACGTTTCGTCGATGCCCTCGTTCGCCCTTGTTCTCGACCCGCTCAATCGGCCGCAGCCCACCGTAGGGCCGGCAAACGACGTCGCGGTGAGCCCGGCAAACGGCGCGACGACCTCCGGCGTCGACGACGGCGAGGCCCTCGACGCGTACTCGCGCGCCGTCGTTCGCGTGGTCGAGCAGGTCGGCCCAGCCGTCGTCAGCATCGCGCGCGCGTCGCGCCGGGGTCCGTCCGGCGCCGGCTCGGGCGTGGTGTTCGCGCCCGACGGCTACGTCCTCACGAATGCGCACGTCGTCGCAGGCGCGGACGAGCTCGAGCTCCGCTTCACCGACGGAACGACCAGCCGTGCCGCGGTGGTCGGTTTGGACCACGCCACCAATCTGGCCGTCGTGCGCACGAGCGGGCCGGTCCCAGGCCATGCGCCATTCGGCACCTCGGCGCGTGTCCGCGTTGGACAGCTCGTTGTTGCGATCGGCAACCCCCTAGGGTTCGGCTCGACCGTATCCGCAGGGGTCGTCAGCGCTCTCGGTCGCACCATGCGGGCGCGCGACGGACGTCCGATGGAGGGCATCATCCAGAGCGACGTCGCCCTCAACCCCGGCAACTCGGGCGGGCCCCTCGTCGATTCGGCCGCGCGCGTTGTCGGTATCAACACCGCGATCATCCACGGAGCGCAAGGCATCAGCTTCAGCGTCCCGATCGACACCGCCAAATGGGTCGTCGGTGAGCTCATGACCAGCGGCCGAGTGCGTCGCGGCTGGCTGGGGATAGCCGGGCAGAATCGACCCATCGGTCGTGAACTGGCGCGACGGCTGGGCCTCGAGCAGCCGGCGGGCGTCGAAGTCAGCGGGTTCGACGAGCGCGGCCCCGCGGTGCGCTCCGGGATGAGTTTGGGCGACATCATAGTTCGCATCGGGGGCGGGACGGTGGCGAGCGTCGACGACATCCACCGGGCGTTGCAGAAATGGCCGATCGTCGCGCCAATCAAAGTGCTCGCCGTGCGCGACGGCAAACTGGTCGACATCGAGGTGATGCCGGTCGAAGCCCCCGGATGATCGCCCTCTGCCCCGAAAGGCGTTTACACGGCCTTTCGCCGTCGGGTACCGTCTGCCCTCGGACGCACAAATGCCGGACGCGAAGCGCAGACCGTTCGCGCGTCGCCCGACGCGCAAATACGCCCACTCGCTCGTGCTGGCTTCGGTGCTCGCGAGTGGGCTCTTGCGTGCGGGACCGCCGCCCGCAATGGTCAAGGGAAAGGTGCTTGGGTGGGACAAGCTCGTTCCACAGGTCTACGCCGACGCGGCCAAAGCCGACGCCCGCCGCTACACTTGGCGTGAGCCTTCACCTACCGTAAAGCAGGACTTTCGCAGGCTCTCCTCCAACGTGACGCGCGATGTCTGCGTAGCGGCGTTCAGCGCCGCCGGGCCGCCCCAGGCGCACGAGCCGCTGGCGGTGAAGGTCACGGGAGGACGAATGACTCCCGCAACGGTCGCGCTGCCTCCGGGATCGCGCTTGAGCTTTCGAAACATGGACCCGTTCCCCCACGTGTTCTACGAGGCGGGCAACGACAAGTGGGCGCCCAACTCGACCGGGCCCGGCTCGACGCGCGAATGGGCCGCGAGCGCTCCCGGACTCCACGAAATTCACGACCAGCTCTTTCCGAGCGTCGTCATGTACGTCGTCGTCGACCCGGGCGTCGTGGAGTTCGCCTTCCCGGATCACGAAGGCATCTTCGGGATGACTCTACCGCAGGGTGAATACACGTTCCGGGCGTTCTTCGACGGCAAGCAAGTGGGCAAGGAGTCGCCTGCCGTTCGTGTCGGCGATCACGGTCTCGTCGAATTGAGAGAGCCGCTGCTCGTGGGAGGCGACTCGAAGTGATGGTCCTCTCGCGCGTCTGGTATGTCCTCCTGGGCGTCGCGGTCGCTGTTGCGCTCTACGTGGTGTACGTCGCTGTCGGCGAGTACAACCGCCGAGAAACGCACGCCCTCAAAGAGGGGCTCGCGTCCGACAGCCAGACCGTGGAGTGGGCGCTGAAAATCGACGCCCGCCGCAGGCTGGACGCACTTCTCGCCGGCAGCGTCGATCCGGCGCTGCAGCAAGCCCTGGTCACTGCGGACTCGGGGAGGGAGGCGAAACTTCCCGAGAGAGCCAGGTCAGATGCAAAGAAAGCCCTGGCCGCCATCCGAGAAGCGATTCCACTCGATTTGCGTCCCGATGCGTTTTTCGCCGTCGATCGCGATGGTCGCGTGGTCGCCCAGTCGGGCTACGACTCGGCGGCCGGCAACGATGATTTCGAGATGGGCGGATACCCGGCCGTCAACGACGCGTTGCACGGCTGGTTGCGCGACGACATGTGGGTTCTCGGCAGCAAAATGTACGTCGTGGCGGCTCGCCCCGTCGAATACGACGCGGCCCAGCGTCCGGCCGGAGCGATCGTCGGATTGAAAGAGGTAAACGCCAAGTTCACCCAAGACCTTGCGAATCGCACGCGGACGAGCGTGGCGATCTACGCCCGAGGCCAGAAGATGGCGGGCGGCGCCGCCAAGGGCCTCGAGCCCGCGAAGCTCGACACGGTCGGCAACGACCTGAAGAACATCGACGACAAGGCCTACAACGACGATATCCGGACCGAGGCGCGAATGCTCAGCGGCGACCTTGGCGTGCTCTACGCGCGTCTGCCGGGCGACGCGTGGGCCCTCGGCGGCGGATTCGCCGTGGTGCGCTCGATGACGCCCCTTCCCGGGCCGATGGCATTTCTGAGCGACGCAGACGACAAGGACAAAGCGAACGTGCCACTAGTCTTGCTGGCCGTGGTCGTCCTCGGAGCCGCCTTGGTGGGCATCGGCTTCACGGTACTCGAGCACACGCTTCCGCTCCACGAGCTCCTTTCGCAGACGACGCGGTTCAAGGGCGGAGCGATGGACCGACTGAACGTCGCCGGTTTCCGCGGCGCCTATCGCCTGGCCGCCCAAGGCATCAACGAGGGCATCGAGCGAGCCATCGAAAAGGCGGGCGGCATAACGCGCAAGCCGGCCGACCTCGAGTCCATCCTGGGACCCACGCCCGCGCAGCCGGCGATGAGCGCGTTTTCCTTCCCGACCGCGGAGGACGTGCCGCCGCCTCCGCTGCCCCCCGTGCTTCCTCCGCACCCCGCGGCGGCGATCGCCTCTCAGCCGGCGTTCGCGCCCCTCGACGCCTCGTCCGCTGCCAGCTCGTCGACCTCGGGCCTCCCCCGCCCGGCGGCCCCTCCTCCGCTGCCCGGTGCGCCTGCTCTGCCGCCTGCCGCGAAGCCGCTTCCCGCACCCCCCGCGGGGCGAGGCGCCCCTCCCGTCCCGAGGGAGCCCTCTCTGGGCAACTCGGTCTCAGGCTTGGGCAGGGGTGCGCAACCGCTGGTTCCCGTCGTTCGGACATCTCAACCGGATGACGAAGAGGCAACCACCGTCGCCACCGTGCCCGCAGACTTGATGGCTCGGGCCTCCGGCAGCGGGACGGAGGAAAGCGCCGAGTGGCGCAGCGCCTACCAGGACTTCATCCGCGTCAAAAAGCAGTGTGGCGAGCCCACCGACGGGCTGACCTTCGAGAAGTTCTCCGTCATTCTGCGAAAGAACCGCGATCAGCTCGCCGAAAAACACGGGGTCAAGCGCGTGAAGTTCACCGTTTACGTGAAAGAGGGTCGCGCGTCGCTGAAGGCCACTCCGGTAAAAGAATGAGCAGAGAGCCGTTGCGATGTCTGCAGTCCGCAACGTCATCGTCATCGGGTCCGGTCCCGCCGGTCACACAGCGGCGATTTACGCCGCTCGAGCGAACCTCGGGCCGCTGATGTTCGAGGGCCTGGTGCGAGGGGGGATCCCCGGTGGCCAGCTGATGATCGCCAACGACGTCGAGAACTACCCCGGCTTTCCGGAAATGATCGCCGGCCCGGACCTGATGAAGGCGTTTCGCGAGCAGGCCCTGGCGCAGGGGGTCGAGATCGTCACCGCCGATATCGACAGGGTCGAGGTCTGCGAGCGGCCGTTTCGCGTCTGGGCGCGCGACGATCGCGAGCCGCGCGAAGCCCGAACGCTGATCGTCGCAACCGGGTCGCAAGCCAGGTGGCTGGGCCTGGAGAGCGAAGCGGCGCTTCAGGGCAAGGGCGTGAGCGTGAGCGCGGTGTACGACGGCTCTCTCTTTCGCGGTCAGGACGCGGTTGTCGTCGGCGGCGGCGACACCGCGCTCGAGGAGGCGATGTACCTCTCTCGTTTTTGCAGCAGCGTGTTGCTCGTGCACCGCGGCAGCGCGTTCCGCGCGAGGAGGGCGACGCAAACGCGCGTGCTCGGAAACCCGACAATCCGCGTCGCGTACGACACCGTCGTCGAAGAAGTGCTCGACGTGGCTCGGGGAGAGGTCACCGGCGCCCGCTTGCGCAACGTGAAGACCGACGAAGCCATGGTCGCCGCGTGCGCAGGCATTTTCGTCGCCATCGGACACACGCCGAACACCGACCTGTTCCGTGGTCAGCTCGAGCTTGACGACAGCGGATACATCAAGACGGCGCCCGATAGTACGCATACGAGCGTTCCTGGCGTGTTCGCGTGCGGCCACGCGCGCGACGCGGTCTACCATCAAGCGGTGACCGCGGCCGCCTCCGGTTGTATGGCCGCGCTCGATGCCGAGCGGTGGATCGCGCGTCACGATGGGTAGCGTTCGCTCGCTTTCTCACCATGCCCCGCGTTTCGTCGTACGCTGGTGCGACCCCGTGTTCGTCCCCCTGTCTGCCCCGATGCCGGCCACCGAGCGCGAGGAGCAGCTCGCGCGCGTACCCTTCTTCGAAGGCCTGACGGGCGCCGCGCTTTCTCTCATTGCCCAGGTCACGGCCGAAGAGTCCCACGCGACCGGAACGAAGCTTTTCGGCTACGGCGATCCGGGCGACAAGCTATTTGTCATTCTCGAGGGCAAAGTACGCATCTCTCGCCAAGTCTCGGGCATGGGCGAGGAGGCTTTGGCCATTCTCGGCCCGAACGAAGTGTTCGGCGAAATGTCCCTCCTCGACGAGTCGCCTCGATCGGCCGATGCGCGCGTTCACGAGGCGTGCCGCGCGCTCGTCATCTCCAAGGAGTCGTTCGACGAGCTCCTCTTTCTCCACAAGGACCTCGCCTACGAAGTACTCTGGAATTGCGTTCGCATTCTGAGCGTCCGGCTGCGCGAGACCAACGAGAAGCTCGCGTTCTTGACGTCCACCGGGAAGTTCTGAGCTCGGTGAGCCCGAGGGAAGGCGAACGACAAAAGCGACCCATTTGTTGACGATAGAACGTCCGTTCAGGTAGTCTCCCTGCACGATGCAAGGCCTGACGCAGCGCCAGCAGATGGTTCTCGACTTCATCCGTCAGTCGATCAGCGATCGGGGGTACCCGCCGACTTTGCGCGAAATCGGCGCACGCATGGGCATTCGCTCGACCAACGGAGTCAACGACCACCTGCGCGCACTCGAGCGCAAGGGCTACTTGACTCGCGAGGACATGAAGTCCCGGGCCCTTCGGCCGACCAACCTGGACGCGCAGATCATCAGTGGCGCTGGCGTTTCGGCCGAGCCCGCCGCGAACGATGTCGACTTCGTCGAAGTGCCGGTACTTGGCCGCGTTGCGGCGGGGCTCCCCCTGCTCGCGGAAGAACACGTGATCGACACGGTTCACATCGACCGGACCCTCGTGAAGGGCGGCCGCGAAGTGTTTGGCCTCAAGGTCCACGGCGACTCGATGATCGAAGCCGGGATTCTCAACGGTGACTATATCTTCGTGAAAAAGCAGCTCACGGCCTCTCGCGGCGACATCGTCGTCGCGCTCATCGGCGACGAGGCGACGGTCAAGTATTACTACCCCGAGAAAGACCACGTGCGCTTTCAGCCCGCGAACAAGAACATGGCGCCAATCTACGTGCGAGCGGCGGACTTCAAACCGACCATGCTCCTCGGCGTGGTCGTGGGTGTCTATCGAAAGGTGTGAAGCGCGCCTCGACCGCAAATGGCTCGCCGCCCGCGGGCGTGCCGCGGGCATCTTTGTCGTGGGTAGACCCCCGCTGAGGCGCGTCGTTCCTTGACCGCCCGCTGGCGCGAACGGTACGGTTTTGCGCCGTCGATGCGCGTCTCGATCCCCGCCTTCGGGATTGCCCTCGGGGCCGCGCTCTCTGGATGCGGTGGAGTGCATTACAGCATCGCGGTCAATGCCGCCGCCTCCCGCGTGGAGGAAGCGAAGGCCGTGGGCGCCGAACAGCTCGCTCCGTACGAGTACTACTGCGCGAAGGAGCACCTCGAGCAGGCTCAGATCGAGGCCTCCGATGCGAGCTACTCCGACGCCGTTGCGTTTGCGCGCGAGGCCGAGCAGTGCGCGAGCAAGGCCATCGAGCTCACCGAGGCGGCTCGGCGCACGAGGCCATGAGCTGGCCGAAGCTCGCGTGCTCGACGACGGCGTTGATGCTCGCGTGCGCCTGCTCGCAAGGACCGGTCCTGCGTGGGCGCATCCGAGGGATGTCGACCACCGTTCAAGACGCCCAGAGAAACGGGGCGATTCGCTGCGCGCCGCGCGAGCTCGCGGTCGCGAAGAGTCAGCTCGAATTCGCCGAGGTGGACTTGGATCAAGGGGACTTCGCGAGCGCTCGAGCGCATCTCGCGAGAGCCGAGCCGAACGTGGAGGCGGCGTTCACGATGAGCCCCCCGGACCGCTGCTCGACTCGGGAGTTCGTCGGCGTCGAGCCGTCGGCTCGCGACACGGACGGCGACGGCATCGTCGACTCGCGCGACAGTTGCATCAACGAGCCGGAGGACAAGGACGGCTACCTCGACGACGACGGCTGCCCGGACCCGGACAACGACGCGGACGGCATCGTCGATGCCAAGGACAATTGTCCCAACGACCCGGAAGATTTGGACGGCTTCCACGACGACGACGGCTGCCCCGACCCGGACAATGACGGTGATCAGATCCCCGACGTCGACGACTTCTGCCCGAATACACCCGGCGTACGGGGCGGCGATAGGCCAGGTTGCCCGAAAAAGGAATCCCTTATCGTCGTAACGGAAAAGGAGATCCGAATCACCCAACAAATCCAGTTCGAGTTCAACAAGGCAGTCATCCGGCCCGGTATCAGCTACAAGATCCTCGACGAGGTCGTCGGGGTGCTCAACGATAACCCCAAGATCGATCTCGAAGTGCAGGGCCACACCGACAATGTCGGGGGCGACTCGTATAATATGGAGCTTTCCCAGGAGCGAGCTGACGCCGTTCGTGCCTACCTGCTTTCCAGGGGAATCCAGCCGCGCCGCTTGGTCGCGAAGGGATACGGCCTCCGCCAACCGCTCGTGCCCAACAACACCGCCGAGAATCGCGAACTCAATCGTCGCGTCCAGTTCATTCGTACGGAGTCCGCCGCGGGCTCTCCATAAGGGAGTGCTCGAGGTCGAGGTCTGCGCGTTTCATACCCCCAAGAGACCGCGAAGTGCTTTATGCTCGCGCGCTGCCGGAGGAATACCTAGGTGCAATCCACTCTGCTCGCCGCCGTCATGCGGCGCGTTCTCCCAAGCTTTGTCGTCGCGTCGCTGACGCTCGTCGCGCTGCCCGCGATGGCCTCCGATCCGGCGATCGAGAAGCAAGCCCAGGCGCTCCAGCGGAAGGCGATCGAAGAAGACAGCCTCAACGTCAATTATCCGGCAGCGATAAAGAAGCTGGCGACCGCCATCAGCCGATGCACCGGCGACAAGTGCAGCGCGAACCTCAAGGGTGCCCTGTACCGGGACTTGGGCGCGATGCTGATCCTGAGCGGCTCAATCGAGGACGGTCGGGCGGCGTTCGTGAAGGCGCTCGGCTTCGATCCTTCGCTCGATCTCGACCCGTCGTACAAGAGCCCGACGCTCGAAGGGTTTTGGAGTGAAGCGAAGAAAAGGGGCGGCTCGCCGGCGGCCGGCGCCGCCAACGAAGGGGAGCCGAGGCCCCCGGCGGAGGGGGCTGGCGCGGCGCCCGCCGGAGACTTTGCCCATGTTCCCGCCGCCGCTCAGTTGATTCGCACGCCGATTCCCGTCTACGCCGAGTACGTCGGGACCGAGAAGCTGCTTCGCGTGGTGGTCAAGTACCGCGGCCCGGGGATGACCGACTGGAAGCCGATCGAGCTCCGCAAAATCGAGACCGGCTATGGAGGGCTCATACCGTGCAAAGACGTCGGGGAGGGCGTGGTCCAGTACTACATCCAGGGTTACGGCACCTCGGACGATCCGGTCGCGAGCTCCGGCAGCCGAACCCGCCCCTATAGCGTCCCGGTCAAGGCGCAGCTCGCCGGCGCCGGCCCGAGCCTTCCAGGGCAGGAGCCACCCAAGCAGTGCGCCGAGAACGTCGGCGGAAGCGACTGCCCGCCAGACTTCCCCGGGTGCCACATTCAGAAAAAGGGCGGCGGCGAAGAGTGCAAAAAGAACAGCGACTGCGAGAGCGGGCTGTGCACCGATGGTGCATGCGCCGAGAAAAAGGGGGACGGCGAAGACTGTTCGAAGGACAGCGAGTGCACGAGCGGTTCGTGTTCGGATGACAAGTGCGCCTCGCCAAAGAAGGGCGCCGACGAAGCGTGTGAAAGCGACGACGAGTGCTCGAGCGGCACATGCTCGGACAGCAAGTGCAAGGGCGAAGCCTCGAAGAAGTCGAGCGGACCCAAGTTTCGACGGATTCTGGATCGGCCTGGCGGTCGGCCTCGACGTGATGTCGCTGCCCCAAGCGGACAACGCGTGCCTCCTCAACGGGAGCGGGACGGCCCCCGGCAACACCGCTGGGTACGAGTGCGTCGACCCCTCCACTTCGGCGAACTTCCCGGGCACCGGCGGCAAGACTGTGAACAACAACATTCTTCAGGGGCCGAACGACGGCGATTCGGTCGGCGGCGGCCTTCTTCTTTCGAACATCCGGCTGCTGGCGAGCTTGGACTACGCGCTCACGACGAACATCTTGCTCGGGGCGCGTCTCGGCTACGTGCTCAACACCGACCCAGCGTCCGCCCCGGGACCCGCCTTCCCGCCGATCCACATCGAGGCACGCGTCACGTACTTGTTCGGGAAAGACGCCATTCTCAGCCCGATCGCGCCCCTGGTCCTCGCGGCTGTCGGGCTGAGCGAGTTCGACGCGAACATCGGCGTGGAGGTCGCGCTGCTCGGTTC
The DNA here is from genome assembly GCA_963764075.1 of uncultured delta proteobacterium. Classification (GTDB taxonomy): domain Bacteria; phylum Myxococcota_A; class Polyangia; order Polyangiales; family Polyangiaceae; genus Palsa-1150. The sequence goes on from CAVXQZ010000003.1 coordinate 3,269,435, forward strand.
GAAACCAAAGAACGAAAACGCGTGGCTGACCGCGGGTCCACTTTTTGGAGCCGTCGGAGCGGGAGCGCGCTTTCTCGTCGGAAAGAACATCGCCCTCAGTGCGGTCATCAAAGGCCAGGCCGCGCTCAGCGGAATGGGCGGGTCGGCCACATCTCCTCTCCTGGGCTTTTCGCCCGAGCTCGGGGCGCAGCTCGGATTCTGAATCGACGCGAGACAGGCGTACTCTTTTTCGAGAATGCGGGCTTCACCCATTGCCTCCGATGCTGCGTACGCCCGGGTGCGGGAGATCTGCCTTCGTTTTCCGTCGGCCGAGGAGAAGCTTTCGCACGGAGCGCCGTCGTTTCACGTGCGCGGCAAGCTCTTTCTCATGTTCGTCGATGATCACCACGGAGACGGGCGTCTCGCGGTGTGGTGCAAGTCCTCGCTGGAGGAGCAGCGGCGCCTCGTGGGCGACAGTCCGGCGCGGTTCTTCGTGCCGCCGTACGTGGGCGTCAAAGGATGGGTCGGCGTGGTCGTGAGCCCCGATGTCGCGGACTGGATCGAGCTTTCGATCTTGGTTGAGCACGCCTGGACCTCGGTCGCCCCGCCGCGGCTCGTGCGCGGAGGGCTAGTACCGGCCGAGAAACCCCTTCCGTCGCCGTCACCTCGGGTCACCACGGACCCCGAGGTCGCGCGCAGGGCTCTCGAGCGGCTGACGAAAATCTGTCTGGCATTGCCGGATGCGACGTGCGAACGCGACGCCCGCCACGCGACCTATCGCGTCAAAAACAAGGTCTTTGCCTACTTCCTCGACAACCATCATGGCAGCGGCAGCGTTGCCGCATGCGTCAAGGGCGACAAGCGCGAGCACGCGCGGCGAATCGCCGAGGATCCAAAGCGGTTCTTTCTCCCCGCGTATGTCGGGGCTCGCGGCTATCTCGGGATACGCCTCGACGTCCGAGGCGTCGACTGGAACGACCTGACCGATCGAGTCGCGGCCGCCCACGGGCAAGTGTCGCCCAAGCGCGCGCTAACCCATCGGAAGCGAGCCTGAGTCTGCACGAGGAAACGCCACTTCAATCCGCCGTACTTCGTCGTCGGCGAGAACGAGGTCGGCCGCGCCGGCGATCTCTTCGACGTGCGCCACGCGCGCTGCCTTCGGGATGGTGAGGACGGCCGGGTGTCGCAGAAGGAAGGCGAGCGCCACCTGCCGTGGCGTCGCGCCTCGCGCGCGCGCCACTTCGGCGAGCAGCCGCCCGCGCGCCGTACGCTCCGAAGGAAAGCTCCCCGCGCCGAGCGGGCTGTACGCGACGAGCGCGACGCCGTGCTTCGCGCACCACGGAAGCACCGCTCGCTCGACGCTGCGTTCGTTCAAATGATAAAGAACCTGATTGCAGGCGATGCGACCCGGCCCGGCGATCTCGAGCGCCGCGTCGAGCTCGGCGACATCGAAGTTGCTCACTCCCCAGGACAGAATTTTTTTGTCGCGCCGAAGCTGCTCGAACGCGCGGATCGTCTCGGCCAAGGGATGCCGGCCGGGCCAATGAAGCAGATAACAGTCGAGACGGTCGGTGCGTAGCCGGCGCAGGCTCTTGTCACAGGCGCGGAGCGTGCCTTCATATGTCGCGTGCTCTGGAACAACCTTCGACACGAGGAACAGTTCGTCCCGGCGTCCCGCGATCGCCTCGCCGACAAGCTCTTCGACGACGCCCGATCCGTAAAGCTCCGCCGTGTCGACGTGCGCCAGTCCGAGATCAAGACCCCGGCGCAGCGCCGCGATCGCCTGAGTGCGATCATCGCGCTCCATCTTCCAAGTCCCCTGTCCGATGACCGGGACCTCCCCCACCTGGCCAAACGCGCGCCGGAGCATGGGGCCAAGCATAGCGACGCACGCCGAAGGCGGTAGGAAACAACGATGTCGACCGGACGCAAGCCATCCATCGCAGACGCAGAAGGGCTCGCCGCCGCTTCGGGCAAGCCGGCGCCCGAACGACCTTCCATCGAAGTGGCCCGGCGCAGGCTGGGAGGGCGCGCGACCACTCCCTCCCAGCGCGCGCCGGGGTCGCTCGTACAAGTGCGGCTACGAGGCGCCACACGGACGCGAGGCGTCCTTCTCTGGGCCACCGAACGCCACTGCGACGTCTGGTTCGAGGACGGAATCGCGCGGCGGGCACGCCTTCATGCCGTGACGCCATGCCCGGGCTCCGTGCCGCACGCGCTCCTTCGTGTCGCCGGGGAGATGCGCTTGTTCACCTCGCTCGTCGAGGGCGAGCGCGTGCGTTGGGAGCGAGGGACCGAAGTGGCCGAAGGGTGCATCGTGGAGAAATGTCGCTACGGCGCCATCATTGTGTCGCGCGACGGAAGGGTGGTGGCGGTCGGCTTCCGAAAGCTGTGGCCCGCGGTTGTGCACGGCGCCGCTTGACGGCCCAGGAACGACTTGCCCCGTCAGTGCCGACGGCGCTTCACTAGCGCACCGGGGTCGATGGGACCAAACGGCGGTGCATTAGCCTGTCCGCCGGCGAGCGCGCCGCGCGCTACGCATCAGCCGCCGCGTCGCAAGAGCGAGCGTGACCGCGACGCCTCCGGCCTCGAGCGCGCACCAAATTCCACCCTGGCGGCCGGTTCGACTCTGCGGCCTACGCGCGTTTTCGGGCGTCCTGGCGCGCCCGAGGGCGATCGCCAGGAGCGCTCGCCTGGCCTCGAAGAACGGTGCGCCCCGCGCGCTCCAACTCGGGGGGCTGCCGGGAGGGGCCTCCGCGAATGCCCTTGGAATCAACGAACGGGTCACCGCGTCGGTGGCCGTCGCGTCACACGCGCGTGCAAGCTCTACGTAGCCGGCGTCTTCGATGCCGCGACGCCAATTCTTCAGTCGAATGGACGCAAACACACCCTCGAATCCGAAGGAGTCCTCCTGGAATCGGTCGAGCTGTTGGCCCGGATAGAGGAGGACTCCGTCGCCGTTCGCCCAGTCTCCGTCTCGGTTGTGGAGCGACTCGGGTTCGACGAATGGGTCGATCGGCGCCGCGCCCTTTTGCCCATACCAATATGTCCCCTCCCAATAAAACCACCACGGGACTCCGTAGGTCGCACCGAGCCAGCCATTCACGCGCGGCGACACCGCATCTGCATCCAGCAGGAACGTTCCGGTGTGCGGGGATACGCCGTTGTACACCCACACGCTCTTGCCTCGATCGCGCCGAGACCGGCCCGGCGCGATGTCGGATGACGCCGCAACGATGGCGATGTCGACTGGCTGCGACGCCGGGTCATCGGAGCATGTCCATCCGACACGAACGCGTCGTGCGTTCCGGTCCTCGGCGCCGCTCAGGCGCGAGCGCCAACCTGCGCCCCATGGGCTCGCACACTGCTCGTCGGCCGCGTAAAGGAAGACTTCTGTCGAATCGAACAGATTCGCGCCGGCGATCGCGTCCGCAACCGCGGCCGCACGCGCCAGCGCGAGGTCGTCTGGCGGCCCGAGCGCCCCATAGGCCCCGATACTGAGCACGCCGTCCCCCAAGCCCGCCGCTGGCCCGTCGTACCCGCGAGCCGGCGTGTAGAGCGAGCCGTCGAGCGCATCGCGCTGTCGGCTGACGTCCTCTGGAGACGTCGCGTCATGGAGCGGAGCGATTCGGTGGGCGTGCAGGAGCCGCCAGAGCTGCGTCTCGGCGTCGGGCCCTACGCGCTTGGCCAACTCTTCCGGGTCGTAGAAGAGCATCGCTGCCGCCGCCGTGCGGTCGGGCAAGCGAGCGTCGGCGACATCGAGCTCCACCGGAATCGTGGCAAGGGTCCGACCCCCATCGCGCACCTCGAGCACCCCGCGGTAGGGCCCCGGCAGCTCGTCGCTGCGAACGTTGAGATCGATCCACACGATGCCGTTCGTGTTCGCTCGGATTCGCATCGGATAGTCGCCCGACCGCGAAGCGATCTCCACGGGGACGAGCGCGTCGGGGACCGGGCCGACCCACGTCCCCGGGCGCGGCCCGGCACCCTTCTCCCAGCCGAGGGACTCGCCGGGGGTGCGTCCGCCGGACGCTCGACGCACGACGACGAAGTGTTCCACGAAGCGTTCAATGGGTCGCAGCATCGCGCCGGGAGGGCCCGCTTCGTCCTCGGCGATCGTCGCACCGTCCGGGCCGTCGAGAGCCGTAAGCGTCACCGTGGCCGCGCGGAGCGGCGCCTCATCGGCCTCGACGACCACTTGGAGGGCGACCGATTCGTTTCTCAGCGCGAACAGGCGAACGGTCTCGCCCGGGCGCCATATCGGGTTTTCCAGTCCCTGCTCGAACGGAGTTGTCGTCGCGTCTCGACGGATCTTCTCTCCGTCATCGATCACCCACACAGACGGCGCAGCCCGAGCGAGCGCCGGGACGAACGGCGCGGCTACAAGTGCGAGCAGCGGGGCAAGACGCATCGGGCCCGCCGGACAGCGTGGGCAATACGAGCACCGACGTCGAGGGGCGAATCACGACCTTGCAAGCGGCTCAGCGCGGCAGAAAGACTAGTGCAGCGCCGTCCACTGGATTAATGCCATCTCGACGGCGCTGCACTAGTCTTCGTCCTTCGTCAGGCGAGCGCAGGCCTTCAGGAAATCGTCCGGCTCGTCGATGTTGCGGGCGTCGACCTCGGCGACGACGCCCGGATCGATTTGGTCGATGACCTCCTCGAGCAGATCCCCTGGATCGACATCGTATTCTTCACAAAACTCCGACCAGGATTCGTAGACCGGGTCGCCCTTCTGGGCCTTGACGCCCGTCACCCGACCGTCGTCGTGAACTTCGACGCTATCGGGCAACTCGTCGTCGTCGAGTTCCAAAGTCAGCATGGAGGTAGCGGGTCTCCGACGGCTAAAGGACCGCGTCCTTGACTGCCTTGACCGGTCGCGCGCGCACCCCTTTGCTGGCGGGCTTTGCGGCGAACATCTGCTTCTCCTTGGTGAAGGGATTGACTCCCTCCCGCGCCGGACGCGCCGGCTTTCTCACGACCACGAACTTTGCAAAGCCGGGTAAGACGAAGACGCCGTTCTTCTTGAGCTCCCGATGACCCAGGTCCACCAGACTCTCCACCACTTGTTTGACCTGCTTGCGGGAGATTTCTTCACCGATTGCGTCTGTCACGGCCTGAAGGATCTCGCTCTTCGAAAGAGGTTTTTTCTTCGACGTATTCGATTTCGCCATGGTGAAGTCTCCCTTGCCGCGAGAAGAGCGCCGTGGAACCCGTCGAGTCAACAAACGTCGCCCGTGTTCCCGGTTTCGGTGGCGGCATTAGCACAGCCAGGGCGCCGGGCGTGTGCGATCCTCGCGGCGTACCCTGCCCGCGGTGAGGTCCGTGTCGGTGGGAGCGGAGCTCGCTCGCGTACACTGTCGCCTACCACGCCGCATCGGCGAGCGAAGAATGAGTCACGATGGCGGGTGGCATCGCGCACTGTGCGCGTCGTTCAGGAGAGACTTCGGTCGAGTCGAAATACTGCGGAAATCGCCGGCCGCTACGGTTCGGAGAAGCTCGAAATGAGGGGTCAGCAAGGACCTGCCCGTGCCTTTTCGGCTGAAGCGGCGTACTTTGCGTACGAGTCGTGTTGGGCTTAGAGGATTCTGCGAGCACCATCGGCAATACAGTGAACGTTCGTCGTGCGACTCTCCCAGACGCATCCATTGCACCCGTCGCCGACGCGGCGGGCGATCCGCCCGTCATGTCGCGGCCTCGGTCGGTATCGTCTTCTGCCTCGGCCCAAGCGCGGCGCGACGAGAAGGCCGGCCTCAAGATCGTCGACATCACCGAGTTTTATTCGGAGCGGGGCGGCGGCATTCGAAGCCATTTGACCAACCGCGGTCGCTTTCTGTCCGAGCATCACTGCCGCCACTGCGTCATCGCTCCCGGTCCGCGCGATGATGAGGCGTTGATCTGCAGCGAGGCGAACTCCGGCGGTCGATCGCGACTCATTCGGTATTCGGGGCCCACCCTCCCATACGATCGCACGTATCATCTGCTCCATCGCGTCGACCGCATTAGGCAGCGCGTTCGGTCCGAGCGTCCAGACGTGCTGGAGGCGCATTCCCCCTATCTTGCCACGGCAGCGGTGGCGGCATGCGGGCGCGGCTCTGCGCGGTTGCACACCGCGTTTTGGCACTCCGACCATGTCGGCGTTTACATCGAGCCCGCGCTCACCAAGCACTTCGGTGAGGACGCGGCCCGCGCAGCGGCCAAATTGCTCTGGCGCGGCGTGCGCGCGCTCCTTGCGCCGTTCGACGCCACCTTCGCCGCGGGTCGCGCGCAAGCCGAGCAGCTCCGAGCCGCGGGCGTGCCACGTGTCATTCACGCGCCGTTCGGGGTGGACACCCGCACCTTCCGTCCTGCGGCCCGCGCAAACGACTGGCGTCGCAAGTGGCTCGGCGACGAGCACGAGGGCGCCACCCTCCTCGTGGGCGTGGGCCGGTTCGCGATGGAAAAGCGGTGGGACGTGGTGCTCGAAGCCTTCGCTCGCGTTCGCACGCGCCGGAAAGCCGTCCTCGTGCTCTTCGGCGACGGACCCGAGCGCGTGGCCCTCGAGAGCAGCGCATCGAGCGGCGTTCGCTTCGCGGGGTTCGAAACGGACCGCGGTCGGCTAGCGACCGCGCTTGCAAGCGCCGACGTTCTCGTCCACGGCGCGCCGTACGAGACATTCGGTATCGGAATTGCGGAAGCGGTCGCGTGCGGACTTCCGATCGTTGTGCCCGACGCCGGGGGCGCCGCCGAGCACGCGGAATCCTCTTGCTCCGAAACCTATCGCAGTCTCGATCCGGTAGCATGCGCGGCCGCCATCGAGTCAATCTTGAACCGCGGGCCGGACCGACGCATTCGCGCGCTCGACGCCGCCGCGCGCGTGCGCACCGTGGAACAGCATTTTCACCAGGTGCTCGGAGCGTACGGGGAACTATTGCGCGAGCTCGAGCGATGAATCGATCGGCCGCCGGACGCTCACCGACCCGCTTCGGGCGTCACGGCTTCTGCCCGTGCGGCCTCACCGCCCCACACGCCCTGCAAGAGCGCCGGTAGCATCAGAAGAGCTCCGCTCAGGCAGGCTGCCTCACCGCATACGGCGAGCCGCCCGAACGATTCCAGCGCCTGAAAGTCCGCGAAGAGCATCGAGCTATATCCGACGATAGTCGTGAAGCTGCATAGCGCGACCGCCCCTCCAACTCGCACCAACCCGGCCGCGACGTCCCCCTTCATCAGGCGCGAGCGATCGTAGACGTTGAACGGGTATTCGCAGCCTATCCCGAACGTTATCGGCAGCGTGATGAAGTTCACGTAGTTGAGCTTTTCACCGGTCCACGCCGCCGCACCCACGAGCCACGTCACCCCCATGATCAGCGCCGTGAGAACCGAAAGCGCGCCCCGTATGTCGTGGGTGGCGATCAGCACGACGACGGTCACCGCGATGAGGGACGCGACCGTGGCGCGCGGCCCGTCGACCTCCATGGAGCGGATCATCTCGGCGAACACGGTGGAGCGACTCGCCGTCTGCACGACGCTGCCGTCCGGCAGCCGCACGTTGTCGGTCGCCTTGGCCATACGCAGCAAATTGTGCCCGTCCGAGAAGACGACGTCGTTCTTGTACTTTACGTAAAAAACCGTTCCGATGCGGCCGTCGTTCTCCTCGAAGCGCCGCCGGAGGAGCACCGGCAAGTCTCCGGGGCCGAGCACCCGGAGCGTGTCCGGGGGGCGAAGCTCGAGGACCCGCATCCGCTCGTCTTCGGGAAGCCCGTCGAGCACGGCGGGGGTGAGCCGGTCTCGAATCCGGTCGAGGATTGCGAGCTTTTGATTTTGCTCCTGGACCGATCCCGGAAGAAGATCCCACACCGTGGAGATCTCCGCGATGAGTGATCCTTTCGGGTCGGACGCGTCGTTCAGCAGGATTTGAGCTTTGAGCGCCGGCACTTGCTCCGCCGTATCGGCGAGCATGAGCGCCCCGGCCACGTTCATCTTTCCGCCGAAGATCTTTTCGGCCTTGACCGACCAGTCTCCCGCGCCCCCGTGCTTGCTTGACCTCGAGCCGAGGCGGTCAAAATCGTATTCCCACGGGTCGCGCAGAAACGCGGGGATCTTCCACGCGGCAGCACTGGTCAACACCAGCGCGCCACCGATGAAGGCCCACGGATGGCTCGCGGTCGCGCGTGCAATCGCCGACATGACGGTGTTTCGCGAGGCGACGCCCGGCGGCCGGTCGCGAAGCCACCGCGGGAGCCGGGGCTGGATCGCTTCGATGACGACGATCAGCGCGGGCACGCACGGAATCATCGACACCCATACGAGGAGCATACCTACGAATCCGATCCAGCCGAACTGGCTGAATCCGCGAAAGTGGGTGATCGAGAGCGAACCGTACGCGATCGACGCGACGCACGATCCGACCAGCTCTGCGCGGAGCGCGCTCGATACGGCGTCACGCCTCGCGTCGGCCGCGCCTTGACCACGGGCGCGAAACTCCTTGTAACGCGAGAGAAGGACGATGGGGTAATTGATGCCATTGCCGAGGATGATCGCCCCGAGGAACATCCCAGTCGTATTGACGTAGCCGAAGCGCCAGTACGCAAACGCGTAGGCCGCGCCCACGCCGAGGAACGCCGGCAGACCGATGACCACGAGCGCAGAGACGGATCGGTAAAACCAGACGACCCCCGCCGCGATGAGCGCCAACGCGATCCCGGTCGCCCATGCCGCCTGAGTCACCACGGAAGTCTTTTCCGCGGATGCGGCTGCAATCTCACCCGCAAACCCGACTCGCATGCCCGGGTGGTACGAGGCTACGTTCATGTCGGCGACGAGCTTCCCCACGCGGGCGAGCAAGAGGTCGCCGCCGGAGTCCCCCATACCGGTCGTGAGGGACATGATGCGAAGGCCGATTCCGGTCGCGTCGGGGCTTTCGAAATAGTCGCTCGTGAAGCTCGAATGCTCCGCGGCTTTCGCCTTCCAGCGGTCGCGGTAGGCGTCGAGGCCCAGCGCGGGCTTCCTGGCCGAACTGTCGGCCCCGCTGCCTCCTCGGTCGCCGTCGTCGTCGCCGAGATCGCTCACGAGCCCGCTGCGCACGGCGATCTGGAAGTCGAGGGTATCGTAGGCGCTCTCGAGATCCGAGCGATCTGCATAGAGCCATTTGTTCCGCTCGTAGAACTCGCGAACGTCCTTTGCACCGTCTTCCACATAGGCGATGAGCTGCGGTCCGCCGCGCTTCTGCTCGGCGATCATCGCGCGCAGGCGAACGGTCAAGTCGTCGACGAACCGCTCGTTCGCGGTCTTGTCCGGCGACTCGGCGATGACGAGCAGGGCCGCGCCGCCCCCGACGCGGCCGAGCTGGTGTTCGAAGGCTTTGAGCCCGGGGCTGTCGCGGGGTAGGAGCTCGCGCAGATCCGTGTGTGGGTTGACGAGGACTTTGAGCGCGAAGTGCCAAGTGACCAGCAGCGTGCAAAATGCGAGCGCGAGAACGACGCCCGGACGACGGCCGCTCGCGTCGACGATCGACGAAACCGCTCGGCGCATCATGACGAAGTCGAAGAGCTGCCCAGGCTGGGGAGCAGCGGCGCGAGGACACCGAGCGCAGGCAGGAATGCGACCAATCGGTACACGTTCTCGATGCCCCTTGCGTCCGCGACCCCGCCCAAGAGCGCCGCTCCCAAACCGGCGGCGCCGAACGAGAGTCCATAAAAGAGCCCGGCGACCGCGCCGACTCGGTTCGGGATGAGTTCTTGACCGTACACTACGATCGCCGGAAATGCGGACGCGAGAACGAAGCCAATCACCACGCTCAGGACTCCGGTAAAAGGCAGCCCGGCATACGGCAGCGCCAAACTGAAGGGTAACACACCGAGTATTGAAAAGCTGATGATCGATTTGCGGCCGAAGCGGTCGCCGAGCGGGCCGCCGACGAGCGTTCCAGCGGCCACGGCGACAAAGAGGGCGAAGAGGTGCACTTGCGCGCTCGCCATCGAAATGCCGAAGTGGTGCATGAGATAAAAGGTGTAGTAAGTCGTAAAGCTCGCGAGATAGACGAACTTCGAGAAGATGAGCGTCATTAGCACGGCGATCGAGCCGCGCACTTGCGCCCGCGGCTGTGGCCCACGCCATGACGGCGGACGTCGCGGCGACCGGATCGCTGTGAGACGCGTCAGCCCGTGCCGCTTGTACCAGAAGCCCACGCCGCAAAGGACCGCTGTGGACACCAGCGCGAGCGGGGAGAATGCGCCCACCGCCTGCCTTCCCCATCGCGCCACAACGAGAGCCGCGCCCAGCGGCCCGAGGGCAGCCCCGACGTTGCCGCCCACTTGAAAGAACGACTGCGCGAGGCCGGGTCTTCGGCCCGCCGCCATCCGCGCAACCCGTGATGCCTCCGGGTGGAACACGGAAGAGCCCACTCCGAGGACGCACGCACCCGTCAATAGGGCGGCGTAGCCACGCGAGCCCGAGAGCACCAGCAAGCCCGTGAAGGTGAACACGGTTCCAACCGGCAGCGAGAACGGCGTGGGTCGCCGATCGGCCAAGAGGCCGACCAAGGGCTGAAGGAGGGACGCGGTGAGCTGGTAGGCGAGCGTGACGAGGCCGATCTGCGCAAAAGTGAGGCTGAACTCAGCCTTCAGCGCGGGGTACACGGCGGCTAGAAGCGACTGCAACATGTCATTGTTCAAATGACAAAAGCTGATCGAAAGAAGAACGCCGAAGGCAGTTCGCTCGGTCCCTTTCATCGCCGTCTGCCTCGTCGCGAGTCCTCCGGATCCGTCACGACCGCGCGGCCTTGCGCAGCGGGGACACAGCGCACGCGCCACGCATTTCCGTCGGGGTCGTGCGCCTCGATTCCTTGGTCCTCGATCCATAGGCGCGCCCCGGTGCGCCGCAGACGGATGGCGACGTCGCCGATTTGCTTTGGTTCCCGCAGCACGAGGGCCCTGCGCACGCCGACGCGCGGTGCCGGCGGCATCTCGAACGCGCCCCCGGCGCGCACCGAGTCGCCCTCTTCGGAAAACCCGGGCTGGCCGACCGGGACGCCGCTCGGAGGCTTCGACCGGCGTGCGAGGGGGCGCTCGAGGATCGTGAGGACCAGGGGCGGCGAATCGAGGTCGAACACCGCCGACTGCGCACTCCGACGGGTTGGTGGCGAGTCGAGCAGCGCCTCGTAGAAGGCAGCCGCCCGCAGCGCGTCGTCGACCCGCAAGTGAATAATCGCCTTTGACAGCCACATGATTTTCACCGCCCGCTCTTGCGCTTTGACAAAACTCGGCGCCAGCCATGCCCCGCGCCGGACGGCGCACGCTCGATTCTCGACTGGAGCCTGAAAACGACGAAGGCCGCCTCGGGTCTGCCCCGGGCGGCCTTCGCTGCGCGATCGCGCTGAGAAACTCGCCTAGGGGAGGGCCTTCCGGGCCCAATTCTTAATTGCGGGCGTCTGCGCCTTCATCGGGGGCGTGCGACGACTGTTCGTTCGCCAGGCGCGACTTCCGCGAGAACGCCAAGCTTCGCGCACCGAAGCCACCGACATGGGTCGACACGACACGGCAACCATGGTCTCGAAATGCGTAGCGCTGGAGCTCCGCGCGGTCAAGTCATGCGCGCCTTCGCGCCGGTCAATCCGCGGAGACAGGGACCCTCTTCTCCGTGACGGCCGGCGCTGGGGACGGAGGCAGTGGTGAACGCCTTTGAGGCGGCGGAGGCGGACCGCCTTTGTCCTCGTCGGTGATCTTGAACTCGACGCGACGGTTTGCCGCGCGCCCCTCGTCGGTGTCGTTCGTCTGGAGCGGGCGCGTCAGACCGTATCCCTCGCTCTCGAGTCGGTCCGTGTCGATCCCGTGCTCGACCAGCCACGTTCGCACGCTCGCGGCTCGCCGTTTCGACAAGTCGAGGTTGAAATCCGCCCCACCGTGGCTGTCGGTGTGGCCCTCGACCCGCATCTTCTTGATCGTCGGATTCGCCTTGAGAAGCTGTGCGATCTCCATGAGCATGGGGAAGCTGTCCGGCAGAATCGTCGCGGAGCCGGTAGCGAAGTGCACCTGCTGCAGCACGCGCACGACGCCGCCCTCGAGGTGGATGAACCGCGGGCATCCGTTCTTCTTCGGGTCGGGGTCGGCTTGCCCCGGCTCTTTCGGGCACGCGTCCTTTGCGTCGGGGATACCGTCGCTATCCGCGTCGTCTTCCGGACAACCGTCGTAATCGTCGATGCCGTCCTTGTCTTCGGGCTGATCCGGGCATTTGTCGTAAAGGTCGGGGATGCCGTCGCCGTCTCGATCGACGGGCGCGGGACAACCGTCGCCCGGATCCGGGTCCTTGTGGTCTTCGGGCTCTGTCGGACATGCGTCGATTTCGTCGGGAATGCCGTCTCCATCGGTGTCCTTGAGGGAGTCCACGATGTGCGTGTGGACCTTTATGTGCGCGTCGGCCGAGTTCGGGTCGCGGTCTTCGATGGGAACGTAGGTGCCGATGAGCGCGACGACTCGGAGGTCCGGCGCGCCATAGCCGTCGAGGATGAGCGTGCCCGCGCCGGCGCCGATGTACCAGCGATCGCCGAGAAAGGAGAGCTTGTTGATGCGCGCCTCCACGTTCCATTCGACCGGCGTGTTCTGGCTACTGAAAATCGTGTTGCCGACGACATTGTCGTTCTTGATTCCGGTTTGCCCGAAGATGGTCGCTCCAAGTCGATACTTTTCGTTGGCGAGCGGAAGAAAAGCGCCGATCGCCAAGCGCCACTCGTCGGAGACGCCGAGTCCCGCTTTGGCCCCCGCGAACTGTCCGGCCGGGTTGTTGATCGAGTTTTCCGGCCGAAACACCGGGCCCGTATTGGCGACGAAGACGAGCGGAACGCTCCAGTGCGTCGCCAACTCCCCTGTGACCATGACCATCGCCGACACAGCGCCGTCGCCGCCGAAATTGGAAGGCGACGCGTTTCCGGTGGGCACCCAGATCCCGAGCTCTGCCCCGACGGCGCGCGACCTGTCTGCGCTTCGATAGAGCACGCCCCGCACGTCGATTCGGGTGTCGCCAATCGCCGGCCCGCCGGTCGAGTACGTGGTCGTGCTGGAGTTGTCGCTGGCGGGTTGGTTGCCCGATTGGATCCAAGCCGCTGGGAACGTCGCGCCGAGGGTTACGCGGTCGAGCACTTCGAAGCCGGCAGAAACATACGTGGAGAACTGTGACGTAATGACGTTGTTCGGCACCTGCCGCGCCGTGTTCGATGCGGTGCTGATGCCGATATTGCCCATACGAAGTGGATCAATCGATAACCCGAGGCCGAGCTGCGCATAAAAGATCGCCTCCGGGCGTGTCACCGGACGAAAGAGGACGAGCCCATCGTCCGGCGCTCCCGGGACTTCGAGTCGATCGAGGTGAAAGGTGTGCTGCTGGGCCTGGAGAGCGCGCGGAGAAATCAGCACGCCAGAGACCGCCAAAGCCATGGCTGCCCATTTGGAACAGCCTGCGAGTCGAGCCATTCGTCGTTTGCTCCGGAAGCTCTACCGGCCTCGTTTGAGGCCGAGCCGCTTGCCCGCTACCCGTACGTGTGGTGGAGACACTTTCGAGGAAGGGCCGAAAATGACGCCCATCAGAGAGTAGACCATTGCTCCCCGGCTCCTGGCCAGAAGAACGCTTCAGCTCCTCATCCAAAGAGCTCTCGGCCGCCCCCAGCGCACTCTCTACCGCACATGCGACGCAGTGCCGCGGTGTCGCCGGCTGTCCCCCGCCGTGCGTCGAGGCTCTTCCTTTTTTTGGTCGGAGCGAGCTCTCTTTCGCCAAGGCTCTTGACCTAGGGCGAGCGAGATGCTCTCTTGCCTGCCCTCGTCATGAAGCGCACGTACCAGCCGCACAACATCCGTCGGGCACGCACGCACGGCTTCCGCGCCCGGATGTCGACGCGTGGCGGTCGAAAAGTACTTCAAAATCGCCGCCGCAAGGGGCGCGTCCGCCTCGTGCCGTCGATTTACAAGAAGTAGTGGCGCTCCAATTCGGGCGCGAGCGCAGGCTGCGCCGGCACGCGGAGTTCGCGCGCGAGCAGCGTGAGGGCCGCCGCGTCGGGACGGCTCACTTCACGTTGCTGGTCGCCGCGCAGCCGCCTCCTCCTCGGGCTTCGCGACTTGGGGTGGTGGTCGCACGCAAGATCGGGAGCGCGGTGCATAGAAACCGCGTCAAAAGGCTCTGCCGAGAATGTTTCCGCCAATGGCCCGCCCTCCTCCCGGACGGAGTCGATCTCATCGTGATCGCGAGGGAAGGAGCTCCGGCGTTGGGCCTTGCCCAGGTGCGCGCGGAATGGCTCGCGGTTGAGCTGCGCCTCCGCAAGCGCGCTGCGGAAGCGCTGGCGCGCGCCGCCGACCCGGACCATCCTGGCGCCAGCCGATCGTGACGGACCGCATGCTCGTTCGACTCATTATCCTCCTCGTGACGCTCTACCAGAAAACTCTATCGAGGCTTCTTGGGCCCGTGTGTCGCTTCGAGCCCTCGTGCTCTCGCTACGCAGCGACCTGCCTTGGAACCCATGGATTGATTCGGGGCGGCTTGCTTTCAGTCGTGCGCCTGTGTAAGTGCCACCCGTTTCACCCCGGCGGGTACGACCCGCCTCCCCCTCCGGCGCGTTCGCGAGCGCAAGTGAACGCACACGAGGCGGGCTGAGGACCCATGGATCGCAACTCGATTGGGCGTTTGCTGTTGATCGCCGCCATCGTGCTCGGCGGATACTGGCTGTTTTACGGGCGAAAGGCGTCCGAACACCAGCAGGACGTCCCCGCCGAGAGGTACATCAACGCTCCTGAATTCGTTCCGGACGTGATCGACGCCGAGCCGGGCAAGCCCGTGCCTCTGGCGCCTCCAGGGGAGACCTGCACCATTCACGGGAATCGCTTCGTGGCGGATCTGTCGTCGCGCGGCGCGGGCCTCACGCGGTTTCGCCTGACCGACCCCCGATACGCGAGCAGCGCCGCGGCCGACATGTCGACGACGCCGGACATCGAGCGATGGCGCAACCTGCGGACGCTGTTTCGCGAGCCGGGGGCTCCTGTCACCGCTGACGATCAGCTGAAGTATGATCGTTTCGCGTGGCAGCTGGCCCGCCGGGGGGACAAAGGGTGCGAGTTTTCGTATCGCGACGACTCGGTCCGCATCGTCAAGAACATCACGGCGGGGGGCCGCCCCTTCGAGCTCAACGTCGAGACCACACTGACCAACCTTTCTAACGCGCCGAAGAAGCACACGACCTCGATCGAAGTGTTCGCGTACAGAACGAACGCCGAGGTCAAGGGAAAGCTGGGGCGCGTTTCGCCATTTCAGACCAACCTCGAGTGCGCGCGCGGTGGCGACGTGAAGCGTTATGCCAAGGGCGCGGACCAGTTCAAGGCCGGGTGGTTCTCCGAGCCTCTCGTGGACCGGTACGCGGCCATCGCGAACTATTACTTCGCGCAGGCGCTCGTACCGATGGAGGCCGCGCCGGGAGGCAACGGTGACAAGCCTTCCTGCGATCTTCTCGCCGAGCAATGGTACAGCGACGGGCAGAAGCCGGACGACGACGAGGCAGGCGACGTTTACAAGGCGCGCTTGAAGTATCCCTCTCGAACGCTTGGGCCGAACGATTCGGCGACATACCGTCAGATCGCCTTCTTCGGGCCGAAGGAGCGAGACGTGCTCTCCGCGGCCGCCGGCGGATGGCCGAAGCTCGGGGACCTCATCAACCTCGGGACATTTTCGTTCGTCGGCAAGTATCTCGTCGCGATCATCACGTGGATCCACGATCACGTCACCCTCGGCAACTGGGGACTCGCGATCATCGTCGTCACGATATGCTTGCGGATCTTTCTTTTTCCGCTCACCTGGAAGCAGATCCAGAGCACCATCGCGATGCGCAAGCTAAAGCCCGAGATCGACGCCCTGAACGACAAGTTCAAGGACGATGCTCAGGCAAAAAATGTTGCGATGATGGAGCTCTGGCGCAAGCACAAGGTGAATCCGCTCGGCGGATGCGTGCCCGCGCTCGTGCAGATGCCCGTCTGGTTTGCCATGTACGCGACGCTGCAAACCGCGGTCGAATTTTACCACACGAGGTTCCTCTGGTTTGCCGACCTGTCGGCGCCCGACAAGTATTTCATCCTTCCCTTCGTGCTCGGCGCGGCGATGATCGTGCAACAGCGAATCGTGCCCCAGCAAGGAATGGATCCTGTACAGCAGAAGATGATGACGTGGCTGATGCCGGGCATCTTCACCGTGATGATGCTCTTTTTGCCCGCGGCGCTCGGCGTTTACATGCTGACCAACAGTGTGCTCGGGATTACCCAGCAGCTCGTCATGGAGAAGCTGTTCCCCAGGGCAGGCGGACCCGCAGATTCCGGCAAGGGCAACATCGTCGTGACGAGGGACTCGTCCGGAGCGCCGGACAAGCGTGACGCGGGTGCGGCCGCACCCGCTCTGCGAAAGGGAAAGGCTCGTGTCTGAGGAGCAAGAATCGAATCTCGAACACAAAGGGCGGTCGCCTGAAGCGACCGTCGATGAGTCGACGCTCGACGAGCAGACTCGGAAGGCACTGGCCTTCGTGCGGACCCTCGTGGGCAAGATGCAGATGGGCGTCGAGGTGAACATCGCGCCGAACGATGGCGAGGGGACTCCCGACGAAATTCGCCTCGAAATCGAAGGCCCCGACGCCGGGC
Organism: uncultured delta proteobacterium; assembly: GCA_963764075.1. GTDB lineage: Bacteria > Myxococcota_A > Polyangia > Polyangiales > Polyangiaceae > Palsa-1150. The sequence continues at coordinate 3,286,048 of CAVXQZ010000003.1, forward strand.
GCATCATCGGAAAAAAGGGGAACGTGCTCGACGCGATTCAGTATCTGACTGCCCGCGTCGTCGTTCGACCGGGCGACGCACGACGGCACGTGATTGTCGACGCCGAGGGGTATCGCGCCCGGCACGAGGACCAGCTCGCGCAAATGGCGCGCCGCCTGGCCCAGCGCGTGGCCACAGAGGGCAAGGTTATCACGTTCGATCCGATGAGCGCCCGGGAGCGACGCATCGTTCACATGGCGCTCCGGGATATGAAGGGGGTTCGAACCGAGAGCATGGGCGAGGAGCCCCAGCGGCGGGTGCAGATCATTCCCGACAAGGCCGTCTAGGGGAGGCGCCTTCTCGCCCGCGTTGTCGCCGGCGGCTCGGTCACTTCAAGTACGCGGCGAGAGGGCTGTTGGCTTTCGCCAGACCCTGCGACGCAAGCGAAGCCATCTCGGTCGCGCCGGCCTTGTCGAAGTGCGCTTTGTCACCGTTGAATGTGAGGGCGGCCGCGGCCGTTTGGCCGATCATGTTGTAATAGGCGACGCCGAGGGCATTGAGGTCGTCGACCGGAAGCCCCTTGGTCATTCCAAACGCGATCGTGGCATCGACGTACGGCTGCAAACGCATGTTGGTCTCCATGCCGTTGACCCACACTTGGAGCGGCGATGATGTGGTTGGGATGAACGTCGCATTCTTGGCGGCAACTTCGCTCGCCATGACGCCCAACTCGGTCGTGAAGTCCGGCACGGAGACCGGACCGTGAGTTGTCCCGCTGTCGTTGATGCCGAACGCCGCCATCACGTAGTCACCCGCCTTGACGTTGGCGATCAATGTCTTCCACTTGCCGGCGTAGAAAGTCTGGATGTTGGCGCCCGGCTGCGCCTGGTTGTCGATCGTCACCTTGCTGATGAAGTATTGCCCGAACTCTTGCCCCCAACCCTCCTGGGTCGTCGCCGCCGTGTAGTTGCTCATCGTCGAATCGCCGGCCATATGAATGGTGATCGCAGGAAGCGCGCTCTGATCCGGCTGGCCGCCCTCACCGACGCCGCGTGAGGCGTCATCGCTCGTCAATCCACTGCCGCCGGTGTCGCCCTCGCCGCTGTCGGCCTCGCCGTTCTGCGACCCACCGCCGTCATCGCTGCTGCCCGCAGCGGAAGCGCCGCTGCTGCTCCCGGAGGCGCCGCCGCTGCTCCCGGAGGAGCCCGACGAGGGCGTGGTCTGGCCGCCGCCTTGAGATATCGCGCCGCCCGACGAGCTGCCGGGGGACATTCCGCTCCCGCTACTCGACGACGAGCCTCCCGATGGTTCCGAGCCGCTCGACCCCCCGCCCGGTACGGGGACAGACTGGGACGTACTCGCACTGCTGCTGCACCCAATCGGCCCGAGCGCCACCGCTAAGAAAACGCCAATTCCCAGTCGCTTGCATCGCATTGAGCTTTCCCGTCGCTGACCTGCACCGCGCGCGCGGTGGGTACTTTCGGATACGGTCCTACCGTGAATGCTCCGCTCGATCCCGTCAAGCCAGCCTCGCGAGAAGGGGGCAGCCGACGGCCTGAGAACGAAAAATTGCACCTGCGTTGTCCCTCGGGCTCCGCCCGAACCCCGAACTCGCTCCTCGAGACTCGATCGGGCGATCGTCCGACCGCCGATGCGACGCGCTAAAACCCGCGCCCGTCCACCGGGCCGTCCAGCGGGGGCCGTTGCATCCGACCGAGCTCCGAGACTCGAACATGTCCGGGGACATCGTTTCGAACCCGGGCCGGATCGTCGGAGCCGACAGCGACGACAAACCGAGCGATCGGACCGAGGCCCAAAGACCAGTGGCCGCCGCTTGGCGCGACGTACACGTGTCGCCCCGCCGGGGGGATTGCCAGCGGAGCCCCAGCCTTGCCGAGCGCGATCGCATGGCCATCTCCGGTCCACACGCGCCCGGCGAACGCCATCGTATCGAGCCAACGCCGCGCTTCGCTCGCTTCGTCATCGCCGAGGATCCCGCGCGGAACGCGCCTGCCGTGATCGCGCAAGCGTTCGTCGAGGAGGCTAGCGAACGAGAGAGCGCGGTCTGCGTCCCCCTCGACGAACGCGACTCGGGGGCTGAGGCAGCCGCGCTGGTCGAACGGCAAGACATCGGCGGCGAGCAAGTCGGCCGCCGGCGCCAGCTCCGCCCCATCGGTGATCACCGCGACTCCCATCCCGGCCCCGTGCCCGCGCACGGCGACGCCCGGACGAGCGCGCTCGCGCACAGCCGCAACTGTCTCGTCGCGCCCATACACGTGGATCTCGTCGGCTGCGAGACTTGCGACATCGCGGTCGGCGACGATCGTAGTCGTGTCGTCTCCGGTTGCATCGACGATCGCGCGAACGAGCACGGGATCGCGCGGAGATGGGCGCACCGTGACGCGGCCGGCGGCAGCGCGTGCGATCGCGAGCGCGCGGAGGGGCGCGACGAACACATTCGCGCTGAGAATGACGTGGACGTGTCGGGCGCTGCCGGCTCGCGCGATCAACGCTCGCAGCTCGGCCTCGGTCGCCTCGAGCTCGAGCGAAGCAAAACCGAGCTCCACCCCTTCGGGACTCAGCCCCGTCGTACGGGCGAGCTGCGGAGCGATGCGGCAACGCTCTCCGTGAACGACGCGGGCCGCTGCGAGGAGCCGCTTCAGGGCGACCGCGCGATCATCGACGCTGCGGTTCACTCCGGTCCTCGGCCGTTCGAGAGCATCTCTTCGAGCGCGATGGAACAGCCCCGCGGAGGGGCACCCGGCGTCCGCCCCAGAAGCTCGAAGCCGTTGGCTCGGCGCCGCACTCGATCCTGGGTGACGACCGCGAACGCGCTGTCCACGTTGGCCAGATCCTCGATGCGGGCGAGCCCGACCGCACCATCGGGGATGGGCGCGAGGCTGTGCCCGTCCACGGGAACCACTCGCGCCCATGGTGGCTCGACGTATACCCGCGGCTCGCCGCTCGCCGGCGCGGCCTCCCAGAACTGGCTCGAGAGCTCGGTCATCCCGTACTCGCAGACGACCGCGTGACGATCGACGGCAAACACACGTTCGACGGCCGCCTCGAGCTCACCTCGCTCCAGCTCGCGCGACTTTCCTTTGAAGCCGCCTGTCTGCATGACTCGGCTGCCCGACGGCAGCGCGAGCACGTCCCGGCCGACGGCGTCGATGAGGTGCACGAGCGCAAAGCTCGTCGCGAGGACGACTGCGGGACGGGACGGGGGAAGGCCGGCGATCCGAGCGCGAAGCGCGTCGACGTCCAGCACGCCGTCGCGGACGAAGAACGTGTCCTCGGGCGGTTGGGGCACTCCGAATCTTCGGGTGAAGAGAGCACACATATGAGTCAGCGAAGAGTCCGCGGCCTGGTCGGCCGAGGGGCCCACGACCAGCACGGCGAGAGGTGTGGGCAACCCCGAGAAAAGCGTCGCGCGCCCGAACGAAACGGCGGCGGCGTCGTATGTACGGACTGTCCGCATGCGGTGCACCCCCCGAGCGCCGAGTGTCGTTCCGCTCGTGCGGAACGTGGCAGTGGCGACGCGTGCGTCGAAGGCGAAAACGTCCCCCATGCGAAAGGCGTCGGTCGGAACCGCCGGTGCTTGTCGAGCAAGCTCGATCGATCCTGGCTCGACACCCTGCGCCGTGCAGAGCCGGCGGTATCCAGGGACGTGGGCGGCCTGAAAGCGTGCGAGATCGGCGGCGATCGCGTCGAACGGTTCCGGCATCGGCCGCCCGTCGTCGAACGCGCGAATCATCGTCCGAACGCGAGCGTGGAGCGCGTCGCTCTCGGTGAAGGGACTCAGGGACTCCATGACAATGCGCTTAGCGCATCGGCGAGCGCGTTCGAAAAGGCGGTGAGCAGCCGCTCGTCGATGTCGAGCGGTGGCGTGAGCGTGAGCACGTCGCCCGCCGCGCCACCGGTGAGCACGATCCAGCCGTCTTCGAGCAAGGCTCGGCTCACACCCGACGCCCGACGCGCCCCCCCTTCGAGCGCGACGCCAATCATGAGACCCCGCCCGCGAACCTCGGTGACCCCGCGGCCCCCGGCTCTGTCGCGCAGCTCCGCCATCCACCGCCCACCTACCGCGGTGGCGCGCTCGGCGAGTCGCGCGTCTTCAATCGCACCAAGCGTGGCGACGGCCGCGGCGCAAACGATGGGCGCACCAAAGTGGGTCGCCGTATGGATGGTCGCGCCGCCGCGCGTACCCCACGGGCGCATCACTTCGTCGCTGCCGATGCACGCGCTGATCGGAAGGCCCCCCCCGAGCCCCTTGCCGAGGCACACGACGTCCGGCAAAACTCCGCCATCGACGCTGGCGAGCCATGAGCCGCTCCGACCGAGACCCGTCCAAATCTCGTCGCACACAAGGAGCGCGCCCGCCTCGTCGCACGCTCTGCGGAGCGCCGGCAGGAGCGCGGACGGCGGTACGACACACCCGCCGCGGCCCAGAATGGGCTCCACGAGCACCGCACCCGCGCGGCCATCCGCGAGGGCGCGCGACACGACGGCCATCGTGTGATCCAGAGTCGCTTCATCGGAGGGAAACGGAGCGAACGTCACGGAGGGATTCAGCTGCTGCGCGAAGGGCTCCCGAAAGCTCGCGCGCAATCCGCACGCGGCGAGAGGAGCGTACGAGAGCCCGTGGTATCCCCCTTCGAAGGCGACGATCCCGGCGCGGCCTGTCGCCAGCGCGGCCGTCTTGATCGCCGCCGTCACTGCGTCCGCACCGCTCGAACCGAGCATTACGCGAGCCCCGGCTCGCGGGTACAGCTTCGCGAGAAGTTCGCAAAGAACGACCTTTGCGTCTGAGGGATAGACGTCACCGAGCGCGAGCCAGAGGCGCTCGAGCTGCTCGTCCACCGCCCCGGCGACGCGGGCCGGCGAGTGGCCCAGGAGCAGCGCGCCGAACCCCGCAGCGAGGTCGACGTAGCGGTTTCCGTCCGCGTCGACGACGTTCGACCCCTCGGCGCGCGCGTAGACGATCGGAACTTGCTCGCTTCCGCTCTCTCGAGCGCGCGCGTCGCGCCGGGCGTCCACACCCGGACACTCCACGGCGGAGAGCCTCTCCGCGAGCGCGCGAGAGCGCGGTCCGGGTGGTCGAACTCGCACATCTGGGAGTTCTTGCCCGGGGCCCACGCTCAGTCCTCACCCGCCGGCAAAGAGGGGAGGGGGCGCGGGCGTTTCGCGTCGCCGGGGAGGTGCCCGTGGAGCGCGGCTCTCTTTTGCGGCGACCAGAAAGAGGAAGGGATTTTCGTGCGCGAATTGAACACGTGCCTCGATTGCTGGCTAATCGACCACCCGGTTGCGTCCGGCGCGCTTCGCCTCGTAGAGCTTCTCGTCGGCCCTTTTGATGAGATCCAGGCTCGTCCGATCGTTGTCGAGGAGCATGGCGACGCCGATGGAGATGGTCACGCGAATCACCTCGTTTTGGAAGATGAATCGGCTCTCTTCGATCTTCTCGCGCAGGCCCTCGGCGAGCTTCTTGCCGCCGTCGCCCGTGGTCTCCGGCAGGATGATGGCGAACTCCTCGCCACCGTAGCGCGCGAGGACTTCATCGCGGCGGATCCGCTGCTGAATCAGCCGCGCGACCTCTTTGAGGACGTAGTCGCCGGCCAAGTGGCCATGCCGGTCGTTGATGGTCTTGAAGTGGTCGATGTCGAGCATCAGGAAGCTGAGATCGCGCACGTGGCGCCGCGCGCGCATGAGCTCCTTGTCGAGCGACTCGAGGAGATATCGTTTGACGTGCACTTGCGTCAGACCATCGATGATGGTCATGCGATAAATCTCTTCGTGATATTGGGCCTCGACGTCTTGTCCGCTCAAGAACTTGAAAATCGTCGGTCCGATTTTGATCCGGTCGCCGTTGCTCATGCGCGCTTCCCGCATGATCTGTTCGTCGTTCACGTAGGACCCATTGGTCGATCCGTCGTCGACGCACCACCATGCGCCGCTGCGCTGCTCGAAGTGCGCGTGCCGTCGCGAGACGCTGTCTCCCTCGAGGACGACGTGATTCTCGACACCGCGTCCGATTCGGACGGGGCTCGCTTCCAGCACGAAGCGACGCCCGAGCAGGGTCGGTTCCTTCGTGTAGATAACGACCAAACAGTCGTTCCCCTTCGGGGCCCCATCCGGGCCGCTCAGGGGTTTCTCCACGACAGCTGTGACTCGAGTTTTCTCCTCGGACTCGCTCACGCGCCAGGCCTCATCATCGACCGGCGGCACCTCGAAGGGTGCGAGGCCGACAGTCGCTTTTCCGAATGATACTTCGAGGTTATTGCCCGCGACATCCCCGCGTCAAGGCGCTGCGAGGAAGTCCAATCGCCGAAGCAGCGCGGGTGCGAGCACGAGCGCGTGCTCGATCGCCGCGACCGGCGCGTGGAGCACATTGCCCACACCGTCTCTCTCTTGCATCAGTTGCGCGAAATGCAGGAAGCATTTCTGAGTCGCCAGCCAAAGATCAATCCCCGAATGGGGTTGGGTCGTGCGTAGCGCGCGCGCGAACGCGCTCGCCGAGACCGGGCCGTGGTCGCGGGCTCGAATTTGCGCTCGGAGCGAAACGCCGCGCTTCGCCAGAAAGCGGATCAGCCGGTCGGGACGCGCGATTGCACAGACGAGGCCCAAACGCAGTCCAGCGATATCTTCCCACGTTCGGAGGGTTTCTCCGACCCACACACCGCGGGATGCCGCTTCGCATCGCCAAGCTCCGAACGCCCCGTCGGACCTACGAGCGCTCTCGGCACGGACTTCGGCGCCGTCGGCGATGGGTACGACCCTGTCGCACGCGCGAAGGAGTGCCGACTTTGGAGCTCGCAGATCACCCATCGGGGCGACCGCCTCGCCTCGGCCCCATGGCTCGTCGGCGTCGACGGCAAGCAAGGCGAGCGCGGCGCGCACGGGGGCCGTTTGGGCGACTCCGTCCAGCACGAGAACGTCCGCATGGCGTGCCGCAAATGAAACCGCCTCGGAGCGCTTCGGCGCGACGACGACGCACACCCCGGCCGGTCCAAGCGCCCGGGCGGCGACGAGCGCTTCGTCCCCCACTTCGCATAGCGCATCGTCGGCGCGGACCAGGCGTGCCCTTCGCGGATTCGCGCGGTAGGCGTGGCCGACGAGCGCCACGCGCGCTCCTCTTGCTGCGAGCTCCGCTGCGCAGGCGATCGCGAGCGGAGTCTTTCCCGAGCCCCCCAACGTCGCCCCGCCGATCGTGACGAACCGCGTTCGAGCGGGAAGATCCATACGGCGAACGACCGTTCGCGTCGCAACCGCTGACCAGGCTGCGGCGCACGCGCGGGCGAGCGCACCTCGAAAGCGAGCTTGTTCGAGAGCCGTTTGGAGCACCAGCAATGGGTGGCTCGCGCAGAGACTTCGCACCGCGGCTGCGGGCTCAGCGCCCGATCCCGAACATGAACGGATACGACGGCTGCGACACGCCGTCGCTGGAAGGGAAGTGCCACATGCGCACCTGCCGCAGCACGCATCCTTCGACTCGCGCATTGTGCAGCGTGGAAACGGCGAGGTTCGCGCTCGTCACCGCGCCGCTCGGGTCGATCGTCCACGAGGCCGTCACGCCGCCTCGGAGCGTCGGGTCCTTTTGCGCCTCGATCTCGTAGCACGCTCGGAGTGCGCCTTGATGGGCCATGACGACCCGGCGGATTTGCTCCTCGGTGAGCCCCCCATGCGCGCTCCCAGCTCCGTTCACAGCCTGGACGCCGTGCTCGCCGGGCCCACTGGCGCCGCCCGCCCCCGTCCGATTGCCGAATGCGCCGCCGTGGCCTGCTCCCGCGCCAGAACCTGCTCCGAATCCGCCGCCCGCGCCCGGACCCCAGCCCGTTGCGATCGTCCCGGAGCCGAACATGACGCCGGCCCCTACGCCGCCCCCTGCAGCGCCAGCCCCGTGAAGGCCAGTCCCCGGGCCGCTGCCGAGGACGACGTTGCTCGAATTGAGCCCTCCCAGCGCATCGGCGACGGTTCGAATCTCGCTGAGAGTCTTTTCTGATCTCGGTTCCCGTGTCAGCCAATGCTTCGCTCAGGCCGCCATATGTCGCCGCCGGTTTGATCTCGCCTGGAAGTTCGGTGTGCGCTTCCTTGCCGTTCGATCCGGCTCTTCCCTCGCTGCCGGCGATCTTCTGCCCGCCGCCCTGTTTCTTTGGATCCTTCGCCCCCATGTCCTTCGCCTGGGCGCCGCCGGACTTATCGTCTTTGCTCGGTGACGGCGCGGGCTGCCACTCGGCAAGAGCTCGACTCAGATGAAACTGGCTGGCAAAGTCCGCGACGAGCTCGGGCGGTAGGTGATATTCGGGCGGGGTCCAGTTGATGATCAGGAGACCGATGATGCCGAAGTGAAAGACGAAGCTCGAGAAGAAGGCGAGGATGGCGAGCGGATCAAGGGGCAAGCGGCCCCGCATCGGCTCGGCGGCGCTCGTGTACTGGAAGAAGATCGAGAAGAGCCCGTACTGAATGAGCCCGTGATCGCCCGGCACGACGCGAACGGTCGCGCCCGTGTGAGCGAGGCTCTGCACGTTCTCTTCCCGTCCGCGAAGAACCAGCTTGCCGCTGATCGCCCCGCGCGCATCGAGCTCCCACCCGCCGGCGACGGCCCGAAGAGGAGTGGCGCAAGCAGCCAGCCCGTCGGGCATCGGCGCGAGCGCGCCAGGACCCTCGCCCAGCTCACAATCGAGCCCCTGGCCGAGCAGCCGCACACCGAGGATGGTGGTGCCCCACGTGGCTGCGACGCGCAGCATGGGTCCTTCAGCAGCGACGGCCGCCATCAGAAAGTCGACTCCTTTCGCGTCTCGGACATCTCCCGGAGAAAGCTGCGGTGCCCGAGATCACCCGCCGCAAACTCCGCGCGCACTCGGCGCAGGAAATACACGAGCTGCGGGCTTCTCAGGCGTCCTTCGATGTCGAGCGCGCTGAATTTGAATACGCGCGTTCCTCCGTCGAGGGTCGTGGCTTCGACGACTCCGGCGTCCGTCTCAGCCGCCGCGCCGGCGATCGCAGTGACGCGATCCGACGCCGTGTCCGCGGTATCCGGCGTACGGGTCGGCTCTTTCGGGGCAGTCTGCGCCGTCGCACGCGACTTGGCCGGGGGCGCGGCGGCGGGCCGACGCGTCTGCGCATGCGCCGCCTGACTGCCCAATGCAGCCGCCACGACTGCGGCCGCCACGGTGATCCCCGCTCTCGGACGACACCCATCCATCAGACGGCCAGTCTACCCGATGCGCGACATTCGCGATCACCTGCGAATACGTCTTTCTCCGAATGAAACGACCCGATTTGGACTCTAGGGGGACGACGAAAGGGGTGGCTCCGGCGAAGTGCCGTTCATCTCGTGAGTCCGGCGCGTACCAGCCCACTCGGACGCACCGCGGGCCAGCGCCCTCGGTCGTTCACTTGGGTAGCTCATGACGCCGCCCGCTGCGGCCATCCCGCAGGGCCTTGCGAGCCAGGTACGCGACAATAAGGATGTTGAGCACCAGAAGAACGGCGCGGACGAAATTCGGGTGGCGCGCTAGGGCCGTGACTTCGAATGGCAGGAGCGAACCTGTCCCCACGACGACGACCCAGGGACCCCACCAGTGGCCGTGCAGCAGGGCCCATCCTTCCACGATGCTGAACGAGCCGTCCGCAATGAGCGCCACCGTGATCGTCCAAAGACCGCGCCGGCTGGCGGCGCGAACGATGAGCCTTGCCAGTTCCAAGCTCCAGGCCCGCGAGTGATGCCGAAGCTCGGAGGCGAATCCGAGTAGTCGATCCTCGAGACCGAAGCGCATCGCCAGCATGATCACGGCGGCGAACACGAGCCACAGAACGCCCTTGCCCAGCTTGTACCCGATGATCAGCCAAAGGAGCTTCTCGCGTCGCACGCTCGTGCCCGTACCCGCTCTGGACGCTACGGCGACGAATGCGCCGAGAGGTAGGCTTGCACGATCGACCCCCACGACGACGGCGTGAGACTCGACGCGCTTGCCGTGACGTTGAGAAGGTCGGGCGAACAGTCGTTGTACGGATCGAAGTCCCAGGCAAGATTGGGAATTTGCTTGGCCTCGAGGTCGGCGTAGAAGCTGGCCGAAGTGGCGCTCGTCAGGCTCCCGTATTCACCGATGATCACCGGGATGTTGGAGTACGTGTACGAGCTTGCGGGCGGAGGATAGCCGTGAATCTCGTAGACCACATTGTCGTAGGCGATCGGCATGCTCGAATAGAAACTGATGTCGCTCGTCCACGCGTTTCCTTGAACCGAAACGATGTGATGAGGCGCCCCGAGTCGGTCTTCCTCGCCCCGAATCACACCGACTGCGTGCGCCATCGCGGCCGCGATCTCTTCGTTCGAAAGTTTGTTCCCTCCCGGTTCGTTCGTCACCCCGAACATGACGAAACTCGACATCGCGAACGTATCGACCAACGCGATGTATGTCGCATCGGTCCCCGTCGGATAGGAAGCCGCGTTCGGCGTCGACGCCGCGTCCGAAGGTAGCCCAGTCGCCTCCGGATCGCCGTCGGTCATGTCTTGGCCGATCATCGATGCGTCGCTCCGGAGCGTGACCAAGACGTGGACCCCCGGTCTTGCCCCGATCGCATTGATCACGTTCGTCATCGGCGTTTTGTATTGCGCGGGACTGCTGATCCAGCTGCTCACGGTCGGATAGCTGTCCATTGCGAGCGAAATGCGGACGAAGTTCGCCTTCCAACCGCTGACGAGGCCGGAGGCGATCGTTTCGAGGTCTTGAGCGGGTGAGGTCATCCAGAGCGTGCCGTCGTATCCGCACATGAAAATGTCATCCATGTTCGCGCCGCGGCCCATCCACGGCGCGCCGGCCGCGCTCCCGTTCGAAACGTAGATCTTGCCTCCGCTCGTGTACAGCCAACCCGCCGGATACCCGGCGTCCGAGCTTGTCGCGCCCACACCGGCGTCTCCCAGCGAGCTCGGCGCGCCCGAATCGGCCGCCGATCCCTGGGTGCCGCCATTGCCTCCTCGCTTCTTTCCGCCCGGCGGGCTCGCGTCGACCGTGGGGTCAGCTGCGCTGCCGGCCGGGGTCGGAGCGACGTTGGAAGAGCCCGCATCGGCTTGCGGTTCGCCTGAAGCGTTGGCCCCGCCGGAGCACGCGAGCGCCGAGATGCTCGTCCATGCGCCGAGTACGAAAACCGGAAGAGCTCGAAACGAGTTGGGGGATTGACCCTGAGAGAGGGCGCTTCGCACGGTCGCCTCCGATGTCGGTTTGAATGTGTTCCGCCCGGGCCGCTCGTGGTGGTACGAGCGTCGCCTGGCTCACGAAAAGAGACGACCGACTGGGGTGGTGATGAAGGGGGTGACCCCGGGGCGCGCAATAACGCCACCCGAATGTACACACCCCGGAACCGATCCGCAAAAGCGCACTCTCGACGTGCGTCACCTTCCCTTAGCCCGACACTTGTGCCGAAACGTGGGGCCGATACGGCTCGCGACAAACAGCCCCTTTCGCCGCATTTCGACGTTCGCGCGCTCGCTCAAAACGCCCATCCGAGGCTGCCGTCGAGGACAACCTGTGGGCCGCTTCGCAAGGCGCCGTTCAGCCCGTCCGTCTGGCCGGCCAGAAAGTACATCGCGCCGCCGCCGACCCGGACCGAGAACCCGTAGTCCCACGTCCACTGCCAGCCCGCCGTCGCGCCGAGTCCAAGTGTGTCCGCACTCCAGTCGATCTTGGACAGACCCCACGGACGTGCCCAGGCGACGCGCGGCTCGAAGTAAAGGCGCTGCAGCGCTTCGCCGAATGGGTAGGCGAGCAGCCCCACTCCGAGCGTTTGGCCCATGTCGTCGCCGCGGCGGAAGAGGGCTCCCTCGAGACCCACAGCGGCGTATCGCCCGAGGACGAAATCGACCTCTGCTCCGTATACGCCGATGCTCATTGCGAGCGGGTTGAGCAATACGTTCAGGCGCCGGTCTGCTTCCCGTATCTCCTCGTCGGTACGGTCCGCAAAAGTCGGAGAGTCTTCGGCCCGCGCCGACGCCTCGGATGCGAAGAGCACGACGACGAAGGCAGCGAAAGGAAGGCAACCGAATTTCGCGACGGCTTCCATCGGGAGGTACCCCCCCATCGGCCAACCTCGCGCGGTGGTTGCTTTGAAGCCCTTCTCCCCGTTCAGCCGCCTGAGGCCAGTTCACGCAGAAGGGCGGCAACGGCTTCGTAGAGCGCTTCGGGGATCGAGTCCCCCGTGCGCAGCTCTGCGAGCGCGTCCGCGAGAGGCACGTCGTGAACGACCGGCACGCCGTGGTCCCGGGCCGCACGTTCGATGCGCGAGGCAACATCGCCTTCGCCGGACGAGACGACGATAGGGGCGTCGTCCGCCTCTCCATAGCGCAGCGCGATGGCTCGTTTCACGTGACCTCCACCGAGTCGGTGGAGACGCCTCGTTTCGCCAGGCGATCGCAAATGCGCTGCTGCCATTGTCGGATGTCCACTCCCGGAGGCGCATCGAGGTGGACCCTCACACGGCCGCCTTCCGCGTGGACGAGCAAAGTTCCTCCCGCGAGCTCGCTGGCGCCGAGCTCGATTCGGACAGTGCCGCGATGGCGGTCGCCCGACCATCCGATGCGACGAACGAGCGTCGGAAGGATGTCCTCCAGCGACGCCGCCGCGCGCGTGCTCGTCGTGTCCTGCTCGATCGCCGCGCTCGATGCCGCGGCGTCCGGTGCCATAGGACCGGGGCACCCAAGCAATCCCGGCGGCTCGACCATCGCGCGATGCCTCAGGAGTGGGTCGAGCGGGTCGTCCTCGTCCGAGGAGCGTATCGGGTGCGGAGAATTCCCGGACGTGCCATCCGAGCGCTGCGGGATGCGGAGCAATGGGCCGTAGGTCGTTGTCTCCAAGGGGGAGGTTCGATTGTGGAGAGCCAGTGGAGACACGGCTGCCTCCGCGGACGGCCGACTCGCGCGCGCCTCTTCGTCGACCAGCAACACGCTTCGAAACGCGATGCTCGGTGCAGACAAGCGAGGGACAGCGGGAGCCGCGGACGGCGGGCCGGCTTTTACCGAATACCCGATCGTGGTGGGCGCGATCGCAGTCACTGGCCGCCGCCTTGCACAATCGTCTTGACCGCGCTCGTGGCGCGGTCGACCAGCCGGGACGCCAAGTCGATCGCCTCGCTGTAGCGGTAGACGCCGGCTTGAAGCGCGATGAGTTGCGCCGGTCCGAGATCGGTGCCGCCGCCCATCGACTCGACCGCGGACCGCATCGTCCTTTCGCCGTTCGCGATCTCGCTACCAAGTCCGCGAAGGACGTGCGCGAACGACGAAGGAGCCTCGGGGCTGGAGAGCGACTGCATCATCGACGTGGACTCGGTGGTCACTGGCGCCGGAAACGTGGGCTCGCTAGCCGAGATTCGCATTGGGATCGTCCGGTCAGGAGTGGATGTTGCCGATGGCGCCCTTGGCGCTGTCGTGCTCAGTCTTGAGGACGTTCGAGAGGGCCGTATAGGAGCGGTTCTGTGCATCGACCTCCTGTTGAATTTGCAAATAATAAAGATTCATCTGGGCCGACTGCTGGAGAGAAGCATCGATTGAGCCCGACGAGTCGGTGGTCGAACCGGTGAGGCCAGCGCCCGCAACCCCGGTTCCAGCGATGCCCGTTGCCGTTGACAGGGCCGCGCTGCCGCCTGGTCCCTCGGGCGTGGTGTTGAGGGTCAGTCCTGCGGCTGAGCCGACGTTGGCAGACATCGCGGTCATCCCTCCTCGAATCGCGGCCGCGGCGATCGGCGAACCGGGTAGCTTGCTTGCGGCCAGCTCGGCTCCCTGGACCATTCCGCCGACGCCCGCGGCCAGCACCTGGCTGAAGCTGACGCGCGCGGGCGTTGGCGTCGGTCGCGGAGTGCTCTCGATCATCACGAGATCGGGGTGTGCTGAATTGGCGATTCTGGTATCCATAGTTTTTTTCCTTTCTTTTTCGTTCACAAGGATTCAACGGGAGATGCGAGCCGTTCGGAGCGCGTAGCGTGCGACGCCGTCGTCGGGATCGATGGAGATTGCGAGCTTTGCCGCATCGACCGCGCCCGCGATGTCCCCCTCCCCGATCCGCGCGATCGCAAGCCAGGACAGCGCGGCGCACACCTTTTGTCGGTCCGGCGAGCGCGTCAGGGGCGTTAGCCGCTCCTCCGCCGCGGCGAAGGCGCCTCTGCGAAGGAGCAAGCGCCCTTCGATGAGCGCGATGCTCGCGTTCGCGTGAAAGCGTGTCCGCGCCCGGCCGAGGACATCTTCTGCCTCGTCGGCTCGCTGCAGTCGCAGCAATGCCTCACAAAGGCCAGTCCATCCCTCGACGAACTCCGGTGCGATCTCGGTCGCGCGCAGGAACTGCTCGCGGGCCTCTTCGAGGGCGCCGTCTTCGAACAGCCTTCGCGCCAAGTTGATCCGGGCGGGCGCGAAGCCCGGGTCCACTTTCAGTGCCGCGCGATAGAAGCGTTCCGCCACGCTGGCCAGTCCCTGATGATCGGCCAGCACGCCGAGCGCGTGATGGGGAGCGGGCAAATCGGGGTTGAGGTCGCGGGCCTTGACGAAGTCGTGTTGGGCTCTCTCGAAGTTTCCGCGGCTCATCTCGATCATACCGAGGTTGACCCACGCTTCCGTGAAGCGAGGGTTGTATTCGAGCGCGAGAGCGATGCGGGCCTCCGCCTTTTCGAAGTCACCCGCGACCATGGCGGCGGCACCGTCTCGATTGAGCTCGATCGCTCTCGCGGGCAGCCGGCCCGGTCCCGCGCAGGAAGCAAGAGGGGGGAGCAGCCCGATGATCAAAAACACGGCTCGAAGTCGCATGCCGCCGCCCCCTCATCCTCGGAACGTCGCTGCGGTGAGTCGGGTCGCATTCTCGGTCTGCTGAATTTGGTCGAGGAACTGCTCGACCTTCTGCATCGCCTGGTTGGCGGTCTGAACGTCCCCCTGAGCCTCGTTGTAGCGACGCAGGTCGGACTGCGCCTCGGCGTCGAAACGAGCGGCGGAGGCGTCGGCGGAATCGGCGTTGCCTCTGTAGAGGGCGCCCACGAGGTCGCCTGTTTTCGAAGAAATCGCGCCGATTCCGCTGAGTACGTCGTGTGCCGCGCTCGATTGCGCGGCGCCGGAGGCCCCAGCCGGCGAAGGAACGAGTCCCCCGGCGATTGCAAATGCGCCACCGACCATGCCGCCGATTCCACTTGCGAGCCCTTGGTCTCTGTCGTCGTCTGCTTTCTTTTCCAATTGCGCCACCCGTTCGTTCTCCTCTTGGGTCGCCGCCTGATCGGCGGTCGTCTCGATTTGGCGCGACTCCGTTCGGTCGTGCTCGTCGATCTGTGTCAGCAGCATGGACAGCCCCGCGAGCGACCCGTCGGAGAGCGCGCACGCGCTCGGCTCCGGCAGAAGAACTGCCGCTTCGGTATCGGTGTTGGGCCCCTCCGGAGAGCTGGGCGGCGCGGCCACGCTGGAGGTTCTCTGCGTCCCGTGGCTCGAATTCATGGTGATGGTCATCGCTCACCCTCGTACCGCTGTGGCGGCGTCCGCCGCCGTTTCATCCTCAATCGACTTCGTGTTCGCGATCGCGCTCAGGATTTGCTGTGCCTGCTCGTCGGAGCTCTGCGCGTCCGAGACGACGAGCTGCATGTGCCGCGTCTCCCAATCCGATTGCGCCTGCGCCGCAAGCTGGTCCGCGGCTGCCTGATCACTTTGTGCCTGCGCCTCTCCCGCGCCTATTTTTGCCGCCCCCGTTCCGACGCCGGTCACGCCCGCTACGACGCTCGTTGCCCGGCCGATCGCCGTCGCCGCCGCTCGACCGCCGCTCGCCAGCCCAGCGCCGAACGAAAGGAGACCGCCTCCGATTGCCATGCCCGTGTCGACCCAACCCTCGGTCGCTTCGGATACACCGAGCGACCTCAGCACATGACACTCGCCGTCGACAAAGCTCGCGGTCGAAAGCACCGCTCCCGCGATCGCGATCGCCGCGACCGGTGTGGCCGCGCCCAGCGTTCCGACGGCCGCTGCCACGGAGGCAAGGACCACGGCGACCTTTGCGACTTCCGAGCAGACGCTTCCGAGGTCGTTCCAAAATGAGTGGTTGTTCTGGGCGTCGATGGCCTTCTTGATTGCTTGCTGCTCCTGCTGGACCGCTTGGTGCCGCTCACTCTCGAGCGCCGTGACTCGGTTCGTGCCCGCGGTGACCCCGAGCTGCTGGTCTTTGGATTCGAAGAGGTACAGCATCGAGAGCGGGTTTGCACCCTCCAGTGCCCCTGCGGCGGGGTCGGGTAGAAGCGATGGCGGCTGCCCCGCCGGCGGCTGGGGCGTCGCACCGGGCTGCGCCGACCCCACGCCGGGTGCCGCCGAGACCGCGCCCGTTTCGTTCACGGCAACCCCCGGCGCTCGCACGCCACGAGCGCGACGAGTTCTTCGTCGCCCTGAGCCAGAGCGGCGCTCTCCGCGACGTCGAGAATCGAATCGACGTCCGCCCTACCTCCGATCCTCCTCAGCGCGCGCGCCCGCGCAAGAAGACATCGGACGGATATCGAGCGCTGCGTTGCCGCCACGACGCTTCCGGCCCCGTAAAGCTCTGCCGCGATACGTGGCTGGTCGACCCGTTCGTGGCACTCGCCGAGGCCCAACCACCCGCGCTCGTCGTGGGGGGCGACCCGAAGCATGACCCGGAATACTTTCGCTGCCTCCGCGATGCGTTCGCGCGAGAGGAGCCAGTGCGCCGTGGCGTAGATCGCTTCGACGGTCGACGGGCGCGACGCCGCACGGTCACCCTGAATCGAGGACGTGAATTGCGCGAGATCCATGGCCCCGGCTCAATCCTGGCCGATCGCCTTGGCCTGATCCTCGAGCGTCTCGTCGGTCTTCGACATGATGCCCGAGCAGAGCTGGATCGCTTGTTGACGTTGTGAAACGAGGTCTTGCAACTGAAGCATCTGAATCTCGGCGCTGCTCTGGACGTCGCTGGCGATCGTGTTGAGCGCGTCAGTCGTCCCTTGCCACTGCTTGTCGTCGGCGTTCGGTGCCGTGAACGTGCCGTTTTCCTGAGCCTGGAGCTTCGAGGCGACCGCGGTCGCTGTTTGGTTTGGGTCGTTGACCGAGATTCCGCTCGGTGACGTGCCGACGTACCCGTAAGGGCTGTTTTGTGCCGCCAGCGCGTTGTTGAGCTCCGTCTGCTGGTCCGCTGTGAGCGGCGTCGCTTCTTGATAGTTGTACGTAGTGCGCATGTTGGTCAGGAACGTAGCGAGCTGACCGGCAACGGGGTCGTTGGCCGGAAGCTGGGCGATCGCGGCGTTCACCGCCTGGACGCACTTCTCCATGCTTGCGGCGTCGGTCGGCCCCGTGGTGCCGTACTGCCCGAGCACGTTTTGCGCGCTCTCCACCGCCTCACGCTCGCGAAGCGCGGTCTCCTGGGCGCTCATTTGGTCGTTGATCTGGCCGTCTAGGTCGCCGAGCTGCATTTGGCAGTACGCAAGCAGCGACTCCGGCGAAACCGTCGACACGCCTGCGTCGAAGACGCCCGAGGAAATTACTGGGGTGTTGCTGTTGACTCCGTAGGTATTGCTCATCGTCCATTTTCCTTTCGTGGCGATAGTTCTGCTAGCAACGGATGCCGTTGGGCACTTTGATCGTGGTTGCCGGTATGGGTCCGACGGCGCACGCCTCTCGGAGTCGCTCGAGCGCCCTCGTCGAGGGCGCGATCGGCCGGCCTGCCGGCCCTTCGTCGAGGGCCCGATAGGCGGCCAGAAGGCTCCGATTCTGTTCGTCGAGGATTCGTTGGACGTCGCGAAGGCTCATGGTTGGCTTCTTCATGCTTTTTGCCTCGTTCTGACCCCCACTCGGCGGCGAGGCGGCGCTGGTTGCCAAAAAAAGCGACCTCGGACGGAACGGCACATTCGCGGACTCCGGCGCGGATCTCGAAAGCCGGAAGAAAGATCGATGCAACGATCGCCCCATCACGGGTTCGGCCAGTGCAATGGATTGAAATGTTCTCTCGACGAATTGTGAGGTAGCGAGAGGAATGCGGGATTCGGAATGTCGAGTCACCGCTGTTCTTGGTGCGTCTGTGGTGACGAGCCGCGACGCAAACCCCAGCTGAACGGTAATCCGTTACGCTGAATTCACGAGGCTGTCATGAATGGAACAGACGTCGCCCCGCGCCACATCTTCGCGACGGGCGAGAATTCGCTGCGCGACGAGCCAGACGCCCTCGTCCAACCGCGCCGTCGGATGGACCTCCACCGCTCGCCTTACTCCTATTCTTCGATCAAAATCGGCCTTTGGCCTCGGTGCCGAGAGCTTTACGAGCTCGTCCGAGTCTCGTTGCGACCGCAAAACCGAGGGGCGGCCGATACTGTCCTCGCGGTGAGAAAGGCCGAGGAGCTCGTCTTGGAGCGGACTGGTCTACGCGTCGAGAACTTGAAGGTTCTCGAAATCGGGCCCGGCCAGCAGCTTCGCCACTTGCGCTGCTTTGCGTTGAAAAATGACGTCGTCGGTATTGATACGGACGCAATTCCTCAAAAGTTCGCGCTTGCGGAGCTTCTGCGGACGGTCCGGCAAAACCCGTGGATGCGAACCGCTAAGACTCTCGGCCGAATCGTTCTCGGGCGGGACGCGCGGTTTCGCGCGGCGCTGGCCAGGGAGCTGGGGGTGACCGGGTTCAAGCCGCTTCCCGTGCTTCAAATGGACGCGACGAGGATGGACTTCCGCGACTCGACCTTCGGCTTCGTGTTTTCGTGCTCCGTTTTCGAGCACATCGACGAGCCGGGGTCGGCGATCGCGGAGGTGGCGCGAGTCTTGCGGCCGGGCGGGGTGGCGTGCATAAGCCTGCACCTTTACACCAGCCACTCCGGGCAGCACGACCCGTCCATCTTCGCGGCCGATCGACCTAGCCCTCCTCTTTGGCCCCATCTTCGTCCGGCGTTCGCCCATACCGTCCGACCGAGCGCACACCTGAACCGGCTTAGGCTGGAGCAATGGAAAGAGCTTTTCACCACAGCAATGCCAGGAGTTCACTTTGCGTACGGTCGCGACAGCGAAACCTGAGCCCGGCTCTCAAAGAGCTCCGCGCCGGCGGAGAGCTGGCGGAGTATGCCGATGAGGAGCTTCTCACTGTGAATCTGGTCGCGGTGTGGAAGAAGCCGGAAGGCGTTCGCGCGGTCGCTTGAGCGCGCGCGCCGATCTCCGCGGGCGATCGGATTGCAAAGGCGGGCGGGGGCGGGTATTCGGGCCGCATGAGGCTTTACACGAAGACCGGCGATGACGGCACGACAGGGCTCTTCGGCGGCGGGCGAGTGTCCAAGGCGAGCGCACGTGTCACGGCATATGGCACCGTCGACGAGACGAACGCAGCTATCGGCGCGGCCCGCGCCACGGCGGTCGATGGAGCGATGGATCAAGTGCTCGCGCGCGTCCAAGCAGACTTGTTCACGTTGGGGGCAGAGCTCGCTTGCGTGCCCGGACGCGAAGGCAAGCTCGCCATGGCGTTGCTAGGTGCCCCGGACGTCGAGCGGATCGAGCGAGCTATCGACATCGCGGACGCGGCGTGCCCACCCCTCAAGACGTTCGTCCTTCCAGGCGGGTCGCGTCAGGCCGCGGCGCTTCACGTCGCTCGCACGGTGTGCCGCCGCGCTGAGCGGGCCGTGCTCGCCTTGGACGATGCAACTCCGAGACGCGAGCTTTGTGTCTATCTCAACCGGCTGAGCGATCTCCTGTTCGCGCTGGCGCGCCAGGCGAACGTCATCGCGGGTGTGCCAGACGTCCCCTGGTCGGTATAGGCCGCTGGTTCGCACGCAAGGGTGGTCCCTGCGCCGGGGACCAGGCTCGAGACACGGCAGGTCACGCGCCAATCTCCGAAAAAACGGTCGGCAACATGTCGGCGATCTCCGATGAGAGCATCCCGCGGTCGGCCGATCCGTGCATCCGCGACCACGTTTCGCCGGCCAGCCCGTGCGCCAGTACCCCGGCGCACGCTGCCTCGAACGGCGGCAACGCGCATGCCATGGCGGCGATCACGCCTCCGAGCACGTCGCCTGAGCCCGCCGTTGCGAGCGCGGGACAAGCCACGGGCGAGACGGCAACCCGCGAGTCCGGGGATGCCACAATCGTGTGCGCCCCTTTGAGCACCACGACCGCTTTCGTGAGGGCGACGGCATCGCGCACGGCGCGGAATCGGTCGGCCTCGATCTCCGCCGTCGTCCTGCCGAGGAGGCGCCCGAGCTCCCCCGGGTGCGGCGTGACGATCGCACTCGGGGCGGTCGCCAGGGCGTTTGCCCGACCCGCCAGCCCGGTCAGCGCATCGGCGTCGACCACGAGCGGGCCCCGATAGGAGGTGAGCAAATGATCCACCACGGCGCGCGCCTCGTCGCCGAGCCCGAGCCCCGGTCCGACGGCGACCGCGTGCCTGCCCTCGACAAGCGCGTCCAGACTCTTGCCCAGATTCGAGATGTCGATGCGCGCGGTCATGGCTTCGAGCACGTGCGACTCGATTGCGGTCGCCGCGTCCGGCCACGTCGCAATGGTCACAAGCCCCGCGCCTCCGCGCATTGCGCCGCGCGCAACGAGCTGCGGTGCGCCGACCTTTCCGTTCGATCCCGCGATGACGACGACATTGCCCGCGGACGTTTTGTGCGCGCTCGGGGCCCGGCGCGCGACCCATCCGACGAGGTCGTCCTCTTCGAGCAGCCGGGCAGACTCACCGACGTGCGTGACGAGCGAGCCCGGGACGCCGATGTCGACGACGTGCACGCGCCCGCCAAGGTTCGCGCCTCCCGGCGTGAGCAGGCCGAGTTTGTGATGGGCGAAGGTCGCGGTGACCCGGGCTTGCACGGCGACCCCGTGCGCCACGCCCGTGTCGGCGTCGAGCCCCGAGGGGATGTCCACCGCAAATCGCGGGGCTTGAAGTGCGTTCATTGCCCGAATGACGTCGGCAAGCCAGCCCTCGATTGTTCGGTCCAGGCCGGTGCCGAATAGAGCATCGACCACCGCCGTCGTATCGGTCATGGCGTAGGTCATCGACGACGGAGTCGAGCCGGGCCCGAGCAATCGCAGCTCGCCACCGACACCGAGCCATGCGTCGAGGTTCGCGCGAGCCTGGGGTGACGCGCGATTCAAGTCGCCGGCCACCAAAACGACGACCTGCGCACCGCGCACCAAGAGGTGCCGCGCGATCACCAACCCATCACCGCCGTTGTTTCCGGTGCCGCACACCACAACGACGCGTGCGGTCGCCGCCCGGCCGCCCAGTAGCTCGCGCACGAGAATGTCGGTCGCTCCCCGCCCTGCATTCTCCATGAGCACGAGGCTCGGCACGCGGCATCGGTCGATCGCGTATGCGTCGAACGTGCGCATTTGGGCACGCGACAGGACGGAGCGCATCCTCCGAATGATAGTCTACGTTACCCGCTCCGCGACCCCACGCTCGATTGCTCTCCTGTACGCTCGGACCGCTTCGCGTGCCCCCAGGAAAAGAGCGTCTGCCACGAGCGCGTGACCGATGTTGAGCTCGGCCACCGTGGGGATGGCGACGAGCGCAGGCACGTTCTCCTGCGTGAGCCCGTGCCCAGCCGCCACATCCAAGCCTCGCACGTGGGCAAGTGTTGCTCCGGAGGTGAGTCGGGCGAGCTCCCCCTCCTTGCCATGCGCGTACTCGCCGGTGTGCAGTTCGACTTGCGTCGCGCCGGTCGAGCGCGAGGCCTCGATTTGACCCGCGTCGGCCACGACGAACAGACTCACTTTGATTCCGGCGTCGGCGAGCCTGCCCACGCGCCGCGCAAGCTCGCCCCCCCCTGCGATCACGTCGAGCCCACCTTCGGTCGTGCGCTCCTGCCGGCGCTCGGGGACCAACGTACACACGTCCGGTCGACAGCGAAGCGCGATGCGCACCATTTCATCGGTAGCCGCCATCTCCAGGTTGAACGTCCCACCGACTCGAAGCAGCATCTCGCGAAGACGCTCGACGTCGTCGTCTACGATGTGCCGCCTGTCTTCTCGAAGATGGGCCGTAATTCCGTCAGCGCCGGCGGCGAGGCACTCCTCGGCCGCTCGGACCGGATCGGGATACGATGTGCCCCGGGCGTTGCGCAGCGTGGCAATGTGATCGACGTTGACATGCAGGCGAACTGGCGAGCGCATTTAGTCTTGATCGCCCACCGTTTCGCTCAGTTCGTCATCCGTCTTCGGCGTTTGCAACAGGTCGCCGTTCGCGCCGTCACGGCGCACGACGAACGTGCGACGCGTCTGGGTGTCGGGGTTTTCTCGTGCGACGACGGTGACGACGTTGACACCGGCCCGGAGCGGCAAGTCGGCGTCGAAGGTCATGTGCTTCGGGTCGGGTCCATTTCGGTTCGACCGGTAGAAGACTTTGCGCGATCCGACGAAGATGTACGTGTCGAGCAATCGGTTTCCGTCGCTCGCCATCCCGTGCACGAGCGTATGGGGATCGCGTGTGGCGAGCTGCGGCTGAGGAATCTCTAGGGCGGGCGGTGCGTGGGACATCGCGTCCTCGAGCGGAACCGGGCTGCTCGGCGCACCGCCATTTTCGAGATCGGCGGCGCGTGCGAACCCGAAGCGTCCTTCCCCGAGACCCAGCTTTACGTACCCGTTCGCGGTCCCTGTGACCGGCGCCGCGGTTCCCGCAGGAAGACGCGCGAAGACGCGTCCGCCGGCGTCGGGCTCGTTGAGGAGGTCAGCGCCGCTCGCCTTTGCGTGCTCTACACCCGCCGCTGCCGCGATGGTCGAAGGATCGACGATCGGGATGCGCACTTTCTCGTCGACTCCTTCTCGGAGGTCCTCGTCGTGGATCGTGAGCTCGAGCTTGGCCTCCGGATCTTGAAGGGCCGGTTCGATGTCGAAAGTGAACGCGACGCGCCTCGTGTCGCCGGGCATCATGTTCGACAAGTCGAACCGTCCATCGTGGAGGAGCAGTCCTTCTCCGGATAGATTGCGCACGTTTGCCATGGTGCTGAAGGAGTGTCCCTTCCCGATGTTCTTCACGGTGAGGTACATCGTCAGGCCTTCGCCCTTCTGCGCGCGGCCGTCGCCGTTGCCCTTGCGGTTGTCGATGATCTCGTAGGAGTACGCAAACACCGGTCGGTCCAGCGACTTGACCGTCGTGCGAAGCTCGGTGTCCGCCGGGGCGCGGCCGCGCGCCTCTTCGAAGTGAAACTTCACCCCGTCGGCGCGCATGAGCGCCTCCTTGGGGATGACGCAGACGCGCGGTGTGTCCTTCGGCAGCTGGGTGGTCGAGCCAACTTTGTGCCCTTTGAAGTCGCACCACCCTGCCGGCGCCGTCGCCGTGCGCGACTTGCCCGGCTCGAGCTTGCCGATGATGAGCTCCTTATTGTCGAACATCGGGTCTTCGCTCTTGGTCACGGCGAAGAGACGGTAAAGCGGCGTCGTTCCCTTGTTCGTGACCGTCAGCTTGACGTTCATCGGTTCGCCGGCGGTCACTTCGTTGTTCGGACGATCGGTCTCCACGTGAACTTCGACGCCGGGCGGCGGGGACGGAGTCTGTGCAGCCAGCACGTCGGACGGTGCGTCGCTCCAGTCGATCCCTGCGGCTTTGAGCTCTTCGGCGACCTTGTCGAGCTCGCCCCTGCGGGTCTCGGCGATGAACGGTTTTGCTTGCCGCACTTGGTCCGAGCGCTTTCCCGGTTGG
Organism: uncultured delta proteobacterium; assembly: GCA_963764075.1. Taxonomy (GTDB): domain Bacteria; phylum Myxococcota_A; class Polyangia; order Polyangiales; family Polyangiaceae; genus Palsa-1150. The sequence continues at coordinate 3,309,645 of CAVXQZ010000003.1, forward strand.
ACGTGTGCGACAAGCCCGCGGGCAAACTGAATCGGAAAGTCGAGCTCGAAGTTGTCGTCGAGGTCCCCGCCGCGCTCGCGCATCTCGAGGCGGTCCTTGATGGGCAGGTCATACTTGACGACCTCGGGCGGCCGACCGCCGTCTTTTGCGCGGACGTTCGAGAGCGCGCGCGACAAATCTCTCTCCTTGATGGCGCCCGTGTCGGCGGTCAGGTCCATCTCGAGCGAATCGACGGTCATCGGGTCGAGCTCGATGTCGGGAGTCACACCCACACCCTGAATCGACACGTCTCCCGGCTCGGTCAGGTACTGCGCAATGGTCAGCTTGAGCGCCGCCTTGTCGGGCAGGTCGGTGAACACGAGCTGTACGCTCCCCTTGCCGAACGTGGTCTCGCCCACGACCACTGCGCGATCATGGTTTTTGAGAGCACCCGTCACGATTTCGCTGGCGCTTGCGCTCGAACCATTGACCAGCACGGCCAGCGGATAGTTCGGCTCAGTTCCGTCTCCACGCGCGGACTTTTCTTCTCGACCCTCGCTGGGGTTACCCACAGTCGCGACGATCGGACCTTCGCTGACGAACGTGTCGACCACCTTGGCCGCCTGATCGAGCAGCCCCCCTGGGTTGCCCCGAAGGTCGAGCACGAGCCCCTTAATGTCCCCGTTCTTTTTCATGTCAGCAAGGGCAGCTTCCAAGTCCGACGTCGTGTTGGCTTGAAACTGCTTGATCCTCACGTAGCCGATCCCGCCATCCATCAGCTTGTGCTCAACCGAGGCGACGTGAATGACCTCGCGCGTCAACTCGAATGGCTTGGACGACGCCCAACCGTCGGTGCCATCGCGATGAATCCAGACGTTCACCTTCGTTCCGGGGGGGCCGCGCAGGTGGTTGACCGCTTCGTTCAACCCCATGTTCAGCGTGGACTCGTTGTTGATCTTCGTGATGCGATCGTACTTCTTGACGCCCGCGCGCCCGGCCGGCGTGTTGGGCATCGGGTTCATCACGGTGAGCTGCTGATCGCGGATGGATATCACGATGCCGAGGCCCCCGAACTGACCCTGCGTCGTCAGGTTCATCTCTTTGTACGCGTCCGGGGACAGGAGGACGGAATGCGGATCGAGCGTATGCAGCATTCCGTTGCACGCCGCGTACTCCACGTCCCGCAGGTCGACGTCGGTTCCACGCAGGCCGTCCTGAAGGAACGCGAACACGTCGCGAAGGTGCGAGCTTACGTCCCAAGGACCGACGACGTCATCGACACGAAATTCCTTCTCTTGCGTGTCGACCCGCACGCGCACCTTGGACGGGTTGTTTTCCTCCCGCACCACGATGACCTGCGCGACGTCCTTCTGCACGTAATCGAGCGCCGATAGGAGCATGTCCTTCGACTTCACCCGGCGAGGGTCGACGTAGCGGTCGCGGATGGTCTTTAGGACCTCGTTAATCACCCGCAACTGGGTCAAGTCATAAGGCGTCGGCGGCCGGTCGACGGTCGGATTGCCCGCGGCAATGGCGGGAGCGAGCCCCTGCCAGAGCCCGCCGCCGTGGAGATTCATGCCAAACACAAGAAGAATGGCGCCAGCGAACGCGCCACAAATAGCCCCGACCTTTTCGAGCATGCGCATCGTCCCCGAGTATAGGCCACGCGTGGGGCTTGTCGCCCGTAGGAGGTGGACCGCCCTTTTGCAGTCCCGATCAGACCCCCGGTTGGGCGAGCGGGCAGACCGGGAACGGTCCACCTGCGGCCCCGCGAGGATGCGCCTTTTGCAAAGCGGCCAGGGCTTCGCGCCGCCTTTCCACCGAGGCGCCCGGGACTGATCCGTGGCAGAGTCGGGCGCGTGCTGCCGCTCCGTGATCACCTGCCGACCCGCGGGTTTCCAATCGTCAACTACGCCCTCATCGCAGCCAACGTCGCCGTCTTCGTTTTCCAGCTCAACGCCTGGGGAACGGGTGTGTCGGAGGAGGCGTTCGCTCTGCAATGGTATCTGATTCCCGCGCACCTCTTCGCCGACCCGATCGGAGCTCTTCCGACGATCTTCACGAGCATGTTCATGCATGGCTCGCTCGGGCACATCGCCGGAAACATGCTCTACCTTTGGATCTTCGGCGACAACGTCGAAGATGCCATGGGGCACGCCCGCTATTTTCTCTTTTACCTCGTCGGCGGCATCTGCGCGGCGGCGGCCCAGGTTCTCGCCGACCCCACGTCCACTGTACCGATGGTCGGCGCGTCGGGCGCGATCGCGTCCGTCCTCGCGGCCTACGTGTTTCTTTATCCAAGTTCGCCGATTACGGTCATCAACCCCATTCCTCTTCTCTGGATCTTCTGGGGTCTCTTCATTTACTTTCCCGCCTGGCTCGTCATCGGCGAATTCTTCATCGTCAATCTGTGGGACGCGTTCGCGAACAGAGCTCAGGGCGGGGTCGCGTTCATGGCGCACGTCGGAGGCTTCGTCGGGGGCGCGCTCCTTTACCGTCTCTTCATCTCCGGACGCCCACGCATGACCAACTACGGACTCTGGCAGGGATGGGCCCAACGCCCGACGAGGCGCGACGGGTGGACGTAGCGCAAAGGCACCCGAGCAGGCCCGAGGCGCGCCTTCCGCTCGCGGTCGTCCTGCTCGGATTGACGAGCCTCTTCACGGACGTCGGAACGGAGATGATCTTTCCGCTCCTGCCCGTGTTCTTGACCGAAACACTGGGGGCCGGGCCGGAATACCTGGGGATGGTCGAAGGCGCGGCCGACACCGTCTCGAGCCTCTTGAAGCTGGTCTCGGGCGTCCTCGCCGACGTGTCGCCGCGGCGCAAGCCGCTGGTCCTCTTCGGCTACGGGCTGGCCAGTGCTGCTCGGCCCTTCGTAGCCCTCGCCACCCGTCCATGGCACGTCCTCGTCGTTCGCGTCACCGATCGAACCGGCAAGGGGATCCGCAGCTCGCCTCGCGACGCGCTCATCGCGGACGCGGCCGGCGACCGTGCCGGCCGGGCATTCGGCTTTCACCAAGCGATGGACAACGTGGGCGCCGTGCTCGGACCGCTCTTCGCAATGGGACTTTTGGCTGGGCACCGTTCAATTCGAACCGTTTTTTGGGTCGCAGTCATCCCCGGCGCGATCGCGACGATGCTGGTCCTTCTAGTGCCCGAGAGAGCCCGCTCGCGCACCGCCGCTTCCACTCCCGGTGCGGCCCGCCCCGCTCCTTCGATGTTGGACCGGCGCCTGCTCTTCTACCTCGTCATTCTGGGGGTGTTTTCGCTCGGAAACTCGTCCGATGCATTTCTGCTCCTTCGCGCTCGAACGCTCGGGCTCTCGACTGCGCAGATCCCGGTCCTTTGGTCCGTGCTCAATCTGTCCAAGGTTCTATGGGCATACCTCGGCGGGGACATGGCCGATCGCCTCCCTCGCGCTCGATTGATCGCCGGCGGATGGGTCGTTTACGCGTTGGTCTACGTGGGCCTGGGCGCCGCGACGGCGCCGTGGCAGGTTTGGGCGCTGTTCGTCCTGTACGGAGTCTTCTACGGACTGACCGAACCAGTGGAGAAGGCATTGTTACGAGACCTCGTTCGCGCGGACCAGCGCGGTCGCGCCTACGGGGCGTACAACTTCGTCGTCGGCATTACCGCGCTTCCCGCGGGCCTGCTCGCCGGTTCGCTTTGGCACGCGTTCGGTCCGCGGATCGCTCTCTGTACGGGCGCCGCGCTCGCTGGGGCTGCGAGTTTGCTTCTGCTCGGCTGGGACAGTTGGCGCGGGGGGCTACCCAAATTCGCGGGTCCTGATGGCTAGCTTGGCCTACTCGATCGACCGCGTCGCCGGCGCCCTCTCGCGTCTCCTCCACGTCCGGAGCGCCCGGCACAACACTGCCGGCGATCTCCCTCCGTATCTAGGAGCTTCGAGCTCGGTCCTTTTCCCGCCCCCGGCCCTACCGAGCGATGTCGTCCGGCGTCGCATGCGCCGGGTTCTGTCGCGGAGCCGTATCGTCGAGACGGTCGAATGGTCCAGCGCGCATGTGCCGCTTTGCCCCCGCTACCTCCCGCGTCACGTGGGGGAGTATGCAGTCAATGGGAGAGTCAGGGCGCGGTGGATGTATCCGCGCACGGGCCCGCGGTCTGCGGCGCTCGTATACGTGCACGGTTGGCTCGAGCCGGGACCCTGGGCCGAGGAGGCCGTATTCTTGCCGCGGCTCTACCACGCGCTCGGCGTCGACGTCCTTCACCTGCAGCTCCCCTTTCATGGCAGCCGCAACCCCAAAGCCGCGCTCTTCCACGGCGAGTTCTTTTGGACCGCGGATTTGGTTCGGTCGTTCGAAGCGGTGCGTCAGTCCTGCACCGACGCGCGCACATTGGTCGCGTGGCTGCGCGCTCATGGATACACGGAGATAGGCGTTACCGGGATCAGCATGGGCGGTTCGATCGCCATGGTGCTCGCCTGCCTCGACCCGACGCCGGACTACATCGTTCCGATAATCGGCCACCTCCAACTCGGGGAGGCGATCGAGTCTGCGCCGATTTTCTGGAGCATGAAGAGGAACCTCGAACGGCTCGGCATCGACAGCGAGCGCCGGAGGCAAATCTTCGATCAGTTCGGGCTCGCGAAACTGAGGCCGCTGCTGCCGCCGGAGCGCCAGTTGTGGATCATGGCACGCGACGACGCCTTCATCGCCGCGCCCCTGGTCGAGCGTCAGTGGAAAGCATGGGGCCAGCCGCCGATCGAATGGATCGCGGGCGGCCACATGACGTTTGCGCTCTCGCTGGGGCGAATCGTAGAGACAATGCGCGATTTTCATACTTCGCTTCGATGAGGCGTCCGCCGTGCGCTTTTTCGCCACCGCCGCCAAAGGAACGGAGCCCGCACTTCGGGACGAGCTTCGCGAACTGCGCTTCGCTCGCGTGAGGGCCGACCGAGGAGGCGTGCACTTCGAAGGTGAGCTCGCCGACGCGGCGCGAGCGTGTCTGTGGTCCCGCGTCGGAGTGCGAATTCTCTTGGAGGTGGCGTCCTTCGATGCGAGCGATGCGGGGACGCTCTACGGCGGCGCGCACGCCGTCGACTGGAGAGCGTGGATGACGCCCCGGACGACCCTCGCGGTGCGCGCGACCTGCCGGTCGAGCCGGCTGACGCACTCCCAATTTGTGGCTCAAAAGACGAAGGACGCGATCGTCGACGTCTTGCGCGATCGTTTTGGCGCGCGGCCGTCGGTGGATCGGGACGATCCCGATGTGCTGGTGACCGTGCGCGTCGCAGCCGATCGGGCAACGGTTTACCTAGACGTCGGGGGCAGCTCCCTCCACCAGCGGGGATGGCGCGCGAGAGCCGGCGAGGCGCCGCTTCGTGAGACGCTCGCGGCCGCTGTCGTGCGGCTGTCCGGTTGGGACCGGGAGCGGCCGCTGGTCGATCCAATGTGCGGCGCCGGCACCGTAGCGATCGAGGCGGCGGCCTGGTCGAGGAGACTCGCGCCCGGGCTGGGTCGTTCTCGCTTCGGCCTCGAGCGCTGGGCTAGCCATGACGATGCTATGCGAGAGCGACTCCGGACTCTGCGGGGGGAGGCGCGCGCGGCGGGGCTCGCCGAGGGGCCTCGGGTTCTTGCCTTCGACGCCGACCCGCGGTCGGTCGAGCTCACGCGCGAAAATGCGCGCGCGGCGGGCGTGGATTTGTCCGTCGAGCTCCGCAACGTACGCGATCTCGGGCCCGTCGAGCCTCCCGGCTATGTCGTGACCAATCCACCCTACGGCGAGCGGCTCACCGCCGAGCCCGGGCTCTATGAGGACGTCGCGCGTGCGTCACGGCGATTGCGGAACCACACTGTCGCGCTCCTCTGCGGCACGCCTGCGCTTCCCCGTGCGATGCGCCGCGAGCCGGCACGGAGCTGGATTCTCTACAACGGACCGATCGAGTGCCGCCTCCTCGTGTACGAGATCGCCTAGCCGAAAAACAGCGTGGAGGATGGGCTCGAGGAGGGTTTGCCCGAACGCTTTCGCCGCCGGGCTATCCTGGGGCCGATGCTTGCAGTCGACCCAGCGCGCCTCGCGAGGCGCCAGCTCGAGAACGATAGCCGGCGCATGTCCGATCGGCCGTCACTTCTTGCGCACAAGGTCGCGCGGATGGTCGCCTCGCCGCTTGCGTTCCTCCGCGGGTCCGCACCGCTCTTCTACGAAATAATCCAGCGGCACTCGTCGCTCTCCGACGGGCCGCCCGGGGAGGGGTGGCTGATTGGGGATGCGCATCTAGAGAACTTCGGCGCGTACCGTGCCGGGGCTTTATCGCCGAGCGAGTCGAAACGAACGCGCGACGCGGAGCGCATCGTCTTCGGGCCCAACGACTTCGACGACGCAGTTATCGGCCCGTGGCGCCTCGATGTGCTTCGGCTCGCCGTCAGCCTTCTGCTCGGTGGACGCGAGACGGGAGCAGACGGCCCGCGCGCGCTCGAAATCTGTCACGCGCTGATCGCTGCGTACGTGGGCGCTGCCTTTCATCGGAGGCGAACCGTCGCGCCAACCCCCGTGAGGTCGCTGGTGAGGAAGGTGCGTGCACGAACGCGCAAACAGTTGCTCGACGCGCGCACGACCGTCGCGCACGCTACGCGTCGATTCGTACGAGGGGAGCGTTATCTCGAGCTGTCGAAGAAAGAGCGAGTGAATGCCGAAGCCGCCTTCAAGAAATACGTGCGGCGGCTCTCGGCCTCCGAGCGCCCACCGGAGCGCGCACTCGACGTGGTCGACGCGGCCTTTCGAGTGGCCGGGACGGGGAGCCTCGGTTGCCTGCGAATCGCGCTGCTCGTTCGGGGTAAGGGCGGTCTGGACGGGGGGTGGATATTCGACATGAAAGAGGAGGGAACTCCGTCGGCGGCGAACATCGTGCGTCCGCCCCACCTCGCGCCCGCCGAACGGGTCGCCACGGCGATTCGAGCCTGCATCGCCGAGCCCCCGCTTATGGTTGGCACCACAAAGATGCGCGGGTCCTCGATGCTGGTGCGGCGCCTGGCGCCTCAAGAAGACAAAATCGATCTGCTCACCCTGCGCGCCGAGGACTTGGAGCCGCTCGCGCGTCATCTCGGCTCGCTGCTCGGAGCCGCGCATCGCCGCGCCGCGAAGCGGGTGCCGAAGAAGCCGTGGAGTCCCAAGGACTGCGCTCGCCTTCTTTCCAACGCGGCCGGTCTCGCAGGCGCGCACGAGGCGGCCTACCTCGCATACTGCGATCTCGTGCGTCGATGAGCGGCGGCAGCACGGCCCGCTTCTTCGATGCGATCGCCGGTCGCTATGAGCGGTCCTATGCGCTTCCCGCCGACGAGTCCCGGCGGCGCATGAGCCGCGTGGTGCGTGAACTTCCAAGGCCGCCGGGACCGCTGCTCGATCTCGGCGTCGGCACCGGACGCGAGCTGACGGCGTTGCTCGACGCCGGCTACTCGCCGACAGGCGTCGACGTCTCACGGGAGATGCTGTTTCGATGCGCCAAACGAGCGAGGCCGATCCCGCTCGTCCAAGCGGACTTTTGGGAGCCCCTGCCGTTCGCCATCGCATCGTTCGACGCCGTGCTCACCCTGCACGGGACGCTGGCTCATCCTCCGGACGATGCCGCGCTGGGCTCGCTCGCACGCGAGCTTTCACGCGTGCTGCGCGCAGGTGGAACCTGGATTGCCGAGACGCCCTCGCCTGCCTGGTTGGAGCGCATCGACGCATTGCCGAAATCGGGCGAACGCAGCGTGCGCCGAACGGGACCCCAGACGTGCCTCTACGAGGACCACGTCGTCGGGGCCTCGGTCGAGGCTCGGGTTTTGTCCGAAGATCAATGGCGCCAGTCGCTAGGACAAGACTGGCGCATCCGTATCGACCCGCTCGACGACACGGAGTGGCTGGTCATCGCCACGCGCCGGTGATCGACTTCGGCGCTCCGGCGACGTCACGCGAGCTCTGCGTCATCGGTCGGGGGCGGCGGACCTCTGCGGTTCCGCCGAGCTTCCAGCCAAGTGTGGGCGACGACGAGCAGCGGGGGTTGCACGACCCGCGTGAGGACGGCGAGGATGAGCGACCCGCCAATCACGACGACCGCCAGCGGTTTTTGGGTTTGGGCACCGATCCCGTTGGAAAGCGCGGCTGGCAGGAGGCCGAGCGTGGCGACCAGGGTGGTCATGAGCACCGGGCGGAATCGCTTCTCCGCGGCCTCCCTCGCGGCGAGCTCTATCGGGTGCCCTTCGGTCGCTCGCAACCGCTGAAAGTACGTGACGACGAGAATGGCGTCCTGGATGGCGATTCCGAAAATCGAGATGAAGCCCATCGCCGCGGAAACCGAGAAGTTTATCCCCGTCACTAGCAACGCGAGAACTCCTCCGGTGCACGCGATAGGGATGCTGATGATGACGAGGAGCGTGTCCGTCCACGTCTTGACGGCGCTGTACGTCAAGAACGTGATGAGGAGCACCGTGATCGGGATGACGAGCATCAAGCGCCCCTCCGCCTCGTGTAGCTCGTTGATTTCTCCGGCCCACTCCAGTCGCGTGTCGTAGGGTCGGCACGACTTTGTGCCCCCGGCAACGCGATCGCAGCGGGGAATGGCCTGCTCGACGCTCGCTTGCGCCTCGGCGATCGTTCCCGCGAGGTCGCGGCCCCGGACGCTGAATTTGACCGGGGAGTACCGGACCAAGTCTTCCCGGTATACGATCGCGGGCCCTTCGGCGATCTCGATGTCGGCGATCTGACCGAGGGGGATTTGCGTCCCGTCCGGCGTCGACACGGTGATCTCGCGGATGGCCTCGATGCTGGATCGGTATTCCGACTTCCACCTCACCGTGAGGTCGAAGAACTTCTCGCCCTCGTACACCTGCGTCACGGCTTGACCGCCGAGGGCGGCCTGGACGACGGCGTCGACGTCGCCGGTATTGAGGCCGTAACGCGCGCAAGACTCGCGGCTCGGCGTGATCCGAATGCTCGGCTGGCCCAGCGACTTGAAGTGCCCGAGATCCGCCACTCCGCGGACGCGGCCCATCACGTCGACGATGGCCTCCGCGATTCTTTCGTTGCTCTCGAGGTCGGAGCCAAACACTTTGACCGAGTTCTCGCCCTTGACGCCGCTGAGCGCTTCTTCGACGTTGTCGCTGATGTACTGGGAAAAATTGAAGACCACACCGGGGAAGGCCTCGGTCAGCTCGTGATTGATCGCCTCGGTCAGCTTCTCTTTCGTCATCCCACCGGGCCACTCGTCGAATGGCTTCAGTGGGGCGAAGAATTCGATGTTGTAGAAGCCCGAGACGTCCGTGCCGTCGTCGGGCCGGCCCAGCTGCGAGACCACCGTTTCCACTTCGGGATACTTTCGGTGCGCGTCGTCGCATGGTGTCGCCGGGTCCTTGGGACACCCGCGCAGGATCGAGCGCATTCGGCCGACGTATTTCGCGCTCTCATCCAACGAAATCGACATCGGAAGCGTCGCTCGAATCCAGAAATTTCCCTCTTCGAGCTTCGGCATGAACTCGCGCCCCAAAAGCGGGAAGAGCACGATAGAGAGGCCAATCGGGACGATGCAGAAGGCAATCGCGGCTTTCGGAAACCTCAACGCCGCGTCGAAGAGAGGGGCATAGGCCTTGTGCAGCACCCGCATCACGATGCTTTCTTTCTCCTCGGCCTGCGCTGGGATGAGCTTCGACGCGAGTACCGGGGTCAACGTCAATGCCAGGAGAATGGCGCCACCAATCGCAAAAGCGTAGGTTCGCGCCATCGGAGCAAAGATGACCCCGGATACGCCGGTCATCGTGAAGAGCGGGAGAAAGGCGACGCCAATGATGAGCGTCGAGAAAGCCATCGGAGTGGCGACCTCCCGCGAGCTCTGCTCGATGCGCTCCAGCATCGAGCCTTTCCCGTGGGGACCGACGTGACGGAAGATGTTTTCCATCATGATGACCGTGGAATCCACGACGATTCCGAAGTCGACGGCGCCCAAAGAAATGAGGTTTGCCGAGGTGTGCGTGGTGACGAGGCCACAAAACGCCACGAGAAGGGCCAGCGGGACATTTAGCGCGGTGATGAGCGCAGCGCGCGCGTGGCCCAGGAAGAGCAGGAGCACGATCGTGACGAGCGCCATTCCCACAACGAGATTCTCTAGGACGGTGTGCGTCGTCAGATGAATGAGATGGCCTCGGTCGTAATACGGCTCGATGTCCATTCCGGGCGGAAGGACGTGGTTCTCTCGAATGTAGCTCACCCGCTTGTAGATGCCCTCGAGCGTCCGGGGCGTTTCTGCGCCGTAGCGCATCAGAACGATGCCCTGTACGACGTCCGCATCTTCGTTGTAGCCCACAATTCCAAGTCGAGGGGCATAACCGATGTCGGCGTCCGCAACGTCCTTTATCCGAACCGGTGTGCCCTTCTGCTCGGAGACAACGATGTTCTCGATGTCCCGCACCGGCGACGAACGCGATCCGACGAGGCCGATGCCGCGCACGTCGAAGCTCTGCTCACCCATGATGAGACGCTGTCCGCCCACGTTTTGATTCGCGTTGGAGATGGCAGACGTGAGCTGGCCGAGGGACACGCCGTGGCCGCGTAGGCGGTAGGGGTCGACCTCCACGTGGTATTGCTTGGTCTCGCCGCCATAGCTCGTGACGTCGACGACTCCCTGAACTTGCTTGAACTGGCGTTCGAGGAGCCAGTCCTCTGCGGTCTTGAGGTCCCTGAGGCTGTACCCCTTGCCCACGACGCGGTAGCGGTAAATCTCTCCGATCGCGTTCCAGGGGGAAAGCTGTGCCCCAAGGCCCGCGGGCAAAGAGACGAATTGAATTCGGTTGATGACCTCTTGCCGCGCCTCCTTGTACTCCGAATTCCAATTGAAGTAGCACTTCACGTCTGAAAGCCCGAATAGGCTCTGCGATCGAATGTGGTCGAGGCCCGGCATGCCCGACAATCCAATTTCGAGCGGTATGGTGACGTAGCGCTCGGTTTCCTCGGCGCTCCAGCCAGGTGGCTGGGTGATGACCTCGACCAACGGAGGAACTGGGTTCGGGTAGGCTTCGATGTCGAGCTGCTTATAGGCAGCTAGCCCCACGCAGACGAGCAACGCGGCGGCCGCGAGCACTAGGAACGGCGCGCGAAGTGCGCCTGCGACGATTCGTTGAATCATGAGCTAATCCCGGGTGGCGGCTGAGCGCCGCGCGATGAAAGCGCGGGATGCCCAGGGCCCAACGCGGGGAACTCGCGTGCAGCATTCCACTTGCGGAGTCCGCTTCCGGCCGGCCTCCGCCGCGCTCGTCCGCTCGCCGCGGACTCCATCGCGCGCGAGGCAAACGTGCTTCGCCGCGCGGTCTGGCGCCCGGCCTTGTGCCCACATCCGGAGTCAGAGCGGCCCGATCTTTTGGACTTGTAGGTATTGACCATTGACAGAGTGGGCAGTATCGGCAACGGACGTGCCTCGCCGCGAGCCTCAACACGGTCTCTTCCCGTACGCGCGCAGAGGCCGTGGCCGGCACGGAACTGGGCAAAACGTTGTTTGCATAAAGTCGTCCGCATCCGGCGGCGAGATGGGAAATGTTGGCTAGACTCTCGTGCGTGAGAAGAGCTTCGCTTGCTCTGGCGGCCGGCGCTCTCGTCTGTTCGAGCGCCTCCGGCGCAGCTGCCAACGGTCGCTATCCGCAGTCCAATCAACTGGCATTCTCACCGACCGATCCGACCCTCGTCGTGCTGCGCACAACATTCGGCATTCTTATCTCGCACGATGGCGGCACGACCTGGAGCTGGCTTTGCGAGGACGTCGTCGGGGTCCCCTCCACTTCGATCGCCGATCCCGTGCTGGCGGTCACCCAGAAGAGCATCGTCGGCGCGCCCGAGATTGCGAACGGCCTCGTCGTGTCCTCGGACTCTGGTTGCAATTGGAGCACGGCGGGCGCTCCGCTGAGCACCCAGTCGATCAAAGACCTGGTGGTCAAGCCGGACGCCCCCGACGACGTGCTGGCCTTGACGTCGACTTATGGCCCCGACTCCGGGGCGGACGGCGCCCCGGGCTACCTGCAGCAGGTCTACGAAAGCGACGACGACGGCGCGACCTGGTCGGCGATCGGTGGCTCGATCGATCCGAGCGCGCTGGTCACGACAATCGACCTCGCTGCCTCGGACCCCGCGCGCATGTACGTGTCTGCGATCCGCGGCGAGAACGCGACACGCACGGCATCCTTGTTCGTCTCCGCCGACTCCGGCGCAACTTGGGCGGAGCACTCCGTGCCGCTCGATCCGACGACCGAGTCGGAGATTTTCATCGGCGGAGTTGACCCAACGGACGCCGATCGCGTCTACATACGCACGCTGGGCCAGCCATCGAGGCTGCTGGTGACATCGGACGCAGGTCAGACTTACCAGTCCGCGCTGTCGCTCACCGGGGAGATGCTTGGGTTCGCTTTGTCGGCGGACGGGTCCGAGGTGTACGCAGGGAGCATCGAGGACGGCCTCTTCGCCGGCGCGCGCGACGGCCTCGGGTTCCAGAACGTTTCGTCGATCCACGTGCAGTGCCTGGCAATGCACGGCGCAGACCTCTGGGCGTGCTCCGACGCGCCGAGCGGATTTATCGCCGGCCTATCGACTACCAAAGGCGCGGCGTTCACGGCGAAGGCGCAGCTGCAAGCGCAACCGCTCGTCGCATGCGAGGCCGACTCGAGCGCAGAGAGCACCTGCAGCGGCGCGCCGTGGGAAGCGCTATGCCTCGTTCTGCCGGGGTGTTCCCCGGACAGCGGCGACGTTGTTTCCGCAGCGGCCACCCCCGTTGGCCGTTCCGCCCCCGCAACCATGTCGCATGGCTGCACGGCGTCGGATCAAGAGGGGAAAGCGGGCGGGTTCGCGGTGGCGTTCGGGCTCGCCGGCGCTTTCGTCTACGGATGTCGACGAGCGGCACGGGCGCGCAGCCGCGCGCGCTGATGCTGTGCTACTCAAGAGGCGGCTGCCGTGGACCTACTTTACTTCGTCCTTCTCGTCAGCTCGCTCATCTTCATCCACGAGTCCGGTCATTTCGCCTTCGCGAAAATATTCGGGGTAAAGGTGCTGACCTTCTCGATCGGCTTCGGGCCGCGAGTGCTTCGAATCCGAGGCAAAGAAACCGAGTACTGCCTGGGCCTTCTGCCGTTCGGCGGCTTCGTGAAGATGCTCGAAGAGAGCAAGCGCGCGGCGCCGATTCTGCCCGAAGAGCGCGGAAGAACGTTCGAGGCGCAAGCGCTGTGGAAGCGCGTGGTCATCGTCCTTGCTGGTCCGGCGATGAATCTACTCTTTCCAATCGCTCTCTACATGTCGGTGTTTCTCGAGGACGATCAGTTTCTTCCGCCCACCATCGGTGTGGTCGACGCCGGCAAACCCGCCGACGGCAAACTCGAGCCGGACGACCGAATCGTGAGCGTCGATGGGCAGGCGGTCACGAGCTTTCCCGAAGTGCAGCACGTGATCGCACGGCGGGCAGGGCAGTCGGTGAAGCTCGGCGTGCAGCGGGACGGCAAGACGATCGACGTGACCGTAACTCCCGTCGACCAGGCCGAGGTCGGTGAGCTCGACATCGTGGAGCATCATGGGCGCATCGGCATCGACCCGCGTTTCCCCGCAGCTGTCATCGGTGTGGCGCACCGCGATGCCCCCGCGGCCGTTGGGCTGCGCACTTTCGACCTCGTGACGGCGGTCAATGGTCGCCGCATCGACCGGTTCGTCGATTTGGTCGACGCCCTTGCGACGAACCGGGGCGATCAGGTGGTTATCAGCTACTTGCGGCCCGTCGACATACCCCGGGCGCTCGGCGGCCTCTGCGAGTTGGCGGTCCTCGAGCCGGGGGCCGCGACCCTGACCCCGCTGCCGCGCGAGCCTGGCAGCATTCCCCCCGCCGACGAGAACGCCCGCGCGGCCGACGTGCTCGAACGAACAGGGATCGAGAGCGCGGACATGTACGTGGCATTCGTTCCACAGGCGTCGAGCGAGTGGCGTGCCGGTTTGCGACCGGGCGATCGAATTACCACCCTGGACGGGGTGCCCCAGCGACTGTGGCGCGCCATGGAAGGGGAGCTCGTCACGGGAGCGGACCGGATGCACGAGCTGCAGTGGATCCGCGAGGGCGTACCGATGCGCGGCTTTTTTCAGCTTCGCAAAGAGCAGTGGGACGATCAATTCGGGCAGCACTACGAGCGGTACGTGTTTCGAACCGACGACTGGCTGCCCACCGCGCCGGACCGACTCGTTCCCAACCCTCACCCGCTCGCCTACGCGCTCCGGCGCGGCTTGGAAGAGACGGCAAGCGTCGTGAAGTTCATCAGCGTGGGAATGCTTCGCTTGCTCGAAGGGCGTGTTTCGCTCGCCAACGTCAGCGGGCCGATCACGATGTACGACATCGCCGGGCAGGCGGGCGCCAGGGGAGCCGAGTACTTCGTTTGGGCAATGGCGCTCATCTCGGTCAATCTCGGGCTCATCAACCTCCTGCCGATTCCAGTGCTCGACGGCGGCCAGCTGCTCTTCTTTCTCTTCGAGGCCGCGCGCCAGCGGCCGCTCCCGCTTCGTATTCGCGAAGTTGCGAGCCTTGTGGGGATGGTGATGCTCGTGCTGCTGATGCTCGTGGCCTTCAAGAACGACGTGGAGCGACGCTGGGACGTCATCGTGACGCAGGTTCGCGAGCTCTGGTCGTGAACGAGCACGCGCCGTCGCGGCGAAAGCCAGACGCGCGCGAGCTGGCAGCGGTCGTGCTCGCGCGCGTCGAGAAATCCGGGGCGTTCGCCTCGGCGGCGCTGGACGCCGAGCTTGCCCGCGTCGTGCAGCTCGCTGGCCGCGATCGAGCGTTCGCGACGGAGCTCGTTTACGGGACCTTGCGCGCACGCCCGTGGCTGGAGAGCGAGCTTGCGCGCTTCGCTCCGCGCGGTATCGACGCCCTCGACGCGCGCGTGCGGGCGCACCTCTTCGTCGCGGCCTACCAGCTCTACTTCACGCGCGTTCCACCGTTTGCGGCGGTCAGCGAAGCCGTCGAGGCCATCCGCTCGGGTCGGGGCGAGCGGCTTGCCTCGTTCGCAAACGCGGTCCTTCGCAAGTTGGCGGAGCGCGCCGAAACGCTCGACGAATCCGGGCGACAGGATGCGATTGTCGCGTCGGCGCCAACGTGGCTTCGCTGCGCGCTCGAACGGGCCCTCTCGCCGGAAGATGCCCGAGCGGTGCTCCGGTGCGGGGCGGAGCCTCCGGCGGTCGCGTTGCGCGTCGAGCGAGCCGAACAGCGCGATGCCTGGGTCGAACGTTTGCGTACCGCGGCGCCCGGCGCGGGCGTGGAGGCCGGTCGTCTATCGCCGCACGCGATCTTGGTGCGCGGTGCCGGAAAGCCGCAGCGGCTCGTCGGCTGGCAAGAAGGCTCGTGGACGGTCCAGGAAGAAGGATCCCAGTTCGCCGCGCTCGCCGTGGGTGCAAGCGAGGGCGAGACGGTCCTCGACGCGTGCGCTGGGCGCGGCAACAAGACAGCGGTCCTCGCGCGGGCCACGGGAACCCGCGGCGCGGTCGACGCCTGCGACGTGAACGGCGCCAAACTGGAGCGCCTCGGCGAAGAGTTGGCCCGCCTCGGGCTACGAACGCGCGCGGTGTTCTGCGTGGACTGGACTGTCGGTTCGGGCGAGGTGACGGGGATGTACGATCGGGTGCTCGTCGACGCCCCGTGTTCCGGGGTCGGGACTCTTCGGCGCCGCCCCGAGATCGTCCTACGGCGCGAGGTGGCGGACCTCGCCTCGATGGCCCATAGCCAGGTCTCCGTCGCTTCGAGGGCGGCTGCGCACGTCCGGCCAGGAGGGGTCCTCGTCTATGTCGTTTGCAGTCTCCTGCGAGAGGAGGGGGAGGAGGTCGTTGACGCGCTGTTGCGCGCCCGACCCGAGCTCGCACCGGCACCGTTCGAAGCGCCCGAAATTCGCGCCATTTTTGGCGAGGTCCCCTTCTTTCGACTTTTACCGCACGTACACGGCACGGACGGGTATTTCGTCGCGAGGCTGCGGCGGCGCGCCGTTTGATCCCCGATTGCGGACTGGAGCGGCAAGGCTATACGCTAGGCGTCAACTCAGGCGGGACCAGTGCTATCCATGCTCATCGACGTGACCCTTCCCCAGCTCGGCGAAAGCGTCGCCGAAGGGACCATTTCCAAGTGGCTCGTGCGCGAAGGAGACGTCGTCAGGAAAGATCAGCCGATCGTCTCGATCGCGACCGACAAGGCCGATAGCGATCTGCCCGCCCCGACGGCCGGGCGCGTAGCCAAGCTTCTCGCGTCCGAGGGTCAAGTCGTGCCCGTGAAGGCGGTGATCGCGCAAATCGAAGAAGGAGCGGGCGCTTCGCTGTCGGTCTCGCCGGGGGCACCCGTCTCGATTCCGCCCCCGGCCGCGTCGCCGCCACAGGTGCCGGCCGCGAGCATCCGAGGCCCGATGGGCGCTCTCGCGACCCCGACCGTCCGCAAGGCGGCGCTCGAGCACGACGTGGACCTGACGAGCGTGCAGGGAACGGGCGAACGTGGGCGCGTGACGAAGGACGACGTCATGCGTGCGGCGGGCAACCATGAATCGCCGGCCCCGGCGCCAACCGAGGTGCGCGCGCCAAACCCTCCGCCGGCGCGTGCGCAGCAGCTCGCACAGCTCATCAATAGCGGCGGCGGATTCGTTCCTCCGATTCCCGGCGTCGGGTTCGGGGCCTTCAAGGTGCCCGCCTATCGACCGAGCGCGGACGACAAGGTCGTCCCGTTCACACGGCGTCGGCGCATCACCGCTGACCACATGATTTATTCGAAGTTCGCCTCTCCCCACGTGGTCACCGTGGCGGAGGTGGACTTGCACACCGCGAGCAAACTGCGTGACCGCCACAAGGAGCGCTACAAGGCCGAGGGCATGAGCTTGACCATGCTGGCCTTCGTCGTCGTGGCGGCGGCACGCGCAGTCCGCGAGAACCCCACGATAAACGCGCGCGTGCTCGACGACGCGTATGTCGTCTTCCACGACATCAATATCGGCGTCGCGGTCGATTCGCCCGAAGGGCTGGTGGTGCCGGTCGTGCGGCGCGCAGACGAGCTCGGCGTGCGCGGCATTGTCCGAGCCATCGACGATCTCGCCAAACGAGCGAAGAGTGGGAAGATCACGATCGACGACCTGAGCGGCGCAACCTTCAGCGTCTCCAACCCGGGCCTGAAGGGAAATCTCTTCGGCGGCGCCATCATCAATCAGCCGAACGTGGGTATCTTGCGGATGGGAGAAATTCAAAAGCGTGTCGTGGTCGTCGAGTCGCCGGAAGGCGAGGACCACATCGCGATTCACCCGGTGATGTACATGGCGCTCTCGTACGACCACCGCGTCGTCGATGGGGTTGCGGCCAACGGGTTCTTGTGGCGTGTCACAGAGATCCTCGAGAAGGCCGAGTTCGAAGTCTGACCGTTACTTGATACTCGTGTAGTCGAGGAAGTTCGCCGTCATCATCAAGAGTGACAAGACCGTCCACGACTCCTCGTAATATGTGCCGCCGGCCATGAGCATGTCCGTCGCGACCTCGGCGTAGGAGTCGTCGAGGAACGTTTGGTACGTCGACGAGCTCATCGCCCCTACGCCTGCCGGACCGATGAAGGCCGCCGAGAGCTTTCCGGGGTTCTGGGCCTGCGGGGACCCGTTCAGAGCGTATCCATCGACGATGTTCGCCGCACCGATGCCGCTGAAGAAGCTGCTCGTCTTGGCGACGTACGCTTGTGCGCGCGGCTCCGCATTCCAACACCAGTCGAGACCGATCCGGAAAGGCGTTCGGCAGGAGTCGTACTGATAGTTGGTCGGCGCTCCGCCCTGGAGCGCGCCGGAATTGGGAACTCCGGCGCTCGTACACCACGCGGGAACGAGGCCGTTGCTCTGGTTGCCGTTCGCGGAGTTGAGAGAGTTGTTGATAGTGGTGTAGACCGTGTCGATGGTCGAATCCCAATCGGGATTCCAGCTGCCTCCGCTGCTCATCGGAAGAGTTCCGCCAAACGATTTGAAAACGCGATAGTACGCCGGAGCAAAATACGAAATGTTGACGGTCGTGTTGTCGCCCCAGGTGCCGGGCTTGATGAGGTTGCTCTGGTAGACTTCGAGCACCCACACCGCCGTGATTTGGTCGATCGCGATCTCCTTGTACGTCTTGGACAACGAGCCTTGCCCCCCCCACTGCTGATCGGCCAGCACCAGGGCGAACGCCATGTCCTCGTCGGCGTCGGTGGCTCCGCCCGTTCCCAGGGCGGTGGAGCCATCGGCTGAAATGTACCAGTCCATCAGCTCCATCGGCGGGCATGTGCTCGACGGGCACTGACCGAGGTGCAGCTGCTCGTATTTCCAAAGGTCGTCGAAGAGGGATTGATCGTTCATGTATACGGCGATCAGCATGCCGTACCCGATCCCCTCGGAGACGGTCGATCCCACTTGCAGCTTCGGATCACTTGCCAGTCGCTGCACGCGCCGGAATCCGCCCGCACCAGAGGAAGTGACGAGGTCGTTCTTCCATTGCGTGTACGCGGCCTGGACGTCCTGGTTGAGATAGCCGGTCGGATAGACGCAGTTGCTGCTCTGGCGGTTCTGCGGGAACGGAAACGCGACTCCCGCCGTCGCGGGAGTCGGGCCGCGCGTGGGTGGAGGGCGGCTTGCGTCCGGCGGGGTGTTGGCGGTTTTTGCCGGCGAGGCCGCGTCCGTGTCGGTCCCGGAGGTCGGCGGCGAATAGCCGGTCGACGTGCTGGACGCGGGCTGCGCCGTCGCGGCGCCCGAATCGGCGGTCGACGCGTCGTCCATGGCGACGCCTCCAGCGGATGCGTCTTCCGACGAGCCGTTGTCGACTGAAGGGCTCAACGAAGACAAGAGTGAACAGGCGGAAACGGGCGGGAGGAGCCCGACGGCCGCCAGGACCGCAAGGGCGCGTCGTGACACGCGTCGCAGATTACGACTCTCTGCCCGAGGGACAACTGGGAGAATAGGTTCTCGAGACATATTCCGTTCACAACGTAAAAATGGCGTTCGACTGTGGGCGGCTACGAGCAATTCTCCGTGCTCACTGCGCGGGTTGCCGAGTAAACGGAAAGACCAGATGGCTAGTCCGGTCTCGGTCCTTTTCGTCGCTTCGGAGTGTGCACACTTTGTGAAGGCGGGGGGCCTCGGCGACGTGGTCGGTGCCCTCCCCCGGGCGCTGCGCGCTCAGGGCCACGACGCACGCATAGTCATTCCTCGCTACGACGCGATTTCGCTCCAGGGACTGGTCGCCCACCCCGATCCGATGGCCGTCCCCATCGGAAGCGGGAACGCATGGTCGGCGGTGCTCGAAACGCGCCTCCCAGGGAGCGACGTTCCCGTCTATTTGCTCGACCACGAACGCCTCTTCGGTCGAGGCTACCTTTACGATCCGCCTGGATCGTACGCGGCCGACAACCTGATCCGCTACGCCTACTTGTGTCGCGGAGCGCTGCAGCTCTGCAGGCACCTTGGGTGGACTCCGGACGTCTTTCACGTGCACGACTGGCCGACCGCGCTCCTGCCCATATACCTGAACACGGTCGAGGCCTCGAGCCCGCTTGGACGGGCAGCGACTGTGCTCACGATTCACAACCTCGCCCATCAGGCGAAGTTTCCTGCGAGCGATCTGCCCGCGACGCACATCCCGTGGACCGAGTTTCGCCCGAATTCACTCGAAGACTTCGGAGCGGTCAATCCACTCAAGGGTGGCCTTTACCACGCGACCAAGTTGACGACCGTTTCGCCCCGCTATGCGTACGAGATCCGCACGCGAGAAGGCGGCGCAGGCCTCGATGGCGTCGCACGCTTCCGAGGCGCGGACCTCGTCGGCATCCTCAACGGCATCGACGAACAGGCGTGGAATCCGAGCGCCGATCCGGAGATCGCGGCGCCCTTCGACGCCGACGATTTGTCTGGCAAGGCCGCGTGCAAGACCGCCCTTCAGCGTGAGATGGCGCTCGCCGACGCCCCGGACGTTCCGCTGATCGGGATCGTGTCGAGGCTTAGCGAACAAAAGGGCACGGACGTCGTTCTCGCCGCGCTTTCGCGCATTCTCGACCTCGATACCCAAGTGGTGATCCTCGGCTCGGGCGACCGCGCCGCCGAGGGATACCTGGCGATTCGATCGCACAGTGGGGGAGATCGCTTTCGCGCCTGGATAGGGTTCAGCGAAGGGCTCGCGCACCGGATCGAAGCAGGGGCCGACTTCTTCTTGATGCCCTCGCGGTTCGAGCCGTGCGGCCTCAATCAAATGTACAGCCAACGCTACGGAACTCTCCCGATCGTTCGGGCGACGGGCGGGCTCGACGACACGGTCGACAATTTCGATCCGATCACGGGAGCCGGGACCGGGTTCAAGCTCTGGGATTTGAACGTTGACTCTCTGGTCGCCACCGTGCGGTGGGCGGTGGAGACGTATCGAGAAAGGCCCGCGCAGTTTCGGACGATGCAGAGCCGGGCGATGCGAAAGCGCTTCGGCTGGGATGTGGCGGCAAGGCGCTACGCTCAAGTGTACGATTGGGCCGTGCGCGCCCGCGGTGGTCTAGCCTGAACACGCCGGTTTCTTACTTGGGAAGAACCCCGGGGATGGAGTCAGTGACCCCGCTCGCCGAGCTCCGCTTCGACCGCCCCCGCGAGCGCGCAATTGTTCGCCTGTCGCTGCATGGCGTCCCGGGTCTCCTCGTCCGTGACCACCCTCTCACCCGCCGGGATGACTCGCCCTTCGCCGGAGCGACGGAGGCGCAGAATCTCGTTCCCGCTCGGGAGCTCGAACAGATGAATCCTGGCGGGATGGCCGACGAGCTGGAGCGCCTCTTCGCTGGGCGCGCCGCCATCGGCGAACGCCCTTGCCTCGGGCACATCTTCGTCGAGCACGAGGAGGAAGAACTGAGCCCGCTTGACGACGTCGACCGCGAGCGGAATTTCTTCGCGCACGGCCTTCTCGTATTGTTCGCGGAACACCCGAAGACGCAGATCGTCGTCCGCGGTCTTCACGGCTTGGACCCACTCGTCACTGAGGACGCGCGTTGCCCCATACGCTTGCGCCAGGTTCCATGGCTGTTCGGCGAACGCGGCACCGACCTCTCCGCGCGCGCCACGCTCATTCGGTTCGCGCAGCAAACAGGCGGCGAACGCGTCCTTCCGAGACTCGCCCGCGGTCGCGCGCACCGTAGCGACGTCCTTCGCGTCCGCGACACGCATGCGCAGATAAAGGCCCGGCTGCGAACGCCACTCGTGTCGTCGCGCCCGCGCGTCGACGAAGTCACCCGCGTAGTCGGTCGCTGCGGCGACGACTCCGCCCTCGAGCTTTTCGCGCATCGGGTACCACTCGGCTCCCAACGTGGCTGCCACGGCGCGCTGCTTGGCAAGCAGCGCTTCTTTCCCGGCGCTGAGCTCGCGTGCGCTCACGACCTTGTAGGCGATGAGGCTGGCTACGACAGCGGCCGCGGCGAGCGACCCCGCGTGCGTTCCCCAGCGAACGCGGCCCCGAGACCGGTCGTCTCGCGCCCGTTCGATTGCGGCCAAGCCGCGTCCGCTCCCGCTCCTTTTCACTAATTGTGCGACTTGGGGAGATTGTTCACCATGAAGCTGACGTTCGGGAACCCCGCGAACGCAGCCGTTTGGAACACGCTCTTGACGACGACGGCCTTCACGTTTTGATCGATCTGAAGGAGGACGACTCCCGGGAACTCCTTGTTCGGGTGCGTCTGCTTCCAGAGCTCGCGCTTGGCCTTGAGGACGTTGAAGAGCTCGTCCATGCGCTGCATTCGGTCCGCTTCTTCGACCGCGCGGGTATTGCCGGCGGGCGCGCCGTCCACCAGCACTTGGCTGCCGACGATGGCGGCCATCGGGGCGTCCATCATGTCGAGCGTGTTCTCCGCCTTGGGCATGTTGAGCCCTTTGGCTATCGGCGTCTCGCCGCTGGCGCTGAACGTCATCAGCAAGAAGACGACCGTCACGACGAGAAAGTCGATCATGCTCGTCAGCGACAGGCTCGCGTTGGTGGATCGGTGACCGCCTCCGGCGACCTTCTTCGCGACGAACTCGAGCCCAATGTGGCTCATCAAACGACGACCGGGTTCTTGGACAGCCATGACTAATTCACCGCGAACGTGATGTTGAACGCAGGAAGCTTCTCGGTCTTGCCGCCGAGCTGTATCTCCCGATGCACTTGATAAATCGCGTCGATGACGCCGATGATGTACTTGAACTCGGTCTTGTTGTCGGTGTGCAAGATCGCCTGATCGAGCTTCTTGTCCGTCGGGTTGGAGTGCTGGCCTTTCGCCCGCCACTCGCTCTCGCACTTGGCCGCGAGATCGGGGAATCGAACCACTTCGACCGGTCCCTGCTGGGTCACGACGTCTTTTCGTGGGACGTCAATCGAGTCGACCGTCGTGCTGCCCTGTTTCCAGACGAGCACGAACTTGTCTTCCCCCTGCATCATCACGTGCAGCTGCTTTTCGGGCTCGATCTTCTCTTGCTCCACATCCGGGCGCGGTGGGCCAGGAACCTGCGCGTCGGCATTGATGCGCGCCATGTGAGTCCACACCGCGGTGATGAGAAGAAACGAGATCGTCACCATGAGCAGGTCGATCATCGGGATCATGTTGATCTCCGAATCGAGCGACTTGCGCTTGCCTTTGCCGCCGCCTCCAACGTCTACACCACCCATGCTTCTTCTCCTGGTCTCTTCGTTCCCGCCGTCGCGTCGAGTCATGGCGCGCCGCGGAGCTCATCGCGAGCTCCACGGCGCTGGGGCCGAGGTCCGCTCCCCGGTTGCATCGCGTGGGTGGCGGCTCAGCCCGTCGGCAGGCCGGCCATGTTCACCTTCTGACGATTGGTGACGACCAAATTGAGCACCTGAACGCTCGACTCGTTGATGTCGTCTTCGAGCGTTTGGGTCTTGCCGTTGAGGACCGCGTAACCGACGAGGCCGATGATCGCGACGATCAGGCCAAAGGCCGTGCAGTTCATCGCCTCCGAGATGCCTTCCGCGAGAATTCGGGCCTTCTGGCTGGGGTCGACGCTTTCCCCGGAGACCGCGCCGAAGCTCGTGATGAGCCCCGAGACGGTCCCGAGGAGCCCGCTGAGCATCGACAGGTTCGCGAGAAGGGCGAGGTAGCCCGTTCGTTTCGCGATGCGAGGGATCTCGCGGAGCGCCGCTTCGTCCATCGCCGCCTGAACCTCTTCGTCCGGCCGGTTCACCTTCACCAGCCCAGCCTGCACGATGCGCGCGAGCGGCGCGTTGGCGGCCGAGCACATTTTGACGGCTTTCGCGATGTCTCCGGCGAGGATGCACTTCTGCATGGTCGCGAGGAACACGTCCTTGTTGATGGACGACCCGTAGAGGTAGAGCGCCCTCTCGACGATTACGCCTATCGTGATGATGGACCAAAAGAGAATCACGTACATTCCCCAACCGCCATCCTTGAAATGCTTCCAGACTGCAGCCATCGAACCGTCCTCCGTTATGTTTTTCGTCGGGGTCGTCTCAGGACCAAGCCCCCCAGGGACCGATCGGGGTCGCGCCCGGCCGGGACTGATGAGCTTCCAACGAGTGTCTTGTGAGCGAGCCGTTGACCTCGATCATGATTGCGTACACAAGCCCTGGCAGGAGCCCCGGGGGGAGAGTCGATGCCTCCCGACGAGCCAGGACCCGTTCGGCGGTGGGCGAAGTTATCCGAACGACTTGAAATGAAGCAAGCGTGTCACGTCGCCTCAAGTCCAAAGGGCTCACGCGGCCGTGCACAAGCACGCGGAGCCTGACAGGTGGGACCAAAGTACGTCAAGGAAGTTTGGCTCACGTGCGGCAATCGAGACGTTCAGCGGGGTTCCGGTCCTCACAGGACCGCACAGGCTGGGAAGTACTGGCCGAAGTTTGTGGTAGGACGGAAATGCAAGGCATTTTGGGGTTTGCGTGCGCCGGATCAGTCACCCGCCACGGATCAGAAGTTCCTCAGGGTCGATATCGACTGATGCTCCCGGGTCGACACTCCCTGGTATCGAGTCGTTTTCCGACCACTGATGAGGTACCGGCGACGGGCCTGGCGCCCCGTGTCGAGCACGGCATGGCGGTCCCTCGCTAGCAGCGTTCTCCCGCGCCAGAACTGACTGTGGCAACGGGCACGGGCACCAGACTGGCTAGACGGCTTGTCCGACTGGGATTGAGAAGGCGAACGTCGCTCCCTGACCGACGGCGCTGACGACCCAGGCGCTGCCGCCGTGGCTCTCGGCGATGTGCTTTACCAGGGCGAGGCCAATCCCGCTCCCTCGAATGGGCCGCCCGCGTGCGGTGGAGCCACGAACGAACCGCTCGAAAATTCGCCCTTGGTCTTCAACGGGCACCCCGGGCCCACGATCGACCACTCGGACGACGACGGCATTGTTCTCCCGTTCGACCCGAACCGTGACGACCCGTGAGCCGGGAGCGTACTTGAGTGCGTTGTCGATTAGGTTCATGACGGCCAGCTCCACGGCGCGTCCGTCGATGCGAGTGGGCGGCAAGTTCGTCTCCAGCTCGATCGCGAGGTCGACCCCCTCTCGTTCAGCCCGATAGCGGTACACGTTCACCGCCTTGGCAACCGCCTCCCCGACGTCTCCCTCGGCAAAATCGTAGGCCTCGCGTCCGCGCTCGACGCGCGCGAAATCGAGCACGTTTTCGATGAGCGACGAAAGCCGCTCGCTCTCGCTCACGATGATATCGAGGTACTGCTGTCTCTTTTCGTCGCTCGTCACGCGGCCAGACTGGAGCATTTCCCCGAACATCCGGACGAGTGCGAGCGGCGTCTTCAGTTCGTGACTCACGTTGGCGACGAAGTCGCTCTTCAGCGCGGATATGCGCCGCTCCTTTGCGGCGGCGAGCAACATGGTCGCGACTCCGAGGACGATTACCGCGCACGACAACACCACCATTACCTGTTCGAGCATCGCGCGGTTCTGGACGCGCGCCGTCAGCTCGTCGCTCGCGCTAGGAGATACCTGCACTCGCCAGCCGTAGAGGGTCGTGGGGAACCGGACCGCCACCGTGAACTCGCTGCTGCGGAGCGGTGGCCCGAAGATGATCCGACCGTCCTCGTCGAGGACGTTGACGCGGCTGGGGGTTGCTGCCTCCGAGAAAATCGTGGGCATCGTGTCTTTGACGATGCGCCCGATGTCGTGCCAAGCGACCACCAGGTAGCGCCGTGCCTGCGCTGGCTCCGATGTGCCCGCGCTCCCGAGCGCATCCGGGGACGGCGGGACTACCCGTTGCCAGTAGCTCACGAGGTAGCTCTGCCCACGATAGGTGCGATGCAGGTGACGAAGCTCGTCCGGCTCCTGCTTCGAGAGCTCCATGTCTCCGCACATGCGCTGCACCAGCAGCCGCCGGAACGCCTCTTCCTCGGCGAACACACCCCCGGCTCGAGACGCGAACGCGAGCACGGTATGCGACTCGTCGAGCACCAGGATGGCCCGGACGCTGGGCGTTTCGCGCTGCGCAGTGGGCAGCCAGCGCAAGGTCAGGTCCGCAAGGCGCTGGGGGTCGGCAATCGCAAATACGACGTTGTCCTGCTCGATGATTCGGGCATCGAGACGGTCTGCCTTTTCGTTTGCGAGTCCGAGCGTTGCCTCGAGCACCGATTGCTGACGGAGGCGTTCGACCTGGAGCGTCGTCCGGAACGTGAAATAGGCGAGGACGCCGACCGCGACGAGCACCGCGGGCAGAATCACGAAGCTGGCAAGGCGCTCGGGTCGACCGGGCATACTCCCCACCGGCGGCCGGCAACTACCCCGCTCGCGAGCGAATTCGCTGCGGGTCCGTGACGATGCCGTGGGACTCTAGGAACTGGGCGAACTGCTCGGCGATGTACGTTATGGCGTTGCCTTCGGCCTCGGTGTACGGCTGTCCGTCGAGCGGGTTGACCATTTCGATGGCTCCCAAGAACCGGCCAGACAATGCGACCGGAGCGACAATCACGCTCTGCGCGCCTCCGAGAGTGACGTACCGCTCGAGCGCCGCCGGCTCACCTTGGGTCGCGTCCGCGAAAACAACCGCCCGGCCCTTCTTCATTGCGACCGACAGGACCGCGTCCCCCTCCGCGTGCCGTCGCAACAGCAGCGCGTCCGCCCGCGCCCCGCGCGTGCTCGTGACCAAGAACTCCCGCCGGTCGATGTCGTAGAGGTGCACGATCGCCGCATGCGAAGGAATCCTATCGATGGCAAGACCGATGCAGAACTCTCCCCCTTCGAGAGCGTCGCGCATGAAATGCAGCTCGTGCATCGACTCGAACAAGTCTGCAATGAGCTCCTCGCCGGGCACCCGCGCGCGGTGCGGCGCGAGGACCGGCGCTTCCGGTTCGGCAATCAGCGGCTCGGGAGCCGGAGGAACGAGCGTCTCGGCGTTTGGGGGAAACACGGGTGACGCGCCCTTTGGCACGTCGATTCGAAAAGCCGGCTCCAAAGCCACGATGCGGGCCGGAGCGGCGGGCTCGACGGCGTCCGGTGTCGCGGCCGGTTCGGCCGGTACGAGGGCAATTGCATCCGCGGGGGGCCTGGAGAGTGCGAGGGCAATTGCATCCGCGGGGGGCCTGGAGAGTGCGAGGGCAATTGCATCCGCGGGGGGCCTGGAGAGCGCGAGGGGAATTGCCTCGGCGGAGGGTCTGGAGAGGGCGAGGGGAATTGCCTCTCCCGAGGGCCTGGCCGTCGCGAGGGGTATTGCATCCGCGGAGGGCCTGGAGGGCTCCGTCATCGCGTCGGGCTCGGTGCCGGATCGGGGAACGGTCCGCGCGGGCTCAATGGCCGCCTTTTCCCCCCCAGTCGCCGGCGCGATCGCCGCGGAAGAGGCACGCTCCTGTGGGGCCAGCGCCAGGCCCACCGCCGGGACCGAGACCATCGCCGCCGGCACGACGATTGGGAGGGCGTTGCGCGCATGGACGGACGGGGCGGCGGACGCGCCGCCGCCGAAGGGCACCGGGCGATCGGGACCAGGGCTTCCCGCGACTTGCCGCGATGCGGTTCCTGCCCGCGAAGCATTTTGGGCTCGCGCAAAACCCGGACGGCGCGGAAACTCGACCGTCGGGTCGTCGCGCCAGTCTTTCCACGTCAACGTCGAAAGCGGAGGCACCGTGGGCTTGCCATGGAACGCGATGTCGAATACCGCCAGGTTGACCAGCTTGCCCAGCGGAGCCCGCGCGAGTGACGCGCGCACGAGCTCGAGCTGCGTCCGGAGCAATGTCTCCGCCGCCTTCTCGGTCGTTCCCAGGGGGACCAGAAACACGTACTCGCGATACGTGAGCGGCACGGATTCGGTAGCCTCTTGCTCGCGCTTGAAGACGACCTGTGAGGGGACGCTCGAGCCGAGTTCCGCGCGCGCGGGGGTTGCCGGGAGCGCGCCGCTCGCTGTGGTCCGGGCGGGCGAAGGTTCCGCCTCGGCAGGGGTGGACGACGCCGGCGGATCCGATGGGGGCCGAGGCGTCCCGGGCACTGGCGGCCCGAGAACGAGTGCTGCAGCGCCCGGCGATAGAGGCGGCCGCATCGAGGAGGGCCGCGGTTGCTGAGCCGTGGCACGCGGAGCGGGCGACCCCTGCTCGGGCGCCGGCATATTCGGCAGCACGGACGTTCGGTCCCGCCCTGACGCCGGCGTCAAGTCGCTCGCCTTCCCCAGAGCGTCATCCGGGGCCCGGCGCACGATGTACCGGAGGCGGGTGGCCGAGTCGACCGCTCGGCAGCCTTCGTCCGACAGCTCGATTGAAAATCCGCTCATCGACGCGAACTCGCCGCGGTGGGCGCGGGCCGCCTGCAGAGCCTTCTGCCACGACTCGCCTTCCACGTAGAGCGACTCCGTTTCGGTCTTGCCGATCGTCATCACGTCCACGAGCCAGCGCATCAGTGGCTTTGCCTTTCCGTTCGCCGCCTAAATTCTTATCAGGGTCCCGTCTTAACGGTCAACGCAGTGGATTTCATTCCGCACGTAGACCGTCAGCCGGCCTTAGCTGGGCCGCGTAGATGGCCGGGAAAATGGTGGCCACGAGGCAGATACCGAGAGCCACGATCGCGGGCACGATGAATTCGATTGGGCGCATCGACACCGGCAAACGAGAGATGAAGTAAACCTTGGGATCGAGCGGAAAAGTGTAGGCAAGCAGGAACCTGCAGGATAGCCAGCCGATGACGACGCCCAGGGCTGTCCCGGCAAGCCCAACAAACCCCCCCTGGTAGACGAATATTCGCAAGATCGCGTCGTTTTTCGCACCGAGCGCCTTGAGAAGCGCGATTTCCTTCTTTTTCTCCAGGACGACCATGATGAGCGTCGCGATGACCGTGCACGCGGCCACCAGGATGATGAGCCCGAGCATGAAGCTCATTCCAATTTGTTGAATGAGCAGCGCGGTAAAGAGCCCGTGATTCAGCTGCTTCCAGGTCATCGTATTGTAGATGCCGTTGCTGAGGCGAGCCGTGATCTCCCGGGCCACTTCGTCCGCCCGGTCGATGTCGTCGAGCTTCATTTCGACCCCAGTGACGCTGTCGCCGTATTCGTAGAAGGCTTGAGCCTCGTAAAGGTCGGTGTAGACGAGCTTCGAATCGTACTGATCGAAACCGGCCTCGAAGACCGCAATAACTCGGAATTGCTTGGCTATTGGGGAGCGGGCTCCCGCGCCGAACGAGATTCCGATCTGCGGCGAAGTCACTTGGACGCAATCGCCAAGGCCGACATCGAGCTGCTTGGCCAGCGTCCGCCCCACGACGATGCCGGGCATCTTCGCGATTTCCGAGGGGCTCTTGCAGGGATCGGGGTCGATGGAGTCGGGGATGAAGTCATCTTCGGGCAGTCGGCTCTTGTAGCCACCGCTCGGGGTGACGTTGCCCACAAGGGTCGGACCGCCCGTTTTCTTGAGAGCAGGCTTTGTCGGTTCCTTGGCCATTTCTTGGGTCTCGCCGCGCCCTGCGTCGGCTCGCTGCATCGCTTCCTGCAGATCGCGCTGCATCAACTGCAGCAGCGACTCCACACCGGCATCGCCGTCCACAATTTCATCGCGGTGGCGCGGCAATTCGAGCTCGCGACGGAGCGGATCGAAGGCGGGCTCCGGCGGAGTGGCGTCGGGGCGCCGCAGTCCGGCGAGGGTTCCGGCAATGACGTGCTTGGGCAAGTCGAGCACCCGCGGCATGAGCTCGGGGTCCACCCCTTTGAGCAATACCCCAGTTGCCGTGTGATCGCCGTGGGTCACCATCATCGGGTTGATGACGAAGGGGGCCACTCCGAGAACATGCGGAACGTCCTCCACCTTCTTCATCACGTCGCGATACTCCCGGAAATCAATCGAGTACTTGAGGACCAGCACGTGGGCGTTGACCCCCAGCACCTTCTCGCGAAACTGCTCTTGGAACCCACCTGTGACGCTCATGACGATGGTCAGCGCCGCGACTCCGAGCAGCACGCCACCGATGGCGAGCGCCGTGCTGACGGAGATCATGTTTTTCTTCTTCGACCCGAGGTATCGAAGCGCGACGGTGATCGGGTAACCCATGGTGCTTTGTTCTAGTACGTAGCCTCTCGTTCAGGCTCCGCTCGGGCAGCCCGGAGAGCCACGTCGGCCGGCTCAGAGCTCGGTATTTGGCGCAAAAGGCCGCGGCTATGTGCCTCCGCTGTCATGGTGTCGCTCCGCAACGGGGAGGGGAAACCAATGGGGAGGGCACGCTTCGGTGGAACATGCTGTACTCGCTGTACTAGAAGAGCCCCGAAGTAAGCGCCCATGCTACGGCTTGCTTGTTGCTTAAACCTTTGTTGTCGTAGCCGTATGACCGCTTGTGCGCCCTAACTTTGGCGAGGAGCCCATGCCCGAAGCCCCAAAGTCTCCGCCGGCGCGGCCACCGGCGCCACCCCCTCGATCGGGGGCAGTAGCGTTCGCACCAACGGTGGAGCTCGATAGCGCAGACGCCGTGGATGCCCCCGACAGACCGGAGCCGCCGACCAACAAGGTGGACGCATACGTCGGCAGGACGATCGACGGACGCTATCTCATCGAACGGGTTTTGGGGGAAGGGGGGATGGGCGTCGTCTATGCGGCGCGGCACAAGGTGATCGACAAGAGGGTGGCTGTTAAGGTGCTTCGCGGGGAAATGGCGACCGACCACGAGGCGAACGAGCGCTTCCTTCAAGAGGCTCGAGCGGCCAGCGCGATCGGAAACCCGCACATCGTCGATATCATCGACTTCGGTCAGTTGCCAGACGGCTCGACGTACTTCGTCATGGAGTTTCTCGCGGGCAAGAGCCTGAGCGGCGTCCTCAGCGAGACCAAAGGGCCTTTACCCGTTGCTCGACTGTGCCACATTGGCAAGCAAATCGCGCAGGGCCTCGCCGCGGCTCATGCCGCGAACATCATCCACCGGGACTTGAAGCCCGACAATGTCATGCTCGTCCAGCACGGGACCGAGAAGGACTTCGTCAAGATCCTCGACTTCGGAATCGCGAAGGTCGGAACTGGCACCAAGAAAATGACCCGCGCGGGGAGCGTCTTCGGTACGCCCCACTATATGAGCCCCGAACAGGCCGCCGGAACACCGGTCGATCACCGGACCGACGTGTACGCACTCGGCGTCATGCTCTACGAAATGGCGAGCGGGAAGGTACCGTTCGACGCCGACAACTTCATGGGGATTCTCACGCAGCATATGTACAAGGCGCCCGTTCCCATGCGAGCGCTTGTCCCCGAGGTCGACGTCCCTCCGGGCCTCGATGCGATCGTGCTCAAGAGCCTGACCAAGAAACCGGAGGGACGGTACGCCAATATGGATCAGGTCGTGGCCGAGCTCGAGAAGCTCGAAAATGGCCTGATGCCCGATGCCGTGCAGGAGTTGATGGCGCGGTCGGGCGCCTTCCATGTTCCGTCGGACTACTTTCGGTCGCCGGGGATGCCGGAACCCGTGCCCGCCGAGCCGACGACGTTGCCCCGGGAGCGCTGGCCGCTCTATGCGGTGATCGGGGCGGTCGCGACGGTAATCGGCGTGGTCGGCGTCGTAGTCTTCGCCAAGAATCCCACAAGCACGGCGCAAGCGCTTCCGTCCGCCACGACGCCCTCCTTGCCGAGTCAGAATCTCACCGAACGTTCCAATCCCCCCTCCGGTCCTGGCTCCCGCCGCGCAGCCCTCGCCGAGCGCAAGCGCCATGCGCGAAATCCTCGTGAGCGTCGTTCCGGCGGACGCTACGCTCGCGCAGGACGGTACGGAGCTGGGCCAAGGACCGGTCGCGCTGCACCTCGCCGACGGTCAAGCGGCGACACTGGTCGTTACCCGCAAGGGATACAAGACGAAGACCGTCACGATCGACGCGAGCGAACCAAAACAGACGATCACCCTCGAAGCGGCTTGGGCGTCGCCCAATCACCCGCCGAAGCCCCAGACGGCACCGGCGCCGAACAGCGCGGGCCTGGACGACGTGGGCGATCCGTTCGCGAAGCACTAGAGCCGCGCATTCTCTAATTCTTAGGCGCGAACTGCGACCCGTTCCACGCGTAGCGAACGCTCGGAATTCCTCCCCACGGAAGGAGCAGCGGCTCGATGTTGCCGTCGCCCGGCTGTTCTTGGGCCCACGGGTACGTCTTCGCCGTCCACCCACTGGCTCGTCCGGGCGCCGACAGAATTTCGAAGGACTTGCCCCCGGGCGCTGGGACGAACTGCACGAGGCCTTGTACTCGCTTGCCTTTGTGCTCTCGGGCCGTCTCGATCCCGAACACGCGCGAGATCGAGTCGTCTTTCACTTCGTAGACGAACATCATCTCCACATCGACGCTCGTCTTGCCCGTACTCTGACGTCGGCGGCCGCGCACGATCAGATCCGCCGAACCGTCGCCGGTCAAGTCGCGCGCCGACACGTCCTTGATGTCGGCCGCGTCCGAAAACTGTTGCAGCGTGAGGAACGTGTAGCCGGTACCCTCCTTGAAGCCCGGCCCCAGAACGACGATGTCGCGCCCGATGAGGAGTACGCGCTCCGGGCGCGCGTCGCCGACTACTTGCACGCTGAGGTCGAGCTTGGGGGCGCTGCCCGCGGCGACCCCACGGTCCTTTCGATACCGGTCGAGGACCTCGGCCGAGAGCTCGCCACCGCGCGTTACCGTGGGGGTGGGCGGTTCGGCTGGACGCGTTACGACCTCGCCCGGATCGTCTGCCTCCCGGTCCGGTGGCGTTTCCGGCCCGTCGCGCGGAGCGGGTCCCTGCGAGGCGATTTCGTGGGACGGTTGCGTGACCTCCTTCGCCTTGGAGAAGCGCGTGCCGTCGAATCGGAACAATTGAGACCGCACGTTGCCCCAGGGTAGGAGAATGGGCTCGACGTCGGTCGCCACGGGCTCCTCGTAGGAGGAAGCCGCCCAGCCGGTCGGCGGCTCGGTGCTCACTTCGATTTGGCCGCGCGAGAGATGCACGGAGTTGTCGATGTGGCGGTCGGACTGACGAATCGATATTTCGTGCGCGAATGTCAGCGCCGGCTCCTGGTTCGGAGAGAGCGCGCTCAGCACTTCGATGTATTCGCGCGTTCCGTCGCCGGCACTCTGCCGCCTTCGTATGATGACGTCGCCTTTGCCTCGGCCAGAGACGTCGCGCACCTCGAGCTTCACGAGCTCCCCGACGAGATCACGGTAGAAGAACGCGGTGCCGCCGAGGTAGAGCGGCCCGCATATCGTCAGATAGTGCTCGAAGACCGCGATGCGCTCGCGAATGCCGTCACCCGTGAGGTCGGCAACAATGTCCGCGACCGGAGCGATCCTCGTCAAGCCCTTGGGGGCGAGCAGCTGCTCGATCATCGAAAGCTCCGGCTCGCTCGGCACCCAAGCCATGGCCGCGGGGTGTTGCGCGTCGCCCGCGCCGGTGGCCACGACGCCATCCTTGTCGACGTATGCGGCCAGGCCGTGGATCCCGACGCGTGTGGATCGCATTTCGGGAATCGAGGCGAAAGGAACGACCGCCTCCAATGAATAACCACCCTCGATTGGCGCTTCGACGATTCTGGCGTTCGGGACGTTGCCGCGGCGCCCGAGGCGCACGCTCCCCTCGCTGTCGCCGGGCTTGCCCGCGTAAAGGTCGATGTCGTACGAGGCGTACGCGCCGCTGCCCCCAGGCTTGGGGATCGCGAGAACGACCGAGACGTAGTCCGTGCCCGGCGAGAACGGCATATCGATCACCTCCGCGCCGACGTAAAGCCTCGCGGCGTCGTATTGGAGCGCGATCTTGAGTGAGGCCTTGGTGGAGCCTTTGACGACGACCGTTGCTTTGGCCAACGCCGGCCACTCGTTCAGGACGCCGTCCAGCTTCACTGGGTTTTGCGGGTCCAGCGCTTCGAGCCGGAGGCTGTCTCCGGTTGTTTCGGGGCCGTCCTGGGAGTGTTCGAGGGTCGTGATGCCGTGGGTCGCAGCGTATTCGGAAAAGCCGCGATCGTCGTCGCCGCTCTGTCCCCCCGTCTTTGCGTTGGGTCCGGCCCCGTCCTGCCCGCCGCAGGCGAGCAGGAGCGTGAACACGATGAACGGAGGAGGACGTCGCATGGGCGCGAAAGATAGCAAGAGAGTTCGAAAGGCGAGGGCTCGGCGCCTTCTTTGGCACGCGGCCTAGGCGGCGGGCCCCCTTCTCAGCGCTCGCTGAGCGAGCTTCGCTAGTTCCACTGCCGGCACGATCGACGCCGACAACACGAGGAGCAGCCACCATTCGTGGGCATCAAGCGCAAACGTCCTGAACACCGGTTGCAGGGTCGGCACGAGGACCGCGACCAAATGAATCGCCGCGCTGATCCCGACGGCCCCGACGAGCGCCGGTGAAAGCAACGGTCGGAGGACGAAGACCGACGCCGTCGCAGATCGGCAGTTATACGCGTGAAAGAGTGGGCTCAGCGCGAGCAACGAGAACGCGATTGCGCGTCCCCGCTCGAACGCCTCGGGGTCGTGCGGACGCCACCGAAGCAGGTAGCAAGCCATGGCGGCTCCTCCCATCCACGCGCCCACGAACGCGATGCCCAGCCAGTCGCGCGCGCCGAGCAGGCTGGCGGCTCGTTTGCGCGGCGCCTCGCGCATCTGGGTGGGGTCGGGCGGGTCGACCCCCAGCGCGAGCGCGGGCAGCCCGTTGGTCACCAGGTTGATCCACAAAATCATCAGAGGGGTCAGCGGCTTGAGACCCGTCAGAAAGCTGGCGGCGAAGACGGTCACGAGGAGCCCGGCGTTGCTCGACAAGAGAAAGAAGATGAATTTCTGGATGTTGCGCCAAATCGCGCGTCCTTCGCGCACCGCTTCGACGATCGTCGCGAAGTTGTCGTCGGCAATCACCATGTCTGCAGCCTCGCGGGCGACGTCGGTTCCGTCCTTGCCCATGGCGACGCCGATGTGCGCTTCGCGAAGCGCAGGAGCGTCGTTGACGCCGTCGCCGGTCATCGCGACGATATGCCCCATTCGCTTGAACGCGCCCACGATCTCCAGCTTCTGCCGGGCCGTCACCCGCGCGAACACCCTCACCTTTTCGATGCAGGCGTCGAGCTCGCCGTGGGCCATTTTCTCCAGGTCTGCACCCGTAAGCGCAAGCGCGCCGTCTTCCCAGATGTCGAGCTGTCTGGCGATCGCGACCGCGGTCATCTTGTGATCGCCCGTGATCATGACCGCTCGCACCTGGGCTTCAGCGCACAGCGCGACTGCTTCTTTGACCCCTTCCCGGGCCGGATCCATCATCCCCACGAGCCCGAGGAAGGTCAGTCTCGCCTCGATTTCCGTGTTCGAAGCCGTCTCCGCGATGGGGTTTGCGTCGCCCTCGGGCGGTCCTAGCTCGCGCCGCGCCAGGGCCAGCACGCGCAGCGCATCCCCGCTCATCCGTTCCGCTTCGTCGAGGATGGTGCGGCGCGCGCTGGCGTCGAGCGCGACTCGGCCCCGCTGCGTCTCGTGCGCGCTGCACAAAGGGAGGAGCACGTCTGCGCTCCCTTTCGAGTGGGCGACTTCGCGGCCCCATTGGTCGAGGGCGACGATCGTCATGCGCTTGCGATCGCTGTCGAACGGCAGCTCCTGCACCACCCGATGGGAGCTGACGACCGACTCGTGCGATATGCCCGCCTTCGCCGCAAGGGTGAGAAGCGCCCCCTCGGTCGGATCTCCGCGAACGCGCCACTGCCCGTCGTCGACATACAAAGTCGCGCTATTGCAAAGTGAGGCCGTCGCGAGCAAATCGCTCAGGGGGTGCACGGGCGTCGTTACCGGCGCCCCCTTTCCATCGACGATTGCTCCGCGGGGGTCGTACCCGACGCCGGTGACATCGAAGCGCGCGCCGCCGCAGTACACTTCGCGGACGGTCATCTGATTCTGCGTCAGCGTGCCCGTTTTGTCGGTGCAGATTACCGTGGCGGCCCCGAGCGTCTCGACGGCCGCCAGCTTGCGCACGATCGCGCCGCGCCGCGCCATTCGCTGCATGCCCAGCGCTAGAGTGATGGTCGTGATCGCGGGGAGACCTTCGGGGATCGCGGCGACGGCGAGGCTCACCGCCTCGAGCAGCAGCTCGTGCCAGCTGCGATCGCCTTTGAACATCCCGCGCACGAAGAGCAGCGCCGCCAGCGCCAGACAGGTCCACAGGATCCGTTTTCCAAACCAGTCGAGCCTTTCTTCGAGCGGTGTCGTGCGGTCGCGGGGGCGGTTGACGAGCGCCGAAAGCTGACCGAGCTCGGTGCGCGCTCCCGTCGCGACAACCACAGCGCGCCCTTTGCCGCGGACGAGGTTGGTGCCGACAAACAGCATCGTCGGCCGATCGGCGAGGGGAGCGTCGTCGGCTACCGCGGCCCGCGCGTCTTTTTGCACCGGGGAGCTTTCGCCGGTCAGCGAGCTCTCTTCCGCGGCGAGGTCGATCGTTTGGAGGAGCCTGGCGTCGGCCGCCACGGCGTCGCCCGCTTGCACCTCGAGGACGTCGCCGACCACAACGCGCGAAGCGGCAACGACTTTGACCTCGTCTCCGCGGCGCACGCGTGCGTTCGGCGTCTGCATCTTCGCGAGCGCGTCGAGCGCGGCTTCGGCCCGGCGCTCTTGGACAAAGCCGAGCACCGCGTTCAGCACGACGATGAGGAGGATCGCAGTTGCGTCGCCGTAGCGGACGAGCAGCGGCGTTCCCCGCTGGCTCGCGCCGTTCGCGATCGCGATGACCGCAGCGACGAGGAGCGTGATGACGATCGGGTTGGTGAATTGGGTGAGCAGCTTGAGAGCGGCGCCTTCCTTTTTGGCTCCGGGTAGCTCGTTCGCGCCGTCGCGTGCGAACCGATGCGCGGCCTCCGCGTCGGACAGGCCGCGCTGCGGGTCCGTGCCGAGCCTTGTCAGCAGCGCGTCCGGTGGCTCCGAATGCGCGTATCCGCTCGACGAGCGCACCTCGGTAGTCAGCGGGGCGACGGCGGCCACGACCTCAGCCTCGCGTACGGCTCACCGCCCCGCCTTGCGCTTTTCCTCTTGCTGCTGCTCCACTTCGAGCTCTTCCAGGGCCGCAGCCACCTCGTCTTGCTCGCCCTTCGCGGCAGGGGCGGGGGCGGCCACGCGCGTCTGAACCGCTTGCGTTGGAGCGACCGCCTCTTCCGGAGGCAGCATACCCATCTTGCGCTTGAGCGCGAGCAGGTCCTCGTCGGCGCTGTGCGTGCGCTCGAGCTGCTGGAACTGCGTCGCAAGGGCATCGCCGCTGAGCTCTTCGGAAATTTCGCCCTGCGCTTCGGCCTCAGCCTCGAGCTGATCGATCTTCTGCGCCATTCGGTCGAAAGTCTCGAAGGCACTCTGGTCGCGGAGACCACTCATCGTCTCTTGGATGGCCTTCTGCGCCTCGGCGCGCTTCTTTCGCGCCACGAGGACGTTGCGCTTTCGCTTGGCCTCCTCGATCTTGTCGCTGAGGAGCCGGAGAGCTTTCTTTAGCTGATCGACAGCCGCTTTCTGCTTGGTCCACTGCTCTTGCAACGTCGCCGCGAGCTCGTCGTGCTCGTGCTTCCGGGCCAGCCCTTCTTTCGCGAGCTGCTCGTTGCCGGCGCGCAGGGCCATCATCGCCCGCCGCTCCCACTCCTGCGCGTTGGCGGCTTCCTGCTCGTACTGTTTTGCGAGGCGTTTCTCGTCGGCGATCGAGGCTGCGACTTGCTTTTTCGCCTCGACGAGCTGGTTGTTCATGTCGAGAACGACCTGGTTCAGCATCTTCTCGGGGTCTTCCGAGCGG
Organism: uncultured delta proteobacterium; assembly: GCA_963764075.1. Lineage (GTDB taxonomy): Bacteria > Myxococcota_A > Polyangia > Polyangiales > Polyangiaceae > Palsa-1150. Next base: position 3,346,745 of record CAVXQZ010000003.1, read on the forward strand.
CTGATGAGGTCGTTCAAATTGCTCCTGATGAGCTGCGCGAGGCGGCTGAAGATTCCCATGCTTAACCTAGCTTGGTGAGAAGCTCGTCCTTCGCGAGGCGGGCGAGTTGCGGCACGTGCTGCGCAAGCGCGACGTCGATTTCGTCAAGTGTCGCCTGAAGCTCGTTGAAGTCGAGGTTTTCGAGCTCGAGCGCGCTCGAGAGCACCACGTGATCATCGTCCAAGCCGTAGCTCGCGTGGACCAATTGCTTCGCGTTGAGCTCGAGGAGCTTGCGAAAGAGGGGGGTGTGGTCCGCGCCCCGCTTGACGTCACCGATGTGGACTCGAACGACGACGAGCGGCGGATCGACTCGCACGGCCACCGGCGGCATGCCCCCGCTTGTTTCGACGAGGAACGTACCCGGCTGATCGTCGACGGGGCCAAATTGCCGTCTCAGGCGGAGCAAATACGCTTCGACGTCCGTCAGGGTGCGCATATTGGCCTAGCCTAGCCCGGATTTTGCCGAACGTGTTGCGCGCGCCGCATCCGGCCTTAATCGTTAACCGGGCAGGATGCCATCGCCGACGCCGCACCGCCCGCCTCGCACGCTTGCCTTGTTGCCGCTTGCCGTTGCGGCCTTCAGTGCCGTGCTCGCCGCGCAAATGATCGGACACGACCCGCGCTCCGCCGTGCCGCTTCTCGCCTTCGTCGCGCTCCTGATGGCCCCCGCGATCGTGGGTCGGGTGAGAATGCGCAGGCTGCTCCTGTCAGGGGACGCGGAGCGCGTGATTGCAACGTGGGAGGGCGCCTTCGGGCGTGCAGCCCACATCGAAACGATTGGCCCGTTGCTCCGCGCCACCGCGTATGCATCCTACGGCTCACTCGAGGCTGCGCGACGATCGCTCGAGCGTGCGGCCAAAGGCCCCGCATGGCATGCGGCGCTCGAGCAGCGCCTTTTCGTCGAAACGCTCCTCGATACGTTCGAGGGCGAACGCGATGCCGCGTTGCGCAAGGCCGACGAGCTTCAGTCGATCCCGATGCCCGTTGCCGGCTTGTTCGCGCGTCGTCGCATTGTGCTTCTGCGCCGGGGGCTCGCCGCGCTGGCGCGCGCGTTCGCCCACGCGAGTCGGGAGGGGGACGGCGCGCTTCTCGCGAGGGCTGGTGCCGCCTCGCCGCTCGTCCATTGGGCGATGCGCTACGCGGAAGCGGTCGTCGCGGTTGATCGGGGTCGTGCGCGGGACGTGCCGGCGCTTCTGGCGGATGCGCCGCGCTGGCCGAAGGGCAGCGCGTTTGCTGCTTACCACGAAGAGCTACTCGCTCAAGCGAAGGCGTGAGGCCGATCCGGCGCCCAGCCGGGTGGCCGTGAAGGACGATCCGGCACGCCCAGGCGGGTGCTAGAATGGGCGACGATGGATGCGGCCTCCGCCGCGCAAAGGGGTAGGTTTCCTCAGCTTGCCAAGTACGAGCTCTTGGAGGAGCTCGGCCACGGTGGCATGGCCACGGTATATCGCGCACTCGACCGGCGGCTCGGGCGCGAGGTCGCGGTCAAGATCATCCATCCGCACCTGCGCGACTCGCCCGAGGTCGTCTCGCGTTTCAATACCGAGGCGCGCGCGGTGGCCAAGCTGCGCCACCCCAACATCGTGGAAGTGTTCGACGTCAGCGACCCCGACGAGCCCGAGCAGTACCTCGTCGTGGAACTGCTCCGGGGCACAACGCTGCGCAAGCTTCTGCAAAAGCACAAGGCGATGCCGCCCGAAGTCGCCGCAGCCCTGGCCCTCGAGCTCCTCGGGGCTCTTGCCCACGCGCATGCCAACGGCGTCATTCACCGAGACGTCAAACCGGAGAACGTGCTCATCGAACACCGCCCCGGAGGTCCGGCGGCGCAGGGCGTCACCGTCGTGAAGTTGACCGACTTCGGCATCGCCAAACTTCTCGACAGCCAGGGCGTCACGTCGACCGGTCAGGTTCTCGGCAGCCCCGCCCACATGGCGCCCGAGCAAATCGAAGGTGCGGAGGTCGACGCGCGGGCCGACGTGTTCGGACTGGGCGTCCTCCTCTACGAGTGCATGGTGGGGCACCTCCCGTTCGAAGGGGCCAATCCGGCCCAGGTGCTGCGTCGAGTGCTCGAAGGACGCTATCCCGAGGCGCAGAGAGAACGGCTCGTCGTCGGGGCGCAGTGGAGCGCACTCCTGGATCGCGCGCTCGCGCACGACGCGCAGGATCGGTTCGCCGACGCGACCACGATGCGTGCGGCGACGATTGCGGAGCTCGACCGACTCGCCGTTCCTTTCCCGGCGCGCGAGCTCGAGGCCTGGCTCGACGAGCCGAGCGGGTACGAGCGAGCGCACGCCAAGCGGATGATCGATAGGCTCTGTACGCTCGGCAACGAGGCGCGCAAGCGGCGGGACGTCCTTCGCGCAGCGACCGATTACAGCCGGGCCCTCGCGCATGCGCCGGACGATCCACAGCTTATCCGCATCGTCGCAACGATGAACCGCGCGGAAGCGCGTGCCCGATTCGTCCGGCGGGCGGCGGCTGCGCTCGTCTTGATGGTCGGCCTCGGGGCGGTCGCGTTCGGGATGGGCCGAGTGGCGCGCATGCGCGCCGTAGCCACCTCCGTGCCCGCCCCGAGGGCTGCCACGGCCGTGGCACAGCCGCCCACCGCTCGACCCACCGCCGCTCCCTCCCTCGCGTCGAGCGAACGTCCCGTGTCGAGCGCCTCTTTTCCGCCGCGTGTCGGAGCACCTTCGAGCGCGTCCAGAATCATCGAGCGCACCGAGCGCACCATCACGCTCGATCTCACCCCGCCCATGGGGGTCCGGTTGTCGATCGACGGCGCCGCGCCGATCGACGAGAGCACGCTCGCCACGCTGCGCCTCGATACAAAGCCGCACACTCTCGTGTTCGACTGCCAAGTGTGCAGGGCCGTCCAGGTCGCGCTCGGTGCCGGCGACAAGGACGAAAGACTCGAGGTGAACGTACCGGTCAAGCCCGCGACACTGCAAGTCCAGGGCGACACCGACAAGACCTACCAAATTATCGAAGACCCCCAGCTCGTCGTCCGGGTGGGCCAAAACAGCGTCGCTCTGAAGAGCCAATATCGGTCGATCACCGTCCGACAAATCGAGACCGACGAGCGGCGCCCCGTTCGGCTCGTCGCGGGGCAAGACATCAAAGTGGTGTTCTAGCGGCCGCCGAGCGCCATCGCCGAAGGCGATTTGCACGTGTCCGGGCGGCGGTGACTGGCCGCACGGTGGGCGTTGTTTGCTCGAGCAAGGCGCGAATCGCCGGTCGTTGCGCTTGCCCAAGACGTTGGCCGCGGCTGCGGCTATAGGTACGGCTGGAGCCATGCGTACAGTGCGCGAGGGCAGCTTCGGTCACGAACGGGCGTGCCGATCCCGTTGGCGGGCCAGTCGCGCGCGGTCCGGCAAGGCCCCCTTGCATTCGCGCACCAGTTTGGTCCCTCGGGCTCCGCCCGAACCCCGGACTCGCTCCGCCAACAGGCGACGCACAAAGCGCCTGAATTGCAAGCCGAATGCGCGGCAAGGCCGCACGAAGACGACTCACACGCGCGCCCATTGTCGCGATGCGTGAGCGAGTTTGCTTGATGCGGACACCAACGTGGCCTATCCGCGCACTCATTCGCGCGATGGAGGGCCCGACGAACGGGAGCGGCGCGTCCGTTGGCGTGGCGGACGCCCTAATAAAGAAGATAGGCGCAGATATCGACGTGAAGCGTGACGGAATCTCACCCAGTTGCGCACCCATCTGCGTGACGCACGCCTTGATGAAGCCAAGACGCGACCCCATCCACTCGATGCGCGACCCGATCGAGCCGATTCAGCTGCGGATCCGTTTCGGAGGCGTCCGAGTCCCGACCGGCCCGACCTCTCCATGCGGAACGGAGCTCCGTGTTGGGGTTGGCACATGACGCTTGCTGGGGTGACCCCGGTCGTCGTGGGTCACAGCTGGGGGGACTCGGGTGAAGCGGCCGCGGATTGGCTGGTCGCGAACCACGTGCCAGAAAGGCGGGTCGTCCCGTTCCAGAACGCCGCGCCAGTCTTCGTCAAGCCTCTCCTCCGCGTCGCGGTCATCGTCCTTCTACTTTCCCTTTCGCGGATGGCTCACGCGGACGCCGTCGGCGATCTCGAAAAGGGTTACAGCGCATACGCCGCGCGAAAGTTCAGCGAGGCCGAGACCCGTCTCCGCGCGCTCCTTGCACCGGGGAGCGAGCTCAAAGATCCCGACAAGGTTGCGGACGCCCGGATGTATCTCGGCGCCGTGCTCGTCGCCGAAGGACGGACAGAGGAGGCCAGCACGGTCTTCGAGACGCTCTTGAGAGAGAAGCCGGACTACGATCCCGACAAACTGCGGGTACAGCTCGAGGCGATCGACTCGTTTATCGACGTCAAGACGAGGCTGCGAGCCGAGCTCGAAAAGATTCAGCAAGAGGAAGCGCAGAGGAAACAGGCGGAACGGGCAAGGGAAGAGCTCGAGCGGCAGAAGACTCCGCTCCGTCTGGCGATGCTCGAGAAGCTGGCCAGCGAAGAGCACGTGGTCGAACGCAATTCGCGCTGGCTAGCCCTCGTGCCGTTTGGGGTCGGGCAATTCCAGAATGGCCAAGACGGCTTGGGGTGGGTTTTTCTGTCGGGCGAGACGCTGCTGGCCGTTGGAAGTGTCGTCGGGGCAGCCGTTTCGATTTACGAAAGCGGCCAGGAGAGCGACGCATGGATCCTGAGCCAAGTTGCGACGGCGAGGGCCTATCGGACCAGCGCGTACAACGCGGCAATCGGTGGCGACGTTCTCGCCGGCGGGTTTTTCCTCACCGCGATCATCGGCGCTCTGCAGGCCGAGCTCACCTTCGTTCCCGAGATCGTCCATGTTCGAAGGCGCGAGCTCCCGAGGCTGTCGCTTTCGCTCAGCGGCTTGGGTATATCCGGCGAGTTCTAGCGAGTTCTAGGCGTGGCCTGCGAAGTCCACTCCGCGGTCCGGTCGGCGCCCGCACACGCGCCACCCAACTACAGGGCTCGGCGGACGAAGAGGTCCTCCAGAGTTTCGCGCTTGGGCGCCACGCTGTCGAGGCGCGCGCCTTCGGCTAGAGCGCGCACCACGACGTCTCGCACGGCCGCGTCCCCCTCGACTTCCATCACGATGATGTCCCCGACGGCGCGGGTGACGTGCGCGATCGCCGCGAGCGAGCTCCGGAGGGTGTCGCTCGCGCCGCCGATTGTGATTTCGCTCCGTCGTTTGCCCTCCGAGAGCAGCTCTCGGATCGCGCCGGCTACGACCACTTTTCCTTGGCGAAGGATGCACACACGGTCACAGAGGAGCTCGACGTCACTGAGGATGTGGCTGGAGAAGAAGACCGTGCGCCCTCGATGCTTCTCTTCGACGATGAGGTCCCGAACTTCCTTGCGCCCGACCGGGTCGAGGCCGCTCATCGGTTCGTCCAGGACGAGGAGCTCCGGGTCGTGGACCAGCGCCGCGGCGAGGGCGACACGCTGCAGCATTCCTTTGGACAGCGCGCGGACGGCACGGTCGATTGCATACCGAACGCCCACGCGTTCGATGACTTGCTCGACGCGCTCGCGTAGCAGGCGGCCCGCGAGGCCCGAAAGGCGACCGCAGAGGGTCACGAATTCGCGGGGCGACAGATACGGATAAATATACGGATTTTCAGGTAAGAAACCCACGCGTCGCCGTACGTCTGGCGACGGAGCGCGAACACCGAGTATCTCCATACTGCCGGCGGTGGGCGCCACGAGACCCATAAGCATTTTGATGGTTGTGGTTTTGCCCGCGCCGTTGGGCCCGAGAAAACCAAAGATCTCCGCCCGGCTCACATCGAAGGATACCCCGGCAACCGCATCGACCCGTTTGCCCGAAAATGGCCGCCGAAATGTCTTCGCGAGCGACCGCGCGCGTACCACGGTATCGCTCACGGTTTCCCCTTTTCGTCTTGAGTGTATTCATGCAGTTTGTACTGAATTTTGCGCGGGCTGACGCCGAGAACGGTGGCCGCCTTTGACGTCGAACCGCCGCACGCTTCCAACGTCTTCAAAATCGCATAGCGCTCGAGTTCGGCGATCGACCAACCGGGTATCTTTGGTAGGCCGTCGCGGTCCGACGACGGGACGACGCTTGGCGGTAGATGGTGCCTTTCTATCCGTCCGGTCTTGGCCAACACCACTGCGCGCTCGACGGCGTTTGCGAGCTCCCGAACGTTCCCCGGCCAGCGGTATTCGACGAGCGTTCGCAGTGCGTCATCGGCGAACGTGGCGATGGTCTTTCCGTTCTCGGACGCAAATCGCCTGAGAAAGAAGCTCGCGAGAGCTGGAACGTCGCTCCGCCGTTCTCGGAGCGGGGGCAGATGCACGGTGACGACGTTGAGCAGATAGAAGAGGTCGTCGCGGAATGTCCCCTTCGCGACCTCGGCAGCGAGGTCTCGATTGGTGGCTGCGATGAAGCGCACATCCACGTTGAGCTGCTCTCTGCCGCCGACACGCTCGAACTTTCGCTCCTGAAGAAATCGGAGCAATTTGACCTGCACGGCGGGGGAGACCTCCTCGATTTCGTCCAGGAACAGAGTCCCGCCGTCGGCCTGCTCGAGGCGCCCTTGGCGCTGCGCGACCGCGCCGGGGAACGCGCCCCGCTCATGTCCGAAGAGTTCGCTCTCGAGCAGCCCCTCGCTGAGCGCCGCGCAGTGCAAGCGAACGAGCGGCGCCTTCGCGCGTGGGCTGGCCAGGTGGATCGCCTCCGCGATGAGCTCCTTGCCGGTTCCGCTTTCGCCGGTGACGAGGACGCTCGCCTTGCTCGGCCCGATCTGCGTCACGAGACCGAGGACCGCGTGCATCGTGGGGTCGCTCGCCACGATGTGGCTGAAGGCGTTGCGCTCGCGAAGCCGATCACGCAAGCGCTGCGTCTCGTGAATCAGGTGCGCCTTCTCCATGGCGCGCTCGACAATCGCGCCCAGCGCCTCCGGGTCGAGGGGCTTGAGCAAATAATTCTCTGCACCTTTCTTCATTGCATCGACGGCGCTCGATATCGTCCCAAAGGCTGTCATTACGACGAACACCGCGCCCGGAGCCGCGCTGCGCGCTTTTTCCATGAACGCGATGCCGTCCAGTCCCGGCATTTTGAGGTCTGTCAAGATCACGTCGGGGGCGAACTCGCCGAGTTTTCCGAGCGCCTTGAATCCGTCGGCGGCCGTTTCCGTCGCGTAGCCCTCTTCGCGCAGGATCTCGTTCAGCGCGGCGCGCGCGTTCGACTCGTCATCAACGATGAGGATGCGACCACGGTGAGGCATTGAGGGCACCTTATTGGAGTGGTGGAGTCTACAGCGTTGTGGAGAATCGTCGCGACTTGGTGATAAAAGGCTCCGTCCGAGAGTCGCTGTCCGCCGCCGCCAACGCACCTGGAGAAAGTCCGCATGAGTTGCTTCTCCCTTCGGTCCGCTTACATTGCTTGTCTCGCCGTCGTTGTCGGCTTCTCCTTTTCGGGGAGTGCTCTGGCGCAGACCGCGGTCCCGCCGCCGCCCCCCGCCGCTCAGCCGCCTGCCGCGGGTGCTCCCACCGCCGCACCGCCGGCGGCGCCCGCGGACACTGCCGCCGCGCCTCCCGCAGCTGCGTCGACCGAAGCTCCGCCCGCCGCAGAAGCCGCGCCTCCGCCGGAGGGCGCGCCCACCGCCGCTACGATGGCGGCGGAAGACGCAGAGGAGGCGGCCGAGAAAGCGGAGTGGTCGGCGCGCGACGTTGCGGTCAACGAGTCGAACACCATCACCGGCGGAGTGGGTCTCCTCAAGACGCAGCACGCGCAGAGCGGCGCCCCCGGTCAATTCCGCATCGGCTTCGTCGGCGAGTGGTTCTCCGCCGGGTTTCTTTGCACGACGAACTTTTCTTGCCCTCCGCTCCCGGGCACGACCGCGAGGATCACGAGCGACACGCTCAACCACACCGCGGGAACCCTGTCGCTCGGTGCGTCCCTCTTCAATATCGGCGCCGGTACCTTCGAGGCCTACCTTTCCACGAGCGCGGTCGGGAACAGCGACAATGCCAATCAGCCCCCGCTCCTGCAGTACTACGGCGACACAAACCTCGGCATCAAGTACGCGGCGCCGGTCGGAGACGTTGTCCACCTGGGCCTCTTCTCCGAGCTCTGGCTAATCAACAATACCGGGAAGGTGGGTTTGGACGGCAGCGGCACGAGCGCCAAATTCGGCGGTTTGGGGACCGCCGATTTCAGAGGCCTAGAGTCTCACGTGCCGCTGCGCTTCAGCATCAATGCCGTCTACTCTCTCGACAACACGGGCGACGTGGTCGCGAGCACCGAGCAGCAGCTCGGACTTCAAAATCCGACGAACACCACCCCTGTTCCCGTCACGCGAATCGAACGATACGGGCTCGGGGTCAACCGAGTCGACCATGTCGATTTCTTCGCCGGGGCGGAGGTCTTCGTAGCCGAGGAGCGCGTTCGCCCGTTCGTCGAGACGAAGATTCTGATTCCGATCAACCGACAAGGCTACGAGTGCAAACCGAACAACCCGAGCAGGGATCGGTGCATGGCGAACGACCAGTTCGCCCCGGCGACGCTGACGATCGGCAGCCGTTTCTTCCCGTGGAAGCGCGGCTTCTCGCTCATCGCCGCGCTCGATATCGGTCTCTCGGGCGTCAATGATTTCGTCGAAGAGCTTCAGCCGATTCCGCCGTGGACGCTCTACTTCGGCGCGGGCTGGTCGGTCGATACATGGGACCGGCCGCCGGTGGTCAAGACGAAGCTCGTCGAGAAGGTGGTCGAGAGGGGATTGCTTCTCGGGCACGTGGTCGGTTTCGTCCACGAGAAGGACAAGAACACGCCGATCGTCGGCGCCATCGCCTCGTATCACGACCAGGCGCTGTCCCCGCTGGCGACGGGCCCCGACGGGAAGTTCGGCGACGCAGTGCCACCCGGACAGTACACGTACGACATCAAGGCGGAGGGCTACAAGCCTGGCTCGTGCGACGCGAACGTGCCCAAAGAGGGCGGCGAGGTGGCGATCGACTGCCCCCTCGAGGCCCTTCCGCGCGTGGGCAGCGTTTCGGGTCACGTGCGCGACGCCGACACCAACCAGCCCCTCGGCGGCATTCCAATCGTGCTCACCGACGTCCAGAAGAAGGAGCTCCGACTCGCGACCGACTCGTCGGGCGCCTTCAAGTTCGACAGCGTGGCGCCCGGCATCGCGGAGCTCAGTGTCGTGGCCGACGGCTACCTCGTTCTGGTGGCGCCGACCGACGTGAAGCCCCGCCAGGACTCGCCCGTCGACTTGGTCCTGCGCCCGAAGCCGAAGCAGGGCAGCGTGCAGGTCACCGCCAACGAGATCACGATAAAGCAGCAGATTCAGTTTGCCCTCGACAGCGCGGTGATTCTGCCGGAGTCGTTCGGGTTGCTCACCGAGATTGCCGATACGATCATCCGCCACCCCGAGATCCGCCGCGTCGAAGTGCAAGGGCACACGGACAATAGCGGTACCCCCGATCACAACATGATCCTCAGCGAGCAGCGCGCCGAGGCGGTCCGCGCGTGGCTCGTCCAGCACGGCGTGCAAGCGGATCGGCTCGTCGCGAAGGGCTACGGCCAGGAGAAGCCGCTCGTCCCGAACATCACCCAGCAGATGCGCCAAAAGAACCGCCGGGTGCAGCTCATCATCCTGGAGGGCGGGGGCACCTCCGCGCCCGGAGCTCCGCCGAAGAGAAATCCCCTGCCGGGCTTCTAACGGGCCGCCCCCGCGATATGCGCAATCGTCCGCCTGCGATTGCGCTGGCTGCCGCGAGCCGGGGGCGCCGTCCGTTTCCCTCGGGCTGCGCCCAAACGCCTCGCGGCGTGTGCTGATCGCAGCTGAAGCGAAAGCAGTCCTTGATCACCGCTCTGCCCGGCGGTAGTGTGTCACGCCCAGTTTGGCGGTTTTCAAACACGCGGGACCCCAATCCGGGGCCCGCGTTTTTTTTTCGCCAAGAACCTCCACGATGTCGAGCCACAACCACCCTCTCCCGGGAATCGATCGCCCCGCGCTCGAACGCGTCGTCGAGCCCATCGCACGTGCCCACGGTGCCGAAGTCGTGGACATGGAGCTCAAGCCCGATCGCGGCGCGTGGGTTTTGCGGATCTACGTGGAAAAGGCGGGCGCAGCGGCCAATAACCTCTCGACCCGAGACGCGGCGGTCGACCTCGAGCTTTGCGCCGACGTCTCGCGCGACTTGAGCCCCGCGCTCGACGTGGCCGATCTCATTGCGCACGCCTACCGCCTTGAAGTCAGCTCGCCTGGCGTCGAGCGCCCCCTTCGAACCGAGAAGGACTTCGCGCGATTCGCCGGTCAGAAGGCGAAGCTCAGGCTGCGCGAGGCGGTCGACGGGCAGCGCGTCTTCGTGGGGGCGCTAGATGGAATCTCCGAAGGCAGGGTGCGCGTCGATCTTGGCACCCAAACGCGCGAAGTGCCGCTCTCTTTGATCGAGAGCGCGCGTCTCGTCTTCGAGTTCGGCTCCAGCGGCAAAGACAAGAGGAAGCACTGAGGGCATCTATGGCAATTCAGCAGCAACATACAAGCGTTGACGTCACCCTTCTACAGGCGATCGAAATGGTCGCGAAGGACAAGGGGATCGACAAGACGAGGCTCGTCAAGACAGTCGAGGAGGCGATCCTCAAGGCCGCCCAAAGCGTCTTCGGAGCGAATCGTGAGCTCGAGGCGCGTTTCAACGAGGAGACCGGGCAAGTCGACCTCTTCCAGTACCTGACCGTCGTCGACGACGTCGCCGATGAAGACCGGGAGATCGCTCTCGAGGACGCGCATCGGCTCGGCCTCGAGGCGGAGCTCGGAGAAGATCTCGGTTTTCAGATCTTTTGGCACCCCTCCGACGCGAAAAGGGCATCGGAACAGGACAAGGACTACGGCGACATCTTGCGGGTGAAGCAGGCGCGCCAGGCATTCGGGCGAATCGCAGCACAAACCGCGAAGCAAGTGCTCATTCAGCGCGTGCGCGACGAGGAACGGGATCTCATCTTCAACGAGTTCAAGGACCGCAAGGGAGAGCTCATCAAAGGGGTGGTCCGCCGCTTCGAGAAGGGCAATAACCTCATCGTCGACCTCGGTCGCACCGAGGGGATTCTCCCGTTTCGCGAGCAGACCCCGCGCGAGACGTATCGGCCGGGCGACCGCATCGTCGCTTACGTGAAAGACATCGATCGCGAAGCGCGCGGGCCGCAGGTGATCCTCAGTCGCAACGATCCGCGCCTGGTCGAGAAGCTCTTCGAAGCGGAAGTGCCCGAGATTTACGAGGGCATCGTCAAGATCGTCGCGTGCGCTCGGGAGTCGGGTGCACGCTCGAAGATCGCTGTGACCAGCCGCGATGCGGACGTCGATCCGGTGGGGGCATGCGTCGGAATGAAGGGGGCGCGCGTCCAGGCCGTCGTCCAAGAGCTTCGGGGCGAAAAGATCGACATCGTCCCCTACGATCGCGATCCGGCGCGCTTCGTGTGCGCGGCAATACAACCCGCGGAGGTGAGCAAGGTCATCGTCGACGAGGCGGACGGTCGTATGGAGCTGGTCGTACCGGACGAGAAGTTGAGCTTGGCAATTGGGCGCAAGGGACAAAACGTTCGGCTCGCTGCGCAGCTCTCCGGGTGGAAGCTCGACATCATCAGCGAAGCCAAGTTCAAGCAAATGGAAGAGGAGGCGGTCGCCCAGCTCCTCCAGGTCGACGGCGTGTCCGAGGCCATCGCACGCAGCATGTACCGCTTGGGCTTCCGCACGCTCGAAGAGCTCGCCGAGGCAAGCGAGCAGGAGCTCGCGTCGATTCCTGGCATCGGGGGAGCCGAGCCGGCGGCCCGGGTTCGCTCGAGCGCCGAGGGCACGATGGAGCGACTTCGTCAGGACCGCATTCGTGCCGCCTCCGCGCGGGTGGAGCCGCTGACAGAGCGCGAAAGGCTGCTGTTCATCCGCGGGGTGGGTGAGCGAACGGTGCAGCTTCTCGAAGACGCCGGTTACAAGACGGTGGAAGACATCCTTCGCGAGGATGAAGACAAGCTCGCGATCAAGACAGGGCTCGGCATCAAGAAGGCGCGAGCCATCAAGCAAGGAGCCGAGCACTTCTTGTCGAGCGAAGCAAAGGCAATCGACGCGGCCCGGCGCGAAGCGGTGGCGAAGGCGCGCGAAGTCGCCCAGCTGTCCCAGGCATGACACGGCCCGGTGGCCCGCGGTGATAGGCAAGAGAAGGAAGCGACCAGACGAGTGATTTGCCCGACGATGAAGCAGCGAACAGACGACAAGACACGCAGCACGCGAACCTGCGTGGGCTGCGGCTTGCGCGATGACAAGGCCGGGATGCTGCGGCTGGCGCTCGCCGGCCCGGAGGTCGTCTTCAACGCCGAGCTACCCGGGGGCCGTGGCGCGCACGTGCATCCGCGCGCCGAATGCATCGCGCGGACGCCACGCGGTCTGGCGCGCGCGTTCAAGGCGCCGGTTCGGGCCGACGTGTCCGACCTCGGGCGGAGCCTGGTCGTCGCCTGCGAGAGGCGGATGGTCGGGCTCCTCTTGGCGGCTTGGCGCAGTCGCTCTCTCGCGATCGGATCCGATGCGGCAAGGGCGGCCCTCACGGATGGCGCTCCTTTGGCCATCGTCGCCACCGACGCCGGGTCCGTGGGGAGGAGCTTCGAGGTGGAGCGAGCGATTGTCAGCGGTCGCGCCATCGCCTGGAAGACGAAAAATGAGCTCGGGGTCTTGCTGGGTGGAGAACCGGTCGCACTATGTGCGGTTCGCCACGCCGGCATCGCATCCGAGCTCCAGTTCATGCGCGCTGCGGTCGATGCGGGAACGGCGGCAGCGAGGGAAGGTGCGGAATGCAGCAGACGTCCGGAGGCTCGATGAGCGGCAAGGTTCGTGTCTACGAGGTGGCGAAGCAGTTGAACCTCGACCCGAAGCAGGTCGTCGGGCTCTTTCAAGCCATCGGTGTGGCGGAAGTGCGCAACCATATGAGCTCCGTCGAACCGGAAGCTGTCGAGCGTGTAAAGCGCCACCTCGAGAAGCAACGGACCCACGACGTTGTCGAAGAGCGCATCCGTCCCGGCGTGCTAAAGCGCCGCGCCGTCGCCAAGCCGCCCTCGGCAGTGCCCGTCCCGCCCGAAGTTCCCTCGGCCCCCTCATTGCCCTCGCCCATGGCATCGATTCGGATGGTCGATGAGTTCCCCGTGGCCCCGCCCGAGGCGAACGGTCACCAGGTCGTCGAATCTGTCGCTGCGCGCGACGTCGCGCCGCCTCCCTCGTCCGACCGTGGCCACGACTTGGTGCCCGCCTCCTCGGTACCGGCTCCGCGCAGTCGAAACGTCGCCGATGGTGGCCCCCCCGTGGTCATTCCCGAGGAACGACCGAGTGCGGGCCTGCTCGAGCCCGTACCAGTTCCACGCGACCGCGCGAGCACCCGCACACTCGTTCCCGTTGAGCCCGCGCCCGCCCCCGCGCCGGAACCCGCGGCACCTCCACCAGTGGAGCGCCCGACCGACGATGCGGTGGCCGCAGCCGCCCCTGCGCCGGCCGTGATCGAGCCGAGCGAGCCATTGACGCCGCCGCCGGTCGCGCTTCCGCCCACCCCACCACCGCCGCCGCCCCCGCCGCCCCTCGTTAGCATCGCCGCCGCACCGGAGCCTCCACCCGCTCAGCGAGCCGCCCCAGCCGCTCAGGCGCCGAAAACAGGAGTGGAATACTGGACAGGTCGTCCAGGGGTACCCATGCCCGCGCCCGGAACGACGGCGACGTCGTCGTCGCGCGCCTCGTCCACGCAGCCCAACATGCCGCGGCGCGTACAGTACGACCCACGCGCCGGGGCGACCGGTGCTCCCAGTGGCAGGCGGGACGTGCGTGCGCCGGGCCAGCAACCGGGTCGTCCGATGATGGGGCGCACGCCCGGTGGTGCCGGTGGCCGTCGAATGAGCGGCCCGATGCCGCCCCGCAAGCCGCCGATTGTCTCCACGCAGGAGATGAGCGCGCACAAGAAGGTCATCCGCATCGAGAACGACGTGACGCTGCAGACCATGGCGCAGCGAATGAGTCTCAAGGCGACCGAGCTTCTGATGAAGCTCCTCTCGATGGGGATGAGCAACGTTCACATCAACACCACCCTCGACGCAGATACCGCGAAGATCCTCGCCGGGGAGTTCGGCTGGGACGTCGAAGACGTGGGCAAGAGCGAAGAGCAGACGATCGCCGAGGCCCGCGGGGACGAAGAGAAGGCGGCCGAAGAGAAGCCGATCGGTGACCTCCGCCCCCCCGTGGTGACGGTAATGGGTCACGTCGACCACGGAAAGACCAGCCTCCTAGACAGGATTCGAAAGGCGAACGTCGCTGGCGGCGAGGCCGGTGGCATCACGCAACACATCGGCGCGTACAAGGTCGAGGCCAAACACGGTACGGTGGTCTTCCTCGACACCCCGGGCCACGAGGCCTTCACGCAGATGCGCGCCCGTGGCGCCGGTGTGACGGACATCGTCGTCCTCGTCGTGGCCGCGGACGACGGCGTGATGCCCCAGACAAAAGAGGCGATCGCGCATGCGAAGGCTGCGAAAGTTCCCATCATCGTCGCGGTCAACAAGATCGACAAGCCGAACGCCGACCCGGAGCGCGTGAAGCGCGAGCTCGTCGAGCAAGGGCTCGTCCCGGACGACTGGGGTGGCGATACGCTGTTCGTCAACGTCAGCGCCGTCACGGGTGAGGGCGTGGACCGTCTGCTCGAGTCCATCGCGCTCCAGAGCGAGCTCCTCGAGCTCAAAGCCAATCCCAGTCGCGCGGCGAGCGGGACAGTCCTCGAGGCGCTGCTCGATCGGGGCCGCGGCCCGGTCGCGCGCGTGCTCGTTCAGGACGGAACGCTCCGCGTCGGCGACTTCGTTCTGGCCGGTGCAGGCTTCGGAAAAGTCCGCGCGATGACCAACGAGCACGGCAAGCAGCTCCAGGAAGCGGGGCCAGCGACTCCGGTGGAGATCCTGGGGCTCAGCGAGGTGCCCAATGCCGGCGACCGCATGGACGCCGTGAAGGATCCGAAGAAGGCGCAAGAAATTGCCGAGAGTCGGCGCGGCAAGATGGCCAAGAACGTCATCCCCGCCACGGCGAAGGTGTCCCTCGAAGAGCTCTCGAAGCGAATCGCGGAGAGCGGTCAGGAGGAGCTACGCGTCATCATCAAGGGCGACGTGCAAGGCTCCGTGGAGGCACTTGCCGATGCGCTGTCGAAGCTGTCGAGCGAGAAGGTCAAGCTGTCGGTCATCAACGCGGCCGCCGGCGCAATCACCGAGGGCGACGTGAACCTGGCGATCGCGTCAAAAGCGATCATCGTGGGCTTCAACGTTCGCCCCGCGGGCAAAGCGGCAGCCCTGGCCGAAGAGAACAAGATCGAGATCCGCATGTACTCGATCATCTACAACGCGCTCGAAGACGTGAAGGGGGCGATGGAGGGGCTCCTTCCTCCGACGTTGGTCGAGAAGCAGCAAGGCAAAGCCGAAGTGCGTCAGATCTTCAAGGTCAAGGGCACCGCGGTGGCCGGTTGTCACGTGGTCGAGGGCAAGATCGTGCGAAGCGGCAAAATGCGCCTCGTGCGCGAAGGCGTCGTAGTTTGGGAGGGAAAGATCGCCAGCCTCAAGCGGTTCAAGGACGACGTTCGGGAGGTCTTGGAGGGCTTCGAGTGCGGCATCAGCCTCGAGGGATACAACGACCTCAAAGAGAAGGACCTCATCGAGTGCTTTGAGGTGGAGGAGATCAAGCAGAGGCTCTGATGTTCGTTGGAGTCCTGCGCCTCACGTTTCACGTTCCGCACGCACGATCGCTCAAGGACAAGCGGCGGGTGGTGCGAAAGTTTCGCGACCGGGTGCGCGCCCACTTCGACGTTTCGATCGCGGAAGTGGGTGCGCAGGACAAGCTTCAGCTCGCCGTTTTCGGGGTCAGTGTCGTGTCGGGCGAGGCGGCCGTGTGCGACTCCGTGCTCGAACAAGTGGCTCGCGTAGCGGAAACCCAAGAGGAGGCTGTGCTGACGGACCGCGAGACAGAGCTCGTTCCGATCGGCGACGAGATGTACGGAGCCGAAAATGGGTAGCCCCGAGCAGGGCACTCGTGTCCGCCGAGTGGCGCAGGCCGTTCGCGAGGAGCTCTCTTCGCTCCTCGTGGCCGGCGAGGTGAAGGATCCGGGCGCGGCCGGGGCGGTCGTGACGCGTGTCGAAATGTCGGCGGACCTGAGGACCGCGCGGGTGCAAGTGAGACTCCTCGAGGGCGGGAGCGATGCGGAGCGTCGCCGCACCGTCGTCGAATCGCTGGGCCGCGCCTCGGGGATGCTTCGGCGCGAACTGGCTCACCGGCTAAAGTTGCGTCACGCCCCCGAGCTTCGCTTTTTCTTCGACGACGGCCAGGAAGGCACGATGCGCGTGGAGGAGCTCCTGGCGGAGATCGAGGCGGAACGGTCGAGGCGATAGTCTCAGACTCTCAATCATATCAGTGCACCGCCGTCGAGATACGAGCAATCGCCTTCGGCAATTGCGCTCGCTATCGCGAGCCGGCGGTGCAGCAGTTTTGTCCCCTCGGGCTCCGCCCGAACCCCGAACTCGCTCCCGCGAGTTCGCTAGTGCAGCGCCGTCCACTGGATCAATGACATCTCGACGGCGCTGCACTCAGAGGCGCGTGACGTACCAAGCCCCGCGCCATGCCACCATCTCGTGGATCGAGATGACGCGCGTTCGACCGTCGGTCACGAACGTGAGTCGGGAGTCGTTCGCGGTCCACATGGGCTTCTTCCAGGCGTGGCGGCGTGGAGCTGTTTGCCGGATCGCGCCGCCGAGCACCAGCGACACGACCTGCGCATGCTCCAAATCTTTGTGCTGACGCCAGAGCGTATGCAGCCTCCTCCGGAACGGTGACGCCACATGGCCCTCCCAGTCTTTCCCCGGGTCCGGAGCGTCACGCGTCGACAGCCAGCCGTCGCGCGGGAAGAGAATGTCACCGGCCAGCGTGGGGTCGTCCTGCGAGATAGCTTCGAGCAGGTGGCCAGCACGGGCCACGAGCTCATCGCTCGCCGGGGGGAGCAGGGTGTCGTCCGGGGCAGCGGTCGATGCATCTCCGCCGGCCGCTGCAGTTTCGCGCCGGTCGGTGCCAGCGTCCGCCGTCGGTGCGCTCGAGTCGGCCCACCCGCCGAGCGGCCCTGCCCTGCATCCTCCGAGCGCCCACGAGAAAACGATCGCCGGCCAAACTGCGTTCACGCGAGCATCGGCAGCGTCACGAGGTCGACGTGCAAGACTTCGTGAAAGGCCTTGATCTCCGCCAGACACGCTTCGGTCGGCCGCGACAGAAGCCTCAACTTCGCGCAGGCCGCAACGCCGCCGCCCTCGAAGACCGTGTTCGACACTTCTTCGACGTTGATCCCGTGGCGTTTGAGCACGGCGAGGACGTTCGCGAACGTGCCTATCTTGTCCATCATGCGGATGACCAAGTGAAAGCGAGCCGCGGATGACGACGACACGTTGACCACGTTCGGCACGGTGGCCTCGTGAAGAAACGAGCGAATGACGCGGACCGTTTCGGTGGCGATCGCCAGCTGAGCCTGGTCGGTCGCCGCAGCGATGTGCGGCGTGCCATAGACGAGCCCACCCGACGCGTACGATCGGAAGATCTCCGGAGACGGGAAGGTGCGCGAACCCCGTGGCTCGTCCGAGTAGATGTCCAGTCCCACACGAAAGCCGCGTTTGTCCACCGCCTCGAGAAGCGCCTCGTTGTCGACGAGATCCGCCCGGGCGGCGTTGACGACGATGGCCCGGTCCGGCAGCAGGCCGAGGACGTGGCGGCTCGCAACGTGCCGCGTGCGTTCGACGAGGGCGAGGTGAAGCGACAGAATTTGGCACCGCGACGCGAGCTCCTCGATCGATGCGGCGTGGGCGACTCCGAGCTCCGCCGCGCGGCTCGGCGTGAGCGAACGGCTCCATGCCACGACGTTCAGCCCGAATCCGCGCGCGCGAAGCGCAACCTCTTTGCCTATCGCGCCGAGCCCGGCGATGCCGAGCGTTTTGCCGTGCAGACCTTCTGCCTTGCTGAACTCCTGCCGTTCCCACTTGCCGGCCCGCAGCGACGCGACCGCGTCGGGAATGCGGCGATCGAGCGCGATCATCAGACCGTAGACCAGCTCGGCGACCGCAGACGCGTTCTTTCCCGGACAATTTGCGACGTAGATCCCGCGCTTGCTCGCGGCTCTCACGTCGATCGTGCTGTACCCGGCGCCCGCCCGCACGATGAGGTTCAGCTGTTTGGCGTTCTCGATTGCGGACTCGGTGACTTCGGTCGATCGCACGACGAGCACGCCAACGCCGTGCAAACTCTTTTCGAGGCTTTCCTTGGTGAGCTCTGGCTCATAGACCACTTCGAGAGGCAGCGTCCGCAGCTCCTCGATGGCACGCGGGTGAAGCTTATCGGCGATGAGCAGACGCATTCCGGAGTTGCGCCCATGCTACCCCAAGCGCGCTCGTTTGGCTCCGACCGTGTGCAGGCGTCCTCCGATGCGCAGGGAGGGCGAGTCGTCGTCGACCAGCGCGGGCCCCAGCGAGGACTGCGCGTGCCGGGTGAACTTCGCCTCGTAAGGCCCCGACGGCACCTCCCGCTTGACGAGCGCGTATATCGCCTCATCCGGGCCGATCCGTGCCGTCTCCGGGTCGAACGGCTCCTCCGTTCCATCGCTGAGGACAAGCACGATGCGATCGGGCTCGGTCCGAATGGTGCGGACGATGTAGGGGGCGTCGTCGACCGTGAAGTACGTCCAGTCGTAGCCGTTCGTCAGGATGTACCGGCCGTCGTCCGGATGGCGGCCAATCCACGCGTTTAGCGCCGCGCTGACGCCAGCGTGCTCGACCTGCCGCCCCTCGTGCCAAAATCGCCCCTGCGCGTCGAGACGGATCGTGCTTTCACGCGAACGCCCGTCCGGGGGAGGAAGTCGGAAAAAATCGGGGTGATCGGCGGGCTTCATGGTCACCTGGCAGCTTCCCCAGGCTTCGACTGGCCTACCTTGACGGGTCTTTGCCGCAAGCCTACAAGCTCTTCGTTCAAATTAATTTGAAAGTTGTATCGGAGGCACGATGGCGTGGGATGGCATGGGCGCATTCGTTCGTGCGCTCGAGCAGAGCGGAGAGCTCGTGCGCATCCGACGACGCGTCGACCCGCATCTCGAAGTGGCCGCCATCGCCGACCGGGTGACGAAGGCGTCCGGCCCGGCGCTGCTTTTCGAGCAGGTGGCGGGGTCGAAGTCCCCGCTGCTCATCAACGCGTTTGGGTCGCGGCGCCGAATGTCGCTCGCGCTCGGCGTGGAAGATCTCGAAGAACATGCGCGCGCAATCGAAGCGCTGGTGCGCACCCGCGCCCCTTCCAGCGCTCGTGATCTTGCGCAGATGGCCCTCAAGTTGCCGGAGCTCGCGCACGTACCGCCGAGAACCGCTGCGCGAGCGCCATGCCACGACGTCGTCCGAACCGGCGACGAGGTCGACCTCGACGAACTGCCGATATTGACGTGCTGGCCGAAAGACGGGGGCCCGTTCATCACCCTGCCGCAGGTCGTGACGCGCGACCCGGAGACAGGTACCCGCAACGTCGGCTGCTATCGGATGCAGAAGCTCGACGCCCGCAGCACCGCGATGCATTGGCAGGTGCACAAGACGGGTGCCCGTCACTTCCGTCGCGCGCGCGAGCTCGATCTCCCCCGTCTGGATGTCGCCGTCGCGCTGGGCGGAGATCCGGCGCTCACCTACGCGGCTACGGCCCCGCTGCCCGACGGGATCGACGAGTGGATGTTCGCCGGGTTCCTGCGCAAGCGCGCAGTGGGCACCGTTCGTTGCAAGACAGTGGACCTCGATGTCCCCGCCGACGCGGACTTCGTACTCGAAGGGTACGTCGACCCCCGCGAAGAGCTCGCGCTCGAAGGACCGTTCGGAGACCACACCGGCTACTACACGCCCGTGGACCGATTTCCGCGCTTCCACGTGACCGCGATCACGCGCCGCGGGGACGCCGTGTACCCAGCGACCGTGGTCGGTCCGCCACCGATGGAGGACGCCTGGCTCGGCAAAGCCACCGAGCGCCTGTTCTTGCCCCTCCTCCGGATGCTCTTTCCCGAGGTCGTGGACATGAACCTGCCCGTGGAGGGCGCCTTTCACAACCTCGTCCTCGTGTCGATCAAGAAGCAGTATCCCTTTCACGCGGCGCGCATCGCCCACGGTCTGTGGGGCTCGGGCCAAATGTCGTTCTCGAAGGTGATTTGCGTGCTCGACGAGGACGTCGACGTGCAGAATCTCGGGCAAGTGGCGTGGCGCCTCCTCGCAAACTTGGATCCCAAGCGCGACTTCGCCTTCGTCGACGGTCCGATCGACCAGCTGGACCACGGGGCAAACCAAGCCCTCTGGGGAAGCAAAGTCTGCATCGATGGAACGGGCAAGTGGCGCGACGAGGGGTACGCGCGCGACTGGCCAGAGCCGTGCCGCGTGAGCCCGGAGGTCGCCGCCCGCGTGGACGCGATGTGGCCCGAGCTCGGAGTCGGCATCCCGCCGAAGGCCCGCTTCGCGTCTGACAACGGCGTGGGTGATCGCGGCGCACTCGGGCGGGTGCTGGACGCAGCGCGCGACCTCTTGCAGAGAGCGCGACCATGACGGAACCGGTCGCACCCATCGCGGAGGTTTCCGCGCGTCGAGGCGAGGAGGCGACCCATGGGACCGCCGCGCGGCGCATGTTCGACCGGATCGCTCCGACCTACGACCTTCTCAACCGGCTGATGTCGGGGGGAGTCGACCGACGGTGGCGAGCGCGTGCGGTGGCCGAAGTAGCCGACGCTCTGCCAGGCCCGGTACTCGACCTGTGTGCCGGGACGATGGATTTCACGGCCGCGCTCGCCCGCTCGCGGCCCACCAATCGGATCGTCGCGGTCGACTTTGCGCCGGCGATGCTCGAAGCCGGGCGGCGAAAGGCCCCGCGCGCGGAAGTGGTCGTCGCGGATGCAGCGGCGCTGCCGTTCGCCGATGCCTCATTTTCGGCTGTCCTGTGCGGGTTCGGAGTTCGAAACCTCGCCGACCCCGCGGCGGGAGCGCGAGAAGTGCGTCGGGTACTTCGGCCCGGTGGCCTCTTCGTGACCCTCGAGCTATTCCGCCCTGCACGACCGGTCACCCGGGCGTTTCATCGGGCGTATGCCGGCTTGGTCCTACCAGCGCTTGGCGGGTGGCTCTCCGGCGATCGCCCCGCGTATGACTATCTCGCGCGGAGCATGGCCGGGTTTCTCACGCGCCAGGAGTACGAGCACTTGCTCCAGAGTGCGGGATTCAGTCGCGTTCTCGGCTCCGACCTGACCTTCGGGGTCGCCTCGGTCGTGCGCGCAGAGGTTCCTTCATGAAGAAGAAAATCGTGGTCGGAATCACCGGTGCGAGTGGCGCTCCGTATGCGCGTCGCCTGCTGGGCGTGCTCGGGCCGCGAGACGATGTCGAGGTGGCGGTCTGCGTCTCGCAGACCGCGCCGGAGGTGTGGGCGCTCGAGTGTGGCGGAGACCTGCGCGAGCAGGCCGGTCTGCCCGTGTGGGGCGTGCGCGACTATCGGGCGCCGTTTGCAAGCGGAAGCGCTGGATGGCAAGCGATGGTCGTCGTGCCCTGTTCGATGGGCACCGTCGCCCGCATCGCCCACGGTATTTCCGATACGCTTCTGACGCGCGCCGCGGACGTCATGCTCAAAGAACGCCGCACGCTGATCGTCGTTCCGCGCGAGACGCCGCTCAGCGTCGTGCATCTGGACAATCTCGCGGCGCTTTCCCGAGCAGGGGCGCTCGTGCTGCCCGCGATGCCGTCCTTCTACAGCAAACCGGCGACGCTGGACGACGCCGTCGACACGGTGGTGGGACGGATCCTCGATCACGTGGGTCTCGAGCACGATCTCGTTCGCCGTTGGGGGCAGCGTTGAGCGCGCTCGTCGATCGGGCCATTGCCGCTGCCGGACTCTCGAACGTGCTCGCGTCCCGACGCGAAAGAGCCCTGGACGAGCCTGTCGTGTCCGAGCTGCGCCGCGCCGATCTTCTGGCGTTGGGTGCCCTCGCCGACCGCGTGCGCCGCGACGAGGTCGGCGACCAGGTGCGAATCTACGCCCCGCCGCCGGACGGCGACACGGGGGCGATCCTTCTGCCCCACGACGACAGCGATCTCACGGGCCTCGAGCTCCTTCGCGAGATCGCCGTTGCGCGCGTGACAGGACCGCCGAGCGCGCGCGTTCGCATCGACTGGACGCGCAGCGGCCTCGAGCTCGCCCAGGTGGGACTCGGGTTCGGTGCGAACGAGCTCACCGGGTACCTCGGGAGCAAGCGCGGCCTCGCGTTCGCCGATGGAGAGGTACTCGGCGTCGGCAAGCGGTCGCGCCTGCAGCCCGCGCACGTTATGAAGAAAAAGGAGCTCGCGGGATTCATCCGGCGCATGGGGCGCATTCCCGTGTTCGTCGGCATCGACGGATCCGTGGAGCCGGTCGACGACGCCATGTCGACGTAGGAGAGAATCGATGCTTGACGCGATTGTGCAAAAGCTCCGTGCCGGCGAGCGGCTCACGTACGACGACGGTCTTGCCCTTTTCCGCCATTCCGACGTGGTCTCCGTCGGGCGGCTGGCAAACGAGGTCCGCGAGGCACGTCACGGAGATCGCACGTACTTCAACCGGAACATGCGCATCGAGACCACGAACGTGTGCGTCGCGTCCTGTCTCTTTTGCTCGTTCGCAAAACTCGAGGAAGGGGCGCCGGGCGCACACACGATGCGTGTCGAGGATGCGTGGCGCGAGCTCGAGACTCGCATGGACGATCCGCCGGACGAGATTCACATCGTCAATGGGCTCCATCCCGGCCTGCCGTTTTCTTACTACGAGGACCTTCTCTCCGGCTTCAAACGGATCAAGCCGGACGTGCACATGAAGTGCTTCACCGCCGTGGAGGTCCACTTCTTCGCGACGCACTACGGAATGACGTATCGAGAAGTCCTCGAACGGCTGCGGCGTGCGGGGCTCGATAGTTTGCCGGGTGGCGGCGCCGAGATCTTTCACCCGGCCGTCCGAACGCGCATCGCGTCCGACAAGGCGACCGCCGACGAATGGCTCGACGTGCACCGCGTCGCACACCGCATGGGGATGAGCACGAACGCAACGATGCTCTATGGGCACATCGAGACCTTCGAGCACCGGGTCGACCATCTGCTGCGCCTTCGCGCGCTCCAAGACGAGACCAACGGATTTCAGGCATTCATTCCGCTCGCCTTTCACCCGGACGGAAACGGAATGCGCAACCTGCCCGCCCCGACGGCAATCGATGCCCTGCGCACGGTGGCCGTCTCGCGGCTGCTGCTCGACAACGTGCCGCACATCAAAGCGTACTGGGTGAGCATGACACCGGAGGTCGCGCAGATCGCGCTCTGCTTCGGAGCGGACGACCTCGACGGAACCATCGTGCACGAGACGATCTACCGCGCTGCGGGGTCGCGCTCGCCGGGTGCGCTGACTTCTCAGCAGATCGTTCGTCTCATCCAGGAAGCCGGGCGAATTCCCGTCGAGCGCGGGTCGCTCTACAACGTCCTTCGCGAGCATCCCCGGGCGTCGCTCCCGGAGGCCGCCGTCAACGTGCGTGACCGGAAAGCCACCAAGCACTTGGAGGTGTTGTCGTGAACGGGTCCAGCGAACGCCTGCGTGTGGCCGCGGTGGGCTATCTGAACGCTCGGCCCCTTTACGAGGGGCTGGACCGAGACCCGGCCAGCGCGCGCCTGCGCCTGGATTGTGCGTCTCCGAGCGAGGTCGCGCGGCGAGTCGCCGAGGGCGAGGCCGATTTCGCGCTCATGCCTGTCGCGGCGGCGGCGACCATTGGGGACCTCCGGATCGTTCGTGGGTGCGGCATCGGGGCTCGCGGGGTCGTACGCAGCATCGCGATCGTCGCGGAGCGTCCGATCGACGAGATCGACGAGCTGGCGATCGACTTGTCGTCGCGTACGAGCGTCGTGCTCGCGAGGCTCGTCCTGCGCGCGCGCAAAAGAGGTCGTGAGCCGCGGCTGCGCGGCGCGGCGCCCCGACAGGCGATTGCTTCGGTCTCCGGATCGCGTGGGGCGCTCATCATCGGCGACCCCGCGCTCGAGATCGAAGGTCGCTTTTCCCACGTGCTCGACCTCGGAGTCGCCTGGTGGGAGCTCACTGGCTTGCCATTCGTATTCGCAGCTTGGTGCGGCCCACAAGGTGCCCTCTCGGCGGCCGACGAGAGTCTCTTGGCGAGCGCGAAAGCCGCGGGGCTCGATCGACGCGACGTCATCGCCGACGAGCACGCCGCGCGCACGGGGCTGTCGTCCGCGTCGCTCCGGGCCTACTTGCGCGACGCGATTCGCTACGACCTCGGCGACGACGAGCGGTCGGGACTCGAGCGATTCTACGACGAGGCTGCACGAGCCGGACTCTTGCCGCGCGCGCGAGTTCGCTTCTTCGACGACGATCGCCGCAACGGCGCGACGATGCCGTCGCTCGATTCGCTGCTCGCGCGCGCCGCGGACGGCGAGAGGATGAGCGCAAGCGAGGGAGAGCGACTCGTCGGCGATGCGTCGCTCTTCGACCTCGGCCTCGCCGCCGACGCCGTGAGAAAGCGCAAACACCCCCACGGCGTCGTGACGTACATCGTCGACAGGAACGTCAACTACACCAATGTGTGCACGACCAGTTGTCGGTTTTGTGCGTTCTATCGACCTCCCGGGCATCCCGAGGGATACGTGCTCACGCGCGACCAGCTCGCGAAGAAACTGAAAGAAGTGGTGGACGCCGGCGGTGTCCAGATCCTGCTTCAGGGCGGCCTTCATCCCGAGCTCCGCATCGAGTGGTACGAAGATCTGTTCCGCTGGATCAAGCGCGAGTTTTCGCTCGGGCTCCACGCGCTGTCCCCCGAAGAGATCTTGCACATCGCGCGTCTGGAGAACCTGACCGTAGCGATCGTTCTCGATCGCTTGCACGCAGCAGGGTTGGACAGCGTCCCCGGCGGCGGGGCCGAGATCCTCGTCGACCGGGTGCGCCGCAAGATCGCAAAAGCGAAGTGCACGAGCGAACAATGGCTGGAGGTGATGCGCGTCGCCCATCAAATGGGTCTGAGATCCAGCGCCACGATGATGTACGGAACCGTGGACACTGCGCGCGACCGCATCGCGCACCTCGTCAAAGTCCGCGACCTTCAGGACGAAACCGGCGGATTTACTGCGTTCTTCTGCTGGGACTTCCAGCACGAGAAAGGAACGACGATCGAGCCCGGGGAAAACGGCACGGTGCTCTATCTTCGGCAGCAGGCGATCGCGCGCATCATGCTCGACAACGTCGACCACGTCGGTGCTTCCTGGGTGACGCAGGGGCCGGAGGTGGGCCAGGTGGCGCTGCGCTTCGGCGCCGACGACTTCGGCAGCGTGATGTTCGAAGAGAACGTCGTATCGAGTGCCGGCACGACCTTCTGCATGAACGCCGACACAATCGAGCGCCGAATCCGAGCCGCGGGGTTCAAGGCGGTGCGCCGGAACGTGCGCTACGACTGGCTGACCGTCCCGGCGTGACGGTGAACGTCGTGCGGATCATTCATGCCGATGCCGTCATTCCCGGCGACGCAGAGGTCATTCACGACGGAGCGGTGGTTGTCGACACCACGGGCGAGATCGCCGACGTAGGTCCGGCCAGCGAAATTTTGGTGCGGCACGCGGGAGCAAACCTGGAGCGTGTGCACGGCGCGCTTCTGCCAGGCCTCGTCAACGCGCACGTGCACTTGGAGCTCAGCGCGATGCGCGGGCACATTCCTGGCGGCTCGGGCTTCGTCCCGTGGGTGGAGCATATGCTGGCGGTCCGTGCGGAGATCTCGCCGGAGCAGGACGTGGAGGCGATCGAGCGCGCCGTCGACGAGCTGGTAGCGTTCGGCACCGTTGCAGTTGGAGAGGTCACCAACACCCTGGCGGCGGTGCACGCCCTGGCTCGCCGCGGGATCGTGGGCTGCGTATTCCACGAGGTGTTCGGCGTCGAGCTCGGGCCCCTACGAAAGCGGGTCGATTCCCTCCCGCGCGTCCTGGAAGAGGTCGTGGGGTCGTGGCCCAGCGCAGACCTGACGTATTCCCCCGTGCCGCATACGCTCTACACGACGCACCCGGAAGTGACGCGCCGTCTCCTGAACGATGCCGGTGAGCGTGGGCTCCGAGCGAGCCTTCACGTCGCCGAACACCCCGCCGAAAGGCGCTTCCTCGAGAGGGGCGATGGTCCTATAGCGGACTGGTACGAATCGCGGCTCAAGCTCTCGCGAGACCGGATCGCGTGGCCTGGAAAGTCGCCGATTGCGCTGGCCGACGAGCTTGGGGCGCTCGCTCCCCACGTCTTGTGTGTTCACCTTACCGACGCCCGCCCGGACGATCTCGCGCTCGTCGCGCGCCGCGGCCCCCCGGTCGTCTTCTGTCCCCGCTCGAACCTCTTCATCGAGACCAAGCTGCCCCCGCTGCTGGCGGCACGTGCCCAAGGAATACTCCCGGCACTCGGAACCGATTCTCTGGCATCGAACGCTTCGCTCGACGTGCTAGCCGAGGCGCGCGCACTGGCGGATCGATTTCCCGGCGTTCCGGCGCGAGACCTCGTCCGCATGGCGACGTGGGAAGGGGCGCGTGCCCTCGCGCGTCCCGACGCGGGGCGCATCGCGCGAGGCGCGAGGCCGGGCCTTCTGGCCGTCGACGGAGACGTCGGCGACGATGCGTGCGCATTCGTTCTACGCAACGTCCGCTCACCGCGGAGATGGATCGCGGGGAGAGGGAAGGGAGCGGTCGCACAATGACGGTTCTCGCCCGAATTCGCACGTACGGGTCGCTGGTCGCATTTGCGCATACCGTCTTCGCGCTGCCGTTTGCGGCGAGCGCGGTCGTCCTGTCCCTGGCCGTGCCGCACGCCCCTCTCGGAGTGACGCGGGTAGCCTCGATGCTCGCGTGCATGGTGTGCGCGCGTACGAGTGCGATGGCGTTCAACCGCTGGGCCGACCGCGACGTCGACGCGCGCAACCCCCGCACGCGTGGCCGTCACGTCCCTTCCGGCATTGTGGGCGCGAAGGAGGCGCTCGCGCTCGCGGCCATTTCCGGCGCCGCGTTCTTGGGGTTTGCGGCGACGCTGGGCCTCTGGCCCGCCCTTCTGGCGCCCGCCGTGCTGGCGGTGGTTCTTGGCTACTCGTATGCCAAGCGCTTCACCTGGGGCGCGCACGCCTGGCTGGGGGTCGCCCTTGCGCTCGCTCCCGGAGGCGCCTGGGTCGGAATGGGAGCGCGCCCCTCACTCGGTATCGTACTGCTGATGGCCGCCGTTCTCACGTGGCTCCTGGGCTTCGACGTCCTCTATTCGCTCCAAGACGAGGGCTTCGACCGCCGGGCCGGGCTGCACTCGATTCCGGCTCGCTTTGGTGCTCGCAATGCCCTCGCGATCAGCGCGAGCGCCCATGTCGTTACCGTGGCCGCGCTCGCGGGATGCGGCCTCGCGATGCACCGCGGCTTCGTCTACGGGATCGCCGTTCTGGTTTGCGCCGCTCTGCTCGCCTACGAACACTCGCTCGTGCACCGCCGCGGGCTCGCCGCGATCGACAAAGCATTCTTCGACGTCAACGCCTGGGTCAGCATGGCGTTCTTCGCGCTCGTCATGCTCGACGAAGTCCTGCGGCGTCGAGGATCAACGTAGCCAGTGGATCAGCGCGACTTCGGCGGGCACGCGCACGCCTTCCCGTTCGGGGACGATGCGCGCCGTAAAGTCGCTCGCGGGGCGACTGGTCACGACGGTGGTCGAAAAGAGATTGCCCGCGTCCGAACCGTCGGCGATCCGATCCATCCTCTGGCGGAACGGAGGATGATGATCGGGGCCGTCGGCGAAGAGTTCCACGCGCACGGATTCGGCGGCGACGCTTCCAAGATTAACGGAAACCGTGAACTCGAAGCCGCCGTCGCGACCGGTGATGCGTGTCTCGCCGAAACGGATCTCGCTCCAGTGCGTGTCCAGCGACTTTTGCCATTCCAGGAGTTCTCTCGCCGTTCGAGCTCCGCTTTCGACCCGAAGACGGAGACTCTCGGCCGCCTCGACGTAGACCCGTTCCGCGTACTCGAGCGCCATGCGGTTGCTGCTGAACGTCGGCGCCAGGCCCGACATGCTAGCCCGGATCCGGGCGAGCCACCGTCGCGGGATGCCCTTATCGTCGCGGTCGTAGAACTCGGGCACGACATGCTGTTCGAGGACGGCGTAGAGCTCATCGGCGTCTTTCGAGTCGCTCGGCGCTCCGGACTGATCGCCGAAGGCCCACCCGACGTCGGGCCGATACGCCTCGGCCCACCACCCATCGAGCTCCGAAACGTTCAGCCCGCCGTTCACGAGGACCTTCATTCCGCTCGTACCGCATGCTTCCCAGGGTCTGCGCGGCGTGTTGATCCACACGTCGACTCCCTGGACGAGCTGCTCGGCCAGCGACATGTCGTAGTCCTCGATGAACGCTGCGCGGTGGCGCACGTCCGGCCTGTTCACGAACGCGATCCAATCGGCAATCATGCGTTTGCCGACCTCGTCCTCCGGGTGAGCCTTGCCCGCAACGATGATTTGCACCGGACGCGCCGGATCGGTGAGGAGGCGCACCAATCGGTCGGGCTGCCGGAGCAGGAGATGAGAACGCTTGTATTCGGCGAAGCGCCTGGCAAAGCCCAGCGTCAGCGTCTCCGGCTCGAAGATTCGGGGAGCGATCTCGATCACGCTTGGCTCGGCGCCCCGCTGCGCGAACTGCCTCTCCAGGCGGCGGCGCGCGTACGCGAGGAGATCGCCGCGTTCCTCGGACCGCATCTTCCACAGATCCTCGTCGCTGAGCGCATGGATGATCTCGGGGAGCCGCTCGATCGACCCCCGCCACCGCTCCTTTCCGCACGCCCCCGACCAGAGCGCGTCGGCCGCGCGAGAGTCCCAGGACGGCACGTGGACGCCATTGGTCACGTAGTCGACCGGCACTTCGCGCTCGGGCCACCGCGGAAATATGTCTGCGAAGAGGCGGCGGCTCACGATTCCGTGGAGTCGGCTGACCGCATTGGTATGCGAGCAGCCGCGCAGAGCCAGGTGAGCCATGTTGAACGGGGCGCCCGCGTCGTTCGGATCGAGCCTGCCGAGCGCGAGCAACTCGGACGAAGAGATCCCGAGCTCGGCGAGGTAGGTGCCGAACGGCGGGAGATACTTTCCAATCAGCTCGGGCGAGAACGCGTCGAAGCCTGCGGCGACGGGAGTATGCGTCGTAAAGGCGTTTCCCGCGCGCGTCGCCCACAGCGCCTCGTGAAACGACAGGTGGGCCTGCCGCATGAAATGCCGTGCCCTCTCGATCACGACGAACGCGGCGTGGCCTTCGTTCAAGTGGGCGATCGTGGGGTCGAGCTCGAGCGCCGCGAGCGCGCGCCATCCGCCGATTCCCAAGACCAACTCCTGGAGCAGTCGCGTTTCCGACCCGCCACCATAGAGCTTGCTCGTGACGCCGCGGTCCACGGGGCTGTTGAGCAGGTCGTTGCTATCGAGCAAATAGAGGCTCACTCGGCCGACGCTGGCGCGCCATACGCGCAGCCATAGTGTTCGCCCTGGCAAATCGATCCCCACGCGCAGCAAGTCGCCTTGGGCCGTGTGCACCGGTTGAATCGGGAGGGTGGTCGGGTCGTTGTACGGATAGGCCTCGTGCTGCCTTCCCGTCGCGTCGACCATCTGCCGAAAATAGCCTTCTTGGAAGAGGATCCCCACGCCGACGAGCGGTATCCCGAGGTCGCTCGCCGTCTTGAGATAGTCGCCGGCGAGAATTCCGAGGCCGCCCGCGTAGAGGGGCACCGCCTCGCTGAGGCCAAACTCCATGCTGAAGTACGCGATGCGGTCGTTTCTCAGACGAGCGCCGTTCGCCGAAAACCATGTCGACTCGGTGAGGTGCTCCCGACGTTCGCTCGACACGCGCACAAGCTCGTCGCAAAACGGCTGGTCTTGCGTGAGTTCTTCGAGCCTGTGCTGCCCGACATTCTGGAGGACCGCCCACGGGTTGCGGGTCTGTTCCCACATCTTGGCGTCGATCCGCCGCCAGAGCTCATCGCCGGCGTGACTCCACGTCCAGCGCAGATCGAGTGCGAGGGCCGTCAGATCTTCGAGGTAGAGAGGCAGTTTGCGAGGAAGCATGCAGTCCCGGTCCCTTCATGCACTACGTCGACTTCTCTCGCACTCGCCAGCGCCAGTCTCGCACCTCGGGCATGTCGTCGCCGTGCTCCCGAATGTATTCCCGGTGCGTCACGCGCTTGTCCGCCATTTGCTTCTTGATGTGTGCCTTCCGCGATCCGAGCCCCGGGACGCGGTCGATCACGTCTTCGACGAGGTGGAATCGATCCATGTCGTTTCGGACGACCATGTCGAACGGCGTCGTCGTCGTGCCTTCTTCCTTGAAGCCCCGAACGTGAATGTTGGCGTGGTTTCGGCGCCGGTAGGTCAGCCGGTGGATGAGCCAGGGATAGCCGTGGTAGGCGAAGATGATGGGCCGGTCGGTGGTGAAGATACCGTCGAAATCCAGGTCGGACAGCCCGTGCGGGTGTTCGCTCGCTGGCTGAAGTCGCATCAGGTCGACCACGTTGACCACGCGGACCTTCAGCTCCGGGAGGCAGTCGCGCATGACGTCCACGGCTGCGAGCGTCTCGAGGGTGGGAACGTCGCCTGCGCAGGCCATGACGACATCGGGATCGCCGTCTTCGTCGCTGCACGCCCACTCCCAGATGCCAACGCCGGCGGCGCAGTGCTTGATAGCCTGGTCCATCGTCAACCATTGCGGTGCAGGCTGCTTTCCGGCGACGATGACGTTGACGTAGTTGACGCTCCGGGCGCAGTGGTCGGTCACCGATAGCAGCGTGTTCGCGTCCGGTGGAAGGTACACCCGGATCACAGTTGCCTTCTTGTTGACCACGTGGTCGATAAACCCTGGGTCCTGGTGGCTTGCGCCGTTGTGATCTTGTCGCCAGACGTGCGACGAGAGGAGGTAATTGAGAGACGAAATCGGGCGACGCCAAGGGAGCTCACGCGTCACCTTCAACCACTTGGCGTGCTGGTTGAACATCGAGTCCACGATGTGGATGAACGCCTCGTAGCAAGAAAAGAAACCGTGCCGACCGGTGAGGAGATAGCCCTCCAACCAGCCCTGGCATTGGTGCTCGCTCAACATCTCCATCACACGCCCGTCAACCGCGACGTGGTCGTCGGTCTTGGTGATCTCCGCGACCGACTCGCGGTTCGTGACTTCGAACACCGCGCCCCAGCGGTTGGACGTGGTCTCGTCGGGGCTGAAGATGCGGAAGTTGCGGCGCTCGCGGTTCAGTTCGAAGAGGTCGCGGATCAGCTGCCCTTGAACGCTAGTGGCTTCGGCATCGACGCACCCCGGCGCGGGCACGTCGACCGCGTACGACCGGAAATCCGGCATTCGAAGGTCTTTGCGCAGTACCCCGCCGTTGGCGTTCGGGTTGGCGCTCATGCGGCGCTCGCCGCTCGGCGCAAGCTGCGCGATGTGGGGCAAAAGCCGCCCGTCGTCGTCGAACAGCTCGCGCGGCCTATAGCTCTTCATCCATGCCTCGAGCATCTCGAGGTGCCGCGGATGTTGTGCGAGTCCGGCCAGAGGTACCTGATGCGATCGGAATGTTCCCTCGACGGGCGCGCCGTCGACCACCTTCGGTCCGGTCCATCCCTTCGGGGTCCGCAGCACGATCATCGGCCATCGCGGTCTCACGTGAAAGCCTTGCGTTCGCGCGTCCCTCTGGATCGCCCGAATCTCGCGCATTACGTCGTCGAGGGTCGCGGCCATTTTCTCGTGCATCTCGGCCGGATCGTCGCCCTCGACGAAGCGCGGCGCATGGCCGTACCCGCGCAACAGTTGCTCGAGCTCCTCTTTGGGGATCCGCGCCAGCACCGTCGGCCCCGCGATCTTGTAGCCATTCAGGTGCAGAATCGGGAGCACGGCGCCGTCGCAAACCGGGTTCAAAAACTTGTTCGAGTGCCAGCTCGTTGCGAGTGGCCCGGTCTCGGCTTCGCCGTCGCCCACGACGCAGCAGACGACGAGATTCGGATTGTCGAACGCTGCGCCGTACGCGTGTGACAGGGAGTATCCGAGCTCGCCGCCCTCGTGAATGCTGCCTGGCGTCTCGGGAGCTACGTGACTCGGAATGCCGCCGGGGAAGGAGAACTGCTTGAAGAGTATTCGCATTCCGGCGGCGTCTTGCGACACGTTCGGGTAGACCTCGCTATAGGTCCCCTCGAGATACGCGTTCGCCACGAGTCCGGGGCCTCCGTGCCCTGGGCCCGCCACATAGATCGCATCGATGTCCATCTCTTTGATGACACGATTCATGTGCACGTAAATGAAGTTGAGACCTGGTGTCGTGCCCCAATGTCCCAAGAGTCGCGGCTTTACGTGCTCGATGCGCAGCGGTTCGCGTAGCAGCGGGTTGGCGAGCAAGTAGATCTGCCCCACCGAGAGGTAGTTTGCCGCACGCCAGTAGGCATCCATCTTGGCAAGCAGGTCAGGTGACAGCGTCTCGTTCATCGCGGCCTCGGATGACGTCCTGCCCGAACGCCGTCGCGGCGGCAAGCGAAGCTTCTCGCCCGGCGTACGCTTTGCCAGTATTCAGCGTGCTTTTCGCCCGAAGATCAAGGATCCGCCTTGTTGCGGGATGCGCGCACCTGGCGAAACTCGAGCACGGCTAATGCGTCGAGCACTTCATCATGCACATCAGGTCGCCGTTGCAACCGCAGTCGCCTTTCTTCGCAGGCGCAGGCGACGCGGCAGGCCCACCACCTCCGCCGCCGGCCGCTTGGGTTGCTGCCGCCGCGGGAACCCCCCCGCCCCCTGCGCTCCCACCACCTGCTGCTCCGGCCGGCTTCGCCGCAGGCGCCTGTCGGAAGGCACTGCCGCCGCCGTAGGCGTGCGGCTTTGGTCCCGCGGCGACCGGAGCTGGCGTCGCCGGAACGCTCGGGGCCCCCTGGGCGGTGCCTGCGGTCGCACTGGGGCTCGGAGCCGCCGAAGCAGCTACCGACGCAGTCGCGCTCGGCACCGAATCTGCCGTTCCGGGCGGCATCGCCGTCGGCGCGGCCGTTGCGCTTGCCACCGGGGTCGGAGCCGCGGTTCCGCCGCCGATCTTGAGCCCAATCACGATTCCAAGCACCACGAGCAGAGCGGCTCCCCCGACCAAGTACAAAGGGAACCTGCTCTTTGATTGCGTGTCCGAGCCCCGACCGCCGAGCGGCGCCCCGAGCGGGGCCGCGAATCCGAGCGGCGGCGCCATGCCAAGTGGCGAAGACAGAGCGTTCGAATCGTGCAGCGTCGGAGGCCGCATCGACTCCGCTTTGGCGGTGAGGGCCTTGAGGTCGATAATCCCAGAGTCGTCTTTGCTGCGACCATACTCCGGTTGAACCGACGGCTCGGCGTTCTTGGTCAGGTGATCGAGAGAAAAGAGAACCGAGTTCTCGTTGCGTTGCCCAGTCAACCTGCTGTCGTCGCTGGCGGCGGATGGTGCCATAGCGTGCGTGAGCGGCGCGCTCGTCTGCAGCTCTTCCCCGGAGCGCGTCGCAAAAAGATCCCGCGCGCGTGCCTCGCGCTTGACCACCGCTGCGCGTCTCGGCTCG
Organism: uncultured delta proteobacterium; assembly: GCA_963764075.1. Classification (GTDB taxonomy): domain Bacteria; phylum Myxococcota_A; class Polyangia; order Polyangiales; family Polyangiaceae; genus Palsa-1150. Next base: position 3,380,421 of record CAVXQZ010000003.1, read on the forward strand.
GGGTCCGGGGCTGGCGCGGCCAAGACCCCCTCGTAGACCGGGGATCGGCTCTGAACCGGGGCGGGAGCCTCGAAGGCGGGCGACGGCGATGCGGCCGGCGCGGCCGACAAACCATACGCGTACGCGCCAGCCGGGGAGGGCGGCGGTGCCTGTTCGGCCGCAGCGTGCAGCGCCGAGACGATTGCGTCGACCTCGCTCAGCGGCTTCCAGTCACCCATGCCCTCGGTCCACACGAACGTGTCTTGCGCGACCGTGCCGGCATTGTAAGCAGCCACGAGCTCCGCGATGGTCATCGTGCGCTGATCGTTGTCAGCCACGCTGACGTGCCACTCCCCCGCGACGCCCTCGCCAACGCCTTCCGGAGAGGTCGGCGACGGCGGCGCCGCCGATGAACCGTTCGCCGAAGCGCCGCCGCTCGCGTTGACGACGATTGTCGCGCCGCACTTTCGGCAGCGGATTTTGACGATCTTTCCTTGGACCTTCTCGTCAGCGACGTTGTACTTCGAGTGGCAAGACTGACAACTGATCTTCATGTGAGACCGCTTCCCTCGCGTAGTGTACACGGGCGCCGAGCCCGAGGCCGGTGATTCCGACGCCTCCAGCGTCAAGGTTGCTTGGAGGTTACGCGCACGTCTTCACCGCGTAGCAGCGAGGCCTGGGTTTGGAATTGCATCACGCCGCCTCCCGGCGGAGGCCCGTTCGTCGTCGGTTGTTGGCCGGCGCCCGGACCTTGGAACACCATGACCAAGCGCTGTTTCATTTCAGACTTTCGAGCCAGAAACTCCCCGCGGACGATTTCGAGCTCGCCTCCCGACTCCGACTCGAACTCCTCGAGCGTCGAGCCTTTTGGCACTCCCGGCAGGGGCGGCTCCTTGTCCGCGGCGTACGCCTTCACTTCCAGTTCCAATCGCACGCGGTCGCCCTCGATGGCCATCACCCGGTACGCCCGATACGCGATCACGTCTACCCCGGAGAGCGGCATGCGCGACTCGGCGATCCACTGAGCGCCGACGCCTACGGGCTTGGGCGGAAGGGGCACGGTCGCGAGCACCAATGCCTCCGCGGCGCCCGTGGCGACTCGCTCGAGCTCGCTCTGCGCAGACTTGCCGAGTTGCAGTTGCATGCTGCTTTCGCGTCCGTCCGGCGTGATCCGGATGCGGACCGTGGTCCCGGCGAGCGAGCTCACTTCCTTGTCCATCCCCGGTGGCAGCTGCCCGAGCTGCTGGCGGGACGGAGCCGCCTTCTTCACCTCTGCGACGAGCCAGTCGGCGCCGCCTTCGTCCTTCTTCGCTGGACCGATGGAGAACCCGAAATCGATGGTCGGCATCGCGACCCGTGGCCCCGCCTGCATCGCGAGCTCCAAGGACGCGGGTCCATAGGAAGAGGTTCGCGCCCCGTCCGGCGCCGAGTCTGGCGGAAGAAGGCTCACACGGGGCTCTGCTCCATCCAAGATCAACTCGACGTGTGTCGGGCTGCCCTTCGGATGGCGGTGGTCGGCGGCTCCCGCCGCAAAAATGCCGCCGGGTGGCGGCCCCGTGTCGGACCCGGCAGAAGAGGCTGGGGTCGCTTGAAGGACCTTTGCAAGCTTCGGATCCGCCGTTGCGTACTTGTCGGCGCCAGCGTTGGCGTCGGCGGCCAGGGCTGAGGAGGAGGGCTTCTTTTCGTCGCACGCGGCCCCAAACGGTGCGGCGCCGAGCGCGAGCACGAGCAAGCGATGCGTCAGTCGTGTCATGACGGGAACTGCTTATCACAAGCTCCCGACTTGGCGTCCCCGGGGATCACGCGAGACGCACGCGCCTGTGAGCGCATGTGCGCGACCGACCCTCACCGAACCGATCGCGGGCTCAGGGGAACGGAGTCGACGGGAACTCGGCAATGTACTTCTTCTTGTAGAGGTCATGGCACTGTTTGCAGGCCGCTTTGACCCCTTTCATATCCTGCTTCGCCGAAGCCGCCGAACCGGTCTTCGAGATGCTCGCCCATTGCGGGTAGTCGCCGGTCGGGGGCTTCGCCGCGACCAGATCGAACGCCTTCTGGAGCGCCGGGTAGTCTTCGCCGGCCTGGGGGGTGCCCATGTTCGGTTTCATCCACTTGCCGAGCGGGGTTTTCGGATCACCGGCCGCAGCCGCTCCGGCAGCGAGAGCGATGGCGACAGCAAGGGGGAGCGATGTTCGCAGGAAGGTTTGACGCATGTGTGTTCGCTTTGACCGTTGGAGGGATCTCAACGTTACACGCAGAGGACGTCATCGGGTAGAGGTCACTTCGACCTTGTTTCCCGAGGCTCACCTGCTTTCCGTCCGACCGGAAAATGTCACCCGATTGGGCACGTCACTCCGGTGCCGCCAAGACCACAGTATCCGCCGGGGTTCTTGGCGAGATATTGCTGGTGCTCGTTCTCGGCGTAGTAAAAGTCGCCAGCCGCGACGATCTCCGTCGTGATCGCCCCATGGCCCGATTGCGAAAGGCGCTTTGCATAGGCGTCGCGCGTTTCTTCGGCCAGACGCTTTTCTCGGTCGTCGTGGACGTAGATGGCGGAGCGGTATTGGGTGCCCACGTCGTTGCCCTGGCGCATTCCTTGCGTAGGGTCGTGACCCTCCCAGAAGGCCCGGAGAAGCTCTTCGTATCCTATCGTCGAAGGGTCAAACACAACCCTCACGACCTCCGCGTGTCCCGTCCTGCCCGAGCACACTTCGGCGTACGTGGGGTTCGGTGTAAAGCCCCCAGCATAGCCGACTTGCGTGGAGTACACGCCTGGCTTCTGCCAGAAGATTTTCTCTGCCCCCCAAAAGCAACCCATCCCAAACGTCGCGAGCGCAGTCTCACTGGGGAAAGGCGGCTTTGTTCGGGAGCCGAGGACGAAGTGGCGAGCCGCGACCGACATCTCTTCGAGGCGGCCCGGTAGAGCATTTTCCCTGGTGAGCGGCTTTCGCAGGTCGGCATATCCCATGGTCGGCATCATGTCATCGAACGAAGAAGTGCGCATGCCGGACCGTAGCGACCTGGACCTCAGCCCGAGGTCCGCGGCAGACCCGTGGCTTCGTTTGCGCGCAATCACGCCTACGGGCATTGAACGTCGTCGTTTGGCGCGTTGGGTGTTCCGAAAAAGCCCGGGAACCAATCGAACGTCGACGTTTGCCAGGTGCTCCAGTCAGACCGTTGGCTGGGCATGCAGTCGCTCGGAAATGCGAGCGAGGCGCCCACGGTGAGCGCCATCGATGGATAGGTCACCGAATCGATGATCCCTTCGTCGTACTCGAGTGTGACCGTGCCACCCTTATTGCCGAGAACATCGCCGGGTTGCCCAGACCATGCGATCACGGTGCCCGGTAGATCGTGATCGATTGCGGCGTTGTCCGAATCTGCCACGACGAACGACCCGAAAGCGGGAATCCATACGTCGGTGCCGACATCGAAGGTACGAACCTTGTTGCCGCTGGGCGCATCGCCATGAAGCCCCCGCAGATCGAGGGCGCAGTCGAGCGTGCTCTCTACTTCGAGCCATTCGCCGTGATCGCCAGCGCCCGCGATGGACTCGATCATGAGCTCGTCGATGATGAGGTCCCCCGGAGCGAGGGTCCCCTGACAAATGCCACCTTCTCCTGCGTCGAACGGCGGCGCGGCGACCGAAAGCGGGTCTGGGTCTGGCTCGGCGTCGTCTTGCGCCGCGGTGGCGTCGCTGCTGGCGACCGAAATCAAGTCCCCCGGATCGCCCGAGTTCGAGTCCGCCGGATTCGGATCCGTTCCCGGCAGAGCCGTGGAGTCGGCATCCGAGGCCGCGGCCGAGATGCCGTTGTCGCCCGGAGGGGTTTCCCCAGCCCCGACCACCCCTCCGAACGCCGCGTCGTCACCGCTTTCCACCTGAGGTGGGGGTTCGACCGCATCGTTCGGCGTTTCGGAGGTCGCGCATCCAATTGCCAGAAGAAGTGACGGGAGTGTCCATGGTCGCATGTCGCTGCGTTCAGCACGTCGCGTTCCACCGTTGTCTCCCCGCCTTTTTCTTCGGATTGCTGGGGACGGAGCCGTCCTCGCCAGGCCGCACCCTGTCTACGGCCACCTCCGAGCTTGAAGCGAATGCCAAGCAGTGGACAGCGAAGCATCGAAACGCGTAAAGAGAGAAGCAGTGGGCGCGCTGCGTGCCCCCACGAAGGCGGGCCCGAATGTCGGTGCTGATCGTAGGAGGTGCGGGGTACATCGGCAGCCATACGGCGAAGCGAGTGGCCCGCGCAGGGCTGACGCCCGTCGTTTTCGACAACCTCGAGTACGGACACAAGTCGGCGGTGAAGTGGGGTCCGTTCGTGGAAGGCGATCTCGCCGATTCGGCGCTCATCCAGCGCGTGCTTCGCGAATACAAGATTACTTCGGTGATTCACTTCGCGGCATATGCGTATGTGGGCGAGTCGGTCACGAACCCGCGAAAGTACTTTCGCAACAACGTCGTCTGTACGCTCAACTTGCTCGACGCGATGGTGGACGCAGGCGTTCGCGAGATCGTCTTTTCGTCGACGTGCGCCACGTACGGTGTGCCGCACGAAGTCCCCATTTCGGAGAACCACCCTCAGAAGCCGGTCAACCCGTACGGTGAATCGAAGCTGGCCGTGGAGAAGATCCTCCACTGGTATGCCGGAGCGTACGGAACGCACTTCGCGGCGCTGCGCTATTTCAATGCGGCGGGCGCCGATCCCGATGGCGAACTCGGCGAAGATCACGATCCGGAAACCCATTTGATCCCTTTGGCGATCACGGCCGCCCTCGGGCGTGGCAACCAGCTCTCAATCTATGGCTCCGACTATCCCACTCCCGATGGCACCGCCGTCCGCGACTACATTCACGTGACCGACCTCGCCGAGGCCCACTGGCTCGCCCTGCGTCGCCTCGCGGAATCGAACGACGACATTCGACTCAATCTCGGAACGGGGCGCGGTCATTCGGTGCGCGAGGTGGTTGCCGCCGTGGAGAAGGTCAGCGGCCGCCAGGTTCCGGCCCGCGAAGCCCCTCGCCGAGCCGGTGATCCGCCTGCACTCGTGGCAGACGCGCGAGAGGCGGCGAAAGTCCTCGGTTGGCGGCCCACGTACCCGGAGCTCCAGACCATCGTAGAGCATGCGTTTCGCTGGCACGCCCGCCGCGGCGGCTGAGCATCCGAGGCGCATCGGCAGCACCTGAGCGCAGGGCGGCGAGCGCTCTTCCTCGAAACCGACCATCAGCCGACGATTAGCTCGTCGAGGGCAGTCTTGTCTCCCTGAGGCACGATGACGACCGCGCGGCACGCCCGCAGCGCGGCGCCGATGCTGTCTCCGTCGCTCCGTGGCGCCTCCCGGGGCCAATCGCGGCGAGAGCGGAGCGTCTCTATGATTCGATGCGCCGCGGTCTCGTCGTCGATCAGCAAGACGCCCGGTTCGCGCCTCGACCGCATATCGAGCGGCAAGTGTATGACGAGCGCCGCTCCACCTCCGGGCGCTTCGACCGCGCTCGCGGCGCCACCGTGCGCCGACACGATTTCGCGCACGACCGCTAGACCGGCGCCGGCTCCGGGCATCCGCTCGTCCCGCGCCAACCGCACGCCACGCTCGAAAACACGCTCTCGCTCTTCGCGCGGAATGCCCGGACCCGTGTCGAGGACCATGAGCTCGGCTTGCTGTCGCGCCGCAATCCCCGCGGCCGTCCCCTTGGGCGCAACGGCACGGACGCCCACTTTGATGAGCCCACCCGGCGGTGTGAACTTGAGCGCGTTGACAAGCAGGTTGGTGATGACCTGCTTGATCTGCATGGCGTCGCCCCACAGCGACACCGGCTCCGGCCCTTCGAATACCGTCGCGATCGACTTCTGTTCGGCGACGGTCTCGAAGAGCTGCATCGTCGACCGGGTCACCTCGACGAGATCGAACAACGTGCGGCGCACGGTCCTAGGTGACATGGGGGCGACGCTCGCCGCCTCGCCCGCAAGGTCCGTGTGCGCGCGAGCGGCGCCGCCGAAGCGATGAACCATTGCGGCCGTGTCGTTCGCGGCTTCGAGGATCTGCGCGACGTGCCCGCGCAGAGTTGCGTCCATCGGCCCGGCGATGCCGTCGCGTAGATTGGCAGCGAAGCCGCTAATGACCCCGCAGAGCACGCGCGCGTCGTGGGTGAATGTTTGAGCCTCGCTCCGCAGGGTGGATAGTCGCACGAGGGCCCCGCGCAGACGCTCCTCGAGCCCCCTCGCTCGCTCGACCGCCTCGGATCCGACGCGATTCTGCACGATTGCGTCCGACACCCCATGGGCCAGCATGGCGAGATTGCCCGCGGGGATGATGTGGATCGGTCCGAGGCCGGCGAGGCGTCCGGACGGCATCTCTGCAGGCGCGAGCACGAAGAGGGGCATCGAGCGGGTGCGAGGGTCATCGCGGATCGACGCGACCAGCCCGAGGAAAGGGTCTGGGTCCTCGCCGATGTCGAGCACCGCGGCGTCGAAACCGGGCACGCTGAAGAGCGCTAGGGCGCTGACGTTTGCGATCGCACTTCGGACATCGGCGCCTTCGGCTCGGAGCGCTGCGGCCACCGGCTCGCACGCGCCGTCGTCCATGCCGACCAGCGCAACGACCGCACGTTCCAGGATCACACGCGCGATGGTACCCGAAGAGTAGCCCCTTGCGCGCGCCCGCGATGGCCTGCCCGCCACCCCTTGCGTGGCTGCATGTGCGTTTCAAGTCGATTCCCGCGCAGCCGTTCCAATCGGACATGGGCGAAACATTCGCTTCCCTGGTCGATCCCCTGCTAGCCGCGCTGGATTCGGCGCGCGCTGCACTTGCTGCCGGACCGGCGAGGGATGCGGGGCGTCGATCGCTCGACGAAGCGTTCGCCGCCCTGGGTGCTCTTTACGCGTCGCTCGACTCGAGGCGTCATCCGGAGATGACCGCCTACCTGCAGTTCGTGTTCGACGCGTGCCTGCAGCACATCGGTGCCGCTGGTCCAGGTCGGTGCGAGGGCCTCTCCTCGGCGATTGGACTCTTGTCCGCGGTGCGACGCGCGCAGGAAGGCGCGCGCCGGGGTGATTGGCCAGACGACCGACCATCGTTCATCGCGCGTGCCATCTCGGTGTAGGTCACACAGTAGCGTCCCGGGAGAGGCGGCACGGCTCCGGCGCGTCTTCTGGGTCGACTTGAAGTGTCGAGTGCTCGATCCCGAACCGGTCGTGGAGCTCCCCACAGACCCCCCAGAGGAACGCTGGTTCGCAGACGTTGCCCGGCATGACGAGGTGTGCGGTGAGCGCCGTCTCGGTCGTGCTCATCGCCCAAACGTGGAGATCGTGCACTTCCCGAACGTGCGGAAGGGCGGCGAGATAGCCGCGGACTTCGTCGATGTCTATCGCTTCAGGAACCGCGTCGAGCACGAGATTCATCGACCGACGCAGCAGCGTCCAGGTGCTGATTAGAATCAGACCCGCGACCACGAGGCTCAGAATGGGGTCCACCAGCAGCCAACCGGTTCTCGCCATCACCACGCTCGCGACGATGACCGCGAGCGCGATGCCCGCATCACCCGAGAGGTGAAGGAATGCCGCTCGCACGTTCAAGTCACGGTGGCTCTGGCGCAGAAAGAGAAGCGCGGACGCTGCGTTGACGACCACGGCGATCGACGCCACCACGATTACCGGCCCCGTGGCAACCGCTTCGGGTGCGCTCAGTCGACGAATCGACTCCCACGCGATTGCGCCTGTCGCCACGAGCAGAAAGATGGCGTTTGCGAGCGCGGAGAGAAGTGTCAGGCGCCGGTAGCCGTAAGTGCGTCGCTTCGTGGGTCTTCGCTGGGCAAGAAAGGTCGCGCCGCCGGCGAGGACCAGTCCGAGCACGTCGCCGAGGTTGTGGCCCGCGTCTGCAAGCAGCGCCATCGAGTGTGCCACGACGCCATAAATGGCCTCAACGACCACAATCGCCGAGTTGAGGACGACGCCCACGAGGAACGCGCGCCCGTCCGTTTCGGAGTGGTGATGCTCGTGGGAGTGCGAGTGGCGATGCTCGTTGCGATGACCCATCGTCGGGATGCGAGAGTGATTCCGAGCTCCCGGCTCGTGCGGAAACGACGTTCGTCGTATACACTGTGAAGATGGAAAGCCGCGCCGTCCACGTCGAAAAGGCTCCGGCTCAGGTTCGTGGGTCGACCGTTCGGCAGCCTTTCGCGCTTTCGGCGGCGTAGCTCCGCGGGAGACGCGGCGACGTGTCCGGCCCTTCTGCTCTGGCAACACCGAACCACCTGGCAAGCGGAGGCCTTCTCGCCGTTCTCGCGGCCGTGACGTTCGGGGTATCGACGCCGGTCATCCAGCGGCTCGGCCACGGTGCGGGCGCTTTTTCGACGGCGGCCCTTCTTTACGCCGGAGCAGCAATTGCTTCGCTCGGAGGAGTCGCCAGCTCGAGGCGAGGCCGCGAAGCACCAGTCCGTGCGAGAGACGTCGGCCGCCTCGTGAGCGTCGCCCTGGTCGGCGCCGTGTTCGCTCCGGTTTGCTTGGCGTGGGGCCTCCAGCATACGAGCGGGTTTGGAGGTTCGTTGCTCCTCAACTTCGAGGCCGTCTTTACCGTCGTCCTGGCGTGGCGCCTTTACCGTGAGCCTATGGGCGGCCGCCCCGTCTTCGCCCTCGTCGCAATGGTCGCGGGCGGAACCTGCCTCATCTTCGCAGACCATGCGAGCGGGCAGGTGGGTTGGGGCGCCATCGCGGTCGTCCTCGCGACACTAGGCTGGGCAGTCGATAACACGCTGACGCGCCCCCTTGCCGACCTGAACCCGACGCAGGTCGTTCGCTGGAAGGGGGCATTCGGCGCCGCTTTCGGCTGCGCCGCATCTGTCCTCTTGCGTGAGAAGCTCCCCTCGACGGCGGCCGCGTTCGGCCTGCTCGCGATTGGCGCGACGGGCTACGGTCTCAGCCTTCGTTGGTATCTGCTCGCGCAGCGCCGGATCGGCGCGGCGCGCACGGGTTCGATCTTCGCGCTCGCGCCGTTCATCGGGGCCGCGACGGCGTTTGTGATGGGCGATCGGGCGGCGGGCTTTGCGACGGCCACCTCGGCCGCGCTGTTCGGACTCGGCGTTTATCTTCATCTCACGGAGCGTCACGGGCATCGCCACATGCACGACCCGATCGAACACGAGCACGCTCACCGGCACGACGACGGCCATCACGACCATTTTCACCTGCCCCCCGTCGAGGGCGAGCACAGTCACACGCATCGCCACGACGCGCGGACTCACGATCATCCGCACGCTCCCGATGCCCACCACCGCCATCCGCACCCGTGACGGCGCCGCTGTCGGGCGAGGAAAATCGGGATCGGCCCGCTGCCTCACGGTCGCGGCATCGACCCGTCCGCCGGGGGACCGCGCGTGCAAGCGGCATTTGCAGCGGGAGATTATGCGGCGCTCAGTACACCGCCGGGACGTACAGCTCGCGCGGGATCGGGCCACGGCTGTAGTTCGGATTGTGCACGCGCTCCGGGAGGGTCACGGGCATGTGCTCGACTTCTTTGTACGGAATCCGCGAGAGCAGATGATGAATGCAATTGAGTCGCGCGCGCTTCTTGTCGACCGCCTCGACGACCCACCACGGGGCCTCGGGGATATGCGTGCGCTCGAGAGTCTCTTCCTTGGCCTTCGTGTATTGCTCCCAGCGCCTGCGCGACTCGAGGTCCATCGGGCTGAGCTTCCACTGCTTGAGCGGGTCGCGAATCCGCATGAGAAAGCGCAGATGCTGCTCCTCGTCCGTAATCGAAAACCAGTACTTGACGAGGACGATGCCCGCGCCGACTAGCATTCGCTCGAACGAGGGGACCGTGCGGAAAAACTCCTCGACCTCTGCCTCGGTGCAGAAACCCATGACGCGCTCGATGCCGGACCGATTGTACCAGCTGCGATCGAAGAGGACGATTTCGCCCCCCGCGGGGAGGTGCGAGATATATCGTTGGAAGTACCATTGGGTTCGCTCACGCTCGTTCGGAGCGGGCAGTGCCGCGACCCGACACACGCGGGGGTTCAGCCGCTGTGTGATGCGCTTGATGACCCCACCCTTTCCGGCCGCATCGCGTCCCTCGAACACGACCACGAGCTTCAGCTTCTCGTGCACGACCCAGTCCTGCAGCTTCACGAGCTCGCCTTGAAGGCGAAATAGCTCCTTGAAGTAGTGCGCTCGCTCGGGGGTCAGCGGCGGCAGCTCGCCCGAGAGCGCGGCGGAGCCGTCGTCGTCCGCTTCCATTTCGAATTCTTCGTCGAAGCTATCTTCCGCCTCGCCGCGAAGGCGGTCGCCGAGCGCGTTCTTTTCCATGATTCTCTCCGAGACGCATCGTACCCAATCCGTCGCCGGAACAGGAGCAATCGGACGCGTCAGGGCGACAATTTGTCCACGACATTGTGACGTGATTGCGACGTCGAGCAGGGCGTGAGGCGCCTACCGCCGCACCAATGGGGCGCCGTGTCCCGGGCCGACTATGGCCTTGAGCGCCGTAGCATAATCGAATTCGCCGAGCCCCTGGTCTTCCGTGTGGCACCCCATACAGACGTCGGCGCTCACCTTCAGCGAAGTTCCGAACTTCTTGTTGGTCGTCCGAATGTGCGCCGCGCTGGGCCCGTGGCAGCTTTCGCAGGAGACGTTCGAAAAGTATTTGACCATTTGATCGAGGTTGGTCGTTTGATTGGCCTCTAGGTAGCCGGTCATGTGACAGCCGAGGCATTCAAGATCGTGGTCGTGCTTGTATTTCTGTAGGGAAGCGAGGGCTCGAGCGTGATCGGTAGTCTTCCACTGAGCGATTTCCGCGTCGTGGCAACCCCCACAAGCGTCGATGCTCGCGTAATCCCAGCGGGGCGGATAAAGCGGTTCCTTCACCCCTTGCTTGCGCCGCACATCTGCAACGACCGCCCGCTCGATCAACGAAACACCGATTTGCTCGGGAATTGCCGGCGTCAACTTTACCTTTTGGTCTTCGAAATTGACTCCCGCGTCCGATCCGAGGTCGCGAACGCCGAGGCGCCCGATCGCGCCCCCCAGACTGCCCTCGAACACGAGCTGCGTTTGGTTCACGACCGCTGCTCCCTCGGCATCGGCGCCTTCGACATGCCCGAGAACCGCCAAGTCGATCCCGCTCGTCCTGGCGAGAATCTCTTCGGCCCGAGGGCGGCCACCGAGGACATGGAAGAGCCCGACCACCAAGCGTACGCCTCTCGATCGAAGCGATTGCACCTCTGCGTTCGCGGCCTCCGCCGCGTCGCCGGTCCGAAAGCCCCATTTTTGTAAGTCGGCTGCCCGGTCTGCAGGGATATCGAGGACGCCGAAGACGCCCACCGATTGGCCTCCCACCTCCACGACTCGGTCGGGCGGAAAGGGTCGTTCGTCCCCCTTCCCAAAGAGGTTGGCAGCAACCACTTGAAGATCAGCGGCTTTGACCGCCGCTTTCAGCCGATCGCGACCGAGTTCGAGATCGCGTTCGCCGATGGCAACCGCGTCGACTCCTAGGCGCGAGAAGCTCGCGAAGACGATGCGGGGATTGAGGTTCCGATCGTACCCCGTTGGCGGAAGCTCGTCCGCCGCTCCCGCAACCAGATCGCCCGCCTCCACCTGCAGTGCAGGGCCCTCCATCTTGATTCGGTCGACGACGGTTGCTCGTCGGCCGAGGCCACCCGGCCCGGTGAACGCCGGATCCGGCGATACGTGTCCGCGAAGGTCGGACGCGTAAACAATCGTCAGCTCCGGCTTTGGCTTGGGCGGCGGGGGAGGAGGGCCGACCGCCGCACCGGCTTCGGCGACGACCGGACGGGTCCCGGTTGCCTGGTCTTTGCGATTGCAACTGCTCAAAAGAGCGATACTCGCGAGCAGCAAGGGCGCGTGCCGCCACGTCATGGGTCACTTGTACAATGGAGTGCCGTGCGAAGGATACGAAGAGGGCGTCTCACGCGCCGGGGCAGGCCCATACGGACCAGGCCCACGAGCGCGAGCGTTGCGACGCGTGCGTGCACACGTTGCGTTTCAAGGGTGCGGCGCCGTCGCTCGTGCCGGAAACGAAGCCATGACCTTCTGCACGGCGCGGTGCAACCGGTCGTAGTTGGCGCGGCTGGGATCGATCACTTCGCGGGCCGACCCGTGCCAGAGCAACCGATGCGTCTGGCCGTCGAACGTGTCGATGACGAAGGCGCCCTCGACCAGGTCTTGCCGTTCGTCGTCGAGAAAGCCGAAATGGGGATCTCCGTCTGCTCCACCGGGGGAGGGGTCTGCGATGCCTCGCCTGTGGCAAGAGGGCGGCGTCCCGTCTCGATTCGCACGACGAAGTCGCCGCGGGGCCCTATGGAAGGTGTATAGCCGAGACCCTTGAGGCTCGACTCGACGTCCTCCTCGATGTGACCGCGGACTTCTTCCGAAGGCGGTGAGCTCGTGGAGCTCCCCGAAGCAGCCTGCGGGCGGTCGAACGTGAACGTCCGATAGCGCTCGAACGTCGCATTCGGCGACACCGCGGTGTGCACGTCGGCTGAAGAAGCACCAGCCGCTCGGGATGAACGCGACAGCGGAGCCTGCGACTTGGAACGCGAGAAGCAGTGCGCGTGATTTCATATCGAGCGCGAGGAGCATCCTCTGTGCCGACAGTGGGCCCGCATCGTTTTCCGGGCGCAATTCTGGCCACCGGGCCCCGAGATATCCAGACACCCGGTTCGGGAGCGCCGCGTGCAGACGTTGCGCCGACACGCACATTTCGCTGCGATGGATGCTTCGGCGAGTCTCAGTCGACTCACCGCGCCACCTCCACCTGCCGACCCTCCTCGAATTCGGCGCTGCCGAGCCTTGCGACCCGTTCGCCCCCTTTCGGGCCCGTCGATACTTCGATGGTTGCTCCGGTGTCGCGCTCGATCGCCACGGGCAAGAAGTGGATTCTCGCTTCGTCGTCCACGACCGCGATACGCGGACCGCGGGAGTCCGTCATCAGCGCGGTCGCGGGCAGCTCGAAAACCCGATGCGGAGAGGACAGCGTGAGCGAGGCTTCGGCGTACATCCCCGGCATGAGCGCTCCGTCGGAATTGGGAACACGCAGTTCGGTAGTCATCGTCCGCGTCGTCGCATCGAGCTCGCCAGCGGAGCGGGCGACGGTCGCCTGGAAAGCTCGCCCCGGATACTCGCGCACGGTAACCTTCGCGGAAATGCCGGCCCGAACGCTCGGCGCGACGTCCTGTGGCACCTGAATGAATACCCGGGCCGGATCGAGCGCCGCAACTTTGTAGAGCGGTTGGCCGTTGCCTGCGGTCACCAGGGCGCCCACCTCTGCCCATCGTTGCGTGATCGTTCCCGCGAACGGGGCTGTCACGTTCGCGAAGGCCCTGATCTGCGTGAGCCGTCGAATGTTCGCCCGCTGATTCGAAATCGTCGCCTCCGCGACGCGCACGTCCGCTTCGTCGGCGCGAGCCTGGGCCCTCCGCGCGTCGAGGTCGGCTTGCGACGTCACGCCGGCGGGCGTAAGGGCCTCGTAGCGTCTCAGATTTGCGGCCGATAGCTCTCGGTTCGCGCGCGAACGCTCGAGCGTCGGCAGCGCCTGCGCAAGCTGCGCCTGCGCCTGATCGAGCTCTTGGTCCACCTCGGGCGTCTCGATTTCGGCCAAAAGCTGTCCGGCCCGGACTTTGTCGCCGATGTCCACCATCCACTTTCGGACGAATCCGCTGGCCCTCGCATACAGGGTCGTCTCTTCGAGTGGTTGCACGTTGCCCGGCAACAGAATGGCTCGGTCACTGGACACCAATTTGGGGGTGACCACTTCCACGCGCATCACGGCACGCCCGGCAGCGAGTGCAGCTTCGTCGAGCGCGACCCGATCGCGATGCCTCGGAAGGTAGCCGATCCAAAACGCCGCACTGACTGCCAGGATCATTCCCATGATGGCAGCCGCGAGCCCGATCTTCGATATCGCAGCGGGCGCGGGGAGATCGAAGCCGAGGTCGCCTTCGCCGGCAACCCTGGCTGCCGGATCGTGGTCGTGGGGGGGCGTGGTCATGCTTCTTCCCATGCCGCGTCATCGAGATGTGGAGGCTTGCGCCGGAGAATGCTGTACATGACGGGAACGAAAAAGAGAGTGGAGGCCGTGGCCAAGGAGAGGCCCCCGATCACCGCCCGTCCGAGGGGCGCGTTCTGCTCGCCGCCCTCGCCCCATCCGAGAGACATCGGAAGCATCCCGATGATCATCGCGAGGGCCGTCATGATAACCGGGCGAAGGCGCGTCATCCCTGCGGCGAGCGCTGCCGGCCCGACCTCGCGCCCGGCCTTGCGCTGATCGTTGGCGAAGGTAACGACCAAAATGCTGTTCGCCGTCGCCACCCCCACACACATGATCGCCCCCATGAGCGCCGGCACACTCAGCGTCGTGTGCGACAAAAAGAGCATCCAGGCGATCCCCGCGATTGCCCCGGGGAGGGCCATCAAGATCACGAGCGGGTCGAGCCACGACTGAAAGTTGACGACCATCAGCATGTACACCAGGACAACGGCGAAAATGAGCCCGTACCCAAGACCGGTGAACGACGATTCCATGCTCTCCACCTGTCCTTTGATGCGCACCGTCGTCCCGCGTGGCATCGAGGGCTTCAGCTCGTCGACCACCCGGCGCACGGCCGTCGACACGAATCCCAGGTCCGCTCCGTCCACATTGGCCTGAACGTCGAAGGTGCGGGCGACGTTGTAGTGCGTGATGTTGACCGGGCCCTGTGTCCGCGTCACCGTGGCGAGGTTCGAAAGGAGCTGCGGCTGATCACCGCCGGTCGAGATGGGCGTCGTTCTCAGGGCGTCCATCGAGTCGACCTCTCGCTGCGGGGTTTGCACCGCCAAGAGGTATTGAACCCCTCGCCTGTCGAGCCAGTAGCTGGGTGCGACGATCGCGCTCGACGCCAGGGACACGAGAAGGTCGCTCGCGACGTCGTGCTCGGTGAGCCCGAGCTGGCCCGCCATCGTTCTGTCGATCGCGATCGAGAGCTCGGGTTGATTGGGCACCTGCGCCAAATGCACGTCGGCCGCGCCGGGCAGGCGCTTGACGCGTTCGGCGATCCGCCGCGCGACGTCGTACGTCTGCTCTTCGTTGCCGATCGCCCCGACGACCTGCACATCGATGGGGGCGGGAAGCCCGAAGTTGAGCACCTGAGTCGAGATGTCTGGAGCCAGAAAAAAGAAGGTCTGGTCGGGAAACGACTTCGCCAGCGCCGCACGCAGTCGCCGCACGTACTCCATCGTCGGGGCATGACCCTTCCTGAGCGACACGAGAATCTCTCCGTCGGCCGGGGAGATGAGCGCGCCCTCGCTGAGCGAAAGATTGATGCCGCTATAGGGGATTCCGATATTGTCGAGAAGCGTGTCGATATCCTTGTCGGGGATCTCGGCTCGCATCGCGTCCTCGATTCGGGCGAACTGGCGCTCCGTTTCCTCGATTCTCGTACCCGGAACACCCCGCACGTGGAGCTTGATGAGGCCCGCGTCGACGGTCGGAAAGAAGTCCCGCCCGATCAGCGGAAAGAGCGCGAGCGAGCCGACGGCGAAGGCGACGAAGACGGCGACGACGACCGACCGGTGCTCGATCGCCCACGCCAGGTAGCGGCCATAGACGGTGCGTAACGAGGCGAATCCGGCCTCGAACGCCTCGAAGAAGCGGGTCGCGGGACTGCGGCGGCGCTCTCGGCCGCGCGCGTGGTGGGCCGCCTCCCCCGTCATGAGAAAGCGCATCATGGTCGGCACGAGCGTCCGCGACAGAAAATACGACGTCAGCATCGCAAAGACGACCGCCAGCGCCAGCGGGACGAAGAGCGACTTTGCCGAACCCGCGATGAACACGACCGGGACGAAGACGATGCATATGCAAATGGTGGAGACGAATGCCGGCGTCGCGATCTCCGAGGCGCCGTCCAAGATGGCCTTCACGATTGGCTTTTTCTTGGCGAGGTTTCTGTGCACGTTTTCGATTTCGACGGTCGCGTCGTCCACCAGGATTCCGACTGCCAACGCCATTCCGCCGAGGGTCATGACGTTGAGCGTCTGTCCCATCCAGGCGAGGACGATGATCGAGACGAGGATCGACAGCGGGATCGACACGATGACGATCAACGTGCTGCGCCAACTTCCGAGAAAGGCAAGGAGCATGAGAGCGGTCAATCCGGCGGCGATGCAAGCCTCCTTGACCACCCCTAGAACGGCGGCTCTCACGAAGATGGATTGGTCGAAGAGCAACGAAGCTTTCAAGTCTTTGGGGAGCCTCGAGAGCGTCGTCGGCAATAGGTCGCGCACGCGCTTCACGACGTCGAGGGTGCTCGCACTGCCCTGTTTCAAAATCGACATGAGCACGGACTTCTTGCCTTCGACGTGGACGATGTTGGTCTGCGGCGCATACCCGTCCCGAACGCTCGCCACGTCGCGCAAGAAAACCGTCGTGCCGCGAACGACTTTGATCGGGATCGCCGCGATCTGGTCCAAGAGCTCGGGGCTCGCGTTGAGGACGATTGGATATTCGTCGATGCCGATCTTCGCCGTTCCCGTGGGCACGATGACGTTCTGCACGCCGATTGCCGCGTTGACGTCGCGCGGCGACAGGCCCCATGCGTAAAGACGCCGAGGGTCGATGTCGATCATGACCTGCCTTTGTTTGCCGCCGTAGGGCCAGGGCACCTGCGCGCCCTGAATCGTCGCCACGTCGGCTCGGACGAAGTTGGTCCCGTAGTCGAAGAGCTGCTGTTCGCTCAGCGACGCCCCTTGCAGGGCAATCTGCAGTATGGGCACGTTCGATGCGCTGTACCGGATGACGAGCGGAGGCGTGGTTCCAGGGGGAGTTTGCCGCACTGCGGTTTGCGCGATCGCCGTGACCTGCGCGGTGGCTGCCTCGATCTTCGCCCCCGGCTGGAAGAAAATCTTGATGACCGAGACGCCCACCAGCGACTGGCTCTCGATGTGTTCGATGTCGTTGACGGTCGTCGTCAGGTTGCGCTCGAAGTTGTTGACGATGCGCTTCTCCATTTCTTCGGACGAAAGGCCGGCGTAGTTCCAGATGACCGAGATGACCGGGATGTCGATGTCCGGGAAGATGTCTGTCGGCATCCGGGAGATCGTGACTCCGCCGAGAATCACGATGAGCATCGCCATCACGACGAAGGTGTAGGGGCGCTTGAGCGCCATGCGCACGAGCCACATCATGATTGAGTCCGTCTCAATTGGGCTCCGAGCAGCGACGTAACGACGGGGGCGGTATCGGATCTCCGTCGTCGATCGGGCCCACGGCTATAGCGCCGGATCGGGACAGCGGCAATGCAGCCGACGCTTCGAACGCACGCAGCGATCGCGAACCGAAAGCCTGAGCTCAGACGAGCTTTTCGTTCGGGTTCGTGATTTTGCGGAGCACTTCATACCTGCCCGACCGCACCCTCAAGGGATACCGCGCGCCGGTCGCCTCCCAGTTGGGATCGTCGACGCCCTCGAACGCCCCTCGCAGACGCTGCCCCCACGAATCGCGGATCATCGAAAAGTATGGATTGGCCTCGTCGATGCAAGTGATGCGGTCGCTTCGAAGAGCGCCCGCTTCGTACACGAGAAGGTCGATTGGAAGCCCAACCGATAGATTGGACTTGAGAGTCGAATCGATCGACACGAGCGCGCACTTCGTGGCCTCGGCCAGGGGCGTACTCGGTACGAGCATGCGGTCGAGCACCGGCTTTCCATACTTCGCTTCGCCTATTTGGAAATAGCAGGTCTCTGCCGTGGCTTCGATGAAGTTGCCCGTGGAGTACACGAGAAAGAGGCGCATCGCTTCGCCTTTGATTTGGCCTCCGAAGATGAACGTGCAACTGAAGTCGATTCCTCCAGCGCGAAGGGCCGGGGCCTCTTCTTCACTCACGTGACGCACCGCTCGCCCGAGGACGCGCGCCGCGTCGAACATACTCGACGCATTCCAGATCGTCGTCGGTTCGTGACCGTCACCGAGGAGGCGCTCGATCTGCAGAATTTCTCGCACGGACTGGGTGATCGACAGGTTCCCCGAAGAAAGGAGGACCATCAGACGGTCGCCGGGACGCTCGTACACTACCATCTTTCGAAATGTGCTGATCTGGTCGAACCCCGCGTTGGTGCGCGAATCCGACGCAAACACCATCCCCGCTTCGACTTTGAGCGCCACGCAGTAGGTCACTTCAGGCTCCGGGCGTCGGCTGGTTTGATCATCGTGATCCGCATACTTGCAGACTCGGACGCGCCTGGCCACGGCAGCGGGCGCCTCCTACTCGCTCAGTGCCTTGTGAACCAGTTGGATGCAGACCGAGCCCTCGCCCACGGCAGAGGCGACACGTTTCACGCTGCTGGCCCGTACGTCGCCGACGGCGAATACCCGCGGGCGCGACGTTTCGAAGAGGTACGGCCCCCGGGCGAGGGGCCACTCATCTTGCTTCAGTCTCTGCGGAGTGAGATCGGTGCCCGTGCACACGAAGCCATTTTCATCGAGCGCGAGGCACCCAGAGAGCCAGTCGGTGTTGGGTTTGGCCCCGGTCATCGCAAAAACGTGCCGAATGGGCCGCGCGGTCCGCTCATCGGTGGCGTCGCTCGACCAAGTCACGGACTCCAAGTGCTCGGTGCCTTCGAGCGCAATGATCTGCGTGCGCCGGTGGAGGGTGATGTTGGGCGTTTCTTCGATCCGTTGAATGAGGTAGCGCGACATGCTGCTCGCCAGCCCGGCGCCCCGAATCAGAATATGGACGTGCCGCGAGGAACGCGCGAGGAACGTCGCGGCTTGCCCCGCCGAGTTCCCTCCGCCGACCACGATGACCTCTTCCATGTCGCAACGCTGCGCTTCGACGTACGTCGCGCTGTAGTAGACGCCGACACCTTCGAACCGCTCGAGGTTCGGCAAGTCGAGCTTTCGATATTGAGCGCCCGTGGCGATGACGATCGCCTTGGCCCGAACCGATTCGCCGCCCGCGAGTTCGACGCGAAAGGGAACTTCGTCGCAATGCAGACGCGAGACGCCGCGCGCGACTGTGATCTTTGCGCCAAACTTCTCGGCTTGGCTCAATGCACGGGCCGCCAACGCTTGCCCGGAGATTCCGGTCGGAAACCCGAGGTAGTTCTCGATCTTCGAGCTCGTTCCTGCTTGACCGCCAGGCGAGCCTTCTTCGATCACGATGACGTCGAGCCCTTCGGATGCCGCGTACACCGCAGCGGCGAGGCCGCCCGGTCCTGCGCCGCAGATGACGACATCGTGTATCGCTCCCGGCTCGAGCGCGGAGTTGAACCCCAAACACTCCGCGACCTCGGTGTTCGTCGGGTTCTTCAGGACGCGCTCGCCGCGGCAGATGAGAACGGGAACATCGGCGACCGTGACGTGAAAGTCGTCGAGAAGGGATTGGAACTGCCGATCGCGATCGACATCGACGTATCGGTAAGGGTGGCCGTTGCGGGTCAAAAACTCCTGCACCCGTAGCGTCGCGGCCGAGTGCTGTGAGCCCACGACCACGGCGTCGCCCAGCCCCCCGGCCAAGAGACCCATCCGCCGAAGAATGAACGCTCGCATCAGGAGCTCGCTCAGCTCGGCGTCGGTCTGAACGAGCCGGTGAAGCTGCGGCCTTTCGACGCGGATCGCACGCACGGCTGTTCGTGCGCGTGCTCGAACCAAGCTCCGGCGATCGGAAAGCATGCTTATTTCACCCGTGAATTCGCCGCGGCCATGCACGGTAATCGGCTCTTCGAGCGCACCGCGCGGATGGACGATTTCCACCTCTCCGTCGAGCACGACGTGGAAGGGGACTTCGCGGTCCCCCTCGTCGAACAAGAGCTCACCGGCCCGGAGCTCGTGCTCCGATCCGATGTGCGCGATCCGAGCGATTTGCGCGCTCGTGAGAACGGGAAACATCTGGGCGCGTCGCCCAGCGAGATCGTCCGGTCGCGGAAGGCCCGAGATGGTCATGGTCGTCTCCGGGGCGAGAAGCTAGCTCGCCGAAGCGCGGCTGCGACATCAATCGGTCCGGGCGGTAGGGTGCCGTTGGATTTTCCCCCCGAGGTCGATTAGGTCGCCCGATCGTCGCGCCGCTGGATGAAGATAGTCAAGTTGGATGCACGAGCGACAAGTCAGGATGCGGCAGCAGCGAGCCTCACTCAGCGGCGCGGCGGGCCAAGCAATTGGAGAAGCCGTGCCGAACCCTGAGTCCGAGTCGGCCAACCGCCGGCCGGGGCCGTTCCGCGCTCTGCGGCACCGCGATTTCCGTCTGCTTTGGTTCGGTCTCGTCTTTTCGGCGATCGGCACGTGGATGCAGATCGTCGCGCAGGCGCTGCTTGTCTTGGACATCAGCCATGGCTCCGCCTTCGCGCTCGGAGCCGTGTCCCTCTCGCAGTCCCTGGCATTCTTCGCGTTCTCGCTCTTCGGCGGTGCGGTCGCCGATCGAGTCGACAAGCGACGCCTTCTCCTGACGACGCAAACGCTCTGTATGTCGTTCGCGGCGCTCCTCGGCGTGCTGACTTTGCTGCATGTCGTCCAGGTATGGATGGTCGTGGTCCTCGCGTTCTTCCAAGGAACGGCCCTGAGCTTCGACCAGCCGACCCGGGCAGCGCTCGTGCCGGAGCTAGTCCCGAAAGACGAGCTTCTGAGCGCGCTCTCGCTCCAGTCGATCGTGTTCACCGGTTCGTCCACGGTCGGTCCGGCGCTCGCGGGCCTGAGCATGGCGGCCATCGGCTATGCAGGGAACTTCTTCGCAAACGCCGTGAGCTATGTCGCCGTGCTCGCCGCTCTGCTGGCGATCCGGCCGCACGCAGTTGGCGGCCCGACGCGAACACCGAACCCCCGCGCCATTCAGGAGGGCCTCGCCGCCGTGCGCGCGGACGCGGTCCTACCGTGGCTGCTCGCGGTGTACGGCTCGCTCTTGTTCCTCGGCCCGTCACCGGCTCTGCTGCTACCGGTGATGGCGACGAAAGTGCTGCACCTCGACCCCGTCCGTCTCGGCGTCCTCTTCGCGGCTTCGGGCGCAGGGACGGTCGTCGGTGGTCTGGGGCTGGCATCGATCGGAGATCCCCGGCGCAAAGCGGGCATCGTTTTGGGCGGGGCGGTGTTCTGGGCGATCGCCCTGGTGGGCTTCGCGGCGAGCCGTTCGTTCGGCCTGTCCCTCGCCACCCTTTTGGCGCTCGGGGTGTCGCAGGTCGGAGTCGCGGCCACGACGATCACGCTGCTGCAGACGCGCGTGCCCCGATCGATGAGCGGCCGCGTGATGAGCCTCAACACGTTGCTCATCATGGGCGTACGCCCGCTCGGAGATTTCGCCGCTGCCGTATTCATCGGTCGCCTCGGTGCGCCGACTACGGCCGAGGCGAGCGCACTGCTCGTGGGCTTGGTTGCGGTCACCGTGGCGGCACGGAAAGCGGTGCGCGAAGCGTAGAAAGCTGCCAGAAGGAGGTGGCCCCGGTGATCATCGACCTGTGGCCGCGTTCGAAGCCGCCTCCGATAGCGCATTGCCGTTGACGGTCACGCGCACCGGAATTCCCTGCCGGACGCTTTGAGTCACGACGCAGAAATCCTCGAACACCGGCAGGCAGCCAGCAACCCTCGCATCGTCCGTGTCTGGCGCGTCGATCGCCACGCCAATCTGTCCGATGCGCAGCCGGTGGCGCTCGTTTCGAGTGAGCTCGACTCGTACGGTCGCCTTGACGTGACCCAATGGGTGTCCCGCACGCTGCGCGCAGAAGACCAAGCTCGCGGCCAAACAGTTCCCAACGGCCGCGGCCAGGTAGCGCGCGGCATTCGGGGCGGCGTCGTGGCCGAGAGGCGGCGGCTCGTCTGCGCGCGCCGGCGCGAACGAGTCCTTGTCGAATCGGATGACGAACTCGAAGCCCTCTACCTGCTCGATCGCGATGGTGAATTCGCTCGCTGGCTGAGTCATTCGCCGACCCTTTCGGAGTGGTGAGAGCGAGGGCACAGTAGGCGGGCTCGGTCCGGTGGGCAAAACGCGGAGGGGTGCCCAGCGTGCGTCGGAGCCAGAGTACGCCGCATTGCTCGCGTGTTCCGCCCCGGGGGGGCCGCTATCCGCACTGCGTCGCATCGACCCACGCCGACAGCGGAACAATCTGCAGCCCCCGAACTGCGGCCGCCGCGAGCACGGACGGCAGCGCGCGCACCGAAGCCGGCTCGCGATCGCCGCGTTCGGGCGAGTCGTGCATGAGGACGATCGCGCCATCGCGCAGATCGCGCCGAATGCGCGCGACGACGGCATCCGGCCGCGCCGACGCGAGGCCGTCGCGAGCGCCGATGGTCCAGCCGACGACCGTTAGGTCCAACCTGTCCACGACTCGCGCGACGATCGGGTTGGTGTGGCCGATCGGCGGCCGGAACAGCATCGGCCTGGTTCCCACCAGGCTTTCGAGAGCTGCGATTCCCCGCTCGAGGTCTTCGCGGACTCGGCGTTCGCTCCGGAGGGCGAAGAGGCGGTCGTGCGCGTAGGAGTGCAGCCCGACCGTATGGCCCCGCTCGAGGATCTCACGCACCAATTCCGGATGCTGCTCCGCTTTCTTCCCCACGACGAAGAACGTGGCGGTGGCGCCCTCCTTCTCGAGAATCTCCAGGACTCGGCGCGTCCAGCGCGGATGAGGGCCGTCGTCGAAGGTGAGCGCTACGCCGCGCGCTCCCGCAGGCCCTCGGACCACCGCGTCGACGAAGACTTGCCAGCGCAGGACGAAGACTCCGCCGAGCACCATGGCGACGTAGGCCACGAGGACGGCTACCGCCCACCCGATCGGCGGCGGGCGCACGAGCAGGGCTCGCAACGACATCAGAACAACGCCGCCCGATGCGGCGTGCAGCGCGACGCGAGCTGGAGGCATCAGCGCTTGGCGCGCGCCCCGAGCAGCTCCTCCTCGTCGTCGGAGTCTGCTCCGGCTATCCCTTCGGGAGGAGACTTTGCCGGCCGGTCGTTTCCGGTGGCCACGCGACGACGCGCCCTGTTGGGGCCTCCCTTTCCGTCGCCCTCGCTTCCGCCGTTTCCGGCCGTGTTGTCGACACCGAAAAAAGCGCCCAACGCACCGGCCAGTAGCGGAAGCGAAGTCGCCGGCAGCTCGGCGATGGCGGTGGGACTGTTTGCCCCGATTTGGGGCAACGTGATCATCCACGAGCCGCCCCACTTTCGGAGCGCAAACATGAGGCCCGCGCCTACCAGCGCGCCGAACACTGCCTTTAGTCCGGCTTCGACTTTGGCGCCAGAAGACCAGATTGGCTTTCCCGCCACGAGGCCGGTCAAGACCCCTGTGAGGGCGGCGACCAGGTACGCCAATAGCGCGCCCCCAGCGCTTGCGAACGTTGCTACGCCGAGACCGGCGACGAGACCGGCCGCGACCAGTCCACCGACAATCAAACCGAGCACCAGACCAATGAGGAGGCGGCGCAGCATGGACCCTCAGAGCGTGGCCATCTGGCGCACGTACGTCAACGACGACCGTCTCATGCGAAACGCTCGACGAGCCTCGTCGAGAGGCTTGTGCGCCGATCCTCTTTGCGTTGCACCGAAAGTGCCAGCTCGACCGCGCGGGGGTCGCAGACGAGCACGACCAGGCGCTTGCCGCGTGTGACCGCCGTGTAGAGAAGGTTTTTCGAGAGCATCATGAAGTGTGTGGTCAGGAGGGGCACGACGACCGCCGGGTACTCGCTCCCTTGGGACTTGTGTACGGTGCATGCGTAAGAAAGGACCAGGTCGTCCAACTCGGACGTTTCGAACGCCACCTCTTTTTCGTCGAAACGAACCGAGACGCGATTGTCTTCCGAATCGATGCTCGCGACGAGCCCGACGTCGCCGTTGAAGACATTCTTTTCGTAGTCATTTCGAAGCTGCATCACTTTGTCGCCCACGCGGTACGCGCGAGATCCACGGAGAAGCGCGCCGCCGGGGCGAGCTTCCGCGTCGCCCGCACGTGCAGGGTTGAGCGCGGCTTGGAGAGCTTCGTTGAGCGCAACTGCCCCGGCGGGCCCGCGGCGCATCGGCGTGAGAACCTGGATGTCGCGCACGGGATCGAGCCCGAAGCGGCCGGGGATTCGCGACGTGACGAGCTCGATCACCGTCGCACGCGCTCGCTCGGGGTCGCGTCGCTCGACGACGAAGAAGTCGGAATTGGAACCGGGCGGCGCCGAAATAGGGGGCTCGCCATCGTTGATGCGGTGGGCGTTGGTGACGATCAGACTCTGCGCTGCCTGCCGGAATATTTCGCGCAGGCGGACGCAAGGCACCTTTCCCGAGCCGATGACGTCTCGCAGGACCGCGCCCGGGCCTACGCTCGGCAGCTGGTCCACGTCGCCCACCAGGATGAGTCGCGTACCCGGTGCAATCGCCTGGGTCAGCGCGTCTGCGGTCGGCAGATCGAGCATCGACGCTTCGTCGACGATGACCGCACCCGCCTCGATGGGTCGCGCCCGGTCTCGCTTGAACGTCCGCGTCTTCGGTTCGAAGTCGAGCAGGCGGTGAAGCGTCGTCGCCGGGGCCCCGGTCGCTTCACTCATCCGTTTGGCAGCGCGTCCGGTGGGGGCGGCGAGGCGCACCTCGACCCCTGCGTGCGAGAGCACCGCGAGGATCGCGCGAACGATCGTCGTCTTGCCGACGCCGGGGCCGCCCGTGACGACGAGCACCGGCCGGCGTGCGGCCTCCTCGACCGCCCGGCTCTGCTCGGGCGCGAGCTTGACGCGAGTCCGGGCCTCGAACGCAAGCACGGCCGCGGCCGCTCCATCGAGCGGGCGAGTCGGTGCGCGGGCGATCTGTGCGAGCCTCTGCGCGAGTCGAACCTCGGCGGCGTGCATTTCCGCAGCGAAGACGGCGCGCTCGCTTCCGATGGGCTCGACGACCGCGCCGCCCGCCTTTGCCAGGGCTTCGACCGCGCCGTGAAGCCGCGCCTCCACGTCGCTCTCGCTTTTCTCGAGGTCGAGCATCTGGGCCGCACGTGACGTCAGCTCGTCGAGCGCGGTCCACACGTGTCCTCCCTCGGTCACGTCGTGGAGAGCTTGCAACACCCCGGCCTGCATCCGTTCCGGCGAGTTCACCGCCACTCCCATCGACGACGCGATTCGGTCGGCGGTCCTGAAGCCGACGCCGCGGACTTCGATGGCCAGGCGGTACGGATCTTGGGACACGACGGTCATCGCGCGGGCGCCGTATCGGCGTACGATGCGCATGGCGAGCGCGAGGGTCGCCCCGTGGGACTGAAGAAAGACCATCACGTCTCGGGTGGCCCGCTGCTCGCGCCACGAGCGCTCCAGCGCGATTCGGCGCTTCTCGCCGAGACCTTCCACGTCGCGAAGACGCTCGGGCTCTTGATCCAGGATTCGCAGCGAGTCCAGGCCGAACGCGGCGACGATGCGGCCGGCGAGCTTCGTTCCCACCCCCTTGATCACGCCAGACCCCAGGTATTTCTCGAGCCCGAGCAGCGTGTCCGGCGCGAGCTCGATGAACGACTCGGCCCGCAGCTGCTCGCCGTGCTTGCGGTCGATCTCGAGTTGCCCCCGCACCCGCACGCGGGCGCCGAGCGGCGTCGATGGGAAGGTCCCGACCACCGAAACGCGGTCCGCGCGACCGTCCACGGCGAGTTTGATGACGCGAAAGCTCGATTGCGCGTTCTCGAAGGTAATGCGCTCGACGACGCCTTCGATGACCTTCTCCGTCCCCAAACTAGCCCTCTTGGATTTCCGGTTGGCGATCGTAACCTTCTGGGTCGGCCTCTGTTCGTGCGGTCATCCGTCGAAGCGGTAGCCGATGCCGCGTACCGTGATGAGGTGACGGGGCCTCTGCGGCTCGACCTCGAGCTTTGCTCGCAGCTGCTGGATGAAGTTGTCGATCGTTCTCGGCGTACCGTGATGGTTTGGTCCCCAGACGCGCGTGAAGATGGCATCGCGGCTCAGCGCGGATCCCCGCGCTTCGATCAGGCAGAGGAGGAGATCGAGCTCGGTGGCCGTCATCTCGACCGCTGCGCCCGCACGCGTCACCGTTCGCGCCGCAATGTCGATGCGCACGTCCCCGAAGACGAGGACCGAACGCGGGGCCTGCGCCGGAAGGGGGCCTCGGCGAAGAGCCGCTCGAACGCGGGCGAGGAGCTCGGCCAAGCTGAAAGGTTTGGCGACGTAGTCCTCGGCTCCGAGCTCGAGGCCGGTCACCTTGTCCATTTCGGCGGTCCTGGCGCTAAGGATGATGATCGGCATCATCAGTCCATCGCGGCGGATCGCCTGGAGCACCTGAAAGCCGTTCAACTTCGGGAGCATCACGTCGAGGATCACGAGATCGGGGCGCTCGCTGCGCACCATCTCCAGGCCCCGCTCGCCGTCCTCGGCCTCGAGCACGCCGTACCCTTCGGCTTCGAGGTTGATGCGAAGCCCGAGTGTGATGCTCGCGTCGTCTTCGACGACCAACACGCACCGCCGAGTCGATTCGCGCGGCGTCGGTTTCGACAAACTCATTGTTCCTTCGCTTCTTCCACGAATGCCGGTGCGGCCCCGATCCCCGACGCCGGCGAAAGGATGATGCGAAACGTCGAACCTTTCCCTTTTGCGCTCTCCAGCTGGACGCGTCCATGGTGGGCGCGCACGATGTGCTTCACGATGGCGAGCCCGAGGCCGCTTCCCTCCCGCTCGCGCGAAAGCCGATCGTCGATTCGGTAAAACTTGTCGAAGATCCGGTGATGCTCGACCCTCGAAATGCCGTCGCCGTTGTCGCTCACCTCGATCGCCACGCCCGCCTGGAAATGGACGGCGCGCAATCGGACGACGGGAGGCGAGCCGCCGTACTTGAAGGCGTTCGACAGCAGGTTGCCGATCGCGTCCACGATGGCGGCACGGTCGACGTGGACTTTCGGTAGTCCCGGCTCGACTTCGGCCGAAAAATTGAGGTGCGCGTTGTGGGCTTGTACCGGGGTGAACGCGTCCACGGCGCCGTCGATCACGGCCTGTACGGTCTCGTCGACCATGTCGAACTGTTTGCGCCCAGCCTCCATTCGTCCCCAGTCGAGCAATCGCTCGATTAGGTGGCTGAGCCGATCCGTTTCGCGAGCGAGCGCGTCCAGGCACTTGTCCTCCGTCGCCCGGTCGCCGCGCGAGCGCCCGATCGTCTCGACGAAGAGACGGATGCTCGTCAGTGGAGTGCGAAGCTCGTGGCTCACCTTCGATATGAAATCGGCTTGGAGCTCGCTGAGGTTGGCTTCGCGCCGAAGAAAGACGAGGACGAGCACCACACCGGTCACCACGACGAGAACGAAGCTGACCGTGAGTACGCCGAAGAGCAGGTTGAAGATGTTGCCGATGAACATCAGCACGATTCCGACCGACAGGATGAGCGTCGTCGGGACGATCACGAGATACACGAGGAGCTGAACAATCCGCGTGTAACCGAGGCGCTGCCGATTTCTGCGCACGTCCAAAACATAGGGACGCGCCCGAGAGCGCACAATCCGAGCGCTCGCGGATTGCGCGCGGCTCACATCACCGGGACGCGCGCCGTAGAGCCCCGCAGCCGCTCCCACGCCGCTCGAATTTCGGTCTTCTTGAAGATTGCCGCGACCGGCACGTCGTGCCCGGCTTCGGCGCGAATTCTATCGAGGCCGCCCTCTTCTTCCCGATCGACCAGAACGAGCACCTGCACGACCTCGAGGCCCTCGGCGCGCGCTTTTTTGATCGCGTCAATCGTCGAACCCCCCGTCGTGACCACGTCGTCCACGATGACCACGGGGCCGTTCGACACGTCGCCCTCGATAAGCTTGCGGCGTCCGTACTTCTTGGGTTCTTTGCGCACGCTAAACCAGCGCAGATTGCGGCCCGCCGCGCTGACATGGGCCGTGCTGAGGGCGATTGGGTCCGCGCCCATGGTCAGCCCGCCGATGGCAACCGCCCGGGGGTCGACCTGCCGGAGAAACAGCCGGCCGAGCGCCGGGAGGGCGGCCGCATGGCTGAGCGCCGCCTTGCAATCGAGATATTCGTCGCTCTGTTTTCCGGAGGCCAGCCTGTAGGCGCCCGGAGCGTAGTCGTATGCGAAGGTCGCGAGGAGCTCCAGGAGCTCGGAGCGGTCATCGGTTTGTGGCATGAAGCCCGCGAACTCTAGACCGCATTTTTCACCGCGTCGCGCCTTCCGTGGCTTGGCCCGCGCCGGCTATCGAGGAGCGACGAACGCCTTCACCGAAGAGTTCGAAAGAGTGCCCGCGGAAAAGTTCCAGTAGATCCACCCGTCGGTCCCCACATCCATGGCTGGCTGCTCGACACCCTCCGGGATGGTTGTCAGCGCCTGCGTCTTTGCGCCTACCACGGTGACCGTACGCCCCTCGACGTTGGAAGCACTCCAGCCGCCGACGTTGCCCGCATACTTGATGCAGATCGCGTCCGCCGTGCCGAAATCATCCGCGACGCCAAGCTTCGGCATGGTCATCTCTTTCACGCCGGTGGCGCACCCTTTGGGCGCAGTCAGGCCAGAGTCGGTAGGCGCCGGGCTGCTGTCCAAGCCGGTCGAGGAATCCGCGGTTCCCGTGGGGACGGTTGCATCTTTCCCGCTTGTGTCCGCGGTCGGGCTCGTGGTCCCTCCGTCGTTCCCGGCCGCATCGGGCGTTCCGGAAGGCAACGAGACCTCGATCACTTCGGCATCTGCCGCGTCGGTCTCGGGTTCGCTGCCGGTCGGCCCACCGTCGGCCGCGGGAGGACTGGGCGAGAGCCCCGATTGTCCTCCGTCACCCGCCTCTTGCACATCATCGAGACTCGGCCCGTCATCGGCACCCTGGGCGTCGTCGCCGCTTTCGGCGTCGTCGCCGCTTTGGGCGTCGTCGCCGGTGCCGGGCGTCATCTCGCCCACTCCTGCCTCGGCCGCTCGGTCGGTCAGATTGCCCACATCGAGAAGCGCCTCGCATCCGGCAGACGCCGGAAGAAACAGGACGGCGAGCGCGAACGTCCCCAGCGTGGCGCCAAACCGCTTCATTTACCAACTCGCCCCAGCGACGAGCGCGCCGCCGGACGGCGTCACGACAGGCGCGATCCGAATCGTGGCTGTCTGGCCGTGGGCAGGCGAAGGCGCGAACAGAATCAACGAAGCCCCTCCGGCCAGCAATACGGCTCCGGAGACCCAGCCGATGTCCGACAGCAGCGCCGCGCTCTTGATCCCGGTGACCGTCCCGGGGTCGCACACGCCGCTCGAATCGCAATGGGCGCCGCCCTTGTTCACGACCGCAATGAGCCCCGCGACCACTCCCACGCCGAGGGCCACGACGCCCGCGCCGCCCATCACCCACCCGACGGTTTTCGCAGTGCCACTCACCGCGCTCTTGGCGACGTCCGCTTCGCCGCTGCCTCCCACCGCCGGCGCCGACGCATCGAAGGTCACCGCCACCAGCTGGTGCTTCTCCCCTTCGCGGACCAAAACGAGTCGTTCCTGGCTCCCGACGCCCGGCCATTCGAACCGGAACGTGTGCGGCCCCGCATCCATCGGGATGGAAAGGCCATTCAGCTTTTGGAGGAGCGGCTTGCCGTCCACGCTCACTTGGACGTCGACGACGTCGGCGCCGGTGCGGTCCCGCGCGGTGACCACGACGCTCGGCAGCCCGCTTTCCACGTCGACCAGCCATGTTGCGCAATCGCTCTGCACGGCCGCCGGGCATTGGGCGGCGCCGCAAACCCGGAATTGTTCGCGGGCCTCGAGGAGCTGGTGAGCATCCCGGAGCCGTTGACCTTTCGACGCGGCTCCTAGGCAGACGTCTTTGTCGTCCGCGGACGCAGACGATGTCCATAGACACGTCGAAGACCACGTGCACGCGAGTAGCCCGAGTAGAAAAGGAATCTTCATTGAGCCATCGTTCGACCTAAAGGCACTCTGGTTTGTACTGCCGGTCCCCGGCCGAGTCGATCACATACGGCGGCTTGCATTGAGCGTTTGACCCCGCTTTGGTTTGCTCGGGCTGCCCTGCGGTGGACGACGGACCGGTGGAGGGCCCCCCTTCCGCGTCCACCACACCGGAACGGCTCGCGCGAACGGGGGCGCTTGCTGGCCGATCCACGGCGCTCGCTGTCGCCACCGCGGGCGCATGGAGCAAGACGGCGGGCAAAGCCGACAACGCGACGGTAGGCGGCCCGGGCGTGTCGTCCGACCCGGGGCCCGGGCGATTTTCTGCGACAGCCGCCGACTCGATTGGCGAGCGCGACCCGCGGGCGCGGTCGTCCGCCGGTTGACCTCCGTGCCCCAGGGCCATCGCGCCGAGGATTGTGACGCCGACGATCCCGGCCGCAAGTCCGACGTGCAGCGGACGGACACCGCGCTCGGACATTCGCGCCGGGGGCCGATCGATGACCTGCGGCCTGGTCGTTTCCTCCTGTCCTGGCGCGGACGCGGGGCTCGCGGGGCCGGCGAGGCGCGCCGTCGCAATGATCCCCGAGATTCGTTCCACGTAAGCGCGCGCTCGGCTCGAACCGAAGGGTGCGAGGGCGCGTGCCAATTCGCCGACGTCGCGGTACCGGTCCCTCCGATCCTTCGCGAGACACTTGAAGAGGACAGCCTCGAACCCGCTCGGGACGTGGGGGCGACGCGCAGTCAGGGGAGGGGGCGGCTCGGACGCGATCTTGGCGGCCAGCTGCGGCACGGAACGAGCGGCGAACGGAGGACGTCCCGCGATGAGCTCATAGAGCGTGACGCCGAGCGCCCAGATGTCCGTCCGAGGGTCGGTGTCCCCAACCGCGCGCATGTGCTCTGGGGACATGTACTCCGGGGACCCCATCAGTCCGGCCGCGCGGGCGTCCGAAGGCGAGACCGAAGCCGCCGCATCCATGACTTTCGAGATACCGAAATCGAGAACCTTGATGGAAAACTGCCCGTCCGAGCGCCGAACGCAGAAGAGGTTGGCGGGCTTGATGTCCTGATGGACGATTCCGAGCGCGTGCGCGTCAGCGACCGCGACGCACGCCTGGAGAACGAAGTCCACCGCTTGCTCGACCGAAAGCGGCCCTCTTCGCTCGAGGCGCTCAGCGAGATCCACACCCTCGAGGTACTCCATCACCATGTAGCGCGCGCCGTTGGGTAGCGTGCCGACATCGGTCACGCGAACGACGTGCTCGCTCTTGATACGGGCCATCACGCGCGCTTCGTGGGCGAAACGCGCGACCGCGTCGGGGTTTTGGAGCGCTTCCGACCGCAGAAACTTCACGGCTACTTTTTCATCGAGCTCCGCGTGGTGGGCCACGACGACGACGCCCATTCCACCGATCGCGACAACGCGCTCCACTCGGTACTTGCCCGCAAGCAGGTCGCCCTGGCGCACGCCCCCGGCTACGTCGGCTTCCCCGGCCGTCGCACTAAGCTCGTCGTTCTCTACCACGCGCGCCGCAGTGTAGCGGACCTGCGGCCCGGCGAGGCGCCGCATGGAGGAATACGCCGATCCGCCCGGGTGCGATTCCAATGCCGCCGCATCGGACCCCGACGGGCTTCCGACTGAACAAACGGCGCGACGGCGCGCAGCTCCGTCCCGCAGCGAAGGAGCCCGCGGCCCAAAGCCTAGTGCAGCGCCGTCCACTGGATCGACGGCGCTGCACTAGTCGCCCAGCTCAGCGAACGGCGGCGGCCGTACCGACGGAAAGCTGGGCGGCGCGACTCGCGACGTCTCCCCCGCGCGGTCGAGCCCGAGTTTGAATAGCACCGGTCCCACCATCTCGTTGATGGCGACGGTCGCGATGACGAGCGAGCGGAAGGGCGCCCCGATGGCGGGAAACTCCCGCCCGACCAGCAGCGACAATCCCAGCGTCAGCCCTGCTTGCGACACCAGGCCCGACCAACCCCATGCGCGAAGGACCGCCGGATCACCGACGAACCGCGCAGAAACGCGCGACGCGCCCCAGGTCACGACGGCGCGCGTGATGGCGAGCATCAGCGCCACCGGCCAGAGTGTCCGCAGAAGCGGCACGTCGAGGTCTGCGCCGGCGATCGCGAAGAATACGACGTAGACGACGGTCCCGGTTTGCTCGATGCATTGCACGAACTTGCCCCCCTGATTGGACATGTTGCGAACGATGAAGCCTGCCACCATGAACGTGAGCAGAGGGTCGAACCGAAGGTACTCGAGCACGGTGCTGACACCGAATCCGAGGACGAGGAGCACGACCAGCATCTGTCGATTCACGAGCCGCAGGTACGCCGCGATGACGAGGCCGAGGGTCGTTCCGATCGAGACGCTGCCCGAGAGGTCGTGGCCGAGCGTGAGGATGGAGCCGAGGGAGAGCGTCGCTCCGGGGTCGATCAACGATCGGACCGCGCCGAGGACCATCGCGAGCAGGACAACGACCAGGACGTCCGACGCCATCACGAACGCGAGCGTGAACATCGCAAGTCTTCCTGTCGCGCGTGTCTGCGAGAGAATTCCGAGGGTGGCCGACGGGCTTCGGCTCACCGCGAGCGAACCCCAAAGAAGGGCAACGCCCACGAGCGCGCCCGGAGGGAGCGCGCGGGCGAACGGAATGAAGGGATGGAGAGCGATGAACGCACACGCCGCGGCCACGAGCACAGCGGGAGTTTGCACGAGCATGGCCCACGCAAGAGTGCGTGATCCTCTGCGCACCGAAGCGAAGTCGAGCTCCGCACCGCCCGCCAGCGCGATGAGGGAGAGGGCAAGCGTGTTGACCGGCGAAAGCCTGTGGACCGTGTGCTCGTCGACGAGCCCGAGCACGTGGGGACCGGAAGCGATGCCCGCGACGAGGTACCCGGTAAGGTGCGGCAGACCCAGGGGCGCGCAGATTTCGCTGAGGAGCGTGCCGGCGACGAGAAGAAAGCCGCACCCGGCGATCACGCCCGCTGCACCGTCCGCTTCAGGGACGTTGCGCGCCAAAAAAAAGAGCAGCCCGCCGAACCCAGCGAGCAGCGTGGCGTTGGCCGCGAACCCCTTGGTTCCCGATGACCTGCGGCTCACGTTCCCCATTGGGCGCGCGACGCCGCCTCTGTCTCGCCCGCCATTTGCAATGTCCGCCGAAGGCGCATCGGCCCAACGACCTCGCCCACGGTCGCGGAGAGCACCGCGACCACGAGAACGGTGTCGCCTACCGGGCCCGGGAACCGCAGGGCGAAGGCGAGACCGATGCTCAGCGACAGCGCGCCCGACGAGAGGAGCGATAGTCCGATGAGCACGCCGCCCTTGCGCGCCACGGGGGCGGTTGCGCCGAGAGCCCAACCGACGACGACCTTGGCCATGATGCGTGCGCCGATAGCCGCGGCCGCAATCCACGGGAGCAAATCGGTCGCGTGGAAGTCGAGCCGCGCTCCCGCCAAGAGCAGCGCAGGCAAGAGCACGGGGCGCTCTGTGGGCGCGACCACGGCGCGGAGCTCGTGACCGTGCCGCGACAGGATCGACGCCGAGAGTCCGGCGAAGAAGCTCGCGGTCAAGGTCGAGAGACCCAGGCGCGCGCTCGCACCGATTCCGATGAGCGCCACGCCGAACAGCAGGCCCCAAGCGTCTTCGAGGCTGGGTTCGCGTCGCATCAGCCATGCCGCACCGGCGCCAAGAAGAAGACCGAGTACGACGGTCATGGCGGGCCACTCGAGCAAGGGCGCGCGTACGACGACGCTGCGGGTGGGGTCGAGGGCAAAGAGCACTGCGACAGCGCACAAGGGCAACAAATCATCGGCGTGCGCGAGCTCGTTCAGACGCTCGCCGAGCGGACCGCTCGCCGCCCGCCGCTCGACTGCCCAGTCCACCGCGTGCCGCGCGGTCTCCGAGCAGGCCGCGCCGATGCCTCCGGCAAGAAGCACTCGTTCGAACGGCGCGATGCCGAAATGCGAGGGCGAGGTCGCGAGCCAGGTGGCCGCTCCCGCCGCGCCTCCAGTCACCAGGGCGGCGAGAGTTCCGAGCACGAGACTACCCGCGCGCACGCGACGTCCCCCCGCGTATCCGAAGTCGAGCCCCACGGCGAAGGCGAGCCAGCCGAGCGCGACCTGTACGGCCGGCTCGAACGCCGCGAGCGTCTCTGCGCCCACGATATCGAGCGCGCGAGGGCCGAGGAGGAAACCCAGTGCGGCGTACTCGATCCCGGACGGGAGTCCGACGCCGCGGGTCGTCCGGCCGGCGACGAGAAAGCTGCCGAGGTACGAGAGCACGAGGAGCCCCATCAGCAGCAGGACTGCGTTCAATGGCTACTTCGCCCTCCGACCCAGTGCGATGCTGCACTGGGCCATCGCCTGCGCCACGGCGTCGCCGAGCATTGCCGCCCCGCCCCCGCTCTTGTCGATACCAGAGACAATCCAGCGCGCGCCGTCGGCGTCGATCGACGCGAGATCTGCGCGCGCGCGCTCGCACGAAGATCCCGCAGCGGCGAGGAGCGTCCTTGCGACCATCGCCGGTTGCTCGTGCGGGCCGACAGTGATCTCGATCGTCACCATCGGCGCGCCGCCGAGGACCCGCGTTGGATGCCACAAGCCGAGTAGCTGAGGGACTCGCACCTCGCAGCCGGCGGCATCCTCGAGCACCATTTCGAGTAGCGTGACGTCGCGTACAACGCCGGCGCGCCCCGCCGCTTCGACGAAGTCACCGGGCTTGATCCTCCGGCCAAAGACCGCGGGCACACCCGCCGCGGCGCACGCCAGCACGGGTGTACAAGCCAGCCCGAGCGCTACGAGGGCGACTACCCCTGCGCGCGACAAGGCGCCATCGTCGGTTCCGGTGATGAGCGGTGCCGCGAGGACGATCGACGCAACCACCATTCCGGCGCGGACGAGCACGCTGGTCGGGCCCGCCAGATCGCGTGGTAGCCACGAGACGTGCGTCTCGCCCCGCTCGATGCCGATGAAGAACAGGCCAACGAAGCGGACGGCGACGCCCAACGCGACCGCGGCGACTCCTGCGACGACGAGCAGCGGCAGCGCGGCGCCGATACGCCCGATGAGCGCCCAGAGCGGCACGAGGACGAAGCCGGCGAGTCGATCGGTGTAAGCGCGCGTCGCTTCGAACCGGGAGAGCGCGAAGATGAGCCAGGAATATGCAACGGCGAACTGCGCGAGGCGGTGCGCGAGCGCGAGCGCGAGCGAGACGGCGCCGCGGACGGCGGCCGGTCGGATAACTTCGATGTGCCCAAGCTTGAGGGCAGGGATTTGGCCTGGGTTCGCCGCCACCCACATTCGCATCCGACCGGAGAGAACGCCCACGCGGCGGAAAAGCAGGAGTGCCAAGAGGCTGGAGAAGACGAGGAGAGAAAACGAGAAGACGCTCGTGGCGATCGCGCTTCGCTTGCGCTCGGCGCGCAGGGCAGAGTCGATCCTTGCCGCCACGCCGGCCGCGTACACGTGCAGCGAGACGTCCCCGCCGGCTGCCGCCGCGTCCTCGGTGCCCAGGGCGACGATGGGCGTCTTTCCGACGAAGACGATCGCGCTTGCAGCCGACGGCTCCTCGACGCGCGCCGTCGCCTGGTCGGGATCGTCCAGAACGTTCTCGAGCACGTGACCGGCCGCTCGGGCGCGCTCCTGGGCACTCTGTTCGGCGCGCGCCGCGGAAAGAGAAAAGACCGGGCGGTCGTGCAGCCGCACGTCGACAGGCGGCGCCCCGGCCCACGCAAGCCACGCGACGAGGGGCCCGGCCAGGACCCATGCCGCGAGCACTACCGGAGCTTTCGCCTCGCGGCGTGTCGACCGCTGCACGTATCTAGCGTCCGCGGGCGGAGGCATGGCGGTCAAGGGGTGCGATACAGTCCCCCAGGGCCCCTCCTCGTTGTTGTCCGCGCGCTCACGCTGGCGATCGCTTCGGTCACTGGCCCTCCAGAGTCACGAGCCAACCGTGGGGTTCCCACTCGCCTTGGTCCGGGTCGAACGGGTGCTCCGTGCTGCCCACGTCGACGCCCACCACGAGCAGCCGGTCGACTCCGTCGAGTCCCTCGATCGTCAGCGAAGCGCGCGTGGCGCGATCGAGGGACGTCACCGGCATCGTGGCGGTCGCCCGCCCTCGTTCGTCGAGCTTCAGGACGACCCAACGCATTCGCCCGTAGTCCTCCCACTGAGCCTCGACTCGCAGCTTCGCGCTCGGGGGAGCCCCCGCGTGGTCGATCAGGAGGTAGCTCGCGCCCGTAGGGGAGACCGGCTCGGGCGACGCGAGACGACGTGCCTGCCCGGGCCATGGAATGTGCCAGGCGACGCGCGCCGGCGGCTGCGCCTGTGCGCGATCGACGGCGAACTCGACGAAAACGTCTTCGATCGTCGAGTTCGTAAAAAGCGCGCCCTTCAACGATGCGCGCAGAACGTCGTAGCCGTTCGGTGTCGCGCTCCAGCGCCACGCTCCGGCCGGAGTGCGGGTCGGCGCAAGCGCCCAGAGGCCCAGGAGCAGTGCCCCCGGCTCGCGCCCGAACGTCTCGTCGAGCCATCCGTAGAACAGCGAGGCGCCGCGGGCGAACGCCTCGGACGAGGGATCGGCGAGCGTGCGCTCGGGATGGGACTGAAACTCGAGCCGGTCATCCCACGGGTCCGCGCAGGGGACGGCGAGGTGCGAGAGCGTCTCGCCTTGGGCGAGCGCACTCGCTTCGTCCGTTGCGGGTGCGGCGCCAAAGAGGGACGCACGGGTCCATGCTCTCGCGAGCGCGAGGTCGAGCGCGCAGCCCGGCGGGGTCGTGCGATCGATGAGAGCAAACGATCCGCAGCGATCGTAGCGCGCGCGCGGATCGCACGCGCCCAATACCGCGCGCCCGTACCCCGGAACGTCTTCGTCCACCAGATAGACGGGCCACGTCCCGTCGAGATCCGTCTCCGGAGGTGGAAGCGAGAGCGCGCCCTCGAGGACGTCCCAGGTGCGCTCGGCCGTCGAAAGGGCCGCGAGACCGAAGGCAGGCGACGTGCCCGGCGAGGCACGCACGCACACCGGGCGGCGAAAGGAGCACGCCTGTGCCCACGACGATCCGCCGGTGGGTGGCCCGGCGAATTCGATGACCGGGCCCCTCGGAGGGGAGGTCGCCTCGGCGGCGGTCGCGAGCGGAGCGGAAGAAAGCGCGAGCGTGACGAGCGCGGAAGCGGCGAGGAGCGGCGAGCCGCTCATTTGACACTCTCTTTCTCGCACCCGTATAAGCTAGAAAAGTAGCCCATGGTCGCATCCTCGTTCGACCCGACCCACGCGGTTCGTTTCGATTTGCCGCGGGGAAGCGTGCGAACCCGGGGAGACGACGACCGCGTTTTGCTCGTCCCCACGGCGGCGCTCGATGAGCTCGTCCGCTCGGCGTCCCCGGAAGCGGTCGATGCGCTCGGGCGGGCTCTCGGGGCGGCGATCGGCCGTCGCGCGTCGGCCAGGATGGGCGATCCGCAGGGCGCGTCGATGGACTCGTTCGTCGCGCAGCTCGCCGGGGAAGCGGCGGTAGCCGGCGTGGGAGCCCTCAGCATCGAGCGGTGGGGGCGGGCGTTGGTGATCGTCGTGGAGGACTCCCCCCTCGTCGGGACGCTTCTTGCGGCCATCGTGTCATCGGCGCTCGAGGCTGCGTCCGGGCGGCGAGCCTGGTGCGCGCTCCTTTCTCGCGACGATCGGACCGCGCGGCTCCTGGTAAGCAGCGAGCAGGCCGTTGGACGGGTGCGCGAATGGATCGCATCCGGAATCGGGTGGAGCGAGGCCGTGGCGAAGCTGCACGGAGTGGGCGCGTGAGCCGCAGCGAGACGATTCAGCGGCTCCAGGCGTTGCTCGAGCGAGTGCGAACGCGCTCGACTGAGCCCCGCCGTCCGCCTGCCCAGGCAAACGAAGCGCCTTCCGCCGTAGAAACGCGCTCGGCGGGGACCGAAATCGCGGCAGATGGTGGGGTTGCCGTCGAGACGTCACAGAGCGAAGAGCACGACAGCCGCGAGCGGCTCGTGGGTGCGGAGCCGGCGCTCGAACTCATGACGGCTGCGGCCGCGGCATCCTCGTTCGTGGAGTCACCGTCTTCGATGGACGCGGCGGAAATCGTCGTGACGGCGAATATCGAAGTGGCGGAGGAAGAAATTGCGGAGGACGAAGTCGCCGATCAAGACGATGACGTCGGGCCTGCGCCCGCCTCGTCGCGCCGTCCGGTCGCGCCCGAACCGGAGGAGCGTCTCGCCGAGATGGCGTTCGGTTCGGAGGAACCTCTTCAGCCGCTGCACACACCGCCGCCCGAGTCGGGTCGACTTCCGGCGGCGCCGAGTCTTCAGTTTGAGCCAGATCGAGATTTCGACGGACTTCGCGACGCGACCCCGTTGCTTCCGAGGCGACCTCTCGCGTCGGAGATTCAGCCCGAAGCGGTGCGTCCCGATCTCGCGGGGAGCGACGCGGTCGGGGAACTGATCGCGCACGCGCAGCGCTTCGCGCCGGCGACGTTCGTGGCACTACTGGACGCGAGCTTGGCTCTCTAGCTCTCGCCAGCCAGCCATTCTACATCGGCATCGCGCAGCCAGGTCCTCTGTCGCCGCGCGAACACACGAGTCGCGCGGACAATCGCGTCCTCGAGCTCCGAGCGCGCGAGCTCCCCCCTCAGGACGGCAGCGACTTGCGCATAACCGACGCTTCCCATCGCGCGGGACGCCCCATAGCCTTGCGCGAGCAGCGCCTCGACCTCTTCGAGCCACCCGTGCTTCAACCATGATCCAACGCGCAAGCGGATGCGCTCGGTCAAAGTCGCCGGCTCGCAGGCGATGGCGAGCAGCCTCGCGGGCTCACGGACCTCGGCGAAAGCGTGCTCGCGCTGCCACGTGCTCAGTGTCTTGCCCGAGAGCTCGTAGACCTCGAGAGCGCGGCTGACACGCACGAAATCGTTCGGGTGAAGCCGCGCCGCCGATTCCGGGTCGACGGCCCGCAGGCGCGCGTGCAACGCCGCGCGCCCGTCGTTCTCGGCGACCATCCGGTGCTGCTCGCGGATCGCCCCGCTCGCGGTCGGGGCACCGGCGAGGCCGAAGCGAAGGACTTTGATCCACAGGAATGTGCCGCCGCAAACGATGGGAACGCCGCCGCGAGCGCGGATCTCCCCGATGCACTCCAGAGCGCGCGCCGCCCACGCCGCCGCGTCAATCGGGTCGAGCGGATCGATCGCGCTCACGAGATGGTGAGGCGCGCGTGCGAGTTCGGAGGCTGTGGGTTTCCCCGACCCCGCGTCGAACGCGCGATAGATCTGCACGCTATCGGCGCTGACGATTTCACCACCCAGCTTCTCGGCCAGGGCCACCGCGAGCTCCGTCTTCCCGCTTGCCGTCGGGCCGACGACGGTCAGAAGATGGTTCGATTCGCGCGCGAAACGGAGCGCTTGGTCAACGACCGACACGCCGCTCCAGCTCGTCGAATCCGATGCGCGTGACTACGGGACGCCCGTGAGGGCAGTGGCCGCCGAAGTCCACTTCATCGAGCGCACTCAAGAGAGCCCCGACCTCTTCGCGCGAGAGCGCGTCACCCGCACGGACGCTTCCGTGGCAGGCCATCGTCGCGAGCACCAGATCGGCTGCGTCGCCGAACGGCCGCCGCGCCGTGCGACCTAGCTCGGCGACGAGGTCTCGAACGATGCGCTCGGGCGCAGCCCGCAGAAGGAGCGCCGGCACGGCGTGGACGGCGACGGCGCTCGGGCCCACCGCCCGCAGCTCGACGCCGAACGCGGCGAGGTCGCTCGCTCCCTCGTCGATGTTCGCCATTTCGGCCGTGGACAGCTGGACGACCTCGGGAATGAGCAGGCGCTGCATGGGAATGGAACGTGCCGAGTACGCCCTCTTCAGCCGATGAAACGTCACGCGCTCCGCCGCTGCGTGCTGGTCGAGCACGTACAGGCCATCGCCGCCGCTGCACAGAAGGAAGGTCGCGCGCACCTGCGCGAGGAATTCGAGCGACGAATAAAAGCCGGTTGTCCGAAAAATACCCGAGTCGATTGTGCCGATCGCGCGATCCGCAGGAGCCGGAGGAGCGGGCGAGGGCAGCGTCGTTCTCTCCGCGAGCGATTCCGGCGCGGGTGACTCGGCGACCGGTGCGAGTTGCCAAGGGTCTCCGCCAGGCTGGCTCGGCTCAGGCGTCGGCGGCGGACTGACCGACGTCCGTGGCAGCGACCAGGTGCGCTTCTCGCCGAGCGCCGGAATCGAGAACGCGCGTGCGAGCTCCGTGTGCAGCTCGCGGGTGATCGCGTCGTGCAACGCGCGCGCGTCGGCGAAACGCACTTCGGCTTTTTGGGGGTGTACGTTCACGTCCACCTGCTCGGACGGCACATCGACGTAGACGACGCCGACCGGATACCGACCCGGTTCCAGGACAGAGCCGTAGGCTTGTGCGACAGCACGGGCGAGCTGGCGGTCCCGGACGGGTCGGCCGTTGACCAGAAGATGAAGGGCAACCGCCCCCGCCCGAGCACGTTCCGGTGCGCCGAGGTGAGCTTCGACGCGCATCGGTCCGCGCGCGCCGAGGCACATCTCGAGCCGCTCGCCGTCGATCGCTTGCTCCGCCCGCTCGCGCCGGGTCGACACCCGAAGCCATTCGCGCGCCGAGCGACCATCGCGCACGAGGAAGAAGCTCACGTCGGGGCGAGCCAACGCCGCGAGCAAGAGGGTCTCTCCGACGTGCGCCGCCTCCGTGGCCGTCGCTTTCAAGAACTTCCGTCGCGCGGGAACATTGAAGAACAAGTCGCGGACTTCGACGCTCGTTCCCGCGGCGGCCCCCACGGGCCGCGACTTGGGCGCACCCCCACCTTCGACGAGGACCTCGGTCCCCTCGGCGGTCCCGCGAACCCGTGTGACGAGCCTCAGCTTGGCCACCGATGCGATGCTGGGGAGAGCCTCGCCGCGGAAGCCGAACGTGCGGAGCCGAAAGAGGTCGTCCTTGTCCATGATCTTGCTCGTGGCGTGGCGCTCGAGCGCGAGCATCGCGTCTTCGGCATCCATTCCCGTTCCGTCGTCGCTCACCCGAGCGAGCGTGACGCCGCCCTGCTCGAGTTCGACTTTCACGCGCGTGGCTTCCGCGTCGAGGGCGTTCTCCACGAGCTCCTTGACGATACTCGCCGGTCGCTCGACTACCTCGCCCGCCGCGATCTGGTTGGCAAGATCGCTCGGCAGCCGCCGGATCCGACCCATCCTCCGCTAGCGCTCCCCGACCGCCGCGGCCGACGCTTCGAAGAAGTCGCGCGACCGGCGCCGTGTGAGGCCGAGCACGATGAGGCCGCTGCCCAGCACGTGGAGCGCGAGGGCAACCGAGGCCGCCGCGCGCAGCATTTCATCGGGCACCCGTTCGTGCGCGGCCGCCTGCTGCGCCTCGATCCACCGAAGTTCGGCGTCGTCGACGTCCCGCAAGAGCCAGTGGCTGGCGAGTGCCACCGCGGCCTGTGCGAGCACGAGCTGCACGAGTGCCGAGCGCGCGGCGCGGCTGCCCGCCATCGCCCGCATCGCAAAAAAGAGCGTGGCGGCCCCGAGCAGGAGCTTCGCGACCGCCAGCGGCCAGCCGCGGGATTTGGCCGCGTCGACCGCGTGCACATAGGCCTCTACGCGAGCGACGACCGCCGCGCGGTCCGCCTCCTCGGCGATCCCGTGGCCGGCCGTCGTGGGATCGATGGGCTCGTGATACAGCATCACCGTCGCCCAACCCGCCCGGGCGCCGTTCGCGCCGAATGCGAGAGCGGCGAGGAGCGACAGCACGAGGTACCAAGGGCGCTTGCGCTCGATGGCGGCCATATGCTTCGGGCACTCTCGATAGCACGGGCCCGGGGGAGGGGGCAGCTCCGCGAGGACGCCGGAAACGCCTCGGCAACAGGGGTGCCTGTAGTATGGGACTACTTTGACCATACGCGTCGCTCTGCATCACGAGACCCGTTACGAGTACGACCGCCCGGTCAGCCCGGCGCCGCACGTCGTCCGGTTGCGCCCCGCGCCCCACTGCCGCACGCCGATTTTGGCCTACGGGCTCCGCGTCGAGCCTCCCGACCACTTCCTCAATTGGCAGCAGGACCCATTCGGAAACTATCAGGCGCGGTTGGTGTTCCCGAAGGTGGCGCAGCAGCTGCTCTTCGCCGTCGATCTCATCGCCGAGATGACAGTCATCAATCCCTTCGACTTCTTTCTCGAGAAGGAGGTCGAACACTTTCCGTTCGCGTACTCCGCGTCGCTCAAGAGAGACCTCGCTCCGTACCTCCAGGCGGGCACGTACGGGCCGCGCTTCAGCGATTTCGTCGAGCGGGCCAAAGGCCAGTTCGCACGTTCCGGCCGGCGGATGGTCGAAGTGCTGGTCGACGTGAATCAGTTCGTGCAAAAGACGCTTCGCTACGACATTCGAATGGAGCCGGGGGTTTTCTCGCCGGAAGAAAGCCTCGTGCGCGGCCACGGGTCGTGTCGCGACTTCGCGTGGCTGCTCGTCCAGGCGCTGCGGCAGTTTGGGCTCGCCTCGCGCTTCGTCTCCGGATACTCGATTCAGCTCAAGGCGGACGAACGACCCCTCCGGGGTCCCGCGGGCGTGGAACGCGATTCGGCCGACTTGCACGCGTGGGCGGAAGTCTTTCTCCCCGGGGCCGGATGGGTCGGGCTCGACGCCACGAGCGGCCTCCTGGCAGGAGAGGGCCACATCCCGCTCGCGTGCACTCCCGATCCGGACACCGCGGCGCCGATCACCGGGAGCTTCGGCTGGCACAAGCGGGACGAAGCGGACCAGGTCAAAGAAGGGTTCTCGTTTTCGATGTCGGTGCGCCGCATCGAAGAGTCCCCGCGCGTGACGCTCCCTTATACGGACGACGCGTGGGAGTCGATCGTGGCGCTCGGGCACAAGGTCGACGGCGAGCTCGTCGCGGGCGACGTCCGCCTGACGATCGGTGGAGAGCCGACATTCGTCGCGGCGAACGATCCGGACGGATCGGAATGGAATTTCGACGCGCTCGGCCCGACGAAGCTGCGATACGGACGCGATCTGCTCCGGCGCCTCCACGAGCGATTCGCTCCGCATGGCCTTCTCCATGAGGGGCAAGGCAAGTGGTATCCGGGCGAACCGCTGCCGCGCTGGGCCCTCTCCTGTTACTTCAGGAAGGACGGCGCGCCGATCTGGCACAACCGGGAGCTCTTCGCCCGAGCAGAAAAAGGGTCCGACACGAGCGCCGACGCGTTGACGTTCGTCACGGTGCTCTGCGAGGAGCTCGGCCTGGACGCGCAGCACGCTGTCCCCGGGTACGAGGACGCCTGGTACTACCTCTGGCGCGAGCGAAGGCTCCCGGTAAACACCGATCCCCACGAATCCAAGCTTGAAGACGAAATCGAACGGAGCCGACTCGCGCGGATCTTCGAACAAGGGCTCGCTGCGGTGGTGGGGTACGCGCTCCCGCTGCGGCGCGTGCCCAGCGGGGGCGACGCGCGGTGGCAAACCGGGCGCTGGTTTTTGCGCTCCGAGCGCCTCTATCTCATTCCCGGCAACTCCGCGATGGGCTACCGACTGCCGCTCGATTCGTTGCCATGGGCGGCGCCTGGCGAGGATCCGGGCCTCTACCCCCCCGATCCGTTCGCCCCGCGCGAACCCTTGCCGCGCACGTCTCCCGAGCGCGCGAAGGCTCCTCCGCGATTTCGGCCGCGAACGCCGGCCGTCATGGACGCGAGCGCTCCGCCCGCACGCTCGCAATCGGCGTCCGGAGTCGTGCGTACGGCACTTTGTGTCGAGCCGCGCTCGGGCGTGCTCCACGTGTTCATGCCGCCTCTTGAGACCGCAGAGGACTACCTCGAGCTCTGTGCCCGAATCGAGGCCACCGCGGACAGGTTGGGCAAGCAGGTTCGGATCGAGGGATACCATCCCCCATCGGATCCTCGCTTGACGCGATTCCAGATCACCCCCGACCCCGGGGTGATCGAGGTGAACATTCAGCCCGTTGGTACGTGGGAAGAGCAGCTGCAGAACACCGCCATTCTCTACGACGAGGCGCGCAAGACGGACCTGCGAGCCGAGAAGTTCATGCTCGACGGCCGGCATTCAGGCACCGGCGGCGGCAATCATGTCGTCCTCGGTGGCCCGACCCCGGCCGACAGCCCGATCCTTCGCAGGCCCGACCTACTTCGCAGTCTGGTCGGATACTGGCTCGACCACCCATCGCTTTCCTATCTCTTTTCCGGCCTGTTCGTCGGCCCGACGAGCCAGGCGCCGCGCGTAGACGAGGCCCGAAACGACAGCTTGTACGAGCTGGAGATTGCCTGTGGCCTGCTGGAATCGAGCGTCGAGACCCCCGGCTCGGTACCCCCGTGGAAGGTGGACCGCCTCTTTCGCAATCTGCTGATCGACGTGACGGGCAA
Source organism: uncultured delta proteobacterium (assembly GCA_963764075.1). GTDB lineage: Bacteria > Myxococcota_A > Polyangia > Polyangiales > Polyangiaceae > Palsa-1150. The sequence continues at coordinate 3,424,551 of CAVXQZ010000003.1, forward strand.
CACCCATCGCACCGAATTTTGTATCGACAAGCTCTACAGCCCCGACCAATCCGCGGGTCGCCAGGGGCTCCTCGAGCTTCGGTCCTTCGAGATGCCCCCGCACGAGCGAATGAGCCTCACCCAGCAGCTGCTCGTGAAGGCCCTGGTGGCGGCGTTCTGGAAGGCTCCTTACGAGCGGCCGCTCATCGACTGGGGCACCCAGCTCCACGACCGGTTCATGCTCCCGCACTTCGTGCGACAGGACTTCCAAGACGTCATCGAAGACCTATCGCGGGCCGGCTTTCACTTCGACAAGAGCTGGTTCAACCCGCATCACGAGTTTCGCTTCCCGTTGCATGGAGCGATGACCGCTCGCGGGGGGATCGTGGTCGAGCTACGCCAGGCGATCGAGCCGTGGCACGTACTGGGGGAAGAAGTCAGCGCGGCAGGCACGTCGCGCTATGTCGATTCGTCGGTCGAGCGGCTCGAAGTCAAGGTGCGCGGTATGATCGACGGACGACACGTCGTCGCGTGCAACGGAAGAAGAGTTCCACTCCATCCCACCGGAACGAACGGCGAGATGGTCGCCGGCGTTCGGTATCGCGCGTGGCAGCCGCCGTCGGCTCTCCATCCCACGATCGCGGTGCACGCTCCGCTGGTGTTCGACGTCATCGACACGTGGAACGACCGTGCGATCGGCGGGTGCAGGTATTACGTGTCGCACCCCGGAGGGCTCGCGCATGCCGCGCTCCCGAGCAACAGCCTCGCCGCCGAGAGCCGTCGCGCCGCCCGCTTCCAGGCGTTCGGCCACAGCCCCGGTCCAAAGACGGTGCCGCCCCTGGAGCCCAATCCGCACTTCCCGTTCACGCTCGATCTACGGCGTAGTTCCTGAGTCTCTCAGACTCTACTGCACCGCCGTCGAGATACGAGCAATCGCCTTCGGCGATTGCGCTCGCTATCGCGAGCCGGCGGCGCACCAGTTTTGTCCCTCGGGCTACGCCCGAACCCCGAACTGCCTCTCGCGAGTTCGCTACTGCAGCGCCGTCCACTGGATTAAAGCCATCTCGATGGCGCTGCACTAGCCCTCCAGAGCAAAACTCACCCGAAACGTTGCACCGCGATCCCGGATGATTTCCACGGTCGCGTCGAGCTGCCGAGCCAGGGTCGCGACGAGCTGGAGCCCGAGCGTTCGCGACTCCTCTATTTCGAAGTCACTCGGAAGTCCGATGCCATTGTCCTTCACGCTGAGACTTACCCGTCCTTCGCGCCTGGAAAGGGAGACCTCCAATGTGCCTTCCCGTTGACCGGGAAACGCGTGCTTCAGTGCGTTCGTAATGAGCTCGTTGACGAGCAGGCCGCACGGGATGCCCTTGTCTACCGGCATCGCCACGTTCTCGATGTGGAGCAAGAGCTGCACGACCCCGGGTGAAACACCGGCCGATTGAAATACGTTGCTCGCGATGCTTCGCATGTATTCCGCGAACGGAACCCTCCCGTAGTCCTTCGACTGATAGAGCTTCTCGTGGATGAGCGCGATCGCAAGGACGCGGTTTCGACACTCGACGAGCGCATCGCGAGCGGCCGGCGTGTCCACTCGGCGCAGTTGCATGTTGACCAGGCTCGCGATCACTTGAAGGTTGTTCTTGACTCGATGGTGCACCTCCTGGAGCAAGACCTCCTTTTCCTTGAGCGAGGCCCTGAGAGCCTCCTCTCTTTCCTTTTGCGCCGTAATGTCGCGGGCAACTTTTGCGACGGAGACGATTGCGCCTTCCCGGTTTCGGACCGGAGAGACTGTGATGGACGCGATGATGTCGGGCCCATCCTTGGTCCGGCGCACCACTTCGAAGTGCGTCACGGCCTCTCCGCGGGTTATGCGGCGCAGAATCTCCGCGTGCTCGTCGGCCCTGTCGGGCGGGCAGAGAATCGAAAACGGGCTCCCCACCATTTCCGCGGCCGTGTACCCGAAAATGCGCTCGGCCGCGCGATTCCAGCTCGTGACCGTTCCGTCGAGCGTCTCGCCGATGATGCAGTCGTCGGACGCCTCGACAATCGTGGCCAGTCGGGCTCTTGCCTCTTCCTGACTTCGCGCGGTCACGTCGCGAATCGTGCTGCACACCATGGTTCCGTCCTCGGTCTCGAGAGGACTCAAGCTGATCTCGACCGGAAACTCGCTCCCGTCGCGGCGCAGACCGTAGAGGGCTAGCCCTGTCCCCATCGCGCGCACTCCGGGTTCCAGCAGATATCGAAGCCGGTGTGCGGGATGTCGGCCGCGAAATCGCGGAGGGACCAGGATCTCGACGGCTCGACCGAGGAGAGCGGCGCGATCGTATCCGAAGAGCCGCTCCGTCTGTGCGTTCACGAGGACGATTGCGCCTTCGCGGTCGGAGATGACGACTGCGTCGGGTGCGGCCTCGAGAAAGCCGCTGAACTTGGCTTGTGCGATTCGATCCTTGCGCTGCACGCGTTTGCGTTCGGTGATGTCCACAAATGTGGTGATCATCCGCGGCGCGCCGCGCATCATGATCCGCTGAACGGACGTGATCAAATCCAGGTGGGTGCCAGATTTTGCTTTGATTCGAAGCTCTGCGTCGCGAAGAAATCCCTGAGCGCTGACCAGCGACATGGTGCGCTCGCGCTCCTTCGCCGGATAAAGATCGAGATCCAAGCTCGTTCGGCCGATCATCTGTTCGCGCTCGAACCCGAGGAGGCTCACGGCGGCTTCGTTCGCGTCGAGGATCACCCCATCGGGTGAGCTAATCAGCATGCCGAGCGGAGAGAAGCGAAAGAGCGCCTCGAAGGCATCGTCCTCGGCCATGCTGTCCCCCCACGCCAATCCCCGCAAACGGCGATCTACTCAGCAGTTGATGGCCCTGGCGACAGGCCCCAAGCTAGTCTTGCCTACCACATGTCCGCCTCCGTGGGCAAGGCAAAATCGCCTGGACAGCCACGATCGGTCTGGGCCGTTCGGGCCCCTTGCGGTAACCTGGGCGTGGCCGAGTCGCCCTTTGATTTCAGACTTGATTCCAAGCGCTCACTGCCCGTCTAGACGTGCGGGGTTGCAACGTCCCATAAGGGACGGCGGGATGCCGAATACGCTTTAGCAAGAGACTCCCCATTTCTTGCGGGCAAAACGGGGGGATTCACTGATGAATGAAGCAGCGACCATCCTTGTCGTCGAAGACGAGCAGATAATCGCCCAGGACATCCGTCAGACCCTCAGCGACCTGGGCTACTCGGTTCCGCGCACGGTCGCGACCGGGGCGCTTGCGCTCCAATATGCGTCGAAGCTCAAGCCGCAGCTCATCTTGATGGATATCAAGCTCAAAGGCGAAACGGATGGCATCGCCGCCGCGTCCGAGATTCGCCGCTCGTTCGGCATTCCCGTCGTTTACCTCACGTCCCACTCGGACGACGCGACGCTCGCGCGTGCGGCGGAAACGCACCCGTACGGGTACGTCGTCAAGCCGTTCAACGATCGCGATCTTCGGACTGCCATCGAGATTGCGCTCCAGAAGCATGAATTCGAGGAGCAGCTGCAGGCACGGGAGCGCTGGTTCGCGACGACACTCGACTCGATCGGCGACGCGGTCCTGGCGACGGACTCGGACGGGATCATCACGTTCATGAACCCGGTCGCGACTCGGGTGACCGGATGGGCACGGTGCGACGCGGTGGGCAAAGAAGTCGACGAGGTCATCCGCCTGACAGACCCCGAGGGGCGGCCCATCGAAAACCCGGTCCACCTGGCCCTGCGCGATGGGCAAACGGTTCAGCTGCCTCCGAAGACATCAATGACCCTCCGGACGGGCGTCAAGCTAGTCGTGGACGACAGCGCCTCTCCCATCATCGACGACGACGGAAGGGTGGTCGGCGGGGTGGTTGTCTTTCGTGACGTCACCGAGCGTGCGAAGCTCGAGCATCGCCTGGCCCAGAGCGAGCGGCTCGCATGCATCGGCACGATGGCCGCGGGGACGGGTCACGAAATCAACAATCCCCTCTCTTATGTGATCGCCAACGTGGGGTTCTCTCTACGGGGGCTCAAGGAAGTCATGGGGAGCCTGCGGGAGCTGAACGTCGTCGAGGACGACAAGGGGCGCCTGGAAACCGCGCTCCTGCGCCTCCAAGAGCTCGTGGACGCGCTGCGCGATGCGGACGACGGTGCGGAAAGGGTTCGGCGAATCGTCCGAGACCTGAAGAAGTTTACGCGGGTGGACGAACAGAGCGCCGAGATCGTCGATCTGCCGGAGGTCCTCGAAGCCTCGGTGCGGATGACGGCGCACACGCTTCGTCACCACGCACGACTCCGAAAGCAGTATGGGACGACGCCGCTCGTGGAGGCGAACGAGGGGCAGCTCACCCAGGTGTTCATGAACCTTCTCTTGAACGCGTCCGAAGCGATTGGAGAGGGGGACGCCGAGCATCACGAGATTCGCGTTCGCACGTACACGGATGCTTCCGGACATGCCGTGGTGGAGATCCACGACACCGGACCGGGTATTCCTTCTCACGTCCTGCCCCGCATTTTCGATCCGTTTTTCAGCACCAAGCCTGCGGGCTCGGGAATGGGCCTCGGGCTCGCCATTTGTCACAGTATTATCGATTCGTGTGGTGGCGAAATCGCTGCCGAAAGTAGTGCAAGTGAAGGGACGACTTTCCGAGTGGTGCTACCGGCCGCGCGCCAGAGCGGCAGCACCCCCAAGGCCTCCCGTCTCTCGTCGAAACCGCCCCGTCGGGGCCGCGTACTCGTCATCGATGACGAAGAGGCACTCGCGATGGCCATTGCGCGTGTCCTGCGATCGGAGCACGAAGTCGTAGTCGAGACCGACGCCCGGGCCGCACTCGCCCGGATCGCCGGTGGCGAGAGGTTCGACGCGATATTTTGCGACGTCATGATGCCGAACGTCTCGGGAATCGACGTGTACCAGGCGCTCTCGTCGTCGGCGCCCGACATCGCAAAGCGCCTTATTTTCATGACGGGAGGAGCGTTTTCTTCGCGGGCTCGCGCGTTTCTCGACAAGGTTCCGAACGTGGCGATAAGCAAACCGTTTACATTGGAGTCTATCCGCACGATTCTGATGGACTACGTGGGGGGCAGCTGAGCCCCTGGGGGGGGAGGAATGGCGCGTATTCTGGTCGTGGAGGACGAAGCTCTCATCGCGTTCGACATCCAATCGGCGCTCATCGGACTCGGGTACGAAGTGCCGACCACGGCGGCGAACAGCAAAGAGGCTCTTCGGGCTGTCGAGGCGCTGAAGCCGGACCTCGTGCTCATGGACGTTCACCTGAAAGGCGGCGACGACGGGGTCGTCACGGCGGCTGCGATCCAAGCATGCCGGCCTACACCAGTCGTCTTTCTCAGCGCCTGCTCCGATGACGCGACCGTCGAGCGAGCGGGCGGGGTCGAGCCCTACGGCTACCTGCTCAAGCCGTTCAACGATCGCGAGCTTCGTGCCACGGTCGAGATAGCTCTGCGGCGGCACGCGCGGGCCGAGAAGTTCCTCCGGCAGAGCGCCCTCCTCGCCGGGGTCCTGGGGAGCCTGCCGGACCTCATTCTGTGCGTGGACACAGAGGGCAGGGTGCTCGTCGCGAACGACGGCGCGTTGCGGGCGGTCGGTGCGACGTCGGCGGGCGGCGTCACGTGGTGGACGGCGGAAAGCGAACGAATACGGCTCGCCGACGATGATGCCATATGCCCGCGGGAGCACCTGCCGCTCGTCCTCGCGCTGGGCGGTGCGACGGTGCAGGACATGGAGCTCTTCATTCACGCTCCGACCGATGCGCTCGGTCGCCTGTACAGCTTCATCGCCACACCGCTTCGAGACGAGAATGGACGAGTGACGGGCGCGGTGTCTGTCGGGCGCGATATCACGCGCGCGCGCGCCACCCAGTCCGATCTTCGTCAACTTTCGGATACCGACGAGCTCACCGGTGCGTACAACCGGCGCGGTTTTCTGATGGCGGCTCGCGCAAAGCTAGAGGCGGCAACGAGCTCCGGCCGCAACCCCGCGCTTTTTTTCGTCGACTTGAACGAACTGAAACAGATCAACGACGAATTGGGCCACCAGCAGGGCGACCAGGCCATCACGGACGCGGTCGACGTCCTTCGCTCGTCCTTCCGAAATTCGGATATCGTGGGACGGCTCGGCGGCGACGAGTTCGTAGTCCTCGCCCAAGAGGCCGGAGCCTATGCGCATGTGATGCGCGCACGTCTCCAGTCGGCCCTCGACGAATTCAACGAGCGTGGCGGGAGGGAATACCGTCTTTCGATGAGTGTCGGAGTCGCCCAGCAGGACCCGAGCGAGCCCGTATCGCTCGAAGCTCTCGTCGAAGAAGCCGACAAGAGAATGTACGAAGAAAAGGCAAAGCATCGCAGCCGGCACAGCGGCGTCGCGCGCGCAGCCCGACCAGACGACGGCGAACTCTGGGAGACTCGGGGCGACAACGACTCCGATGCCAAGACTACGGATCTCGGCCGGTAGCCCTCTCGGCAGTAGGCCCCCCCGGATTTCGCCCAATGCTCGCCCTTCGGACGCGTCCGCGGCGGGCCCCAATCGTCCCGGCGCACCGCGCGATCAAGCCGCGCCGGACACGAGATGCTCGTCGACGGATACGGCGCCTGTCCTCTCGAGGATGCGCTTGGCCGCGGTGACGTCCTCGGGTGTCCCGTGTGCGACGACGACGAACTGGTCGGCCTTGAGCGCCGTCTCGTACTTGAGGACGCTGTCCTTGGGGATGCCAATGCTGTAAAGCCCGGCGCCGAGGGCAGTGAGCCCCCCGAGCACGGCACCCTCGCCAAGCGCGCCGACAATCCATCCGACCAGCGGGCCGAGGACGATGAGGTGTCCGACCCCGGGAATGAGAAAGAGGGCGGAGCCGAACAGCATGCCCCAGAAGGTGCCCCAGAACGCGCCGCGCTTGCCCCACACTTTCATCCGGTCGCCCGCGTTGTAGAAGCCGATGACGTGCTCTTCGGTGTGGTAGTCCTTTCCGACGATTGACAGGTTCTTCATGTCGAAGCCGGAATTTTGGAAGGCGCGCACCGCCTCTTCGGCCTGAGGGTGCGTGCCATATACGGCCACTACGGTGTTGAGCTTTCGCATGTTTGTGTCCGCGCACGAAGCACGATCCGAGCCGATCTCGATGGCGGAGCGGGGTGGCTTGCGAATCGCCTAAGACGACTCGTCCTGGCCCGTCGCGCACCCGCGTCTTCGCACACGACCCATCCCCTCGGGCGACGGGCAGTGCTGCTCTCGGCATGAGCGGTCGGTCGACGTGTGCTTGCGAAGCGCACTGGCAGATTGCGAATCGACGACGGCGAACGACTCGATCGCTCGCTCGGATCGGGAACGCGCTGCGGCACTCATCTTGCTGCGGGGGCCGCCTGGGCGGAGATCAATGCCGGAAGTTACGGCCTTTCGAGCGCAGGCGAGGGTCGGAGCGAAGAACGAAGGCAGAGAGGACAGATGAACAGATTCGATGGTCTCCCGACGAATTCGGAAGCGTTCGAAGCTCTCGCCGAGCTCGCGCTGAACATACGCTGGTCTTGGAATCACGCGACCGACGAGGTCTGGCGGCAGCTCGATCTCGGCCTATGGGAAACGACGCAGAACCCATGGGTCGTCCTGCAGACCGTATCGCGCGACCAGATCCAGCGCGCGTGGGCCGACCCCGTCTTTCGCAACAACGTGGAAAGCATGATTGAAATCAGGCGGCGGCGGGCGGCCGCGCCGGCGTGGTTTCAGGAAACCCATCCGGAAAGTGCGCTCACGTGCATTGCCTACTTCAGCATGGAGTTCATGTTGAGCGAGGCGTTGCCCATCTACTCGGGCGGCCTCGGCAATGTAGCCGGAGATCAGCTCAAGGCGACCAGTGACTTGGGCGTGCCGGTCGTCGCCGTGGGTCTGCTTTGGCAGCAGGGCTATTTCCGCCAAGTGATCGCCCAGGACGGCTCGCAGGAAGCCCTCTTCCCGTACAACGATCCGGGACAGCTACCGATCACTCCGCTTCGTCAAGCGAACGGCCAATGGTTGCGGTTGCAGGTAGCCCTGCCTGGCTATGCGGTCTGCCTGCGTGCGTGGGAGGTAAAAGTCGGCAGAGTGAAGCTTTATCTCTTGGATAGCAACGATGCCGCGAATCTTCCGGCGCATCGGGCGATCACGAGCGAGCTTTACGGCGGGGGTCCAGAGCTCCGCTTGCAGCAGGAGATTGTGCTCGGCATTGGCGGCTGGCGTCTTCTCGTGGCGCTGGGGCTAAAGCCGGAGGTCTGTCACCTCAATGAAGGTCACGCCGCGCTCGCAGTGCTCGAACGCGCCCGCGGCTTCATGCAAGAGGCGGGACAGCCCTTCGACGTCTCCTTGGCCGTGACTCGTGCGGGAAACGTGTTTACGACCCACACGGCGGTACCCGCCGGCTTCGACCGCTTTTCGCCCGATCTGGTTCAACGGTACCTCGCAACGTATGCAGAGGAGAGCCTCGGCGTCCGGAGTCGCGATCTGCTTGCGTTGGGTCGCCAGGATCCAAACGACGCGGCCGAGGCGTTCAACATGGCCTACCTGGCGGTCCGCGGGAGCGGGTCGGTCAACGGAGTGAGTCGTCTGCACGGAGAAGTGAGCCGCCGGATCTTCTTGCCTCTCTTTTCGCGGTGGCCGGAAGAAGACGTTCCGATCGGTCACGTGACCAACGGCGTGCACATGCCCACGTGGGACTCTGCGCCGGCCGACGAACTCTGGACGAAGGCCTGTGGCAAGGATCGTTGGCTCGGGACGGCTCAGACCGTGTCCGAAGGGATTCGCCGCGTCGCCGACACGGTCTTGTGGCAATTCCGGACCGAAGCCCGCGAGTCGCTGGTACGGTACGCACGCGACCGACTTTCCCAGCAGCTCCGCGCCTCCGGAGCCGCGCCCCAAGCGGTCCAGGGGGCCAAGCATCTCTTCGACCCGCACGCGCTGACACTCGGCTTCGCGCGCCGCTTCGCGACGTACAAGAGACCGAACCTCCTGCTCCACGATCCGCCGCGCCTGCTTCGGCTCCTGTCCAATCGCGAGCGTCCAGTCCAGCTCATCATCGCGGGCAAGGCGCATCCGCAAGACGCGGCGGGCCAGGCGCTGATTCACGAGTGGATCACATTCATTCGACGGTTCGAAGTGCGCCCCCATGTCATCTTTCTGAGCGATTACGACATGCTCTTGACCGAGCACCTCGTGCAGGGCGTCGACGTATGGGTCAACACGCCGCGTCGGCCATGGGAGGCGAGCGGAACGAGCGGAATGAAGGTGCTGGTCAACGGAGGCATCAACCTGTCGGAATTGGACGGCTGGTGGGCGGAAGCCTACTCGCCCGCGGTGGGGTGGGCTCTCGGGGATGGTCAGGAGCACGGCGACGATCCCGCCTGGGACGCGGTCGAGGCGGATGCGCTCTACACGCTCCTCGAGCAGAAGGTCGTCCCGCAGTTCTACGACCGGGGACCGGACGGCATTCCGACCGCGTGGGTCGGGCGAATGCGAGAAAGCATGGCGCGGCTGACGGCGCAGTTTTCCACCTGCCGTACCGTCCGCCAATACACCGAGGAACACTACCTTCCGGCGGCCACGGAATATCTGTTGCGTCGCGCCGACGGCGGCGCCGTAGGCAAACGAATCGTCGACTGGCAGCAGCGCCTCGACCGCGAGTGGGAGAAAATAAAGTTCGGTCCGGTGAGTGTGGCGACGCGAGAAGGCCGGCACATCTTCGAGGTCGGGATTCGGTTTGACGACCTCAACCCCGACGAGGTGCTCGTAGAGCTCTACGCGCGTGCCGTTCAGGGCGGCGAGAGAGAGCAACACGAGATGAAGCGCGCCCGAGGGGCAAGTCCGCCCCTCGGGGGCAGCTATGTCTACAGCGCGGCCGTGCCGTCGACCCGCCCGGCGGCGGACTACACGGCGCGCGTCGTGCCCCGATTCAGCGGCGTGGCGGTGCCGCTCGAAGACCAACGAATCCTGTGGCAGCGATAAACGGGCCGGCCCATGCGCGCGCTCCCAGCAGCACAAACACGCGAAGTCGCGCGCGCAGACTCACCGTCAACGGCGGCTCGCCGAGCGTGAAAACCCGGAGGAGAGCTTCCTTTGAATTGCGGAGAAGAAACAATGCTCGAAAATTGCCTGTCGACAGACCAGCTCGGGAAAATGCACGCCTACTGGCGGGCCGCGAACTATCTGTCTGTCGGACAGATCTATCTCTACGACAACCCGCTTCTGAAAGAGCCGCTCAAGCTCTCTCACGTGAAGCCGCTGGTGGTCGGCCACTGGGGCACGACGCCCGGCCAGAACTTCATCTACGTGCACCTCAACAGAGTGATAACGAAGTACGACCTCAACGTCATCTACATCGCGGGCCCCGGTCACGGCGGCCCGGCGCTAGTCGCGAATACCTATCTGGAGGGGACCTATAGCGAAGTCTATCCAAACGTGAGCCAGGACGAAGCGGGGCTGAAGAAGCTTTTCACGCAGTTCTCGTTTCCCGGTGGCATTTCGAGCCACGTGGCGCCCACCACCCCCGGATCGATTCACGAAGGCGGCGAGCTCGGGTACTCGCTCAGCCACGCCTTCGGGGCTGCCTTCGACAATCCGGACCTTCTCGTTGCCTGCGTCATTGGCGACGGCGAGGCCGAGACGGGACCGCTCGCCACCGCGTGGCAGTCCAACAAGTTTCTGAACGCGGCCACCGACGGAGCGGTTCTGCCGATCCTGCACCTCAACGGCTACAAGATCAGCAATCCTACGGTCCTCGCACGCATCGAACACGAAGAGCTGGAGCAATTCTTACGCGGATGCGGCTGGTCGCCCCATTTCGTCGAGGGCAGCGAGCCGGAAGCGATGCATCAGCTGATGGCGGGGACGCTCGACAAGGTCGTAGAGGACATTCGGAGCATCCAGAGCCACGCGCGGACCACGACCGGCGCTCCCCGGCCACGCTGGCCGATGATCGTGCTTCGGTCTCCGAAGGGCTGGACCGGACCGAAGGTCGTCGATGGTCTCCAAATCGAAGGAACGTTTCGGGCGCATCAGGTGCCTCTCCTTGTAGACGAAGGGCACCCCGAGCACGTCAGTCAGCTCGAGGGCTGGATGAAGAGCTACAAGGCCGAGGAGCTCTTCGACGGTACGGGCCGGCTCATCCCGGAATTGGCGTCGCTCGCGCCCACCGGGTACCGGCGGATGGGCGCCAACCCGAACGCCAACGGCGGCATCCTCCTGCGCGAGCTCCGAATGCCGGACTTCCATGCGCACGCCGTGCACGTCCCGTCGCCGGGCGCCGTGGACGGCCAGGACACGCTCGTACTCGGCAAGTTTCTCCGCGACGTGACGGCGCTAAACCAGGAACACCGAAACTTCCGCATCTTCGGACCCGACGAAACGCTCTCGAACCTGCTCGGAGCGGTGTTCGAGACCACCGACCGCCAGTGGGACGCCCGGGAGTCCGCGAACGACGAATTCCTGGCGCCCGACGGCCGCGTGCTCGATTCGATGCTCAGCGAGCATCAGTGCGAAGGGTGGCTCGAAGGGTACCTTCTCACCGGGCGGCACGGCGTGTTCAATAGCTACGAGGCGTTCATTCGCATCGTCGATTCGATGTTCAGCCAGCACGCCAAATGGTTGAAAGTGACAGCGGAGCTTCCGTGGCGCCGCAAGATCGCGTCGCTCAACTATCTACTCGCGTCCCACGTCTGGCAGCAGGACCACAACGGCTTTACGCACCAAGATCCCGGGTTTTTGGACCACGTCATCAACAAGAAAGCGAGTATCGTCCGGGTATACCTTCCACCGGACGCCAATTGTCTGCTCTCGGTGTTCGACCACTGCCTGCGGACACGCCACTACGTCAACGTGGTCGTCGCTGGCAAACACGCCCTTCCGCAGTGGCTCAATATGGATGCCGCCGTCGTTCACTGCTCGGAGGGGATTGGCATATGGCAATGGGCCAGCAACGACGAAGGCGCCGAGCCCGACGCCGTGATGGCCTGCTGCGGCGACACCCCGACACTCGAAGTCCTCGCCGCGGTCTCGATCCTGAGAGAGCACCTGCCCAGCCTGAAGATACGTGTCGTCAATGTCGTCGACTTGATGAAGCTCCAGTCCCAGAGTGAGCACCCGCACGGGCTCAGCGACGCCGACTACGACTCGCTCTTCACGAAGGACAAGCACATCATTTTTGGCTTCCACGGATACCCGTGGCTCGTTCATCGCCTGACGTACCGCCGAACCAACAGGAACCTCCACGTCCGCGGGTACAAGGAAGAGGGCACGATCACGACGGCCTTCGACATGAGAGTCCAGAACGATCTGGATCGCTTTCACCTTGTCCAAGACTTGATCGACCGCCTCCCGCAGCTGGGCACGAAGGGCGCGTACCTGAAGCAAATGGTTCAGGACAAGCTCATCGAGCACAAGCGCTACATCGACCAGCACGGAGAGGACCTGCCGGAGGTTCGCAACTGGAGATGGGGGGCCCGGAGCCGATGAAGGCGGGCCCGGCGAACGCGAAGGACATCGTCGACACGGCCCACGCGCTGGTCGCGGGCGAAAAGGGCCTGCTCGCGATGGACGAGAGCAATGGGACTTGCAACAAAAGATTTGCGCGCTTGGGAATACCGCAGACACTCGAGAACCGGCGCGCATATCGCGAACTCATCGTGGGCACTCCGGGGCTCGGGGAGTCGATTGGCGGTGCGATCCTGTACGACGAGACGATCCGCCAGCAGACGCGCGATGGGACCGGGTTCGTCAAGGCCCTCGTCGACGCGGGAATCATTCCGGGCATCAAGGTGGATATCGGCGCGAAGGACATGGCCGGTCATTCCCGAGAAAAAGTCACAGAGGGCCTCGACGGACTGCGCGGTCGACTGGCGGAGTACTCCCGGATGGGCGCCCGCTTCGCGAAGTGGCGCGCCGTGATTGCCATTGGACCCGGACTTCCTAGCAGGGGCTGTATCGAGGCGAACACCCACGCTCTCGCTCGGTACGCGGCCTTGTGCCAGGAGGCGGGGCTCGTCGCGGTCGTCGAACCCGAGGTTCTGATGGACGGCGACCACTCGATGGAAGTCTGCCGCGCGGTAACCGAGGAGGTCGTGCGGGCGCTCTTCGAGCAGCTCTACAGGCAGCGGGTCGTGATCGAAGGGATCATCTTGAAGCCCAACATGGTCCTTGCCGGATCGTCCTGCCCGATCCAGGAGTCCATCGACGCGGCGGCGGATGCTACCGTGCAGTGTCTCCTTCGGTGCGTTCCCGCTGCCGTTCCAGCCGTGGCATTTCTGTCGGGCGGACAACCAAGTGAACTCGCGTCGGCACGCCTTAGCGCAATGAACGCGCGGTTCCGATCCCGGTTGCCTTGGGCGCTGGCGTTTTCGTTTGCCCGAGCCATCCAGGAGCCCGCTCTGGCGATCTGGAAGGGCCGCGAGGCGGAGGTGTCGGCCGCGCAGCGGGCCTTGCGCCATCGAGCAGCCTGCAACCGTGCCGCGCGTCGTGGTGAATACAGCCCAGCGATGGAGCGCCCCCCGGAAAGCGACTCCCGGGCCGATGGGCGCGTGGAAACGAGTCCATGACTTCGGCGCCGCCGGCCTTCACGATCGAGGTCGACGAGACGAACGTGGCCCCGACGGTCACCGTCGTCCGCGTCAACGGTCGGCTCGCCCTCAGCGAAGCGGTCGCCATATGGTCCGATGCGAACAAGATTCTCGTCTCGCAAACCGCCGGGCGGGTCGACTTCGATCTCTCCGGGGTCACGTCGGTCGACGGCGGCGCGATGGCGCTGCTGGTCTACGCGCGACAGCGCCTGCGAGCGATCGGCAAGCAGTCGGCGTTCGTGGGCGCAGCCGCACCCGTAGAAGCCATCGTCCACCTTTATGGGGGCGACGTCGACGGCCCCCCGCGCCAAAAGAACACGGCGGAGAGCACTCTGTCGCAGATCGGCCGCGTGACGATGGAGGTCCTCGGCGAGGCGCAGCTCGTTTTCGCCTTCTTCGGGCAAGCGATCCTGTCGGCGCTTGCGACGCTTCGCACGCCGCGCAGCGCCAACTGGAGGGATCTCACGCCCACGATGGAGCGGGTCGGGGCGGACGCTGTGCCCATCGTGTCGCTCGTCAATTTCCTCGTCGGCTTCGTCATGGCGTTCCAGGGTGCGGTGCAGCTCAAACAGTTCGGCGCGAACATTTTTGTCGCCGATCTCGTGGGCGCTTCGGTCACCCGCGAGCTCGGGCCGCTGATGACCGCAATCGTCGTGTGCGGCCGGTCCGGCGCGGCCTTCGCGGCAGAGCTGGGGTCGATGAAAGTCTCCGAAGAGATCGACGCGCTTCGAACGATGGGCTTCGGGGCGATGCCCTACCTCGTCTTGCCCCGCGCGCTCGCATTGGTCCTGGTGATGCCGGTCTTGACGCTCGTGGCGGACCTGGTCGGCCTTTTGGGGGGCCTGGTTGTCGGCCTCCTCGGCCTCGACCTGACCATCAGTGGCTACGTCATCGAGACGCGCAGGGCGCTCACCCTCTGGGACGTTTACTCTGGACTCATCAAGAGCGTCGTCTTCGGACTCGCGATCGCGCTCATCGCGTGCCAGCAGGGCCTGGCGACGACGGGCGGGGCGGAAGGTGTCGGGCGGCGGACGACGTCGTCGGTCGTGACGATCATTTTCACGCTGATCCTGCTCGACGCGGGGTTCACAGTCTTGTTCCACGCGTTTCACCTATGAGCGGCGATCCATTGATTCGTGTCGTCGGCCTCAAGCTCGGATGGGCAGACGAGCCCCTGCTCGAGAACGCGACATTCGACGTGGCGCGCGGCGACGTCTTCGCCATTCTCGGGCGCAGCGGATGCGGCAAGTCGACAATGCTCCGCGCTCTCATTGGGCTCGATCAGCCGGCCGAGGGCAGCGTCCTCGTCGGCGGTGTAGGCGTTCCCGAGCTCCAGGTCGGAAGGCCCTCATTCGGTGTCATGTTCCAGTCGGGCGCGCTCATCGGGTCGATGACGGTCGGCGAGAACGTGGGACTGCCGCTGCGCGAGTGGACGAGGCTGCCTTCGGACGCGGTCGACGCGATCGTGAGCGCGAAGTTGCGCCTGGTCGGGTTGCCCGGAGTCATGAACAAGCTTCCTTCGGAGCTCTCCGGGGGAATGAAAAAGCGCGCCGCGATCGCGCGGGCCATGGCGCTCGAGCCGAGCCTCATCTTCCTCGACGAGCCATCCGCGGGGCTCGATCCCGTCAGTTCGTGCGAGCTCGACGACCTCGTCCTGGTTCTCAACCGAAGTCTCGGACTGACGGTCGTCGTCGTCACCCACGAGCTGCCGAGCATCTTCAAAATCGTGTCCCGGTGCATCATGCTCGACCGAGACACTCGGAGCATCATCGCCGCAGGCAATCCGCGTATCCTCCGGGACGACTGCAACGACGCGCGAGTGCGCAGCTTCTTCCACCGTGCCGCCCAGAAGGAGCCCTAGTCGTGGCCGCTGCGACCAACCACTGGAAGCTCGGCCTCTTTGTGGTGGCTGGGTTCAGCATCGCCATGGGCTCGGTCGTGGCATTGGGCGCGAGAAGCCTGCAAAGGAAGACCGCCATTTACGAGACCTACTTCGACGAGTCGGTCCAGGGCCTCGACGTCGGGTCGCCGGTCAAGTTTCGAGGCGTCGGAATTGGAAATGTGTCCGCCATCAACGTGGCGTCCGACAGACGCCATGTCGAGGTCACTCTCGAACTCGAAGTGGACAAAGTAAGCAATCTCGCGCTGACCGCTGCGACGGGCTCGCACGCCCCGACCAGAGTGCCGCCCGATTTGCGCGTACAGCTCGGCTCTTCTGGAATTACGGCCGCGAAGTTCATCTCGATCGACTTCTTTCCCGTGGCCGACAATCCCGTCGTGCCGCTGCCGTTCCCCACACCCCCAAACTACATTCCGTCGGCTCAGTCGACGATGAAGAATCTCGAAGACTCGGTGGTCCACGCCGTCGATCGCTTCCCGGAAGTGGCCGATCAAGTCCTCCGACTGCTCGAACGGATGAGCGGCATTCTGACAGAAATCGACGACAAGCACCTGCCCGAACAGACGAAGCGCACGCTCATCAATGCAAACCTCGCAATCGACGAAGTGCGGGGCGCGGTTCGAAAAGTCGATACGGCGAGGCTCTCGATACGGGCGCAGGAGACATTGACGTCCATGACCGGTGCTCTCGGGCGCGTTACCGATCTGCTCGACCGGATCCAGAGCAAACGCGGAGTCGTGGCGGGCGCCGAGCGGGCCGCGGACGCGGTCGGCGACGTGGCCCGAAGCGCGATCGGCCTCGGCCCTCAGCTCGAGGAGACCCTGCGGGGCGTCCAGGGCGCCACCGCCGCCATCCAGCGGCTTGGAGAGCAGCTCGACCGAGATCCCGACATGCTGATCAAAGGCCGGAGCAAGGCTGCGCGATGACGGCCCGAGCCACCGCGATTGTGCTCTTCTGCCTGACGCTCGCGCCCGCATGTGCACTCCTTTCCAAGAGCGAACCCATCGAACCCCGATACTACAGTCCAGAGTTGACGCCGAAGCGCGGCGCAGAGGTCTCACCAGCGGGCGAGCTGGAGCTTCGCCTGGGCCCTGTGCGGGCCGCCGAGTACATGGACCGGAGGGTCGTGCACCGCGATTCGATGTACGAAATCCGCTTCTACGAAGAGCGCTTGTGGACCGAGAGTCCGGGGGTTTATGTCCGGCGAGCGATCGCGCGCGCTCTATTCAACGCGCGGGGCGTTCGTCAGGTGCTTTCGGGGCCGGCCACGACGCTCGCCGTGGATGTCGCGGCGTTCGAGGAAGTCGTCACGCCCGCTCACACCGGGCGCGTGACCCTCGCCTTTTCGCTTTCCGACGAGCGCGAAGTGCTTCTTTCGCGCGTGATTACAAGAGAGCGCCCCATCTCCGAGACGAACACCAGCGCGGCGCCCTATGCCCTCGTAGAAGCCCTCGCGGGTGCCCTCGCGGAAGCGGTCGATGCGGTCGCCGACGCGACGACCGCCGAGCTTCGATCCGAGGGTGCCGACCGTCCGCGCTGAGTCAAAACATCTGGCCGGCGGCAACATAGCCCCCAACCGGGGTCGCGTCGGGCGACCAGGCCAAGTCCGCGCGGAGCACGAATGCGGACCCGGATTGCAAGCGCAAGCCGCCGCCCACTCCATACTTCAGCCCGACGGCGCGGCCGTCCAGAGACGGCTGAAAACTCGTGTCGGCCCAGACTCTCCCACCGTCCAGAAATGCAACCGCACCGAAGACCATGCTCTTGCCCAGCATGTGAAACGACGCGATCTCGCTCCTCAGCTCGAGATTTCCAAGGGTCTTGATCTTGCCATAATAGCGCTGCCCGGGCACCCCCCGGACCCCATTGAGACCGCCGACCGCGTAGGTATCTTCGAAACATGAAAGCGCATAAAAAGGCGGATCTCCGTAGAGGAGGTCTCCTACGATGCGACCGGCGAGGGTGATCCGGGGCTTCCACAAAGGGATGAAGAAGCGGATGTCGGCAGTCGCTTCGAGGTACTGGTACGGGAGCCACGATGTTCCTTTGGGGCTCAACTGGACGTCGAATGAATCGAAAGTGCCGACATGAGTCGAGACATTGTTGTCTCGATTGTCAAATTGCAGCCCGTAGTTGAAGAGCGCCACGCCGCTCGAGGCCGTGGAACCAAGCAAGCGCTTCACCTCCGGACTTCCCGAGGCCAAATCGCTCGCGAGCTTCGAGTTTCCGGCCACCTGGAACCAGTTTTGAACGTACCTCATTCCTGTCCGTCCAACGACGTGATCGAAAAAGCGCCACCGGAGGTCGAGGTCGACCTCCGGGTGGATTCGCCCATACTCGAAGTACTTGTTCGTAGCGCCCGCGGGAAGGGACGCCGAAGAGGCATTGCCAAAGCCGAAGTAGCGAAGTGTCGACTCCCAGCTGTAGGCCGGTCGCACTTCGAGCTCGATCTTGGAGAGAAATCTCGGAACCGAGAGCTTCAAGTAAAAGTCTTGATAAGGCACGATTACGGGCCCACCGTTGGTGCCCGGCGCGAAGGTGACGAACCCGGCCGATTCGATGTTCCATTCGTACGGCGTGTATTCGCGGCTCACGCGCGCGTACCCCATGAAGTAGCCGCCCCCTATACCGATGTCCGTGGTTCCACCCGCAACGGGGAGCAGATTGAATTCGCCGTGCGCCTGAGGATCGGAGTTGGCGTCTCGGGTCGGGCGATCGCTCGAGTTCAGCGGGTCCGACGCGAGAGCGTCGGGACTCGGACCCACGGACGCGATCAGGCCCACGACCGCGGCGAATAGGCCGACAGACGTTCGCCGCGGCGAGAGCGGCTCGCGATGGTTGCGAATCATTCGAGGCGTCGTCAGAAAACCCGGCGAGCACCACCTTGACCGGGCCCCGCATGGCGACGCATGGATCGTGCCCGACGAAATCAGGCCATTCGCAGGCCATTCGGGGATCGTGGCTTTGTCGGTTCGCGTTTCGCCTGCGCGCCGCTTGGCAACGTGCGAGCGCTCGGCTCGGGCGAGGGTGCGGAAATTCTCAGAGGGAGTTCGCGGAAAGGGGTCGGGAGCGGGCGTTGGTGTCGGCGCGGCAGGCCCGAATGTTGCCTCTAAAATAGAGCGCATGCAGCTCGAAGCAACCGTCTCGCGCGACGATCTTTGCGCGGTCCTCGATCAATTCGTTCCGTTGAAGATTCGCCTCGGCGAAAGTGGGGGCCTGGCTCTCGAAGGACCAATCTCGGTGGCGCTCACGCCGAAGAGCGGAATCTTGGTGAGCTGCAGCGGGACGCTGGAGTGGCCCATCCTGGGGATGACCGTCCCCGCGACGATGCGCTCGCTGGTCCTGCGGATCGCGCCCGGCGTCGCGGTGCGCAACGGGGCCGATGCACTGGTGTTCGAACTCCAGATCGAGCGAGCCGACGTCGCCCTGCTTCCCGCCGCGCTCGAGAGCCGATTGATTCCCTTGGTCAACGAAGAGCTCGCAAAGAAACACGTGGAGCTTTCCTGGAACTTCGGCAAGACGCTGAGCCACACGTTCGCCCTGCCCGCTGCGCTCGAGTCCGCGAAGTCGCTCGGGCTGCGGGTGATTGGCGCCGACGTGACGGTCACCGCGGGTGCGGTTACGTTCTGCGTGTCGTTCGGCACCGAGGTATCGTCGCGGAAAGACTCCCCGACGTCTCTCGCGGGAGGAGACGAACTCATCGCGTCCCAATCTGTCAACTCGACCTAATCACGAGAAGGGGCATGCGCATGCTACGAAGCTTGAAGGACCTCGAACGGTACACAGTGGCGGCGATCGACGGCGATCTCGGCAGTGTCGTCGACTTTCTCGTGGACGACGAGCACTGGACAATCCGGTATCTGGTCATCGGAACGGGAGTCGTCTTCGACGGCAGGCAGGTGCTCGTCTCGCCCATTTTCTTTCGCGAGGCCGATTGGCCGTCGCGTCGATTTCACGTTGCGCTCACGATGGACAAGATCAAGGCCAGCCCGAGCATCGATGTAGAAAAGCCGGTATCGCGCCAGCACGAGCGAGACTATCATCAGTATTACGGCGCGCAGTATTACTGGGGCAGTACAGGCCTCTGGGGTACGGGCATCTCGCCGGTCGCCCTCGTCGGCGACGAAAGGGGACAGGCGCAGCCAGAGCAGGGTGAGGGACCGCCCGGGGACGTCCACCTCCGCAGCATTCGCGAGATCCGCGGGTACCACATCCAAGGGACCGACGGCGCGGTCGGTCACGTCGTAGATTTCATCGTCGACGACGAGACCTGGCAAGTGCGGTATCTAGTCGTGGATACGAGCAACTGGTGGCTCGGCAAGAAGGTGCTCGTGGCGCCGACGTGGACGAGCGGTGTGAGCTGGGACGATAGAAAGATTTACCTCGACGTCGATCGGAAAGCGGTGAAAGAGAGTCCGTCGTGGGACGCGGAGGCCGCCGTCAACCGCGAGTACGAGGCGACGCTCTTGGATTATTACGACCGTCCCAGATACTGGGACAACGCCGACCCGCAGAAGAAGACGACGCCGGAGGCTCATTCCGACAGAAAGACGGCGAGCGCCGACGGGACGGCGAACGTGAAGACCGGCGCGAGAGGGTAGGCGAAGCCGGAGCATCCAGGCCGCCCGCGCGGGTGCGGCGGTAGCGGCGCGGCAGGGAAAGCCTATTTCGTATCCGTGGCGGCGACGAGGACCGCTTCGATCGCGGGAACATCGACGGGGCGCGGGCCAACTTCGTCGACGTTGGCTCCCGCGGCGATGAGTTTCCGAATGACCGGCAAGCGGTCAATGTGTCTCTTGACGTTGCGTGCGCCCCACACCGTCGCGTCGAGGACGGTGCCGCCGTAAATGTTCTTCACTTCGAGGACGGCCCGAACGCTCGCTCCGTCGAGGAGGGCTTCGACCGTATCGAGGTGCCCGAAGAACTTTCGGCCGTCAGTACATATGCCGCCATACGATGTCGGCGATCGCGCTCCCCAGGTTCCCGACCGTCGTCTCGATCGACCAGCTCTTCAGAAAGCGCCAGTCGATGGTAGCGTAGGTCGTGTCTGGATTCGTGCCCGGCGGCGGAATGCCGAGCACGATCGCGAGCTCGAGCGAAATGTTTCTTGCGATTTGGACCGCCACCTCGGGCCTCGCGATCGCTTGGCTTGTGTCGATCTTCGCGGTGATGTCCAATCCCGTGAGCTTGTCGATGCCGCTGCTGAGCCCCCCCGTCGCGAGTCCACCCGCGGTCACCCCCGCCTTCATGGCGGCATCGGACTGAGCGCCAGCGTACGGCGTCGACTCGGATCCGTCGGCCACGCCGAACAAGATGAGCGCCACGATTTCGTTCTGCGACCGGGCCGGTTCGGATCGCAGCGTGACCCTCCCCGTTTTGAGGGGCCCGAGGTAGTCCGCAAAGACGCGCGTCCCCTCCGCCGCGGTCCACTCCGCGGTCACTTTGACGATGGGGTTGGCCGGGTCGCCCACGAACGTGACCGTGCCCGCCGTGATTTCGAAGCTCTTGCCCTGCACTTCGAGCTTCCCGCTGACGAGTCGGATCTGACCATTGGCACGAGTTGCTCGCCCGAACGTCGCGGTGACCGCTCCGTCGAGAAGCACCTTGAGATCCGTGCCCCTCTGGATCTCGACGTCGCGCCCCAGAGTCACCAAAACCGAGAGCGGCCGACTCGGTGCCTTGGCGGCGACCACGCCGGCGCTGTCGGAATCGATTGGAAGTGCGACGAAGCGTCCGGGCGACAGGTAGACACCCACGTGAACCTGCTTCGGTGGCCCGACGAGCTCCTGAACCGAGTGGGGTGTAGCGTCCGGCAATTCGACGTGAAGGGAAGGTACCTCCAGCTGCAGAGCCAGCGTCTTGCGATCGGCGGAGGGGGTCGCTTTGAGCTCGAACGTTCCGTACACGTTTCCAAGGCGCGATCCCTGTACTTCGAGGTTCATGGCGTCCCCTTTCGCGATGTTCACCCGGCCCTCGGCCGCCACCACGTCGGCGCCCCCCAGGTGCACGACGCCCGAAGCGGTCAGCTTGCCTCCGGCACTTTGCGACGAAAGGCTCTCGAGTCGGACCGCGTCCGCCGTGAAGCTCGCTTTCGCATTCACGGCCCGAAATTCCTGTTCGAGGGCGATGGGTTCGACGACTCCGTCGCGTAGCTCGATCGAGCCCGTCATCTCCGCCGCCTTGTTCGCCGGAATCGCGATCTTCACGTCGGCGTCGATAAGACCGTCGAGCTCGTCGAATGCCGCCTGCACAAATGGCTGGATGAGCGCGGCGCGAAAGCGCTTTGCCTGAAAGGATACCTGCATCAACCCTTGCGGATCCGCCGCGGGCACGAGCCTCGCCCCCCATCGCATGCTCGCGTCCAATCGCGCGCTCACGAAGCTGTCGGCTTGCGCCAGGCGCACCCGCGCGTCCAGGTTGTGCCCCTCGAACCCGGCGGTCGCCGTACCCGAGCCGTACGGGACTTGTCCTACTCGCAACCCTTCGATTTCGAGGTCCGCGCTTGCGCGGGCGTCGTGGTGCAGTCCGATGAGCGTCAGCCGCCCGCTGACTTTCCCCGAGACCTGCCGGTCTGCGAGCGCCCCGAGGGACGAGAGGGGAAAATGCTCGAGAGCCATCACGGCGTCGGCGTCCCACGAACGGGTTTCGCTCCCGCGCGCTATCAGATCCCACGCGCTCGTGTGCAGCCTGCCGCTCGCGTGCAGAAGCTTCCTCCCGAGGGCGCTGGCATCGACCGCCACGTCGGCGACGGCGCCTTGGTAGGTCGCGTTCGCCTCTACATCGAGAAGTTCAACGAACGGTGAGCCGCCGAATTGAAGCGAGTGCGCCTGCAGGGCTACTTTGAGTCTCGGCTCCAGGCACGTGCCTTCGATCGCCACCGAACCTTGCACGTCCCCCGATGCCAGGTTTGGCCGAAAGACGTCGGGCCAGTGGGCGATGGACCGCGAAGGCACCGTGAGGAGCGCCGAGAACGGAGTCCGTATCATCCATGCGAGCGCGGCCGCCTTCGACGCGAGGAGCCGTGAGTACGGGACATGGTCACTCTTCGCAACGATGGAGGCGAGAGGCCCCTCCTTGTCGAGCAATTGCATCGCGAGCGCGGCGTGTCCGGTCGGGCCGTTCGCCGTGGCGTCGATCTGCACGTCGAACCCGGCGGTCCGCGGACGAAGCGCGGAGGCGATCGCGTCCCCGGGCGCGGCGCTCTGCGAAGAAAGAACGAGGTCGGATGTCTTGAGTGTGACCGTCACGTTCGGGAGCGATTCCGCCTCCGCGCGCTCGACGTGGCCATGAAGCGCCAGGGTGCCGCTCACATATTTGCCTAAGGGTGTCGCGCCAGGGGGAAGCCAAGCGCGCAAGCTCGCCAGCTCCACCCGCCCGTCCATCTCGATGGTTCCCCACGCGCGCCGCAACGATTCGACCGACAGGGGGCCCGTTCCAGCCAGGGTCACACCGAGGGTCTTTGCGACCACGCTCCCGACCCCGGTGGCCGCGGCGATCATCGAGCCGGCAAGGGTGCGTCCGTCGATCGACGCGGCGAGGTGGCCGCTCGCCCCGTCCGTCGGACCGATGCTCACGTGGCGCGCATCGAGATCGATTGTCCCCACGGCCCCGTTGGGTGCCTGAGAGAGATCTGCCGCAAAGACCACGCGCCCTTCACGGAGCGTGCCCTCCATCCCCAGCAGGTACCCCAACCGCGCGACATCGATCCCCTTCGAGTCGCAGTGCAAACGGAACCCATCGGGTCGAACGCGTAGCGAGCCCTCTGCGGTCCCCCCTAGCCCCGCGATCGAGATTCCGAGCAGGTCGAGTCGACCGTCCGCAATGCGCATTTGGTCCACGATCGCCCGGAGCGCCGCCCCGTTCCGCGAGACGTCGAGCGTCGCCGTGAAGGTCGGCGACGACAGCGGCCCGGAGGCATGCGCCGCAAGCTTCGCGCGATCGAGCCGGACGCCCGCGTAGCGGAGTCCCGTTGCACTCGATTCCACCTGCGCGTCGAGCGTAGGTGACCCGGAGAGCGTCACGCTCCCCGCGATTCGCACGCGAGCTTGCCCCGGACCGAGGCCGCCCACTCGCCGCACGTCGGCGAGCCGCTCGATCTCGCTGCTTGCGGCGAACTGCACCACCGCCGCGGAAGGTCCGATGCGCGCCTCGGCATGGATCATCGTCGGCGCGCCAGGCTCGGATACCCTTCCGTCGAGGATCGCCTCACCGTCTGCATCGCCCGCTTCGTGCCGGAAGTGGCCTTGAAATGCGGCAACCGGAATGGACTGGTCGGCCACGTGCCCCACGGCGGGCACGTCGAGGGCAAAGGTGCCCGAGACCCGGCCGTCGGCACTCGCGTCGGCGCGGACATCGGCGTGCAGAGCGAGCGCCGACGGCGGGGCGGTGGGCGCAAGAGCTCGGAGATCCAGGTCGCGCACATCGATGGCGACCGAGGCCGTCAGCACTGGTGCCAGCCCGATGGTGCCCTGCGCGTCGACTCGAGCAGACCCCAGTGCGGCGTGGGCCGTAACCGGAAAGGCGGTCAGTGGCCCGTGCGCTTCCACATGGACCGCGATGGATTCGTAGACCGGCGCCTGCGATACGAGCGCGCGAACCTTGTCGGGCGAGACCTCGGGCACGTCGAGGACGGCGTCGAGCCGGTCTCCTCGCAGCGAGCCGGTGGCCGTGCTGGGAATGCCCCCGACGTCGCCGGCAAAGAACACATCGGCGGCAACGGGCCGGGGCGCACTCTTCAAGGAGAGCGCGAAGTGGCCGGACAGGTTGCCCCGTGGATTGGCACCCCCGGGCATTGCCCGCGTCGTCAACTGTCCGCGAGCCACGTCGACGGCGACTTCCTCCGGCGATACGGCGACCGATCCCTTGAGCCCGTCTACGTCCGCATCGAGCGTCGGGGCGCGCGAGATGTGCCCGTGGACGTGGGCATGCTGCGTCGTGGTGTCAGGCAAGGCGACGCAAACACGCAGGCCATGGGGGACGGTGGATTCGGGCGACGGATGCGCCGGCAGAAAAGCGGCCTCGAGCTTCAGTACGCCCGACGGATCGGTGTCGAGATCGACGTCCACATAGTGCGCGCTGGCGTCCAGAACGTCGATTCGAAGTTCGCGGTGCCGGATGAAGGAGAGGAGGATCGCCATCGGCGCCACGCGCCCGGACAAGCCGTGCGCCTCGATCACGGTCGTGCCATCAGGGGCGATCACGGTCGCGTCGACGCCGGCGACCCCATCGAGGCGCAAACTCCCGATGCGCTCGATCCTGAGTCGCCCCTTGAAGAGCGGCTCGAGCACCCGGTTGACCTCGTGCACCACGAACCGCCGCGAACTCGGCAGATCGGCCAGAAGGGCCGCCGCGATGGCGATCGCCGCAACCAGCCCCGCGCCCGCTGCGAGTGCCGCGACGGCGAATCGTGCGGCGCGACGCCATCGCGTCCCGGGCACGACGGCGGTCATACTCAGTAGGCTTCCCCGATGCCAATCGCCAACGCGATTGGGATGCCCGACCCCAGGGAGGAGCCGCCGAAGAACGTCGGCTGCAGGCCATTCGAGGGATCGGCGTGGTAGGCCGCCGTTTCGTTCGCGTAGCCGAGCACCTGCAGCGGCTGGATGCGGTAGCCGATATCCAGCCGGATCGGACCGAGCGGGGTGTCGTAGCGGGCGCCGAGCCCACAGGAGAGATGCAGATGGTCGAGGCGAATGGCTTGCGGCTGCCCGAGCTCATGGGGGGAAACGTCGCCCATGTCGCAAAACGTCGCGCCCCAGAGGGGCCCCTTCACGTCGAATCGGAGCTCGTTGGAAAACTCCCAAAGCGTAAAGCCCCCGATTGGGACCGAGCAGTTGCTCCCGAGCGCGGCGTAGCCGCCCGTCGACGCCGAATTGCATCCCGCGGCGACCTGCTGCGATGCCGTCGATGGATTGAGAAAAGGGACGATCCCGTTCGGTGCGACCCCACGGAGCGGATACCCGCGATTGGAATTGGGTCCCCCCGAGAAGAACCCGCGGAAGAGCACTGTCTCGATGTCGGCGACGCGCGCCTGCCGGTTCGCTGGGGTGACGGCGTCGTTGATGTGATTTTGGACCACGCCGCCGTAGTTCGACGAAATGAGCAACCCGATGGACGCGCGCGTCGCGAAGGTCAGGTTGCGAGCGACGGGGAGGTAGACGACCGCTTCCGGCTGGACGCGGACGTCGCGGGGGCCGCGGAAGATCCCACCCGCGACCTGCAGATCGTTGGCCAGGTAGAAGCCGGCGTGCGGATGATCGCGATTGTCACGGTAGTCGAGACGAGCGATGAGCTCGGGGTAGAGGATGACCAGCGTCCCGAGGCTCGGATCGAGCGGGGCCTTGTAGCTGAAGGGACTCTCGACCTGGGCCTGGTAGCTCACGTTGACGTAGAGCCGCTTGAAGAAGGTTCGGTCGACGCCGACCGCGCCCTTGATCTCGCGGTATCCGACGACAGGGTCCGAGGCGCTCGGATTGGTCGAAACGAGCAGCGGATAGACATTGAACTCGGGTCGAATGAACCCTTGAGTACGGGCCTCGAGGAACCCAGGCTGTCGGAGCTGGAGGCGAAGCTTCTCCTCCGGAAATGGGTTCTCGGGGGCGACGAGGTTATTGACCCGCGTCGGATAGAGGACCACTCCCGGGCGGAAGTCGACGGAGAAGTCGCGCAAACCGCCGAGAAAGTCGTGGTCCTCCCACCCAGCGATCAGCTGAATCTCGGATTTAATCTCGTCGAACTCGAGTCCGGCGCCGAGCCGCAGCGCGCGCAGCTTGCTCGGCTCGACGCGGACCGTGAGCGGGACCGCGCGGGTTTCCGGATGGGACAGATCCGGGGAAATCGTAACGGCCGAGAAGATACCGAGCTCGAGGAGCGCCGATGTGGCCGCGTCCAAACGGGCGGTGGAGTAGGGTTCCCCTGGGACAATCTCGATCGCTCGCCTCAACGGCGCCTCGGAAATCCGCGGGAACCCGGCGTGGTCGGGGTCGAGCCCTTGGATGGCGATGGGTCCGAACGTGGCGATGTCGCCGGGAGTGATCACCACGGTCGTGTCGGCGACGAAGTGAATGATGTCGACGTTGGTATCGCACCGGACGGTCGTGAACGCATAGCCCCGCTCGGTCAGCACCTTGCGCACGTCGGCTTGGCAGGTCTCGACCGCTTGCTCCTGGAAAGGAAGCCCGATCGGCTCGGCGGTCTCGGCGGCGCGTCGGACCGCGGCTCGCGTAGCGGAGGGGAGGGCCTCCATGCCGGTGAACGCCAGAGTTCGAGCGACGGTCGGACGCCCCTCGTCCACGACAATCTCGATGCTCACGTGGCGATCGCCGGTTTCAACGACCCGCCCCACACGCGAATGGGCGCTGTAGTACCCGCGCGATTGGTAGTAGCGCTCCACCCGCGCGAGATCGCGCTGTAGCCGTATGGCGCTGAACCGCTCGTAGTCGTACACGACACCGCGAAAGACCCCGAGGAACTTGGGGCTGGCCTGCGTGCCCAGCTCGGCTTCGACGTCCGACGCGTCGAGCCCCTTCGCCCCGCAGATCGACACGGAGTCGATGGGCTGTTCATTTCGGGGAAATCGTCGCGCACCCGCCGGCAAACGCGGGGGACAAGACGCACGTGGGCACGAGGGCGCACTTCGACACGAATCCGTGCGACGGCGCCCTCATGCCCTTCGGGTCATTGTAGATTCACGTTTTCTTCCCGCCGCGGGAGCGCTCACCGATCTCACCTCCGCCGGCCAGAATCGACCGAGGCTACCAAGAGTGCGCCGAATTGGAGCAGCGATAAGGGCAGGCTTCGTGCCAACGCGGCCCGAGGCGCGTTGAAGAGTTGGCGCCCCATTCATGGCGGTCCGACTGCGCGAGAAAGGCCTGATGGGCGAGCCCCGACGCAATTCGCCGAGGCAAAATAACAATGCTGAAGCGAGGCACGCCGGGCCCGAACCGGGCCGTCCGCGTTTCCTGGAACGGGACGGCCTGTTCGACGTCGGCGGCGCGCGAAGCAGCAACGCTGCCCATCGGAATCGGCAGCGATCGGATTTGGCGCGCGAATCCGTGCAACGTCCGACACGGTGACGAACCCGCGCCGCGCCGAGGCTCCAGCGCTCCGGCCGTCGTTCGCGCCGGTGGACCGAGCCTTGCAGCCGAGACAATTCCCTATGAGCCACCAAGAGAAGATCGACTACGAGAGCCGCGATCAAATTCTGAAGCTGCTTTCCGATGACGAAGTCGCCCGCGTGAGTTCGGCGGAAGCTGAGGCGCGGCTGGGCGACGGAGACGAGTACATCGATTTGGCCGCGCCGAATAACGGTGTTCGCCGAGTGCACAGCGCGATGCAGCTGACGATGGGCAAAGTGCTTCCACGAAGCGCCGTCAGCGCCGAGACTTGGGCCAAGATCTCTGCGCGTTTCGGAACACGCTTCGCACCGAAGGCCGAAAAATGATGCCCCGCCAAATGAGGGCGCGCTGAGCCCTGCCGCACGAGCTTGCGATGCGACGCCTCGAAGGGGGAATCAGGAATGCTCCGAAGGTCAGTCAGTTCGTTTCCGCCGGTTGCAGAGCCAGAGTTCAAGCTCAAGCTGCCCGAGCGCTGGTTCGAGATTGTCCTACGCTCCGTGGGCGACGCGGTCATCGCGACCAATCTGCACGGCGCCGTCGCGTTCATGAATCAGGTTGCGGAAGCTCTCACCGGGTACCGTAGCGGCGACGCCCTCGGACGCCCGATCGACGAGGTGCTTCGCCTCGTCGATCAATCGGGCAAGCGTGTGGACAATCCGCTTTGGACAGCCATGACGACGAATGTGCATGTCCCGCTTCCGGTCAATACGTCTCTCGTCGATCGAAGTGGCCGCAGTTTCGTCATCGAAGATAGCATATCGCCTATCGTGGACGACAACAGCAGAGTCGTCGGTGCCGTCATCGTCTTTCGGGACGTGACCGAACGTCGGAAGCTCGAACAGCGGTTGGCGCAGACCGAGAGGCTCGCTTCGATTGGAATGATGGTCGCGGGCGTGGGTCATGAAATTAATAACCCCCTCTCTTACGTCATCGCCAACGTCGCCTTCTCTCTGGAGGAGCTGAAGAACGTGCTCGGTGTGCTTCGCTCATTGGGGCAAGAGTCCGCCGATAAGCCGACTGTCCAGTGGGGCATCGAACGGCTCGACGCGATTGCCAGTGCCCTTCATGACGCAAGCCTGGGCAACGAGAAGGTGAGGGGGGTCGTCGACGATTTGAAGACGTTCTCCCGGTCGGACGTCGTTTCGACCGAGCTCATCGACCTGCCCGACGTCATCGAATCGGCGATCAAGATGACCGCAAGCACCGTTCGGCATCACGCCCAAGTGCGCAAGGAATACGATACGACCCCCTTCGTCGAGGGCAGCCCCGGGCAACTCGCCCAGGTTCTCACGAACCTGATTGTGAACGCGGCGCAGGCCATCGGGGAAGGACGCGCGGAGGACAACGAGATCCGCATTCGGACCATGGTGGACGCCGGTGGACGCGCCGTCGTCGAAGTTCACGATTCCGGCCCTGGGATCCCGGCGGATGTCCTTCCTCACATTTTCGATGCATTCTTCACGACCAAACCCATCGGCGCCGGGACGGGGCTCGGCCTCGCCATCTGCCACAACCTCATCGTCTCGTGGGGCGGCGAGATCACCGTCGAGAGCGTTCTCGGCAAGGGGGCGACCTTTCGGGTGGCTTTGCCTCCGGCACGAAGCGGCGTTGTCCGCTCGAAGTCGGCCGAGCGCCCGTCTCAGCGTGCACCGCGGCCGGGCAAAGTCCTGGTCATCGACGACGAACGGGCCATCGGGGAGGCCATCGCCCGAATGCTCGGATCCGAACACGACGTGGTCGTCGAGACCGATGCGAATCGAGCCCTCGTGCGAATCTCGCGGGGGGAGATTTACGACGTCATTTTCTGCGACCTGATGATGCCCAATCTGTCGGGGATGGATTTTTATGAGTCACTCTTATCGTCTTCGCCGGACATCGCTCGGCGCATCGTCTTCATGACCGGCGGTGCATTCTCTGCGCGTTCGCGCACGTTCCTCGACGAGATTGCCAACGTTTCGATCGAAAAGCCATTCAGGCTGAATTCGATTCGGACGATTGCAAACGACTACACGAACAGAAGAGCGTGTGACGGCTGACAAGGACTCGTGGCGGCGCGGACGCCCCGACAGCGTGGACGGCGTCGCGCGCGGCAATGCGCCACAGCCGAGGGTGCCAAGAAGCGTACGGCGACGGCCATCCGAATCTCAGAAACCCTGGCCTGCCCCTTCAAGACGAACGGAACGAGCGCGAGCCGCGCGTCGGTGCAGTCCGTCCAGAACGAGTGCGAGAGCCATCGGCATCAGCGAGGCGAAAAGGACGAGCGTCATCATGCGACTTGCTACTGCAATACTCGGGGCACCCGACAAGGCGCGATCGGATTGTCGGCCCCCCCCACTCGCTGCCGTCGATCCAACGCCCGGTTTTCGCATTTGTCGAAGGCCACCTGCGGCTTCTGCCAACGAGATCGGCGCTGCCATCCAGCCACATCCGTCGCGCTCCTCGCGAACATCGTCGCAAGCTCGTGAGCACGACCTTTGCTTTTGGTACGGACAGTACCCGCGATGGTTTCATTGAACGATCCCCTCGGACTCGCGGGGACGACTCTCGCGGGAAAATACGACGTTCGAGAGTTGATCGCCGACAGCGATTTCTCCGTGGTGTATCGCGCGTATCACCGCATTTGGAGACACCCCGTCGCAATCAAAGCCTTCCGATTTCCGACGCTCGCCGAGAACGAGCGACACCATTGGCTCGAGGCCTTCGTGAGCGAAGGCGCACTCCTCACGGATTTGTCCGAGCGGGGAGCGGCGGTTCGTCAGGCCCGTGACGTGGGGTCGGTTATCAGCGGAAACGGCGAGTGGGTCCCGTTCCTGGTGCTCGAATGGCTCGAAGGCGAGACGCTCGACATCGTGCTGGCGCGGGAGCGCGAGCGCGGATCTCCGCCTCGAACCGTGGCGCAGGCCATCGAGCTACTCGACCCGGTCGCCCGGGCCCTTTCCCTCGCGCACGAACGCCGGATTGTCCATCGCGACATCAAGCCGGGCAACGTGTTCATGCTCGCGCACGCGGCGATGGACGGTTCGGCCTGCAAGCTCATCGACTTCGGCGGCGCCAAAGTGATCGGCACGGTCGACGAGCCACGGCGAGAATCGGGCGTCCGGCAACTTTTCACGCCCGGCTATGCCGCGCCTGAGCAGTTTCTGCCGGGCCCCGGACGGCAGGGCGAACCTGGCGCCACTGGGCCATGGACAGACGTCTTCGCCCTCGCCCTCGTGTTTGTCGAGATCGTGACCGGGCGCACTCCGCGGCAGGGCGAGACGGTCGCGGCGCTCGCGCTTTCGGCGTGGAACCCCGAGGCGCGGCCCACGCCTCGCACGCTCGGCGGCGACGTCAGCGACGAAGTGGAGCGCGTCGTGGGTCGCGCGGTCGCCCTGAGTCCGCGCTTCCGGTACCCGGACGCCCGTGCGTTCTGGTCTGCGCTTTGCGCGGCGCGCGACTCTCGGCCCGCCGTCGTTCCGACCGTTTCGGTCGCGCTCGCACGGAGAAGGCACGCGTCGCGAACGCGCTGGGTAGCCCCCGCGCTTGCTCTATTGACCGCAGTGGTCGGCGGGACTCTCGTCGCGGAGCACGTCGCCAACGGGTCGTCGGCGACGCCGTCGGCGGTCTCCTCGGGCGTTCCCGCTCCCGCAACGCGCGTTCGACTGCCCTCCGCGCCGCCCGCTCCTGCGCCCGACCTGCGCGTGATCACCAAAAGCAGCCCCATAGGTGCCCTCATCGATGGCCCGGCTCGACTCGCGCAAACGACGGACGACCGAGGACGATAAGCGGGGCAAGGGCGCGGACAGCCGCTACCGGCTCGGCTCGCCCCTATGCCGCCGGGGGACCGAGCCGCACGCGGACTTCGACCACGCCGGTCGTACCGGGGGCGACGCAGACGCGATTGCCGGCGACGGGTACGCTGTCGACTGCGAATGCCGCGATCCCTTTGCTCACCAAGTCGGGATTGTCGACGACGATGTGGATCTGCGCGCCGCCCATGCGAACCCACGCTTCGAACCTCTTCCAATCGCGCGGGATGCACGGGTCGACCCGGAGATGCCCGTCTTCTTTCCGGAGGCCGAGAATCCCCTCTATGCCCAAGCGCCACGCCCACGCCGCCGCGCCCGTGTACCACGTCCACCCGCCGCGACCGGTCCACGGTGCACACGAATAGACGTCGCCGGCCAGGACATACGGCTCGACGCGGTAGCGAGTCACCTGCGCGCTCGTCTGCGTGGCGAGGATCGGGTTGATGAGGCGGAAGATGCGTGCGGCGCGATCACCGTCCCCCTCGGCGGCCCACGCCCACCCGAGCCACGTGGCGGCGTGCGTGTATTGGCCGCCATTTTCGCGCACTCCAGGAGGGTACGCACGAATGTACCCGGGATCGTGCAGGGTACTGTCGAACGGGGGCCAAAGAAGGAGGACGAGCCGGTCTTCTTCGCGCACGAGCGAATCGTCGGCCGCCCGGAGCGCGGCGCTCGACTTCGCGGGGTCGGCGCCCATCGAGAGCACGCCCCAAGACTGTGCGATCGAGTCGATCCGGCACTCGCGCGAAGCGGCCGAGCCGAGCGTCGAACCATCGTCGTGGAATGCGCGCAGATACCAAGCGCCGTCCCACGCGCTCGAGTCGACCTTTCCTTTCAGCAGCTCCGCTCTGCTCCGCCACTCCGTCGCTTCGGCGGGCTCGTTCATTCGATCGCAAAGCGAAGCGAAGCGATTCATCGTCGCGTAGAGAAACCAGGCCAGCCACACGCTCTCGCCCCGGCCGGCGGATCCGACGCGGTTCATCCCGTCGTTCCAGTCGCCGTCGCCCATCAGCGGAAGCCCGTGCCTGCCTTGGGTCGCAGCGCGTTCGAGCGCCCGCCGGCAGTGCTCGAGGAGAGACGCCACCCGCGGCGCGCCCTCGAACTGCGCGTAGCGGTCGTGCTCTTCGCGCCGGAGCGGTTCGCCCGCGAGAAACGGCGCCGTCTCCGACAAGACGTCGACGTCACCGGTCGCGAGGACGTACTCGGCGGCAACGAAGGGCAGCCACACGAGATCGTCCGAACATCGCGTTCGCACCCCTCGTCCCGACGGCGGATGCCACCAGTGCAGCACGTCGCCCTCTTCGAATTGATGGGCCGCCGCTTCCAAGATGTGGGCGCGTGCCCTTTCGGGAGCCGCGTGCAGGAGTGCCATGACGTCCTGCAGTTGGTCGCGAAACCCGAACGCACCGCTCGACTGATAGAAGGCCGTGCGCCCGAACAGCCGCGCCGCGGTGCTCTGGTACAGCAGCCAGCGGTTGAGCAGGATGTCCATGGCCGGCTCGGGAGTCTTCACGCGAACGTTTCCGAGGATGCCGTCCCAGAACGCGCCCAACGAACTCAAGGAAGCGTCGACGATTGTCGGATCGCGGAAGCGTCGTATGAGCTGCAGCGCCTTCGCTCGATCCGAGGCCTGTCCGAGGATGAAGTGCGTCTCGATCTCTTCTCCGGGCGCGAGCTCCAGGTGGACCTGCAGCGCGGCGCACGGATCGATCCCGGCCTCCGTGCGCCCGGAGAGCCCCCAGCGCTCGAGCGCCTCCGGCCGCGCGTAGTCGCCGCGAGGCCCCAGGAACTCCGTGCGATCGGCCGTGAAGCCGTGAACTTTCGCCGCCGATGCGAGAAATGCGACCCGTCCCGCGAACTCGGCATTCCAGTAGCAAGTCGCGAGAAGGCATGCGTCGGGTCGTTCGAATTCGGACGTGATGTACGGCTGCTGCTCCTCGCGAAGCGCGCCGAGCGTCCACTCTGCGTAATACGTCCCAGTGATTCGGCGATGTCGCGCAAGGGTGTTTCTCAGCGTCAGGCGCGCAATCTTCAGGGCCGCGTCGGGCGGAACGAGAATCGTGAGGGTTTGCACGAGCCCGTGACTCTCGCGGGAGTAGACCGTGTATCCGGCGCCGTGACGCACGAGCGTCTCCGCATCGCGGCCCGCGGGAAGCGGCGTCGGCGACCAGACGGCGGCCGTCTCTTCGTCCCGAAGGTAGAGCGCTTCGGACGGCCTGTCGAAGACCGGATCGTTGCGCCACGGCGTCAAGCGGTTCTCGCCGCTGTTGAGCGACCACGTACATCCGAGCGACGACTCGCTCACCAGGCAGCCGAACTCCGGGTTCGCCAGGACATTGCACCAAGGAGCGGGGGTCGTCGTGGATGGCCCGACCACGACGACGTATTCGCTCCCGTCCTTCGAGAAGCCACCCGTGCCGTTGTCGAAACTCAGCTCGGGGCGCCGGATGGGACGCGCGACGCCGTCGTCGGCCAGAACGGGCTCGAACCGAGGCAGGCGAGGGCGCGCCTCGATCGTCTTCTCCAGGGACGCCGAGAGCGAGCCATCGCGGGTGTCGAGCAAGACCCGCGCGCTCGCCTCGAGATGACGACGCTCGTCGTCCGAAAGCTGGTCGGCGGGCACGACGAAGATACCTCCGCGGCGATTGAGGCAGTCGGCGGCGTCGCATTCGGCCAGCGCGCCTCGCACCGTTCCCGCCCCCTCCGAGATGTAGCCGGTCGCCTGCTCGTCAAAGAGAAGAACCTCCACATGGACGCCGCAGGAGCGGAGGTATCTGTGCGCCGCGACGACTTCACCGAGCAGGGGCGCTTGCGCGTTGTGAATGCGCACGAGCAGGACGGGATCGTCGCCGGAGATCCCGCGTCCCCACAGGCGATTCCGGGACGGTCGCCCGGCGGTGATCACGTCCGGCGGGGCGCGCAGGGCGCGATCTCCGAAGAGAAGGGCCGACAGCAGCCGCTGAACGGCAGGCAGAGTCTCCGGGTCGAGCCGCGCGCGCTGCAGCCGCCGCATGCTGCCCCGCTCGGCGTCGAGGAACGCCCAGCGTACCGCGTGCAGCGACCGGTAGCGGCGCGCCAAGTCCAGCGCCGCGGCGCGCGAACGGCCGACGGTCGTGACAAAAGCGAGGGTGGCCGTTCCTTTCGCTTTCAAATCCACGCAGGCCATCAGGCTCATGACTGGATCGATCACCGCTCCGGTCCGTCCGTGGAGGCCTCCGCGCCGGTTCGCAAGCGACTGCGGCGCCTCGGCCGTCGCGCACCGCCCGAAGAAGGCAGCCCGATCCGTCTCGTAGCCCGACAGGCTCACGGCGGCGTCTTCGTGCACCAGGCAGTGGACCAGAACGGCCGGCTCCTCGTCGGCGGAGCGCAGCCGCCTCGCGAAGATCAACGCGTCGAGGTCGGCTACGAACTCGCTTTCGACGAACATTCGAGCAAAAGCCGGGTGCCTAGCCGCCTGCCCCGCCGCGAGCAGCACAGGTTCCGCCGCGGTCGCCACCGTGAGGCGTCGGCGACGATTCGTCTCGTTGTGGAGCGTCATCTGTCGCACTTCCACGTCATCGGCCGGCGCGACGGCGACGCTGACGTGAACCGAAATCCCCTGGTCACGGCGGTGAAACTCCGCTTTGTGCATCGCGAACGTCGTGCGCCCGTCGTCGGATACGGCAGGCCAGACCCGACCGTTCGCTTCGTCGCGGAGATAAATCCATAGTCCGTCGCCGTCGCGCGTGGGATCGCGCGCGTAGCTCGTGAGCGCGAGCCCTTGCCA
Source organism: uncultured delta proteobacterium (assembly GCA_963764075.1). Taxonomy (GTDB): domain Bacteria; phylum Myxococcota_A; class Polyangia; order Polyangiales; family Polyangiaceae; genus Palsa-1150. Next base: position 3,459,694 of record CAVXQZ010000003.1, read on the forward strand.
CGACAGGCCCCCGGCTCCCGAGTGCGTGACCAAACTCGTTAGCTTGCCATTGCTGAGCACGAAGGCCTGGGGGCGGCCGTCGCTGCGCGGTGACCAGGGGGCCGGGGCGCTGGGCGGCCTCGCCTCGGCGTCCGCGCGTGCCGTCTCCGTACTCTCCGCGAGGGGCCATTCTGGAGGAGCCCGGGTGGGCGCTCGCTCGTTCAGCAGAGTCTCGCCGGCCTCGACCGAAGGGTTCGCATGGAACCGGTCGACCATGACTTGCCGGCTCAGAAAGTTGTCGAGCGCGACGAGCAACATCCCCTGATGGTGGGCCATGTACAATCGCACGACCGAGTACGGCTGCCCCGGCTGGGCGCGGTCGGGATGGAAGTCGACTGACTCGAAAAAGCCGTACGCGCCGAGCACTCCCATCGATTCGAGCTTCACGATGTTGTCGAGGACCGCCCGAGGCCGGATCGATACGGCAAGGGCCGAAGCGTACGGAGCGACGACCCGATCGTCCTCGAGGCCCCGCTTGAAGCCGAGACCCGGTACCCCGAACGAGCGATATTGGTACGTCTGATGGGCGTCGAGCCTGTCGTAGGCGGACTCGGAGACTCCCCACGCGCCTCCCGTCTCCTCCGCGTGGGCGATCTGCGCCCGCACGGCGAGCTCGCAGCTCTGCGCGATGAGCGTTCCTTCACGGCTTCGCATGAGCAGGCTGGGCATCAGGTACTCGAACATCGTCCCGCCCCAGGAGAGCAGCACCGGGCTCCCCTCGACGCGCGTCATCGGCCTGCCGAGCGCGTACCAATGGGCCTCGGGTACCTCACGCTTGATGATCGCGACGTAGCTCGCCAGGCGGGCCTCCGAGGCCAAGAGATCGTAGTGGTGCGGGTCGACCTGATCGAGAGTGACGTTGAAGCCGATCGAGAAGAGTCCGCGGCCTCCATCGAAAAGGAGTCGAAAGTCCATTCCGCCGACTTCCGTTGCCGCGCGCGTGGCGACGTCCAGCAAACCGCGGCGCAGTGCCTCGGCGCTCGCCTGGGCCGTGCGGCATGTCTCGCGGAGCCGACGTGTCGACGCTTCGATCTCTGGGGAGCATTCACGGCTCTGCGCGCGCGCCCGTTCTTCGAGCGCGGCACAAACCTTTTGCGCGGCGGCGGGTATCTCGTCCAGCCTCACCACGTTCGGGAGCTCCAAGCCTTCGGCGCCCGGCTCGTCGTCCCATGCGAGCCAGGGAAGCAGCTCTTCGAGCTCGCGACGCATTTCTTGGAGCTGGTGGTGGAGGCGGCCCATCCACGTGCGGATTCCGCGGAGAGCGTCGACGTCGTGGCGCAGAGCCCCGGTGTCGAGCAGGCTGAGAAGCTCGCGATCGAGCTCTTTCGAGCTCTCGCCGCATAGCGACCGAAGCGTGGCGTGAGCCGCGCTCGGAGCCAGACGCCCCCGCTCCATGGATCGGCGCATCCCAGCCACGACCAGACGCAGCGACGTTGCCGAGCCGCCCATCGTGGACTCGATCACGCCGTCGAGGAGATCGAGCGAATCGGTGAGTCCGTCCCACGCTTCGGCGCGCACCACCGGCGCGCGCGCGATCTGTTTGCAGCCCTGCTCGAGAGCCAGCAGGCACCCGGCGAAGTTGCCACTGTCGACCGTCGAGACGTATCGCGGAAGGAGCGGCTGGAGGTTTCTGGTCTCGTACCAATTGAGGAGGTGACCCTGGTAGTGGCTCAGTCGTGCGATGCTGTCGAACGCGCTCTTCAAACGCAGAGACAGCTCGCTCGGGCCGAGGTAACCGCGGTCGTACGCAGCGAGCGTCGACAGGAGCATCATTCCGATGTTGGTCGGCGACGTTCGATGCGCCGTCTGTTCTTGCGGGGCCTCTTGATGGTTGTCGACCGGGAGCCACTGGTCGCCCGGCCCTACGAACGTCTCGAAGAAGAGCCACGTTTTTCGCGACACGAGGCGCAGTCGGCGAACGTCGTCGGGCCCGAGCGGCGCGCCGCCGACGGAGACTGCCAGGCTCAACCAGCGAGCCAGCTCGGGAGCGACGAGCCAAACGATCAAAAAGGGCCACGCGACGACGAGCGCCGAAGGTCGGGTGAGGGCAACGAGCGCACCCGCGGTTGCCGACAGAAGGGGCGACCAGAACATCTCGCGCCACAAGAGAAAACGCGGCGAGCGCCCTCCGAGCCCACGAGCCGTATTCGCGGCGCTCGTCCACTGGAGCAGATGCTTGCGCGTGACGAACATCCGCACGAGCACGCGCGCCACTGCGTCGACAACCACCGACGCCTCGTAGGCGAGAAACGACAGCTCCAGCGCTCCGCGCGCGAGATTGGCAGCCCGGCGCCGCCGGCCCGTCGCGACCGAGTGAAGCATCGGCGCGAGCGCCACGAAAATGATCCCCAGCGTCCACACGCGCGGGTCGCCGGGTAGCGCGGTCCAGCTCGCGACGAGAAGCAGAAGCAACATGGGCTTTGCGAGACTGCGTCGCAAGTTGTCGACGATCTTCCAGCGATCGATGAGCGCCAGCGGATTGGGAAGGGCCGTCGTGCGCGCCGAGGGAACCCAGGGAAAGAGCCAGGGCACGAGCTGCCAGTCGCCTCGCAGCCATCGGTGCATACGACGCGCGTACGCGGCGTAGTGGACCGGATAGTCTTCGAACAAGACGACATCGCTCGCCAGCGCGGTCCGCGCATGGACCCCTTCGAACAGATCGTGGCTGGCGATCGCGTTTTCCGGGACTCGGCCTTCGAGGCTGCGCACGAACGCGTCGACGTCGTAGATGCCTTTGCCGACGTAGATCCCCGTCCCGAAGAGGTCTTGGTACGCATCGGAGACCGCGTGCGTATAAATGTCGAACCCGACGTCCCCCGCATAGATCTTCGAGAAGAGTGTGCGCCGCGAAGTCGCAGGCGACGTCTCGATGCGCGGCTGAATGATCGTGTATCCGGAGACGACCTGTCCGGTTGCGTCGTCGAAAATGGCGCGGTTCAGCGGATGGGCGAGAAGCCCCACCAATCGACGCGCGCTACCCATCGGAAGCTCGGTGTCGATATCGAGAGTAATGACGTAGCGGATCCGCTCGAGCCCCTTGGGGTCGCCGACGTGGGGCGTGTAGCTCGTGCTCTCGTCGCCGCGCAGTAGCCGATTGAGCTCCTCGAGCTTGCCGCGCTTGCGCTCCCATCCCATAAAGCGCCGCTCGGAGGGATTCCAGCGGGGCTCGCGGTGCAGGAGGTGAAACGGCCCGGCCCCTTTCGTACCGTGCTTCTCGTTGAGCCCCGCGATTCCACGGGCCGCCGCCTCGCGCAGCGTATTGCTGTTCGGCTCGGTCGGAGAGTCGACGTCGTCGGTGAGCAGGGCAAACTGCAGCCTCGGGTCCGGGTTGGTGATCTGGTGGCGTTCGATTTGACGCAGCATCTCTTCGACGTCGGTGGCGTGCCCCAGAAGAGTCGGCATGACCACGAGGGTACGCGCGTCGTCGGGCAGCCCCTTCGAGAAGTCCAGCTTCGGCAAAACGCGGGGCGGAAGAACCCGGGCGAACGCCCACTGCACGAGCGCCACCGCAAAGACGGACGCCGGTACGAGCGCGAGCACGACCGCCACTCCAATCGCAAACGGGCCTCCCCCGGCGCGTGCGGCATACCCGCCCACGAGGAGAAGAGGTGCCGCGGTCGCGACCGCGATCGGCAGCAGATACGCGAGCGTCGGCCACCTCCGCAGGCGACGCCGAAGAAGCTCGAGCCCCACGGGCCGGTAGCGGATTTCGTCCTCGAGAAGGGCGCGGCCTTCGCCGACGAGGTAAAAGCCGACGTGTCCGCGTCGTCCGTCCGGCGCGCCGGCGCGGGCGAGCTTAACGGCGCGCGCCGCCACATCGGGTTCGGGCTCGGCGGTCGCCCAGGCGAGTTCCTCGACCGCCTTGCGGTACGCGTCGCAGGTGGCGAAGTCCATGTGCGCGTAGACGTGCGCCGGGTCTTCGCACAGGATCGCCTCGACGCGACTGTTCTTCTCGAAGAACGTGCTCCAGTCGAGGTCCGCGAGAAGGCGGAGCGCGCGGACCGACTGCTCCACGCCCCCCGCCGGATCGACGAGATCGGCCGCCGTTCCGATCCCGCCGTCCACGACGCGCAGCTCGTGCAGACAGCGAACGAGTCCGTCGAGAACCGCGATCCGCAGCATCATCGGCAGCGCCCACAGCTCTGCGATGGTTAGCGGCGAGACCTCTTGATAGGCGTGAATGAATCGCTGCAGAACCGCCGCATCGACCGCGATGGTCTTGCCCACGACGAGCGCACGAGCGAGCGCATGGAGCCTCGGAAGCCCGGTCGCAGGCCCGCTTGCCAGCACCGGCAGGCGCTGCACGAAGCCGCGCGGAAACTCCTGGGCGACCTGCCGTGCCACGCGACGTATCAGGTAATAGTTGTCGAGAAACCACTCGGCGGGTTTGCGGAGGGCAGGGTCCTTGTACTGGTCGGCGGCCAGCCGCAGCTTTGCTTGCGCGAGGGAACGCTCGATGATCGGCGCGTCGAGAAAGTCGACCACTCTGCGGAGCGGGTGGCGAATTTCCCAGTGCGCTTCGGCGAGCGTGCGTGCATTTTGCTCGAGGAGCTCGGCCTCGACTGCGTATCCTTGCAACTGGTCGATGACCGCTGCCGTCAAGCTTCACCCGCCGTGAAGCTCGCGCGTAGCTCCGGAGCGCTCTGGTCTCGCGGCTGTCCGGTCTCCGCCGGGAGATCTTGCAGAACGAGGAGTGGGAGCGACAGGTGCGCGAGCAGGTAGGCCGTCACGCTCCCAAACGAGCGCGCAGGATTGCACGTGTCTCCATGCGCCGAAAGCACCACGAGATCAACAGCCTCTCTGCGCGCGACGTCGAGAAGCGACTGCCGCGTGTCGGCGCGCCGAAGGACGATCGCCCGGACGAGGTGGCCCTCGCGACCGAGTTGGTCGCGAATGTTTTCGAGGTATCGGGCGGCGCTCACCTCGAGGCGCGTCGCCAGACCTCGCGCGGCGACGAGGTCGTCGTTGGCGCGCAGCATCGCGCTCGCACAAGGCTCTGCGACCACGTGGGTAAGAACGATCTCTGCGCCGTGTGCCTTTGCGATGCGCGCGGCAGTCGGCAGGACGCTCTCCGCGCGGAGCGAGCCGTCGAGCGGCAAGAGGATCCGCTTCGGCTCCCATTGATTGGGCGCGAGACATTGATTGGGCGCGAGAGTCGCCGAGCGCGCGACCAGGACCGACGCTCGCGCCGCCGCCAGCACCTGCTGGGCGGTGCTGCCGAGGTTCCATGCCGTGACGCCGTCCTCGCCGTGGCTCCCGAGTACGATGAGATCGGCGCCGAGTTCTCGGACAAGCGAACTGATGCGCTCCGCGGGGTGCCCTTGCTCCAGCCTCAAGTCGACGCGCAGGCCAGAGGCTCGGGTGGTCTCGGCTCCGAGTCGCTCGAGGTACGCCCCGGCTTCCTTTCGGGCAACCTCCCAGCTGCACGCGTCGGTGGCGCGCAAAACAGCTGTCTCGTGGGCCGGCTCGAGTACGTAGACGAGCGTGACGGCGCTGTCGAACGTCTTGGCGAGCGAGACCGCATGCCGGAGCGCGACGTCCGAGAACGAAGAGCGATCGAGGCAAACGAGGACGCGACGGATGCTGCCGTGACGGGCAAGCGACTTTGCCCTCGTCTCTTCCCGCTGAGGCTTCGTGTCAATAAGGTGACCCGGTTCGACGGTTGCCATTGGACGGCCATCTTCAAGAAGCCGGCCAACGTGTCGTGCAATGGTCTACAGGCCCGCAAGGCAGCAATCCGCGCGCCGAGACCTTCGGCCGCTTTTGGGTCATTGGTTAATTGACCGGAGGTTGGCATTCCGCGAATGCGCGATTCGTCCAGCGGTGCGGCACAGCGGGAATCGCCTGGAAAAACCCCCCGTCGGCGGCTCGGCTCCGTCCTTGCACTGCGCCTGCCGCCAAACGAAACGCGGACGACAGCGCGTTTCGAACGAAACGAAAGCAGGAAATCATGAATTGGAGCCCGATCGCCAGGACGTGGCATCGAGTTGCAGACGGCCTCAAGTTGGCCCCTGGGCGCCTCTACCGCGCCCTTGGCACGGACTGGCTCGCAAAGATGAGCCTCAGAAATCATTACGCGGAACGGAGACCCTCCCGATGAAAACAGCAATGCTTCTTCTTGGCTCGGCGTCCTCGCTCATCCTCGGATGTGCAACGGTCTTCCCGCCTCCGGCGCAGCATTTGGCCGACGCCCAGTCGGCGGAGCGCGCCGCTTCGGAGGTGGGTGCCGCCAATCAGCCGAAGGCGCAGCTGCACCTGCAGCTTGCGCACGACCAGATCATCCAAGCGAACGCCGCCATCCGCGACGGCGACAACGAGAAGGCCGACCGGCTACTCGTCCGCGCAAAGTCCGATGCCGAGCTCGCGATCGCACTGACGCGCGAGGAGAACGCAAAGGTCGAAGCGCAAAGCGCGATAACCCAGTCGAACAACCAGAGAACCGTGAACGCGAACCAAGGGGCCCAGCAATGAAAACGATTCGAAATATCGCCATTGTCGTCGCGATCGCGAGCATCGCCGGCTGCGCCGCGACGCTGCCGCCCGAAGATCTCGTCACCGCCCGCGCCACGTACGCGCGCACCAGCCGCGGCGTCGCCGCGACCTTCGATCCCGCCGACGTGCACGCGGCCAGCGACTCGCTCGACGCCGCGGAGCAGTCGTTCGTCGCAACCGGGGCGAGTCCCGCGACCATCGACTTGGCCTACGTCGCCACGCGGCGCGCCGAAATTGCGGAGGCTCGCGGAACGGCCCTTCAAGCCGCTCAGCAGCAGGCGCAGACGCTGAACAGAATGCACGAGGCGGAAACGGCGACCGTGCAGGCCACTTCGGCGAAGCTCGGTCGCGCGAACGCGCAGATCGCGATGCAGGGACAGGTGCTTCAGGATCAGAATCAGCAGCTCCAGACCGAGCGCGAGCGTCGCGAAGCGGCTGACAAGCGCGCGGCCCAGGCGGCCGCAGACCTCGCGGCGTTCGCGTCGGTGAAGCAAGAGGCGCGCGGCATGGTCATCACACTTTCCGGAAGCGTTCTCTTCGTCACGAACCGCGCGGACCTATTGCCGGGCGCGCAGGCGAAGCTCGACGAGGTGGCCGCCGCACTCACCAAGCAGGACGCGGAATCGAAAATCGTCGTAGAAGGACATACCGATTCGCAAGGGGAGGCTTCGTACAACCAGGATCTCTCCCAGCGGCGAGCGCAGTCAGTCCGAGACTACCTCGTTTCCCGGGGGATCGCGGCAGACCGCATCACTGCACAAGGCTTCGGTCTCACGCGCCCGATCGCGGACAACGCGTCTCCAGAGGGCCGTGCGAACAATCGTAGGGTCGCAATCGTCGTTCTTCCGGCGGGATCGTCACCCTAACTGGGGCAGAGCCCCCGAGCCCCTTCTCCGGTGCCCGTGCGGGGCGGGGAGGACCCGACAGGGGCTCTCGCCGTCGCCGCGGTGTGGCATCCGCCGGGGGGCCGGGAAAAAGGCCGAGGCGAACACCGTCCGCCTCGGTCCGCGGTACAGACCGGGAGCCTGGGTGACACTTTAGACCGGGACCTTGGGTGACAGATCAGACCGGGACCTTGGGTGACAGGGAGCCCGGTTACAGGCAGGGGTGGCGGCGGAGGCCCGCGTGCCCTGGAAAGAGATCTGTCTGGTGAAAGAGCGCATGAGTTTTTTGACGCAGGTCAACGAGTCCGACGAGAGCTTTGCGGCACTCTGTCGGCAGCACGGGATCAGCCGCAAGACTGGATACAAGTGGGTCGCGCGCTTCGAACAGGAACAGGACAAGTCCTTACTCAATCGCCAACCGTTGGCGGCAAGCCACCCGGATCGAATTCCCGAGACGCTCGTGGATATCATCGTCGCCGCTCGCAAGGAGCACCCCTACTGGGGACCGAAGAAACTCAAGGCATGGCTCGAGCAGACGCAGCCCAATCGTGCGTGGCCGGCGGCGAGCACGATCGGAGACAAGCTCAGCGACCGCGGGTTGATCCGGCCTCGACGACGACGCATTCGCGTCCCGATGAGTGTCGATCCTTTGGGCCCCGTCAGTCACGCAAACGAGACCTGGTGCGTCGACTTCAAGGGCCACTTCGAGCTCGGCGACAAGACGCGCTGCTACCCGCTGACGGTGACCGACCAGCACTCGCGCTACTTGCTCAAGTGCGAGGGGCTCGTCGAGCCGAAGTTCGAGCCCGTGAAGGCTCAGTTCGAGCGCGCCTTCGCCGAATTCGGACTGCCTCTACGGATGCGTTCCGACAACGGACCGCCCTTCGCGAGCGTCGCGGTCGGAGGTCTCTCGCGGTTGTCGATCTGGTGGATCCAGCTTGGAATCGTGCCCGAACGCATCGAACCGGGCCAACCCCAACAGAATGGCCGACACGAACGAATGCACAAGACCCTCAAGCAAGAGACGGCCAACCCGCCGAGCCCCTCGATGGTTGAACAGCAACGGATCTTCGATCGCTTCCGCGCGGTCTTCAACGATGAGCGACCTCATGAAGCGCTCGGGCAGAGACCCCCGTCTTCGCGCTACTGCACGTCCGCGCGCTCTCTGCCCCATAAGCTGCAGGCGCCGGTCTACCCGTCTTCGATGACCGTGCGTCGCATCGACGGGTCAGGGCGGCTGACGTTCTTCGGAACCCACAAGCTCACCCAGGCGTTGGCAGGTCAGCCCGTGGGGCTAGAGCCGATCGACGATGACACGTGGGAACTCTACTACGGCCCCATGCTACTGGCCGAGATGCACGTCCGAGACAAGCGCGCTCGCCTTCAACGCGTGGGCTGAGGTCCTCCACAGACCTGCTCACAAGTTGCCAGTCTCCCCCCCGCCCCCCCTCGGATCGCCACCTGCTCGGCCTTGCTCTCTTGGCTTGCCCCATCCCCTTACCCATGGAGACAACGACTACCGATTGTATTGGATTCAGAGACCTTCAGCCCCGGAGAGTGACACGGAAGACTACGGCAACGACGACACCCGGACACGAACCGACGACCCTGTCAGCCGTCATCGCTTCCCAAAGACAAGACAGTGCCTCCACTTCGACCGGACGATGGCCACCGACCTCCCGGACCGCGTCCACGAAGGGGCGGAAAGTGTCACCTAGGGTCTCGGTCTAAAGTGTTACCTGGACAACCGGTTCAACACGCCGCGAGAGATGTGGCGTCGCCAAGAAGAGATGACGCGTTGCCAAGAAGAGATGTGGCGTCGCCAAGAAGAGATGACGCGTTGCCAAGAAGAGATGTGGCGTCGCCAAGAAGAGATGACGCGTTGCCAAGAGGAAATGTGGCGTCGCCAAGAAGAGATGACGCGTTGCCAAGAAGAAATGTGGCGTCGCCAAGAAGAAATGTCGCGTCGCCAAGAAGAAATGTCGCGTTGCCAAGAAGAAATGTGGCGTCGCCAAGAAGAAATGTCGCATCGCCAAGAAGAGATGACTCGTTGCCAAGAAGAAATGTCGCATCGCCAAGAAGAGATGACTCGTTGCCAAGAAGAAATGTCGCGTCGCCAAGAAGAGATGACTCGTTGCCAAGAAGAAATGTCGCGTCGCCAAGAAGAGATGACGCGTTGCCAAGAAGAAATGTCGCATCGCCAAGAAGAGATGACGCGTCGCCAAGGTCCCGGGGTACCTGGACAGGACATCCCTGACACTTTCCGAAGGCCATGGCGCCGAATCTTCAGCGCTGGGCAGGCTTGGACGAGTCTCGCCGTGCTCGCCTCTCACCCTTTACAAAGGCGAGGGCGCTACTTTATGCCGGCTGACGCTATCGCCGTCTTCCGGTCGCAGCCCGCCGAAGACGAGGGCCGATATCACCGTTAGGCCTCCGAGAAGGAGGAACGCCAGATGGATGCCGTGGATCATTTCCGCGGGGCTGGAGCGGAATCGGTCTGGAATGAAGACCGCGGTCGCGAGGGAAGCGGCGGCCACGCCAAAGCTCATGGACATCTGCTGCATCGTGCTCGCAATGGTGCTCGCCATGCTTTCGTCCGGGGGCGGAACATCGGCGTACACGAGCGTATTCATGCACGTGAACTGGAGCGACGAGAGGAACCCGAAGGCCACTGCCTGGAGGCCGATGACCAGGACGGGCGTGCCCGATCCGATCGTCGCGAAGAGGACAATGAGCAGCCCGAGAGAGATCGTGTTGGCCAGGAGCACGCGACGGTAGCCGAACCTCGTCAGGATCCGCGGCATGCTCGCCTTGAGGCTGATGGCGGCGACCGACTGGGGCAGGATGAGCAGCCCGGATTGGATCGCCGAGTAACCCAGGCCGACCTGGTAGAGAAGCGGCAGGAGAAACGGCATCCCGCCGACGCCGAGACGGGTCACGAAGCTGCCGGTGACCGCGATTCGAAGGGTCCGAATGCGAAATAGTCCGAGCCGCAATAGGGGGTGCGACGACTGGCTCGCGTGCCATCCGTAGCCGAGGAGCAGCGCGGTCGCGAGGGCGGAGAGGGCGAGAATCTGTCCTGGGCGCAACGTGTGCTCTCCGAAGACCTCCAAGACGTAGGACAGCAGCGCGACGCCGGACCCAAATAGGGCCAGCCCCGTCCAGTCGAGTGCGTCCGTCTTGGCGGCCCGGTAGTCGGGCAGATGGCGGAAGACGAGGAAGAGACCGACGGCCCCGATGGGGAGGTTTACGAAGAAGATCACCCGCCAGTGAAAAAAGCCGACGATGAGTCCACCGGCCAGCGGGCCAATCATCGGACCAATCAGGCCGGGGATGGCGACGAAGCTCATGGCGCGCACCAGCTCCGACCTGGCGAAGGCGTGAACCATCGTCAGCCGGCCTACGGGGACCATCATCGCCCCTCCGCAGCCCTGGAGTATGCGGCAGGCGACCAGGACATGAAGATCGCTGGAGAGACCGCAAAGAAGCGAACCCAATGTGAAAAGGCCTATCGCGAAAGAGAAGACGCGGCGTGTCCCGAAGCGATCGGCGACCCACCCGCTCACCGGAATGAAGACCGCCAGGCTCAGCGTGTAGCTCGTGAGCACGGACTTCATGCTGAGCGGCACCACGTGCAGCGCGGCCGCCATGGCGGGAAGCGCGGTGTTCAGGATGGTCGTGTCGAGCGACTCCATGAAGAACGCCACCGCGACGAGCCACGGCAGCATGCGCTTCACGGATTCGCTTGGAGCGGCCTCCGGCATGACTCGGAGGGTAGCCGGTGGGCCGCTCGTCAGTGACGATTCGTACCGCGCGACACCGCGGAGAACCTGGCCGAGCCCGCTCTGCGCTCATGGGACGAACTTGCTGCTCGTCTACGATCCTTGAATTCCCTGGCTCGGGGGCCGCTTCGACAGCGCTTCGAAGCCGGCGACGACGTCGAACAGCTCCTCGTCGATCCCGCTCTGCCGGAGACGATGGAAAAGGCCGTGGAGCGTCTCCAGCAGGTCGTCGATGTTTTTTTCCGCTCGATCCATGGCTGCCAGGCGACTGGCGTTCTCGCTCGCGAGCGATTCCGCGCAAGCCCGAAAGAGCGAGACGAAGAGATATTCGCGAATGAGCGCGCGCAGCGTAGCGGCGCCCCCGCCTACGATCTCGGGAAGCTGCTTGGTCGGCCAGGGTATTGCCACAAGCTTGCGTTGCCAGTCCGCGTCGAGCGGGAGCAGTCGCTGTCGAACAGGTTCGTACCCTGCGCCGGACGTGGAGCGGTTGTAAAAGAGGTGGAGTTCGACGCCCTCGCTCAGGCCGTGGCGCGCCTCGTTTTCGACGAGAATCTGTCCGACGAGCGGAGCGATGGCCCGGACCGAGTTCGGAACGGCGAAGAGCCCCGTCAGCGGCAAGTCCGAGTCCGAGAGGTGTGCATGAACACGCTCGCCGACCGCCCAAATGTCAGCTTTCCCTCCGAAGGCGTGGAGGGCGTTCAGTGCTTCGTCGGCCACCGTCTCGTTGAACCGGCCGACGAGCCCCTGATCCGATCCGAATACGACCGCGACCATCGACTTCGATTGCCGAGTTCGCGCGAGGGGAGCGGCCGACGGCGCGCTCTCTCGAAAGCAGACCCCCAACCCGAGCTCTACGGTCCGGTAGTACTCCGAGAGGGAGCGAACGGATCTCTCGTATTGTCCGATGTTCGACGCGGCGATTGCCTTCATCGTTCGCACGACGGACTGGAGATCCCCGGCGCTGCCTATTTTGCGACCCAAGCTGGCCAGCGTGTCGCTCATGGTTTCCCTGCGACGCTCGCGATCGAATGCGACGCGTCAGCCGGTTTCGCGTCGTGCTCGAAAGGCACGAGCGCTTGCCTAGCGATTGCGACGATGGCGTTGCGATCCTCGGCGCTCAACCGGTCGGCCGTCTCCAATCGTGCGGATACCGCGGCGGGAATGCCGGCCGCCGCTTGCTGCACGGCGTGCTCGGCTTCGGTCATTCGATCGAGCGGTACTCGGTCGAAGAGGCCTGCGGTCAGAGCTAGGAGAATGCCAATCTGCGCGGACACGGACACGGGGGAAAGCTGCGGCTGTTTGAGGCAGGCGCGGATTCGCCGGCCGTGCTCGATCACCTTGCGCGTGTCGTCGTCGACGCGGGCGCCGAAGCGGGCAAACGTTTCGAGCTCCTCGAACTGCGCGTAGGCGAGCTTCAGGTCGCCCGCCACCGCACGATAGGCCGCACGCTGGGCCTGCCCGCCGACGCGCGACACCGATTTGGCGACATCTACCGCGGGCAGCACGCCGAGCTCGAACAGCGACGGCGAGAGGTAGATCTGCCCGTCGGTAATCGAAATCAGGTTCGTGGGAATGTACGCGGAGATGTCCTGTGCCTCGGTCTCGATGATGGGCAACGCTGTGAGCGAGCCGCCGCCCAGCTCGGCGCGCAAACGCGTCGCTCGCTCGAGCATGCGCGAGTGGATGTAGAAGATGTCGCCTGGGAACGCTTCGCGCCCGGGTGGACGGCGAAGCAGGAGCGAAATTTCGCGATAGGCCCGCGCGTGCTGCGTCAGGTCGTCGTAGACGATGAGAACGTCGCGGCCGGCGCCCATGAAGTGCTCTGCGATGCTCGTTGCGGCATACGGGGCAATGTACGCGAGACCCGGCGGATCGTTTCCCTCGGAGACGACCACGACGGTGTACTCCAGCGCCCCCTTTTCCCTCAGGCTGGCCACCGTCTTCGCCACTGCGGAAGCGCGCTGACCTACAGCGCAGTAGACGCACGCGACGTTCTGACCGCGCTGATTGAGGATCGTGTCCGTCGCGATCGTCGTCTTTCCGGTCTGCCGGTCGCCCAAGATAAGCTCGCGCTGGCCGCGCCCGATCGGAATGAGCGCGTCGATGACTTTGATGCCGGTCTGAAGGGGCACCGTGACCGGGGCCCGGTCCATGATGGGCGTTGCCGCACGCTCGATGGGCAGCCGTTCGGCCGAGACAACGGGGCCTTTGCCGTCGAGCGGCCGACCGAGCGGGTCGATCACGCGCCCCATCAATCCGTCGCCCACCGACACATCCATGACGCGGCCCGTGCGCTCTACTTCGTCTCCCGCACTCAGGTGCGAAAAATCGCCGAGCAAAACGACGCCGATTTCGTCCTCGTCCACGTTGAAAGCAATGCCGAAAACCCCGCCCGGAAACTTCAGCAGCTCGTCGAAGCCCACGCCCGGAAGGCCCGATACCTTGGCGATTCCGGTGGACACCGCGGTGATCGCGCCGACCTCACGCGCCGTGAGCTCGGGCGTGAAGCTCGCGCGCGCTCGGGTCAGGCTCGCGAAGGCGCCGTCGAACACCGTCTGCAGGCTTTCGGGAGCGCCGCTCACGGGCTTCGAGCCTCGATTGGGGCGATCGGTTTCGACTCCGCCTTGGCTTCCGTTCTGGGCTCCGCGCTGGCGTTGGCCTCGGCCTTGGCCTCCGCCTTCGGCCGAGGCTCGCGCGAGGCATCCGCACCCAATCCCTTCGCGTCCGGCTTGGGCGCCGGTGCGTCTCTCGCGTCGGTACCCTTCAAGAGCTCGGCGACCGCCGCTTCCAAGGACCCCAAATAGTCGGCGATGCTCCAGCCCACCTTATGCCCCCCGGCCGTCAGAATCGATCCCGCTGACGAGGTCCGGTGCGGTGTCGAACCGGATGCGGACGTCCGCCGAGAACGCGCGGTTCAGCGCATCCTGGACGGCGGCGCGCTGCTCGGGAGGAAGCTCGAACGCGCTGCGCACCAGAGCGGGGTCGGGGCCCTTCTTGGCCGCCTCGCCCAGCGCTGCCTTCGCTCGACCGTCCATATCCCGAAAGCGACGAAGGAAGACCTCGGTCATGCGCGCGTCCAAGCTCGTCGTCGCGAGGTCGGTCAGCGCCTTTCGCGCAATGGCAAACACTTCCTCCTGGGCGCGACGGCGAATGGCTTGATCCAGGTTGACGGCCTCGATTCTCATTGCCTCTTGTCGCTTGCCGGTCAGCGCGTCCGCCGCCTTCCGTGCTTCTTCCAAGAGTCGGTCGCGCTCCGCCTTCGCCTCGTCGGTCGCCTTCTTCAAGAGCTCGGCGCGCTGCCGGTCGAACTCCTCGTTCTTGCGCTGAAACTCGGCGCGCTGCGCTTCGGCTTGCGTTTCTTTTGCCGCCGCGTCGGAAAGCTCCGCGGCGATCTTCTTTTCCCGCGCGTCGACGGCTTTGAGGACCGGCTTGTAGAGAAATCGTCCCAAGAGCCACACGAGGACGACGAAGTTGAGCGCCTGCGCGGCGACGGTGAACCAGATCGATGAGCATTGGTTACTTTCCCGGAACTTCGGCGATGACGTGCGCCCAGAACGGATTCGCAAAGAGCAGAATCATCGACACGACGAAGCAGTAAATCGCCAACGACTCGATCATGGCCAGCCCGACGAACAATGTCCGCGTGATTGTCTTCGAAGCGTCGGGCTGCTGGGCCAGCGAGCTCAAGGCGGTGGCGACCGCCTTGCCTTCGGCCAGCGCCGGGCCGAGGGCGCCGACGCCAATCGTCATCCCGGCGACGACGATGGATGCCACCGCAATTACAGTTTTGTCATCCATGGCTCGTCCTTGGGGTGATTCGCGGTTGGTTTGCGTCGTGTGGGGGTGCCGCGGGCTTTTGACCGCGCGTGGCGGCCGCGATGTAGACCGCGGCAAGGATGCTGAAGATGTAGGCCTGCACCATTCCGGTCAGCAGACCGAGGGCCGTCATGACGATCGGAAAGAGAAACGGCGTGATGGTCAGCAGAATGCCGACGATCATCGCGCCGCTCATCATGTTGCCGAAGAGGCGGACGGCCAGCGCGAGTGTGCGCGAGAGCTCGCTGATGATGTTGAACGGAAGCATGATGAGCGTAGGCTCGGTGTACGTCTTGAGGTACCCGCCGAGGCCCTGCTCTTCGATGCCGAAGAGCGGCACGGCCACGAACACACACAGCGCGAGCGCCACCGTGGTCGAGAGTGAGCCGGTAGGCGGCTCGTAGCCCGGAATGACGGTGCAGACGCTGGCAGCAGCAAGGAAGAGAAAGAGCGAGCCGAGAAATCCGAGATACTTCTCGGGCCGGGGGAGGCCCACCTCTTCGATTTGCTCTTCGATTCCGGTGACGATGATTTCCAAGAAGCTCTGCCAGCGAGCACGCTCGAGATCGAGCGAGAGTTTTCTAGTCACGAGCCTCGAGCCGACTACCAGTGTCAGCATGAGCGCCCAGGTGAACACGATTGTGGCGTTGAGCTTGAGAAAGCCGAATTGCCAGAAGATCATCTCATCGGGAGTGAGGCGCATCGCCGACCTCCCGTCCCGAGCCGCGGCGGCCGGAATCTTCTCCTCGCGGCCTCGTCAAATGGATCACGACGAGGCTCGCCACGACGAACCCAAGAAGGCAAGCGAGCAGCCGCTCCCAATGGCCGGCGGAGACAAAGCAAAAGCCGACGAGGGTCACGCCGCTTCGCACGAGCGAGCTACCGAAGAACCAGAGTGCCGGCCGCCCGGAAGGCAATCCTTTGCGAACGGTCCACCACAGGCCCCCGAAGAAAAGTGCGCCGAGCAGGCCCCCTGCAAACAACGCTAGCACCGACCATTCAGTCATCGTTGTCATCGCCCATCGCCTTTTCTTCCCCGGCGACCCAATGCCACGCGTTGAGACAGCCGATCGCGAGCCCGGCGACCAACAGCGCCAGGGTCCAGGAATGTGCGCCCGGATGCCGCTTGTCCAGCCAGAGACCCAGCGCGGCGCCGAGCACCGTCGGAATCGCCACGGACCACCCGATGAGCCCCATCATCCCCAGACCGAACCAGACCGTGGTGGGGCTTCGACGCGCCGCGAGTTTGCGGGCCGCCTTCGCGCCGACCTTCGCGGCAAACGCGCGATTGCCGGCAGCGACTTTCTTCGTCGGTTCTTGGTCCATGTTCGACGGTCATTCGCGTCGAAAGGCTGCGAGGCGCAGCAGCACGCCCGCCTCCAACTTGGCCATCGCCGAGCGAACGCCCTGGTCGTTCTTGCTCTGCGCGACGAACTCTTTTTCTACGGAATCGCGCAATTGGCCGAGGTCCTTTCCGCCGAGCGCGCGGCGCACGGAGACGAGTACGTCTGGGCCTGTCTTGACGAGTACCCCTCCGTCCACCGCCACGTAGATCTCGCCCGGCACGTCGGTTTCGTATGTCAGAATGCCGGGCGCGAGCTCCGCAGTGCAGTCGAGCCGGTGGGGCAAGAGTCCGAAAGAGCCCCTGGGCGTCTCGGCGACGATCCGCGTGACGCCGGGGGTGTCGGCGAAGACTTCGAAGGGCAGGAGGATCTTCAGATTCATGTCTCGTCTCCGCGTCTCCTCTACGCTCGCGATTCGGCCGGCCTGGATGGCGGCCGCGCCGCGTCCGACGGGGAGCCGGGCGTTTCGTTGGCCTTCGCCGAGGGATTCGTCGGCGGACCATGTGGAGCCGCCGGCGGGGCGGTTTTTGCTTTTGCCTTGGCCTCGGCGATGGGCCCGATCATGTAGAGTGAGCTCTCGGGGAAGTCTTTGAATTCGTCGCGCAGAATGCGCTGACACCCGTCGAGCGCGTCGGCGAGGCTGACGAGCTTTCCCTTCAGGCCCGTGAACTGCTCGGTGGTGAAGAAGGGCTGGGTGAGAAAGCGTTCCAGGCGGCGGGCGCGGGCGACCACGTTTCGGTCCTCCGGCGAAAGCTGCTCGAGGCCGAGCATCGCAATGATGTCCTTCAGATCGGCGTATTGCGCGAGCGTTCGCCGAATTTCCTGGGCCAAGCGGTAGTGGTCCTGTCCGACGATACCCGGCGTGGCCATTTTGGAGCTCGATTGAAGCGGATCGATGGCGGGATAAAGGCCCTCTCCGGCCCGCTTGCGCGAGAGAACGACCGAAGCCGAGAGATGCGAGAACGTGTGAACGGCAGCCGGATCGGTGAAATCATCGGCCGGGACGTACACGGCCTGGATCGACGTGATGGCGCCCGTATCGGTGTTCGCGATGCGCTCTTCGAGCCCCGACAGCTCGGTGCCCATCGTGGGCTGATAGCCCAGGCGGGACGGCATTTGGCCCATCAAGCCGGACACTTCCATGCCCGCCTGAATGAATCGAAAAATGTTGTCGATGAGCAAGAGCACATCCCGGTGCTCGTCGTCACGAAAGTACTCGGCCATCGTCAGGGCGGCGTGCCCGACCCGGAACCGGCTACCCGGCGGCTCGTTCATCTGGCCGAAGACCATCACCATGTTGGGCAGGACGCCGCTTTGTTTCATGTCGCGGTACAGCTCTTCGCCTTCGCGACATCGTTCGCCGATACCGCAGAAAATACTGACCCCGTCGTGGTGTCCGATCATGTTGTGAATCATTTCGGTGAGAAGCACCGTCTTGCCGACGCCGGCTCCCCCGAAGAGCCCAGCCTTGCCCCCGCGCTCGAGCGGGGTCAGAACGTCGATGACTTTGATCCCCGTCTCGAAGATTTCGGACTTCGTCGAGCGTCGTGCGAGCGGCGGCGGAGCCCGATGGACCGAGCGCCATTGCATGCCGGTCAACGGGGCTCCTCGGTCGATGACGTTGCCGAATACATCGAACATGCGAGACAAGAGCCCTTTGCCGACCGGGGCTCTCAGCGGCTCGCCAGTGTCCTCCACCACCATTCCGCGGGCGAGTCCTTCCGTGGGCGTCAGCGCGATCCCGCGCACGTGACGCGCGTCACGCTGCGACTGAACTTCGACGATGATTCGCCCGGCGTCTCCCGCGCGAAGCATCGTGTAGACCGCGGGCAGATGCCGATCGAACCGAACGTCGACGACACTGCCGCGCACAGCGACCACGGAGCCAAGATTCCCGGAGGGGGCCTTCGCGTCTCCAGAAATGCTTGGATCGTGTGCCAAGGACTGCTCCTTTCCGGTGCGGACTTTTCCAATCAACGCGGAAGCGGCGGCACGACTTTGGGGGCGTCTCCGCCGTTCGTCGTTGCGGCACCCGGGCCTTTGGCCGCAGCCGTGGCCTTCATCGGTACAGGGGACGCCAGGAGAGGCCGTATGAGTTCGATGGGAATCGGAAACACAATGGTCGAGTTCTGATTCGATCCCATGTCGAGCAGCGTTTGCATGTACCGCAGAGCGAGCGCGGCCGGCTGCGTCGATATGATTTCGGCGGCGTTGGCCAGGACCTGCGCGGCTTGGAACTCTCCTTCGGTGGCGATGATTTTCGCGCGCTTCTCGCGTTCGGCTTCCGCCTGGCGGGCCAGGGCGCGAACCATCGACTCGGCGAGCTGCGCATCCTTGAGCTCGACGGTACCCACCTTGATTCCCCACGGCTCGGTCTGGCGATCGATGATCGATTGCAGCTTGCCGTTGATCTTGTCGCGACTTCCCAGGAGCTCGTCGAGGCTCGACTGGCCCAGTACGGCGCGGAGCGTGGTCTGCGCGATCTGCGAGGTCGCCTCCATGAAGTTGAACACCCGAACGATGGCCGCCTGAGCGTCCATCACTTGGAAGAAGATGACCGCGTTCACCTTCACAGTGACGTTGTCGGACGTGATGACCTCTTGTTGCGGAACCTCCAGGGTGATTACGCGGAGATCGACCTTTCTCACGTGATCGATGCCGAATGGGAAAATAAAGAAGAGCCCCGGGCCCTTGAGCGCGATCAGGCGTCCGAGCCGAAAGACGACCCCTCGTTCGTACTCCTTGGCGATCTTGATGCTGGAGGTGACCACCATGAGGACACCCAGCGAGACGAGAACAACGACGCCGATCGAAAAGCTTGTTGGAAGCATATGGACGGGCTCCTTGAAGAGCGGCGGATAAAACTTCGGGACTTCCGTCGAGCGTGGCGCTTGCGGAGAGCACGCTTCGTGCCAAGACGTTTCGAGGCCAAAAGGACGCTCGTCCGTCGGACCCTTCGTCGGAAAAGCGATGCAGAGCGCAGTAGCCCGGCCGGCCAAACGGCGGCAACCACCGGCAGGGCGCCAGGTGCCTTGGGCAAATCGCGAATCGCCTTCGCTCCGCCCGCGCGCGCCCTTGCAGGTGCGCCCGAGTGAAGGACCCGGCGCGGCGTCCCTGCAAAGAGCAAAATGCTCAACGATGGTTATGATGCTGCTTGCCCAATGGCGACCATGCGAGGAGTCCAGATGAATGCGCGCGTTCTCGTCGTGGACGACGATCTCGACATGCGCGAGGCGCTGGGGATGGTTTTTTCCCAAAACGGGCAGACCTGCGACGTCGTGGCGAGCGGCACAGCAGCCCTGGACATGATCGATCGACGGCCGTTCGACGCGGTCGTGTGCGACGTGCGCATGGTAGGGATGAGCGGGCTCGAGCTTCTGGACAGGGTCAAGAAGACCAAGCCGTCGCTGCCGGTCATTCTGATGACGGGTGCGGGCGAGGTCCACGACGCGGTCGACGCGATCAAGCGCGGCGCTTTTCAATACGTGACCAAGCCGTGCGACGCCGATCAGCTGCGTGCGCTCGTGTTCGAGGCAATCGGGGGTCAGTCGCGAACGGCGATCGGGCCGGTCGGGAGGCGCACGCCGCCTCCCGCGCTTCCGGTGGAGTCGGAGCTCATTGGAATGGGTCCGGCGATGTGCGCCCTTCAGTCGACGATTGACCGAGTCGCCGCATCGACGGCGCCCGTGCTCATCACTGGCGAGACGGGCGTTGGCAAAGAGCTCGTCGCCCAGGCCATCCACGCGCGAAGCGACCGTCGTAGTCTCCCGTTCGTCCCGGTGAACACGTCCGCGGTTCAGGAAGACTTGTTCGAGAGCGAGCTGTTCGGGCACGTGCGAGGTGCCTTCACCGGGGCCGTGCAGTCGCGCGGCGGCCTGGTCACCGAAGCGAACGGGGGAACGCTGTTTCTCGACGAGATCGGGGACATGCCGCTCGCGATGCAGGCGAAGCTCTTGCGCGTGATCCAGTTCGGCGAAGTACGTCCGGTCGGGAGCGACCGAGCGCATCGGGTCGACGTGCGCGTCATCGCCGCGACCCACCGCGACCTCCCGGCATTCGTTCGCGAAGGGCGATTCCGCGAGGACCTCTACTTCCGGCTCAACGTTCTGCCCATCCTCGTGCCGCCGCTTCGGGCCCGGCGCGACGACATTCCCGCGCTCGCTCAGCACTTTCTCTCCGAGGCGCGCAAACGCGCCGCGCGAACGCCGGTGCGCTCGATCGGCGACGACGCGCTCCGCGTCCTGGCGGGTGCGGCGTGGCCGGGCAACGTCCGAGAACTCGCAAGCGCGATCGAGCGCGCCGTGGTGTTCTCGACCGACGAGGTGCTCGCCCCCGAGCACCTTTCGCCGATGCCGACCGCGCCGGCCCAGACGTCCTCGTGGCCGCCCATGGATCGCGAGCCGTGGACCCTCCAGCGCTTGAACCACACCTATACGGAGTGGGTGCTCAGTCAGACCGGAGGCGACAAGCCGCGCGCCGCCGAAATTCTGGGGATCGATCTGTCGACGCTCTACCGCTGGCTGCGCGCTCCGCGCGAGTGACGTCGCGGACTCGGCCCGTCAGTTCTCGGACGTGAGCCGGGGAAGCTCGACGCTGAATACACATCCGAGTCCTGGGACGTCCCGCACGCGCAGCTCGCCGCCGATGGCGGTCACGCTCCTGCGGCTGATCGATAGGCCCAAGCCGAGCCCGCTTCGATTGGGGCCTTGCTGTTCGAACGGCCGAAACAATTCTTCCGCCCTGCCCGGTGGCAAGCCTCCGCACTCGTCTTCGACGGCCAAGAGGACGCTGCTCCGGGTCGCGGACGTCCTGAGGGTGACATGGCCATTGGGCCGGGTGAACTTGAACGCATTCTGGAGGAGGTTTACGACCGCACCGGCGAGAAGCTGGCGGTCGACGGCCACGTCGATCCCTTTTGCGACGGGCGTGACGGTCAGCGAGAGCCCATAGGCGCTCGCCTCCATCGCGGCGCTCACCTCGACTTCTTCGATGAACTCGTGCAGCGACAGTCGTTCGGTCACCCGATTCCCCGATTCGAGCCGCACCTCGGCCACCGCGGAGTCGATGAGTGCGCTCGCCCGCCGAAGGCTGCGGTCCAGGAGAGCCGCCGTGCTTCCGCCGAGCCCGACATTACCCGATTTGAGTGTTTGGAACGACAGCATCGCGGCGCCCAGCGCGTTGCGAAGCTCGTGCGAGAGGTTCCCCAAGCGCTCGCTGTCCTCACTGGCAATCAATTGCTCGCGTCTACGCGTGTACTCGGTCACCGCTTCCGCAATCGCGTCGTCGAGGCACCGGTTGAACTCGCGAAACTCGTTCGCCGTGATTGGCGCGTTCATTTCGCCGGCCAGCTCCGTGACCGCCTGGCAAAGACCTCCGTAGTCGTGAACGACTTGGGCCACCGTGAGCCCCATTTTTTGCAGGTCTCGACCGTGCAAGGCAGCGCTTTCTGCGATCGCGCTGCTGGAGTGCTGCGAATGACGGAGCAGCTCAATGAACTGATCCAAGAAGAGCGGGATGCCGTGCTGCAGCTCCGCTTCGGTGGGACGGGGCGCCGACCTTGCGGCGACCTTCGCGCGCGTCCGCGCGATGATCGCGACCCTGTTCTCGGACAGAAACTCGTGGAGCATGGGCGTCTCACTATACCGCCCCCTGAAAAAAGGGCCGTGCCGAAAGGCTCAAGGGCCGCGCAATACGCGCTCGACCTTCATCTCGAGCACGGCGGAATCCGTCGGCTTTGACAGGTACGCACATGAGCCGGCCGGCAGGCCGGCCATGAGGTTCGACGGGGACATCTGACCCGTAAGAAAGATCACCGGCACCTGGCGAGGCGCCTGGCTTTCCCAGATGCGACGGATCATCGCAATGCCATCGAGTCGCGGCATCGAAATGTCGGCGATCACCAAATCGGGCCACGGTCGTACGCTGGCCTTCTCGCACCCGTCGATGCCATCGACGGCCAGAGTCACCCGATACTTCTGAGAGAGAATGGCGGAGACTGCCGTGCGCATTCCTTCGTCGTCGTCGACCACGAGAATGACCTTTTGGGCCCGCGTGAGGAGTTGAGACGGAAGCGTCACCGGCAGGGCAACTCTTGAAGCCCCCGGTATCGTTGCAGCGTTCACCGGTATCCGCCTTTCGCAATCAACCCCTCGGATACGGTTCACACGACGTATCGACGCGTGAGCGCGTGCGCGAGGAGCACGAGCACCATGCCGCCGACGATCGACCACACGATGGGGAACGAGTGGCCCTCGATGGCGATCACCCAAAAATTCGGCCAATGGAGGGCCCGAGCCATCCAGGTGCCGACGAAGGCGCCAACGAAGCCCAGCACTATCGACAGAATGAATCCACCCTGCGTGCCTCCCCCGAGGGCGCGCGCCAGGGTCCCGCAGATCCCGGCAACCAATAGGTAGATGACGAAGTCGATGGGGGTCATGGGCGCCTTCTTTGCCATAAAGCGAAACGCAAAGGACAATGCCGCGGCGTTTCGCGCCGTGGCCAATGCGGTTCAGCGTGCTTTGGGCTTATCGCCAGCCTTGTCGACCAGCGCACGGCCGCGGTGCTCGATCTTGGTCGCCGCTTCTTGGACGTCGTGGAGCACTCTCTGCGTGACTTCGTGGGCCACGTCGGCCGTTTTGGTTGCCGCTTCTTGAATGCTGTGACCCGCTTTTTCCGCCGTCTCCTGCACGCCGTCGGTGAGTGTCTTGGTCGCGCCACGAACTCCTGCCTTCACCACTTGAACGACCTCGGCGCCTTTGCGCGCGCCGTCGCCGCCTTTATCCTGCGCTTTGGCCGCGGCGTGCTTCGTCTTGGCGGCGACATCGTCGATCTTCGAATCGATTTTTTTTGTTTCCATAATCAGTTCCCTTTGAAAGTAAGGTGGTTGCTATCAGGCCTTGTCGAGGCGCATCTTCGCCTCGTCCCACGTGGCGGCCGAGCTCCCGGCGCGCGAAAGCCGCGCTGCGCTATCGAATGGTCGGTGCTTTTCGGGGCCGCAGTCTATGTGTGGAGGTTTCCCGTAAACCATAGAACCGCGAGCAGCAGCAATATCAGTCCGGCCGGCGACCACCCGGCATATCCGTAGCGAGAATGCCCCCAGCCGGCACCCCCGATGGAGAGCAAGAGAAACACCACCAGGATTATCATCAGCATGGCCAGCCTTTACTGCAGGTCCCGAGCCACGCGGACAGGGCTGCGACGAGGCTCACTGCGACAAGGCGCCCGCGTGCCGGACACGACCAAGGCCGTGAGCCCCTTAACGGGGCGGACTCGGCAATAGCCGCGCTGTGTGATCTCTCGGCCAGAGTCAATTCTTCGCACTCTGCCAGGGCATTCTGCAAGGCGGGCGGATTCCGCCGATGGTTTGTTCCGCCCGAGCGACCGGTAGACGTTCGCCGTCCGCGACGCGCCGACCGAATCCACGGGTCCGACCGCGGCAACGGAGCGCGCACGGGTCATGTGGAATCGGGAGGGGCGCCGCCGCTCAGGGGGATGAGTCCGCGGCGCGCGCGTCGGTCTCGCGTTCAACCCCGTCGCGCATCCCCGCCGACTTGCGCCGAAACCAGCCCTCTGGACCGACCAACACCAGGCCACTCGCTCCGTCGGACAGGTCGTATCCAAGGCTGATCCAGCCGAGGTCCAAGAACACGGCTCCGTCCTGCCGTCCGTCGCGCTTCATATACTCCGCTTGAACCGACGTGCCTCCCCCCCGCGCGATGAGCGAACGCACTTCCAGTAGGGCGGGGCCAACCAGGATGTCCGCGTCCGCCTCGAGGGCCGGCATCCGAAAAATGTTCGTGGCCCAGCTCGGAACGGCCGAGTTTTGCGCGACGAGCACCGTGGCAAGAGACGCGTCTTTTGCTGTGAGCTGCGCCTTCGCGTCGAAGCGCACACCGCCGCTGGTCCGTAGCTTCGCTTCGCGCAGGGTGATCGTCCCCCACCAGGGGTCTGCGGAGGGCGCCGCCTTGCCCGTGCCGCCGCGCGTGATCGCGATCGTGCTGCCCGAGAATTCGACGGCGCCTCTCGAGTCGCTCGCTTTGGCGACGATGGCGCAGTCGAGATTTCCGAAGAGTGCAGTCGATCCTGCCGTGGCCTGGATCTCTCGGGCGGAGACGCGGCCGGCGCCGCGGACTGTGCCGGTGCCCAATTCGACTTCGGCGTGCAACGTCGCCCGGCCCCGCCCCGCGTTTATGCGGAGACCGGCGGGCAGGGGGACCAAATCGTGCACCTTGCCAAGGTCGAGCAGGTCGACTTCGGGGACATCGACCGAGACGCGGCCGTCCATCCCGGACGCCGCGAGAATGAAATGCTCGGCGACGGCGGTGATCGAAGGCGCGGCCAGGACAGCCTCGTCCCCCTCGGCCGAGCGGACGGAGGACACGCGAACTGCGATGTTCCCGCGGGAGAATTCGAGCTTCTTGTCGTCCCATGACCCACGCGTGAGGTCGACGTGAGCGGCGAGCCCGCCCGCGACGATCGCGCCTTCCATCTGGACCGTTGCGTCGTCCGCGACTACCGTCGCGGCGCCGGCGGCGCGTGCTTGCGGGAGCGAGAAATCGTCGAGCCGCGCGTCGGTCGTGAGGTCGCCGGTGAATCGGTCCTTTCCCCGCTCCACGATCAGGCGTCGCGCGGACAGGCGAAGGTCGGCGCGCCCTCGGCGCTCGACGAGCGACCCGTCGGCATGGCCGCTCGCCACGGTGATCCCGGAGCGGAGAGCCCACGTCGACTCCGGCCGGAGAAAGTGGCCGATGTCGTCGGTCTCGGCGCCCCCCAGATCGAGGCGAAAGCGCGCGTCATCGAAGACCGTGGCGAGCCGAAGGTGTTGGCTGGTGACGGCGGCCCCTATCGAGTCGACGCGCCCCTGCTCGGCGCCGAGGTGCGAGACGCGAAGACCGGAGATGCGATTGTCGAACGTGGCGAGATCGCGATCGACGCGGAATTCCGAGCGAATCGTGGCATCGAAGTCCAGCCCGCTCGCCTCGAGCTCGCAGTCCGTCGCGTCGATCCGTGCGCGGGTCCCGTCCACGAGCGCTCCGTGATCCAAAATCATGTGGATATCGACGGGACCTTCCCACCGCCGGAAGGCGACTCCGCTCCCGCGTGCGACCAAATCGAGGGCGCCGGCGACCAAGGCGAAGCCGTCGAGCTGTGCGGTGGTCGACACGTGGTCGAAAATCGCGAGTTCCTTCACCTGTCCGAGGTCGAACGGATGCACCGTTGCCGTGACCGTGCCCCGCAGTCCGCTGGCGAGCGGATGGTTTCCGTAAGAGATATCGACCCCGTCGGCGTCTACGGTAGCCGGCCCGACGTCCAGCCACCGCCCCGGGCGGAAGATCCAGCGCCCCCGCACCCGTGTGTCGCCCTCCGAGCGGACGGTGTGAATCCAAAGTTCGTGAACGTGCTCCACATCGACGTCTTCGAGGTCGACCATCCATAGCTTGTAGGTCGCGTCCGTCAGCGGCGGTGGCTCGGGGCCGTAGTCCAAGATGGGCGGATCGGCGAGGCCCGCGATCGGCGGCAGTGCGGCGAGGACTTGCGGAGTCGCTGCGGCGGGGTCGAGCCGGAGCCGCGCGCGAAGGGAAAAGCCGCTCGATCGCAGGCGCGTCGCGTGGAAGCTGCGGCGCAGGAGGTCAAACAGAGAGATGGCCACGTCTGCGTGGTCCAGGGACAGAAACCACTCCACGGTCCGCTCGCGGCCGCGAATCGTCAGGCCGTCGATGTGCACTCTCCCCGGGACAATCGAATACGCCCCGTCGTAATCGAGACGCAGAGCTGCGGGGGTCCCGGTGATGCCGAAGTTCGAATGCGCACCGCTGATGGTGTTCCGAAGCAAGCGGGTTCGCAAGAGGACGTTGACGACAACAAGGTAGAAGACCGCCAAGGCGATAACGAGCAAGAGAGCCGCGCCGACGCGTCTTCGCCAGCGTGCGCGGACCGGGAGGTTTCGCACGGGGTGTTCGACCAGCGCCACCCGCGGGCGATGTGCACGCCCCATGCCTCGCCGGGCAGTCGCGAATGTCGGCGCCCCTTTGGTGCGCACGCACCATGCCGGCACCCGTGTCTGGCGAACGCCGAATCCACTTCGCTACTTCGCCAAACACGCCGCCAACGCGTGCGCACGACCTCAGGGGCTCACGGGCCTTGCGCGGCGCACGCTTTTTCCCATGGTCACTTCATGCAGAGGGCGCCCACGCGGCACTTGTCGAAGCGCATAAGCGTGTCGAACGGGTGGCTGCATTCTTCGGTCTGAACGGACGCCGTGCAGCGGTTCACGGCATCCCGATCGAGTCCTCGCGGGCAGTTGTACGCGTTCAGCTCATTGCCAATGCTTCCGCGCATCTGGTCCATGCACACGTCGCGCGATACGTACTTGGCCCCGGGACCGACGTTCTTGCATCCCTCCTCCTGGTCGCAGCGGGCGGACGCGAGCCCGTCGACGACCGCGGTATCGGCGTGCTTCTGCGAGCTCGTCACGCCCGCCTGGCTCTCGGGCGTGCCGGTCACCGCCGGTCCTTGGGTGGCGCCGCCGCATGCGGCCAGCAGCGCAGTGATCGCAAACGGAAGTCCAAAAATCAGTTTCATCGTGTTCATGCTTGGGCCGCGCTGCATACCTCGTACCGGTCCGCCCGGCCGCGGCATAGGTGTTGCGACGACAAGAAACATGAGCACCGAAAGAAACGAAACAAACCCGAATCGCAATCAAAACGAACCCAGCGCCGCGTACGCGAACGGGACCCCGCCAATCGCCGGCAGCAACTTCCGGCGCCGAGCGAAGGCTATCTTCTCCGAATTCCCGTCGGATCTCGACGCGCAAATGAAACGCAGCCCCTATGTCGCGCTCGGCATCGCGTTCGCCATCGGAGCGGGGGCGGGCGTCGTTTTGGGCAATCGCATTCTGCGTTCCGTCCTCGCGAGCGCAGCCTCCTACGGGATCATCGAGCTCGGACGCCAATACCTGCGCAAGGCGGCGTCTGCCCACAGCCCCTCGTAGTCCGGAACGGCGCCGACGGGGGACCGGCGCCCCACCGCGGGAATTCCTCGAGACGGGCACTTTGCAAAACGCGGCCTGGCACTTTGACTCCCTACCTATCTCGAGCGGTCTCCGAGCAGACCCCAGCCATCGCCGCGGCGCATTCCAAGATGCGGCACCCCAGGCGCTGGAATTCTTCGGCAAGTTGTGCGCTGACTGCCGTGAACCGAGCCGCTTCGGTGCTTCTCGCGGAAGGAGGGGCGAGGCGGTCGATCTGGTCGACGAGCGTTCGAACGATCGCTGCGTGCCTGCGAAGCTGGGCCAGTGCCTCGGGAAGGGGGAATTCGCCAAGCTTCAAGAAGGTGGCGGACGTGGACATAGAGACCTCCTGCGAGACCCCTAGCAAGCCACGGGCCCCTACGAAGTTGGATATCGTGCGGGAGTCCTCGAGACTCCATGCAGAGCGTTCACCGACGCAACAGAAGGCGCGTCCACTTCACGGCGCTCCCTGGATTCTCAGCGGCTTTGGCCGCAGCCGGAGGCGGTCGAACGCCAGGTAGACGACCGGCGTCGTGTAGAGGGTCAGAAGCTGGCTCAAGAGTAGCCCCCCCACGATCGTGATGCCGAGCGGCCGACGCAGCTCGTATCCGGTGCCGGTCCCCAGCGCCAGCGGAAGAGCGCCGAGGAGGGCCGCCATCGTCGTCATCAGAATGGGGCGAAAGCGAAGCATGCAGGCCTCGAAGATGGCGTCTTCGGTCGACTTGCCTTCCTCGCGCTCCGCCTGAAGGGCAAAATCGATCATCATGATCGCGTTTTTTTTCACGATGCCGATGAGAAGGACAATTCCGATGATCGAGACGACGTTCAGATCTTCCTTGGCGACCAGCAAGGCGAGCATCGCCCCGACGCTCGCGGACGGCAGTGCGGAGATGATCGTCATCGGGTGAACCCAGCTTTCGTACAGGATTCCGAGAACGATGTAGACGGCGAGGAGCGCCGTCAGAATAAGCACCGGCTCTGTGCCGAGAGACTGCTGGTACGCCAGAAGCGTGCCCGCAAAGAAGCCTTGCAGCGCGGAAGGCGCTCCGAGCCGCTTCTGGAGCCGATCGATGCTGGCCGTCGCGTCGCTCAAGGAGACGTTCGGCGCGAGATTGAAGGAAACGGTGACCGACGGAAACATGCTCGTGTGATTGATCGCCAGCGGCGTCGTGCCCGTCTTCGTCGTCGCAACCGCGAGGAGCGGAATCTCGCGGCCCCCCGGCGCGCTGAGGTAGATGTCTCTTAGGCTGTCCGGTTTTTGCCAGTACCGCGGCGCGACCTCGAGGACGACGTAATACTGATTGATGGGCGTGTAGATGATGGAGACCTCGGACTGCCCGAAGGCACTGTACAATTCCGAGTCCAGTGCCTGCACGGTGAGGCCGACCTTCGCCGCGCTGACCCGATCGTAATCGACCAGCACGTCGAGTCCGCCGTTCTGCTGGTCCGAGCTGACGTCGCGCAGCCCCGGCAGGGCCTTCATCTCGGCCAGCAGGGTAGGCCCCCATTTTGGAAGCTCGCGCTCTTTGTCCGTCTGGATCGTGTATTGGTACGAGGCGTTGCTGCTCCGGGCGCCAATCCGAAGATCCTGGACCGCTTGAAGAAATGCCGAGGCAACGGGCAGACGATTCAACTGGGGCCGCAAGCGGTTGATCACTTGGTTGGCGCTGACCTGTCGCTGCCCTTCCGGCGCAAGCGCGACGTACAGCGAGCCGGTGTTCGACGCTCCGTTCGTGCCAGTGAACCCGATCACGTTCGCGACGGCGGCGTCCGCCTTGATCACGGCACCGATCTTCTGGATTGCGTCGTCCATCGCAGGGAAGGACGAGTCCTGGGGTCCCTGGACCGCAACGGCAATCGCCCCGGTGTCTTCGGGAGGGAAAAAGCCTTTCGGTATCTCGACGATCAGCAGCCCGTTGAGCGCCACCGTGGCCACGAGGACGGCGAGGGTGAGACTTGGTCTTTCCAGCACCCATCGCAGGCTGCTTCGGTAAAGAGAGAGGACCCACTCGAAGAAGCGCTCGCTGGCCATGTAGACACGGGCACGCGCTTCTGTGCGCGTTCTTCGTAGCAAGTACGCGCACATCATGGGCGTCGTAGTCAGTGACACGATCATCGAGACCAAAATGGCGGTCGAGAGGGTCACTGCAAATTCGCGAAAGAGGCGGCCGACGATCCCACCCATGAACAAGAGAGGAATGAAGACAGCAATGAGCGAAATGCTTATGGAAAAAACGGTGAAGCCGATTTCCTGAGCGCCCTTGAGAGCCGCCGCGAGTGGCTTCATCCCTCCTTCCAGGTGGCGCGCGATATTTTCCATGACGACGATGGCGTCGTCGACCACGAAGCCGGTCGAAACCGTCATCGCCATGAGCGAGAGATTGTCGAGGCTGTACCCGAAGAGATACATCACGCCGAGCGTGCCAATCAGCGAGACCGGCACGGCGACGGCTGGGACGAGTGTGGCGCGAGCGTTTCGCAGAAAGGCGAACACCACGAGGATGACGAGGCCAATGGATATGACCAGCGTCTTCTCGACGTCCGAGACCGAGGCTCGGATGGTCACGGTGCGATCGAGAACGACGGTCGTTTCGATGCCGGACGGAATCGAGGCCCGAATGAAGGGAAGCTGCCCTCGCACGCGATCGGTCGTCGCGATGATGTTGGCACCCGGCTGCCGGTACACGATGACGGAGATGGCGTGCCGACCGTTCAAGTAGCCCGCGGCCCGAACGTTCTGCACGGAATCGACGACTTCGGCCACGTCGGAGAGGCGGACCGGTGCGCCGCCGGCCCCAAAGCCAACGACGAGCGCTTTGTAGTCTTCGGCTCGGGCAATCTGGTCGTTCGCGAGGATGTCGGCCGTGATCAGGCCGTCGGACAGTTGGCCCTTCGCCAGGTCGGCGTTCTGGAGCCGCAGCATGGACTGCAAGTCCCCGAGCGCGAGCCCGTAGCCGGCCAGCTGCGTCGGGTTCGCTTCGACGCGCACCGCGGGCAGCGCGCCGCCTCCGACGCTGACCTGTCCGACGCCCTGTATCTGGGAGAGCTTTTGCTCGACGATCGTCGACGCGACGTCGTAGATCTTGTCGGGGCCGTATTTATCCGACACAAGCCCGAGAATCAGGATGGGCGCATCCGCGGGGTTCACCTTGCGGTAGCTTGGATTCGTCGGCAGGTTCGCCGGCAGGTAGGTTCGCGCCGCGTTGATCGCGGCCTCCACGTCGCGCGCGGCTCCGTCGATGTTGCGGCTCGGGTCGAACTGGACGATGACCGACGTGTTGCCGAGGGTGCTCGACGAAGTCATCTCCGTCACACCGGCGATGTGACCGAACTGCCGTTCGAGCGGAGTCGCGACGGACGAAGCCATGATCGTGGCGCTCGCGCCGGGGAAACTCGCGTTCACCGAGATGGTGGGGAAGTCGATCTCGGGTAGGGGCGCTACGGGAAGCACCATGAACGCAATTGCACCGGCGAGAGCGACCGCCAGCGTGAGCAGCGTGGTGGCTACGGGCCTCCGGACGAAGGGCCCCGAAACGTTCATGCTCGGGGTGCCGGTTCGGCCCCCTGCGCCTGGGGCGCGGGCGCGAAGCCCCGCGCGAGTCGATCGAAAAATATGTAAATGACCGGTGTGGTGTAGAGCGTGAGGGCCTGGCTGAGCAGCAAGCCGCCGACCATCACGATACCGAGTGGACGGCGCAGCTCGGACCCGAAGCCGGTCCCGAGCGCGAGCGGTAGTCCTGCGAGCAGGGCGGCCATGGTCGTCATCAAGATGGGGCGAAACCGGAGCAGGCAGGCATCGTAGATCGCGTCCGTCGCGTTCTTTCCGCGCTTTCGCTCGCCCTCGAGAGCGAAGTCGACCATCATGATTCCGTTCTTCTTGACGATGCCGATGAGAAGAATGATGCCGATGATGGCGACGACGCTGAGGTCCTGACGAAAGAGGATGAGCGCCAGCAAGGCGCCGACCCCTGCGGACGGCAGCGTCGAGAGGATCGTGAGAGGGTGGATGAAGCTCTCGTAGAGGACGCCCAAAACGATGTAGACGGTGACGAGCGCTGCAAGAATCAGTAGTGGTATGTTCGACAGGGAATTCGTGAATGCGGCCGCCGTGCCCTGAAACCCTGCCTGAAGGCTCGGCGGCATGCGCAGACCCTTCTGGACATCGTTGATCGCGGCGATGGCGGTGCCGAGGGCGGATCCTGGGGCGAGATTGAAGGACACGGTGATTGCCGGGAACTGGCCCTGGTGGGTGATGACGAGCGGCTCTTTCGTACTTCGGAAATGCGAGAAGGCGCTCATGGGCACAGCGTTGCTCACCGCAGAACTGGTCGCGACCGCAACGCCTCGCTTGCCGGCCGCCCCGGGGCTTCCCGAAAGCGCATTGCCCGGCGGAAGAAGCATATTCGCACTCGGATTGTAGAGCGCGGACGTCGTGAGCGCGTTGGAGCCGCCCGAGGCCGAGCCGGAGGACGCAAAGGAAGACGATGCGCCCGTACCGGTCGCGCCGGAGGAAGCGTTGGATTGGATATAGAGCTGACTCAACTTGCTCGGGTCCATCTGAAACTGCGGTTCGCTCTCGAGGACGACGTGGTATTGATTCACCTGGGTGTACATCGTGTTTATCTGCCGCTGGCCGAAGGCGTCGTACAAGGTGTTGTCGATTGTCGACGGCGCGATACCAAGTCGTGAAGCCGTGACGCGATCGATGGCGAGGAACACCGCAAGGCCGTCCGGCTGTTGATCGGTGGCGATGTCCTCGAGCTCGGGGAGGTGCTCGAGCCGGTCCACGAATCGGGCCGACCACGTGCTCAGTTCGGCGGCATCGGAGTCTTCGAGCGTGTACTGGTATTGCGTGCGGCTCACCCGATCGTCGACTGTGATATTCTGCACGGGGTCCATGAACAGCCGGATCCCGGAGATCTTGTCCAATCTGGGCTTGAGTCTGCGGATCACGTCCGACGCCGAGACTTCGCGCCGGGCGAGAGGCTTCAGGTTGATGGACATCCGACCGCTGTTGGTCGTGATGTTCGTGCCGTCGGCGCCGATGAACGAGGAGAGACTCTCGACGGCGGGGTCCTCCAGAATTGCCTTCGCGAGCGCCTGCTGCTTCTCTCCCATCGCGCGCGAGCCGATCGTCGCGGGTGCCTGCGATATCCCCTGAACGACGCCGGTGTCCTGCACCGGGAAGAATCCCTTCGGGATCACGGCGTAGAGCACGCCGGTGAGCACCACGGTCCCGAGCGTGACGAAGAGCGTGAAGGTTTGGTGGCGTAGAACGACCGTGAGTGTTCTCGCGTAAAACGCCACCATGCGTTCGAACACACGCTCCGACGCCTTGTACAGGCGACCCTGCTGTCCTGTTGCGCTGCGGCGAAGGACGCGCGCCGCCATCATCGGCGTCAGGGTCAGGGAGATCACCGCGGACAGAACGATGGTGACGGCGAGTGTCACGGCGAACTCGCGAAACAGCCGGCCGACGACGTCGCCCATGAAAAGGAGCGGGATGAGCACGGCGATGAGCGACACCGTAAGCGAGAGAATCGTAAATCCGATCTGCTCTGCCCCCTTGAGCGCCGCCTCCATCGGCTTGTCGCCCGCTTCGATGTAGCGAGAGATGTTCTCGATCATCACGATCGCGTCGTCCACGACAAATCCAGTCGAGATGGTCAGCGCCATCATGGACAGGTTGTCCAAGCTGTAGCCGAGCGCGTACATCGCGGCGAAGCTGCCCACCAGCGAGAGCGGTACCGCGACGCTCGGGATGATCGTGGCGTACACGCTACGCAGGAAGAGAAAGATGACGAGGACGACCAGTGCCACTGTCAGGAGAAGTTCGAATTCGACGTCTTGCACCGACGCTTCGATCGCGGTCGTGAGATCCGTCAGCGTCCTGACGTGAAGTCCCGTGGGCAGAGTGGCCTCGAGAAGTGGCACGAGTTTCTTGATGCTCTTGACCACGCTGATCGTGTTCGCGCCCGTTTGCCGTTGCACATTGAGGATTACGGCGGGGGTCTGGTTCATCCATGCGGCGAGATTGTTGTTCTCGACGCCATTGACGATGCGCGCGACGTCCGTCAGCATCACCGGCGCGCCATTTCGGTAGGCGACGACTACCTTTTGATAGTCGTCGCTCGTCACCAGCTGATCGTTCGCGTCGATCTGGTAATCTTGATGCGGTCCGTCGAAGTTTCCTTTTGCAGCGTTTACGCTCGCTTGGGTCAGCGCCGTGCGCAAATCTTCGAGATTGAGGCCGTACGACGACAAGGCAGTCGGATTGGCTTGAATGCGCACCGCCGGCTTTTGGCCGCCGCTGATCGTCACGAGGCCCACCCCGTTGATTTGCGAAATCTTCGGGGCCAAGCGCGTGTCCACCAGGTCCTCGACCTGAGAGAGCGGCATGGACGCGGAGGTGATGGCCAGCGTCAGTACAGGAGCGTCTGCGGGGTTGGTCTTGCTGTAGAGCGGCGGCGCGGGCAGAATCGACGGCAAGAGGCTTTGCGCCGCGTTGATCGCGGATTGAACCTCCTCCTCGGCCACGTCGATGGACATCGTCAGGTTGAACTGCAGGACGATGACGGACGTTCCTCCCGAGCTGGTGGAGGTCATCTGGCTCAAGCCCTGCAACTCCCCGAACTGGCGTTCGAGCGGGGCCGTGATGGTCGTCGCTACGACAGTCGGGCTGGCGCCTGGGTAGAGTGTCAATACCTGAATGGTCGGATAAGCGACCTCCGGCAACGCGGACACGGGGAGCTGCGCGTACCCGATGAGTCCAGCCAGCAAGATGGCTGCCATCAGCAGAGTGGTGGCTACGGGTCTGAGGATGAAAGGGCGGGAAGGGCTCACCGAATCGTGCCGCCGTCGGCATCGATCGCAGGAGGTTTGCTCGAGACGGCGATCGTGGCGTTGTCCTGTAGCTTGTCGAAGCTGCTATTGGCGACGACGTCACCCGGTGCGAGCCCGTCCACCTGCGTCCACGTGCCATCCGCGACTCCCGGCTTGACGCTCCGCGCGTGCGCGTGACCGTCTTCGAGCACGTACACGAACGAGACCTGGCCGTTCTGTTGTATAGCCGAGCCTGGAATCATCGTTACGCCGTGCCGTGTGTCCAGAAGCAGCTGCACATTGACGAACTGATTCGGAAAGAGGGAGTCGTCCGTGTTTGCGAACGACGCGCGCGCTTTCACCGTCCCAGTCGTGGTGTCAATCTGATTGTCGATGGTCAAAAGCTCGCCGCTCGCGAGCTTCTTCTGCGCGGTTCGGTCGAAGGCGTCGATCGGAAGCGTGGCGCCCGAGCGCATTCGCGCTTCGAGGGGGCCGAGGCTGTCTTCCGGTATCGCAAAGATGATCGTAATGGGCTCCATTTGTGTGACCACCGCGAGGGTGACGGTCGCTGCGGCCTGGACGACATTTCCGGGATCCACGAGGCGCAAGCCGACCCGACCGGCGATGGGCGACGTGATGTGACAAAAGTCGACCTGCAGCTGGTCGTACTGAAGCATTCCCCGGTCGTTGGTCACCGTCCCGTGATCCTGAAGGACGAGCTTCTCCTGATCGTCGAGGACCTGTTTTGCGATGGCCTTTCTTGCCCACGCGAGACGGTATCGTTCGAGATCCATCTGCGCCTGAGCGAGCAGGTTCTCGTCGCGCTCGAGCGTGCCGCGCGCTTGCAGCAGGGTCGCACGGTACGGGCGGGAATCGATGTCGATGAGCGCGCCGCCCTTCGCAATGCGCTGGCCCTCCTTGTAGTTCACAGCGGCCACCAGGCCACTCACTTGGCTGGTGATGGAATCGGTGTAGACCGGGGTCACGGTCCCAATTGCGTATAGGTACACACCGATGTCGCCTTTGCGGGCCGTCGCAGTCGTGACCATGACGGTCGTCGTCGCGGGCGCCGATGCCTTCGCTCTTTCTTCGTGGCGGACAATGAGCGCGACCCCGATCGCGATGGCCACCGGGGGTAGAGTCCACCAGACGACGCGCGCAATCGTGCGCCGGTGACCGGCGGGGACGTACGCCGTGAGCTGGCGGTCAGCGCCGATTCGCGGTGCGGTTTTGATGTCAGCCGTCACTCGGAAGAGCTGCCGACTGCAGGAGGTGTGCCTCGCTGCCTGGCCGTCGCTTTGCGGCCCGCAGTGTTGCGGCGCTTCGTTTGTTGCGAAGCTTTCGCAAAACGAGAAGCCTTTGCCCGTCGGTCACACTGCCGCGCGGGACCGGCTCGCGCGGGGGGCTTGTTCCCGCGTTCGTGCGTCGCCGTGGAGCCCGACCCGCCTTCGTCTCAGGGGACCTCGTAGGCGGGTTGCGAAACGCCCGGAAGGCCGCCGTCGGGACCGTCGCTGCCGTCGTTGCCCGTGGCGATTACCGCGCTCGCGCCGTGCGTTCCGCCGGTGCC
The DNA here is from genome assembly GCA_963764075.1 of uncultured delta proteobacterium. Lineage (GTDB taxonomy): Bacteria > Myxococcota_A > Polyangia > Polyangiales > Polyangiaceae > Palsa-1150. Next base: position 3,495,450 of record CAVXQZ010000003.1, read on the forward strand.
GGACGGCCCGGGCGCGCCGGCGGTCCCGGGGACACACGTCGTGCCGGCGAGCTGGGAGGGCAGGGCGCCGCGGTAGAGCATGCACGTGGAGACGCCCCCAGCACCTCCCGCACCGGCCGATCCACCGGCGCCGTTGCCGCCCGTGGCTCCCCCACACTCCTGGGTGAAAGACGGTCCCGGATTTCCCCCGCCCTGTCCTGGTTGGCCGTTGCCGCCCCTCCCCCCGGCGCCGGCCGCGGAGCTCGTTAGCGTGCAGCCGTCCAGCGCGACGGTGCTGTCGGTGCACACGAGGGCTACGCTCGCGCCGCCGCCTCCGCCGCCCGTGCCTCCCCCGCCGCCGCATCCGCCCGCGCCCCCACCCGTTCCTCCCAGCGTCGTGAGCCCGCCGCCCCCGCCGCCGCCTTGGCCGGGGTCGCCGTTCTGGCCTGCGCCCCCGGGGCTCGGTATCCAGCCGGCCGCCGAGAACACTCCCAGCGACGCGGGGGCAGCCCCGGCGGCGCCGGCCACGCCGTTGGCACCCGGATGCGCAACGCCACCGCAGAACGTCGTTCCGCCGGCACCTCCCGCGCCGTCCGGCGAAGGCGGCTCGGGCACCGCGCTCCCTGTGACCCCGCCTCCGCCGCCGCCAGGACCGCTGCTCCCGCCGTTGCCGCCGGTCGACGCGTGTCCGTCGGCGCAGGTGACCGATCCGCCCGCGCCTCCGGCGCCGCCGTCTTGGTCGCTGCCCGCCGGCGCGAGGACCTGGGCGGGCGGGTAGTTCGGGGCACTGGTTCCGTCGGTCCCCGGCGCGCCGCTTTGGCCGCTGCCCGCCGCAAAGACGCACCGGCGGAAGGTGACGTTCGGCGAGCCGCTCACGATCGCCGCGATGCTGGAGGCGCCGTTGCCCGCGTCGTCCTGTCCCGACGCGTTGGCTGCAACGAAGCGCATGTCCTCGACGTCGACCGGCCCGCCGTCCACGCCGACCCGCAGCGCAACGGTGTTCTGGGGCGCGCTGACCTGAGCCCCGCTCCCGAGGTAGCCCCACCCCGCGTCGCCCGAGGGGCACTCCAGGCCCCCGAACAGGCTCGCCGGGCCGCTGAGCGTGAGCGACTCGCCGTAGGTCGCGTCGCAGACGTACACGCGGTTTTTGCCTCCGAGATTCCCGACCGCATGGCCGATGCTCGCGTAGGGTTTGCCGCGGGTGCCGTCGCCCGTCGCGTCGCTGCCGCCGCTGCCCGCCGGCGCGACGAAGACGCCGTAGCGCTCGTCGATGACGCAGGGGTCGTCGTGGGGCGTTTGGCTCGGATCGCATGTGTACCCGTCGAAGCCGTCGAACCCGTCGGAGGCGTCGCCCGAGTCCCCCGCGTCCTCTTCGGGCCCCGAGTCGCTGCTGCCGGCCGAATCCACGGTCGCGTCCACAGCCGCGTCGCTCGCAGAACGGGCGTCGCCGCCATCGGCCGCGTCGGCTTCGTCTGGTGTGAGATCGTCTTGCGCGTCCGGGGTCGTCTCTGCGCCCGTGTCGACGTCCGCGGGGCCGTCGGCGGCGGCTTCACCCCACGAATCCGCCGTGGCGTCCGCCGGCGAAGGACAGGTTCCATTCGATGTGCAGTCGTCTGGAGGCTCGGTTGCGCACCCGGAACAGACGATGATCAGGGCACCAAGGAAGAAGGCGGCGGCATTCGCCACACGCGGAGCGTGCATCTCAGCGGACATGGCGGGCAGGTTGCGACAGGGCGGAGAGGCCGCCGTCGAGACGGTCGGTGCCATCATGGCCGGTGGCGATCACTGCGCGCGAGACTATCGCTCCACGGTGCAGACGGCTACTCCGAAGCGGGCGCCGAGAACAGAAGCAGCGCGGCCGTTCGGTCCAACTGCGGTCTCTTGCGTTCTGCAAGAGCGAGCGCCTGCCCGTCGCGCAAATTGCCAATGGCGGGATGCCCGCCTATCGCCGGGCGCGTCTCTTCATCTCCTTTTCCCACGCCGCGGGTTGCCGATGCCCGGACGACGCTGGCTCGAAGGGTGCAAACGGGCATGCCGACTCGAGCTCGCAGCGTCTCCCGAGCGGGGTTGACTACGCCACAGATAACCGTTGAAAGGCTCTTGGCCCGGCTGGGGCGGCGGCGGCCGCGCATGACGGCCGCAGCCCGCGTCGTCTCGATGCGCCGGACCGCGACGGTCGGCGTCGTGCTCCTGACGCTCGCCCGAGGGGCCTCGGCAGACACTCCCCAGCCGTCCCAGGCCGCACCCGCCGCCCGATCGCCCGACCGACAGGTGCCCGACTACAGCGGCCTCGGGCCGCCCTCCTCCGCAGGCAACGCTGCCCTCTGGGTTCCCAGGGTCCTGCTTTCGCCCGTCTATCTGGTCAGCGAGTACGTCCTTCGTCGCCCGCTGAGCGTCGCGATTCCCGCCGCGGAGCACGCCGACCTGCCCGAGAAGATCTACAACTTTTTCACCTTCGGACCCGACCACAAAGTGGGGGTGCTTCCAATCGCCCTCGCCGAGTTCAATTTCAACCCGAGCATCGGCGTCTACGCCTTCTGGAACGACGCCGGGTTCAAGGGCGACAGTTTCGTGCTCCACGCCGAGGCGTGGCCCGCCGACTGGGTCGGGGTGTCTCTCGTGCAGCGGGTCGCGATCGGCAAGACCCGAACGTTGCAGTTCCACGTCTCGGGACTCCGCCGCCCCGACCAAGTCTTCTACGGCCTCGGCCCGACTTCGCTCGAGTCGCACGAGAGCCGCTACGGCATTAACCGGGTCGACGGAGGAGCCACATACGAATGGCGCTTCTGGCGGTCGAGTCGCGTCGCGACCGCGATCGGCGCGCGCTACGAGAGCACCTACGATGGCCACTACGGGCGCGACACCTCGCTCTCGCAAGAGGCCGCGACCGGCGCGTTTGCCGTGCCCGACGGATTCGGCCACGGGTACACGGCCCTCTACGACGGCGTGGTCGCCGCCTTCGATACGCGTGTTCCGGCGAGTCGTCTGGGCTCGGGCGTTCGGCTGGAGCTCGACGCTGAGCAGGGGAGCCTACCCCTAGAGACCGCCGCTTCTGGCTGGATCCGATACGGCGGGACGGCCGCCGGCTACGTCGACTTGGACGGACACGCGCGGGTGCTGGGTCTGGCTCTGACGACGAGCTTCGTCAATCCGCTCGGCAGCCAGCCGGTTCCTTTCACCGAGCTCGTGTACCTGGGAGGGGACCATCCGATGGTCGGCTACTATTTGGGTCGGCTGTTGGACCGTAGCGCGGCGGTGGCAACCGCGAGCTACGTGTGGCCCATCGGCCCGTGGCTGGATGGCCGAATCGAGGTCGCGGTCGGCAACGTCTTCGGAATCCACCTCGCGGCGCTCGAGCCCCGCCTGTTTCGCGTATCGGGCGCACTCGGTCTCGCGGTTGCCGGGATGAAGGACCCGACGACGGGGAACAACGACACGCCCATCGAGCTGCTCGTTGGAGTCGGCACCGAAACGTTCGCGCAGGGGGCGCAGATGGACTCGGTGCGCGTCATGTTGGGCGTGCCCCACACGTTTTGAAGGGTCGGGCCATGATTGCTTTCCGCGTCTCGCGTCCGCTGGTGATTTTCTTCGTGCCGCTCTTCGTCCTCGCACCCGTGGCGTGCGGTTCGCCCGAGGTACACTTTCCGCTGCGGGCGCCCGTGTGGAAGGACACCGACCTTCTTCCGGTCAATGCGCGCTGTCACGTCGAGCCGACCGGCAAGGATCCACACCACGTCTCCTGCGCACCCAGGCCGTGGGACGGGACGCTCTACTGGGACGGCGCCGAGCAGATGTTCCTCCGGCCTCTGTCGGAGATGGTCGGCTTGGTGACGACCGGCGAATCCGTCAACGTGAACAGCTTGGACGAGGTACCCGACTCGGCCTGGTTCACGAACCGCCTCGGGGTCCGACCGATGAGCATCGACGAGCTCCGGCTAAATGGCTGTCCGAAGGACAAGCTTCTCGACCCCGAATCGGCTGACGGCTCGTGGGTCATCGACAAAGGGAAGACATCGGGCTCGACGCCGGGGTTCATGGTGACCGTCGCGGGCAAGGGAAAATACCTGTTCAAAGTGGAAGCCCACGGCCCCGAGCGCCAGGTGGCCTCGACGATCGTCGGGGAGGCCATCTACTACGCCACCGGCTACAACGCGTCCTGCGAGCAGGCACTCTGGGTACGCCCATCCATCTTCAAGCTGACGCCGGGACTCGACGCGAGAAAGGGCAACTTCGGCGAGCTCTACGCATTCGATCAGGCCGCGGTCGACGCCCTGTTCGCGAAGTCGACCATGCGCGGGGGACTCTTGCGGGTCAGCGCATCGTCCTGGATTCCAGGGTACAGCCTCCAGCAGTTCCAGTACGAGGGAAGGCGCAGCGACGATCCGAACGATGTCATCCCGCACGAGGACCGGCGTGAGCTCCGCGGTGCGCGTCTGCTGGCTGCGTGGATCGGCAACGTCGACTGCCGCGAAGGCAACTCGTTCGACGCGTGGATTGCGGACAATGCGAGCGGCGCCCCCGATTCGTCGCCGGGACACGTCATCCACTACCAGATGGGCAGGAGCGCCGCGTTGGGCAACGTGTGGACCGAGGACCAATTCTCGCGACGATTCGGTTACTCCTACATTCTCGATTGGGGGGACATCGCGACGGGCTTCGTCACGCTCGGCGCCAGGGTCCCCATCTGGGAGACGGTCCAGAAGGCGCCCGGGCACGAGATATTCGGATACTGGAACGCCGCCGATTTCGATCCCGCGCGCTGGAAGAACGAGTACCCGAATCCGGCGTTCGATCGCATGACCGAGCGGGACGCGGCATGGATGGCACGCATCCTCGCGCGCTTCACGCCCGAGATGGTGCGCACGCTGACCGAGATGGCCCAGCTCACGAGCCCGTCGAACACTGAGTATCTGGAGAGTGTTCTCCGCGCGAGGCTGCAGAAGATCCTCGAGCGCTACCTGACGCGGGTCTCCCCCATCGCGGACGTCCGCGTCGAAAGCTCCGACCGTCTGTGTGGCGTGGACTTGGCAGAATGGCGGGGCGTACGGGCAGCGGACGCGTTCCGGTACAGCGCCCGGCTCGTCCGGGGGCCCTGGCTGGCAGTCGATCGGCGAGCGGGCGGGCAGGTCTGCGTGACGCTGCCCCACGTCGCCTCGGACGGCGGCCTCGTCGACGCTGCTCTCCAGCGGTACGTCCGGGTGCGGCTCGAGGACGGGGTCGCGACGGGCCCGCTCATCGTGCATCTCTACGATCTCGGTCCGAAGCGCGGTTATGTCCTGGCCGGGCTCGAGCGGCCCGGTATGTAGATCAAAACTCCACGAAGCGCCGTTGCGTCCCGGCCGGGCTCGGGCGGGCCGGTGCAACGTTCACGAGCACCTACGGCACAGTGCTTTCCTCGGCAGCGCGATGCAGGTCGGCGAGGATCTCGAGCGCGGAGCGCGGAGAGCGTATAGCGCGCGCTTCTCCAAGCAGTGGCCAGACCTCGCCTCGTACCTCGTCGGGAAGGACCGTGTCGAGGTACTCGAGGGCCGTTCCGCGCCGACGTTCGTCCTTTCCGTGGAGAGCGGTGAACGTCAATTGCAGCGATTGTCTGTCTAGGAGCAGGCCAAGGAGCGCGAAGATCTGCTCCAGCGTGCGGTCGACGCGATCGCGGAGAAGGCGATCGACCAGCGTCGGAGGACCGTCCTTCTGTTCGAGGAGGGGTTCGCGCTGGCTCTCGCGGGCTGCCTTTCCGAACAGGACCTCTCTCGCGACCGCGGCGAAGACGAACGCGCGGTCGACCTCGAGAGCCGGAGCATGTCCGGTCACGTCGAGGAGCGCACGAGCGCACTCGTAGCGCACCTCGAACCTCGCGTCGGCCAGGCCCCTGACGAGGCCATCGGTCGAGTCCTGCGTCGGACACGCCGACAGAACGCGCGGAATTCGCCGTCGCACATCGAACGGCGAGCGGGCGTCGCAGAGGGCATCGACGAGCTGCCCGGTGCTCCGCAGTGCGATCCTGCGCAATCCGGAGGTCACCTCGGGGTGAAGGTCCTTGTCGGCGAGAAGCAGGATCGCAAAAGAGATCACCGGCCCCATTGGCTGTGTCCCCTCCGAAAGAACCGCGCGAACGCGCTTCGGGTCGCGCGAACGCAGCTCGGTCACTGCGCGAAGCGACGCGTCGAAGCGCTCGATCGCCGCGCGGTGACCCGCCTGTCCAGGCCCGTGCTCGACCAACGCCGTGTCCCGCCCGACGTCGTTCGTGGCGATGGCCGCGAGCTCCCGCGTGTGCGGGAACCCGCCCAGGTGCTCCACGATCTCGTCGCGGATCGCCACTCGGTCCTCGGTCATCGATGCAGCACGAGGCGCCGCCCCACCGACTCGTGCCCCCTCTTCGCGCAGACTCTCCTCGAGCACCGCCACGTAGCCGTTGTGAAGGGCGAGCGAGCGGACGAGCGTCACCGCTGCGACGCCGATGGCGAGCACCAGGAGATACACCTCGGCATGGGCGCCAGCGAGCGCGAGCGTCACGGCCACCGCCGCCGCGGCTGCCACCGTGCCGAGCCGGTCGAACCCCACGTCGATGACGGTCTTGGTGGAGCGGCGCCTTTCCGCGGACAGCGACGTGTAGAGCATTTCGTAGCCGGCCCGGAACAGGGAGTTGCGGCGCGCAGCCTCTCCCCCGCGCAGGATGGAGACCGTCCAGAGTCCCGGCGCGGCGAGAGCCACCGCTCCTCCGAGCACGACGACGACGGGCAGGAGGGTGACCGTCCGCGTGACGCCGAGCTTTTCGAGCGCCCACCTTCCGAAAAACAACTGCAAGAGGAAGGTGAGCACACCGACCACCAGCCAAAAGCCCGAGAAGAAGGAGAGAAGAGCCGGCCCCCGAGAGAACGCTCGCGTGGCCTGCGCATTGAACACGTAGTCGAGAAGGCCCGAAGTCACGGCCCCGAGGGCGACGATGGCCGCGAGGTTTCGTAGATAAGGGGCGCTCCGCACGCTCCGTAGCGGGCCGAGCGTCATGTCGGCCAGGGTTTCCGAGGCGGGCCCGTCGCCAACCTTCTTCGCGATCTCGGCTGGCGTTCTGTCTGGGCCCCCCAGCCGCATGGTGCCCCAAAGCGCGACGACGCTGGCCCCCGCGAGCAGCGGGAGCATCGTGGGAACCGCGATGAGCCTTGACATTCGCCACGCGACGAGAGCCCCGAGAAGGCCGCCCAGCGTTCCGCCGGTCGCGATGGCGGTCGTCGCGCTGCGGCTGGTATGGGCGTCGAACGTCTCGTTGATGAGCGACCAGAACGCCGAGATCAGCGCTGCGCCGGACATCGCTGTGAAGAGGTAGAGGGCGATAGCAGCAAGGTGCGGAGTCGGGAAGCTGAGCGCCCAGATGCCGAGCAGGACGAGCGCGCCCGCACCGAAGCCGACGGGGACGACCTTCGCCGGCGTGTGCCGCAACATCAGTCGCGAGAGCCAGAGCACCACGAGGACCGATGCCGTTGCAGACAGCGCCATCATCGCGGGCAGCGTCTTCACGCTGAAGTTCGAGAGGTACAGGGCGTCGCGCGTCGCCTTGCCCGCGACTTGCTGGGCGATCATCGCCGCGGAGGCGACCGCGGCCACTCCGGAGCCAGCAGGGATGCGCATGGCCCACGCGGGCCTCGATGGCGGGTCTCCTGCTCTCAAGGCCGCGTTTTTACGCAACCTCCGTGCCACCCGGCATTGCCGCGCTGCGCTGCGCGTACATGCGCCCGAGAAGGAGAGCGAGCCCCGTCCAAACTCCGACGAGCGCCAGATTGATCGCGATGAATGTCCTCGCGCTCATCGCGGTGTGCACCCCGATCCAGACCAGCCCCGCCGACAGCGAGTCGCCGGCACGCATGATGAACGTGTCGATGACCTGTTTCGCCTTGTACTTGGCCTCCGGCGATGTCACGAGCCACAAGGCCTGACGCGTCGTGTTCGAGAGCGAGTAGTCGAGGGTGCTCTCCGCGATTCGGGCCACCATGAGCACTCCGATGAGTGGAACGGCGAACGCGGCTCCGTACCCGGCGATCGACGCAAGAGGAACGAGGACCAGGGCGACCCGCAGCCCCAGGTACTTGATCACGCGCGACACGACGAAAAGCTGCATGATGACGCCGAGCCCGTTGATCCACTCGAAATACCGAGCCTTGAACTCGCCGATGTAGACCCCCGGCGTGACCCCGAGCGCGTGTGCAGCAAAGGAAGCGTTTTTGACGAGCATGCTGTCGAGTACGTAGTCACCGGTCTTCGTGACCATGTTCAGCACGAGGATCATGACGGCGAACACGAGAAGATATCGATCCCGGGCGACGAGCACGAACGCGTTCCCGGGCTGCAGAGGCTCCTCCTCCGGCTTCCCCGCGCCGGCTTTGCGCAGCGTGGCTTCCCGCTTGTGCACGAGGTAGGTGAGCCCGAGGCTCGCCACGAGGATGGCCGCGGCCACGAGCATGAGCAAAAATGGTGAGCCATGGCGGATGAGAGGCTCGGCGATCGCCGCGCCCCCCACCGCGCCGATGGAGCTTCCGATGCCCACGATTGGAAATAGGCGCTTGCCCTGCTCATCGGAGTACGTCTCCGCGGCGAAGCTCCAGAACTGCGCCACCGTGACCGTGTTGAAGACGCCGACCCAAAGAAAGAAGGGAATCCCCAGCGAGACGCCTCGGGTCCCGAGAGCCCAGAAGACGCCGAGATTCGCCGCGAAGAACAGGGTGACCGATGCGATGAGCGTGATGCGGCCGACGCGCGCAGACAGCCAGCCGTAGAACGTGGCGGCGAAGACGAGAAGCATCGACTGCCCGACCGATGCATAACTCTTTACCGCCGCCCCCGAGCCAAGAAGGATGAGAGGCTCGCGCGCGACCTTCAGCAGGTAATAGGCAGTAAGCAGGAGGAAAACGTTGAACGCGAGCAGCAGGGCCGTCGGCGCTTCTCCCGGATGCACTTCGCCGAAGGCTCCCAAGAGAAACTCCACGGGGTGCTCGCGGAAGCGAAGGCGGGGTCGGGGCTTTCTCGCAGGCATGAGGCAATCACCGCGCCATCGAACGACATGCACAGGTAGCAGATGGCGAACGACGATCGAAGTTCGCCATCGCGCACAGTCGCTCAGAATCCATGGTTCACCGAGAGATTGACCCGGACCGAGTCGATCCGGCCGCCGTGCTCGAACGTCTCGGATCCCAGCCCGAACAGCGCCTCGATGGGGTAATCGCGGACCCGCGCGCTCGAGAGGCCGACGTCGCCCGAAAACCGGAGCCGGCGGACGCGAAAGCCTTGCAGGTGTTCGTCGAACACGTTGCCCGCCGCCGACTCGATGTTGCCTCCGAGCCATGGAGCGATGGGCCAAACGTAGTGCATCGACGCGACGAGGGCGCTGCGACCGACCAGGCGTCCAGGAAAGTAGCCGCGCATCGGGCTGTCGCCTCCGAGTGTGGCGAGCTCGGTGAACGGGACCGGACGCGTGCCGAGCGGGTCGGCGAAGAGCGTCGTGATGATCAGGGCGAGGACCCGCCCGTTTTGGTTGAGATCGACGTAGGTGCCCGCGGACGCCCGGTAGCGCACCCAGCCAGACGCGGGTGATGCGCGAACGTCGCTCCCCTGTTCGGCCGTTGCTTCGATCCTCACACCCGAACCCGACTCGGGCCCTTTCCCGGCGGTCGAGTCGGACGATGGCTGGCGCGTATCGATCCCGACCAGCAAACGATTGATCTCGGCCGTGTACGGTGCGCGAAAGCCGTACGGGATGGCAAACGCACCGGTGGCCGCCTCCTGCTCGAGGCTCGGATCGCGGCCATAGTGGCCGTCGTAGACTTGGACCGCACGCAAACCAGCGCTCGTCTGGATTCGGCTCGATCGCCAGAAGCGCCATTCGTAGAGAGCCGCCGCATCGACGCGATCCTCCCCGTAGCGGCTCTGCGACGATTGCTGTGTATCCGGGCCAAGCCCGTAAAATACGTGGTCCGGACGCTGGAGCCCCTCCACCCGAAATTGCACTTTTCGGCGCGAGTCGAGCCGGATGCGGTCGGTCAGCGACACGCCGATCCAGTTGCCCGGCCACGCCTCGGCGTGAATGTGCCAGTCGTCGCCCGAGAAGCCCGCGTCGTTCCAGAATGCGTAGATCCCGACGCTCGGATTGAAGCCGAAGTCGAGGAAACCGACCGGCGCGATGCCGGCCTTGTGGTCGGGGCCGAAGGCGAAGAAGTCGTAGAGTTTTCTCGGCAGCTCGACGCGTTCCGCCGCAGGAATCACCACCGACAAGGGCAACCGGATGACGTATTCGCTGACGAAATACAGCGGCGAAAGCAGGATGCGCGGCACCCAGAGCGCGACGTCACCCCCGGTAGCGGGCGCCGGACCGCGGCCGTCGTAGTCAGGAATCGGTTTTTTTCCCGGCAAAGGTGCCTCCGCGCCGGCGTACGAGCTGGCTGCCAGGCAGACCGCCATCGCCGGCATCGCGACGAACCGTTTCATCGCGGCCGCCGTTTTGCGCCGTCGGCTCGATCGTTCACTGCGGGCGCTCTACGCCGGCGAGGCGATATCCACGGGACGGACCGAGGTCGTACAGATGCGCGACGAGCGGCCCTCGCGCCACGTCGTCTTCGATCGCGATCCGCACCCGTCGCTCGGGAGCGTCGTCCGCGGCACCGGAGTCGTTGGCCGAAGGCGGCAGTGCGACGCAGATCTCGCCGCGCCCCCTGCGCTCCACAGGGAGCGCCGCGCCGCCCGGCCCCTGGGCGCGGTAGCGGAAGCGCGTCGGCTCGCGCACGCCTCGCCGCTCGGCGAAGTCCACCCCGCAAAGGCGCGATGAGGCATCGATTCGCAGCTCGCCGATGGGCGACAGCCGCGTTAGATAGCGATCGAGAATCCGCTGCAGGCGCCCTTCCAGAACGTCACCGAGGTACGCCGTGTTTCGTGGATCGCTGAAGCGCGCCATCGCCGCGAACGAACGGACAGTCTGCGGCGTGAAATGCGCTAGGACGCGAGCCATCCAGGCGCCGTCTCGCTCCGTCATCCGGCTGAAGGCTGGATTTGCGTATTGCATCCGCCAGTCCTCCGGCACGAAGTGCTTCACGTCGAAGTAGCGAAAGAGCTCGTACCCGGGCGTGTATCGAACCTTGTCCCAAGGGCGGGTGGGAATGCCGAGCAAGAGAAAATCGAGCGGGAGATAATCCCAATCGATCCAGATATACGAAAAACCGAGGCGTCGGTTGACGGCGTCTCCTTTGCCGAAATCAGGGCCGAGCGCGTCGCCTTCGTCGAGAAAGTAATGGACGACGCGTCCGGGGGAACCATCGGCCGGCCGGCCAGGGTCTGCGACCCAAGTGTCCATCGAGTTGGCATCGCGCGAGTCGACGTGATCGATCCATGCGGCGAGCAGTCGCGCCCCGCGCAGCTCTCTGCGATCCTCGTGGGGGACGACGTCATTGGGATCGTCGGGCCGAGTGCCGGCATAGAGAAAGGGCCCGAGCAGGTGCCCGGGGATCCACGCCGAGGCCTGCATCCGTACCGTCGCGGCCACCTTGGGACAGGCGGCAAGAACGTCGTCGAGGGCCTTTCGATCGAACGGCTTGGGGTCCTCCACGCTGCTGTGGCGATACGCCAGGCCGGGCGCGAGATCGAGGATCGCCGGGTCGAAGTACACGACCTGTTCGCAGCTCGCATTGAACCCCGCCGCGTCGTAAATCGCTGCGCCGACGACGGAGGCCGCTGACGGAAGCTCTGGCTGGTCCTTGCCGTCGGCCTTGAAAAGGTAGTGCCCTTTGCCGGGAACGGTGACGCGAAAGCCCGCGGTGGCGCCCTCCATCTTGCCTCGATCGATCAGCCATCTGGCGCTGTCCGCCTTCGAATCGAGCAGCTGCGCCTCGGTGCATGCTCCCAGTAGTCGGTCGCCAAAGACCTCGTGATCGATTCGGTTGGTGAACCATGCGGAATCCGGGACTTCATCGAGGCTATTGACGTCCGTAGCCTCGCGCGGCGCCGGCACCCCGAGCGCGTCGGAAATTGGACGGAAGATCACGTGGTCGAGTCCCACCCAGATCTCCGGCACCTGCGTCGGCCGGGGGGCACAGGCCTCGTGCGCCGGATCCAGCGGCGTCGGCTCCCGGTGGCAAGGAACGCTGACCGAGCGCAGATCGGGATCGCGCCACATGGGGGCCCGAAGCGGAAAGGGCCGCTGCTCCGACGTGCACGCGCACACATCGATGGCGAAGATCGCGAGGGCACGTAGGCGAATCAAAGGAACACGCGCACGGTGACCTTTCCGCATCTCGCGGAGGATTGCATCCGGACCGGCGGCGTTGGAAGTCTGCAAGAAGAGGACCGCCGCCTCCGCTATGACTCCGTCCGGGAAACGAGGAGCCGCCGCGCCGTGTGCTCCAATCGGAGCGTTTTGCGATCGCGCTCGAGCCCGTGCGTTCGGCCGCAAGCCCCAAACGGCGAGAGCCGGGCGTCGTCCCTTGCGCTCGGCTTCTCTTCCTCACACAATCCCCGGGCTCACGTGAAAGGAGTCAACCCATCCATGAACCGGCCATTCGTCAGCCGCGTCTCGCTGCTGCTCGCGACGCTCGGAGTCCCCGCCGGCATTTGCCTCGCGGCCTCCCCGGCGTCCGCACAAGAAGTCGTCGTGTACCCCGATCCCGGGTACATCGCTGCGGCCGAGCCCGTTTATTATAACGGCATCCCTCACTACTGGTTTCGCGACCGCTGGTACTACCGAGACGCGGGGGGACACTGGGCGTTTTATCGCGGCGGAGAGCCCGCCTATCTGCACGAGTACCGGTTCCGGAACTGGCAGGGCGGCGTGTACCACCCGCGCTATCACTACGCCGCCGGCTATCATGGTGGCTACCACCGGCGGTAGCCGTCCACTCGGCCGCGGGTAGCAGAACGACGCGCCCCGGAGGGCGGGGCTCACCGCTCGTGCTTGTCGCTGTCGAGGATGCCGCTCTTGGCCGCGGCGTGCTCCTTCATCTCGGCGGAAAGCTTCGCGCGCTGCTCAGGCGTCAGCACCGGCGCGAGGGCTTCGTAGAAGTGCGCCATTCGCCATGCTCCCCAGACCGCGAGATGCTGCTGGGCGAAGGCCCCGTGCTTGAGCGTCTTGGCGTCGAACTTGTCCGACTTGAACGCCGTGCCGAACTCCTCGATATGAGTCTCGACTTGGCCTGGGTCGAACTGCAGCGGATGTTTCTTCATCCGTTCGCCAAACGTCGTGCGGACCTGGGTGACCTGATCGGCCGTGAGGTTGAGGTCCTTGGCGATCCGGTCCAGGTGTCCTGGGTGGGCCTCGTCGCCGACCGCTTCCTCCCGGCTGTTCGCGTTCCTCCAAACCTCCCAGTGCGCCTCGACTTTGTCGACGAGGGCCGCCCGCTGCTCAGGAGTGAGCGTCGCGTGCAATTCATCCAGCGATTTGACCGCCGCGTCGTGCACCCCGATGGATGCCGACTTCACCCCGTCGATCGCCCCCTTTACCTTCGTCTCGTCGACCTTTCCGGCGGCGACGCCGTCGGCCAGGATGCCGAGCAACTTCTGCTCCGCGGCGTGGGCGGGCTCCATTTTTCCAAAGAGATCGCCCTGGATCTTTTCGATCTTCGCGGCTTGTTCGGGGGCCACCGCGAGCGAGTCGAGGCTCATCGCGATGAACATCGCGACGCCGCCGTGGTGATGATGGCCATGGTATTCGCTTAGGTCCGCCGAGACTTCTTCGTCTTCGGGGGAGGGTGCGGCCGGGGCCGAAGCGGCGCTCTGACCGGGTGCGGGTGCGCTCGACGAAGGAGGGGGCGCGCTCGCGGCGGCGGGCATGGGCGGCGGCGCGCTGGACGCGCTCGGTGCGACGGGTGGGGTGTTCGTCGCGGTCTCTCCTCCGCACGCTCCGACCGTGGCGCCGGCGCCTACAGCGAGCCCCACGGCCAAGCTCATTACACTGAAACGACGCATGTTCTGTCTCCTTTGGGCGTTCACCAAGCGTTCACCAATCCGCCATCGCGCTTGCGCATCCGCGGATCGGCCTCCACTGCAGCGCGCAGCCGACTCTCGACGACAATCAACCGGCCGTCAGGCGTGCGGGCAGTCGAGTAGATACTCCCATGCTTTGGGCCGAGGCAACCAGGTTTGTCGTCCTCTGGCTCCTATCGAGAACACGTCGATTCCCGATGGTCGCTCGCTGATTCGCCACCGCCGGCCCCAAGCCTTTTGCGCGCGCGTCGAAAGGCCGCTGTGGTTGTCGTTCTGCCTTCCCGCCGTTTGCATTCTGCGCATCCGGCCGTCTCGGCGAGGAACTCTCGCGCTCGGATCGGCCCGGCCATCCATGCGCGACGGGTCTCGATGGCTCGCGGTTCAAGCCGCCTGTGCAAGTCACGAGCCATAAACACCTGGGTCACGGCGCGCCGCATGCAACTCCGTTCGCCGGCCGGAGGCGTAGCCCAACTCGTTTCGTAGAGGATCGGATCGCGCTCTTCGATTCTCTGAACGCGGAGAAGAACCCGAGGTGAGAACACGCATGATTACGACGAAGCCGGCGGTTGGGTTGTTCCTTGTGCTCGCATCGATGTCCTCGACCCTTTCGGGCTGTTGGTGGCATGAACGCCACGATCGCGACGTGTACGTCGAGCCGCGTCGCGACCGCCCGCCCGAGCATCGCGAAGACCATCCCGAGCACCACGACGACGACAAGCACTAGAGTGCAGCGCCGTCGAGATACGAGCAATCGCCTTCGGCGCTTGCGCTCGCTATCGCGAGCCGGCGGTGCACCAGTTTTGTCCCTCGGGCTCCGCCCTAACCCCGAACTCGCTCCCGCGAGTTCGCAAGTGTAGCGATCGCTGCCGGAGGCCCGGCCCGCGCGGCGGTGCCCGCGTGAAGGAGCCCGAGAACGTCTCGGGTCCCTCCGCCGGACCGCGGCGACCATGGCGGGCTCAGGGGGTCACGCCGCGAAGTGAGCACCGTTGACGGAGCCCGAGGGCCCCTTCGCGGAGGCTGGCGCCTCACCGATCGCCGCGAGCGTGTGCACGATGCTGTCCCCGCTGAGGCCGTTGTTTTTGCGGCCCTGGGAGCGATGGGCATGCCGGGCCAGGTCGTTCATCGACAGAATGCCCGTCAACCTGCCGTGCGCATCGAGGACGGGTAAGCGGCGAACCCGCACTCGCCGCATGAGCGTTTCGACGATCTCGACGGGATCCGTCTCGCGAATGCCGTGCACCTTGGTGGCCATCGCGCTCGAAACCGGGATCTGCCAAAGCGGCCGATTCTGCGTGTACGCGGCCATGCAGATGTCCCGGTCGGTGATCATTCCCACGACGCGCTTGTCATCGTCGAGGACCGGAATGGCGCCGCAGTCGCCCTCCCACATGATCTGCGCGGCGCGCTGGAGATCGTCGCTCGTACCACAAGACTTCACGGACGTCGTCATTAGTTCCGACACATTCATAGTGCGCTCCTTTCAAGAGAGTCGCATCGCGTAAAGCAAATGAGAGACCGTGGCGTGGCAGAAAACGTTTTTGATTCAAAAGCGGATCGACAAGGTGATGGCGCTCCGGCCCGCGGCTTGCCAGGAGATCGACTCAACCCGGAGCGCGCGGTCGGACGACCAACACGGGGCAACCCGCCGCGCGGATCACTTTTTCGGCCACGCCGCCGGGCATGAGCCTTGCGAGCCCCGTCGAGCCATGCGTGCCGACGACGACGAGCTCCGCGCCAATCGTGTCGGCCTCCTTCACGATGGCGGCGGCGGCCGGGTTTCTCACGATCTTGCACTCTGCGTCGACTCCGAGGCGCCGAACGGCCTCTGACAGCGAAAGTCTGAGCTCTTCGTCGTCGCTGGCTGCGAGGGAGATTCCCGGTGTCGCCTGACCGATCACGTAGGTGGCCTCCACGTCGAGGAAGCCGACGGCATGAACGACCTCGAGGGGCACTTCTCGGCGCAAGGCCTGCCGGGCGCCCGCGACAACCGCGCCGAGAGAGGGCTGCGACAGGTCCGTCGCGGCGAGGACCGGCCCCTTTCCGGCCGAAGCGCGAGCGACAAGCACGTCGCAGTGTGCGTACCGCACGGTTCGTTCGGCCACGTGACCGAGCGCCCGGGCAAGACCGGACTGACCGTAGCTTCCGACGACCACGAGATCCGCGCGCCACGCTTCGGCACGTGCAACGATGGCCGCGTAGTCCACCCCTTCGTCCACGAATATCTCGACGTCGCGGTCCGCGACACGCGCCACTTGGTCGACCACGCGGGCGCGCGCCTTGGTCGAAATCGAGGGTTCGACCTCCCGCACCCCTGCGGGAGTCGCGATGACCACACCGAGGGAATCTTCCTTGGCCGCGAAGGCGGTACCGTCGCGGATCGCTTCGTCCGATCCGCGGCTCATGTCTGTTGCGATCAGAATTCGCATGTTCGGCCCTGCACTCCGCACACGTGCATCGTCAGTGCGGGTTTCCGGCGTCCGCGGCAGCCGGAATTGCGCCGCGCATCGCGCCTTTCATGGTTGGATTCATCCTGCCACGTACTTTCGCAAGCTAATCGTCGCTATGCACGTCGCGCCGGCGCTTGACCCATTGTTCGAGGCGGCGCTCGGCTTCGTCGAAAGCCAGGTCGGCCGCGGTAGAGACGCTGCTGGCCTCGCGGTGCTCGGGCGGAGCATGGGTCACCATCAACTCGTGGCCGGGAAGGCCCAGGTGGATCGAGATGTGGTAACGATTGCTGTGCCGATGATGGTGGCCCCCCAATTCAACGACGACGTGGCAAGACACGATTCGATCGAATAGGTGCTCGAGCCTTTCGCCGCGCTCGACGATGTGCGCGGACAGAGCGTCCGAATGCGTGACGGCTCGAAAGGTGATCTGAAGCGGCGTTTGCATCGGTGTCCGTCCTTCGCCCAGCCCATGCAGGCTTCGTGCGCGGATGGAGGCCTCAGCTCCGGCTGGCGGCGGTCCGCTCGTCCCGCCGGACGCCGAGGGACTCGCTCGTCTGCATTTGCGTTATGTCGTGCAGACGCTCCGCCAACCCGTGCGCGTCGAGACCATTGAGGTCCTTGTCGATGGTCGCCACAAGATGCTTCTGGAGTTCGCCGGTGAGCTCCTTCTTGACCAGCCCGAGGAAGTGCGGCGGCGCCACGAGAATCCACTTTTCGAACCGAGCCGCACGAAGTGCGCGATCGAGCCTGGTCACCAGAGAGTGCGCGAAGTGCTCCTTCTCGTTTTCCTTGGGCGACGAGCCAGGCGCAAGTGCGTTGTGGTGCACCGACGCGCCCTCCGACGAGCGGCTGCCAGACCTGTCGCCCACGAGGTTGCTAGCCCTGCTGCGCGATTCTTCGTGCATCACGATCTCGACCACATAAAACGACGGGTCACCCTCACGGAGCTCGAAGAGGCGAGCCTTCGCAGCGTCGCAAACCATGATCCACATGTGGCCCATGGCTTCGAGCACGTGCACGAACTGCGCCGACACGACGGCCGCTTGCTCTCCTTGAATTCCGTTGGGGCCGCGCCTCTGGGTGGCCGGTGTGCTTGGACGAGAGCTTCGCAAAATGCGAGGGATCCGGGCGCGTGTGTTCGCACTCTCGCTTTGCGAGTGCGAAACGAAGTCGACGGCCAGCTCGAGCGTGAAGGCTCTCTCACGGCGTGCGGAGCAGAAATTCGATGTTCCCCTTCGAAGGGCCCAGGACCAGAAGGGTCCACGGGCCGGTCTCTTCGGCGCACAATCCGCACTATCGTGCAGCGCCGTCCGCTGGATTAATGCCATCTCGACGGCGCTGCACGAGAAACGCTTCGGAAACAACATAAGGCGGGCTGCGCCGTGAAAATATGGTTGGCGTGGCAATTGTATAAGCATTTGCCATGGGCACCAAAATGCTTCGCTGGGAAAAGCTTCTGGACGCCTCACGACGCACTGCGCTCCTCGTGGAAGATGACCCGCGGTTGCAGCACGCCTTGAGCAAACAGCTCGCCGAGATGGACTTTCACGTTTTCGCGGCGAGCCACTACGATGGCGCCGTCCGTCACCTGGCACGGCTCGAGCCCCAGGTCGTCTGCATCGACGTCGGACTGCCGAACAAATCGGGCTTCGAGCTCTGCGAGTACATACGCAAGCCGCTCGGGCTCGCCAGGTTGCCAATTCTCCTCATGAGTGAGTCTGGAACTTCCACGGACAAGGCATACGCCGAAGAGGCCGGCGGAAACGAGTTTCTGCACAAGCCATTCTCGATGACGCGTTTCAAGCAGTGCGTCGAATCCCTGTCCAAAGGATATACGCCGAGCCCGCCAGCGCCGCTCCAGAACCATGAGGCCCGCCTCCTCGGATACGCGCAGATACGTCGTGACCCGCGGCCCACGCAGCCGGGGGTGTTCGCCCATTTCGTCGGCGAATCGTACGACGCGCGCTCGCGGGTTTCAAACCAGGTCGGAGAGGAGAGTCGTCGATGATCGAATGAGTGCATACTCCGCGAGACCATGGTCCGAGTCTTCGACGCCGAGGGCCGATCGACGACGGACAGAAGCCGGCACCACCGGGCGCGACCGGCGCGTTCGTAGCCATCGTCTTCCGCGCCTCCCAAACTAAGGCAACGTCGGTGTCAATTGGAACTGGGCCTGCGAGCCGACGGAAATGCTGGATCCGCTGGCCTCATCTTGCATGAGCAAAATTTCATATGCCGCCGAGGGCGTCAGTTCCGATGTGAAGGCCGACGCATCACCACAGACCGCAGTAGGTGCACTCCCCGGCGTCTTTAGCCAGTTGCCAATCAGATTGGCATTGTTCCGGGTGAGCTGATCGCTGGGTGTCCCCTGGGCAAACACTCCGATCCAGATAGTGGAGGCGGCCGCGCCTTCCGGTCGGCAATAGTGCACGGTCACGTTGGAACCTTCGCGCACCCCGATGGGCGGGCTCCCTGCGCCAAAGGCTGCCGCCCCGAGGATCTCTACGCCCGGGGAATCGGGCGTGACTTGCGATCGGGGCAGGACGGTGAACGGAAGCGGCGCGTGTCCCGGAGGCGCATTGCCAAGCTCCAGCCAGGCGCCGTAGATGCCCGGCGACAGCTGGGCGGTCGGTACCGTGACGAGACCCGATGAGGCGATGGCGAACCGCGCCGCTTGCGTCGGCACCTGCCCCAGAGGCGCAATCACGGCGGCCGCCCCGGACATGGCCGGCGGCCCGAATAGGTCGAGTGCTTCCCCCTGTACCACGGCGGTGGGGACCGCCACGCGTCCGAAGGTGTCCTGCAAGCTGCCTCGCGTGGCCGCGGCTTGGGACGGACGCAGGGTGAGCTCGGTCGCGATGGAGGAGCCAGCAAAGATTCCATCCAGCGGTCGCGCATACTCGTCGAACCGCCCGAGGCTCGACACCCCCAGCGCTTGTTCCACCGTGCGAAGGACGCCGTAGCCATCGTAGTGGGTGTCGATCACCTGGCCCTCGCGTAGTAGGCCGGGAGAGCCGACGATGACCGTCGGTATGTGGTTGTCGGGCCAACCCCACCCGTCGGTCTCGTCCCAAGTGACGACCAACAGCGACCGCGAGTTATGCCACTCTGCAGATTGCAGTAGAGACGCGAATGTCGACTGCAGAAATTCGTCCTGCTTTGCCAACGAAAAGCCCACATCAAAGCTGTCCATCCACGAGCCTTCACCGTCCCACCAGCCGTCGGCAGCAATCCAGGCGAAGGTGGGCAATGCGCCGCCGCCGTCGTGCACCGCTGTCTCGAAGTCAGTCAAGTCGCGTAGCGTGGCAGTGCATCGGACCGGATTGCCAATGACGTCGGCAAAGTTGGCGAAGGGCTCGTCGTCAGGCGAAAACCAGCCGCCGTTGCTGTCGGCCACGAGATTGCAGGGCGCATTCATGTGCTGCACGTAGCCGCGCCAAGGCTTGCCGTGCGCGTCCAGCTCGTCCCCGATGTGGGTGACAGGCAAGTCGAAATCCGGGTAATAAACGGGACCATACGCGAACGTATCGCCAGCCACCATGGCAACGTAGTTCTGATCGCTCGGGTGGTACGTGGTCCACATGTCCGAAAG
This sequence comes from uncultured delta proteobacterium, assembly GCA_963764075.1. GTDB lineage: Bacteria > Myxococcota_A > Polyangia > Polyangiales > Polyangiaceae > Palsa-1150. The sequence continues at coordinate 3,515,415 of CAVXQZ010000003.1, forward strand.
GAGCACGCCGTTCCGCGCCAGGGATGCCAGGAACGGCATGCGCGTGTCGATGCTCAAGGCGCCCGGATCGCCGTGCACGACATCGGCGTAATTCGTGTTCTCCATCATGACGATGTACACGTGATCGAGGGACGGGACCGCGAGCGCCGAAGGCGCTTGCAGCGCCGCGGGCGACAGCGACGCGCCCGCACCGCTGAGCCTCAGCTGAAGGTTGTCGGCGAGCGCGTTCTGAAAGGACACCATGCCGCTCGGAAAGTCGACCGTGACGGTTATCGTCCGCGTTCCGACGGGCACGTGGCCCTGCGTGCGGCGCGCAACCAATCCGGCGGGCGCAGCCTGGACGGACGAGTCGGGATCCGCGAGTACGGCGGGCGGCCCCATGGCCTCGCCACTTGCGTTGAGGAACACCGCCGTGACCACGGCAGACTCCACCCGATCGCTCCAACCCCCAAGCCAGCCGGACAACTCGTAGAGCACGGCGCCCCGATCGATCGCCGGGCCGGCCGTTCCGACGTCGACGGCTTGTTCCATCGCCGAATCGATTCCCGGTGCGGCGAACAGGGCATTGCCACTCGGCAAATCCGTGGGGAGATTCGGCACGGCTCCGCTGAAAGCAAATGCGTCGTAACAGAGGACGCTGGCGGCTCCTCGCACGACGCGCCAGCCTGGAACCGACGTTTGCGCGGTCCAGTCGCTGGTGCACCGATGCGCTTCGGCGTCGCCGTTGACCAAAAGATTTGCGCTGAGGTCTTGGGCCGAGCACGGCACGCTCAGCACGAGCAAACAGACTCCAAGTCCGGTTTGGAAAAAACGCATGAACATGGCGAATACTCCGCGTCTGGTTGCACACCGCCCCCCGCGCGCGTGGGTGCGTCGTGGGGAACGCTAAGAGCACCTTGTGGCAGCGCGATGGCCGGGCGGTAGCAGCGTCGCGAGGTTTGGGCGGCCGGCGGCACTCTCGCTCTTGCCCGCCGGCCGAGAGGCGCTTAGAGCAGCGCCATGGACACGTCGCGCCGCCTTTTTCTGTCACGCTCGACGCTTTTTGGCGCCGGTCTCCTGATGAACGCGTGCAAGCCGACTATCGCCCAACCGGACTCACCCCGGCGCGGCGACCCCGGGTCCGCTCCGAGCGCCGCATCGAACCCCGGCCGGAGGAGCGACCAAGACACGGAAAAAGCGGACTATGTCTTGCGTATCGCGACGGGGCTCGTCGAGCTCGCGGACAACCAGATTGTGTCGACGACGCTTTACAATGGCCAGTTCCCGGGACCGCTGCTCCGCTTCACGGAAGGGCAGCGGATCGTGGTCGACGTCCACAATGACACGGATACGCCGGAGTTGGTCCACTGGCACGGACAGATGATACCGAGTGACGTCGACGGTGCATCGGAGGAGGGCACGCCCTTCGTGCCGGCAAAGGGCATGCGCCAAATCGCCTTCGTGCCGAAACCGTCGGGCTTTCGCTTTTATCACACGCATGTCGTGGCTGGCAGCGACCTCAACCGCGGCACTTACACCGGTCAGGCCGGACCGGTCTACATCGAACCCGAGAACAATCTCGGAGCCTATGACCGTGAGGTCTTTCTGGTGATGAAGGAGTTCGTTCCGTCCCTCAGCCGCGGCGGCAACATGGCGATGGACATGCTCGCCGGCAATCCCGTCGAGGCCCTGCAGAAGATGGGAAAAACTGCGGACGAAGAAGCGAAGGGCACACCGAAGGGATTCGAAGTTGGCTACGAACTTTTCAGTATCAACGGACGGATGCTCGGGCACGGTGAACCCATTCGCGTCAAAGAAGGAGAGCGCGTGCTTCTGCATGTGCTCAACGCGAGCGCGACCGAGATTCGCAGCCTCGCCCTGCCCGGCCACGTTTTCAGGGTCGTCGCGCTCGACGGCAACCCGGTCCCGACGCCAACGGATGTGCCCGTGCTGTGGCTCGGTACCGCCGAACGGATCTCCGCCATCGTCGAAATGAACCGCCCCGGCGTCTGGACGCTTGGCGATCTCGCCGATGACGACCGTAGCCATGGAATGGGAATCGTTTTCGAGTACGCGGGCCGCACTGGCGCCCCGCAATGGGTGAAGCCGAAACCCTTTCGCTGGGACTACACCCGGTTTGGAAAAACGGGAGCGGTGCCGGCCGCGCCCGACGAGACGATCGAGATGACGATCGTCAAACGCAACGCCGCCGCGCACGGGTTCAACCTATGGACCCTCAACGGCGAGGCATTCTCGATGAAGACGATGAAGCCCGCGTACACCTTGCGGCAAGGACGCCGCTACCGGCTGAAGTTTCGCAACGCGAGCGATGACGTCCACCCGCTGCATCTACACCGGCACAGTTTCGAGCTGACGCGAATTGGCGGCAAGACGACCGCCGGGGTGATCAAGGATGTCGTGATGCTTGGCGGGTTTCAAGAGCTCGAGTTCGACTTCGTAGCCGACAATCCGGGTATGACCCTCTTCCATTGCCATCAGCAGCTCCACATGGATTTCGGCTTCATGGCGCTCTTCACCTACGCGTGAGTCGTGGTGCCCGCCTCCTGGGTCACCCCCCAAGGCGCGTTCGCCCTCAATGGGTGCAGCTCGACAGCCCAGTTGCGGGTGTCAAATTGCCGCCGATGGGTGGGCTCCGCCGTGTTTGGCCACCACAACAATCCCAAGACTGGTAGGCAAGAGGCTAGAGCTCTTCATGCGAGTCCACACCACCCTAATGGTCGCTTCTGCGCTCATCGCTGCTTGCGTGTCCGGCGCGTCGACGAACGACGTGGGCCCCGGATTCGAACTCGAGGCCCGGAGCGCAATCCGGTGCTGGCCCCGGATCGTCCTCGGCCTCCCAAAGTCAAGGGGCGCCGGGTACGGCGGGGGCGTCCTCATCCGCGATGGGCACCACCCCATCGACTTCGTCGTCGTCCGGAACAGGGCCTTCTACCGCCGGCCAGGGCGACTCCTCCGGATCGGCGCCCTCCGGCGACTCTTCTGGGACTTCGGATTCGGGCGCGCCTCCGGGGTCGTCGGACTCGGGCGCCGCTTCGAGGCCGACGGAGTCTTTCGATAGCTCTTCGGAACCGACGGCCGCGGACAGCTCCTCGGAACCGACTGCTTCGGACGCGTTGCCCGGCGAGGCCGCCGCAGGCGCCGTGATCGTGGACCCCGCAACCATTCACCAGCGCATCTCGGGCTTCGGTGCCTCTTCGGCCTGGGAGGGGGGCTACCAGAACTCGGCCGATGCGACGACTCTTTTTTCGGCAACAAGTGGAGCCGGCCTATCTCTTTTCCGCGTTCGAATTCAGCCGACACCGGCCGGCACGACGAGCTCCCAAGAAACCGCCATGGCACTGACCGCCCAGCAGATGGGTGCGACGGTCTGGGCGACGCCTTGGACGCCTCCGATCGAGGACAAGTCCAACGGCAGTATCGTCGAAGGCACGCTTGCGAACTCGTCTGCATGGGCTGCCAGCCTCGCGAGTTACGTCAAGACGATGGCGGCAGCGGGCATCAACCTCTACGCCGTTTCATCGCAGAACGAGCCGGATGCGAATGTGACCTACGAATCGTGTATCTACACAGGGGCGACACTGGCAACGTTCGTTGGCTCGAGCATGGGCCCGGCGCTCGCCAGTTCGGGCGTAAAGATCATCGCTCCCGAAACACAGAATTGGATGGACTTCGCGAACTTCGAGTCGGCGTTTGCAGCGAATTCGTCGGCTTGGGCGGCCACATCCATTTTTGCGACTCACGAGTATGGGGGCACGCCGTCCGCCTACCCCGCAATCCAGGCCGCCGGCAAAGAGTTCTGGGAGACCGAGTGGTATGTCCCGGGGGCCGAAGACGCGACCATGACGAACGGCCTCACGACAGCGAACGAGATCTATCAGGCCCTGACTGTCGCCAACATGAACGCGTGGCACTACTGGTGGTTTTATCCGACCGGACCGGGCAACGGCGGGTTGTGGGACATCGGCACGAAGACGTGGGCCAAGCGCCTATGGGTCATGGGAAACTTCAGCCGGTTCGTCCGGCCCGGTTTTTCCCGAATCGACGTCGCCGGATCGAAGCCGCCTTCGGGCGTATCGGTCATCGCATTCCAGAATCCGTCCGATCGCACGCTGGCCATCGTGGCCATCAACACGGGAGGAGCGACGACCGTCCCGCTCTTCGTGCAGGGCTCGTCGTGGCCCGCGCAGATGGTGCCGTGGGTGACCTCGGCAAGCGACAACCTGGCCTCCGGTACGGCCGTCCCGGTTGCGAGGGGCAACTTCGTGGCCTCGCTGACGGCACAAAGCGTGACCACGTTCGTGGGAAAACCATAAAGTACCTCGAGCACGACTCGGAGTACTCCGGGCGGCGTGCGTGCTCAACACGGCCTCATCCGACGCGCACGTCTCCGTCCCTCGCGGCAAAGTCGTCGAGGATGCCTTCTCGCAATAGCGCGAGTGCCGAGAGGGCTGACCGGACTAGGTCAAAGTGCTCTTCCATCAGGTCGAGCCAGTCTTCGATGCGGAAGGAAAGGACGTGAGTCGCGGTCTCGGCCCGAGCCTCCCATGCGCCAATGGTGTTCCCGAGGCTTGCGACCCCGCCGACGAAGCTTCCCGGTCCGAACCGCACGCTCAGGTCGGGGTTAGTCCGCTCGGCCAGCACCTCCCCGCGCAGCACCAAGTGGACTCGAAGGTGCGACTCCCCACGCTGAAAGAGGGGGACGCCTGGCTGGAACGTCAGCTCCTCCAGCGAGTCGGCCAGCTCGACGAGAACTTGGACGCCTGCGCCGCGCAGCAGTGAGATCTCCGAAAGGATCGCGATGCGTTCGACGAAGGTCAACGGAGGTTCGACCGACGGCGGATGGAAGACGATCGGCCCTCTGGGCTCGTGCTCCGAGGCCCATTGACGCGCTTCGAGGGCCGCAACGGTAGACACGGCGTTGCCGAGGGCTGCGCGCGCCAGGCCAAAACTGTCTTCCAGAAGGTCGAGCCAGTGCTCGACGCGGAGCTTGAGTAGATGGAGGTTCGAATCCGCCACAGCCGTGCGGCTGTGAGGCCGATCGAGCAGAGCGTCGAACACACCGATGACCGAGCGCCCCTCGAAGATCCATGCGCTGCTGGCGTCGCGTTCGAGCCGAATGCGTCCGTCTCGGACGAAGAAGATGTGTTCGGGCTGCTCGCCCCGGGCGAACAGACGCTTTCCAGCCTCTACGTCCTCTTCGTCGACGACGGAAGCCATCCGGTCGATGACCCAGGTTTCCAGGTTGTCGGCGTCGCCGGTGAGCACCGACAGGAAGAGCTCGCGGGACGTGCGAACCAATCGCGGATCAGTCACGTGGCTGCCAGCGGCAAGTCGAACACCCCCGGCAAGAGCCCTCGCGCCGCCGGCGCGAGCGACGGGCGCCGCTCATAGGCTTTCCTGACCGCGGCTGTGAGGGCGTCGACTCCAGTCGCGGTAGCATACAGTGCAGCAAGCGCGGCGACCTTGATGTCTGCATCGGCCAGTGCCACCTCAACAGCCTCCTCGTGGGAGCGCGGCGGTGTGAGGCGAAGGTATGCAGCGGCGCGATTCGCCTGAGCCTCGGGCGACAAGTCGTCCGAGAGGATGCGAATCAGAGCGCGGAGCGCCTTCTCTTCGCCGCGCCAGAGGAGTGCGTCGAGGAATTCCGAGGCGTTTGCCCGAGCCCGCTTGTCGGACCCGAGGCAAGCCAAGTAGACGCGGTGAATGTCCTCCTTCGGGTGCGCCAGTTTCAGCAGGCGAAACACCCGCTCGACCGACTGCCGAACTTTGTCGTCGAGAAGGCCCGTGAACAAGCGAAACGTCGTGGACGAAGCGCCCGAAGATGCATGGACGGGTGTGCCGAGAGCAACCCGCAGTCCAATCAGGGCAAAGTAGCCCATCAGGTTTGCCCGCACGCAGCGTGCGATCCGGCCGCGATCGACCCCCACGCGAAAGTCGGCGACGAGCCGTCCTAGCGCCCGGAGGGCTTTGTAACGCACCAATCCGTCGGACTCGTGCTCGACGAGATCGAGGAGCTTTGCGGCGGCCGCCGGCGTTCCGAATCGGCCGAGCGTCTGGGGTAGGTGAACGCGCAAACCGCGAGGAGCGCCTGCCGGCTCGAGGGCCGTCGCGACGGCCGTGAAGGCGGGCTCCCCGAGCGCGACGAGGGCGTCACGAATCGTTTCTCGGTCTTCCCAGTGTGAGAGCTGCTCGATAAGGCGTGAAACCACTTGCGCCGCGCCTTGGCGGACGGCGGCCCGTGCGAACAACCGGGTCCATCCCGCCGGCCTCGGCCCTTGGTGGTCGGCTATCAGAAGGAGGAGGCCTGAAAGCCTGGGTGAAGGGTCGGCGTCGGCGAGAGCGGCAAGCAGCCCGATCCGTGTGCCGCTTTCATCGTGCACTGCCGCGACCACACGTGGGTCGTCCGCGACGCTCTCGTGAGGGCCTACCACGGCCTCATGAAAAGCTGCGTATCCCCGAACTGCCGGGGACGAGTCGGAGGCAAGTCGACCAAAGTCGAGCTTGCCTTGCGCCGCCAGGGCGCGGGCCGCAGCGATCCGCACCCGGTCGTCCCCGTGCCCAAGCAGCCGTCCTGCGAGCGTGTGCCAGTCGCCTCGGTCCTGCGGTCCGGATGCAAAGATCTCCAGGGCCCGCATCAGGACGCGCTCGTCGGGGTGAAGGAGCACGAGCGCCGGGATGAGCCTCTCGTGTCCGCGCCGCCCGAGCGTGTTGATCGCCGCGAGTACCACCAGAGGGTCGTCGCTCCCGAGGTGCTCGATGATCAGCTCCGCGCTTGGGAGATCGAGCTCCAGCGAGCTCCGCTCGTCGAGAAGCGCGGGGGCGACCAATCGCCTCAACTGTCCAAGGTAGTGCCGGCGCATCGTCGCCGCGGCGACGAGCCATAGGAGCGATAGAGACACGATGATTCCGGCGAATATGCGGGGGGTCAGTACGTGGGCGCTCGCCAGTCCGAGCAGAGTGCCGGCGGTCAGGGCTTGGACCATCCGCGCAAGGGCCCCGTCGATAAACGGCTTTGCGCGTGCCCTTCCCAATGCAGAGGCGGGCAGGTAAACGAGCTCGGTCGTCAACCGGTTGATCGAACTCCTCAGGGTGGCGTCAGCCGCCTTGAGAACGAGCACGGGGCCGGAGAAGGTCGCTCCGATGAAGGCTGCGGCACCACCCACCACGGAGAGGATCGGGGTCACCACGATCGCCGTAGCGACTCCGAAATTGCGCACGATTGCATCCCCGAAGAACAATTGCACGACGAGTGCAATGACATTGATGCCGGCGTAGTACCGCGCGATGAACACGGCGCGCGCCGCGCTCGGAACAGTCCGTGCGACCGTGGACTTGAAGAAATAGTCGATGACAAGCGCCGTTGCCGTCGTCGCGGCGACGAGAATGGCCACCCGGACGAGAAACGGCTCCTCTCGGAGAGCGCTCATCGAGGCCGATAGCGGCGTCGTGGGGCTCCGCGAATCGGGTGGCTGGGGTCTCAGCGGGGGACGCGGGAGCAGGAGCGTGATCCCCCCTGCGGCGAATAGGATCGCCGCAGCGACGGCGATTAGCCCTCGAATCGGCAGCGAGGGGAGAGCCGCCGCCCCCACGGACGCACCAAGCAAGTTCCCCACCACGCCGGCGGCCGCAATGGGCCCGATGAGTCGCCGGCTCTGCCCGACAGTCAGCGCCGTGCCAACCAGAACCCAGAATTGAGGAAACAATCCCGAGGAGACGAGGCCCACGGTGACGTAGAGCGCGATGACACCGAGCCGGCGAACAGGCAGCGTGCAGTAGACGCCGACCGCGGCGGCCGAGACCAGGAGGAGAGTGAGAAGAACGCGGCGGGGATCCCACCGGCGCGCGATGCGCGCCACGAGGGCTGCTGCCGGCAGAGAACACGCGGCAACCGCGATATACGCGACGCCGAATTGACGCTGCGGCAACCGTGTCACCAAGAGCGCGTCGCGGGCCGTCTCAAGCGCCGTATATCCTGCTGCCATCAGCATCAGGAGGAGGGCAGACAGCACCGCGATCCGCGACTCGCCGGGCCGCAGGTCGATGAAGCGCGCGACGAAGCGCGGCCGTCTCACGTCTGGCCCCGATGTTGGCTCACACCTCTACGATGCTCGTCGGCCCTCCCCGGTGATGCCCGTCGGTCCGGGCGGCGGCGCCAGGGCAACGGGGCGCGCCGTCGAGCGTGACCAACGCGCCGGGGGCGCGGGATCCATCTCAACATGGCGATGAAAGTGGGAGCCCAAATCCGTATGAGACCTTCGCGACGCATCGTGGAGTCGTCATCGACTGAAGACCAAAGCAGTCAGAACAGATCCAGGAAGATTAGTTGACGGTCGTCAAATCTTTCGATGCCGTGAAGCCCACGTCGACTCGTCGATTCGAGGCGTTGGGAACAACTAACCATCAGCAACCGAATTCGCTTGCTGATCATCCGACCCATGTGTGAGAGCACCATGAACACCGCCCCCCGGTCCAGCCGCTCCGCCGCAGAGCGCACGCTTGTTTCTTTGCTGCGTCCGTTCGGCAAGGTGGAGCCAGCCGAGGCCATCACTGCGGCCGTCCTCATGCTGACGGTGTTTCTGCTCCTAACCGCGTATTACTTGCTCAAGACGGCTCGCGAGCCGCTCATCCTTCTTCATGGCGGGGCCGAGGTAAAGCAATACGCCGCCGCGGCACAGACTCTCGTCCTGGTCGTGGTGGTCAATGCGTATAGCGCGCTAGCCCACCGCGTCGGCCGACAGCGGCTCATCGCTACTGTCTATCTTTTCTTCGTCTCGAACCTCATCATCTTCGCGATATTGGCTCGCGCAAACGTGGTGATCGGTGTTCCATTCTTCATCTGGGTAGGCGTGTTCAACATGACCGCCGTCTCCCAATTCTGGAGCTTCGCCGCGGACGTCTACACGCCGGAACAGGGCAACAGGCTTTTCGCCGTCCTCGGGATCGGCAGTTCGGTCGGGGCTGTGGCTGGCGCCGGGTTGGCCAAGACGTTGGCTCCGCTGGGACCGGCGTGGCTCATGGGCTACGCGGCCGGCATCCTCGTCGTTTGCGTCGGACTGTTCGCCTGGGTCGGAGCACGCGAGGGTTCGCCGGGGCGAAAGGCTCGCGAGGCCCCCCACGAGGAGCCCCTTGTTCACGAACACGTGGCTCGGATCTTGGCGCGCGACAAGTACCTGCTGCTCATTGCGGCCCTCACGTTGCTGCTCAACTGGGTTCGCAGCAACGGGGACTACGTGCTGGATCGGACGCTTCTCGCGGCACTCACGGAAGCGAAAAGTCACGGCGCCAACCCGTCGACCTTCGTTACCTCGTTCAAGGCCAACTATTTCGAGTGGGTCAACATCACTGGGGTGGTTCTGCAGCTCTTTGCGGTATCGCGAATCATGAGCCGCGTCGGTGCCCGCTACGCGCTTTTGGTCCTGCCGGCGGTTGCGTTTCTGGAGTACGGAAGTTTCCTTGTTTTCCCGATCCTATCGGTGTTTACGGTGGCAAAAGTGGCCGAGAGCTCGCTCGAATACTCTCTTCAGAACACGGCACGGCAGGCACTGTTCCTCGTGAGCTCACGCATCGAGAAGTACCTCGGCAAGACGGTGGTCGACACGGTCGTCGTGCGCGCCGGCGACGCGCTCACATCCGTCGTCATATTAGCCGGAAGCCGTGCCGCGATGTCGACCCAAGCGTTCGCGACGCTGAACCTCGTGCTGATTTCCGTGTGGGTTGCGACGGTCTTCGCGATCGGTCGAGAGAACGCGCGTCGCAGCGGAGAGAGCGAGGAGCGCATCGCCGCAGAGCCGTTGCTGTCGTGAAGGTCTCGTTGGTCGCAGTCGCGGCCTTGGCGGCTTCGGCTGCATCCGCCCCAGTCGCGCGAGCCGACGAACCGTCCCCGGGACCAACGGCATCTTCAACCGCTACGCCCTCGGCGCCGCCGGCCGTCCCGGCACCTTCACCGTCACCGGTGAGGGCCATGCCCGACTACGACGGGCGCGGCCTGGCGCCGATCACTCCTGGTGAGGTGGCCCTCTGGGTCCCGAGGGTCCTCTTGGCACCTTTGTACCTTACGACCGAGTGGCTGGTCCGACGCCCCTTGGGAGCCGCCATCAGCGCGGCGGAGCGCGCGGACCTGCCGAACGCACTCTACAATTTCTTCGCGTTCGGGCCCGAGCACAAGGCGGGGTTCGCGCCCACCGCCTTTGTCGATTTCGGCTTCAATCCAAGCGTCGGCGTTTACGGGTTCTGGGACGATGCCTTCTTTCGGGGCGACGACCTGCGAATCCACGCTTCCTTCTGGGGCGACGACTGGATTGGGGGGTCCCTGCTTCAGCGCATCCGCTTTTATGGAAAGGATACCGTCCAGTTCAAGGTCGTAGGCGTCCGGCGTCCGGACCACGTCTTCTACGGCACCGGTCCGAACTCCCTCGAAAGCGCTCAGAGTCGCTATGGCGAGGATAAGCTCGACTTCGGGGGGCTCTTCGACCTCCCCTTGTGGCGAGCCAGCAGGATCGACGCAGGAGCTGGGGTGCGCTCCGTGTCATTTCGAGACGGCCACTATGGTCACGATTCGGGCATCCTCGAGAGCGTCGCGGCCGGTGTTTTTCCCTTGCCGGACGGCTTCGCGCGCGGCTACACGGCCGAGTACAATGACGTGCTCGTGGCGCTCGATTCGCGGCGCCCGTACCCGGCCGAGGGATTGGGGGTTCGCGTCGAGGCCCAAGCCGAGCAGGGCAACGACGTGCGCCAGGTGCCATCGTCCGGATGGATTCATACCGCCGCGGCTGCCGCGGCCTTTTGGGACGTGACTGGCACTCGGCGCGTCCTGAGCCTTTCCGCAACGACCATGTTCTCGGATCGTCTCGGCCCGCGTCCCGTTCCCTTCACTGAGCTCGTAACGGTAGGGGGCGATGTACCGTCCCCGGGCGCATTCTCCGCTCCCATGCCCGGTTTCTTCCCCGGGCGTCTCGTGGACCGCAGCGCCGCGGTCGCCACCCTCCGATACAAGTGGCCCATCGGCCCGTGGATCGCGGGCTCGCTTCAAGGAGCCGTCGGAAACGTGTTCGCCGAGCACCTGCAAGGCTTCGAAACGAAGCTGCTGCGGTTCTCGGGCGCCTTCGGGATCGAGACCGACAGCTCCCCCGACAGCACCTTTGAGTTCGTACTCGGTCTCGGCACCGAGACTTTTGAGCACGGTGCGCAGGTCGATTCGCTCCGACTCGCAATCGGAATCACCCGGCTTTAGGGAGCGACACCGTCATGACTCGATCCATGCCCCTTTTCCTGCTTCTTCTCGAGATCGGCTGCGCGGCCTCGGATCGCGCGTTTCCGCTGCGCCAGCCGATGACCCTCGATACGGATGTGAATCCCGTCAGCGTGGCATGCCGCTCGTCCCCAACGCCCAAGGATCCCCACAACGTCTCGTGCGCGCCCGATGTCTATGTTTCGCCCCTGATATGGGACGGCACGGACAACATGCTGTTTCGCCCTCTGTCGGAAGCCGTCGGCCTCGAGCATCACGGCGAGGCGGTGAACGTCAACAGCCTCGACGAGGTACCCGACTCGTCGTGGTTCAGCAACCGAATCGGCGCCCACGCCCTTGGCACCGAGGAGCTCCTGAGGGGCGCATGCAGTCGGGCGCTCATCCTCGATCCAGACTCTTCGGCGGACGGCACCTGGATCATCGATCACGGAAAGGACAACGGTTCTTCCCCGGGCTTTCGCGTAAAAATCCCAGGCAAGGGCAAGTACCTTCTCAAGGGGGAGCTTCCCGAGCAACCCGAGCGGCCCAGTGCGGCAAGCGTGATCGGTGCAGCCGTCTACGCTGCTGCGGGATTCAACACATCGTGCGAGCAGATCGTGTACTTCCGGCCGTCGCTGCTCAAGCTCACGCCGGGTCTAACCCACAAGGGCAACTTTGGGGCGACCGAGCCGTTCGACCAAAAGGCGGTGGACAAGATCCTGGCCGACTCGCCGCACCGCGATGGCCTCGTGCGCATGCAGGCCTCGGCCTGGCTTCCCGGCTATCTGATTGGTCCCTTCCGGTACACGGGTACGCGATCGGACGACCCCAACGACATCATTCCACACGACGATCGACGTGAACTCCGTGGCGGAAGGCTCGTGGCGGCGTGGCTCGATCACTTCGACGCGCGCGAGCAGAACACTATGGACAGCTGGGTCACAGAATCCCCGCAGGGCAGAGCCAAGCCGGACTCCTCCCCCGGCCATGTCGTCCACTACTACCTCGACACGAGCGACTGCCTCGGATCCGAGTGGGATTGGGAGCAGATCTCCCGGCGCCTCGGATATTCGTACGTCGCCGACTGGGGAGACATGGCGCGTGACTTGGTGACACTAGGCATTCCCACCCGGCCCTGGGATCGCGTGAGGCGCGCGCCGGGCCAGGAGATATTTGGCTTCTTTAACGTGAAGGACTTCGAGCCCGACGAGTGGAAGAACGAATACCCAAACGCTGCATTCAGCCGAATGACGGAGCGGGACGGTGCGTGGATGGCGCGAATTCTGGCGCACTTCACGCCGGACATGGTCGACGGGCTCGCCGCGATGGCAAAGTTCTCCGACCCGGCCAGAACGGCCTATCTTGCGAGCGTGCTGAAGGGTCGGCTGGAAAAGATCCTGAAGCGATACTTGACGCGGCTGTCGCCGCTCACGGGCGCGCACGTCGAGGGCACGGACCGGCTGTGCGCGGAGGACCTCGCGGAGACACGCCGGCTCCGCCAGCCGGCAGAGTTTCGCTACAGTGCGCAGCTCTCGAACGGAAGGTCCGAGACGGTTCTTTCCGTCGAGCGGCAGCCTGGGGGCGGGATTCTGCGTCAGCCTTCCGCACGTCGCACACGCCAGCTCTCGGGACGACGCTCACGAACGCTATGTGCACGTCGCGATTGCAGACGGCGTGGCCCAAGCACCCCTCGTCGTGCATCTCTACGATCTGGGTTCTGAACGCGGCTATCGCCTCGCGGGGATCGAGCGGCCTGGTCCCTGATGCCTGAGAGGCTCGTGCCCGGACGATGGACCCGGCAGGTCCGACGGCGCGGGCATCGCGGCGGCGCCCCGCATCGCGGCGAGTCGCAATACGAGAAGTTCCGTGCACGGTAGGCGTGGAGACGTGTCCGCATCCAGCCATGGCGGATGTTTTTGCGCCTCCCAATCTCGCTGAATGCGTGGCGGCCGTCTCGCTCGGCTCGGCTCTGCGTTCCAGCTAGGCTTTGTGCGATGGAATGGGGAGGGCCTCGATGAACCGGATCCTTCGCGCAGCGTCCGTGGGGTTCGTTGCGCTCGCCACGACGGCGGCTTGCGGTCGGGTGGACTACGTCGCTCCGAGAGGCGTCGCGGGCGGATACGCCAACGAGGGAGGTCTCGCGGTCGGCGCCGGTGCCCCTCCATCGTCAGGCGCAAGCGCGGTCGGCACCGGTGCCCCTCCATCGTCAGGCGCAAGCGCGGTCGACGCCGGTCCCTCGCCCTCGGCAGGCGCAAGCCTGCTCGGCTGCCCGGACGCCGGCGACGCGGCGGCGACCGTGGCCAGCAACTTCGTCGCCGTATCCGTGGGAAATGACTTCACCTGCGCCCTCACTGTGGGCGGCGCGGTCCAGTGCTGGGGTACCAGCGCGGTCGCTTCGAGCGCGTACCCGGTGACCGTTCCTGGTCTCGAGAGCGGCGCCACGGCCATATCCGCCGGAAACCTCTACGCCTGCGCCCTGATGAACGGCGCGGCCAAGTGCTGGGGTTACAGCCAAAATACTGCCAGCATGTCCCCGGCGACCGTTGTTCCTGGTCTCGAGAGCGGCATCGTCGCTGTCTCCGTTGGAAGCAGCGCCGATGGTCCGTCGCGTCCGCCAGGTGGCGCGGCGTTCTTCTCGGCCTGCGCAGTCACTGCAAGCGGCGCGGTCCAGTGCTGGGGCGACAACACCTACGGTCAACTCGGAAACGGCTCCAGCGGACTTTCTTCCAGCGGCACGGGGGTTGTCTCCACCCCGTCAGAAGCAATGCCAGTGCCCGTCACGGGGCTCGAGAGCGGCGTGACCGCCGTATCCGTGGGTGGCGTCGATGCATGTGCCGTCACTGCGGGCGGCGCGGTCCAGTGCTGGGGCGACAACACGCATGGTCAACTCGGAGTCGATCCGATGGCGCTGGCTTTCAGCGCGGTGCCGGTGACAGTTCCTGGACTCTCGTCGGGGGTCACCGCCGTGTCCGTTGGAGACGGTGCGGCCTGCGCGCTCACTGCGGCCGGACAGGTCAGCTGCTGGGGGAACGCTTGGGGCTTCGTTTCCCAAGTGGCCGGACCGTGGGGGCCCGTACCCGTCGCAGGCCTGTCCGGTGGCGTCACGGCGGTATCCGTGACGGGAAGCGACGGCTGCGCGCTCACAGCGGGCACTGGGGTCGTGTGCTGGGGCGACGATGTCTCGCTGGGCAACGTGTATCCACCGACGACCGTCGAGGGGCTCGAGAGCGGCGCGATCGCGATCGCCGTCGGGGGGAACAATCCCGTCGGCGCCTGCGCGGTGCTGGGTGGTGGAGGGGTCGAGTGCTGGGCCGGAGTCTACGACAGCTCCGTTCCTAAGCCGTTCGGCCTCGCGTGCGCACACGAGAACGTGGACGCCGGAGGCAACTTCGCCAACCCGGCGGATTCTTCCACGACGGGATGCGCCGACCCCCTGACGTTCGCGGATCCGTACGTCGAGGCCAACGTGCGCCGAGCCCTCGGCGTGCCGAGCGGACCGATCCATCCGGCCGACGTAGCCGGTCTCACCGACTTGTCGATGCCCGAGCCCGCCGGCACCCCGGTGGATCCTCCCCCGGGCTACCTCGGTCCCGTCACGTCGCTCGCTGGCATCGAGTGTCTTTGGAACCTCCGCACGATTTACTTCGAAGCGTACTTCGTGGACCTCACGCCGCTTTCAGGCCTTCCGAACCTCACGGTGCTCAGTTTGCTTGAACCCTTCGAGACCAACGTTCCGCGCCTACCTCACGTGACGGAATTTTTGGCGGACCTTCATTCGAATACGGCGGACATGCTGTCGGCACTTCCTTCATTGAGAGTGCTCGAACCACGGTTCGCCGACCTGTCGACCGCTCAGGCCCGAGCCGCGCTCTCCGCAATGACCGGGCTGACGACACTCTCCATTCCAGGCGCGGGGCTGACCGATACAGCCGCCCTCGCGCCCCTGAGCCTTCTGACGGACGTCAATCTCAGTGGGAATCAGATTCAAGACATCTCGTCCTTGTCGGCACTTGCAAACCTCCGGAGTCTCGACCTGAGCGGCAATCAGGTCACGGACCTGTCTCCCTTGGTCGCCAACGTCTCCCTCGGCTATGGGACTGGCATCGACATCACGGGCAACCCGATGGACTGCATGGCGCAGGCGCAAAACATCGCGACGCTGAGAGCGCGCGGTGTCACCTTGACCACGGACTGCCCGTAGGGAACGTCTCGCCCTGGAACATCGCAATCGAAAAATCTCCTCGCGCGCCGACCCCAACGTTCGACGTCCGGACGCCGCCCACGCTTACTCCGCGTCGAATAGCGACGGGACGACATCCCCCGCTCTGCCGAGCCTGAGCTCGTCGAAGGCGCTCGCGTTGTCCGGCCGCTCGGGCCCGACGTATACGGTGTGCGCGCGCCCCCGTGCCGCGGCGACGAAGCCTGCGGCCGGGTAGACGGCGCCGCTGCTCCCGATCGTGATGAAGACATCGCTGTCGCGAAGCGCTCGAGCAATTGTATCCATATCCAGCGGAGCTTCGCCGAACCAAACGACGTGCGGGCGGATGCGCGCGCTGCACACGCAGGTCGGGATGTGCTCATGGCTGACCCTGTCCTCGAACGGCGGGCGCGCTCTGCAACCTGGGCTCGTCGCTCTTCGTCTAGTGCGCCGCGGTCGCGCGGAGCATCGTGACGTCGAGCTGAGACAAGGGGACTTTGACGGCCCGGTAGGACTGGTTTCCGCTCGGGCTGAATGCGACGTCGAATACGTCGACCCCGTTGGCATCGATTTCCGTGAGCACCGTGGCGTTCGACGAAACGAAACCCCAGCCGATGACGCTGTGGCCATCGGCATACCGGCGAAAGCTACCTTCGGCTTCGCTTTGCGCCGTGCCCAAGAACTCGAACACCAGGCTGGCCGTGTTCGCCGTGTGGTCGAGGGTGTACTCGACGCCACGCGCGAGGCCCGGGCTCGCGCCATGATCATCGAACAGCGTGAGGTCGCCGTTCGACAAGAAGCGCGCGTCGTGCTGCATGCTGAATGTCACCTCGGGGTCGTTCACGATTTGTATGTATGTGGCGCCGTCCTTGTTGAACGATGCGCCGCCGAGCTTCCACTCGACCGCGCCCGTTGTCCGATCGATGTAAAATACTGCATTGGCGTGTCGCATCGAAAGAAGCAGATTGCCGCTTGCATCGACGTCGATTGAGTTGCAGTGAAACACGTCGTCCACCGTGGTCCCGTTCACCGTGTCCGTGGCCGGTTCCAGGGATTCTTGCTTCGGGTCCACATGGTCCGTCGCGAGCCACGACCAGACGAGCTGGCCGGTCGGGTCGACCTCCTGAATCTGGCAGTTCGCGATGGTCTCGTCGCTGCCGAATGTTTGCAGTCCCGTGAGGTCGACGCCGCTCTGAAGCGGGTAGGTCAGGAGCAGGTGGTCGCCGTTCGGGAGCAGACGGAGCTCGTGCGCGTCCGTTGGAGAGCCGACCGCTTGCACGGTAGCCATCGTCAATGTGCTGAGCGAATGGACTTCGAACCGGGTGGCGTCGCTCGTTCCGAAAGCTCCCGTCGAGTTGGGGACGAAGGAGATCGTGTTGGGCGTGACCGAATCCACATTGAAGACGGTCGGCCCGCGCGCGTACCAGACCGGAGTCCCGTTGGTGTCGAGCACGAACGCGAAGGCCGCGCTGTTGACCAGATACCAGCCCGGTGTCGGGGCACCCCCGCCATCGCCTCTCGTCACCGTGATGACTGGCGCGTCCGACGGCAAACACCGGATCCAATAGGTGTCCCGCACCGAGGTAAGCTGGTCCTCGCTCAGGGTCAATGGGGTCGAAACGCTCCCGCTCGAATCGGTGACGGTGAGCGTGAGTGCATTCGTTTCACTCGAACACCGCACGTAGTAGTCGTGAATGGTCGGGTCGAAGCTCGGCGTGAGGGCGAGAGGGCTCATGGAGATCGCCAAGACTGCGCCGTCCTCTGCGGCAGCAGGGGGCTGGATCTCACCCACAGATCCGTTGCACCCCACGGCGAGCGGTGCGAGCGCACCCAACAGCAAGAACACAGCGCGCTTGCGCCGACGAGCCGGAAGCGACCGGGGCGGGGGACTTGAGATCATATCTTTCATTCCAAATCCAGCTTTCCAGTAGAAACACTCATCGCGAAAAATCGGTCACCTCGACCCACGCCCGAGGGGCGGCTCGCTGTCGAAGGACCTCTTGTTCCGCGCAGGGCATCGGTCGACGAAAAGCCCGTCGTGCTTCACGTGGTCGCCGTGCGATGGTGGCCATGACGAGCTCCACGCGGAACGAGTCGCGAGTCCTCCGAGCATCCGCAAAGAGATTGGTCGCCGAGGCTTGGCCCGTCCAGGCCGAACGTCGGTTTCTTGGCCGGTTTCGTCGAGAATTTTACCGGTCTGGCCCGACGGGCCGGGTCTATCCGAGTGCGGCCCTTGTGCGCGGTGGTCGGCGGACACCACACCAAAGCCCGACGCGCGCGGAGGCCGGTCTGGGCATCGTGCTTGGACGGCGCTCGCGGTCATTCCGAGCTGCCCTGGCTCGAGCCATGGCATCCATATCCAGCGGCACTTCGCCGAACCAGACGATGTGCGGGCGGAGGCGCCCGCCGCACACGCAGGTCGGGATGTGACCGTGGCCGACTCTGTTCTCGAAGGGCGGGCGCGCCGGCTTTTCGTTAGCTCGGTGCCGTGCGGCACCGGCGACCCCGCCGATACGGACTGTGTCCTGTCCGATTGGGTGATTACTGCAATCCAAAGTCATGTTATTTCGGGGGCATTCTCGGCGCGATTAATGGGACCGCGCTCGCGCTGTGCGCGAAGTCCGTGAACGCGACCGAAGGATGGCGGTGATGGGTAGCGGTGCGTCAATCAGGCAACCGCGCGCACCGTCCCGAGAACAGGCCATGTAGGGCTCGGGTGGTGCCTCGAAGGCTAGAGAGAAGATCACTGCTTGTCGACGGCCGTTGCGCCGGTCGTCGCCCGCTCGAGCGCGAGCGCGCCGAGGCCGCGCATCGCCTCGCGCAAATGATGTCCCATCTTGCGCCGCCTGGGGTCATCGACCCATCGCTCGAATCCGACCTTGAACGCCGCGACCCCGGTCTCGGCCGCGAGGCTCGCGGCGGGATTGGCGACGCCGCGACGCTGGAGCGCGGCTGCCGCGGACGCTGCGAGGGCGGCGAGCTTGCCGAGCTCCCGTTCGCGCAGCTCGCCGTAGGTCCGGATCAACGCGTGACGCCGGCGCGCGAAGTCAGCAAACGCCGGGTCCTCGTCCGAGCGGCGCGCTACCGCGGCAAGGGCCATGGCGACGACTTCGAGTGCTGGCGTTCCCGGGGGGGCCGCCAGGACGCTCTCCATGACGAAGGCCTCGAGCTTTTCGGCGCCGAAGAAGAGGACCTCTCGCTTGTCCGAGAAGTAGCGGAAGAACGTCCGCCGCGTGAGGCCGGCGCGCTCGGCAATCTCGGCCACCGTGACCTTGTCGTAACCGGGGTCGCCATAGAGATCGAGCGCCGCCTCCTGGAGACGCCCCACCGCGTTGTCTTCCCAGCGACCCATGAATTGTACGCTACCCGATTGCACTCAGTGACATCAGAGGGTACCACAAGATGGCACTCAGTGCTGTCGGTCACCAAGGAGCTCTTCCCATGCGTGTCTTCATCACCGGCGCGTCCGGATTCGTCGGTTCCGCCCTCGTGCCCGAGCTGCTTGGCGCGGGGCACCGAGTCGTCGGACTCGCCCGCTCCGACGGTTCAGCCGCCGCCCTTCGCGCCGCGGGCGCCGAAGTGCACCGCGGGTCGCTCGAGGATCTCGAGAGCTTGCGGGCGGGCGCGGCCGGCGGCGACGCCGTCGTGCACCTCGCCTTCGACGGCACTTCGGGCTTCGCCGAGGCGGCGCGCATCGACGCGAAGGCGGTGGAGACAATCGGGGCGGTGCTCGAGGGCTCCGGACGGCCGTTCGTCGTCGCAACTGGGATCGGCGTGCAGGCGGGTCGCGTAGCTGCGGTGCCCGAGTCGAACGCCCCTCCCGCCGCCCGACTCGCCGGTCCCCGCGCCGCCCTCCGGTTCCTCGAAAAGAAAGTGCACACGACCATCGTGTGTTTGCCCCCGGTGACGCACGGTCCCGGCGACACACGTGGCTTTGTCCCCCGCCTCATCGCCGTCGCGCGCGACAAGAAGGCCTCTGCATTCGTCGGGGACGGGGCGAACCGTTGGCCAGCCGTGCACGTGCATGACGCCGCTCGCCTGTTTCACTTCGCGCTCGAGAGGTTGGCAGCTGGCGCCGCTGTCCACGCCGTCGCTGATGACGGTATCCCCATCCGCGATGTTGCCGAGGCGATCGGCCGGCGCCTGGGCGTCCCAGTGGCGTCGATCCCCGCTGCCGATGCTCCCGCGCACTTCGGCTTCATGGGAGCGCTCCTCGCGCGCGACTCACCGTCCTCTGGCGCCGTCGCGCGCGAGCTGCTGGGGTGGGAACCGACGCAGCCAGGACTAATCGCGGACCTGGAGACCGGGCACTACTTTCGGTAGAGCGAGTCACCCGAGGTCGAGCTGGAGCGGGTGCCCCCGGGCGCATGACGTTGCCGTTTCACACCCATCAGGGGGCCAGTGGTGGAGCGCGCATAGCCCCTTCTATCTGGACTAGAGTGCAGCGCCGTCGAGATGGCATGATCCAGTGGACCGGGCTGCACTAGCGAACTCGCGGGAGCGACCGGCGGCGGTGCGCTAGCCGCCGCCTGCGCGTCTCGTCTTCATCGGACCGGGCGGCTCCAGTCCGAACGCCCGCCAGATCCGGCTTATGGCCGACTGGCTCATTCCCATCTGCTTGGCCATCGAGCGCGTGCTCCAGTGCGCAGAGCCCTCCGGCTTGGTCTCGACCGTCGCCGCGACCACCTCTCGGACCTTCGCGTCGTCGATTACGCGAGGGCGGCCCGGGCGCCGCTCGTCGCGGAGGCCGTCGATTCGCTCCACAGAAAAGCGACGCCGCCACCTGCCAACGGTCACCCCGCGAACTCCCAAGCGCGCGGCGATCGCCTCGTTGCTCAGGCCGTCGGCGGCCAGCAGAATCATCCGTGAACGCTCGGCCAGCGGCCCGGCGCCATCGCCCCGGCGTACGTTGGCTTTCAATTGCTCGCGCTCGTCTCCGGTCAACATGATCGCGACTGCCTTTCCATGCGGCATATTCCTTCGCTCCGTCGAAAGCGGACTTGGCAATCATTTATTGACTCACCCTCGCCACTGTCCGACGAGTGTTTGTCTGCTATTTCTGACTCGATACTAACTTGACGTAGGTAAACGCAACGTTTCGTACTCGCAGAGCCTTCAGAGGAAACGTTGCCGACAATGAATGGCCATCCTCCAGGGTGCGTATATTCGTCATTACAAATATATGTCCGAAACACTCGGCCGGCTAAGAATGCGTGCGTATGGTGCGCAATGGGTCGCTCCACACATCACCCCGTTTGCACTCCCACGCGAGGAACGACCATGACGTGGACATCGACGATATTCCGTATCTTCGCCCTGCTCGCCGCCGTCGCCGCACCCGCGGCGCTCGCCGCGTGTGACAAGGGCAGCAGCGCCGCGACCATGGCGCCCACCGGCGACAAGCCCGGCGCCGTGGCAGGGCAGAAGCTCGCCGTCTCCGAATCGGAGGTAGTCGTCGGCCAGCTCCATAGCGCTACGGGCACGATGGCCATCAGCGAGACCGGATCGATCGAAGCCGAACGGCTCGCGATCGATCAAATCAACGAATCGGGCGGGATCCTCCACCGCAAGATACGCATCATCCAGGAAGACGGCGCCAGCGATTGGCCCACGTTCGCCGAGAAAGCGAAGAAGCTCCTCGAACAAGACCACGTCGCCTCGGTCATGGGATGCTGGACCTCGGCATCGCGGAAGGCCGTGCTACCGGTGTTCGAGAAGGACAACGGCCTCCTTTACTATCCGACCTTTTACGAAGGACTCGAGCAATCGAAGAATGTCTTCTACACGGGTCAAGAAGCCACCCAACAAATTCTGGCGGGGCTGGACTGGATCCACAAGACCAAAAACGCAAACACCTTTTTTCTCATCGGCTCCGACTACATCTGGCCGCGCACGTCGAACAAGATCGCGCGCAAACACATCGAGAACGTTCTTCACGGGCAGGTTGTGGGCGAGGAGTATTATCCTCTCGGGCACACGCAGTTCGGCTCGCTCATCAACAAAATTAAGGCGCAAAAGCCCGACGTCGTATACGCCATCGTCGTCGGCGGCAGCAACGTGGCATTCTACAAGCAGCTCCGCGCGGCGGGCGTGACCGCCGAGAACCAGACGCTGCTGACCATCTCGGTGACCGAGGACGAAATGCTCGGAATCGGCGGCGAGAACATGGTCGGCTTCTACGCGGCGATGAAATACTTCCAGAGTCTGGAGAACGACAACAACAAGAAATTCGTCGCTGCATTCAAAGCGAAATACGGTCCGAACTCGGTCATCGGCGACGTCACCCAGGCGGCGTATCTCGGGCCGTGGCTCTGGAAGGCGGGCGTCGAAAAGGCCCAGAGCTTCGACGTGGACAAGGTCGTCGAGGCATCGCCCGGGATCGAGCTCACGACCGCACCCGAAGGCTACGTGAAGATTCACCCCAATCACCACCTCTGGAGCAAACTCCGCGTGGGACAGGCTCAGGCCGACGGTCAGTACAAGGTCATCTACGAATCGGACCTCATCGAGCCGAATCCGTTTCCCAAGGGCTACCAATGACCGGTCGTTCTTTCCGCGACGACATCGCGCGACCGCAACGATCTCTCTTGGCAACCTGAGAGGACAGCACCATGCACGCATCGCTCGCAATCTGGATCATGCAAGCCTTCAACGGCTTGAGCACCTTCTCTGTTCTCCTGCTCATGGCGCTCGGGCTCGCGATCATCTTCGGCCAGATGGGCGTCATCAACATGGCGCACGGCGAGTTTCTCACCATCGGTGCGTACACGACCTATCTCTTGTCTCACGCCAGCGAGAAGTGGGCCCCTTGGCTATCCAAGTGGTACTTCCTCTTTGCCGTCGTCGTCGCCTTTTCGCTGGCGGGATTGGTCGGCCTCCTCGTCGAGCACCTGCTCATCCGGCGGCTGTACCGCCGGCCGCTCGACACCCTGCTGGCGACCTGGGGCCTCAGCCTGATCATGCAGCAGACTTTTCGCTCGGCCTTCGGGGCGCGCGAGGTGAGCGCGACGCTGCCGGACTGGCTGATGGGATCGCTCAAGCCGACGCCCACCATCGACATACCCATCAACGGCCTTTTCGTGATGGGGCTCACGATTGCGCTCACGGCGCTTGTGTTCGTGCTCCTTTTCCGAACGCGAATCGGGGTGGACGTGCGCGCCACGATGCAAAATCGGGCGATGGCCGGCGCCGCGGGCATCAACACCGGCCGCATCGACCGCTTCACGTTCGCCTTTGGATGCGGCCTTGCCGGGATCGCCGGAGCTGCGTTCACCACCATCGGCTCGACGGGGCCGACCAGTGGTTCACTCTACATCGTCGACACGTTTCTCGTGGTCGTGTTCGGCGGGGCGCAGAGCCTCCTGGGCACGATCGCTTCGGCCTTCACGATCGCACAGACGCAAGCCACCACCGAGTTCTTCATGACCGGGTCCATGGCCAAAGTGCTCACGCTGTCGGCTGTCATCCTGATTCTCATGGCCCGACCGCAGGGCCTCTTCACCCTGCAACTGAGGAGGTAAGTCGTTCATGCCCACTCCGCCCCAACCAGCTCAGCGAGCAAACGCCCTCCGGCACCTGACGACACGGCTGGTGACCGATCTGCGCGGACGAGAGAACACGTATTTCCTTTTTCTCGCGGTCCTGCTGCTCGTCGCCTTCCCTTTGTTCATGGATGTCTTTCGGCTCAACCTCGTTGGCAAGTATCTGACGTATGCCTTCGTATCGCTCGGCCTGGTGCTTTGCTGGGGCTACGGAGGGATCTTGAGCCTCGGGCAGGGAGTCTTCTTCGGACTCGGCGGATATTGCATGGCCATGTTCCTCAAGCTCGAGGCGTCTGACCCGGTCAGTACGTCGATCCAGTCCACGCCGGGAATCCCGGACTTCATGGACTGGAACCAGCTGAAGGCGTTGCCGCTGTTCTGGGCCCCGTTCCGGGGGTTTGCGTTCACCCTGGTGGCGATTGCGGTCGTTCCAGCCGCCCTCGCCGCGCTGCTCGGAATTCCGATGTTCCGCCGGCGGGTGGGCGGAGTGTACTTCGCGATCATCACCCAGGCCGTCGCGTCGATCCTGGCGATTTTGATCGTCGGGCAGCAGGGATATACCGGCGGGATCAACGGCATCACGGACTTGAAGACGCTTCACGGGTGGGACATCCGAACAGACAGCGCAAAGCGAATTCTGTACTACGTCAACGCGCTGCTCCTCTTGGGCGGGGTTGGCGTCGGGTTCTCGATCCTCCGGAGCAAGCTTGGACGGCTTCTGGTCGCGCTCCGGGATCGCGAGGAGCGCGTTGTCTTCACCGGCTACGACGTCGCGAGCATCAAGACGTTCGTGTTCGTGTTGGCCGCGATTTACTCCGCCGTAGGCGGGGCCATGTTTACCCTGCAGGTTGGCTTCATGTCCCCTTCCTTCGTGGGCATCGTTCCGTCCATCGAAATGGTCATCGCCGCCGCCGTCGGCGGTCGCGGGTCGCTCTTCGGTGCCATTTACGGCACGCTGCTCGTCAACTTTGGAAAGACATACTTCTCGGAGAGTTTCCCCGAGCTCTGGCTCTTCGTCATCGGCGCGCTCTTCATCGCTGTCGTTATGCTCTTTCCAGACGGACTCGCCGGGATCGATCTGCGTGGCGCGATTCTCCGCCTCGTACTCCGGGTGCGGGGTGGGAGCAGACCGACGGCGCCGGGCGTGGCGCCGCCAGCGAAGGGCGATCTATCGGCCGATCCCGCGGGGTCCAGCGGCGCGGGCGCGGTGGGAACATGAGCGCGCCCATCTTGCAGACCGAGGCGCTCTCCGTCTCGTTCGACGGCTTCAAAGCGGTGGAAAACCTGAGCATCACCGTCGATACCGACGAGGTACGAGCCATCATCGGCCCGAACGGGGCGGGCAAGACGACCCTGCTCGATTTGATCAGCGGGCGCACCGCGCCGACCTCTGGCCACGTGCGCTTCAAGGGCAGGGAACTCACCGGCATGCGGGAGTTCCAAATCGTCCGGGCCGGAATTGGCCGCAAATTCCAGACTCCTTCGGTTTACGAGTCGTTGACGGTCTTCGAAAACCTGGAGATGTCCTATCCAGACCCGCGAACTTGGTGGTCGGCCTGGCGATTCCGGAGGAGCGCCGAGGTCGTCGCACTCATCGAACAAGTCGCCGAGCAGGTTTATCTCAAGGACCGATTGAAGGACCGCGCCGAAACGCTCGGGCACGGTCAAAAGCAGTGGCTCGAGATCGGAGCGCTCCTCATCCAGCGTCCCGAGCTCCTGCTCCTCGACGAGCCGGTCGCCGGAATGAGCGTGGGAGATCGTGAAATGACCGCTGAACTCTTGAAGAACCTGTCCAAGGGCCGCGCCCTCGTGGTCGTGGAGCACGACATGGACTTCGTTAAGAAGATCGCGCACCGGGTCACCGTTCTGCATCAGGGCCGCGTCCTGGCTGAAGGCCCGATGGAGGGCGTCCAGGGCGATCCGCGGGTCATCGAAGTTTATCTCGGCCACTGAAGGCGCCCGAACATGAATGCACCCATGTTGAAGGTCGACTCGATTCGCGTATGTTACGGGGAGAGCGAGGTCATTGAATCGCTCTCGCTGCGGGCGACAGCAGGCGAAGTGCTCGCCGTGATGGGCCTGAACGGCATGGGCAAGACCACGCTGATGAAGGCGCTCATCGGCCTCTTGTCGGTTCGGCGTGGTGCGATTGTACTCGACGGTCGCGACCTGACGGAGGCGGCCCCTTTCGAGCGCGTGGGCTCCGGGTTGGCCTACGTACCGCAGGGACGGATGCTCTTTGCCTCCCTCACCGTCGAGGAGAACATCCAAACGGGACTTCCTGGCTCGCAGCGCAAGATCCCGGAGTCTATCTACCAGCTCTTCCCCGTACTGCGGGAAATGCGCCGTCGCCGCGCGGGCAACCTTTCCGGCGGACAGCAACAGCAGGTGGCGATCGCACGGGCGCTCGCCAGCGAACCCAAGGTCTTGCTGCTCGACGAACCGACGGAAGGTCTGCAGCCGTCGATCATCAAAGACATGGCGAAGCAATTGAAGAAGATACGCGACCAGCGCGGTCTCACCATCGTGGTGTCCGAACAGGTCTTGAGCTTCGCCCTGGCGGTGGCCGACCGGGTGATGGTCATGGCCGGCGGTCGCGTCGTTCACGAGAGCCCTCGGAGCGCGCTCGATGAGGACTCCCTCGGCCGTCTATTGGCGATTTGAAGTGCAATTCCAGTCTGTCCCACAATTCGCACGAGGTTTACTATGGATACCCTGATCAGCGTCGACGTATCCTCCGCCCCTGAGAAGCAAGACGTTCTGCATAACCGCTGGCACTCCGACATTCCGATGATCTCCTGGGTGAAACCAGGCGAGCAGTTTCGCGTCGAGTGCATCGATTGGACCGGCGGGCAGATCAAGAACGACGATAGCGCCACGGACGTCAAGGTCGTCAACCTCACGAAGGTCCACTACTTGAGCGGTCCTATCGGCGTCCACGGCGCGGAACCGGGCGATCTGCTCGTCGTGGATATCCTCGATGTGGGCGTGCTCAAGTCGTCGCAGTGGGGATTCACGGGCATCTTCGCAAAGGAGAACGGAGGAGGCTTTCTCGTCGACCATTACCCCGACGCACGCAAGGCCTGCTGGAACTTCAGCGGGGTCTACGCCAACTCGCGGCACATCCCGGGAGTCGAGTTCGCCGGCATCATGCATCCGGGCCTCATCGGCTGCCTTCCGTCGAAAGAGCTTCTCCTCGCCTGGAACAAGCGTGAGAAAGCGCTCTTCGACACGAACCCCACGCGGGTGCCCCCGCTCTGCGCGCTCCCTTTTGCCGAAACCGCCCACATGGGGCGAATGAAGGCCGACGCCGCCAAGTCCGCAGCGACGGAGGCAGCGCGCACCGTGCCCCCGCGCGAGCACGGTGGCAACTGCGACATCAAGAACCTCACGCGGGGCTCGAGCGTCTACTTCCCGGTCTACGTCAAGGGCGGCGGCCTCTCGATGGGGGACATCCATTTCTCGCAAGGCGACGGCGAGATCACCTTCTGCGGTGCGATCGAAATGGCGGGATACCTCGACATCCGCGTGAGCATCATCAAAGAGGGGATGTCGAAGTACGGGATCAAGAACCCCATCTTCAAATCGTCGCCCCTCGAGCCGCGCTATTCGTCGTACCTCATCTTCGAGGGGATTTCGGTGGACGAGGCGGGCAAGCAGCACTACCTCGACGTCCACGTCGCGTACCGGCAAGCGTGCCTCAACGCGATCGAATACCTGAAGAAATTCGGCTTCACCGGGGCGCAGGCGTATGCCATCTTGGGCACGGCGCCGGTCGAAGGACGCATCAGCGGAATCGTGGATATTCCGAACGCTTGCGCGACCCTGGCGATACCGACAGAGATATTCGGTTTTGACATTCGACCGAGCGCGAGTCCGCTGCGCCCGATGGTGCCGCCGGGAGTCGACCTGGCGAAGGTCGGCTGAACGAACCCACGAGGGGCCGGACGAGAGGCCCCGAGTCACTGAGGTGCCCCATGCCGCTCTATGAATACGAGTGCGCCGATCACGGCGTCTTCGAGTCGCAGCGTGCGATGAGCGATTACGCGTCCGCGGGGACTTGTCCCACCTGCGGGCGCGTCGCGCCGCGCATCGTCAGCCTCTCCGGCGGGGCCTGCGTCGAGCGGTCGGAGCGCATCGCGCGCGACCGCAACGAGCAGAGCCGCCACGAGCCGAGCTTCGTGAGCCGGCAGGCGCGCCCCGTTCGACACGGGGCGATGGGGTCTTCGCAGCACGGCCGCCCTTGGGCGTTGGGCCACTGACTTGACTACCCAAATCCGTCTTTCGCCGGCCCGAATCGCCGAAGACCGCTGAACATCGCTTCGACGGCGCAATGCAACCTGCGGGCGACGGGCGATCCACGAGGACCGCAGCCCCGATCAGCCGCACCTGGCAGCGGGAGGCCGTGGTTGCGGCTAGCGCCCGGCGCCGGGTCACTGTCGTGCGCAGGGTCGCAAACGCCGACCCCGCGGACCGAACCGCACTCCTCGAAACGTGCCCCGTCCGAAAGGAGGAACGCGTCGCCCGTGTTCCCGGTGCGCGTCGGCAAGAGGGGGGCCTTCGCCGCTCGCCAGAAAAGGTCCACGTGTGCTCGCCAAAAGAGGTCCCACGGGGTTGGCGCGCGCCAACCGGATCCCAGGCTATGCGTGCTGTTTCGGCGAGGGTGAAGCGTCTGGCTCAGGCACACCACCCATAGACGAGTTCCCGCTCGAGTTTGCTGGCTTCCGCGTCCGTCTTGGTTCGGCGTACGCGAACGTCGCCGCCTCCCGAAGGGGGGCCCGGGGCGGCGCGAATCGTCATAACTTCTGACGATTCGCGCAAGAACGGGCTCCGTCCGCTGGGAGGAAAGCGCGCCAACTTCGCGACACTCCTCAACAAACGTAGCTCCGGCTGTAGGACTCGAACCTACGACCCGGCGGTTAACAGGGAGCCCGGGGAGGACGCAAGGTCAATGGTTGCGACCACTTGTGAAAGTCGCGACCGGTTGAGGCCTTGCCCTGATCTCCCTTGTTTTTGCCTGTCGCCGGATGATTCGTCCCGAAAAGCCGCGGAGAACGGTGCAGAGTGCACCGATCGGCCGGATCGACCGGATCTGCAAGCAACCACCGCCGGGTACGAAGTGGATCCGAGGTTGCGCCTCCGACGGCACCGGTGGAGCGACGAGGTACGAGCTCCGTGCCGACCGAGTTGGAGGCGGCGCTCGCCCGCGCCCTCGAGCGCGCGGCCGATGCCGGTCGCTTCGACGTCGTGATGCAGCTTGCGCGCGAGTTGGAGGGGCGCCGTGGCCGCCGATAGACAATCCGTAGAGCTTGAGATTCGAGCAGCCAGTGGTGGAGACCGGCTCAATTGGTCGCGTTCGCGGTCGTGGGTCCCTCCGTGGAGGCTGGCGAGCTATGGCTTGCAAACCCTGCGAGCAGGGCGACGAACCCTTGCGTGAGCGCTTCGACCTGGTCGTCCGAAGGCAACGCCAGCGACAATCGGGTGCGTCCGTCGTCGCCCGCGTGAACCTTGGCATCGAGGACCGCCTCGAGCCCTGTCCGTTCCCTCGGTTCCGTTTGCCCGAGCTTGAGGGCGAACGCCGCCGCCGCGCGCAGCAGTGTCCGACCCGCCTCGACCAGCGGCGCGTTGTGCACGATCCCCGTCCGCGCCAGCGCCACTCGGTCCTCGGGCGCCTCCGGCTTGGCGCCGAGCAGGACCTCCAGCCGCTGCTTGAGCTCCGCGGCGCCCGTGCGCACGTCGACCTCCGTCACCTGCGATTCGACGTCGAGGGCGGCCAAGGCGAGATCTCGCTTCGCCGAGAGCGTAGAAAGCAGGTTCTCCTCCCGGATGGGGCAGTCGCGCAACGTGACCGTGTTCGTCCTGATAACGGAGGACACGCTGCGCAGCTCGTCGAGGTTCTTGTAGCCGACGAGCTTGCCGTCCTCGTCGAGCTTGCGGTGCCGATGAAAGAACCGAAACTGCGGGCCCAGTTTGTGAGGGTCGACGAACTCGACGACGGAGTGCAGGTCGTCGAGGCGGTTCTCGAGCGGTGTGCCCGTGAGCACCAGGGCGAAGCGCGAGGCAAATCCCTTCATGACGCGGCTTGTTTTCGTCTCCCAGTTCTTGATGCGCTGCCCTTCGTCGAGGATGACGAGGTCCCAGCGCGTTCGCTCGATGTGAAGGATGTCCTTGAGCACCTGCTCATAGTTGCAGACCGTGAAGAACGTGTCCCCGGCGTAGGCTCTCGCGCGGTCCTTGGCGCTGCCCAGGACGAGCGTCACGCTTCGTCGTGAGAAGCGACGGATCTCGCTTCGCCACTGAGACTTGAGCGAAGCAGGGCAGACCACGAGCACCTTGCCGACGCCGGCTTCGCGCGCCAAAAGCTCGGCGACGCCCACCCCCTGAATCGTCTTGCCGAGCCCCATGTCGTCTGCGAGGATCGCGCGCCTCGCACCCACCGCGAAGGCGATGCCGTCGAGCTGGTAGGGCAAGAGCGGCACCGCGAGCAGCTCCTTGCGCAGCGGGTGCTTGTCGGGACCTCTTCGGATCTCCGCGACGATCTCCGATAGTCGCTCTCGTTCCGTCTCGCGTCCGATGAGCTCCTCGGCGTCGGGCGTGACGAAAAAGGGCTGGCCTAGCGCCTCTAGCCGCCGCAGTGGCTCGAGCAGCGCACGGGGCGTGATTGGCTTGCCCACGAGCGGTGTGAGGACCGCCTGCACCTTGGGCTCGACCTTCGCAGGCAAGGCGAGAGCGAGCGACGGTTCCTGGCCGTCGTAGCGCAGGTGAACCGTCACGCGGTGTCGCCGATAAGGCTTGCGCAGGACGCTCGCAGGGAACCTCTTTTGCGCCCGGGAGAGAACCTTCATGACGTGCTTGCAAGTCCCCAGGGTGTTGCTCCTGAAGTCGGGACAGGTGCAGTACGAGATTCCCCGCTCTTCGCCCCGGAGGGCGACCCGGTACGTCTTGCCGCTGGTGAGGTTCGTGACGGAATAGTCCGTCCACGGGCGCGTCTCGTCCTGGGACCGGATTCTCATCCGTTCACCCCGCGCACGCTCCCGGCGTTCGGTGAGCGCGGCCTCGACAATCGCGATCTCGTCGTTGGATGCGACGAGCGGCGATTCCGGCGGCGGCTCTGCGAGCCCGAGACCGCTCTTGTTCTCGAGGATCTGGGAGAGCAGGCCGCCGATATGCAGGCACGCGCCATCGCAGACGGTGCACGCGGCGCGCAGATGGGACCGCGAAGAAGGGTCGAGCACGAGGCGCGCCGTGGCGCGATGGGCGGGATCGCTCTTGTCCCACACGACGACCGCTTCGCGGTCGTCGATTCGCAGATCCTCCGGTGCCTCGATCTCGAGCGCTCCCCCTTGAAGGAGCAAGCGTTTGCCGCGCGGTCCGAGTAGTTTGCAGGCCGTCTCGAACGTGAGATGACTCATCCGGTCGCGCATGGTGAGCGCGCTAGAAGGCTTCGTGCGCATGAGCGCTGCCTACCCGAACGCAAAGCCAGAGGGAAGAGCCGGAACGTCCCCACGATCGCGGACGGGCTGGCCCAGGCACGCCGCCGCTGATGCGTGCTACGGCACGAGCCGACCTGCCGCCAACCGAAGCTGCTCGACGTGCTGGTGAAGCCGCGTCGGGTTGCCGTCGCGAAGGTACTCGCCCACGAGTGGCGCTGAAGTGACCTTCCGTCGCAGCAGGAGTTCTTCGTACGTCTGCTCGCTCTGCCGGCTGCGGTGCACGATGAAGTTGCGTAATACGCGTAGTTCGTTAGCCGCATCGACGTCGGCCAGCTGCATGCGCTCGAACGGGCTCCGTGCCTGCCCGAGCCATTTCCGCGCACGGCCCTTAAGATCGCCCACGTCCCGAAACTCTAGATACCCACGGGCCGTGAGGAGCGCCTCGGCCATGTCGGCCGTGACGCGCGTGGGCTTGATCGACAGTCCCGTTTCGGTCGCAAGCTCCCTGGTGTCGGTGGCCAACGTGAGGATCAGAACGTCGTGGGAGAAACTCTCCCACGCCGTGTACGCGCGAACGGCAAGCATCTCGAAGGCGGCGTGCGTCTTCCATAGGTGAGTCGCCCACGGCCCGCCGACGGCGCCGAACGTCGTCACGTCATCCGCAATCGCCCTGACTCCATCAAGGTCTTCGACGAACTCCTGCCGGCGCTGAACGATCCTCCGGGCCCGGGGCATCCGCTCAGGCAGCAGTATGGACGTTGAAACGCGGCAGGAGTCGTTCGACGAGTTCCCGCTCGAGTTTGCTGGCTTCCGCGTCCGTCTTGGTCTCGGCGTACGCGAACGTAGCCGCCGGGATGCGTCCGGTGTTGAGCTGCTCCGCGAGGCGCGCCCGAAGGGACCGGCCACGGCCGACGTAGGCAGGCGATCCTTGCGTCCCGTAGAGCACATAGACACCCCAAGTCGGGGGTGTGGCAGCGACGTTCTTCTCGCTGAGCTTGCGGCGTCGGCTCAGGGTGGCCACGAATTTCACCGTAGCACACGGGCGAGACTCGTCTCGGCGTTGCGCCTCGATGACGAGCACGCGGTCGAAGGGATCGCGGGGGTGCGAGCGATTGCCCTCGCCTACTCCCCGAGCGCGTCGAGGCTCAGCTCGCGGCCCAGGATCCTTCCAACGAAGCCGCCTGGCGCTTCGCCGGCAACGAGCTTTCGGATTCGTTCCTTCGTCTGGGCAACCGCGTCATTCTTCTCGGCGGCCTTTAGCGTGTTCGAGTAGGCCGCCCATACGTCGGCGCCGGTGTTCTCGTAGCCGTAGCCGTGCACGAGCCAGTGGAGCGCGAGGATGCCCGCTTCGAGCGCGAACGCGGGATCCTTGCTGGCGAGATCGCGAGCGGCGCGCGTGAGCGTCTTCGGGTCGCATGGCGTTCGGCGGGCGAGGGAAAGCGCCTCTTCGTAGAGCCCAGACTCTTTCGCGGCGGCGAACCACTTTCCCTCTTCGCCGGGCGTCGTTTTCACGAGGTCATCCAGGATCTGCCCCGGCGCCTTGTGCGGGTACTTCGTCGCCACCGCGCGAAACGTCGCCAGGTACGTGCCGGCGCGGTTCGCGGTGGGGCCGTATCGCTCGTAAGCCTCGTACGACGAGTCCAGAGGAGAGGAGGATGTCCTCGCAGATGCGATCGACGTCACCGTCGTGGGTCCAGGCGCCGCGGCTCGATTCCGCGAGCCGGATCGCTTCGGCGCGTTGGCCCATGGCCGCGAGCGCTTTCACCGCCCAGCGCTTGTAGGGCCAGAACGTCTCGTTGGCGAGGAGGTCGATGATGTCTCGGTGGCGCTCGGCGCGCAACAGCGCGCTCAGGCACGCGGTCGTTCCGTGGAAATGGCCGCGGAGGTTCTTGTCCGGACTGAGCGCCATGCGCGTGATGCCCAGCAGCCGATCGCCCCACGCAGTCGCAACCTCCTTCGAACCACAGAGCGCGCCCCAGTCGTCGGCGAGCAGCTCGGTGTAGGGGATCTGGTCGGCGGCGTGCGCCTCCCAGAGCTGCTCGAGCCACCCGTCGCGGGTCTTGGCGTCTGCGGGCGCGTCCTCGATGAGGACGGCCAGCTCGCGGAGGGCGTTGTTCACCGCCGTACCGATCGCCCCGGAGGAGCTGTCGACGTTCTCGAGCGCCGGCGACAGCGTCTCGATGAGGGCGACCGCGCCTTCCGCCGCGAGCACGGGGTCTCTGCGGGCGACGCTCTTGATCTCTGCGACCGCTTCCTTGACCCGCTGGATCGCCGGTTGCGACCTCCAGCCGAAGGCGTGCCGCCGGAAGCGCGCCTTGAACTCCCACTTGTGCTTGTCCGTGCGCGGCAAGATGACCATCCATACCTCCGATGGTCGCAGAGCATCAGCACCGAGTTCCTTCGGTCCTTGCCTATCGATGCTTGGCCTGAACGAATCCCTTAGGACGCGCTTGAGCGGCGCCGAGCGCGGGGTGCCACGGGAGGAGGCGGGGCGGCGTGCGCTCGCCCCCGGGCAGGCTGCGGGTGCGGGTATCATCGCTCGCTTGCCGAGTGGAGGAGCGGAGCGGATGCTCCCAGCGACGTCGATGGCGAGGCATTCCCGCGTCCACTCGTCGACGACCGTGAGGCACTGAGCTGCCTGCCACTCTCGCGCGAACGCGGCGACGTCGTCCTCGTCGACTCTTGCCCGTTACGACCAAGCTCCACCGATCACCAAGGCGGCTCGCCTCCATTAGGGGACGAGTCATCGCTCCTTCGCTTACCGGAGCATCGCTACGACTTCGTTGCAGGCGACCGCGGCCCGGAGCAACGATTCGCGGTCGATTTCGCGAACGTGAGCAATCTCGTTTCGAACGGGGACGATCTGACTGATGGCGGCCTGCAGCTTGTGCTTTGCATCTGCCGCCCCTCCGAGCCTTTGCCGCGCTTCCTGCCACACATCGCCTGGAAACAGCAGCGGCGGGAGCTGCGCCAGATAGAGGTAGTCCACGACACTGAGGGGATCCGCGCCAGCCGGACGGGAACGCAATGCGCGATTGAGTGTCTCTCGCGCCCCGTCCGGAACAGCCTCCTCAACCCTGCGCGCCGCGGCGTCCCCGTAGCGTGAGGAGTAGACCTCGCGGACCAATCCGCGCAGACGACGTTCGGTCTCGACGATTTTTCCCCACACTTCCTCGGCGCCCGGCAGAAACCAGGGCGGCGTCAACGGGGGACCGTTAGTCTCGCCACCGAGCTGGCGGAACGCGACCCGGATGACGTCGGCCATGCGTTTGCGCCGCTCGGCGAGGAATTGATCGTACTCCATGGCCTCCCACCCAACGGGCAGAGCGTGCTCCGCGCACATCCGGCCCCATCGGTCGTCGTCAATACGCGCGCGTTCTCGCCAACGAGGCACGTATTTGGCCGGCGCCTGGGCTCCGATGGACGCCGTGACTAAAGAGCCAGGCCACCGGGAACAGGTTGGAGTTGACCCGATTTTCCGGACGCCGAACGGAGCAACTATGCTCCCGGAGTCTGGACGATGGGAAAGCAGAGAAAGCAGTACACGGACGAGTTCAAGCGTGATGCGGTTCGGATGATGCGCGACCGAGGGACGCGCACCGTGGCGCAAGTAGCCGACGACCTGGGCGTGTCGACGAATTTGATGCACCGATGGGCGCAGAAATTCGAGAGGGACGCAGTCGCCAAGCGTAACGCCGAGGGCGAGACGATCGACCAGGAAGTCCGGCGGCTGCGCAAGGAAGTCGAGCAGCTCCGGATGGAGAAGGCCATCCTAAAAAACCGTCGCGGGCGTCGCCCGACCTGTTGGGCGAGAAGCTCGTGCCGAGCTACGACGGCGGTGGCTCGGAAGGAGCGGCCGGCTGCTTTTTGGAGGTCCGTCCCCGTTAAAAAACATGGTCCAGGGAGCGCAGCGGACTTGGCATTGGTGACGCCCTCGGGCGATCCCGTTTAGGAAAGTGATTCGATGCGCGCTCCTACTTCCGAGCCTCCCTTTCGGAGGCAACCATGGCGAGCAAGAAGAAGGGTACGAAGAAAATGGCACCGCTCGCGCCGGTAAACCGTCGCGCCGCGGGCGTCGACATCGGCTCGACGTTTCACGTTGTGGCGGTGCCCCAGGAGCTTGATGCGGAGCCGGTTCGTTCGTTCAGGAGCTTCACGACGGATTTGAACGCGCTCGCGGATTGGCTCGGTCGTCTCGGCGTTACGACCGTCGCGATGGAGTCGACGGGTGTCTACTGGATCCCGTTGTTCGAGATTCTCCAAGCGCGTGGCTTTGACGTCGTGCTCGTAAACGCGCGTGACGCGAAGAATGTGCCCGGACGTAAAACGGATATCAACGACGCCCAGTGGATTCAGCAGCTCCATTCGTACGGCCTGCTTCGGGCCAGTTTTCGCCCGGAAGGCGAGATCGTCGCGCTCCGAGCCTACCTCCGGCACCGTGAGAGATTGCTCGAGTACGCGGCCGCTCACGTGCAGCACATGCAAAAGGCCCTAATGCAGATGAATCTCCAGCTGCACCACGTCGTTGCGGACATCTGCGGGGTGACGGGGATGAAGATCCTGCGAGACATCGTTGCGGGCCAAACGGATCCCGAGGTACTCGCCGCGCATCGCGATATGAGGTGCAAGTCATCCATCGAGACGATTCGCGATAGCCTCACGGGCAATTACCGACCGGAGCACGTCTTCACCCTGAAGCAGGCCCTCGAGCTGTACGACTTTTATCAAGCGAAGTTGTCAGACTGCGACGTAGAGATCGAACGCGCCTTGCTCGCTCTTCCGAAACGGACGGCACCGGGCCCGACGCGGTCGCGCCAGCGTGGCAAGAACGAGCCGCAATTCGAGATCCGACTCGTTATGAACGCGTTGCTCGGCGTTGATCTGACCGAAATCCACGGCCTGGGACCGTATTCGGTCCTGCGAATCTTTGCCGAGTGTGGCTCAGATATGACCCGCTGGCCCACCGCAAAGCACTTTACGTCGTGGCTGACGCTGGCGCCGGGGAACAAGATCTCGGGAGGCAAAGTCCTCAGCGCGAAAACCCGTCGCTCGGCAAACCGAGCGACGGTTCTGCTGCGCTTGGCCGCCGTTTCCGTGAGCAGGACGGCAACGGCCCTTGGTGCGTTCTTTCGTCGCCTTGCCGCTCGCGTCGGCAAGGCGAAGGCCGTCACCGCGACCGCACGCAAGATCGCGACTGTCCTTTACAACACGATGCGACACGGCAAAGCCTACGTCGATCCCGGTGCCATGTATTACGAGGAGCGGTACCGCGAGCGTGCGGTAAGCAACCTGCGCCGACGCGCGAATGCAATGGGCTTCGCTCTTATTGCAGGCGCGGTCGAGGGAGCTTCTTAGGAAAGCCGCGGCCTTCTTCGCCAAGGACAGCGAGTAACGCTGTACCGGTTCGTCTTGGCGGAGAAGGCCCACTTCGAGGTGCGCGTAATGTGTCGGGTGTTCGGGATAGCCCCGAGCACGTACTACGCGTGGGAGCGCAAGCAAACGTCGGAGCGCGCTCGGCACGACGGCGAATTGTTGGCAGCGATTCAACGAATCTTTGCGAAGTTCCACGCGCGCTATGGCGCCCCGCGCGTCCGTGACGAACTCACACGAGAAGGCATCACCGTCAGCCGCAAGCGCGTCGCCCGGCTGATGCGCGACGCGGGCTTGAAAGCCAAGGGCAGGCGCAAGTACAAGCCGACGACCGACTCCAACCACGCGCTGCCGGTCGCGCCCAATCTGCTCAAGCGCGACTTCCGCGCGGACGTTCCCGACCGGGTGTGGGTCAGTGACATCACCTACATCTGGACGCGCCAAGGCTGGATGTACCTGGCCGTCATTCTCGACCTGTGCTCGCGCAAGGTCGTCGGCTGGAGCCTGGCCGATCGTATGACTGCCGCGCTCGTGTGCGACGCGTTGGATGCCGCCGTCCGTCTGCGTCGTCCCAAGACAGGGCTGATCTTCCACAGCGACCGCGGGTCCCAGTATGCCAGTCGCGCGTTCCGTCGACGCCTCTGGCGCCACCAGATGCGTCAGAGCATGAGCCGTCGCGGCGACTGCTGGGACAATGCCGTAGCCGAGAGCTTCTTCGCGACTCTCAAGAAGGAACTGGTCCGCGACAACATCTGCGATACCCGCTCGCAGGCTCGAAGCGAGATCTTCGAGTACATCGAGGTCTTCTACAATCGGCAGCGGGCGCATTCGCTCCTTGCCTACGCAACCCCCCGATGCATTTGAAGATTGTTTTGAAAAGAAGAAAGTGGCATAAGCCTTAACAACCTGTCCGGCGAATCGGGGCAACTTCACAGGCCACCCGAGGCGTCGGCGGCCATAATTCGCCGCTTGGCCCCCGCACGCCGCCGGTAGCACCATCCAAGCAAGCCCAAGCATTTTCAGCCGCGCCATTGCTTTGTACTCCACCGTACCAACGCCCGAAGTGTGAAGCTCGCGCATCCGCCTCGGACGCCGAGGTCGAGTTGTTGCGTTAAAACTGAAGGGCCCTGTCGATTTCGAGGGCGGGATTTCCTCCGGGCAGGCCAACCCCGCGAAATCCCGTCCACTCCGTGTGGACTATCTCGGCGCGGCCGTCTCAAAAACCTCTCGACGAGCAAAACCTGGCAACAACCGGCTTTCTCGATCCGAGGCGCGGGGGAGGGGCGGATGGCCCCAAATTTCGGCGATCATCTTGGATTCCCTAATTGGCCTCCGCGTGCGTGCGCGCGTCCGAGTTCGAGCCCTGGGGGCCCAATCTGGCGCTGTCTCCTTGAAATGTTCGCGAAACTCCGGAGGGCTCGCTCGCCCTATGGCGCTGCCGGACGTCGATTTTCCGAAGCACGTCGGTTGCATTGATCGATGACCGGAGGTGCCGTCGCACCGAAAGCCAGAGCTGTCCGAGACCCGCGGCGCGCGCGAGCCTGAACGCCCGGGCGAGCGCGCACGGCACCTCGTGTCCGCCGGACCGACAAAGCGCCGACGGGCTCACCCCGACCTCGTTGTCGAGAGCGATCTGCCTTGGCTTGCCGGCATCTTGCCGTGGGAGCGGGAACTGCTCGTTCCGATCGTGGAGCAGCTCGTCGACGAAGTGCTAGGAGAAGATCGTCCTGCGGAGCAAGTACCGGGGAGCGAACCGCATGCCAAGGACCGGGATCAAGGCCGCTGAAATCAAGAACGTCGTCCTGTACGGGCGCGTTTCGACGCCCGAGCAGGCCGAGAAAGATTTGTCCATCCCGGCTCGACGCCTTGAGGAAATACTGCTCTTCGCACGGCTACGCGATCGCAGACGAGTACGTCGAGCCGGGCTTCAGCGCCTACCAGGACGATGACCGGCGGCCGGTGTTCCGCAGAATGATTGGTGATGTGACGGCGCCAGACGGCGACGTCCAGGCGATCCTCGTCTGCTACACCAGCCGCTTCTATCGCAACCGGACGAACGCTGGGGCGATTGTCGCCACCGGAGAAGTTGGGGCCCACTTTCAGCGGGATCACCGGGGACCAGGAGCCCACCCGGTGGCGCGCGGACGGATCACCCCGTTCGTCGCGTGAGGCGCGGACGCGCGAGGCTTGGCGCGGGTGGTGTGCAACGGGTGGGAGCGGTGTCAGGTCTGCGGATTGCGAAATCCCTTTCCGTCGAGCAGGAAGAGCTCTGAGCGTTCGGTGAGGCGCTCGGCGATGACCTGGGCGTGGAGGGCGTCGGGGAACACCTTCGTCCAGTCCTTGAAGGGCCGATTGGTGGTGATGACGGTCGCGCGGCGGTGGTCGTAGCGTTCGGAGATGACTTGGAAGGCGAGCTTCGCCTGGGCGGGGTCCATCGCAAGAACCGCGAAGTCGTCGACGACGAGCAGCTCGGGGCGGACGTAGCGGAGCAGAGCGCGTTCGAGCGAGCCGTGAATTTCCGCGCCGTGCAGGTCGTTGAGCATCCGCGGGGCGGTGACGAAGACGACGCGTCGGGTGTCGAGGCAGGCGCGGTACGCAAGCGAGCGGGCGAGGAAAGTCTTTCCGGTTCCGGGGAAGCCGACGAAGAGCGGATTGATGCCTTTCTGGAGAAAGGCGAGGTCGTGGAGTGCGAGATAGCGCGCGCGGAGTTTCTTTCGGACGGGATCGAAGTCGAAGTCGAAGGCGTCGACCGTGTTGATCTCGGGGAAACGCGCGCCTCGGACACGGCGTTCGACGGCCGAGCGAAGACGACTCTGCTTTTCTTCGTCGCAGAGGCGCGAGATGACGTCAGTGGAGGAGAGATTTTCTGCAGCCGCTTTTGCGAGCAACTCGCGTACGGAGGCGCCCATGCCGGGCAGTCGGAGCCAGCGGAGTTTCTGGACAAGCAACTCGACGGCGTCGTCGTCGGCCGGGGGCTTGGTGCCGCCGCCACTGCGGGACTTGGTCACGACGGGTCCTCCGGGTTGGACGTCCTGCGTGTGGCGAACAAGCGATCGTAGGTGGACAGATCGGGCTCGCCGAGAGAGAGGTCGTCGAGATCGGGCTGACCGAGGCGCAGGGGTGCAGGGGCGGGCACAAGCCGGCGCTTGTGGCGAAGGACGTACTCGACGTACTCCGCGCCGACGTGGCCAGTCTTCATCACCTCGTCGATGGCGCTCTTGGTGGCGGAGGCGCCGAAGAGCTCGACGAGGAAGACGATGCGGACCATCTCTCGTTGCACGGAGCGCGAGGAGGCTGCGAAGAGTCGCGCGTAGGTGCGTCCTGTCTCGCCGAGGACTTCGAGTGCGGTGGGGAGGGCGGAGGTGTCTGGGCGCTGTTTGGTCGCGAGTGCCGCGAGACGATGGGTCGGGTGCTCGATGTCTTCGCCGATGCTCCAGGAGCGCGGGTGGACGGCGACCTCTTTGGTGGCGAGAAAGACGCGGACGAAGTCGTCGCTACCGCGGACAACGACCGACTGCGAGACGAGCCTGGGAGGTACCGAGTAGCGATTCCGATCGAAGGAGATACGGAAGGACTTGGTGACGCCGGTGCCGAATAGATCGTCGGTGTCGAAGGGTGTATCGGCGACGGGCGAGAGACACTTCTTCTCCTCGTGCTCGAACACGAGCGAAGGGACCTTGCCGGTGGTCTCGTGGACCCGGGCATTGGCGAAATCGTCGCGCCACGAGATGGCCTGTCGATTGAGATCCAGCAGGCTCGCGAAGCGGCGCCCTGGCCAAAAACGCTCGCGGACGAAGCCGATGCCGCGCTCGACGTCGGGCTTGCCCGTCGGCGTCCTGGGGCGACAGGCGGTGATCGCGAAGCCGCGCGCGGCGGCGTAATGGACGAAGCGCGGATGGAAGACCGGCGTTGTCTTGTGCTCGAGCACGACGGTACGCATGTTGTCGAACACATCGACGTGGGTGATCCCGCCGTAGAAGCGGCACGCGTGCTCCATGCAACGCAGGAGCGATCCTTGCGATTGGCTAAGCGTGAATTCCAGGTGCAACATGCGCGAGTACGCGAGCACCATCACGAACGCGCTCACACGCCGAGGGCAGCCGGGGAGCGCGAACCCGAAGTCGGCCCAGTCGACCTGAGCGATCTCCCCGGGTGCGTGCGTGAGCGTGAGGAACACCTCGCGCGCGGCACGCGGACGAAGCTCGCGGGCGAGGTCGCGGACGACCGTAATGCCCCCGCGGTACCCCATGGGGCGCAGGCGCTCGAGGATGCTCGTCGCGCGCATCTCGGGTGCGTCCGACAGCATGGTGCGGACGGCGTCGCGGTACGGGTCGAGCGAGCGTGAGCGCGGCGCGCGCGGAGCTTCTGGCATCGAAGGCTTGCGCCCCAGGATCTGGCGCACGGTCCTTCGCGCGAGCCCCATCTTCCTGGAGATGAGCCGGACGCTGGCACCCTCGAGATAGTGCAGACGCAGCACTTCCGCGGCGCGCCCATCGGGCTCCTTCGCGCTCATCGCGGCCACGCAAGCTGCAGCTGACGGCGAGCGTCACCGAAGTCGCCGAGCCCGCGCAGGCGGCGCCCGCGCCGCGTTGCCCGCGGATCCACGACGTCGACGACGTAGTGCAGCGTGTGATCGCCGAGGCCCAATCCCTCGGAAAGACCCAGGCCGTAGAAATAGTCCTCCGCGTCCGCAGAAAGCACAACGCGCACCGGGCATCCCTGCCAGGTTGCGAGCGCCTGCAGCAGCGCCGGCGCCGCCCATCGAGGGTGCGCAGCGGTCACTGGCGCAAGGCGCGCCATCAGTACGTCGTCCGGTCCTTGCGTCATTAGGATGCGCGTCTCGCTCGAGCGCGGAACGATCGTCAATCGGATCTCGTCGGTCATCGGCGGTGCCCTCTGGGACCGCGGCGGGCTCGGTCGCGGTGCCGATCACTTTCGTCGGGTAGGGCCACTTTTCGGAATGCTCATCCGTCACGCCGCGTATTTTCAGCTTCTTCCGGTGCTCGATCATCCGGTCTCGGTGATCCTCACGACCCTCGTCGCTGCGCTGGTGCCGATCGTTGGCCTCGCGCTTAGCGCTCCGGCGACACGCCGGCTCCTCGCAGTACGCTTGCCCGCGATCGCAGTCGTGGCAGACGACGAACGTCCTGCCACACCACCGACATTTGACCTCTCTTCCCTCTGCGCGCACCGCCTCACCCGCGGCGAACGCAGAAAATTTGGTCGGTCCAACGAGCCGTGCGATCTCTCGTCGCGCATCGCTCGCTTGAAGGGTCCGGCTCCTAACCCGGGCCCTTCGTCCTTTTGTCGCTCGCCACGATCGGCACTACCGGGTCGGCGGGCTCAGACGCCAATTCCTGGCGGCGCGGTCAGGTCGTGCCCGGGTCCCGGTGATTCCGGTGAAACTGGGACCCAGCGCGAACGGTGGCGACAGGCGATGAAGGGCATGCTGCGCAAGCGCGGCATCCGCGTCATCGCCATCTACCAGGAGACCACCGATGACCCGATGGGGCAGTTCGTCGAGGGCATCTTCGAGCTCGTCGATCAGTACGAGTCGGACGTCAACGGGATGCGCACGTCAGCGGCTATGCGGAAGAACGCGGAGCTAGGGTTCCACAACGGTTCGAAGGCCCCGTACGGATTCATCGCTGAACCGGTCGAGGTCAGGCCGGGCCAGACGAAGCGCAGGCTCGTCCCCAACCCGGAGGAGAGGGCGACGCACAACGAGGTCTTCAGGCAGTACGTCGCGAGACAAGGAGCATTGCGCGCGGCCCGTGACTTGAACCAGCGCGGTTACCGGTACCGTGACGGCAAGCTCTGGTCGAAGGACTTGGTCTTGAAAGTGATCGAGGAAACCGCGGCCGTCGGCACGTACGTATGGGGCAAGAAGACCGACCCGGTTCCGCAGAAGGTGGAGCCAATTATCGATCAGGAGCTGTTCGACGTGGCGCAGCGGGTCCGAGAGCTGCGGGACCCGAAGAAGAACCCGGGAAGAACGCCGTCGAGCCCCCTGCTGCTCGCCGGGCTTGTCGTTTGCGGGAAGCCCGGTTGTGGAGCCAGCTACCAGCTCGAAACGTCTGGCAAGACCGCCGACAGCGGCGTGTACGACTACCGCTACTACAACTGCCGGCACCACCTGCGCATCGGCAAGGAAAAATGCGCCGGGTTCCGAATCCGAGCCGAGGTCTTGGAGAAGGCCGTCCTCGAGCACCTCGCGGACCGCTTGTTCACGGCCGAACGTTGCAAGCAGATCCTCCAGGACATCGTCGAGGAGACCGGCATCCTCCGGCAGAAGACCGCCGAGCACCGCCGGCAGCTCCAGCATGAGCACGACGAGATCGAGAAGCGACTGCGCAAGTGGCATGACGCCTTTGAGGCCGGGGACAAGACGGCGGCAGCTCTCGGGGCGGAACGAGTCGTCGAGCTGAAGGCGAAGCGTGACGACCTTCAGCAGACGCTCCGAAAGTTGGTCCTGCTTCGCCCTCCGCCGCCAAACCTGTACACCGAGTCGAGGATCACCAAGTTCCAGAACTCCATCCGGTCCATCTTCCTGTCGCAGGACAACGCCCTGACGAAGAACTACCTGCGGTTCCTCGTCGACAAGATCGTCGTGACTGGCCCGAAGGTGCAGATGGTGACGCGGTCGGAGGCGGTCGTCCGCATGATGGCCGGCGCGAACGGGGGATCGCCGGCAGCTCTGGACCGTGATCCTGGAGTTTCTCCCGCTTTCGAAGTGGGGTGGCTCCGGCTGTAGGACTCGAACCTACGACCCGGCGGTTAACAGAAAGCAAACGGGAGAGCCGAATCTCGGGGACTCTGCAGAAACAGCCAGATCGTGACGCGAGAGGCTCCGAGATCCACCGAACTCAGCCCCATGTGGCCTACTCAGTGGCCCACTCGGTCCCTCAAAACGCCGAGCATCTAGTGTCCCGTCTCTGAAGTAGGGTTACTTGTGGCTGCGCCGTGGTCTTCTAGCGTGGCGTGAGCGAAGCGAGCGATTTTCGCGAGAATTTGGTCTGCAGTCTTCGTCCATACGAAGGGCTTCGGGTCATCGTTGCTGGCGTCGAGATAGGTGAGGATGGCGGTCTCGAGTTCGCGAACACTGTGATGGGAGCCGCGCCGGATCGCCTTGTTCGTGAGGTCAGCAAACCAGCGCTCCACCTGGTTGAGCCAGGAGCTGTAGGTCGGCGTGAAGTGCATCACGAATCGAGGATGCCGCTTGAGCCAGTTGGCGATGAGCGGCGCCTTATGCGTGCCGTAGTTGTCGAGCACGACGTGAACCGCCAGGTCGCTGGGGACCGCCTCTTCAATGGACTGGAGAAACTTGCGAAACTCCACCGCTCGG
This sequence comes from uncultured delta proteobacterium, assembly GCA_963764075.1. Classification (GTDB taxonomy): domain Bacteria; phylum Myxococcota_A; class Polyangia; order Polyangiales; family Polyangiaceae; genus Palsa-1150. The sequence goes on from CAVXQZ010000003.1 coordinate 3,558,529, forward strand.
TGCCGCGTGTGCAGCTGTCCGATGACGGTCCCGGTCTTGGTGTCCAGGGCAGCGAAGAGCGACGTCGTGCCGTGCCTCTGATAGTCGTGCGAGCGGCGCTCGGGCATTCCCGGTCGCATCGGAAGCAGCGGCTGGGTACGGTTAAGAGCCTGGATTTGCGACTTCTCGTCGACGCACAAGACGACCGCACGATCGGGTGGGTTTAGGTACAGGCCGACGATGTCGCGCACCTTGGGGATCAGCAGCGGGTCCTTGGAGAGCTTGAACGTCTCGCTGCGATGCGGCTGCAGCCCGAAAGCCTGCCAGATGCGCGAGATCGTGCTCCGGCTCAAGCCGATGTGCTTGGCCATCGAGCGGGTGCTCCAGTGCGTTTCGCCGCGAGGGGTCTTCTCCAGGGTCTCGACGATCACCCTTTCAACTTGGTCGTCGTGCACCGTCCGCGGCGCGCCCGGTCGCGGCTCGTCGTACAGGGCCGCCACCCGATCCGCTGCAAAACGGGCGCGCCATCGACAGACCATCTGCTTGGAGACCCCGAGCTGCGCGGAAACGTCTTTGTTCTGTGCACCCTTGGCGCAGGCCAGAACGATCCTCGCGCGCAGCGCGACCTGCTGCGCCGTCTTGCGACGTCGAGTCAGGGCATTCAGTTCCTCCACCTCTTCGGGACTGAGCACCAATGCCTTCGCACTTCTCATCCCAGCTTCGATGCGCCCCCTTGCGGATTAATTCACTCGACTTCAGAGACGGGACACTAGCGGCGGCGATCGCGAACCTCACGCGGCTGCTCGCCCTCGTCGACGACCCCGCGGTCGCGGCGGACCTCGTGCGCGAGCGGGCCGCTCTGCGCGAGGAGCTCGCGGCGGCTACTGGGCGCGTCGCCGGCGTCGTGAGGCTTGCGCGAAGCCGGCCTTGATGTTGGCGGGCCGCGCCATGCAAGAGACCATTTCGCCAGCTCGAAGCCTCACGTTCATCTCGTTCAACTTGACGGTGCCGGAAATCCGAGTTCTCCGGCCGTGATACTCCGGTCACGTGTTTCCTTTCTTCCGCCCGATAGGCATTACGTGGCCACATCCCCGGCGCTCACGGCGACAGCACGGGCACGACTTGGCGGCCATTGCGACGATAGACGTGGAAATCGCGGTCCAGAGTCAAAACCACGCTGTCGGGATCGGTCTCGGTCATCCGGACGAGACATGCATCGGCGAGCGACATGGGCACCGAACGGTACTTCTCCATCAGCTTGCGGACGGCCGTGATCTCGGAGGCCAGGCGAAAATCGAGCGCAAGATGGTCGACGAGCGCGAGGACGGCATCCTCGCCTCCCGCGAATGAGCGAAGGAGAAAGCACGCCTCGACCAGCACCGCCTCGCATGTCGCGAGCGGAAGCGAGGTGCTCGACGTGAGCCGCGAGAGCGTTTGCTTGGCCCATGCGTGGTGGGGGTCCCGCTTGCGGAGAAGTGCGACCAGCGGCCCTGTGTCAAGCACGAGGCGTTTCACTTCTTCGCCTTCCGGCGCTTGAGGTGCCGGAGCTGCGCGTTATCGAGCCCGAACCCTTCCATGTGCTCGGGGTTCGTGGCGAGGTCGGGAGGTCCCTCGTCGTCGAGGCAGCCGACGAGATGCCCGATGGCGTCGATCACGGACGGCTTCTCGGAGCTGCCCGCGAACGCTTCGATGGCGTCGCGAATCACCTCGGAGCGATTCTGGCCGCGGGCTTTCGCTAGCGCATCGAGCTTGCGTTCCAGGGGGTTGGGCAGTTTGATCGAGATGGCGCGCATGGGCTCCCGAAGGCTAGGTATTTCCCTTTGGGCTACGGAGTATGACGAAAGGTGCGCAGGCGCGCAACCTCCCCTTCTAAGCCGGGCCTAGCCGGGGCGAAGTCCGGGGACCGAGAGGCCGCCACACGTCCGGCGTGAGACTTCCCTCTCGACGTGGACGAATGGCCAACGGTTCTCCACCGCGGCCAGTGATCGCCTTGTGGACGCAGGGCTCCGTCGGTACGTAAATCGGTCAGCAGTGATGGCGACATGGCCAGGCGCGCGAGACGTGCGAGCAAAGAAGGCGGGCGATTTCCTCCAGGTCGTCAAGGAACACTCTGCTTCGTTGACGACGTGGGGATCGGACGGCACGGCGATCCAGCTCCTCGCTATCGCTTGAGAAGCGGGTAGGAAGCCGTAGCGCGATCCGCGGGGCAAGAGGTTCGTTCAGCTCGTTCGGTCTGTCACGAGGGGAACGGTGTGTGACGGGGCCGCGGTCTGATTGAGGGAGAGCGCGGGCTTCCGCTCGAACCTGGTACCGCAGGACCCAAACAAGGGTGAACACCTGCCGTAGCCCATTGGTCGCGTGCCTGCACCGGGGTGCCTGCAAACGGTCGTGCAAATGGCGTCCGTCACTTCTTCGGACCGGGCGTCAAGGCTCGTTTCGTTCCGAGCGACAAAACAAGGCATGTGGCCCTCCGGGACTTGAACCCGGACACCATTTCGGGTTGCGGATTTTCAGATCCGCTGCGTCTGCCGATTTCGCCAAGGGGCCGTGACTTCCGTAATTCGTCAGCCAATCGAGTCGCATGTTCGTCTGCACGAACGCGCTCCGGTAGGACCTCCTGCAAAGGTCCTCGAAGCGACCAGGAGCACGGATCGAGATTGAAACGCACAATTCACAGATCTAGCCACGGTCCGGACTATACGGAAAGAGTGGCATCGTGAGCCCGTTAGCCCTGACCAGCAATGCCCCGCCGAAGGTAGCGCCCGCGCGCTGTCCCGAGCCCGGGTGCTCTCTCGCGAGAGCCCCGGGCGACACCGCGCGTCACGACTCGAGGGCATCATGGTCAAGCGATCTCCTTCCGTTCCGATTGTTGCCAGTGTTGCGGTCCGACTCCTCCTCGTATCTCCCCCGTCGGCAGACGCGGTAGCTGAATCGGACGGATTCGTCCTCGAAGCGACCAGTCGCTTCGACGGAAGGACCGGGGGGCGTTGCCCCGTCCGCGAAGCGTAGCCGCGTCGGCGACTGGAAGACCTTCCGTTTCGCCCTCGCGGGGATCGGGCGATCTGCCGGCTTCTCCCCCAAAGCTGCCTTTAGGCGGGTCGTCGCCACTGACGATACGAGCATTCCCAAATCTACCAAATAAGTGAGGCCTATCATGCACCATCGCACTGCTGCCAAGTTCCTCAAGATACTGGTCGCGTCGGCTGTATCGATAGTCGTTTCTCCCACTTTCGCCAACGACACGCTCTACGTCTGGGCTGGCGACGCCGCCCACAAAGCACCAGATTTTTTCGCCGTCGTCGACTTCGACAAGCACTCACCTGGTTACGGCAAAATCGTGACGATCGCTCCCTTGCCGACGACGTTGCCCAGCGCCATTCCGCTCAGCAACGGAGCGATCGGCAATGAGCCGCACCACGTCGGCGTCTCGGCGGACGGCAAGACGCTCGCGGGCGGCGGCTTGCTCAGCATTCTGCGGGGCCAGAACGGGGCTTTCTTCTTCGACATCAGCGAGCCGCGCGCGCCGGTGTTTCTCAAGGCAAACACGCTCGCGTCCGTGACGTCTGCGTCGATCACCGACGAGTTCGAGCCCAAGCCCGGAGGGGGGTTTTTCACGACGTTCATGGGAGGTGCGGACGGAGCTGCGCCGGGAAGGGTCGTCGAGTACGACGCGAACAGCGACGTAGTGGGCGTGTGGCCCGCAACTCCTCCCACCGATGGCTTCGATCCCCACGGCATCGTGATCGACGAGGCGCACAATCTGCTTCTGACGAGCGACTTCATCTGCCCGCTCCATACGCTGAACCTCGGGGGCGTGTCCGGTGTCGTGCAGCCTCGGGGCACCGTGCGCGTGTGGGACCTCGCGCTGCGGACCATCACGAAGACCATCACCGTGGGCGACCCTGCCAGCCCTCCCGGAACGATCAACGTCGAGCTCATTCCGCACGACCCCCACCAGCGAGCCTTCGTCACCGGAGTGCTCGATGGAAAGCTCTACGTCGTGGATCCGCACGCGGGGACGGCGAAGGCCGTGTTCGACTTCAATCCCTTCGCCCTGCCCGAGGCGCCCTCCCCGTGGCCACACCTTTTTCGTATCAACAAGGCGGGCACGCGACTGGCGCTGACCCTGAACTACCAAGGCCAAGACGGCAAGGTGGTCTGGCTGGACATCCGAAATCCTGAGCATCCCAAGCTCCTCAACTTCGTCGAGCTCGGCGCGAAGTCGGGGCCCCACTACCTGACCTTCAGTCCCAATGAAGATCGCATTGTCGTCTCCGACTATTTCCTCGTCGAGGACCTGATTCCGACCGGTGTCGTCGGGATCGATGGAGACCACAAGATTCATGTTCTCGACGTGGTTGACGATCGGCTGGTGGAAAGCACGGCCTTCAATCTCGACTTCAACCGGGACATTGCGACCGGTCCGGCTCGGCCGCACGGTCTCGCGATCGTCAGCCGACATCATCCCCATGACAGCGATCGGGACGATGATCATGCCGGTGAGGCCCGCTCGGACCAGGGGTACCGGAAGTGATTCGGGCGGGCACGAGCACGAGTTGGCTATTCGCGGGCCTGCTGCCGCTCCTCATTTCGTGCGCGGGGTCTGTCCCGCCCCACGCGGCCTTGACTTGGACGGCCGATCCTCCTCAGATCGCGTCGCCCAAACCCGTCGCCAAGTTCAGCGGCCTGTCCGGACCGGAGAGCGTTCTCTACGACGTCGGCAGCGATCGGTATGTCGTATCCAACCTGAACGGGGATCCGCTGACGGGGACCATCTGGGGGCGATCCCGGACGAACCGCGGCTTCATCTCCTTGCTTTCACCCGATGGGCAGGTGACGGACCGGACTTGGATCGAGGACGGTAAGCGCGGCGCGAAGCTCGACGCGCCGAAGGGGTTGGCTATCTCCGGCGCCCTTCTCTACGTGGCCGACGTCACCGTCGTTCGGATGTTCGACCTTCGAACGGGCGAGCCGCGCGGTGAGATCCCCGTGCCGGGTGCCACCTTCGTGGCCGACTTGGCGACCGGCCAGGACGGCCAAGTCTATGTGTGCGACGCGGGCGTCCCGGACGGGAGCTTTCAGGCCAAGGGGACGGACTCGGTGTACCTCATCGAACAAGGCCGGGCGCGGGCAATCGTGGCGGGCCCCGAGCTCCGCAGACCCCAGGGAATTGCCTGGACGCCTCGAGGGCTCGTCGTCGGATCGTTCGAGTCGAACGAGCTCTATCGGTTGGACGCGCACGGCGCCAAGCAGGATGTCACACGGACGCCCACCGGAGGACTCACGGGGATTGTTTCACTGGGCGACTTTCTCTTCGTCTCCAGCTGGCAGACTTCGACCGTACTCCGAGGCAAGCTCGGAGGGCCGTTTGAAATCGCACTCGCGGATCAGACGCAGCCCGGGCGTATCGGCTTCGATTCCAAGCGCGCGCGCCTTCTCGTACCGCACCTCGGGGAAGGCGTGGTCGAGGCCTTCCAGATCCGCTGAGCAACGCATGATTGGACTTCGCCCGTCCGTCGTCCTCTTGACCGTGTCTTGTAAAGAAGACATACTCGCGACCATGGAACGCTACGTTCGGACGGGGTTGACTGCGCGGCGCTCGTTCGCCGGAACGGTGCGTGTGACGACCGCGGGGCGGCGGTCCTCCTGCTGTTCCTAGCCCCATCGGCGCCACGAGAAAACGCGCGGTGCCGCGGGCTGGAACCTACTACCCAGGAGGTTCTACATCATGAAACCGTCACTGAATACCTACCGAGCGGTGCACCGTAGCGCCGTCGGATTCGTCGCGTTGGGCCTACTCACGGCGACTGCGCGCGCGGACGCTCCCGACGCGGGGACGGGCGGGGCACCGTCCGGTGTCGAGCCCCCGCCGATCACGGTTCTCCGGTCGGAGCCAGGATTGGCCCGAGGGCTGATTTTCGTCGCGCCGATCAGCACCAGTTCGCTGGCAATACCGGGAGGCAGCGCGGATGCCGGCGCCCCACCTTCCACCGGACAGGTGGGCCCCGAGATCGTCGACGACCAGGGTCGGGCGGTATGGTTCTCTCCCATTACCAACGGGCAATCTGCCGCGGACTTTCGGGTCCAGCGTTATCATGGGGAGCCCGTACTCACGTGGTCGCAGAGCAAAGGGTTCGGCAGTCTCGCTCAGGGATTGACCACCGACTACATCCTGGACCGCAAGTACAAGATCGTCGCGACGGTTACGGCGGGCAATGGCCTGGACGCCGATTCGCACGAGTTCAAGATCACGCGAGAAGGGACCGCCCTCATCACAATCTATAACGCCGTGACCCGCGATCTGTCGTCGCTGGGCGGCTCGACCAGTGGACTGGTCATCGACGGGGTCGTCCAAGAGATCGACATCGCCAGCGGCAAGGTGCTCTTCGAGTGGCACAGCCTCGATCACGTGCCACTGGAAGAGAGCCACCAGCCGCTCCCCGCCTCGGCCACAACTCCGTACGACTACTTCCACATTAACGCGGTCAGCCCGGACGAAGACGGCAACTTGCTGATTTCGTCTCGGCATACGTGGACCGTTTACAAGCTCGACCGACACAGCGGCGCCGTCATCTGGCGCCTCGGCGGCAAAAATAGCGACTTCTCACTCGGACCGGGGGTGGCATTCGCCTACCAGCATAATCCGATCGCGGTCGACCGGGATACGATTCGAATTTTCGACAATGAATCGAATGGCACGCCCGTTTTGCCCGAGTCTCGTGTCATCTGGGTACGTCGCGACGACGAGACCAAGACCGCGACGCTCGTGCGCTCGTTCGAGCACCCCGACCATCTGTCGGCGGGGTCACAAGGCGGGTCTCAAGCCCTGAGCAACGGCGACACCTTTGTCGGCTGGGGCGCGGTCCCGCGAATCTCCGAATTCGACCGAGAAGGAAATCTCGTCTTCGATGCCAGTCTTCCCGCCGGATACGACACATACCGGGCGTACCGATTCGAGTGGGTCGGAGAGCCGGAAACGAATCCGACTGCCACCGGCCAGGTGGCTGGCGCCACGACCAGCGTGCATGCCATTTGGAACGGAGCCACAGAGGTCGCGCGCTGGGAGGTTCTCGAGGGGAACCGCGACGACAAGGATGCCGACGATGGTCACGCGGTGGCTTCGGCGCCATGGAACGGTCTCGACACGACCATCGTCGTCCACGAGCCCCTTCACTTCGTCCGCGTCGTGGCCAAAGACCGGTTCGGGCGAGAAATCGGTCGTTCGGCTGTGACCCCGGTCACGCAATAGCGACCGCGCGCACATGCGATGAGCCGGCGCGGGGCACGAACCGCCCAATAGGCCGTACGTGCCCCGCCTTGCGTTCTACACGCTCAGCAATTCGCCATCACCGGTCGACCGTGAGGCTGGCCCTCTCGGGCGGCTTCTTGGCGCGGAACGTGCGGCAAGACGGAGGATGCGGTGCACTGCGGTGCGCCGCCGAAAGGTTGAAGAAGCCAATGCCTACCGAAGAAGCAGCTGTGCGCCGCCGAGCTCGACGAGACGAAAGGGAGGGCAAGGCCCCGACGACGCAGGCCGGTGAGTTCGTCCGAGAAGAAGTTGATCATGTTCGCGAGGGCAAACACGGTGCACGCTCGCCGAAGCAAGCCATCGCCATTGGCTTGTCCAAGGCGAGGCGCGCCGGTGTGAAATTGCCGGCGCCTCAAGCGAGGGCGACGTCCGATGAGACGCGCCGGCGCGCGAAGCGAGACGCCGCGCGAGGTCGTGGGGCGTCTTCGGCTCGTCGCCCGTCGGTCCGCCGCGCGAAGGCGTCGGAAGCCGCATTGAAGAGAGAGAGCGGAGACGCTACGTCGCACGAATCGCTCTCGAGCCAAGCGCGGTCGGCGGCGGCGAAGAGAGAACCTTCGAGGCCCTCCACCGCGGCCGCCAAGAAGGGGGCCCGAACGAAGGGCGCCCCAAGCCGGAAGGCGGCTGCCAGGAAGGCCGCCCGTTCACGCGCGGCCCGCTGATTAGCTCAGCGACCGCCCCCGCCTCCGGCGCCGCCCGCTCCACCCCCACCCGTTCCGCCGCCGCCGGTACCTCCCGTCCCCCCTCCTCCGGTACCTCCACCGCCCGTTCCACCGGCGCCTCCCGACCCTGAGCCGCCGGAGCCGCCGAGCGACGTCCATCGCGTTCGCGGAGCCTATCCGTGCGTCCCTCGCGCAGTGACGATGCCGCAGGCGTCGTGCGCCTCGGCCATCACTTGGCGCGCCACCGCCCGCGCGCGCTTCGCCCGCTCGACGAGCACGCCTTCGACGAACGGTTCGTCTGCCGCGATCGCGCGCCTTTTCTCGCGCAGCGGCCCGAACATTTCGTTGTAGGCATCATGCAAGCGCTTCTTCAGTTCGCCGTAGCCGACGCCGCCCTTCACGAAGTCCGCCTCGAACTCTGCCGCTTTCGCTTGGCGCGAGCAGGCGATAGAGCGTCATCAGTGTATCGTCCGGGTCTTTCGGAGCCTCGACCCACCTGCTGTCGGTTTTGATGGACGCAAAGTACGTTTTCCACGCCTGCTTGTCGGTCATGTCGTCGGGCAAGAAGATAGGGATCGCATTGTCGTAGCTCTTGCTCATCTTTTCGCCGTCGAGGCCTGGAACCTTCGCGCCCGTCGAGAAGCGCCACTCCGGTCGCACGAACACTTCGCGTGCGGGTAGGAAGCCGTAGCGCGATCCGCGGGGCAAGAGGTTCGTTCAGCTCGTTCGTTCTGTCACGAGGGGAACGGTGTGTGACAGGGCCGCGGTCTGATTGAGAAGATGTCGTAGCTCGGGTAAAGAGCCCAGACGTAGCCCTTCGATTGATCCGGGCGCGGCGGGCAGACAGGGCCGCCGAGGTGTGTGCTGGCGTAGATGACGTCTTGATCGCCGGGCAGGAAGAAGGAGCAGGTCGTCGCCCCCTGACCGCTCGAGACCGGGGTGAAACGTCGGCCTGGGGTCGAACGGGCGCGTGCGGTAGATGCGATCGCAGCTCTGGCCGGGGCCGCGCGCCTGGAGGATCAACTGGTCGCCTCCCCAAGACCAGTAGGCCTCGGCGTTCTCGCCGCCAAAGGTGAGCTGGCGCAGGTCGGCGAGGCGGGGCTCGTCCGGGTGCGATGGTACGGCAGGGCCGGTGCTCGTCGGGGCCAGAGCATGCGCCGGCGGAGGGCCACCGCACGCGAGGACGAGGAGGGAGACAGAGAGGAGCGACGGCGACGAGGAGGGGAAGCGGGCGCACGGCTGGGAATCTACACAACGGGAGTACCGAGTGGCACGGCAAGGACGACGCGACCATGGCCTTGACGGCGAACCTTAGCCACGTACTCTGGAGTCGGGCTCTCCCGAGTCCTGCTCATCCAAGCCGCCCGGCACGGCAACCGACGTGAGCGAAGAGGGCTTGGCCCTTCGGGTTCGGTTCCGCACCTCCCTCCACTTGTTCGCTCCGCGCCGGGGCGGAATTCGATCATCGAGGAGAGCCATGGCGAATCGACATACCCATAAGAAGTTGAGGGTGGAAATCCGCGCTCGAATGGCGAAAACCGGCGAAAGCTATCAGGCGGCACGAAACCGGATCGTCCCCCGCGCGGTGCGCCACGCAATCGGGGAAAGTCCCGCGGCCTGTTGAACTTCGCGTAGCAACGACGGCTTGTTGGAAGTCGGGTTTACGTCGAATTCGCCGAAGGCGGTGAGCGGCTCTTCGAGGGCGGGGGAATTCCTCCAGGGGGCGCGGTGCGTGCGTCGTTGGGGAAGCTTCCGGAGGGCGTTTACACGACCGACCGGTGGTTCGCGCAGGAATCCGGGGCCCCAGAGCCAAAATCTCGGGCAGGTGGCCGTGATAGAGTCGTTCCCATGCTCATCGAGAAGCTGCGCCGCCTTTGGACGGACCGCGACACGGCGCTGTGCATCGGTCTCGATCCCGAGCCCGCCCGTTTCCCGCAGGCCGTCCGCCGGGGCCCCACGGAGATCTTGGACTTCAACAAGGCCATCATCGATGCGACGGCGGATCTCGTCTGCGCCTTCAAACCGCAGATTGCCTACTACGCGGCTCATTCTGCCGAGGAGCAGCTTCTCGCGACGATCGAGTACATTCGGGAGCGATATCCCCACCTCGTCGTCATCCTGGACGCCAAGCGCGGAGACATTGGGCCCACGGCCGAAATGTACGCCCGGGAGTGCTTCGACCGGTATGGCGCCGACGCCGTGACGGTGAATCCGTACATGGGAAGGGATGCCGTGGCTCCTTTTCTAGCTCGCACCGACAAGGGCGTCATCCTCCTTTGCCGAACATCGAACCCGGGCGCGCGCGATTTCCAGGACCTGCTGATCGATGGGACGCCACTCTATCTGCGGGTCGCGGAGGAGGCCGTTCGGTCCTGGAACACGAACAACAATCTGTGGTTTGTTGCCGGTGCCAGCTACGCCGCCGAGCTGCGCGAGCTTCGTGCTATCGCCGGGGACGTTCCGTTTCTGATCCCGGGCGTGGGCGCGCAGGGGGCCTCCGTGTCGGACGCGGTCATTGCAGGCCGCGATGACGCCGGCGCCGGAATCGTCGTCAGCGCGTCACGCGCCGTGCTTTACGCCTCGACGGGAGCCGACTTCGCCCAGGCGGCGCGTCGGGTCGCCGAAGAGTTGAGGCGGGAGATCAATCGGGCTCGAACCGCCCGATGAGCGGCGTGCTACCGCACCACGCGGCGAGCCAGGGGGTCGCGGTGGGGAAGGAGCGGCTCGCGCGTGACCATGGCCGCGACATCGCGACAGCCACTACCAAGCCGCGTCACCAGGCGCCGCCCAAGCTCACCAACGTGGTCGGCCAACGTGGTCGGCGTTCCAGCGTGGCGGAACTGGGTGGCGTAGTCTGGGCGTTACGTTGCTTCCCCCGCGTTCCTTGACGCGCCAACAGGCCTAAGATTTCCTACGCGCCCTGGCGACCATGCTCGAGAGCAAGATCGAAATACTCACGATGTCTGCTCAGGCGGACGAGCACAGGCTGCGCTCCCCGAGGAGCACGCGGACGCGGCGCTACGCCATGTCGCGTTGCTCATTTCGGAGCTCCGTCGCGAGCGCCTCGACTCGCAACTCGCGAAGGCGATTGCCTTGCGCCGCGTGATCGCGTCGGCGGACCGCTGAGGCGGCAGCTATCTAATATCTAGCTTCCCCTCGACGTTCGAAAAGACCTGCGCAAGCAGCGGGCCCCCCACGGAAGACCCGGTCAGACCGCTGCCTTCTTCAGCGCCTCGTACTCCTCCGGCGTGTCCGTCACGATGAACACAACGCGCGTGCGCTCGAACGGGCTGAGGCGCAGGTCGAGCGACTTCCAGATGCGGTCCTGCCGCCGTCGATTTGATTCGGTTCACCCGGTTCGGCGTCCCCATGACACTGGCCACGTTCGAGGGCGAGACGGTCGACTCCTTCGCCGTGCTCGGTCAGGCGCCGCGCTTGGCAGGGCCCATGGCTCAGTCGTTCTTGTTACCCACGATGAGGTTTCTGCGTCCGCGAGGCGTCAATTGAGCGCGGGGGCACCGCTCATGGAGGACGTCTCGGACACCGCGCGGTGGGTGGCCTTCCATCTAGCCCTGGAATCCGAGCGCCCGGACGCCTTGTTCGTCGATCCGTTCGCACGGCGATTGGCAGGGGAGCGCGGCCGGAGGATCGCCGAAGGAATGCCCACCGTGCCCGGGGCACATCCAGGACCGCGCGGACTCGCCTGGGCGCTCGCAGTGCGCACGAAGGTCTTCGACGGATGATCCTCGACAGCGTTCAGGCCATTGACGCCAATGCCGTGCTGAACCTCGCTGCCGGTCTCGATGCCCGCCCCTACCGCTTGCCCCTTCCTTCCTCGCTGGTCTGGATCGAAGCCGATCGAGTCGCGATCCTCGATGAAAAGACGGAGGCGCTCGCACGCGCGAAGCCCGCCTGCGTCGTCGAGCGAGTCGCGGTGGATCTTGCGGACAACCAGGCCAGAGAAAGCCTCTTCGATCGCGTTGCCGCTTCCCCCGCACGGGTCGTGGTGGTCACCGAAGGCCTCCTCGTCTATCTCGATGAGGCGCTCGTCGCTTCACTGGCAAAAGGGCTAGGAGCTCGACCCTCGATGCGCCGCTGGGTTCTCGAAAGCGCCGCGCCCGAGTTTGTCAAACAGAACATGCGAGCCTGGGGCAAGGTCTTGGCGTCGGCGAATGCCGAATGGAAGTTCGCGCCCGCGAACGGGTTCGACTTCTTCCGACCGCATGGCTGGTCACTGACCGTCAGGCGCCCGTTCTTTGCGGAGGCGCGCCGCCTGGGTCGCGAGGGTGAGATGCGTTTTGCGTGGCTGGTGCGTGCGCTCTCGTCTCTTTCGGGATGGTTCCGCCGTAAACTAGAAAACTCAGTCGCCTACGGCGTCATGCAGCGGAGTCCCAGAGAAGGGGCGGACTGAATTACGGCGTGCAAGTCGGGTTACGTTTGCGGGCCAACCGATCCCTCACGAGCTGGACTCATACCAAATGTCCCAGAGTGCCGCACTTCTCGTTCTCGTGTCTGCGTTCTTGCATGCAGCGTGGAACGGCGTCATCAAGCGGGACGAGGATTCGAGAAGTGCCGGGGGGATGCCCCGGATCTTGTTGAAATTGTGAAGTAGCGGCGGCTCCTGGCTGGCCTGAGAAGCGGGTCTGCCAAGAACACCGAGCCCTCAGGGGCAAAGGAGCCGCCATGAAGAAGAGAGACGCATTCAAGGGACGAAAACAGGAGCAGACGCCGGTGACGATGAACGTGGCGATGCAGCAGCTGATGCTGCCGCTGCTGGCCGCGGTGGAGGCAACGAAGAACGGCCTTCTGTCGTTCGTGCAACAGATGGGATGACGGTGCTCTCCGAGCTGCTTGCCACCCAAGCCGCGGAGATCGCCGGTCCGAAGGGCAAGCACATCGAGGGTCGCACTCATCATCATTGGGGTACGGCGACGACGCCGATCGGTTTTGGTGGTCGTCAGGTCTCGTTGTCGTACCCGCGCGTTCGAGCGCGCGTCAAAGGTGCGGGCCGAGAAGTAACGTTGCCGGGCATCGAGATGCTGCGAGAGGGCGACCCGATGACCGCGCGAGTGGCGGAACAGATCGCGCTCGGCGTCTCAACGGGCGGCTACGAGCGCAGCTTGGAACTGGTGGATGAATCGATCGAAACACGGGGCACAAGTAAGAGCAATGCGTCGCGCGCACTCATTGATGCGACAACCGAAAAGATAATTGCATCGTTTCACGCAAACTCGACGATATCGGTCTCGTCGCGATTTTCATCGACGGCATTGAGTTCGCGGGACACTCGGTGCTCGTCGCGCTTGGCGCCACGACCGACGGCACCAAGACGCCGCTCGGCATCTGGGCAGGGTCAACCGAGAACGCCACGGTGGCGACGGCACTGGTGCAGAATCTAATTGATCGAGGTCTCCGCGTCGAAGAGTCCATGCTTTTCGTTATCGACGGTGGAAAGTGGATTCGCAAAGCGCTTCGCGACGTATTTGCCAATCGAGCAATCGTGCAACGCGGCCAAGTGCATAAAGCACGGAACGTCCGCGACCATCTCCCCGAGTCACGACGCGCGTACGTCGCCAAGCAGATGCGTGATGCATACGATTCGGCGACGGCAGCAACCGCCAAGAAGAAACTGATGCAGCTCGCTTCTTGGCTCGAGTCCAACGGCGAGGACAGTGCCGCCGCGAGCCTGCGTGAGGGACTCGACGAGACGCTCACCGTGATGCGATTGAATCTTCCGAGCTCGCTCCGCCGTACGTTCGCGACGACCAACGCGATCGAGAACATTAGCGGCTCGCTGCGACGCATCACGCGCAACGTCAAGCGCTGGAAGGACGAGTCGATGATTCGTCGATGGGTCGCTCTCGGCATCGCCGAGGCGCAGAAAGGATTCCGTCGCGTCAAGGGGTACAGGAACATGCCATCCGTCATTGCCGCTCTGCACAAGACCGACGCAGGGATAGCCACCGAGAAGAAGGTCGCGTAAGGAGTTCATCACGCCGCCCCGACTACACGAAGTTCAACACGGACGGGGCATCCCCAGTGCCGGTGTGGCTGTGCTTTGCGTTGCCGTGTTACTAGCAGTCGCCGTAGCCCCGTTTGCGAACCGAACAGCGTTTCCCACGCCTTTCGGCTTCGGGTGGGCCATCGGCGCCGGGTTGCTGGAGGGCGCCTATTTTGTTGCATTGGGCTTGGCGCTTGCCGGCGGACCGGGGCCGTGTTCGATGCAGCCTGGTGGGAGCGGACATAACCTTGACAGACGAAGAGTCGCAATGATCCCGCATTGGGAGATGATCCTACGCATCACGCTCGCCGCTTTCCTGGGAGGGGTGATCGGCTTCGAGCGTGACATCCACCGGAGACAGGCCGGGCTACGCACCCACCTCATCGTCGCCATGGCTTCGGCCACATTCATGGTCGTTTCGGCGCACTTTATGTACTTCCAGCGTTACGTCGCCGGGGACCTCGTGTCGGTGGACAGCTCCCGCATCGCTGCCTCGGTCGTTGCGGGTGTCGGATTCCTCGGCGGTGGCTCCATTCTGCGCACGGGCGCGACGGTTCAGGGATTGACCACAGCCGCGGGGCTGTGGCTGGTGGCTGCGATTGGTCTCTGCGCGGGCTCCGGTATGTATCCAGAGAGCGTCGCCGTCACCGTGCTCGGGCTGGTCGCCCTCACCGTGCTGAGAGTCTTCGAGGACAAGAAGGTCATTCGACGTAGGATCACGCTCCTTTTCGACAGTGCGTCGGGCTCGTCCTCGACGCTTCTCGCCGTGATCGAGTCCGAGATCGGGCGCCTGCACGCGAAGGCACTCGACCTCGACTACCACCTGAACGCCGCTCACAAGCAGGCCACAATTTCCTTCGATCTCCTCTTTCCCGACTCCATCGACCTCGGCAAGCTGGTCGCGAGCTTCGAGGGCTTCGAGGGTGTGAGGGAGATTCAGGTTCGAGTTCCGTAGGCGCCCGCCGCCTGGCCCAGATCCGTTGAGGGTGATGATAGGCAGGCTCGAGATCACCGGCTGGGCGCGGCGAAGGCTATCTCGAGGCGTTCCGCGCCAAGACTACTCTGCCTCGCTGTCTACCGCGAAAGAAGAATGGCTCCGCCGGTCACGAGAATGGCGCCGCACATGGAGCGCGTCGTCGGGCGTTCCCCGCTCAGAATAGCGATTCCCTGGGCGAATATCACGGACGTATTGCGAAGCGTCAGGACGATACCGACCCCGGCTGACTCAAGGGCGCCGAGGAGGGCCAAGAATGATGATGTGCATGCGACGCCTCCAAAGACGATCCAGATGGGGCTTCGGCGCAGGGCCCGGAGTCCGCGGACCCAGCCACCTCGCCCAACGCATGCGAGATTGATCGGGAGAGCGCATGCGAGAGCAACAGCGAAAAGTGCGCAGGGCTCCGCGCGTGCCTCCAGTGCAAGCTTGTAGCAGAGGTGATATCCGCCAATGCAGACGGCGCATGCGGCAGCCCAGAACAGGCTAGCCGATGATGCGCGCTCCTTGGGTCGCCATGCGGTTAGAGCAAGGCCCAAGCCGATGAAGATGGCCCCAATCTTCGCTGATAACGCAAACGATTCGCGAAGCAAAAGGATTGTCACGGGCCAAGTGACGAGCATCGCTCCACCGCGAGCGACGGTGTACACGGGGCCTAGCGGTCCGCCGGCAAGCGCCAAGCCCAATGCAACAAAATAGGCGCCCTCCAGCAACCCGGCGCCGATGGCCCACCCGAAGCCGAAAGGCGTCGGAAACGCTGTTCGGTTCGCAAACGGGACTACGGCGACTGCTAGTAACACGGCAACGCAAAGCACAGCCACACCGGCACTTCTCGAATCCTCGTCCCGCTTGATGACGCCGTTCCACGCTGCATGCAAGAACGCAGACACGAGAACGAGAAGTGCGGCACTCTGGGACATTTGGTATGAGTCGGGCTCGCGAGGGATCGGTTGGCCCGCAAACGTAACCCGGGTTGCACGCAGTTGTAGAGGATCCGTCCAACTCTCAACGACTGGGTGAACGCGCTCTTGGCCGCGGTAGTGGCGTTCGAAGCCCAGTGCGCCAGCGCGGGATGAGCTTGGCCGACCGAGGTATCCGCCGGCCGCAGAGAAGCTGAGAATATCTTTCTGCTGCGAGCGGGGTCGTCTACTGAGTTCGCTGGGGCTGTTCAACGAGTCATGGAACTCACAAGGCTTCTTCGATGAACTACCGTTTTCTCATTGCGCGGTCGGCTGGACGCCGTCTTGACCGGGCGAAGTATCAGACCAGGTAGTAGGCGGCCTGAGACGCACCAGGGTCGGCCACACGCCCACCGTTGCAATGTTCACAACGGTTGTCCTTGCCCAAATGTTGGTAAGCAGCGCGCACGGCTTTCAGCGTGGCCGAATCCGCGTCGTCCGTCTCGACGAATACACGGTCGTGGGAGAACCACTGCGCAAAGCGCAGGCGACCGATCGCGGCTTCCAGATCGGCGCGTACCCCGGCCAGAAAAACGACGAGGCCTTGCCGATGGGACTCCTTGAGAAAGTGCTCCAGCTTCTCCAAGCAAACGGCGTCCGGGTTGCGGAGCCGCTTCACGCGCAGGACAAGGTGCCCCGTCGACCCCTCACGTGCCCGTGTTGCCGCCTCGTCGAGGCACTTCTCGAGCGCGGGGGCTGCGCCGAAGAATAGGTCGCCTTCGAGATCGTAGATGGTGAGGGCGGTGCATTTCGGATCGCTGGAAACCCGGTTGCGGACGATGCGCTCGTTGCTCACGACGAGCTCCGACACGCGCAACTTCGCGGCGCGGGGCGCATAGAGCAACAGCGAGACCGCGACGCCGATCAGGATTGCGAATTCGACACCGATGGCCAGCGCGCTGAACGCGGTGGCCCCTAGCAGCACCGCGTCATAGACCCCAGCGCGGGCGACATAGCGGAGACGGTCCAGATCGATGAGGCGCGAAGCCGCGACGATGAGGAGCCCTGCGAGCCCTGCCCTCGGGATGTAGTGCGTGAGTGGCGCGAACGCGAGCACCAGAAGCGCCACGAATCCCGCCGCGAGCACGCCCGAAACCTTGGAAGTCGCTCCGGACTGGTAGTTGATGGCCGAGCGCGTCAGCGAACCGGATCCGGGCATGCAGCGGAAGAACCCGCCCGCCAAGTTGCCGAGACCCTCCGCTAGGCACTGTTGGTTGACATCCAGCCGCTGGCGCGTCTCGCTCGCAATGGCCTTCGCGATGGCGAGCGCCTCCAACAGCCCGAGGAAAGCGATCGCCACGGCGCTCGAGGACAGGGACGCGAGCCACTTCCACTGGATGACGGCGATGTGGAAGCCCGGAAGGTTCTGCGGCACGGCTTCATTCAAGCCGACGGCGGTCTGGCCGGTAGCATCCGGACGCGACCAGCCCAGGAAATACGCAAGCACCGTGACCAGGAGGAGCACGATGAAGGTGTCGAGCTGCGGCAACCTGTAGCGCCGTACCGCGCGCCGGGCCGCCATGGACAGCGCGATCGAGGCCGCACTGATGGCGATGGCTTTGAAGTTGAGAGGCGCGCTCTGCGTCAGCGTGAGCCAGAGTCGGTAAAATACGTGCTGGTGACCGGTGCCTTGATTCTTCAGCCCGAGTGCATTGCCGACCTGTCCTATGATCGTGAGGACCGCGGCGCCGACCATGAAGCCGGTGATCACCGACTCGGAAATGTAGCGCGTGAGCCCTCCGAGCTTCAGGACGCCAATGGCGATTTGCACGACACCGACCATGATCGCGAGCAGGAACATCGCCTCGTAGGCGTCGACTCGTGCGTCCGCGTCGATGAAGGACAGCGCGCTGAAGACGACCAGCGAGACCGCGCCGGTCGGGCCGTTGACGAGGTGCGAAGAGGATCCCAGCGCGGACGCCACGGCCGCGAACACGATCGCGGTATAGAGTCCAAAGCGGGGATCGACCCCGGCGATCAGCGCGTAGGCCATGCTCTGCGGAAGCGAGATAACCGAGACGGTGAGGGCGGCCTGCACATCTTTCTGGAGTTCGCGGAGGCCGTAACCGCTCGAGTTGGTCATGGGAGCTGCCGGGGCTTCGGGTGATACACGCTGTCCACCACGCCGTTCTCCCCAAAGAAGCGCTGCTCGGCGTCTTCCCAGGAGGCTGCGATGCGTTCGATAAAGAAGAGCTCGACCGGCCTGAACTGCTCGCGATGCCGCTCCAGGGCAGCCACATTGGTCGGGCGATAACCCATTGCTGCGATCAGGTCTTGGGCTTCGTCCGTAAAAAGGAACTCAAGGTACGCTCTCGCCAGCTCTTCGGTATGGTGCAGGCTCACGTTTGCGTCCACCCAAGCCACCGAGGGGTCGGCCTGGATGCTCATCGCCGGCATCACGATCTCGAACTCGCCCTTTGATTCAGCCACCTCGCGCAGCGCCTCGTTCTCCCAGGCGACGTGCACGTCGCCCAGACGTTCCACGGCGAACGCGTTCGCGGTGCTGCGCGCGGCCGGATCCAGGAACGCCGCGTGGTCGAAAAAGGACTTGAGATAGGCGCGCGCGTCGGCGTCCGTACCTCCGCGCAGCACCACGGCGCCATAGGCGGCCAGCACGCTCAGCTTGCCATTTCCCGAAGTCTTCGGATCGGGAGTTATGATCTCGATGCCGGGGCGGATGAGATCCGGCCAGTCGCGCAGCCCGCGGGGGTTGCCCCGGCGCACCACGAAGGCGATCGTGGATGTGTAGGGTCGAGCCGAGTTCGGCAGGCGCTTCCACCAGGCATCTGCGACGACGCCGCGCTTCACGAGCGCGCCGATGTCCGACGGCAGGGCGAGGGTCACCACGTCCGCCGCCTGCTCACCAGCGATGACAGAACGAGCTTGCCGTGACGACCCACCGTGCGACTGCTCGATCCGGGGCAAGCGACCGGTTCGCGCCTGGTACTGCTTTGCGAAGCGAGCGTTCAGATCGCGGTAGAGTTCGCGCGTCGGATCGTACGAAACGTTCAGGAGGTGGAGCTCCGCCGGTGGCTCGTAGTTCCTGGCGCCTATTGCGATCGTTGCGACAGCGATCGCCGCGATCCCTACGACGTCGAGCGGGCGTAACGTTCGCACGAGTCTCGCGAAGCGGAGCCTCGCGCCAACTCGGGCTTCCGCGCCGTGGAGATTACGAGTAGACATTGGGCGACGCCAGCCGGTCGAGAGCCCACGCGCGCCGGACGTACACCAGCGCTGCGCCGACATTAGACAGAAGGCCTACCTGCAAGGTGCCGAAGCCCGCGACGAACGCGCCTCCCACCCCGAGCAGGTTCGCCGAGTAGATCGCGCGGTAGTCATTCTCGAGCCGAACCGCATGCGCGCGGCCGATCTCGAGGAGCTCCGTGAGGTCGGAGAGACCCCGCCGCGGCAGCTGGACATCGGCCAAGTCTTCCCCCACACGCGACAGGGGTGCCACCGATACGCTGACGGCGCAGGTGGCAAGCGCATGACGCGCGTCTGGGGCCGAGCCGTCACCGATCCACAAGACTCGCCCAGAATGCCTCGCGGCCCCTTGGCCGACTACCCCGCTCGGACCTCCCCGGGAAAGCTCGATGCCGAGGCCTCGCGCCACTGCCGCGGCGCCGGGATCTCCCTCGCGGGACATGTAAACGATCGGCGCCCGAGGTTGGTGCGACGCCAGAGCCGCGACGACCTCACGACCAACGATTGCCCCGCTGCGTGCGAAGGAGATCACGCCGATGACCTTGCCGTCGCGAGCCACCCACAAGGGGCGAAGGTCGGACTCAAGATTCGCGAGCTCCGCCCCGGCTGAGCGGGTCCCTCTCCCTCGCCGGGCAAGGACTGTCGGAAAGCGTTTGGGGACCTCTGCCTTCGACGCTGTGAGTCTTGCTCCACTGAAGATCTCGACGGCGTTTCCGAGAGCGTTTCGGTAATTGCGCACGGCGGCAGGGCGGACGATCGGCCGGGCGTCCGGGACGATGCTTGGCCGGTTCCTTGCCGCAAACGCGGCCAGAGCAGCGCCGCGATCACTGCGAGATCCCCCCATCGCCGCCAGCGCATAACGGACGACCTGGTCCGGAGTCACAGCGCGGACGGTCTCCACGCTGTCGACCCGGATGCGCTGCCGACCGAGCCCGGCGCTGGAATCGATGACACACAAATCGATGGCCGCGAGCCGGTCGAGGGCCGCCGGATTCCGGAAGAGCACGCCGCGCTGCAGACCCTCGGCGATGCCCTGAAGAGCCGAGAGTTGGGCGCTGAGACGTGGCGCGGTGGCGTAGTCTGGTCGAAGAATGGCCTGAGCCGGCAGCATAGTCCGCGTCAAGAGCAGCGTGAGCGCTGACAAGCTCAGCGCCGCCTTCGCGTTCCGGTTGGCGATCCGCTCCGCCTCGAACGAGGACGGCAATCCTCCGATCGTCCCGTGAGGCAGCAGCGCGGCAACCTGTCGGGCCGACGTCTGCGCACCGGCTCGTTCGACGCGAATGTTCAAGGTGCCGTCGCGCACCACGCCGCCCGCCGCAACCGAGTCGCCTCGCACCCGTTCCTCGATCTGCGGGTCGCCGAATGGGGCCGCCGGCCATAGGGTGGCCGCGGGGCCCTCGACGACACCATCGACCGGGATGGTCTCGCCGCGCCGGACCACAACGATGTCGTTGGGGGAGAGCTCCTGGACGTCGACCTCCCGCTCGACCCCATCGGGCCCCAACCTCGTGGCCCAACCGGGCAGACGCAGCGGTCGTGCGAGCAGGCGCCGTTGGCTCAGCACCATTTTGCGACGGGCCAGGTGCGGCCAAACCTGCATGAACCCAGCCATGAGGGCCGCCGTGAAGGGAAGGCCGCTCACGAGCATGAAGGTCAGCGCAGTGGTGTACATCACGGGCAGGCCCACCTCCCCGCGTGCCAATTGCTTGGCTGCCTGGACGACGTTCGGCGCGCTGTACAGCGTGACGCCCGCCACCGCGATCGGCTTCCAAGCCGGCAGGAGGTACTGCCCGGTGTAGGCCAGCCCAGTCAGTCCTAGGGCGGCCACCAGCCGCTTGCGCGAGGGGGGCCCCTCGAGACCCTCGAGGAGCCGCGGCCATGCCTTCTCCAGCGCTCGCGCCAGGCGATCGACGTTCGTCTTTCGCCGATCAAAGCGTATCGAGACGCGCGCGGTGAGGGTATTCACGCGGAAGTCCTGGACGCCGAGGATGGCCGCCAGCTCCTCTTCCAGCCGGAACGCCACATCCCGGCGGTTGCGCAGGATCGGATGCGAAAGGCTCAGCGCGATCTCCGTCTGGTCGCGAAGGCGCCAGCTGGAGAGCACGTTCCCGATGCGAGCGACCCGGAGGGGTTGCTCGCCACGATCTTCGAGATACACCGAGTCTGCGTCTATCTTCCGGGCGTCCGGAGCCGCGAGAACGTCGTCGGCCGAGCGGAACACCTGACCGAGCTTGTTCCAGATCCGTGCCGGATCGGACACGGCGGCGTAACGGATCCGCCCGTAGGACTGGGTCCTCCGAAGCTCGACGTCTTCCACTTCCTCCACCGCGAACGTGCGCGCCAAGAAGGCGCGCACCTGAAGCTGACTGCCGCCTCCGAAGATCTCGGAGCTCCACACGGATACTCCGTCCACGCCAAGCGCGATGCGCACGATCCGCCTCCTGTAACTTGGATGTACGTCTACTATAACGTCTTCGACACATCAATCTGGGCACAGTACCGCCGCAGGCAGCGCGTCTGCGTCCCTACCGCACGGCGCGAGCTGCGCGCGTGGGCCCCCTTTACTCTGGCCCGGTTTCCGCCTGAGGTCGTCGATTTTTGGGGGGTCCGTCGACGCGGCGCCGGCTGCGGCGCAGCGTTCTTGTTTGCCGACTCAATTGTCTTGCATCGTAAATAGCGCGCAGCTAGATAAATGTGCGTGATTGCAGCAGCACGTGCCCAGATTTTCCTGCTGCTTGTGACGGTCGGATGCGCCCATGCCGACAGAGCGACCAAGCGACCGGCGGAGGTTCTGACCATCTCCGCATTCAGTGTCGTACGGGAGGCCTACGATGGGGCCCTCCTTCCAGCGTTCTCGCATTGGTACGAAAAACGCACCGGCCGGCCCGTTCGCGTGGAGGCGTCGTACGGAGCGAGCGGTTCCCAGTCGCGCGCGGTAGTCGAGGGGTTCGAGGCGGACGTTGTTGTGCTGTCGATGCCCGATGACGTCGACCGCCTGCGCCGCGCCGGCCTCATCACCCACGACTACGAGGCCGCGCCGTATCACGGGCTGGTCAGCCACTCCATCGTGGCCTTCGCCGTTCGTCCCGGCAATCCGAAGGGCATTCACGACTGGGTGGACTTGACGCGATCCGATGTCGAGGTGCTGACCGCGAACCCGAGCACCAGCGGCGGCGCCATCTGGAACGTCGCGGCGCTCTACGGCGCCGCACAGCGCGAGCCAGCCAAGACGCAGTTCGGCGACGACCCATCGGAGGCTCTCGCACGGGTGCTCAGCCGCGTGGAGATCATGGACCGGAGCGGACGCGACTCGGTCCAGACCTTCGAGCGCGGGATGGGCGACGTCGTGGTCACCTACGAGAACGAGATCGTCGTCGGCCAGCGGGCAGGGCGCCAATACGTTCAAGTGACCCCACACAGCACGCTCCGCATCGACAACCCGGCAGCGCTCGTCGATGTATACGCGGACGAGCACGGGCGGCGCGAACTCGCAGAGCTCTTCCTGCAGTACCTGCGATCGCCGGCGGCGCAGCGCATCTTCGCCCGTTCCGGCCTGCGCCCGGCGGACCCCGACATCGCCGCAGAGACGGACGTCGCCAGGCCTCCGGTAGCCGACCTTTTCACAATGGACGATCTCGGTGGCTTCTCGAAGCTCAAGGAGAAACTCCTCTCGCCTCAGGGCGCCTATTCGCGCGCCCTCGAGAAAGTTGTGGCGCGTCGATGACCGAGCTCGCGTCACGCCCGCGCCACACCCGCCGCATCGGAGCCCTGCGCCTCGGCGTCCGCAGCATGGTGGTCGCCTACCTAGGCGCGTTCGTCCTGCTTCCGCTCTCGGCTGTGCTCAAGGTGGGCTTTTCCAAGGGGTTGTGGGGGTTCGCCCAGGCGATTCTCACTCCGGACGCCATCGCCGCGCTCTGGCTCACTCTCCAAACGTCGCTGGCGATGGCCGCCATCAACGCCCTGCTCGGCACCTGGATCGCCTACGCATTGGCGCGCGTAAACTTCCCGGGCCGCACCCTCGTCAACGCGCTGATCGACCTGCCCTTCGCGATCCCGACACTGGTCACAGGGGTCATGCTGGTCGTGCTGTTCGGCCCTCAGTCGAGCTTCGGGCTCTGGTTCGGGGAGCACGGGGTGCGCATCATGTACGCGCGGCCCGGCATCGTGCTGGCGCTCCTCTTCGTGACGCTACCGTTCGTGGTGCGGACCGTGCAGCCGGTGCTCTACGAGATGGACATCGCGAACGAGGAGGCGGCCATCACGTTGGGCGCGTCGCCCTTTCTGGCCTTTCGAAAAGTCACGCTTCCCGGCCTGTGGCCGGCGATCCGCACCGGCACGCTCCTTAGCTTCTCGCGCGCCCTCGGCGAGTTCGGTTCTGTGGTCATCGTCTCGGGGAACATCCCGCGACGGACCTTGACCGCAGCGGTGCTCATCTACGGGGAAATCGAGAGCGGGCGTCCTGAGGCCGCAGCCGCCGTCTCGGCGGTGCTTCTGGCGGTCGCGTTCATGTCCATCGTGCTCGTCGAGAACTTCCAGCGCGGAGGCCTCCCTCGTGAGCTTGCGTGAGCCCGGCGTCGTCGTCTGGACCGATTCCATCCGGCCCAGCGCGGCGCCAAGCGGAGCCGGCGTGTCCGTGCGGCCGAGGGGTCGCGAATGGTCGAAGTTGGCGCGGCGCGCGGTGCTCCTCGGTGTCCCGCTCGGGTACCTCGCGCTGCTGCTCGTCGGCCCGTTGATCGCGGTCGTCAGAGGGTCTCTCGCCGATGGCATTCCGGCTTTCTTCGACGCCGTCACTTCCCCCGATGCGCTGCACGCCTTCCTCATGACCCTGGGAATGAGCGGCTTGGCGATCGTGCTCAACACGGTCTTCGGCGTGGCCATCGCCTGGACCATCTGCCGTGACCGCTTCGTTGGGCGGAGCCTGCTCGGCGGACTTGTCGACCTGCCGTTCGCCGTCTCGCCGGTCGTGGTCGGACTGATGGCGATGCTGCTGTTCGGGCGCCACGGCTGGTTCGGGCCGTTGCTGAAGCAAGCGGGGATCAAGGTGATCTTCTCCTGGCCCGGGATGGCCTTGGTGACTACTTTCGTCTCGCTGCCCTGCGTCGTACGCGAAGTGACCCCCGTCCTCGAGGAAATCGGACTGGGGGAGGAGGAGGCGGCACGCATCCTGGGCGCGTCGCCTGCCCAGACCTTCCTGCGCGTGGTTCTGCCCAACATCCGATGGGGTATCGCTTACGGCATTGTGTTGACCGCCGCGCGTACCCTCGGCGAGTTCGGAGGTGTTCTCCTGGTAAGCGGCGGCCTTGCGGGCAAAACCGAGACCGCGACGCTGCTCATCTACCGACAACTCGAGGAGCGGCACGACACGAGCGCCCACGCCGTGGCGGTGGTTTTGGCCTGCGTGTCCATCACCATTCTCGTAGTAATGGACTGGCTGAAACGTCGGCGAGACCGTGACCTGCGCGACGTCGGGAGTTAATCATGAGCATCGAAGTTCGCGGGCTGTACAAGGCTTTCGGATCGTACGTCGCGGTTAAGGATGTCTCGTTCGCCGTGCGGCCCGGCGAGGTAGCCGCGCTGCTCGGGCCCAGCGGATCCGGCAAGAGTACCGTGCTCCGCATGATCGCCGGACTGGAGTTGCCCGACCGCGGGCAGATCGTCATCGACGGGGTGGACTCGACTTGGCAGACAGCCGAGACCCGAGGCGTCGGGTTCGTGTTCCAGCACTACGCACTGTTCAGGCATATGACCGTGGCCGAGAACATTGCGTTTGGACTCCGCATTCGCAAAGTTGCTCGCCCCGAGATCGACGAGCGGGTCAAAGAGCTCCTCGGCCTCATTCAGCTCTCGGGATTCGCCGAGCGGTATCCGAACCAGCTCTCCGGCGGGCAGCGACAGCGGGTGGCGCTCGCTCGGGCCCTGGCCACCAAGCCCAAAGTGCTCTTGCTCGACGAGCCGTTCGGCGCGCTCGACGCCCAGGTGCGCGAAGAGCTTCGCACCTGGTTGCGGCGGTTGCACGACGAGGTACGGATGACGACGCTGCTTGTCACCCACGACCAGGAGGAGGCGATGGACCTCGCCGATCGCATCGTGGTGTTGAACGGTGGGGCCGTCGAGCAGGAGGGGACACCGAGCGAGATCTACGACTCGCCGAGGACCCCGTTCGTGGCAAGCTTCATCGGATCCTCCAATCGCTTGGAGGGTCGCATCGTAGGCGGAAGGACCGAGCTCGAGGGTCAGGACCTGGGCTGGCCCGAGCACGTGGAGGGAGCGACCGCCGAGACAAGAGTCGATGCGTTCGTGCGCCCCCACGACATCGAGGTAAAGGCGTCTCCCGCGGCCGGCTCCAGGGGAATCTCGGCGGCCGTGGTCCGAACGACGCGCCTGGGCTGGCAGGTCAAGATGGAACTCCAGCTACCGAGCGGACGAACGTTGACCGTGCAGTGCGGCAAGGAGCAAGCCGACGCGCTCGGCGTCCGGCCGGGCAATCCCGTCGTGCTCCAATTGCGGCGCGCTCAGATCTTCGCGCACGGCGCGGCCGCCTTGCCGGATCTCTCCGGCCTAGGCGCTGCCGCGCGGGACATCTCCGGGCTCGGCGGCTCTGCGACTGCCGGCTAACACCCCACGGGGAAGCGAAGCAGCGGCGTGTCATGCCGCTCGAGGCGCTTGCGCTTGCTGCGAAAGCGCCTGGATGTGCCCATCGGGCCGGCGACGCTGCTTCGGCAGGCTGCGGGCTCCGACCGCGCCGCCGCTCGCGTGCTTCTCCGGATTCCAGAGGAGGAAGAGATCCGACCAACGCAACATGATGACGCCAGCGAGCCAATCGTAGCCGCGCTGCCTCAAGAGACGTGCGAAGGCGCCGAGTCCGAAGCGGCGGCCTTTCTTGTTCAGCCACGCACTTGCCTTGGAGCGCAGAGCCTGCGTCGACAGACCCGTTGTGGCGAGGATTGCCAAGGACAGGAGGCCGACCGCCACTCCCACGAGCACCGCAAGCCCGTCTTGCTCGGCTAGACCAAGGGCCATAACGAAGATCGATGTCGCGTGCAACGCCCCGAGCCCCAGAAAGGGATGGGCTATCGCCAACGCGAGGACGAAGACGAACAGGCCGATCGCACGCCGCACGTTGCGGTGATTGACCCATTTCCACCTCGGCCGAAGGACCTTCTCGGCCGCTTCCAGAATCGGCAGCGCAGCGTGGATCGCGACGGCAAGCGCCGGGCGGGAGATGGACCTCTTGAGGATGAAACGCGGAAGCTTGATGCGCCGCCGTCCGGCCGCCATCTGGTAGCCAATGGCTCCGGTCGGGGCCGCGACGGTGCCGCGTGTCCTAGGCACCGGCAAGATCGCGGGGATCGAGAACATCATCAGGGATGCTTCGAACTGATCTCCCCCTATCGACGCGAGAACGCGCTCTACGCTGAACGTCTTGACTCCGGGATTCTTGCTGAGAATCCCCCGCAGGATGTCCGATGTCCTCGCCAACGGAAGGCCCGTGACCGTACCCTCCGCCTGGCGGACGCCCGACTCTGGACCGGCTACCACCTGCGGATCGCCGGCGTCATTCGCCCCGACGTTCTCCGCTCCACTCTTGCAGCTTGTCTTGCAGTTTGCGAGCCCGTCCACCGAACTAGACAGGCCATGGATGGCTGGAACGGCGTGGATCGCTTCGTTCATCGGCGTCATGCGTCTCCCAAGGGGCCGGCAGCCCCTGCCCCACTCAGTTGCCTCGCTTCGCCCCGGCGAGATAATAGGGGATCACACCTTCGTTGCCCAGCCAGACGCTTGATACGTTTTCGCAAGAATGAGGTGACATCGCGTTGACAAAGCAGGGTCGGCCACAATAATACACGCTCCGCCATGGGAGACCGAACGTCCACACAAGCGGACCGCCCCTCGCCGCCAGTGCGACCGCCGAGCAAGAGCTCCTTCCGCAGGCGGGGCAGGGATGAAGAACGCGGATGAACCCGGAAGCGCCGGGGGCCTTCATTCCGACGGCGAATGCAGGCCGGGAGCGCGGCGCGCTCCGCCGGTCCTGCCTCTCCTATTCGGAGGTCCTCGCCCAATCCGTGTCCGTCGTCGCGCCATCGACCGTGCCGGCGGCGCTTCTGGGGCTGATCTTCGCGCGGGCCGGGAACGCCACCTGGGTGAGCTTTCTTCTTGGTGTGGTCGGTCTGACCCTCGTCGGCCTCAACATCAATCAGTTTGCGCGCCGCTCCGCGTCGCCGGGTTCGCTCTACACGTACGTCGCGGAAGGGCTCGATCCGACCGCTGGGCTCGCCGCCGGCTGGGCCCTCCTCTTCGCATACGCGCTCACGGGTATGTCGACTCTTTGCGGGTTCGCAGTGATCGCGAACGTGCTGCTCAAGCAGCTGCTCGGAGTTCACGTCGGCGTAATTGGGCTCTTCGGGCTCGGTGCGTTCGCGTCCTTTTACGTTGCCTTTCGTAACGTTCAGCTTTCCGCAAAGATGATGCTCGCCTTCGAAGGTTTGTCGATGCTGGTCGTCCTCTTGCTCGGAGGCATCACGTGGGCGAGCCAGAGCTTCGCCGTCGACACCTCCCAGCTCACGCTCGCTGGCGCGACACCAGGCGGCGCGCTCGCAGGGGAGGTCCTGGTCATTTTCGGTTTCTCTGGATTCGAGAGCTCCACGGCCCTGGGAGGCGAGGCGCGCAATCCGCTCCAGTCAATCCCCCGCTCCGTTCTTCAGAGCGTCGTGCTGGCCGGGTTCTTCTTCATCTCCACATCGTACGCGGTGCTGCTCGGCTTCCAGCGAAGCGGCCAGTCGCTCGCCGACTGCGAAGCTCCTCTCACCGTTCTCGCCACCTCTCTAGGCTGGGCCGGCCTCGGGAAGTTGATCGACGTCGGGATCCTACTCAGCTTTTTCTCCTGCACGCTCGGCTCGATCAACGCGACCGCACGCATTCTCTATGCCATGGCTCGCGAGGGTATCGTCTCGAACCTGCTCGGTCAGGCGCATGCCGAAAACCGGACGCCACACGTGGCGGTCGCTCTCTCGGCTTTCGTGACGTTCATCGTGCCGGCGGCGCTGTGCGCAGCAGGGGTCGGCGCCCTGGACTCCCAGGGATACCTCGGGACCCTCTGCAGCTTCGGCTTCATCGTTGTCTATATCCTCGTCTCGGCGGCCGCGCCGGTGTTCCTCGCCTCGCTCGGAAAGCTCACGAAGAAGGCGGTTGTCTACTCCTGTGGCGCCATTGCTTCGATGCTCCTGCCCATCGTGGGGATCATCGGCATTCCGGGAAGCGTCCTCTTTCCGTCCCCCGGCGCGCGCGGCCGACTCCTCGTGGCCATCTTCACGGCTTACATGGCGATCGGTCTGGGTTTGCTGCTCTACCGCCGCCTGCGCCACGCAAAGGTATACGAGAGAACCGAAGGGAGCTGACGATGACGACCCATTCGAACGAGTCCGATACTTCCGCCTCCAATCCCATTTCCGTGCTCGGAGAAGCCCTCGAGGCCGCCGCATCATCTGTGCACGACGCCCGGGCGGACGCTTCGGCTTCCGCCAAGGTGGCTGCGGTCAAAGTCCAATCCGGCCTCAGCAAAGGCGCATATTACGCGGCTTACGGCGTCTCCTACGGTGTCGTCTTTACCGGCGTCTTCGCGAAGGAACTGCTGCCCGAGGGAAGTTCGGTCCGCCGAGGGTTCGAGCAGGGTGTGAACGACGGCGCTCAGGCGGCGATCGGCGCGGCAGCAAAGATCCACACGCTGCAGGACCAAGAGGACGACGAGTTCGTGGAGCACGAGGCGGCCGACGAGCCGGCTTCGTGAGAAGCCGAGGAGACGGGTCGCCATGACGCTCAACGTGGACCGAGTCGGCGCAAAACCCAATCTCCCGCGGTCTTTCCCCACCGATCCGCGCTACGAGATCGTCCTCGAAACGACGGCGCTGCGTAGAACCAGGAAGGCGTCGGCGAGCGGGTCCGGAGCAGCGCTGCCTGCGGGCGTAGCAGCGTTCGCCCGCCGGGTGGGGGCGGCCATCGGCGAAGCCTACGCCGTGGCCGCGTCGTCCGTGCTGCGCGCGGCGGAGCGGCTCGAGGACCTGAATGCGGAACGAAAGTTCCGCAAGCGTTCCAATCGGCAGTCGGCGACCGCACCTGCGGCGCGTCCACCACCGCCGGCGCCGCCCGAGACTTCGATTCCTTCGCCAACCTGAGGGCTCCTTTCGGCTATGTCCAAATCTGTGCCGTCTCTGCGTCGCATTTCCGTTGAGCCTCGACCCGGCGAGGCTTCCCCGGTCCGGACGCCACGCGTGGCGAGGCTGGCGTCGAGCGCCCCTCGGTCTGGCGGCCACCACTCGAATCTCACGGTGTCTTTTCCGGCGCCCGACCGGATCCGTTTCTGGAGCGCGACCCTCTTCGCACAAGCGCACGGCCCTGTCGCCCGGGCGTTCTTCAATCGAGCCCTTCGCGCTCCTGGCGTCGTCGAGGCATCGATCGACGCGGACCGGCAGACCGGCGAGATCGTCCTCGGCGCGGCTACTCCCCGCAATTCCGCGCTCGCCGAGCTGGGGCGCCGGCTTTCGGCGCCCGCAGACGGCGCCGCCGACGAACCCCTCCTCTTTCCGGATGGCTTCGACGAGTCGACGGCTCGCTCGGTGCGTCTTCGGCGCTTCGGTCGGAGGCTCTCGACCTGGGCGGTCCGACATGAGCTTCCCGGTCGCATCCGCCTTCACCACCCAGTCCTCTACCGGCGACGTGAGATGTGCGAGGCCATCGAGCGGGAGTTCATGAACACGTTCGGCGTCGAGCGTTACGCCACGGACGAGTTCACCGCGACCGTCCTCGTTCATTACGACCCGAAGCAGCTTCAGAAGCATCAAATCGTCGAGCTTCTCGATG
Organism: uncultured delta proteobacterium; assembly: GCA_963764075.1. Taxonomy (GTDB): domain Bacteria; phylum Myxococcota_A; class Polyangia; order Polyangiales; family Polyangiaceae; genus Palsa-1150. Next base: position 3,588,488 of record CAVXQZ010000003.1, read on the forward strand.
CGGTGCTCCGCAAGTCCAGCGACTTCCCGATCTCTCCGGTCGACCTCGACCTCCCAATCTGCACGGCCTCCGTGGGCCTCGCCCTCGCCAGTCAATACCTGGTGCCTGGGCTCGCCCCAGTGAGCGCCGCAGTGTTCCTCTACTCGGTCGTTCCGAGCTTCAAGAACGCCTACCACGTGCTCGTCACCGAGCGACGGCTCGGCGTAGACGTGCTGGACACGATCGTGGTCGTGACCTGCCTCGCCACCGGACGGGTGCTTGCCGGGACGGTGCTCGGGCTCACGTTGGGGATCGCCCGCAAGCTGGTGAAGCGAACCGAGGACAACAGCAAGAAGATGTTACTCAACGTCTTCGGCAAGCAGCCGCGCTTCGTCTGGCGGCTTTCGGACGGAGTCGAGGTCGAGACACCGCTCGAGCGGCTCGAGAAGAACGACGTCATCGTCGTCCATACCGGCGAGACCGTCCCGGCCGATGGGGAAATCATCGAAGGGATGGGGCTCGTCGACCAGCACACGCTCACCGGTGAATCCGCGCCGGTCGAGAAGGTGCACGGAGACCGTGTCTTCGCCTCCACGACCATGGTCGGCGGGAAGGTCCACGTCGCCGTCACGAGCGCCGGGGCCGACACCACGTCGGCCAAGCTCGCGCGGATACTCAACGACACCGCCGGCTACAAGCTACGCTCGCAGTCGCGGGGCGAGGAGCTCGCCGACCGAGCCGTTCTGCCGACGCTCGCGCTTGGAGCACTAGGCCTTGCCACCGTTGGCGTCGACGGTGCCGCCGCCGTGGTGAACTGCGACCTCGGAACGGGGATCCGCATGGCCGCGCCGATCGCCATGCTCAGCTCTCTGACCCTCAGCGCCGAGCATGGCATCCTCGTGAAGGACGGACGCGCGCTCGAGATTTTGCGCAGCGTCGATACCTTTCTCTTCGACAAGACGGGCACACTGACCCGCGAGCGGCCGGAGGTTGGCCGCGTGCTGACGTACGGCGAGCATTCCGCAGACCAGATCGTTCGATGGGCCGCGGCCGCGGAGAACAAGTTCAGCCACCCCATCGCCCGGGCGATCCTCGACAAGTGCCACTCGCTGGGTCTGCCGCTCCCTCCAATCGAGGACTCCAAGTATCATGTGGGCTACGGAATCACGGTCGGCGTCGAGGGCCACACGATCCGCGTCGGCAGCGCACGTTTCATGGAGCACGAGGGTATCGCGCTCCCCGCGGAGCTACTGCGTGAGCTCGACGCCGCCCACGGGGAGGGAAACTCCCTGGTCATGGTGAGCGTCGACGACGCCCTCGGTGGGGGTCTCGAGCTGCACGCCTCCGAGCGCCCCGAAGCGGTTGCCGTCATCGCCGGACTGCGGGCGCGCGGGGCGAAGCACCTGGCCATCATCTCCGGCGACAACGAGCGGCCGACGCGCAAGCTCGCGGAGCGGCTCGGGATAAATCGATACTTCGCGGAAGTGCTGCCTCAGGACAAAGCCAAGTACGTCGAGCTTCTGCAGAAGGAAGGCCGAACGGTGTGCTTCATCGGGGATGGGGTCAACGACTCCATCGCCTTGAAGAAGGCGAATGTGTCCGTTTCGCTCCGCGGCGCTTCCACGATCGCGACCGACACCGCCCAGGTCGTGTTCATGGAGGACAGTCTGACCAAGCTCCTGCAGCTTCACGATGTGTCGCGCGAGCTGCATCGCATCATCAACGGCTGCTGGGGGCTAATCCTCGTCCCCAATCTGCTCTGCATCGGCGGGGCGTTCGTCGCCGGCTTCGGCGTCATGCACTCGATGGTCTTCAACCAGATCGGTGGCGTGCTCGCGCTGGCCAACGGCCTGCGTCCGCTCCGGACGGCCAGCAAGATTCGGGCGGCGAAGGAACATCATTCGCCTACCGGATGACGAGCCATGCGGTTGGCTGGCTGGCTCGCGGTCATCCTTTGGCTCCGGCCGGTACTCGCCAGCGCCCAGCAGGTCCCCGAAGAACGCGCCTTCTCGGTGATGAATCTGCTCGTGCCTAGCGACCCACAAGACGTCGGAGAGGAGCGCTGGAACGCGTACGGGCAGTCCACCTTCATCGTTCAGGGGAAGGGCGGATTCCCCGCCGCTTATACGAACGCGAACGGCAGCACCCAGTCGCTCGTGCCCCAGGCGGAGGCGAGCTTCACGTACTCGCTAACGCTCTTCCTCGGGCTCCGGCCGTGGCCCGGCGCGGAGGCGTTCCTCGTTCCCGAAGTGATCGCCGAGACACCGCTATCGGGGCTCAAGGGCCTGGGTGCTTCCGTCCAGAACTTCGAGCTTCAGAAGACCGGAGGGCCGGTGCCGTCTTTGTATCGGTCGCGGACGTTTCTTCGACAGACCATCGATTTCGGCGGCCACCCGCACGAGTGGACCTCCGGTCCGATGCAGCTCGCGACCGTCGCCAGCGACCGGCGACTCGTTCTGACCGGCGGGACGTTTTCCATCCTCGATGTCTTCGACCGCAGCGACGTCATCGGCGACTTGCGACGGACGTTCTTCAACATGGCGTTCATGACCCACGCCTCTTGGGATTTCACCTGCGACGCCCGCGGGTTCTCCCTGGGAGCCGCGGCCCAGTTCTATTGGGACGACTGGGCCCTGCGGATCGGCCGGATGGCCGCCCCCCTGACGCCGGACCAGCTCCCCCTCGATCCGAGATCTCCTCCGGAGCTATGGCGACACACTGGAGCTCGAGCAAGATCATGTCTTGTTCGGACAGGCCGGCACGGCGCGGCTCCTGGCCTACCGAAGCCACGAGGTGATGGGGCGGTTCGCGGACGCGATCGCCGCGTTCGCCGCCGATCCTACGAGGAACGCGGCGGCCTGCCCGTCGAGCGTGTTCAGCTATGGCTCGACGAACGCAATGGCGCCGGACCTTTGCTGGGTCCGCAGGCCCAACACGAAGCTGGGCGTCGGGATCCATCTCGAGCAATCGTTGGGCGCTGGGGTTGGGGTCTTTCTTCGCGCCATGTACTCCGATGGTGAAAACGAGGTGGCCGGAAACCTGGCCGCGGACCGGGATCTCTCGTTCGGGGGCGTCGCCGGAGGCGAGGCTTGGAGCCGCCCGTTCGACGTGGCCGGCCTGGGCTTCGCATCCGCATGGATCTCCTCGATCCATGCCCGCTACCTCGCCCTAGGAGGGATCGACAACTTCGTGGGGGACGGAAACCTGAGCCAGGCGCCCGAGATGGTGCTCGAAGCGTTCTACAGCTTCAATCTGCTCCGGCCGGTTTGGGTCACGGGCGACTATCAGCGCATTTGGAACCCAGGATTCAACTCCGCTCGCGGCCCCGTCGACGTCGTGGGCGGGAGGGCCCATGTCGAGTTCTGACAGGGCATCGCAGCCGGCGGCCCGCGGGCGCGTGAACGGGCGCTTTCGCTGGACGATGGCGACAGTCCTGACGTTCGCCGCATGGCTGGGCAGTGCGAGCGCCCAGCAGCGGGCGTCGGGCTTCGACGTCGCTCGGCTGTACCTCACGCCGCCAGGGGCCGGCTGGTTCGTCATGGACGGCCTCGACTGGCCCAGTGCCCTTGGCGGAGCCGTGTCGCTCACCGCCGGATACTCGCGCAACCCCCTTCGCGTCCGCACACCGGACGGTCTGCAGAGGCTCGTGGTCGTCTCCGACCTCTCGGTGGCTGACTTCGGCTTTGCGGCGACCTATGACCGTTTCCGTCTGTCCCTCGCCTTCGATTGGATCCTGGACGTCGACGGGTCAAGCGGCACCGTCGGGCGCTACGCGTTCACCGCGCCTACGACGGGCCTCCCGCTCACAGCCTCCGGCGTCAATCCATCGACGGCTCCCGACGCACTCGGGGATGTACGGATCGGGATCGACGTGCGGCTCCTTGGGCGCGCGTCCAGCGCGTTCCGACTGGGCGCCGGGGCGCAGCTGTTTATCCCCAGTCCCAACACAAGTCGCCGCGAATACGTCACGGATGGGACGTATCGCGGCATGTTGCGGTTGTTATTCGCCGGCGATGCCGGACCGCTTTCTTGCGCGGCCCAGATGGGCGTTCACCTCCGGCCGCTAGACGACGCTTCCGCGCCCGGAAGTCCGGAAGGCAGCGAGTTTCTGTTCGGTCTTGCCGCCAGGACGACGCTTGCGCTCGGGGAGGCCACCTCGCTGTCGATAGGACCCGAGCTGTACGGCGAGTCGGCGATCCGGGCCTTGTTCGGGAGCGCGACGGGGGTTGAGGCGCTCCTGACGAGCCAGTTCGAACGTACGACCGGCGGCGGAGCGCGAGCGAGGATCAAGCTGGGCGCGGGCGGCGGCCTCGATTCCCGCTTTGGCGCGCCCGCCTGGCTTGCGGTCGTAGCGGTCGAGGTACTCGGTCAAAAGAAGGGAGCGGCGTGGTAGAGGACGGACCCGCCGATCCCAACGAAGACGGCGGGGACGATCCAGTGCCCCCATCGCTGAATTCCTTCTGCGATCCAACGATGGGATACTAGCCACGAGCCGGCAGCGCACCATGCGACGACGCCCAGGGCGAACACGGCGACCGTGACGGAAAGGGACGCACCGGTGCTGGTGCGGAAGACGGTGGCATAGGCCGCGATGTTGTCGCCTCCATTGGCAACGGTCAGGGCCGTCACGCCGCCCACACTCTTGACCATGGCAGCCGACGGCCGTTCGCCTGACCGGTGAGCGAGCACCGCCGCGCCCAGTTTGTACAGGCCGAGCCCCAGGGGCACCAACCCCAGCAGCCAGGTTCGGCGGTCCGGCACCAGCGTCAGTCCGAGTGCCGCCAGCAGCGAGACGGCAACGAGGACCGCGATGCCGACGGACTGACCGGTCCAGATCTGCCACGCCTTGGGATGTCCCTCGTTGCGCGAGGAGGCGTTGAGGACCACGAGCAGGACGATATCGTCGAGGTTCGTGCCGATGAATAACGCGCTTGCGGTGAAAACGGTCGGCACGAACCATGGCATGGGCAGCGGCCCCATTTCTTGGAGCCTATTCTAGCCGAAGAGTCCGTACGGCCTAGTCGTGATGCCATCGGGGGGCTCGTGATGCATCAGGGGCATGACCTCAGGACGAAATACTCCCCCGGCGTCATCCGCTCCGTGAGCGGTCTGCCTGCACGCCGAAGGACCAGATGCCGTTCTGGTCGCTCGACACCTATGACGAATGCGTCGGGGACGTGGCTCGGAGCACGCAAGTTGCTCTGGTCATGGGCGGGCGACCGCGAGGGGTACTGGGACCGAGTGTACGTGCGGGGCGGCAAGACCCTTGCGCCGCCGCTGCGCTCCAGCAGTGTTCTCGCTGAACCGATATCCCATGCCACGAACGCTCTGAATGAATCGTCCCGCAGTCCGCAGCTTGTCGCGCAGTCGCTTCACCGGTGTGACCAACCCGTCGGGGATGGCGACCGCCAAACGGTACGTTCTCGATTTCCAACCTGTGGGTGTCGACCGTCCGCGTCTTGCACTGGACGCTGCAGCGCCAGACTGCACGGAGCAACCCCTCCCGCGTGAGCGCGCGATCGCGCCGAACCATGAGGGCCGCCAGGAGCTTGAACTCGAGGTTACAGCGGCTCTCACTGACATGGAACGTGGAAGCCGCAGTGTGAGAACCAGCCTTGTGCGTCGTCGCTCGTAATCTCAAGCAGTGCCCACCGAAGGGCACGGGCCAGTTTGCGCACGGTCCGTGCTCCTGCCTTTCGGAGCAGGGCTTTCAACTTCGACCAGGCATACTCGATGGGGTTGAAGTCCGGCGAATAGCCAGGCAGGTACATCAAGCGCGCGCCCGTGGCCTCGACCAGATCGCGCACCCGGTCGGTCTTGTGAGCTCTGAGGTTGTCGAGGACGACGACGTCGCCGGGGAGCAGTTCGGGTGCCAGGCACTGTTCGACGTACGCCTCGAATGCTCGCGAGTTCATCGAGCCGTACAACATCATGGGCGCGACAATTCCATCGAGCGTCAGCGCTGCCGTCACGGTGATGTTGTCGCCCCAGTTCTTCGGGACAGCGTCCGTGGGTGCGGGTCATCGACAGGTTGATGCCCGTTTCATCGATGAAGACCAGCCGTGCAGCTCGTCGGATGACGCTTCGACGCAGGAAGCGGTCGCGTTCTTGCTGGATCTCGGGGCGCTCGGCTTCGGTGGCGTGGAGAGTCTTTTTTTGCGCGTCAGTCCCAGCTCGATGAGGCGGCGCGACATGGTCGCGATGCTCACGCGCACCTTCAGGCGCCTGGCCACCAGCTCCACCAACTCCTCCAAGGTCGCGTCCGGCTTATCGAAGACCACGTGGCACAGCGCCTCCTCGTGGGCTTCGGTCAGTTTCCGCTCTTTGCCGGGTGGCGAACCAGGCATCAGATGCCCGAGAGCGTCGCGTCGCAGCCGCATCTTGCGCACCCACTATCGCTCACCCCAAGCATCTCAGCGACTTCCAAGCTCGTCGCACCCTCATCGACCAGGGCGACAGCGCGTTCACGCAGGTCCAACGAGTACGCTTTGATCATGTTCTCCGCCGTTAACACGGTTCGCGGCGAACAAACAGCCCCTTTCGTTCCAAGTTATGGAGAACCGCTGTAGTGAGAAACACCTCTTGGCCTCCCACGGTGACCTGATGCGCGCGAGTCGACACAAAGCTCAGCGATGGAAACGACCTCACTTCCCCGTCCGGTGCGGCCGGTTCGAGGAACGCCCCGAGTGCCCCGTCGATGAGGAATGACAATTCGGCGGGTAGGAAGCCGTAGCGCGATCCGCGGGGCAAGAGGTTCGTTCAGCTCGTTCGGTCTGTCACGAGGGGAACGGTGTGTGACAGGGCCGCGGTCTGATTGGCTTGACGCCGCCCCGCGTCGTCGAAAGCGAACTTGCGGTCGATGCCGACCACCATGATTTCATGGGTCACGACCGACCGCGACCAGGCAACGAGGATGGCGCAGATGATGGACTTGTGCGAGGAGGCGCTGCGCCGGGGACGCATTCTCGCGCAGCGAGTGCCCCAGTCATCACGACTGAATCATGCCCCCCGGACGATCGATATCCGCCGCGCGAATGCGCTCGAGTCCACCCACAACACATCTCAGGCACGTGTGACTCGAATAGCAATTGTGTTGGGGCGACTTGCGCCGCTGCCGACCAAGGCCAGCCTTGCCACACGGCAGTCTCGCCGGCAAGTGCCAGATCGTCACCAGCTGCAACTGAACCGGACAGTCGACAACTTCATAGTCAAGCTTCGAAGAAAGACCGCAAGAGCCCCGAGAGACCGCAACACATCCTGACGGTGTACGGGTTTGGCTGCAAGCTCGCGTAACCGGAGCGCTTAGACCGAGCTCTCGCTTTCGCGGAATCGTCACGTCGAGTTTACTTTGGGCCCCTCGAGCCTGAGGTAGCCTGAGCGGAACTGCCATGAACAGCATGACGGGCGCTTCGCCCATGAACCGAACGAGACTCTCGCGGCGACCGCACGCCGGGGGAAACCGCGTTCGCACAAGCAGCACTGCTAGGTCGACTCGAGCACGCAGGCCCTGTCGCGACGGACGCTGTACCCAGCTGGAGGTATTGCGTCATGAAGCTCTCGGTTATCACACTGGTAGGCCGTCAGAAGTCCACTCGTAAGCCGCTTTTTGAAACGCGCGCGTCTGGGCCTCGTCCCGCGACGATTGCGATCGTCGCCTCGACGACGTGGACCCTGACGGCGCCGGCAGCGTTTGCGGACGCGGTCACCGACTGGAATCAATACGCGGTCGAAGCCACGAAAGGATACGTGGGCTCGGAGTCGACCGGCGCTGGCGTCACGCTCGACACGAACGTCGGCTCGCACGTCGAAGCGGTCGCGGCGCGAGCCGTGTTCGACGCGGTCAATTCCATCGATCACTTCAGTAGCGGCTACTACTACTACACGGCGAGCAACTCTGGGTCCGCGCCCGCAGCCGCAGTGACCGCGGCGCACGATGCGATACTCGGCGAGATCCCGAACCCGGCGACGGACTCGACCGCCGACGCACGGTGGACGTCCGTGAGAACGTGGCTGGACACTCAGTTGAGCAGCGACCTGACGTCTCTCGGCGTGTCTTCGTCCGACGGTGGCGTAGCGGCCGGCCATGCTGCCGCCGCGGCGGCCATCGCGGCTCGGAGCATCGATGGGGCGGCACCGACGACCACGTACGGCCCTCAGCTCACGCCGACCACGAACCCTGGCATCGGCATTTGGCGGCAGAGCAACGCCGGCGCGCCGTACGTGAATCCGGTCACGGGCGCGCCGACGGGGTTCGACGCTACAGGCACCGTGATTCAGGGCAAGCCCGGCATCGATTTGAACTGGCGAGACGTCGCACCCTTTAGTCTCACAAGGCAGGAAGTCACGATTCTCTCTCGGCTGCTTCCCTTGTCGCCCGACGTCGGCAGCGCGGAGTACGAGGCCGAATTCGACTACGCGAACAAGATCGGGAAAGACTCGTCGAGCGTTCGCACGGCCGATCAAACCGCCCAAGCTTTGTTCTACAAGCAGGACGCAGAAATCTTCGTGAACGAGGCGGCGCGCATCGCGTCTGCGGCTCGTGGACTCAAGCTCGACCAGAACGCCGCTCTCTTTGCCCTGCTCGACAACGCTGTGGCCGACGCGCGAATCGGTGCGTGGACTTCGAAGTACGAACAGAAGTTCTGGCGTCCGGTCACCTCGGCGAACGCCAACCCCGACGGAAGCGTGACCAACGACTACGTCGTGTTCCATCCCCTCGCGGCTACTCCTTCCCACCCGTCGAACACGTCCGGACACAGCTCCACGGGCGCGTCGGGCTCCGAGATTCTCCGCGCCTACTTCGGCGACAAAATCAAGCCCGACGGAAGCTCCGTCGCCTTGGGATCGCTACCGTGGCTCACCGGGACGAACAACGGGACGGGCAACGTGACCACGCGGTCGGTTTCTACCTTCACACAGGTGCAGCTGGAGACCGGCGCGAGCCGACTCTATCTGGGCGTGCACTACGGGTACGACAACTTTCAGGGGCAGCTCATCGGCCTGGAAGTCGCCGACAGCATCCTTCGCTCGACTGACCCCGCTGCGGTGGGCCTGAGGATCCCCGATTCTCGGGCTTCTCTCTTCAACTTGGAGCGCACGCTCTTGGCGCGACGGGATCTATACGGGTTCTACGGATACGACACGAGGCACCGACGGTAACCCAAACGTACGCTGCCGCCGGTGACCGCAGCAGCCCTCGCTCGTTTGTTGCAGCTCGCAATCGGCCGAGTCGATAGAGCCTCGACCCGCCCCGAACGAACAATCCATCTGCTGCTCACGATCGCATGCGCCATGTGCTTCATCGGCCATGGCGCGTGGGGATTGATCACCAAGGCCAGGTGGCTGCCTCTCTACGGCGTGTTCGGGGTGGCTCCGGCCCTGGCCTGGAAGACGATGCCGCTCATCGGCGCGGTCGATATCACGCTCGGCCTGGCGGTCCTCGCAGCACCCGGCAGAGCGTTGTTCGGCTACATGGCTCTCTGGACGCTATTCACGGCGCTCTTGAGGCCCATCGCCCATTTGGGGTGGTGGGAGTTTTTCGAGCGCGGCGGCAACTACGGTCCGCCGATCGCTCTGTGGGCCCTCGCGAGCTCGCAAAAGGCTCGTTGGTTCGACCGCGTCGCCCCGTGCCCTCTCTCCGTCGATGACCTACGGCGAGTCGCTTGGATCCTTCGGGTATCGATCGCCTCGCTGCTGCTCGGTCACGGAGCCTTTGCGCTCATTCAGGAAAAGGCGGCTCTCCTGGCACACTGGCAATCGATCGGAATTCGGGCCGACAGAGCTTTCTTGCACGCGCTGGGCGCAGCCGAGATTGGGGCTGCGCTCGCCGTCTTGCTCCGTCCCTCGCGAGCCGTGTTGCTCGGAGTCGGCTACTGGAAGATCGCGACGGAGCTCCTCTATCCGGTGTCGGGTGGACTTCGGGACGTTTGGGAGTGGGTCGAGCGCGGTGGTGACTACGCGGCGCCGTTCGCTCTCCTCTGCGTGTTGGCACTTCTCGAGCCCGGAAGGCTCCCGTGGGAAAAATGACCGTGGCGGCGGGTAGGAAGCCGTAGCGCGATCCGCGGGGCAAGAGGTTCGTTCAGCTCGTTCGGTCTGTCACGAGGGGAACGGTGTGTGACAGGGCCGCGGTCTGATTGAGCAATTTCAAGCGCGCCCCGGCCACGGCGGCGTGCAGCCGCCGCCCCGGGCCCGTTCCGCGGACGCCCCGCTCACCCAAGCTCGAGGCTGAGCTGGGCAGCCGCCTCGTCATCGTCGAGCTCGTCGCTCGGGTCGCGCGCGCGTGCGAGCGGTGGGGCCTCGGTCGGCATCGCGACGTGCGCGAGGATCCGGGTGACCGGCTCGCGTTCGGTGATGACGGCGATCACGCGAAGCCGGCCGTGGCAACTTCGGGCACTGGAGGACGTAGATGGAGAACGACCGCCGAAGCAGCGCCGCCCAGTCGACGCGCGGCGAGGTGGCGTAAAGCACCCCGCCGAGCAGGCGGTCCCAGTGCCGCACCGAGAGCACGTTGGGCGTTAGCATCAGGACATCGCCCGGACGGGTCCTCGCGGAGCCGTGCATCGGTGCGGCCGGGGGCGTCTGGGGTGGAGCGGCAGGCGCGGCGGGAACCGAAGCGCGCTCGGGCAGCTCGTCGGGCGCCCGCGGTGCGGAGCGCCGCATACTCGTGCCGTCGTTCGCGGGCCGACCGGCGCCAGCAGCACTGGTGGCTGGCGGGTCGTTGCGCCCGGGCGCGACAGCGCACACGCCCTTCCGTGATCGCGCGGCCTTGGCACGACGTCACGCCTCCACTTGGACCGTGGCGCCAGCACGCCCGCGTAGCGCACCAGAAGGTAGCGTGGGGGCGCGACGATGGCCAATAGCCTCGCCATGAACTCCATGGGCGTCATCACGCGATGCTTGCCGCGCCCCCGGCTCACGTACTTGAGCCGGTAGGCAATGCGGCCCCCGGGCAGCCGCCTCAGACGCTCGAGCGACAGCGGCGGGCGGAGCGCGTAGCGCGCGAGCCGCTCGCGTCCGAGGTCGTCCCCGGCCTCGATGCGCACCCCTGCGTGCAGGTTGAAGCCCTGGTGGTCGACGGCAACGTCGTTCTTGTCAGGAGCTCGCTCGTGGTCCTCGTCGGCGGCATCAGCGTCACCGGGACGCGCGAGCGTCGCTAGCTGACCGCGCCGCATGGCGACCGCCGCGCAAGCATCAAGGGCGCTCTGCGCCTCCGGACGCTGCCCGGACAAACCGTCGTCGAGGTAGCCGCGCCGGCGCAGCCACGCGGTGGCCTTCCGACACGTGCGCTCGACGATGGCGGCGAGCTCCCGGGGGCCGGGCGGGGGTGCCGGGTGAAAGAGCACGCGACCCTGGAGATCGCGCGTGAACACCCCATCGAGCACGAGCGTGTGAAAGTGCACGTTGAGGTTCAGGCTGCCGAAGCGCTGCACACAGAGAACCGAGCCGCACTGGGCGCCCTCGATCCCGGCGTGCTTCGCACGCGCGCTATAGGTCGCGAACGTGGCCTCAACGAAGATGCGCGCCAAGGCGGCGAGCACGTCGGCCTTGAAGGCGGCAAGCCGGCGCAGCTCGAACGGCAGCGACAAGACGTACTGGCGCACCGGCACGTCGGGCAGGACCCGATCGACGAGGTGTGCCACGCCGTTGGACATACGCCTGCCCGTGCAGCTCGGGCAGATCGTCCGGCCGTGACACGAGAAGGCCACAAGCAGATCGTGACCGCAGGTGTCGCAATGGCACCGGGTGAAGCCCTCGCTGAACACCCCGCACTTGAGGTACGCGCGCAGCTCCTGCTCGACGTACCGGGGCAGCCCGCTCTCGTAATGCTCGCGGGCGTGCGCGAGAAACGACTCGAGGTGCTGGCGGACCAGGCCGTACAGGACCGTCTCGGTCGGGTGCCGCGGAGCGTAGGTGGGGGCGAGGACGGCCACGGCGACGGACATGGCGGGGCCCATGCCGTCCGCCGAGGAGGCAAAACGCCGCTCGTCCGGATTCGCCTCTCCGTCCCGGGACAGGGCCGCGCTGTCCCCCGTCACCGCGGGAGCCGTCCGATGCTTGTCAAGGGCCGTCCGAGAGTCGCCGTTGCCTATCTGCGCGCGTCCACCGACGAGCAGCGCCTATCCGCCGCGGCGCAGCGGGCGCACATTCGGGGTTGGGCGGCCCGCGAGCACATCGTGGTCGCCGGCTGGTACGTCGACCGCGCTGTCTGTCGCGTCACTCCGATCGCGGAGCGGGCCGCGCTCGTGGCCGCCCTCGCGGCGGTCGAAGCCCACCGGGCCGGTGTGCTGGTCGTCGCCCGACGCAATCGGATCGCCCGCGACGTGGTCCTGGCCAGTGAAGTCGAGCGGGCGGCAGCGCGCGCCGGGGCCCGACTTGTGAGCGCGACGGGTGAAGGCAACGGCGACTCGCCGGCCGATGCCTTCCTACGAACCGTCATCGACGGCGCCGCCCAGTACGAGCGGGGCCTGGTCCGCGCCCGCACGCGCGCGGCGCTCGCGGCCAAGCGGGCGCGCCGCGAGCGCGTGGGAGCGGTTCCCTACGGCTTCGCCCTCAAGCGCGATGGCGTGCACCTGGTGGCCGCCAGGGCAGAGCAGGCCACCATCGCCCGGGCGCGGGAGCTGCGCGCCGCGGGGCTGTCTTCCGCGCCGTCGCGGCCACTCTGGCCGCCGAGGGACGTGTCAGCCGTCGAGGACGCCGGTTTCTGCTAGCCCAGATCGCGCGCATGGTGGCTGTTCGGAACGGGCGCGTCTCGCCGGCCGCCCAGTTCGAGGATTCCTGACCATTCCCGGGGACCCAGCAAATCAGGGTCGTCCGCGAAGTGGGAGCCCATCTTTCCTGAACGGCATCGGGGCGTTACCCATCACGTGGCTCCAGCGCCACCGTCATTGGCACCGAAAATCACGGTTCCTATTCACCGCTTGCGACCTACGTGGCACCACGCTTTTATCTTGCCCTCCGTCTTCGACTCCGGGTCCTGAGCTTCTCGATGCTCGCGAAGGTTGCCGCGCGGATCTGAACCGAGAATGTTGCGGTGATGCCAGTGAACGGGGCCGATACACGCGCGCGGATGAACCGAAGGCGATCCCGAAGGCGACTGTGAGCACGTCGTCATCGGCACGGGACGCGCGAGGTGATGGGTCGTCGCAGCCGCGCGGATGATCTGGAGGATGTCCCCGGAGGCGCGCGGTGAGCAATTCTTGTCGGCAACGGATATGCGAGGGCACGGCAAGCGTCGCGGCCGCGTGGACGGGCCCGGGGGTGTCCCGGGGTCGGACGGCGGACGACCTTCGACGGTCACCGGACCCACGATGCGAATGCGTCGTCCCCACCGCGTGGATGGTGCGGAGGATGTCTCGGAGGCAGCTGGTGAGCATGTCTTCGACGACCGGGGACGCGCGGAGTGGAGGGGTCGTCACAGTCCCCGTTGACGCTGACCGAGGAGGTCCCGAAGCCGCCCTTGAGCACGTCGTCCACAGCCACCGGACGGCGAGGTGAACGAATCGAGCAGCCGGGTACAGACGGGAGAGGGGAGGCGGTAACCGTGGCAGCAAGCCAGCTCGGATGGCGGCCGTCATCGTGACGGTGACGCTCGCGCGACGTCGTCGCACGGATACTACAGTAAGTAGACGCTGATGGTCCAGGCGTCGGTCGGGTGACTGAGGACTCGCCGCAGCCGCGCGCGTGATCCGGAGGATGTCGCACACGCGGCGAGCAACGTCGTCGACGCCCACGCGACGCGCCAAGTGGACCGGGGTATTGCAGGCAAGTGGATGGTCCGGAGGGGCCCCTGCGACTATGGGTGAGTATGACCTCGATGACCGGTGACGAGCGCAACTAAGGATCGGTAACAGTCGCGCATCTGATCACAGCGAGCAGAGTTGCGCTTCTCCGGCAGCCGCGTCGTCGTCGAGTGTCCGAACGTGGATGATGGTCCGGGAGGCAACCGCAGAGGACCCGGTGAACCATCCGGGGACCCCTTGGAAATGAACCGAGAACACGAAACGCTACGACGACGGCACCAAGACGATCCATTAGCGAGGCAGTTCCTGGAGGTGAGCGGAGAGCGTTTAGGTGGATATCGCCTGTCGCTTGTCGACGAGTTTTCACGCGGCCGCCGCAGCGACGGCGATGGGTGGGGGCGGCAGCGCCGATGGCGGCAAGTTTATCGATCGTCAACGCGACCGGTGCTCGGATGCGGCATGGGGAGATTGTGCGAAAACGCGGACGAGCAGTTCGTGTCGCGCCGGTTGCTCAGCGAGGGCAGCACGCTCCACCAATGACCACGGATGATACCGTGGGCTCGCCGCGGGCCGGCCCTCGACGGGGGTCGACGAAAGCCAAGACGATGAGGGTGATCGCGAGCCTGTCGCCCGAAGCGCAATAGAGTTTGTTAGCCATGGACGACCGGTTCGACGCCTAGGAAAGGGTCCGCGAAAAGGAGCGGTCTCGGAGGGAAAACGACCGATCCTTGGCTCGCGGTGAAAGAGCGTGCGACAGCTCAAGCGCGAGTGCGGCTACTTCGCGTTTCCGCGTGAGCACGCGCGGGTGAAGCCGCTCGAATGAGCGAGGCAACATCGACGCTCCCGCCCTTGGGGAGGTTCTCGGGCCGTCTCAAACACATCTCGACGAGCGAAAGGTAGCAACGTATCCCATCGGTCAGCGACGACCGAGGAGGCCATTGACGCGGACGGCAATCGGGTGTTGACGCGCGTTGCGCGAGGGGACGTTGTCAGCCGAGGCGGGCGGCGTTCAGCAACCGCCGGGCTGAGGGAGCAACTTGGGCGGGGGCGCTTGCTCGGCCGGTTCGCTGACGTCCTCGTCAATCGCCTCGCGGATGACGCGCGTGGTGAGCTCGTCGAGATGAGCGTGGAGCTCTTCGCACAAGGCGACGAATTCAGGCCAGAGCGTGCGCTCGTGAAAGAGCTTGGGGGCTCGCACCTGGACCGTACTGTAGCGCCTGCCGGGCTCGCGAAACGGCTTGAGGCCGTAGCGACGACAGAGCGCGACGAAGAGCTTTCGCTTCCAGGGGTCGGGCAGCCTGTAGAGCAGCTCGATATCCTGTTCGCGACCACGGAGGTCGGCCAGACGAGCGCGAATACGCTCGGCGGCGCGTCGCGCGGCCTCTCGTTCGCCGTCGACGGTGGTGCCCGCGTG
Source organism: uncultured delta proteobacterium (assembly GCA_963764075.1). Lineage (GTDB taxonomy): Bacteria > Myxococcota_A > Polyangia > Polyangiales > Polyangiaceae > Palsa-1150. The sequence goes on from CAVXQZ010000003.1 coordinate 3,603,620, forward strand.
GAGCGCCTCGATCTTGCGCAGCTTCTCGAGCAATGTTCCTTCCAGGGGCAACATCGAGCAGGTATGCAAGCACGCCCGCGCCGCGGCGTCAGCGGCGCGCCCGTCTACGCGGCAGCGGCCACGTTCTCGGTGCGCGCGGCGGCGTAGGTCTCGGGCAGCAGCGCGGCGAGGCTCTTTTCGCCGGCGAGGATCTTGGCGAGTGTGTCACGCAGGTAGGCGCGCGGGTTGATGCCCATCTTGCGGCACGTCGTCAGGATCGTGAGCGCGTCGGCGGCACGTCGAGCGCTCAGCTCATGGCCGACAAATAGCCATGTTTTGCGATTGAGCACCCAGGGACGAATGTCGCCTTCCACTTCATTGTTGGTCAGCTCCATGAGCGGGTCGCGCAAGAACGCCGTCAGGCGTGACCACTGCCGATGCAAGTAGCCGAGCGCGCGGCCCAGCGGAGTCTTGGGCTCGACGTCACCGAGATATCGGTCGACCCAGGCGCGAAGCTCGCCCACCCCGGGGGCGCTGTCACGCAGCCGGCGCTCGTGACGCTGCTCGACGGCTTCGCCCAGACGCTTGGACTCGGCATCGACATGAAAGATCTTCGCGTAAAGCGCCAGGCCCTCGACCGCGCGCGCGTCCCCGCACCGAACGGCATCGACCAGACGGCGCCGTCCGTGCGCGTTGCAGCCACCGCGCAGGGCGCCGGCCTGCTGCTCGACGCAATTGTTGGTGGGCGAGCCGTCGCACATCACGCTGCCGAGCGTGCGGCCCTCGAAAAACTTCTCGAGGTGGGCGGCGTGCGCGCTCGGCGCATAAAGAAAACACGCATAACGGTGATCGCCCTCGATGAGCCAAAGCGCGCCGCTCTTGATGCCGAGCGGATGTAGCGGATCGAGCACGGGCATGCGCGTGGCATCGAGCGCGGTGAAGCGCGACGACAGGGCTTGCTCACGGATATGGCCGACCACCGGATCGAACAGGTCGATGAGCTTGCCGACTGAGGCGGCGAGCGTGTTGGCAGCCAGCGGTACGTCCTCGGCACGCGCGTTGCGCTCCATGCGCTCGAAGGGCACGGCATCTTCATAGTGGTCGACGAGCGCCTGCACGAGCAGCTCGTTGCCGAGAATGCCGCGGTCGACCACCTCATCGGGCTTGGGAGCGGTGACGATGTACTGGTGGCACTTGGGGCAGGAACACGTCTCGAGCTGCGTCTCGATCACGATGAACTGCGCGGGTCGGACGTCGAGCTTATGGGCGGTCGTCTTGAGGGCGACACGTTTGACCTCGGTGCGGCAATGCGGACAGGTGCGCTTGTCGGTCGGCACCAGCGTTACGTTGGGCACGCGCGGCAAGTGAGCGGGCAACTGGGGTCGGCCGTGCGCCTTGGGATGTTTGGCCCCGCGCTTTTTTGGCTTTTTGCCTTCGGGTCGCTGCGGCGCGACGTCGTTGGCGGCCGCCGTGCACAGAAACGGCAGCTGCATCTGAAGGCGCCGCATCGTCTCGCTCGGCGGATGCCTGCGCGACTTGCTCGCGAGCTTCTTCATCAGCTCCGCATTGAGGTCGCGCATGCGTGCCATCAGGGCAACGATCGCGGCCACCAGCGCCGCGATGCTGCCTTTGGCGATCATCTCCGCGATGAACTTCTTGACCGCGTCCAGATCGGGAGCGAGCGCGCTGGTGATCGACGGAGGCTTGTCCGAGGCGGACATCGCGATATCCCATTGCCTGATTCGGAAAGGGATGAAAAGCGAATTCGACGATCCTAACGATAGATGGATCGTACAAAGTGTGGATACGGCTCACACGGAGGCCGCCGTCGCGTGCAGCCCGTGTCGAGGCGACCATCGCGCGCGCCGCGCCGAGCCGCGCAAGTCGATCCCCTCGAGCACCAAGAGCAGCTCGGCGGCTTCGATCACCACGCGGCCTTGCTCCGCGGACCACGGCAAGCGGTAGGTGCCCTTCTCCAAACGTTTCGTAATTAGGACGTATCCGTCGCGGTCAAAGTAAAGGACCCGCACGCGGTCCGCCCGCCGCGAGAAGAAAACGTACATCGAGCCCGACAGCGGGTCTTCTGCCCACTGCGAGCGCACCAGCGCGCTAAGACCATCAATGCCTTTGCGCCCATCTACGCGCCCCGTCGCGACGAACACGCGCACCCCCGGCGGCAGCGTCAGCATCCTTGCGATCGATTCGCAAGCGCTTCCACGAGACGCGCCACATGCTCGACGTCGAGGTCTTCACGTACGCGAACGGTTACGTCTCTCGCGATGATCTCGATCGTCGGCCTGACCATTGCCCCGATGGCGACCGGAAGGCTCACGGGCACGAACGCGGGAATCGCCGCAGTCACGCCAAGCCGCTCCTTCCAGTACCGGATACGCGCCGTCGAGAACCCTCGGCGACGCGCAAACTCGGCCATGCTCTGCCCTGACTGCGCGAGCTCCGCGAGGGCCGTCCGCGCTTCGTCCTCCGTCCACCGCGGTAGGCCGCCATGCCTGCCTGTTGTCTGTGCTCCGTGTCCCATCGTGACCTCCGCTCTCGCGCGTAGCGTGGTCCGGCCGGCCGCAGAAGTACGTCAGGTCACCGATGGAATACGTAGCAACACTCGTCTCTTTCGGTCCGAGGCGGGACGCGGGGCGGAGGGCCCCCAATTTCGGGATCGGTGTTGGATTCAAGAACGGCTGCTCGCGCGCCGACCACGGAGGAGGCGAAGCCCTTGATCGATCCGAGAAGTCCGCGGCTTCTCCTCAAATGCCCGTGCATTTTCGTCGGGCTCACCGCGCCATCGCACCGCCGCATGTCGATTTTGCGAAGCACCTTGCGTGCGCTGATCGATGAACGGAGGTGACGTCGCTCGCACAACCCCACCGGTTCAAACGACGCGACGAGCACGCCGGACGAACGTCCTCTCGCCTCATGGACAGGCGAGACCCTCGGACATGCGGAGGTACATCATGAGAACTGAGCGGGTCAGGCTCCAGCCCTACGTCGACGCGCCGTTGGCTAAGCAGCTCGCCGTCTACGGTGCAGCGACGGGGATGACGACAAGCTCCGTCGTCCAAGCCGCCCTTCGGCAGTACCTCGATCGCACCGACGACAAGATCCTGCTCCTGCGGCGAATCAACCAGCTCGGTCGGGCGTGCGACCGCACGCAGCGCGACCTTGAGATCCACATGGAGGCGTTCGCCATTTACGTGAAAGTCTGGTTTGCGCACAATCCGCAGATCCCCGACAACGCGAAGGACTCCGCCCGCCGGGAAGCCGAGAGCCGCTTCGCGCAATTCCAGGAGTACCTCGTCGAGCAACTCCAGGGAGGCCGCCGCTTCGTCGACGATCTGCCGCGCGAAGTCATCGGGGACGAGGCCGAGCTCTCAAGGATGGCCAGCGAGGCGTCCGCGGCTCCTATGGGTGGCGAGGCTCCGTCGGTGACCGATGAAGAGTGAGCGCATGGCCGGCGAGCGAGCCCTCTCGGAGGCGGGTGGGACGAAAGCCCAGCGGGACGTGTCGCCGTGCAGGATCTCGACGGTGCTCGCGGTCGCTCGTACCCAAAGCTCTTCACGCAAGAGGGCGTGAGATGCCGAATACAGGTGGTGATCGAACTCGAGATGGTAGTCGATGTTGAGCGCGACCTTCTTCCAGGTGGACGCCTCGAAGGGCTGGGCGGGCAGCGGCGCGAGCGCGGGCTTGTCGAACCGCTCGAACAGCTCCCTGCGGCTCGCCTTGTAAGTGCGCATCGGGCGGCTATTGAGATCGGCTGTGAGCTCGAAGAGTCGCGCGTTGAGCGCGCCGAGAGAGGTGAACGTCTCGTTGCGGATGCGCGCGAGCAGCCAGCGCTCGGCGATCTGTACGCCGACTTCGACCTTCGCTTTGTCGCGCGGCGACCTCGGCCGCGCCGGCATGATCGTGGTCGCGTAGTGTCGCCCGAACTCGGCGCAGCCCTACGTCAGGTTCGCAAAGGGCGAGGACTCCAGCGGCTTCTGGCTTGAACCGTGAAGGAGAGCCAGGACGGCGTGAGAGGAAGTGAGACACTCAACGATCAGACAAACGCCGCTCCACATCGTCGAATCACGCAAGCGTTTGCCCTGGTCGGGCGCGTCTAATAGAGTGGACACGTGACTGCGCTTTCTGACTGCCCCATGAAAGTGACCGAGATGCCCAGCGCGACGTTTGCGAACGCAGAGCCAGCGACGGAGCCGACCCGCACGGCTTCAGCGCTCCTCGTCGATGTGGATGCCATCCTTTTGCGCCTCCCTTTGGTGGAGCCCACGTGGAAGCTTCACATCCGCGCGTTGGAGCTCAAAGGTCGTCTCCGGCGCGCGCTGTCCAGGCTCACCGCGGAAGAGGTTCTCGCAATGCGGGAGGCGATTCTCGTGTTGCGACGCGAAGCGTTAGCGTCGCTCTCGGACGGCGCACAGGGCGTTCAAAGCGTGGCCCCTGCCGCCGGCGCCCCTCCCAACGGGGCAATGCAAACGCTACATGCAGCGCCCACTTGGGACGAAGGATGAGTCGCCGCGCGCCCTTGGAGAAAACGCCCGAGGCAACGCAAGTTTGGCGCTTCCCGATCGGCCAGTCGGCACACAGTGCCCCCACGACGTTGGCAGCCACCCTTGAGCTCCGGATCGGCGATATTACGGAGGACGATTCGGGTGTCATCGTCAATCCCACCAATCGGCGGCTCGATGGCGGCGGGATGGTGGACCTCGCGATACGGCGTGCGGCAGGTCCCCGTCTCGCGAGCGCTTGCCGCGCTGCTTGTGAGCAGCGCGGGGGCTTGGCAGTCGGAGAGACCTTGATGACACCGGGCTTCGATCTGCGCGCTGGATACGTCGTCCATTGCGTTTTACCCAGTTATGCCGAGGATCCCGACAGGGCCCCCGCCCTCCTCGAGTCGTGTTGCCGGCGCGCAATCCAGCTTGCCCGCGCCCAGGGACTCGGGTCGATTGCCTTTCCGGCGATTGCGACTGGTGTCCTCGGCTACCCTATCAATCAGGCCGCACCCGTTGCGATGAAGGCCGTAATCGAGGAGGTTGTCCGGGAGCCAACGCCGATTCGAGTTCGGTTCATCCTGTTTGGCCCGGCCGTATTGGACGCCTACGTCGCGGCGGCCAATACCACCTTGCTCCCGCCAAAGCAGGAAATTCTCGATCGGTTTCTAGATACCTGAGCTCCGGCACGGTTAATGGTCTTCTTGCGCGCGTTGCCCCGGGCGATTGCCGCGCGCCTCACTGCAACCGGAAGTCGATAGGTACCGTCACCCACCCCTCGATCGAGGCTCCGCCCTGGGTCGCGGGTATGAACGTCCAGGACGTTACAGCATCGATCGCAGCCTCGTCGAGAATCTTGCGGCCGCTCGACTTCTGCACCGCGATATTGCCCGGCTTCCCGCTCGGCAGGACCCGGACACGTAAGAGGACACTGCCTTCCCATCCTTCCCGCTGGGCGATCCGGGGATACGATGGCCGCGGGTTCTTCAAGTAGTTCGCGCCCTCCTTCGCCTGGACGATCGCGGGGGGGGGAGGCGGTGGTGGCGGAGCCGCCGGCGCTACGGCTTCTCCGGTGCCGTCCCCGGGAGGCCCGCTCACTGGCGCGGGATCTGGATCGGGCGCCGCCGCCGGCGCATCGCCTGGGTCCGACGCGGGGGCGGTTTGAACCGGCGGGGGAGCCGCTAGCCGACGCGGCGCCACAGGCGCGACTTTGGGCGTGGGGCGCGTCTCCTGCGGCGGGATTTCGACCGGCTTCGGAGGAGGTGGCGGACGAGTCACTTGGATCTCGACCTGGGACCGCCTGTGGTTCGTCAGCGGCACCCTATCATGGGTTTGCACGTGGATCGCCAGCCACGTGTGCAGGACGAGGGACACACCGAAGACCGCCACCATTGCCTGGGGCGACATGCCCAAGTCCGACGGCGAACTGGGCAGGGCAAGCGACACCGCTTGGGGCCCGAGAGCGATATCAGGCGCCGAATCGAGCGCCGCCACGGCGAACTCTGTACCATCCATGACGTCCTCCGAATGATGCATTTCAATAGCGAATCCAGCCCGGGCTACCGCCTCCCGCCGCGATAGCCTCTCCGTTGACCGCGACACTCCGAGGCGATGCCAAGAATGCCACCAGCCAGGCCACTTCTTTGGCGTCGACGATGCGCCCCAGGCTCGACGAGGCGGCAAGCTTCGTCTCCGCCTCGGCGTCTGTGCGCTCGGTTCGCGTCGCGCCCGGATGCACCGCGACGACATTGATACCTTTAGGCCCGAGCTCGTCCGCGAGCGTCTTTGTGAGCGCCGTGACTCCGACGTTGCGCAGAGTTGCAGCGGGGCGCCCAGTTCGCTGCGCCGCGAGCCCCCCGATGTTGATGATCCTTCCCCACCCGCTCGCGAGCATGTGAGGCGCCGCGGCTCGCGCGGTCCGCAGGTATCCGACGACCTTGATGTCGATGTCCTCCAGCAGTTCCTCGTCGACGAGCTGGTCGAGTCGCGTCGCCGCCGAGACGCCGCCGGGCACCGCGGCGTTGTTGACCAGGATGTCGATTCCGCCAAGCTCCGACACGGCGGTCGCGACCAGCGTATCGACGGACTCTTTGTCGCCCGTGTGGGCGACTGCCGCGATCACACGCCGCCCTGTGGCACCGGAGATCTCCGCCGCCGCGGCCCTCAGGGGCTCCCTGTTTCGAGCGGCGATGACGACGTCCACGCCTTCCTCCGCGAGTTGCCTCGCGATGACCTTTCCGATTCCTCGGCTGCCGCCCGTCACGATCGCCCGCTTCCCGCTCAAGCCCAGGTCCAATGCAATCCTCCTAACTCAGTCACCCGTTCTGGGGCGACGGAATGCTCGGCCCATGGACCAGTGTTGGTTCTTGTCCCGAGTGTCCCCGGACCTTCTTTGTCCATCATAACGACGGGCGCCCGCTCCCGGACTGCGCTGATCGCCGCATAGGCGACGGCCGTTCCCCCCGCCGACCATGAGGACGTCGCTCGCAAGGTTCGGTATGGCGTCATGACGGTTACCGACAGCTCTTCTTCCGCGCCTTCCGGAGAAGTTCACTAACCCCCTCCGTGCGCCGCGAAAATCGAGTTTTTCTCATCGGATGGTTGAGAGACGCGTTCCAAGAGCCCGCTGGCGGCAGGCGCGAACGATTGCTGCGCTGGGATGTGTCTTGTAAAGTAGACTGAGTTTTGCTACATAGTCTTCCTAGGTCGTCGGTGTTTTCTGAAAGTCACCCGTGAAGGTCACTCCACTCCTATCGCCCGCCCCGCGCTTCGACGCGGATGGCTGTACCAAGTCCTATCGACAGTGGAGGCTCGACTATGGCAGTAGCAGCGATCGCCCAACCGCGTCCCAGTCGCCAGAGGGAACGCACGATGACCGTGAATTTGCCGACGAACTTGCTCCGGAGCTTCGTCGCGATCGTGGACGCCGGCTCGATGCTGAGCGCAACCGGGCAAGTGTTTGTCACCCAGTCGGCGCTCAGCCTTCAGATCCGGCGGTTAGAGGAGCTCGTCAACCAGACGCTCTTTAAGCGCGAGGGGCGCCGGCTGGCCCTTACGCCGGCGGGTGAGCTCCTGCTCACGTTTGCGCGACGTCTTCTCGACATGCACGACGAGGCCGTTCTGGCTGTGAGCTCGCAAGACGTGGCGGGCCCCGTGCGCGTCGGCATGGTGCAGGACTTCGCGGACACGCTTCTCGCCGGAGCACTGAAGAGCTTCGCGGAGCGGTATCCGAATACGCGGGTGTTCGCACGTGTGGCAGGCACGGCGGAACTCCTGATGATGCTGGACCGGCATCAGCTCGACGTCGCAGTGGGGTTCGACTCTGCCGAAGTGCAACGTGCGATCCGTACGGCACCGATGACGTGGTACGGCGACCCCGATTTGGCGCAGCAAGACGTCGTGCCACTCGCGGTGCTCGAGAAGCCATGCCGTTTCCGGGAGGCTGCCATCGCGAGCCTCGAGGCAGCCGGAGTGCGCTATCGAATCTCTGTGGAAACGCCGAATCTGTCGACGTTGCGCGCCGCCGTGCAGGCACGCCTGGGCATCGCCTGTCGCACGCATCTGTTTCCTGGAAACCTCGCTGCGGTGCCCCCCAGCCTGTTGCCGCCGCTCCCCGCCGTCGCGTGCATCGTGGCCAAGGCGGCCGATCTCGATGCGCGATGCATTCGCCTGGAGGAGCTCATCGTCGAGGCGGTGCGCACGTTGTGACCTTCGATCGCAGTGCTTCGGCTCGGAATATGAGAGTAGCTCAATATCCGAGCGAACATTTCTCGTTAGTCAAACGCAATAGCCAGGGCTACTAAGCCACTCCACCGTTCGATCACGGCACACGCCTCGCTCGCGAGTGGAGAGCCATGACAGAGCCTTCCCGTCCTTCCGTCGATGTGGATCCGTTGCGGATCTTCATCGGACGTCTTTCTGCCCTCGTCGAGTCGACGCAGGACGAGAACGTCATTTTGGACAAGGGAAGCGCTTTGCTAGGTGAGCTGATTCGTGGTGACCGGTGGCTGCCGAACGAATATGCGGCGGCAGACCCTACCAAGTATCGCCAGTACCTGCTCCACTGCGATAGCCGAGAGCGCTTCTCCGTGGTGAGTTTCGTCTGGGGGCCGGGACAGGCGACTCCGATTCACGACCACAAAGTATGGGGTCTGGTGGGTGTCCTCCGCGGGGCCGAACGGGAGGAGCGCTTCTCGCGCGCGCCAACTGGTGCACTCGTGTCGAATGGTGCCCCGACGCGGCTTGAGCCAGGGATGGTCAGCCCGGTTTCACCTCGAATCGGAGACATCCATCGGGTCTCCAACGCGTTCGACGACCGCTCGTCGGTTAGCATTCACGTGTACGGGGCGAACATCGGCGCGGTGGAGCGCTCCACATTCGACAGCGAGGGGTACGCGCGGACGTTCGTATCCGGTTACTCGAACCGCACGCTTCCAAATCTCTGGGATCGATCGGAGGGGCGCTCGTGACGGGGGCCATCTCCGCGCGCGCGGTGCGGGCGTCCCTCGTGGCGCGTCGGGAACTTGCTCTTGTCGACTTGCGCGATGAAGCCCAGTTCGCGACGGGGCACCCCCTGTTCGCCGCCGACCTTCCGGTAGCCCGTGTGGAGATCGAGGCACCCACGCGCATTCCACGGCGCGACACGCTCGTCGTGCTCTATGATGACGCCGGGAGAGAGGGCGCTGCGGCCATCGCCCTCGAGCGCCTGGGGTATTCGCAAGTCCGGATCCTCGACGGTGGGCTCGCGGCCTGGGTCCGTGAGGGATACGAGCTTTTCCGCGACGTCAACTCGTACAGCAAGGCGTTTGGAGAGCTGGTCGAGGCGCGGCGGCAGACGCCTTCGATTGGCCCCGAGGAACTCTCGGGACTCATTGATTCGGGCGCGGACATTGCCCTCGTCGACGTTCGCCGGCCCGACGAATACCGGACGATGTCGATCCGCACGAGCCGCAACGTACCCGGTGGGGAGCTTGTGCTCCGTGCAAGATCGTTGGCCCCGCGATCGGAGACGCTTGTCGTCGTGCACTGCGCCGGCCGGACGCGGAGCATCATCGGCACGCAGTCTTTGGTCAATGCGGGCATCCCGAACCGGGTGACGGCGCTCCGTAACGGGACCATCGGCTGGGTGCTCGCGCACCAGACACTCGCCGGGGGCACTGCCCCTCCCGTTGCGCTTCCGTCCGCCGACGCCGTCGCCGAGGCACGAGGTCGAGCGCGGGAGGTCGCGTACCGCGCAGGAGTGTTGCGCCTGGACGCGACGGAATTCGAGACGCTACGCAACGACTCTACCCGCACCCTGTACACGTTCGACGTGCGGTCGGCGGAGGAATACGCCGTCGGGCACCTGCCTGGCTTCCGTCACGCGCCGGGAGGTCAGCTCGTGCAGGAGATCGACTCCTTCGCCCCGGTCCGGGGCGCGAGGATCGTGCTCACCGATACCCTCGGAGCGCGCGCCGACATGACCGCCTCGTGGCTGGCGCAAATGGGCTGGGACGCATACGTCCTCGAAGGGGAGATCGCCGGCTCATTGGAGACGGACGCTCCTCCCTCGCTACCGCCGCGCGCGATACAGGGCCGCTACCGGCGGCCCTACGAAGGCACGGACCACGCCGAGGCCGCGATGCGCGGGTACCTGGACTGGGAGCACGGCCTCGTCGCGCAGCTCGCGCGGGACCGGACCCACGGTTTTTTCGTGATCTGACACTGAACGAGGGCTCCATGAGCGTGAAATTCATCGGATACATCGGCTTCAACAACACGTCGGAGATCCACGAGCAACACGGTCGAGAACTCGATTTGGCCTATGTGGACGCCGCAGCAGCGGCGCAGGAGGGATGGGGTTTCGACCGGGTGCTCATTCCGTTCGGCTCGTCGAGCCCGGAAAGTCAGGCCGTCGCGGCCTACGCAGCCGCGCGGACGACGCGCCTCGGTTTTTTGGTCGCCCATCGACCCGGGTTCACGCAGCCCACTCTCGCGGCCCGGCAACTCGCTACGCTCGATCAGCTCAGCGGCGGACGAGTGGCGGTTCACATCATCACGGGGGGCGCCGACGACGAGATGGCGCGTGACGGAGACGTCTCGACGAAGAACGAGCGGTACGCCCGCACCGACGAGTACCTTTCGGTGCTCCGGCGGCAGTGGACAGCCACGACCCCGTTCGACCACACGGGCCGCTTCTACAAGGTCACGCAAGCGTTCAGCGACGTAAAGCCCCGACGTCTGCCCGTCTTCTTTGGGGGGTCATCGGACGAGGCCATCGAGGTGGCCGGCAAACACGCCGATGTATACGCCTTCTGGGGCGAAGCGCAGGCTCAATCCCGTCAGATCGTCGAGCGGATCCGGACTGCTGCAGCCAAGAACGGCAGGCACGTGTCCTTCAGCATGTCGCTGCGGCCCATCATCGCCGGGACCGAAGAGGCGGCGTGGCGCCGCGCCGACGAGATCGTCGAACGCGTGCGGACCCTCCGAGAACGCGAGGGTCTACCGACGATCGGACACGCGCCTCCCAACGTCGGATCGCAGCGACTCTTGCAGACCGCGGCCCTCGGTTACCGGGTCGACAAGCGGCTCTGGACTGGATTGGCGGGCGTCGGCGGTGCCCGCGGTAACTCCACTGGACTCGTCGGGACGCCCGAGCAGGTCGCCGACGCGCTGCTCGACTATTACGACTTCGGCATCGATCACTTCCTGATTCGCGGCTTTGAGCCGCTCGAGGACGCAATCACCTTTGGACGCGATCTCCTGCCGCTCGTGCGCGAGCGGGTAGCTGCCCGCGAACAGTTCCGGACAGCGGTTTGAGCAGCCCCACCCATTTCGTTCGAGGGTCCACATGAGCCAGCCCCAGAAAGAATCCCTGCACCAGATCTTTCGCGACTTGCACGCAGAGCGCGTCAAAACGATGGATCCCGCAGTGCTCAAGATCAACATCGACCAGCGCCGCTCGCTCGTGGATACGGCCGACCGCTCGCGCTTCGTGAAGCCGGGTGATGTCGTTGCTCCGTTCGCTCTGCCCGAAGTCGACGGCCGAGTACTCAAGCTCGAAGAGCTCGTGAAGCACGGACCGGCGGTGTTGATTTTCTTTCGCTTCGAGGGCTGCCCTGCGTGCAACCTCGCGCTCCCCTACTACCACCGGAACCTGTATCCGGGCGTGGTTCAACAGGGCGCGACGCTGGTGGCGATCAGCCCTCAGGTGCCTGAAAAGCTCGTTGCCATCAAGCGACGACACGGCCTCCCGTTCGCTGTCGCGTCGGATTTGGGAAACCAGCTGGCGCGCTCGTTCGGCATCCTTTACACGTTCGACGAGGCGTCGAAGCGCGCGGCCATCGCGAACAATCGACCGATCGGCGATGTGACGGGGACGGGCACGTGGGAGCTGCCGATGCCGACGGCGCTCGTCATCGACACCCACCGGGTGGTTCGCTTTGCCGACGTGCACCCCGACTGGCTCGTACGGACCGAAGCGAACGAAATTCTGGCCGCAGTAGCCTCGCTGTCCCCAATCGTCCGGCGGCCACTAGACAGCAACAGTGCGCGCCTGACCTAGCTACCGCGGACGGGGGCAACCCGTCGACAGGGAACGATGCCCGACACGCTAAAGGAGACCACGACGATGACTGCTGCCACCCAAATCAATGCACATGCGCTCAGCGACTTTCACGTTCGACCTCTCGAGCCCACGATTGGCGCCGAGATCTCAGGGGTCGACCTTCGGCGCCCCTTTTCGGACGAAGTACGCGACGGCATCAAGGCGTCGCTTCTGCAATACAAGGTCATCTTCTTTCGTGATCAGGACCTGACCGGCGATCAGCATTCCCACTTCGCCGCTCGGTTCGGGCGTCTGTACACGCACCCCACGGCCACCCACGATTCGAAGGTGACGCACATCCACAAGATCGCGGCGGAAGACTTCGCCAAGTACGAGCGCGTCCAGGATCCCACCACCATCGCGGCCGGCTACCACACGGACACGAGCTGGAGGCTCGTGCCTACGTGGGGCGCTGTCTTGCGTGCTGTGCACCTCCCCCCGGTCGGCGGCGACACAATCTGGGTCGACGCGGGAGCGGCCTACGAAGGGCTCCCGGAGGGAATCAAGACGCGCCTCGAGGGTCTTTTCGTGACGCACGACTTCCGAGCAGAGCTCAAGCGCTTGGGGCACGACTACCCGATCGTGGCTCACCCGATCGTGCGTACGCACAGGGAGACAGGCAAGAAGATTCTCTGGGTCAACTTCACCCAGCGGCCCCACATCATTGGACTCGACGTTGCCGACGGGCGCGAGCTGCTCACCATCATCCGCGACCAGTACTCAAAGCCCGAGTACCAGGTACGCTTCTCGTGGCGCCCGCATTCGATCGCATTCTGGGACAACCGCGCTGCCGTGCATTACGCCGTCCGGAACTACGGTGACTTCCCGCGAGTTCTGGACCGAATCCTCATCGCGGACGAACCCCTCTACGCCGACCTATGAACGCGCGACGGCGTGCCATCCTCTCATCGGCCGCGGTGGCCGTGCTCGCCTGCGGCGCCTTGCATTGCAGCAAGACGGACCGAGAAGCCTCGGCCGCGAGCCGCATCCGAACCGGGGGCGCGCCGGCGCCAGGGGGAGAGCTCGTCTTCGGCTTCGATGGGGCGGCGATCACCGAGTTCAACCTCGACCCGGAGAAGTCGGCGTTCGCGCCACATCACCGGGTGATGCGGTCGATCGTGGACAGCCTGGTCGCGGCGCTGCCCGGGCACCAGTTTGGGCCATGGCTCGCGAAGAGTTGGGAGGTTTCGCCCGACGGACGCGCCTATACGTTTCACCTGCGCGACGACGTCGCGTTCCACGACGGAACGAAGTTCGACGCCGAAGCCGTGAAGTTCAACATCGATCGGGTGAACGACCCGAAGAATGCTCTCTACGCGCTTTCGGACATCGGCCCTTGTTCCGGGGTCACCGTGGTCGATCCGTATACGGTGCGTATCAACTTTTCGGCGCCCTACTCTGCGTTTCTCGCGAACCTCGCGAAGTCGAGTCTCGGCATCGTGTCCCCCACGGCGGTTCGCAAGTACGGAGACGATTTCCCTCACCATCCCGTGGGCACCGGGCCCTTCCGTTTTCGCTCTCTCGAGCCCGCCGTCGAAATCGCGCTCGAGCGAAACCCCGACTACAAGTGGCCACCCGCGGGGGCGACGCACGCCGGAGCCGCATGGCTCGAACGACTCACGTTCAAGAACGTGCCCGAGGAGGCGACGCGGGTCGCCGTCTTGCTGAACGGACAGGCGAACGCCATCGATCTCGTTCCGCCGCAGAACCTCGTGCAGTTTCGAAGCTCCCCGGAGTACGCGCTGGTCGAAGGCGAGCTCTTGAACCATAACTACTCGCTCTACCTGAACGTGAAGCGTCCGCCCTGGGATGACGAACGGGTACGAGCTGCGTTCCGCGATTCGCTGGATCTCGACGCCGCGGTGAAGACCGTCTACCTCGGTACCCTCGAAAGGGCTTGGTCGCCCCTATCCCCGTCGATCTTCGGGTACGACAAGACACTCGAGCACTCCTGGCACGCCGACCGCGAAAGGGCTGGCCGCTCGCTCGAAGAGATCGGCTGGAAAAAGGGACCGGACGGAATCCGGGTCAAGGATGGGAAGTCCTTGACCGTGGTGTTCGTGGACACCCAGGGCAACCGAGAGAAGCGGTTGGACCTCATGACGGTCCTGCGCAAGCAGCTTCGGGACACGGGCTTTGACCTGAAGCTCGACTCCCAGCCGTCCAGTGCTTATCTCGGCAAAGTCGGCGCCGGAGAGTATGACCTCGTGGCGGGGAGCTTGTTCGCGCCCGATCCCGACGTCCTCCGGCGCATCTACTCCCACAAGCTCAAGACCGCGTTCGGTGTTTCGAAGGTCGAAGACTCGGTGCTCGAGGCGCTCCTTGACGCCGGCTCCGAAGAGAGCGACCCGGGAACGCGGGCGGCGATCTATGCCAAGGTGCAGCACATCGTCGTGGAAAAGGTCTACGCGATTCCCACCTACGTTCTGAAATACAACGTTGCGACGAGTCAGAGCGTCCGGAACGTGGCAATCGACGTCAACGGCTTTCCAGTTTTCTACGACACTTGGATCGCTCAATGACCCGACGCATCCTCGAACGGCTTGCAGCGTCCGTTGCTGTGGTTTTCGGAGCGAGCACGCTCATCTTTCTGATCCTCAACTGGCTGCCGGGCGATACGGCGGCGCTGATCGCGGGAGAGGGTGCGACGGAAGAAACTCTCGTTCGCATTCGCGCACAGCTCGGCCTGAACCAGCCCCTCGGCCACCAATACTGGGAATACATGACCGGCTTGCTTCACGGCGATCTCGGGCGATCGTACGCGACCCGGGCTCCGGTGCTGCAGGAGCTGGCGGCCCAGTTTCCGTCGACCGCTTCCCTCGCCGTCGCCGCGGCGTCCGTCGCCATCGTCGTAGGGGTGCCTCTCGGCGTTGCGGCCGCGGCAAACCGCGGACGTGTGCTCGACCACATCATCCAGGTCGTGGGCCTCGCACTGAACTCCATCCCCACATTCTGGTTGGGGTTGCTCGCCATCCTGCTCTTCTCGGTGCATCTGCGCTGGTTGCCGATCCTCGGTGGTCGGGGAGTCCTTGCGTCCGTTCTGCCCGCGGGGTGCTTGGGTCTGGCGATGTCGATCCCGGTCCAGCGGCTGGTTCGGTCGGGGATCCTCGAAGCGCTGCAAGAACCCTACATCACGACCCTTCGCGCCAAGGGCCTTCGCGCCACCCGCATTTTTGGCGTTCACGTTCTTCGAAACGTTGCGATCTCGACCATCACACTCGTCGGCGTCTTGGTCGGCGAGCTCTTCTCCGGCCTCGTCGTCGTCGAAACGCTTTTTGCGCGCCCCGGTCTCGGGCGGCTCGCCGTCTACGCAGTCGGCAACAAAGACATCCCGCTGGTTCAGGGCGCCATCCTGGTGACGTCGGTGACGTATGTCGTCGTCAATCTTCTCGTGGATCTGTCCTACGCGTGGATCGATCCGCGCGTGCGACTCGCTTCGAACGGTGACGCATGAACTCCTCGTTTGAGCGGGCCGCGGCGGCGGCCGATCCCGAGACGGCGCTTGCGGTCGCAGCGAACGTCACCGCCGCGGCGGACCTCGATAAGTACGCCGAAGTCGATGCGCGTCCCGCTGTCGCTGCGCCCGCGATCGAGCGCGTCGTCCGAGGACCGTGGCGCGGCGCGGCGCGGCTCCAAACCTGTATCACCGCGGCTTCCCTCGCCGTCGTCGGGGCATTGGTCGTCTGCGCGCTGTTTCCGGAAGCGATTGCCCCGTACCCCGCCGGAGAGATGCAGGCGTCCTCGATCCTCGTGCCTCCCTTCTCTGTGCCTCACCCGCTGGGCACCGACCAGTTCGGACGCGACGTCCTGTCGCTGATCGTGTTCGGTGCACGGAGGTCTCTCCTGGTCGCACTGCTCTCCGCAGCGGCCTCTATGGCGACGGGCGTGTTTGTTGGGCTGACGGCCGGATACGCCGGCGGGCTGCTCGACACGATTGCGATGCGCCTCGTCGACGTGTGGATGGCCGTCCCCGCGGTGCTGCTGAGCATCGCCGTCTGCGCGGCCCTCGGCCCCAGCCTACCTACGCTCATCCTCTCAGTGAGCGCCGCGCTCGCGCCAAGGTATGCAAGGTTGCTCCGCGGTCACGCACTTTCGTTGCGCACCCGAGGGTTCGTCGAGGCCGCCCGCGTGAGCGGATCGTCCCATACCGCCGTGGTGGTCAAACACGTCTTGCCGCACTGCACCGGTCCGATCCTGGTCCTCGGAACCATCGGTACTGGCTGGGCCATCCTAATCGGTTCGGCACTGAGCTTCCTCGGCTTCGGCGTCGAAGGCGATCGACCCGACTGGGCGTACCTTATCGCGCAGGGTCGTAGCTACCTCGCGATGGCATGGTGGACGGTCACCTTCCCTGGACTCGCCATCAGCGCGTTCGTTGTCGCCACGAACCTACTCGGCGATTCGCTGCGCAGGAGCCTCGATCCCCGTGGCGCGGGTCGATGATAGTCCGATGGCCCTGAGTTTGCTCCGAACGGTCGAGGCGGAAGGCATGCGCCCGGCTCCAGTCGTTCACGCCCCGCTCCTCCGGGTCGAGCGGCTCTCGGTGTCTTTCGGGACCGACGCCGCTCCACTCCAAGCCGTCGACGATGCAAGCTTCTCTGTGGATCGCGGCGAGACTGTCTGCCTGGTCGGAGAGTCAGGTAGCGGCAAGACGGCGATCGCGCTGTCGGTCATGAGGCTGGAGACGAACAAGGGGGCGCGCATCGTCGGTGGAGACATCGTGTTCGACGGCAAGAGCCTTGTCCGATCGACGAACGCCACGCTCGAGGATCTGCGTGGCCGTCGCATCGGCATGATCTTTCAGGAGCCGATGACGGCGCTCGACCCCGTCTTCACCATCGGGGACCAGATCGTCGAAACGGTGCGCCGCCACGAGCGCGTGTCGATCGCGGCGGCTCGTGCGCGCGCCCTCAATCTCCTCGCGCAGGTCCACATTCCCGATCCCGAGCTGCGACTGCGGCAAATTCCTCAGCAGCTCTCGGGGGGCATGAGGCAGCGCGCCCTCATCGCGATGGCCCTGGCGTGCAACCCGGACCTCCTCATCGCCGACGAGCCCACCACGGCGCTCGACGTGACCACCCAAGCACAAATCCTGGCGCTGCTGCGCGAGCTGCAGCGCCGGTACGGGCTGGCGATCCTCCTCATCACACACGATCTCGGCATCGCCGCGGAGATAGCCGACCGCGTGGTCGTCATGTACGCAGGTCGGGTCGCGGAGCAAGCCCCCGTCCGGGAGATCTTCGGACGACCATGGCATCCCTACACGCGCGGACTGCTCCGGTCGGCCGTGCCCGGCGGGGGGAATCGTTCCAGGCTTGTCCCCATCCCCGGCGTCATCCCGAGGCTGGGTGAATTGCCATCCGGCTGCCGGTTCCACCCGCGTTGCACCGCGGCCAGTTCGCGCTGCGAAGTCGAGTCGCCGCCGGCACGGCTCGAGGGTGCGCGAGAGGTCTCGTGCTGGCACCCCGTCGACGGCGCGGCGGCCGGCATATCGTTGCCGCGTTCAGCCGCGCGCCCCCCAGTGGCGGCCGAACCCCTCGTGGAGATCGAGCATCTTGCGAAGGAGTACTGGTCTGGACCCCGATGGCTCGCTCCGCGCACCCGCGTCCGAGCGGTCGCCGGCGTATCGCTCACCATCCACCGTGGCGAAACGTTCGGCCTGGTCGGAGAGTCCGGATGCGGCAAGACGACCATCGGCCGCATGCTGATGCAGCTAGAACGCCCTACGTCGGGCGTCATCCGGTTCGAAGGCGCGCCCCTCGACTCGGGTACCCGCGGCGAGCGAGCGCGCCGCCGCCGGGAGATGCAGATGGTCTTTCAGGATCCCTCCGGGTCCATGGACCCTCGCTGGACCGTCGAGCGCGTGATCGCCGAACCCCTCGTTGCTCACGGCGCAGTTGGTCGGAGCGCGTTGCCCGCGCGAGTGGAAGAGCTCCTCGTCGATGTCGGTCTGGACCCGCGCTTGCGAAGCCGCTTGGCGCACGATCTCTCTGGTGGACAGCAGCAGCGCGTTGCGATCGCGCGCGCAATCGCCCTTCAACCCAAGTTCGTCGTCGCGGACGAAGCGGTGTCGGCCCTCGACGTCTCCATTCAGGCGCAGATCCTCAACCTGCTCGACGAGCTGCGGACCCGCCTTCGGCTCACGTGCTTGTTCATTGGGCATGGCTTGCAGGTCGTTCGCTATCTGTCCGACCGGATCGGCGTCATGTACCTGGGCCATCTGGTGGAGGTCGGGCCCGCCGACGAAGTCCTCCGACGACCGGCCCATCATTTCACCTACGCGCTGGTCTCGTCGGCGCCCGTGGCCGATCCGCGCGCCCGCGGCACAGCAGCGGCGACCGCTCCAATCATCGCGCGACAGGAGCACGTCGGGAGCGGCTGCCCCTTCCGCTCGCGGTGCCCCGCGGCCACGGAGCAGTGCCAGCGCCTGACACCGTCGCTCGAACCGGCGGGACCGGCGCGCCTGGTCGCCTGCCACAACCCACGGTCGTGACGCCGCAGGCATGACGACTGGAGAAGTCCGATCCGATGACGAATCCCAGCTCCCTCGATTCCTTCTGCGACTGGCTCAAAGAAACGCGCGTCAGCGTCCTTCTGCAGACCGTGGAGTGGATCATTCCAGCCGTGCAGACCGTCCACATCGTCGCGATCGCGGCTGTCGTGGGAGGCGCGCTCGCCTTAACATTGCGTTTGCTTCGAACGAAGAACAGGGGCGAGCCGGGCGATCCCGTGCTCTCGACGCTCTTCGCCATGATCTGGGGAGCGCTGCCCGTCCTGCTCGCCACGGGTGCACTTCTCATCACCGCCGAGCCGGCCCGCGACCTGGAGAATCCCGTCTTCGCCCTCAAGATGGGCCTGCTCGTTCTGGCCATTGCGGCGACGCTCGTTCAGCAAGCGTCTCTTCGCCGTCCGAGCCGGAAGGCCACTCCGGGAGGCATACGGCGCGCGCTCGCCGTCGCCTCTCTTGCGTTGTGGGTCGCGATCGTCTTCGCCGGTCGCATGATCGCGTACGTGCAAAGCCTGTGATTGTGCCGCTGCAAGGAGCATTCGTCATGCCGGTCGATACGTGGCTATCCCGCCTCGAAGACACCTCGATTGCCACGGCGGTTCGCGAGAACTCCGTCCTCTTTCCTTGGATTGAGTGTCTGCACGTGCTCGCGCTCGCGACGGTCGTGGGATCCATAGCAATGCTTGACCTGCGCTTGCTCGGCTGGGTGCAACGGAGCCGCCCCGCCACACAGGTCGTCGCCGAGGTGGTTCCCCGCGTCTGGCTGGCGTTCGCGGTGGCCGCCGTCACCGGGAGCCTGCTCTTCTCCTCGAACGCTGTCACCTATGCTCACAACGATTTCTTCCGCGCGAAGCTGGTCTTCCTCGCGCTTCTCGGCGTCAACACGGCTCTCTTCTCGCGGGGTCCCGGCCGTAGGATTGGTGATTGGGACACCGCTTTACGGCCACCCGTGGGAGCCCGCACCGCGGGCGTCATCTCACTCACACTTTGGATCGCCGTGACGCTCTGCGGACGGTTCGTTGGGTTTACCCGGGTGTCGCTGATTCACTGATCGAAGGCACGGAGTCAGGAAGAACCATGCAGCGGAACTCTCATGCAATCGTCCTCGGCGTAGCCGGGATCATCGCCGTCGCGGCCTCGTCGGTCGCCGCGCGGGAGGTGAGGCACGCCCACCGACTGGAGGCTTCAGACTGGGCGGCTCTCGCTCGACTGCCCGACTGGGGTGGATTGTGGCTTCCCGACCGCAAAGACAAGACGCACCCCTGGGGCCGCGGCGATCCCTCGTGGCTCCCCGCCACCGCGGCCCAGATCGCCAAGTTAAAGGCGGATGAGAAGGCCGGTCATCCCCACAACGTGTACGTGGACTGTCTGCCCGAAGGTATGCCGAGCTTCGTCATCATGACGCTCAATGCGGTCGAGTTCTTGTTTACGCCCGGCCGAGTGACGATCCTCGGGGAGTTCGACGGCAATCGCTTGCGCCGCATCTACACCGACGGCCGTTCGCATCCGCCCGACCCCGATCTCACGTTCAACGGCCATTCCATCGGTCACTGGGAAGGCGACACACTTGTGGTGGACACGGTCGCGATCCTTCCGGAGACGTTCCTGCCCCTCGGCCAGGGAGTTGCCGTACCCAACAACGGCGACATGCACATCGTCGAGCACATTCGATTGACCGGCCCCGACGCTCTCCGATTCGAACTTGATATCACGGCGCCAAAGGCCCTCGCTGCGCCATGGCACGTCGTCCGAGACTTCTTGCGGCAGCCCGACCGAAAGGCCGAGATCGTGGAGGGGTCGTGCCGGCAGGGCGACTTCATCGCGAAGACCGACCAACAGGGCAACGCCATCTTCGTGCCGATCGCACACGACGAGCACGGTGCACCACTGCCATTCGAACAATGAAAAATACCATCCTCCTCGCTACGTGCGTCACCCTGATCGCGACGACGTCCACCGCCGTCGCACACCACTCGTTCGCGATGTACGACACGGACAAGGTCGTCGTCCTGACGGGAACCGTGAAGGAGTTCGAATGGACGAACCCCCACGCGCTTCTATGGATCATCGCCACGACCGACGGAGGCTCCCAGGACCTTTGGACCGTGGAGCTCCCGACGAGCCCGGGCAACCTCGCTCGAATGGGGTGGAGCAAGCACTCGCTCGTCCACGGGCAGGCCGTGGACATCGAGATCAACCCACTGCGAGACGGGAAACACGGAGGCTCGTTCAAGAAGGCGAAGCTTGCGTCAGGAGAAGTCCTCGTGGCCATGGCCAAGGACGACCCTCCTTACGCAGGCGCAAGCCCGAACGGCGACGACGGCGGCGTTACGGCGGCCAAAGCCGCTGGCGCGAAGGTCGGTTGCTCGTCGTCTGCGGGTTCCGCGCCTGCGGGGACCGGGTGGATATGGGCTCTTGCAGGCACGGTACTCGCCTTCGCCGCGCGGCGGCGAACGGGCATGGGCGCGTAATAAATTCGCTCGCCAGGCCCAGGGCATTTTCGGGCACGCGTACAGGCGACGGATCGAGAGGTGAATGGTCTTGGCATTCCATTCGATGGGTCAGGGTGCGATGTGCGAGGTCGTCGACCGTTCTTCAGCGCGCGACGGCCGGCGCGCTTTGCTCTGCCGCGCGCACTGGCACGGCCGTTCCCGACGACTTTCCGACCCCGTTCGCCTGTTGCTCCCACAGCCGGAAGTAGACGCCGCAACGCGCTAGTAGCTCGTCGTGCCGTCCATCTTCGACAATGGTTCCGTCGGAGAAGACGAGGACGCGGTCAAGCGTGGCCACGGTCGATAGGCGATGTGCCACGACCAGAACCGTTCTGCCTGCCATGACCTCGTCCAGCGCGTTTTGGATGAGATGTTCGGTGATGGAGTCCAGGCTGGAGCTTGCCTCGTCGAGCACCAGCACTGGCGCATCCTTCAGGAGCGCTCGTGCGATGGCGATCCGCTGCCGCTGCCCTCCTGAGAGCTTCACCCCTCGCTCGCCGACCGCGCCGTCGTACCCGCCCGGGGCGCGCCGGATGAACTCGTCCGCGTGGGCACGGCGCGCGGCTGCCTCGACTTCGTCGTCGCTGGCGTCGGGCCGGCCGTACCGGATGTTTTCGCGAAGGGTCCTGTGAAAGAGTGTCGGGTCCTGCGGGATGAGACCGATCTGTCGATGAAGCGAGTCCTGTCGAAAGGTTCGAATGTCCCGACCGTCGACTCGGATCACACCGCGGTCCGGGTCGTGGAGCCGAAGGAGCAGGCTGACGAAAGTGGATTTCCCCGACCCCGATGTTCCCACGAGCCCTACGCGCTGGCCCGCCGGAATCGCGACGGACAGATCGCGGAAGAGCGGTCCGCCCTCCGGGTATCCAAAATGCACCCGGTCGAACTCGATTGTGCCGCGCTGAATCGACAGCTCCTTGGCGTCGGCCAAGTCCTTCAGGCCGTGAGGCTGTAGTAGCGTCCGCAGGCCGCTGCCGACGTTGCCGAGCGCGTCGAACAACTCGAGGAAGCGGCGGGCAAGGTTTCTCACCTCGGCGATGATGAGCAATGAGAGACTCGCCGCCATCACGAACTGTCCGACACCGAGGGAGCCCCTGCGCCAGAGATGAATGGCGAGCGCCACGGTCCCTATCTTGAGCAGCGCCGCCGCACCGAACTGGAAAACACGAATGCGCTCCATCTCGACGTTCGCTCGGATTACCGTTTCGAGTTCGGACTCGTATGCGCGCTCGATCCGCTCGCGCTCGTGGCGGAAAGCTGCGAACAGACGGACCGTCGCGTGATTGGCCACGGAGTCGACGACCATCCCCGCCGTATGGCTCCGAGCGGAGGACGCCGCGAACGCACGGGGCTGCGTTCTCCGTGCGAGCACGGCGGAAATCCCAATGAACGCGATCGACCAGACCCCCATGAAGAGCCCGAGCCAGGGGCTCGCGCCGGTGACGAGCAGGACGTTCGCCACGCCGATGACGATGGCCATCGGCCAGAACTCCTGAATGATCGACCAGAGCACCAGGTTCACCCCGAGCGCAGTCTCGCTGATGCGATGTGCGAGGGCCCCGGCGAAATTCTCGTTCAAGAACCGATGCGAATGCCCGTGCACATAAGCGAAGAGGGCCTTCGCCACGTACTGTCGCTGGCGAGGCGCCACCCGGAGCTGCAGGGAGGAGTTCATCCGGCCAAGGACAAGCTCTGCGACACAGAGCCCCGCGAAGAGGACAAGCGGGCGCCGCAGCGCCGGCCCGATGGCGTTCGATGCGTGAGATGCGTTGGTTACACACGCAGTGATCGAGCCTAGCGCGTAGGGAAGAAGGATCCCGCACAAGGCGTTGACGCCTTCACCAATGAACAGGGCGCCAATCCACCATCGGTAGCGGCTGGTCGCGACGTGAGCCACGAATCGCAGCGGTTCGCTGCGCGTCGCCTGGTCTTCGGGAATCGACAGCGTTTGAGAAAGGCGCGAGGTCATCGGGAACGCTCGGGGCACGTCCCTTACCAGACGACGCTTCCGATAGATGCCGATTCGCTTATGAGTTTTCTACACGATGAGCGCGACCAGCGCTGCTATGAATGAGGCTTGTGTCACTGTCGAGTGCTTCTCGTTGGACTGCGAGGAGCGTCCCGGCTACGGCGGCGCAGGATTGCCGTTCAGCCGGCGGCTCCGAAGCCCTCGTCGAACGACGCCACGTGATCGGCAAGGGCCTTGCGGAAGGCAGGCCGCGCCTCGCATCGCTGCCGATACGAGCTGAGAATAGGCCAGCGCGTGCCCAGATCGCCGTCGGGGAGGATGCGAAGAACCGTGGACATGAGGAGGTCAGCGGCGGTGAAGCGGCGGGCCTCAAGGTAGTCGCGCGCCGCCAGCCATGTCGAAAGGTCCCCCAACCGCGCGCTCGACGCAGAGATCACGGCAACCCGACGCGACTCGTCGGGAGGCTTGAGCAACTCGATCTCCCGTAGGTTCACCACATGCGGCTCGATCGAGTTCAGCGCGGCGAAGAGCCAGGACGTTACCCGAGCACGGCCCACGCGGTCCCGCGGCATCAGAGCGGCAGACGTCTCTGCAATATTCAAGACAATGGCGCCCGACTCGAAGAGAACCTGCCCATCTTGCTCGTACGACGGGACTTGCCCAAACGGCTGTATGGCCCGATACCAATCGGACATTTGGTCTTCGGGGCCGATGAGGTGCTGCTCGTACGGCAGGCCCGCCTCTTCGAGCGCCCATCTCACTCTCAAATCGCGCACAAGGCCTCGCACGCGGTGGGGCGCCCAGCGGAGTGCGTAAAGCTTGATCGGTGACACGACTGACGAAGGACACTGCCAGGAAGAAGGACCGCAGCCAAGGGCCGCCGCGCACGGCAGCTCGGGCTTGCGACGCCCGGCGAAATGAGTCGCGTCGGATAGCCCAGGAGGGCTCAAAGAGCGATATTGGAAAAACTCAATATTCCGGGCGCGCAGACCGCGCTAGGTTCTGCCACCTTCGTGGCACGAGCAGCATGAGAGCGATCCGCGGTTTTAACTGGGCAGCTTCCCTCCTCCTGGCCGAGACGTGGGCTTGCCAGCCGGCACTCCCCGCGCCGGCAACGAGCGCGCACGAACCCGTCGATGTCGATAGTGCGGCCCCGAGCGCCTCTTCCCTGGCCCCTGGCGCCGCGGCGCCGCAAGAGGACCCGAAACGGGCTGCTTCTTGGGGAGCGCTCGCGCAACTCCCCGATTGGGACGGCTCGTGGAACCCGAACATCACCGATCAGAATGCGCAGATTAAGAGCAACCCGGTTCCGTGGGACGTGAACGCCGCCCTGGAGGTGGCCAGGCTCGGGGAGCTCGAGAAGGCAGGTCATCCCAAAGGGCTTTTCGTCAACTGCCTCCCCGAAGGAATGCCGGCGTGGATGCTCATCACACACAACGCGCTCGAATTCCTCTTCTCGCCGGGGCGGGTCACAATCTTGGGCGAATCGGATGGCAATCGCATCCGCCGTATCTACACCGACGGCCGCGCGCATCCGCAAGACCCGGACCTCTCGTTCCACGGGCACTCGATCGGACACTGGGAGAACGACACCCTGGTCGTCGATACGGTCGCCGTCCTCCCTCAGACCTTCCTCGCAGTAAGCGAGGCTGTCGGTCTGCCCAACGACGGCGATCTTCACGTCGTCGAGCGGTTTCACCTCATGGAGCCTGACATCCTCGCCGACGACCTCGAAATCGAGGCACCCCACCTGCTGAGCCGTCCTTGGAAGACGCAACGACGGTACTTCCGTCAGCGGTCGCACAAGTTTGATGTCGTGGAGGGTGTCTGCCAGCAGGGCTTCTTCAGCCCACAGGTCGACGCCGACGGCCACCACGTGTTCGTCCCTGTGCCGCAGACGGAGGACGGCAACCCAGTCCCGTCCGCCACGCCCGGTCGCGCGCAGCCCGCCCCAGCCAACCCGACGGCGAAGAGAGCTCAGAAATGACCCGATGGTTGCAGAAGATATTCGTCGCAGTCCTCACGTTCGCCAGCCTGACCTTGCTGGAGGCGGATTCGGTCGCTCACCATTCGTTCGCGATGTTCGACTTCACGAAGGCCATTTCGTTCAAGGGGTCGGTGAAAGAGTTCCTGTGGACCAACCCCCACGTCATCCTGTGGTTTTCCGTCGATCCGGCCAAGGAAGGGGATCCGAGGCCGGTCTGGTGGGCCGAACTGACGAGCCCCGGCAATCTCACCCGCGTCGGCTGGTCGAAGCACTCGTTCAAAGCCAACGAGCCAATCGAGATCGAAATTCATCCGCTCCGCGACGGATCACAAGGCGGCGCCTTCAAGCAGGCGAAGCGCCTCGAGACCGGGGAAGTCCTCACGTCCAACCTCCGGGACGCCGAGCGGCCGGGACTTCACTAATGCCGGTCGCCACCTCGGGCCGTGCGATGATCCTCAGTCTTCGCGCGCGAGCTATCTTTGTCGTCTGCTCGCCGCTCGTCGCCGGGAATGGGCTTGCCGGCTGCACGTCCGCATCGGATCGAGCGCGCGACCGCGAGCTTCCATTCGAGCCGGCGGCGACGCTCGTGGAGCTGATGGACTCGGAGATCGATCCGGCGGCCGATGCGCTCTGGGCATCCGTCGCCAGCATCACCAACGAGGAAGGCTTCGAGGAGCGCCAGCCACGCACCGACGACGAGTGGCTCGAGCTACGGCGTCGGGCCATCACGCTGGCAGAAGCGAGCAACCTAATCGCCATGAAAGGCCGCCGAGTCACTGCGAAGTACGTCGCCGCTCGAGCGGCGGGCGAACTCGATTCGGCGGAAGCGCAGAGACGGATCGACGCGAACCCCGATACTCTCCGCGCGTTCGCCAACGCACTGCACGAAACGAGTGTCTCGGCACTCCACGCGATCGACGCGAGGGACCCGGCCGCCCTTCTGCAGGCCGGAGGAGCGATCGACGCCGCCTGCGAAGCCTGCCATCTGTCGTTCTGGTACCCCGATTCCGCGCCATGAACACGGCCGTCCGCGCGAGCCTCCAATATTGACTATCTGCAACCTCCACACATCAATGAATTGTCAACGGGCTCTTGGCCTTTTCGTCTCGACACCGCCCGGACTCAACCTCTGTATATTGCGGAATGCGTGGGCGGAGTGCCTGCGACGATCCGCGTCGCGGCGATGTGCTCGAGACCAGGCGCGCATCATCCAGAAAGGACCGTCAGTGATCCGCAATTCAATGCGTCTGTGCATCCTAACGGCATTGGGGTTCTCGATGCTGGCCATTGCGTCCCGCAGCGCCGGCGCCCAGACCCCGCCGCCCCCCGACGGGGGGGCGCCGCAACAGTCCGAAGCAGATGCCTCCCCGGCAATTCCAGACGACCGCCCGGACGCCGCGCGGCCGGTCGCAGACGCGGCACCCGAGCCCACGGCGCCCGAGCCGGGCGTCGAGCGAGACGCCGAGGTTGCCGGCGACGGCGGGCCGGAAACGACCACGCAGCTCGAGAACGTCGTCGTCACGGCCGAGCACCACAACACAGTCCAGCAGCAGACGCCGATCGCGATTACCTCGTTCAGCCCGACTGTCATGCAAGATCGCGACATCGGTTCGCTGCGGGACCTCGCGGGCCAGGTGCCCAATCTCGCGATCGCGCGCGCAAACATCAGCTACACGACGCAAACTTACGCCCTGCGCGGAATCGGAGAGACGGACCCGATACAGGAGCCGGTCGTCGCCATCTATGTCGACGACGTGTACCAACCGCGCCAGATCGCGTCGATGCCCGACTTCGCCGACATTCAGCGCGTCGAGGTCCTCCGCGGACCGCAGGGAACGCTCTACGGCCGGAACACCAACGCGGGTGCGATACGAATCATCTCGGCCGACCCGTCGAACGAGTTTCATACATTGGACTCAGTCACCTACGGCTCCTTCAACACGGTCAAAGCCATCGCGTCGGTGAGCGGACCGATCGTCCGCGATCGACTCTACGTGAGCGCATCCTTCATGGATCATCGCCGGGACGGCATCGATTACGATCCGACACTTCAGCAGGACGTCAACCGCATCGGCGTCAACCAGGGCCGCGTGAAGATCCGATGGACGCCCGCCGACGCCTGGGACATCCAGGCGACGCTCAACGGCATGATCGACCGCAGCGACACGCGCGCGTATATCCCTGCGACGCAGCCAACCGTCTTGCCGGGCTGCCCGACGACGACCCCCGGCTGGGAGTGCCCCGGCTTTTCGCCGACCAGCTCGTATTCGGGGCTGCAGCCGCGGAATGACCTCGACCAGGGGAGTGCCTCGATCCGCGCGATCTACAAGGCATCGCCGGAAGTCAACCTCAAGCTCATAAGCGCCGGCGGCGGCTTCGACCAGAACCCCGTATGGTTCGACAACGCAGGGGTCGCGGCGCTAGTCCAGCGAAACCTGATTCACTACGAGGACGGCTATCAGACCGACGAACTGCAGCTGAACGGCGACTACGGCTGGCTGAACTTCGCGACGGGACTCTTCTACTTGCACGAGCGCTTTTTCGTGCAACGCGACGGAGAGAGCCGCAAGAACGCAATGAACACGGACCCAACGATCAACCCTTCCAACTACGCGTTCTTGCGCGCGCACAACGCAACGACGACGAATGCGTATGCGATCTTCGGTCAGGCCGACCTGAAATTTCTCAGTCTGTTCACGTTGACCGGTGGTCTTCGAGGCACGTACGAGGAGAAGACGTTCGCCTTCCACAACTACGTCTTGAACCTCCAGGAGCTCGCGGTGGCGAACTCGATCGCGGGAGAAGCGTCGAAGTCCTGGGCCGGACTGACGCCGAAAGCCTCGCTGACGGCTCAATGGACGCCGACCTTTCTCAATTATATCACGTACTCGCGTGGATTCCGGGCTGGTGGATTCGACAACCGCGCCACGCTTCTTGTGTTGGCCGAGACGCCATTCAATCCCGAGTACGTGGACAACTACGAATTCGGGCTCAAGAGCGACTGGCTCGACCACCACCTGCGCGCCAACTTCGCTGCATTTTACGACAATTACACCGACCTGCAGGTCTCCTATACGGAGCCCCAGTATCCGGGCAACTCGATCCGCGGCAATGCAGGCAAGGCGACCAGCGCGGGCCTCGAGGCCGAAACCGAGGCTAGGCTGCCATTCGGCCTCTCGCTGCAAGCGAGCGGCGGATACCTCGACGCGTATTACAACACGTACAACAACTGCGGAGGACCCGGCGTAAACTGCGGCGGCAATCCGCTGATCAACGCTCCGCGATGGAATTTCGTCGTGGCAGGGACGCTCGACATCCCGCTGCCCGTGCCCGGATATGTCCGACTGGGAGGTGATGTCGAGTGGTCCGACAAGGCATACAGCAGCGCGCTCGCGCGGCCGCAAGACCAGTACCCGGAGCAGGCGTTCGTAAACGGCACGCTCAGCTGGACGTCCGAGAACGACCACTTCCTTGCGACGCTATCGAGCCGCAATCTACTCAACAGTCAGAAGCCGGTGTCGGCATCGTACACCCCGTCGAGCGGAATCCTCTTTTACAACTTCGCCGATCCCCGGACCGTCCTCTTCACGCTGAAGTATCAGGACTGAGACCCATTCGGTAAGAAAGGCATTGCCCTATGAGTTCTAGGATGGAAAAGCGCGGCATCGTCGTCGTCGTCGCGTTGGCAGTCGTGTGCGCGTCGTGCGACAACCCCGACAACGTCCAGTGGGCGCCCGAAGGGGGCGCGCTCGATGGTTCGAGTGCGGATAGCAGCGCAACCGCCGAGGGAAGCGTGACTGGCGACGGCGCCGCCGAAGGCAGCGTGACCGGTGACGGCAGCGTGACCGGTGACGGCAGCGTGACCGGTGACGGCGCCCCCGAAGGGGGCGTCGATGGTGGA
Organism: uncultured delta proteobacterium; assembly: GCA_963764075.1. Classification (GTDB taxonomy): domain Bacteria; phylum Myxococcota_A; class Polyangia; order Polyangiales; family Polyangiaceae; genus Palsa-1150. The sequence goes on from CAVXQZ010000003.1 coordinate 3,632,537, forward strand.
GCCGACACGGGGCCGGACGCAAGTGCTGGCACCGGTGTGGACGCAAGTGCCGACGCGGGCGGGGACGCAACTGCCGACGCGGATGCGGACGCAAATGCCGACGCGGGCGCGGATGCCGCGAACGCAGCGGAAGCGGGAGAGGCACCTGACGCGAACGCCGACGCAAACACCGGAACCGACGCGGACGCAGGGCTCGACGCTGGGACTCTTGGGGAAGCCGGCACGGACGCTGGTGCATGAATTGGCCGAATCGGCCCTTATATGACCGTTTCTCATTGGTCTGCGGAAAAGGCAAATACGATAAAGTGCGCCGCCTTTTCGCTGGACAGAGCTTGGCCGTGTTCACTATCGTGAACGTCAGATCGGCAGAGTGGACACGGCATGTCATGCTCAGCAGTGCGCGGTGGCCACAGCACCGTCTGTCTGGACGCTAGGCTCGAACTGAATTCAAACGGCAAATCTCAAGGAAAACGCCGGCTGCTCGACGAGGAGTAACAATGTCGGATGTAGTAACCTACTGGATCGTCAAAGGAACCCTTGGCGTCCTGGTCCTATTCTCTGCCCTGACGTGGACCGTTGTGCTCGTCAAAGCGGTCCACCAGTGGCGCCTGTCGAGTCAAAATGCGCGCTTCACGCAGGCCGTGGGGAGACTCGACCGCCTTCCGTCGGCCGAAGCCCTCAAAGATCAGTCGGGACCGGCGGTGCGCGTCGCCCAGGCTGGCCTCGCGACGTGGGAGGACACATCCAGCAACGTCGGCGCACGCGGCGAGGACATCGAGGTGCGCCGCGATCTTCTTGAACGCGAGTTGCATCGGCAGATCCAGCGTGAGAGGCGCGGAGTGGAGTCGGGTCTCGCCGTCCTCGCGAGCATTGGCACGACCTCGCCGTTCGTGGGTCTCTTCGGCACGGTGGTCGGGATCATCCATGCGCTCGGAAGGATCAGTAGCTTGGGCTCCGCGAGCTTGGACGTGGTGGCCGGGCCCATCGGCGAGGCACTCGTCGCGACGGGCTTCGGCATCGCCGTCGCGGTGCCAGCAGTCCTCGCCTACAACGTGTTCACGAGGCGCCTCAAGAGCCTGAGCGCCGATCTCGAAGATCTCGCCGCCGCCTTCACGAACGGAGCGATCGTGAGCACATTCACGAACTCGAGCGAGCGGGAGCGTTCGCACGAACGCGGGATTTCCGTTCAGAGGGAGGCGACGGCCTGATGGCAATCCAATCGCAAGGCGAGTCCGCCGAAGTCCTCAGTGAGATCAACGTCACCCCGCTGGTCGACGTCATGATGGTGTTGCTCGTCATCTTCATCGTGACGGCGCCCCTGCTCAACAACGCGGTCAAGGTCCACCTCCCGCAGACCAATACGACCTCACCGATCGAGCCAAAGCGCTCCGTAAACGTCAGCATCGATGCCCAGGGCAAGATCTACCTGGATCGCACGCCGGTCGAGCTGCACGATCTCGAGGGGCGCTTGGCCGATTTGCACAGATCAGACCCGGACATCTCGGTCCACCTGAACGCCGACCAGGACGTCAACTATGGTCTCGTCGCAAAGGCCATGAGCGCAGTAGACCGGGCAGGCGTAACCAAACTGTCGGTGCTAACTGCCAGCGAGTGAGCGGGCGGCGGCGGAGGCCGCCTCTCGCGCCAAACGTGAGGACCCGGGCCAGCCCTTCCTCGCTGGCTCCAATCGCGAACGTGGCCCTTGGCGTCCTTGTTCGCCAAAATCGGGCTCTCTCGCTTCGATCGGTCAGGCGTTCGCGCGCGGAAGTCTGGTCTTTCGTGGGCGCACGTCGCGCAATCGCGGCCGACGATGGGGCTCGGGTGACGACCTCCAGCCGGACAGTTGAAGCGCCGAGGCGCGCGTCAATGCCGCCTCCGGCCAAGAAGGCGTTGCCAAAGGCACGCCCGCACTCCCTGTTCACACAATTCGATTCGCTCAACGCACGTTATTACAAAATACAACCTGAATTCCGATCGATTAATCTTGTATAGCAGATGGCGCCGACGTAATGACGGACGCCATGCAGAGAGGCTTCGGAGGCAAAAGACCACACTGCGTAGGCATGACTCCGCCCGCACCGCGTATCGCGATCTTCAGAACGACGGAAGTGGCGGTGTTCATTGCGCTGGCACTGGCGCCGGTCGCTGCGTTCGCCGACGGGGAGGCCGGCGCAGTGTCCGACGACGGCGGAACAACGTTCGCGCCGGACGCACTCGTCGACGGAGCGGCCGAGGCATCCACCGAAGGCGCGACGGACGACGCCGAAGTGTCGGATGACGGGAGCGCGCCCAACGAGGCCGCGCTGGGCGACGAATCGAGCGAGACTGACGCGTCGGGCGAGACATCCACGGATGCTGAGGCAGCTGCGTCCTTGGGAGACGGCGCTCCGGTCGATGCGGCGACGACCGACGCAGCGCCGCCGCCGCCGTGGAAGGGGTTCGACGCCGGAGAAGGGCTGCTCACGCTGGGGCAATACCCAACGTGGGGCGAGAACGAAGATCACGACGGGTTCTCCTGCAGCGTCGTACGCGCGAGGCTCCGAGATTCGTCACCCACGATCCTGCTCGGGGCTGCGGTGGCTGGCCTTTATCACGCGCGGCGGCGAAACCGGCGGCGCTGACTCCGGGTTGGCGCTCTGCGTCTGGCCACCGAGTCGACCGCGTAACCCAGCCGCTCCCTTGTACTTCATCCAAACGAGAATGCGTCACATGTCACTTCGAATCAGATTCTTCTTCGTCATTGCGTTGTACGCCGGTTCGTCATTGCTCGCTGCAACCGCTGCGCGAGCCGACGCCAGCCCGATCACCGACGACGCTGGCGCTCCGACGACCACCCGTGGCGACGACGCGGGAGTCTCCCCGCCCGCCGCGCCAACCCCCGTCGCGGACGCGGGGGCCGGACTGGTTGCTCGCCCAGAGAGCTCGGCGCCTTCGACCGACGGAGGCGAACCCGCCGATGGCGGAGTGAACGCGCCCGGGGCGCCTCTCGTAGCAACCCCCGTCGTCACGGAGGACGGTGGCGCCACCCAGGAGTCGTCCCTTGCCGCCGTGACCGTCACCGCGCAGCGACGCTCGAATACGTTGCAAAAGACACCGATCTCCATCACCGCGTTCAGTCAGGACACTATTCAACAGCAAAAAATTTCGACCTTCCGTGACTTGAACGGGAAGGTCCCTGGCCTTCTCGCGCCGCTGACGTCGACCGCACTGACCACCCAGACGTATTCGATGCGTGGCATCGGCGAGATTGACACGTATCCTGAACCTGCTGTCGCGGTGTACGTCGATGACGTTTACCTCGCGAGAACTGTTGGGTCCATTTACGATACTCCCGATCTCGAGCGCGTGGAGGTACTGCGCGGGCCGCAGGGCACGCTCTACGGAAGAAACTCCGCGGCGGGCGCGATCCGTTTCATTACGAAGGATCCGACCGCGGAGCACACCTTCTCGCTCGACGTCGCGCTGGGTAACTACCAGAACGTCGACGTGCGGGCTCGCGCCAGCGGAGCGGTTTTACCCAACGATGCGCTCAACGCGTCCGTTTCCGTCGTTCGCCACGAGCGCCAAGGCTACACGTGGGATGTTCCGCTCGCTCAGTGGGTCAACAACATGGATATCTGGGTGACCCGTGTAAAGCTAAAGAGCCAGCTGTCGGAGCGCTTGAGCGCCACGTTAGCGGGCGACGCCATGTGGGATCGCTCGACCGCTTCGTACTACACGCCCGTCAACCAGCCCAATGGCATCCCCTCCGGCGAGCCGACCAATCCGTCCCTCTCGTGGGTGAACCGGGTCCCGGACAACGATACGACCGTCTATGGGACCTCGTTGACGTTCAAGTACGAATTGAGTGAGGCGATCTCGCTCAAATCGGTCACCGCAGTGCGTGGCATGCACGGGCCGATCTACTACGACAACAGCGGCACGACCTACCTCAAAGGCGATAGCTACGCTGGGTTCAACGAAAACTACGAGACCGAAGAGCTCAGTATCAATGGAGACTTCGATCGCCTCAACTTCGTCGCGGGGTTCTATTACTTCAACGAGTTCTTCCACAACAATCGAGTCAATCAGTCCGCCGCAGCTCCGGTCAACGACTTCGGGATCATCCAGCACGACGACAGTCGCCTGTACACGCAGAGCTACGCCGTCTTCGGTCAAGCGGACTACAAGGTCACGAAGGAGCTCGCCGTGACGCTCGGCGCCCGGTACACGGCGGACGTCCGGAGCTTCACCAACATCGGTGAGCAGCAAAACAACACGCCCCTCATCTACCCGCTCCCGGGCAACGCCAACCCAGCCCTCTTCGGAACTCTCTTTGGGCCAAGCGCGACGAGCTTTGACGCCAACGCGCCGACGCGGACCTTTTCGGCCTTCACGCCGAAGGTGGGCGCCCAGTTCCAAGCGACCAACGACATCCTGACCTACGCGAGCTTCGCACAAGGCTTCAAGAGCGGCGGCTACGATCTCCGGGCCACGACCCTAAACGGCTCGCTTACGCCATACCAGCCCGAGATCATCACGACATACGAGGCTGGCCTCAAATCGGCCTTCTTGGATAACCACGTCACGGCGAACCTCGCCGTCTACTACAACGACATCAGTCAATATCAGGCTCGAGCGACCAGCCCCGGAGCCCTCGGTGCGCCCGTCAATTCGCTCATCAACACGGGGGACGCGCACACCTACGGCGGGGAGCTCGAGCTCGCGCTCAATCCTTTCCGCGGTTTCGTCATCGGCGGATCGGGGGCATATCTCGAGACGGGCTACGACTCTTTCACCAGTCAGCTCCCGGCAAACGTTGCTGGGCGTAAGACGCTAATCGGCCTCCAGTTCCCGCTCGCCCCCACCTGGCAAGTGGCCGCCAACGCCAATTGGCGACTGCCAATCACAATGCCGGGTAGTTGGCGCATCGGCGCGGACGTCCCCTATGAATCGGGCCACTATCTCGATATCTACAACACTGCGCAGCTGCACGTAGGAGCGCAGGCCTTCCTGAACGGAATTGCGAGCTACACTTCGGAATCGGAGATGTGGACGGCCGGCCTATCGGGCAGCAACATCCTGGACCTTCGCCGGTTTCAGGGTGGGGGCTACGCGCCGACGAACGCGGGGCAGTACCCGCTCTGGTACTACGCGTACAACCCTCCCCGATTCATCAACGTGTTTTTCAACCTGAAGATCTGAACGCCAGGGGAGCCGGACACCATGAGAATCGATTCGCTTCGGACAATCTGTTCTTGCTTGACGGTGGCGATTCTCGGAGCTTACGGCTCAGGGCCGACGGCGCTTGCAGACGTCACGACGCCGAGCGCAACCGACCCTCCAGCCGCTGCCGGGCACGTGCGGGCTGCGACGGCTCTGGCCAAGGACGAGCTGACGGCGCCGCTCTTTCTTTGCCGCGCGGACTCGGGTGATGTGGTCCGCAAGGCCCTGGCGACGGGCTCATCGAAGTGGGTGGAGCCCACGCGTATCTTCGACGACCTCTATTACGTGGGCAACGAGTTCGTGGGGGTGCTCGTAGTCCGCACGAGCGCGGGGCTCATCCTCTTCGACTCGAGCAGCAGCGCGGAGGAGGCCGCGCAGCACCTTGTGCCCGGTCTCCGGAAGCTGGGTCTCAAGCCCTCGGAGATCAAGTACGTCGTGGTCACCCATGGGCACTGGGATCACTTCGGGGGTGCTTCTTATCTTCAAAAGGAGTTCGGTGCGCGGATCGCCTTGGGCGCGCCGGACTGGGACCTCATCGAGAAGGCGCCCACGGATGCGCTCGAAGTGAAGGACCACCCGATTCCGCGCCACGACATCGCGATCACCGATGGACAGCAGATCACCCTCGGCGACAAGACCGTCACGCTGTACCTCACGCCCGGACACACGCCCGGAACTGTGTCGGCAATCGTTCCCGTGACCGAGGGAGGCAAGCGCTACACCCTCTCCCTCTACGGCAGCGTGGCGTTTCCCCCGTCGCTCGAGCCGACGGAGCGGACGGGAGGGCTCAGGAAATACGATGCGTCGGTGCAAAGGTTCGCAGAAATCACCCGCGCGGCGGGCGCAACCGGGATTCTTGAATACGCACGTGTTCGCCGACGGAGGGCTCGCACGCCTCGCGAGCGCTCGAGCGCGTCTGCCCGGGCAGCCGAATCCGTTCCTGCTCGGGGCGGACGCCACGTCGCGGTACTACGGAATTCTGCACGAGTGCCTGCAGGCGGCCGAGGCACGGCCTCAAGTCGCGTCCGACTGGACGAAGTCGTTCAGCTCGACTTCTCAGGGTGGCGGGAATGCGACCGTAGACGGCGCGCGCGGCGGACGCTGAGAGCTGCAGGAGAGGATGCCATGGCCACGTCTCTCTTCGATCCCCTGCGCGTCGGATCGGTCGAGCTCCCGAATCGGATCGTGATGGCGCCGCTCGGGCGCGCGCGAGCGGATACGGCCACGCGCGCCCCTACCGACCGGATGGTGCTCTACTACCGGCAGCGGGCGACCGCGGGGCTCATCGTGTCCGAAGCGACGCACGTATCGCCCGACAGCGTGAGTCGCGCGGGAACGTCCGCGATTCACAACGATCAGCAAGTGGCCGGCTGGCGCGTCGTCACCGACGCCGTGCATGACGCATCCGGACTGATCTTTCAGCAGCTCTTCCATCTGGGTCGGAAGGCAGACCCTGCCCGCCTTCCGCGTGGAGGGTTACCCGCTGCACCGTCCGCGGTCGCGGCGAAAGGGGAGTTCAGCACCCCGACGGGGCCGAAGCCGTTCCCCGTTCCTCGGCGTCTCGACGTCGAGGAGATCCCCGGGCTCGTCCGGGAGTTTGTCGGCGCCGCCGTCAATTCACGGAGGGCCGGCTTCGATGGTGTCGAAATCCACGCCGCGAACGGCTTCCTCATCGATCAGTTTCTCCGCGATAGCGCGAATCACCGCGCCGACCCTTATGGGGGCTCCCTCGTGGGGCGCGCCCGGTTCTTGCTCGAGGTCGTCGACGCGGTTGCCGGTGAGATCGGGGTGGATCGAGTCGGGGTCCGTATCTCGCCACATGCCACGGCGGACGGTACCGACGATTCCGACCCGCCGGGAACCTTTCGATACGTGGCCGAGCAGTTGAGCCGGCGACGCATCGCCTATCTTCATTTGATCGAGCCCGTCGAAACCGCAAACGACCGTCGTCTGGCGCTTCTGTTGCGCCAGGCATTCCGAGGCCCCCTCGTCCTGTGCGGGGGTTTCGACGGAAAGACGGCCCGGGCAGCCGTCGCAGAGAACGCAGCCGACCTCGTCGCTTTCGGCGTCGGGTTCATTGCCAATCCTGACCTCGTGGAGAGGATTCGCCTCGGTGCTCCCTGGAACGTTCCGGATGCGTCGACGTTCTACAGCGGTGGCGACAAAGGCTACGTGGATTACCCGTTTCTGCGCACGCAACCCGAGTTATCGGCCTTCAGCGCTTGACGGCGACGGCGAAGATCCGCGCACTCTCGAAACGAATCCCTTCTGGAGTACGGAACGATTCGACCTCCGTACGGATCTCGTCGCGTGCCAACCGCCGCAGCTCGTCGGGCAGATGACCGAGGAAGTTGCCGAACGAACTCGCCTGGGAGAAGTCGATGGCGGCATCCGCGGACGCGTGAACGATGATGCTCGGGGCCACCTCGATCACGCGGATTTCGAAGCCAGCCTCGACGAGCAGAGCGCGGAGCTGGTCCGCGCTCACCCTCTCGGCGACCCCCGCGCGAGATTCGGGATAGCGGGCGTACGGCTCGCGGGCGAGTACCTTCTTTCGAATGGCCTGCATCGGCCCAAGGTGGTCCTTCGAACCGGTCGTGATGCCGAGCTGCCCGCCTGCTCGCAGGATCCGATGAAACTGCCGCAGGGGGCCCCTCTTCTCGAACAGCCAGTGAAACACCGCATTCAAATACACTGCGTCGAAGCCCGCGTCTTCGAACCCCCCGAGGTTGTAGGCGTCGCCGACGCGGAAGACGAGATTCGGGCGAGCCCTCCGCTGAGCGATCTCGATGCGCAGCGGCAACGGGTCGATCGCCACGACCGAACCCTCGGTCCCCACGATCCCCGCCACGTACTCCGCCAGCAAGCCGGTGCCTCCGCCGACGTCGAGGACACGGTCTCCCGGCCGCAAGCCCAGCTTTTTTACGAGAAGCTTACCGGCTTTGAACTGCCGTTCGGAGCTCGCGTCTTCATAAAGGCGAGCGAGATGGGGTGTATCGAGATTCAGGCTTAGACCGGCCATTATCGAGTTCTCCCACGTTTTGGACGTTTTTCATACGGGGCACGCCGGCGGTAAGCCAGAACTGCGCTTCTGGAGCCGGCATCCAACACTTCATGCACCTCTTCGACCCGCTCGTACTCGGCGGAATCCGGCTCAAAAACCGGATCTTCGTCTCGCCTATGTGCCAGTACTCGGCCAACGAAGGTCACCCGACGACGTGGCACCTGGTCCACCTCGGGAGCCGCGCGGTGGGCGGCGCCGCGCTCGTGCTGGCCGAGGCGACGGCCGTGGAGGCGCGGGGCCGGATCTCGCCCGCGGACTCGGGCATCTGGCTGGACTCGCAAGCCGATGCCTGGGCCCCGATCGCCCGGTTCATCGCCGAGCAGGGCGCTGCTGCCGGTATGCAGCTCGCACACGCCGGGCGCAAGGGGAGCACCGCAGTTCCGTGGCGAGGCGGCAAAGAACTCTCGGCCGAACACGGCGGCTGGCCGACGGTGGCGCCAAGTGCGGTCGCCTTCGCGTCGGAATACCCCACGCCCCCGGCCATGACGGCGGCCGACATCGACACCGTCGTCACCGCCTTCGCGGACGGAGCGCGAAGGGCCTACGCAGCGGGCTTCCGGGTCCTCGAAATTCACGCCGCCCACGGCTACCTGATCCACGAGTTTCTCTCTCCTCTCAGCAACCGGCGCCAGGACGAATACGGCGGCTCCTTCGAGAACCGGATGCGTCTCGTGCGCCGAGTCGTCGCCGCCGTACGCGACGCCGTCCCGGAGGGCACGGCGCGTCTTCTCCGGATCTCCGCGACCGACTGGACCGACGGCGGCTGGGATCTCGACCAGTCCTGCGCGCTCGTCGAGTCTCTCAAGAACGAGGGGATTCACCTTGTCGATGTTTCGAGCGGGGGGAACGTCGCCACCGCGACGATCCCCTTCGGCCCCGGCTATCAGACGTCGTTCGCCGCCGCCATCCGCCTGCGGACGGGCGTACCGACCGGCGCCGTCGGGATGATCGTCGCGCCGGCCCAAGCGGACCAAGTCGTTGCGGACCGGACAGGCCGACGCGGTGCTGCTCGCACGCGAGCTGCTGCGCGATCCGTATTGGCCGCGGCGGGCGGCGCAGGAGCTCGGTGTCAAAGTAGCGTCGCCCGCGCAGTATGCGCGCGCATGGTAGCTCGAAGTAGACACGGCTCACGATCGCATCACGCGACGACACGCTGCGGCCCGCGGGCGAGCGCGTAGCGGTTCGTCGGAACCGGGATGCCAAGGCTCTGCCGGAAGGTCGTGCCCTCGTAGTCCTTCCGGAACGAACCTCTTCGCTGCAGTAGAGGGATGACCGTCTCGACGAAGCTCTTGAACTGGCCAGGCAGCGACTCACTCACGACGAACCCGTCGGAGGCGCCCGTGGCCAGCCAGTCTTCGAACTTGTCGGCGATTTGATCCGGCGTGCCGACGAAGTTGCCCCGCGGCGTCGCAAACCGGAGAGCCACCTGGCGCAGCGTAAGCCCCTCTTCGCGAGCGGCCTGGGTGATTTTGACGACCGCGCCCTGCGAACTGTTCAGCGCGTCGCTACCCAGAGACGGGAATGGCGCGTCGAGCTCGTGTCGCGTGAAGTCGTAGTCATTGAAGCTACGACCGAGCATCCGGAGGGCGGCTTCGATCGACACCAGGCCGGCCCGCTCCGCCCACAGGCGCTCCGCCTCCGCAACCGTTCCCCCGACGACGGGGGCGACTGCGGGCAGCACGAAGAGCGCAGCAGGGTCGCGCCCGAACGCCGCAGCGCGCCCCTTTACGTCGCGGTAGTAGGCCCGGGCCTCTTCGATGTCATCGTGGCCGACGAAGATCGCGTCGGCGTGCCGAGACGCGAAGCTCCGGCCATCATCCGAGGATCCGGCCTGGAAGATCAGCGGCTGCCCCTGAGGGGAGCGGGCGATGTTCAGCGGTCCCCGCACGCTGAAAAATTCGCCCTTGTGGTCCAGCGGATGGAGCTTGCTCGGTTCGAAGAAGACCCCGCTCTTCTTGTCGTGAACGAGTGCGTCGTCCTCCCAGCTATCCCAGAGTCCCTGCACGACCTCTACGAATTCGGCCGCGCGCCGGTAGCGCACCGCGTGGTCGAGGTGCTCGGGCCGGCCGAAGTTGGCCGCGGTACCGTCGAGCCACGACGTGACTACGTTCCACCCCGCTCGACCGCCGCTCAGATGGTCGAGCGAGGCCACCTGACGGGCCAAGTTGAACGGCTCGGTGTAGGTGGCCGTGACGGTGGCGACGAGGCCGATGTTCGAAGTGACGGCCGCGAGCGACGACAGCAGCGTAAGAGGCTCGAAGCGGTTCAGGTAATGAGGGCTCGACTTCTCGGTGATGAAGAGACTGTCGGCGATGAAGATGAAGTCGAGCTTCGCGTGCTCTGCGAGCTGCGCGCGCCGCTTGTAGTAGCCGAAATTCGTACTCGCTCCCGGCTCGGCGGCGGGGTGGCGCCAGTCCGTCCAGGTCCGACCCGCCCCTTCGATGATGTGTCCCAGCTTGAGGTGTCTCTTGTTCGCCATGACGACCGAGTGTCGACCTTGGCCCGGCCCGCGGCCGCCCGACAAGCGAGTATTGCAGTAGTGTGCAATGAAGATCGTGAATAAGCCGTCGACGATCGACGCTTCGCGCGAAGAGACGCACAGGATATCCGGGCGCGGGCTCTTGCGCACTCGCGCGGTCGCGCCAAGCTTGGCTACATGACAACCATAGGCATCATCGGTGCAGGGCGAATCGGCAGCCAAGTCGCGCGGCTTGCGCTCCAGAGTGGGTACGATGTGGTGCTGAGCAACTCGCGCGCCGCGGATACACTGACCGACCTCGTACGCGAACTCGGTCCGAAGGCGCGCGCGGCGACGCCGGCGGAGGCCGCCGCTGCGGGAAATCTCGTGGTCGTGTCGATTCCACTCAAGAATATTGGGACCGTCCCGGTCGAGCCCCTCGCGGGCAAGGTCGTTATCGACACGAACAACTACTACCCGCAGCGGGACGGCCACATTCGCGAGCTCGACGAAGAGCGTGCGACCACCTCCGAGCTCCTTCAGCGGCACCTACCGAAGTCCAAGGTCGTCAAGGCGTTCAATCACATCTACGCCGCGGAGCTCACGACTCACGGGCAGCCCGCCGGAACCGAGAACCGCCGCGCGCTCGTCATCGCCGGCGACGACCCCGCCGCCAAGTCGACGGTCACGCGCCTCCTCAATCAATTCGGCTTCGACACGGTCGACGCGGGTCCGCTCAGCGAGAGCTGGCGCATTCAACGCGACACTCCCGGCTACGGTCCGAGGCGCACCGCCGATGAGCTGCGCTCGGATCTCGCGGCGGCGAAGCGACCCGCGCCCGCTTCGCGGTAGCGGCACCTCGCGGCGCGACGTTTCCTGTACGGGCACCGGCGCGGGGCACCCTTACGGGGAAGACTTGCAGGGACGAAAGGGCCGGCGCGCGTCACTCAATCAACCCTTGATAAAAACTCGATTGTGGCGGGGCGGGCGACGCGGCATGGATTGGCTTGGAAAGCGTGCGCGCGGAGCGCCCGGTGTGGCTCCGTGCGCCGTCTCAACGAACGGAAGGCCGCACCATGCCCGTCGAATTCATCGGGATGATCTTTCACCGTCGGGGGTCCGATCTTCAAGCGTTCGGGGGCCCCGGCGAATTCACGATCGACCGCGGCTACGTGCGTCGGTTCGCCCAAGTGCACGAAAACGCGGGCTTCGATCGCGTGCTGATCGGAACCGCCTCCGTCGCCCCCGAGGGCTCTCAAGTCGCTGCCTACGCCTCGGCCCACACCGAGCGCTTGTCGATGCTGGTCTCGCATCGCCCCGGCTTCCGGGCGCCGACCGTCGCCGCGCGCGAGCTCGCGACGCTGGACCACTTTTCGAACGGAAGAGCGGCCGTCCACATCATCACCGGCGGCCTCGACGCCGAGCAGCGCCGCGACGGCGACTTCCTCGGCAAGGACGACCGGTATGCGCGGACCGACGAGTACCTCGAGATCGTCCGGCGTGCGTGGGGGGCCGACGCGCCGTTCGATTTCGAGGGGCGCTTCTATCGGGTCGAGGGCTACGCGCCCACGGTGCGGCCGTTCCAGCGGCGGAGCATCCCGCTTTACTTCGGCGGTTCCTCGGAGACGGCCTATCGCGTCGGAGCGAAGCACGCCGACGTCTACGCGCTCTGGGGCGAGCCCCTTGCCGAAACGAAGCAACAAATTGACAGCATCCGGGCGGCTTCGAAGGCTGCCGGTCGCTCCGAACCGCCGCGCATCAGCGTGTCGTTCCGGCCCATCCTGGGTGCAACCGACGATCTCGCGTGGGCCCGCGCAGATCGAATACTCGAGGCCATCAAGGCCGGTACCGCCGCGGCGGGGTCGACCTTCCGGTCGTGGGTCGCGAGTGGCAACAAATCCGTCGGCAGTCAGCGGCTCCTCGCCGCGGCCGAGAAGGGCGCGCGTCACGATCGTGCGCTCTGGACCGCGATCGCCAAAGAGCTCGGTGCGCCGGGTAACAGCACGGCTCTGGTCGGGTCGGCGGAGACCGTCGCGCAGGCACTGCTCGACTACTACGACATCGGCGTGACGACGTTCTTGATCCGGGGGTTCGATCCGTACGACGACGCGATCGACTTCGGACGCGAGCTCATTCCGCGGGTGCGGGAGGAGGTTCGGCGGCGCGATGCGGGGCGTGGTCTAGGGCGCGAGCCCGGGGCCGAGGCCACGCTCGGCGCGGCATAGGCGGGCCTACGACTTGCGGTCGCTGTGAGGCCGAGGGAAGCTCAAAGTCGCCCGTTCCTGCCCCTGGGCGGGGGCGCGTAGGTCGAAGAACACCACACGAGGCAAGCCTTGCTCCACCTCCATTTTTGGCCGACCCCAAACGGAAAAAAGATCACGATCTTCCTCGAGGAGGCGGGCCTCGAGTACCGGATTGTCCCCTGCAACATCGGGCGTGGGGACCAGTTCCAGCCGAGCTTCCTGGCGCTGAACCCGAATCATCGGATGCCTCTGCTCGTCGACGACGACCCGGTCGCCGGAGGCCCGCCCCTCTCCATCTTCGAGTCGGGCGCGATTCTGCTCTATCTCGCCGAGAAGTCAGGCAAGCTCTGGTCGAAGGACCTGCGAGGGCGCTACGAGATCACCCAATGGGTCGTATGGCAAGTGGCCAATCAGGGCCCCAAGACGGGGGAGCTCGGCCACTTCCTGCGCCTCGGAACGAAGCAGGGCGACCAGTCCTATGCGATTCGCCGGTTCAGCGACGAAGTGAACCGGCTCTACGGGGTTCTCAATAACCGTCTTTACGACCGCCGCTACCTCGCGGGCGCCGAGTACACGATCGCAGACGTGGTCTCCTACCCGTGGGTCGTCAACTGGAAAGCGCAGCAGCAAGAACTCGATGAGTTCAAGTACGTGAAGCGTTGGTTCGAAGAGCTGAGCGCGCGGCCGGCGGTGCAGCGGGGTCTCGCGGTCGGCGCCGATCTGGTCGAAGACTTCTCCAAACTCGCTCCCGAAGAGATCGAGAGGCGGACGAAGCTCCTTTACAACCAAAGGGCTCTTCCCGCGCCGAGCTCCGGCGGGAGCTGACAACGTCCGGGCAGCCGATTCGAACTGTCCTTTGTACGGCGCTCGAGAAGCCTCCCGGGCGCTCGACCGCCAACTCATCCCATCGGGTACAAAATCTCGCGCGAGATTTCGTCGACCCGCCCGAGTAGCTCGGAAGGAATCGTCAGCTCGCTCGCGGCAAGAATCTCGTCAAGCTGTTCGACGCGGGTGGCGCCGACGATGGAGGAGCCTACGAAATCATGCGAGAGGCTCCAGGCGACAGCAAAGGTCACTGGAGAGACGGAGAGCTCGGCGGCGAGCTTCGAAACCCGCTCGGTGGTTGCCAGGGTCCTGTCGTTCACGAAGCGCTTGGTCATCGCTTGCCCGCGAGCCGGGTTGTTGCGATAGGTACTGAAACGAGCGGGCTCCGGCCACTTTCCGCCGCTGTACTTGCCGCTGAGCACACCCCCGCCGATCGGGCTGTAAGGAATCAAGCTGACCTTTTCGCGTCGGCAGACATTGGCCAGCTCGTCTTCGAAGCGACGGTTGAGGAGAGAAAAGTTGTTCTGAATGGTCTCGTACTTGGGTAGCCCCAAGCTCTTGCTCGCGTAGAGCGCCTTGGTCAAACCGTACGCCGTCTCGTTGCTCGCGCCCGCGTAACGTACCTTTCCGGCACGGATGACGCGATCGAGCCCCTCGAGCGTCACTTCGATCGGAAGCTCCGGGTCCGGCCAATGGGTTTGGTAGAGGTCGATGTAGTCGGTGCCCAGTCGCTTGAGGCTTCCTTCCACCGCCCGTTCGATGTGGTGCCGATCGAGCGAAGTCCTGCCGCCGCGAACGGGCGGCACGAACCACCCGCCTCCTGGGCCGGCGACCTTGGTCGCGATCACGATCGAGTCACGCGGCTTGTCCTTGAGCCATTTGCCGACAATGAGTTCGCTCTGCCCGGCGTATTCCGGTTTCGGAGGCACCGGATACACCTCGGCCACGTCCAAAAAGTCGACGCCGGCGTCGAACGCCTTGTCGAGAATCCGCACGCTCGTCGCCTCGTCCGCGTGCGACCCGAACGTCATGGTGCCCAAGCAAATCTCCGAGACTGTAAGACCGGTGGTCCCGAGCCGACGTCTTTTTATTGCCATGTGCCTTTCCTTTGTATCTCGGACCAAGTAGTGCAGCGAAGAAGTCAGCCGTCGCTCAAGCGAGCGATCAGCTTACCGAAGTTGGTTCCGCGCAGCAGGCCGATCAGGGCCTGTGGACACGCATGCAGCCCGTTTACGATGTCTTCACGGTACTTGACGCGACCTTCAGCAATCCAACGTCTCATGTCGCGTTCGAATGCCGCCTGCTGGTCGGCAAAGTCGCTGACGATGAAGCCTCGAAACGTCAGACGGTTGCGTAAGATCCGACCGAGAAGTTCCGCGGTCAAGTCGGGAGCCGAGGAGGGTTCGGAGGTCGCGTTGTAGTGCGCGATGAGGCCGCACACCGGTACACGCGCGAAGTCGTTGAGCAGCGGCAAGACCGCTCGGAATACGTGCCCACCCACGTTCTCGAAATAGACGTCGATACCCCTCGGAGAGGACTCGGCCAGCTCGGTTGCAAACGTTGGCGAGCGATGATTGAGTGCCACATCGAAGCCGAACTCACCCACCAGTGCTCGTCGCTTTTCTTCGCTACCCGCGATACCGACGGTGCGCGTGCCGTGGATTCGCGCGATCTGCCCGACCGCCGATCCGACCGGTCCCGTGGCGGCCGCAACGACCAGTGTCTCGCCAGGCCTGGGCTTTCCGATCGTGAGCAAGCCTGCATACGCCGTGAGGCCCGGCATGCCGAGCACCCCCAACCAAGCCGTGGCGGGGGCCACGCTCAGGTCGAGTTTGCGCAAGCCTTCGCCGTTCGAAAGGACGTGGGTTTGCCAACCGGCACGGCCGAGCACCCAATCACCAGGCGCAAAGCCCAGGTTCCGTGACGCAAGCACACGGGCGACGGTCCGGCCTTCGATCACGTCACCGATTTCGAGGGTCTTTGCGTAGGACTTGCCGCCGTTCATCCGCCCGCGGACATACGGATCGAGCGAAACGAAAACGACTTGCAGCAGCAGTTCACCTTCGGCTGGTTCGGGAACAGGCTGCACGTCGAAGCGAAAGTCGTCCAGCCTGGGTTCGCCTTGCGGACGTGCGGCCAGGAGTACGCGATTATTTTGAGGCATTGGGGTGTCGATGACTCATGACGCTGGCTTCGCTTCGCCCCCGTTGGAGCGTACCCTGAGGATTCTGTGGGCGCGATTGTCGTACGGAAGAAGATGGGTGACCATCGCGTTTTCGATGGCGGATGTATGACTCCTTCGAATAGGATCAGCGCACGGCCGACCGAGTCTGGTGGACTCGTGACCGAGTTCGAGATGAACAATCACGCCTTATCGGCTTGACCGCACTTGTTGTCGTCGTGCGGCGCGCGTCAAGACCCGAAGGCGACCTTGCCGGCCCCCACAAGGATGGCATCGCTCTGCGGCGAGTGGATCCGGCTGCAGAGGACGTCGCGATAGTGGCGTTCGAGTGGATTCTTGCGGCTGAGCCCGGGGTTGCCGGTGAGCTCGAGGCCGATCTCGACGGCGGCGATCGCGTTGCGCGTCGTGACGTGCTTCACGAGGTTGGCTTCGCTGCCTGTCGGAGACTGGCCGGCCTCGCCCTGCGCGGTCGCGGTCTCGAGCAGCACGCGGTTCGTGTAGAGGAGCGCCTCGGCCTCTCCCAGCTTCTCTTGGACGCGAGCCAGCGTCGAGAGAGGCGCGCCCAGATTGGTCGGCGCCCGCTGTTTGAGATAGGCGACGAGCCAATCACGGGCCGCACGTGCGACGCCATCGTAGATCGTACCGATGGCGAGGGCGTTCCAAAGCGACGGGGCGGCGTCGCTTCCCGGCTTCGGTGCCCACGCGGCGGGCGGCCGCAGGTCCACGGCGTAGTCGAGCGGGACGGGGGTATTTTCGAAGACGACCTCGTGGCTGACCGTCGCCCGCATTCCAAGGTGGTCCCAGGCCGGCTCGATGCGGATGCCAGAACTATCGGATCGGACGAGCAGATAGCCGATCCGCGGCTCGGGCTCCGCGGTCTTTGCCCATACGGCGTACCACCGAAGGCCGGTCGAGCCCGTCGAGTAGATCTTGCTGCCGGTGAGCCTCCATCCGTCGCCTTCGCGCCTCGCCTCCGTCTTGGGTAGTCCGCCGCGAACAGGCGTGCCGAGCTCTGGCTCGACGCGCAGACCGCCAATCAGCGATATCTCCGTCGCGGCCTCGCGGGCGATCCTTTCGTAGACATGCGCGGGCCAGGCGTCGGTCCGTACGGGTGATGCGTGAAAGGCGTACGTCATGAAGAGGATGAGCGCTGTCGACGGCTCGCCCTTGGCCACCGCACCGAGGACGCGGAGCGCCTCGCCAAGACCGGCGCCACGGCCACCGAACTCCGGGGCTACGGTGAGCCCTATGAGACCGGCGCTGTGCAACAGCTCGAAGTTCTCACGGGGAAACTCGGCGCGTCGATCGTAGGCTTCCGCGGTAGCAGCGAAGCGTCGCGTGAGGTCGTCGAGCACGTGCTGGGGGATCGTCCGAGAAGTTTGCGCGGGCTCGGAAGATGTCATGTCGGTTGCCGTCTTTGGGTGCGAGGTGGCTGGGAGCACGTCCGACAACTATGAAGCGCGTCGCGTGGAACGGGCGGGGTTTCTGGGTGTCAACGGCCGGCCGATCGGTCGGTCAAGGGGCGGTTCCCCGTCCGTCCCGTCGTCACCGGGCGGCGCGTCCTCGGCGGCTTGGTCGAAACTTACATCGGTGGGTGCTGCGTCGGCGACGGCTCCGTCGAGGCTTGCATCCGGAGGCTCCTCGGCCGCGTCGGCGATGCCGCCATCGATCGGTTCTCCGCTTGTCCCGTCGTCACCGGGCGGCGCGTCCTCCGATCCGTCCGTGGAGAGGGCCACGTCCCCTGCGTCGGAATTGTCCGTCTGACTTGCATCGTCGGCTCGTGACGTCGACGCCGCGAAGGTGACTGCAATCGACCCTACCACCATCCAGATTCGGGCTATTCGCATGAGCAGTTTCCTCGTTATTTGAAAGTCTCAAGGCACGACACGAGGTCGTCGATGTCACGGGGCTCGGTCAGCCCAGAAAAAGGCATGCGGTTGCCTGGGACGACGGATTGTGGGTCCCGGACGAACGCGCGCAGCCGCTCGCTCGTCCACGTGAAGTTTGCCCGCTTCATCGCGCTCGAGTACCGAAATTCTTTGAGCGTGCCGGCCGTCCTTCCCATGACGCCGTGAAGGCTGGGCCCGAGCGCGTCCGGCCGGTCGTTGTGGCAGGAAACGCAAATCCGGAAGATGGTCTCCCCGCGCCGCGGGTCGGCCGCCGGCGGGCGCGCGATTGCCGCGGGCAACAAGAAGAAGACGACGAACCTTAGCACCGTCCGGACCTCCCTCAGGTATGCACCAGTGCCCCGGGGTGCTTCAGGTACGGCCCGACGATGGCGTCTGCGGCCCAGTACGCGAGCGCCCCGACCGTCCCGGTCGGGTTGTAGCTCGCGTTCTGCGGGAATACCGATGCGCCCAGGACGAAGAGGTTGTCCGCGGTCCAAGCCTGCAAGTAGCGATTGACGACGCTCCTGGTAGGGTCACTGCCCATGATGGTACCGCCCGTGTTGTGGGTCGATTGATAGGGGACGACGCTGAAGTCGCGCTGGCGTGTGTCGGGCTTGGTGACAATCGTCACGTTCATCGCGCGCCCGATTCGCGCCGCGACTTCGGCGCAGTAGGCGGCGAGCCGGTGGTCGTTCTCCCGAAAGTTGTAGGTCATGCGGATGAGAGGCCGACCGAGGGCGTCACGGTAGGTCGGATCGAGATCGAGGTAGTTGCTCCGGTGGGCGTAGTTCGCGCCCGATGCACCGATCGCGAATGCATGGCCGTACCAGTCGGCCACGGCCTTCTTCCAAGCGGCACCCCAGCGCGGTGTCCCGGGTGGGACCGGGTGATGTCCGATGGGCCGCCCGCCGCTCGTTCCAGCCGAGATCCAGGCGCCACCGAAGAACCCGAGGCCAGTGTGGTCGAAGTTGTCGCCGTTGAAGTCGTCGATGTTCGTCGAGAGCGCGCCCGCGCCCATGAACGGGTTGATGTGGTGTTCCTTCGTGAACACCTGCACGCCACCGCCGACCTGGTAGCAGTAGTTCCTGCCGACGGCCCCTTTGCCCGTTGCGGGGTCGTACGGCGTGCCAATCCCGGATGTCAGCAGCAGCAGCGTGTTGTTGAACACGTAAGCTCCGAGAATCACGAGACCCGCCGGCTGCTCGTATTCCTGCCCGGTGCGGGTATCGACGAACTCGACCCCGCGGGCCTTTCTCGCCGCGCGGTCGTATTGGATACGGCGGACGTAGGCGTGGGTCCGGAGCGAGAAGCCCGCGCTCCCGAGAACGACGGGCAGCAGGGTGGTGTTGGGGCTCGCCTTGGCGTTGACCTCGCAGCCGAACCGCTCGCAGTGGCCGCAGTAGACGCAGCCTCCGAGCGTCGCGCCCTCCGGGTTCGTGTAAGGAGCGCTGGCGTTGCTCGCGGGCGCCGGGAACGGGTGGTAGCCGAGGCTCTTCGCTGCCGCTTCGAAGAGTTGGCCGGCCACCGTCTGGTGGAGTGGCTTGTTCGGGTATTCGTCGCTCCGCGGCCCCTCGAAGACGTTGCCTCCCTCGACGATCTTGCCGCGAATGTTGCCGGCCTTGCCCGAGACTCCGCAGAGCTTCTCGAAGCGGTCGTAGTACGGCTCGAGCTCGTCGTAGCGGACGGGGTAGTCCTCGATCGTCATCTCGTCGGGGATGGCACGCTTGCCGTACCGGCTCGTCAGGTGGCTGCGCAGATTGAAGTCGCTCGGCAGCAGCCTCCAATGCAGCCCATTCCAGTGCGTTCCGGCGCCGCCGAGCCCCTGGCCTGGCAGGAAGGCTCCGAGGCGTCGCATCGGCAGCGCAGTCTCCTGGGTCTCGTGACGCATGGTCACGGTCTCGAGCTGCGCATCCTGAAAGAGTTCATGGCGCTGAACGTATTTGAGCTCGTCACGCACGGTCGGCAGCGTGAAGTCCTCGCCCGGGGTACGGGACGGTCCGCGCTCCAGGCCGACGACCCGCAAGCCGGCCTTGGTCAGCTCTCGAGCCAATATCGCGCCCGTCCACCCCATCCCTACGATCACAGCGTCCACTTCACGCAGGCGTACGGTCAAACGCGAATCCCTCCTTGGCAGTCACGAAGCGACAGTTACGAGAAGTCGGCGATGGAACGGGGGGTCGGCGAGAAAGGACGGTCGTGGCTGCGCGAGATTTCCACTGCGTACGTGGCTGGCAGGCCTGGATAGCCGACGAGCTTCCACGCCACCTTGTTGCGATTGCCGCCATAGATCGGGTCCGCAAAGAAGCCTTCCGTGGTCAGCCCCAGGAGCGCCTCGAAGAACGCCTTGCCGCCCAGGTCGGCCAGTTCTTCAGCGCCGGTCTCCAGCGCCGTGAGTGTTGCAATGCGATCGGCCTCGGCCAGGCCGTCGAACGGCTTTCCGTACTTGGCGCGTGTCAATGCGTTCGTCGCCGCGATCCCGGCTTGAATGAACTCGCGAGGTGTGAGCGGGAGCTGATAGCCGTGCTCGGGTTTGCCCTTCACGAACGGCCCATTGCGGTAGAGGCGCGCCCCCGAGCCGTACGCGCCCGCGAGCTGGCGATCAATGAAAACGGCGACGCCGCACGCACTACCCGAGGGGCTCAGCGCGTCTCCGGGAATTAGGGTATCGACCGCCGCCTCGACGAAAGCGTACTCCGTAGCGTTCAGCGCCAGCAGCGGATCGGGTGGCGCGGGTGCGACCGCAGCCGCCGCGGGCCCCACGGCGGGCGACGCTGATGACGAAGATGCGGGGGCAGCCGGCGAAGACGCCGGGGGAGAAGGCGACGCGGCCGGGCCGGCTGGCGCGCAGCTCTCGACGGCGAGACCGCCCACGAGCGCCCTCGCAATCATAGCGCCCGACGCTCCCACCACTTCGAAGAAGCGGCGTCTCTCGACTGGCTCGTCGCCCATGCATCTCTCCCTTACGCGCACCCTAGGCGGGCGGAACCGGTGACGTCTATTCTGAATTGCTCATAAGAAGACCCCAGCCGGCGACGTTCCGACGGCCTCCTTATATTGAGTATTGAAGAAGATGAATATCCTATATGAGCCATCCTCGGAGTCGTTCGAGCGTGGACAAGCCCGACTTCGTCTGCCAGAGTCGGAAGTAGATCCCGTGATTGGAGCGACGGTGGGCTGATGACGACGACGCGAGGCGCGCGGGTTGGTTTTGGCGGCGCGGCTGCCTGGCTCTGCTTCTTTTCGGTCGCAGTGGCTTGGGCAGGCGGAGAAACGCCCGGGCGCACCGCCGATTCACCTTCCGCGCTCGTGCACGTCCAGGCGGCCAAGGCGCTGGCGCGGAACGACATAACCGCGCCCTTGTTCTTGTGCAGCCCGGACGCGATGAGCATCGTGAAACACGCGATCGAGACCGGTGGTACGCAGTGGGTCGACCCGACGCGGGCATTCGACGACCTTGACTACGTGGGCAACGAGTTCACGGGCGTCTGGGTCTTGCGCACGAAGGCGGGGCTCATTCTCTTCGATGCGACCGGCAGCGCCGACGACGTCCAGCGACACCTGGTCCCTGGGCTCGTGAAGCTCGGTCTCGAGCCATCCACGATCCGGTACGTCGTCGTGACGCACGGTCATTGGGACCACGTTGGCGGAGCCGCTTACCTGCAGCAGACGTACGGCGCGACCGTCGCGCTCGGCGGCGCCGACTGGGACCTCATCGAGAAGACGCGCGAAACCCCCACCGGGCCCCGTCCCATCCCGCGGCGCGATCTCGTCGTCGTCGATGGGCAACGGATCACGCTGGGCGATACGGCGGTGACCCTGTACCTCACGCCAGGCCATACGCCTGGTACCATTTCGGCGGTCGTGCCGGTCCACGAAGCCGGTCACACCTATGCGCTTGCGCTCTTCGGCGGAATCAATCTTCCCGCCACCCTCGACCCCGATGCGCGGTCGGGCGGGCTGCGCCAATACGACGAGTCCGTTCGGCGCTTTGCCGAGACGGTCCGGCGCGCCGGCGCGGTGGGGATCATGAGCACGCAGGTGTTTGCAGAGGGGGGCGTCGCTCGCCTCTCGAATGCGCGGACACGGCGACCGGGGCAGCCGAACCCCTTCCTCATCGGGTCCGACGCGACCTCGCGTTACTTCGGCCTCCTCGACGAATGCGCAAAGGCATCGGAGGCGCGACTTCAAGCTCCGTGAAATCGGTCCTCCGTCTCCGATACCTGATTCTGCTCTTGCTGTGCGCGATGTACTTCATCGCGTACGTGGATCGCGTGAACGTCGCCGTGGCTGGCCCCCTCATCCGGAAGACGTTTGGGCTCAGCCCGACCGAGCTTGGCCTCGTGTTCTCGGGATTCGCATACCCCTATGCGTGCATGCAAGTCTTCGGGGGCTGGCTGTCGGACAGGTTCGGGCCGCGGCGTGTGCTGGCGGCCCTGAGCGTGCTCTGGGCGCTCGGGACGATCCTGACGGGGCTCTCCTTTGGCCTTTACGGGCTGATCGGGGTGCGCGCGGTGGTCGGGCTGGGAGAGGGTGGCGCGTTTCCCGCGGCAACCCGCGCGCTTGCCCATTGGCTTCCGATCCGGGAACGTGGCCTTGCACAAGGAGTCACCCATAGCTCGGCGCGCCTCGGGGGTGCCGTCACTCCACCCATGGTCCTTGCCGTCGCGGCGGCGTACGGCTGGCGCGGGTCGTTCATCGTGCTCGGTGTCGCGAGCCTCGGCTGGACGCTCGCGTGGCTTCTCATCTTCAAGGATCGGCCCGAGGAGCACGCGTGGCTGAAACGCACCGAGCTGGCCGAGATTGGCGGGCCCGTCGTGAACCGCGGCCGGAGCTCGATCGAATGCGAGAGAGCGGACGACGAACCTCCTGTGGAGGGCCAAGGCAGACGAACTCCGTGGCGGCGCATCGTCCGCGAGATGTGGCTCGTGACGCTCGTGGACTTCTGCTACGGGTGGACCCTTTGGGTCTTCTTGACCTGGCTTCCCTCGTACCTCGCGGAGGCGCGCGGCTTCGACCTCAAACGGATGGCCCTCATGACCATGCTGCCTCTGCTCGCGGGCGTGGTGGGTGATACGCTCGGCGGAGTCGTCTCGGACGGGCTGTACCGGCGCACCGGCGACCTCGGGTTCGCACGCCGCAGCGTACTGGTCGTTGGCTTGCTCGGCGCGCTCGTGTTCATGATCCCGGCGGTTGTCATCGAAAGCCCCACAGCGGCCGTTTGCGATCTGGCGCTCGCGTTCTTCTTTCTCGAGTTGACCAACGCGGTCCTCTGGACGCTGCCGCTCGACATCGCCGGCGAGTTTGCCGGAACGGCGGGCGGGGTCATGAACACCGGCTTCGGCGTCGCGGGGATGATCTCCCCAGTGGTCTTCGGCTTTGTGATCCAACGCACGGGGAGCTATCGCCCGCCGTTCTTCATTTCTGCCGCGCTGTTGCTGCTCGGAGCGGTCGTCTCGACCGCGATCGACCCGACAAGGACGATCTCGTCCGCCGGCAGGGTGAGACCTCGCGCCGTCGCGGCTACGGTTGATTGAAGCCGGATGCTGGGAGTGACGACTGTCATGATCGCGGCGATGAACCCACGACAAAGGCTCTGGCTCGGGACCGCGCTCGCCCTTCTTGCGGCTTGCCACTCGTCGCGCAGCCCGCCGTCATCGGTTTGGGCACCCGACCCGGCCGCCGTGAGAGCCAGCTATTCGATCGACGCCGACTATCTTCGCGAGCAGATCGCTCGAATCTCCTCGGACGCGTTCGAGGGGCGTGGGCCGGCCACTCGCGGCGACGCGGCAGCGCGCAACTACCTCGTCGAGCAGCTGCGCGCGCTGAACGTGAGCCCCGGTCTCGGCGCCGGGCCTTGGGAGCAAGCAGTCGACCTGTTGTCTATCACGACGCAGATGCCGAAGGCCTGGACGTTCGAGCGCGGCGCGGCGCGCGTTTCGCTCGCCTGGTCGGACGCGTACGTCGCGGCGACGGGCACACGGAGGAGCACGGCGAGATCGACTCCGCCGAAGTTGTTTTCGTCGGCTACGGCATCCAATCGCCCGAGTTCGACTGGGACGACTTCAAGGGCCGTGACGTGCGCGGGAAGATCCTGCTGATGATGAACAACGACCCCGACTGGGACCCGGGGCTGTTCGCCGGCACGACGCGCCTTTATTACGGGCGCTGGACTTACAAGTTCGAAAGCGCCGCGCGCCACGGCGCCTTGGGGGCCATCATCATTCACACGACCCCGTCGGCGGGATACCCGTTCCAGGTCGTCCGCTCGACATGGGGCGGGCCGCGCTTCGAGCTGCCCAGGGCCGGCGAGCCCGCGCTGACGGTTCGAGGTTGGGTCACCGAGGACGGCGCACGCGCACTGGCGACGCTGGCGGGCACGGATCTCGGTCGACTCACCGAGGCGGCGCGAAGCCGGGCCTTCTCGCCGATCTCCCTCGGAATCACCACGACGCTGCGCTTCGAGAGCCGCATCGAGCACGCGCGCTCGGCCAACGTCGTCGGAGTCCTGCGCGGGCGCGATCCGAGTGTCGCAGACCAGTTCGTCGTTCTATCCGCCCATCACGACCACTTGGGCATCGGGCGACCGAACGCCGCCGGCGACCGAATCTACAACGGCGCTCTGGACAACGCGGCCGGCGACGCCCAGGTCCTCGCCATCACGCGCGCGTTTCAGGCTCTGCCTCACCCGCCCCGGCGCTCGGTGCTGATCCTCTTCTCGGCAGCCGAAGAGCAAGGGCTCCTCGGTTCTCGGTATTTCACCGAGAATCCGCCGGTTCCTCTCGGCAAGCTCGTCGCGGTCGTAAATTACGACGGCGGAAATATCTGGGGGCGGACACGGGACGTAACCCAGATCGGCATCGGCAAGTCCTCCGTGGATGGGTTGGTGGCGCGGATCGCCCGATGGCAAGGTCGAGTCGTCCGACCCGACGCGTTTCCTGATCGAGGGACGCTCTATCGCTCCGACCAATTCAGCTTTGCGCGGGTAGGCGTCCCGCCGATCTACATGAAACCGGGGATCGACTTCATCGGCCGGCCCCCGGAGTGGGGGCGAGAGCAAATCGTCGACTACGAGGCGCACGACTACCACCAGCCGAGCGACGAGCTGCGGCCCTCCTGGAACTTCGAGGGTTTGGTCGACGACGCCCGTTTCGGCTTCTTCGCCGCCCTCGAGATCGCCGAGGCAGAGGACGCGCCGGAATGGGTCGCGGGCGACGAGTTCGAAGCGGCGCGAAAGTCCGCCGTGCGCGCCAATGGCCACGACGCTCGTTAGAGAGCCCCAATCCGACAATAGGCCGACGGCTTCTGCTCGCCGTTTATTGACGGATTGGGGCTTGCGATATCAGAATTACTCATCCAAGCGCGCTCTCGTAAAAGGTAGGGTCGGCGCTTGCCATGGCCGTCGCGCCCTCGCCTACCATCCTGGCAGCGAACGCCTCCGGTGCGCCGGTCGAACGCGACCGGGAGGCCGGTCGCGCGAGTGGCGGGAAGCTTCTCGCCGAGACGCTTCGGGCATGCGCCGGTCGCGCTGTCGCCGGTATCGCCACTGGGCTTGCATGGACCTGCTGCAAGCTCACCGTTCCGGTGTTCTTGCGACAAGGGCTCGATCTGGGGATCCGCGCGGGCGACGGGGCGGCGCTCCGCCAGGCGGTGCTCGGCATCGTGCTCGTGTCCGCGATCGGCGCGGGGCTGGCCGGACTGCGCCGCTACCTCGCACAATCGTTGGCGGCGCGGTTGGAGACGGACTTGCGGGCGCGGCTCTTCGCTCATTTGCTCCGGCTGGATCTGGCGTTCCATGCGCGGTCTCCCGCCGGCCATCTCGTGTCGCGGGCCGTCTCGGACCTGCAGCAGATCCAGCAGCCGTTCGTCAACGTGCCGCTCACCGTTTCCAACGCCGTGATGTTCGTCGGCAGCTTGGTGGCCCTGGCGTCGATCGATCCCGCCCTGGCGGCGGTCGCTCTCGGCCCGACGCTGGGCGTCTTCCTCGTCGCCCGCTGGCTGACCGTCCTCCAGGGGCCGCGGCTGCGGGCGCTCCAGCAGGCGCTCGGGGCCCTCGCGAGCACGGTCGAAGAGGCGGTCGCCGGGATTCGGTCCATCAAAGGGCTGGGGCTCGAGACCGTCGAGCGGGGGCGGGTGCAGGCTCGGAGCGCCGATGCGTACGCAGCCGCGATGCGCGTCAACCGCGTGCGCGCGAAGGTGATGCCGGTTCTCGACTTGCTACCTGCCGTGGGCCTCGTCGCGGTGCTCTGGTTCGGCGGCGAGCGCGTGGTCGACGGCCGGCTGACCGTCGGTCGGCTGGTCCAGTTCAACTACTATGTCCTGCTCTTGGTCAACCCGCTGCGCATGACCGGGATCACGATCGCCCAGATGCAGCGGGCGCTGGTTTCGGCGAACGCGATCGCCGCGTTGCTCGCGCTCTCGCCGACCGTCGCCGATCCTGTTCACCGGCCGTTGTCGCTGCCGCGTTCCTCCGGAGCGCCGGGGGCGGGCGAGGGGAGGCGGCGGGAGCGCTCCGGCTGGCCGCGCGGCGGAGACATCCGTTTCGAGTCGGTCGACTTCGCATACGCCGACGGTCAGACCGTGTTTCGCGGGGTCGACCTGCATGTCCGCGCCGGGGAGACCGTGGCGCTCGCGGGTGCCACTGGATCCGGCAAATCGACGCTCCTCGCTCTGCTCGCGCGCTTTCACGACGTGTGCGGAGGGAGCGTGGTCGTCGATGGGGTCGACGTGCGCGGGACCGCCCTCGCCGATCTGCGCATGAAGTTGGGCATCGTCTTCGAAGACGCGTTTCTCTTCAGCGGATCCATCCGAGACAACATCGCCTTCGCCGCAGCCGGAGCACCGGTCGCGGAGGTGGAGCGCGCTGCTCGGGCCGCCGGCGCCCACGACTTCATCGTCGGCTTGGAGGGCGGGTACGAGGCACCGGTCGGTGAACGTGGACTGTCCCTGTCGGGTGGCCAGCGGCAGCGGATCGCGCTTGCGCGCGCCCTTCTGAACGATCCGCCCATCCTGGTCCTCGATCAGGCCACGGCCGCGGTCGATGCGGCCAAAGAAGAGGAGATCCTCGGCGCCCTCGCGTCCGTCATGCGCGGTCGGACGACCCTGCTGGTCGCCCATCGCCCGGCAACCCTACGGATGGCCGATCGCGTGTTCTTGCTCGACGGCGGCCGCATCGCCGACACCGGAACGCACAGCGAACTACTCGCCCGAAGCACAATCTATAGAGAGCTGCTCACGCCGGAAGCCCTTGGTTTGGCAACGGGCGGGGCCCAAACGGAAAGGCCGTCGCCCTCCGATCGCGGGCGCGCCACACGGAGGGCCGGGTGAGCGCGTCGCCGACGCCGCGGGCGGCCAATGGGATGCGGGGGAGGGCGCTCAGGCTTCTCGCGCCCCACCGCATGCTCGCCGTCGCCGCGATGGCGATGGTCGTGTTCGCGACGCTGGGCTCTCTCGCGGGACCCGCCATCCTCCGGTACGCGATCGACCACGGGCTCCGGGCGGGACATCCCGATCTCCGGGTCGTGGCGCGATCGAGCGCCTTGTTTCTCGCGTTTGCGTTGGCCGCGGCCGTCCTTTCCCGCGCCCACACCGAGCTTCTCGGCGAGGTGGGCGAGCGCGTCGTCCGAGATCTGCGCGACGGGGTATTCGACCACTTGATGGGCATGTCCGCCCAGTACTTCGATCGGACGCCCGCCGGCGTTCTCGTCTCGCGGATGACGTCGGACATCGATGCGCTCGAGGAGATGGTCCAGCTCGCCCTACTTCCTTTCGTCCAGAGCACGCTCACCTTGGTCTTGTTGGTCGGAGTTCTCTTCGCGCTTTCGCCGACGCTGGCCGCGGTGTCGCTCGCGCCGATGCCCGTCCTGGCGGTCGTCTCGGTCGGTTTCCGCCGGCGATCGCGACGCGCCTACCTGACCGTGCGGGAGCAAACGGGGCGGACCCTGTCGACGATGGTCGAGAGCCTGGCGGGGATCAAGGTGGTCCAGGCGTTCGGGCAGGACCGCGCGCGGCTCGCCCGATTCCTCGGCGAGAACGACAAGCTTTTCGCGTCCGGCATCGAAGCCATCGGCGCGCAGGCCCGCTTTCTCCCCGTCGTCGAGGCCACGACCGCGCTCTCGACGGTCCTCGCCCTGGGCGGGGGCGGATGGCTCGTCTCGCACGGGCGCGTCAGTCTGGGCACGGTCAGCGCCTTTACGCTTTACCTGCTCATGATCTTCGAGCCCGTTCAGTCGCTCAGCTTCTTGTTCAACACCGTGCAGTCGGCGGCCGCGGCCCTCGACAAGATCTTCGGCCTACTCGAAACCCCAGTCGACGTGGCGGACGGGCCGACGGAGCTGCCCGCCGGCGCGGCCCTCTCGCTGAACGATGTCACCTTCGGCTACGGGAAGGAGGGGGTTGCGGTCGTATCCGGGGTCTCGATCACACTGCGGCACGGCGAGCGGCTGGCGCTGGTCGGCCCCTCGGGGGCAGGCAAGTCGACTTTGGCCAAACTGATGGCGCGGCTCTACGACCCGACCGGTGGGGCGGTCCAATATGGCGGGGTCGACCTCCGGCAGGCGTCGCACCGTTCCCTGAGGCGGCGCATCGTCCTGCTCGCGCAGGAGGGCCACCTGTTTCACGGCAGCGTGGCCGAGAACTTGCGCGCCGTGCGCCCGCAGGCAACCGATGCCGACCTCGAGGCCGCGCTCCGGCGCGTGGGCGCGTTGGAGCGCTTCGCCGCGCGCCCGCAGGGGCTGGCGTCCCCCGTTGGGAACCGCGGAATGCTGCTGTCGTCAGGCGAACGCCAGCTGCTCGCGCTGGCGCGGATTGCGCTGCTCGACGCCGACGTTTTCCTCCTCGACGAGGCCACCGCGAGCCTCGACCCCGCTACCGAGGCGCAGGTGAACGCGGCCCTGGAGGCGATCATGGTCAGGCGGACGGTGGTCCTCATCGCCCACCGGCTTTCCACGCTGGAGCACGTCGATCGCGTCGCCGTGGTCGCGAATGGCGGCATCGCCGAGATGGGATCGCACGCGGAGCTCATCGCCCGCGGCGGAGCGTACGCCGCGCTCCACCAGGATTGGCTCCGCTCCGGTGAGCGGGCCTAGAAGTGCGCCATGGTTGCCGCCGGAGTCGTCATGACCTCGAAGCTTGGGCGCAACGCGCTCGTCCTCGGCCTTCTCACCGCAGTTGGCCCTTTCGCCATCGACATGTACGTGCCGGCCCTGCCGGCCATCGGGCGCAGCCTTGGCGCCGGCACGGGCGCGGTCCAGATGAGCCTCGTGGCGTTCCTCGTCACCATGGGCTTTGGCCAGCTCGTCTGCGGGCCGCTCTCCGACGTGATCGGCCGCAAGCGCCCCCTCTACGCCGGGCTCGGAGTGTTCATCGTCGCCAGCGTGGGCTGCGGTCTCTCGCCGACCAGCGGCTCGCTCGTCGCGTTTCGGTTCTTGCAGGGACTGGGCGCGTGCGCGGGAATGGTCATCCCGCTCGCCGTCGTCCGAGACATGCACACCGGCACGGACGCCGCTCGGCTGATGTCGCGTCTCATGCTCGTCTTCAGCGTCTCTCCCATTCTCTCTCCGCTCGTCGGAACCCTCGTCGTAGAAGTCTGGAGTTGGCGGGGCATCTTCCTCGTGGTGGGCCTCGCGGCCGCGCTGGGGACCGTTCTCGTCGCCACGGTCTTGCCCGAGACGCGGCCCGTGGGCCTGCGGCGAGAGGCAAACCTGAAAAGCGCCCTGGCGGGCTACCGCACGTTGCTTGGAGACCGAAAGTTCATGCGTCTGGCGCTCATCGTGGCGTTCGGCATCGCGAGCTTCTTTGCATACCTGGCCAACTCGGCCTACCTCCTCATCGAGCACTTCGGCCTCACCCCGCGCGCGTACAGCCTCGCCTTCTCGATCAATGCAGCTTCGTTCATCGGGGCCTCGCAGCTGACCGGCAGGCTGGGCGCGCGCTTCGGCCTGCGACGGGTGCTCCGCGTGGGGGTGGCAGGCTTCGCGGCCGCGGCGAGCCTGCTCTTCGTGCTGATGCTGGGCGCGGTCGACCGGCTCGGCGTCGTGACCGGGCTCCTCTTCATCGCCTACGGATTCCTCGGTCTCGTGATTCCCGCGACGACCGTGCTCGCGCTCGAGGACTACGGGGAGCTCGCCGGGACGGCGTCCGCCCTGATGGCGACGCTGGAGAGCATCACAGGACTCGTGGTCATCGCGATCGTGGGTGCCTTCCTCGACGGGACCCCGCGGCCGATGACGGGCGGTATTGCGGCGTGCTCGCTCGCGGCTTTGGGACTCACCCACTGGCCACTGGCCGCTCGCGCCGCGCCGAGCATCGCGGAACCGGCGGCCTGAGCGCAATGGGTACCGGCTTCGACGCTCCTGCGATCGCCTCGCGCCGGACGCGTTCGTCCGTTCTCTCGTGTCTGCTATACAGGACGCATCCCAATGCCTGAACCCATGCGAGCGAGTGCGCCCACGCCGTTGCAGATCGAAACCGACGTGCTGGTCGCGGGCGGGGGGATGGCCGCTTGCTGGGCGGCCATCTCCGCCGCCAAAGCCGGGGCTCGCGTGGTGCTCGTGGACAAAGGCTATGTGGGAACGAGCGGCGTCACGGCGACGGGTGGGCCGGGACACTGGTGGGTCTCCCCCGAGGGCACCGCCCGCGCCGAAGCGGTTGAAAAGCACTGGATCGCCGGATGCGGCCTGGCCGATCGAGGCTGGATGGAGCGCATCATCGATACGACGTGGCGCACGCTCCCTACGCTTTCACCCTTCTATCGCTTCGACGTCAACGAAGAAGGCCAGACCGTCTACAACGCCCTCCGTGGGCCCGAGTACCTACGGGCTCTGCGGCGCGCAGCCGTCGACGCGGGCGTGACCATTCTCGATCAGAGCCCCGTGATCGAGCTGCTGCTCCACGACGATGGCTCCGCCGCGGGCGCGAACGGGCTACGACGTCAAATCCACCAGCCGTACACCGCGCGAGCAGGCGCCGTCATTCTCGCGACCGGCGGCTGCGGCTTTCTCGGTGGCTTGCTCGGAAGCAATACGAACACGGGCGACGGTCATTTGATGGCACTCGAGGCCGGTGCCGAGCTATCCGGTATGGAATTCTCGAACGCGTATTCCGTCTCGCCGCGCTGGAACTCGACGCGCACGCTGATCTACGCGTACGCGCGGTACTACGACGCCGAGGGGAAGGAGCTGGACGTCCTCCCGCGCAATGGGGCGCTCGGACGCGCGCTGGTGGAGGGTCCGGTCTACGCACGCCTGAACGAGTGCCCCGACGGTCTCCGCAGGTCCCTCCCGCAGATCCAGCCGATGACGCTCCTGCCCTTCGTGCGGAAGGGTATCGATCCCTATGGCGAACCGTTCGAAGTCAAGTTGTTCGCCGAGGGCACGATCCGGGGAACGGGCGGTCTGCGCATCGTCGGCGACCATTGCGAGACCACGATTCCAGGCCTCTTCGCGGCAGGTGACACGGCGACACGCGAGCTCATTGCCGGCGCCGTCAGCGGGGGCGGATCCCCGAATTCCGCGTGGGCCCTTACGTCGGGACTGCTCTCCGGACAAGCGGCGGCCGAGCTCACGCGAACCCGCGGACGGCGCGTCGGCGACAAAGTTCGAGCGCAGGGCACCGCGGGCCTGCGCCCGCGCAGCACCGCCAAACAGGTCGATCGTCGCAGCGTGCTCAAGGTCGCCCAGGACGAGATCCTGCCGCTCGACAAGAACCTGTTTCGCTCCGGGCCGAAACTCCGCGACTCTCTCGGGCGACTGGAGATGGCCTGGCGGGAGATCCGCGACCACAATCACGCGCAAGGGGCCGACGCCGTCCTCGCGCGGGAGACGGCGGCCGTCGCGGCGACCGCTCGACTTTGCTACGCCGCGGCCCTCGCGCGCGACGAGAGCCGTGGGATGCACGAGCGCTCGGACGCCCCGGCGGAGCGCCCTGGTCTGGCGCGCCGGTTGCTCATCGGCGGCCTCGACGACGTGTGGACGAGACCGGAAACCCACCAAGAATGGAAGGCCACGTATGTTTGAGCTGATCGTCCGAGAGCGCTGCACCGGGTGCAACCGCTGCGTCGAAGTGTGCCCGACCAACGTGCTCGAGCCGGGGCCCGACAAAGTGCCGGTCGCCGCTCGCATCGACGACTGCCAAACCTGCTTCATGTGCGAGCTGTACTGCGCTTCGGACGCCATCTACGTGGGTCCGGATCGCGACGACCGCCAACCGGTGAACGAAGCCGAGATCGTCGCTTCCGGGCTCCTTGGACAGTTCCGGCGCGATTCGGGCTGGGACGAGTGGGCGGATGACCCAAGGTACCAGTGCCAGATCTGGAAGCTTGGTCCGTACATCCAGGCGGGCTTCAAGCAGAGCACCGAGCGCGTCCTGCAACGGCTCGCCCAGAAATCACGCGAGGCCAAGTGACGGCGACCAGGACGGTCAGGCAACGCGCTCGACGGCTCGGTCCGCCGTGGCCGCCCGAACGCGCGGAATGAGCTCACGGCCGTATTCCATGGCGTCTTCGAGCGGATCGAAGCCACGGATCAAGAACGTGGTGATACCGAGCTTCCAGTATTCCAGCAGCGCCTCGGCGACCTGCTCGCCCGTGCCCACGAGGGCCGTCGAGTTACCGCCCGCGCCGGTGAGGAGTGCCATCTCCGTCCAGAGGCGTTTGTCGGGGACCTTGCCCCCTCGGGCGGCCTCGAGCAAGCGCTGAGACCCGACGTTCTGCGGCGCTTCCCCGGCGCGCCGGAAGATCGACGCGCGCTGCGAGACGTCGCTCGCCTTGGCCGACTCGAGGATTCGGCCGGCGCGCGCCCAAGCCTGCTCCTCGGTCCGCCCGAGGATGGGCCTCACGGAGAGGCTGAATCGGATGCTGTTCTCATGGCCGAAGCGGGCCGCGGACGCACGGACCTTGCCGACGGTCTCGCGCGCTTGATCGAGCGTCTCGCCCCAGAAGGCGTAGACGTCGGCGTGACGCCCCGCCACTGCAATCGCCTCGTCGGACGACCCGCCGAAGTACACGGGAATATGCGGCTGCTGCGCGCATCGCACAGCCGAGAAGCTATCGACGACCTTGTAGAACGCGCCGCTGTGGTCGAAGGGCGCCTCGCTGGTCCATGTTTTCTTCAAAAGCTCGATGTACTCGTCGGTGCGCGCATATCGCGCCGCCTTGTCGAGGAAATCGCCGTCCTTGGCCTGCTCGTGGTCCGCTCCGCCGGTGATGACGTGCACAGCCAGGCGGCCGTCGATGAACTGGTCCAAAGTCGCGAGCTGCCGCGCCGCCAGCGTCGGGGCGACGAAGCCGGGACGGTGCGCGAGTAGAAACGTGAGGCGATCGGTCTGGCGCGCCGCGTACGCAGCGACCTGAAAGCCGTCCGGCGCGGCACTGAAGTAGCCGATGAGGACGCGGTCGAACCCCGCGTACTCGTGGGCCCGGGCGAAGGCGCCTACGAACGGCTTGTCGATGATCGGGCCCCGGGCCGGACGCCCCTCCGCGCCGTTCTGTGTGCCGATCGCGCCAATGAACTCCACGGTCATCGGGTTCTCCTTTCTTCCGGCGAGGTCCACGGACCCTGACGGAGCGTCCCACGTTGGTGTCCCGTACACAAGACAGATGGGTCAAGCGTCGACGAACACGGGATGAGCTGGTCGCGAATGTCGTCGATGAATGCGCGCTCGCACATCGGATGATCCGTCGGCGTGACGCGGACCTCCAAGCCCGCCGACCCATTGACCTTGCTCATGGGAGCTATGTGGATTTGGCGATTGTCTTTCGGCCAGGCGCGGATGTTTCATGCACATTCATGCCGCTCAAGAAGGGGGACGCCGTCCCCGAATTCACGCTCAAGTCCGACCAAGGCCACGACGTGACGCTGTCCGCGCTCAAGGGAAAGCCGGTCGTTCTCTTCTTCTATCCGAAGGACGACACACCTGGCTGCACCATCGAGTGCAAGGAATTCCGCGACGCGCGAGCCGATTTTCAGGACCGTGCCCACGTTCTGGGAATCAGCCCGGACGACGTCGTGAGTCACGAGGCATTTCGCGCCAAGTATGCGCTGAACTTTCCCCTTCTGTCGGACCCCGGCCACCAGGTTGCCGATCGATTTGGGGTGTGGGGACCGCGACCCAACGGCAAGGAGGGAATCCACCGGACGACGTTTGTCCTACGCGACGGCAAGGTCGCGCATGTCTTCGTCGACGTGAAGCCCGAGGGCCATGCGGCCGAGGTGCTGGCCGTCGTTTGACGATTCCGTTTCTCTGCGGGGAAAGAACCTATTCAGTCGCTCTCACCTTCGTAGTAGTCGACGGCAGCGTTCTCCTTGAACACCGCATTCACGAGAGATCGTCCCGCTTGGGCGGGATCTGGAGCGCGGGCGGCGATCTTGCCGGAGTCAGGGTAGCCGACGACGTCGGCGCGTGCCCGGTTCGAGATGCACAGGTAACGGAGCGGCGCGTCGCCCGTGTTGAGCAACTGGTGCCCATGGTCCGGCCCGGCGAGATGCGTGATCCAGTCTCCGGCCCGCACGGCGACCTCGCGCGCGCCGATGCGCAAAGTCGCCGTCCCTTCGAGCACGAAGACCCCCTCCTCGATGGCGCAGTGGTAGTGGAAGGGAAATGCCGTCTTGCCGGGCGGCACTTCGAACCAGTTGGCCGCGAGCTCCACGCCGCTGGCAGCCCGCGCGAGCGCTTTGCTTCGTGACAGAAAGCGGCGCCCTTTCTCGAGCTCGACGGTTTCGACCTCGTGAAGGTTCACCACGTTCGGATGCCTTCGCTCCATTGCTTCCCTCGCCCGTGGCTCCGTGATCGCATGCATGGAAAGGACGGTCAATGCGCCCGGCAACGCTGCCGGGAAACCGCGTCGGCGTTCGACCGAGCGCGGGTTGTCCCCGTAGTGGGCCAGCGCGTGGCAAGGCCACGGAACCGAGTGCGCATTTCGTCGCGCGATTCCCGGTTACGCTATCCCTCGGCTCGCGACGACCCGCCATGAGAAGTGATGGCGAGGTGGTGTCCCAGGAAAGGAATAAGCAAATGGACCTCGACTGAGGACAAAGAGCAGGTTGCGGACCTCGATCGGCGCTGGAATATTGCTTACGCCGAGCATCGACGCCGAGAGCTCGCCGAGGTCTTGGCAGATGACTTCCTTGCGTCGACAGCGGATGGACGGGTCGTTACAAAATCGCACCTGATGAGCGTGGACGAACCGGCAACGGTAACCTTCAGCCATTTCGACATTCATTTATTCGGAGCGACCGCCGTAACGCGGGGCCGAATCCGAGTCGAGCGGCCCGCGGGGGAGGCCGTCGAGCAACGGTTCTTTCGTGTGTGCTCCAAACGCGACGGGCGATGGGCTGCTGTGGCCGTTCAGGTTCTTCCCGTTGGACGATGAGAAACGCCGGAACGAGACATTCGTTTTGCTCATTGGTCGTTCGACCAGACAAGGAGTACGACGGAGGCGCGTGTTCGCCGCCGCACCCCGCCGCCGGGCGGGTCGCCACCCTCGCGTGACTCGGCGGTCGTTGGGCACCAAGGACATGTCGCCCGAATCCACCGCCATTGCAGCGCCCCGATCGGCTTCCGCCGCGACGGTCCGCACCCGCACCGACCACGCGACGGAGCGACGAAGCCCATCTCCGGCGCCGCGCCCGGCGGCGCTGAGCTCGCGCGCGTACCGACTCCTGTCGTGGTGCGGGCCTCTGGGCCTTTTGCTCGTATGGGAGGTCTCGGCCCGGTGCGGGCTTCTCCAGTCGACCATACTGCCGATGCCGAGCACGGTCGTCGCCACCGCGACCAGGCTTTGGGGGAACGGGGAGCTCCAGGGCAACATGCTGGCGAGCCTGCGCCGGGCGCTCCTCGGCTTCGGCGCGGGCGCCGCGTGCGGGCTCGCGCTCGGAGCGCTGGTGGGGCTCGTCCGCGTCGCCGATGCGGCCCTCAATCGCAGCGTTCAGATGATCCGCGCGGTCCCCTTCCTGGCCATCATGCCTCTGGTGGTCATCTGGTTCGGCGTCGGCGAGGTCGGCAAAGTGTTCCTCGTGGGGCTGGCGAGCATGTTTCCGCTTTATTTGAACACCGTACTCGGCATCCGCCAGGTGGACCCGAAGCTGCTCGAGATGGGCCGCGTCTTCGGTTTGGGCCGCGGAGAGGTCATCGTCCACGTCGTGCTCCCGGGCGCGCTGCCTTCGATCCTGAACGGTGTGCGCACGGCCCTGACGACCTCGTGGCTCGCGCTCGTGGGCGCCGAATCCCTGGGGGCATCCGCGGGCATCGGCTTTCTGGCGACGAACGCCCGCGAGTTCTTGCAGACCGACGTCATGGTGCTCGTCATCGTGCTCTACGCGCTCATCGGGATGCTGTCGGACCTCTTCGCGCGACTCCTCGAGCGTCGACTGCTCGCCTGGCACCCCAACTTCGCGAGGCCGAGAGGCTGACGGCATGTCTCCCATCGCACGGGTCCCCTCAAGGTTTCCATCGTCTCACCCACGGAGGCTGCCATGCGCATCGCTCGACGCGATCTGATTGCCGGCGCCGCAGCGGCGGCCGTGTCCCCCTCGCTGGCGGCGTGCCAGCGCGCGAAGGCGTCGGTGGGGAACTCCTCGCGCAAGAAAGTGCGGCTCACGTACGGGATCACCTCGGTCGCCAAGACGCGCGGAGTCTTCGAGCCGACGCTTCGGGATCAGGGCATCGACGTCGAGTGGATCGGCCCCTTTCCCGACCACGCGCCGACGTTGCAGGCCGTCGCCACCGACACCGCGGACTTCAGCTTCGGGGGCAGCTCGACGCCCGCGGATCAGGCGATCCTTTCGGGCGCGAAGCTGAGCTTCGTGTCGTGGGCGGTCACGACGCCGCGGACGACTTCGATCATCGTGCTGCCGAAGTCGGGGATCACGTCGGTGGCAGGCCTGGTGGGGAAGACCGTGGCCGTGAACCGGGCGGGCGTCGCCGAGTTCCTGCTCGTCGCCGCGCTCGAGAAATATGGCGTGCCGCGCGACCGGGTGAACGTCGTCTATCTCAATCCGCCCGACGCGGCGCCCGCGTTCGCCTCCGGAGCCGTCGACGCGTGGTCGATCTGGACGGGGCCGCTCGAACTCACGGAAGTGCAATACGGCGCGATACGCATCTTCGAGGAGGGCAAAGAGCTCCACAAGGCGATCGATTTCACCACGTACCTCGTGCGAGACGACTACGCCCGGGCCGAGGCGGACACGATCCGCAGCGTGATCAAGGCGCATCAGGCGGAGATCGACTGGGCCAACGAGCATCGCGTCGAGGCCCATGCCCTGGCCAACCAGATTTCGAAGTATCCGCAGGCCGTCGTCGACAAGCTCGTATCGTACGGCTCTCACACCACGCTGTCCTTCATCGATGACAAGGGCATCGCCGCGCTCCAGGACGGCGCCGACTGGCTGACCGAGCACGGGGTGCTGTCCGGAAAGATCCGGATCGCAGACCATGCAGTCCCCCTCTGAGCGCGGCGCGGTGACCGCGCGAACCGACTGCGTGGTGGAGGTGCGGGGACTGCGCCGCGCATTCGGCGACCGGGCCGTCCTACGCGGGCTGGACTTGCAGATCGCCCGAGGTGAGTTCGTCGCGCTGATCGGCAAGAGCGGATGCGGAAAGACGACGCTCTTGCGGGTGCTGGCCGGGCTCGATCCTGGCTACGAAGGGGATCTGCGAGCGCCCGTGGGACGTACGGTCGTCTTCCAAGAGCACCGGCTGCTTCCATGGCGGCGCGTCTGGACTAACGTCGGCATCGGTTTGCCGCGCGCCCAGGCACGGCAAAGGGCCGCGGCGGCCCTCGACGAGGTGGGACTGGGCGAGCATCTCGACGCCTGGCCGGTCACCCTGTCGGGGGGCGAGGCCCAGCGCGTGGCGCTTGCTCGTGCATTGGTCCGCGAGCCGGAGCTCCTGCTTCTCGACGAGCCGTTCGCTGCGCTCGACGCGTTGACGCGCATCAAGATGCACGCTCTCGTCCGCGCCGTGGTGGAGCGGCACAGGCCTGCGGTCCTGCTCGTCACCCACGACGTCGACGAAGCCGTCGTGCTCGCGGATCGGGTCCTCGTGCTGCGCGACGGACGGATCGCCGCCGAGCATCGTCTACCGGCGGGCACTCCTCGGGATCGTCGTGATCCCGCGTTTGGCGCCCTGGGCGCGAGGCTGCTGGCCGAGCTGGGAATCCTGGAGGCGCGACCCTTGAGCCGTGGACCCGCGGCACGAAGAACTGGCCCAAACACGCGGGACGGAGACGGAGCATGACCGAACGAGAAAAGCAGCCGTTTCGGATTGCAGCACTGGACGACTACCAGGAGGTGGCGCTCGGTCTGGCGGATTGGAGCGCACTGCCATCGACGTGCCGCGTCCGTGCGTACCGCGATCACCTGCGCGAGGAACAAGCCGTGGCCGAGCGCCTCGCGGAGTTCGAGGCGGTCGTCGCCATGCGCGAGAGGACGCCCTTCACACGAAGCCTACTGGAGAAACTGCCGCGGCTCCGGCTCCTCGTGACCACCGGGATGCGAAACGCCGCGATCGACTTGGCCGCCGCTTCGGAGCGAGGGGTCGTCGTGTGCGGAACGGAAGGGCTCCCTTACCCGACGGCGGAGCTGACTTGGGCGCTCATTCTGGCGCTCGCGCGTCACGTTCCCAAAGAGGATCGGGCCGTCCGCGACGGCTCGTGGCAGACGACGCTGGGTGTCGGGCTCAATGGAAGGACGCTCGGCCTTCTGGGGCTCGGCCGGCTGGGAGCCCAGGTCGCGCGCATCGGCCTCGCGTTCGGAATGGAGACCCTTGCCTGGAGCCAGAACTTGACCGCCGAGCGCGCCGCCGAGGTCGGTGCGCGGCTCGTGGCGCGCGATGTACTCCTTCAGCGAGCCGACGTCCTATCGATCCATCTGGCGCTCGGTGAGCGAACGCGCGGTTTGCTCGGCGCTCGCGAGCTCGGCCTGATGAAGCGAACCGCCCTCCTGGTGAATACGTCGCGCGGTCCCATCGTCGACGAGGCCGCGCTCGTGCACGCGCTGTCGACGGGCGCGATCGCGGGAGCCGGGCTGGATGTGTTCGACATCGAGCCCCTCCCTGTCGACCATCCGCTCTTGGGGGCGCCCA
Source organism: uncultured delta proteobacterium (assembly GCA_963764075.1). Taxonomy (GTDB): domain Bacteria; phylum Myxococcota_A; class Polyangia; order Polyangiales; family Polyangiaceae; genus Palsa-1150. The sequence continues at coordinate 3,671,478 of CAVXQZ010000003.1, forward strand.
ACGCCGTGATCACGCCGCACCTCGGGTACGTGACCGAGGACACGTACCGGATCTTCTACGGTCAGGCTCTCGAGAACATCCAAGCGTACCTGCGCGGCGCGCCGACTCGCGTGCTATCGGCGCGGGGCGGCTCATGATGCAGCTTCGCGAACCAGCACTTGGTCCGCGTCCGCGCCGCGGTCGTGTCGGACATGGGGTTCGTTCTCCGTGGTGTTTGGTCCTGGTTCGGGTTGGTTCGTAGAGGCGGCTTGTTCAATCGGTAGCGCGTCGTTTCTCATTGTTTCTGCGTCAAGTTCACTTGACAGAGCGGCATTTCGAATCCGTAAAGCGTCGAATTCGGTCGGCATCGCGTCCCTTTCGTGAGGCGGAGCCGCTTTTTCGATTGGCAAAGCGTCTCATTCGATTCGCTTGGCGTCCTTTCTCGTCGGTGAAGCGTCTCGTTAGATCGGTACTGCGTCTTTGTCGGTCGGCTCAGCGTCCGTTTCGATTGGCGAAGAGACTTTTCCGATCGAACGAGCCGCGTTTCCAATTGGTGAAGCGTCATTTCTCGGCGGCAAAGCGTCTCTGCTCATCGAGCAAGCGTCTCTGCTCTCGAAACGTCGAGCCCTCGCCGCAAGGAAGGAAGTGCCGGAGGCCGCGATTCGCTCCGTCCACCTCCTTAATCGGGAAGGGCGCCAATCGATCGCGCAGGAAACGACGGCATCTTCGCGCCGCGCTCGGCGGCTTGGCGGATGGTCGTCCCGTAGCACCGGTAGACCGCGAGAACGTGGGCGCCGTCAGCCGGTTTCGGCGACGAATCCCTTCCAGTTGCGCATCCTGCCGGCGAACGCTTCGCTCAGCCCGAGACCCTGCAGCTCGGCAATCGTCAGCGGCGGCCGCCGCGGACTCCACGCGGGGTCTGCGACCCCCGCCGCCCAGTCGGGGTTCGCGATCCCCGCGAGCCCCACGGCAATTGCGCTCGCGCCCTTCTCGAGGATCGCCTCGGCCTCGGCGCGCGTCCAAATGCCGCCCGCGACGACGACGGCTACTTCGCGCGGGAGCGCACGGCGAAAGAGAGGAACGGCGTGTTCCTCGGGTCGCTTTTTCGTGTTCTTCGTCGAGTCCCAGAGCGACAAGTGAATGAAGTCGACCCCGTCGTCGCCGAGCCAGCGCGCCACCTGAATCGACTCGTCGAGATCGAGTCCGACCGCATTGCCGCGGTCCTCCGGCGAGAGGCGCACACCGACGGCGAAGCTCTTCGGCACCGATCTCCGCACCGCGCGCGTGGCTTCGCGGACCAATCGCGCGCGGTTCTCGAGCGAACCGCCCCACTGGTCCGTCCGCGTGTTGAGGGTCGCGCTCAGGAACTGGCTCAAGAGATAGCCATGCGCCCCGTGCAGCTCCACGCCCGAGAAACCCGCCTTGTGTGCCCGCACGGCGGCTTGCTCGAAGTCGCCCAGGACGCGCGCGATGTCCGCCTCGGTAGCCGCACGCGCGAGCTCGACGCCCGGCCCCTCGTACGCCGACGCGCTCCACGGCTGCTTTCCCGTGAGCGACGACGGCGAGCGCAAGCCGCCATGAAAGATCTGCACGATTCCCGCGGCGCCGCGCGACGCGATGGCCGAGGCCAGCCTGCCGAGGCCCGGGAGAAGCTCGTCCGCGTAGACGCCGAGTTCTCCCGCCCACCCCTGACCGTCCAGCGAGACATGCGCGGCGCACGTCTCGATGACGCCGAACCCACCATCGGCGCGCCGCTCGAGCCAGCGTAGCTCGTCGTCGCCCAGCGATCCGTCGGCGTGGCTCTGACCGTTGGTCATCGGAGCCAACCACGCGCGGTTGCGCGTGCGCAATCCACATCGGAAAACGAGAGGTTCGAAGAGCATCGGGTACACACCTACCTGTGGAAGCGGGGTCAGACTCCGTGATCGCGTAGCCAAGCCCGAAGGCGCTCCCAGGCGTCCTGGGCCGCATCCTTGCGGTAGCTCGGTCGGTAGTCCGCGAAGAAGGCGTGGGGTGCATCCGGGTACACGTGGATGGTCGACGCGCTCGACGCGCTCCTCAGCGCTTCGCGAAACCGTTCGACGGAGTCGAGTGGAATTCCTTGGTCCTGGCCACCATAGAGTCCGAGGACGGGCGCTTTCAGGTCCTTGACGACGTCAATCGGAAACTTCGGCGTGAGCGGCGTCGGCGGGCCGAGAAGGCGGCCGTACCAGGCCACCGCCGCCTTCAGGTTCGGTTGATGGGCAGCGTAGAGCCACGTGATACGTCCGCCCCAACAGAAGCCGGTGACCGCGAGGCGCGACGTGTCGCCGTCGTGGCGCCCGGCCCACGCGACCGCCGCATCGAGGTCGGACAGAGCTTGCGCGTCGGGCACGCGGGCAACGATGCCGCGAATCTCGTCGATGGCCGTCAGCTTCGAGACATCTCCTTGCCGCGCGTAGAGCTCCGGAGCGATGGCCAGGTAGCCGAGCTTGGCGAGACGGCGAGTGACATCCTTGATGTGTTCGTGCACTCCAAAGATCTCTTGCACGACGAGGACGACCGGGAGCTTGCTGCCGTTCTTCGGGGCGGCGCGATACCCAGGAATGGACCCATCGGCGGTAAGGATTTGGATGTCGCCCGCGACGAGGCCCTCGGAGTCGGTGACGATGACGGTGCTGTCGGCGATCGGCTGCGTGGCGGCGGCGAAGCCATTCTTGGTCCCGAAGCGCGTGCGGAGGTCCTTCTCCTCCTCGGGCGTAAGCGTCTCGATGATGCTCATGGGTGCTTCGGCAAGGGCGATAGCACGGGCCCGATGCACGTGTCTTATGAGTATTCGTGGTCATGCTGTTTGGCCGTGCATATCCACGTCCCATGAGCCGCCCTCAAGCTTGGCGCGACCATTTCTTGTTGGATCGGAGCTGCATCGCGCGGCTACTCCGTGGGTGTCGAACCGCCGGCTGGCGAGTCGACGTCTAACGACAGGACGCCATCATGACCAATCCCACCGACGAGCTAGAGATCCTTGGCCTCATCTCCACGCAATACGCCTCCGAGACGCACGCCGCGTCGGGCCCGGTGATCGACAAGTCGTACGTCGGCGCGCTTGCCCTGGCGCAGGAAGCCGGCGGCTTCGACCGCGTGCTGATCGGTTACAACAGCGCTTCTCCGGACGGCTTCCAGGTCGCCGCGTACGCCGCGTCGAAGACGACCCGGCTGAAGTTCCTCCTCGCGCACCGACCTGGCTTCGTGGCTCCGACCCTGGCTGCTCGCCAGCTGGCCACGCTCGACCATTTCAGCGATGGCCGCCTGGGAGTTCACATCATCACCGGAGGCTCGGACGCCGAGCAGCAGCGGGATGGCGATTTCCTCACGAAGGACGATCGGTACGCGCGGACGGATGAGTACATCGAGCTCTTGAAGAAGACATGGACGAGCGCGACGCCGTTCGACCATCACGGCGCGTACTACCGCGTCGTCGACAACTTCTCGGCTGTGAAGCCGCTCCAGCAGCCGCATATCCCGGTGTTCTTCGGCGGGTCGTCCGACGCGGCGATCCGCGTCGCCGGTCGACACGCGAATGTCTATGCCTTGTTCGGCGAAACCGTCGACGGCGTCCGCGAGACGCTCGACAAGGTGAGGGCAGCGGCCGCGGCCAACGGGCGAGCGGGCGCGATCCGTTTCAGCTTGTCGCTCCGGCCCATCCTCGGTCGCACGGAGGAGGACGCGTGGGCCCGCGCTCATCGGATCCTCGAAGAGGCCAAGGCGCTTCGGGAGCGGGGCGCGACGGGCGCCTTCCGCCGCGCGAGGGGAGAATCGACGGGATCCCAGCGCCTCCTCGAAACGGCTCGGGGCGGCGCCGTGCGCGACAAGCGTCTATGGACGGAGATCGCGCAGCTAACCGGCGCCCAGGGAAACTCGACCTCGCTCGTCGGGACGCCGGAGCAGGTGGTCGACGCCCTGCTCGATTACTACGACCTCGGGATTACCAAGTTCCTGTTCCGTGGCTTCGATCCGCTCGAGGATGCGATTGACTACGGGCGTAACCTTCTCGGGCCGCTTCGCGATGCGGTCGCGCGGCGCCGGGCCCAAGCCTCGGCAGCGGAGTAAAGACCATGGCGGCTCGCGATCAATTGAGACTCGGCGCCGTGCTCGGCGGCGTCGGCATGACTGCAACCGGCTGGCGTCACCCCGATCTCCCCGGGGACGCGAGCATCAACATTGACTGGTACAGAGCGGCGGCCCGCAAGGCGGAAGCCGCGAAGTTCGACTTCGTCTTCATCGTCGACAGCCCCTACATCACGCCGGACTCCGCGCCCCACTTTTTGAACCGGCTGGAGCCGCTCACCCTTCTGTCGGCGATTGCCGGCTTCACGTCGCATATCGGGCTCGTGGCGACCTTGACGACCTCGTACAACGAGCCGTTCAACGTCGCTCGGGCGTTCGCCTCGCTCGACCTCATCAGCAATGGACGGGCGGGCTGGAATGTGGTCACTACGGGGCTCGAGGGAGCCGCCGGCAACTACGGGCGCGACGAGCATTTCCCGCACGCCCTCCGTTACCGGCGAGCCGCCGAACACCTGGCGGTGGTGCGTGGCTTGTGGGACTCGTATGAAGATGACGCCTTTCCGCGTGACAAGGCGCGCGGAGTTTTTCTGGACAAGAGCAAGCAGCACAAGCTCGGCCACAAGGGCGAGTTCTTCTCCGTTGCCGGCCCGCTCAACATCTCGCGATCACGACAGGGCCAGCCGGTCATCTTTCAGGCCGGCGGATCGGACGACGGCCGTAGCTTTGCGGCTGCCAGCGCCGACGCCATCTTCACGCAAAGCGAGACCTTCGAGGAGGGTCAGGACTTCTACCGGGACATCAAGCGGCGCACGCGGGCGGCAGGCCGGAACGAAGACGATATCCTCGTGTTCCCGGGCATCGCGCCCCTCATCGCGGAGACCGACGAGCAGGCGCTCGCGATCCAGAAGGAGAGGGAGGCGGGGATCGACGTCGCCAAGGCGGTCGTGCAGCTCGGTCGGCCGTTCAACTATCACGACTTCTCGAAGTATCCGCTCGACGGCCCCTTCCCGGATCTGGGCGACCTGGGCGCGAACGGCTATCGCAGCGCGGCCGAACGAATCAAGCGAATCGCGCGCGACGAGCGCCTCACAGTACGACAAGCGGCCCTGCGGTTCGCGCACCGCCGCTCGCCGTTCGTCGGCTCCCCACGCACGGTCGCCGACGAAATCGAGCGATGGTTCCGTGACGGAGCCTTCGACGGGTTCATCGCCGGCGCGGCCGAACCGACCGACCTCGATGAGCTCATCGTCCATGTGCTGCCGATCCTGCGATCGCGCGGTCTCGTTCGGAGCGAGTACACGGCAGACACCCTGCGTGGCAACTTGGGTTTGCCATTTCCGCGCAACCGCTATACCGGCCCTGCAGAAGCCCCGAGACCGGCAGCGCAACCCAGAAGCGCCCAGGCCGGCGCCGTGGCGGAGTCGTGAAATCGATGCACACCCGGGTCGGTTCCATCGTCTTTCTGTCCACGCTCTTGGTCGCATGCGGCGGCTCGGAACCGTCTGCCGCGGTGCCGCAGCCGCCGCCGCTCGAGGCGAGTGCGGCGCCGGAAGTCTCGCCAAGCGACGCTGGGATCGCACGCGCAGACGCCCCGCTGCCCGCACCGGAGGAGAAAAAGAGGGCCGACGAACAGGCGAAGCTGGCGGACGCGCGCGCGAAGTGGAAGCACCAAAACGAAGCCGAGCTGGCGCGCTGGACCCCGGAGCTGCACGCCGCTGCCAAAGCGCTGGCGACCAATTCCTATCCAACGTTCCACGCGGCGCTCCTCGCGGCGACGGCCGCAAAGCACCGGAAGCCCGGAAACGCGGATCGTGACAAGTACCGTCACCCGATCGAGACGCTGGAGCTCTTCGGCCTCAAACCAACCCAAACGGTTCTCGAGATCGATCCGGGCGACGGGTGGTACACCGAGCTTCTCGCCCCCGCGCTTGCCGCGAAGGGAAAGCTGATCGACACCATCGCAGCCCCGACCGGTGCGCATGGCGACCAGGCCGCGTTTGGTGCCGAGCGATTCCGCGCGTTCCTCGCGAAGGCGCCCGAGCTCTACGGAAAGGTCGAGACCGTCGTCGTCGACAACGCGGCCCCGAAGCTCGACCTGGATGGCAAAGTGGACGCGGTGCTTCTCCTGCGTGTCGTCCATGGGCTCGTGGGCGGCGAGGGGAACCTCGATACCTGGCTTGCCGAGATTCACAGGGCGCTCAAGCCCGGCGGGGTTTTGGGGATCGAAGACCACCGAGCCAAGCCCGACGCGAATCCGGTGGAGAGCGCAAAGCTCGGCTATCTGCCGGAGAAGTGGGTCATCGCCCGGGTGGAGGCGGCGGGCTTCAAACTGGTGGGACGGTCCGAGGTCAACGCCAACCCCAAGGATACGAAGGACTACTCGATTGGAGTCTGGGCCCTACCGCCCACTTTGCGGCTCGGCGATCAGGACCGCGACAAGTACTTGGCCATTGGCGAGAGCGACCGGATGACGCTCAAGTTCGTCCGGGCTCCTGACGCCGCAGCCGGTCCGAAGAGGTAAAAGCCAATCCCTCGTTCGCGTTTCGGGCGACAGTAGCCGCCCGAAACGCGCTACGGCATCGCCTACAGGTCACTCCAGAGTCGTTCGTCCGCGATGAGCACGCGTTCGAGCACGCGAGGATAGTCGCCGTAGTTGCGCACGGCGTAGTGCACGGCGGCGCGATTGTCCCAGAAGGCGACCGACCCGGGGCGCCAGGAAAACCGAACCTGGTTTTCCGGTCGAGCATACTGATCGGCGATGAGCTTCAGGAGCTCCTGTCCTTCAGCCAAATTCAGCCCGATGATGTGTGGTTTCTTGCCGAAGTCGACCCAAAGAATCTTTTGCCCCGTTTCGCGATGCGTCCGCACGATGGGGTGAGCGACGATCGGATAATCGTTGCCAGTCTTCAGGAGCTCTTCGCGGAAGTCGACGGTCGCAAAGAGGCCTTCCAACCGAGCCCTTACGTCGTCGGACAGCCCCGTGTAGGCCAGCCCGGCGTCGACCCAGATGGTGTCGCCCCCGACCGGCGGTAGATCCACGGCGCGAAGGACCGCGCCCCAGCTCGGCACCAAGCGCCAGTTCGTGTCGCTGTGAAACCCCCTCCAGTACTCGTTCTTCTGAGCCGCCAGGCGATCGCTCAGCTCCTTCGTCACGGCAATGAGATGCAGACCCGGGGCGCCATTGATTGGCTTCGCGGCGGCATAAGGCGGCGTGTAGATGGGGCCGAACTGCTGCGCGAAAGCGATTTGCTGCTCTCGGTTGATATTCTGATTGCGGAAGAAGATGACCTTATAATTGAGTAGCGCGGTTTTTATTTGATCGCGGAGCTCCTTCGAGAGGGGCGAGGCGAGGTCGATCCCAGAAATCTCGGCGCCAATGGTCGGCTGAAGAGGCTGGATCGTCAATGAATCGAACCTCGGCTGCTCGAGTTGCGTGACTGCGCTCATGGCTTTCTCCTCGTGGGTGACAAGAGTCAGCCGAGACGGCTGAACCCTTGGGTGCGCAAGCATGGTCAAGCGCCCGCGCCCATACAATCCAGTAATTCGAATATTCTCGCGAACGAATCTCATATTCGTGCGGCTCAGACTCGGCGATGAGCGCCGCTCATCAATTCTGGACTGCCAGTTCTCGAGTCAGACGAGTCAAGTCCAACATGCTTCCTCATGGCCTGCGTCTCGCGGTCCTGGTAGGAAGGACGGACCGATGAGATCGAGCACGGCCGGGAGCTCATTCCGCGACTCCGCGAGGCGATGGCGAAGCGCGCGGCGGCGCGCATTGGCTGACGCGTCTTGAGCAGCGCCCGGGGCGCGGCCGCCGCCAGGCCCGAGCGCGGCTCCCTAGGCCCGTCTGCGGGCGCTGTGGAGCGCGTCGAATGGTGGGCTGCGTTTGCCCATGCGGACTTCCGGCGGTTTCAGGGGGCGCGCCTCGTCTTCTCTCTCGGCGCTCAAATGCAGGGCGTCACCATCGGCTGGCAGGTTTACGCCATTACCGGCCGGCCCGTTGACCTCGCCTGGGTGGGACTCGCTCTCTTCCTTCCGGCCGCGTGTTTTTCGCTTGTCACCGGGCATGCCGCCGACCGCTTGGAGCGCCGCCGAATTCTCATGGCCTGTTACGGGGCGATGGCCGCGCTATCGATCGCGTTGTGGGCGCTCGCGCGAGCCGATCGGCCGCACCTGGGGGCTATCTACGCAGTCTTAGCCGGCATCGGTCTCGCCCGCGCGTTTCACGGGCCGGCGAACCAGTCGATTCTGCCGACCTTGGTGCCCGCGCGCGACTTCGGCAATGCCATCGCGTGGGCGTCCTCGTCCTGGCAGGTCGCCACCATGGGGGGCCCCATGCTTGGCGGTCTGATGATTGCGGCCGCGGGCGGAGTCCAGGTCGTCTATCTCACGGCTGCGGGCTGTTCGGGAGGCGCCCTGATGCTCGTCGCCGGCCTCCGGAAGACGGCACGCCCGGGGGGTCGGGCGACCGCGTCGTTGCGGTCGGTCTTCGATGGCGTTCGCTATGTGCGGAAAAACCAGATTTTGCTCGGGGCGATCTCGCTCGACCTATTCGCCGTGTTGCTCGGCGGCGCGACGGCGCTCCTGCCTGCCTACGCGCGCGATATCCTAAAGCTCGGGCCCTGGGCGCTCGGAGCGTTGCGCAGCGCGCCGGCGGTCGGTGCGGCCGTCGCCGGCGTAGGCCTCGCGCTGCGGCCCATCGACCAGCACGGGGGGGCGAAGATGCTGGCGTCCGTCGGCCTGTTCGGGATCGCGACCGTCGTCTTTGCTCTCTCGCGCGACTTCGCTCTTTCGCTCGCGGCCCTCGCCGTCGCCGGCGCGGCAGACATGGTCAGTGTCGTCGTAAGGTCCGCGCTCGTACAGCTGGCGACACCCGACGAGATGCGCGGGCGCGTCAGCGCCGTCAACATGGTCTTCATCGGTGCAAGCAACGAGCTCGGTGAATTCGAGTCGGGATTGACGGCGCAGTGGTTCGGTGTCGTACCGGCCGCTGTTCTCGGAGGACTCGGAACGGTGCTCGTGGTCGCGCTGTGGGCCTGGCGCTTTCCGGCGCTCGGTAAGGTCAATCGCCTCGGTGATGTCTCCGCGGGCGAGCCTGACGAGACGCAGTCCGCCGCGTGAGAGTTGCCGGCGCAATATCCAATGGATCAGACGCGGAGCAAGCTCGTGAGATCGGTCGTGGAGGGGAGAGTCGCGATCCCGAACGCAGCCGTCAGCACGGCATCGACGCGCGCATCGGACAGCGGGGCCCCGACGAACGCATTGCAGTCGCGGAGCTTTTCGGCCGTTTGTTCGCGCGAAACGGGGTTTGCCGGATTCCCGAGGAGAGGCCCCGCCGTCCTCTCCTCGTGCGCTGCACCACCCTCGTACCGAAAGACAATCCGGTCCTCTCGGAGCGCTCCCTCGTGGGGCTGCAGCTTGACGCGTGCGAACAGCGCTTTCACGTCCTCCGGCACGTTCCCAGGTGCGTCGAAATCGGCGAGTGGCGTGCGGCCCGACCCGGTGCTGAGCGCCACGGCGAACGGGATATTGAACTGCGCGGCCACGACGTGCTCCGGCCAGGTCTGCGAGGCTCGCGCGAACGACTTGGCGCCTAGGTACACATCGATCCGCTCGATTGCTCGACCGGCGTGCACGATCCGAGCGCGCGCGCTGGCGTCGAGCCAGCCGTGGAGGTTGCGCCCGCAAGGGTACGGCTTGAGAGAGATGCGGTTCGAGAGAAGGCGCTCGCCGAGCGCGTTTGTCACACGCTCTCTCTCGTACTCGCCGCGCTGGTAGAGCGGGAAAAACCCGTCGACCCCTTCGAACACGCGCGCCGCGCCCGTGACGCCGGCCTTCGCGAGCTGTACGGCGAAGATAGCGTCGCGCGCGGCAAACCCCGGCTGGAGGCGCTTGGACAGAGCTCCGTCCGCGACGCACTGGCGGTTTCCGCTCGCCTGAGAATAGGCGATCCCGAACGCGTTCACGAACTGCGTCTGGTCCAGACCGAGCAGGCGGCCAACTGCGCCGACCGCTCCGAAGATGCCGAAGGCCGAGGTGCGATGCCAGCCGAAGTCGCGGGTCGGAGCGAGCGCAAGCCGTACCGCGATATCGAGGCCGACGGCCACGGCGGCGACGAAGACCTCGCCACGGACGCCGCCGAGCTCGTCTGCAACGGCCAGCGCCGCGCTGTGGACGAGCGCACCCGCGTGCATGCCGCCGCCTTCGTCGAGAGTGTCGTCATAGTCCAACGCGTGTCCTGCCGTCGCATTCAGCTGCGCCGCCACGATGGCCGGGTAGCGGTCGTGGCTCGCGCCACGCGCTGGGCTACGCCGGACGTCGATTGGGCCGACAGGACCGCCGCGAGCTCACTCACGCCTTGGGCACGCGTCCCGCCGATGATCGCGGCGAGCCCGTCGACCAGATCCAGCGCGAGGTGCTCGCGAACGCTGGCGTCGACACGGTGGGCTGGGAAATGGGCGGCGTGCGCCGCGAGGGGTTGGGCCAAGTCGGTCATGTGCACCCTTCAACGCCCGGAGGCGTTGCCCGAGCGGCGGCGGCGGCGGAGCCACGCCATTCCGACCAGCGGCACCGCCAGGGCACCCGGCCAACCGCGGCCCCAACCGCCGCCGCCGACCGCCTGGCACGAGGGGCCGTAGCTGTCGTTGCCCGTCCCGCGGGGGAACGTCAGGACGGCCGAGGCCTCGACCTGCCCGGAGTCGACGGAGCCGTCAGCGGCGGCTGCCTTCGAGGCGTCGTCTGCCGAAGCATCGGCCGCCGCATCGGGCACGGCTTCCAAGGTGGAATCCTGTGCCGCGGCGTCCTCCGCGGCTGCCTCCACTTCCACGGCGACCTCGGCTTCGGACCCTGCGTCGGCGACCGGAGCCGCGTCGAGCGCCGAATCTCCCTCGTCCGACGAAGCCTCGGCCGCCGCATCCGGCACGGCTGCCAAGGTGGAATCGCCCTCCGCGGCTGCCTCCACATCCACGGGGACCTCCGCTTCGGACCCCGCGTCGGCGACCGGAGCCGCGTCGAGCGTGGAATCCCCCGCGGCGTCCACGTCGCCGGCGTCGTCTGCGTGAGCCGGCCGCGCGCCCCCGACGAGCGCCATCGCGACCAGTGCGCCGGCCATCCAGCGCGCGAGGGGGATCCATGCAGCGCCCCATACAATCGGGCTATTCCATTTCCGATGAAACCGCGTCATGAGAATGAAGCTCCCGGGTCTCAAAAGTGAGCTTCCGCTCTTGCGTAGTAGAAGCCGCCAGTGAATCCAAATGGTGAAAATGCGCCGTAGCGTCCGGACCCGTCCGTCGGCACGATGAACCCCTTCGCGTCAGGATAGACGTTGAAGAGGTTGTAGGCACCGGCCGCGATCGTGACGTTGTCGGTCAATTCGTACGCCAGGTCGAGGTCGGTAATCGCCTTGGCGCCGAACGTCACGTCGAAGCCGGCCGTGGTGCTGGCCTCGACGTACGAGTCATAGCGAGAAACCCGCAGGTTGCTGTGAACCCGACCGATCTTCCAGTCGAGGTCGAGGACGAGTTTGTCCTTCGGGACGCCTTGAACGAGGTCGATCTGCCCCTGCCGTCCGAACGGAACGACACCAAGAGCAGCCAGCTGAGGAGGCGTGGCGATTACATGGGTGATGTGGCTCGACGCATACGCGAGCGCCGCGTTTGGTTTGAAGGTCCCGAAGTGCTCCGTTCGAATGGTCGCCTCGGCGACGATGTCGGCGCCCCACGTCTCGGTGTTGATCGCGTTCGTGAAGTACTGAGCGCTGTTGACGCCGAGGACGTTGTAGTTGGCGAGCAGCGCGGCAATCGCTGCTCCCCCGTTGTTGGAGGTTCCGATGGGGTCCGTCTTGACGATGCGGTCGTCGATCTGAATTCGATACCCGTCCACCGTGAAGCGGAGGACATGCGACGGTTCGTAGGTGATGCCCGCCGTGGCATCGAGCGACTTCTCCGGCTTGAGAGGTCTAGCGCCGAGCGCGATGGCGGCTGGGCTGCCAACGGGCAGGAACTTGGCCGTAATGGGGACGTCGACGTTCTTGATGATGCTCGCCGTGTACTGCGTCGTCGAGAACCCCTCCTCCGCCAGCGAGGGAGCGCGAAACCCGTTGTTGATGCCGCCGCGAATCGCAAGCCCTGGGAGCAGCTCATAGCGGGTCGAGACTTTGCCTGCGACCGTATTTCCGGCGCTGTCCGTGTAGTGCTCGGCACGACCCGCCAGCCCCACCTCCCACGCCTTCGTGATTTTGGTATCGAGATCGACGTACCCCGCGATGTTGTTTCGGTTGAGACTGGTCGCATCGAACGGGGTAGTGCCTGAGAACGACGCGAGACCCGGGGAGGGCGCCAAGCCCCCGAATCCGCCCACGCCTTTGGGCAGAGGTACCTGGTTGAACGGATTCGGGCACGTCGCGGCCGTGCCTCCGCAGGGCAGAATGGGAATGATGTACCCGCCGTTGGAATAGCTGTCCGGCTCTCCCGCCTGGTTCTGAAACTGCTCCCAGCGATGCTCGACGCCGTAGGACACCTGAATCGGCTCGGCCAATCCGCTTTTGATTGGCTTGCTGATGTCGAGGTTTTCGACCAAGAGATCCTGGATCTGTCGGCCCATGAAGAACGTGGTGGGGCTGTTGGGGCCGAGCGATGGGTTGAGCGTGTTTTCGGCGCCAAGCTTCGCGTTGTCCCGCCCGTAGCTCGCGCTGAGGTCCCACTTCCAGGCATCGAGATCACCCTTCAGGCCGGCGGTCGCCTGACCGTCGAACTCCCAAATACGGCGGTACGCCTGGAATCCGTCCGGATAGATCTGGGGAAGCGAATAAATGTAGTTGGCCGGGAAGGCGCCGCGAGCGTCTTTGATGTCGCGGTACGAGAACGTCGAAAAGCTATAGAAGCGGAGCTGGTCTCGGAGCGGGATCTCCGTATTGTACGACGAGTTGATGATGATATCGCGGTTCGAGCGACCGTAGCCCCCGGCGAAGACGCGGCCTTGCGCTTGCGGCTCGCGCACGTTGGGAACACCGACCGCGTAGGGCGTGTAGTAGTAGTTGGGGGCCCCTTGGGCGTTCAGCGTGGGCAGCGGCGAGGCCGACGACGTGGTCGGATTGTGGAGCTTGCCCTCGAGCGAGAGGCGGATGAAGCCGCCCTTGTCCCCCAGGCGCGCGCCGTAGCTCGCGGTCTGCTGGAAGAGCTCGCCCTGCTGCTGGTACGTCAATCCGCCGGTCTCCGTGAGCGTCAGCGAGTCCGGGTCGTTGTCGAGGATGATGTTCATGACGCCGGAAATGGCGTCCGAGCCGTACTGCGCCGCCGCTCCATCGCGAAGGATCTCGATACGTCCGACGGAGCTCGTCGGAATGAGGTCGAGGTCGACGGGCGTGCTTCCACCCGAGATGAGGGCGAGGTTGTTGATGAGCGACGTCGTGTGCCGCCGCTTGCCGTTCACGAGGACGAGCAGGTAATCGCCTGATAGACCCCGATAGGAATAGGGACGGACGCTGGCGGAGGTGCCTCCACCGGCCTGCGCGGGCTGGTCGAACGCGGGCGTGATTCCGCCAAGGATTTCTTTGAGTCCTGTGCGACCGGAGTCCTTCAACTCGTCGTGCCCAATGACGTCGATTGGGACGGGGCTATTCGCCACCGAACGCGGTTGCCCGCCGCGAACTCCCGTCACGACGACCGCGCCGAGCTCCGACGTCGGTGCTTCGTCGTTCGGGGCGCCTGGCGCGGCGGCGCCGGCCGGAGCGACCGGCGCGGGAGTGACCACGGGCGGCGCGACCGCGACCGGCTCGTTCGCAACGGGCGCGCCTCCGTCAGAGACAGGCGTGGACCAAGCAGGCACTTGCGCGTCTACTGGTTGAGCGTCCGTTCCCGAGTCGACGCCTCCGTCCGCGTTCGCGGCAGCCTGGCTGCCCGGGTCGGTCGCCGCACCCTGGGCGGCGGACGTTCGAGTCCAAAAGCTCACAATGCTTACGATGAACAGACCCAATCGAGACCACGAAGCCATGCTAATCTCCTGAGCAGGCGAAAGCGGCCGTTCGTGACGCCAAGCCACGAGAGTTCGGTGTTACTCGACGCCAGCGCCCATCGAGTCGGGGCATCCGGTTCGCGCGCCGCCGGTGCGCGGGTCGCCCCGCACATCCGGCCGTCGCCAGCCGTCGCCCGATGCATCGATGGCGCCGAGGGGGGCACCAAGGTTCAGTCGCTTATTCGCCATAACCACACTCCGTCCAACCTCGCGGGGCCAGGTCTAGGGAGTTGCGACCCACGTGATCATGGGCGACTCCCGAACCGGCTCGCCGAGGCTTCAACAGCGAGACGTGGTCTGGGCAGCGGTATCGTGCATTTTGGCTGGGAATTGGGGCTGAAACGGAGCGGCCCTGCGCGGGCACGCAGTCGAGGACGGTGAAGTTGTCCGACGTAGTAGTCGCAACTATTCCGCGAGATCCAATGAGAACTTCACGCGAGAAGGTTGAGTCTTGCTCATGTCATTTCGAGGGAGAGCACCGCGATGGCGAGCACCCCGGGGCTCGGTGACCACTCAAGTCAGATTCTCGATATTGGCCGCCGTCGTACGAGCCTGCATGAGGAGTGCGCCCGGCGAAGGCTTTGGAGAGATCGACATCGGAGCGGCCCGTGTCTTGTATTTTGGACGTCACGAACATAGGCTCGGTCTCGCAGGTGGACGCGATGGCCCGAAGTGCAAGAGGCAGCGGTCACTCCGAATCAGTCGCCGCAGCGGCCCATCGAGCGCGAGACGCGAGGAAAGCGCAGCGGGCGCGGTCCCTCGACACGGCAGCGCTTCAAATCGTCGACGCCCACCTCGATCTCTGGTTGCGGACCGTCGCAGCCCTGGCGCCAATCGAGCAGGGCTGACCGAATAGACCCCGAAGACCGATCAAGGACGATCGAGCAGGAGAATGATGACTACCAACAAGAAGACCACCCGTGGCGTCGTTTGGGTCGCGGGGGTCGGAGCGAGCGCCGGCCTCGGTGCCACCGTGGCGCGGCGCTTCGCAAGGGAGGGCCATCCGGTCGCGGTGACCGGCAGGACCGCCGATCGCGTCGAGGCCGTGGCGCGGGAGATCATCGAGAGCGGCGGCGCGGCGCATGCGTTGCCCGGTGATCTCAGCCGCGAGAGCGACGTCGTGTCAATCGCGGACTCGGTGACTCGAATTGGCCCCCTCGAGGTGGCGGTCTTCAATGCGGCCACGGCGGTGCGAGCGCCGTCGCTCGAGATTACGACCGCTGAATTCGAGAGTACCCTCCGGACGACGACGGTCGGCGGGTTCGTCTTTGGTCGGGAAGCCGTGCGGCGCCTGCTGCCACAAAAGAGGGGCACGGTCGTATTCACGGGCGCCACCGCGTCCTTGCGCGGCCGGCCGCCGTTTGCCGCCTTCGCCGCATCCAAGGCTGCGCTTCGTTCAATCAGCCAGACGCTCGCGCGCGAGTTCGGGCCACTCGGCATCCACGTCGCCCACGTGGTCATCGATGGCGGCATCGATGGCGAGCGCCTCCGGTCGCGGGCCCCTTCACCGCCAGACCGCGAGGGCTTGCTCGCTCTCGACGACATCGCGGAGGTCTACTGGCACCTGCACGTCCAGCCGCGGAGCGCGTGGACGCAGGAGCTCGATCTTCGCCCGTTCAAGGAACCGTTCTGATCTCTCGCGCACGCCCGCTGGTCCACGTGAGCGCCGGAGACGTGACGGCGTGACTCGGGCACATCGGGCCCGGCTTGCATTGGAGACGATTCGCATGATCCAATCTCTGAACAATGTTGAGGTGATCACACTCTTCGTCGAAAGCGTTCGCCGTGTCAGGGGATTCTATGAGGAAGTCTTCGGTCTCAAGGTGATCTTCGAGGACGAGGTCTCCGCTGTCTTTAGAATTCATGGCCTCATGCTCAACCTGCTCGAGATCTCGAAGGCTCACACGCTTGTCGACCCGGCAACAGTCGCGGATCAGGCTTCGGGCTCACGCTTCATGTTCACCATCGCGGTCGACGACGCCGACGCGGCCTGCGCCGAGCTCAGAGCACACGGTGTCGCGCTGCTCAATGGACCGATCGACCGCCCATGGGGAAGACGAACGGCGGCCTTCGCCGATCCGGCCGGAAACGTTTGGGAGGTCGCGCAGGTCCTCCCCCGACCATGATGGCAGGGCGCCTGTGAACGCGCTTTCGCCACGGGCCCACTGAACGACGATCGACCACTCAAGCCCCGCCCCCGAAGCCACGTTCCCGACTTGGTCAGAAATGCGCGGTCAAGCTCGCGCGCACCTGCAAGGGTTCTACGGGATGGATGACGATGCTGTTCACGCCCGCCGCTGGCTCGGGAGGGCGCCCGCGCGCCGCGAGCAGCGCGTCCGGGATGCGTGACGGATACGCGTACGCGATGTCGTCGGCCTTCGCATCGAGCACGTTGAGCACCTCCGCGGCTAACTCGTACCGTTTGAAGCGAAACCCCAGGAGCGCGTTCAGGATGGTCGATGCCGGCTGCTCTATTGCGTCGTCTTCAAGGACGGGCTGGCTGCTGAAATAACGTAGGCGCACGCTCGCGAACACGCCGGCGGGCGTCTCGACCCGGGTCGCCGCCGAGACGACGAGCGGGATGGAGTTCGCAATGTAAAACCCCAATCCTCCGTCCGCAGCGCCTTGCGGCCGCAGGTAACGCGCGAAGGTGTATGAGGCGTCAGCAGAAAGCGTCAGCCACGACGTGGGCTTGTAAAAGTTGGCCCATTCGACGCCGTAGCGGCGCGTCGGCCCGTTGGGCTCCGTGTCGCCCGAGTCGCCATCGAAGGTGAGCTCCGAGTCCGACCGCAGGTAGAAGAGCGATAGCGTGCTGACGAGACCGGCGACGACCGAGGAGCGCGCCCCGACCTCGGCGCCCGTGGTGCGGACGAGCAGCGGAACGCGCTTCTGGGGCATTCCAGCGGCGTCGACCGTAATGGTCACGCCCCGCGCGTCGTTGCTGTGGAAGCCGGTGCCAGCATCGACATAGAACTCCGTTTTCGCCCACGGCCCGAAGACAATCGCACCCTTCGGGCTCACAATCGCCGCGGCCTTCGACCCGGAGTTCGCGGCGATCGTCGCGCTGTCGACCTCCAGGCCGTAGACATCGGCGCGGAGCCCGAACTCCGTCCTCAGCCAGGAGGTCCACGCAATCCGGTCGTCGCCAAAGACGCCCAAGCTCCCCTCTTCGACATGGTCGTGAACATCGGTGGAGAGGACCTGCCGGCTCTCTGTATGATTCAATCCCGAGTCCGGGATGTAGTCGTTGCGGAGTTGAACGCCGAGGGTGTTCTGCACGTCGGCGGCCCACCAGTTGGACCTCCAAGTTCGCTTGAACTCTCCCCCTGTGGTGAACCGTCGATCGACTTGCTCAAGTTGATCGAGATGGACGGGGTCGGTGAGCGCATAATCGAAATCCGACCACAAGTTGAGCCAGTAATAGAATCCGTACAAGACGAGCTGGGTCGTGCCGTCGTCCTCCTGCCGCGTCCAGTTGAACGAGAGGCTGCCGCGCCCGGTCCGGCCGCCGTCCGTAGGATCGATGGCCCCGAACCGACCAATCACTCCTTCGTCGATGGCGCGCTCGGCCACCTGATCCGTCGAGTGCCAGAGCGGGGCGAAATAAAGGTTGGCGGTCGCCGTGTAGTCATCGCGGGCCGTCGACGTGCAATACCTGAGGAAGGCATTGTAGCGGTTCGAGTTCTCCGCCAGGTCCCACGGGCCGTCGTAATGGTTGTATTCGAGCGCGACGAGCAGCGTCCCCGGCCCCACCTGGGGACTGTCGGCGACGAGGGCCCGCGCATAATTGAACATCCCGAGTTGCAGGTTTGCCAGCCCCTGCGGCAGTGAATCCACGAGGCGGAAGTTCGCTGCGCCAGCCCCCGAGAAGTCACCCACTTCGGGGTAAAAGGGGCCCTTCTTATAGTCGATGCCGGCGATGAGCTCTGGGATGAGGAGGTTGAGGTCGGAGTAGCCTTGGCCGTGCGCATGACTCGGGAGGTTGACGGGGACGCCGTCAATCGAAAAGGCGAAGTCCGTCCCGTGATCGAGGTTGAAGCCGCGCAGGAAATATTGATTGGCCTTCCCGTCGCCCGAGTGCTGTGTCACGACCATGCCCGGGACGCTCTCGAGGAGTTCGCCCCGGCGAAGCAGCGGCTCGTACGCGATGTCCTCTGCACCAATCGATCCTTCCGATGATGTCGCCGCCGTTCGCAGCCAATCCGCGACTCGGCCGTAGACGATCACCACCTCGAGGGGCGTCGCTGGTGCGGCGGCCGGCGCAGGTTCCCCTCCGTTCGTGGGTGAGCGCGGCGAGCTCACCGACGTCGGCTGGGACGTCACTGGCGCACGCGGCGTGGCTGCTTCCCCAGCGGATGGAGGCTGTGCTCCCGAGGCATCCGAAGTCTCAGGGCTCACCGAAGCTGCGTCGCTCGACTTGTCGAGTACAGGCGCCCCCCCATCGCCCGCAGCCGCGTCCTGCGCACGGGCGGAGCGCGACGCCCCGATGACGGTGGCTGCGACGACAACCGCCACGAGCGTGGCGACGGTCCGCCTCTTCCCCGAGAAGCGGGGCGCAGGCGCTTCGCTCTCGCTCCGTTCCATGCGCTCGCGCCTAGCACGGCTTTCAAAAAAGGTACTATTCGCGCAAGACGCGACGCCGTAGGCGCGCGCAAGTGCCTGTCGGCGGCCACGGACGGCAGGGCATTCGACGATCGTCGCTGCGGTCGTACGCACACGCGGTGATTCACGAGCGAGCCGGCGTCGACCAAGCCGTTGGGATCACGGCAGCGCGATGACGTCGACCGCGCTGGTCATCGATGTCTTCGTGAACGTCACGTCACACAGCGAAGCCGCGAACATTCCGTGGCTCAGACGAAGCTGCAATCCGGCGGGAGCCGTTCGAGCGGTTCGACGCCAAGGAAAGGGTGAGCACGCGCGGGTCGAAGCCGCTCGAATGAGCGAGACAAGCATCGCGGGCCCTGCCATCAGGAGGTTCGAACCGACCGCCTGGCCATACGGCCCACCTGAAGAGGTTCTCTCACTCGGGTGGTCTCAAACACATCTCGACGATCGAAAGTTAGCAACACGCTTCTCTCTCTCGCCGAGGGCGGACGCGGGGCGGAGCGCCCCCAATTTCGGGATCGATGTTGGATTCAAGAACGGCTGATCGCGCGCCGACCGCGGCCGAGGCGGAGCCCTGATCGATCCGAAAGTACGCGGCTTCTCCTCAAATGCCCGTGCATTTTCGTCGGGCTCCCGGCGCCATCGCACCGCCCCATGTCGATTTTGCGAAGCACCTAGCGTGCGCTGATCGATGAACGGAGGTGACGTCGCTCGCACAACCCGACCTGTACAAGCGACGCCGCGAGCTCGCCGGACTGAACGTCCTCTCGCCCTGTAGACAGGCGAGACCCTCGGACATGCGGAGGTACATCGTGAGAACTGAGGCGAGAACCCCACGGCTCCTTCGACCGCGCCAGACGCGCGGGTTGGCCGTGGCCCCGGTCGTCGTCACGGATTTGTCGGCGGCTGCGGTCGTCGGTCTTGAGCAGCGGTCTTTTCGGGAGCTTGTCCGCGATCTGAAGATCCCGCATGTTCGTCGCGGTCAGAGGATCCTCGTGGATGTTGAGGTCTTGCGCGAGGTGCTCGCCTCCGCGTCGACCAGTGAAGTCGACGACGCGCCTGCGGGCACCGAAGACGCCGACGACCAACAGGGACCTACCGCGAGCGAACTGCTTCAACGCCTCGGGCGGACTCGCGTCGTTAGAGTTAGAGGTTGACGCCGCCATGATCTCGGGCGCACCGAAAGGCTGGCTCAAGGCGGGTGCAGGAGCGCCCACCGAACCTATACTGGTCGCCGGCAAGGGCCACCCCGGGCCGCCAGCGTCAGCATGGGTGCGCACAGCGTGACCGTTTTCCCCGACAGATAATCCATGCCCACCAAGCCTACCGGCAACGTCCGAAAGCACTCCGAGGGCTACAGCGCCCGCGTCCGACTCGGACCCAACGAGCGGCCATCCTTTACGCTTTTCGCCCACGGCGACGAGGCCGCTGAGGAGCGGGCGGCGCTCCTGGCCGACCTCGCGAAGCGCATGCGGCCCGTCGCCAGCGTCGCGGAGATCCAGATCATCCTGGATGCCGCCGGCAAGGCGCGCAATCCGCGAGACCTGAACGAGGCAACGAAGGCCGCCGAGTGCATTATTCGAGGGGAGGCACCGACGGCTACGAGCGCGATGGCCCCCACCCTCGAGGCGTTCGCCAAGGAGTGGACGAGCGGGGAGCTCCGCAAGAAGCACCCGGACCACGTGCGCGAGAAAAAGGATCCGAGCGAAGACGTCCAGATCTTGCGCGACCGGATCAACCCGCTGATCGGTATGTTGCACCTGCCCGAGGTCACGCTCGAGCATGCGGAGCGGGTCATGCGTGCCCTACCGTCGTCGCTCGCGCCGAGGACCCGGAGGCACACGGCGCAGTGCCTACGCAAGGTGCTTAGCCTGGCCGTCTACCCGGGCCGGCACATCGCCAGCAACCCGATCCCGCGCGAATGGATGCCGAAGATCCCGAAGAGCGCCAACAAGGCGAAGGCGTGGCTCTGGCCGGAGGAGGACGCGAAGCTCGCCAGCTGCGCGAAGGTCGACCTCGCCCGCCGCATCGCCTACGGGGTGCTGACCCGTGAAGGGATGCGCGCATCGGAGCTCGCTTTGCTCAAGTGGAGGGACATCGACTTGGAGCACGGGCGCGTGCGTCTCGACGAGAACAAGACGGACGATCCGCGCGCGTGGGCGCTCTCTCCCGACGTCACCCGCGTCCTTGCCTGGTGGAAGAAGAGGACGGCCGGTGGGGATAGCGACTTCGTCATCCGCCTCGATCTGACCCAGGGACCGCGCTGGCTGCGTGGCAAGACGTGGGATCCGAAAACGGGCCACAAAAACGAGATCGGGGACCTTCGAACCGCCGGCATCACACGCTCCGAGCTCTTCGAGCGCACGGCGTCCAGGCAACCGATACGCCTGCACGACCTGCGAGCAACGTTCGTGACCGTGAACTTGGCGAACGGCAAGACGGAGCAGTGGGTGATGGATCGAACGGGCCATAAATCGAGCCAGATGATCGCGCTCTACGCGAGACAGGCGCGCACGTGGGCGGAGCTCAACCTCGGCTCGCTCTCGCCCCTGGACACGCTCTTGCCCGAGATGAGTCGCGAGGCCTCGCAGCCCGGCCCCTCGACCCGGCCTGCGTCGCGCCGGCCGGCCTCCCGCGAGGGGCGCAAAATCGACCGGGCCACGAGTGGGCCAAAGATTGCTCCGGCTGCAGGACTCGAACCTGCGACCCGGCGGTTAACAGCCGCCTGCTCTACCAACTGAGCTAAGCCGGAACGTCGGAGCCGAGCACTCTTAGCGTCCGCGGCCCTTTATCGTCAAGAAGCGCGGTTGAGCAGACCACCTACACCGCGCCGAAGCCCGCATCGGGGACATCGACCGGCGTTCGGTCCTCTTCGGCCATCATTCTCGCCTTCAGTTCTACAGCGGGAGTGACGTTTCGCGCGTAGTAGAGTGCAGCGGCTACCTTTCCGTCGTAGAACGCGACGTCTGGATGTCCGGCCGCAACCGTGGCCTTCTGGGCAAGCGCTATCGAAGCGCCCTCGAGCAGCATCCAGGTCACGGTCGTCTCTGCCATCATTTCGAGGAAGCGGTTCGCGTGGAGGGGAACCATCGGGAGCTTGCCGCTTTGAAACCACGCGAGCAGTCGCATGGCCGTTCCGGAGATCGCCTCCTGGGCGAGGCCGAGTGTCTTCACGGCCGGGCCCAACACCGGTTCGTTCGCGTGCTTCTGCACGAAGACGGCGACGTCGGCCAGAAACGCTTGAAGATTTGCGCCGCCGTTCTGCCCGAGCTTGCGTCCGACGAGGTCCATCGCCTGAATATGGTTGGTTCCCTCGTAGATGCTGAAAATCTTCGCGTCGCGGCAGTATTGCTCGACTGGGAAGTCCCTCGTGTAACCCACGCCGCCGAATGTCTGGATGGCCGTCTCGCAGATGCGGAAGGCTTGGTCGCTTCCGTAGGCCTTCACGAGCGGCACGAGTAGGTCGACCTGCCCCTGGTGATACGCCGCCTTTTGCTCGTCGTGCCCCTCGAGCGCGCGCACGCAGTCCTGGTGGTGGGCGAGCTTTACCGCGAGTGCCCGAATCCCTTCGACCCGCGCTTTCATGTCGAGCAGCATCCGGCGAACGTCCGGGTGCTCGATGATCGCGACGCGAGGTGCCGTCGCGTCCTTCCAGTGCATGATGCTGGAACCCTGGCGGCGCTGCATCGCAAACTCGACCGCGTTCAGGAAGGCACTCGACGCCACGCTGATGCCCTGGATACCCACGGCGATGCGCGCGCTGTTCATGAGCTTGAACATCTGCGGCATGCCCTGGTTGATCTTGCTTTCGCCGCCCACCGGCCATCCGATGCAGCCTCCGGCGTCGCCGAAGTTCAAGACGCACGTCGCCGAGCCGTTGATCCCCATCTTGTGCTCGATGTTGGCCACGCTGACGTCGTTCGGCACGCCCAGCGAACCGTCCGCATTCGGCCGGATCTTCGGGACAATGAACAAGGTCAGCCCCTTGGTGCCGGGGGGCGCCCCGTCGACGCGCGCGAGCACCAGGTGCACGATGTTTTCGGTGAGGTCGTGATCGCCGCCCGAGATGAAAATTTTCGTCCCGCGGATGGAGTAGCCGCCCCCCTCGATGCGCGTGGCGCGTGTGCTTGCGCTACCGACGTCGCTCCCCGCCTGTGACTCGGTCAGGCACATCGTGCCACCCCACTGGCCGCCGAACATCCGCGGGCAATAGAGCTTCTTCTGCTCGTCGGTGCCGAACGACGCGACCACTTCTGCGGCACCGAACGCGAGGCCCGAGTACATGCCGAACGCCGTGTTCGCCCCGCTGATCATCTCCTCGACCAGCACTTGGAGCGCCTGGGGAGCGCCCGCGCCGCCCCACTCCTCGTCCACGGCAATTTGCTTCCACCCCGCTTCGTAGAGGCTCTTCCACGCTTCTTTGAATCCGCGGGGAGTCATCACCCGCCCGCCCTCGATTCGGCACCCTTCCACGTCGGCCGTTGCGTTGAGCGGTCCAATTACTTCGCAGACCCACCGGTAACAAGCGGCGAGGGTCGAGACGCACTCGTCAGGGCCCCACGCGGCAAAGGGCGGTTTGCCGAGAAGCTTTTCGACGTGAAACTGTTCGAACAACAAAAAGTGGAGCTCGCGAAGAGCGGCCTTGTAACGGTTGTGCGCTTGGATGGGCTTTGTCACGGCTGGCTGGGATTAAGCTTAATGCCGCGTCGCAGCGCAAACCAGGGATGAAATTGGCTACCTCTGCCTAAAGTTCGGCCCGGACCAACACGAATTTATTGCAGAGCGTTTTGTCGGTTATCTCCCGGTACGATTTCGCTCCGACTTCGCTCTTCAGGCCGCCGATGCGCCCGTGCTCGGTGATGAAGTACATCACCTTGGCCCCCTGATCGCGCTTCTGCTTGAGCCACCCCGTGAAGGTTCCGCCCGTGGAGACGAACGCGGGCACGCGATTCCCTGTGTAGAAGTTCTCGCCCTTCCAATTCATTTGATAGGCGACGAGAAGCTCATCGGGGGACGCGCGATCGGCGTAGTACGCGGCAATGACCTCGTGCTGGCCCCAGTGAGGCGCAGTCTCCGTCATGTATACGTCGAGGCCCCAGAGCGCCCAAACGAACGCAAGTGCGCACACGGCCGTCACGGCGTGCTGGCGAATTGCTCGTACCGCGAGCGCGGACGACAGCACGACGGCAAGCACGCCGAACCCCGTAAGAGCTGCGGAGAAGTCGAGCGAGTCGGGCCAGGGCCGACGGTAGTTGTACGTGAATAGATGCAGCAGACGAATCGCGCCTGGCTGGTCGGCGTTCTCCGGCTTGATGATGAGGTCGCGCGCGACGAGCACGAGCACGAGTGCCCCTGCGATCGAATCCCGCGGCCAGCATGCGTGAGACGTGGGCGCGTTCGTCGTTGTCGGCTGGTGGGCCGTTGTCGGAGGCCAATTCGGTGCTCGGTCCTTCTTTGCAGCCAAACAGTCTGACGCAAGCCGCGCCGACTCCGATCCCCGCGGCGGCAAGCACCACACCCCAGAGCATCGACGGCTCGCCGAGCCTACCGCCCGGCTTGATCCCGAAGAACGAACCGGGCTCCATGTCCGAGACGCCGACCACGAGCAGGGTGGCGGCCGCGGTGATGCCGGCGAGGTACGCGGCGAGCTTGCCGCGCTTCGCGAGCGCCCGCGGGCCGATCATGTCGTCGAGGACGATGCCGATGAGCATTGCCACAGGCGGCACCGCCGGGAAGATGTAGTGGTGAAACTTCGTCCCCATGTACGAGAAAAGGGCGAAGCCGAGCACGAACCACATGGACAGCAGCACCGAAGCATCGCTGCGCTCGCTGTTCGCTTTCGAATCGCTGCGCCGTAGCCACCAGAGAAGGCCGAGCGGCGCGAGTGCAGTCCACGGAAATAGCGCGTAGCCCAGCTGCCAGACATAAAAGCGAAAGCTCGTGTCGTCCCCTTCGTTGGTGTCGTGAACGTGCTGAAACGCACGATTGAACATGTCGTGGAAGATCAATCGGTCGGTGAACGGCGCCCCGTGCCGCACGTACATGGCGATGTACCAAGGAAGCGCAACGATCGGCACGATGAGCAGTAGGCCGCTGCCGATCTCGAACTGAGTCAGTTCGTGGACGATGCGCCGGACGCGCGTGAACATGCCCTCGCTCGGGCGGGATCCGGCGAGATAGAGCAGTGTCACCAGCATCGGCAGGCCGAAGCCGGCGGGGCCCTTTCCGAGCGTGGAGATGGCGGCAAAAAACCACGCGGCCAGATAATAGAGCCGCCGAACGCGCCGCTCGCCCCAGCTCATGTAGAGCAAGACACCAAGCAGGGCGGCCCAGAGCAGGGCCTGAAGCCCGGGCTCGAAGGCGCCCACCGTGCGCCAGAGAACCGGGCCGAACCCTTCGGGATTCGCCCCCGTCGAGTGCGGAATGCTCGCCGAGGCCGTCGCCCGGCAGTCTTCGTTGCCCGGCAATCCGCAGTTGCCGCCGCCCGAGCCGCTTCGAAACTCGTCCCAATGGGGGCGGAAGCCGTGCGCCCCTCCGGGCCGCCACACGAGCTCGATGTTGCGCGAGAGCAAGTAGACGATCTGAGGAAGCGCGCAAACGAGGACGGCTCCAAAGACCAGGTGCCAGCCGCTCACCCGCAAGCGGACCGCGCCGACTTTGACCTCGTAACATCGCGCTTCGCGGTGTTCCTCGGTCCGCAGGCCGAGCAGGACCAGGCCCATGCTGGCGGTCATCGCCGCGACGAACGGCATGTCCGTCATCGTCTGATGGCCGATCATGTACCAGTCGGGCATCGTGGCGAGCACGAGGCTTCCGAGAAGCGCTGCACGTCGCCCAAATGTCCGGGCTACGCCCTTGTAAAGGAGGTAAATGCTCACGATCGCGAGGAGAACGACCGGCGCGCGCACGGCCCACTCGGGGTGCATCACGGGACGGGTCCCGTCGCCAATCAGCATTTTGTCGGGCATGTAGTGGACACCCAGCGTCGCCATGGCGATCGCCTGCATCCACATGTCGAGCACCGGTTTGCTCCAGAACCAACCGTCCTGGGCCCACCACAGGCTGATCCAGTCGTCGCGCGCGAGCATTTCGCGCGCGACTTCGCCGTAGTGCGTTTCCCACGGGTCCCACAGAGCGTAGCTGCCCATGCAGGGAAAGAAGAGGGCGGCGCTAGCGACGACGACCCAGAAGCCGTGGCGTTTCCACAAGGGCCGCTCGCGCCCTTCTTCGTCGGTAGCCCACGCGCCGAGCTTTCGCCCGACTTCGAATAGAGTTGCGACGCCGCCAGCGAACGTGAGCGTGACGAGGATCCCCCAGGCGCCCTGCGGCAGCCCGCGGCCCGCAGTCGCGAGGCCGAGCGTCGCGAAAAAGAGCAGCGACGTGAACACGAAGCTCACGAGCGGAGCGGTGAGCGACCGGAGCGTCACGGAAGATGCGACACGATCGTCCGGGTCGTCGAACGTCCCCATGAGGTCCATCACGCCCCACGCGGCGGCCGCGATGAACACCGCCCCGAGAGGCACACCCCATCGCGCGTGTCCCTGACGCGCCATCAGCAAGAATGCCAGAAAGCACCCGAGTAGCGCGGTACCCCCACCGCGCACGATCCGCAGCGGGTTGCCTCGCCGGACGAGCGGTGCGGGAGCTGGCTCGCTCGCCCCAGCGTCGTCCACGGGACTCTCCGTTCTCGCCGAAGACTTCTCTTCGGGGCGAATCTTCGCCGCGCTCGCTTCGGTCGGCCGTCTGTCCGTGGGCCCCGCCAAGGCTTCGTGGCGCGTGCTCGGCTCGAAGAGGTAAAGAATGAACGACGCGAGAAAGCAGACCGCCGCGAGACCCCAGAGAAGCGGGGGAACGCTCGGGCTGGCCGAGCGCAGAACGCCCGACATGGTGGCAGTCAGATTGAGCAAAGCCAGCGCGACGCCACCGATGGTGAGCGCTCGCCTCGCCGTCGCGAAGGACATCGCTCCGCCGTTCTTGGCGGTCGACGCAATCTTCGCGGATTCGCTGGTTTTTGTATCGCTCATGTCAGAGGCTCGGGGGCGCACCCTCGGACCGGTAGAAGGACCGCGACCCTGGATGCGCCCGACGCATTAGCAACTTTGAGCTCCCGGCACTAGGCGGATGGCAAAAGAACCGGCCCTGTCGAGCTAGCGCACCCTTCGCAACACGTTGGCGGTCGGCAGGGTTTTCTCCACACGGGGCGGATTGCCGGGCTCGGGGGGCTCTACAGCTCTTTCGCGAGCTCTCTCGCCGCCTCGAGCCGCTCTATCGCATCGAGCAGTCCCGCGCGCTGGGCCTTCGCCTCGTCGACGACGTCTTTCGGTGCGCGATCCACGAAGCCTGAAGAGCCGAGTTTTTTTTCGAGCAGCGCCAGCTCCTTGTTGAGCTTCTTCAGTTCGCGCTCGATTCGAGCGAGTTCCGCGTGAGGGTCGACGAGTCCCTTCAGGCCGACGAGGACCTCGATGGGTCCGCGCGAGCTCGACACGACGCTCAGCGTCGTTCCCGCCTCGCGGCTGCCGCCGGAGGCCTCGAACCCGAGATCGACCTTGGTCTTCACGAGCAGCCGAATCGCGTCCGCGTGTCCGCGCAAAAAATCCAGTACTTCGCGGCTGTCCAATCGGATGGTCATCGACACGTCCGCCTTCTTGTCGACGTCGTGCTCGCTGCGGACGGTGCGCGCGGCGGAGATCACGGCTTGCAGCGTCTCCATCCACGCGTCGATTTCCGGGTCGCGCCCCCCGCGTTCGCTCTCCGCCGTCGGGTACGGACCGAACGCCACGCTGTCTCTGCGAGAGCGCGGCTTGGGGACGCGCTGCCAGAGTTCCTCCGTGATGAACGGTGTCAGTGGGTGAAGGAGCCGCAGGCTTCCTTCGAGCACGTACGCGAGCGTGGCTCGGGTCTCGGCGACGAAGTCCGGGTCCGCGGCGAACGCCGCGCCGCTCGTTGCCGTGGGCGTCCGCAGAATCGGTTTGACGAGCTCCAGGTACCAATCGCAGAGGTCATTCCAAAAGAATCGATATGCAGCGAGTGCGGCTTCGTCGATGCGAAAAGCATCGAGACCGTCTTCGGCCGTGGCGCAGGCGGCCGCGAAGCGCGATCGGATCCATCGATTGTAGAATGCCTGCGGAGCGCGGGCCGGCTCGGCCCAGGTGAACTCGCCGAGCAGCTCCAGCGCCAGACGGGTCGCGTTCCAAATCTTGTTCAAGAAGTGACGGTTTCCTTCGAGGCGCTTGGGCGCGAGGGCAATGCGTTTGTTGCTCGGTGGGTAGGTCGCGAGGGTAAAGCGAACGGCGTCTGCCCCGAACGCCGGGAATCCGTTGCCCATCGCGGCCGCCGACGGATACGCCTTCTTGAACTTCGCGAGCGCCTCCGCCTCGGGAGCGCCGGGGAGGGTCTTTTTGACCATCTCCGAGAACGTCGTCCCGTAGACGAGATCGAGAGGATCGATGACGTTGCCCTTGACCTTGCTCATCTTCTCGCCGGTCTCGTCGACGATCAGGCCGGAGAGAAGAACGCGCCGGAACGGCACCCTCCCCATGAAATGAAGGCCCAGCATCATCATGCGGGCGACCCAGAAAAAGAGAATGTCGTAGCCCGTTTCCAGATCGCTGTCGGCCGCCCCGTAGAATCGATCGAGCGCGGGCGTTCTTTCAGGCCATCCGAGCGTCGCGAACGGCCAGAGAGCGCTCGAAAACCACGTGTCGAGCACGTCCCCGTCCTGGGTCCACCCTTCGCCACAGGTCGAGGGGCGTTCGCGCGCCACGCAGAGCTCGCCATTCGGCCCGTGCCAGGCCGGGATTCGATGTCCCCACCAAAGCTGACGCGAGACGCACCAGTCTTGGATGTTCTCGAGGAAGTGGTCGTACGTCTTGGTCCACTCGCCCGGGACGATCACTGTCTTGCGCGAGTGCACAGCTTCGAGCGCCTGGTCGGCAAGGCGCCGCATCTTGAGAAACCACTGGGTCGAAATCATCGGTTCGACGACGCCGCCGGACCTCTGGCAGCGGGGCAGGGTGAGAACGTGCGGCTTGCTCCCGCGCGCCAGTCCCCTCTTTTCGAGCTCGCGCTTGATCGCGCGCCGCGCGTCTTTGCGATCCATCGACGCGAACGGCCCGGCGTTCGCGTTGAGCGTGCCGTCCAAATTCAGGATGCCAATCTCGTCGAGGTGGTGGCGCTTGCCCGTGGCGAAGTCGTTGAAATCGTGCGCGGGGGTCACTTTCACCGCACCCGTTCCGAACTTCGGGTCGACGAGAGTTGCGTCGGTGATGATAGGGATTGTGCGCGGGACGAACGGATGGCGCACGCGTTTGCCGTGCAGCGCCTCGTAACGCGGGTCATCCGGATGCACCGCGACCGCCGTATCGCCGAGCATCGTTTCCGGCCGCGTCGTGGCAACGACGATCTCGCCACCGCCTTCGACCTCGTACGCAAACTCGAAAAGCTCGCCGTTCGCGCCCTCCTCGTTCTCGACTTCGAGATCGCTGAGCGACGTCATGCACTCGGGACACCAATTGATCAGCCGCGTGGCGCGGAACATCAGGCCTTCTTCGTGGAGGCGAACGAATGCCTCGACGACAGCCCGGCTCATCGTCGGATCCATGGTGAACTTCGAACGAGACCAATCGGGTGAAGCGCCGAGAACGCGCTGTTGGAGTGCGATGCGGCCTCCGCTTTCGCCTTTCCACTTCCACACGCGCTCGACGAACGCTTCGCGCCCGAGTTCGAGCCGCGATGTTCCTTCGCGCTCGAGCTGCCGCGAGACGACCAGCTGCGTGCCGATGCCCGCGTGATCGATCCCTGGCTGCCAGAGAACGTTGCTCCCGCGCATCCGGCGCCAACGCACCAGTGCGTCCTCGAGCGTGCAGCGTTGGGCGTGTCCCATGTGCAGGCTCCCAGTCACGTTGGGAGGCGGCATCGGCAGAAAGTAGGCTGGGCGCGCGTCGTTTGGGGCGTCGCTGGCCGCAAAGACGCCCCGCTCCTCCCAGAACGCGTACCAGCGCGTCTCTACCCGAGCCGGGTCGTAGGGCTGGTCGAGGGCCGGGGGCGCCGCGGCGGTGGCCTGGTCCGTCATCGGCAGCTACCTAGCCCGCATTTTTCGCCGCGTCGCCGGCAAAATCCCTAGAGCCCTCGAGGCCCAGGCGGTTCATCCTTTTTTTTTCCGAAATGCCCGGCGGGCGTCATCGATCGAGAGGCCGCGAATGTAGTACACGCGTGCTGCGGCGCCGATCGCCATCGTGCCGCTGAACGCGATCGTCGCCGAAATGACGGGGCCGCCGCCCGGGGCGACCACCTTGACGAGGGCCCGCACCGCCTCGCGCGCGACGAACGCAAAGCCGACGTTGGCGCCCAAGCTGCCCAAAAACTCGGCCGTTCCGCGCTTGTCGACCGAGCGCCCCCCAATCCAAGCGATTCCTGCGACGAGGCCGGCCTGCAGTGTCGTCAGAGGCACGATGTCCGCAACGGGGATCGGCGCCGCGGCGACGGCGGCGCACACCGCGGCCGTGGCCTTGGTCAGTGTGGATGCCAACTCCTCCTGCACCGCACGGGTTCGCGTTGCGCGTGCGAGCTCCGCGCGCCCGGCGTCGGGCAGGTGCCGGAAGAGCGCCACGGCGAGGTCGTCGATCCGCCAGCGGTCGTCGGCGCGCAGCGTGCCGTCGGGCCGCCAGGACATGTATGCCGAGACGCCGATCGTGGCGACCCGCCGGTCCCGAAGGGCCGCCCTCGCGTCGATTCTGCGGGTGATGGCGTGCTCCGCCAAGGTTACGTGCCGGATCTTTTCGTTCGCTTCTTCCTGGTTCGCCGGGTCGGGCGCGTCTGGCCCGGGAAGCTTTGCCGACTTTGGCTCGAGCAGATCGCAATGGGTGACGACGACGATCAGCTGCGGCTGGGCTCTGTGAGCGCGGCGCACTTCGTCGTAAACGTGCTCGAGCGCGTCGAGGTCGGCGTCTATCGCCGCATCCACGTCCGCCGCCTTCACGATGAAGACTACGAGGTCGGGGACCTTGACGCGGAGTTCGACCGCGATCGACTCGAGCGCGCTTTTCGCCGGGTCGCTCTCGGCGGGCGCCTCACCTTCCTGCACTCCTCGAGTATCGAGGATGGACATCGCCCCCCCGTCGCGCGTGTACTCGTACCATCGACCCCGTCCGGTCTGGGCCGTGACATGACCGAGCTCAGCGAGCTTGGCTCCGAAGAGCGCGTTTACGATCGACGACTTACCGGCCCCTCGCCGACCGACGAGCACGAGGGCCGGGGGGCGCTTGTCGAGCAAGAGCGTGCGCAGGGTCGCGATGCGGACCCGTACGTCCTTGGCGACGTCGAGAGGAAGGCGCTCGAGAAGATCTTCGATTCGCTCGATTGCGCGCGCGAGAGCCTTGAGCGAGTCGTCGTTGCCGGACATGGTCCACGGACCTCCGTGTCACACATCGTGCCGACGTGGGTTCGGCGCACGCCCTGCCTCAGGCGTCCTTCGTCAGGCGAGCAATCTCTTCCTTTATCAGTGTCTCGGCAAGCTGGGGTACGACTTCCCACACGACCCGTTCGACCACCTCGCGCGAGAGGGCCAGCACTGCGTCGACCTGCTGGGGCGTCAGCCCGATCGCTTCGAGCTTGTTCGCGAGGTGGCCATTGGTCCCCGGGAGCGGCGCCGGCGCGGCCTCGGCCGGTCGCGGCGGAACCGCGGTGCGCGCCGTGTGCTCGATGGCGGGGGCGCTTGGGGCCGCAGCGGTCGGCGAGGGCGCGGCGCGCATGGGTGCGGGCTGAACGATCGGCGTCCCCGAAGGGGCTGTTCTCGCGATCGGAGGTGCCAAGGGGGGTCCGCCCTCGAACGTCAGAGTGCTCGTGCGCTGCGCCGAAGCGCTGGGTCTCTGCGGCGCGGACGGCGGCGCGCGCGGGGGCACGCCGATGGGCGCGAACGCGGGAGGGGCCGGCGGGGGAGGGGCTTGCACCGCGACCGGCTTGGTGTTCTCTCGCGTGACAATGGCCTTCTTGACCTTGTCGATCAGCGCCTGCGTGTCGAACGGCTTGTCGGCATAGTCGTCTGCTCCGGCTTCGCGTCCGCGGTTCGCGTCGTACGGATTGTATCGGCTGGAGAGGAGGACAATCGCGATCTTCGGGTCGCGCTCGCGAAGCTCCCTTGCGAGCGCATAGCCATCGCTCCCTTCGAGCGCCGCGTCGATGACTGCGGCGACGGGTCCCTCGCTCAGAGCCGCAATTGCTTTCTGCGAGCTATCCGTTGCGACCACGCGAAAGTCTTCGCCGGCAAAGGTGATCTCGAGCACCTTGCGCATCGTGGTGCTGTCGTCGATGGCGAGCAGGGTCTTGGGCACGTGTGGCTTCTCCGACCCACCACGAAGAGCGGGTTTGTGCGATTGTGCGGACGGGGAGCGCAGGGTGTCAAGAAAGGGTTCTGGCCGGGAGCCCTACGGAGAGCCTTCCGCGTCCATGTCGGCCGAGCGGTGGCGTCGTCATCGTTCTGTCACGCAGAGCTCTGCCTCCGAGGCCTCGGAGCCGGCATCTCGACTCAGCGGAGGGGGGCTGGAAGGACGACGAAAAAGAGCGCGCCTGGCGTTCTCGAGGGGTCCACCCCGATTTCGCCTCCGGCCGATTCGACGAGGCCCCGGCATACGGCGAGCCCGAGTCCCGTTCCTTCGCCCAGGCCCTTCGTCGTGACGAAAGGCTCGAAGAGCCGGTCGCGCACTTCCGCCGCGACTCCTGGCCCGTCATCCTCCACTTCGATCCGAACCTGCCCGTCGCGTGCGCGGGCACGAATGACGATGCGCCCGGCGCCGCGCGGGCTGGCAGCGATTGCCGCGCCCGCGTTGAGGACCAGGTTGAGCAGCACTTGCGTGAGTCGCGGTGCGGCGAGCGCGACCCGAAGCGAAGCGTCGATGTTCGTCTCGATCTGGACATCGCGGAAGGGCTTGTGTGGTCGCACCAAGCCGACCACGTCCTCGGTCACCTCGAGAACGCCTGCGTTCCCCGGGGGGTCTTCTCCTGCTGTCGGCGAGCCCTCGGGCCGGGCGAAGTCGAGCAGGCCGCGGACCACGGTGTGGATGCGCTCGGTTTCACGACGCATGCGTTGAAGGAAGTCTCGCTCGGTTTCCTCCGAGAGCTGACCGTCGAGCAGCAGATCCTGCATTCCGATGAGCGCCGCGAGCGGGTTGCCAATCTCGTGAGCCAGCCCGGCCGCGAGTCGACCGACGCTCGCCATCCGCTCGCTACGAACGAGCTGCCCTTGCGCTTGCGTGAGCCGTGTCGTCGTCTGCGTCAGCTCTTCCACCTTGAGGATGAGAGCTGCTTCCTCTCGAATGAGCCGCTCGGCCATCGCCTGCACGCTTGCGCCGAGGTCGATGAGCTCGCGCGCGCCGCTCCTCGGAACGCCCAGGGTGCGGGCGCCGTTCGCGACGCGATCGGCTGCTTCCACGAGCTGCTCGACCGGGCGAACGATGAGGCGCGTCAGCACGAGATAGGCGAACACGATCAACGCGAGCGCAAACGTCGCCATGTAGAGCGCGACCAGGCGAACGAGCGGGATCCCGTGATCGGACGTTTCGTCGGAGCGAAGGCGCGTGACGACCGAGAGGTCGCCGACATGGGTCGCGATGTCGAGCGCCCTTCGAGTCGCTCCGCGGGCGATTTCTGCGGACTCCGCGAGTGGGCTCGGCGCGCGGATCGACTCGGCGGCGAGCGGCGAACCCGCGCACGCGACGCGCGTGCCGTCCAAATCGAAGACGCACGCCGCTTCGATTTCGCCCGATTGGGTGCACACGCCTAGCTCGCGCTCGACCTCGCGCGGTCCGCCTCGGGTTCTCGCGTCGGCCACGTGGACGGCGATCGCGTGGCCGAGAGCGAGAGCTGCCCGCTCGCGCGCACCCATCATCGTCGCGCGCGTCAAGCTCGCCACGGCAAAAAAAAGTGGAACGAACGCGAGGAGCATTAGCGCGGCGAGCGCCAACACGATCTGGACACGGAGTCCCATCTTTAGCCCGGCCGAACCCCGATGGAGCGAAGCGTACATCGTGTCGCTCAGGTCCTCTGTCGCTCTTTCCGACGGTCTACGGAGGAGATTCTCCGCGCACTCGGCGCGCGGTCGCTCAGGGTGCCTCTACCAGGTATTCTGTCATCGCTCGCCACTGGGCGGGTGTCAGGTGGACCCGCTTGGCATGGCGCGCGAACGCTTCTTCGAGATGCGCTCGCGTGCGGGCGCCCGGCTCGGGACGTGCGTGGCACTTTCCGCACCGGTGAGCGCTCAGGGCAGCGATGGGCTCGTCGTCTCGAGGTGGGGCGACTGCGCCTTGCGTGGATGGGCCGCAACCGATCGCCGTGCAGACGAGGGTCCACACCGCAAGGCCGGCACTCCGGCGAACGGAAAGTGGGCTCAGGGATCCCTCTACTCTGCAGCAATCCCGAAGGCTTGCTTGATCACCACGGCCACTCCTCCGCCGTCGCTGGCCGTCTCGGACAGCACGTCCGTCGCCTTCGCCTTTACCTCGTCGGGCGCCTGACCCATCGCGAACGAACGGCCCGCGAGCTCGAACATGGCTAGGTCGTTCGTCCAGTCCCCTACGCACACCGTGTCCTCAAGCCTGACGCTCTCGCGCTCGGCAATCCAGCGCAAGGCAGTTCCTTTGGTGCCACCGGCGGCTCGGACGATGAAAGCCCACATGCCCGCATGTGCGGCGCGCAGTATCGGGAACCGCGCGACGACCGCGACCGACGAAAGACTGGCCGCGATCTCGGCGGCTGCGCGTTCGACGCGATCGTTCGAGCCGAGCCCGATGACTCCCGTGATCCCATCTACGCAGCCCCATAGGGCGTGCTCGAACACGTCGTTCACGGGGCGCAGGTCCTTCGACCAGGTGGCGACGTACTCGACGAAGGGCGCGCCCGCCGGGTCATGTCCGATGGCATCCTCTGCGAACACGAATGTCGTCAGGCCGGTCCGCGCAAGGATCTCGCGCAGACGCCCCGCTTCCGTTCCACGGACGCCCAGGTGAAGGAGCGTCGCATGTGCCCCGGCGTCGACGATGTGGCTGCCGTCGGCGCATCCCACCGGGCCGCGCAGGCCGATCAGCTCCGCGACCGGGCGGGTGCCCGAGTAAAGCCGCCCCGTGATGATGCTCACGGACACGCCGCGGGAGAGCGCGGCCTGCAGGGCCCGCACGTCGTGCGCGTGCGGCCGCCCGTGCACGTCGAGCAGCGTGCCGTCCAGATCGACCGCGATGAGCCTTCGGTGCGTCAAGCCGTGGCGGGATACACGGAGACTTTGCGCTCCGTGCGCGAGCGCCACTCGTATTTGACGGTGCCGTCGACCAGCGCGAACAGCGTGAAGTCTTTGCCGAGGCCGACGTTGCGACCGGGGTGGATCGACGAGCCCACCTGGCGGACGAGAATGCTTCCTGCCGTGACCGTTTCGCCGCCGTACACCTTGACCCCCCGCTTTTGGGAGTTCGAGTCGCGGCCGTTGCGCGTGCTGCCTGCGCCTTTTTTGTGGGCCATGATGCTTTCTCCGTGTCGTCGTCAGGCGACGATGTTGGTGATCTCGAGGGCTGTGAACGGCTGGCGATGACCGCGCTTGCGGCGGTAGTTCTTGCGGCGGCGGAACTTGAATATGATGATCTTAGGTCCGAGGCCCTGACTCACGATCTTGGCCTCGACTTTGGCGCCGGTCACGGTCGGCTTGCCGAGCTTGAGCGATTCGGCGTTTACGAGCAGCACGTCGTCGAAGGTCACCGCGTCGCCGACGCCGCCCGGGAGCTTCTCGACCCGGAGCTTATCGCCCTTTTCGACCCGGTACTGTTTGCTTCCTGTCTTGAACACCGCGTACATGAGTCCCTCTTGAGGCCGCGCCCGGGAAGGACAGCGGCGGGGTTAAACGGGCCCGGCGTTATAAGGGCCACCCATGGCTTTGTAAAGTCACCGGGGCCATTTCCGGGCGCGCGCCGGTCGAGAGGGGCTCTTTGACCGGCTGAAACGCATGGCCCCGAACGCGCGGCCCCCATGCCCGCCGTCCCGAGACCCCCTGCGCGCCCGGACCCCGCGCCCGGCTTCGTGCTACTCGGCCCATCGGAGCCGAATGGCGAACTATCTGGCCCTCGTCCTACATGCGCACCTACCCTTCGTGCGCCATCCCGAGCACGCGCGGCACCTCGAGGAGCGCTGGTTCTACGAGGCCCTCGTAGAATGCTACCTCCCCATACTCGACGCGTTTGACCGAATGGCCGAAGAGGGGGTTCCCTTTGCGCTCACGATGAGCGTCACGCCGCCTCTCGCGGCGATGATGCGCGACGATCTTCTCCGGCATCGCTTTCACGAACACCTGGCGCGGATCGAAGCCCTCGCGGACCGCGAGATGAAGCGCCTCTGGGGCGATGAGCGCTTCGCGCCGATCGCCACGTTTTACAGGGATCACTTCGCCCGCATGCGCGCGGTCTGGGACCGGCACGACGGCGACGTGATCTCCGGGTTGGTGCACCATTGGGACGCTGGGCGCCTCGAGCTTCTGACGTGCTCGGCGACTCATTGCTACCTTCCCGGGATGCTCCCGGCCCGCGAGGGCATTCGGGCGCAGCTCGCGCTCGGCGTTCGCGGTTTCCAGCGGATCGTCGGGCGAAAGCCGACGGGCGCCTGGCTGGCGGAGTGCGCCTACCATCCGAGCTTCGACGACGAGATTGCGCGCGCTGGCATTCGCTTCACAATCGTCGACACACACGGGGTCACCAACGCGCGCCCGCGCCCGCCCTTCGGGGTGAACGCTCCGATTGCCAGTCCGAACGGGGTCTCCTTTTTCGGACGCGACGTCGAGTCCAGCCGTCAGGTGTGGTCACGCGACGAGGGCTACCCGGGCGACGCGTACTACCGGGAGTTCTACCGCGACATTGGCTTCGACCTGCCGGAGGGAGAGCTGATGGGTGAAATCGCCTCGGACGGCTCGCGCTTGATGACAGGGCTCAAGTATTTCCGAATCACCGGCAAGGACTCCGAGAAGCAGCCCTACCAACCTGGCGTCGCCGCAAACAAAGCGCGCGAGCACGCCGCCGACTTCGTCTCCGAGCGCATCAAGCAGGCGAAGGCGAGGGCGGGCGCGATGCCCGTTCCGCCGATTGTCGTCGCGCCCTACGACGCCGAGCTATACGGGCATTGGTGGTTCGAGGGGCCGATGTTCCTCGAGGCCGTATTTCGCAAGCTTCCCGATACCGGAGGCGAGCTCGAGGCGATCACCTTGCGGCAGTATCTCGATCGCCACCCGGTGTCGGTGCAGGCGACTCCGAGCGCAAGCTCGTGGGGCGCGGGCGGTTACGGCAAAGTGTGGGTGGGTCCCGAAGCGGCGTGGACGTGGCGCCATGTGCATCACGCGACGCGTTACGCGAGCTGGCTCGTAAAGAAACACCGGACTGCCGGAGGGCGCCGGGGAGAGGCGCTCGATCAGCTGGTGCGCGAACTCCTGCTCCTTCAATCGAGCGACTGGGCCTTCATCCTCAAAATGGGGACGGTGGCGCGGTACGCGGAGGCGCGCATCCGAGCCCACGTGCATCGTCTCAGGCACCTCGGGCACCTGGTGGAGACCGGAGTCATCGAGGGGTCCGAATCGGCTTGGCTCGACGACGTGCGCAGCCGGGACAACTTCCTCGCGCAGCTGACCGGTGACGAGCTTCGCTCCCCCTTCGATGGCTGACCCCCAAACGATGCTACTGTCGGTGCCGTGCTCCGACTCCAAGGAACGTATACGGCGCTCGTAACACCCTTCCACGACGATACCGCACAAACGATCGACTGGGACGCCTTCGACGCGTTGCTCGAAGCGCAGGTTGCAGGCGGCGTGAGCGGTATCGTGCCCTGTGGCACGACGGGCGAGAGCCCCACGCTCAGCCACGAGGAGCACGCGGACGTCATCGAGCGAACCGTCAAGCGCGCCCGGGGGCGGGTTCAGGTGATCGCCGGGACCGGATCGAACTCGACGCGGGAAGCGATTGCCCTTTCCCAGCACGCGGCCCGGGTGGGCGTCGATGCCGTGATGGTCGTCGTGCCCTATTACAACAGGCCCACCCAAGAGGGACTCTATCGCCACTTCGTCGACGTCGCCGCGAGCGTGCGTGTGCCGGTCGTCATCTACAATATCCCCGCACGCACCGGCCAAGATCTGGCGCCGGAGACGTTTGCGCGCATCGCGGAGACTGCCCAAAACGTCGTGGCGATCAAAGAAGCGACGGGAAACGTTCTTCGCGCGCAGAAGATCATTCAAGCGATGGGCGCGCGCGTTACCGTCCTAAGCGGAGACGACGCGCTCACGCTGCCCATGATCGCCGTCGGCGCCAAGGGCGTCATCAGCGTGACTTCGAACCTTCTTCCGGCCGAGACCGTTCGCGCGACGCGGCTCGCCCTCGAGGGGGGAGCAGACGACGCGCGGCGGGCCCATCTCGCGCTCTTGCCGGTGCACGAAGCGATGTTTCTCGAGGCGAGCCCGGCGCCGATCAAAGCGGCGCTTGCCATGCGACGCGTCTCGAGCGGCGTCGTGCGTCCACCGCTGGCTCCCTGCACGGAGCCGACGCGCAAGGCGATCGCGGCCGCTCTGGATGCCTACGCGAAAGGGTCCGGCTGATGCGCCTGGCCGTCCTTGGCGCAAGCGGGCGAATGGGGCGGGCAGTCGTCGCGCTCGCGTCGGCAGACGAAGTGGAAATCGTTTGCGCGGTGGCCACGACCGACGTCGGGCGCGACGTCGGTGAGCTTGCGGGGATTGGGCCCATCGGGATTTGTGTCGTCGATGGACTCGGAGCGCTTGCGCAGGTTCGGGCCGACGTGGTCATCGACTTCTCCGCTCCCAGCGCCACGCTCGCGCTCGCGGCCGTCGCGGCCGCGACGGGGAGCGCGATCGTGAGCGGTACGACCGGCCTGGGGGACGAGGCGCGTGCCGCGCTCGAGCGCGCATCGACGCGCGTGCCGGTGCTCTGGGAGCCAAACATGAGCGTCGGAGTCCACTTGCTTGGACGGCTTGTGGCGCAGGCCGTGGCCGCCGTTCCCGAATGGGACGTCGAGATCGCCGAGACCCACCACCGCGGCAAAGTGGACGCACCGAGCGGCACGGCTCTGCGCTTGGCCGAGATTGTGCGCCGCGCACGGCCTGCCGCGCGCACGGTCCACGGGCGTCAGGGCAAACCCGGCGCTCGCGGATCGGACGAGATCGGGATGCATGCCCTTCGCGGCGGTGACGTCATCGGCGATCACGTCGTGCACTTGATGGGCGGCGCCGAGCGGATTGAACTCACACACCGAGCCACGAGCCGAAACGTGTTCGCGCACGGCGCGCTTCGCGCGGCACGCTGGATCGCCGGGCGTGCACCCGGCTTCTATGCGATCGACGATTTGGTCTAGTCAGAAAGTCAGCCTGACAACCAGCCTTCCGGCTCGCGGCTGAAGCGCCGGCAGGACCTCCAGTCGGGGACGGTCCGCTCCTCGGGCGATCTCCGTGCTCGTCGTCTCGCTTGGGTGATCGGTGGCAAGCAACCACACGCCCGTCCCCGCAAGCACCGCCCCGGCGCCCGCGAAAATCCACGCGAGCGTCGAGGCGGTGATCGCGTCGTTGCTCTTGGTACACGCGTCCAGCGACTGCTCACGCGTCATGTCTGCGCAGACATCGGAG
Organism: uncultured delta proteobacterium; assembly: GCA_963764075.1. Taxonomy (GTDB): domain Bacteria; phylum Myxococcota_A; class Polyangia; order Polyangiales; family Polyangiaceae; genus Palsa-1150. Next base: position 3,710,758 of record CAVXQZ010000003.1, read on the forward strand.
ACGCTCTTCGGAATCTGCCGGCGATCGTCGACGCTACCGTTGCGGTCGCCGAGCCAATCGATCGCCTCGGCCCCGCCGACGACCAGCAAACCGGCCCCTACCGCGAGGGCGGTGTACGCGATCGCCGCCCGGACTCGGAAGGACGATGGAGCGGTGGCCGCCGGCGGAGGAGCGACGGAAGGCTCCGGGGGGCGCGCCGGTTCGAGGGACGGGGGAGCAGGGCTTTCGACGGCGGTCGACTGCGGCGACCCGGTCAGCTGCCCAAAAAGCCGTGTGGCCACGGTGCGGAGCGCCTCGTCGCCGGCATCTTTCAAAGAGTCGCTGAAGGAGGCGTGCGTGACGACGCCGGGTTGCCCCCTGGTCCAGAGGTGCAGTTCCACGCTCACCTGGCCGGGCGCGCCTCTGCGCCTCTCCATCGTTCCCCATACGTAGTGGTCCGCCTTGAGTTGATCGCCGACTCGCTGAAGGCATGGGGCATCCGGGTTTGGCGGGCACTTGAGCGCAATCGCGAGGGTCTCGAGCGATTGGCTCGTTTCCACGAGGGACCAGCCGGGCGCTTGCTGCACGCGCCATCGCAGCGCTCGCGTGAGAGCATCGGCCTGGTCGTCGGCATCCTCGGTCCACAAGGCGAGCACATAGACGGGAACGCTACTGGCGCTCGGTGGATCGGCACGGGCCGGACCAGCCGCGAGAATCGACGTGAACGCGACGAAAAGTCCAACGACCAATGCGATCGACCTTGGCATGCATGAAAAGCCTAGCGCCGCGGGACGGCCCTGGGCAAAAGAGACCGGGCGACGCGTGCCCGACGTCGTACGAATGCGCATTACAGGAGGAATTTACCGGTCACGCGCGCTTCGGGCGCCTCACGGTCAGGCGACCCGTCCGACCTCGGATCGCGTGCGCGAAGCCCTCTTCGGTTCCCTTGGATCGAGGAACGCGGTTGCCGAGGCGCGGGTCCTCGACCTTTATGCAGGGACGGGCGCACTCGCCATCGAGGCTCTGTCGCGAGGGGCGGCGCACGCGACGCTGGTCGAGTCGTCGCGTGAGGCCCTATCGGTTTTGCGTGCAAACCTGACTTCGCTCGGGCTGGAACGTCAAACGCAGGTCGTCGCGGCCGACGTGGGACGGATGGCCGGAAGGCTGGCTCGCCAGGGCCCTTTCGATCTGGTGCTGGCCGACCCTCCGTGGGCTCTCGTGGACTCCGGCGAGGCTTCAGACGCAATCGCCGGCATCGTGGGCGAGGGGGTGCTTGCGCCGCGCGCCCTTCTCGTCTTAGAGCACTCTGCGCGGACAAAACCTCCGTCGATTCCGGGGCTCGTTCTCGACGAGCAGCGACGCTACGGCGACACGGCCCTCGCCATCTACAAACCCGCTATACTCGCTCCGCCTCGCCCCCCCCAAGCGGGCACTGGTTCCGAATGAGCCCTCCCTCCAGCCGTCCCCCCGCCGGCGTGCCCGCGCCGGGCGGCAACGCGAAGTACGCCCTCGTCGCTGCGTTCCTCGTCCTCGCCATCGGAGGCATGTTTGCCTGGCGCAGCTGCGCGAACAAGAGCGCTGCCGCGCCCGTCGTGCCGACCGCTCCTTCCGTCGGGCCCTCCGCGGAGCCCACGAACTCCAAGCTCGATGACATTCCTCCTCCGCCGGTCGTCGAAGAAAAGCCCGAAGGAGGCTCGGGCGGCCCCCGAGTCGTCTATGTGCAGGCCGGCGGATGCGACGCGAAATGTGTGGGAACCGCACCCCCCGAGCTCACGCAGGCCATCCAAGTGCGCGGAATGCAGGCCCGCCGCTGTTACAACCAAGCTCTCAGCCAAGACCCGTCGCTCAAGGGGCATGTACAAATCGCTCTGCGGATCGGGACGTCCGGGAACGTCTGCTCGGCCAACGTGACCTCCAACGACATGCGCACGCCGAACGTCGCGAACTGCGCGGCCCATATCCTGATGGGAGGCAGCTATCCTGCGCCCAAAGGCGGCTGCGTCGAGGCAGCCGTCCCGCTCTCGTTCGTCGCGCAAGGGCAGTGACGTCATGAGCGCGGCGACGGTCCGGCGGGAGCGCCCGTGGGCGCTCGCTCTCGGGGTGTTCTGGTCACTCTTGGGGGGCTTGGCGCTCTCCGGGGGCTGCATGGAAACCCAGCGCTCGCTCGGCGAGGACTGCCTCAAAGACGAGGATTGCCTCTCGGGCATCTGCTCGCAGCTGGTTTGCGCGGCGCTCCCGCCCACGATCGACGCGGCCCTCTTTGGGGACGGCGCCCCCGCCATCGATGCGGGCGGAGACGTCTTCGCGGGCGCGTCGGAAGGCGGCTCTGAAGCAGCCGCGGGCGAAAGTGCGGCTCCCTCGGCGGACGTTGTCGTCACGCCCGCGACCGACGCGGGCCAAGACAGTTCCGAAAACACGCCGGACTCGGTCTCGGCCGCGGACATGGGCACGGGTTTGGTCGAAGAAGAGGCAAGCGACGAGGCGGGTGACACCGGGGATGGGTCGCCCGAATCGGCCACGGACGGCGACGGCAGTGGGGAGTGAATCCGAACCGAAGCTCCACGGCGTGCTTCTGCAGGTTTCTTACGATGGGTCGGCCTTTCACGGCTGGGCGCGCCAGCAGGGCGCTCGCACCGTCGAAGAAACACTCTCGGGCGCCGTCCTGGCGGTCGACCCGCGTGCCGGCGCGATACGCGGTACGAGCCGGACTGACGCCGGGGTCCACGCCGAGGGACAGCTCGCGGCCTTTGACGCCGAGCAGGCGATCCCAGCCCGAGGCTGGGTGCTCGGGCTCAACCAAAACTTGCCGGACGACGTTGCCGTCCGGACGGCCCGCCCGGTCCCCGCTGGTTTCGCTCCGAGGTTTGCGGCGCGCGGCAAGCGCTATCGTTACCGGGTGCTCGTCGACCGCGCCCGCGATCCCCACTGGCGCGCCCGCGCCTGGCGTGTCCCCGAGTTGGACATCGCGGCGATGGCGCGAGAGGCGGAAGCCGCTCGTGGCAAGCACGACTTTGCGAGCTTCCGCGCGGCGGGCGACGCACGGTCGACGACCGTGCGCACGCTGACCCGCGTGGACATCGAGCGCGAGGGGGATCCTCGGATGGTCGCGATTGTCGTCGAGGGCGACGCGTTTCTCTACCGGATGGTCCGCATCCTCGCCGGTACGATCGTCGACGTCGGCCGGGGCCGGCTCGCGGGGGGGGCCGTGGCTCGCGCCATCCTTGCGCGCGATCGGCGCGCGGCGGGGACGACGGCTCCCGCCCATGGGCTCGTGCTCGAGCTCGTCCACATCGACATGCCGGAGGGCGCCGGCGAGCCATGGCCCCCCTGACCCGGGCGCGCCTGGTGGTGCGCGCCGCCGCGGTCGGGGAAGGGGCAGCAATTGCCGCCCTGTGGCGCGAGTTGTGGGAAGCGCACGAGGCATGGGGCGGCTACCCGGGTACGCGCGATCCGCGGGTCTACACGCAGCTGGCGCGCCGGCTCGACGACGACGCACGTGCGCGGGCAGGTCATCCGATTTTGGGGCGCCACGTGCACTTGATTTGCGAACTCGCCGGCGTTGCCTGCGGACAAGTGGAGGGCTGGCTGGAGCAGCACGGGCTCGACACGTCCACTCCGTTTACCTGCGAAGTTCGGTCGCTGGTCGTCGCCGAGCGCGCCCGGCATCTCGGCGCGGGGCGCGCCCTTCTCGACGCGCTCGGAAGGGCGGCGAGCAAACTCTCGGGCGGAGCTCGGTGTGTTCTCGCGGCGGAGGTGCTCGAGCGCAACCCCGCCCAGGCTTTCTATGCACGGGTCGGGTACACGCCCGTCGCCTGGAGCGCTCGCATCGAGGCGGAAGCGGGAGCGGGCATCGGTCCTCTGTCGCGCACGTTCGGCGCTCGGCTGGCCGTTCCGCGTGACGCCCTCGCGCTCGCGCGGTTGGAGTCGATGCTGGCGGCACGCCGTCAGGCGAGCGGCGACGCACGGTTCGACCGTCCGCGCACGCTCGACGCGACGTTCGTCGCCGCCATAGGCGCCCACCTCGCCGCCGAGAATTCCGCGTCATTGCGCGAACCGGCAACGCTGGTTGCCTTCGACGGCGCGGGGAACGTTCGCGGAGCGGCAAGCTTCACGGTCCACGCCCTCGAGCCGCCGTTCCTACCCATGCGGCGTGCGCTGGTCGGCCGCTTCGCGCTCGACGTCGCGAGCGCCCCGTTGCCGCTCGTCGTTCCCCTGGTCGCACTCGCGTGTCAGCTGGGACGAACGCACGGAGCGACCCAGGTCGAGGTCACCGATCTCTCGGCTCCGGGAACCGCCCTTTACGCAGCGGCGCTCGCGACGGGCGCTCAAGCGTGGTCGCGCGTCGTCACCAAGATTGCGTAGCGAGGCATTTGCTTGCCCCGCGCAAGCATGCGATTACCCTTGGCGATCATGAGGTACGCGGTCCGCATCGTCGCCGTGTCGCTCGCTTTCGCCGCCACCGCGGTCGCCCCGCGCGTCAGCGCACAGGCGGCGCCGTCCGCTCCGACCGTACCCACCCCGGCCCAGGTCCAGGCTTCGACCGCCGAGGCGAGGCGCCTTTCAGAGGGATTCGTTGCGGTTGCCGACCGTACGAGTCCGAGCGTGGTCCAGATCGACGTGACGGCTCGCGACGAAAAGGCCGACGTGCTGTCGCGATTCTTCGGGCACTCGAGCGGCGATGAGCCGGTGGCTCGAGGGATGGGCTCTGGAGTCGTCTTCACGAGCGACGGAGCCATACTCACGAACAACCATGTCGTCGAAGAGGCGCTGACGATCAACGTTCGCCTGCGCGACGGCCGGTACTTGCCCGGACACCTCGTAGGGCGAGATCCCGCGACCGACCTGGCAGTCGTGAAGGTCGACGCGACCGGGCTCACACCGGCCAAATTCGCAGACTCCGACGCCGCGCGCGTCGGAGAGTGGGTCGTCGCCATCGGCTCGCCGTTCGGCCTCGGGTACACCGTTACCGCAGGCGTGCTTTCGGCAAAGGGCCGCGGCGGTCTCGGGATGAACGACATCGAGGACTACCTGCAGACCGACGCGAGCATCAACCCCGGCAATTCCGGGGGACCGCTTTGCAACCTGCAAGGCGACGTCCTCGGCATCAACACGATGATCGTCGGACGCGGCCAAGGCATCGGCTTTGCCGTACCGAGCAACATGGCCCAGCGAGTCGCGTCGCAAATCCTCAAGACCGGTCACGTGTCTCGGTCCTGGCTGGGGCTCAGCGTGCAAGACATCACCCCCGAAATCGCGCAAGCCATGCGCCTTTCGCCGGTGTCCGGCGCGCTCGTCAACAATGTATCGACCGACGGGCCGGCCTACCGCGCCAACATTCGGCCCGGCGACGTCATCATGTCGCTCGGCGGCCATCCCGTGCGCGACGGCACCGATCTGGTGCGCGAGGCGATCTCCCACGATGTCGGCCAACCCGTGCAGCTCGAAATCGTGCGCGGAGGTCAGCATTACGCGGCGAGCGTGACCCTTTCCGAACGCCCGGAAGCACCCATCAAGCCCGTTCCCGCTCAGCAGCAGGCCTTGCCGCACCAGGGCCTCGGGCTCGTCGTGCGAGATCTCGCGCCTCAACAGGCCGCCCAAATGGGCCTGGCCGCCAAGCCGCTTCCCGTCGTCACTCAGGTGACGCCCGGCTCGGCCGCCGATAGAGAAGGTCTGCGTGTCGGCGACGTCATCGTCGAGGCCAACGGTGCCGCCGAGCCGAGCTCTGCTCAGGTCGCAGATTTGGCTCGCGCAGGAGCGCTGCTGGTCCGCGTGAAGCGAGGCGAGTCGTATCGGTACGCCGCTCTGAAAAAATAACGCCGGCGCCCACCAGATCGACTAACGGTCTCGGTCATGGTCGAGGTCCGGCAGATTCCCCTGGGCGGTCCCGTTGGCGACTTCCTGAACGTGGTCGACGACATTTTTCGGGGTGACCCCGCGTACGTACGCCCCCTCGACATGATGCTGAAAGATCAGCTGAACCCTCGGAAAAATCCGTTCTTCGAGCACGGTGAGGGGACGATGTTCTGCGCATACCGTGCAGGCAAGTGCGTGGGGCGTGCCACCGCCCAGATCGATCGAGAACACCTCGCCCGGTACAAGGACGCGACCGGTTTTTTTGGGTTTTTCGACACGATCGATGACGAAGAAGTGGCGCGCGAGCTCCTCGAACGCGCCGAGCGATGGCTGACCAGCAAGGGCATGAGGGCAGCGCGCGGGCCATTTTCACTCAGCATCAACGAGGAGACCGGGTGTCTCGTCGAGGGGTTCGAGACTCCTCCCTATTTCATGATGCCCCATCACAAGGGGTACCAGGGCGGTCTCATCGAGAAAGCCGGCTATGCGAAAGTGAAAGACTTCTTCGCGTGGAAGTACACGGTGGGAGAGCCGAACGCGCGCGTGAAAAAGGCGCAAGAACAGGTCAAGTCGATGCCGGAGATCACCTATCGAACGGCGTCAATCAAGGACCTCGCCCGAGACGTGGAACTCCTCGTCGACATCTACAACGACGCCTGGAGCGAAAACTGGGGTTACATCCCATTCACGCGCAACGAAGTCCGGAAAATGGCAGCGGACTTCAAGCTCTTCATCATGCCGGAAATCACGTGCATCGTCTCGATCGACGGCGAGCCCGCGGCCGTCGCACTCGCCCTCCCCAACCTCAACGAGCTCGTGGGAGATATGCACGGCAAGCTCTTTCCCCTGGGTCTGCCCAAGCTGCTCTGGCGTCTCAAGGTGAGTGGTCCGAAGAGCGCTCGCCTCATCCTCCTCGGCATTCGCAAGAAGTGGCGGCACGTCCGCAAGTACGCCGCGCTGAGCGCGTTCATGTACGCGCAGATGAACGAAGGGGGCAAAAAGCTCGGCATTCGAGAGGGGGAGCTCGGCTGGACCCTCGAGGACAACGGTGCGGTCAGCGCGGGCATCCAACTCATGGGTGCGAAGCTGTACAAGAAGTACCGTGTGTACGAGAAGGCGCTGCAGGGATAGGCGGGAAACCAATCGATGAAGGTTCTGGTCACAGGCGCGAGTGGATTTCTCGGAGGGCACGTCGCCGAACGTCTTTCGAAGCGGGGCGACCAGGTGCGCGCGCTTGTCCGCAAAACGTCCAACCGGAGGCATCTCGAGACCCTCTCGAACGTCGAGCTGTTCGAGGGGAGCGTCGAGGAAGTGGATCGAGTGCGCGATGCCGTCGACGGCGTCGATGCCATCGTGCACTCGGCCGGGCTCATCAAAGCCAGGAGTACCGACGATTTCTTCGCCGTGAACGTCGGGGGCACGGCGAATCTGGTCGAGGCGGCCCGCAAGCAAAAGCTCAAGAGGTTCGTCTTCGTCTCGAGCCTGGAAGCGTGTGGACCGTCGGGCGACGGTCAGCCCGTTCCCGCGGACCAGGAGAATCCCGTTACCGCGTACGGTCGAAGCAAGCTGGCTGCCGAGAAGGTGGTTTTTGCCGCCAAAGACGACATGCCCGTCGTGATTCTTCGTCCGGGGGCCATCTACGGGCCGCGCGACGGCGAGATTCTCGAGGCGTTCAAGGCGATCAAGCGCGGTGTGCTCCCGATAGTTGCCGGCGGCGACGCCAAAGGGATGTGGATTTACGCGACCGACTGCGCCGAAGCCTGCGTGCGAGCGATTGACTCCGACGTGCCGAGCGGTAGCACCTATTTCGTCGACGATGGCAGCGGACCCATCGCGCAGCGGCAGATGCTCGCCGACGCCGAACGCGCCCTCGGGACTCGGGCCCTATTTCGCAAGAGCTTGCCCGTGCCGGTCTTCATGGCCGTCGCTCGGGGGATCGAGGCATTCGGGCGGGTATCCAATCGCCCGGTCATGCTCACACGCGAAAAGGCCAATATGCTTCTCCAGCACTGGGTCTGCTCGTCGGAGCAGACGCGGCGCGAGCTCGGCTGGGAGCCGAAGGTTCCGTGGTCCGAAGGCGTCGGGCTCGCGGTTCGCTGGTACCGCGAAAACGGCTGGCTCTAGTGCATCGCCGTGCACTGGATTAATGCCATCTCGACGGCGCTGCATTAGACTCGCGGTCCGCCCTCCCTAAGATTCGCTCCGCCGTGTCGGCCGCATCGAACCCCGTGTCGTGTCCGTTTTGCGGAGAGACCGAGGAGCTCTACGTGGATCTCGGGGGAGGCGACGAGCAGGTGTACACCGAGGATTGCGCCGTCTGCTGCCGCCCTCGCGTCGTCCACGTCGAACCCGGCGAAGCGCCGGGAGAGGTGCGCGTATGGCTCGAGCGGGGCGAGTGAGTCCAGCGCGCGCCGACCCGCCCTTCCGTCACACCATGTGACCGTCGACGGGCAGTGAGCGTTCTCGCGCACGTCGGACCATCTAATTGATCGAACCGGGACGATCCCCGTTGAGCGGGGCCGGCGGTGGCCGTTCTTACAATCATGGACACGACGCGTCACGACTCTGCGTTGCCGGAGAGACGCGGCGCACCGTTCGGAAGCGTACGAGCAGCCGCCGCGATCGCCTCGTGTGCGATTGTCCTCGCGGCGTTGCTGGTCGGGTCCAGCGCGGGTGCCGACGCGAATGTGCCCACCTCACCGCCGGCCGACAAGGATCATTCCGCAGGTGTTGCGGAGACCCACCATCGGACGTTTGGAATGTTCATGGACCTGGGCGTCCCCGATGGTGTGGCGCTCGGTCTCGTGGTGCGTCCAGAGTTCGACTGGCTGCGTTTTGGCGGTGCCGTGACCCACAACGGCATGGCCCCCGGCGCACGGATCGGCCTGACCCTCGACCCGCTGGCGGCCCGCGTCGCCCCCACCTTTACGGTCGAGGGCGGACACTACTGGGGCGGAAGGCTGCCGATGATCAGCGATTCGCCTTCAATCGCTTACAACTACGCAAACTTTCACCTCGGACTCGAAGTCGGCAGTCGCGCCGCGTTCCGGTTCTTTCTACGTGGGGGGGTGAGCTGGATCGACGTGACTTCGGCGCAATCACCAAGCGCGGGCGGTGGGCCTAGTATCGCGAACCCCTCGTACAGCGGCTGGTTGGCGCCTTCGGGGAAGCTTGGCTTCTCGGCCTATTTCTGAGGACCACACAATGAAACCGTATATCGCCCTTTTTGCAGTCGCACTCGCCTCGTGCACCAGTGGACTAGGCGAAGTGGATGTGACCGCGACCGATTCCGCCACCTTTCCCGGTGTGGCCATTCCGGCAAACGTGGAGCTCGCGGCCGAATCGGTCACCACCGATGCGGTGGTGAGCCTCAACGTGCAGAGTGACCTGGCCTCGTTGAGCAGCCTCGGTACGCTGACCGCCGACATCGCGGAGAACGCCATTTCGGGCCCTGAGCTCTCCGTCGTGCATCACATCAAAGCCACCATCGAGACGGCCGACGGAAAGATGGCGGCGCAAGTTGCCACCGACGTCGATGTGCCCCCGAACAGCACCGAGGTCGAGCTCGCCCTCGCCATGACAGACGCTCAACTGCTCGACTACTTGGCGGAGGGCAAGGTCATGCTCCACTTCTACATCACCGGGAGCATCCCGACCCGGCCCATCACGCTGACGTACACGTTTGTCGCGCACATGGGCATCGCCGTCAAAGGCTCCGTCCTCAAGTTCTGACGGGCGCGGAGAGCGGAGCGAAAAGAGCAGCAAAGGAAACGCACGCACGCAGCGTCGGAGCCGTAGCGTCCAAAAAAGAGCAGGACTGCGTCCGCGGATGAGGCCCATGGCCCGCTCCCACTGGCGCTCCCGCCCAGGGCGCACTAATTTGCCTCGACTCTGCGCGGCGGAAAGGTTCGCGATTCTCCATGCTCGCTTGGGCGCTCAAGAAAGTCTTCGGTACCTCCCACGATCGCGAGATCCGGCGGATACGACCTCATGTCGAGGCTATCAACGCGCTCGAACCGGGCATCGCGAAGCTGTCCGACGCCGAGCTCAAGGCCAAGACGGTCGAGTTCAAGGAAAAAATCGACCGCGGCGCCACTCTCGACGACATCCTCCACGAGGCGTTCGCCGTCTGTCGCGAGGCCGGCAAACGCGTGCTTCGGATGCGCCATTACGACGTGCAGCTCATCGGAGGCATGGTCCTTCACCGGGGAAGCATCGCCGAGATGCGCACCGGCGAGGGCAAGACACTCGTCGCGACACTTCCCTGTTACCTGAACGCCCTCGAAGGGAAGGGCGTGCACGTCGTCACCGTGAACGACTATCTCGCGCGGCGTGACGCCGAGTGGATGGGGAAGCTCTATGGCTTTCTCGGCTTGTCGGTGGGCACGGTCGTCCATTCCCAGGGTGAGCACGAAAAGAAGATCGCCTATCGCTCGGATATTACCTACGGCCAAAATAACGAGTTTGGCTTTGATTACCTGCGCGACAACATGAAGTTCAGTGCGCTCGACTACGCGCAGCGCAGCCTGAATTACGCCATCGTCGACGAAGTGGACTCGATCCTCGTCGACGAAGCCCGCACGCCGCTCATCATCAGCGGCCAAGGTGAGCCGTCGAGCCACAAGTATCGGCAGATCAACGAGTGCATCCCGCGCCTTCGCAAGGACGAGCACTACGTGGTCGACGAGAAGGCCCATTCGGTGACGCTCACCGACGACGGCGTGGAGCTCGCGCAGAAGCTCATGGGGATCGGCAACCTGTACGATCCGATCAACCTCGAAAGCCTACACATTCTCAACCAGTGCTTGCGCGCGCATTCGCTCTACAAGCGCGACGTGAGCTACCTCGTCACCGACGACGGAAAAGTCCTCATCATCGACGAGTTCACCGGCCGGGTGCTCCCCGGGCGCCGCTGGTCGGACGGTCTGCACCAAGCGGTCGAGGCGAAAGAGAACGTGCGCATCCAGGAGGAGACGCGCACGATGGCGACGATTACGTTTCAGAACCTCTTTCGCCTCTACAACAAGCTCTCGGGGATGACCGGTACGGCCGATACCGAGGCGACCGAGTTTCACGAGACCTACAAGCTCGCCGTCGTCCAGATCCCGACCAATAAGCCGATGGTCCGGGAGGATCACGAGGACGTCGTTTACAAGACCGAACGCGAAAAGTTCACCGCGGTCATCGCCGAGATCCTGGAGTGCCACGAGAAGGGACAACCCGTGCTCGTCGGCACGACCAGCGTCGAGAAGAGCAACGCGATCGCGACTCTCCTCAAAAAGAAGAAGATTCCGCACGCCGTGCTCAACGCAAAGCACCACGAGCGAGAGGCGTACGTGGTCGCGCAAGCCGGCCGCAAAGGCGCGATCACCGTCAGTACGAACATGGCCGGGCGCGGAACGGACATCGTGCTCGGCGGCAATCCGGAAATGATCGCGAAGCTCGAGTTCCGCGAGGCGGGGCGCGACGCAGACAGAGAACCGGAGGCGTTCCTCGAGGTCGTCGACAAGCACGACAAGGCCTGCAAAGCGGAAGGCGACGAGGTCAAGACGCTCGGGGGCCTTCATATCCTCGGCACCGAACGGCATGAATCGCGGCGAATCGACAACCAGCTTCGCGGTCGCGCGGGCCGCCAGGGCGATCCCGGGTCGAGCCGCTTTTATCTGTCGCTCGAAGACGACCTGATGCGCATCTTCGCGGGCGACCGGGTGAAGTCCCTCATGGACCGCATGGGGATGCCCGACAACGAACCCATCGTGCACCCCTGGGTGACCAAGAGCATTCAGGATGCGCAGCGCAAGGTCGAGGAGCGAAATTTCGACATTCGCAAGCACCTGCTCGAATACGACGACGTGATGAACGAGCAGCGAAAGACCGTTTACAAGCTCCGCCAGCAGCTGCTCCTCGGCATTTACAAGCCCGAACGGGTCGACGAAGACGGAAAACCCACGGGCAAGCTCCGAGCGATCAATATCGACCCGCGAATCGCGGAAGAGGTCAAGCAAGCCCTGACCGACATGGTGCTTCACCACGGCACTCCGATCGCAGTCGATCCCCAAGCGGAAAAGCGTCCGCCTCCGAAGAAAATCGACGAGGTCGAAGAGATCTATTCGATGGTCTCGCTCCAGCAGGACATCTACCAGTTCTGGGGCTACCGGCTGGACTACAAGGAAGCGGACGGCAAACGCCCGAAAGAGGTTTACGAACGCCTCCTCGAAGAGATCCCGCGGAGCCTGACCGAACAGCGCGATCAGGTGCTCGATCTGCTCGACAGCATCGTCGGAGCGATCGTCGAAGAGTGCTGCCCCCAGAACAAGCCCCCGGAGGACTGGGACTGGAAGGGGATAAAGAGCGGATTTATCGAACATTTCGCGAGCAAGCCGCCTGACGTGGAGCACCTGCACGACCCCGAGCAGGTCGCAAAGGGGCTCTTCGATGCCGCGGAGAAGCTCTTTCGGGAAAAAGAAACGGAGATGGGGACGGAGCTATTTCTCCGCGTCTTCCGGCACTTCTATCTCGAAGAAATCGACCGTCAGTGGGTCGACCACCTGACGAACATGGAGCACCTGCGCGACGGCATCGGACTGCGCGGGTACGGCCAGCGCGACCCGAAACAGGAATACAAGAAGGAGGGCTACGACGTCTTTGTCACGATGATGGCGGCGACCAGCAGCAACATCTGCACGAAACTTTTCAAGGTTCAGGTCCGCCGTGAAACCGAGATAGAGCGCATCGAGCGGGAGGACGCCGAGCGCCATGCGGCACAGCAAAGCGGCATGCAGATGCGCCACGGCTCGGAGCCCGCCGCGGAAGACGAGCCGCCGATTCAGCGCGCCGCCGGACGCGCCCAGCCGCGGGTGACCGTCCAGCCCGTGCGCCGCGACGGGCCGAAGATCGGCCGCAACGACCCTTGCCCATGCGGCAGCGGTCAGAAGTTCAAGAAGTGCCACGGGGCAGCGCTCGAGGACGACAGCGGCGGCGACGACGCGACCGCGTAAGCAGGCAAACCCGGCCCTGATTTGGTACCATCGCCGCCCATGAAAGCTCGGCGTTGGGTTTGTTGCCTCGGAATGGTGCTCGCGGTGGCGGGGGTCGGAGGAGAGATCGTTGCGTGCGGCAGTGCGCCGTCGAAGTTTCCGCAGACCAAGGGGACGGCGCTCCCGTCGGGCGAGAGCTGGGATGGCGTCTATTTCAACCCCGTATACGGCTACCTGCACTTGGTCCCACAGGGAGACAACATCGTCGGACGCTGGAAGCGCGTGGACTCGAGCCACTGGGGAGAGCTGAGCGGCACGGTCGACGGGAACGTAGTCCACTTCACTTGGACCGAGCATCGCTACGGCGCGTTCGGGCCTAGCGGCGATACGCACGGCTCGGGCATGTTCGTTTATCTCGTACCCCATACGAGAGACGACAGCATCAAGCCTATCCCGGAGTTGGAGGGAAAGTACGCGCTCGACGACTCCGATCAGGTCGGTGACTGGCACTGCGTGAAGCAGATCGGGATGACGCCAAAGCTCGATTCGATCAACGGTGAGAATCCCGTGGATCCCGCCTCCAAAGGGGATAAGTGGCAGTAGCCGTCGGCTGGCCCGACACCCCTCGAGGGTAAGCGCGGTGCCCATTCCGCCGGCGAGCGAACACGACCCCACGGTCACCGGTCCGCTCGGCGGCATGCTCCTTTGCGCCGTGCGGGCGAAGTCGCCGATGCTCATCGTACGCGCCGCGTGCTGGTGGCGCGATTTGACACGCCTCGGAGTGCGCTTGCCCTTCTTCGTCGTGCACGACTTTGGCCTCCTCTACGCCGCGACCCACGACCAAATGGAGCTATCGGCCCGAAAGGGCGCGGACGCGGCGGTCGCGCGGATCGCCGGCCTTTCCGGAAGCGTGGCCGCATACCGGGAGATCGTGGAGGAGGTCGCGCAGAGCGACGCGGCGACCCGCGCGCGCGTGATGAAAATGGGCGACGACCTCGTGGTCGTCGTATTGGCGCGGGTACTCGGGTCGGTGCAGAACGACGAGCGCAGAGCGCCGGGTCCGGCGGAGGCCACCGTTCCGCTCGCCCCGGAGCTCGTTCGAGATTTGGACGCGCAGCTTCCTCGCCTTTTCGAAAGCGTGCCGCGCACCTTCGACGTCACGACGCTCCACGCGATCGCCCGGGCACGTCTGCGGATACTGACCTTGGCGGACGCGCTCGACGTCGACACGCTACGGCTGCTGCGAATGCTCGGCGCGGAATCGACAGCGGCCGGTGCGCTCGCCCACGTAGATCTCATCTCGGCGCTCGCGAGCCCTGCGACCAACGACATCGTCAATTTTTCGCTCGAGCTCTTGCCCAAGGTGCTCGAGACGAGCCGGACGAAGGCGACCGGAACGCACGCCGTCCACGGCTACGCCGGGATTGGACGAAAGGGATCCATCGACTCGATGGTCTTTGCGGAGCTGGCGTGGGACGAGGACGAGCTCCTTAGGCGCATGGTGGATGGCGAGCTCCTATTTTACACGCGCGAGCGAGCTCCCGAAGAAGCGCGCAGGCTCCATCACCTCGTCATCGACGCGTCGGCTTCGATGCGCGGCGACCGCGAGGTCTTCGCGCGCGGGCTCGCGATTGCACTTGGAAAGAAGCTCCAGCTCGCAGGCGAGGAAGTCTCGATGCGCTTCTTCGATTCTCGCCTGTACGAAGTGCAGCGCGCGCGAGATCGAACGCAGATCCCAGCGGCTTGGCTGCTGGGCTTCAAGGGGGAGCGCGGGCGCAACCCAGCGCGTGTGTTCGCGCAGCTGGCAACGGAAATGACGCTCGTTCGGGCGCGCGACAAGCGCGAGCCCGTGATCCATCTCATCACGCACGCGGCGCTGCACGTTCCGCGTCCGCTCGTGCAGGAGGTTCGCCGGCAAGCGCACCTGTTCGGCGTTTTCATCCTGCCGAGTGGTGGCTCGCTCGACCTCGAGTGGTTGGATCTTCTCGAGGGTTACGCGTTGGTCGATCATGCGACCCTCCGACAGAAGAGCGCCCGTGCCGCGGCGGCGGCGAAGATCGTCAACGACGCGGGGACCATCAGGAGACCTCACCGAGAGGGGTAATGCGCAGCCCTGGCCGAGTGCCCGGGCTACGTTATAAATCAGCGTCCGCTGCGGCGTCGGTTCCGACTGCGGTCTCGCGTCGGGCCCACGTCGTGGTCGGGATTGCGAGGTGCTGGGCGCGTGGCTTCGAGGGCCCGGCGAACACGGTCGAGCTCGGGCCCGTGACGACCCGTGAGTTTTCGCGAGGAGCTCATCGCCGCGATCGCCTCGCGCAATGTGGGGTCCGGCGTGGCGCTCCACCGCGCCAGCATATCGAAGATGGGAACGCCGAACCGCAGGGCCACGCCAGGAGTCGCACGCTCGAGCGCGAGAAGAAGCTCCTTGTGGCCTGGCCACCGAGCGGCCGAGCGCGGCGCAGCCTGAAGGAGCGCGAATGCTTCGTCGAAGCGCGCTACGACGGGGCTCGGGTCGTGGAGGGTCCCCAGCCAAGGGTCGAGCGCGAGCGCTTGGACGACCGCAGCGGCGTGGAAGTATCCGTCCATCCAGGATGCCACGTCACCCACCAGCGACTCGCCGAGCACCTGCCCCACGCGCGACAGCGCGAGAATGACCGCCTCACGACACCGAAAGCGCAAATCGTCGGCGTGGGCATGGAGCTCCGCCACGAACGCGGCGCGCACGCTCTCGTCGCTCGAGGCTCGTGCGCCGATGGCGTACAATCCGCAAACGGGAAGAAACTCCAGCGCGGTTGCGCCGGGCGCCTCGTTGGCGGAGAGCCGAACCAGAGCGAGTGCCGTGGGGTCGGCCCTCGGACCACGAGCGCGGCACGCGACCGCAAACGCCTCGGCCAGCGGGACATTCATTCGGGTCCCAGGGAGGTGCGACCCTCGCGCAAGAAGGTCGAGGAGAGCATCGCGGCGGTGGGCAATGGCGTCGTCGAGCGCACGAACGAGAGAGTCGGAGGGAACGTGGAGGGGCACCGGGAGTCCGGAGCCTAGCGCAATCACGGCTTCGTACCGGCAGCGCCGGTCGCTCGACCATCGCGGTGCCCGGGCACGTGTGTTTGGGAGACGCGCATGCCGCCCGGTGCTACGGCTCTGCGCATGGGAAGACGAATGGTGGCATTCGCGGCTGCGATTGTCGCTGTGCCAGCGTGCGGCGGCGTAGCGGCGGTCGTCAGCTCGGACGCCGCTGCCGGGCGGGACGGAACGGCCTCCGCCGCGACGGCGTCCGGCGTGGCGCGGCCAGATGCCGGCGAGCCGCCCCTCGCGGATGCGCCACAAGGTGACGCGGATGCCGCAACCGACGCCGCTCAAGAAGGTGACGGCAGCGTGGACGGGAGTGACACCAGTCAAGTGGGAGACGACAGCGCTGCAAGCGGCGCCGGCGAGACCAACGAGGCCAGCCCGCGAGAAGACGGAAGCGCTTCTGCTTCCGGCACGACGAGCACCGGTGACAAGTGTGGACCGACCCCTCAGAATCTTCGTCACCCCGAGTGGTCTTTTCCTGCCCGGCAGCTCTGGTCTCTCCGCAGCGTTGGATCTCGCGGTGAACGCGACCGACCTTTATGTGGCGGTCAACGGAAACTTGAATGGCGCGATCCTACGTGTCCCCCTGAGTGGGGCCCTCCCGTCGACGGTAGCTACCGTCGAAGGCAGCGAGCAATCACTGGTCCTCACGAACGACTTCGTGGTCTTTGCCGAGTCTCACGATGATGGGGCAGGCGGATGGTCGGGCGAGATCGTTCGAGTGAACCTCGATGGGGCGGATCCCACTGTCCTTTTCGCGGGCGACATCTCTTCGACCAACATCTTCGGCCCCTCCGGCACCCTTGCCACCGACGGCGCGAATGCATACTTCGCCGCGCAGGATGGAGTGAGGAGCGTCCCGTTGAGCGGAGGGGCTGCGACGACACTCACAGCGCACACGGGCGCGATGGCCCTCGTCGGTTCTAGCATCGTGATTGCCGACACATCGGCCGAAGGAATTTTCAGTGTTCCCACCGGCGGAGGTCCTGTCACCGCGCTGGCGACAGGCCTCTCGGGCAACCTAGGACCCATCGCGCCCTGCGGAGACTCGGTCTGCTTTGCGAGCGAACTGGAGGTCGGCGCCGCAATGAAAGGGACTGAGCAGCTCCAGAGGCTCGATCCTTCAGGACAAGTGACGAGCCTTTCTCAAGGAAGCGCCTTGTACGTCGTGTACCGGCTCGCGTTCGACGGTACGGATTTCTTCGCGACCATGCTCGCCGACGTGAGCGCTGGCACTCTCGCCCGGATCCCTGCGATGGGTGGAACCCCGGTGATCGGCGGAGTTGGTGCCGGGCTGGCTGTCGACGATACATGCTTGTATGTCGCGGACATCGCCGACGGGGTCTACAGCATCGCCAAGACCGCGTGGAACGTTGCGCCGATGCCCTGAGGACGACCGGGGCCAGAATTGGATCGCCGGGAGGGCTTCGCTGCGATCGATCGGCTCGCAGGAAGGTCCGTGGTGACAGCATGGCAACGGTGCGGCCGGGCGCGCTTCGCCGTCGACCGACCGGTACCTTTGCGCCTCGCGATTCTTTCGTTCTTACCGTAGCTTGTGCATTGCACGCGCCCGTAGCTCAGTTGGATAGAGCAGCGGCCTTCTAAGTCGCTGGTCGCAGGTTCGAGTCCTGCCGGGCGCGCCGGCGAGATCGCTCAGCTTTTTGGGATCATCAGAAAAGGTCGTGACGGCGTCGTGACGGCTCTCCCAGGCGACCTGAGCGGCGTTCGCGACGCCCTGAACGGCGTTCGGAACGAGGTGCGCGTAGCGCTCGGTGACCTTCACCGAGGAGTGCCCGAGCACCATGCGCACGTCCTCCAAGCGCCAGCGCTGGCCCCACCACCCTGAGACCAGAGACGACGCGCACGTGTGGCGGAGCAGGTGCCACCAGGGCTTTCGTCCCAGTCGCGGAACATCAAGCTTGGCGACGACCTTCGACCAGCTCCCGGGCGTCTTTCCCACCCGTCGAGAGCCCCCCGGGTAGTCACGCTGCGGAAATCGCGCTCACGTGAACGCCCGGATCGCGCACAAGTGAACGCGCAGATCGGACCGATGTGAACACCGAGATCGGCGGACGCGAACGCCGGGATCGGAGCACGTGAACAGCCGGATCGCTCAGCCGTGAACACCCAGATCGGTCGGGTGTGAACGGCCGGATCGGAAACGTGAACGGCTGAGGCACGAACGAAGTGACGGGCTGGGTCGCCCCTTCAGATTGCGGAGCTCCAACGAGGAGAACCGCGAGCGATGGAGCGATTGGCCATGAGCAAGGTAAGAGAGATTTTGCGGTTACGGTGGGCGCTCGGGCGGAGCGTTCGGGAAGCGTCACGCGCAGCGAGCGTGAGCCTCGGAGTCGTATCGAATACGGAGCGGCGCGCGACACGCGCGGACCTGAATTGGACGGCGGTCGAAGCGCTCGACGACGCCGAGCTGGAACGGCGCCTGTACGGGGGCCGCAAGCACGCGCGCGGGCCCGGGCGCTTGCTGCCCGACGGCGCGTGGATGCATGCGGAGCTACGTCGGGCGGGCGTGACGTTGGAGCTTCTGCACTTGGAGTACCTGCGCGAGCATCCGGACGGCTACCGCTATACGGCGTTTTGCGACCACTACCGCAAGTGGCTCGATCGGCGCGGGCTGGTGATGCGCCAGCAGCACAAGGCCGGCGACAAGACGTTCGTCGATTACTCGGGCAGCAAACCGCACATCGTGGATCCGACGACGGGCGAGGTCGACGAGCTGGAGCTCTTTGTCGCAGTGCTCGGCGCGTCGAACCTGACGTACGCGGAGGCGACGCGAACGCAGACGATGGGCGACTTCGTCTCGTCGCACGTGCGGGCCTTCGAGTACTTCGGCGGCGCCACCCAGGTTGTCGTTCCCGATCAACTTCGCAGCGCGGTGTGCATTCCGTGCCGATACGAGCCGACGATCACGCGGACGTACGCGGAGCTCGGGCGCCACTACGGCACGGCCATCGTGCCCGCGCGCCCAGGCAAGCCGCGCGACAAGGCGAAGGTGGAGGTCGCGGTGCAGGTGGCGCAGCGGTGGATCTTGGCGCGGCTTCGCAACGAGACGTTCTTTTCGATCGAGACGCTCAATGAACGCATTGCCGAGCTGCTCGAAGAACTGAACGCCCGCCCGATGAAGAAACTGGGCGGCATAAGTCGTCGCGAACTCTTCGAGCGCATCGAGCGCGGCGCGCTGTTGCCGCTCCCCCAGCAGCGTTTCGAGCTGAGCGAGTGGAAGCGCGCGACGGTGAACGGCGACTACCACGTGGCTCTCTTCGAGCACTACTACTCGGTCCCCTACACGCTGGTGCGTGAAGAAGTCGAAGCCCGGTTGACGGCGACGACCGTCGAGATCCTTTATCGCGGTCGGCGCGTTGCGAGCCACGCGCGAAGCTACGTGCGTTTCCGTTTTACGACCGACCCGCAACACATGCCGGAGGCGCACCAGAAGCACTTCGCCGGCGGCGATGCCGTCATCGCGTGGGGCGCGTCGGTCGGTCCCATGACCGAGGCGATGGTCCGGCGACTGCTCGATGCCAACCCGGTACGCGAGCAAGGTTGGCGCTCGGCCAAGGGGCTTCAACGGCTTGCACAGAAGTACGGCGGCGAGCGTATCGAACTCGCGTGCGCCCACGCGCTTCACTTCGGCGCCAAGAGCTACAAGCCCGTCGCGCGCCTTCTCGAACTCGGTCGCGAACAACTCGACTTGCCGGGGACAGGCGAGACCGAGACCAAGACTCCCCTCACGCACAAGAACGTGCGTGGCCCTCGATACTTCCATTGAAAGAAAGGACCAGAAACCGATGCTCAATCAACCCACGGTCGAGAAACTCCATGCGCTTCGCCTGGGCACGATGGCGGAGGCGTGGCAGACGCAGCAACGCGACACCGCCGCCGGCGCCCTGTCCTTCGACGAACGCTTCGCAATGATTGTCGACGCCGAGTACCTCGCACGCGATAACCGCCGGCTTGCCCGCCTTCTGAAAGAGGCCGAACTGCGCATTCCGGGGGCCTGCATGGAAGACGTCGACGGGTCGGCGTCACGCGGCGTGGACCGCGCCATGCTCCGACAACTCGCGACCTGCGCCTGGGTCGGCGACCACCTCAATGTGCTGGTGAGCGGCTCGACGGGCGTCGGGAAAAGTTACCTGGCGTCCGCGCTCGGCCAGTGCGCATGCCGTCGCGGGCTGCGCGTGCTGTATCGACGCGTCTCCCGCCTCTTCGATGAGATCTCCCTCTCGCGGGCCGACGGCTCCTACGCGCGGCTCTTGGCGCGGCTCGCGAAAGCCGACCTTCTGATTCTCGATGATCTTGGACTCGGTACGCTTACCGAGGCGCACCGTCACGACCTACTCGAAGTGCTCGAGGACCCGTATGGGCGCTCCTCGACCGTCGTGACCAGCCAGCTGCCTCCCACCAATTGGCATGAGTGGATCGGAGACCCGACCCTGGCCGATGCCATCCTGGACCGGCTCGTCCACAATGCATACAAGTTAGACCTCAAGGGTCCCTCAAAGCGAAAGGAGAAGACCGCCCAGAACAACGGATGACCTGCGGCCCAGAGACGTCGCTTCGCTCCGATCACATCGCCCGATCTGCGCGATCACGTCGTCGCGAAATGGGCGTTCAAGTCACGCGAAGTACGCAGTCACGCTGCCCATCCTGGCCGGTCTTCTTCACGGCGGGCGTGGGGAACATGAGGCCGAGCGGGTTGTCGGGCGCATACGTGGGCAACAGCTTGAGCCACTCCGTCGCTGCCTCTAGCCCGAGGCCGAAGAGCGGCACACGCCGTGACTTCTTATCGCCCGCTCGTCCCTTCGGCGGGCGATAGCGCTTCTTCTTCGCGTCCCAGGAGCCAAAGCGGACGAGGACGTGGGGGTCGTCACCGTCAATGTGAACGTCCTCGAGGTGCAGGCACCACTGCTCGCCCTGGCGGAGCCCCGTTCCGATGGCGAACGCGACGATCCACCGCTCAGGGTCGTCCTTGAGGATCTCGAGCATGCGCGCTTGGTCGGTTGCATCAAGGTACCAGCCCTCCTGGTAACCCTCGCTCTCGTCTCCGTCGCGCCGGGCCACCTGGAGACCGACGCACGGGTTGCTCGTTGCGTGCTCCTGCTCGACCGCCCAGACGAAGAAGCAGCGAAGCAGATTGAGCGCGTGCTTGCGCGTCTGCCGCGACAGGAGCTTGGTCTCGCGCTTGCCCTGCTTCTTTGCGTCGTAGTTCGTTTTCTTCGTCTGGAGCGCGGCGAGCCAGTTCACGACGTCCTTCACGGTCACCGTCGAGGGAACCCGCTTTCCGAGAGACGACGACCCAATGTGCTGCCACCGTCCACCGTCGCTCCTCGACGAACGATTGCCGGAGCGCGACGCGAGGAATTCCCTCCCGAGCTCCGCGATCGTGCGTCCGCGAGCGGGAACGAGATCGTCGTCGGCGATCTGGCGCTTGATCGCGTCGCGAAGGGCCGCGGCGGCTTCCACGCTCGCCTCGATCCCACCCAGCACAGCGCCGCTGCGCTCGATACGGACCCGGTAGGCGCCGGACGGGAGCGGAGTGATGTTGCGCATGTCGAGCGTTGCGGTTGTCGCAGACATCATCGCGGTACGAATCCTTTCTCGCGCAGGATGCGCCGAGCCTTCGCTGCGGCGACTTCGTCGCTCTCCCCCGCCGGTCGCGTCATCCGACGTCTGACCCTAGCAAGGCTTTTTTCATGGACAACCTCGCCCGCGAGGAGCGCGAGGCCCTCGTCGATCAGGCGTCGACCCTCGGTGATCTTGGCCAGCGCCTGGGGGCTAAGCGCGGGCAAGGTCGGCGAGCTGCTTGGGGATACAAGCGACGCCCGGACGACTGTCGGGGGACGCGGTTTGCGCGCGCTTGCGCGCCGCGTCTGACCCTCGGAGGGTTCGGAGGGACGTTGCGGTGGCATCTCCGTTCATCGATCGGTCGACGCGAAGTGCTTCGCAAAATCGACAAGCGACCCCGCGGAGGTCCGAGGGAGCGTAGGCGTATTTAAGGAGTGCGGACCGGTTCAAGGCTTAGGGAAGGGCCCTGGCTCGGACCAAGCCGCGCGTGACCCCCTTGAAAATCCGGAAGGCCGCCACCCGCATCGGGGGGGATGCGCCCCAGGGCCCCCCTCGGCGCGACGAGGCCGACTGTTGCTAGGTTTCGCCCGTCGAGAGGTTTTTGAGACGGCGCCGGTGAGGACGGCCCGCGTCGAGCGGACGACAGCGCGCGTTCACCTTTCCGCAAAGCGCTTCCAACGTCCGAGGCGGATTCGCGTCGGTGACAACCTCTTGAGCCGCATCTCGGGCGGCGCGGTGGTCCCAGACATTTGCGCGCTCGTTTGGAAGCCGATGCCCAATCCGGTGACTCTTACGTCGCGGTGTCGCCTCCGAAGCTGCCACCGGGCCCACACTCGCTCCGTCACCGCGCCCGCTACCAACAGCGCGAACATCATCCACCCGGCTGATGCCGCCAGCATTACCGCGCCCTCCTTTCGCCATGGCCCGAGGATCTCTGCGCTGGTCACCGAGAGCGGCTTCGCGGGTGGCCAACAGGCTGTAGCCGGCGGTTGCGCAGAACGCCCCAAACGCCATGAGCGTGGCCAAGAGCATCATCACCCGGGAACTCCAAGGTCTGACCCAGTCGATGCGGCCGTTGCCCCGTTCGTTGCCCGGGAACCTACTTCGTCTCTCCCGCTTCAATCTCCTTGCCGTCCCCGGCAGCCCTTGATCGCAGCTGTATCTCGTGTCCTCCTTGGGCACGAAGAGCGACCGGTGCGCGCCCCCTTCGTCGTTACCTCGCTGTCTCCTTTCCAATCACCGTTGTCGCCGCACGAGGCGCGCGCATCGTCACCCCCGGGAGTACCTTTCACCTCCACTCACGACTACCCATCATTGCCTATCTCCCGGGCGGCGTACTTCGGCGCCGGCCTTCGATTCCGTCGCGGGTGCCATACCCCCGGCTCGGCAGAGGTCTCCTCGGCGCGGCTTCGGTCTTGCTGCCGCTTTATCTCCATCCTCGCCCACTTTACTTGGTTCAATCAGGTCTTGAATGTCTCGCGAACTCCCCTTTCGGGAGTCGACGA
Organism: uncultured delta proteobacterium; assembly: GCA_963764075.1. Taxonomy (GTDB): domain Bacteria; phylum Myxococcota_A; class Polyangia; order Polyangiales; family Polyangiaceae; genus Palsa-1150. The sequence continues at coordinate 3,733,727 of CAVXQZ010000003.1, forward strand.
CCTATCGCCAACGCTGACAGGCGGTTGACTTTGGACCTTATGGTGGTCAACGTGATTTCACAAACCCGGAGTGAAAACGGAGGGCAAGATAAAGAAGGTGTGTCTGTTGGTATCTAAGTTATGAATTAGGCAGCACATTTGCGTTGACAAAAAAACGAGGATTTTGCCTTCTTCGAGGGAACTGGCGGATAGGACAACGAAAATCCGGTGACAGAAATCGCGCGCGACGACGAATTGCCTATTTTTTGGCCGCGGATGGGTGCGGGCGGCCCGCGGCGGTCGCCGGACGGAGCGCGCTCGTTCCGAAACGCGCTCTTAGCGCGCATCCGCGGAGGTACCCGGCGCAGCGCGGAGCGCGTTCACCCGCTTCAGGCCCGCGCTCGCCGCGTAGTCATCAAGGCCCATCTGCTGCGCATGGGGCCGACCGCCGCCAAGGCCGCCGCCTTGCACATGCGCTATATCGAACGCGACGGGGTCGAAAAGGACGGCTCGAAGGGCACGCTCTACGACGCGCGAGGTGCGGTACGCGCGAGCGTCTTCGAACAACCGCGCCCGGGCGAGAAACACCAGTTTCGTTTCATTATCTCGCCGGAAGACGGTTCGGAGCTCGATCTCACCGTCTACGTGCGGCGCCTGATGGCGACGATCGAGCGAGACCTCGGGCGCAAAGTGGAATGGGCGGCGGTGAACCATTTCGATACGAGCCACCCCCACGCGCACATCGTCGTCCGGGGCATCGATCGCGATGGGCGGGAGCTACGGATTGACCGGGGCTACATCTCGGCCGGCATGCGCTGGCGCGCCCAGGAGCTCGCGACCGAGGAGCTCGGGCCGCGGCCGGAAAGGGATGTGCGGAAGGCGCAGGAGCGCGAGGTCACCCAGCAGCGGTTTACCACGCTGGACAGGGAGCTCGAGCGCCGCGGCCCCGACCACCTCGTGGAAGTCCGCACGCGGGCACGGAGCGGGTGTATCGAGGAGTCCTTGCTCATCGCACGCCTCGAGCAACTCGAAGGCCTCCGGCTCGCCGAGCGCGTCTCGAGAACGTCGTGGAAGCTTGCCGATGGTTGGCAGAAGCGGCTGCGTGATCACGGTGCGCGCGGCGACATCCTGCAGCAGATCCACGCAGCCGTGCGAGGCGACCCGTCCCGCTACGACGCGGTTCGGCCGGGAGAGGCGCTGCCGCCGGAGCCCGGCATGGCGTCGCCGGTCGTCACGGGCCGGGTGGCCGGCAAGGGTCTATCCGATGAGCTAAAGGGTACGTTCTATGCGGTGGTCGAGACGCCCGCGGGGCGCGCGTACCACGTCCCGCTCGACGCGCGGAGTGCGCAGACGGTGGGAGTGGGGGATCTCGTTTCGCTCGCTACGCCGCCCGAGACGCCCGCCCGTCCCCTGGACAGGCAGATCGCCGAGGCCGCCCGCGCGCGCGGCGGCGTCTTCGCCATCGATCCATCGGCTGGCAGCGACGCGCAGCGGCTCGCGCGGCGTCTACGCGACCTTGAACGAGCTGGCCTCGTGGCCGCCGAGGGCCCAGCGCGTTGGAAGGTGCCGCCGGACCTCCTCGATCGGCTCGCCGAGCGGGCACGCGACGCGCCTACTCGCTACCGGCTCGTTGTTCGCAAGGAGCCTCTGTCGCTCAAGGAGCAGGTCGTCCACCGGGGACCGGTCTGGCTCGACGGCGTCGAGACCAAGACGCTGGCCTACTGGGGACTGGGGGCCGACGTGCGGTAGGCCGTTGCGGAGCGCGGCGAGGCACTGCGTCGCCTCGGCATCGAGCCGGGCGATCCGGACCGCGTAGCGAAGCTGCGCGAGCTCGAGCGGGGCCGGCTTGGAGCTGAGATCGCCGCGCGCTCGGGCCTGACGTTCCTCGCACGCGTGCCGGAAGGTTTCCGGGGGCGCATCCAGCTGGCCGAAGGGCGTCGGCCCTCCGAGCGCCTACGCCGTGGTGTCGGACGGGGAGCGCTTCGTCGTCTTGCGAGCGACCCCCGCGCTGCGCGCCTTGCAGGGGCAGTCCGTTGCGGTCGCGCGTGACGCCAAAGGACGCCTCGTTGTTGGACCGGCTCCGGACAAGGACATGGGCCGGTGAGTGCAACATCTCTTGCGCGCTCGGACGACCACATGGTGCAGCAGCACGCTCGTCGAAGTCGCGATCGGATCGCAATTCTGAACGATTTGGGGGAGGAGGGGCTGCATCGCGGAGGCCGGGCCGCCCTGGATCGGGACACGCATCAACCAGCGTCCTATCGCACGCCCGGCCACGCGGATTCCTCCGCTACTGAATTAGTGAATCTCATGGCCCCTCACAAACAGTCCGCGCGCAAGTCGCCCTGGGTACTCTTCCGTCAGGGAGCAACACATGGCGTGAATGTCCCCATTGTGGGTCCGCAGCATTCCCACCCGCCATTGAACGGCGTGCAAACTTCAGGACCGTTGCACCACCGGCTAAGACCGGGCACCGCAGCCCCCGCGTCCGCCGGGCCCGCGTCCACAACACACAGAACTGTGGAATTTAGGCTTGGCGTATCCACGGGAGATGAAGAGGAGGCATCCCCGCCCGCGTCGGCCACCGCATGGCAAACGCTACCGAACGGGTCGCCAATGCAGTGCCCGCCGCGGCAGCAGGCGCCGGGATCAGGGCAAAAGGGACAGGCCGCCCCCTCCGGTCCTGGCATGTGCCCCAACTGGTAATACGTCGAATCCATAGCAGTGTTGATGTCTGCGTAGAACTGGCCGGCGGCCTGGACGTTGATGGCTGTGAGGGGACACATGCAAGTGTCAAAGCAATAGTCACCGGAGTAAATCGGTTTGCAATCCGTGTCGACGGCACACGACTGGTCGTAGTTGGACGCGGAAACCACGCAGATTGCCGCCTCGCTGGGGGGGACAGACCCATCTGCGCCTCCGCCAGATGCGTTCGAACTGCCAGCCTCGTCCACCCCCCCGCTTTCGGCCGATGCATCCGCGCCGACAGCCCCGTCCGCGCTGCCAGTCGCCACTGCCGTATTCCCTGCGTCTTCCTTTGTCAGCCGCTCCGAGCTTAAGGAGCTGCCTCCGCAGCCGAACAGCGCAGCGGCCGTTAGCCACAGCGCCCCGGCTACCCGCCTGAAGGGGCGCCGTTGTGCGCGGTTGTCAGCGCCGCACACGCGGGCACCGACCCCCATACCAAGGGGCAGAAATGCTGAGACGAAGCCTACGGCATTCGCATACATTATTGTCTACCTAGCACGCCAGAGCCGGAACACGGTCGCGCCTATGGGCGTTGGACCATAAGAATCCCGACAAACAAGACGTGATCGCCGCGGAACTGCACTCGAACGTCCTTCGTCAGTTGTGCATCCATTCGACGCGCTGGGATCAGGCTCGAATGTTGCTGAGGGGTGAGCATGAACTCGCGGACTCGGTGCGACGGGCATTGCGTTCGCCGTCGCCCCTGCGGTCACCGGGAGCTCGCGTCGTAAGCGTCGACTTGGCGGCTGCGAATGAGTTGGCGTCGCAATCTCCTGGCCCGTCGATGTGCAGGCGCGGTTTCGGGCCATTGACCCCGATGCGCGCCCCCAGAACCGGAGTCGCTATTGAGCCCGCTGCTACGCCGCCGGAGAAGCCCGTTCGTTCCGCGGACAGACAGATCGCCGAGGCCGTCCGTGCCCGCGGCGGCGTCTTCGCCATCGATCCATCCGCTGGCAGCGCGCGCAGGGCTCGCGCGGCGCCTATGCGACCTTGAACGAGCGGGGCTCGTGGCCGCCGAGGGCTCGGCGCGCTGGATGGTCCCCCGGACCTTCTCGGCCGGCTCGCCGAGCGGGCACGCGACGCGCCGACTCGTGCCGGCTCGTCGTTCGTAAGGAGCTCCTGTCGCTCAAGGAGCAGGTCGTGCACCGGGGACCGGTCTGGCTCGACGGCGTCGAGACCAAGACGCTGGCCAACTGGGGACTGGGGGCCGACGTGCGGCAGGCCGTTGCGGAGCGCGGGGAGGCTCGTGCAACAATTTCGGTGCTGGCAGCAGGCTGCTGGCATAGTGATGCGGGTTTCCATGCCGACGGCTGACCAACTAAAGACGCTCATCGAGAGCTACGCTGCGAGCGACGACGCGCGGTTCTATCGGACCGCCCTTCAGCTCGCGGCCGACGAGGCTCGTCGAGGTCACGGGAAGTTCGCTCAGGAGTTGCGCGACCTGGTCGACGCGGCGCGAGCGCGAGGAGCAGCCCTTCCCGCGGGCGCAAAGCGCCCGATTCCGCTGGCTCAGCCTCGCGGCGATCTCGGGGACCTCGTGTCCGCGTCGTATCCGGACCTCAAGGTGAACGACATGGTTCTCTCGAAGAGCCTCGCGGGCGCTCTCGACCGAGTTCTCCGAGAGAACCGTGGAACGGCGCGCCTCAATGAGCACGGTCTTTGTCCCCGCCGGAAGCTTCTCCTCGTCGGACCGCCTGGCACCGGCAAGACCATGACAGCGCGTGCCATCGCCGGCGAGCTCCACGTCCCGCTCTACTTGGTGCGCTTCGAGTCCCTGATCACGAAGTTCATGGGCGAGACGGCGGCGAAGTTGAAGCTTGTCTTCAACGCCATGGGCTCGGTGCGGGCCGTTTTCCTCTTCGACGAGTTCGACGCCATCGGAGCGCAGCGCGCTCTCCCTAACGATACGGGGGAGATCCGCCGGATCCTCAACAGCTTTTTGCAGTTCATCGAGGCCGACGACTCGGAAAGCATCGTCATCGCGGCAACGAATCACGCTGAGATCCTCGATCGCGCCCTCATCCGTCGCTTTGATGACGTGCTGACCTACACCTTGCCCGAGCCCGCTGAGATCGTGGCTACGCTGGAGCGGACGCTCGGCGCCTTCCCCACGAAGGGCGTTCACTGGGAGCATGTTGCGCGCGAGGCGGACGGATTGAGCTACACGGAAATTGTGCGCGCTGGCGAAGATGCCGCGAAGGACATGGTGCTCGCTGGGCGCTCCTCCCTGACCGAAGATGACATCGTCCAAGCAGTTCATGACCGAAAGCTCGCGCACGCGGCGGTCTCGTCGAAGTAGCCCAGGCAAGGGGGCACACGATCCGTCATGGCCGATCGATCGGGTAGGCTCGATCACCTTTTCCCACGGGAAGGGACCTCTTCGCGGCCCTTCACCACGCCGCAAGCGCGGCGGAATCCCGATCGAGTGCCCGAGTATCCGGTAAGGGCCAATCCACGCGCTCACGTTGGCGGGCTGATTCGCGACTTAAGGACGGTCGCTGGCGACGTTGCTCGGCTGGACGCCGCTCGCCGGGCAGCTCTGATCGACGACTGCGCGGGTGTCTTCGTCGACGTGAAGTTCGTGCCGAACGCGGATTTCCCTTTGAAGTCGTTGACCGATGAGCGCCCTCGCGACGCGGGATCGCACATCGAGCTCGTGACCGTGACGGAGCTCGGGCCCGGCCTCGCGCAGGCGACGCTCTTCGTCCCCGACGGCCGACTCAAGGTGCTGGAGCGAAAGATCCAGGCGCTCGTTCCGACCGATCCGGCCAAGGCACCGCGCCACACGGCGCTCGTCAGCAGCCTCGATTCGATCCGCAGGTCGGTTGCGCAATCGTTCTGGACGGACTCGACGGTGCGCTTTCCGTCGGGAGAGGGCGACGTTTGGTGGGAGGTTTGGCTTCGCCGGGGCATCGACCCGTCGCGATTTCGCCGGCATGCGAAGATTCTCGACCTCCACGTCTCCCCGCGCGAGCTGCATTTCCCTGATCGCACGGTGCTGCTCGTGCGCGCGACGGTCGAGAAGATGACGCGCTCCGCAGAGCTTCTCGATTCGATCGCCGAGCTCCGAAGTGCCGCGCCGCTCGACCTCGAGTTTCTCGATCTCAACGCGACGGACGAACGCGAGCTCGCGTCCGACCTCGGGAAGCGCCTTGCCCGCGCTACGAACGGCGCGATGGCCGTGTGCCTTCTCGACACGGGCGTCGACTTTGATCACGATCTTCTCCGTGCCGCGCTGCCGAGAGAGGATGTGTACACCTGCTTCGGCGAGGACGTACGCGATCGCTTTGCGCCGGGGGGAGATTGGCACGGTACGGGGGCCGCAGGGCTCGCCCTCTACGGCGAGCGTCTGTCCGATGCCCTCGTCAGTCGCGAGGCCTGGCAGCACACGCACCACCTGGAGTCGGTCAAGTACATCCCTTCGACTGGCCACAACGATCCGGACCTCTATGGCGAAGTGACGCAAGAGGCGATCGCGCGCGTCGAGGGCAACAAGCCGGATCGGCCGCGCGTCATCGTCACGACCGTATCGGCGGCGCGCGTAAGCCGCGGAGAGCCGACGAGCTGGTCCTCAGCCGTTGACCAGCTCGCGGCGGGCGCCGACTCCGAAGACCGCGTGCGGCGCCTGATCGTTCTTTCCGCCGGCAACGTCATGCCGAACGCGGGGTACGCGCATCCCGATCGAAATCTCCTGGAGGTGATCGAGGACCCGGGCCAGGGCTGGAATGCGCTAACGGTTGGGGCCTACACCGAGCGAACACTGATCGCAGAGCAGGAGTACGCCGGTTATTCGGTAATCGCGCCCCGCGGGCATCTGAGCCCCGCTTCGCGAACCAGCCTCACGTGGGTCAACGCGACCCGAACGGGGCCCCCACCCTTCAAGCCGGATTTCGTGTGCGAGGGCGGCAACTGGGCTCGCGAGACACCTCAGTCCGACCCGGTTGTCATCGACAGCCTCACACCGCTCTCGACGCGGCGCCGTGACGGCGCGGGCTCGCGGCTCCTTGCGAGGTTCGGCGCAACCAGCGGCGCCGCTGCCCTCGGCGCCAATCTCGCCGCACAGCTCCACGGCCAATACCCGGCGCTTTGGCCGGAGACGATTCGCGCGCTGCTTGTGCATTCGTGCCGGTACACGCCAGCGATGGACGGGTGCTTCGACGGCCTGCCCCGTCGCCCACGCGTTGAGAATCTCTTGCGGTGCTTCGGCTATGGCGTGCCCGACCTCGAGCGCGCTCGATACAGTGCCCGCAACGAGCTCACGCTCGTCATCGAGCGCGAAATCCAGCCGTTTCGTGTCGACGCCGAGGCGCGTATAGGCAAGACCAACGAGATGCACCTTCATCGGCTTCCGTGGCCCACGGAGGTCCTCGAGCAGCTCGGCGCGCTTGAAATGCGCTTGCGCGTTACGCTCTCGTACTTCGTCGAGCCGAACCCTGGAAAGCGCGGCGTCGTGGGCGATGCTCGAACCATCGTCGTCGACCCAGCACGCTACCCCTCGTACGGTTTGCGCTTCGAGGTCACGACGGCGCGAGAGTCTCCCGAAGACCTGCTCTTGCGGGTGAACGCAGCCGAGCGAGCCGAGGACCAGGAGGTCGACGAGTCGAGCGACCTGAAAGAGTGGGACCTTGGCCGTCTCCGCTCGCGTGGGTCGCTGCATAGCGACGTGTGGAGGGGGAGTGCGGCGGACCTCGCCGACAAGTATGCGGTCGCCGTGTTCCCCGTGAACGGTTGGTGGCGCTTCCGCCATCGCGATCCAGAGATCTGCGAACGCAGGGCGCGCTACGCGCTGGTCGTTTCGATTGAGACGGACGACGAGGAGATCGACGTCTACACGCCGGTGCTGAACCAAATCGCGATCGAGCGGTAGACCGTTGCAGTATTGAGCTTTCTCGCCAACAACGTTCGCTGGCTCATCTGCGCCTGTTTAGCTGGGCTCCGGTCAGCCCGCGCGCCGCGGATCGATTCAAGCGCGGCGTTGGAAAGGAGGTCGCACGCCAGACGTGTGGCGGCCTCTCGGTCCCCGGACTTCGCCCTGGCGTAGGAGGGGTGGGCGTTGCGGGTCTTCTCCGTTGTGTGCACGACAACGTCGGGGAACCCGGGCCGCCAGCCCGTTCGGGCAATCGTCATGGGGACCCCGGAAGCGGTTCGCGGCCTACGGCTCATGCGGCGATGACTTCGTTCCGATCGCGGAGGAGCACGTCGGGCTTCGTATCACCGAACGCCCGGCGCGCGGGGCCCCGTCCGTTCGTCTGGCAGGGCGCCACGGTCATCGTCCGTACCCCAGGCGTTCTCGCCCGCGCGCTGCATCAGCGCCCCAAGCGCCAAGCCGAGTGCCTCGACGCACCGGGACAGCGCCTGGGGTTCCCTCCCCGCCGCGGACGACAGTGCAGTCACGATAGCCGTCACGACGCCGTCATGATCGCCGGATTTCTCGATGTTTGTGCCCCATTCCGCGTGCCTTCTAAGTCGCTGGTCGCAGGTTCGAGTCCTGCCGGGCGCGCCGGCGAGATCGCTCAGCTTTTTGGGATTGACAGAAGAGGTCGTGACGGCTCGCAAGGAGCATTGGTTCAAGATGAGCCTCGGCTCGTTTAGCCGACCCCTTGTGGAGCGAAGCGGTGGAGCCTTCCGCCTGATGGCCCGCGCCGCGAGGCGGAAGGATTGAGCTACGCGGAAATTGTGCGCGCCCGCGAACGTGCCGCGAAGGACATGGTGCTCGCTGGCCGCTCCTCCCTGACCGAAGGTGGTATAGTCCAAGCAGTTCATGACCGAAAAGCTCGCGCAAGCGGCGGTCTCGTCGAAGTAGCCCAGGCAAGGGGGCACACGATCCGTCATGGCCGCTCGATCGGGTAGGCTCGATCACCTTTTCCCACGGGAAGGAACCTCTTCGCGGCCCTTGACCACGCCGCAAGCGCGGCGGGATCCCGGTCGAGTGACCACGACCTTCTCCGCGCCGCTCTGCCGAGAGAGGATGTGTCCCCTGCTTCGGCGAGGATGTACGCGATCGCTTCGCGCCGGGTGGAGACTGGCACGGTACGGGTGCAGCTGGACTCGCCCCGTGCGGCGAGCGTCTGTCCGATGCGCTCGTCAGTCGCGAGGCCTGGCAGCACACGCACCATCTCGAGCCGGTGAAGTACATCCCCTCGATGGGCCACAACGATCCGGACCTCTACGGCGAAGTGACGCAAGAGGCGGTCGCGCGCGTCGAGGGCAAGAAGCCGGCTCGGCCGCCCGTCATCGTCACGACGGTATCGGCGGCGCGCGTAAAGCCGCGGAGAGCCTACGAGCTGGTCCTCCGCCGTCGACCAGCTGGCGGCGGGCGCCTACTCCGCAAGGCCGTTCACCGCGAGGGCGTCATGAGAGCGCGCCGAAACTCGTCGGCTCTGGACAGCGCGCCGTCCGGTGTCGGAGCTTGCACGATGAAGTACTGGGGTGCCGCCTCGTTGCCCGACAGGCCGTGAGCCTCGTCGGGCGAATGCGCACGAGAGGCTTCCGGTTTCCAAACGACCTGCGTGCCGCTCCTATGATCCTCCCCGGACCGGACAGCGAGATTCGCACGGAGTTTGACTCGCTGTGCGAGCAGCTGGGGATAAAGGTAGTCGTTCTCGCGGAGGTCGACGACATGGCGACGATGCGCCTTTTGGCCCGCGACTCAGACGCGATCGCCCTGGTCCCCTCGGTCGTTGTCAGGGACGAGCTACAGAGCCGGATCCTACGCGAGCACTGCATCGTTCCGGGGCTCCTGGAGTCGTTTTATGCGATCACGGTCGACCGTCGCTTTCAGTACCCGGTCATCAAGTCGCTTCTTGGGCGCGACGAAGCCGATATCCTCGAGATGAGCCCCCGCACCGGACATCCGAGGGGCAGGGCGGGTTGAACGGAGCGAAAGCCGTGTGCTGCTTCGCATACCCTCGCTCGCGGGGCTGCGCATTCTGGTTTCCAAGATTGCAAACTATGTACAGAGCGTTGCAGCGCGCGCGGCAACACCCCTTGGCGGACTCTTGCTTGCCCTTCGTGCGAGGGGAATCAGTAGCTCCCTTCGCCGAGCCTGGCGGCGCCCAAAGTCCGCGTTGGCCACTCAGCGGCAACGTGCCCGAAATGTTCCGGCGCTCACATGCCCGAAATGAAGATAACGCGTTCGGACATTCCGCGCCCATCCGTACCGAGTCGTCGTGCTGCAATTCGTCTTCTCGTGGCAACTAGCCTGGCACTCGGGGCCGCCGGATGCAGCAAGGACAAAGCCCGGGAGACGCCGGTCGCCACGGCCAGCGCGAGCGCCGCGGCGGTCGCCGAGAAGCCCTTCACGGTCGGCTTCATCTACGTCGGGCCCAAGGGCGACTACGGCTACAATCAAGCACACGCGCAGGGGGCCGCCGCGGCAGCCGCGATCCCCGGCGTCAAAATCCGCGAAGAGGAAAACGTTCCGGAGACCTCCGACGTCCAGAAGACGATGGAGAGCATGGTCGAGCTCGACGGAGCGTCGGTCGTGTTCCCCACGTCGTTCGGTTACTTCAATCCGCACATCCTCAAGGTCGCCCCCAAGTTTCCAAAGGTTTACTTCCTTCACTGCGGAGGTCTCTATCAAGAGGGAAAGCACCCCCCCAACGTCGGAAGCTATTTCGGCTACATCGACGAAGCCCAGTACGTGGCCGGCGTCGTCGCCGGCATGACTACAAAGACGAACAAGCTCGGGTTCATCGCCGCGAAGCCCATTCCGCAAGTCCTACGAAATATCAATTCGTTCACGCTCGGAGCGCGGTCGGTGAATCCGAGCGCGACGACTTCTGTCGTCTTCACGGGCGACTGGTCGCTGCCGGTCAAGGAGGCCGAGGCCGCCAATAGCCTGGTGGATCAGGGAATCGACGTCCTCACCATGCACGTCGATTCACCGAAGGTCATCGTCGAGACCGCCGAGAAGCGGGGGGTGTTCGTCTCCGGTTACCACGTCAATCAGGCGACGCTCGCTCCCAAAGGGTACTTGACGGGAGCCGAATGGAACTGGGCGAAGGTCTATACGGACTACGTAAACCTGATTCGCGCGGGACATACGTTCCCGCACCTCTTGAGGGGAGGATTCAAAGAGGGCTTCGTGAAGATGTCTCCGTACGGACCGGCTGTGTCGCCCGCCGCTCGCGCCAAGGGCGACGAGATCAAGGCCAAGCTGACCAACGGGTCACTCGTCATCTACTCCGGCCCGATCAAGGACAATGCAGGTCACCTGGCGATTCCGGAGGGCGCTGTCCACCCGCAGACGGACATCGAGCTCGAGAAGATGAACTACCTCGTCGAGGGCGTGGTCGGAAAAATCCCGTCATGAGCCTCGCGCCGGGTGGTCGCAGCGCCCGAGGCGAGCTGTCATGAGCGCGGCTACCGCCGAGGTCCAATCCGTGTCCGGTCGAGCTGGAGCATCGTGGGCCGCGCGTTCCGTCGTGTGGGCGGACGCGCTGGCCGTCCCTCTGCTCGCCATCGGCGTGTCGTTCGCGATATTCGGCTTATTGGTCGCCCTGGTCGGGGCGAGCGTGACCGACGTCTACTATCAGATGTACCGGGGCGCGTTCGGTACCTGGTTCTCCCTCCAGAGCACGCTCCTCCGGGCCGCCCCGCTCATGCTCACGGCGCTGTGCACGGCTCTCCCGGCGCACGTCGGCTTGGTCGTCATCGGCGGCGAGGGCGCGCTTCTCGTCGGGGCTCTCGCGTCGGTGGTCGCGGCGCACGCGCTCGCGCCGGCCAATCCGTGGGTCGTGCTCTTCGCCATGGGGGTTTTCGCGTGCGCAGCCGGCGGTGCGTGGATCGCAGTCGTCGGTGTGCTCCGCACGCTCCGCGGCGTCAACGAGACCATCAGCAGTCTTCTCTTGAACTACATCGCGATCGGTCTCTTCAAACACCTCGTCGAAGGCCCGATGCGTGATCCCGCGAGCCTGAACAAGCCCTCGACCAGGCCCATCGGCGAAGCCTATGCCCTCGGGGACATACCTGGAATGGACGTGCACTGGGGCCTCGTTTACGGCCTGGTGGCCTGCGGTCTGTCCTACGTGCTCATGCGATATTCGTCGTTCGGCTTCGCGGCACGCATGGTCGGAGGCAACGTTCGCGCGGCCCTTCTGAGCGGCCTGGCGGTGCACAGAATCATCCTGGTGACGTGTGCGGGCGCGGGCGCCGCAGCGGGGCTCGCGGGCATGGCCGAGGTGGCGGCGGTGCACGGCACGGCGAACGCGTCACTCATCGTCGGCTACGGGTATACGGGGGTCCTCGTTGCGTTCCTCGCGCGGCAACACCCCCTCGCGATTGTGCCGGTGGCCATTCTTCTCGGCGGCATCGGTGCGAGCGGCGGTCTTCTTCAGCGTGCCGATCACCTGCCGGATGCGGCGGTCGACGTCTTTCAGGGCATTCTCTTTGTCGTCATTCTGGCGAGCGAGACACTCCGGGGTCGCATGGGCGGGGGCATCGCGCGGCGCACGGCGAGGCGGGCGGGGATTGCGACGGCGGGCGAGGAAGCCGCATGAACGGCGCGGCAATGGGCCTCTGGGGGCTACCGCTCGCTCTCGCCGGGGGTGCGCTGCGCGTGAGCCCTCCGTACCTATGGGTAAGCCTCGGCGAGTGCCTCACCGAGAAGAGCGGCCGCATCAACCTCGGTCAAGAGGGCACCCTCGTCATGGGAGCCATGAGCGGGTACGCCGTGTCCTACCTCACGGGTTCGCCATGGCCGGGCGTTTTTGCAGCGGGCGCCGTGGGCGTCGTCTTCGGCGCGCTCCACGGATGGCTGTGCTCGCTCCCGCGCGTCAACGATATCGCCGTCGGCATCGCCCTCATGCTTTTCGGGATCGGGGTCGCTTTCTTCTTGGGCAAGCCTGTGATTCAGCCCGCCGCGCCTCAACTCCCCGCGCTGGAGCTCGGCCGCTGGAGCGAGATCGCTCCGCTTCGGTCGGCACTGCAGGTCAACGTCCTCTTGCTGGTGGGCGTCGCCGCAGCCTTCGCGATGCGATTCTTCTTCCGCCGCACCCGCTGGGGGCTGATCGTGCGACTCGTCGGCGAGGACGCAGATGCCGCGCGCGCGATGGGCTACAGCGTCGGGCGCGTGCGGCTGCTCGCAACGATCGTAGGCGGCTTTTTTGCCGGCGTCGGAGGCTCGTTCCTGTCGCTCTACTACCCCGGCAGCTGGAACGAGCGGCTGTCGAGCGGCCAGGGGCTCATGGCCGTCGCGCTCGTCATCTTCGCGAAGTGGGATCCGGTCCGATGCCTCTGGGCGTCGCTGCTTTTCGGCGGGGCCGGCGCCCTCGGGCCGGCGTTGCAATCGGTCGGATACACCGGCGGCTACAACCTTTTCGCCACGGCCCCGTACGTCCTCACCCTCGGCATCATGACGGCGACGAGTTCGGCGCGCCGCATCCTCACCGGGCAACCCGCGGCGCTCACGGTCGCTCGATGAGTGCGCCGCTCGCCACCGGCACGCTCTCGGCACCGATCGACCCACCTCCGCCACTGGAAGCCGACTCGGTGTCCAAACGGTTCGGGTCTTTTCGCGCTCTCGAGAGCGTTTCGCTGCGCGTCGAGCCGGGCAGCGTCCACGCGCTACTCGGCGAGAACGGTGCCGGCAAGAGCACGCTCGTCAAATGCATCATGGGTTATCACCCGATCGACGGAGGAAGCATTCGCCTCGGAGACCTCGAAGTGACGCCGCGAAGCCCGCGCGACGCCCAGGCGCTCGGGATCGGCATGGTCTACCAGCACTTCACGTTGGTCCCGAACATGACCGTCTGCGAGAACTTCGTCCTTTCGCGGCCCGCGTTGCCATTCGTCGTGGACTGGGTGCGCGAGCGCGCCTCACTCCAGGCGTTCCTCGCGGGCATGCCGTTCAAAGTCGACCTCGATGCCCCAGTGCGATCTTTGTCAGCGGGCGAAAAGCAGAAGATCGAGATCCTCAAGCAGCTCTATTTGAAGAGCCGCATCGTCATTCTGGACGAGCCCACGTCCGTCCTCACGCCCTCGGAGGCTGACGAAGTCCTCACCATGCTCCGCGGGTTGGCGCGCGGCGGGCACGTGAGCATCGTGCTCATCACGCACAAGTTCCGTGAAGTGACGAAGTACGCCGACCACGTGACGATTCTCCGGAGGGGGAGCGTCGTCGGCCGCGGCAGCGTCCGCGAGCAGACACCGGCTCTGATGGCGGAGAAAATGATGGGCGGAGCCCTCCCGGGCCGGGAGAAGGACGAGAACGCCGTGACCGTCGGCGAGACGCGGCTGCACGTCGACCAACTCGAGGCCGACGACGACTCCGGCGTCCCGGCCCTTCGGGGCGTCTCGTTCAAGGTACGCTCCGGCGAAATCGTTGGAATCGCGGCCATTGCGGGCAACGGACAAGAAGAGCTCGTGGAAGTCCTCGCTGGACAGAGGCCGCGACGCGCCGGGCACGTGAGCGTGTCGGGCGAAGCGTTTCACGCGACGCGCGCCCAGATGAAGACCCGCGGCGTTCGCTGTCTGCCGGAGGAGCCGCTGCGAAACGCCTGCGTCGCGGCGATGAGCGTCGCCGAGAATATGGCATTTCGCACGTTCGAGGCGGGAGCCGTCCTCGGGTGCCTCGTCTCAACCAAGGCGATGAACGCGTTCGCCACGCGCCTGGTCGCGGACTACGGTGTTCGTACGCCCTCCATCCATGCTCCGATCGCACAGCTTTCGGGCGGGAATGTGCAGCGCTCCGTCTTGGCGCGGGAGCTCGATGGCCGGGTCGACGTGCTGGTCGCAGCCAACCCATGCATGGGCCTCGACTTTGCAGCCGTGGCCGAGATCCACGCGCGCATTCGCGCCGCGCGCGACCGTGGGGCAGCGGTGCTCCTCGTGAGCGCAGACCTCGACGAAATCTTCGCGCTCGCCACGCGGATTGTCGTGATGAGCGAAGGAAAAATCGCGTACGAAACGCCCGTCGAAGGCGCGACGCCGGCGGTGCTCGGGCGGTACATGGCCGGACACGGATGAGTCGACCTCGGCGACTGCTCGGTGAGGTCCCTCTGGGGTGCGCGAGCGTTTTCGAATTGACGCGACGCACATCGAGCGGCTTGGAATGCTCGCAATCCCGGCTCACGCGTAGACGAATTCAAAGTATCGGCCGCCTGCATCCTGAATAGAGCGCCAGAAGACGGCTGTGATCTCAATCTGGCCCGGCTGCGGTCGGGCCCGCTCGTTTCCCCGCGTCGCAACGCCCGGATCGGAAACGTTCCGGTATCCTTGGCGAAGCCTGGGCGAGACCCCGTCTTGCGATCCTCGCCGGAGGGTGACCGTCGATGCAGCTTGAAGCGCTCCAGTCGCTGGCGCTGTCGGTCGCCGCGGCGCGCTCGCCCGATTCGGTCCTCGACGAGCTCGTGCGGGGCCTCGGGATGACCGAGGGGGTCGCTCTGGCGCGCGTCTGGCTGCTGCGACAAGAGCCGTCGGGCGTGCCGTACCTCGAGCTTCGCGCAAGCGTCGGCACGTCGATCGTTGATCCATCCGTGCGCTGGACGAGGACGGACGGCGCTCACCATAAGATTCCGGTCACCTACGGCAAGGTGGGCCGTGTGGCGGCGACGAACACGGCCCTCCTCATTCAGCGTGGGCCGCGCGAATGGCTCGCGCAACCCGACTGGGCCGAGGCGGAGGCGATCGAGAGCTTCGCCGGTCAACCGCTCGCGTTTCGCGGTCAAGTGCTCGGCGTCGTGGCGCTATTCAGCCGGCGGCGTCTCGGCACCGAAGACCTCAAGTGGCTGCGTGTCTTCGCCGACCACGCCGCCGTCGCCATCGCGAACGCCCGGGCTTTCGAGGAGATCGAGCGGCTGAAGGAGGTCGCCGAGCGCGAGCGGGATTACCTGCGAGAGGCTGTGCGCACGGCGCTTCAGCAGGACGAGATCATCGCGGTCAGTCCGGCGATGAAGCGCGTTCTCAGGCAAGCCGAGCAGGTCGCACAGACAGATTCGTCGGTGCTCATCCTGGGCGAGACAGGCGTCGGAAAGGAGTTGATCGCGGCCGCCATTCATAGAATGAGCCGCCGGCGCGACGCGCCGTTCGTGCGCGTCAACTGCGCGAGCGTCCCCCAGGAGCTTTTCGAGAGCGAGTTCTTCGGCCATGTGCGAGGGGCCTTCAGTGGGGCGATCCGTGACCGCAAGGGTCGATTTCTCCTGGCGGACACCGGCACCATCTTCCTCGACGAGGTCGGCGAGATCCCGCTCGACCTGCAGTGCAAGCTTCTTCGCGTGCTTCAGGAGCGGACGTTCGAGCCGGTGGGCGACGATCGGACGCGGACGGTCAACGTCCGGGTCATCGCGGCGACCAACCGCGATCTGTCGTGCGAGGTCGAAGGCGGGCGGTTCCGCCGCGATCTTTACTACCGGCTGAGCGTCCTGCCGATCGAGGTGCCGCCGTTGCGCGACCGGCGAGAAGACGTCCTCCCGATGGCGCGGGCCTCGCTCAAGGCCGCGGCGCGGCGTCTGCACGTGCCGGAGCCGCTGCTCGATGCGGCGGCCGAGTCCGCGCTCCTCGCGTACCGCTTCCCCGGCAACGTGCGCGAGCTTCACAATCTCGTCGAGCGCGCCGTCGTCCTCGCGCCGACGACCCAGGGGACGCTCCGCTTCGATCTCGGGGACCCACCGACGCCCGCGCCGCGCGAGGAGCCGAAAGCGGCGGGCGAGTCGCCTCGGCTCGACCCCGAGCGCTACGTGCAGGTGATGCCCGTCGCGCTGCTGCGCAAGCTGGAACGGCGCAACCTTGTCAACGCGCTGGCGCAGTGCGGCTACCAGATCGCCGGCGACCACGGCGCTGCGAAGCTCCTCGGCATGAGCCCGAGCACGCTCGCGTACCACATGAAGCGCCTCGGGCTTCGCCGCCCCGCCGACCCCCGCAACCCGATGGACACAGGATAACGCGAAGCCCTCAAGAGGTTGTGTCTCGCGTCGCAACAAGTTGAGACGATTCGAGCCTTCGCGTGTTTCGCGCCGATGACCATCGGCGTCGGATCGCGGCGATTCCCATGGGTCGGCGATCGAACACCCGAGGGGCACGCGGCTCGCACAGGAGCTGTGCGCGCTCGCTGAAGGAGCGCGGTGATGCCGTCGTGTCGCCGTCCTCTCCACCGATCTCCCATCTTAGGAAGGCTCCGCACATGCCCAAAGTTCAAGCTGCCCCGCACAAGACCGGTGACTCCCTCGTCGACTACGAAGAAAAGGTCTTCGAAGACGTCAAAGCCAGGCCCGGAGAAAAGGCCCTCGTCACTTTCCACACCGTCGCGTTCGAGGGCTCCATCGGTCTCGTCAACCTCCTTCAGGCGACGCGCCTGCTGCGCAAGGGCTACGAGACCTCCGTTCTCCTTTACGGTCCCGGTGTGACGCTCGGCGTTCAGAGGGGGTTTCCGAAGCTCGGCGACGAGGCGTTCCCAGGCCACTTGGCGATGAACGG
Source organism: uncultured delta proteobacterium (assembly GCA_963764075.1). Lineage (GTDB taxonomy): Bacteria > Myxococcota_A > Polyangia > Polyangiales > Polyangiaceae > Palsa-1150. Next base: position 3,750,863 of record CAVXQZ010000003.1, read on the forward strand.
CCAAATACAGAAATTCATGTCCGAGGGCGGGAAGGTCTACGCGTGCCGATTCGCGCTCCAAGCGCTCTACGGACACGGCGAGCCATCGCTCATCGAGGGCGTGCGGCCGATCAGTCCCCTCGACGTCCTTGACCTCATCTTGCTCCACCAGCGGGCGAGCGCGTTCATCTTGAACACCTGGACGCTCTGACGCGCGCTTGGCGAGCACGATGGATACCAAGCGCCGCGTACGAGCTGCCGCCGTGCAGCTGAGCCCCGTCCTTTTCGACCGAAAGGGGACGACGGACAAGGTATGCCGATTTGTCGAGGAGGCGGGGGCCGCCGGCGCGGAGCTCGTTGTGTTTCCGGAGACTGTCCTCCCGTGTTACCCGTACTTCTCGTTCATCAAGCCGCCCGTCGCGTCGGGGCAGGACCACCTCCTACTCATCGAGCAATCCGTCGAGGTTCCGAGCCTCACGACGGAAGCCATAGGGCAAGCCGCCCGCCGGGCGGGCGCAGTAGTCGCCATCGGCGTCAACGAGCGCGATCACGGAACGCTCTACAACACGCAGCTCGTGTTCGACGCCGACGGCGCCATCGTCCTCGCGCGCCGCAAGATCACTCCCACCTTCCACGAGCGAATGATTTGGGGCCAAGGGGACGGGTCCGGCCTGCGCGCGGTCGACACGCGCGCCGGCCGGATCGGCGCCCTAGCCTGCTGGGAGCACTACAACCCGCTCGCGCGCTACGCCCTGATGGCGGAGCACGAAGAGATCCACGTCTCGATGTTCCCGGGCTCGCTCGTGGGCGACATTTTCGCCGAGCAGATCGCGGTGACCATCCGGCACCACGCCCTCGAATCGGGCTGCTTCGTCGTCAACTCCACGGGGTTTCTCGACGAAGAGCAGGTGAGCACGATTGCCGGCGCGTCGGGCCTGTCGAAGGCGCTGCGCGGGGGGTGCTTCACTGCGATCGTCTCCCCGGAGGGCGCGCTTCTCTGCGAGCCGCGGACGACCGGGGAAGGGATCGTGACCGCGGACCTCGACATGTCTCTCATCGCGAAGCGAAAACGCATGATGGACAGCGTCGGCCACTACAGCCGCCCGGAGCTCCTCGCGCTCTACGCGAACCGCGCGCCGCAGCCGCACGTCCGAGACGTCGCCCAGCCCTCGCGCCCCTCTCCAACCAAGGACCCACGCGATGAATCGATCCCTACCCATGCTGCCAATGGAAGCGCCCGCTGCGACGTCGTCTGAGCTCATCGCGGAGCTTCAGGCGTTTGGTGTCGCCTGGAACGATCCGCGCGGGCCCGGCCTCAGCCGATCGGGCGGCGCGGGCCCGTCCGATCACAAAGCCATTCGCGTGGCCGGCCAGATCGTGATGATTCCCATCTTCACACACGCGGCGCGGCGCTCGCCGTATTCGGCCAGCGTCGCCCCGGACGGCGCGACGGCGACGCTGCGGCGGGACGGCGTGCCCGTCGCCGAGGTCACCTTTCCGCGCACGCCGCAGTTCTACGCGCGTTCGACCGCGGACGGCATCCCGTACTGGAAGATCGCTCGCCTGCACGCGGATGACGTCCTCGCGACGACGCTGCTCCAGACGTGCGTTCGGTACGGCCGCCGTGAGACATCCTGTCAGTTCTGCGCAATCGGGCAGTCGCTCGCGTCCAAGAGCACAATCGCCGAGAAGACCCCCGAGCAGATCGCCGAGGTGGCCGAGGCCGCGGTCTCGCTCGACCGCGTCAAGCACGTCGTCCTGACGACAGGGACGCCGCGGACCGAGGACCGTGGCGCGCGCATCTTGAGCGACGCCGCGAGGGCGCTGAAGGCTCGCGTCGACGTGCCCGTCCAGGGTCAGTGCGAGCCGCCGGCAGACCTCACGTGGCTCGATCGAATGGCGGAGGCGGGCGTCGACACCCTGGGGATGCACCTGGAAGCCGTGACCGACTCGGTGCGCCGCCGGATCATGCCGGGGAAGGCGGAGGTGCCCGTCTCGACGTACATGGAAGCCTTTCGATACGCCGTCGGCGTCTTCGGGCGGGGGCAAGTGTCCACGTACATCCTCGCGGGGCTGGGCGACACGCACCACGCGATTGTGGAGGTCTGCCGAGAGCTCGTGGGAATGGGCGTCTACCCATTCGTGGTCCCCTTCGTGCCCATCGCCGGCACGCCGCTCGAGGACCACCCTGGCCCGGCGCCGGTGTTTCTGGATCGACTGCTCGGCGACGTGTCGCGTTTGCTCTCCGAGGCGCGGATGCGCAGCGATGACATCAAAGCAGGGTGCGGAAGGTGCGGGGCGTGCTCTTCGCTTCGCGCGCGGGAGACCCTCGATGCTTGAAGCAACCAGCGTGTGGGGTGAGAGAGTGCCCGCCTATCTGTCGCGTACCGTCGCGGCGCACGTCGCGAGCGAGGCTTGGCAGATCGCCGCCTACTACCGCCTACGCGCCACGATTTTCGCCGATGAGCAAGGCCTCTTCGCAGGATCGGACATCGACGAGCACGACGCGAGCGCGACGCCGATCGTGGCTGTCGACCAGGTCGCCGGCATGGCCGACGACGTCATCGGCACCGTGCGCATCTACCCGACCGAGGCCGGGACCTGGTTCGGGGGTCGGCTTGGCGTGATGCCGAAATACCGATCGCAGCGCGCCGTCGGGACTTCGCTCATCTGCGCGGCCGTGTCGACGGCTCACGCATGGGGATGCAGGCGCTTTCTCGCGACGATCCAGGCGCAGAACGTCCGTTACTTCGAGCAGCACCATTTCGCGCCGCTCGAGTCGGTCGACGTGTGCGGGCAACCGCACCGGCTGATGCAGGCGGACCTCGCCGCGTACCCTCCTCAAGTCGCGTGTGTCCAAACGCCCGTCTTCGGCCATGCGGCGACCGCCCTCGTCAGGCGCGCGAGGGCGGCATGAGAATCGAATCTGAATCGCTGCGCGCGCTCGTCGCCCAACTGAGGGGTCGCGTCGAGGTCGGCTTCAAACAAGACATCCAACGAGCCGCCAAGGCGTTCGGACGCGAAGTCCGGAGCGCGTGGTTTCCCTCGTCCGAGCCCATCGTCAACGGCGACGACGCCGCGGCTCTACACGACGAAGCTGGCTACGTGCTCCTCGCCGCCGAAGGCATGCGTGGCGAGTTCGTCGCGGCCAATCCTTGGTTTTCCGGGTTCTGCGGCGTCTTGACCAACGTCAACGACATCGCCGCCATGGGCGGCAGGCCCTGGGCGGTCGTCGACGTGCTCTACTTGGGAAGCGGCCAAAACGATCGGGTGCTCGAAGGGTTGGCGGCCGCTTGCCAGGCCTACGGCGTTCCGGTGGTCGGCGGTCACACGACCCGCGTGAGCGGAGCGACGATGCTCTCCGTCGCCATCGTCGGCCGGGCGAAGCGGCTCGTCCCGAGCGGGGGCGCGCGACCGGGCCAAGTTCTCCTCGCCGCGATCTCGCTCAACGGCAGCTTTCGCGGCCCCGGCGCCAACTTCAACGCCGCCACCGCGGCACCCGGTCAGGCGCTGCGCGCGCAGCTGAGCGTCCTGCCGGAGCTCGCCGAGGCCAGGCTCGTCGCCGCCGCGAAGGACATCAGCATGGCGGGCATTTGCGGGACGTTGCTCATGATGCTCGAGGCGTCCGGAGTCGGCGCGCGGATCGATCTCGAGCGCATCGTCGCACCGGCAGGGGTCGAATCGCTCCGCTGGCTCACGGCATTCCCGAGCTTCGGATTCGTCCTCGCGGTAGAGCCCGAGGACGCGACGACCGTGTGCGCGCGCTTCGATGCCGTCGGCGTGGCCTGTTCGGCAATCGGCGGTGTCACCGACTCGCGCGCTCTCGTACTCTCCGCCGGCGCCGAGGAGGAGGTCTACTGGGATCTGCGCGAGGCCGCCTTCACCGGATTCGGTCCTTAGCGAGGCTCGATGCTGTCTATCGGGATGTTCACGTACTCGACGCGCCCTCGCGGCAGCGTGGTCCACGCCGCGAGCTTGGCCGAGGCCCTTGCGCGCGCCGGCCACGACGTGACCCTCTACGCTCTCTCCAAGGGCGGCGGGTCGTTCCATCGCCCGGTTAACTGCCGCGTCGAGCTCATCGCCGCCGGTGACGCACCTGCCGCCGGCGCAGCGCTCGTGCGCCAACGGATCGACGAGTTCGCAGCCGGCTTGCGGGCGCGCCGCGTGGCTCATGACGTGTACCACGCACAGGATTGCCTCGCTGCGAGCGCCCTGCTCGAGGCGGGGACACCCGCGCTGCGGCCCATCGTTCGAACGGTGCACCACGTGGATCGCTTCGAAGACGCGTATCTGGCGAGTTGCCAGCGGCGCTCGATCCTCGAGGCGGACGTCGTGCTCAGCGTGAGCGCAGCGACGCGGACAGAGATCGCGGCGCACTTTGGTCGGGGCGCGGCCGTCGTACCCAATGGAGTCGACCGCAAGCGCTTCGAGGCGCTCGAGGCGCGCGATGAGCTTCGGGCGAGACTCGGCATTCGGCCTGCCGACCTATGCGTCCTCAGCGTCGGCGGCGTCGAGCCTCGCAAGAACACGCGCCGGTGCCTGGCTGCGGTCTCGCGCGTCCACGAGGCAAACGCGCGCATCGTTTGGTTTCTCGTCGGGGGCGACAGCTTCTGGGAGCACGCCGCGTACCGTGCGGAGTTCGAGGCAGACCTCGCCCGCGTGCCCGAGGCGCTCGCCGCTCGGATCGTCCGTCCCGGTTCGGTCAGCGACGGGGAGCTTACGGCGCTGTATCGAGCGAGCGACGTCCTGCTGTGCCCGTCGCTCCAGGAGGGCTTCGGCCTGTGCGTCCTGGAGGCGATGGCGGCCGGCACCTGCGTCATCGTCCCCGGCCGGCCCCCCTTCACCGAATACCTGGAAGAACGGTCGGCCGCGTTCGTCGACCCCGAATCGGTCGACAGCATCGCCGATGCGCTCGCGGCGCTGCTTCTCGACCCACCACGCCGAGCGGAGCTTGCAGCCGCGGCCGCAAATCGTCTTTCGCCGTTCTCCTGGGAGAGGTCGGCCCGGTGTCACATCGAGCGCTATGAGAACATCGGCGCGGAAGGCCCGCGCGGAGCTGAGAGCAAAGTGAGATGGAACCATGCCTGAGATGCACTTCGAGAATCGAATGGCCGACCGGAGACATGGAGCGCTGCTACTCGCCTTCGTACGTCATCGAGGAGCACCTGGTCGTCGGGCGGGAGTACCCGGTCGACGAGTTTCTCGAAAGAGTGTCGACGAGCCTGCACGTGGCATCCGAGCGCGTGCACGCGCGCTACGGAACGGCATGCTCGTCCGCCCTCGACCAGCTGGATCGGATCGAACAGAGAGCGCGCGCGCTCACCCCGGAGCATCGCCGGGGCCGGGTCAAGGTGATCTCGTTCGAGAAGCATCCGCCTCGCGACGCCCGTCGTGAAGCGGGGCGGTCCGCACCGGAGCCTGCAAAGCCGGGTGACCCGTCGTGATGTCGCATCACGAGGTCGTCGTCGTGGGAGGGGGTCAGGCCGGCCTCTCGGTTAGCTACGGCCTGAAGACGCACGGGATCGAGCACGTCGTCCTCGAAAGAACGTGTGTCGCCAGCAGCTGGCGCACCCAGCGATGGGACACGTTCTGCCTGGTCACGCCAAACTGGCAGTGCCAGCTTCCGGGCTATCCATACCGCGGAAGCGACCCCCACGGCTTCATGGGGCGAGACGAGAATCGTCGAGTATGTCGAGGGGTACGCGGCCTCGTTCGGACCGCCGCTCATCGAGGGCGTCGAGGTGCTTTCCGTGCGCCCGCCCGCCTCGGACAAGAGGCGTTTCGAGTTGGAGACCTCGGTCGGACCCATGACCGCTGACCACGTCGTCGTCGCCACGGGCGCCTACCATGTTCCTCGCATCCCCGCGATGAGCAGGGAGCTCCCCGGCCCCATCGTCCAGCTTCACTCGGCTCACTACCGGAACCCCGCGCAGCTGCCGCCGGGCGAGGTCCTCGTCGTTGGAACCGGTCAATCGGGGTGCCAGATTGCCGAAGACTTGCACCTCGCCGGCCGAACGGTGCACCTTTGCGTCGGAAACGCGCCGCGCTGCGCCCGCCGTCATCGGGGCAAGGACGTCGTCGAATGGCTTCATCGAATGGGCTATTATGACATTCCGATCGAGCGACATCCCAACAGGGAGCAGGTGCGTGACCGGACGAACCATTACGTGACCGGTCGCGACGGCGGGCGGGACATCGACCTTCGCCGGTTCGCGCTCGAGGGCATGCGCCTTTACGGCCCGCTGAAGGACATTCGGTCGGGACGTGTCGAGTTTGCGCCGGGCTTGAAGCGCAATCTCGACGACGCCGATGACGTGTACCGGAGCATCAATCGAAGCATCGACGAGTTCATCGCGAAGCAAGGCATCCTCGCCGCGCCGGACACCGAGTACGTGCCCTGCTGGGAACCCACAGAAGAGGTTCGGGAGCTCGACGCCGCCCGCTTGAGCGCCGTCGTCTGGTGCGTGGGCTTCGCCTCCGATTTCGGCTGGATTCACGCGCCGGTCTTCGATGAGGGGAGGTATCCCCTTCACGAGCGCGGGGGCACGGCGGTCGATGGGCTGTACTTCATCGGCCTGCCCTGGCTTTACACCTGGGGTTCGGGTCGCTTCTCGGGCGTCGGCCGCGACGCGGAACACATCGCGAGCCGCATCGGCGCGTCAATCGGCGGGCAATCGCGAGCCGGCGGCCTTCCGCCTCGGGTCAGCGTGGATACCCGGGCGGAACGATGAGGCGGAGCACAGCCGGAGGTAGCCGACATCCGCACACGGCACGTTGAAGGCGAACGGTCCGCCCGTGCTCTTTCGGCCCGATACCGACGCTCTCCGTGAAGGCGCGTCGAAGATGCCGCGCCGAAACACCGATCTGCTCCGCCGCGCTCTCCACGCGAACGTCTGCTTCGAGCAAGCGGACCGCATGTCGAGCGAGAGCCAGCGCGAGGCTTCAAGCGTGGATCAGTAAGGCTACATCATGCACCCGCGCCCTTAGCGCTGGGCGGGGGCCGCCGGAGCGGCGACGAACGGATCAAGCACCCGGAACGTTTCCGCGGGATTCTCGATCCAGGGGAGATGTCCGGCCTCGCCGACGGTCTCGAACCTTGCATTCGGGATGGCGGCGGCGAATGCGCGGCCGTACTCCTTGCTGACGACGCGATCCGATTCGCCCCAGAGCACGAGAGTCGGGACCTTGATGCCCTTCAATCGATCGAGCAGGGTCGAATCGTAACTGTGCTTGCCGGCGAAGACGGCGAGCGCCGCCGCGTTGGCGCGCATCACCGCGATCCGCTCGGGCGTCGGCGGGGGGGCGCCGGCACCGAACTTGGAGGGGTCGTGGAACGCCACCTCAGCGAGCTGCTGCGGTGTGAAGCCAGTGATGTCGGTGATCGGGTGATTGGGGACGTTCACACCAGTGCCGTTGATCACAACGAGTCCGCTGATCCGGTGGGCCCTGTCGCGGAGCGCGACCTCGACGGCGACCCACCCCCCGATGGATGACCCGATCACTAGGACGTCCTTCGCGCCGTGCTGGTCGAGGTAGTGCACGATCTCGTCAGCGAGGCCGGCGACCGTGTTCAGCGGCTCGGGCCGGGGTGTCCCGTCCCAGCCCGGATACGTCGGCGTGATGACGTGTGCCCTCTCGGCTAGATGCGCCCCGAGCAGGGTCATGGTCGCCGGGCCGCCGCCGCCGTGCAGGATCAGGATGTTTCGTCCGCTGCCACTCTCTGTGATCTTCATGGTTGGCCTCTCGTCTTCCTTCGAGCCGTTGTTCGTGATGGGATCGACCGGGCGTTGTGCCGACGTCGTCGCGGTGTTCATGGCCCCGAACATGCGCCGGACCGCGGGCTCTCGGTAGAGCCGAAGGCGGCAAGGACTTTTGCGAAATCGCAAAGGTGGCCCTGGGTGCCCTACAATGGCCGGTGCATGGCGGAGCTGAGCCTCGACGACCTAGCGATGTTCGTGCGCGTCCTCGAGCGCGGCGGCTTTTCGAGCGCCGCGCGTTCGCTCCGCGTGCCCACCTCGAACGTGAGCCGGGCCGTCGCACGGCTCGAGTCGCAAAGCGGCGTGCAGCTCCTTCACAGGACCACGCGCACGGTGAGGGCCACGAACGAGGGGAAGGAGCTCTTCACGAGCGTGTCCCCCGCGATGAACACGCTGCGGGGCGCCGTGCGGACCATCGAGCCTGCGGCGCGAAAGCCCAAGGGCCGGCTCCGGGTGACCGCGCCCAACGACCTCGCTGCCACGTATCTCGCCGACATCATCGTCGGCTTCACCGCGACGTACCCGCTCGTCCGGCTCGACTTCTCGCTGTCCAACGCGCCGGCCAACCTCGTCGACGAGGGATTCGACGTGGCGATTCGGGCCGCCCCGCGGCTAAGCGACTCGTCGCTGGTCGCCCGCAAGCTCGGGGAGGTCGAGCTCCGCCTCTATGCGGCGCCATCCTACCTGAAGAAGCACGGCGCGCCCGGGTCGAAGGACGATCTCGCGCAGCACGCGTGCGTGGTCTTCCGCGGCGAGGAGCTGTCCCGCACCTGGCCGCTGATCGGACCCGACGGGGACGCTGGCGCGATGGTGCAGGGGCACGTCGGCGGCGACGACATCACCTTCGTGCGCGCGATCGTCCTGGCGGGTGGGGGGATCGGGCTGCTGCCTAGCTTTAACTGCTCGGCGGATGTCGCGGCAGGAAGACTCGTGCACATTTTGCCGAAGTGGTACGCGCGGGGGGCGACGCTCTATCTGTTGCATCCGCAGGCGAGGACCCTACCGGCGCGAGTGATAGCGTTCCGCGACTACGTCGTGGAGGCATTCGCGACGAGGCGAGTCCGAACAACTCCCACATCCGCGTAAGCTTCGGTGTGCCTGTGATAAGGGCGATCTGGATCGTGGATCCACCGGCGGAATCGGCCGCGTCGTCGTCGCGGAGCCGGCCGCGAGGCACTTTCGCGGGTCCTCAAGTCGCGACGGCGCCGCTGGACGGGTTCGCGGGAACACTCGCCCTTCCAGCCGCCAGCGTAATCCGCGCTCGTTGCTGACGGGGAGCAGCAACGTCGCGGCCGGAGCCTGCGAGCAATGCACGGCGGGCGAGCGGGACGTGCGGCACCGCTCGGACGTGCAATCAATCCGCGACGCCGAGCCAAGACGATGGGTGTGAGGCGATCGCGGCGGTGCCGGCCACCGACGGAAAGACGGTATGGCTTTTGGGGCTGCTGCTGGTTTTCATCGGGAGCGTCACCGCGAAGAGTCCTCGCCGCTAAGGTCGCACCGCCCGGCGGAGCACGTCCACGGCAGGGCCGAGCTTGCTCGCGAGAGTCTCGTCGAGACCGTGTCGTCGAACGAGGAGCTCGAGCGTATTGTACGATAGCCACGTCGTCCCCGCGTCGTCGTCCCAGACGAGGGCCCTCAGCGGAAGGTCGATTGCTACCGTGGGGCGGGCGACCATGAGCGGAGTGCCCACGCTGGGGTTTCCGAAGAGCAGCACGACTGCGGGCCGCATGGCCAACCCCACGCGCCGCGCTTCCTCCGCTTGGTCGATCCGCCCGAAAATCTTCATTCCGGCGAGACCGACGGCACGCTCGATCCGGGCGACCGCCTCGACGACGGCGAAGGCGCTTCGCACCGTCTCGAGGTCGTCTGTCCGCGCCGGGGGAAGCCCCGTTGCCGGCATACCGACGTGCATTCCGGTCCACTCCGGCGGATCGCTCGCGGGGAACGACTCCTCGATGGCCTCGTCGATGGGGTCGTCCCCTGCGGTTGGCTCGCTCACAGGGAGCAACCGTAGCTGACCTGCGCGATGTCACAACCGGTGACCCACTGGCTTCGACACGCATGGCTCAGGGCGCCATCGACGTCTTGCGTGCGCCGAGGACCCGGCAAGCAGAGTCGTGTCAGGGTGAGCGTGCGTCGGGTCCGGGTCCGGACTGGAATTGCGGCGCGGCTCGCGGTTGCTGGGGTTCTTTCCTCTCGACCCAAGTTCGCCAGGCGCGGCGATAGGCGTCCTCCATGTGCCGCGCGAACCGTGGCGAGTCCATCAGGGGGGAGGACTGGAGCCGCGCGCGGAGGTCGGATCGGAGTGCCGACAGGTGGAAGAGATCGTTTGCGAGGCCTACAGCGGCTTTCTCGAACAGGTCGGGAGTATCGGCGACGAGCTCCGGCAGCCCCAGATTCAGCGCAAGGCAGCGGCCCGCGCGGCCCACGACCGTGGAGCCGACAAGCGTGACGACGGGGACCCCCATCCAAAATGAGTCGAGGCTGGTCGTCGCGCCGTTGAATGGAAACGTGTCCAGACCGATGTCGATTTGGCTGTAGGTCGCTAGGTACTCGGGCCGGCCGCGGTGCGGGACCAGAGTGACGCGGGCGGGAGCGATTCCGAGAGCTTCGAGGCGGGCAACTACGCTCGCATGAACGTGCGGGGGGGCGTGCGCGATCAACCGCGAGGCGTCGACGGCACGAAGGACACGCGCCCACAGGTCCAGCACGCCCGCGTGGATTTTGTAGAAACTGTTTTGGCAGCCGAACGTGACGTGGCCGGCGGATAGCGCGGGCAAGGCGCTGACGTCCGGGCTGGGACCGAGCGGGTCGTAGCACCAGAACGTTTCGGGTAAGACGAGCGAGGCTTCGCTGTACGGTCCCGGACCGAGCTCGGGTGGATCCAGGTGCGGGTCGGTGATCCGGTAGTCAATCGTTGGCAGACCCGTAGTACCCGGATAGGCGAGCCATGCGATTTGGACCGGGGCAGGCTTGCGTGCGAAAAGAAGCGGGCGGCCGCGCCCCGTGTGCATGGAAAGGTCGACGAGTATGTCGATCCCGTCTTGCCGGACCAGGCCCTCGACCGAAGCGTTGCTCATTCGAGCGATGTCTCTCCACGCGTCGGTATGCGCGCGAATTCGCTCCGTCACGCCGTCGGCTTTCGGGACGGACGAATAGGCGTGGATTTGGAACGCATCGCGGTCGTGGCTCGCGAGAAGCGGAACGAGAAAATAGGCGGCGCTGTGGTCGCGGAAGTCCCCGGAGACGTAGCCGATCCGCAAGCGCCGCCCGAGGGTGCGATCGTTCTCGTGCGGACGAATGGGCGCGGGCTCCGCGTGGTGTTGCGCCCACGCCCGGGCCTCCTCGAGGATGGCAGGTCCGTCGAATCCCGGGCTGTACGACGCCATCCAAACGATGTTGCTGCGAGCGATCACGTGGGTCGGATCGAGCGTGCAGGTGCGGCGCCACGACGCGATCGCCTCGTCGATCCGCCCGGAGCTGACGAGCGCGTTGCCGAGCTGGAAGTGCGCTTCGGCACTCGCGGGGCCGAGGGCGACTGCGCGCTCGCAGCTGAGGATCGCGTCGTCGAATTGCTTCATGTCGAAGAGCGTGGCGCCGAGGTGGGTGAGCGCATCGACGGAGCTCGGGTCGGCATCGAGGGCGCGTCGCAACGTGGCGATCGCGGCGTCCGTGCGGCCGAGCGTCCGAAGGACGCGCCCCAGCTGGGCCAGCGTGTCGGCCCGGCGTGGATCGCACGCCAGTGCGGCGTGATAGTGCGCGACCGCCCGCTCGAACGCGCCGCTGTCGCGCAGCGCCCGGGCAAGATCCGTTTGGAACTTCAGGACGTCCGGGCGCAACGCGGCGGCGCGCTCGAAGTAGTCCAGCGCGGCGACATCTCGGAGTGCCTCGTAGAGCAGGCCCAGCCGATTGCTCGCACGGGCGTCCTCCGGCGCCAAAGCGAGCGCCTTCGACAGTGCGTCCATCGCTTCGCCGGTCCTGCCGAGGTTGCGGTAGGCCTCGCCGAGGTCGGAGTACACCGCGCTCTCCGGCTCGAGGGCAGCAGCCCGCGCGAGCCAGCTTGCGGCGTCGGCGCTCTCCCCGGCGACAAGCGCAAGCCGCCCGAGCGCGAGCAACGCGGGCCCGTGCCCCGGAGCCCTTTCGAGTGCCTGCTTGTATGCGGCCACGGCACTCGCCATTCTCCCCGCCTGCTCGTGCGTGCGAGCCCGGTCCATTGCGGCGGCGAGCGCACCCCGCTTTGCGGAGTCGTTGTCTTTCGACGGCCGCCGAGTCGGTAGGCTGTTCGCTCCTTTCGCAGGTCGCGCGATCGCCCCGGGCAGCGCCGATCGCCGCCGGCGCACGGCGCTCGCGACCTCGGGGACCCGGAGATAGTCGAGCGCCGCCGCCAGGGCGTCGACCGATTCGATCGACCGAGGCTCGAGCACGACCGCACATTCGAGGTGTCCCACGGCGCGCGCGACCTCGCCCCGCGCCCACAACGCCCGCGCCAGCGCGCGCTGGAATGCGAGCATTCCCGGTTTCAAATCCGCTGCGCGTTCGTAGTACGCGATCGCGCTCTCGAGCTCCTCGTTGGTCTCGAGCACCACCCCCACGTTGAACGCCGCTTCGGCGAAATCGGGCTGAATGGCCAGCGCGCGCGAGAGTGCCCGCGCCGCCTCGGGAAGCTGCCCGAGCCGTCGGTATACCTCCCCCAAATTCGCGTGATAAACGGGCTGCTCCGGCGCAAGCTCGACGGCTCGCTCGAGCATCGCCGCCGCCTCGGTATCCCGGCCCTCCTGGAGCGCGAGCGTGCTCAGGAGATGCAACGACGGATGATGCCCCGGATCCTCCGAGAGCACCGTTCGATAGAGCCTCTCCGCTTCGGCCGTCTTCCCCGCCCGATGGCACTGGACCGCCCGTTCGAAGACTTGAGCCGCTGTGGGCGAGACCATCGCGATCCTCCGGAAAGGCACGTCGATCGGGTAGGGCGCGGGTAGTCTATATCGCGACCGCATGGCTGGAGCAGCCCCGGAGTTCGGCGCTACGCTGCCGGCCGTGATCCAGTCGGAGGTGGCTCCTCGGGCGCTTGTTTCGGAGCTCGCCACGCATCTGCGCGGGCGGCGGGTGGTTGCGTTGACCGGCGCGGGCGTGAGCACCGAGTCGGGCATTCCGGACTACCGAAGCCCGGAGGCGTCGACGCGCACGCGGCGCCCCATCCACGGCCCCGAGTTCGTTCGGTTGCCGGAGGTACGCCGACGGTACTGGGCACGCGCGATGGTGGGGTGGGAACGGTTCGGCCACGCCCGGCCCGGGGCGGCACATCTCGCGCTGGCGACCCTCGAGGCGTCCGGTGTCGTGACTGGAGTCATCACCCAGAACGTCGATCGCCTCCATCGGGCGGCGGGCAGCCGTCGGGTCGTTGAGCTCCATGGCGCGCTGGCGGAGGTTTTGTGCCTCGAATGCGGCGCGCTCTACGACCGAAACGATGTGCAGCGGCGAATGCGCCACGACAACCGCCTCTGGCTCGACGGCGCTCCGCCCATGGCTGCCGACGGCGACGCGGAGCTCGCCGAGGAAGCGGTTGCAGCCTTCCAGCCTCCGTCGTGTCCTGGCTGCGGAGGCGCACTCAAGCCGCGAGTCGTCTTTTTCGGCGAGAACGTCGCACGGGAACTCGTGGAGGGGGCGGTCGCTCGGCTCGACGAGGCCGACGCTCTCCTCGTGGCGGGGACTTCTCTCGCGGTGTTCTCCGGATATCGATTCCTGCGCCGCGCGGTGGAGCGCGGGATGACCATCGCTATCGTGAACCGCGGGCCTGTGCGCGGGGAAGAGCACGCCGCGATCAAGATCGAGGGGAGCACGGGCGCCGTCCTCCAGGAGCTCGCCCTCCGGTTGGCCTGAGCCCGCGGCGGGGTGGAGGCGGGACTTGACCCCCGTGGGGCGCGGTTGGGTAAGGTCTTCCACCATGCGTGCCGCCGCGGGAGTGCTCGTCCTTCTGTGCGCGTGGCCGCGCAATGCGGCTGCCTACCGGCCCTTCGACGGCACGGACGCCGACGTCGCGGACCTTCATGAGTTCGAAATCGAGCTGGGCCCCGTCGGATACTACGCAGCGGGGAGTACCCGCGATTTCGTCACGGGTGGGGTCCTCAACTATGGGCTCGCTCCGCGCCTCGAGCTGGTGGTCCAGGGCTTCGACTTCGTGCCGCTCGACGGGCAATCGGGCCGGAACAAGCTCACAGATACCGGCCTCTTCGTGAAGACCGTCTGGCGCGAGGGCTGTTTGCAGGGAGCGGTCGGCCCGAGCCTCGCCACAGAGGTCGGCCCGCTCTTGCCGACCGTCAACGACGCACGTGGATTCGGCGCGTACGTCGGCGGTATCCTTTCGACGTGTCTCGGCGACGCGCTCGTGATCCACTGGAACGCCGAGGCGCAGATTCTCCGTCAGACCTACGATTTCGATCTGTTCGGAGGCGCGATCCTGGAGCCTCCACCATCGAAGTACGTCGTTCGCCCGGTCACGGAGGTATTCGTCGAGCACGATTTCGGTGGAGCGCAGACGTATTCATGCCTCGTGGGCGCCATATGGCAGGTCGGCGGGAAGCTCGCGCTCGACGCCGCATTTCGCGAAGGGCTCGTCGCCGGAAGGGGCGTGAGCGAACTTCGCGCAGGCTTTTCTTGGGTGGTCCCGTGACGTTGCCCGAAGCACGCCCCGGTCGCGCGCCGACCAAGCGCGCCCCCTCGACCGGCGCCTCGTGCGAGGTTACGATGCCCCGTTTGCACGCGATCGCGGACGCCGCCGTCATCCCCGCGGGCCGCGCACAATTCGAAAATGATGGTGTCGTCGTCAGAGAGATCCAAACTCATGAGTCTTCGCGCCGATTCGCCCCTTGTTCGATTGGTTGTCGTCGTCGGTGTTGGCGTTTGCAGCGCCTGTAGCTCGCAGCCTTCGAGCCAGTCCGCGAGCGCGGCCTCGGGTGGCTCGTCCTCGTCCGGGTTCCAGGGCGGCCAAACGGCCACGAGCGGCTCGTCCGGCAGTTCGAGCGGCGTAGCGAGCAGCAGCGGATCCGCTACCGGCAGTGCCGCAGCGTCGAGCGGCGTTTCTCCGATCGGTGCGGGCTCATCGAGCGGCGGTTCGGGCCCCCCGGTCAGCGACGATAGCGGAGCGGGCGGCGGTGGTTCGAGCAGTGGTTCCAGCGGCGGCTCGGGTGGGGCCGCAGGCTCGGGCACTGGCTCGGGCGGGAGTGCCTCCGGCGCTTCGCCCGACGCGGGGGCGGTGTCCAGTGGGGCCGCTGGCGGGGACGCCAGCGTCGTGGTGCCTGCCGGATGCACCATACCGGCCACCGTGAGCTTCACGCAGGATGTGCAGCCGTTTCTCGCTGCCTCCTGCGGCAAGGTCAACGGCGGTTGCCACGTGCTCGACGCCTCGTCGACCGCGGCGGAAGGTGGCAAGGACCACGCGTACGATTGGATCACAGGGCCCGCTCACCCGTCGTCGTGCCCGGAGATGCCGACCCCGTACAGGTGGCAGATCGTGATGGCCGTCATGGCACAGGCCGATCCGCCTTCTTGCTCGAAGTGCGGGATCATGCCGCCCGCTGGAATCAAGCCATTTACCGCGTGCCAGATTGCTACGTTGCAGGCCTGGATCGATGAGCCATTCGTCGTGCAGACGCCCCGCTCGGACGGAATGACCCCGGCCGCCGCGTACGCCATGCCGCCGTTCAACTGAACGGTTCGCCGGGTAGCGAGCGGGCATCCGGCGTGCGCTGTCAGGTAGCGTCTTTCGTATTACGAGGTACAACTTCGACGCGCTCGGCGAGATCCGTGTCGGCGTGAATGATGAAGCAGACCCCGACCCCTCCGACCGTGGGCGCTGAATGCGAGCCCAAAGACCACTCGACCCGCACGGTGACGGAGGCGGCGGTGAGCGAGGAAGCCTTCCAGCGTGCTGCGAGCTTCTTTCGCGCTGCCGGGGATGTCTCCAGGTTGAAGCTTCTCGCCAGGCTAGCCGAAGGCGAATGGTGCGTGACCGAGCTCGCCCAGGCCGCGCGCGCCGCGCTCCCGACGGTGTCGCAGCAGCTTCGATTGTTGCGTGCGGAGGGGCTCGTCACGCGGCGGCGCGTCGCCAAGCACGTCTACTACGCGCTGGCCGACGGTCACATTCGAAGCTTGATCGCGAGTGCGCTGGAACACGCCGCCGAGGATAGGCCGTCTCTCGACGAGGATTGACAGTCCAATATGGTATGTCAATGAGGAACCGGAAGGAACCGGAAAGGGATGGGAACATGCTTCGAACCAAAAAGACGGCTTTGGTCACCGGCGCATCGGCGGGGCTCGGCGCGGAGCTCTGCAGCCTCTTCGCGCGCGACGGCCACGACTTGGTTCTCGTCGCTCGAAGACGGGACAAACTCGAAGAGCGCGCAGCCGAGATCGTCAAAGAGTTCGCGGTGACCGCAACCGTCTTTGCCGAAACCTGACCGACGCGAGCGCCCCGACGCGAATCACCCAGGCTCTCGCAGAGCGCGGAATCGAAGTCGAGTTTCTCGTCAACAACGCCGGCTTCGGCACGGCGGGGCGCTTTTCCGATCTCGATCCCAAGCGCGAGATGGAGATGATTCAGGTGAATGTCGCGGCCCCGGTGCTCATGACGCGACTTCTCCTGCCCGCGATGCTCGCGCGCCGCAGCGGGCGAATTCTGAACGTCGGCTCGACGGCGGGGTTCCAGCCGGGCCCGTTCATGGCCGACTACTATGCGTCCAAAGCGTTCGTGAACTCGTTTACCGAGGCTCTTGCGTTCGAGCTTCGTGGCACCGGGGTCACCGCCACCGTCGCGTGCCCGGGCGCGACCGCGACGGAGTTCGCGCAGGTGGCGGGCATCGCCGAGTCTCGGCTGTTTCAGGCGGGCACGATGGGCGCGCGCGAAGTCGCGGCGCACGCATACCGCGCGATGATGCAGGGCCGTCGTCTGGCCATTCCTGGCTTCAAGAACAAGTTGGGTCCCCAAGCCCTTCGCGTCGCGCCACGGTCGGCGGTGTTGGCGATGACCGCAGCGCTCAATCGACGAGCCCCGACCAAGGCCCTCTCCGCGACGGCCGCGACGCGCTGACTCTCAAGAGCCTCGCCGAACGCCGGCATTTTTTCTCCCTTCCCTCAGCCACGGCAGCTTCTGCAGCCAGCCGAGGAAGGCCTCCTCGTACGCGATCCCGAGCTCGAGCGTCGAGAGCTGAAACTCGTCTTCGGGCAGGCCGTCGGCTTCAATTCGTCGGTATTGGTCGAGGCGCGCCGCGTGCTCGCCCCGCGCTTTCTCGAGGTGACGGCGCAGGAGCTCGGGCGGCACGTTGCGTCCGAAAAACACCGTAAGGACCAGCGGCAGCCGCATGATGTCAGGGCCTGGCTCATTCGAGATCCACGCTCCGAACGCGTGCTTGCCGGCGGTCGTGATGGCGTACGGGACCTTGTCTCGTGCCCCGGACCGTCTCTCTGTCACATAGCCCTGGACAGCCAGCGTCTTGAGCTCGCGGTACACCTGGCTCCGCGTGATATTCCAGGAAATAACCCACCGAGCCTTCGATGGCCTCTACGAGGTCCCACCCGGTCTTCGGGCCGTCGTGGAGAAAGCCGAGGAGCGAAGCCGCGGTCGCGTTGAGTTCGTTGCTTGACATTCTAATGTGGATGGTCAAAGTGGAGGTTATTCAGTCCACATAGGACTGATCGAAAAAGAGGGTACCGACAATGACGACAGTTGCAAACGAGCTTTTTGTTTCAGAGGTCAGGCGGCCGGCGGCGCCGCCGTGGGCAATCGGCTTTTGCTCGCTCGAGGACGAGGTCACCGACGCGAGGTCGTTGCGCGTCGAAGGTGCGATGCCCAAAGAGCTCTCGGGCGTCCTCTACCGCATGGGCCCCGCCCGCCACGACGTATACGGCGACCGCTTTCGCTCTTGGTTCGACGGAGACGGCATGGTTCACGCGATCGCGATCGAGGGGGGCCGCGTCAGCTACCGGAACCGCTTCGTCGCGACCTCCGGGAAGGTCGCGGAGGACGCCGCCGGCAAGCGTCTCTACGGGGGCTTCGCGACCAGGGGGCCGGGCGGTCCGCTGTCGCGGTTTCTCCATCGCAAGGACCGCAAGAATCCGGCGAATACGAGCGTCGTTCTTCACGCCGGGAAGCTTCTCGCGCTTTGTGAAGCCGGCCGGCCGTACCGCCTCGACGCCGAGTCGCTCACAACGCTGGGCGAGGACGATATGGGTGGGTCCCTTTCACCGGACGCGACATTCTCCGCGCATCCCAAGCTCGATCCCGACAGCGGGGAGATGTGGAACTTCGGCGTCACCTACGGCCGGGACGCAGTGCTCACCTTGTACAGAACGACGAAGGACGGACGCACCGGGACCGCTGCGCGGATCGCATTGCCCGTGCCCGCCATGGTCCACGACTTCGCGCTCACCAAGACCAAGGTCGTTCTTGTCGTCCCCCCCATCGTCATCCCGCGTGTTCCGGTCGGGCTCGTCCTCGGACAGCGGAGCTTCGGCGAGTCGCTGCGCTTCCGACCCGACCTCGGCGTCCACATCGCCATCGTCGACCGCGCGACCGGCGAAGCACGCTGGTCGCGCACCGATCCGTTCATGATGTTTCACACGGTGAACGCATGGGACGAAGGAGACGACGTGGTCCTCGACGTCTGCGCGTATCCCGACGGACGTATCATGCGGACGATCGAAGACGTCATGGTGGGCGCAGACGCCGAACCAGCACGCTCGTTCGTCGAGCGGCTCAGGGTGTCGGCCTTAGCCGGAGTCGAGCAATCGCGCCTTTCGGGTTGCGCCGTCGAGTTCCCGCGGGTCGCGCCCGGCGTGCATTGCCGCGAGCACCGAACCGTCTACGGGGTGGCGTGGCCGGACGGTCGGGCTTTCATCGCGCAGCCGGCGTCGATCGACACGGCGACGGGCGAAGCGCGGCTTGCGCCGCTCAGTCCGGCCCAATTCGCCGGCGAGTGCGTTCCGGTTTCCAAGGCGGGCGCAGCGTCGGAGTCCGACGTATGGCTGCTTACGCTCGTCCTCGACGGGGCGTCCCGCTCGACCGAGCTGCGCGTGCTCGATGGCGCAGACATCGCCGCACCGCCCGTGGCCACGGTGCGTCTTCCGCACGTCGTGCCGTTCGGATTTCACGGAAATTGGGTCTCGACCGAGAAGAACGGGTGAGCCTCGGGCGGCGCCGCGCGTGATGCGCAATCCGAAGGGGAGCGAAAGAGGCGTCGTTTCAAACGCTGGGTCGCTCTGCCGTCCGAGGCACGGGCGTGGACCGTGTCGAAAACGGTGACGATTGCGCAATTGTCTCGCGTGCGACTTTGAGCGCGGCCAGCAGATCCTCGGCGATGAAGACCATGCCTGGATGGCGGCGGTCGAAGGCCGCTTTGTCGAAGATCGTTCGCGGCTTGGGCAGCGGGCCGGCGAAGATGACGACCTTCTTTCGTTTCACCAAGCCGTCGACGGCGTTTTCGAGGGCCGCGAACCCGGTCGCGTCGATGATCGGGACCTTTCCGAGATTGAGGATCAGCGCGTGAAATGCGTCCCTGTGGCTCGCGTGCAGCGCTTCCATGGCATTTTGCGCGGCGCCGAAGAAGAGCGGCCCATTGATCTCGTAGAAGCTCACTCCAGGCGGCAGATCGATGAGCCGATGCTCCTCTGTGTTGTCCAAGGAGAGTTTGGTCTCGGTGATCTCGGCCATTCGCCTCATGAAGAGGATGGCCGCGAGCACGAAGCCCACTCCGACGGCCACGACCATGTCGAAGAAGACCGTGAGGAGAAAGCACGTGAAGAGGACGAGCACGTCGCTGCGGGGTGCGATCCGGACCATGCCCACGAAGTGGCGCAGTTCGGACATGTTCCACGCGACCAGCAAGAGGAGCGCGGCCAAGGAGGCCATGGGCACGTAGGCGACCATCGGAGCGAACACGAGGATCGCCAGGAGGACCACGACCGAGTGCGTCGCGCAGGCGATGGGCGAGCGCGCGCCGGCGCGGATGTTCGTGGCCGTGCGCGCGAGGGCGCCGGTTGCAGCGATGCCGCCGAAGAGAGGAGCGACGATGTTGCCGACGCCGAGCGCGACCAGCTCGGAGTTTGGTTCGTGCTTCGTTCCGGTCAGTCCGTCGGCGATGACGGCGGAAAGCAGCGACTCGATCGCGCCCAGCATCGCGATAGCGAAGGCGGCCGGGAAAAGGTCGCGCAGGAAGCCGAACGAAAAGCTCCCCCAGGGGAGCGCGGGCGTGGGAACGATGGGCGGGATCCCTGCCACTTCGACGCCGTGAACCGTTGTGTGAAAGCGGCTCCCGATCGTGGCCACCGACACGGACGGAACGATGCGATGCACCAGTGTCGCGGCAGCGGACACGAGAACGATGGCGATGAGCGGGGCCGGGACGCGCTTTGTGATTCGCGGTACCCCCAGCAGCAGGGCGAGGGTCGCGGCGGCAACGGCGACTTCCGCGGGGGCCGCCGAGGCTCGCGCCTGCCAAAGGGCCGTGATCTTGTCCACGTAGTGGTCGGGCATCGCCCGCATCGAGAGCCCGAAGACGTCCTTGATTTGCAGAGTGGCGATGACGGTCGCGATCCCGGTCGTGAACCCCGTGGTGACCGGGTAGGGGATGAACCGGATCAGGCTACCGAGGCGAAATGCGCCCATCGCGACGAGGAGCACGCCCGCCATCAGGCCGGCGGTGAGCAGCCCACGCAGGCCATGCTGCGTCACGATGGGCGCCAAGATGACGACGAACGCGGCCGTGGGCCCCGTGACCTGGAACTTGCAGCCCCCCAGGAGCGAGACCGAGAATCCCGCGAAGATCGCCGTATAAAGTCCGTGCTGGGGAGGGGCGCCCACGGCGATCGCCAGCGCCATCGACAGGGGGAGTGCGACGATCCCGACGACGACTCCGGCGAGGACGTCCGCGCGAAAGTCCCGCGGGCCATACCCCTTGCGGAGCGCTCGGCGCAGGGCGTAGGCGATCGGAAAGCCGCTCCGATCGTCGATTGGCGCGGGCGACGATTCATTCGCAGGCGCCGCGGCGGCCGGTTTCTTCTTCTCGTCTTCCGCGGTCTTCCGCATTAACTCACGCACGGGCCCACCGCCGAATCTCCCACCCGGGGAGGGCTCCCGCAATATGATTCAGAGGCTCACTCCGCGTGAGCCGGACTCTCGACTTCCGCAGTCGCGCTTACATCGACGCTCGGCTGCGCTGCTTTGGCCTCGCGTCGGGAGAGCCGCTCGACGGCGACAAATAGCGCCGGAATGAAGAAAATGCCCAGGAGCGTCGCCGCCAGCATCCCCGAGATGACCGCGGTCCCCAGCATCCGGCGAGCGGCGGCGCCGGCGCCGGTCGCGATCCAAAGCGGAATGCAGCCGGCGATGAACGCGAACGACGTCATCAGGATGGGACGAAGCCGGAGCTTTGCCCCCTCCAGCGCGGCGTCGATGATCGAGCGACCCTGCTCGAGCTGGTCCTTCGCGAACTCGACGATGAGGATGGCGTTCTTCGCCGTGAGCCCCACGAGCATGACGAGGCCGATCTGCGCGTACACATTGTTGTCGAACTTGCGCGAGATAAGGCCGATGTAGGCACCGAGGACCGCGACCGGGGTGCTCAAGAGAACGCTGAACGGCAAAGACCAGCTCTCGTAGAGCGCGGCGAGAATGAGAAACACGAAAACGAGCGACAGCCCGAGGACACGCGCCGTGCCGCCTGCGGATATTTTTTCCTGGTACGAGAGGGCGTTGAACGCGTACCCCATATCCGCGGGTAGCGTTTTGGCCGCGACCGCTTCGAGCGCGTCGAGCGCTTGTCCCGAGCTATATCCCGGCGCCGGTACACCCTGGATTTCCACCGAGCGATACAGGTTGAAGCGCACCGTGTACTCCGGCCCAGTCGTCGTCCTCACCTTCACGAACGACGAGAGCGGAACCATCTCGCCTCTTCCGTTTCGGACGTAGAACTGCCCCACGTCTTCCGCCTTCGTCCGATAGGCCGGCTCGGCTTGCAGGAACACCCTCCACTGGCGTCCGAAGCGGGTAAAGTCGTTTAGGTACGTGCCTCCGAGAAACGTTTGGAGGGCCGCATAAACGTCGCCGATCGCGACGCCCTCCTTCATTACCTTGTCCTTGTCGACGTCGGCAAAGAGCTGGGGCACGGACGGTGAAAAGATAGGCCGAAGGCCGGCGAGCTCGGGCCGGCTCTTCGCTTCGGCGAGGAACCGTCCGACGTTCTGCGCGAGGTATTCGTAGGGCAATCCGCCGCGATCCTGGAGCATCATGCTGAAGCCGCCCGTCGAGCTGATGCCCGGGATGGAAGGCGGTCCGATCGCGAACACGCGCGCCTCGGGGATGGCTGCGAACTTGGCGTTGAGCGATGCCACGATGGCGCTCGACGCGAGCTCGGGCGATTTGCGCTCGTCCCACGGCTGAAGGCCGATGAAGCCCGTGCCGAGGTAGCTCGCCGCGGTCCGAGTGAAAAAGCTGAAGCCTGCGATGCCGTTGTACGTACGAATGCCGGGCTGCTTCGCGATGATCTCCGAGATCTTGTCGTACACGGCCTTGGTGCGCTGAAGGGAGGCGCCGTCCGGGAGCTGCGCGCCGATGATGGCGTAGCCTTGGTCCTCGTCGGGCACGAATCCCGCGGGGATCTTTCGGCCGATCGCGACCGACGCGGCCAGCACCCCCGCCAGGAGCACGAGAGGAACGACGAGCTTGCGAACGAGCCGGCGGTTGACCGACACGTAGCCGTTGGTCGCGATCCCGAACCATCGGTTGAAGCCGGTCCCGAGCTTGCCGAAGACCCCCCGAGGCGGCTGGCGGGGCCGCAGGAGCATCGCGCTCAGCGCGGGGCTGAGCGTGAGGGCGTTGAAGGCCGAGATCAGAACCGACACGGCAATCGTCAGAGCGAACTGCTGGTAAAGGCGCCCGGTCACTCCGGGCATGAACGCCACGGGCACGAAGACCGCCGCCAGGATGAGCGCGATCGCGACGACCGGACCTTGCACTTCCGACATCGCGCGGAACGTGGCATCGCGCGGGGCCATTCCCTCTTCGATGTGGTGCTCGACCGCCTCGACGACCACGATCGCGTCGTCGACGACGAGTCCGATCGCGAGGACGAGGCCGAAGAGCGAGAGGGTGTTGACGGAAAATCCGAGGAGAGGAAAGAGCGCGAAGGTGCCGATGAGCGACACGGGGACGGTGAGCAGCGGGATCAGCGTGGCGCGCCAGCTCTGGAGAAAAAGAAACACGACGAGCGCAACGAGGACGACCGCGGCGACGAGAGTCTCCACGATCTCCCGGATGCCCGCCTTCACGGGTGCGGTCGTATCCAGCGAGATCTCGTACGCGATGCCCGGTGGGAAGCGCTTGGCCAAGTCCGTCATCGTCTTGCGGACGTTGTCGGCCACCTCGAGCGCGTTCGATCCCGGCGACTGGAACGCGGCGATCACGGCGGCCGGATTGCCGTTGAACGTGCCGTATTGCTGATACGTGAGCGCTCCGAGCTCGACCCGCGCGACGTCTTTCAGGCGCACGTTCGAGCCGTCGGGATTTTCACGGACGATGACGTTCGCGAACTCTTCGGGTTCGACGAGCCGACCCTGTGCGCGAACCGTGTACGTGAGCTGCTGCCCCGGCGGCGCGGGCTCGGCGCCCACCTGTCCGGCCGGGTTGACGACGTTCTGCGCGCGGACGGCGTTCTCCAGATCGTTGACGGTCAATCCGAGGCGGGCCAATAGATCGGGTTTGATCCAGATGCGCATCGAGTAGTCGGCCGCGCCGAGGTTTCGGATGTCGCCGATGCCCTTGATGCGCAGGAGGGCGTCGTTGATGTTGATGAGGGCGTAATTGGCGAGAAAGGTCGGGTCGTAGCGGCCGTCGGGCGAGTAGAGCGAGACGACGATCAATGGGAAGGCGAGGGACTTTTTGATCGTGACGCCGAAGTTTTTCACGTCCTGCGGCAAGAACGGCTGCGCCTGCGAAAAGCGGTTGTTGACGAGGACGTTGTCGACGTCGATGTCGGTGCCCACGTCGAACGTCACGGTCTGGTTCATCGACCCGTCGTTCGCGTTGGTCGACTGGATGTAGAGCATCCTGTCGACCCCGTTCATCTGCTGCTCGATGGGCGTGGCGACCGATTGTTCGATCGTCAGCGCGTCGGCGCCGGTGTACGTCGTCGTCAGGTTGACCTGCGGCGGCAGGATCTGCGGAAACTGCGCGATGGGCAACCCCAGCAGCGAGACGGTTCCGATGAGGACCGTCAAGATGGCGATGACCATCGCCACGATGGGCCGCCTGATGAAAAACGAGGACATCTGGCAGCTTCCTTCCCGTCAGTTGGCGGTCGCTGTGGGTGCGACCGACGCGCTCGAAGACGCGGGTTCCGGGGCAGCTTTGGGCACGACCGCGACCCCGTCGGAGATCTTCTGCACACCCTCGACGACGATGCGTTCTCCCTCGACGACGCCCTTGTCGATCACGCGCAGGCCCTGCACGCTGGGCCCGACATCGACCCGGCGCAGCTGCACTTTGTTGTCCGCCGCGACGACGCCCACCGAGTACGTTCCCTGAACGGGAATCAGCGCCTTCTCCGGTACGACCAGCACGGCCCGTCCCGCTTCCGGCCGTCGGATGCGAACCCGGCCGTACTGTCCGGGGCGCAGGTTGCCGTCGGGGTTCGGGATGAGGGCCTGGACTTGAATCGTGCCGGTGCTGGGGTCGATCTGGCGGTTGGTCGTTACGATGACTCCGCGGTGCCCGTAGGTGCTGCCGTCGGTGAGCGTGATCTCGATGCCCGTGTCGCCGGTCTCCGTCTTTGCGCCGGCGTCGAGGCGTGCAAACTGCCGTTTTGCCCATGCGATGTCGCGGACGTCGAGCTGCTTGAAGCGATCGGGGTACTTCACGAAGTCCACTTCGCTCATGGGAAAGTTCACGCGAATGGGGTCGATTTGCGACACCGTCGTCAGCAGCGTCGGCCCGTCCTGGCCGACGAGGTTGCCGATGCGGACCAGCGCAAGCCCGGCCACCCCCTCGATGGGCGCTCGAATTTGGGTGTACGAGAGATTGAGGTCGGCTTGCTCCAGCTGCGCCTCGGCGGCTTGGACCTGACCGTCGGCGTCGGCCAAGTTGGCGGCGGCGTTGTCGACGTCCTGCTGCGAGACCATCCCGCTCTTGAGCAGAGCCTGCTCGCGGTCGAGCTGGACGCGGTTGTGCGCCTGGTTGACCCGAGCGCGCGTCAGTGCGGCGCGCGCGGCGCTCTGCGCGGCAATGTATTCTGTCGGCTCGATCGTGAAGAGCGCCTGGCCCGCCTTGACGAACGATCCGTCCTTATAGCCCTGCGTCCGCAGAAAGCCGCGCACCCGCGCCCGGATTTCGGCGTTGTCGTACCCATCGAGCGTGCCGACGGCTTCGATGAACAGCGGGACGTCGCGCCGCTCGACGGCGGAGACGTACACGGTCGGCGGTTGAGGCGGCGGGGGCTTCGCTGCCTTGTCGCAGGCGGCTTGGAAAAGCGCGAGGGCTCCGAGCAGCAGGGCCGAGGCAGACGCGCGGCGCGCGGCACCGGTAGAGGAAGGCGGTGTGCACGAGGGATGGGGGTTCAATAGACACACTCCGCGTTGGTGAGGATGGCATCGGCGCGCGCCTGCCCGACCTGAAACTCCAAAAGGGCGAGATTCGTCTCCGCTTGTCTCAGAGCCTGTGCCGACGTCACGAGGTCGAGGCTGGTGCCCAGCCCTTGAACATATCCGGCGCGGGTGCGTCGATCGATGCGCTCGGCGAGATCGCGCTGCTTTGCCGCGACGTCGCGCGATGCACGCAGAACGCCGATGGACCGCTGCACTTGCGTCGATCCCAC
Source organism: uncultured delta proteobacterium (assembly GCA_963764075.1). Taxonomy (GTDB): domain Bacteria; phylum Myxococcota_A; class Polyangia; order Polyangiales; family Polyangiaceae; genus Palsa-1150. Next base: position 3,776,457 of record CAVXQZ010000003.1, read on the forward strand.
GAAGGCCGCGATGCGCGTCGCAGCGAGCGCCTGACGAGCTTGCTCGACCGCAGCGATCGCGTCACGTCGGGCTCCGCCTCGCACGCCGCCGTCGTAGATCGGCACCACCACGGCGCCGCCCAACGCCCACGTGGTCTGCGGGGCGAGGACGGCCGTCGTGGCGTAGTTGAACGCCGACGCGATGTTGAGCGACGGCGCCCACTGGAGATCGGCGTCGTGGACCGACCGCTCGGCGATTTCGACCTGCAAGCGAGCCGCGCGCACGTCCGGTCGCCTCTCGATGTCCTCGTTGAGCCGACACGTCCGCGCGACCGCCGCTTCGAACTGCTCGAGGTCGAGATCTCCCGGAGGGGAGGCTGCGACGGGAGAGCCGAGCGCTTGCCCGAGCGCTTCCCGCGCCTGCCGGAGCGCTTCGTCGCTCGCGATGATGAGGGCCCGCGCCGACTCGACGTCCTGCTGCGCGCGGTCGACGTCGAGGGCGGTGCCCTGGCCGAGCTGGTGGCGCGTCTGGGTGAGCGCGAGGCGCTCGAGGGCCGCCCGTAGGCCGACGCGGTTGAGGTCCGTCACCCGTGCGGCGGCGAGCGTCGACAGCATCGCACTGACGACCGCGGTGGCGATCGCGCGCCGTCGGTCCTCGAATGAGAGACGTGCCAGGTCGACATTGCGCGCGGCCGTTCCCTGGGCGTAGATGCTCCGCGGATTGAGGACGGACCACGCCAAGTTTGCGCCGACCGCCAGGACGTTCGAAGGGGGCGTGGTGAACGAGAGGCCCGCCAACGTGATCTGCTCGTTATAAAACTGGTGCGTGTAGGTGCCTTGCCCGGTCAGGACCGGCAGCACGGCCGCGAGCGCGATGCGCTTCTGCGCCTCGGCCCGGACCACACTCTGGTAACTCGATAGGTAATCCGGCGACTGCCTGCGGATGAGCGAAAGCGCCTCGTCCCACGACGCGATTTGCCCTGGCGCCTCCGGCGGCGGGGCGAGCAAATCGTCCGCGACGGGAACCGAGACCGGGACCGGGGGTTCCGCCTCCGACTGCGGTTCGGCGCCGGCGTGCGCGGCCACTGCCGAGGTGGCACAAAACAAGGCGAGAAAGACGCCGCGCCGCATCCGCCGCTGGCAACTCATCGTAGTGGGCATCCTGCAGAGGGGCGTTACCTTGCGATGCCGCAAGATGGAAGCTTGTTGCGGGGGATGGGTCACCAACTCTGCCCATGCGGCGGTCGATCCCACGTTCGGCCGAGGCCGGAGAGACGGCGCGCGGGAGGGGCTGGAGTCGTGCTCTCGCCCCCCCCGCGAATCGCTGCGAACAGGGATGCTCGTCAGTCGTTTGCGGACATGTAGTGCTCGCGCAAGACCAGCCCGTCGCTCGCGAACCGCATCGCGATGACTTCCGCAAAGTAGTCCTTGTACCGGTAGCGCAGCGACGCGAGGCTCTGCGCGCCTTCCAGCGAGAGGTGGGCCTCGTCGAAGCTCCCCGACGTCTGGTGGGGAGCACCGACTTCCGACACGAGCTTGCCCTCGACGTCGCGCACGACACCGGTACCGGTCAGGTGCATGCGCATCGTCGAGACGTCGACGAGCCGCCCGCGCGTGTCGAACCCGAGATAGAGCTCGCTGACCGGACCGTCGGATTCAGGCAGGCCCACCGCCGCCGCCGGCACATGTTTGCAACGCAGGAGACCCTCGCGCACGTCTTCGCACGCGACGTGCGCTCCCTTGGCCCATGCCTGCGTCTCGGCGACCGTGGTGCGATCGAGGGCGAAGCCCAGCGCCGGTCGCGCCGGCGCCGGGTCGAGACCGCGCTCGCCCGCGATGGCCGCGCGGCGAGCCGGTTCGATCTCGGCGAGCTTCGCATGGCCGACCGGACAGCCGCCCACGCTCATGAGCCAGCCGCGCGCGAATGGCATGTGCAAGACGCCGATGGCCGCAATGGACGCCGCGAGGCTGGTCGCGGTGATGGCGAGTGCTTTCTTCAACCGCATCGGCGTGCTCCTCATTGCTCCGCGCCGGCGTCGCCGGGGAACGGCTCGAGTCCGGCGTCGGCGAGCGAGGCCGTGACGATCACGGATTTGGTGGAGTTCAGCGCCGCCGCGAGAGTGGTGACGTCGGCGGAAGAAACTCCGGCGCCGCTGAGCGTCGCGCCCGCGATCATGACGAACTCGTCGAACGTGCCGCCGGAAATGAGGAGCGGCGCGTGGATCGCGGTCATCGAGCGGCACGTGTACATGCCGGCGTCCGTGGTAATCGTCGTCGGGTAGAGCTCCGGACCGCCGGCCGCGTTGCCGACGAGGTCCGTGAAGCACTCCTCGATTTGATCGGCCGTCGGGTGTCCGTTTCCGGGCGCGCCGGCCTGGAAGAAGAAGTAACTCGCGATGTCGGCGTTCATCAGCTCCTGGCCAACGATCGCGTTGACTGCCGCCCGAATCCCCGCGTGGCCGCCCAGGCGACCGTAGAGCGTCGATCCCGCGTCCGCGGCGCCATCGCTGGCAGGCCCCGCATCGCTGGGGGCCGCGCCGCCGGCGTCGCCGGGGAACGGCTCGAGGCCGGCGTCGGCGAGCGAGGCCGTGACGATTTGCGACTTGGTGCCGTTGAGGGCGCCGGCAAGCGTCGTCACGTCGGCCGACGAAACTCCGGCGCCGCTGAGCGTCGCGCCCGCGATCATGACGAACTCGTCGAACGTGCCGCCGGAAATGAGGAGCGGCGCGTGGATCGCGGTCATCGAGCGGCACGTGTACATGCCGGCGTCGGTGGTGATCGTCGTCGGGTAGAGCTCCGGGCCGCCGGCGGCGTTGCCGACCAAGTCCGTGAAGCACTCCTCGATTTGATCGGCCGTCGGGTGTCCGTTTCCGGGCGCGCCGGCCTGGAAGAAGAAGTAACTCGCGATGTCGGCGTTCATCAGCTCCTGGCCCACGATCGCGTTGACTGCGGTCCGAATCCCCGCGTGGCCGCCGAGCCGCTCGTAGAGCGTCGTCGTCCCGGAGTCCTGCGACGGGGGTGCGCTGCTCGCATCGCCCGGGAGGCCGGTCGTGCTGTCCGCGGCGGTGCCCGAATCGTTGCTTGGCGCGGGGCTCGATCCCGAGCTCGAGCTGCACCCAAGGGCGAGCGCGGGCGCGGCCGCGAAGGTCGCGGCGCCGAGGGCCACCTTGACGAAGATGTTCGTTCTCGAAGCTAGCTCAGTCATCTTTCCAATCCTTTCGTGCAGCAAGACGGTGATAGAAGCGTCTCTTGGAATACGTTCGAGGCGCGCCGACGGATCGTTCGTTCGGCCCGTCGATGGAAGACTTCCGCCCGCGGACGGACGCCTCGATGAACCGGCCGATGCCCTCGCGACCACCGGCCGGGGGGCCTATCGTGGGGGCGAATGCGCGACGACGGCGACAGCGACGACGCCCGGGAGCTCGCACACTTTGGCTACCGGCAGGAGCTTGTGAGGCGCCTCGGCGGATTCTCGAGCTTTGCCATCGGCTTTTCCGTCATCAGCGTGCTCACGGGAGTCACCTCGACGTTCGGCGACGCCCTCGGCGCCGGCGGCCCCGCAGGGCTCGGCATCGGGTGGCCGCTCGTTTCGGCCGGTACCCTGATCGTCGCCCTTGCGATGGCGGAGCTCGCCAGCGCCTTCCCGACGGCTGGCGCGCTCTACCACTGGGCGGCGCTCCTCGGCGGCGCCCGCCTCGGGTGGACCACGGCGATGCTCAACCTCGTCGGGCAACTCGCCATCGTCGCCGCAATCGACCTCGCTTGCGCGCAAGCATTGGCCCAGAGCTTCTCGCGACCGGAGCTCGCATTCCCGCTATTCGCCGGGTTGCTGGCCACCCATGGGGCGCTGAACGCCACCTCGGTGCGCCTGGTCGCGTGGCTCAACGACGCGTCTGCCACCGTGCACATCGTGGGCGTCGTGGCGCTCTCCGGCCTCTTGCTGTCACGCGGACGCGTGCACGGGGTCGCCTACCTGGCGGATGCGGGCGCAGCGTCGTCTGCGGGCGCGCCGGGTTTCGTTCAGTCGCTCGTGCTCGGCGTCTGGACGTTCACCGGGTTCGACGCGCCTGCGCACGTGAGCGAAGAGACGCACCGCCCTCAGCAGAAGGCACCGGTCGGCATCGTATCGTCGGTGGCCGTGAGTGCGGTCGTCGGATACGCGTTCATCGCGTCGCTCGTGCTCGCGATCCCCGCTGGCGCCTCGATCGCCGGCGCTCCGGACGCGGCGCTGCAGGTGCTGCGCGGCGCGCTCGGGGACCGAGCCGGCAGGTTTGCCCTGGGCCTCGCCATCCTCGCCATGTGGTTCGCCGGTCTTTCGAGCGTGACGAGCGCCTCGCGGATGCTCTTCGCATTCGCGCGCGACGGGGGTGTACCCTTTTCGCGGGAGCTTCGACGTGTCCATCCGAAGACTCGCACGCCGATCTACGCGACGGCGGCGTGCGTGGTCATGCCCCTCGCGCTCGTCTTAGCGACCGCGACCCTGAGCGAGACGGTTTTTCTCGCGGTCGCGGCGCTCGCCACCGTGGCGCTCTATGCGTCCTACGGGCTGCCGATTCTCCTCGGCGCGCTGTCGCCCACGCGGGCGCGCTGGACGACGCGCGGGCCATTTGGCGTCGGGCGGGCCGGCGTGATCGTCGCCTGGGCGGCGGTCGGGTGGTCCGTATTCGTGTTCGTGGTGTGTAGCCTCGCAAACGCGCTCGCGGTGAAGATGTTCGCGGTGCTCATCGTGGGACTTGCGGCGCTCTGGTTTTTCGTCGTTCGCCGCGCGTTCCGAGGTCCACGGGTCGACCTCGCCCACTTCGAAGACGCCGTTCGCGAGGATTCTTCGCCGGGGCAGGGGAACGACCGATCCGGCCGCCGGTGAGCGCGCTCTTATGGGCTTATCTTTTCGGTCACGACGTGCGTGCCGTCGAGCGACCAGCCTTGCAAAAGCAGGTAATCGACCGTGGCGAATGGCCAGGTGAGCCGCACATACACGTTGTAGAGATGGGCTGGGGCCCCTCGGATCGAAATCGTGGACCAAGTGCGGCACTGGCCGCTGCCGGTGTCCCGCGACGCATCCACGAGGATTTCGCGAGACGGAAGCGCGCGCAGTGTGGCTCGGACCTGGCCGCCGCCGGCCCCACGGGCCGTCACGTGCTGACCCATCAGGCCATAGGCCGGCACTTCGCGGGCCAGGAGCGGCTCGGTGCGGACCGGATCGTTCTCGAGCATGCGCCAGTAAGCGAAAATGGGCGTTTGTCCGACCGGGGTGCAGTGTTCGTCGACTCGAAGCGCGTACTCGACTCGATTCTTGTTCTCGCTCTTCGAGATCGAAAAGAGTGGTACGGAGCCGGCGGCGGCCCGCGTCGAGTCCCCCGACGCTGCGACGGCAAGAAGGAACGTGCCCATGCAAACCCGACCGCGCATTTGGCCGTATCACCCACCCTTTCCCCGTTCCGAATCAACGCAATCGTACAGTCTCACACAAAACTTGCTTCCCCGATGCAAATGTGGTCGCCCTTCGGCCATGGTTATCGCCATGCGGACTAGCGTTGTGTTTTGTCTCGGCTGGATGTTCGCGTGTGTGCTGAGCGCCTGTTCCGCGAAGGGCCCGACGAGCTGGTTTGAAGCCCCCGACACGGGCGCGGACCTCCCGCCTCCAACGGCGGATGCGGCGTCGCCCCCCGCATCGTCGAGCGATGCCGCATTGGTAATCGGAAGCACGTCGGATGGGGGCGTGGCTACCGACGAGGCGAGCACTGCCGCGGGCCTGCTTTCTGGAGCCCATATCGTCCCGGCGGACGCCGTTTTGTCGGTGAATGCGGGTTCGCAGGCTATGCAGACGTACCAGGTGCTGGCAACGGTGGGCGACGCCGGGACGGAAGTCGACGTGACGGCGCGCTTCGTATTTTATGTGCCGGACAACTACCTGGTAGGGGGCTTTCCGGCAAACGGTGGCCCGACATTCACTTCACGTCTTCCGTCGGCCCCGACGGATCCGCCCCAACAGGGTGGGACCCTCACGGTCCAAGCGCAGGCGAACAACGCCGACAATACCCTTATCACGGTGACGACCTCGCTGACGGTTCAGCTCGTCGCAGAAATGGCTGTTTCCACGGACGCGGGCGTTGTCCCCGCGAATGCTCCCGCTCTCTTCGGCGGGGCCTCCGATGGCGGCGCGCCCGACGCCGGTGCCCTCGATTCGGGGACGCTGGACGGAGCCCCGGCGACCTCGCAGCCCGATCCCACCCGGGCGCCGATCGTCTTTTACCCGAACGAAGGGGTGATGCTGCCGCCGAACCTAAAGCAGCTGGAAGTCCACTGGCAACCGGGGTCGCCGCTCAATACGCTCTATCAAGTTACCTTTCTCAGCGCGGCCGCCGACATCACGTACTACGTGCGCTGCGGCGGTGCCAGCATCCCCGCCCCCGGCCTCGTGGTCGGGGCCTGTGCGCTGCAGCTCGATCCGGCCGGGTATGCGTATCTCGCGCAGTCGAACGCCGGCCAGGGCACGGTGACGTTGACCGTGGCCGGGACGGACGACACCGGCAGCGGCTACGGAGTTTCGACGCCGGTCCATCTGCAGTTCGCCCAGGAGCCGGTCAACGGCGGCGTCTACTACTGGGACGTGACCGACACCCGCATCATGCGCTTCGACTTCGGCGGCACGCAGACCACGCCCGAAATTTTCATCGCCCCGGGCGACTATGGCACCAACGGCGATTGCATCGGATGCCACACACTTTCGCCGGACGGGACCAAGATAGCGGCGTCGCAAAACGGTCAGAACGGCGGGCAGCTCGTTTACATCAACGACATCGGCAAGGCGACCAACCCGCCGCTTCCGGCGCGGTCCGATCCCACCTACCTCACGCAAAATAACGACGCGGCCGATCACATCCAGTTCGCTTGGTTCGATCCGACGGGCAACAAGTTCGTCGCGGTGTACGGGGACACGAACACGACCACCCCGGGCGCCGATGGGGGCGCGATCCTCGACCGCAACAAGCTATGGTTTCACGACGGAACGACCGGGGAGATCATCCCTGGGGCGGAGAGTGTTCTTTCGTTCGAACCGGATCATCCCTGCTGGTCGCCGGACGGCAAGATGATCGCCATGACCCACGTGGGCTCGCACAATACGTCGCAGCGCGAGTACAGCGGAGGCATCGACGTCGCGACCTTTGCGGGGGCGGTCTTGGGCGACCCCGTGGTGGTCGTTCCGAGCCTCGTTCCCGGTACCAACAGCTACAATCCCAGCTTCGTCCCTGACTCGTCGTTCTTCGTGTTCAGCCAGACGACGTGTCCCATCGGTCAAGAGATGACGGTGCAGTGCGATAGCGACGTCGCCGACAACCTCAACGCGACGACGTGGGCAGCGACCCCGACGGCGAATGCCGTGGCCATCCACTTGGACAATGCGGGCAGTCCGGGGCTCGCCGACAAGGGCACGACGCCGATCGACACGTTCCCTCGCTCGACGCCGTTCAAGACCGCCGAGGGGCCCGGAGTCCTCTTCTGGTTCACGGTGGCGTCGCAGCGGCAGCCAGGACTCCGGCAGAGAATCAGCACGACCCAGCAGCTATTGTGGATGTTTGCGGTCGATCCAGCGAAAATCATGGCGGGAGAAGACGGCAGCTTCACCGGCTTTTTCCTGCCGTTTCAGGACATGTCGACGTCCAATCACATCGCGGAATGGACGCAGAAGATCGTGAGCGCTACGCCGCCGCCTGCGCCTCCGTCGCCCCCGCCTCCCCCCGCGCCGCCCGCGCCGCCGCCCGCCACTGCCCGCTGAGTCGGCAGCCGCGAAGGACGGATAGCGAGGCTGCGCACGAAGGTCGCGTGGTGTGGCGAGGCCGTCCGCGAGGCGTCGATCTGCGGCAGAAAGGCGGTTGTCGGCGCAGACCGGGGGCGATACGGTGCCCCTCGCCACCCCGTTCGCGAGGAGACCGCGCCATGGCATTCAAAACCGAGTGGGTCCGCTTCGGAAAAGAGGGGCGGCATCTTGGGTATTGCGCGTGGCCGGAGCGCGCGACGGCGCCGCTCCCCGGGCTGCTCATCGTGCAAGAGGCGTGGGGTGTGGACACGCACATCGAAGATCTGGTGGTGCGTTTCGCCAAGGCCGGTTACGTCGCTGTCGCCCCGGATCTCTTCGCCGACCACGGCGAGCGATCGCCCGTTCTGTCACGGGCGCGCCTCACTGCGCTCAAGGCGTTCGTGGACGCGATGGCGCCATCGGCCTGGAGCGACCCCGCGGCGCGCGAGGAGTCGTTTGGAAAGCTTCCAGAGCCCGACCGCTCCGAGATGAAAGAGTCGTACAGCACGCTCTTCACCTCCGCCCTCGGCAAGAGCGACGCGTACATTCCCAAGCTCGTGGACGCGGCCGAATACCTGCGCTCGGAGCACCCGCTGTCCCGGGGCTCCAAGGTCGGCTCGGTCGGCTATTGCATGGGTGGCGGGCTCTCCGCGCTGCTCGCGTGTACCGATCCGGCGCTCGCGGCCGCCGTCGTCTATTACGGCAACGCCCCTCCGGCCGATCGCATCGCGGGCATCACCTGCCCGGTCCTCGGGATCTACGGGGCGCTCGACACGCGGATCAACGCGGGCCTCGCCGATTTCACGGCTGCCATGAAGGCGCACGGAAAGCGCTTCGAGCCTCACGTATACGAGGGCGCCAAGCACGCGTTCTTCAACGACACACGGCCGAGCTACGACGCCAAGGCGAGTCGCGATTCCTTTGCGCGCACGCTCGAGTTTCTCCGACGCGAGCTTTAGCGGATCGCAGAAAACGCAGCGTCGTCCGCGCTCTCGATCAGGCCGTCGTTCTTGAGCTTCGTCAGCATCGCCTCGACGTCCGCCCAGTCGAGCGTCCCCTCGTCGCTCCAACGCAGGCAGTCGCGAGCGGCAAACTCGCCGACGGCGAGCAGGCGCTGAACGAACGCGACCGCTTCCCCGATGACTTCGACCGCGCCGCTCGTCCCGACGGCGACATACAAGCGAGATCCCCCGTCGGCCAAGCGCGCGTAGTAATTGCCGTCGGCGCGAACCCGTAGCCTCTGATCCGGCGTGACCGGCGTCGGCGACGCGGCAGGAAGTGACGGGGGCACCGGGAAGCCGGGGTTCGGGTTCTGGACGAACGAACTCCAGAGCCGGACCACGGCGGCGCTGTCGCCGGCGAGCGACCGAAGCGCGTCGGCCGCCGCCGTGAGCTGCGCCGTGACCTCGGCCATCGCGCTCGGATCGACCTCTCCGGGCGCGGCTCCCGGCACGGGAAGAAGCGGCGGCGGCGCGCGCCAGCCGGGATCGGGGGTGAGCAGGGCGTCGAGCAGATTGCGCGCGAGCAGCGTATAGGAGACTGCGGAAAACGAGAGGTTCAGGGCAAGCGAGCCGGCATCGCCAGCGCAGGCGTCGTGCCACACGCCAGCCGGAAGGACCAGAAGATCGCCCGGTTCGAGCACGACTTCGGTCGTGTCCTTCTCGTCGAAGGGAATGCCGTGATACTCCTTGCCCGCCTGCCAGAAGCCGATCGACTCGAGCCGTTGCACCAACGGGTCGGTGTATTCGCCCGTCCCGTCCGCACGGAGGGCCCCGTTCGATCGGGGCCAGGGCACCGCGGGGCGATTGGAGAAACGCCACCGCTTGGTGCCCTCGATCTGAAGCGTGCTCGCGATTCGTCCGTCGAAGTGCCAGTTGAATCCCACGCCGGGCGGCGAGAGATACGCATTGAAGTGAACGTTCCCCGGATAGCCTAGTTGCCGCTTGACCGACGCGACCAACGGGGCGAGGGCCGGCGCCCGCGTTTCGATGAGCGTGACGCACAGCGTGGCGCCCGCCTTGAAGAGCGGCATTGCCTCTTCGGGGCTCGCAGTGAACGACACCGATGCCCACTCACCCGGGTCTCTCGCGTCTCTTCCCTTGTCGAAGCTCGCGTGGAGGAAATCGTCCGGCGCGGGGCCGGGAGCCGACAGCGCATCCAGGAAGGCCTGACGGTCGAAGACGCCAAGGTACTTGTCGGGAAACCCTTTGACGAAGAGCGGCTTTTTTCCCCAATACTCGCGCACGAACGTCTCTGGAGAGATTGGCCAGAGAAGAGCCGAGAGCTCACGCCCGGGCGACTTCGCTAGCGGCGCGCGAGCGGCCGCTTGCGGCCTCGAAGACGTCGTACTCATCGGCGCCTACGCTACCGCAAAAGTCTCCACCGGGCTCGACCGCCCTCTCCCCGGACGCCGCGGACGCGAGGCAGCGACCCGTCTACCTACGATGACCGTAGTGACCGTATCCGCCGCGTCCGACCGCGTGCGGGTGGGCGGCCCATCCGCCTCTCCACGCGGGACCGCGCCATGGACGCCCAACCCACGCGCCGTAACGATATCCACCCCACCCCCAAGGCGAGACGCGCCACGCCCATCCGAGGCTCGGCGTATACAAATAGGCGTACGGCGCGCCCCGGAAGGAGACCGATGTGGCCCCGGCGGGAACCCAGACCCAGCGCGCGTCGGACGTATAGACCCAGCGCCCAGTCGGATACGAGTAGACCGCCGGAACGGCCGCGGCCTCGACCTCCTCGGGCGCCGGCGCCGCTTGCATGGGCGGCGCTTGAGGTGCGGGTGGCGGAGCCGAGGGCTGCTCCTGGGCCATCGCAGCGCCATTCAACGCGAAACAAAGGAAAAGCGAATTGAGTCCAGCGAGCATTGTTTTCATGACGCCAAACCTCCGATGCGATGAGGCTAAGCACGGCTCGTGCCCATTGAACTTTCCAGTGATTCGTCGCGATGTTCCCCGGATTGAAGACCGAGGTCACGCCTATCTCGAGGGAAGTATGGCGGGTGGCCCCGCCCGTTCGAGCGACGCGCGGTGAACGGTCCCACCCGCGGGTAGCCGGCCGCCCGTCGCGCTTTTCTGCCGAGGGCGGCGGCGGCGGTATCGACTTGACGCCTTTCGACTCCGGGCTGAAGACTCGCGCCGTGGATGTAGAGCACGACCGGCGACACTTCGATCGCTGGGCCTCACGTTACGACCGGAGCGTACTGCAACCGGTCCTTTTCTCCCCCACCCATATCGCTGCGCTCGACGCAGCGGCGGAGTTCGGAGCCACGCCGCACGACGTGCTCGACCTCGGCTGCGGCACCGGGCGCCTTCTCGAACGAGCGGCGAGCAAATGGCCGGAAGCACACCTGATCGGCGTCGACGTCTCTCCGAAAATGATCGCCGCCGCCCAGGCCAAGCACGTCCGCGATCGCCGCTTCCGATTCGAAGTCGCCGATGCGGCTGCTCTCTCTCTGGCTCCGGACTCCGTAGACGTGGCTTTCAGCACGATTTCCTTTCACCACTGGGCAGACCAGCGGGGCGGAATACGGCAAGTGGCCCGCGTCCTGCGTCCGGGGGGGTTGTTCGTCCTCGCCGACATTCGGCCCCCGATGTTGCTCCGCCCCGTCCTGCCCTATTTCCATGCGAGCCGCTCCCGGCAGAACCTCTTCCGTGACGGCGGCTTCGCGATTGTCGCGGAGCGACTGCCGTTGCGGTTGGGCGGCGGCGTACTCATCACCGTGGGCCGGAAGCGATAACGACGCGACGCCGAACGCCTTCGATACCGGTCCGGGCCCCCACCCCAGCCCCTTTTGGCCCCCACCCCGGGACAGCCCCTACCTACTCGCCGTCTTGCTTTCGAGCGATCACATCGAGCAGGCCGTCGAACCCGTCGCGCAGGGTCCATGCCTGGGCGCTCGCGTCGCCGAGAGCGGCCGCGTGCTTCTGCGCCTCGAGGAGCGCCTTCGCCGGGCCCTTGCAACCCACCGGTAGCCGGCGGATCAGATCGGACGCGGCGCCGTCGTACATGTGAAAACAGGCATCGGGCCTTCCGTCGTTGTAAAGCGGAGCGCCAGCCTCGATGGCACTGCCGAGGAGCTGGACCACGAGCATTTGCGCCTGCGTCGAGCACCCATCGAGGAGCGCGATCGCGTGATGCGGGACGTTGCGGTCGGCCCTCGGCCCGCCGTGGAGCTGTGCCATGAGCGCAGCGAACTCCGACATGGGCATGGGCGCGGGCTCTCTCATCATGGGGGACAGATATCGGATGGGCACCCCGAAGTTGAGGTTTTGCCCTCCCCGCAGCAGGGCCGTGGCGATCGCGACGACTTCACCGCGCTCGTTCAACAGGGGTCCGCCAGAGGACCCCGGCGCGATGGGGGCAGATACCTGCAACACGTCGAGTCGCCCGATTTTGCGTCGCGCGCTCACGAGTCCGTTCGATACGGTATCTTCCAGCCCGAGCGGGTTGCCGATCGCCACGACGGGGTCGCCGGGCCGCATCGCGTCGCTATCGCCGATGACGAGCGTGGGCAATCCGTGGGCGTCCACCCGAACGATCGCGAGGTCGTACTCGGGGCTGGCCGCGAGGACTTCGACGACGGAAAGGACGCGTTGGTCGCGGAGCGTCACGGTGACTTTCGAGCCGCCCATGAGAACGTGGAGGTTCGTGGCGATCCAACCGTCCGATCGGACGACGAACCCCGTCCCGAGGGACTTGGATGTGCGGATCGTGACGATCGCGGGCGTCGCGGACGCGGCGATGTCCGCGACGGTCAGCGGGCGGTGGGTGGCGATCGGACGGGCAACGACCGGCGTCGGGCCGGATGATTTCGCTGCGCCACTGCATGCGGCGAGGAAGAGAAGTGCCGGTAGGATACGCGGGGCCGTCATGCTCGGTCTCTCGTGAGTGTGACAGCCAAAGAAGCGCTTGGCGATCGGCGCCGGCGTCGTTCCGGCAATGAAGTGCTAAAGGAAATCGCGGAGCTTTCGATTGGAGCGTGTCATGCGGGTCGCCGACATCATGTCCCGCGATGTAATCACCATCGGAGCCGACCAGGATGTCTTCTCGGTTCGCAGGCTTTTCGACGAGCGCGGGTTTCATCACCTGCTGGTGGTCGACCATGGCAAACTCGTCGGTGTGATCTCGGACAGAGATGTTCTCCGAGAAGCGAGCCCCTTCATCGATACGCTCGCGGAGCGTGCGCAGGACCTCGCGACGCTCAAGAAGCGAGTGCACCAAATCATGTCGCGTGACCTGGTGGTGGCAAAGGGCGATGATTCGGTGGCGCACGCGGCTCGCGCCATGCTGGACCACGGGGTTTCTTGTCTCCCGGTCGTGACGGCGGACGGGCGAGTCGAAGGGGTCGTGACGTCGAGGGATCTCCTGCGGGCGCTCGCAGGCGGCGACGCGACGTGATCGGGCGCAATGGGCGTAGCGGTCGCCAACGCTGCAAAGCACCCGACGCGCCGGTAGTTCAACCGCGGCCGGGGTGGCGCTCGTCCGATTCACCCGTCCCCGGACGTTCCAACTCGCCGAGTGTCGTGGGAATCAGCTCCGAGACCGTCGGATGGATCCCGACGCTCTGCCTCAGCGTCGTCGCCGTCGCACCGGCGTACATGGCATAGAGAATCCCGTGGATGGCCTCGTCGCCGCCCGTACCGAGGACGACGGCGCCGAGAATCTTGTTCGTCTCGACGTCCACGATGACCTTCATGAACCCTTGCGTCTCGCCCTTCTCGACCGCCCGCCCCACGCGCGTCATCGGGCGTTTGCAGACGAGGTAGGGTCGTCCCCTCTTGCGCGCTTCGGCTTCGGTGATGCCCGCTCGGCCGAGCGGAGGGTCGATGTAGAGCGCGTAGGCTTCGATGCGATCACGGACGCTCCGATGGCCACCCTCGAGCACGTTCGCGGCGACAATCTCGTAGTCGTTGTACGCGGTATGGGTAAAAGCGCCGCGGCCATTGCAGTCGCCTAGCGCCCAAATCCCCGTCACGTTCGTCCGGAGGCCGTCGTCGACCTCGATATATCCATGCGAGTCGACCGCGACGCCCGCCCGGTCGAGGCCGAGATCGTCGGTGTTCGGTCGACGTCCCACGGCGAGGAGCACGTGTGTTCCCGTCACGCTGCGCCGGTCCCCCTCGCATTCGAGGTCCACGCGAACGCCCGGAGCGGCCGCCGCCAGCGAGATGCACTCGGCGTCGAGTCGAACTCCGATGCCCTCGCGCTCGAGGATGCCTCTCACGGCGTCCGACGTGTCCTCGTCCTCCCGACCGATCAGGCGTGACTTCATCTCGAGGACGGTCACTTCGCTTCCGAACCGCCTGTACATTTGGGCGAACTCGAGCCCGACGTAGCTCCCCCCGACGACGATCAAATGTCGTGGAACCAACTCGAGGCCGAGGATGGAGGAGTTCGTCAGATGCGCGACGCTGCCGACTCCGGGCATCGGCGGGATGCGCGCGCGTCCCCCGACGTTGATGAAGAACCGCTCGGCCCCGAGTTGCTCGTCGCCGACGCGGAGCACGTTGGGCGACTCGAAGCGGCCGTGACCCTCGAGCACGGTGCATCGCTCCATGCCTTTGAGCCAAGACTCGAGGCCTTGACGCGAGTGCATCGTGACGGCATCGGCCCGCGCCTTCACGCGCGAGAAGTCGATTCCGACCGGCCCCGGGACGACTACCCCGTAGTCGGCGGCTCGCCGGGCGACGTGAGCCGCGCGCGCGCTCGCGACCAGCGTCTTGGTCGGCGTGCAGCCGGTGTTCACACACGTGCCGCCGAAGAACTTTCGCTCGACGATGGCAACCGTCATTCCCGCGCCCGTGAGCCGCCCGGCCAGCGAAGGCCCGGCCTGCCCCGCCCCGACAATGACCGCGTCGAAGTGCTTCATCCGAGAACCCTCGCCGTGCAACCGCGTGGACCGTGGATCAGTCGCGTAGCCTTTGCGTACGTCGAATCTGCACGTTCGGGGCCGCGATGCATCTGAGCCGGCCTCGCGCCCCTGCCTTCAGTGGTTCCGCAATAGCGCGGCGGCCATCGCCTCGAGCGGAACGCTTGCTTTGCTCACCCCGGCCTCGGTGACCGCTCGCGGCATTCCGTAGACTACGCACGAGGATTCGGCCTCCGCGAGCACACTACCTCCGGCGGCCTGAATCGCTTGCGACCCTTGCAACCCGTCTTCCCCCATCCCGGTCAGGACGACACCACGCGCGCCTCGGCCGTACATTTTGGCCGCGCTCACGAAGAGAACGTCGACCGACGGGCGGTGCGGTGTATCGAGTGGCAAGACGTCGAGCCGTATTCGGGCTTCGCTCCGCCCTCCCACGATCGTCATGTGCCGACCTGCTTGACCGATCACCGCCAATCCCGGACGAAGCAGCGCGCCGTCGTGGGCCTCGATGACGGAGATGGAGCAGCACGCGTCCAACCGCTCGGCGAGTGCTTTCGTGTATCCGACGGGCATGTGGACGACGATCGCGATGGGAACCGGAAAGTCCCGCGGCAAGTCGCCGAGGAGACGGGTGAGGGCCTGAGGACCGCCTGTCGACGTGCCGACGACGACGATTTCGATACCCGCCGCCACCGATCCAGCGTCGTACGAACCCTCCCGCGACGGGCCTTGCGGCGGGAACCTGGCTCCGGCGGCGATCTTCACTTTTTGCACGAGCTCGGTCGACAGCTCGTAGAGCCTTTCGGTAGCAAGCGCGGTCGGCTTGTGCACAACATCGATTGCACCGGCCTGAAGCGCCCTTATCGCGAGAGGGCTCTGCTCGTCCGCGGTGCTGACGACTATGCAGCGAGGCGCCGACCTTCCACGAAGCGCGTGAAGCACCTCTACGCCGTCGAGGTTTGGCATGACGAGATCGAGCGTGACCACGTCCGGCTCGAGCTCACGGATCTTCTCGACGGCGTCGAGGCCGTCTCGCGCGATGCCAACGACGTCGATTTCGGGATCACTCAAAAGGACTTCGCGGACGACCTTTCGAGCGAAGGCGGAATCGTCGACGACGAGGACCCGAATCCGGGGGCTCATCGGCGGGGTCTCCGATAGAAGAATGCGCCGCCGTGTTCTTCGCAATCGTAGAGGTTGCCGAAGCGGAGCAGCGATTCCGACGCACCGACCAGGAGCAACCCGCCGGGCCAAAGCACGTCGTGCAGATTGGCTGCGACGCGCGCCACGGTGGAATCGGAGAAATAAATGAGGACATTGCGGCAGACGACGACGTCGAAGATACCGAGGCCCGAGATCGCCCCCTTGTCGATGAGGTTGATCCTTTGCCAGTCGATTCGGCCGCGAAGATCGTCGCGCACCTGTCTGCCGCCGCGCACGTCTTCGACCAGGTAGGTGCCGTAACGTGCCTCAGGCAGCCCCCGGAACGATCTCCCTCCGTAGATCCCCGCCCGCGCCTTGCTCAACGCTCGTTCGCTGAGATCCGACGCGACGATCTCCACCCGGTCGAGCAGGTCCGCCAAAGAGAGCATGATCGCGATCGTGTACGGCTCTTCTCCGGTCGCGCACGCGGCCGACCAGATCCGAACCTTCGGCTTCTCGCGGAGAATCGTCGGGACCAGCGTGTCGACCAGCACCCGGAGGCCCTCGTATTCACGGAAGAAGTACGTCTCGTGAACGACGAGAGTCTGCGCGAGGGTGTTCAGCTCCGCCGCACCTCCCTCGTCGTACCGGAGGAAGTAGTAGTAGTCGAGCACCGACCCGAGGCCGAGATCGGCGGCGCGCTCGGACAGCTTCTCGGCGATTAGGTCGATGTCGCCGATATCGTAGTGAAGCCCGGTTTGCTCCTCGATCAAGCGCGCGACGATTGCGAATACCTGCGGCGAGAGCGTCATCGCGTGACTAGCCGAGGAGCAAGGCCGCGCAAACACCCCGCACCTGGACGTCGGGGTCTTCGGCGGCGGCACTGGCAAGAAGGGCCTGCGCGGACGGCGTTTGCAAGGCCGCGAGCGATGGTCCGAGCGCGCGCCGCGTCGCAGCGTCCCCCGAGCGGAACGCGTCTTCGAGGGCGGCGGACGCCTCCGGTCGCCTCATGCGCACGAGGGCGGCGGCGATGTCGGGGATGGTGTCGCTGGCGCCGACCCGGAGGGCGCGAATGAGGGCTTCGATCCGGCCCTCCACGGGGGCGGACAGCGCGGCCACCACGCGTTCGCGCAACACCGGGTGACGGATCGCTTCGAGGAGCGCCTCCGCGGCCCCGACGCCCCGGCGCCCGGCGAGCAGGGAAACGGCGGCGCTCTGGACGTTCTCGTCCGCGTCTCGCATCGCGTCCCGGATCCCGGCGAGAGCGTCGGCGTCGTCGAACTCGGCCAAGGCGGACAACGCCACGAGTCGGGTCGCGGGTTCACTCGACGCCAACCCGCGAAGCAGCAGCGGCACCGAGCCTTGATCCCTCGTGCTTCCGATTCCGAGGAGCGCTGCCCGCTGCAAATCGGCGTCGGGGGACTCCGCCGCGGCGTGCAGAGCTTCGAGGGCCCGCTTGCCTCCGAGCCGGGCGAGGGCCTCAATCGCGGCGACGCGCACGTGCCCGGCCGGATCGGACAAGAGCGCCTCGATCGCCTCGGCCGAATTTTCGTCTTTGAGGCGCCCGAGCGACTGGCACGCGTAGTAGCGAACCCAAGAATCCGTGTCGGTCAGCGCTGCGCGCAGGCACTCGCAGATCGCCGCAAGCTTGCGTGTTTGCCCCAGCGCACGGACCGCGGCCGAACGCGTTCGGGACGAACGGTGCGTCGCCGCGTTCATGAGCGCGGCAATGGCGCGGTCGTCGTCGATCGACGCCAGCCCGAGGGCAGCGAGGTCCCTCAGCCGATCGTCGGGCGCCTGCACGGCCTCGAGAAAAAGGTCGAGGCCCGAAGCCCAGCCGAAATAGGCAAGGATGCGCAGCGCCGAGCGCCGAACGCGGGGGTCGCTCGACCGCACCGATTCGAGTGCGAGCCGCTCGGTCTCGGCGCCGCCCAGAGACTGGATGGCCGAGACCGCAGCCTGCGACACGCGGGCGTCGGTGTCGGCCAGGGCCCGGAAGAGCAGAGAGATCGCCGTGGAGTCTCCGGTCTTTCCGAGCGCGTCGCAGGCGGCGGCCCGGACGCCGGGATGAGGGTCCCCCAAGCACTCGATGATCTCCGCGGTCGCCGCCCCTCGCCGCGCGAGAATGGGAAGCAGAAGGAGGCGCCGCTCGCTGTGGCTGCGGCGCAGAGCGGCGATGAGAAACGGCTGGGCCTCGGAATCCAAGGAACCGATGGCGTCGGCCGCGGCCTTGGCCACGGCCGGCTCGGCGTCCAGCAACTCGACGAGCTCGAACACGGCGTTCATTCCGCCCAACCACCCCATCACCGTACACAGCGCCGTGCGCTCGGCGGCGTCGGCTCCCGCCAGCGCTTGCGTCAGACGTCGCGTGGCCGCAGCCGCGTCGACCGCGAGCAGTCCGTCGAGAACGACTCGGCTCGGGCCGTACCGCTGGGCATGTCGGTCGTGGATCTCGACGAGGGCGCTCGCGACGACGCGGACCTGCGTATCGTTCGGCTTCACGAGGAGCGGGACCAACGCGGGCACGGCGCTCGGTTGCGCGGAGCGGCCCAAGGCGCGCACGGCCTCGATCGCGTAGTGGGCGACGTTCAGAAGCGCGCATAGTGGCGCAATGGCGCGCGCGTCGCCGGTACGGCCGAGCACGTCGATGGCCGGGAACGCCCGAAAGAAGTTCTTGCTTTCGACGGCGGAAAGCAAAAGATCGATCGCCGTCTCCCCGCCAATCCGCCCGACCGCTTCGAACGCAGCCAGGGCCACGTTGTCGTCTCGGCTCTCGGCCAACGCCGCGAGCTTCGGCATGGCGGCCGTGCACCTGCGCCGGCCGAGGATCTGCACGCCGTCGCACACGACGGACGGGTTCTCGGACTCGACGAGACGCAGGACCGCCTCGTCGACGTCGCCGAGCGATGCCACGAGCGCATCGACCGCGGCGGCCATGCGAGACTCGTCGTCGCGCCGCGTTCGCAAGACGTCGCACAGCGGCTCCACGGCAGAATCACCCAGTAGCGCCAGCGCCGAAACCACGGACCTTCGCACGACCCAGCTTGGGTCGGCCAGACGGTCAATCAGAGCGTCGACGGCGCGCATCTCGCGCAGCCGATCGATCTCCTCGGTTCGCCGCCGCTCGGCCTCGGTGCCATGCAAGGGGACAATCACGCGTGCGTTGCCTCTTCGTGTTCGTTGCCTCGTAGCATCTCCGTGGCCGCGGACATCGCCGCCAGCTGCGCGTCGCTCATTTGCAAAAGAAGAGCCAGCTCAGCTGCAATCTCTTCGGCAGATTGTGCGACCGAGCCCGCGCGCCTGCCCTTTTGGGACGCGGCCGACGCGACCTCCCGAACCTGGGCCACCATCGCTTCCATGGCGCGAGTCGCTTGCTCCAGCGTGGCGCCTTGTTCCGCGGTTGCCTTCGTCATCACCGCGATGCCCGCGGACGCTTTGGCGGCGATGCTCGCGATCGACGTGGCCGCGTCGGCCTGCTCTTCGACCGCGCGGGCCGACTGTTTTGCGATGCGGCGAACTTGATCGGCCGAGCGCGCCAGCGACGACGTCGCTTCCGACTGTTCCGCCATCGCCCGGGTCATCTGCGAGGCGAGACGCGCCGTTTGCCTGGCGGCGGAGTCGATTTCTTTCATCCCGCGCGACTGCTCGGCCACGGCCTTGGCCGTCATCGTGGCCTGCTTGCGCGCCTCGTCCATCGCTCGCGCGACCTCGGCAGCACCTTTGGCCTGTTCCGAGAGGCCCGCGATCGTGCGCTGCACCGCGCTCGATACTTCTTGGGATTGCGCTCCAATCAAGCCGACGGCGCGACTCTGCTCGGTCAGGGCTGCCGCCGTCTGTTGGGTGGCCGTCCGCATTTGTGCCACAGCTTTGGAGAGCTGAGCGGTGGCGCTTGCTTGCTCTTGGCAGGCTCGCGACACCTGCTCGGCGCTCGTCGAGAGCTGCGTGTTGGACCGGACGACGTCGCGCATGGCCCGCGCCTGCTCGTGCGTGGCCTGCGACGTCTGTTTCGCCATCTTGCGCATCTCGGCGCTTCCTTGCGCCAACGTTTGCACCACTCTGGCCTGTTCGCTCGCAGCGACATTGATGAGCCGGGCCTCGTCGCTCACCTTGCCGATCGCCTGGGCGACCGCCTGGCTCGCCTGCACTTGTTCGGTGGTCGCGCGCGACACTTCCCGGATCGATCCGCCGACTTCGTCCACTCCCGATACGATCGACGCGAGCGCCCGCTCCGCCTCCGCGGCGAGGGCCGACCCCTCGTCGGCGACGCGAAGCCCGTCGACCGACGCCACGACCGCCTCGCGCGCCGAGGACTGAAGACCCCGAACGATCTTGGCGATCTCCGCGCTCGCCGCGGCGGCCCGGTCCGAGAGCGCCCGGATCTCCTCGGCCACAACCGCAAAGCCTCGCCCATGCTCGCCGGCCCGCGCCGCTTCGATGCTCGCGTTGAGCGACAGCAAGTTGGTTCGGTCCGCGATGAGATTGATCGTCTGCACGATGTCGCCGATCTCTTCGGCGCGCTTGCCCGTTTCTTTCATCACTCCCGCGGAGTCGGCCATCGCCGTTCGGATCTTGGCGAATCCCGCGATCGTCCTCCCGACGGTCGTGCCTCCGTCGCGCGCGGCCGCCATCACCCGGTCGCCGACGACCCGCGCCCCTTCGCTGAGCTGCGCGATGCGTCGGCTGCTGGCTTCGAGCTGCGCCGCCCTCTCCGCGGTGGCGGTGGCCGCTCCGCTGATGGAGTCGATGTTCTTCGATACGAGCTGGGCGCTCCGGGCCATCTCTTCGCCCGAGGTGGCCGTGGCGTCGATGACCGCGGCGTTCTTCTCGGACGTCGCGGCCACTTGCTCGACGGACGCGGCCATCTCGGCCGTGCTGGTCGACGCCGTCTCCGCGATGCCCTGGAGCTGCTTTGCGTGGTCGGCCACGCTGCGAATCGATCGAACCAGTTCTTCGGTGGTCGCGGACGTTTCATCGACGGAGTTCGCCATCTGCGTCGAGTCGCTGGAAACTCCAGCCACCGCCTTTCCTATGGACACGACGGCGGCCGCAATTTCGGCGATTCGCTGGCCGACGCTGGTCGAGTCATTGGCAATCCGGGAGATCCCCTTCGACATCTCCTCGATCGTCGCGGCGACCTCTTCGATGGTCTCCGAGTTGGCCTGTCCTCGGGCGGTCATCTCCTCGGTGTTGGCGACCGACCGGCTGGTGGTCGCGTTCAGCTCTTCGCCCGCCGCCGCCAGGTCCTCCGCGTTCGCGCTCACCGCCTTGATCGAACGAGCGATCTCTTCGAGCGTCGTCACGGTTCCGTCCGACGACGCGACGAGCTCGGACATGTCTTTCTTGATCGACGAAATGGAGGCCGCGATTTCCGTCAGTGAAGCCGCGCTCGCCTCGCTGCCTTGATGGACCGCCCGCGTGGCTTCGCCCGTGGTCTGTAGCGATCGCGCGAGCTCCTGGATCGACGCGCTCGTGCCGTCGAGACCGCTCGACACCGCCTCGATCTTCGTGCGCTCCTGCTCCGCGGCCGCGAGAAGGTCCTTGCCGTTCGTCGTCACGTCGCGCGCGCGGGCTTGGACCGAAGCCGCGAGAGATTTCGTCTCGCGCGCGGCGCTCAGTGCGGACGCCAGGCGCGCTCTCGCCTCTTGCAACCTGCCAGTCCGTTCATCAGTTGCCATGAACTGGATCCTCTCCAATTACTTTCGCGAAATCGATGAGCACGAGCAGCCGTTTTCCGAGGTGGGCGACCGCCCTGACAAACCCGTCTTCTCCGTCGGTCATCGCGCGCGGTGGTGGGCGAAGCTGGTCCGCTGCCAGCTTGATGACCTCTCGCGCGCTGTCCACGAGTAGACCCACCGTGCGATTCTTGAGCTCGACCACGACGACACGGCTGTCGAGCGTCGGGGCGGCGGGCGGCAGCCCGAATCGCGCACGAAGGTCGATGACGGGGACGATGCGGCCGCGGACCTGGATGACGCCGGTCACATACGGAAGCGAGCCCGGGACCGCAGTGGCTCCGGTGTACGACTCCATTTGCAGCACGTCCGCTGCCGCGAGCGCGTATTCGGCGTCCGCGATTCTGAACACGACGTGAAGGGAACTCAAATGCGGCCTCCTTGCTGCGCGCCCGCTTGCCCAGGCAGTGCGGGCGAGGACGTCGGTCTCGGCAGCTCCCGGATCGGACGCAACGCTTGGCCCCCGAGCGTGACGAGGTCGAGAACGATGGTGGGTCGACCGTCGCCGAGATCGGTCGCCGCGGGGATGCCGCGCACCCGGACGAGCGGGTCCTGGAGAGGCCGAATGACCACTTCCTGCTGACCGACGACCCGCTCGAGGAGAAATCCGATGACCTCGCCCGCACGGCGCACCACGAGCGCCCGATTTTCGGAGGCGCTCGCTTCGGAAAGGCCGAGCAGTGCCTTGAGCGGGTAGAGCGGCACAGTCTCGCCGCGCCGCGCCAGGATCCCGACTGGCCGGACCCCCGCGGCCGCGCTTCGGCCGTGGGTAGGCCACACGGCCGAGCGGTCGACCTCCAGGATCTCCTCCACGGCCGAGACGGGAACCACAAATCGCTGCCCTGCGCATTCGACGACGAAGGCGTCCACGATCGCGACGGTGAGCGGAATGCGCATGGCGAACGTCGTACCCACGCCGCGCTCCGTTCGCAGCGAGAGCTCGCCTCCGAGCTCGTCCACGACGATGCGCTTCACGATGTCCATTCCGAGACCGCGGCCGCTGGTCGTCGTGGCTTCCGCGCGCGTCGATAGCCCGGGGCGACACAAGAGCTCGAGCAGCTCCGCGTTGCCCGTGGGTACGGCCGTGCCCGCCCGGGCCGCGACCGCGGCGGCGTCGACGCCGGTCCCGTCGTCCTCGATGGTGAGCTCCAGGCGGGTGTTGGAGCGCGCGGAGCAGGTGATTCGCACGGTGCCCTCCGACGGCTTTCCTGCGCGGGCCCGGTCCTCCGGCGGCTCGATGCCGTGATCGACCGCGTTTCTCACCAGGTGAACGATCGCGGGAAAGATGCGCTCCGCGACGGTCTTGTCGAGCTCTGCGCCGCCCGCTTCCACGTCCAGGCGAACCTGTCGTCCGCTGCTCCGCGTCAACGAGCGAATCATCAGCGGAATTCTGTCCAGAATGTCCGTCAGCGGTACCATCCGAACCTTTAGAATCGAAGCCCGCATGTCGCGCAACTGGCGCGCGTTCTCCCCCGCGACCTGCTGTATCTCCCGGGTGTCCACGCCGCTCGAGGCGAGCTTCTCGATGGCGCGATGAAACCGCGATCGGGTGACGATGAGGCTGGCGAGCCGGTCCATCGCCGCGTCGATGCGCGCGGCATCGACCCGGAGCAGATTGCGCCGGGGCACGTCGGCCGCGGTGCGCTCGATTGCCGAAGAAGGGTCGTCGGACTCGTCGACGACACGCGCATTCCGGTCGGCGTCGACGGCGACAATCGATTTCAAGTCGCTCGGGTTCACGCCCGCCGCCGCCGCGAGCTCGGCATCGGTGCGCGACGTCAAGAGAAGGAGCGCGAAGGCGACGCTCGCAGGGGCCTGCTCCGATGCGGGGATCGAGATCGGTATGACGCGCACGATCTCGGCGAGGGCTTCGACCCGTTCGCGTACCGAGTTGATGTTCAGCCCGAGCGCTGCACGCGATGACGTGGGGGTGTAGTCGAGGCGCAGTGCCCTACGACCATCGATTGCCCCTTTCACGAGGAGCTCGCGCTCGAACGGGTCGAGCTTCTGCTCGAGCGCCGCGTCGAGGGTGAGCCGAGCCGCCGCGTGCGCCAGGGGAGCCGCGGCGTCGAACGACGTCGCGTCCAGCGCCGCGAGCAGCGCCGCAGGAGGTTCGGGCGGCGAGAGGCCGCGTTCGACGGCCCGAACCGATTCCTCCATGAGCCGGATGGCGCGAAGCACGACGTCGGCGACATCCGGCGACAGCGCCCCCCCCGCTTGGTCGGCCGCCCGCAGCACCGTCTCCACGCGGTGCGCAAGGGTGACGACTGGCTCCACCCCGACCATCGACGAGAGCCCCTTGATCGTGTGGATGGCGCGAAAGAGGTCGCGAACCCCGCGGGGATCCCGCTCGCCCTTGCGCGCCGCGGCGTCCACTCTCAGGACGCTTGTCGTCGCCGCCGCGAGGTGCTCCTCGGCCTCGGCCGTGTACGCGGTGAGAAAGTCACCGAGGTTGATCTCGACCGTCACGGCGGACCAACGCCGAGCAGGTGCTCGACTTCACGGAGGATCGCGTCCGGCGTGAACGGCTTGGTCATGAAGCGCGACGCGCCGGCCTCGAGCGAGCGGGCCCGCGACGCCTCGTCGCCGCGCGTCGTGACGACGATGATGGGTATCGAGCGGAGCTTGTCCTGCCCGCGCACGAACTCGAGCACTTCAATCCCGCCGATGTCCGGCATGTTGAGGTCGAGCACCATGAGATCGAACGACTTGAGCGACAGGCGCTCGATCGCCTCGAGGCCACTCGACGCGTGCGTAAACGCGAAATCGCCGTGAGGCCGAAGGCAAGCGACGATCATGTCGCGCATGACTCTGCTGTCGTCGACGACGAGAATCTCTGGCACGGCGAACTCCATAACCGCTGACGGTCGCCTGAGGCAACGAAAGGTTGGTGGCGAGTCATCGATCTATCGCATCGAACCGCCATGTCCACGTTCGCATGCAGCCGAGTTTGCTAAGCTCCGTTCGAGGTTGACAGGGTCTTACCGCTACCCAAGACTTCGCCCGCAGGTAATGACCGTCGACACCGCGCCGTGGATGACTCCGACCCCGCCGACCGTGTGGATCGTCGACGACAGCCCGCTCGACGCGGAGCTCATTCGGCGGACGCTCGCTCCCCTATATCGCGTCGAAGTGTTCCGCGATGGGGCGGCCGTCATCGAACATTTTGCGTGTGAGCCCTCGCCCGACGCCGTTATCCTCGATTGGCAAATGCCGGGTATCAGCGGCATCGACGTATGCCAATTTCTTCGCACTCATGCCCAGACTCGCGCGCTCCCCATTCTCATGCTGACCGTGCTGCACGACACGCACGATCTCGTGAAATGTCTCGCCGCCGGCGCCGATGATTTCCTATCGAAGCCGCACAACCCCGCCGAACTTTCGGCGCGCGTCGCCGCGCTCATCCGGTCCAAGCAGTTGCACGAACGGGTGCAAAATGCCGAACGCGCCGTTCGGGCGCTTCTCATGGATCTGCCGGACGCGGTGATGAGCGTCGACGGGGCGGGGCGCGTGTCGTTCGTGAACGTCCAAGCCGAGCGGATGCTCGGCAAGGACTCGAGCGCCGTCGTCGGACAGCGCGTCGGCGACGTGCTGCCCGAGTTTGCGTTTCCGAGCGAATCGCCCCCCTCCGCCGACGTCTCCCCGTTGCCCGATCTCGTGCTGGGGGGCCGTATCTTTGCCCCGGCGATTCGTCGAAACGTGGGTCTTCAGGCGACGGACACGACGATCTCGTTCCGAAACGTGACGAGCGAGCGGCAGCACGAAAAGGAGCGCGCTCGTCTCCTGGCTGCAGAGCAGGCCGCGCGGACGCAAGCGGAAATCGCCAGTCGTGCCAAAGACGAGTTTCTGGCCATCGTCTCCCACGAGCTTCGCACGCCGCTGAACGCCATCCTCGGCTGGACACGCATGCTCC
Source organism: uncultured delta proteobacterium (assembly GCA_963764075.1). GTDB lineage: Bacteria > Myxococcota_A > Polyangia > Polyangiales > Polyangiaceae > Palsa-1150. Next base: position 3,801,902 of record CAVXQZ010000003.1, read on the forward strand.
AGGGCGGCGCGCTGGACGCCGAGAAGCGGGCGCGGGCGCTCGTCACGATCGAGCGAAACGCGAGCGCCCAGCAGAAGCTCATCGAGGACATCCTCGATATCAGCCGAATTACGTCCGGCAAACTCGTGATGAAGACGGCGCCGGTGCTCCTCACGACGCCGGTTCACGCGGCGGTCGATGCGGTTCGTCTCGCGGCGGAGGCGAAAGCGATCGACTTGAAGGTCGTCACCAAGGACGACGTGACGGTCGTCGGCGATTCCTATCGTCTTCAGCAGATCGTATGGAACCTTCTCAGCAACGCCGTGAAGTTCACGCCCCGTGGGGGAGCGGTCGTCGTGACGGTGGGGTCCGACGGGAAGACTGGGTTCGTGAGCGTACGGGACACGGGCGAAGGCATCGCGCCCAGCTTTCTCCCGTATATCTTCGATCGCTTCCGTCAGGCCGACTCCGGAACGACGCGCGCGCACGGCGGGCTCGGTCTCGGGCTCGCCATCGTTCGTCACCTCGTCGACGTGCACGGGGGTTCGGTGGCGGCCGAGAGCGCCGGTGCGGGCAGCGGCTCGACGTTCACGGTCTCCTTTCCCCTCGAGCGCAGCGACGCGCTCCCGTCGGGAGGACGGAGCATCCCAGCCGCCCCCGCGTCCCTACCCCGGGCAGTCGGCACGCCGCTCGACGGCACCCGAGTTCTCGTGGTCGACGACGACGCCGACGCGCGCGAGCTCATCGCCGAAATGCTTCGGTCGGGGGGCGCCGAGGCGGCCGCCGTTCCATCCGCGGCGCACGCCTTGACTGCAGTGAAAGCATTCCATCCTCATGTCGTCGTATCCGATATTGGAATGCCGACGAACGACGGCTACTTCTTGATCCGTCGCTTGCGCGCGCTCAGCGCCGCCGAGGGCGGCACGATTCCCGCCGTCGCGCTCACCGCCTACGCGGGGCCGTACGACCGGACCCGAGCGATCGAGGCCGGCTTCAGTGCCCATATTTGCAAGCCGGTCGACGCGTCGGAGCTCATCGCTGTGGTCGCGGGACTCACCCAAGAAATTCGCGGCAGCGCGCACGGCTGAGTCCCGCCGCGCTGCGGAGGGTCCCGTCAGTCCGCCGGGGTCGCAGCGCCTCGACGGCGCCTTTTCACGCGATCGACGACGGTCGTGTAGGCGAGAGCGCATGCAACCCCGTAGGACACCTCGATGAACCGATACAGCGCCACGAGGTGAGGGCGGTCCGCGTGCGGGACGATCGTGATCACCGTGACCGCGACGGCACACAGGCGCGAGGTAGCCTCGAGCTTGAGCAGATGGCATGCCCCCACGGCGAGGACGACGGCTGCCCCGTAGACCGCGATGTGGTGGTGCCAAGTCGCGGCGCTTGCCCAGCCGATGAGAGAACCGATTGCAGTCCCGAGGAATCTCTCGAGCGCCGCCTTTCGCGTCGTTTCTCCGTCGGGATAAAGGACCACGATTGCCGCGATGGGCGCCCAGAACGTTTCCCGGAGAAACGGCACCTGACTTGCCGTCGCGTAGCTAAACACAGCTACGAGCGCGGTGCCCGCTCCCTGAAGGAGTGCGTCTCGGCCGACCGCGTACCGGGTTTTCGACGCTGGCCCTCGATCCACGGGGGCGAAGGTACCGCGGACGGGCACCCGCGGTCGCTGCCCCCGAGCCGCTCAGCCGAGGAGTGCCACGACGAGTATCGCGCCGCCCACGGCGAAGGCGTCTTCCACGAGAGCGGCGGGCGGGTCCTTATGGAAAGTCGAGGCGAGCTGGCCCCTCAGGGCCGAGCCTCCGAGCGTCCCGACGATCGCGCCCGTCACGCCGAGCACCATGCCTGTGATCCAGGAGCCCGCCGTCACCCCGACGGCAGCGCCACATAGCGCTCCGCTCACGACGCGCGCCGCGAACGGCGCCGGCAACGTGCGGCTCGGGGTCATCGGGAGCAGATCGACGACGAGCTCGCCGAGCGCGGCGAGAGCGAGGATCCAGGGCGTATACACGCTACCGAGAAATGCGAGCCACGAGCCTCCGAGCTTCATCGCGCCGAAGCGAGCTGCCCAGCTCACCGCCGCCGGCGCGGTCATCGACCGCAGACCCGCAACTATCCCGATGACAAGGGCCGCCAGGTAGATCATTCGTCCGACTTCGCCTGAGAGTGCTTCGTGTCTTCGACGGCGCCGACTGGAGCACGTTCGGAGCCAGGCTTCACGATGGGTTGTGCCACCCACCGGGCGGCCGGACTCTGTCGTCGGCGCCGCTCGGCCCCCACGTGCCGGGCGGATACTCTTCGACCGGCGGCGGTGTCTTGAGAATGGGCTCGACAATCCGCCAGGCCTCTTCCACGTAATCCTGACGCGCGAAGAGGGCGGGGTCTCCCTTCAGAGCATCGTCGAGGATTCGCTCGTACGCAGGCGTCGCGTCCACCAAGGGATCGCGGCTGCACAGCACTTCCGCCGCCTGTCCCGCCACACCGATGCCCGGGGCCAGGACGTTCGCGCCGATTGCGATCGTGCTGTCGGGACCGATGCGAAAGCGAAACGAGTTCGGAGCGAGATCGATGTCTCGATAGAAGGTCGGCGGCTGGCGCATGCGAACCAGGACCTCCGTGCTGGTCACCGGCAGGCACTTGCCCGCCCGGATGCAGAAGGGAACGCCCTTCCAGCGCCACGAGTCGATCCCGAGCTTCACCGCCGCAAACGTCTCGACTTCGGATGCGGGCGCGACCCCCTTCTCGCTACGGTACCCGCGGTACTGTCCACGCAGGACATCGCTCCGGGGGATCGGGGCCATCGCCTGCAGGACCTTGACCTTCGCGTCCCTCATCGCCTCGGCGTCGGTGCCCACCGGTGGCTCCATGGCCAGGTTGCTGAGGACCTGGAATAGATGATTCTCGACGACGTCGCGGATGGCGCCGGTCTGCTCGTAGAATGCGCCGCGGTCCCGAACGCCGAACGTCTCCGCCATCGTGATTTGGACGCTTTCGACGTGGTCGCGGTTCCAGATGGGCTCGAGCAGCGCGTTGGCGAAGCGAAAGAAGACGAGGTTGTTCACCGATCGCTTGCCGAGGAAATGGTCGATGCGAAAGATCGAACTCTCGTCGAACATCCGGGAAAGGATGCGGTTCAGTCGCCGCGCCGATTCGAGGTCGGTCCCGAAGGGCTTCTCGATGATGACGCGCGCGCCTTTGGCGCAGCCGGAGCTGGCCAGCTGCTCGATGACCCGCTCGAACAGCGCCGGCGGAATGGCGAGGTAGTAGGCCGGCCGGCGCGCCTCGCCGAGCTGTTGGCGGACGGCCTTGAATGTCGCCGGATCGTCGTAGTCGCCGCTGACGTACGCGAGTTGTGCGCTCAGCTTCGAGAAGGCGACGGCGTCGACCCCGCCGTGAGCCTCCACGCTCTGCTTGGCCCGAGTCCTCAACTGGTCGGCGGTCCACGGTCTCTTCGCGACGCCGATGACGGGCAAGTCGAGCGTGCCGTGCTTGGCCATCGATTGGAGCGCCGGGAAGACCAGCTCATAGGCGAGATCGCCTGTCGCCCCAAAAAATACGAGCGCGTCGGCTCGCGTGGTGCTTGTCGTCGTCATGCACGACTCCCGTCGCTTCGGTCGAGTCGGAGTGCCCGCGCGACGACTTCCGCGACGGAGAACCCGTACTCCTTCAGGACGACTTCACCGGGCGCCGACGAGCCGAAGCGCTCGACCGACAGGACGTCCCCATCGCCGCCGACCCAGCGCTCCCAGCCGAACGATTGGGCGGCCTCGACTGCGAGCCGGGCTTTGACCGTGCGCGGCAGCACGCTCTCTCGATACTCCGCGTGTTGACGCGCGAAGAGCTCCCACGACGGCATGGACACGAGTCGCACGCGCGCCCCGCGCTCGCGAAGGAGCGGCTCGGCGGCGACGATGAGCGCCACCTCCGTGCCTGTGCCGATGAGGATGAGATCGGGGTCGCGCTCGGCGGGGTTGAGGACGTAGGCCCCGCGGCGCACGTTCTCCGCCGGGGCCATCGCGGCACGATCGAGCGTCGGCGTGTGCTGGCGGGACAGCACGAGCACCGTCGGCCCGTCGCGGTTCTCCACCGCGACTTGCCAGGCGACGCGGGTCTCGTTCGCGTCGCAAGGCCGGAGCACCGTCATCCCGGGGATAGCGCGGAGTGTCGCGATCTGCTCGACGGGCTCGTGCGACGGCCCGTCCTGGCCGACGCCGATGCTGTCGTGCGTGTACACCCAGATCGACCGCAACTCGGCAAGCGCCGACAGGCGAACCGGCGGCCGCATGTAGTCCGCGAAGACGAGGAACGTGGCGCCAAATGGGACGAAGCCACCGTGATAAGCCAAGCCGTTGATCGCCGCGCCCATCGCGTGTTCGCGGACGCCAAAGTGGATGTTGCGTCCGCCGTACCCCCAGCCGCCGCCGACGGTGCCCTCGACGCCTTCGCGCGTCCGCGACGGGGACTCGAAGTCGCCGTCTTCCTTGAGCCACGTGAAGGTCGACGGATCGAGGTCGCCGGATTCCGCCGACGAGCTCGGGCACCGTCCTCGCGAGCTCTTGCAGCACCGCCTCGGAGGCCTTGCGCGTCGCCATGCCCTTGGAATCCGCGGGGAACTGCGGCAGCTTGCCGTCCCACCCTCGCGGGAGCTGCCCGGCGAAGCGCCGCGTGATCTCGTGGGCCAGCTCGGGGAACGCTTTCGTATAGTCGGCGAAGCGACGGTTCCATCCCTCCTGCAGAGTCTTGCCGCGATCGAGCGCGGAGCGGAAGTGCGCCAGCGCCTCGGGAGGAACGCAAAAGGCGGGCTCCTCGGGCCACTTGAGATTGCGCTTGGTCTTGCGGACCTCGTCCTCGCCGAGTGGGTTGCCGTGCGCGCGCCATGAGCCGGCGAGGTCGGGCGCGCCGTACGCAATGACCGTTTTGACGACAATCAGCGACGGCTGGTTGCGCGCCTGCTGGGCCGCATGGATCGCCCTCGAAATCGCTTCCTTGTCGTTGCCGTCACCCACCCGCTGGACGTGCCAGCCGTACGCCCCGTATCGCGCCGCGACGTCCTCGCTGAAAGCCAGCGACGTCGTGCCCGACAGCGTCACGTCGTTCGAGTCGTAAAGGACGATGAGCTTGCCGAGCCGGAGGTGACCGGCGAGCGAAGCTGCCTCGGCCTGGACACCCTCCATCAAATCGCCGTCGCTGGCGAGCACGTACGTATGGTGGTTGAACACCTCGTGGCCCGGTCGGTTGTAGCGCGCAGCGAGGTGCGCTTCGCCGATCGCCATTCCGACCGCGTTCGAGATTCCCTGCCCGAGGGGCCCGGTCGAGGCCTCGACACCATGGGTCAAGTGCGACTCCGGATGGCCGGGCGTGAGGCTCCGCCACGTGCGAAAGCGCCTCAGCTGATCGAGCGTCATTTCTTCGTAGCCGGTGAGGTACATCAGGGCATAGAGGAGCGCCGATGCGTGGCCGGCCGAAAGAACGAAGCGGTCTCGATCGATGAACGACGGATCGGCCGGGTTGAGACGTAGAAAACGCGTCGCGAGCACGTAGGCCATCGGCGCGGCGTCGAGGGCGATGCCGGGATGACCGGAGTTCGCGTTTTGCACCATGTCGACCGCGAGAAAGCGCATGGTGTTGATGCACAGCCCGTCGAGCTCGTCCTGATTCATCGCAGCCTCCTTCGGCGTGGTCGCCGCGCTCACGCTCGCTTCTCCTCGTGGCCGCCGAACTCGAACCGCATCGCCGAAAGCACACGGTCGGCGAAGTCCTCCTCGCCGCGTGAAGAGAACCGCTCCGCCAGCGCCGTCGAGAGGATCGGCGCGGGTACGCCCTCGTCGACCGCGGCCTTGAGGGTCCAGCGCCCTTCGCCCGAATCGGCGACGTGCCCGGCGAATTCGCTGAGCTCCGGGTTGCGCACGAACGCCGCGGCGGTGAGATCGAGCAGCCACGAGGCGATGACGCTGCCGCGCCGCCACACTTCGGCGATGTCGCGCAGATCGAGGTCGTACTGATAAAGCTCGCGGTCGTCGAGGGGCGCTGTCTCTGCATCGGCGGCGCGCTCTTCTTTTCCAATGTTGGCGCGCCTCAGGATATTGAGCCCTTCTGCGTACGCCGCCATCAGTCCGTACTCGATCCCGTTGTGGACCATCTTGACGAAGTGGCCCGCGCCGCTCGCCCCGCAGCGCAAATAGCCTTGCTCTGCCGCGGTGGGCGGCCCGTTGCGACCGGGTGTGCGGGTGCCCGCGCCCATGCCGGGCGCGAGCGCGGCAAAGATCGGATCGAGCCGTTCTACGGCCTCTTTGTCTCCGCCGATCATCAGGCAATAGCCGTGCTCGTTGCCCCACACGCCGCCGGAGGTTCCGACGTCGACGTAGCGAATGCCCGCCGTCGCCATCGCCTTTGCGCGGCGGAGGTCATCGCGATAGTACGAGTTGCCGCCGTCGACGATCGTGTCCCCCCGCGCCAGGAGAGGCGCCAGCACGGACAGGCTCTCGTCGACGGCAGCGGCGGGCACCATCAGCCAAATCGCGCGCGGTCGAGCGAGCTTTTCCACGAGCTCCTGCAGCGAAGCGGCGCCAATCGCCCCTTGGTCGACGAGCGGCTGAACTTTGCCCGCATTCCGGTCGAAGACGACGATCCGATGCCCTGCCCGCAGCAGGCGAGCCGCCATGTTCGCGCCCATCCGACCAAGCCCGATCATCCCGAGTTCCATGGCGATCTCTCCTTGTTCATGGTTGGCGAGCGGAGTCGCCGAACACCGTGGCTCCCCGTTCGCCGGCGCTTCGGTCCGCTTGATGCGCGTCTTCTCGAGAGTCTGTCCTCGTGCTTTCCCTGTAGGTCGTCAAGGCGCGGAGATATCGCTCTGCGATTGCGTCCCGTGCCTGCTCGCGCGGCTCCTTGCCGGCAACGTATCGCTCGAGAGCTTCCTTCCAGAGCGTCCGCCCGATGGCAAACCCATCGAACCCCCGCACCGCGGCCGCGGTCGCCAGCCATCCGAGCACACGCTCCAGGCTCGCTCCACGTCCGAGGACGATGCAGCCCACTTGCTCGCGGCCGACCCCGCTTCGGGCCTGCACGACCACGCGCTCGCAGTCGGTCTCGGTTTCGAGTCCCTCGACCTTCCAGATGTCCGGCTCGACCCCGCCCGCTTGGAGCTCCCGCAGAGTCTCGACGACGAGACCCGGACGGAGCTCGCGGTCGAAGCGCTCCTGGCCGCCGCAGCGCTCGAGCTGCGACGGCGTTGCCGGAACGAGAAGCTCGAACAGGAAACGTCTTTCCCGCGCGTGCAGCCACTCCGACAACCGAGCGAGCCTCTCGGTCTGTCGCAAGTTCAGCGCGCGATTCCCCTGCGGGTTGTAGCGAACGAGAACTTTGCAGAAGTCCGGATCGAAGGCCTCGATGTGCAGCCCGAAGTCCGCGCCGTATTCGAACTGGAATTCGAGCTGTCCGGACCGCTCGACCGGCATGGCCAATAGGATTCTGCGCGCCTTGGCCTTTCGCGCGACCTCGGCGCCGAACTGCTCGTCGACGAGGATGCCGCACACCGTGGGCGGCGCGCCCCGCTCGATCGCCCGTTCGAAGGCCTCGAAAATGAGCGCCTTCGCGTCCGCGATCTTGGCCAGGACATCGGGAGCCAGCGGCTCCGACGCGCCGAAGAGTCCCCGCGAGAACGAGCTCCGGTGATCGAAGGCGACGAGAAATAGGGACTGATCGTATCCGAGTTTCACCAGCGCCTCCGTAGTGGCCATTGTCCCGCTTTCAGCGAGCGCTTCTTGGGGTAGTCGATAGGGACGTCATGACTCCACCTGCTTGTCGATCTGCGCGAGGAGATCGGCCCAAGACTCGTCGAACGCCTTGGCGCCCTCGTCTTGAAGGCGCTGCGCGAGGGCCGCGACGTCGACCCCTGCAGCTGCAAACTGGGCGAGCACCGCGTCGCAGTCGCCGCCGTCGGCGGGCATCTCCTCGCCGACCTCGCCGTGCTCGTAGAACGCGACCAGGGTTTTGTCGGGCATCGTATCGATGGTGAAGGGAGCCGCGAGCCCGTGAACGTAGAAGGTGTCCGGCGTGCTCGGGTCCTTGGCGCTCGTGCTGGCCCAGAGCAGGCGCTGCATGCGCGCGCCCTCATTCTCGAGCCGTAGCCAGCGATCCGAGTCCATGAGCTTGCGGTACGCGCGGTAGATGTCGCGACCCACGGCGAGCGCGAGGCGGTTCTGCAGCGCCGCCGGGGCGAGCGGCTTGACCGCCTTGTCCCACCGCGACATGAAAACCGACGCGACCGAACCGACCCGCGGGCTCAACCCGGCGCCGATGCGGCGCTCGATGCCGCGTAGATAGGCCTCGGCGGCCGCCCGATACTGGTCGCTCGAGAAGAGCAGAGTGACGTTGACGGGGACGCCCGATGCGATGCACTCCTCGATCGCGGGGCGCCCCTCGACCGTTCCGGGGATCTTGACCAGCAGATTGGGGCGGCCGGTGCGCTCGTGGAGCATCTTTGCGGCCTCGATCGTGCGCTTCGTGTCGTGGACGAGCAGTGGCGACACCTCGAGGGAGACCCAGCCGTCGACGCCGTCGGTGCGTTCGTGGATGGGGAGAAACAGGTCGGCCGCGCGGCGGAGGTCTTCGATGGCGAGATCGAAAAAGAGTCCTTCGCCCTTGAGCCCGTGTGCGGACTTCTCGTGAATCTCGGAGCGGTAATCCCCCGACTGGATGGCCTTGTCGAAGATCGAGGGGTTGGACGTCAGCCCCGTCACCGAGTACTGCTCGACGTATCGCGCGATCTGACCCGAGTCGAGCATCGCGCGCGTGATGTTGTCGAGCCAGAGACTCTGGCCTGCGCTGTGTAGCTTCTCCGTAGCTTTCATGTGCAGTCTCCGAAGCGTGGCACCAGCAACGCACATGCCCGCCCGTTGGCGGATGAGCGGCGGGAGGCGTCGGCAGAGACGACCGTGACGGCGGCATGGGGAGGGCGTCTCGTCCAGTCGTTGGCCGCCGGGTCGAGCGGCTTCGTCCGCGCCTCGTAAAATTCGTCTTTCCCCGTGCAACGAAATCGCGTCCTTCCCGATTAAGAAGGTGGAGCGACCGAAGGTCCGCCTCCGACGCGCACGTAGCTCCCTAGAAACGTCGCCCTTCCGAGCACGGAGAGCGCCTCATCGACGGAAAGGGGCGCTTTGCCGACTCGAAATGACGCTCTGCCAGTTGGAACCGTCGCTTCGACGATAGGTAGAGACGCTCGGACAATCCGCAGGGAGGCGTTGCCAACCGAACCAGACACGTTGCCAAGAAGAAACGACGCTCGGCGAATTGAACGAGACACGTTGCCAAGAAGAAACGACGCTCGGCGAATTGAACGAGACGCGTTGCCAAGAAGAAACGACGCTCGGCGAATTGAACGAGACGCGTTGCCAAGAAGAAACGACGCTCGGCGAATTGAACGAGACACGTTGCCAAGAAGAAACGACGCTCGGCGGATTGAACGAGACGCGTTGCCAAGAAGAAACGACGCTCGGCGAATCGAACGAGACACCTTGCCAAGAAGAAACGACGCTCGGCGAATTGAACGAGACACGTTGCCAAGAAGAAATGACGCTCCGCCGATTGAACAAGCCCCTTTTGCCAGAGAATCCGGTCCTGGACAGATCATCCCGGACACGTTCCCTCCGATCATCCGACGGCGTAGTGCCCCGCGAGCACGCTTGAGTGCGCTGCCTTTCGGGTCACAGCACGGGCGAGCGCCAGGCGAGCGCGCGATAGCATGCCCTTCGCCAAATCGACATTCTGCGAAATCCCTACGGGGCGCGGGGAGAAACCGAGCCGGCGTAGCTCGTAGTTCGCCTGGTGCGCGGACTTCCTCCGCATCGTCGAGCGCGTGTAGTACGTGAAGCTCACGGAGACAGAGACGTTGTCTGCGTTCTTGACCCAGTGGCCAGCGGTCGCGGGCATGTACACGCCCTGCCCGGGACCTGCCTCGAACACGCTCGCCCGCTTCTGCTTCTCGTCGTCCAGCAAAACGAGGGCGCGCGACAACTTCGCGTGAAAGAGCTCGAGCGCCCGTTCGCTCACGACCGTCCGGTCCAGCGGATCGAAAACGTAGATCGTCTTCTTTCCGAGCACCTGGAAAATGAAGTTGTGCTCATGATCGATGTGGAACGGCGTGACCGCGCCCGGAGAGGTCACGAAAACCCACGCGGCGCGGTGGCACATGCCGGGATCCTTCGGGGTCACCATGGGCTGGATGAAGTCGAGCACTTCGTCGACCAAGCACCGGTAGACCGGGTCGTTTTGGACGTTGTGAAGAGCCATCCACGCCTTGGCGCTCTCGATGGATCGGATCGTCTCTTGGATCGACATCGCGGCAGGGTGGGTCTGCGGAGCGTTCGCGAAGCTCGTGTCCGGCTTCGCCGCGTCGTTGTGCGCTCTCACCGAGCCGACGTTCTCGAGACGGCGCGCCAAATCGACCAAGCTCCCGAACTCGAGCAGCGGGTGGCCCGCGAGCGTGTGGGCCACCTGCATGACGCGCATCGGCTCGAACGCCGCTCGGTCGAACGCGATCCCTGGATTCGTGTACATGGGTATCTCTTACGAGGTCGCGGATGAGCCCTCGAAAGTACGCCCCTTCCCGAGCCGCGGGAAGGCGCGATGCGCACGAAGTTCTTCCCTTGCTGTACAGAGGACCTCCGCTTCCCTACACGGGTCCTCGGATCCGAATCCCGCGCGTCAAGCGATTGGAATTTCGATGCACGCGCGCGTCCCGTGCGCGGCGTTGGGCGCGATCGTCAGCGCGCCTCGATGGCTCTTGGCAATCTCGGTGGCGATGGCCAGCCCGAGGCCGGTGCCGCCTCCGGCCGCCTTGGTCGTGAAGAACGGTTCCTTGGCGCGTGCCGCGTTCTCCGGAGTGATCCCCGCGCCGTCGTCGCGGACGACGAACGCGACTCGCTCTCCGTCCGAGCGGGCCGACACGTCGACGTGACCGCCGGGGGCGCATGCCTCGCAGGCATTGAGCAAGAGGTTCACGATCGCGTGCTCGAGAAGATCGCGATCGCACTGTATCCCCGGCATCGATTCCGGGATGTCGGTCGAGAGCGAGACATGGGCCTTTGCGAACCGATGTTCGAGCGCCGCCGTCGCAGCGCGAACGATCTTGGAAGGGTCGGCTCTCGCCAGAGACGGTCTGGCGCCGCGCGCCATATCGAGAAACCGCCGGACGATATGTTGGATTCGGTCGGCTTGCTTGAGGATCGCCTCCGCGTTCCGCGCCGATCGTTCGTCGTCGCGCGGCCGATCGAGAAGCTGTTCGGCGCGCCCGACGATCACCGCGAGAGGAGTGGCGACTTCGTGGGCGATGCCCATCGCAAATGTGCCCATCGTCGCCACGCGCTGTGCGCGCACTAGGTATTCGTCGCGCTCCCGCTCGACTTCGGAAACGGCCAGCTTGTGGGCGAGTTCGAGCTCCTTTCGCTGATTGCGCAGCGCGACCCCCCCGAAGACGAGCACGAGCCCCGACGCGACGAAAACGCTCGAGAAGAGCCTCCACATCGCACGCTTTTCGCGATCGCGTTCGCCCGCGGCCGACGCGACGGCGACGACCTCCCAGCGTCCCTGCGCTGCCGTCTCCACGTGCGCGATCCCGGCCATGGCCGTGCGTTCGCGCAGCCCGACCTGGGCGGCCTCGCTTCGCGTCAGCCGCACCGCCGATGCCCCGCGTTCGATCGCACGTCGGACGGCGGGCGAGGAGACGACCTCGCCTTCAACGGCGTGAAAATCACGCTCGCCGGGCGGCGAAACGAGCACAATCAAGTCAGACGCCCGGACGAAGCCGCGGGCGCCATCCAGCAGGTCGCCGAGAGTCACTCCGAGGTCGATCACCTGGCCGTTCGGCGCGGGGAAAGACAGGACGAGGCGCGACGGGCTGGGTGCCTCGGCCGGCCGTTCGACCGCCGTGCGGATCACGATGGGGTCGTAGGCAAGCGTCGCGTCTCGGGGATCGAGCGCCAGAAGCCGTGCGTCCCGCTCGACGGCGGCCAAGTGCGCGCGAAGACTTCCAGCCAGGCTCGACGCGAGAATTGCCTGCTCGTTCTGCAAATCCTGAAGGGCCGCCTCTGCCTCGCGCCGCTCGTCCCACCAAGCGAGTCCGGTGACCAAAGCGATCGCCGCGAGCATCGACCCCAGGACCCAATTCCGACTCCACGCCAGGTCGCGCCGAGCACGCGTTTCCGGCGACTCGGGCGCCGCGCCATCGCTCCGGGCCGGGGCTCCCGGCGATCCTGCGTTCATCACCGCGAAACCGAGGCAACCGCCACGCCAATCGCCAATTGCGTGGAGCTGTGGAAAAGGGGCTGCACACGGAGATGGATTATCTCCCCAATGACTCGGGAAATTTTCCCGATCGATCGGGAAAATTTCCCGTCCGCTCTCGCCTCAAATCGCCAATTTCGACTCGCGCACCGCCAGTGTCTCTGGCATGAGTGCTGCTTATGTGCGCCGAGCCACTCATGCAATCCTGCGGCGGTGCGTGCTTTCGGGGCGTGTGGACCGTCGCGGCCGCTCTCGCGAGCGTCTTTCCGGGCGTTGCCGACGCGCAGGCCGAGGCGTTCCCTCCTCGCGTCGACGCGCCGGCCCCGACGCGATCGATGACCATGGCGGAAGCGCTCGCTTACGCCCACGACCACCAACCAGCGATACGTGCGGCGCTTGCTCGTGTTTCGGCTCGGACGGCGCAGGCCAGTATTCCGACTAGCCAATGGCTGCCGACGGCGGGAATCACGGCGCAAGTCTTTGGAATGAGCGCAAATAATACGACTGGAACTTTCGAACAGCCGACGTTCATGGATCTGCCGCGTATCGGGGGTACGGCGGCGACGACCGGTGGCAACCTCTCGCCTCACGCGTCCACACTGGTGGGCGCAGGACTCCTCCAAGAGGCCTTCGATTTCGGCCGAATTGGCGCCGAGCGAGCCGCGGCCGACGCGGCCGTCGAGGCCGAAAAGCACAACGCGGATGCCGAAAGATTGGACATCGACTTTGGGGTGGAGGAAGCATATTTCTCCGTATTTGCCGCAAAAGCGATCGTCGCCGCTTCGGACGATGCATACGAGCGCTCGCGCGTCCATCGCGACCTCGCCCAGGCGGGGGTCAACGCGGGGCTGAGGTCGCCGATCGAGCTCACCCGTGCGCAGGCGGATCTCACCCGCTTCGACATCGGGCGGGTGCGCTCTCGAGGCGGCCTCGCGGTGGCCCAGAACGTATTGGCTGCGGCGATCGGAGCCCCCGATCCCGCGGTCGACGTCGCGGGAGAAGCGCCGAAGCCGGCTCAGATGCCCGCGCTGTCGGAAGCGCTGAATCTCGCTCAAGCGCGCGACCCCAGGCTCGCTTCCGCAATTGCAGAGCTCAAGACGGCCGAGGATCACGCGCGCGCCATCGGCGCCGAGCTTCGCCCTGATTTGTCTCTCACGGCGACCTTCTCGGGACGGGCGGGCGGCGCGCGGCCCAGTGACGGGGCGGTTCCAACCGGAGACGGGTGGATCCCGAGCGTACCCAACTGGGATTTGGGGATCGTGCTCAACTGGCCGCTCTTCGACGGCGTCATCGCCGCGCGCCGAGACGCCGCGCACGCCGAGGAGCAGGTGTGGCACGAAGAGATCGAAGTCCACAGAGAGCGGGAGGTCGCTCGGGTTCGCGAGACGTACGTGCGGGTCGAAGTGGCCCGCACGACACTCATCGCCCTGGACAAGGCCGTCGCGGCGGCCCGAGCCAACTACGCTCAGGCGGATGCACGCTTCCGAGCCGGTATAGGCAACGCGGTCGAACTCGCCGACGCGGAGGCGCTGCGCACCGATGCGGAGATTCAGCTGGTGCTCGGGCAGTTCGAGCTCGCGCGGTCGAGGGCGGCCTTCGGAAGGGCCATTGCGGAGGGACTGTAATGCCGGCAGACACGACGATCCCCTCGGCCGCCCGCCCCCCGGGAGACACTCCCGACGCACCGCATGAGGCGACTGGCGGAGCGGATACGGAGGCAACGTCCGAGTCCGCCGGCCACGCGGGAACGGCAAGCCGTTCACGGGTCATTCCGATCGTCATCGTCGGAGGAGTTGCCGCGATCTTGGCGATTGGGGGCATGTTCGTCGCGAGGGCAGAGTCGAAAGTCAACAGGGTTGCAATGGCGTCTTCGCCCAAACCCGTGATGGCGATCGCCGCGCGCGAGGCCGCGTTCCGCGATTCGCGCACCTACGTCGGGACGCTCCGTCCGTGGGTCGAGGCGAACGTCGGCCCCCAGTACCTTTCGGTCTACGTCGAGACTGTGCTCGTACGCCCGGGCGCAGCGGTGAAACGGGGCGACGTCCTCGCGACGCTCGATTGCAAGAACGCCAGCGCTTCGAATCAGGCGGTCGCCGCCGAAGCTCTCGCGATCGACACACGCCAGAAGGCCCTGGCGCACGAGTCGGCCCGCATCCAGTCGATGCTCGAGGGCGGCTTCGTCTCTCCGAACGAGGCCGAAATCAAGGCGGCGCAGAGCTCGTCGGAGGAGGCGCAACTCGCCGCTCAGCGCGCGAAGCTCGCCGGGATGAATCTGCAGGTCGGCGATTGCATCATGCGCGCGCCATTCGACGGCGAGATCGCCACGCGGACCATCGATCCCGGCGCCTTCGTGCGCCCGGGTACCGCGATCGTCTCGGTCGTCGACCGAAGCACCGTCCGGATGGCCTTCGACGTGCCCGAGAGCGACTTCGTCCGCGTGGCGCCCGGCACCCTTGCGCAGGTCCACATCGTCGCGACCGACCAGACCGTCGCAGCGCTCATCGCGCGGCGCTCTCCGAGCGCCGACCCGGACACGCGCACCGCCCACGTGGAGATCGATATCGCCGACCCGAAACGCGAGATTCCGGTGAACACGACCGGCGAGGTCCGGATCGAAGTCGGGGACCCCACGCCCGCCATCGAAGTCCCACTTGCCGCGGCGTCGATCACGGGCTCCAAGGCAGCGGTGTTTATCGTCGACGGAGAGGTCGTTCGCCGGCAGAGGCTGACGATCTTGGGAGAGATCGGCAGCGATCTGTTCGTCGAGCCCGCGATTCGCGCCGGCACGCCCATCGTGACCGAAGGGTGGACGACGCTCGCGGATGGAGATCGCGTCCTCGTGAAGCAGGTTCCCTATCAGGGGACGGCTTCGACCAAGGGCAAAGCAACGAAGGACGGTCACCCGTGACCGCTCTTTCCCTCCGCAACCCGATTGCGATTCTGATGATCTGTGTCGGGCTCGTGGTCTTCGCGGGGGTCGTGACTCCCCGGATGGCCGTCGATACCTTTCCGGAGCTGACTCCCCCTGTTCTCATCATCGGTACGCTTTGCCCGGGGCTCGCCGCGAAAGACGTCGAAAAGACCATCAGCTGGCGCCTCGAGAAGTACGTCAGCGCGACGCCGGGCGTCGATCACGTCGAAAGCCTCTCGCGCAACAACTTCAGTGTCATTTACGTCTGGCTCAAATGGGGTACGGACCTCAGCGGCGCGCAGACCCTCGTGCAGTCCCAGGCGGGGTTCGCGATGGCAGCGGTGCCCAAGTCACTCGGAGTCTTGCCCCCGTTCGTCCTTCAATACGATCCGGCGAACGCGCCGGTGTGTCAGGTCGTCGTCACCGGGGAGGGGTACACGGGCCCGCAGCTCTACGACTATGCCTTCAACAACATCGAGCCGCTTCTCGAAGGAATCTCCGGCGTCGCCAGCGCTGCACCCGACGGCGGCCGACTTCGCCAAATCAATGTCGTCGTCGACCCGGTCAAGGCCCAGGCACGCAACCTGACGGCCATCGACGTCGCCGCGGCCGTCAGGACCTCCAATGCCCTTCTGCCGTCCGGTGAGTTCATCTCGCCGAACTTCGACGCCAACGTCTACACCAACGCGGTTCCGCGCGAGGTCAAGACGATCGGACAAGCCCCGATCAAAGTGGTTCGCGGCGCTCCGGTTCTCATCAGCGACGTGGCCCACGTCGACGACGGGGGCACGCCCGCGACCCAGTCGCTGACGGTCAACGGAAAGGACGCGGTCTTGCTCAACGTCCTCCGAATCCCCGGCGGCAATACGATCGACATCGTCGACGCCGTCAAGAAGGTGGTCGGAAGCCTGCGTGACCTGCCCCACGGCATGCAGGCGAGAGTGTACTTCGACCAGTCGCTCTTCGTGCGCTCGGCATACCACGGCCTCAAAAAGGAGATCGTTCAGGCGCTCGTCCTCATCGCGATGGTCATCCTCCTCTTTCTCCAGAGCGTTCGAGGCACGATCATCGTGTCCGTCGCCATCCCTCTGTCATTCGCCATCACGCTCATCGTCCTCTACAGCACCGGACAGACGCTCAACGCGTTCACTCTGGGGGGGCTCACCCTGGCGATGGGCAGATTGGTCGACGACGCGGTCGTCGTGCTCGAGTCGATTCACCGCCACCAGCGAATGGGCATGAGCGCGGCCGATGCGGCGCTCCACGGTACGAGCGCGGTGGCTCTCCCGGTGCTCGCGTCGACGCTGACGACGATGGCCGTGCTCTTGCCGGTCGTCCTGCTCGCGGGACTTGCAAGGAAGCTGTTCGCACCCCTCGCCATCACGGTGGGGGTGGCGATGATCGCGTCGTACTTCGTGAGCATGGCGGTCACTCCCGTTGCCTGCAAGCACTACCTGGGGCACATCGAGCACGGTCGGCTCGGAAAGGTGGTGGAGGCGATCATCGACCGCACCGCAGACGGCTATTCGCGTTTGCTCCGGAACGTCCTTCCTTTTCGTTGGTTCGTGGTAGGTGCGGCCGTCGTGCTGATCGCGGCGTCGGGGTGGGCGTCGGCCCGCCTGCCGAGCACGTTCTTCCCCGAGATCGACGAGGCGATGGACATGCTTTACGTGCGCTTTTCGCCTGGGATCTCGGTAGAGGACGCCGCGAAGAAGATGACCGCGATGGGCGATGCACTGGTTCGAGAGCTCCCCAAAAACTCGGTCCGGATGGTGATCGCGAACGTGGGCATGCCGCAGAACGCGAGGAGCCTGCTGGTCAGTCCGAACGTCGCGCCGAACACCGGCTATCTTCGAATCGCGTACGCGGATCCCGAAGAGCGCAAGATGTCGCAGGAAGAGCTCGTGGCGAAGTCCCGCGAGGTTCTGACGCGCGAGTTCCCCGGCGTCGAAGTCCTCCAATATCCGGGCGGACTCGTGGCCAGCGTGTTCGCGAATGGCTACGTTGCGCCGTTCGTCGTCGAGGTGCACAACGACGACCTCGACGCTCTCGATGAAGAGGCGAGGGCGGTGGCGGACGTGGCCCGCACGGTCCCCGGCATCCGGGACGTGCGGGAATCGCTCCAGTTGAACTATCCCGAGATTCACGTGGACACGGATCGCGAGAAGGCGGGCTTCGTCGGCGCCGACGCGCAGGTCGCTGCACAGACGACGCTCGACGCGACGCTCGGCGACATCAACGCGCCGGGCGTGTGGATCGACGAGCACAACGGTCAATCGTACTACGTAGTCACGTTTTACGGCGGAGTCCTCGATACGAGCGCGCTCGGCAACCTGCCCCTCCGCGTGAGCACGACGGGCAAGCCCGTGCTCCTCGGTGCCTATGGCAACCTGCGGCGATCGGTCGGGGCCGTGGCCGTCGAGCGGAACAATCTCGCACGGGTCGCGCGCGTGCTCATGCAGACCGAGGGCCGTGACCTCGGCACGGCGGCGGCCGCGCTCGAGTCGGCGCTGAAGAAGGACGCGCGGACCCGCGACGTGGCGTTCCGTTTCGTCGGACAGGTCGACCTCATGCGGACCACCTTTTCCGGTCTCGGCCTCGCGCTCGGCCTCGCCGTGATGGTCGTATTCATGATCATGGCGTCGCAGTTCAAGTCGCTGCGTTTGCCGTTCGTGATGCTGTTCACCATCCCGGTGTCGCTCGTCGGGATCGTTCTCGCCCTCATGGCGGCCGGCCAAGGTTTCTCGATCACGGCATTGATGGGAATCCTGATGGTGATTGGTATCGCCGTATCGAACGGGATTCTTCTGGTGGACGACGCCAACCGTCGATTCAATCGGGAGGGGCTCGACAAGGTGGACGCGATCGTCCTCGCGGCGCGCTCTCGGTTCGTACCCATCGCGATGACCAGCCTGGCGACCGTGATCGGGCTCATTCCGACGGCGCTCGGCCTCGAAAGAGGCTCGGAGGCAAACCGTCCGCTCGCGCTCGCGGTCGTCGGCGGTTTGACGTCGTCCACGCTTCTCTCTCTTTTCCTCGTGCCCGTGATGTTCCTATTCTTCGCAAAAAGGACCGTCGCCGAGGATCCGGCCCCGACGCATCACGCTCCGCTCGAGGGGGCGCACGCGTGACGCGACATCGTTTCCGGCGACCGCTCCGGCGTTCTCAGCCGGGCGCGAGAAATGCGATGAGGTCGTCGCGCCGAGCCAGGACGTCCGAATAACCGAGCGCCAGGAGCTTGGACGCGTAGTCGGCGTCGAACGCAAAGTAACTGAGCAAATCCGCACCCGTCCGGTCTGTGACGCCGAGGCCGCGGAAGAGGTGTTGGACGACGTAGGGGAGGCGATCGATCGCGCCCGTCGCGAGCTCTCCGAGGTCGCGCGAAGGGCGCAGGAGGTAGAGCGGAATCGAGCGAAGGAACCCCGCGTCGCTCGCCCGCGTCGTTTCGGGCACGAGGCTCATCGTGCGGTTTATCCGCTCGAATCGTTCGACGTCGCTCTCCAGCGCTTCGAGAAAGAGAGCGTTGAGCAACAAGCCCGCCGTCTCGGCCATCGTCGGGTACTCGTCGTCGTCAGGCGGTCCGGAGACCTCGGCGCCGTCTTGCGGTCCCGGCCGACGAACGCCGATGGCGAGAATCCTGTCGGCGCCCAAATGAATGGCGGGGCTGAGCGGCGTAGTCAGTCGCACGCACCCGTCCGCATAGTAGTGGCCTCCGATTTGGATCGCGGGAAAGAAGATTGGAATCGAGCTCGATGCCATGATGTGATCGATTGTGAGACGCTGCCGAAGTCCGATGCGCGTGGATCGGCCCCAGGGCGCAATCCCGTCGGCGCCATCGAAGAACGTCACCGCGAGGTTCGTGCGGTAGTTCGTGGCTGTGAGCGCGATGCCGTGCACGAGCTCGCGCTCGATGTTCTCGCGGATCGCTTCGACGTCGAGCCGCTCGGTGAGCAGCGCTCGGAGCGGATCACTCACGAGAAGCGACTTTCCGCGACCGCTGCCGATCCAGCCGCCCAACGTGAGGTCCACCGCCCAGCGGGCAGCGCCGCGGGCGAGCGTGGGCGGGTCGGTCCGGAAGACGTCGTTCGGGGCAATCCGGCTCCAGAACTCGACGAGCTTGCGGACCGCGAGCGGGAAGTTTTGGGCCCCGGCCGCGAGAAAGGCGTTCGTGATGCTGCCTGCGGACGCGCCCGCGAGGATCGAAAATGGCAGCGCGCGCGACTTCGGCAGGATCTCCGCGAGCCCCCGGAGCGCGCCAACCTGATAGGCGCCTCGGGCGCCTCCGCCCGAGAGGACGAGCCCAGTTCGCATCGGTCGAGCAGGGACGGCTGGCACGGAAGTCCTCGATCACCCAGGGGGTCGGGCGCGCACCCGTCATACTACGGCGACGTTGCCGCGCGGTCTCTCCGGCCCGGGGCGCACCGGTCCCTACAGCCCCGAGATGCTCGTGAGCTGGCTCGGGCAGCTGACTTGCGTGTACTTCATGCTCGGATTGTTCGCGCCCTTCATCCAGTTGATGATGAACTCGCAGCCAGTCTCCATGGTCGCCGATTTCGAGAATATGGATTGGCAAGCGCTGGTCGTGCACGCGGGGTATTCCGAATAATTGTAGTTGTCCTGCTGCTCGCACTGGAGCATGAGCCCACCGTATTGGACCCCCAGCTGAGACGACGAAACGCCCCACTGGCTGGCGCACGCGTCGTTCGCGCCGACGCCGCCGCCGGGAATGAGGAGGTCGAACTGGCCGGACTGGAGGCCGCCGGTATTGACCACTTGGACGATGATGCTCTTTCCGCAGATATCCTGGGAACCGGTATCCATGGTGCCATCGTTGGACTTGCCGGTGAAAGTGAGCTGGAAGCACGTCCCGCAGCTCGCCCCGTCGTACGCCGCAAACGCGTACGCGAGCGAATCGCTCACCACCTGCGGCGACATGTCGTAGCACTCGTACGCGTCCCCGCCCTGGCAGGAGTCCTTCGCGCCGTCGTTTCGCGTGACGCCGTCGCTCGCGCACGTGTGCGAGGATCCGCATGAGGGTTTGCAACAGTCCCAGTAGCGTGTCGCGTACCCGGCACTTCCACTCGTCGGCGGCGTGCAT
The DNA here is from genome assembly GCA_963764075.1 of uncultured delta proteobacterium. Taxonomy (GTDB): domain Bacteria; phylum Myxococcota_A; class Polyangia; order Polyangiales; family Polyangiaceae; genus Palsa-1150. Next base: position 3,822,175 of record CAVXQZ010000003.1, read on the forward strand.
GGCGCTACGGCGCCCGAGGAGGACCCGCCACTCGAGGACCCACTACTGCCACCGGAGGAGGAAGACCCGGACGCTGCCTGGCCCGAAGAGCTGCCCTGTTCGGCGCCTCCCGAAGAACTGCTCGAACCGCCCGACGTCGGTACGCCCCCCGAGCCCGAGCTCGGTCCCGAGCTCGATCCGGACGCGGAGTTTCCGCCGGCGCCGGAGCTCCCTACGGGCGTTGCCGTCGACCCGCTCGAACCCGAGCCGCCGCTCGACCCGCCGGCGCCCGAGGTGAACGCGCCGGAGCTGCCGCTGGACCCGAACGCCCCGAAGCCGCTGCTCGACCCGGTTGTCCCGAATGCACCTCCGCCGGAGCTCGAGCTACCCGAGTAGCCGCCCGATCCACCGCTGCTGGGCGCGGAGTTGGGGCCCCCGCCGTCTGTCGCCCCCCCATCGGACGATCCGGTGCCGCACGCGAAGACGAGAAGGGAACCCGCGGCGAGCACCGCGATGGAAGTCACGTTTCGGATCATGAGCGAGCTACTCCGCGGCAAACGCGATGGTACGCGTACCATCTTGCCATGTGGGGGGGCCGAGCAAAAATCACGTCGCGGCACGCGCTCGCGTCCGCGGATTCGATCGAGCCGCCCTGGTTGCTGGTGGAGCGTACAAATCCAGTCGTGGTCGACGTTGCTGGCTGCGCAAAGAAAGCGTCAAGCATCGCGGCGGACCGGCCGTCCACTTTGCCACACGAATCGGCTTCGTCTCCAGCCCGGCATGGTTCCCGCCACCGTTTCGATCGAGACGCCGGCACGCTGGGCTTGGCGGAGCTGCCGGAAGCGCCACATGGTGTAGATGACAGGAAGTACCTCCAGCGTCAGAAACGCGCTCGTGACGACCCCGCCGATCATGGGTGCCGCCACGCGCTTCATGACCTCGGCACCGGCACCGTCGCTCCAAAGGAGCGGCAGGAGCGCGGCGCCCATCGCCGCGATGGTCATGACCTTCGGCCGGAGGCGTTTGACCGTCCCGTCGGCGTGGGCGAACACGATATCCGCGCGGCTGAGGATCCGTCCTTCGCGGACGCGCGCGTAGAAGCTCTCGTCGATATAGACAATCATCACGACTCCGGTCTGCGTGGCGAGACCGACGACAGAGAGGAGGCCGACCCAGACCGGCGCGGAGAGCGGATACCCCAGAAGGAACAACGTCCACACGCTTCCCACCAGGGCGAACGGCACCGAAAGGCTGACGATGAGCGCTTCGGTGACGCTTCCAAACTGGACCGCGAGCAGCCCGAGCATCGACAGGACGACGATCGCGCCGATCCATCTCAGCCGCCGCGCCCCCGCTTCGAAGAGAAGATGCTGCCCCGCCCACTCGATCCGCTCCCCGGCACGCAGGTGGAGTCGGTTTGCCGCGACTGCGGCCTCTAGCGCGCGGCGTGCGCTCTCCACGTACCGAACGGGGTCCACGCCTTCGCTCAAGTCGACGTAGACGTAGGCGACGCGCTCGCGATTTTCCGTTCGGATCATCACGGGTGCGCGCTCGTAGACGGCACGTCCGAGCAGCGCGAGCGCGACGGGCTGCCCGCGCAGAACGCCGGCCGACCGAACCGTGATGTCGCGCAGCGTATCTGCCTGTCCGCGGATACCCGGCCCTCCGAGGCCCGCTCGGACCCGTATGGGGACGCCTTCGTACAGGATGTCGCCGATGTGTCCCCCCGAGAGGACCAGATCCGCCGTCGATTGGACGAGCCCCGGGTCCACATCGTGCTCGGCCAGAGCCATCGGGTCCGCGGCGAACCGAAGCTGGGTCTCGCCTCCCAGCGATTCGAAGACGGCGCTGCGCGCTCCTTGCACCCCCATCGCGAGCGACCGGAGCGCCGTCCCGATCGCTTCGAGCCTGGCTGGGTCCGAGGCGACGACTCGAACCCCCACCGGCGTGCGGATACCGGTCGACATCATTTCCATGCGGGCTCGCGCGGGCGCGGTCCAGGCGTTCGTCCAGCCGGCGCGGCGTGCGGCCCGGTCGAGGGAGTCGGCGAGCTCGCTGGGGGTCTCTGCCGTCCGCTCGGGCCACGCCCATGCGAGGACTTGGGCGAGAGCCCGCGGCGCCCACCGCGAATACCAGCGGGTCCGCGCCATCGTGGGCCAGGCCGATTGCGGTTTGAGCCGTACGATTGTCTCGGCCATCGAGAAGGGAGCCGGGTCGGTGGCGGTGTCCGCGCGCCCAACTTTGCCGAACACGGTGCGCACCTGGGGAAAGGCGGCGATGGTCTGGTCTTGTCGCCGTAGCTCGGCGGCCGCCTGCCCGGGCGGGACACCGGGCCCGGTAGTGGGCATGAACAAGAGGTCGCCCTCGTCGATTTGCGGAAGAAACTCGCCCCCGATGCGCGCGAGGAGCGGAAGGCAGGACGCGACGGCTATCGCGGCGGTTGCGATCGTCAAGGCGGGCCGGGCCAATGCGAACTCGACGAACGGGCGATAGGCGCGGACGAGGGCTGCGGTCAGCGGATTGTCGAACTCCGGGGTGACCCGTCCGCGGAGGAGTCTATCGCGGAGAGCCGGCGCGAGCGTGAGCGAGACAAGAGCGGCGGAGACGACGACGAGCGTTTTCGTGGCCGCTAGCGGCCGGAGCAGCCGCCCCGTCTCGCCCGTGAACGCAAAGACCGGGATGAAGGCGACGGCGGTGAGCACGAGCGATGTCGTGACCGCCGGGGCCAGGCTCCGGGCCGCCGCGAGCAGCTCCCGGCCCCGCCTCTCACCGCTCGCCGTGCGATCGAGCGCCTCGATGCGGCGGTGGCAGACCTCGAGCGCCACGACGTCGGCGTCGACGGCCATGCCGAGCGCGATCCCAATCCCGCCGAGGCTCACTATCGTCGCCGGGATTCCGAAAATCCACATGCCCCCGAAGGTGAGAAGAACGACGACCGGCAGGGTCACGAGCGGCACGAGCGCGCTCCGGCCGTGCAGGAGGAAGACGAGTATCACGGCGACGGCGGCCGCGACCTCCTCTCCGAGCGCGGCGACGAGCGTGTGATCGACGCGGTGGGCGAGCTCCGTTCGATCGTAGACCGTGGCGATCTCGACGTGCGGCGGAAGCGAGCTCGCCGCCGCGGTCAACGTGCGCTTCACTTCCCCCACGACGGAAAGGAGGCTCGCGTCCTTGCGGGCCAGCACGATCCCCTCCGACCGCCGCCGATGTCCCGTCGAGGTCGGCCACGCCGTTTGGCATCTCGTCGTCGAGAAGAACGTTGGCGACGTCGCCGAGACGCAGCGGCGCACCGCCGGGGGGGAGAGCGCCACGTTTCGCAGCGTCTCCAGGCTCGCGCCAGGCGGCTCGAGCGCCTGCCGGACGGCGTCGGCGACATCTGTGAAGGCGAGCCCTGCGTTCGCGAGCGGCATCGGCTCGATGGTGATCCGAACTTGCCGGACGCCGCCCCCCACGGAGGCCACTTCCGCGACACCAGGGAGTGCGGCGAGCGCCGGACGCAGGACGGTGTCCTGCCATCGCCTCAGCGACAACGCCGTCGAGCGCTGCGAGCGGTCAATCAGTGCATATTGAAAGACCCAGCTCGTACTGGACACCGCCGGTCCAACCTCGAGGCGGACCGCCGGCGGCAGGGCTTCCCTTGCGGCTGCCACCCGTTCGACGATGGCCCGCCGCCCTGCTTCGAGAGCGCTCGAGGACTCGAAGAGCACCTCCACGTGGGCCATGCCGGACATGGACACACCGCGCGCCGCGGTCGACCCGGGCAGCCCATCGAGCGCGCGCGTGAGGACCTGCGTGACCGACGCTTCCACATCCACGGTCGGGTGGCCCATCCAGGTCGCGACGATCGCGATCTGTGGATTGGAGAGATCGGGGACCACTTCCCGCGACAGAGCGCGTCCCGCGACCCCTCCCGCGGTCGCCAGCAGGAGGGCCGCTACGAACACCAGCCACGGGTGCCGAGCACTCCACGCGACCCAGCGGCCGATCATGGCATCTCGCCGGCCTGGGGACCGTCGCCGCCCTGGAGCTTTCGCTCGGCGTCGATGAAGAAGACGCCGCTCGTCACGACCGACTCGCGCTCGAACAAGCCTCCGAGCACGACCGCGTTTCCCGAGAACACCTTGCCGAGGCGCACCAATCGCGGGGCCGGCACTCCGCCGTCGGGCCCCGCGGCCAGCACGTACGGGCCACCGGGCGCGTACAGGACCGCCGCCGCGGGGACGAGGAGCTCGCGCCGTACCTTCGGGGGGAACCCCAGCCACCCGGTAGCTCCCCGAGCGAGTCGAGAGTCGGACGCGTCGACCCGAAAACGAACGCTTGAGGTGCAGCAGTCCCACGCAGAAACCGGCTCGGCGCTCAGTTGGGCGTCCGCGCTCTCGCCGGGCGAGGACGCCAGAGTGAATCGTCCGATCGCGCCGGGCCGCAACGTCGCGATCTCGTCATCGGACATATGGGCGGTCAAGACACCGCGGGCCTCGACCCAGGCCGCAGCTCGAATGGTATCGGTAAAAATCACCTCCCGAATGGTGTACTGTCCCTGCCGCGGCGGACTTGGCGACGTGGAAACGACAAACTTGTCGGAATCCACAGCGGCTCGCTCGAGGGCCATACCGCAAATGGGACAGGCGCCGGGCGCGTGCGCCACCACGTCCGGGTGCATCGGGCACCGATAGGACGCACGCGTGCCGAGAACCGATCGATCGTGCGCGGCCTCGACGACAGCGGCCGCGACGGCCGCGAGCGCGGTTGCTCCCAAGAGGACCCATCTCACGGCACGGAAGGCGCGATCACTCAAGTGGCCACCGGTTTCCGTATCTTAAAAACAAAGTGCCTCACTCGTGACATTTTAGTGTCGTGCACTCAAAGGCGGTGTGCCAGTCGGCCGATTGGGCCTGAAATACGACTCAGACTTGAAGGCATCTGGGAACCCATTTGCAGAACGCCCCCGTAACCCTTGACCGCCCTGTGGGCGGCTGTTATCAGCTCCCCACCGCGAAAGCTTGACACGGCCTGCGAGCGCGCCGGCGAGTGCTCGAGGCGCTACAGCCGTATCCATTCTTCTTAGGTGTCTACCGAACGATATTGGCTTTCTGATAATTAGGAGGAAAAGCCTTGTCGACTGGATACCGAGCCATTGTGAACATTCTGTTTCGCACCACGGACGTGCTGGTGATCAGCGGGGTCTGGCTGGCGTCGTATTATTTGCGGCTGTTCTCCCCGCAATTCAGCCATAAGACTCTTCCGCCATTCGACACGTACGCTTCGTTGGTGCCGCTCATCGTTCTCCTTTGGGTCACCGTTCTCTCTCTTTTCGGCGCGTACCAGACCGGGCGCATGTCTCGCCGGAAGGCTGAGGTGGTGCTCATCGTCAAGGCGCACGCGACTGCCGTGCTGATCTTCGTCGCGCTGACATTCTTGTTCGACGCGTACAGGTATTCGCGGCTCGTGATGATCTACTTCGCGACGTTCGGCGCCATCGGGCTGGCCGCGTTCCGATTCACTCTTCGGACGGTCCTTCGGGCGATCCGCAAGCGCGGCTTCGATGTCCATCGGGTCGTCATCGCGGGCGACGGCGAGACGGCCCGGAGTCTCCTCCTGCGGTTCGAGAGCTTCCCGGAGATCGGGATGACCGTCGCAGGCCTCGTGACCCGCGACGGGGAGCGGCCCGAGTGGGCCGGTGGCATTCCCGCGTTGGGGCGTTTCGCGGACACGGCACAAATCGTCGAGTTCCTGCGACCCGACGAGGTGCTCGTGGCACTTCGGCCCGAGGATCAATCCGAGCTCGCGGGTATCCTGGCTCAGCTACGCGACTCGACGGCCAATGTTCGCGTAGTCCACGACGTGCACAATCACGTCACGTTGGGCTGCGAGGTCGAGCAGTTCGAAGGCATGGCGGTCATTCGGTTGAACGACGCCCCCAGCGGGGCGTGGCAGGCGCTCGCCAAGCGCGTGATGGACGCTGCGCTCGCCGCGATCGGCCTGGTTCTCCTGGCGCCGCTGCTGGTGTTCCTCGCGGTGCTCGTCAAGTGCACGTCGCCCGGTCCAGTCCTCTACGTGCAGGAACGCATGGGTCTCGATGGGCGTACGTTCCAGATGCTGAAGTTTCGTTCGATGCGCGCGGACGCCGAAGCCCAGTCGGGCGCAATCTGGACGACCCGAAACGACTCCCGCCGGACTGCGATTGGCGCGATCCTCAGAAAGACGTCGCTCGACGAGTTGCCTCAACTCTGGAACGTACTCGTCGGTCACATGTCGCTCGTCGGGCCTCGTCCCGAGCGACCGGTATTCGTTCGGCAGTTCCGCCAGCAGATCCCCGATTACATGCTTCGTCACAAGGTCAAGGCGGGGATCACGGGGTGGGCTCAGGTCAACGGATGGCGGGGTGACACGTCCGTGACCGAGCGGACAGCCTGCGATCTCTATTACATCCGAAACTGGTCGCTGGACCTGGACGTGAAGATCCTGGTGCTCACTCTCTGGAAGGGCTTCTTTGGCAGAAATGCGTACTAGTGCGCCGCCGTCGAGGACCTGCGCGGCGGTCGCCCTGGCCATCTTTTGTATGTCTTTCGGAGAGGCTTGCGGGCGGCCACCGGTCACCGTCAAGGCCATACCGAGCGCCGTCGTTTCGCATCATGAAGCCGAGCTCGACCCCGCGCTCCTGTCCGCGGTCGTGGGCGATCGCGAGGGGGACGCATATCGCATCGGCGCAGGAGACACGTTGCTGGTCGTGGTTTACGACCACCCGGAGCTATCGATCGCCCCCTATGTCCCCATGGGGATGGCCGCCCAAACGGGCCGCCCCGTCGGGTTGCTCGTCGACAACGACGGGACGATCCAACTTCCGCTCCTCGGATCCGTCCCTGTGGGGGGCCGAACCGCCGAGGAGATCCGCGCCCTCCTTCAAGACAAATTGGCCGTCTATCTGAAGGACCCTCGGGTCGCGGTCCAGCTGGTCTTCGCGGGCAACATTCGATACTACCTCCTCGGCCAGTTCACCAACCCAGGGCTCAAATACTCCGACCGGCCTCTCGGTCTGCTCGAGGGGCTCAGCCTGGGCGGATCGGTGGACCTCGAGCGCGCGAGCCTCACGACGGCGTTCATCGCCCGCAAGGGCAAGAAGCTTCCGGTGGACTTTCGACGCCTCGTGCTCGACGGCGATCTGAAGCAGAACATTCGGCTGATGTCCGGGGACGTCGTCATGATCCCCGATCATCAGAACGATCAGGCCTTTCTGTTCGGAGGCGTGAGCGGGAGCAATCCCTCCGGTGGCGCGATTCCGTTCACCAACGGCCGGCTCACGCTCCTGCAGGCACTCGCGCGGGGCGGTTTCGGGCAGAGCGAGCAATTTCTGGCGAGGCTCTCGGATGTTCACGTGATCCGGAGCGAAGGCGATCGGGGAGAGCTCTTCATCGTCAACGTGCGGGCGATCCTGCGGGGGGAAGCGGCCCCGTTCGATCTCGCACCGGGCGACGTCGTGTACGTCCCGCCGACCGCGATCTCCGATTGGAACCAGGCCTTGACCGCTCTCATCCCGTTTCTCGAAACCGTCGCTGGAATCCTCCAGCCCTTCGTGCAACTGAAGTACCTCTCGACGCACTGACGCCCATGAAGTCGTTATCGCAGTCATCATCGGGCGACGTCGCGCCCGCGTCCGTTCAGCCGCTGCCGCGAACATCCGTGCCCGTGAGGGTCGCGGAGCTCGCCGCGCGCGACGGGATCGAGTTCTCGGAGATCTTCGAGATTCTCCGCCGGCACGCCCGGCTCGCGCTCGCCGTCGCGGGGGCGTCGTTCGCCCTGGGAATGGGCCTGGTCCTCTTTTCTCACATGCGCTTCGCGGCGACGGCCCGCCTCTACTTGGGCGAGCTCGAAGACAAGGATCGGCAGGTGAGCGCCACCAGCGAAGAGCTCGATCTCGCCCCGGGCGCGCACGGCGATCTCGGAAGCGAGATCGAGATCCTCACGAGTCGATCGCTCGTCACGCGCTCGGTCCTGGCGACGGGCCTGAATGCCAACGTCGAGCGCCCCGGATCGTCGCCTCCGAGGTACTGGCGCTGGCTGCTTTCGCGTCGCTCGATGGGCATGCTCGACGAAGCGGCCGACGAGTTGTCGGTGGCCGACGCCTCGCTGACGGATCGCTCGCGGGAGTTTGCGACCTTCCGCGTTCGATTCACGACGAACGTCGACTACGAACTGCGGAGCGACGATCGGCTGCTCGGCACCGGACGGCTCGGCGGCCAGTTTCAAGGCGAGTCGCTGACGATCCGATTTTTGCCGGGAACGAAACGCGGGCCAGGTCCAGGCGCCGAGTACGATGTCGAAGTCGCTTCGGTCGACCATACGGTGGACGCGGCCCTCAAGGCGCTCGAGGTCACCGTGCCGGTGAACAAGTCGTCCACGACGGTCAGCGACCTCGTCAAAGTGGTGAACTTGCACTTCACCGACCGGTCGCCGCGAAAGAGTGCGGCGTTTCTCGACCGCCTGATCCTCGGGTATCTCGAGGAGCACCAGTCTTGGAAGACCGAGAACGCGGCGGCGGCCGAGAGCTTCGTCGCGAAGGAGGTCGAGAAGACCCGCGCGAAGCTGGACGACCTGCAGGGCAAGCTCGCGGCGTTCCGCGCCGAGAATGGCGACGTGGTCCTCGACAACGAGGCGACCGCGATGATCGAGCAGATAAGCCATTACGAGGAGCAGCGCGTCCAGTCGCAGCTGGACGTCGAATCGCTCTCTTCGGTCCAAAAGCGGCTCGAGGGGCCGAACCCCCCCGTCGAAGCGTTCATGGTCGGGGAAGCCAAGGAGGACCCCGTCCTCTTGGGCCTCGCCTCCGCCCTGTCGCTGGCGCAGCAGAAGGTCACCGAGGCGGAAGCACGTTTCAAAGCCCCTGCACGCGAAGTTCAGGACGAGCGGGCAAAAGTCGACGCACAGCTGCAGACGATTCGCGGCTACGTCTCGTCTCGGCTCGAGCGCGCGCACGGCTCTCTTCGCGCGCTGGACGAGATCATCGAGCAGTACCAAAAGAAGCTGAAGACGGTGCCGAGCGCGGAGCTCGGTCTCGTCCAGCTCACTCGAGAGACCGAGGTCTACGGCGCGCTCTATTCCCAGCTTCTTCGACGTCAACAAGAGGCAGCCCTCGTCAAGGCCTCCACGATCTCGAAAAATCGAATCCTCGACGCACCGGAGGTCCCCTTCGAGGAGGTCCCTCGCGTGCTTCTCGGTCTCGCCAGCGCACCCGTCGGGCTGCTCCTTGGGATGATGATCGTCGTCGCACGCGGACTCTTCTCGGGTCGCCTGCAACACGTCGCGGACGTGCACCGTCATTTTGCGGACGTGCCAATCTTGGCGACGATCCCTCGCGTCGGGACGAAGCGCGATCCCACTGCCCCCGAGTGTATCGAGGCCTTTCGCACGCTACGGGCGTACCTCTACGGCGCGTGCCGAAACGAGAGGGGCAACATCGTTCTTTTCACGTCGCCCTGCCGAGGGGACGGCAAGACGACCTGCGCATTCTTCCTCGCGTCTCTCCTGGCTCGAACGGGCCGGTCGGCCCTCCTCGTCGATTGCGGCATCGGGCAGGGCGGCCGGCCGGGCAAGGCCGCCGGCGACCCGGGGCTCGGCGACGTCCTCGAGGGTCACAAAGTGTGGCGCGACGTCATTCGCAAGGTGGAGGTGGCGCCCGGGCAAGCGTTTGACACGATGCCGAGCGGCCGCGGTTCGTCGACCGACATTCTTTCCTCGGAGGCCATGTTCCAGCTCGTGGAGGAGGTGCGCGGCCAGTACGACTTCGTCCTGATCGAGGCGCCGAGCTATCCAGCCGTGTCCGATACGTTCGTCCTGTCCGCGTTGGCCGACTTCGTCGTCGCGGTCCTTCGTCTCGAACATACCCCCCGTGCCTTGGCGACGAACAATGTCCACCAGCTGTCGGGGGTCGCCGCCAGGTACGGCATTTTGGTCAACGACCCTTGAATGCGTGACGCGACCCGGCGACGCGTCGAAAGAGCCATCGGAGCAGCAAACATGAGCGTTCACTGGTCGCGAGCGGGGGCCCTAAACGGACTGACACGGATCGCCCTCGCGGCGCTGGTGGTCTCAGTCTTCGGCTGCGGCTCTTCTTCGCCGAGCGGCGCGGGTCTGGCCTCGACGCGCAGCGGCGTCACGGCTGGTTTCGTGTCGATCGTCTCGCAGAACAGCGGCAAGTGCCTGGGCGCATCGGGTGGACTCGCGGTGCAGCAGACGTGCACGGGCGCGCTCGCGCAAGCGTGGTCGCTCGCTACGGTGTCCGGCGGCTACCAGATTGTCTCGGAGCTCGATCCGACCCAGTGCCTCAACGTTCCGGGGGACACGACAACCGAGGGAGTGGAGCTCGCGGTAACGACGTGCTCGACCGGCGCGGGAACAGGGGACGTTTGGACGACGCGGACGGCGGGTGCGTATCTGAACCTCGTGGCCGCCGACACCCAGCAGTGCGTCGACGTGGCCGGGTGGTTGACGACCGACGGCGCCGTCATCGACCAGTGGCCTTGCAACGGGCAGCCGAATCAGGGCTGGACGCTCCAGCCCGTCGCGCCTCCCGCCGACGCAGCGGCCGAGGCCGCGGCCGATGCAGCAGACGCAGAGGCGGCACCGGTCTCGATCGTGTCGCAAAACAGCGGCAAGTGCCTGGGGGCGTCCGGCGGACTCGCCGTGCAGCAGACGTGCACGGGGGCGCCCGGCCAGGGTTGGTCGTTCGCCGCCGTTGCGGGCGGATACCAGATCATTTCCGCGCTCGACCCGACCCAGTGCCTGAACGTACCGGGCGACTCGACGACCGAGGGGTTGCAGCTGGCCGTCGGGACGTGCTCGAGCGGCGCGGGAACAGGGGATGTGTGGACGACCCAGACGGTCGGCGCATACGTGAACATCGTCGCTGCCGACACCCAGCAGTGCGTCGACGTGGCCGGGTGGTCGACGACCGACGGCGCGGTGATCGACCAATGGCCTTGCAACGGGCAGCCGAATCAGGGCTGGACGCTGCAGTCGCCTACCTCTTCTGCCGACGCGTCGGTGGACGGCACCGTAGAGGCGGCAGGCGCCGATGCCACGGTGATCCCCGCAGATGCGGATGCCGACGTAGGAGCCGCTTCCTCGGTACCCGTCGTCTCTATTGTTTCGCAAAACAGCGGCAAGTGCCTGGCCTCGTCGGGCGGCCTCGCGGTGCAGCAGACGTGCACGGGCGCGCCCGCCCAGGAGTGGTCGTTCACCGCTGTGCCGGGCGGATACCAGATCACTTCCGCGCTCGACCCGACCCAATGCCTCAATGTTCCTGGCGACTCGACGACCGAGGGCTTGGATCTCGCGATCGCCACGTGCTCGACCGGCGCCGGATCCGGGGACGTGTGGACGACGCAAACGGCGGGCGCATACGTGAACATCGTCGCCGGCGACACCAAGCAGTGTCTCGATGTAGGGGGATGGTCGATCGCCGACGGAGCCGCGATCGACCAGTGGCCGTGCAGTGGACAGCCCAACCAGGCCTGGACCCTCGTGACGGCTACCGGTTCCGCCGACGCGGCGGCGGACGGGACACAGCAGGTGAGCGCGGCTCCCTCGGGCCCGCCGCTGGCTCCGTCGCTCGTCTCGTTGGTCTCAGGCAACGGCGGCGCGTGCCTTGGCATCGCCGGGGGTCTCGCCGTGCAGCAGGCGTGCACTGGCGCGCCGGCGCAGCAGTGGTCGTTCAGCCCCGCGTCGGGGGGGTATACGATCGCCTCTGCGCTCGACCCGGCCCAATGCCTGACTGTACCCGGCGACTCGATCGCCGTGGGCATTCAGCTGGCCGTCATCCCCTGTGGGAGCGGCGGCGGACCCGGACAAGTTTGGAGCACGACCGCGGCGGGCGCCAGCTCGGCTATCGGCGCGGCCGCCAACATCGCCATCGCGGCCGCCGACACGCAGCAGTGCATCGACGTCAGCGGTGGGTCGCTTGCCGAGGGTGCGGTCATCGACCAGGCGCCTTGCAGCGGGCAGCCCGACCAAAGCTGGACGATTGCGCCGTCCGTCGTCACGCTCGTCGCGCAGAACAGCAGCCTTTGCCTCGGCATCGACGGCACCGCCGCCGTACAGCAGACCTGCGCTGGCAATACATCACAAAAGTGGCAGTTCAAATCGGTCTCGGGTGGCTTCCAGATCGTCTCGCTGCTCCAGCCGACGATGTGCCTGAACACCGCGTCCGCGCCCACCACCGCGGGCCAACCGGTGTCGGTAACGACATGCTCGAGCGGGGGGGTGCCTGGCGAGATCTGGAGCGCAAGCAGCACGAGCAGCACGACCCCACTCGTCGCCACCCAAAGTCGGTTCTGCCTGGACGTCGTCGGAGCGCAGATCATCGACGGCGCAGGCATCGACCAGTACCCGTGCACCGGTCAGCCCAACCAACTCTGGGCGATCCAGCCGGCCTCGAATGACCCCGCGGACTTGGGCGCGTGGACCCCCATCATCCCGCTGCCGTCGATCCCGGTGGCGGCCGCGATGCTCCCGAGCGGCAGCCTTCTCACCTGGGCGTCGTGGGAGCCCGACGGGTACGGGTCACCGGACGCGCCGCAAACCTACGTCAACGTGTTCGATCCCCAGACCCTGACCGCGACCGGAAGCATCGTCACCCAGACCAGCCACGACATGTTCTGTCCGGGCACGGCAATGCTCGCGGACGGACGGCTCTTGATCAACGGGGGAGGCCCCGACGTGGCGAATACGAGCCTCTACGATTCGCTCGCCGCCACCTGGAGTGCAGACGCGCTCATGAACCAGCCCCGCTGGTACCCCGTGTCGGTGACCCTCCCCGACGGGCGGGTCTTCACCCTCGGTGGCAATCGCCTGTCGGGTCTGGACGGAACCGGGGAGATATGGACCCCCGGCGGCGCCTGGCAGACGGTGCCCGGGGCGGTGATGGATCCGATCCTCACCGCCGATCCCACGAATCGATCCCAGGAGCACCCACGCCTCTTCGTCGCACCGAACGGACTGATCTTCGTCCCCGGTCCCACGCCCAACATGCAGTTTTACGACCTGGCCGACGGCGGAAGCATTCAGTCGGCCGGCACCCGCGGCGACGACACGTTCAGCCAAAACGACGTGACGGTGATGTTCGACGTCGGAAAGCTGCTGAAGGCGGGAGGCAACACCAACTACGACGGGCCGGGCGCCGACGTGACGCCTTCGAGCGCGAGCGCCTACGTCATCGACATAAGCGGCGGGGGGCTGCCGGCGGTGCAGAAGATCGCTCCGCTCAACCACGCGCGCGCATACGCCAGCGGGGTCCTCTTGCCGGACGGCCAAGTCCTCGTCTTCGGTGGGCTCGACAACGGCCTGGCGTTCAGCGACGTGGGCGCGGTCCTCACGCCCGAGGTGTTCGATCCGGTCGCCCAAACCTGGACGGATCTGCTCCCGATGGATGTTCCGCGCACGTACCACTCGGTCGCCCTTCTCATGCCGGACGGCCGTGTGTTCGTGGGCGGGGGTGGCCTCTGCGGCACCGGGTGCAACGCCAACCACTCGGACGCGCAGGTCTACAGTCCTCCGTACCTCTTCCAAGGAAGCCGTCCTCAGATTACGAGCGCGCCGAACGCGGCCAGCTACGGATCCACCATCGCCGTGTCTACGTCGGGGACCGTCACCGGCTTCAGCTGGATTCGCATGTCGGCCATCACTCATACGGTGAACACCGATCAACGCTGGATGGCAGCGCCGTCCACGTCCACCGGAGCCGGGGGCTATTCCGTCAGTGTGCCGGCCAACGCCAACCTCGCGCCGCCCGGCTACTACATGCTGTTCGCGCTGAACGGCACGGTGCCGAGCGTCGCCGCGTTCGTCAAGGTGGGTCCGTGACCGACTCTCTCTCGCCCGCGCGGACTGCGTCGCAGTCCGTCTCGGCGAGACCGGACGCAGCCCGACCCCTGCGCGTTCTGCTCGTCGATCCGTCCCTCTTCACGGCGCCTTACGACGCCGCCCTGACGGGCGGCTTGCTCTCGGTCGGCGTAGAGCCCACCTGGGCGGTGCGCCCGGTGCGTCCTGGCGATCGGGCCGAGCTTGCGCCGGAGCGCGTGGACCCGTTTTTCTACAAGAACGTAGATCAATGGACCAACTTGCCGAGCGCGCTGCGAGCCTTCGCCAAGGGGCTCGCGCATGGCTCGGGGCTGGCGACGCTCGTCGCGCGCGCGATGGACTCCAAGCCCGACGTCGTTCACTTCCAGTGGGCTATCGTCCCGTTGCTCGACGCACTCGCACTTCTGCTCTTGCGGCGGCGCTGCCCCGTCGTCATCACCGTTCACGACACACTGCCGTTCAACAACGACCGTGTGCCGTTGTCGCAGCGACTGGCGTTCGACCTGCCCATCAAGTTGTGCGACCGGGTGATCGTGCATACCCGCGCCGGACGACAGATCTTGATCCGCAGGGGGATCCCCGAGGAAAAGGTCGTAGTCGTCCCGCATGGCCCCTTGCGCCTGCGCGCTCCGTCGCGCACCGTCGCAGGGGCACGCTCGCTCAACGCGCGTCGGACCTTCGTCCTCTTCGGGGAAATCAAGAGATACAAGGGCGCGGACGTTCTGATCGAAGCCGTCGGCATGCTGTCCGAGGCTCAGCGCGCGAATGCGCGGTTCATCGTGGCCGGAAGACCGCAGATGGACATCACCCCGCTTCAAGAACGAATCGAGGAGCTTCGTCTCGGGACGACGATCGAAATCTGGCCTCGACGATTGTCCGAAGAAGAGATGGCGGATCTTTTCGCCGTCGCCGACTGCTTTGTCTTTCCGTATCGGCACATCGACGCGAGCGGCGTTTACTTCCTCGTGAAATCACTCTCCCGGTGGGTCATCGCCACGCGCGTCGGAGTCTTTGCCGAGGACCTCGTCGACGGCGTCCACGGCGCGCTCGTCCCACCGAACGACCCCCGCGCCATGGCGGACGCGCTGGCGCGGGCGATCGAACATCCGCTCGAGCCCAAATCCCGATCGCCGGATACGGAGTGGACGGACATCGGCCGGGCCACCAAGAGTGTTTACTTGCAGACGCGGGCGGGACGCCTCCGGGGGCCGCGAATCTCGAATACGCGGCCGCCGAGCCGACCCGCGGTGGAGCCTTCTCCGGAGGACGGCCTCGAGCGCTACGCCGAGGTGCCCACCGCGATGACCCGGCGCACCGTCCTTCTCGCCGCGCCGATTGCGGTGGGCGCCGTGTGCGTGTCACGTTCCGGCTCGACGCAATCGGCGCGGACCGGCTCCGACGCAGAGGCACTGGAGTCAGTCCTCGCCAGCGGGTACAAGCTCGCCAAAAATTGGGACTTTCGCACGGTCATCCGGAGCGACGAAGCGCTGCGCGCCGAATTCCATACGCGCTTTGTCTATGCCAAAGGAACGCTCGACCACCTGGGTGACGAGTGGGAACGCTATCGCGACAACGGCAACCACCTGTTCACCGAAAGCGGTCTGTCCCTCGTGGCCCGCCTCGTAGGTCCGCTCGCGCCGGGGAGCGTGGAGAGCGGGATGCTCCGATCCCGCTGGACGGGCAAATACGGCGTCTTCGAGGCTCGGATGAAGGTGCCGCGAGGCCGCGGGTTGTGGCCTGCGTTTTGGCTCAACCCCGAAGATCAGAAGTGGCCGCCGGAAATCGACGTAGTGGAGATTGTCGACAATGGCCCGGACGCGACCCGCGGAAGCTTCCACTTTCTTCACGGGGTGGGCGCCGAGGGCAAAGAGACCCAATCGAAGCTCGATCGCAAGCACGCGTACAGTCCGGGCGTCGATTACGCCGACGGCTTCCACGTGTTCACGGCCGAGTGGACACCCGGCCGCGTGCGGCACTTCGTCGACGGCGCCGAAATCGTCGAGCGAGCGTACCCCTGGAAGCACGACGACGGCACGGACGGCGGCCCGGCGCACGTTCTCGCGAACCTAGCGGTCGGCGGCAAGTGGCCCGGGCCGCCGACGACAGAAACGCGATTCCCGGCGTCCCTGGAAATCGAATACATCCGCGTTTGGCAGCGGTGAGCACGGGACCATGTCCGCGGACTCCAGCTTCGCCGGCGAACGCGCCCTCGCCGCCCCCATTCTGACCGCGCCGCGCGTGAAGACGCCCATTTTGCGCTGGGCCTTCGTATTCCTTTTGATATCTACGACGCTCCTCGAGCGCTTCGGCGTCAACTTCACGACCTATTCGCTCAACGCGGCATGGATCGGGATGTACGCGTTTCTCGGCGCCGCCGTTCTTTCCGGAGCCCTTCTCCTGTCTCCGTCCAGGCTCATGCTTTACGGTGGGTGCGTCGGCGTCGCGATAGTGAGCGCGTTGGCCAACGAGCGCCGGACGTCTTTTGCATCGTTGATGCTCATCGGCGTCATGTACTTCCCGTACGCATTCGTTTTGCGGCCGGGAAATTCGATCAATTCGGACCCCGCCTGGGTACCGCGGGTTTTCCTCGACGTCGCGCTCTTCGCGGCGTTCGCCGGCATCGTTCAATTCTTCGCGCAGTACGCGATCCACGCCGACTGGCTCTTCGACTTCACGCGGTACGTCCCGGTTTTTCTGCGGGGGCCGACTGGCTTCAACACCGTGATCGCCGTGGGCGCCCGGCACAAGTCGAACGGCTTCTTCTTTCGGGAGCCCTCCGGGTTTTCATTTGTCATGGCGCTCGCGCTCCTCGTCGAGGCCGTGTCGTTCCGTCGGCTGCTCCGGTTCGCTTCGTACGGCTTGGCGCTCCTCCTCACGTATTCCGGTACGGGCATTCTCGCGCTCTTTCTGGGCTCGCTCTTTCCTCTCGGCCGAAAGACGCTCCTACGGCTAATCGTCCTTCTCGTCCTCGGCGGCGTGGCGATCGCGGTCTTCGGCGACGCCCTCAACCTGTCCTACACGCTCGGGCGGGCGACCGAGTTCAGCTCGGAGCGGAGCAGCGGCTACATCCGATACATCGCCCCGCTCCGACTGATCCGCGACACGATCGGGACCGAACCCTGGACCGCATGGATCGGCCACGGACCCGGCACGATATCGCGTGAGGCCCAAGGGTACGATTTTCACGATCCCACCTGGGCCAAGCTCCTCTTCGAGTATGGATCCGCAGGCTTTGGCATGTTCATGGCGCTCCTCGTCACCACGGTGCGTCGGCCGGCGGTGCCCGCCCAGATCCGCGCCGCTCTTTTCTTCGGCTGGCTGCTCATGGGCGGGCACCTGCTGTCACCGGAGGCAAACTTCCTTTTGCTCGCGTTGGTCGGGTTGATGCCGCAACTTTCGCACGGCAGCCGCGAGCTCATACCCCCCGCTCGGGCCACCGCGCCCTCGCCATGATTGCATTGAAGGACCCAATCGCCGGGAAGGCCCCACGACCGCTCGTCAGCGTCGTTATCACTTGCTTCAACTACGCTCGCTACGTGGGCGCGGCCATCGAATCGGCTCTATCGCAAGACTACGCTCCACTCGAGGTCGTCGTCGTCAACGACGGCTCGCAGGACGACTCGCTCGACGTCATCCGCCGCTATGCCGGACGCGTCCGGATCGTCGACCAGCCGAACCAGGGCCATGTCGCCGCGTGCAACCATGGCTTTGCCGCCAGCAGCGGAGCGATCGTCGTGTTCCTCGACGCCGACGACTTGCTCGAACCCGGCGCGCTGTCGCATGTCGTCCCAGCCTTTTCTCCGTCGACCGCGAAAGTGCAATACGACCTCAAGATTATCGACGGGAAGGGGAGGGACCTCGGACGGCGCGCCTGCCACTTCTCGCGAGAGTACAACGCGTCCCAGGTGCGCGCCGCGTTCCGAGCGACGGGCACGTACCGCTGGCCGATCACGGCGGGCAACGCGTACGCGCGGTGGTTTCTGGACGCGCTGCTCCCGCTGACCGCAAAGGATGCTCCCGACGGCATATTGAATACCGTCGCGCCCGTCTACGGGGACGTCGCGACGATTCCGCTCGCGCTCGCGTGCTATCGATTGCACGGGGCGAATCGGTGGGCCCATGACGGCGCCAATCCTTCGCGTTTGTCGAAGAGAATCGGCGTGCGCCAGGAAGAAGTCGCGTTCATGCGCAGACACGCCGAAGAGCGAGGCGTGTCTGTACCGGAGGGAAACGTGCTCGATCACGAGATCGTGTTCCTCAACTATCGCTTGATGGCTTTGCGGCTGGGATTCGACTACGAGGGCCGCGACGACGACACGCCGGGCCTGCTGCTCCGGCGTGCGATCCGCGTCCTTCGCCGCGAACGGCTACCGCCGCGCATGACCGCTGCCCACTTGATATGGTTCGCCGCCCTGGCCGCGGCGACCCCCTCGGTCGCCCGCGCGCTCTACGGCGTGCGCGCCAATCGGTCGGCTCCAGCGCAAGCCGTCCGCGACAAAATCGAAGAGGTGAAGAACCGCTTCACCCACGCGAAACGAAAGCGCGCATGACGGTCGATCGGTCGAGGGCGGCCCGATCCGTCTTGTGGAGCGTGCTCGAGAGCGGCGGGCTCGCGCTCGTCTCGTTCTCGTCGCTCATCGTTTACTCGCGTTTCCTCTCGGCGGCAGACTTCGGCGTCTTCTCGATTGTGCTCGCGCTCATCGAGCTCTTGGACGTCGTCGTCAGCATGCTCTTTCACGACGCGCTCGTGCAGCGAGAGGACGCCACCCAGCGCCACTTCGACACCGCCTTTGCCTTCACGTTTGCCCTGAGCGGGGCTCTTTTCGCGCTCTGCTGCCTGTCATCGACCCTCTTTGCTCACCTGGTGCACAAGCCTGACGCCGGGCCGATCCTCGTCGGGGCGGCGCTTCGACTTCCGTGCACGGCGCTCGGAGCGACGCTTGTCGCGCGGCACAGGCGCGAGCTCGCCTTCCGCGCGCTGGCAGTGCGGTCTTTGATCGGCCGCGTCCTCGGCGCGGTCCTCGGAATCACGCTCGTCGTACTCGGCGCGGGCGTCTGGGGGCTCGTATCGCAGCAAGTCCTGATCGCGCTGACCGGTTCACTCGTCTTGTGGTTCTCCCCCGGGGCCAAGCCGCGTCTTCGGTTGGCCTGGAAGGAGCTGAAGGAATTGCTGGCCTTCGGCGTCTACGCGATGGGAACCTTGTTCTTGAGCTTCTCCGTACGGCGCATCTTCACGATCCTGAGCGGGATCATCCTCGGGAACGCGGCGGCCGGCTACCTGAACCTCAGCTTTCGAGCCGTGGACGTGCTTTGGGCCGTCGCCGCCGCGTCCGTGAACCAGGTCTCGCTGCCGATCCTCGCGCGCCTCCAGTCCGATCCGGAGCGTCTCGAGCGCGCCTATCGATCGGCGACGGAGTTTACCTGCCTCCTCCTCTACCCCTGTTTCGTCGGCATCGGGGTCGTTGCCCCGGAGGTCGTCTCGGTGCTGTTCGGGCGGCAGTGGCTGGCGAGCAGCCCGTACGTCACGGCGCTGGCGCTCCTCATCTTGGTGCAAGCCCCGCGGTTGCTCGTGGCCCCGATGCTCACTGCCGTCGGAAGGCCGCGCGATGCGATGGTGGGCCCCGCCGTGGAGCTGGCTGTCATGCTTTCGCTACTCTTGACGTTGAAGACGTCGGTATCGTGGGCCGTTGGGATTCGGGCGTGCCGCGAGATCGTGGCCGCTCCGGTCATGGCGGCCGTGCTCGAGCGCGCAACAGGAATCCGCATGACCGCGCAGCTCGAAGGAATGTCGGTTCCGCTCGTCGCTTCCATCGCCATGGGCGCGGCCGTGCTGGCCTTGCGGCGGCTTCTGCCGGCGGGGCTGGCGCCCGAGATCGCCCTGGCATGCCTGATCCCCGCGGGGGCCGTCTCGTTCCTCGTTTCCGCGTGGGTCGTAGGTCGACCCTCGCTCGTGCGCGTGGCGGCGTTCGTGACGTCCGCGGCCGCGCGCGCTTCCTCGTGAAAGAGAGGCCAGGACCCATGCTCGTTTCTGTCGTGATCCCGAACTACAACTACGAAGAGTTCGTCGGCGACGCAATCGACAGCGCGCTTGCGCTCGATTGGCCGGACGTCGAAGTCATCGTCGTGGACGATGGGTCGACCGACCGATCGCGAGAGGTCATCGGACGCTATGGAGATCGGATCACCGCGATCTTTCAGCCGAACAGCAGCCACGCCGCAGCCTGCAACGCCGGGTTCGCCCGCTCGCGCGGAGACGTGATCATCTTTCTCGACTCCGACGATTTCCTCGATCCTTCTCTCATCCGTGAGCTCGCGGCCGTCTGGCGTCCGGGGATCAGCAAAGTGCAGTTCCAGATGAAGATCGTCGACTCCAGCGGCCGGCCGACGGGCGCCTTGTTTCCTCAGTTCGACATCGTGCCCACCCCCGCGCAGATTCGAAAGTGGTTCATGACGACTGGTGCGTACCCCACGCCGCCCTGCTCTGGGAACGCCTACCCGCGCTCCTTTCTGGAGAAAATCTTCCCTCTGGACGTAGCCGATCGGTTCAGCGACTCGTGCTGCCTCGCGGCAGCGCCCTACCTCGGCGACGTGGTCACCATCGACAAGCCGCTCGTCGGCTATCGCGTGCACGGTCGCAACAACGGGGCCATGTCGAGCCTCGACGTCGGCCGCTTTCGGGTGGAGGTCTCCCGCGCACAGCGGCGCTTTCGCTATGCGCAGGGGATTGCGCGTTCCGTCGGACTGCGCGTGCCGGACGACGCGTTCTACAAGAGCCTTGCCGTGCTCCCGTACCGGCTCGCGTCCTATCGGCTCGATCCCGCGCGTCATCCGATCGAAGGCGACGGGATCTTCAAAATCGCCCGGGACGCGGTGAAGGCGTCCCTTTCGCCCCAAGGCCGCAGCCTCCGCGCGCACGCGGCGCTCGTCGTCTGGGTGGGGCTCGTCGCCGTATCGCCGCGACCGCTGGGCCGCCGGCTCGTTCTCTGGCGATTGGCCTCGCCGAGTCGCCCAAAGGCTTTGACCCGCGTCCTGCGCGCCCTCCGACTGGTCAAGCACCATGAATCACACGCAGCAAATTGAGCCTCCGCGTCGGCTCGCGTTGGTCTGGACACGCAGCCTCGACGGCGAGCGGATGGCCGGGCGGCTGCACGTCGCGCGTGCCATCCGAACGGCTCTCAGCACGGGAGCCGAGCTCGAGAGCTTCCGTCTCCCCTCCGTGCTGAGCGATCGGACAGCCCCGCGCATGGCGGGAGCCCTGGCCGCCCTCGGCGGCAGTTGGCTGCGAGGGCGACCGCTCCCGCTGCAGTGCGCCCTCTTTTCGTCCAGCGGTGACATCGAGGCCATCGGTCGCGCCATTCCGCAGGATGTAGGGGCTATCTATCTGGACGGCATCCGCTGCTGCGAGCTCTTGCGGTATCTTCGACGCACGCGCCCCGGCCTGAGAATCGTCGTCGACTTCGACGATTCTCATGTCGCGCCGCATGGAACTTTTGCTCGCGGCCGGGCAGCCGCTTTCACCAGGCTACCTTTCGCACCGACTCCCGCCGCTCCTTCGTCGATTCGTCACGTTCGGCGCCATCGGCCGGGCGGTGGTCCTCTACGAATGCTGGACTCTCCGAGCTCTGGAGCGCCAGATGCTCACCCTGGCCGACGCGATCGTCCTGCTCTCGTCCAAAGAAGCGGACGCCCTCGACGCCATTCGCGCCACGACACCGAGCGCCCGGGCCGACGTGGCCGCCGTGCCGCCCCCAGCCGAGCTCGTCGACGCGAAGCCGTTGACCTCGCCGCTCCGGTTCACCTTCGTCGGAACCGACACGCTGACCCAAAACCGGCTGACCATCGATTACCTTCTCGACCTTTGGGGACGGCGCCGGATCGCAACGCCTCTCGTCATCTTCGGGCAACAGACCCGCAAAGTTCGTCTGCCTCCCGGCGTGACCGCGCCCGGATACGCAAGCAACCTGAACGACGTCTTCGACGGCCACAGCGTCCTTTTGACGCCGTCGTTCCTGCGCGGGGGCGTGAAGACGAAAGTGCTCGAGGCATTCAGCCGGCGAGCGCCCGTGATTGGCAACGATCAGACATTCGAGTCGATGGACCTCGACGATTATCCGTTGCGCATCAACGACGAGGACGTGCTCGTGGAGCTCCTGCGCGACCCGGAGACCCGGAGAGACGTCTTCGATGTCGCCGCCCTGCGCGGTCGCGACTACGTGCGCGCCCACCACGCACCGTCGGTGTTTGCCGAGCGCTGGCGCGCTCTCATGGGTCTAGAGCCGACCTCACCGAGCACGGGTGACTCGGACGGCCCCCGGAACGACGACTAGCGCCGCGACGAGCCCGGCGAGAACGCCGATCGTTCCCACAGTTCCGAGGTCCCGTAGCCCGTCGTAGCGACACGCCAAGAGCGCCGCGAATCCCGCCGCGGTGGTCAGTGCAGTCCCGGCGACCAGAGGTCCTTGCTTGGCGAGGGCCTCGTCCAGCGAACGCTCCTCTCGCGCCGCGTGCAGGAGGAACATCGACTCGTCGATCGTGACGCCGAAGAGCACCGGCACGACCAGCGCGTCGTACACGTGCCAGCGCACGCCGAGCACCCGCATTGCCATCCCGACCGCGCCCATTTCGCACGCGAGCGTGGCGAGCGCCACGAGCGCTCCGCGGCTACTGCGCAGCGCCAGGCGCATCCCGATCGCCACGACGACCAGCGCAACGGCCCCCACGACAAGCAGATCGCGCGACAGGAGGTCACGCAGCACGCGCTCGATGGCGTCGAGCCCGGTGATCATGGATGCAGGGTCGGCCGCCAAGATGGTCGATCGAAGCCGCGAGTCGGCGCGCGGCTCTCCCTTCGCTCGGACATACGTCGCGACCAGCGCGTCGTCGGCGTCGCGCGCGAGATGACGACCAAAGAGCCAAGCGAGGTCGCCCCCGGGCGCGGGTTCCGTCGGGGGCGGCAGAGGAGCGGGATGCGCAAATGCGTCGAGCGCCGGCGCACACGCCGCGGCGTCGAACCCAACATCTCGAAGCGCGTCCGCGAGGAGGGGTCGCCGCGAGGGCAGATCGAGCGCGTCTCGCGCGGCCAGACGGCCCTGCAGCGTCGTTTGCGAAGGGGCCAGCGACGTCAGCGAGTCGTAACCGTCGATGGTGCCGTCCCGCGCGAGAGGCTCGAGCGCTTCGGCAATGGCGTCCGCGCGGGTTCGCGCGCTCTCTTCGACGCGGTCTCGCGTGAGCACGATCCACTGCCCCGGCCGCCCGCCGAAGAGGTCCTGGATGCGGCGATCGGCGACGAGGGGAGGCAGCCCCGCGGGGCGGATCGCGACCAGCGCGCTGGCGGGCCGCGGCCAGCCGACCAGCCCCACGAACGCAACGGGCACCGCGCAGACCGCAAGAGACACGAGCGCGCGTCTCGGGGTGGCCGTCACCCATGCCACGAGCTGCATCCAGCGTGCGCGATCCGGAGGCGGGGGCGGCCCCCGCTCCAGCCACGATCCGATCTCGGGGGTCACGAGGAGAATCGCCACGGCGGTGAGCAGTTCGCCCACTGCGCAAAGGACTCCGAGCTCGCGCATCGCGCGCAGACCGCCGAGCCCCAGCGTCCCGAATGCCAGCGCCGCAATCGCCGCCGCCATCAACGTCGGGCGCCACGTCTTGCCGCGGGCCGCCCGAGCGGCTTCCGCAGGCCCGAGGCCCCCTCTTCGTGCGTCGAGCAGCGCCGAATAGACGTGCACACCGGTGTCGACCCCCACGCCGACGACGACCGCGGCAAACGCGATGGCGATCGCATCGAGCCCCGATGGCACCAGAGCCGCGAGCCCGGTCGTCCAGAGCGTCCCGAGGGCCAGAGGGGGGAGCACTGCGGCCAGCGCGCGCGCCCGACGGAACGTGGCCACGAAGACGACCGACACCAGCACGCAGGAAAGCACCGCGCTGATCTCGAGATCGCGCCGGAGCATCTGCTCGGTGGCAAACGCGATGGCGTGGCCGCCGGCGAGCTCCATGGTCACGCCCGGGAGCGCGGCGGAGCGCTCGGCCCGCTCGACATCCTCGACGAGCGCCCGTGCCTCGGCCGAATGAAACGCGCTACCGCGGGCTTCGGCAACGATGAGGCGGGCGCGGCCCTTGTCGGCGATGAAGGATTTGCCCGGGGCTTCGCCGACCCCGGGCAGAAGCTCGGGCGGCTTCGTCTCCCACGGTACCTGCGCGAGTCGCAGGGGGTCGCGGGCCAGCCAAGCCTCCATCTCGCGGTCGGCCGCGGGCGCGAGCAGCAGGTCGCGCGTCTCCGAGAGCCGCGCCCGCATCCCCTCGGGCGTCACGATCGCCGCGAGCCTCGCTCGCGCCTCCACGCCGGCGAACCTCCAGGCAAGCGTCGGGTCGCCGGGCAGGGCAGGCCGCGGCGTGCGGTCGATGACGCGAGCGATCGACGGTGCGCGGCGGAGCGCGTCCGCGAGGGCGCCGGCCGCGGTCGCGACGTCCTCTGGACGCTCACCGCGAAGTAGGACCAACGCAGGGTCGCCCCCGCCGAACGCACGACTCCACGTGGCGAGCGTGGCGGCATCGCCGCCCCCCGGTAGAAGCGCCGAGATGTCTGTCGACACGCGCAAGCGCGCGGCCGTCAGCCAGGCGCACGCCACCGTGGCCACGACGACCGCCAAACGAGACCACGTGCGCAGGCTCATGTTCGCGTCACGTCGACACCGCTCGCGTGGGCCAGCTCGTGCCCCGCGCTCATCGCAAATCGACCGTCTTCTGGCACGAGAGAAGGATCTCGTCGACTTTCCTCGCGTCCATCATGCCGGGCACGATGACGAGCTTTTTCTGGAGCCGAGCGCCCAACTGCAGCATGACCCGGTCGTACCACCATATGGCCCGCTCCCGTCGGTGCGTGAGGCCCCACACGCCGAAGTCGAGAAGCAGCGACGATCGCGGTTGCATCCCGTAGACCGCGGAGGCGACCACCGACAGTCCGTGGCGAGCGAGCTTGGACACGAGCTGCGCGGGCTCGTAACGGCGACGATGACCGACCAGATCGTCGAACTTCGTCCATCGTGACCGATGCAGCGGCGCCGAGAGGAGCACGGTCGACATCGGAGCGGCGACCCGCGAGAGTTCGGACAAAGCCGCGTCGTCATCGTCGACGTGCTCGACGATGTCGAAGGCCGCGACGAGATTGAACGTCTCGTCGCGGAAGGGGATGTTCGAGACGAGGCCGAGCTGGGCGTGGGCGCCGTGGTGCCGGAGCTTGGCTATCGCCACCAGACTCGCGTCGACGAAGGCCGTTCCCTTGAGGGGAAGACGCGGCCTGAGACCGGGACCCACCTCGAGCCGCGACTGTGGCAACGTGAGAAGAGACTGGACCAGAGGCCACGTATTGAAGCGGTCGGGCGGAGCCAGACGCGACTTCTCCCACAGCGAATCGTAAAACGCCAAGTTGGTTTGGAGCAGATCTCGCTCGATGCGAACGCTCGACGACGCCTGGCCCACGCACAGGACTATGGAGGCTGAAATCGTCGGTGAAAAGGGCGAACTCCGGCGGCCCTCGGTCGCTGCGAATCGTGTACAGGGTGTGGCCCGAGGCTTGCGTACAACCGCTGGGGTGAATCCCGCCGGCAGCATGCCGCGACCCGCCACCGCCCCGCCGAGGCAGGGCAAGTTGGCTCTCGACGGTGCGTTCTGGCGCCGCGCGGCTCTGCTGGGAGCCACGCGTCTTCCCGGTTGGTTCGTTCGGTGGTCGCCGCCGCTCATCGGTACCGCGATCGCCATCGCGAGCCCTGGCGCGCGCGCCACGATCCGTCGACGGCTCGCGCGGGCGCGCGGGTCCACCAATTGGATCCAGGGCGGGTGCGACGTCGTCTGCACGTTCGCGAACTTCGCGTCGTGTCTCACCGAGTCGCTGTCCATCGGCTCGAAGAATCGCGTCGTCCCCCAAGCGATCGTTCATCGCAATGCGCGCGCGGAGGCCCTGCTCTCGACGTCCGCCGGGATCATTTTCGCCACGGCGCACACCGCCGGCTGGGAGAGCCTGGGGGGTCTTCTTGCACACGAGCACCACAGGCGAGTCATGGTGGTCGTGCAGCGCGAGCGGGACCCGGGCGCGCGTGCGCTGCAGGACGCGATACGGGCTCAGACCGGAGTGCAGATCGTGCACGTGGGAGGCGATCCGCTTGCGTCATTGCCCTTGATGCAGCACCTCCGAAACGGCGGCGTCGTCGCGCTCCAGATCGATCGCGTTCCCCCCCACATGACAGGACGTCCCGTCCGTCTCTTTGGCACGCCCGGCGTCATTCCAGAGGGCCCCCTTCGTCTTGCCCAGCTCACGGGCGCGCCCATCGTGCCAGTTTTCTCGTCGCGCACGGGCCACCGGCGGTACACGGTTCATGTCTGCGAGCCCGTCCACGTCGCGCGCCGCGCCGGCCCGCACGCGCTCGACGCAGCTGCCCAGGAGCTGGCAGACGCCCTCGGGAGTTTCGTGAGCGCGCACCCTACCCAGTGGTTCGCCTTTCAGGAATGAATCCGCGAGGGAGGCGTGCGAAAGCGCGTCGATCTGCCGCGCGATCTGCCTCTCCGCCTTCCTCCGCCTGCTTCGAGCCGGGCCGGCTTATACTGCTCGGGCGCTTTGGATCCGCCGTCCGCACTCTGCACCGTCACCGTCGCGCCGACGCTCCTGCGAACCGCAGACCATCTCTGTTTCCGGCGCGACACGCCCCGTCGACGCCGCTGCCCCCGTCCGGAGCCTTCGCGATGAGTCCCACCCCCGGACGAAACGAACGCTGCTCCTGTGGGAGCGGGCGCAAGTACAAAGTCTGCTGCGGCTCGGGGCGTGCGCCTGCGAAGCCCGAGGCCACTTCACGGGCCATCCCATCCATGGCCGTAACGGAGGCGCTGCGGATCGCGCACAGCCACATCGCTCAGCGGCGGTATGCAGACGCGATCACGCCCCTGACGCACGTGGCGCTCCTTGCGCCGAACGAACCCGACGTGCTCCACCAACTCGGCGTCGCGTGTCTGTTCGCGCAGCGGCCAAGCGAGGCCGTCACCTATTTGCGCCGTTCGATCGCCCTCGAACCGGGCGCTGCTGGACCGCACTTCGAGCTCGGGTTGGCGCTCGCGCAGGCGGGGGACGAAGACGGCGCGCTTGCGTCGTTCCTCCGGGCGGCGGTGCTCGATCCGAGCCGAGCGCAGGCGCACGGGCAAGCGGCCGACATCCTGCGCCGGAAGAACCGCATGGAGCAGGCCGCGTCGTCGTACGAACAAGCCTTCCGCGCCGCGCCGGGCACGGTGTATGGCCTGTTTTGCAAAGGCAAGGCGCTGGCCGCGCGCGATCGAGCGAGCGAGGCCGAGGCGTGTCTCAAGCAGGTCATCGCGCGCGCCGCGTCGACCGGCTCCGATTCGTGCTGGCATGTCGAGGCGGAGCTTGCGCTCGGACATCTGCTGCTCGACGAGGGTCGCTTCGACGAAGCTGCCGCGAGCTTCGAACGGTCCATCGCGCTTGCTCCGTGGCAGACGACGGCGCACCTGGCGCTGGTTACGTGCAAGAAGATCGCCGAAGCCGATCGGCCGATCTTGGCGCGCATCCTCGAGCGCATCGAGGCGCGCGAGCTTACCGAAGGCCAGCTCATGATGCTCCACTTTGCCGCGGGCAAGGCGCTCGACGACCTGCGCGACTACCGCTCGGCGATCGAACACTTCGACGCCGCCAACCGGATCCGTCGAAGGATGGCGCCGTTCGATCGGGACGACTTCGCGCGGCGGGTCGACGCGCTCATCGCGCGGTTCACGCCGGACTTCTTTGCCGAGAACGCCGCGCTCGGGGACGACGACGAGACGCCCGTCCTCGTCCTCGGAATGCCACGCTCCGGGACGACGCTCGTGGAGCGCTTCATCTCGAGCCACCCGCTCGTGGGCGGGGGCGGAGAGCGAGGCTATTGGAACGAAAACGGGCCGGCCTGGGTGGGCGCGGCGACCGGCGACCTGTCGGCGCAGGCCCACCGCCTTCGCGGAGACTACATCCGCCTGCTCCGCGGCATCGCTCCAACGGCTCTGCGCGTGACCGATAAGATGACGTTCAACTTCTTGTGGTTGGGCCTCGTCCACATGCTCCTGCCCAAGGCCCGCATCGTTCATTGCCGTCGCAACCCTCTCGACACCTGCGTGTCGATTCTATTCGACCTATTTCGCCCGACACTGGGGATTCGCGAGCGACCGTGGGGACCTCGCCGCGTACTACCGTCAATACCTGCGCCTGATGGATCACTGGCGACGCGTCCTGCCGCCCGACCGGCTCCTCGACGTCGACTACGAGGACGCGATCGCCGCGCCCGAGGCGACCGCTCGGCGGCTTGTCGCGTTCTGCGGGCTAACATGGGATCCGGCGTGTCTGCGTCCCGACCAAAACGCCGACGCCGTGCGGACGGCTAGCCGATGGCAGGCGCGTCAGCCCATCTACCGGAGCTCGGTCGAGCGTTGGCGAAACTACGAACCGTGGCTCGGTGAGCTGCGGGGGCTCTCGCCTCGAGATACATAGGCGTTTCACGGAGGCTGGCGGCGAAAGCGTGGGCGAGGTGGACCGACTCACTCGTGCGGCGATGAAAGGCCAAGAGCCCGTCGTGCTCTGGTTTACGGGGTTTTCGGCCTCCGGCAAGTCGACGATTGCCAATCTCGTCGAGCGCATTCTGACAAGCGAGGGTCGTCATACCTTCCTCCTCGACGGTGACGACATTCGCCATGGCCTCAACCAGGACCTCGGGTACACCGACGCAGACCGCGTCGAAAACATTCGCCGCGTGGGCGAGGTCTCGAAGCTACTGTTCGATGCGGGTCTTATCGTCATCGTGTCGTGTATCTCCCCGTTCCGCGCTGGGCGGGACGCGGCCCGCAAGCTGGTCGGGGCCGAGCATTTCATCGAAATTTTCGTCGACACCCCGCTCGATGTCTGCGTCGCGCGCGACCCCAAGGGCCTATACCGCAAGGCAATGACTGGAGAAATCAAGAGCTTTACCGGAGTCGACAGCGTGTACGAAGCACCCACGAGGCCGGAGCTCGTTCTGAAGACCACCGAAGCGGAGGCGACCGACCTCGCCAGCGAGGTCGTTCGCTATATCGAGCACCGAGGCTCTCCGCGAGCTTAGGGTACGAAGTGGCCCGGGTCGTGCTCGAAGCGATCGCGGCACCGATCCCCGCAGAAGTAATACATCCTCCCCCGGAAGTCGGTCCGCGGCGAGCCGTCCGATGGCTTGAACCGCATTCCGCAGACCGGATCACGGACTTCGGCCTCGGCCGCTTTCCCGGGGGCCCCTGTTGCCTCAAGCGAGGGACCGGCGGCCGACGCATCGAGCGAATGCACGTAGGCGACGAGATTGTCGACTTCGGCGTCGGTCAGGTGTCCGCGGTAGGGCGGCATCAGCGGGTTGTATCCGGCCACCACGTTGCGCGCGGGGTCGAGAATCGACTCGCGCACATAGGCGTCGTCGGCGACAATCCGTTCCCCGCGGCCGAGCGTCACAGCCGCTCCGACCAGGCCGGCAAGTCCGGGGGCGATGCGCGGATCGGAGTGGCAGGCTCTGCACCCCACGGAGAGAAACAGATTCGAACCCGCGCGACGCGCTCGTCGCACCCGCCGGCTTGCGACTCGACGCCGCGTTGTCCGAGCCGGGTGCGCTCTCCGCGACGGAGTCCAGCACGTTCATATCCGCGACCAGGCGAGCGACGGAGGGCTCGTCGAGGCTGCCGTAGAGTCCGCGCACGCGACCGTCGCCATCGACGAGGAAGAAGACCGACGTGTGCAAAAGAGGCTCGTCGGGGTCGGGGCTACGTTCGAACGGAACGTGCATCCCCTTCGCAAAATCGACGACCCGCGACGGGTCGGGGCGAAGCAGGAGCCACCGGGGATCGGCGTCCCAGCGGGTCCCGTATGCCTCGAGCACCTCGCGGGTGTCGAACTCCGGATCGATCGAGAACGAAACGAATCGAACGCCCGGCGATCGTATGGTTCTCCGCAAGAGCGTCATCTCGGCCGTGATCATCGGGCAAACGCTCGTGCATCGCGTGAAGATGAAATCGGCGACCCACACGTGCCCGTGCAGGGAGGAATCGCGGATGAACTGCCCGTGTGCATCCTCGAAGGCAAACGTCGGCACGTCCCAGAGCACGGGCGGCCCGCGGACGGCGGCGTCGACATGGGCAGCGCTCGGCGAAACGGCTTTCGCGTGCCGAAGGAAGCCGCACACCCCCAGAGTCGCCGCCAGGATGAGCACCAACGCGGAGCAAGCCCGCGCGGCCGACCAACGAGCGCTCCTGGCCTCCACGGCGACACGCAAGCGCGAGGAGAAAAGCGTCAGCGTCTTCGTCCGCGCCGGCTCACGGAGCCGAGGGCGAGCAAGCCCAACGCGGCCAGGGCCCACTCATCTCCTTGCGGAGCCCTCGCGGCGGCTGCGCAGCCGCCCGAGCTCTTGGGGGCCTCCGAGCTCCCGCCGGAAGATTCGCTGCCACTCGACCCCTGCGCCGCGGTGCCTCCGACCCCGCTCGACGACGACCCGGCGCTTCCGCTACTGCCCCCGCCCGCGCTGTTTTGGGCCCCGCTGCTGCCGCCGGAGGAAGAGCTCCCGCCGCTCGTCTCGGTCGCGGCCCCCGAAGAGCTCGCGCTCGTCGTCGCTCCACCCGAAGAGCTAGAGCCGGCAGCATTCGCGTCTGAAGGTTCGATTGACGAGTCGCTCTCGGCCGAGCTCTCCGCAGCGGAGTCTTCCCCGGTAGAGGCGCCCGCCGAGGCGTCGGTAGCCCCTTCGAGCGCGATGTCGGCGCAGTGGTGATAGTAGCAATCGGTTACCGGGTGATCGGTCATCATCATGATGACCTGAAGGGTGCAGGGGCGTGCGCTCGTACACGTCGCCGCCGGTGGAATATCGACTTGGAAGGTCTGAGTCCCCGTTTGCATCGTCGTCGTCGACGTCGACCCCGCGGGCAGGCCCAGGCCGTCGGCGATGATCGGTTGAGTGGGCGACCAGGTGAGATTGCGCATGAGCGCAGGAGTGCAATTCGTTCCGTTGACGGCGACGGGATCGGGCAACGTCGTGAGGGTTTGGCTCGAGCTCGGCCCTTCTGCGAGCGAGACACGAAACCAACCCGGGTGCGCGATAGTGACCGTCACCGACACCGTGACGGTCCCGCTCTTCTCGACCGTGACCATGTTGGTCGGAGTGCCCTGCGGATCGCCAAGTGCCGTATCGGCCACGGCTGCGCAAGGGCCTTTCTTCTGAGGGCCTCCGAGCGCGTCTTGGGACATCCAGCACGCCGGCCCGTCGATCTTGAAGTGGGCGTCGGCTCGGGCGGACGTAAGAACCGCAGCGGCCGAGAGGAGTGCGATGGCGCCCAAGGATCGGTCACGCCGTGCGTCGAGTGAAAACATCGAGCCTCCTTGCCGCGCCCTGACGCAGCTCGCCTTATCCTAGCTGGCGAAGGCGCCCCGTGCGCGTGCATGCAACGCCCGAGTAGACGATTGGAGCCGCGCCCGGAGGGCTCGACACGTGGGCGATTGAGCCGAGGCGGAAATTGGTGGCGAACTTGGAACTGCCAACCGCGTCGAGCTTCTCTCGCGTTGGTGCCCTCGCTGCGGGCATGAGCCCTGTCAGGATGGCTCGCAATACCCGAGATTGCAGTGGGGCGTGGCCGACGGGCAATCCGAGGGCGCTTGGCAGACCTGACACGTCGTGGCGCCCTTCGTGATGCTATCGAAATAGCATCCGCAGCTCGGACTAGGAGTGTAGGGCAAGAGACGCCCCATTTCGGTGACACGTGTGACGCGCATGGCGCACACGGGCACGAGATGGTCGCTCACCACGAAGCGAAGGAAATCGCCGGTCGGCGTCGGCTGCTGGCCGGTAAAATACGCGATTATTGCCGCCGCGGTCGGGTTGAGGGGCACGTCTTGCGCGTTGACCTTCGCGAACATGTGCGAAAAGCCCCAGAGCGGGTAGTGGCCGTCTCTCACGTTTTGCTTTTCCGAACTCGTCGGCGTGGCATTGGGGTAGTAACCGCAGGACTGTCCGACGTCCTGATAGGCTATGGCCTTGAGCGTCGACGTATTGCTCGGCGCCTCGACGAGGTCAGCCCCCATCAAGCCGAGGGTGCTCTCGGGATCCGGCGATGCGCCCACATCGGCGATGTTTTGCGGCGCCGTGGCGACCGTCGTGCCTTTCCACTGAGCCGGCGGAACTCCGATGGCGAGCGCCACGTCGTACTGGGGGCCCGAACCGGGGTTGAAGAACACTTCGCTCGGGTTGGTCCAGGGCGAGACCGAGCCGGCGCCCAGACCAAAGGTATAGTAGAGCGCCTCGGCGCTGATTGCGCTTTGTGACGACGCAGTCGGCACGACGATGTCGATCGGAGTAATCGGTCCGAGGAAGTCCCCGACTCCGGGCGTGCCTTGCGGAAGACTCAAGCAGGCGTCGGCGAAGAGCTGTCCCAGGCCGATGTCGGCGTACTCGCTCGCCTGGTCGATTTGGCAGGTATGCGCCGTGCCCGTCGCGTCCCAGTACGTCGCGGTGGACGCGCCGAGTTCGGAAGCAGTCTCGTTGAGAAGAATGGCCTTCGCACCGTCGCACGACTTGGCGGCGATGAAGACGATCGTGATCGGGGCGGTGGCCGTGAGTTGGCCGAGCTCGCCCGCGAGGCCCGCGAGGCCCGTGGACCCCACGACGTACACGGGAGAAGGCAACGTCGAGCAGGCCGGCATGGACCCTTGTCCTGCAGACATCCCCGCCTCGCTGGCGCCGGACGCGTCGAGTCCGCCTTCGCCCCCCCCGCTCCCGGTGGTCGGCGCCGGGGCTTCGTTGGGCAGCGAGGGGAGTGCGGCGTCGGGCATGTAGCCCTGGATCCGCGAGGCATTGTCGAAGGGAACGCACGCCGCGTTGGTGCACGCCGACGCGGGGCTGCCTGAGTCGTCGGATTCGCACGCCGGGCCCGCGTCCGCGCTCGGTTGCCCCTGTTCGCCCCCGTCCGACGTTTTCGGGCCGGGCGTGAAGTCCGCCGCGGACGTTCCGCCAGCCCCGCTGGGCGTGTATTTGTCGAGATCGAAGATCGTTGCGCAGCCTGCCGCGCATGCGATCGAAGTACCGCCCAGCGCTAGCCACGAGCGCGCGTCCATCACCTATGTCCGACGGACCGCGGCCCGGTGCGCTTAAGGCAGCAGAGAGAATTCGCCGCCCCGGCCACCAGAATGGTGGGCTGCTGTACGGCGTGTACGGGTCGCTGGCACCACGACCCTTGTTCGTCTCAGCCGGTCGTGGTAGCGCCGTGTGAACCCCGAGGAGTCCACATGAAACTTGACGGAAATACGATTCTCATCACCGGGGGCGCCGGCGGAATCGGCTTCGAGCTCGCCAAGGAGCTTCAGAAGCGCGGCAACACGGTGATCATCACGGGACGCGACCAGTCCAAGCTGGATCGGGCCAAGCAGCAGATTCCGCAGCTGCACGTGGTGAAGAGCGACGTGGGCCGGACCGCGGACATTGTCGCGCTTCACGGTCTCGTTACCAGGGACTTTCCGAACCTGAACGTGCTCGTCAACAACGCCGGCGTGATGAAGAAGATCAACGTCAACGACGAAAATGGTCCCTTGGATGACTTCACTCTCGAGGTCGACATCAACCTCTCCGGCCCTCTTCGGATGATCAAGGCGTTTCTGCCGCGACTCAAGAAGGCTCCCAATGCGGCCATCGTCAACATCTCCTCCGGGCTGGCATTCGTTCCGCTGCCGATAGCCCCCGTCTATTGTGCGACCAAGGCCGCGCTCCACTCGTTTTCTCTCTCGCTACGAGCTCAGCTCAAAAAGAGCGGCGTGAAGGTCTTCGAGATCGCCCCTCCCGCGACGCAGACCGAGCTCCTGAAAGGCTTCGAGTCCGCCGACATGGAAGGCGTCGCCATCATGAAGGTGGAGGAGATGGTCCGCACATGCTTGAAAGCAATGGAGGCCGATCGGTTCGAGATTCGCCCTGGTCAGAGCAACCAGCTACGGTTCATGAACCGCGTTGCCCCTGAATTCATCTTGGCGCAGCTGAGCAAGCCGGTCGATCGCATGCTCGGATAGGAAGGTGCCGCCTGGAGGTCGAGCACGCGTCGATGCCGACCGGGTGCGCTCTCTTCGGCCGATTCTCTTTGTCGGGGCGACCTGTCCGGTATACAAGACGACATGCCTGCCGACGTGCCGAAAGAAGCGAATGAGCATCCGCGACTGTGCCCCCGACGGCGGGCATCGACGCCAATAGTCGCCACTGGAGAAGCGTCCGTGCGATTCGGCGTGGCCCGACTGTTCGTCGTGTCGACCATTCTGGTCGCCGCGCTCTCCGGCTGCCAAGGTGACGACAACGCGCTCCCGTTGCCGCCGGATGGCGGGTCAGGAGACGCGCATTCGGACGCGACCGCGTCTCACGATGGCTCCGGAGAAGCGGCCGCCGAAGCGGGAACGAAATTGGACGGGGCGGGTGACGCGAGCGAGCAAAGCGACTCTGCCGACGGAGCGGCGCAGCAGGCCGATAGCGGCCTCTCGACCGCGACCGACTCCTCCGTTGAAGACGCCACGACCGTGGTCGACGGCGGCAGCGAAGGGGCGGACGCGAACACACAAATCGAGTCCGGTATCAACGTGCCCGGCGATTCGAGCGATGATATCGCAGTGGACAGTGCCCAGGCCTCGGGGGGTCAAAGCGACGCGAGCGAGCCTGACGAGGCATCCACGCAGGGGAGCGACGCGAGCGAGAGCAGCGACGCACTGTCAGACTCTGGAGGCGATTCGTCCGCGTACGCCGATGCCGCCGACGCCTCGACGGATTAGCTGAAATCGCAGAAGCACTTCGGGAATGGCAGGACGCGCGAGGGCGCCGCGGTTTTCGGGACGGCGCAGGGGGGATAGGTGAAGCAATGGGCTGGATGCTTGAGCAACGACGGAGCTGTACACACTGGAGGCTCGAACGTCATGAGCATCATTTCTCGCCCGACGGATACAGGGCGCGGCCGTAGCCAAGCGGAGCTACTCCTATTCCGGCTGGCGACGGACTTGCTCCGTCTTCCCTTCGAGGGACGCACCCGCAGGCTTCACATCCGCGCCTCGAACTCAAGCGTGTCGTCGACGAATGGCGCGACGTCAAGCCGAGCGCGGCCGAACGCTCGGCCGTCTGCGACGAAATCGCCAACCTTCAGCGAGCCGCCGCCCAATGGCGCGCTCTTCCGCCAACGAGTCGATGAATACCGGGCCTCACGACCAAATCCGGGGCGCGATTGCGCGGCCAGCGGGACTCCAACCGTGCTCCACCGGGACTTGCACACGGCGGGTAGTCCACTATACTAGACGCTATGGTCCACTCCATAACGCCGCGGCAGGCCCACGAACTCATGGTGCAGGGCGACATCGACGTAGTCGACGTCCGAGAGTTGCACGAGTGGCATTGCGGGCACATCGCAGGCGCGCGCCACGTACCCCTGGGTCAACTCCGCGCGAATCCGAAGGCAGCGCTCGTGCGCGACGGAATCATTTTCGTCTGCGCGGCCGGCATACGGAGTGAAACTGCCGCGAGGCTGGCCCACACCCACGGGTTGACAAGGGTCTATAACCTCATCGGGGGCACCCGGGGCTGGGACAAGGCTGGCTTGCCCCTCGTCCGCGAAGCGAGCGCCGCGTAAAACCGAGCGGCGCCAGCACCCTTCCGCACAAGAGGCAACGGCAAGCCGGCCCTTCGTGCCGCAACAATGCCCCGAGACGATGCGCCCTCCGGGGCGGCGCGGACGCTCCGTCCCGGAGGGATTGATGCGGCTACTTCAGTGGTTGCCGATTAGGGCAGGCAAGTGGGGCCGGCCGTGACGACGTAGCACCTTCCCGCGGTCACCCCGTCGGATCGCGTGCAGGCGGTGCCGGGACTGGTGGAAGTCGTGCAGGGCAGCGTGCCCGGATCAACCGGGGCCGGAGAGTTTGCCCAGCGGCACGTGGTCGAGCAAGGATACGCCGAAGTTCCGTGGCCGTTACCGCCGTTGAGCGGGACGTACGTGTTGGGCGTCCCCGTGGCTCCGTTGGTGCCGTCGTCGCAGTCCTCGTACGGCTCGAGGACGCCGTTGCCGCAGATCGTGCCTACGGCCGGTAGCGTGGTTCCCGTCGAAGCGTTCACGACTCCAACGGAGGCGTTGTTCGTGTATGCGATCGTGTTGGCGGTCGTCCCGGGCGGCGCTTGCGTTGGACAGAGCGCCGGCTCGTTGAAGTCCTCGGCGAACGGATTCCCGCTGTTGGGCGAGGAGCCCGCGGCGAAGTTGAAGAAGTGGTTGGTCGTCAAGATTGGCGCAATGAACGCTTCGCTTGCCTCGCATTGCGCGAGAGCCAGCTCGTCGGGGCCATACGTGGCGTCGTCCGCTATCACGTTCCCCCAACCAACGATGGTGTTCAAGTAGAGCTTGCGCGAGAGCGGGTAATCGAAGGACTGCACGCACCCGGCGAGCGGAAGGATTTGGTTTATCTTGAGGGCGATCGTGGAACCAGCCCCCAAGTCCCAGTTCGTTGCGTCGTGCGCGTCCGCCCCAAGGCTGCAGGGGCTGGCTTGGACCAAGCAACCCATTTGATTCACCACGTCCGATTGCAAGCACTTGGTGCCACCCGGGGCAAGCGTGTGAGCGGAGTGGATCCGGTACCAGGCGCCGATGATCGACCGACCGAAGGTGTCGACCTGGTAATTGCCTGCCGCGCCCACGCCCGTGAGGAGGTGCGAGTTGTACACGCGCGCGTCCGCGGCGCCGGGCAAGATGCCGTTGACGGCCGCGGTGTTGAATGCGAAGGGCACGTTCCCTGTGGTGTTCAGGCAGTTGGTGTTGCCGGAGGGATCGGTGGGCATGACGCACAAGTTGCCGCCGTGCTGCGGCTCACCGTTGGGGCAGGGCACCTTCACGGCGAAGCCCGAATTCGGGTCGGTGACCGTCGTCCCTGCGACCGAGAAGTTGGTGGCCGTGCAGGTCGTCGTCGGATACTGGGCCGCGATCGAGCCCAGGAAGTCGGTCGGAACGACGGGTAGAACGAGGCCCAGTTTGCCGTCACGATTGCAGACGTCCTCCCGGGCCGAAATCGCGCTTGCGCAGGGCCGGCGAATGACGTCGAGCTCTCGGTAGTCGGTCGGGACGGGTGTGGACAGCAGACCGGGCGGAGGCGGCAGGAGCACCATGGCATAGCTGCCGACGACGCTGCCGTTCCCTGTGCTGCCGTTGATCGTGAAGTGCGTCCCGTCGACGATCGTGACCGTGAGGTTGTTGCCGTTCGCCGCCGTGTTTCCGCCGCTGGCCACCGTGTTGTCGATGTTCTTGCCGACGCCCACGATCGTTACGGTTGCGGTCGCGCCCGCCGCCCCAAGGCCGTGCGGAATGGACGTCTGGATCGAGATAGGGGACGTGTTGGTCGCGGCCTTGACGCCGACCTCGTTGACATTGCAGAACGGGCTGGTGCCGAAGTCGCGGTTGGATTCGCTGGTGGGCGAAGGCGATGCGCCGATGAGCGCAAGAAGCACGCTCGCGGCTGCCGCCGAATCGTCGCGGCGAAACGCGTGTTGCAGAATCGTGCACGTGCCCCCGCTTGCGCAGCTCGGAGACGCGACGGGTGAAGCAGGTGCGGCGGCGTTTTGAAACAGAGTCCCCCAATTGTTGGCGAGCGTGTTGCGAATGTCGCTGTTGCAACCCGAGTCGCCCGTGGCGGTATTCTGGGAAGCGTTGCTCTGGCCTGTGTAGAGAACCAAGAGGACGTCCTTCCAGCTTGTGAAGGTGTACGTATAAGCCGGATGTAGATTCGATGTGGTCAGCACCGACGTGGCGTACGCAAGGCCGGTGGCTTCAGGAGTGCAGGTCGTCGAGTTCGATCCGTTGCAAGCAACCGACCCAGTCTGCGTGTTCGATCCGAGAATCGATAGACCATCGAGGCCGATGACGAGGCCCTGGGCGGTCTGAAGCTCGGACAATCCTCCACTGACGGTGCAGATGTTCGCGTCCAAGAAGGAGCTGGCCGGGCCGATCTCTTGGGCGCCGTTGAACATCGCGGTCTCCCCGTTGCCGGTCCCCGTACCCAAGTAGACGAGGGTGTTGGCGGGAGCGCCGCACGCGGCGATTGCGCTTTGAGTCACGGTCAACAGAGCGTCCGCACCTAAAAATGACGGCAGCGAGGCCGCCGCGACACTTGCCGCGCCACCGCCTGCGGCAACAGCCGCGGCGATCGCCAATGATCTTCTCATGATGGGAATTCCTCCGGTTGGGGTCACGCGGTCCTAACAGGGGAAAGCTCCACTATCAAGAACTCAGGTCCTATATAACAGAACTGTGACTTGCCGGATGCGCCCCGGTCGCCGCGGGTCGCCGACACCGCGACGGTCGACTCTTTGCGGCTGCAGCTTCTTCCGCAGCCGTTCTCCGGTTTGCCACCAAGAAGGAAAAGCTACGCGCGGTCGGCGCCGACTCGGTCCAACGACGCCTCGGCCTCGGAGACCATGTCCTCCACGATCTTTCGCGCGGGTACGATCTCGTGAATCAAATCGACGCCCTCGCCCGCCCAAAGAACGGCCGTATCGAAGTCTCCGGCTCTTGCGGCCTGGGCGTAGCGATCGACCTCGTCGGGCCGTCGCGCGAGCTCCTCTTCGCGACCGCTCCAGGCACGAGTGAACTCGTTTTGCAGCGCCCGGCCAGTAAACGGTTCGGGCCAGTCAATCCGGCGCACGATATCGAAGACCCGCGTTCGCAGCGTGGCGTCCCCGCTGGACCGGACGAGAAGAGTTTTGGCGTGCGAATGCCCGAGCGCCTCTTGCGTTGCATAAAATCGCGTCCCTACGAGGACACCGCAGGCCCCCATCACGAGCGCGGCCGCCAGTCCCCGACCGTCGGCGACGCCTCCCGCTGCCACGACCGGAATGGGGCTGACCGCATCGACAACCGCCGGAAGCAGCGCGAAAAGCGAACGGTCGGCTCCGTGCCCCCCGGCTTCCGTGCCCTGCGCGATCACGACGTCGGCTCCGATCTGCGCCGCCTCCTTTGCGGCTCGCACCGTCTGGACCTGAAGAATGAGGGTGGACCCCGCCCGTCGCACCCTCTCGACAAACGGCGTCGGATCGCCGAACGAGAGGATCACGGCGGACGGCGATCGCGCGAGAGCGGCGTCGAGGCGCGTCGGGTCTCGGGCGAGATCCCACGTGATGAATCCAATGCCGACGCGCTCGGAACCGGCGGCATCGAACTCGCGCTCTATCCACGCCGAGTCGGCGTAGCCCGGCCCGATGAAGCCCAAGCCGCCCGCCTGCGTCACCGCGGCTGCGAGGCGGCCACCCGACACAGCGCCCATCGGCGCGAGAAGAATGGGATACCGGATGCCCAGCTGCTGCGTCAGCGACGTGACCCGGGTCGTCATGGGGTCGCCCGCTCATCGAGAGATTCGCGAACACCAGTGCCCTGATTGCCGCTCGCGGCGCTCTCCGCGACACGTCGAAGCCATTGCGAAAAAAAGTCGTTGCAGTGCGA
This sequence comes from uncultured delta proteobacterium, assembly GCA_963764075.1. Classification (GTDB taxonomy): domain Bacteria; phylum Myxococcota_A; class Polyangia; order Polyangiales; family Polyangiaceae; genus Palsa-1150. The sequence goes on from CAVXQZ010000003.1 coordinate 3,861,514, forward strand.
TCGCCACACGTTCGCCGGGTGGGAGAGATCGAAGTGACGCGGCGGTCGCACGTCGGCGCGCCCCAACGCCGCGTCTCGGGCCCACTCCTCGGTCAGGCGAGCCGGTTCGTATTCCGGGTGGCCGAGGTGCATGACGAACCGACCGTCGCTGCTCTCGAAGATCGAGTGGCCCGCCTCCTGTCCGTGAGCGAGCAATCGCACACGGCCGTCGTCACGAGCCGCTTCGAGCTCGCGCTCGCGCGCTCCTGCGTGTCGGCTATGCGCGCACCAGAAAATATCGTCGGCTCCGCTCAGGAGACCTTGATCGGGGGCGAGGTTCGAATGTCGAAACACCCCGAAAAGCTTGTTCTCGAAAGGTCGCTTTTCGATACCGAGCAGCTTGGCGAGAGCGAGTCCGCCCCAGCAAAGGCCGAGTGTGCTCGCGACTTCGCCGCGCGCACCCAGGAGAACCTCGGAAAGCTCGTCCCAGTAGTGAACGGCCGGAAAATCCAGCTCTTCGACCGGCGCGCCGGTCAATATCAACCCATCGAGAGGACGGGTGCGAATCGCTGCCTCGTACTCTACATAGTCACACCCGATATGCTCGCTGTCGCTGCTGGCATAGCGGTGTGTGCGCAGCCGGATCCAAACGGGCTCGACAAGCAATGTCGATCGCGCGAGGGGCCGCAGAATGTAGCGCTCATACGTCTCGGCCCGAGGCATGATGTTGATGATGCCGACGCGAAGGGAAGGCGAAAGTAGCGTTCCGCGCGAGGCACCACCGATCACGAGGCGCAGCCCTTGCAAACGACCAGGGCTACACGGCTCGGAGGGCCTGCTCGACATCCGCCAGGATGTCGTCGATGTGCTCGAGCCCGACTGACAGGCGCACGAAGTCCGGCGTGACCCCAGTCGCGCGCTGTTCTTCGGGCGACAGTTGCTGGTGCGTGGTGGTCGCCGGGTGAATGGCCAACGTCTTGGCGTCGCCGACGTTCGCAAGGTGCGAAACGAGTTTCAGCGAGTCGATGAACTTTCGTCCCTGATCAGCGCCACCCTTGATCCCAAAGCCGAGGATCGCCCCCGCGCCTCGCGGCAGGTACCGCTTCGCACGCGCGTGATTGAGGCTCGATTCGAGCCCTGGGTAGTTGACCCACGACACCTTGCCGTGGCGCTCGAGGTACTTCGCCACGGCGAGCGCGTTCTCCGAGTGGCGAACGAGCCGCAGGTGAAGCGTCTCGAGCCCCTGGAGAAAGAGAAATGAGTTGAAGGGCGAGATCGCCGTCCCGAGGTCGCGCAGGAGGGTCACGCGCGCCTTGATGATGTAGGCGATGTTCCCGACGGGCTTCAGCGCATCGATGAATTGCAGCCCGTGGTAGCTCGGGTCAGGGTCCGAGATCAGCGGAAACTTGCCACTCGACCAGTCGAATTTGCCGCTGTCGACGATGACTCCGCCGATCGACGTCCCGTGTCCGCCAATGAACTTCGTCGCCGAATAGACGGCTATGTCGACCCCATGGTCGAACGGTCGCAAAAGGTATGGCGATACCGTGTTGTCGAGGACGAACGGCACGCCGTTTTCGTGCGCCAGGGCGGAGATGCCCTCGAGATCTGCGACGTCCAGTTTGGGATTGCCGATCGACTCTGCGTACACCGCCTTCACCCGTGGAGTGATTGCTTTGGCGAAAGCGGCCAGGTCATTGGACTTTACGAAGTGAACGCGAACCCCCATGCGAGGGAGCGTGTACCGGAACAGGTTGTAGGTGCCTCCGTACAGGTTGTCGGCGGACACGATCTCGTCGCCCGCCCGCGCGATGTTGAGAAGTGCGAGCGACGTCGCCGCCTGACCGCTCGACACCGCGAGCGCACCCACGCCGCCGTCGAGCTGCGCCATCCGCTGCTCGAAGACGTCTGTCGTCGGGTTCATGAGCCGCGTGTAGATGTTGCCGAACTCTTTGAGGGCAAAGAGGTTCGCAGCGTGATCGGTGTTCTTGAACTGATACGAAGTCGTCTGGAAGATCGGCACGGCGCGCGCCCCGGTCGTCGGGTCGGGGTGTTGTCCGCCGTGAAGGGCAATCGTCTCTGGGCGGTAGGAGTCAGCCATGCACGTCTTCTATCACGGACAATCCGTTCGTCAACGGCGCGCTCTCGAGTCGCGGCCGTGGCTCCTTACCGGGCAGAACAGGGATGCGGGCTTGACGCTGTTCGCAAGAGAGGACAAAAGGTTTCAACCGGGCTGACGCCGTCGAGTCACGGCGTCGGCGCGCGCGGGCCGTAGAATTTGACGAACGGCCGGCCCCCGGTCCCAGCAAAGTGGAGCTGAACATGAGCAAGATCCATCAAGAGGTGCTCGCCGCGAATGCTTCCTACGCCTCGAGCTTTGGCGACAAAGCAAGGCTTGCGCTTGCCCCTGCGAGGCACTTCGCAATCCTGACCTGCATGGACGCGCGGATCGACCCCGCAAAGCTCGCCGGTCTGCGCGAAGGGGACGCGCATGTCATTCGGAACGCAGGTGGCCGAGCGAGCGACGACGCGCTTCGCTCGCTCGTCATATCGTACAAGCTTCTCGGAACGCGCGAGTGGTTCGTCATCCACCACACAAACTGCGGCATGGAGCTATTTACCGACGAGATCATTCGCGATCTCCTGGCGAAGAGCTTGAAGACCGCCTCTTTCGAAGGAGCCTGGAAGGACACGGGTGAGGGGCCCGGTTCACGTCACGCCCAGTACGTCGACTGGCTTGCAATCAAGGATCAACGTCAGAGCGTCATCGACGACGTCGAACGGATCCGTCGCAATCCGCTGGTTCCAGGCACAATCCCGATTTATGGGTACGTGTACGCTGTCGAGACGGGGCGCCTCGTCGAAGTGCCAGAAGCGACGGCGATCGGAGCGCCGCGGTAGGCGAGCGTGCCGGGGCGAGGCGAAAACCCCCGCCCGATCTGGAGTGAGGCGTCGGACCGCGTGGCGAGGCCCCAGCAAGAACCACCGTGCCGCCGCCGAATTCTGGTAAAAGGCGCGCTCGATGCGTTCGGCTTCCTTCGCCCCGACATGGGTGGCCATCGTGGTCGCGGTTGTGGCCTGCCAAGCAAAGGATGAAGCCTCCCCGAAGGCAAATGCTCAAACGGTCCCGAGCCAAAACGCCGCCCCCCAACACCTGCGAGTGACCCTTGCTCCCCCGGTCGGCGATTTGCCTGCGGCCGTCCGCGACGAGATGACGAGGGCGGCCGCAGAGCGGCGGCGGGTCGTAGTGTACGTGGGAGCGGAGTGGTGCGAGCCGTGCAGCAAGTTCCTTCGAGCCGCCGAGAACGGCGAGCTCAATCGTGCGTTCGGGGACGTAACTCTCCTACGTTTCGACTCCGAGCGGGACCGCGACCGCTTGAGAGCGGCTGGCTACACGTCTCGCTATATACCCCTCTTGGTCTTGCCCACTGCGGACGGCACTTCCTCTGGAAAGCAAATCGAGGGGGGCATCACGGGGGACGGGGCGGTCGCGGAGATTGCGGGTCGCCTGAAGGACTTACTCGAGAACTGAGCTCTAGGAAACCGGAGCCGTGTCCGATTCACAGATTGAGGAGTCGCATGAGTCCTAGGCGCACGCCGACGGCCAGCGATCGATCGCCAACCGCCAGCCACTCCTCCACCCCGAAATCCAGTTCGATCCGGGACAATGCGCGGCGGTCGCTCACCCAAAGAGCAACGTGTACGCTCGGCATCCAGATGCTCTTCGTGAAATTGTAGTTTGGATTGAGGCCTGCGAGCATGTACGTGGCCCCGACGGTGGTCGTGAGCCCCCCCCACCCACCGAAGCGAGCGAGATCCAGGCCTCCGCGGATGCCGCCCGAAAGCGTTGTCCAGTGCAGCGCAAGTGGCGCACAACCCGCGCAGCTGGCCTCACCAATCTCAAGGCTGCCTCCGATTCGAAAGTTGTCGCTCTTCGGTCCGAATTCGTACCCGACCGACCAGCCGCCGCCGACGCCGTCCACGGCGTGCTCGGTGGGGGCCCTCGCCCGAATCCCACCCGAGAGATAGGCATCAGTAGCCGCCGGCGGCACGGCAGACTCGTCGGTGTCGGGCGAGGTCCCCTTGGCGACCGAATCGTCTGCCTCGGCCATTCGTTCCCCCGCGAGGAGACAAGCGCCGATTCCCACCGAAAGATATACGCATGTCGCGCGGAGCATGCGGGCGAGTCTATTCTAGAGCTCAGGCGGTACGGGCCACTTTGGGAGTCCACGCCGGAAAAAACGGCGTTGCCCCCCTCTGGGCGCTTGCGGCGTCGCGTGCCGACCGAGGGCACGTCCCCCCAAGTGCGCCCGAGCGCGGGCGGCCATCTTCACGGTCGCACCGTACTGCGAAAGCAGTCCGTCGACTCGCGAAGCCCGTCCTCGAGCGACCGGGCGCGGCAAGACTCGACGGAGCCCACGTTCTGCGAGGCGCCGACAGCAAACGGCTATTAATCCTGAATGAACGTCCTCACGCACTACTCGGCGATGGCTCGCTACAACCGCTGGATGAACGAATCTCTCTACGCGCACGCCGCGGCGCTCACCGACGAGCAGCGCAAGCGCGACGTAGGCGCCTTCTTCGGGTCGCTGTTTTCGACACTCGACCACATCCTCTTCGCGGACAAGGTGTGGCTCTCCAGGTTTGGCGCGTGTGACCCTCCCAAGCCGCAGTTCCCGAAGAATCGCATCCACGACGACTTCGATGCCTTGCTCACCGATCGACGTTCGACGGACGACGCGATCGATCATTTCGTCGCAAGCCTCACGGTCGACGCGCTCGATCGAGAGATGCGCTACGCGAGTCTTCGCGGTGACCCTTGGGCCCACCCGACGTGGTGGGCTGTGTCTCACTTTCTCAATCACAGCGTGCATCACCGTGGGCAGGCCACGACGATCCTGATGCAGCTCGGAGTGGACCCGGGCTCTACGGACTTGATCGCGATGCTTCGCGCCGAGAAGGACGGATAGGAGAAGCAAGGCTGGCGCGGTCGCCGAAACTGGAGGGGCGGCTGCCACGCGGCCGTCGATCGTGCCGTCGATCGTGCCGTCGATCGTGATCGTGGGCCCACTGCGCGGTTCACGCAGCCAAAGCAGTTAGCTCAAGGCCTGAGGGAATCGGCGAGTTGGTTCAGGTACACTTCGAGGTTCGTGTAGCCACTACAACCCCAGTAAAGTATTGCGTCGGCGGGGTCGTTCGGGTTCAGACCGTGCGCCGACTCCCACGCGTCGGGGATCCCGTCCCGGTCGGTATCCACGGGGGGTGTGCCACCTGCGAGCGTGCCGTAGCCGCCGTTCGGGAGGCCCGTAGCCGCTTGAGTAGTCCAGAGATGACCGCTCGTTCCGAGCGAGGTTACGTCCGCGATGACGAGCGCATCGACGTCGTCCCGGGGCAGCGCGCCCGAGTTGGCGACATCGTAGGCGTATGCTTCCGCCGCGCTCGCGCTATCGAACGAGCTCGTCGTCGGGGCATAAGGGGCCGAGAGCGCGGTGATCCCGCCCGGGAGCGAAATCGCCGACCCGTTCAAGGTTCCGCCCTTGGTCGTGTCGAGGAAGTTGCCCTCGAAATACATCGACTGGCTGCCGAGCTGAAAGAAAGCATCGCCGGAGTTGGTGGTGGACGGACCCGCGATGAAATAGTTGTTCACGACGTCCTGCGAGAATTTTCCCCCCGTGTCGCCGAGCGTGTAACCGGATTGGAAGTTGTAGACGACGTTATTCACGTACTGCGTGTCGCCCTTGGCGAGCGGGTTCCGGTTGTGTGCGTTGGCAAAGATGTTCTCGAACCAGGTGACCGGAGTGCTGTCGACGTGCGCGTTGAACTGCTGCCCGATCGGGTCCCCGATTAGGGACCGTTGAAAGGTCACGTTCCCTCCGCTGTTGATGTCGAGGTTGTCCCAATCGCTGAACTCTACGGAGACATGGTCGAAAATGAGGTTCATGTCCGAATCGGCCGCGATCCCGCTCTTGCCCGTATCCGGGTCGTCGGTCCCTTGGCGAACGCGGATGTTGCGCACGATCTCGTTGGACGAGTTGCTGAACGAGACTTCTCGCCCCTCGATCGCGATGCCACCGCCCGGCGCCGTCTGGCCTGCGATGGTCAGGTTGGCGCTGCAGCTCAGGGCCGAGGTCAGGTTGATGATTCCTCCTACGTCGAACACGATCGTGCGCGGCCCGGCGCTCACGGCGTCTCGAAGCGATCCGGTGGCGCCCGTGTCGTCGAGCGTTGTCACATGGTAGGCGGCGCTCCCACGTCCGCCCGTGGCAGCGGCTCCAAAACCGACGGCGCCGGGGAAAGCGATCGGACTCCCGGGTGCGCAAGCATCCTTGTCGGGGAGGTTCGCATCTCCAAGGCTTCCCACGTAGACCGCGCCTCCTGTGTCGAGGGCGCTTGCCGCGTCACCGATGCTCCCGGTGTCGCCAGCGGCGTCGCCCGCATTCGATGCGCCGCCTGCGTCACCGGCGCTAAGACCGGCACTGCTGTCGGGCGCGGTTTGCACGGTGGAATCGCTCGAGTTCTCTGCCGAAGCATCGGTCCCCCCTGACCCGTCGAACCCTTCGGATGCGTCCGATCCACTGGAAACCGCTCCCTGGGTCGCCGAGCTGCAGTGCAGGGTCGCCGCGAGAAACACGAAAAGCCACGCGGTAGAACGATCACGGTTCATGTTTTGCCTAGGCGCGGAGCTTCTGCGCTAAACACCCCGGGAAAGTGGTACAGGGCCGTCTAGGGACGTTACCAGGATCATGAGGCAAGGGCGAAAGCGGCGTCGATCGATGTGCAGCGCCGTCGAGATGGCATGAATCCAGTGGACGGCGCTGCACTAGCGAACCCGCGATAATCTTGCCCACATCACGCCTGCGCCTCGGCCGTCGAACCGCTCTGACGAAAAGGTACTCTCGCGACACAAATACACATGCGCCAACGAGCCGGTCGCGACGCTCCTCGCGTCTTGATCCTCGTGCTTGCCGTGCTCGCTGTCGCCTGCGGCGGAAACGCCGAGCCCCAGACGCCCGATGCCTCGGGGCCTCCCACCGTAGGCGCGATGAACGACGCCGGCTTCGTCGACGCCGCAGCGACGGCAAACGACGCCGGCTTCGTCGACGCGGCCGAGACGTCGTACGATGACGGCTTCGTGGGCCCGCCGATGCCCAGTCCCGACGCCGGCGGTTGCAGCGCGACGACGTGCCGTGGATGCTGCCAGCAAGGCGTCTGCTACCCGGGGATCGACTCCATGGTCTGCGGCTCCGGCGGACAAGCGTGCCAGTCGTGCGGCTCGGGCGCTGCGTGCATCGGACAGCAGTGCGCCCTCTTGTGCGGAGCCGGGAACTGCAACGGATGTTGCACCGGCAATCAGTGCCTTCCCGGCAATACCCAAACCGCGTGCGGCCAACAGGGGGGCCACTGCGCCGATTGCACCGCGCTCGGCTCGACGTGCCTGTCGGACGCGGGGACCGGCGGCGCGTGCAAACCGGCGTCGACGTGCGACGCGACGATCTGCCCCACGGGCTGCTGCGATGCGAACGGCATTTGCAAACCGGGGAACGTGAGCTCGGCTTGCGGAGCGGGTGGGGGGGCGTGCGAAGCGTGTCCGTCCGGCCAGGTCTGCGCCGCGGATCAACAATGCACGGAGCTTTGCAACCGGGATACCTGTCCGACGGGCTGCTGCACGTCGACGAGCATCACGTCTCCGGGAACGTGTCAGCCCGGCACCGCCGCCGACGCGTGCGGCACTCTCGGATCGCTTTGCCACGACTGCTCCAAGTCCGGCCGCCAATGCCGCACCGGCATCGCCGTCCCCGTCCCCGGCGACAGCCTCGATCTGGCTTGCGCCCCCATTGCAACGGGCTGCGATTGCCCCTACGGCTGCTGCGACCAGAACGGCCAGTGTCAACTGGGGACCTTGGACGCCCTCTGCGGCACGGGCGATTCTGCGTGTCAGGACTGCACGCTCTCCGGCACTCAATGCGCGGGACAGTCTTGTTCGGCTCCGCTCGATGCCGGCGTATGCAACGGGAACACCTGCCCGATGGGGTGCTGCGACAACGCCGGCGTGTGCCAGCAGGGCCTGACGAATTTGGTGTGCGGCGCAGGCGGCGTGAGTTGTGCCAATTGCTTGTCGATGTACATGGTCTGCTCGAACCAGCAGTGTGCGACCCCTCCTGAGGGAACCCCGTGCGGCCCGTCCACTTGCCAGGGCTGCTGCGACGACACCGGCATGTGCGGGTATGGTGATGAGGACACCGCGTGCGGGAAAGGGGGAAACCGCTGCGCGGACTGCACGACGCCGCGCGGCGGCTCTTGCTCGGGCGGATACTGTCTGGGCCCGGGCGGGACCATGCCCTGTTCGGAGACCTGCCAGGGGTGCTGCGACGCCCAGGGCAACTGCCAGGCTGGTTTCGCCAACTCGCAATGCGGTGGACTCGGGGCAACTTGCGAGGACTGCACCGCACTCAGTCCTGCGTCGACGTGCGACACCGCCGGCTCGTCGCCGATCTGCGCGGGCCAGGAGGCGCAATGCTCCGCGGCTTACGCCGGCTGTCCGGCGGCGTTGGAAGAGCTGGCGCCCGTCGTCCAGAACGTGTGCTCGACCGACGACCTCCAGAACGCGGCGGTCGCTTGTTCCGCCGGCGCCACGTCCGATACGTGCTCGGCATTTTTCCAGGCGGAGTCGACGATCCATTCGCCGTGCGGAAACTGCCTACAACCCTTCGACTTCGACTTTGCGACCCAAAGCGGGATCTTCGCGTGCGTCGCGCCCTACGTCTCCGCGACGTGCAACCACTCCACGGCTTGCTTGGTCGATTGCATCACGCAGAGCTGTTACCGATGTCCGGACAGCGCGGCGTGCGCTGCCCAAGCTCCGTCGACGTCCTGCTCGGCCTACGCCCAAGCCGGTCCGTGCGTGACCCAGGCCCTCGGCGGGCCAGCTGCTTTGTGCGACCCATCTACGTATCAAGGAAACTTCGGCGCATGGCTGGCAGCGGTCGGCGCAAAGTACTGCGGTCCATGATCCATCCGAGAGCCACGCGTGCGACCGTCGTCGGTGTGCTCCTTTTCGCCGCGGCCTGCGGCGGCAACGCCGCACCGGGGACCCCGAACGTCGCGCCGGAAGGAGGTTCGTACGGCATGGCCGACGCGAACGGCGACGTCGAGACGCATTCCGACGCGAGCGCCGACGTCGGCGTCAAGACGCATTCCGACGCGAGCCTGGACGTGACGACGATGGCCGACGCCCCATCGAGCCCGATCCCCCAATGTGGCCCAAGCAATTGCCTCGGCTGCTGCATGCAAGACATCTGCTTTCCGGGGATCGACCCCCTGGAGTGCGGCTCGGGCGGCCAAGCGTGTCAGGCGTGCGCCGACGGCGGCAAGACATGCGAGGGGCAGCAATGCGTTGCGCCCTGCAGCGCGAGCACCTGCTCCGGATGCTGCGCCGGGAATCAATGCCTACCAGGCACCGCGCCGGCGGCGTGCGGAGAGCACGGTGCGCTTTGCGCCGACTGCACTTCCGTGGGCGCGGCGTGCGTTTCGCCCGAGGCAGGACCGGGAGGAGCGTGCACGGCGCCAGCCGCGACGTGCAATCCGCGGAGCTGCCCCTTGGGTTGCTGCAATGCGAGCGGCGCTTGCGTAGACGGCATATCGGTCTCCAATTGCGGTGTCGGCGGCGCCGTTTGCCAGACCTGCTCGCCGGGATCGATTTGCGTCAACCAGATGTGCACCCCTTCGCCGTGCACTCCGCAGACGTGCCCGACCGGCTGCTGCGACTCCACGGGGTCCTGCCAGAGCGGTGAGGCGAATGCCGTTTGCGGGACCGGCGGGTCGGCGTGCGCGGATTGCACGAGCACCGCGGGTACGTGCAGCACATCTCAAGAGTGCCTTTCTCCGGGCCAAGATGGCGGCGCCTGCAATTGCCCTCTCGGCTGTTGCGACGCACACAACCAATGTCACCCGGGCGCGTCGAACACCCAGTGCGGAACGAATGGAACTTCGTGCTTGGATTGCACGGCATCCGCCACGCAGTGTTCCTATGGGCAGTGTGAACAGCCGCTCGACGCCGCGGTATGCAACGAACAAACCTGCCCCACCGGGTGCTGCGACGGATACGGCTTGTGCCAGCAGGGCATCACGAACACGACGTGCGGCAACTTCGGGACGGCGTGTCAAGACTGCTTCTCTTACGGCTTTCTGTGCTCGAACCAGCAGTGCGCGACTCCAGACGGGGGACGGGCGTGCGGAGAATACAGTTGCATGATGGGATGCTGCGACGCGCTCGGCAACTGCCAGCCGGGTAACACCACCCAGGCGTGCGGCAACGTCGGCGAGGCGTGCGTCGATTGCGCGACCGCGGGCGACGTCTGCACCGGAGGAGAGTGCGTGTCGCCGGACGGCGGAGTGCTCTGTTCCCAGAGCTGTTCGGGGTGCTGCGACGATCACGGTGAGTGCCATCCCGGTTTCACCGATACGCAATGCGGAGGATCGGGCGGCGCATGCCAGGACTGCACGGCTCTCAGCCCGCCGTCGACCTGTGATTTGAACGTAAACGTCGTCGCTTGTGCGAATCAGCAATCGCAGTGCCCGGGCCCGTACTCGACTTGTCCCGTTGCTCTCACCCAGATCGCGCCTGTCCGGCACCCGGGTGCGTGTTCGACCGACGACCTGGTCAGCGCAGGCGCCGCCTGCTCGGGCGGAGCGCACACGTCGGCGTGCATCGATTTTTTTACGGTCGAGTATAACGGCCAAAACCCGGACTGTTACTTCTGCCTCGGACCCTTCGAATACGACTTCGCAGAACAAGCGGGCATTCACCTGTGCGCACAGCCATACGTCGACCAGGCTTGCAATCACAATGGCGCTTGCCTCGCCGACTGCATCGCGCAAAGTTGCTCGGCTTGCGCCGATTGGCCGTCGACCGAAGAGTGCGATGCGCAAGCGCAGTCGGGATCGTGCGCGACGTACACCACGGCCGACCAGTGCGCGGCGGACGCTCTCGCCGGTCCCGCGGCCGTGTGCAACCCGGCCACGTACCAGAACGACTTCGGCGCGTGGCTGCAGGCAGTGGGCGCCAAGTACTGCGGGCCTTGAGTGCCCCCGCCACGGGGCTCCGGCTCACCCTTCAACGGGCATCGGGGGTCGTCCTGCGACTGACGACGTCAGCGCGTCGTTCACAGCCTCCGAGCCCGCCACGACTACGCCCGCTCGCCGCAGCTCGTCGAGCGCCCGAGCGCGCGACGCCCCAGTTCCAGCCCCGACTGCGTCGCTCACGACGGTCACGGCGTAGCCGCGGTTCCTTGCCCCGAGCACCGTCCCGCGAACGCATGCGTCGGCCATGACCCCCAGCACGATCAGATGACTGACCTCGGCGCGACGAAGGGCCGAATCGAGCGACGGATTGGAGAACGCGTCCCGCTGCCGCTTGGGGAAGTACAAGTTGCTCACGCGGTGCACGCGCGGGTCGAGCTCGGCGCCGCGCGAGCCCTGAACGGCAGCCGAGCGCCGGAAGAAGTTGAGAACCCAGTCCGACGCCGGGAATTCGTTACCAATGTACACGACGGAGGTCCCCGTCTTCACCGCGGCGTCGAGGACCGCATTGCTGGCGACGATGACGCCTTCCCTCTGGTCGCGCGCGATGGGCATTCGCCCGTCGTCGGCCAGAAAGTCGCGCTGAAGGTCGACCGCAAGCACCGCCGTCACCCGGTGGGCATAGTGCGGGATGGGCGGACCCGAGGTGGCGCCGGTTCGCGCCCGCGAAAGCGCGGCGAAGAGCGCCTTGAGCGGCGTAGGTGAGTTAAGGGGATCGATCATCACCGAGAACGTGCGTCTCGGTGCGCCGCTCGACAACTCTCGAGCGGCGACGCGAGCTCACGTTCCCTGAATGGGACTGTTGCGGCTGGAAGCCGGCGGCAAGTGACGAGGCGTCCGGCGTGAATGGGGCCGCGCGTTGGAGGCGCGCGCCCGACGTCGCAACGCATCGCCGGTGTAACGCGCTTCGCCTTTTCATCGAAGGCCGAGGACGAAGTAAGTTGGGTCATGGAGATTCGTGAGCTGTCAGCGAGCCGTGACGCCGAGGAGATCGCACGGCATCTAGTGTCCCGTCTCTGAAGTAGGGTTACTTGTGGCTGCGCCGTGGTCTTCTAGCGTGGCGTGAGCGAAGCGAGCGATTTTCGCGAGAATTTGGTCTGCAGTCTTCGTCCATACGAAGGGCTTCGGGTCATCGTTGCTGGCGTCGAGATAGGTGAGGATGGCGGTCTCGAGTTCGCGAACACTGTGATGGGAGCCGCGCCGGATCGCCTTGTTCGTGAGGTCAGCAAACCAGCGCTCCACCTGGTTGAGCCAGGAGCTGTAGGTCGGCGTGAAGTGCATCACGAATCGAGGATGCCGCTTGAGCCAGTTGGCGATGAGCGGCGCCTTATGCGTGCCGTAGTTGTCGAGCACGACGTGAACCGCCAGGTCGCTGGGGACCGCCTCTTCAATGGACTGGAGAAACTTGCGAAACTCCACCGCTCGGTGCCGCGTGTGCAGCTGTCCGATGACGGTCCCGGTCTTGGTGTCCAGGGCAGCGAAGAGCGACGTCGTGCCGTGCCTCTGATAGTCGTGCGAGCGGCGCTCGGGCATTCCCGGTCGCATCGGAAGCAGCGGCTGGGTACGGTTAAGAGCCTGGATTTGCGACTTCTCGTCGACGCACAAGACGACCGCACGATCGGGTGGGTTTAGGTACAGGCCGACGATGTCGCGCACCTTGGGGATCAGCAGCGGGTCCTTGGAGAGCTTGAACGTCTCGCTGCGATGCGGCTGCAGCCCGAAAGCCTGCCAGATGCGCGAGATCGTGCTCCGGCTCAAGCCGATGTGCTTGGCCATCGAGCGGGTGCTCCAGTGCGTTTCGCCGCGAGGGGTCTTCTCCAGGGTCTCGACGATCACCCTTTCAACTTGGTCGTCGTGCACCGTCCGCGGCGCGCCCGGTCGCGGCTCGTCGTACAGGGCCGCCACCCGATCCGCTGCAAAACGGGCGCGCCATCGACAGACCATCTGCTTGGAGACCCCGAGCTGCGCGGAAACGTCTTTGTTCTGTGCACCCTTGGCGCAGGCCAGAACGATCCTCGCGCGCAGCGCGACCTGCTGCGCCGTCTTGCGACGTCGAGTCAGGGCATTCAGTTCCTCCACCTCTTCGGGACTGAGCACCAATGCCTTCGCACTTCTCATCCCAGCTTCGATGCGCCCCCTTGCGGATTAATTCACTCGACTTCAGAGACGGGACACTAGGCCTTCTGTACGCGGAGCTGTTCGGTCCAAGCGCCGTGCTGTCCGAAGTGGATTTCCGCGCAGCGGTTGGGCAGTGGGAACGGGATCAGCGCCCGCACTGGGCCTTTCAGGCGATCGACGAGTCGGGTCGCACAGCGGCGTTCTTCACACTCGGTGAGTCGTTCGCGTTCTTCGCGCACGGCACCTACGGCATCCTGAACGAATTGTGGGTCAACCCGGAGGTGCGCTCCAAGGGTGTCGGCGAGCAAGTGATTGCGTTCTGCGTTCGCTTTGCCGGGATGCGCGGTTGGGGGCGTATCGACGTCTCGGCCCCGCCCAACGCCGAGTGGGACCGAACCTTCGCGTTCTATCAGAAGCGCGGCTTCACGCTCACCGGACGCAAGCTCAAGATCCTGATCCCCATCGTCACACACGCCTGAAAAAATCGAAGTCTCGCAGCAATGCCAGCTTATCCGGTGTGGTCAAACGTTGGTGCGCTCAGGGTAGCGACCCGGACCGACCACGACGAAGAGAGCGAACCCGATCATGAATGACGTAGGAACGTACCAGGGCACCGGCCAGGACAGTCGGACGTCGGCGGATGCCGCCTTCGTGAGCGACGAGCGCTCGATGAGAACGTCGTGTGCCAGAGCAGCGCGAGCTCAGCGCGGCCGGCCCCCACCACGGCGGCCGAGGTGCGTGTCGCCAAAGCTCGTGCCGTACTTGAGCCCGTAGCCGAGCAGACGGTCGAAGCCGATGTGCGCCGCCCAAATGGCCGCTATGCAGAGGAACCCGTGCGCGTTCAGGGTCGCGCCCATCGCCGCGAGCAGGGCAGGTCCGAGGTAGCTGTGCGCGCCCTTGTAGCAAGCCGCGCCAACACGGCGGCCCGCGAGGTAGCCGAGCATCGAGAGATTGGGGAGAAGAAAGAGGAGGGCGAACATCCCCCATCGGCCACCTAGCGCGGAGTAGGCGAGCGTCGCCCCTGCCAAAGCCGCTGCGCCCTCAAGTCGGAGCAACGTGAGCGGTGCGCCGGATACGGCGCCGGTCTCCGGGGCGGCGCTGGGAACCGATAGGGAGGGGAGGGCTTGCTGGGTCATCGTCGCGTTCATGGCGTCTTCCTTTCGGTGGCGACGCGCGCTAATTACGATTGTCCAAAGTTGTTCGTCGGTTCATACACAATATATGAACCGCCCCCGGGTCGAACCGGCCACCCTGCCCTGGGAGCTGCTGGGCGCGTTCTTGGCCGTGATGCGCACCGGAAGCCTCTCCGGAGCGTCACGCACGCTCGGGGTTGCCCAGCCAACGGTCCGTCGGCAGATTGAGAGGCTCGAGAAGTCCTCGGAGCCGTGCTATTCGCCCTCCCAAACGGGGCTGGCGCCGACGGAGACGGCCATCACGACGCTCCCCTATGCCGAGTCGATGGCCAGCGTGGCCGAGGCTCTCGTGCGCTCCGCCTCTGCCCCTGCCGGCGCGGAGCAGGGCACGGTTCGGGTGACGTGCAGCGAGGTCGTCGGGGTTGAGGTCTTGCCCCCGATCTTGGCCGAGCTTCGCCGCGCACACCCGCAGCTTCAGATCGAGCTGTCGCTCTCCAACGCCAACGAAGATCTCTTGCGGCGAGATGCCGATGTGGCGGTGCGCATGGCGCAACCCACTCAGAGCGCCCTCGTCGCGAAGCGTGCGGGTACGGTGAAACACGGCCTCTTCGCGAGCGCGGCGTACCTGGCAGACCATGCGGTCCCCCGCGTGGCCGCCGATCTCTTGCGAGGGCAGGCCCTGGTCGGCAGGGACCGAGACACGACGACCTTCTTGGAAGCGCTCGCTGCCGCCGGACTCTCCCTCAAGCGGAAGGACTTCGCGCTGCGTACGGACAGTGATGTCGCCTACCTCGCTGCCATGCGCGCGGGGCTCGGGATCGGAATCTGTCAGGTGCCGCTTGCCGCCGGTCCTCCGCGCTTGGAGCGAGTGCTCCCGAAGCTCTTCTTCAACTTGCCGGTTTGGGTCGTCACGCACGAGAACTTGCGGTCGTTGCGACGGGTGTCCCTCGTCTTCGAGCACCTCGTGACATCGCTCGGTCAGATGCTCGGTCAGCGCCCTGACCCCGCGATGTCCGAAAAGCGGTCGCCGCGCTCATGCCCCCTCGCGACGGTAGAAATTGAGCGTTCAGCCGAAACGCGAGCTCGCGCTCGCTGGCGGAGTCCCGGATGACCGCCGGGAGATACTGCTGTCTATTTCAGGTAGGCGGCGAGCCCGATATTTTGGTCCTTCAGCGCCTGCGCCACGACCCCGGCAATTTGTTTGGCCCCCGCTGCCTCGAAGTGCGTGTGATCGTTGCAGAAGAATAGGCCGACAGGCTCCGTCGTCGACATGAAGTTTCCGTCGTTCGGGCAAAGAGCGAGCGTGGTGTACAGGTTGGCAGAAAGCGTGGTCAGGTCGATGACCGGAACGCCGTCGGCAATTCCGGCCGCCTTCGTCTCGGGACCGAACGCGCGGTTCGGCGTCACCGTTGCGCCGGTGCAAGCCATCATGCTCGTCGACGTGACGAAGATCGGTTGTGCGCCGCGCGTCTTCGCGGCCATGGCCATCGTGCCCAGGTATGTCTCGAAAAGGGCCGAGCCGACGTGACGATTGCACGTGGGATCCGCATCGTTGATACCGAACTCAATGAATAGATAATCCCCAGGCTTCATCCCGTTCGTCGCGTCGAGCATCGCCTGCCAGCGCGCCGAATAAGTCATTGGGTTGACCGTGCACTCTCCGCTCGCCGTCATCGTCGTCCCGACGTTGGGATCATAGAGCCAGGTCTGGATGCTCCGGCCCCCGGCTCCGCTATCGACGACGGTGACGTTGGCATTGAAATAGGGTTGAAACTGGCTGCCCCAGCCGCAAGGGCAAACGCCCTGACAGTTCATCATCGTCGAATCGCCGGCGAGCCACACCGTGATTTTTTTCGTCGGATCGGCCACCGGCGTGCTGACGTTCCCTCCGTCGCCGGAGCCGGCGCTCGCAGCGCCGCCGAAGCCCGCGTCCCCTTCGCCCGAGCTGCCGCTGCTGCTGCCAGATGCGACCCCGCTCGAGCTGGCCTTGGCGCCGGAGCTGGAGCCTCCCCCGGAGGAGGCGGGGTTCGCGGAGCCTCCGCTGCTGGCGGTAGTTGGGCCGGAATTCCCGCTTGAACTGCCGCTGGTCCCGCTGCCCGGGAGTCCGCTGCTCGTCCCACCGCCGGTCGTGGCGCCGCCGCTGCTCGTGGCGCCGCCGGTCCCCGTTCCGGCGGTTGTCGGGTTCGTCCCGCTCGGACTGCCGCTGCCGCTCGGTTCAATTGGGTTTGAAGTGCCGCCGGGCGCTCCCGGCGAGGTGGCCTGACTGCACGCGATCCCCATCGGCAAAGCGCCAAGCAGGACTGAACGCAAGATTCGCGCGTACGGTATCGACCGTTTCATGATTGGCTCCGTCAGCCGGTTACGAGTTAGAGATTTCTCGAACCGACCCATGCGATATACTACGGAATCCATCGCCGCCAACGACAGTCGCCCACTCCTCTCAGCTGTTTCCACCATCATTGTAGATTGGAAGTATCGATTCCGCGAAGTCGCGCCGATTGAGCGCGAGAGCGCTCGGCGACGAGAAGCACGGTCACGAAGAGCACCGTGAAGCGCGGCGGCACCGACATAGGGCCAAACCGCGATGCCGGGAGCCTCTCCGAGGAGAAGGGTGCGCGGAGGGACGTAGACGTGCAAGTCGGAAAGACTCGGGCGAGCACGCGGCCGCCGGTCGCGGCCGCGTCGCCGGAAGCTTTTCTCCGCAAGTACGCGAGCGTGTCGGCCGACCGCCCGATGGAGAATTATCGCCGTGAGTGCGGCAGGCGAGACGAGCGCTGTCGTGCCCCGGAGTGGAGCAAGCGCCGAGCCGGTCAGCGATGCAGGGCATCTCCGACCTGACCACGTACCTCGAGAGTCTGCAGAGGGCGGCGTCCACGTCCGAGCGCCTCACTCTCCTCGCGCGAGTGTCGCGATGGCCGCATCGAGGGCTTTCCACGTCGCGACGAGCCGAAGGGAATCATCTCGGATCCCCAGATCGTGGCCTCCTTCGCCTCCCACCCAGATTGCCACACGGCGCGGCAGCTCGCCGAGCATCCAGCGAATCTGCTTGTTCGTAGCTTTGAGATCCGACGCGCGCGTGACGAGCAGGCCCACCGCGTCCGCTTCGTGTGCGCGCGCGGCCTTGACGATCTGCTCGGCGGGGGTGTCGACCCCGAGCAAAATCGGGGTGACTTCGCTCAGAGCCAGATAGACCTGGACCATCTCTAAGCCGAGCGCGTGCCGCTCGTTCGGCAACGTCGAGAGGAGAACGCGCGGCGCGCCGGCCCGGTCCTCGTATGCCGATATCAAGACGCGAAGCTGTGCAGACAGGCATTCGCTAAGCACGTGCTCATGGTGGACTTCGAGCTTTCCCTCCGCCCAGAGGTCGCCCACTCGGACGCTCAACGGCTGCGCGACTTCAACGAGAAATCGCTTCGGTCCTAGAATCACCGCGGCTTGACGCAGATCGGCGTGCAGCGCAGCGAGGTCATCGCGAAGCAGCGTCGCGACGAGTGACGGGATGTTCGGCCTCGCCGAAGTCGTCCGCACCGGAGCCTGCGACGTGACGCGAATGAGCTCCGCCAGCTCCTCCGCTGGCTTGCCGACAATCTCGCCGGGGCGATAGCCTCGTTCGATCGCGCGTCGAATCAGCTTGAGCGCTTCGACGTCGGCTTCCGTATAGACCCGGCTTCCGCTGCTGGTGCGCGTCGGGCGCGGGAATCCGTAACGCCTCTCCCACATGCGCAGCGTGTCGAGCTCGATCGCCGTCAGTCGGGACGTGACGCGGATCGAAAAACGCGCGCTGTCGGCAGCGGCCTTCCTGGAAGCTCCATGATTCGAAGCGGGCACGTCGGCCGGTGATTGGGCGGGTCGCCTCGTTCGAGATTGAGCCACATCGACAACGTAGGCGCTTGGACAAAGAATGGTCAACTGCAGCGGAAGCGGCTCGGCATCGCGCGGCTTCGGGCCAGATTCAGCCGATCGTGGCATTTGACATACGTTGGACAAAGACTAAACATCGCCTTACGCACAGTCACGGAGGTCGCCACGAAACGGACCTCCGCCCCTTTCCCCCGGGCCCGTTCGCGGGTCAGCCGTCGCCTCGCGCGCGCTCCGCATCGGGGCGCGCTCGCCGGAGTTCGTCCATGTTCAAAATGAAAGATTATTTCATCCTGATCGCGGCCGGGATTTCGTTCCTGTACTCGGTCGCGCTCTGGTTCGGTGTGTTCGGGGCGCCGGACAAAACGGCAGGTCTCTTCGTCGCCGTTTGGGTGCCGTCGATTCTTTCGCTGGGCTGTTTCACCCATTTGGCGGGGAAATCACCGTGAGCGACGCGTACACGTTTTGGGTCGGTGCGTTCACCACGCTTTGGGTGGTGATGTTTTTCGGTTTCTCGGCGCGCCAGATTCGAAAGGCGCACGAGCACCCCGAAGGCCGGACGTCGGCGCGTTCGGCGGAACAGCCGCGCGATACCTTGCTCCATGAGCGCGACCGACGTGGGTAGGGTCTTCTGGTCCGCTGCGAGCGCACGGCATGCGGCCTCGTCGGAAGGAGACGAGTTCGTGATCGGGCACGAGATCCCAGAGCGGGCGGCCCGTCGGGAGCGTCGCCCGATCGTTCACGTCGAGGCGAATCCAATTGTAGTCCGGATAGACGGCGGCCGCGCGCACGGGTCGCGGGTCGCCGCGCGGACGTCGAAGCCGGCGCTTTTCAGCCGCGCCAAGAGGTGCCCCCCGACGAACCCGGTGGCCCCGGTGAGCAGCACGGTCCCGTTTGTTGGGACTGCACGCGGCTCTGTCGATGGAGGTCGGCTCATCTCCACTCGGTTCTCGACTCGCGCACGAGGAGCCGTTTGGCAATGGGCGGGTCCGGTAGCGAGCGCCAGCCGGGTGTCGCCTCGAGTCGGCGGAAGGACCAACGAGAGTTTTTCATCTGGACCACTCATCAAAGGAGATACGTCATGCACCCTCGAATCTTTCTTTCCCTGACAGCCGTCGGGATCGCGGCGCCCATGTTCATCGCCTGCAACAGTGACGACAATTCCACTTTGGTCGCGCCAATGAACGACGCCGGGCAAGCCCCGGAGGCGTCTTCCTCGAGCACTTCTGCGCCGGACGCCACGTCTTCGGCCGCTTCCAACCCCGACGCCGCTTCCTCGGCAGCCGCTTCACCCGATGCCTCTTCCTCGGCTTCCTCGTCGGACGCTTCGTCCGACGCCGCGTCCTCGGATGCCGGCTCGGCAGCCACCGACGCCGCAGCAGCGGCTCTCGTTCGCGTCGCCCACCTGTCTCCGGACGCACCGGCGGTCGATTTTTGCATCGCCGCGCACGGAACGACGTCGTTCTCAGGACCGGTTCTCAAAGGAGCGTCCCTGACAGCCGGGCTGTCGTACCCGAGCGTCACGCAATACCTGCCCGTACCCGCGGGCCAGTACGACGTTCGACTCGTCGCTCCGAACGCGGCGGACTGCCATACTTCTCTCGCGGGGCTGGCGGACTTCAAATCGTTGCCCGCGCTCCCGGCCGGCGCTTCGGTGACGATCGCCGCGGAGGGGGATGTTGCCGCGGACGCCGGCGTGCCGTTTGGCCTCACCGCGTATGTCGATGACACCACGGCCCCCGCTGGAAAGGCGTCGCTCCGATTCGTTCACGCCTCGCCGGGTACACCGCCCGTCGACGTGGGCACGGGCGCAGGCGCGACGTTCACGGCGGTGTTCTCCGACGTAGCGTTCGGTGCGGTCGCCGCGGCCGCAGGTCCAATCGATGCAAACGGCTATCTGCAGACCGCTCCCCTCACGGGCGTCGAGCTCAGCGCGCGGGCCCATGGCAGCCAAACCGACGCGCTCGTGATTCCGAGCGCGACACTCCCCGCGGGCGCCGTGGCGACCGCGTTCGCCGTCGGCGAGCTGGGAAATACAAAGACCCCGCTCGCGGTCCTCCTCTGCGTCGACAGCGCTGCGCCGAGCGGTGGTCTGTCGTCGTGCAGCCTGGTGGGTGACTCCCTCGCCCACTTGCGCGTCGCGCACCTGTCGCCCGACGCTCCGGCCGTGGACGTCTGCGTCAAGTCCCACTCCTCTATGACCTGGCCGGCCAAGCCGCTCTTGAATTCGCTCGGGTCGACCACCGGCCTAAACTACCCGCAAGTCACGACGTACGTGAGCTTGCCCGTAGACGCTTACGACGTCCGCATCGTCGTCGCGACGGCGACCGATTGTTCGACCAGTGCGGTTCCCGACACGAACAACGTGGCAGTCGCCGCCGGGCTCTACGCGACTGTGGCCGCTACGGGAGACCTGACGGTCGCCGGCACCGACCCGGCGTTTGCGCTCAAGGTCTTCCCCGACGACCGCGCAGTCGTCACCGGAATGGCCAAGCTGCGCTTCATTCACGCTTCGCCTTCGACCCCCGCCGTCGACGTCGGGGTGGGCACCGGCGCTTCGTTCATGAAGCTTTTCGCCGACGTCGCATTCGGGAGCACGGCTGCGGCGGGCGGGGCCATCGACGCCAACGGCTATCTAGAAACAGCGCCGGTCTCCGACGTGAACGTCACGGCCCGAATCGCGAATGCCGCGACCGACGCGCTCACCGTACCTGGTATTTCGCTGCCGGCCGGCGCGATCGCCACTGCATTTGCAATCGGCGCAAAGACCGGCCAGGCTACCAACCCGTTGCAGGTCCTCCTCTGCACCGACTCGGCTCCGGCAAACGGCCTGCTGGCATCGTGCCTCGCGCCGATGCTGTGAGAGCGCCATCGACCCAATGACCCAGCGGTCGCTCGTTTGGTTTCGCGGCAAGGAGCTCCGTGTCGCCGACCACGCGCCGCTCGCGGCCGCAGCCCGGGACGGAGAAGCCATTCCTGTGTTCGTGCTCTACCCTTACTTCTTGGTCCCGGCTCGGGCCCGCGATATGCCGTACCGCATCCACGAGCAAGAATCGGCCATCGCGAGAATCATCGACCTGACGCGCGTCGAGCGGCGCCAAAGGAGCGTTCCTGTCGCGATGGCGCCGCCCGCGACGACGATGGCGAGACGCGCGTGCCCAGCGCCCACGAGGCGACCCAACCCGTGGCGACACGAGCTGCCCTCGTCAAGTCGGCGCTGGCTGGATTGCTAGCCAGCCCCCTGGGCTTCTCATTGACCAAGCCGTTCGCGGAAGCGAAATACGTGGCTCGCGGACGCCGTCCTGCGGACCGGGTTGGGGCGCATGTCAAATTGACAACCGGTTGTTATCATGACAGCGCGCGAGCGAGAGATGCCCACCCGCGCCGAGCTGCCTGTAAGCGACGCCGAGCTGCGCCGGACCACACGAGCCCTCGGCGAGCTCGCGGCCTACTTCGCGAGCAGTGAAGCAGCGCGTGTTTCGGCACGTGGAGCTTCACGATGATTCGGTTTCGCGACGAGTTATACGACGCACAACTCCTCCGCGCGCTCGGTCACGCGCCGTATCGTGGCGCGGCGATCGGCGAATGCCTGGCCGCCGCCGCGCAAGTCAAGGAGCGGGACCGGACAAGCTGGCACGACGCGTGGCGCGCCACGGCAGACCGCACGCTGGCCGAGGCGGAGGCGAGCGCCTCCCGCGACCGGCGCGTGAGTGCGGTCGACGCATTCCTGCGCGCTTCGAACTACCATCGCACGGCGTACGTCTTCCACCTCGAGCGCCCGCTCCCCGCGATCGTTCGGGAGGGCTACCGATTTCAGCGAGAGGCGTTCTCGCGCGCCGCGCGGCTCATGTCGCGTCCGCTCGAACGCCTTTCGATCCCGTTCGAGGGCGGGTCGCTGCCCGGGTGGTTCTGCTCGGCGGGCTTCGAGCGCCGGCCGCTCGTCGTTTCCGTCGGTGGTTACGACAGCACGGCGGAGGAATCGTACTTCTGGAACGCGGCACCCGCCGTCGCGCGTGGCTATCACGCGCTCACGTTCGACGGACCCGGCCAAGGCGGCGCCCTCATCGAGCAGGGGCTCACTTTTCGCCCCGAGTGGGCGAGCGTCTTGTCGGCCGTCCTCGACTTCGCCGCGGCGCGGGCCGACGTGGACGCCAAGCGGATCGCCGTCATCGGGGAGAGCTTCGGCGGCTACCTCGCGCCCTTGGCCGCCGCGCGCGACCCTCGGATTGCGGCCTGCGTGCTTGATCCGGCTCAGCGGAGCCTCCTCGACGCGTTCCGCGCGCGACTCCCTCTGCCTGCGGCCTGGAAGCGTGACCTGCCGCACGGGCCTCGGTGGATCGTGGCGATCCTGCGTACCGCGCTCGCGCGTACGGCGCGCGCGCCCACAGCGGGCTGGGCTCTGCGGCGCGGCATGCTCACTCACGGCGTCGACACCCCGTGGGACTACGCTCTGGAGCTCGCACGATATACCGGCGCGGACCTCACGGCGATCCGCTGCCCAACGCTGGTCTGCGACGCCGCCGAGGACGAGATCGCCGCTTCGGCCCGATCCTTCTTCGAGGCTCTGACGTGCGACAAGGAGTACGTGCGGTTCGAGGCCAATCAAGGGGCAGCCGATCACTGTATCGTCGGCAACCGCCCCCTCTTCCACGCGCGCGTCTTCGACTGGCTCGACGGACGACTGGCCCCGAGCATTGCATGCGAAGAGTCCGGGGCCGCGGTGAGTCGGCCTGAATCGGGCTTCAGGAAGTAGGCCTAGACCTTTGCCGCGGTGGCCCGTCCGTCCTGACGGTTCCGTCCGATCTTGCGCCCGACCTCGACCACGTTGTGCGGGTTGAGGCGGTAGACGCCGCTGCCGTCTTTGACCTTCGGGAAAATAGCCCCGGCTCTCGGCATGGTTGCGATCCAAGGCCCGAGGTACGCAGCAACGCTACTCCACGGCCCGCGGCCACGCGTAAGAATCGGCCATCGCGAGAACCATCGACCTCACGCGCGTCGAGCGGCACCTGGCGCGGGGAAACGAGTCCCGGATGGACTGCAAAGTGGACAGCACCGATGACAGCAATAAAAAAGCCGGCTGAGCCTAGGCTCGAAACCGGCGTTTTTTCAACTACTTACCTTGAGTGGGAGAAGGAATTTGAACCCTCGACGTCCACCTTGGCAAAGCAGCCGCCGTGTGGTTTCGAGGCGTTACAAGTCGTTCCGTACGAGTCGCGTTGAACTGAGAACATCGAGAAAATAGGCCCCGAAGCGTTTCGCGCGCGTCCAGCTCGTTACGCCCAACGGTCCCGCGATGGACAGCAAAGTGGACAGCATGGTGGACAGCATCGGGCGGGCGACCTTCCGGCTCCGCTTTCGACTACGCGTCGAAGCCCAGAACGTCGAGGAGAGCTCGGCGGATGTCGCCCCAACGCGCTTCCGGCAGGGTTGCGATCCAAGGCCCGAGGTACGCGCGCTCGACGATGCGGATCCATTCAGGCTTGACGACGCACGGGCTCGGAACGCCGTCCGCTTGCGTCAAGGTGATCTCCCAAGCGAGGCCTCGGGCTTGGGTCGAAAGAGGGATCACGGGCACCTGGCTGAGAGACGGGAGAATGTCACTGCGACCGAGCACCACGACGGGGCGACGCTTGTCGGGAGCGCCGAACCGGAACCACCGGATGTCCCCGCGCGCAATCACGGGAACTCGGGATCGCCGTCGTCCGTGATCGGCCCATCGGGCCCGCTCGCGAGCCAGGCGCTCCATGCGCGCGCCTGCTCGTCGGGGGTCAGCCGCACGTCATCCTCGACGAGCTCGAGCACAACCCGCACGCGCCTGCCCTCGAAGGGGTGGTCCGGGGCAGCGTCGAGGTCGATGGTCGCGCCGTGCACTCGCCCGGTAAGAGGAGCCATTTCAGGTCAGGTTAGCACGCATATCCATGGGTCGCCGCGCTGACGCGAGCGGCGCACCGCGTGAGAAGACAGGCACGACTGGCGCGTCCGCTGCAGGAGGCAAGGGGTCCCTCGGGAATGAGGCCGCGCAGGCGGAAGAGCCGGCCAGCGCGTCCGTCATGCCCGGGGAACACGATCGATCTGCAGTGGAAGGACGCACCCCGTTCGAAGGTGATGCACTAGCGGCAGCGGCGCCAGGGGATCTCCGCCCACGTGCACGACCTGCACTCCATTCTGAACCCGCACCGAGTCTTGCAGCTCCCGGGCGGCGGGGCCCGCTCGCGCTGCTGACGACCACGCCTTCCGGCGCCATGGCGGTGGCGAAGATGATTCCGAATCTGGGAGAGCTGGGTGATCCGGTGGGCGGCGGCGGCCTCGGGTTACGCGCGGGCGGAGCGCGCCCAGGCCGACGCCGACGCGTGCAACGGCGCCGAGGCCGACAATTCGCTTACGTCTTCGCTACCCAGGAACAACCAGTCGCGGCGACCGAGGATTTGTCGGCTCAAGTTGAGCGAACAGGTGGTCCAAACGGTTTCGGCGACCCAAGGCCGAAGTTGACGAATCGTCCGTTATCGGCACGGTGCGTCGTGAAGTTTGGAGGTGACCGATGACCTAGTTCTGTCGTCATCACCGCTCGGGTCGGGCCGAGCGAGTAAGGGCGCCGCGAACCCCGCCCGAAGGTTGGAAACGGCGGGCTGCAAGAGCCGAGCGGCGTGAAATGCTCACGGCGATAGCGTTGGTGCTCTCGACCGGTGAGCTACCACAGGTGCCAAGGTGAAGCGCGCGTGTCCGACTGGCACGCAGGTTGAAATCAGCGTTGAAACCCTCTGTACGAATAACGACCCGCGCGACCGCGCGGAACATGCAGCGAGATCCGGATCGTCCTGATGCCGTCGATCTGGAGCATCGGCTTGGCCGGTGCGCCTCCCGTCTTGTCCCGAATCGACGGGGGCCGGGGCTGCCAGGGGCAGAGCTGGTCACCTACCGCACCACGGGTCCCCTCCAGGAACACGAGAACCTCGAACCGAGCGCCGGGAACGAAACGCCCGGCAAGCCGCCAAGCCCGGCGACGTCTCGGTCGAGGGGCGGAGCCTCCGTAGTAGTCCGAGCGCGGGAAAGCCGCGCACATGGCAAAGGGAGGCAGTAGATGAATGCAGCGGGCGAGCCGCTGGAACAAGCCATGTATGTGGCATCCAGAGATGACCGTCTCTGGCTCCAGAACGTGCAACGCAAGCTGTATGAGCGAAGTCGTGAGAACCGGACTACGTGTTCGAGAAGCTGTGGGGGCTTGTGACCGACCCACGGAATCTTCGAATCGCTCTCGCCCGTGTTCACCGCAATCGCGGTGCGCGGACGGCGGGCATAGACCGGGTCACGGTCAGGCGCGTCCTGCTCGATGGCGCTGAGACCTTCCTCGACGAGGTTCGCAAGGACCTGCGAGGAAGAACGTTCCGACCGAAACCGGTTCGGCGCGTTCTCATCCCGAAGGCAGGCAAACCGGGCAAGTTTCGGCCCCTGGGCATCCCGACCGTGAAAGACAGGGTCGTGCACACCGCGATGAAGAACATCATGGAGCCGGTCTTCGAGGCGGACTTCTACCCCGTCTCGTACGGCTTCCGACCGGGCAAGTTGAGCAGCATCACCTGAGTTGAGGGTCGAAGCGGGTGTTCTGGTCGCGTTTGTCGAGGGGCGGACAAACGGAGCCCCTCAGAAAAGTTGGTGATGCCTGGAGGTACCCATGGATCCATAAGGTGAAAATCCTGAAGCGGCAGAAGATCGAAGCCGCATAGCTTGGGTGGCGCCGTCGTGGGAGATCCCGGCGGCGAAGCCCACCGACAAAGCCGCAAGGCGGGGTGAGCAAGCGCGCGGGCCGCAACGATGAGTGAACGCCCGGTCGAGACCTCGTGAAGAGCAACCCGGGTGTCGAGCCGTCCAATTTTCGGCGAAGCCAGAAGGTTCTCCCGAAACCGATCTGCGGGAAAGCCACCCGGCGGGGTAAAGGGCGGCAGCACGCGCGCAAGGCCATGGGTTGAAGCAGGGATGGGCTCCTCGCCCCGCGGAGAAAACCCGCGGAAGCAAGGTAGTCGCGCGAGCCGAGAGGCGAAGTGCGGCGAACGGCGAGAGCCCGACGGACGGGCTCGTATGAGCGACGACGCGGGGTAACGCCCGCCGAGCAAAGGGGCCCTGCCGGAGGCACTCGGAGCAAGAAGTGAGGCAGGAGCGGGATGATAAAGCCCACCATCAGTCTGCAGGATCTTCGAGCGAAGATAGGCCAACGGGCGAAGTCGGTTCCTGCGCACCGTTTCTGGGGACTACACGTCCATCTCGTGAAACTCGCGACGCTGGAAGCGGCGTATCTGGCGGCAAAGCGTAACGGCGGAGCCCCCGGAGCGGACGCGGAGACGTTCGAGACGATCGAGGCGCGCGGTCGAGACGAATTCCTTCGGGAGCTCGCCGACGGAGGTGCACGCAGGGACGTATTGCCCCAGGCCGTATCGACGAAGAGAGATTCCGAAGGAGAGCGGCAAGGTCCGCGTGATTTCGATCCCAGCGATTCGAGATCGGGTGGTCCAAGGCGCACTTCGTCTGATTCTGGAACCGATCTTCGAAGCCGATTTCTCGGACAACTCCTACGGAGCGCGTCCGGGACGGTCAGCACACGAGGCGATCGAGAGGGTGCGAGTCGGACTGCTCCAACGAAAGCACCGAGTCGTTGACATCGACCTGTCCCGCTACTTCGACGACATCCGGCACGACCGAGTGTTGGCGAAGGTCGCACGCAGAGTCGTCGACGGCAAGGTGCTGGCGATGGTCAAACAGTTTCTGAAGAGCACGGGCGACAGAGGAATCCCGCAAGGATCCCCGCTGTCGCCACTTCTCGCAAACCTCGCGTTGAACGACCTCGATCACATCCTGGCTCGAGGCAAAGGCTTCATCACCTACGTACGCTACCTCGACGATATGGTCGTGCTCGCGCCCGACTCCGAAAGGGGAAGGGCATGGGCCGACCGAGCGCTCGAACGCGTCCGCTGCGAGGCGGAGGCGATCGGCGTGTCGCTCAACACGGAGAAAACGCGCGTCGTTGGTATGACGACGCCGCGCGCGGTCTTCGCGTTCCTGGGATTCGAGTTTCGGTGGGTGCCGAGCGAGAAGACCGGGCGATGGTATGCATGCCGGATCCCGCGACCGAAGAAGCTCACCTCTGTCCTTCGGCAGGTAAGGGATACCCTTCGCGCGAGCCGACATTTGCCCATAAGGGCGGCGGTGGCGAAGGTGAACCTGATCCTCCGTGGATGGGCGAACTACTTCCGCGTTGGGAACTCGGCGACGGCGTTCGCCAAACTGCAGTACCACGTCGAACGCAAGGTGAGGCGATTCGCGGCGAAACAGCGTAAGCGCGCAGGATTTGGCTGGAAGCGGTGGAGTAGCGAAATCGTCTACGGGTCGTGGGGTCTTTATCGAGACTACCGCCTCTCGTATCCGACAGCGAAAGCGCGCGCCGGTCAAAACGACTCATAACCCCGTAGGATGACTCCTTCGCGGTGAGCTGGATGCGGGAAATCCGCCCGTCCAGTTCGATGTGGCGGGGGCCGGAGACGGAGTGATGGAGTGGCTCGTGAGGCACCGTCAACCGAAAGGGACGGAAACAGATAGGCCCTCCTGAACACCACCGCGCCGGCCTCCGACCCGACTTCAAACTCCGTCCGAGGGGCTCGCCTCCGGTTGCCAGACCAAGAGGAGGCGCGATGATCGACCCAATCGAGCTAGCGAGCGAATTTTTCGAGGAGCTGACGACGATCGACACGAGGATCGTGGAGCACGCGGCGGAGGAGCCGTGCGGAGACTGCGGTGGACGGCTGTACCGGGGTGACTACCCACGCAAGCCGCGAGGCGGTTTGCTCGCGATCGCCGGCGAGGCGCTCGGGCGCCGATTCAGCCTGTGTTGCGGCCGCGACGGATGCCGCCGTCGCGCCACACCGCCGTCGGTTCGTTTTCTCGGCCGACGAGTGTACGTGGGGGCGATCGTCGTGCTGGCGAGTGCAGTCGCGCTGGCTGCGGCCACGGTGAGCGCGGGCGTTCGAGCGACGGGCGTGCCGGCGCGCACGACACGCCGATGGATTGGCTGGTGGCGCGGGCCGTTCAGGGCAAGCCGGCCGTTCGTGGATCTCTCGGCGCGTCTTGTACCCGCGCCCGTTCGGGAGAAGCTGCCCCTTTCGCTCCTGGAACGACTCGGCGACGATCGGCCCGCGTCGATCGCCAAGCTCTTGGTCTGGCTGGCGCCGCTGACCACCGCGAGCTGTCCGGACGGATCGCGTTTGGTGAGGAGCGTGATGTAGCCGCGGAGACGCGGTTCGCGCAGAAGATGGCGCTGCCGGCGTTTTTGCCGTCAGCGTAGGTTGCCTCGCGTCGCCGCGGTCCAATTCGCGGCGCCTCGGAGGGCTATGGCCACGGACGACAACGCGCCGAGTGCGCGGTTGCGATGGGCACGTCTGCGCTTTCAAATCCTTGGGCCGCTCCTGGCCGCACCCGCCGACGATGGCGAGCTCAAAACGCGTATCGCCGAGTTGGCGGCTCGCCCGTGGCGAAACCCCACGACCGGCGAGTCGGTCCGGTTCTCGTTCAAAACCATCGAGCGATGGTGGTACACCGCGCGCGGCGTCGACGAACCGAGCACCAGCCACGACCGGGTCGGGCGCTCCCGTCCCAAGACCCGCTCCGCCCCGTCTCGAAGCGCCCGCGAAATCACCGACTCGTGCATATCGCTATGGAATGGTAGGCGCTCGGATTCGACTCGGCCAGACCGAGCCTTCAGCACTGGCATCCCACGCTCGATCGTCTATCCCGAGCAGCCTACCGCGGCCTGGCATGTCCACGCGCCGATCGTGGGCTGAAAGAGACAGGCCGGGGTCGACCCGCAGCAGTCCAGGTCTGTTTTGCAGGTGTCCTTCGCGGTGTGACACCAGTACCCTGTAACGCCCGCGCAGCCGGGCCCGTAGGTCGGTGAGCAAGCACCGTTCGGACCGCAGTCGGCATCGACGCGGCATCCGGTCGGGACACAACCGTTACGGGAAGGGCCGTCATGCGGAAATCCACACGAGCAAGCGTTGCCAGCGGCGCAGTCGGTGTCTGCGAGACACTGGTCGGGGCCGCATTGCCCATTGAGACAATACGAGTTGAGACCTCCTGCGTCGGCGCAATTGCCGTCGGTCATGCAGGCCGGCGTTGACGCCCCCGGAATCCAGTCGGGCGTCGCCGCGCACGCCACGATCTCCGGGCGACCCACCGGGACAGAGCGCGGGCCGCCACACGCGGGTGGAGCGGCACCGTCGCGGTCACTGCTGCAGCCGAATGCGCCGGACCAAAGCGTTAGCCACGGGACGAGTGCGACCGCCCATCGCGAACGTGAACAAAGTCGGGTCTTGTTCATCGCCCCGCTCTAGGCAACTGGCGTACCCAGGGGCCCGTTGGCGCATTGTTCTCGTCGGAAACGTGGCCGTCGCGACAGGACAGTCAGGGCTGGCACAGAGTGACACGAGCGACCCGATTGCGCGGCGACACGATCGGCGCCCCGACACGGGACAGCGCCGGTCCTTCGAGTTCTCGGTGTAGCGGAGCGTTCAGGTCGATCCGCGGTTGCCGTTGCCCCCAACTTCGGCGCGGCAATCGCCGTAGTCCGGTAATTCACAATACCGCGCGACAAGCTGCATAATGGCGGATGTATGTTCACCATCGTCCAGCGAGTCGTGCGCCACGCGCTCTACTTGCTGCGTGGCGGCTTCCTGGTCCGCCCGTTGGCGATGGCGCTCATCATCGGGTTCATCGGGGCGGTGCTGCCTTTCATCGAGGAGCGCCTTCACCTGTCTGACTCGTGGGTCGCCCGCCTACCGGTCCTCGTCGTGCACGACGTGGCGTCCGCGCAGGGCGTCCTGGCGGGCGAGTAGGCCGCGCAAGCGGGGCGCAAGCCGGTAAGGTTCGAGACTTCCCCGATCACGCGTTATGGGCCTGACCGCAATCGACCGTCTTCGTCGATGGTCGACCGATTTGACCACTTCCAAGCAGGCCGCCCCATCACGGCGCCACGATAAAGGCCGCCGGTCGAATTAGTCGACGCCGCTCGGCTCGAACAAGTCGGTCGGGTCACGAGCACGCGCAGCGTGTGGCGCGTCCGCAGGCAAGCCGACGCTTTCGAGCATGAGGCGCACCATGGATGGGTCGGTGATCTCGCTGGTTGGAGGACGCGACGCTTGCGGTCGTGACCGAGGGCACGCCCCGGTTCGTTCCGGGCGAGACGCCGCCGGCCGCGCCGCGACCGTACGTGCGCTTCTCCGCGGCCGGCAAGGCCTCGCCCGCGATTGCTCTCGGAAAGGATGCGCCCGCCCGCGCTTCCGGCGAAGCTCACGACCACCCGGCGCGCCTCGCCAACGACGGCCGCGACGAGACGTTTTGGTCCGCGCCGAACGACGCGCCGGGCGCCTGGTGGGAAATGGATTTGGAGCGAATGTGCGTCGTCGAGCAGACGACAATCACGTTCTGTCGCCACCGGAGAAGTTGGGGCCCACTTTCAGCGGGATCACCGGGGACCAGGAGCCCACCCGGTGGCGCGCGGACGGATCACCCCGTTCGTCGCGTGAGGCGCGGACGCGCGAGGCTTGGCGCGGGTGGTGTGCAACGGGTGGGAGCGGTGTCAGGTCTGCGGATTGCGAAATCCCTTTCCGTCGAGCAGGAAGAGCTCTGAGCGTTCGGTGAGGCGCTCGGCGATGACCTGGGCGTGGAGGGCGTCGGGGAACACCTTCGTCCAGTCCTTGAAGGGCCGATTGGTGGTGATGACGGTCGCGCGGCGGTGGTCGTAGCGTTCGGAGATGACTTGGAAGGCGAGCTTCGCCTGGGCGGGGTCCATCGCAAGAACCGCGAAGTCGTCGACGACGAGCAGCTCGGGGCGGACGTAGCGGAGCAGAGCGCGTTCGAGCGAGCCGTGAATTTCCGCGCCGTGCAGGTCGTTGAGCATCCGCGGGGCGGTGACGAAGACGACGCGTCGGGTGTCGAGGCAGGCGCGGTACGCAAGCGAGCGGGCGAGGAAAGTCTTTCCGGTTCCGGGGAAGCCGACGAAGAGCGGATTGATGCCTTTCTGGAGAAAGGCGAGGTCGTGGAGTGCGAGATAGCGCGCGCGGAGTTTCTTTCGGACGGGATCGAAGTCGAAGTCGAAGGCGTCGACCGTGTTGATCTCGGGGAAACGCGCGCCTCGGACACGGCGTTCGACGGCCGAGCGAAGACGACTCTGCTTTTCTTCGTCGCAGAGGCGCGAGATGACGTCAGTGGAGGAGAGATTTTCTGCAGCCGCTTTTGCGAGCAACTCGCGTACGGAGGCGCCCATGCCGGGCAGTCGGAGCCAGCGGAGTTTCTGGACAAGCAACTCGACGGCGTCGTCGTCGGCCGGGGGCTTGGTGCCGCCGCCACTGCGGGACTTGGTCACGACGGGTCCTCCGGGTTGGACGTCCTGCGTGTGGCGAACAAGCGATCGTAGGTGGACAGATCGGGCTCGCCGAGAGAGAGGTCGTCGAGATCGGGCTGACCGAGGCGCAGGGGTGCAGGGGCGGGCACAAGCCGGCGCTTGTGGCGAAGGACGTACTCGACGTACTCCGCGCCGACGTGGCCAGTCTTCATCACCTCGTCGATGGCGCTCTTGGTGGCGGAGGCGCCGAAGAGCTCGACGAGGAAGACGATGCGGACCATCTCTCGTTGCACGGAGCGCGAGGAGGCTGCGAAGAGTCGCGCGTAGGTGCGTCCTGTCTCGCCGAGGACTTCGAGTGCGGTGGGGAGGGCGGAGGTGTCTGGGCGCTGTTTGGTCGCGAGTGCCGCGAGACGATGGGTCGGGTGCTCGATGTCTTCGCCGATGCTCCAGGAGCGCGGGTGGACGGCGACCTCTTTGGTGGCGAGAAAGACGCGGACGAAGTCGTCGCTACCGCGGACAACGACCGACTGCGAGACGAGCCTGGGAGGTACCGAGTAGCGATTCCGATCGAAGGAGATACGGAAGGACTTGGTGACGCCGGTGCCGAATAGATCGTCGGTGTCGAAGGGTGTATCGGCGACGGGCGAGAGACACTTCTTCTCCTCGTGCTCGAACACGAGCGAAGGGACCTTGCCGGTGGTCTCGTGGACCCGGGCATTGGCGAAATCGTCGCGCCACGAGATGGCCTGTCGATTGAGATCCAGCAGGCTCGCGAAGCGGCGCCCTGGCCAAAAACGCTCGCGGACGAAGCCGATGCCGCGCTCGACGTCGGGCTTGCCCGTCGGCGTCCTGGGGCGACAGGCGGTGATCGCGAAGCCGCGCGCGGCGGCGTAATGGACGAAGCGCGGATGGAAGACCGGCGTTGTCTTGTGCTCGAGCACGACGGTACGCATGTTGTCGAACACATCGACGTGGGTGATCCCGCCGTAGAAGCGGCACGCGTGCTCCATGCAACGCAGGAGCGATCCTTGCGATTGGCTAAGCGTGAATTCCAGGTGCAACATGCGCGAGTACGCGAGCACCATCACGAACGCGCTCACACGCCGAGGGCAGCCGGGGAGCGCGAACCCGAAGTCGGCCCAGTCGACCTGAGCGATCTCCCCGGGTGCGTGCGTGAGCGTGAGGAACACCTCGCGCGCGGCACGCGGACGAAGCTCGCGGGCGAGGTCGCGGACGACCGTAATGCCCCCGCGGTACCCCATGGGGCGCAGGCGCTCGAGGATGCTCGTCGCGCGCATCTCGGGTGCGTCCGACAGCATGGTGCGGACGGCGTCGCGGTACGGGTCGAGCGAGCGTGAGCGCGGCGCGCGCGGAGCTTCTGGCATCGAAGGCTTGCGCCCCAGGATTTGGCGCACGGTCCTTCGCGCGAGCCCCATCTTCCTGGAGATGAGCCGGACGCTGGCACCCTCGAGATAGTGCAGACGCAGCACTTCCGCGGCGCGCCCATCGGGCTCCTTCGCGCTCATCGCGGCCACGCAAGCTGCAGCTGACGGCGAGCGTCACCGAAGTCGCCGAGCCCGCGCAGGCGGCGCCCGCGCCGCGTTGCCCGCGGATCCACGACGTCGACGACGTAGTGCAGCGTGTCATCGCCGAGGCCCAATCCCTCGGAAAGACCCAGGCCGTAGAAATAGTCCTCCGCGTCCGCAGAAAGCACAACGCGCACCGGGCATCCCTGCCAGGTTGCGAGCGCCTGCAGCAGCGCCGGCGCCGCCCATCGAGGGTGCGCAGCGGTCACTGGCGCAAGGCGCGCCATCAGTACGTCGTCCGGTCCTTGCGTCATTAGGATGCTCAAATGCCGCGCCCACTTCTTCGCGTGGGTGTGGTGCGTCCTGAAGAACGCCTTCGGGCACGTCGTGCAGGAAGTATGTGGCGACGTCAAACTCGACGGAGTAGTCGCCGCGTTTGGCTGCGTCACTGCGCGCTCGGGCAGCGCCCGTGTTCGCCCACCACTCCTCGGCGGTTTCGCCGGGCCGGGGAATCATCGCGTTGACGAAGACGAGCTTCCGCACGGGCACGCGCGCGCACACGGGCGGTGCGGCAAAGCCTCCGAGCGACAACGCGCGACAAGAACAACGTCCGTGCGCGCACCGATCGCGCGGACGACGACATCCGTGCACACGTCGAGCAAGGCGAGCGCGTCTTCGCCGGGCAAATCGACTGCGATCGCTTCGTGATTCGCCCCATCGAGTGAGGGCACAACACGGTGCCCATACCAAGCCATACCGCCCGCTGCCGGGATGAGGACGAACGATGGCATCGTCCGCGCTCCTCTCTACTCGTGCTCACGCCGGCGTCGGCAAGCTCACCATCCACTGCGTACCGAAGCAGTCAGCACACGAATGGAGAACGCGCCGACCATGGCGCCGATCGAATCAGCGCGTTTCGCCGGCGCCGCGCGGGCCCGAAAGAAGAAGCCTCCGAACGCGCGCGTCGCGCACGTACGGGCACGCCGACAAGAGCACGCCGAAGACGACGGGTAAGAAGAACGGTTCACCACGGGAGCTTTCCGAGCTTTGCGTGCGTGAACGTACCTGTCGGGCCGTCTGGGCCCAGCAGCGCAACGCGCACGGCCTCAGCGGCGCCCTCCTCGACGGTCTCCGTGCCCTCATAGCCGTTGAGAGCCGTCTTGGTGAAGCCGGGGGAGACGGCGTTGACCTTGATTCGGGTCGCCTCCAGCTCGATCGCCATCGCGAGCGTCATGGCGTTGAGGGCCGTCTTGGAAGCAGGGTAGACGGGGCCAAAGGTCGAGCGGTAGGGGAAGGCGGGGTCCGAGTTTCTCGTCAGCGAGCCAACGCCGCTCGACACGTTGACGATGCGGGCTGCCGGCGCCTCGCGCAGGAGCGGCAGCATCGCCTGGTAAACGGCGAGGACGCCGAACACGTTGGTCTCCCACACCGCGCGCACCTCATCGAGCGACACGTTGCTTGGGAGAGTCGTCTTCGCGTACTCCTGAATGGACTGACCCGGCTTCTTTGTCGTATTCGAGATGGCCGCGTTGTTGATGAGCACGTCGAGGCGGCCAAGTTCCTTGCGGATGCGCTCCGCGGCGGCGGCGATGGAGGCCCGATCCGTTACGTCGAGCTGGAGCGCGCGGGCGTCACCGTCGATCGTCTTGGCCGCCTCCTCTCCGCGCGCGAAGTTGCGCGAGCCAACCAGGACGGTGAAGTTCTTCGCGGCTAGCTCTCGCGCGATCTGGAGCCCGATCCCCTGATTGGCCCCGGTGACTAGTGCGACCGGCTTGTCTTGCATGTTTCGCCTCCTGACTGCGGTTGATGGATACAGCTTCGGTTGACCGCCTTCTTACCTCGCGCCGCCGCAAGACGATTGGAAGGACCGGACATTTTGATCAGCCGCCCGCGCCGGCTTGACTGGGGGTGTGGACGCGCGAGGATCGCAGGATGCTCGACGCGATTGACGGCGCCGCCTCGACGCTCTCGCTTTCCCCCTTCGTCGAGGATGTTCGCGTGGTCGTGCCCACTGCTGGAGGTGGATTTCAGGTTGAACGTCTGCCCGACGGAAGAACGACCCTTGTCTTTCGAGTGATCGAGGAGGGTCGGAGAGGGGATGTGTCCGTTGCCGGCCCGCGAACGCATGCGCTTTTCAAGAACGCCCCTGGCGTCGTGCGAGCGGTCATCGTTCAGTTCAAGCCCGGCTGGTCCGCAGCCCTATTTGGGGTGGCGGGAAGCGCACTGAGGGACCAAATTGTCCCGCTAGAAGACATCTGGGGCCATTGGGGTGGCGACGTTTGCCGTGCGCTCCTTGCTGCGCAAAGCCTGACGGACGTCCTCAGGCGGATCGCCCACGCGCTGGCAATTCGCACCCACCAGACATTCGAACCGGCTTCGGGACGGCTCGCTCGACATGCGGTACGCCTACTCGAAGGAGACGACGTTCGCGTGGAGAGCGTGGCGGAGCAGCTCGGTGTCTCGGCGCGGCATCTTCGCCGCGCCTTCACGGAGAGCGTCGGTATCGGTCCGAAGGAGTACGCGCGGACCGTTCGCCTGCAACGTGCTGTACGGATGTCGGCGACCTCGAATGACTGGGCACGCATCGCCGCAGACGCGGGCTACTACGACCAAGCACACCTCATTGCCGACTTCCGGGAGTTCGTCGGGCTCACTCCGAGCGCCTTCGTGAAGCGTGGGGGCGATCGGGGCGTTCGGTTCGCGTCGAAAGACTGTGCGGCGGCGTGACCTGCTGCCTCCTCGGTCTAGACGCCGGCCTTCATCGAGCGCCTCGAGAAGCAGCAACTTCGACGTGATGGTCGAGCTGAACTTTCCAGACCGAGGCGAGTTTCTGAATCGGTCCCGGACGCGGGCCTTCGTCGTCGGCCTTCGTGGTCGAGGAGTTCGTCACGTCGGGCTAAAAGACGCTCGCACGCGCACCTCGGTGGCGACTCGTTTGCGGGCACACCGTAGTGCGTGTTCACGTGCGCGCTTCGTTCCCCTCGCGAGCCCTGCGCGCGATGGCGCTCATGCTCTCGAAGCGTCCGGCACGATACCGTTGAAACATCTCACCAATCTCTGCCACCGAGCCCGCAGCGAACGGTCCGTGATGGACGAGCGGCTCGCGCTGCGGCTCACCTGCGTAGAGGACGATATGCGCTCCGCGTTCGCCGGCGGCAAACTTGAGGGTGCCGGCACCCATCCCGCTCGGGCGATCGAGCCAACCGACTTGACCCGCGTCCAGCAACGAAACCCCGCCGACGCTCGCGCAGCCATCGACGACGTAGACGAAGCCGTTGTAGGCGAGCGGAAGCTCCTGCTCGAACGTAGCGTCCGCATCGAGCGTGAGGTCAACGAGCGTCACGGGAGCGCGATTCTTTGTGGTCGAGCGCAAGCCCCCCGTACTGCCGCTGTAGAGACGTCCGACGGCGCCCGCCTCTGTTCGGACCGGGGCCGAAGCCTTCCGAATCATCTGAAAGGTCGGTGTGGTCCATCGGTCGCTCTCCGGCAACCGCACCCAAAGTTGGAGGATGCGCGCCCTGCCGCCCACCTCAACGGCCTCGTTGTGAATGATGCCCCCACCTGCCGTCATCCAGAGCATATCGCCCGCGTTGAGCTCGCCCTCATCGCGATCGATGAGGGTGCCCTCCAGGACCAAGGTCACGGTTTCAATGCCCGCATGCGGATGAGCCCCGCCAATCTGGCGGCGGGTCTTGATGTCCAGCCGGTCATCCATGAGCAATACGAACGGGTCGCTCGCTTCGAGCGCCCCAGGGGTAACGACTTCGACGGCCGTGTGCCCTTCGCCGATGAACCCAGGTGCGGGGGGCGGGGTGGTGATGGTGCGTCCGACGCGCCGCTCGGTCACGAGACTCATGGCTTCCAAGTTGTGGCATGGCTTTCTTTTGTCAAGCAGCTATCATTTGGATAGTGATACGGGGAAGCTGATGACCAAGGCGGTCGATTCTCGGTGCCAGGCCTTTCAGCTCGCCATCGACGTGCTGAGCCGCCCGTGGAATGCGCTCATCTTGAACGTCCTCTTGGGTGGTCCGCTCCGCTTCAGCGAGCTTGGTGAGCGCGCTGACGGGCCAGGAGACAAGGTGCTCTCGGCCCGCTTGAAAGACCTCGAAGAGCGCGGCCTCGTCCTTCGACACGTGGCGCACGGTCCCCCCGTGCGCGTGACCTACGAGCTTTCGGACAAGGGACGCGCTTTCGGCCAAGTGGCGCAGGCCATCGAGCGTTGGGGCGAGAAGCTCGTGCGTGATGAGAAAGCCCCGCCTCGATCGAAGGCTTGAGAGGACACGGCACGGGAGATCGGCCGCTCCGCGGCCGTCCCTAACGTCGGCCGCAGGGGAAATGCGGAGCCCGTGACCACGATCTCGAAGGAAGCCAAGCTCGTCATCTTCATCAACATCTTCACCGTCGAGCCCGCGAACCAGCAACGGCTCGTGCAGCTGCCGGCGCGCGTGGCCCAGATGTCGGTGCGCCATGCCCGGGGCTTCATCTCGTCCGCTCTTCACCGCAGCCTCGCGGACTCGCCCAACGTTCGCGTGCGTGGTTGCCCTCGGCCGCTGCGGCGAGCGCGGCTCGCGCCCTTTCGATCGGTGTGCCCGGCTTCTTCGGCGAACTGCGCGACCGCGCGTGGCCGTCAAGCGACCTGGGACGCCGGTACGGTCCGCGTGTAGGCTCGTGCGGTGACGGCCGACCCCGCGCATATCAGTGTTACCGCCAAAGTGTCAGCCTATTATCGCAAGTTCTCGGACATCGCGTTCGCCGCCGAAGTGGCGATGCAGATCGGTGCAGACGAAGCGTTCGCGGAGATCGTGCGGGATCACGCATTGGAGCCCGACAAGCTCACGGTCTACGCTCCGATGTTCGAGGCGCGGTACAAGAGCATCACCCAGTTGATCCGCGAGTGTGAAGCCTCGCAGGTTCTCGAGCTGGCCAGCGGATACTCGTTTCGGGGACTCGACCTCACGCAGCATGGTTCGCTTCATTACGTGGAGACGGATCTGCGCGACGTCGTCGCGACGAAGCTCGAGCTGCTCACGGACGTACGACGGCGGCACGATATCGCCCCGAATTCGTTTCACGTCATAGCGGTTGCCGATGTGCTCAATCTCGACCAATTGCGCGCCGCGGCCGCGGGGTTCAAGCGTGATCAACCTTTGATGGTTCTGTGCGAGGGGCTCGTCGGTTATCTCACGAGAGAGGAAACAGGTCGTCTAACCGTGAACGTTCACAGCTTGCTAACCGAGTTTTCGGGGGGCTGGTGGATCGTTCCCGACTTCGCGTTCAAGACGGAGATTCGGGAGTTACCACCCGAGAGGCTCCGACTCCGGGAGGCCATCATGGGGGTCACGCAGCGTCAGCTCGATGCTTCGGCCTTTGAGGACAGCGCCGATCTCGAATCCTTCCTCCACCGTGCTGGTTTCGATATGCAGGTGTGCAGTCAGGTCGACAAGACGCCATCGTTCTCGACAATTGGCGCTCTCAAGTTGTCGCCTACCGTGATCGAAGGGATGCGACCCATCTTGCGCCTATGGGTCATGACGCCGTCCCTTGCAGGCGAGCACGCGACCGCAATGAGCAGGAAGACGGCGGGGGATCGCATGGAGTAACTCGAATGAAGCACGGCGAGGGCGGAGGGGCATCGCGTGCGGTCGGCGCCGGGCTGGCCGCCTCGCGGCGCACCACGTCTGCCTCAGGCTCGCCCAGAAGCGCGGCCAAGTCGGTGTCGAGCGGAACGTACCCGTGTTCCTTCCGTCGCGACAGAAGCTCACGCCACCGCCGCTCGAGCGCCTAGCGGTCGGCGATTGTCTCCGATCGCTCCCGTAGCCGCCGGCTGCCGAGACGCGCCCAGACGTAACTCACCGAATAGGTCTGGTAGGCGGTGAGCCCGTAGACGACGAACCGAAAACCGAGCTCGTCGCCTTTCGGTTCGCGCCCCGTCAGCTGCGTTCACGAATCATTGTTATCGGCTCGACGGCAATGGGCCGTCTTCGCCGTTCGGTTGACCAATGTGGCCTTGCGGGATTGCCGGAGACGCTCGAGCACAGCGTCGTGCGCCTCCGTTACGCTGTCGGGCCGACGTAACCTTCTCGAGGACACCGGAGCGCGCGGCGCTCCGAAGCGGGCGATGCCAGCCGCCCTTAGCGCAGCGTGAGGCGATCACGCCCGAACTCCTTCGCGTGCTTGAGGACGTGGCAGCCAGCCCGTTACTTCACGGCGCGCACCGCGAGCTCCTTGGCCGCTTCGACGAACAGACGCAGCGGCGCGGACCGCCGTGCGATGCTCGGGAAGTAGAGGAAGAATCCGGGAACGGTGGGCGCGTAACGCTCAAGGACCACCGTCAGCCGCCGGGTGCGTAGTTGCTCGATCACCATCGGCTCGAGGGCATACACGAGCCCCAAGTCCTCTTCGGCGAGAGCAGCGTTGAGGCGCGCGTCGCTGCTGACGACGCCGCCGCGAACGGGCACGCGCCAATTCCTGCGACCGCGCTCCAGCTCCCAGGCGTAGAGCGCTCCCGTCGTATGCGAGCGGAACGTGATGCACTCGTGACGCAAAAGGTCCTCCGGTCTCTCCGGCGTACCGTGGCGCGCGAGGTAGCCGGGCGAGCCCACGACGACGAACCGAAAGGCGTCGGTGAGACGCACCTGGACCATGTCGCGCTCGATGGCCTCGCTCAGACGGACCCCGGCGTCGTACCCCTCCGCGACGATGTCCACAAAGCGGTCCTCGATGACGACCTCGACCTCGACGCGCGGGTGACGCGCGCGAAACTTCGGAAGGACCGGATCGATCACGAACGGTACCGCGGCTCGCGGCACCGACAGCCGCACTCGACCCACCGTCTCTCCCGGCTGTGCCGAGACTTCGGCGAGGGCGGCGACCACTTGTCCCACCGATGGCCCCGCGGCGTCCACGAGGCGCCTGCCCGCATCCGTCAGCGACACGCTACGGGTCGTGCGGGCAAGCAGGACCACGCGAAGCTGCTCCTCGAGCTGCCGCACCGACTGGCTCACGGCGGACCTCGAAACGCCGAGCTCGCGCGCGGCGCCGCTGAAGCTGCGATGGCGCGCCACGGCAAGGAACGACTGGAGCTGTGAGAAAGGAGCCGTGCTCATGGCTCGAGAAGCGTCGCGAACCGGCCAGGATTGTCAAGAACGGCTAAACAGCCTGTCGCGTAGCGACCGTCTATCCTGCCGCGGGCGCCGAGCGCATTCTTCTTGTGTCGGTCCGAACCGCGTCGCAACGGCGGTGAAGGAGGAGATGTCATGAGAAACAAGAAGGTTTGGTCGATCACCGGCGCCAGCCGCGGCATGGGCCTCGACTTCGCCAAGGCCGCGCTGGCGGACGGCCACGCGGTTGTCGCCACGGGCCGTGACACCGGCCGCGTGTCCAAGGCCCTCGGGCATTCCGACGCTCTGCTGGCTGTCAAGCTGGACGTCACGAGCCGTACCGACGCGGAGGCGGCGGTGCGGGTTGCTGTCGATCGGTTCGGCCGCATCGACGTGCTGGTCAACAATGCGGCCGGCTTCTACGCAGGCTACTTCGAGGAGCTGTCCCCCGAGCAGATGGATCGGCAGTTGGCGACGAGCCTCCTTGGCCCGATGAACGTAACCCGCGCCGTCTTGCCGGTGATGCGCAAACAGCGCGCGGGGCACGTTATCGCGATCTCCTCCTCGGCAGGTCTGGTCGGTTTCGAGTTCTGCTCCGCGTACGCTGCGTCGAAGTTTGGCCTCGAGGGCTGGATGGAGTCGCTCGCGCCCGAGGTCCTGCCATTCGGGATCCGCACCACCATCGTGAACCCGGGGTTTTTCCGCACCGAGCTCCTGACAGAGCAATCGACCCAATACGCCGAGCCGTCCCTCGCGGACTACGCCGAGCGCGGAGCCAAGCAGCTCGAGTTCTGGAAATCCCAGAGCGGCAAGCAGGGCGGCGACCCCGCCAAGTTGGCCCGGGCGCTGATGACCATCGCCGCCCAAGAGCCGCCCCCCCAGCGCTTCATCGCCGGCTCCGACGCGATCGGGATAGCCGAGCAGACGATCGCCACGCTGCGCCAACAGATCGACGCACTCCGCGGCCTATCGACCTCGCTCGCGTTCGACGAGGCCGGGCGCGCCGACGGCGCTAACACCGACGAGAAGCACACGGAGAAGACGCCATGAGCACGGACAAGCCCCAAAGTGCGGTGCGCAAGTCCCTCGGCAACTTCGCGCCGAAGCTCGTCGAGCTGACCGAGGATGTCCTCTTCGGCGACCTCTGGGAGCGACCGCAGCTCTCGAAGAGGGATCGCAGCTTGATCACCTGCGCGGCGCTGATCGCGACGGGCAAGACCGAGCAGATGGACTTCCACTTCCCCAATGCGATCAAGAACGGCGTCACGCGGGAACAGCTGGTCGAGATGATCACGCACCTCGCGTTCTACGTCGGTTGGCCGAACGCGATGTCGGCGGTGAACCGCGCCAAGGCGCTCTTCGAGACAACGGAGGTCACATGATTCCCACGCGGTCACTAGGACAGGGCTTGAAGGTCTCGGCGATCGGCTACGGCGCGATGGGGCTTTCGTTTGGTTACGGTCCGCCCACCGAGAAGGAGCAGGCAATCGCGGTCATCCGCGCTGCGGTCGAGCACGGCGTGACATTCTTCGACACGGCTCAGGTGTACGGCCCCTTCAAGAACGAAGAGCTCGTCGGGGAGGCGCTCGCGCCGTTCCGCGGGCGAGTCGTCATCGCGACCAAGTTCGGTTGGAACCTCGACCCGGAGACGGGTGAGCACCGCGGCGGTGTGAACAGCCGGCCTGAGCTCATTCGGAAGCTCACCGAGGGGTCCCTCAAACGCCTGCGCGTGGAGGCCATCGACCTCTACTACCAGCACCGCGTCGACCCCAACGTCCCGATAGAGGAAGTGGCAGGGACGGTGAAGGACCTCATCGCCGAGGGGAAGGTGAAGCACTTCGGGATGTCGGAGGCGGGCGTGAAGAACATCCGCCGCGCTAACGCCGTGGTGCCGGTCACTGCGCTCCAGAGTGAATACTCGCTGTTCTGGCGAGAGCCCGAGGAGCAGATCCTTCCGGCGCTCGAGGAGCTCGGGATCGGTTTCGTGCCGTTCAGCCCGCTCGGGAAGGGGTTTCTCACGGGCAAAGTCGACGAGACGACGCAGCTCGATGCGAGCGACTTCCGAAACACGACCCCGCGTTTCTCGCCGGAGAACCGGAGGGCGAAATACGCGATCGTCGATCTCGTGAAGGGCATCGCGGCGGAGAAGAAGGCCACGCCCGCCCAGGTCGCGCTCGCGTGGCTCCTCGCCAAGAAGCCATGGATCGTGCCCATCCCCGGGACGACGAAGGTGAATCGGCTCGAGGAGAACCTCGGCGCGGCGAATGTCGAACTCTCGAAGAACGACCTGCGCACGATCGAGGAGGCGTCTGCGAGCATCGTCCTTCATGGCGACCGGTACAACGCCGCAGCGCAAGCAACGATCGATCGCTGAGAGGTTTAGGGCGAAAAGCGTCCCGGTTTGATCGCGCTCGGTTTTGGCTTCGCGCCGTCCCCGCTTGAGCTTCGGTCCCGTAATTGCGTGACACGATGGATGCAGTCAGCTAGACTGTTGGCTAGATTACTCAGGATGGGATGACATGCACGAAGTCGGTGCCTTTGAAGCCAAGAACAACCTCGCGGCGCTGCTCGACGAAGTCGAGCGCGGCGACGAGGTGCTCATCACGCGCCGGGGCAAGCCGGTCGCACGGCTCGTGCCTGCCACGACCGGGTTTGACCGGGAGAAGGCGCGGCGAGCTGCCCAGGAGTTGCTGCAAGCCCGTCAGGGCGTGACGCTCGGGGGCCTTCGCATCAAGGACCTAGTGGCTGATGGCCGCCCATGACCTTCGTGCTCGACAGCTCGGTCGCGTTGACCTGGTGTTTCGAGGACGAGCGCACTGCCACCACCGACGCGCTGCTTGACCGGGTGACCGACGCGGGGGCCGTCGCTCCTTCGCTCTGGCCACTCGAAGTACTCAATGGCTTAGTCATGGCCGAGCGTCGAGGGCGTCTCGATGCGCAGCGGCGGCATCGGATGACGAGCCTCTTGCAGGCCCTGCCCATCGCCATCGATTCCGAGACGGTTCGGAATGCCTGGCAGCTCGCGTCTCACCTCGCCGAGCGCTTCCGGCTGACGGTCTACGACGCCACGTACCTCGAACTGGCCCAGCGTATGAACCTCCCCCTGGCCTCGCTCGACCAGGACCTCCGCACGGCAAGCGCAGCCCTCGGCGTCCCGCTCCTAGGGCTCCCTTAAAGACATCTTTCCTCAGCAGAACCAAAGCGAACGCCCTAACTTCGTTAGGCCTGAGAGCGACCCACGCTTGGAACCGACCTAGCTCCCGTAATCATGCGGGACATCACCGCGGCCGATCGATGTCAGCTCGATTCACGCCATCAACGAAGCCGCCGCGCCCTGGGGTCCACGATGAGTCACCCGAAGAGCTCGCCGCCGTCACACGCAAGTCCTGCATCGCCACTTTTTCCGAGATGCAGTAGCTTGCGTTCGCATGGGTGGGCGGCTCAATTCTTGGCCGGCAGACGCGCCAGCGCGCGGCGGCGCTTCGAATCCCACGGGCGGGGCCAGTCCCTATCGGGAA
Organism: uncultured delta proteobacterium; assembly: GCA_963764075.1. Taxonomy (GTDB): domain Bacteria; phylum Myxococcota_A; class Polyangia; order Polyangiales; family Polyangiaceae; genus Palsa-1150. The sequence goes on from CAVXQZ010000003.1 coordinate 3,905,206, forward strand.
TCGTTCACGGTCGGCCGTGCGGAGCCGGCACCGGTCGAGCTCGTGTGCACCGCGCTCGATCGCGATATCGGCCGGAAGGCGGGCGTCGGAGTCCTGCAATTCTTGATGCTACCGGCGACCGTTGGCGGGCTGCTGGCGCCTTGGTGCGGATGGGTCGCGGGGCTCTGCGGCACCGTGGGTACCGGCCTATTCATTCTTCGATGGTGGCGACGCCAACGCCGCGTCGAGGATTGTGTCCTTCGCGTTGAGGACGGCAAGGTCGCCGTGTGGTCACGAGGGTGGCAGAGGACGTGCCTTCGCTTCGGTGACCTCGCGGACGTTGCGCTGGACTCGAAGACGATCCGTCCGGTCGTCGATGGGGGCGGCTGGATCCCCGCCGCGCGCCTGATCGACACCCGTGTGAGTCCCGACGTCGAGTTATCGCGCGTGGTGTTGATCGACGGCGAAGGCCACGCGATCCCAGTCGGCGACCGCTACATCGCTCACCTTGACGCGATGGAGTGGCTTGGGCGCATCCGGCTGTTCCTGCGCAAAAACAGCTGGATCCCGGAGGACGAACGAGAGACCGGCGAAGAAGGAAAACTTCCGGCGTAACGAACCCTGCCGCTGCAACCGGCTCGCGCTCGTCTGGCGCCGGAGGTAGAGCGCCCACGGGTTTCGGCGGCGGTGGGGATCGGGGATGCGGTTCACGGTAGGGCGTCACCTTTTGCTCCTACTGCCGGAAGGCGGGCAGTGGCACTTCAGAGGCTTTCAGCGCCGACAGGCGCGCGCCCACGCCCCAAAAAACCATGTCATCGTGCGGCACGCGGGAGGATGGAATGGAATGGACCGCGGTCAGCTCGTGTGGTCGCTTGGGGGCTCCTGATGGCCGGGTGCTCGGGGCGCGTCGTGGCGATCATGCATGACGACGCTGGTGAGCATGGCGCGCCCAAGGCGCGGCGCTTCGTGCACGGAGCCGACTTGCTCCAAGGGGGGACGCGAACGAAGCGGCGGACGGCGGCGATGCCCAAGCCATAGGCGACGCGTTGATCTCGGAGGCCGCTGCGACGTTCGACGCCACGCCGCCGGACGGTTTAGCTCCGCAATCGGCCATTGTTCGATCATTCGATATGCGTTTTCACGCGGCGATACGGTGCTCAGGAGCCCACCGAGCATTCGCGGCAGCAAATCTGGCCACCGCGTCCGTCTCTTTCACGGGCGCAGAGGGAGGAGGCGTTGTGGGCGAGCTCAGTCGCCCGAGGCACGCCGCTGCCACGGCAATTGTTGGTGGCCCGGCGAGAAGAGCTTGGGCCAACGCGAAATCGCTATCTGCGGTGCAACGCGATTCGTGCCCATCGGATACCGAAATTGTATGCTGGGAGCCCCGACATTTGTTCGCAAGTTCTCCAGCCAACCCGAACTCCCCGGCGTCCTGCCTGCGGATAGATTCGATTAGGTCAAGGATCAGACCTGGAAAGCGAGCTCGGTAGCTCATAGCTTCACGACCGTGATCGAGCGTTGGCCAGCAGTAGCCACCACCCGGGGGGATCCATACAGGGGGCTTTCTCAGGGGGTTGGGGGCCACGGATCGTCTCTCTCCAGCTGGATCCTCGTCCGTGTCGGTGGTGCCGCATCGTGGTAGTCCTTTCCTTCGGCCATTTTCAGTTCGGCCAACGGGGCTCGCGCGCTTGCCGCCGTAGTTGTGGCGGACTCCCAGCGTTCGAGGCATTCGAGTCTGAACTTCTTGACCCCGCCTTCGGTGAAGAAGGGCTCGATGCAATTTGGATGTGTTGCAGCGCTTGCCACTAGTTCGGGCGGTCCGTTGGAAAGCCCTCGCGCGGGCGCCAGATGGATCGCCGGCGCGGGCGGCGATATCGAGGGCGTGGCTGGTGGCATCCGTGGCTGCGGCGAAACGGCGGGAAGGTCCGTGACAGATACCGTCGGGATATGAGACCGCTGCTCCTCGGTGGCCGCAGTCAAGGGTGGACGACCCGGCGGGGCTGCCGATGGCCCGCTACCCGGAGTTCGGGTCATCGATGCCCGCAACCCCGTTGCCTGCGAGCTGCCAGAAAGCACAGTGGACCGCAGTAGCAGCGCCGTCGCTGCGCCGCCAAACGTGCCGAGGACGACTACACCCCAAAGCGCACGCGAGTTCGTCCCACTAGAACGCTGCGATCGGCCCCAGCTCACCCGTCCGCCCGTCCGCCACCCGGGCGGCGCGCTACGCGCGGTCGGCGGCAAGGATCCCTGCACGGCCACGAGCATTGGAACCGCCGCGTCTGCTTTCGGCACCGATGCCTTGCTCTCGGGTACCTGCGGCTCCTTCCGAATGGGTTGCTCAGGCAAGTCGCTGAGCGCTGCCTCAAGCGGGGACTGCCCCGCCCGCTCGGCGGTCTCGACCCGGCTTGGAGCTCCGACGACTCGGGTGGCGGTAGCCTCGCTCGAATCTATCGAGGTATTCGCGTTCCACTCGGCCCGAGACGCCACGCCGTGGAATTCCGCCCCACGGTGAAGCGCAAACGGACCAAGCGCCCGTGCAAGCAAGCGAGCACTCGAGAGCCTGTCCCTTGGATTCTTTTCGAGACAGCGCAAAATCACTTGTTCGAGTACCCAGGGAATCTCTGCGCGAAGCTCTCGCGGTGGTCGCGGATCGGACTGTGCCATCTGAAGCGCCAATTCGAGGAGCGACTCGGCTTCGAAAGGAACATGACTCGTCAAGAGCTCGTAGAGAGTCGCGCCGAGAGCCCAGATGTCCGCCCGGGCGTCAACTTCTCGCGCCGAGCGCATCTGCTCGGGTGCCATGTAGAACGGTGACCCCAAAACAGCCCCCGATTGCGTTCCGTGGAGCTTGGTCGAAGATTCACTTGCCCGGTTGGACTTCGAAATGCCGAAATCGAGTACTTTAATGCAGGGCCGCCCATTCGGCCGCATCGCGCGAAACAAGTTCGACGGCTTGATGTCTCGGTGAATGATCCCCGCACGGTGCGCCTCGTCGATCGCGTCGCACGCCTGGACGATGTAGTCGACGGCGACCGAAACTGGCAGGGGGCCTTCGTTTGCGAGGAGGGCCGCGAGATCACACCCTTCGAGGTATTCTATCACCTGATAAGGAGCGCCCGATTCGAGCCTGCCGACGTCGGTTACGCGGGCAACGTGCTCGCTACGCAACCGAGCTGCCGCCCGGGCTTCACGAAGGAAGCGTTCCACAAGCTCTTCATCCTGCAACGCCTGGTCGGTCATAAACTTGAGCGCGACCAGCACATCGAGCTGCTCGTGCCGCGCAGCCACGACGATTCCCATACCTCCCGAGCCGAGAACCCTCTCGACCCGGTACTTTCCGGCGAGCACGTCCCCTCTCTTGACCTTCTCGTCCATTCGCGTGACCCCGCCCGCCCGCGCGGACATAGTTGATCGACCAAATGTGCGCTCCCGGGCCACCGCGCGTCAACGCCGAAGGTTCGCACCACCGCAGTCGCCCTTCGCGTGGGCGTTGCCTGCACGTTCTACGGCGACCTTGCTACCGAGAGCGGCCCGGGGCCTGATCACAGGCGGAAGCCAAAGTTCGTCCGGTTCCCAATTGGGCAACCCTTCTCCTCGGCGCCGGTCTCCTTGCCGTCGCGTTTCATCGTGGTCATGAAGCCGAGAGCGGGTGATCGCTGACGTCGCGACCCTTTCCTGGCTTGCGCCCGCTTGCACGCCCTATCCGCGGGGCGCTCCGATGCGGTTCTTCTCCAAAGGTCAGATGCGTTTCCCCTCCCCGAGCCACCGCCTGCGCCGGGTCGCTCACCGCGTCGGGTCCGCGCTCGCGCTCGACAGTGTGGGCGACACAACACGTCCAAAGGCATCGGTTTGTGCCGGTTCGCCGAAACCTAATGACGACGCAATCGCCGCGAACTGCGGCCGCCCTGAAAGGACGATTCGAAGGTTGCTGGCTGCCAAGTACCGACGCGCACTGGCACGGATATCGGCCGCGGACGCCGCCGCCAGCAGAGCCGGCCAGCGTCGGGCCTCCTCGACCCCGAGGCCCGAGAGGACGGCTCCGCCAAGTTGGGCGGCGAGCCCCTCGTCCGTGCCAACTAGGTGACGGTACTCTCCAATGAGCACGGCCTTCGCCCGGTCGACGTCGTCGCTCGAAACATCCGTGTCCCTCGCGGCGACGATTGCGTCGAAGAGTCCTCGCATTCCGCTCGTTGCCCGTTCTGGATCGAGCGACCCGCCGATTTTCACGACCGACGTGTCTGGGTACCAATCGATTGACGCACCGACGGTGTAAGCTGCGCCAAGATCCTCGCGTACGCTCCGGTACACGGTCGAGTCACTCCGAGCCGCGCCGGCACCATCGTCGCGTTCCCCTGGCCTCCACCGCGACTGCTGCGTGATTCATGTGGATGGCCGCAGGAGCCAAAAAACCGATGCTTGGCCCAATCGGTTGCTGGGGCGCGCCGATCCGGTCCGCCTCTCATTGCGCCGACTGTGGACCTTCGGTCTTGGCGTGGGTTATGGTCCGCGTGTGTGGGCAAAACCAGAGCATGTACCATTCGTGTCGGTCCGCGAAGGAGCTCAGCGCCATGATGGAGTTGTCGGAAACGCAAGGTCTCTGTACATCGCTGGTTGCCGCTTTCCTGCTCGGTTGTGGCGCTACGGCGACGCCTGCAGCTCAGGCCCCCTCGTCGCCCCCGTCGGCGATGCTTCCGGACCGCGTCTCCGCGCGGTCGCTGTCCTTGTACGTGAACCCCTCCGCCAATGCGAATGTCAACGCCTTTCGTGCCATGATCATGGAGCATCTGGTGAAGCTCGGGTACACGGTGACTGACGCCGCCGAGAGCGCCGATGTCACCATAGACATGGCATTCGCCGTATCGGCCAACAAGCCTGTTTTTTTGCCTCTTCAGCAAAATCTGTGGGCGAGCCAGTCGGGCTCGGGTAGCTCGCCGAGCGCGTGGTACAGGGCGATTTCGGCGTGCTCGTAGCTGCGAAAGCCGTAGGCCTTTCGTGTCGTGATTCGCGCCTTGTTGTTGAATCCCTCGGTGGCGCCGTGGGCGAAGAGGCCACGAGCGGCAAACCAGGCGAGCAGTTCACGCCGATGGGTGCGCAGCGTGCGGGCGAACTTCTTGAAGGGCTCCATGCGCGAGCGCATCGCCGTGGTCGTCCATCGCGCCAGGAACTTCTGCGCCCAAAGGCTGGAGGAGTAGTCCCAGAAGTGCTGAAACTGTTCCTTGAGCAGGCAGGCACGCACCGAGCGGAGATTGATCCGCAGCAGTTCGCGCAGGCGGCCCCGCTCGTCGGTGGACATGTTCTCTCGACGCTTGAGCAGCAGCCACCGCGTCTTGGTGAGCATCGCGGGGCGACCGGCGGCTCGCAGGCTGCGCACCTCCTCTCGTCGCACCTTGTCGACGGCCTCGTTGAGGAGCTTGGTGACGTGGAAGCGGTCGAGGACGTGGATGGCCGTCGAGCATCGCTTGCGTATGACGTTGCGGAACGCCTGCCACATGTCGCTGGCGACGAACACGATCGCCTTGGAACGCTCTTCACCCAGCATGTCGAAGAAGGCGTTGAAGGACCCGACCGTGCGGTCACGCGCCACGTGCAACAGACGCTTGCATCTGTGGTCGATCTGGTAGACGAGCGTGAGGTACTTGTGCCGCTTTTTCCAGGCAAATTCGTCTACGCCGATGGAGACGACTCGGTCGAGGTTTCGGTGCGCCAGCCCCCAGCGAACGGCGTGCTCGACGCACCGGAAGACGGTGTCCCAGGTCGAGTGGAAGCGCTTGGCCACCTCGCGCCACGACAGTACCTTCGCCCAGCTCGCGAGAAACCAGACGAGCGCGTGGGTCGTCTGCATCTTGCCCGCGGCCCACGGCACCGCCTCCACGGTGACGCCGCAGCGCCGGCAATCGACCCGGCGCATCGCGTAGACCAGGAAGACGGGCAGTCCCCAGAGGGGCACGAAACCGAACAAGCGCGAGTCGAGCACGTCGTAGCCCGGTCGCTTCCGCAAGCAGGTGGAGCAGACGCCGCGCGAACCTCGTCGTGGGCGAACGTGGACCCAGAGCGAGGGGCATGTACGCGTGCCCTTCCAGCGTACCGTCTCGTAAACGAAGCCGGGCAGCGGGTGCAGCCGTCGCAGGATAAACTCCATGTGCATCGTGTGAGTCGCCTTGGCCTGAACAACCTGGCTTCTTGCACGATGCACCCTCTACTCGCTACACCCCGACCTCCCTCGGCCGCGTCTCACGCCGGCGCGCACGATACCCGCGGCGTGCGTCACTCGCGCGTTTCGTACGCCCACAGATTCCGCGGAAGAGCCGTTTTTTTTCGCGGTGCCCGGTCCTCGGCCAACATACACGTGACTCTGACGGCGGAGGGACAGGGCCTCGTCCTCGGTGGCGCCGAGACCGACGTCACCTTCGGCGAGCAACCCTCAAGTTCCCAGATGGACGTCCTGTGCTCGTCGCTGATGAGCAGTCCGCGCTTTGCTGAGTATGCTGCGAAGCGCAAGGTCGATTCCGCGGCAGACGTCCCCGGCACGACCACAGCCGTCGATGCGAGCACGTTGCCCGGGGAGCTCGCCGAATGCGATGGGAACGAATGTGCGAAGGGCAACCCAGGAACGTGGATCTTCCACGCAACGACAGGCGTTGGTCGCCAGCCGAACGGGGCGGTCTACGATCTCACGATCACGCGCTTCGACGGCGACACGATCGAAATCCACCGTGTGGAGCGCCCGAACTCGGCGGCACCCGGTCTCACGGCGGTGTACACGGGACACCTTCGCAGCGGGCGCTTTGAGGGCACCTTCACGGCGAAGTGGCCGGGCCATTTCCCGAACATGAAACCGCGTGACGTCATTTCGGGTTCCTGGTTTGCCACCGCGCCGAGCACGACTTGCGCCCCCGATCCCGGCATTCAAGATGCCAAGGAGGCGGGTGCACTGGCCGCGCGCTTCGAGCACCTGCCGCAAGCTCTTCAATGCTTCCGTAAGGCAGCGGAGAAGGGCGACGGCCCCGCGAAGGCGGTCGTCGGCCTCATGTACCGCGACGGCATCGGAACGATCCCCAACACGGCCGAGGCCCTGAAGTGGCTCCAGTCAGCGGCGACGCAAGAGGAGTACAACGCGCAGGTCGCTCTTGCGCAGATGTACGCGGTCGGGATTGATGGCTCTCCGCCCGACCGTGCCAAGGCCGATGCGTGGAGAGACCGCGCGCTGCATAACCCCGCCTACGTTGCTCGCGAAGAGGCCGCCAAGCGGCAGGAGAGAGCGCAGCAAATGATGTTCATGGGGCTCGCCGCCGTTGTCGAGGCGATGGCCGCGCCGACCGTATACGTGCGCTCCGCCTGGTGAGCTTACCGGACATCGACAATTCTATCTGGGACAGTTCCCCTTTATCTCGGTCTCGGTTGTGGTCGTTGAGGCCGAAATCTCGTTCGGCAGTCAGGCAGCTATTTAGAACGGTGGCATACGGTACCAAAGCTCGATTCTGCGGAAGACGGCACTCGAGCCACCTTTCTCTGCGATTTGGGAGAGCACGGCGCAAGTGCTTCTCCGGCCGCGTCCCGGTTCAGAGCTCGGGTTGCCTTGGAATTCTCACCTCGGGGGCGCCCTGTTCGCCCGTTCGTCAATCATGGGCGTCACGCGGTGGTCCGCCGGCTAGCCTTCGCGCCTCGAGCTCCTTGGCGAGCAGGGCCACGACGTCCCACCGCGCCGCCGAAACGGCCCTGTCCATGGCCCTTGCGAGGGCGTCTTCGATGGTCGCTTGGTTTGGCCCAAACGCGACCGACTCACGGGCACTTACGTCAACTCGCGTAGGGTCGAGTTGACGCGAGTCGACGTGAATCGCCGCGAGTCTCGCACTCTGCACGGCTTCGATTCCCGTGAGCTCCAAGGATATCCCTTAGCTTTTTGCTACCAAGTGGGTCACTTGGCCCATTGAATGGGCCAAAAGGCGGGCTGACGGGGGCGGAAACACGATGCCAAATCCAGAATGGTCTCGAAACTCCGCCGGGCTGAATCGGCGAATGCTCTTCAGCCCGTCGTTCTGGTGACCGCGCGTCACGCGCGACCGCGCCGCCGGAGCCCCGAAGGGGCCGGCGGATTACTCGGACGCTCAGTCCTCGCTGGGGACGTTCGGAAGCGTTCCTTGCACGAACATTGAGTGGTAGACGGCCGGATCCCGCGTGACGATGACGTGGTCAAGAACGGGGATCTGAAGGATGTTGGCCGCGCGCATGATCCGAGCGGTGCTCGCGATATCCTCCTGGCTTGGGTGGGCGTGGCCGCTCGGATGATTGTGCGACAGCACCATCGCCGAGGCGCAGGCGGCGAGCGCCGCTCGGAGGAGCCCGCGGATGTCGAGGCTGGCGATGTTGTGCTGTCCGCCGATGGCCACGATGTGCGCGCCGGTTACGTGGTGCTGGCCATTGACGAATAGGCAGGCGAAGTGTTCGCGGTCGGTAAGTCCGATGAGCGCGTGCAGCGCACGGGCTGCTTTGTGGGAGTCGCCGACGGAGTCTTCGGCGAGCCGCAGGGGTCTGCGGGCCTGCACGAGTCGTACTTCGTAAACGGGGACCTTGAGCGTTGCGGGAGCTTTGTGTTTCTTCGTGTTCATGGCGTCCAGCCTGGCTGTGAGCCGCTTTCCGCCGGCTCGTTCGCCCAGCGCGGGCGCAAGGAGCTCCTCGGCATGACGGGCTGCATTCGGCGAGGGATCCCGCCCGCGGGATACGCCGAAAGCAAAGCCCGGCACCCGCCAGGGTCGAAAATGCCGAGGCGCGACGCTTTCGGCGGCCCGAGAGAACGAGGCGAGGTAGAGCGGCGGAACGCCGTGCGACGCCGAACCGACCACCGAAACCAGGACGCGACGTCGACACCCGAAGACTGCTTACGATTGCGAGCAGGCATCCGAAGAGAAACTTTGCTCGATCCGCACGACTCTGTTGACTGGGCCAACGCGAACGGGCAAAGGAGACTCGGTCATGGTGAAGAAAGATACCGCGAAGAAAAAGCCTCTGACGAAGAGCGCGCTCCTCCAGGCCGTCACGGACACCGTCGGGGACAGCCTTTCACGAAAACAGGTGACTCAGGTGATCGAGACGCTCGTCAGCGTCGGCCACACGGAGCTGAAGAAGAACGGCGTGTTTACGCTGCCCGGTTTCGCCAAGTTCGTTGTGGTCAAGAAGCCGGCTCGACCTGCGCGCGAGGGGATCAATCCCTTCACCAAGGAGAAGCAGAAGTTCGCGGCGAAGCCCGCCAGCAAGGGTGTGCGCGCCAGGCCCGTGAAGGCGATAAAGGACTCGGTTCTCTGATAAGGCACGCTGCGCGTCCGATAAACCATCCGCCCTTCGGGCTCCCTGGGCCCTGCGAGTACCGAGCCCGCACCTCGTCGCGCGCCTTCCGGGCGGCGACGTATTGCGCGAGACAATGACCCGCGACGTACGGGCGGGAGCGACAGGTGCCTACCGAGAACGGAATTCCGAAGAATGGGAATGGCGCGCCATCGCCTGTTGTAGAGTGGCCCTCGATGTCCAACGCCTTTCGTTCTCAAGTATCTGAGCTCACGACGTCGCTCGTCGAATCGATCCTGGTGGCGGCTCGCTCGGTTCCCTTGGAGGAGCTCTGGGCCGATCCCCGTGGTGCTCGCCATGAACCCCATCGCAACGGCGGCGTCGCAGCGAGCAGGCTGCCGGCAGTCGCCTCGTCCGCTGGCGATCGCGGTCGCCCTACCCAAGCCGCAGCGAAAACGCTCGAGCTTGTCGTGCTGCTCTTGAGGAGCCAACCGGGGGGCATGCGCGCAGAGTACCTCCGCAAGAAGCTTGGAGTCTCCAAGCCGGAGATTACGCGGGCTCTCAAACAAGGACTCGAGTCCAAGAAGGTCGTCAGCAAAGGTGAGAGGCGCGCGACCACCTATTTCGCGGCGGCGTCATAGCCGTGGCGGCCCTTCTCGGGGCTGCGAGCGACATCGGCCTTCCGCCAACGCTAGGTACTACCGGTTTAGCACCTGCGGTCGAGGGCCAGGTTACAGCCCGTGGCGAGGCCATTGATCGCGACGAGGTAGGCGAGGGCGGCGAGCGCCAGCCATTGGGTCTGGGCGAACACCATGACGCCCTCGAGGAGAACGACGAAGCCCGCCGATTTGAGCGGAGCGCGAAACGCCAACGCGCCCCACGCGTAGACGATCTTGGCCGAGTAGAGAAGGCCGCCGATCGAACACCTTTATAGGGCTCTGGCTCATCGTCACGGCCTTCTCGCGGTCTCGCGGAGCACGTGTGCCTCCTCGCCGCGGATCTCGAGCACCTCAATGGGCCCACCGAAGAAGCGCGACAGGCCGACATCGATGCGCCAGACGGCCCCGTTGCAGGCGCTGTTCGCGCCGCCGCGCTGGACCGTGTGCCCGACCACCATGCGTCGGGCCCCGAGCGCCCTGAGCGTCGCCGAGAGCTCGTGGCAGGCCGGCGCTTCGCCTTCGGCGGAGTAGGCCCGGGTCCAGACGGGCCCATCGTCAGCGACGACGACCGATGGGGGATCGAGGCGCTTGCCGGAGAGCCACGAGTCCAGCTCGTCATTCATGCGATCAAGCCCGTAGGCGACGTGCTTCTGCAAGATGCCGCCGTGGACGAAGACCGTGTCACCGACCTTCACGACGAGCGGCCTGCGCGCCTCCAGAGCCGCGTACGGACCGTTCGGCTGGAAAGCGGCCGCCCGACCTTGCGCCAAGGGCGCGACGCCCTCGGTGGTCCCGCTTCCGTCGTCCATCGACGAGAAGGCCGCGAAGCCGCGAGGCGTCACATAGCGGAAGTCGAGCGCCGCGTTCATGATCTCGTGGTTGCCGAGTAGCGCCACGAACTCGCCCCCCTCAGCGGCGGCCTGGCGTTCCCACTCTTCGACGCGGTCGAGGATCTGTCGGTCGTCGTCGCCTCGATCAATCTCATCGCCGGTCTGCACGACGACGAGGCGCCCGCCTACCCACTGGTCGTGCTCGTCGATGGCCCCCGCCAGTCGTAGCGCACGTCTCGCATGATCGAGATCGCCGTGAAGGTCGCCAATCGCGACCAAGCGGTCGGGGGCAGGACGCGAGAGTCGAGGGGACAGCGCGGGTGCCAGGCGGCTCGGCGCCGTCGGGGGCGGCTCGTGGGGCTCGGGCTCCTCGACCGTCGAGCGCCCACACGACGAAAGAGCCAGCACAAAGAAGGCGACAAGCACCGGCGGGCCGAGCTTCACTACTAATTTATTGCCGATCACTGCTCGGGCGCCTACGGAACTCGCACCTGAACCTCCTTCACCGCCTCGAGAGCCTCGAAGGTCGCGACCAGCTGGCCGAGGTCAAGGGAGTCGGGAAAAAGGAGATCAAAGGCGATCGTTGCCTGCCCCTGAGCGGCATTTAGGTGATAGTCGAGGTCGAGTGCCTTTGCGTGCAGGCGCTCTACCTCGAACGCTACGGCCGCAAGAAGGGTCGGAGACGTGCCCGACGGGCTGTCGAAGAGGAGGGTGACCCTGCGTCGAATGACCTTCTTGTCCTCGAAGACTCTCAACACGGTGAGAGCGACCAGCCCGAGGACGGTGACGGCGACGCTCTCGGGATACATCCCGGAGCCCGCGCAGAGACCAATCGCAGCGACCAGCCACAGCCCCGCAGCTGTGGTCAATCCCTGAACCGTCGCGCCCGTGCGCAGAATCGAGCCACCGCCGAGAAATCCCACGCCCGCGACGACCGAGGCTGCGATGCGGGAGCTGTCCACCGACACGAGATCCCCGGCGACGTAACGTTGGAAGTACATGAAGTGCGCCGAAACGACCATGAATGTGGCTGACGCCATGGCGACGATCAGGTGGGTGCGCAGCCCGGCCTGTCTTCGATGGATGTCGCGCTCGAAGCCGATGACCCCTCCAAGGAAAGCGCCGAGCGTGATGCGTAGGATCATCTCCCAGTGCGGGATCATCGCGGCTTTTCGGCTGTCAAGGTCATGCCAGTCATGCCCCTTACCACGAGGCTGCATCGAACACCGCAGCTGTGCGTAGCGCGGAGCCGTAGAAGCGGCACGCGCCGCGGGGGCGGCTCAGTCATCAGGTCCAACGTGTGAGTATGCCGGCAATCAAGCGGCTCCTCCTGAGGCGGGTGCCGATACGGGGACCGCGACGTGTTCCGACGCAGCATACGACGCCGCAGAAGACGGGGGTGGTGAACGGGCGATCTCGACGAAAGCAAGCGGGCATTTCGCGATGCGCTCGAAGATGGCGGATTGGCTCTACCCGGGCAGCTTCCCTGAAAAGTGCGTCTCGCCGAGCAGGGGCTTGCCCGAGAAAAACCCGTCGTCGCGCAGTTCGACGAGCGCGGCGCGAACATCCTCTCCCGTCACATCCGAGCCAAGTTCGGCCGCAAACCCGTCATACGACCCCGAGGTGACGCGCCCTCGGATGTTGACATGCTTGCGGAGGACGGCGACCAAGCGGGACTGGAATGGCGTCATCGGCTCGACGCGCGGACGGCGTGGACTCGGTACCGGGAGAGGTGAGAGCCGGCACCTCGTGTGCCGTGGTTTGTCAGCAAGGCGGAGAGGATGACGAAGCTCGCGTGGATTGGAGGACTGTCGCCAACAAAGTCGCCAACCTGCGTCCCATCTATTCTAGCCCATCGAGCCCCGGAGCATAAGGCAGCATCGTCGTAACACAGCACGAAGCGGCGGACGTCTTGGTGGTACGCTTGACCGGGTATGGCCCGGAGTCATGTACCGATCGGCGAGATCGTTGCCATCGGAAGCATGGTCGGGGCCATTGCGTTTGGTACGGCGTACACGAGCAATCCCGCCAAAGTCGGAAAGCGGGTCCCTCGAGTTCGCCCGAGATTGGCGACGCTCGCGGCGAGCTTCGAATTTCGGGACGCTGGGGCGCGACTGGCCATTGTCACCCTTGACGGGGCCTTGAACGTCGAAGTGGACTTGGCAGTGGAGGTGGACGGCAGGCTTTACCCTGTGACGCTGGGTCGAGATGACCTCCGGATTGATCCCCTCCGCATCTCCGGGAGCGTTCGCCTGCCGGCGTTGCCGGCGGGCGCTCTCGGAGCCTCCCGTGCTCTCGACGTGGAGCTCGACATCACAGCAGATGCCGCGCGCGATGCACTCGTATTTCGCGCCGGCGTTCGGGGCGAGAAGAGCGGGAGCACACACCGTGTCTCAGTGCGCGCAGAGCTCGCTAGCGAGCTCGGGACTGTCTTTGTGGCCGGCGTCGGCGCCATTGCCGAGCAAGCGATTGTGACCGGCAGCGCCATGCTCCTCGATGACGGCCCTCATCCCATCGCAATGGCATCGACCGAGGGCCCCGTCGGAGTCGCCGCGCTGTCCGAGGAGGATTTGCGGCCGGGCGAGACCATGCGAATTGCGGTGACCAGTCCCTCGACTTCCCCGGGGGCGGGGACGACAGAGCTCCATCTCGCGGTGGGACAATCGACTCAGCAGGCTTGGGGTGCGCTCGCCGCTGCGGCCAATCGTCCGACCGGTTCGGTCCATGGCCATATCCGGGGCACCACCGAACACGCCCGCATCATCGGGCGTGACGGTCGAGGAACGCCGCAGAATCTGGGCATCGTCTTCGGACGACGGAGGGTTCGCAATCGAGGCTCCGACAAGCGTCGTCGAGTGGTACGCGACCGTCGAGGCAGAGCCACGGCGCGTGAGCGCCCTTGCCCACTACGTGCCTGGCAGCGACCGACCGCTCGATCTCGACGTCGCACCGAGCGGCGATCTCCACGTCACGGTGGTTGACGCCGACACGCATGAGCCGTTGACGGCGCGACTTTTGTTTCAGGGGCTCGACGGGAGCGTCAATCCAAACTTCGGGCCAGACTACCGCGCGTCGGGAGCGGGACCCATTATCGATACGTTGCGGGGGCGACGTAAGCGTGCCGCTCCCGAGCGGCCATTACCGTATCGCCGCGACCAAAGGGATCGAGTGGACGGTGGACGCGCAGACGATCGACATTACGTCGGGCCGATGGGCTTTGGTCGAACTCGCCTTGCGGCACGTTGTGGCGACGCCTGGTCTCATTGGGTGCGACTTGCACGTTCACGCGCGTCCGAGTTTCGATTCGCGCGTTACGCCAGAGGACCAGGTCCTTTCGCTCGCGGCAGCGGGGATCGCATTTGCGGTCCCGACGGAACACAACATCGTCGGCGACTACTCGACAGCTATCGAAAGGCTCGACCTCGAGCGGTCGTTTGTCTCGGTGCCGGGGGTCGAAATCACCACGTACAACCCTAGGCTGGGCCACTTCGGAGCGTTTCCGTACCCTCGTAGTGTGGCCGTGCCCCCGTACCAGAACACGAACTTCGCCTCCGTGGTCCGTGTGGTTCGCGCCGACCCGCAACGATACTTTCAGGTCAATCATCCTCGGCTTCCGGGCGCGATCGGCTACTTCGATGACATTGGGTTTGACCCCGCGTCGCCACGGCCACCCCCGCGCAGCCGGATGGATTTCGATGGAATCGAGGTCTACAGCGGCTTCGATATCGAGCGGCCGGAGCGGGTCGAGCGGATCCTTCGAGATTATTGGGCCCTTCTCGACTTCGGTTGGCGTCTTTCGGCGACCGGCAGCAGCGATTCGCACCGGATTCAATACCACTGGGCCGGCTATCCGCGGACGATGGTCCAGATCGAGCCGGCGGCTGGCGAATCGGTCGAGGGCCCAGTCGATCCGCACCGCGTCATAGACAACCTCAAACGCGGCCATGCTGTCGTGACAAGCGGCCCGATCATCGACTTTGTTCTCGAGGGCGCCGCTCCCGGAGACGAGGTGGTCACAGGCGCCAATCTCGTGCGAGGGCACGTGCGGGTTCGTGCCGCGCCCTGGGTCGACGTCAGCGACGTGGAAATGGTCGCCGGCGAAATCGGTGGAAGCTGGCGAATCGTCGACACCCTGGAGGTTCCGACCCGCCCGACCGAGCTGGGGTCCGAGTCGGGCACACTCGCCGAAGCGCAGGCTCGCACCATTCGGTTCGACCAAGATGTCGAGATCCCCCTCGGAGCCAAGGACGCCTGGGTTCAGGTAATCGCTCGCGGTAAGCGCTTGATGAGCGACGTCTTGCCGTTCGTTCCAGTTGCCCCCCTGGCGTTTACGAATCCCGTCTACATCGTCCGCCACCCCGCATCCACGCCGACCGGTCCTGATGCCTTCGTCCGACGGCCCGCCTCGCGCTGAGTGGAGAGGCCACGCGGCTCACCCTGCGAGGGTCTGGAGACTGCGGCTCGCGCTCTTCGGGTCGTCGGGCCCGCGCGCGAATGGCGACGTTAGTCCAAGCCGAGTGGGCGGCCGGAGCCCTCGATTACGCCGTCGCATTTCAAAGGGTCGGCCGACGACCAGTAGATGTAGCAAATGCTATTCTGGATGTCGGACTACTCCATATTGTCGGAAACAGAACCTGACACGACCCCACGCCCCTCGCGTCAACAATCGATGTGACGAAGAATATAGTGAGACGAAGAGAAGGGCGCTCGGGCACTGTGCGATTCCGCGACGGTCTTGCCGGAGCTTGTGCTTGCGACGAACAGTGTCTCTCTGTCGATGGCAAACCTATTTCGGGCACGAAGCCGGAAACGGAGGAAAGCAACGTGGCCCGCTTGCAATGCCACCGCGCCGGCCCCCCGACGCGACCGAAGTGTCGTTGAGTGCGCCCGGGCCTGGCATCTATGCACTTAGCGCGGGAAACGTTCACGCCATTCACCCTCGCACGCCATGCGCCATTCGTGCATCCCTCGCGATTTATAGCTCACCCCCAGTGGAATACCTATTCATAATCGCAAGGAGGTCAACCTCAAGGAAACTTAAAGCGCAGTCCGCATTCTCCCAGTAGGTCGAATTGTGCGATGCGTGCAACCGGCAGACTGTGCGCCTCAACCATGGCCGAAGACGTCATCTCGACACCGGCGACGCCGGCCACGACACCAAACTGCGAGGACCACATCCAAGACGCGTCGATCCGTTGACGAAATCCAAACCACCATCGTTCGCCGTGGTCGCCGATGCCCGTCGCCGGGTCGCGACCCGCGACGGACACGAGCTCCACCGTAGCGTCTGCGCGCAACGCCACCGCGAAGCCTGCAAGTCTCAAAAGGACCGCGCCCCCACCAGCGGACGCGCTCGGCCGCAGCAACGCGATGCTATCGACGTTGAGCCGTTGAACCGTAAGCGCAAGTGCCGCATCCGTAAACCATCCGCCCGCGCCAAGAGTTCGCGTGAGGCGCAGGTCTCCGCCCTCGGCAGGCGAGAAGCCTAGGGCGCCCCGGCTCATGGTGAATCCCGCGTCGACCCAGGACCGCGCGCCTCCGTTCGGTACCAGCTTCTCGACCTCGCGATACACGGGGATCACCTCGGGCGTCTGCTCGGCGGTCTTCGGCTGCCGTTCCGACTTCTCGGTGGAAACCGTCGCCGAAAACGCTTCGCCAACCAGCGTTGCGACCGCAAACCCCACAGTACGCCACCGTTCGATATCGGGGTCGTCGGGGGAAAACGAGAGAAGTCTTGATCGCCATCGCGCGGTCCCATCGAGGCGAAGCACGACGTTGACGCGGGCCTGGTCGTGAGCAGGCCCGACCCAAGTGAAGAATGCGACCGCGGTGGCTCTGGCCTTCTCTGGGCCGAGTATGCAGTAAGTCGACGAATGCAGGCCCGTCGTACAACTATCGATGAGCGCATCCACGTTCAGTGCTGGGGTGTCCGCGGACGGAACGTCCACAACGACCGCCTCTGTCACTTTGGCACGCCGCGCTTGACGACCAGTTCACTTGCATTCATGGCGGGAAGAGCACATTTGCCCCGAGGGACAGTCCGTATCGTAGAGGCACGCGACACAGTTGCCTTCTGCGGCCCAACATAGCTGTTGCGACTCGCAGTCGGCGCTCGTACGACATTCCACGCATACTTCGTCAATGCAATAAGGTTCACTCGTGCCACTACATGAACCATGCGTATCAGTCAAGCAGTCGGCACAAACCCCTTGAGTAGTATCGCACACGTCAGGTGCGTCGCAATCGGAGTCCGTCAGACACGGCAACTCGCACGAGTGCGTACTTTGATTGCACGCATTTTTCTTGTGATCGCCACAACCGGCGTCCCCAGAACACTGAACGCAGACTCGAAGGATGGAATCACAGACCGACGCGCTCGATTCAGTGCAGTCCGCGCTCGCCGCGCACGCCCCGGCCCAATTACCCTCCACCTCAGGACCGATGCCTGCATCGGATTCAGTCGCATCATCGGTGAGCGCATCAGTAACATCCATTCCCAGGCCTGCGTCCTTAGCCTTGGCGCTTGCATCCGGGATCGCCGTATCAGAAAACAGATCGACCGCAATCGGTGCGCACGAGAAGTGGGTGATGAGGACAGACCCCCCGCAGGCGAAAGCGAAGACGACGGTCAGTGCGCCACCCCGTGGAGGGTGCACCCGATGGTTTCGGCTCAGAGCAACCGTAATTCTTCGATGGTGCCATCCATCCGGTCAGTCTGCAAGGAGCGTCGCGCCGCACACGCCACTTCGTGCGGTGTGCCCTAGTCCGTAGTCTTGCTGCTTGGATTCCGAGGCCTCGCTGCCTGCTAAGAAGCCGAGCGGGTACTAATCCTGGGACGCATGAAGGCAGGCTCGAGACACTTTCGCCGGGAATCGACGAGCAATACCAGCACTCGGCTGTCGAAAGCGCGCGGGACACTGGGCAACCGGCTGAGTCTCTTGGCCCCCTGGTTTGCGGTGGTCCTTCCGCTATCTGCCACGGAGTGCGCCAATGGGCAGGCAACAGAGCCCGGCGAAGGCACCGGGGCGGAGTTCACAGGTGCCGATGCGGGGTCTCCGCAGACTGGCGATACTCCCAACGATCTCGACGGGGATGGGGGCGGAGGGGCGACCGTTTCGTCGGACGGCGCTTCGACTTCCATCTCCACTGGCGACGCCCCTTCAGCTTTGCGCGAGGCTGGTTCGTCAGGCGCGAGTTCGCCGGTCGTGGCCGGGCTTCCGTGTGACGTGCTGACGCTTTTGCAATCATCGTGTGTCGGCTGTCACTCTTCCCAGCCCACCAACGGGGCTCCCATGGCCCTGGTTACGTATGCGGACTTGGCGGCACCGGCTGTTACCAACCCAGCGGTGACGACCGCCCAACTGTGCGTCACCAGAATGCAAAGCAAGAGCGCTCCGATGCCCCCTGCAGGATCGCCGGCGCCATCGGCACTGCTCGAGGACGCGTTTGCGACGTGGGTCGGCTCTGGGGCACCGGCTACGGCTTGCTCCTCTCCGGCAGGCTCGATGCCTTCGGGATCAACGTCGGGTTCGACGCCGGTTCCGCCTTCGTCGTTTGGCAGCGACGCGTCCGCGGGCGATTCCGGGATCGACTACGGCGCGGCGGCGCAGTGCTCCAGCGGAAAGACGTATACATCGGGGCACGGAGCGACCATGGAGCCAGGGGTCCCTTGTGCGACGTGTCACGGGACGAAGTTTGCGATCGCTGGCACCATCTACCCTACGGCGCACGAGCCCGACCGGTGCGATGGTGCGGACGTAACCTCCGCGATTGTTACCATCACCGACGCCAACCAAAACATAACAAAACTCACGGCGAATGACGTCGGCAATTTCGATTCGAAGCAGAGTATCACAGCGCCCTTCACGGCGACGGTCACGTACAACGGAAAGAGTGTAGCGATGACGACGTCGCAGACGAATGGAGACTGCAATTCGTGTCACACCCAGGACGGCGCCAACGGCGCACCGGGGCGGATCGTCTTACCGTGACCTTTGTACCTCTTTGCGTCCGCATAGCTGACATCGCTCGCAACCGTCGCTGGACGGGGCGCTCTTCGTCCCCGTCATCTTTCGCAGATTGTGCTGCCTGATCCAAGCCTGCAGCGGGTACTAACTCCATGAGGGATCGCAGGATTGAGCACTTCCCAGCATGCTTCACGAAATCAAAGGTGGCTCCGTCTCGCGCCGCCACCGTGCGAGGTCCCGACGGCAGGGCTCGCGATGGACGACGAAGCGCTCATCGCAGGTGTGATTCAACACGACGCCCGTCGCGCCGGTGAACTGCACGACCGGCTGATCTCCGTTATCGAATCCACCCTGGTTCGGCTTTTGGGCTGGGGGGATGATCACGACGACCTGGTCCAATCGACCTTCGAACGGATTGTCGAAACGCTTATGCGAGGTAAGTTTTCGAGAGAGTGCAGCTTGAAGACTTGGGCGTCCAGTGTAGCCGCTCATGTCGCTTTGAACGCGCTCCGCGGTCGTCGTCGCGCACGCAAAGTATTTGACCCTATTGAGGTCACCGAGGCCGCCGGAAATGGCGCAGCCGGTGATGCGGAGCAAGAGTTGCGCGCGCGGGATGAGCTTCGCGCTGTTCAGGGACACCTGAGCGCGATGAAGCCGCAGCACTCCATGGCCCTGGTTCTCCACGACATTCTCGGTCACGATCTAGCCGAGATCGCCGAGATGCTGGGCATCACCGTGGCTGCCGCACAGTCGCGACTCGTCCGCGGCAGGCGCGAGTTCCTGCGGCGGATGGGGGCAGTTGGTGCTGCGACGGAGGAGGGGGCGGAGCATGCCTAGCAAGTCGCCACCGCCGCCCGATATCTTGAGGAGAGTGTCCCGGACCAGAGTATCCGGTCCGTCGCCCGACGTCGTCGTGGCGCGCCGGGGGCGCATGGTAGCGGCCATCGGTCGAACGATGCGGCACGGTGCGGCGAGACAATTGGCGCGCAAGCGTCTCTACCGAGGCGTTGTGGTGTTTGCTGCGGCGATGGCCGTTCTCGCGTTGGAGCTAACGATGCGCCGAGCGCGAACGACGCCCGTCGTCGGGGACCTTTATACGTTGGGCGGCACCTTGCCAGAGGTCGTCCGCGGTGGCGAGGTGTTGCCTTCGTCGGCCTCCGGGGGAACAGCCTTGCCGTCCCGGTCTCACGTGACGACCGGGCCGGCCTCCTCGTCCTTGTTGAGGCTTCGTAGCGGGGTCGAAGTGACCGTCGGGCAAAAAACGAGCCTAATCTTACCGGACGGCTCGACGGGCCCGCGCGAAGAAATCTATCTCGCAGTCGGGTTGGTGCGCGTGCAGGTTCCCAGATTGCCCAGCGGACACGTGTTTGCGCTGCAAACCCCCGACGCGGTCGTTTCGGTCCACGGCACGGCATTCTCGGTCGAGGTGGGAGATGCATCGTCCGGGCAGTCTCGAACGAAGGTCGTCGTGACGAACGGAAGGGTGTCCGTCAAGAGTGCGGGACGTGAGATTTTTCTCGACGCAGGAACCGAATGGAGCTCCGGCGGAGAGGCGTCCGCTTCGAGCCCGTCGGCGGCATCCGGCACAGACGATGGAGCGCTGTCCGTGGAGCGCGAAACGGCCAAGGCTACGACGGCGAGCGCCGCGAAGCGCAGGCAGGCAACCCGTGACGAAGGACCTGTCGTCGCCGACCACGGCTCAACGAAGGAATCCACCGCAAACTCAGTCGAACTGGCGGTTCAGAATCGTCTGTTTGCTGAGGCGATGCGAATTCATGAAAAAGGCGACCTCTTGGCAACCGTGCGGTTGCTCGATGACTTCATCCGGCGCTACTCGTCGTCTCCCCTCGCCGAGGACGCCTACGTGGAACGATTTCGGACGCTCTCACAAATGGGAGAGCGCGAAGCCGCCGCTCGGGCGGCACGTAGCTATCTAGCGCTCTACATCGACGGGTTTGCACGAGAGGAGGCCTCTGGCGTTTTGCTCGGCGGAGGTCTCGGCCCATGACGGCGCCGGACAATTCGCATGCCACGGGCTGGCTCGAACTCGTCTCAACGCGCTGGCTCGCGGCGCTTCTTTGTTCCTGCGTGGCTTGCGGCAGCTCCGCTTCGCGTGAGCAGCCGCAAACTACCAAGAGGCCCCCGCAGCTCACCAGGCTTGATCTGCTGGCTGGCCAGCCCGGAGGCCGCGGCTGGGTGGATGGCGCGCTCGTTGCCGCGCACTTCCAAGAGCCCTGGCAGGTCGTAGGCGACGGCGCGAACACCCTCTACGTCGCGGACTCCAACATTATTCGCGCGATTGATTGCGTGACCGGCGTAGTGACCACAATTGCCGGAACTTACGGTCACGCAGGGTCTAGCGATGGCACGGGCACGGCGGCCTCGTTCAGCCTTCCGAGTGGTCTAGCGTTCGCGAGCGGATTCCTCTATTTGACCGATACTGAAAACTTCACAATTAGGCAGATCGACGTCACCACCGGTGCCGTCACCACACTAGCAGGCACCGCCGGGCAACGAGGCACCACCGACGGTCCGGCTGCCGACGCTCTCTTCGGAGAGCCTGAGGGGATCGCGCTAGACCCGAGCGGCCTGCTCTACATCGCCGACACCGACAACAACCTCATTCGTGTACTCGACCTCAACGGTGGGACGGTTTCGACCTTGGCCGGCAACCCCAACCAGGCGGGCCTGACCGATGGCGTCGGCGTTGCGGCCGCATTCAACAAGCCAAAAGATATTAAGATAGACGATGCCGGCAACCTGTATGTGGCCGACGCACTCAATACGGCTGTCCGAAAAGTGGTACCCAGCACAGGGGCCGTCTCAACGCTAGCGACTTTTGATTCGGTGCCTCAAGGTCTGGCGGTCGACGGCACCGACCTACTCGTATCGCTTCAAGGCGTAACGGGGGACAATCGCATAGTCCGACTGGCCAGCGATGGGGCTATCTCGACGGTCGCCGGCAGTGCGACCGGTCCTGGGTTCGTTGACGGCATTGGCGCCGCCGCGCGATTCAACTCGCCCGCGGGACTCTATAACGACGGAGCGGGCAGTCTCTATATCGCGGACTCGGCCAATTACGTGCTACGAAAAATGACAATCGCAAGCACGTCCGTAATAACGTACTCTGGCGCGCTCTCGGTCGGGAGCGCCGACGGAACGGGACACCAAGCCCGCTTCTCGGCGCCTCAGGGACTCGCAGCCGACGACCGTACGGTCTACGTGGCCGATACGGGCAATCACACGATCCGCGCTATCGATCTGGCCACAGGGAACGTGACGACCTTGACTGGTGTCGCAGGCCAGAGCGGAGATATCGACGGGCCGCTTGGGACCGCCATGTTCGACGGACCTCAAGGCCTCGCCCTTGATGCCGAATCTCGGCTGCTCTATGTGGCCGATACGCTCAATCGAGCCATTCGACGAATCGATCTGGCAAAAGGCACCGTGACCACACTATCGTATACTGGTCCTGCGAGCTTGGATGGCCCGTCTGGCTTGGCGCTTGACGGCTTGCACCTGTTCGTTGCCGACGCTGATGACGACGTAGTCGTTGAGATCGACTTGCAGAAAGCGCAAATATCGCTCGTCGCCGGGCAGGTGGATACCCCTGGCACCGAAGACGGAGTCGGCGCCCAAGCGGCCTTCGACACTCCCACGGGAGTGGCACTGGACGGTATCGGAAATCTCTACGTCACCGACAATCAGGCCTCAACAGTGCGAAGACTTGTACTTGCGTCGTCTCAGGTGTCCACCATCGCGGGAAGTCCAAACGTAGTAATGTATGCCGATGGCGTCGGCCAATCGGCATACTTTTCCAAGCCGTTTGCTGCGACGGCGAACAGCCTCGGCGACCTCTTCGTGTCGGACACCAACAACAATGCCGTAAGGCATGTCGATCTCGTCGACGGCGCTGTGACAACGGTCATCGGATCGCCTGACCTGCCCGGCGTGCGGCTTGGCGTCCTCCCCGCGCAGCTCGCGCTCCCGAGCGCGGTCGCCTTGACTCCGAGTGGCTCGCTACTGGTGGTTTCGGAAAACGCAGTGCTGATTGCGCACGGACCATGAAACGTGGGCGGGGCGTGGGGTCGAACAGCCGGGCCGCGATCTTGGCTTCCGGCTGCGTATCGCTGCTCGTGGGCGCATGCGGAGGCCTGGTAGAGCTTCCCTCCGGAGGTGACGCTTCGAGCGCAGGGATCTCAGGCGACGCCGTTTCGATGGCTGGGGCGATTGGAACTGCAAGCGCGCCGGATTGTCCCTCCTGTGCGTTTCCGGCGCCGACAGCGCCCCCGTGCAAGTCCGCGCCATCCATCAAGGTCGTGTACCCGCCGGACACGGTGCTTTTGCCGCCAAACCTCGGCACCGTCAGCGTGCAATGGGTGCCGCATGGTGCAGGCTTCGCGCGCTTCGAAGTCGACTTCGCGCAGTCTGCTCGGGCACCGTTCACCGACTGGCGGATCGTCACGGCCTGTAGCGCCGAGACGACGGATCAACAGGATGCGGCGTCTGGTGGCTGCGAAATCGCTGTCGACCCGGCTTCATGGGCTCAGCTCGCTGCTGCGAATCGGGGAGGAGACGCGATCGCAATCACCGTACGCGGAACGACTGACGGCGTTTGTGCATCGACGTCGGAAGACACAATTCACATCTCGATCGCGCAGGACGACGTCCTCGGCACCTACTTCTATTGGAAGTCGGAGACAGGGCTGTTGGGTCAGTCAGGCCAGGTATGGGCGCAGACGTTTGGTGACATCTCAGGTTCTGCCCAAAACGTGACTTCGCCGGCATTCGGGCAGCCGCTGTGCTCCGGCTGCCATTCCGTTTCCCGTGACGGTTCGCGAATGCTCGTCTACCCGGTGGACGACACGGATCCAGACTACGGAGGCCTCGAGGGACACTTCGTGGACCTAACGTCCTGGCCCGACAGCACCGCGGTTGCACTCGCCAGCGGGCAGCCCCCGGGCCTCACCGCCGTTGCTTCTGGGGGCAGCTCGTATCTCACCTCAAACGGTCTACCGTGCGAAGCGACCTCGGCGAACACCTGCCCAGAGGCCGAGTCAGCGGCCTACCCGGCGTCGGTACCGGTCAACGGGCTTTCACTTTGGGACAGCAAGGGCAAGTTCATTAGCCCGGTGACGCTCGGACCGCTCGGTGCTCGGCCGACCATGCCGGACTGGTCCGTCGATGGGTCGACGATCGTCTACGTGCAACCGGAGGCGGTCGGCAGCTGGGACTCGGCGCAACGTCACGACGACGATCACATCTTCGGCGGCAGCATTTACCGCGTGCCTTATACCGGGTCAGGTTCGTTTGGCTCGCCCGTCGTTCTCGTCGCCTCGCAGGGGGAGAACAACTACTATCCAAGTCACTCGCCGGACACGCCGGCGTCCTATATTCTCTTCGACCGCGCCCCCCTTGATTCAAGTGTTGGAACGCTAACCGGTTGCGCGGGTGTCGTGCCACGGGTCATCTGCCCCAACGATAGCTACGCGAACCCGTCGGCGCGTCTGATGCTCGTCGCAAATGCCCAGGGGGCTGCTCCCATAGACCTCAAAAGCGCAAACGGATCCTCCGGGAGCGCGAAGGATGCCCTTTCGAACTCGTTCCCCCGATTTGCACCCTTCGTTCAGAGCTACCAGGGCAAACGGCTCTTTTGGATAACCTTTTCTTCTACACGAGACTATGCCCTTCGCGTCCTCAACCACAAAGACGGCATGTACCCGTGTTACCCCTCCGACTCGTACGAATGGCCCGGGAGCGTGCATACCAACATTGTCGATCCGCTGTGTCAGCACCCACAGCTGTGGATGGCGCCCATTCTGGAGGATTCTGTGCAGGGTAGCGATCCGTCGCGGGTTGCGTTCTGGATCCCGTATCAGGACCCACAAACCCACAATCACATGGCGACGTGGATATGGAAGGCGGAGACGCTTCCAGCGAACGACGGCGGCACCGCGGCCTATCCGTGTTCTGAGGCCGGCGAATTATGTGGGCCCGCGGGCAGTGGGAGCAGTTGCTGCCCGGGGTCGGGTCTAGTGTGCACCGGCGACGGGCGCTGCATTCTGCCGACTCGATGACGGCAGAGAATGAGTTCGTACCGGCGAGTGCGCCGTTCGTGAGGAGCAGAGTTTCCGCGCCGTTCCGGATCGCAACCTCCTTATGGGCGCCTCCTTCCAGGTACCAATCGACAAAATGCACCAAGTGGAGCCTGATTGCGGACACCATCGGGTACTAAGGACTATAGACATGAAGCACGCGAACACGGGGCGCATCAAGAAGCCGACGCATGCGGGCACTCAGGAGGCGCGGGGTCGAGCAGCGCCGCCACGAAGTGAAACCATGGCCGGTGTCCGTTGTTCGTTCGCATTCCTCTTCGTGGTGGCGTGCGGTGGCTCTACGGCGAATGCATGGTTCGACGCGGATTCGGGCGAAGGGGCCGATTCCGCAGTGGCTCCTGTCGACAGTACGGGCAATTCGAGCGGCGGCGCGACCCAGGGCACGCTCGGCGCCGGAACAGGCGCCGGGGCGAGCGCAAGCAGTGGCGGGGCGAGCTCCAGCTCGAGCAGCGGGGGCACGGGAAACACCGGTCCAACTCTAGCGGGATCGAACACCGGAGGTGTGCCCAATGGAACCGCGCAGGACGGCGCGGCGGTCTGGACGTGCAACGCATGCAAGAGCGATCTTGATTGCCAAAATACCTGTCCGGTCGGCGCCGGGACGACTTACTGCTGCAATGTCCCGTTCGGGACTTGTTACGCCGTGGGGGGCACGTGTCCGCCCTCGTCATCCACGACGACTACGAATACCGACTCCGATAACGGCGGGCCCGACGGTACCGACGACGGCGGGAGCAAGAAGCAGAAAAAAGACGGCTAACTCAGCTGTGGAGGTTAGCCGCTTCCGGCGTTACCCGTCTTTCGACGGGAACTAAGGCGTGCCCGCTCGTTATGAGTGCGCCGCGCTCAGCGCAGTCGGCGCGCCCGCGACAAGCGCGTCTTTCCATCCGTCGCGCTTTGGTACGACGAAAAGGAGAACTCGATGTTGCGAACGACCAAGAGGATGCTGTGTTTGTTGTGTCGTGGCGCTGGTTCACTAGCAGTCGCGGGGGCATGCGTAGCGGCGTGCGGCAAAGCACCTGGAGAAAGCCCGTTCGAATCGGGACCGATGGGAAGCTCGAGCCCCAGCATCGGCGGGTCGAGCGCTATCACTCCCGTCCCAAGTGGCTCCGGGGGAAACACTCTCGTCCTTTCGGATGCATCGGCGAGTGGCGGAGCCGGCACGTCTTCGGGCGGAGCCACGGTTCCGTCGCCGACCCCGGCGATGGGCTCGGTCATGGCGGCCGATTGTCCGGCGTGCACGTTCCCGGCGTCTTCAGCGCCGAGCTGTGCCCAGGGAACGGCCCCCATTCAGGTCGTCTACCCGCCGGATACCGTGCTCGTGCCCCCGAACATGAATGAAATCTCCGTTCAGTGGACGCCGTACGGATCGACATTCAGCAAATTCGAGGTCGACTTCAAAAGCGCCAATACCGACTGGCGCATCGTCTCCAGGTGCGCGGTGCAAACCAACGACAGCGCACAACCGCCCACGCCCTCGGGCGGCTGCGAGCTCATCGTCGATCCCGCCTCCTGGGCCGCGCTCGCCGCGGCGAACCGGGGTGGCGACCCGGTGAGCGTTACGGTCCGTGGAACGACCGATGGGACTTGCGCGTCGAGCTCGAACACCGTTCACATGTCCTTCGCCGAGGAGGACTTGCTCGGCACCCTCTACTACTGGAAGTCGACTGCCACTTCGAACGGAACGGGCGGCGACATATGGGCCAAGACGTTCGGGGACAGCTCCCCGGAGGCCCTAGTGACGCAGGCGCTCAACGCGACCTGCAACGGCTGCCACACCTTGGCACGCGACGGTTCGAAAATGGTCGTCTATTCGGACGACGACGACTCGGACGACTCGTACAGCGACGTGACGGGCAAGCTGCTGGACATGACGACGACTCCGGCCTCGATCATCGCAGGCGGCACCGGAAAAGACACGGGACAGCCGCCGGGGTTCAGTGCTCTCGGCCCCCTCGCCACGACGTACGTGACATCGAATGGCACGCCAGACACCCAGATGGCGGCCGCCAACGCCTTTACACTCTGGAACGCGCAGACCGGTGCTTTCGTAGGCCCCGTCATGGCTGCCGGCGCGGGCCAGCGGCCAACAATGCCGGACTGGTCGAGCGACGGTAAGTCGCTCATTTACGTCGTTCCCAGCGCAAACGCGAACTGGAACGGCGAGACGGACGACGCGCACATATTCGGTGGAAGCCTATACACCATGCCGTACCAGGGCAATGGGGCGTTCGGAGCCCCCGCCGTATTCTTACAATCCAAAGGAGAGAATAACTATTATCCGAGTTATTCGCCGGAGAATTCGCTCGTCTTATTCGATCGCGCGGCGCTCGACATGAGCGCCGGTGCCATAGATGGGTGCACCGGTACAGCTCCCCCCGCAACCTGTCCGAACGATAGTTACTCCAATCCCAACGCACGCCTGATGCTCACGTCGAGTGCGGCGGGTCAGCCGGTCGTCGATCTCGAAACCGCAAACGGATCTCCAGCATCGAGCGCGGTACCCGCTTCAAATTCCTGGCCGCGATGGACGCCATTCGTTCAAAGCAATCGAGGAAGCAAGCTTCTTTGGATCACATTTTCGTCGACCCGCGACTACGGAGTGCGGGTGCGAAATCACAAGGCCGGGATGTTTCAGTGCTATCCGCCGGATACGCCAGAGTGGCCGAACGGAGACCACGGACAGCTGTTCGACCCGCGATGTCAGCAACCGCAGCTCTGGATGGCGCCACTCAATCTGACTGAGGCCTTCAACGGCCAAGCGGACCCGTCGGGCGTGGCGTTCTGGCTCCCCTTTCAGGACATCACTACCCATAATCATACGCCTCAATGGACACAGCAAGCGGGAAGCAAGACCCCTCCGGCGCCCGCCACGTGCATCGCCCAGGGGGCTCAGTGCATGGCTTCAGCGTCGTGCTGTTCCCCCCTGACCTGCCAGGGTGGTACTTGTGGTCAGGTTCTCCAGTGACGGTGGTCTGCTCGGGCGGCGGGAATCGACAGGTTTTCGAACCCGGTGCGCTACGTATCGACGGCGGGCGGCGTTTGCACTGACGTAGGAAGGGTCCGGTGGAGTTGACCCGATTTTCCGGACGCCGAACGGAGCAACTATGCTCCCGGAGTCTGGACGATGGGAAAGCAGAGAAAGCAGTACACGGACGAGTTCAAGCGTGATGCGGTTCGGATGATGCGCGACCGAGGGACGCGCACCGTGGCGCAAGTAGCCGACGACCTGGGCGTGTCGACGAATTTGATGCACCGATGGGCGCAGAAATTCGAGAGGGACGCAGTCGCCAAGCGTAACGCCGAGGGCGAGACGATCGACCAGGAGGTCCGGCGGCTGCGCAAGGAAGTCGAGCAGCTCCGGATGGAGAAGGCCATCCTAAAAAACCGTCGCGGGCGTCGCCCGACCTGTTGGGCGAGAAGCTCGTGCCGAGCTACGACGGCGGTGGCTCGGAAGGAGCGGCCGGCTGCTTTTTGGAGGTCCGTCCCCGTTAAAAAACATGGTCCAGGGAGCGCAGCGGACTTGGCATTGGTGACGCCCTCGGGCAATCCCGTTTAGGAAAGTGATTCGATGCGCGCTCCTACTTCCGAGCCTCCCTTTCGGAGGCAACCATGGCGAGCAAGAAGAAGGGTACGAAGAAAATGGCACCGCTCGCGCCGGTAAACCGTCGCGCCGCGGGCGTCGACATCGGCTCGACGTTTCACGTTGTGGCGGTGCCCCAGGAGCTTGATGCGGAGCCGGTTCGTTCGTTCAGGAGCTTCACGACGGATTTGAACGCGCTCGCGGATTGGCTCGGTCGTCTCGGCGTTACGACCGTCGCGATGGAGTCGACGGGTGTCTACTGGATCCCGTTGTTCGAGATTCTCCAAGCGCGTGGCTTTGACGTCGTGCTCGTAAACGCGCGTGACGCGAAGAATGTGCCCGGACGTAAAACGGATATCAACGACGCCCAGTGGATTCAGCAGCTCCATTCGTACGGCCTGCTTCGGGCCAGTTTTCGCCCGGAAGGCGAGATCGTCGCGCTCCGAGCCTACCTCCGGCACCGTGAGAGATTGCTCGAGTACGCGGCCGCTCACGTGCAGCACATGCAAAAGGCCCTAATGCAGATGAATCTCCAGCTGCACCACGTCGTTGCGGACATCTGCGGGGTGACGGGGATGAAGATCCTGCGAGACATCGTTGCGGGCCAAACGGATCCCGAGGTACTCGCCGCGCATCGCGATATGAGGTGCAAGTCATCCATCGAGACGATTCGCGATAGCCTCACGGGCAATTACCGACCGGAGCACGTCTTCACCCTGAAGCAGGCCCTCGAGCTGTACGACTTTTATCAAGCGAAGTTGTCAGACTGCGACGTAGAGATCGAACGCGCCTTGCTCGCTCTTCCGAAACGGACGGCACCGGGCCCGACGCGGTCGCGCCAGCGTGGCAAGAACGAGCCGCAATTCGAGATCCGACTCGTTATGAACGCGTTGCTCGGCGTTGATCTGACCGAAATCCACGGCCTGGGACCGTATTCGGTCCTGCGAATCTTTGCCGAGTGTGGCTCAGATATGACCCGCTGGCCCACCGCAAAGCACTTTACGTCGTGGCTGACGCTGGCGCCGGGGAACAAGATCTCGGGAGGCAAAGTCCTCAGCGCGAAGACCCGTCGCTCGGCAAACCGAGCGACGGTTCTGCTGCGCTTGGCCGCCGTTTCCGTGAGCAGGACGGCAACGGCCCTTGGTGCGTTCTTTCGTCGCCTTGCCGCTCGCGTCGGCAAGGCGAAGGCCGTCACCGCGACCGCACGCAAGATCGCGACTGTCCTTTACAACACGATGCGACACGGCAAAGCCTACGTCGATCCCGGTGCCATGTATTACGAGGAGCGGTACCGCGAGCGTGCGGTAAGCAACCTGCGCCGACGCGCGAATGCAATGGGCTTCGCTCTTATTGCAGGCGCGGTCGAGGGAGCTTCTTAGGAAAGCCGCGGCCTTCTTCGCCAAGGACAGCGAGTAACGCTGTACCGGTTCGTCTTGGCGGAGAAGGCCCACTTCGAGGTGCGCGTAATGTGTCGGGTGTTCGGGATAGCCCCGAGCACGTACTACGCGTGGGAGCGCAAGCAAACGTCGGAGCGTGCTCGGCACGACGGCGAATTGTTGGCAGCGATTCAACGAATCTTTGCGAAGTTCCACGCGCGCTATGGCGCCCCGCGCGTCCGTGACGAACTCACACGAGAAGGCATCACCGTCAGCCGCAAGCGCGTCGCCCGGCTGATGCGCGACGCGGGCTTGAAAGCCAAGGGCAGGCGCAAGTACAAGCCGACGACCGACTCCAATCACGCGCTGCCGGTCGCGCCCAATCTGCTCAAGCGCGACTTCCGCGCGGACGTTCCCGACCGGGTGTGGGTCAGTGACATCACCTACGTCTGGACGCGCCAAGGCTGGATGTACCTGGCCGTCATTCTCGACCTGTGCTCGCGCAAGGTCGTCGGCTGGAGCCTGGCCGATCGCATGACTGCCGCGCTCGTGTGCGACGCGTTGGATGCCGCCGTCCGTCTGCGTCGTCCCAAGACAGGGCTGATCTTCCACAGCGACCGCGGGTCCCAGTATGCCAGTCGCGCGTTCCGTCGACGCCTCTGGCGCCACCAGATGCGTCAGAGCATGAGCCGTCGCGGCGACTGCTGGGACAATGCCGTAGCCGAGAGCTTCTTCGCGACTCTCAAGAAGGAACTGGTCCGCGACAACATCTGCGATACCCGCTCGCAGGCTCGAAGCGAGATCTTCGAGTACATCGAGGTCTTCTACAATCGGCAGCGGGCGCATTCGCTCCTTGCCTACGCAACCCCCGATGCATTTGAAGATTGTTTTGAAAAGAAGAAAGTGGCATAAGCCTTAACAACCTGTCCGGCGAATCGGGGCAACTTCACGGAGCCCTTGCGCAGAATGCCCAGAAGCGGAAAGCATGGGCCCTCATGCGGCTGAAGCGGATTCTCAACGCTCCGTTTGCTGAAGGCCTGGATTGTGAAGCTGGGGCACGCGCCGCACAGTCTCAATTGCACGACGCAGAGAGAGTGCCCTGAACCGTCCCCGTCGCATCCACGTAGAGACCTGAATAGATTGGTTCCGACGCAATGGCGTTCCGCGCTGGGATGCACCACACCTGCGCTTCCTCGGAGCCGCGCCCCTGGCTCGCCGGCTTCAGCGCAAGCGATCCGGTGGCACCCTGAAGGGCTATCGGCTGGCCCTCCGCTAGAACCTGAAATGTGGATCCGAGGGCGGCGCTCCCTACGCTGACTACGGGCGCTCCGCCGGTGCCCGATAGCTGGGCGAAGCCTATGACGAGGCTCGGCCCCGTTACGGAGACGCTTCCGATCGCGACCGTGCTGTAGGCCAGCAAGTAGGCCGCATCGTAGACCTCGGGCACCCCCGACGCGATGGCGTAAGCGTTGCCCGCGGCCTGATCGAGCGCGGACTGGTAGGCGCTGAACGCCGACGACGTCGACCCCCCCGCGACGCCCAGCATTCGATTGCGCGCCATCGTTGGATCGCTGGCCGCCAATGCTTGCCAGAGGCCCGGGGTCAGCAGCCCCGACGAGAGGACGTAGCGGGGACGGGTCGCGCTCGACCAGTGAGTCTCGATCGCTTGGACGATACTGACCACCGCCTCATCGGTGCCGACTATCACGATGACCTGCGGCGACGCAGCGAGCACGGTGGCCACTACCGGCGAGAAATCCGGCGTGTACGCGGGATCGTCGGAGTTTCCATACGAGTACGTCGACTGGACGCCCGGGAGGGTCTTGCTGACGAGCGTCGCCACGTTGGTGCCGTAGTCGTCACCCTTGTAGGCGATAACGGTGCTGCCGCTACCGCCATCCAACGCGCTGCCGACATATTGGGCCACGGATGCGAGCGCCTCGGCCTCCAGGTTGTCCGGCAAGGCGACGTGCCAGGTGTTCGTGCCGCCCGCCGACGGACCGGACCCAGTGCTGCGGGGCGCGAGGAGCAGCGCGCTGCTCTGGAGCGTCGCGAGTTCGGAGGCAATCGCGTTCGTAAACGTGCTGTACCCCGAGCCCACGATAGCAGCCACGCCCAGATCGGAGACGAGGTGCTCGGTCGCGGCGGTTGCCGTCGCCGCCGAATGATTGTCGGCGCAGGTGACGAAGACAACCGGACGCCTGCCCGTCGAACCGGGAACAGCAGGCAATCCGGAAACAGAGGCGAAGTCGCTGACGGCCAACGAGAGGCTTGCGCTCATCGAGGCGGCCAACTCGCTGAGCGATCCGAGAAAGGTTGGGGGTGCCGTAACCAGCGTCGGCAAGATCGCACCAAACACTACGGACTCGTCTCCGATCGCACCGCTTGCTGCGGCGCCCAGGACCGTGGGGCACTCGGCGGACGTAAGGGAAACGCAGGTCCCCGAGACGCACGCATCGCCCGGACTGCACTCGCTGTTGCGCTGGCACTCCCCTCCTGCTGCGGGGCCATCCCCGCCAGACTCTAGCCGGGTCTCGACGTCACTGTTCGTGGCTGCGTCGTTGGTCGCACCATCACTTGTGACCGAAACGTCGGTAGCGCCGTCGTGTGTAAGCGCATCGTCGGTCGCTGCGTCGCGCGGGGTCGACGGGCCTACGCACAAACCCTGACTGCACGCGTAGTGTGCGCCAAACGACGCACAGTCGCCGTCGACCGAACATTGATTGGCGTTTGTATTGAGGAGGAACGAGCAGGCCGCCGTCGCGGCACCCAAGATCGAATAGGATCCCGCCGCAAGAACTCCGCTTATTCGTCGCCGTGTCTGCCACACCATGAGACCTGCCACGATTGAAGTGGAATAGTGCGCTCTCGGTTCACAAAACGGCGCCGAAAGGAATCTCTCGCATTGTAACGACTCCAGCGTCGAGTCACAACTATTCGCGTTGGAGATAACCCGGGGAGCCCAATGAATGAAGGTTTGTTGAGACGAGTCGCATGGATTGGAGCTGCCTGCGGAGCCGCGTGGATGTTTCGGGGCGAGACCGTGGCGATGGCGCAGACTGTTTCCGGCGATGGTGGGACGCAGCTACCCTGGTGCAACGATCCCAGCGTCGTGGGCGCGCTCCGGCTTTACGTGTCCGGTGCGGAGCAGAACTACGTCGTTTACTTCGGCGAGCAACTGGCCAACGCGGCGACGCCGATCACCGTCATCTACCAAAAGACCGGCTCCTGCGTCGGAATTGATTCGATCGTCGGGGCGGGCGCAGCGACGCGCATGACGGGGACGGCTGCATACGTCGACGCTGCGGGCGCTCTGCACAACTGCACCTTCACGCCGCCGGTCAACGATGCCGGTGCTCTCGACTACGCGCCCGTCGATCTCGGCGTCTCGGACGTGTTCGCATCGTCATGCGGAGTGACTCTGCCGGCCAACACGCAGGATACCTGGGGCCCGATCTCCCCGGCGGTGTTCGTGACGGCTCCCGGATCCACCCAGCAGGCTATCAGCGCCGAAATTGCTTATGTGGCCTTCGGCGTAAACAACGGGAGCTCCGCGCCGTGGACGAACCCGCAAAACTTGATGACCCGCGGCTCCGGATCGGGCACTCAAGTGCTGCTCGCCGACGCCATCGGCGTGCCACCGGACGCCTGGTGGGGCGTGAACGTCGGGTCCACCGGCAATCAACAAATTGCCACGACGCTCGCGAGCCTAACGGGTGCTGCGGCCGACCAGGGTCTCGGGGACCTGTCGACCGCCTACGCGCAGACCTACGCGAGCCAGGTGAAGATCCTTGCGTTCCAGGCGCAAGGGCAAATCGCAGCATTCTGGCCCGGCAGGACATCGACTTCGCTCGACATGCAAAACGTCCGCGACGGGCACTATGTGCCGTGGGGCCAGATCCACTTTTTCACCAACCTCGTGAATGGACAGCCGTCGGCTGTGGCCTCCGCCGTCTTATCCCGCCTCACCGCAAGCGTTCCCGACCAGTCGCTCATCGATCTCGCAGCCGCGCAGTCTACTGTCCCTCAATGTGCCATGCAGGTGCGACGCCTCACCGAGATCGGTCCGCTGGAGCCATTCCTGCCCCCGATGGGCTGCGGCTGTTACTTTGAGTTCAAGGCGACAGGAACGGCGCCGGCTGGGTGTATTACCTGCCAGACTGCGAGCCAATGCCCATCCTCCCGCCCATCCTGCAACTACGGCTACTGCGAGGTGCAGTAATGAAAGTCCAAATTAGGGACGTCCGGGTCCTTTGTGCGACGGCCGTGGTCCTGCTCGGGGCCACCGTCGTCGCTTGCAGCGGCGACGGCACCTCGCCTGGCTCCCCTTTGAACAAAGGCATGCCCCAAGACAGCTCCATGCCGGACGCATTGCCCGACGTCGCCGCCGGTGACGCTTCGTCCACCTCCTTCGATGCGACCGAGGTGACCGACGCCGACGCAAGCTCCGACGCCGACGCCAGTGACAGCGACGCTAGCCTTCCAGTTTTGAATCCGCCCGGCTGCTTTGCAGGGACGCCACAGACCAACGCCGAGATTATCAACGCGTGCACCAACGCGCAATTCGTGGTTATCGACAACTGCGCCCGCATCGGGCTATGTGACGGGGGAACGCTTCCCGCGCTGGTCCCCCCGCCCGACAGCGGTTTCGACGCGGCGCCTGTTGGCGCAGCGAAGCCAGACACGGGCATCGACGCGGCGCCCGTCGACGCAGCGTCGGTCGATGGAGCCTTGTCCGACGGTGACGCGGAAACGTCGGACGCATCAACCGAGGCGGAAGGCGATGCCGGACCGGGCTGAAAAACGCGGACCTGAAAGCTCGGGGTGGGCGCCAGCTTCGGCTCCGAAGCTGGAGACGCTGGCACACCGTAGCTTCGGGAAATATACCATTTTGGCCGCCCTGGGCGAGGGCGCGACGGCGCAGGTATACCTGGCAAGCGTCCATGGCCCAGGCGGGTTCAACAAGCTGTTTGTGGTCAAGGTGCTTCGCCCGAGCGTCAAGGACGACGAACAGTTTCGCAAGATGTTCATGAGCGAGGCGCGACTCGCCGCGCGCCTCAATCACCCCAACGTCGTGCAAACGAACGACGTGTCGTCCGATGGCGACGACTACTTCATGACCATGGAGTATCTCGAGGGACAGACGCTCTTCTCGATCCTCAAGCGCGTCGGACGGGAGGGAAGCGCCTTCCCACTGAGGTTCCATCTGCGTGTCCTGTCCGACGTGCTTGCCGGGCTCGACTATGCGCACCGCCTTGAGGACTTCGACGGCGTGCCACTGAAGATCGTGCACCGTGACGTCTCCCCGCAAAATTTGATCGTCACCTACGAGGGGAACGTCAAGGTTCTCGACTTCGGGATCGCCAAGGCCGCCGACAATGTCGAGCGGACTGAGGCGGGCGTCATGAAGGGCAAGATCCGATATATGTCGCCCGAGCAAATTTTTGCGTCGTCGGACATCGACTGCCGTTCAGACATCTACTCCATGGGCGTGATGCTCTGGGAGGCGCTCACTGGGCATCGACTGCGCAGTGGGCCGAGCGAGGTCAACATCCTGAACGCTATAATCAAGGAGGACGTCATCAGCCCGCGGACGGTCAACCCCAACGTTGATCCGGAGCTCGAGGGGATCACTCTCAAGGCGCTCGCCCGCAACAGAAGTGCAAGATACGCAACCGCGGCCGATATGCAGAATGACCTCGATAGGGCCATCGAGCGACTCGGGCTACGCGTCTCGTCGCGCGACCTCGGTAGCTACGTCTCGAATCTTTTCGCAACGGAGCGTTCGGCCATCCGCAAGGTGGTCGAGACTCAAATGACGTCGCCCTCAGTGAGCGTTCCGTGGATTCCAGCGCTGAGTCCGACAAGCGAAGGTCACCTGATGGTTTCCGGGCCCACGCTCCAGCCCGTCGATTTTCGGCCGCCAGCCGATGCGTCGGTCGCCGTCGCTCACGGTGCGCGCGGCATTCGTCGAGACCCGCGCGTGGCCGTCGGCGTCACTGGCGTCGCCGTCGTGCTCGTTTTGGCGTTCGCTTTCCATCACAGAAAAGCGGTGATCGGCTCAGCTGGGCCTTCGGTCTCCCCGGCTGCTCCATTGCTCGCCGAGTCGAGCGCGACACCCGCTCAACCGAGCGCGCTGGTGGCGGCGTCGGCCGGCCCGATGTCGACGCACTCGCTGACTGTGACCGTGACGCCGTCGTTCGCGCGCATTTCTGTGGACGGCACACTCGTCAGCGGAAACCCCCACACGTTCGTCCTGCCGGCGGACTCCGCGTCCCATGCTCTGCACGCCGAGGCGCCGGGGTATATCCCCAAGGATCAAGCGATCACGTTGAACCGCGACAGCCAGCTCACCTGGTCGCTGGGTAAGGCGGTTTCGAGCGGATGGGGGAGGCCAGTGACACGCCCCGGACCCGCGCTTGCGCCTTCCGTCGTAATCGCGGCGACCCCGGCGACCCCTCAACCCACGGCCCAGCCTACCGCGAGTGATCCAGGTGAACCGAAGATCGACATGCGTGACCCCTATGCAAAGTAACTTCTCCCGCGCCGCGCTCAGCCTATTTCTCTCGATTGGCACTGGAGCCATTGCCGCGCCGGTTTGGGCGGCCGATCCTGCGCCCCGATCCACCGAGGATGCCAGCGAGCACTACCGGCGGGGCCTCGCCTTTTTCCGCGACAAGAACTACACGGCGGCGCTAGCCGAATTCCGCCGCGCGTACGAGATCGCCCCGAATCCACAGGTCCTCTACAATCTCGGCCAGATCCAGATGTCGCTCCACGACGCGGCCGGCGCACTGCAGTCCTACCAGCGGTATCTGGCAGACAGTGGCGATTCGGTCCCTAGCGACCGGCGTGCGGAGGTGGAGGCCGCGATTGCGTCCTTGAAGGGCAGGGTTGCCCAGATTGCGATAAGGACGAACGCGCCGACCGGTGACATTGCCATCGACGACGAAATCGTGGCGCACTTGCCCTTGCAGGGACCGGTCCTCGTGACCGCCGGTCGACGCCGTGTCACCCTGATCCGAAGTGGGCAAGAGGTGATCTCGCGGTGGGTCGAGCTTGCGGCGGAGGATTGTCCGGTGCTCGAGCTCACGATTCAGACCGATCATGCCCCTGCCGCTCCGGCGGCTTCGCGTGCTGCGCCACGCGCGCAAGCGGCAGCCCCAGTTGCTCAGCCTTTCGTTCCGGTCTGGTTCGCCTGGGCCACGGTAGGAGCGCTCGCGGCTGGGACTACGGTCACGGGCGTACTCGCGCTTCGTCAGTCGAGTTCGCTAGCCAACGACCGAATGACCCTCGGCGTCTCTCGATCGACGCTCGACATCGCTCAGTCGCAGACCAAGACATTGGCGCTGGTCACCGACATTATCGGCGGAGTCACAGTTATCGCCGCCGGCGTGGCGACCTATCTCTCGCTTCGGGGCACGACGGACGATGCCCACGCTGCCGGCGCCGTGATCGCCGTATTGCCCACCGGAGTGACGCTGTCTGGGCGGTTCTGAGACCTATTTGCATAAGCTGCACGGACGAACTTCTCACATACGTAAGGAGCGCCGATGAAACTACGAGATTTGGTCCATCTGATTCCCATTTCGCTGGCGTTCTGCTTCTCGTGCTCGAGCGGTGCGCACGAATCAACCGCGACGATCAGCGCCGCAATTGGCCGAGACGATCCGGCGAACGACAGCGGCAGCACGCAGCCCGCACGCGACTGGTGGCGTTACCCGGTCGTGCGCGAGATCGATGGCGACCGAGAGATTTGGGCCATCAGTGACATCCACGCCGATTATAGCGCGCTCTTGACCCTGCTGGCTGGCGCGAATCTCATCGAGCCGTCGCCGCGCAGTCCGCGCGAGGTGCGATGGACGGGCGGTTTCTCCACCCTTGTTGTCGTCGGAGATATGATCGATCGAGGGCCCGACGCCGTCGATGTGCTGCGCCTCCTCATCGCGCTTCATCGTCTCGCGCCGTTTGCCGGCGGGCGCGTCGTCGTCACGATGGGAAATCACGAGGCGGAGTTCCTGGCGAACCCCGAGAATAGCGCGGCGGAGGACGCCGAGGTGGGCGTGGACCATGAGCTCCTCGAGGCCGGCTATGACCTCGACGCCACGGCGGAAGGGGACGACAACGTCGGCCGGTTCTTACGCAACCTTCCCATCGCTGCGCGCGTGGACGACTGGTTTTTCGTCCATGCCGGCAACACTCAAGGTCAGACCATCGCACAGATCACTGCGGGCGTGCAGGCAGGGGTCGATGCGGCCGGATTCGGGGCGCCCGTTCTCTCGGCTACGACCTCGATTCTCGAAACGAAGTTTACTACGGGCCCGCAGTGGTGGGAGGCAACGGGAAGCCCCGTCGATTTGCTTACGACCTGGACGCAGGCGCTCGGTGTCCGACACCTCGTCATGGGGCATCAGCCCCAGGCGGTTGCTATCACTGGCGGGGTGAACCGACCGAAGGACATCATGGCCTCCGAGTATGGCGGGTTGCTCTTTTTCATCGACACGGGCATGAGCATCGATGTCGACAACACGGGCGGGGCGTTGCTGCACGTGACGGGCGTTGGAACGTCAGCTGAGGCATGGACCGAGGTCAAGCCCGACGGCAGCGTCGTCGCGCTTTAGAAGGCCGAGGTTTTCCGGCCGGTCCCTGCGCGATCCCGGCGTCGAACTGCGCGTCTCCTGACGCCGCCGAAACCCGTGGTCACCCCGCCCGAAGGCGATACCGCGACCACGAACAGCCTATCATAGGGCCTTCGTCATGCGGTGCAACTTGGATCCAAATCGGGCCGCGTGAAATACCGCCTCTCCGTGCAGCGATTACGTTCTATGAACGAAACCCCGCGAGTCCGAGATCCCCATTTTTTAGGGACCAGACGCCGTCGGGCACTACTTGCCCTCCAACGTCGCCCGCCAGGGCTCGCGGCTAGGGAGACCACGCAGCTTCGAATTAGAGACCTTGCGTAACTCAACGGACGGCGCTCGTTAGCAACGGTCGTGCGGAGTAAGTGAATTGCGCACTTGCTTCGCAGACTACAGTCTAAGTCAAAAGCCCGCAGAAGCGATCGAACTGTCTCTCCAGGGCAGTTTGGGTCTCCGCGAGGTGACTGCGAGCGCTCTCTACGTTCTGATCCGATCTTTGGACTTCTCGTTCTTCGAGCGCTACGTCGGTCCCGGGGCGTGCTTGTTTGGCGGATTCAATCGCCGCTTCGAGCGCTTCGACCGCGCGCAGGTAGTCGAGGTGACCGCACACCCACACGGAGCGAAAAGTATCGAGCACACGGTGTCCAACTGCGTTTGTCGCCATCTCTTGCCTTCGCGCGATCAGGGTGACAACCTCCGGTCGCGTTGACAACTGAAAACGTGCGCTGAGTCTGCATTGTTGCCAATGCACCGGGCCGCCGCGTTCGCTCGATGTCGCGCCGGTCTCTAGTGCAGCGCCGTCCATCCGGAATTAACGCTTGTGCCCGTCGGTTACACGGGGCATGGGTCAGGTCATCAAGATCAGGTTGAGTGTCGAGGAGCGGGAGGAGCTGGCGGCGCTGGTGGGACGCCCCACCGAGGAGGCGGGCCTTGTGAGACGGGCACGGGTCATCCTGCTGAGTGATCGCGGGGTCAGCGGGCGGGAGATCGCTCTTCGACTCGATCTATCGCCCGAGCACGTGTCCAAGGTCCGGACCTGGTTCCGTACCGGTGGCGTCGCTGGGCTTCGGCGTCCGAGATCGGGACGCAAGGACCACGCGGTGCCCGCCGAGACCGTCGACCGCATCGTTCAACTTGCGATGTCGCCGCCCCCGGCGGGGCGCAGTCGGTGGACGACGCGGCTCTTGGGCAAGGAGCTGGATCTGACGAGCGGTTGTATCTCTGATGTCCTCCGGAAGAACGGCCTCAAGCCGCACCTGGTTCGGACGTACAAGGTCAGTCGCG
This sequence comes from uncultured delta proteobacterium, assembly GCA_963764075.1. Taxonomy (GTDB): domain Bacteria; phylum Myxococcota_A; class Polyangia; order Polyangiales; family Polyangiaceae; genus Palsa-1150. The sequence goes on from CAVXQZ010000003.1 coordinate 3,944,918, forward strand.
ATCCGGAGTTCGCCGCGAAGGTGAGCGACGTCGTCGGCCTGTACCTCAACCCGCCCGAGCACGCCGTGGTGCTGAGCGTGGACGAGAAGACGTCCATCCAGGCGCTCCAACGCACGCAGCTGCCCCTTCCGTTGCGCTCGGGTCGAGCGGCGTGCCACACGCACGACTACAAGCGTCATGGCGTGGTCGACCTGTATGCGGCGCTGGAGATCGCGACGGGGAACGTCACGCATCGCGTGACCGAGTCGCATACCGGCGCGGACTTTCTCGCGTTCATGAAGACCGTCGTGCGGCGCTATTCGAAGCAGCAACTGCACGTCGTGCTTGACAATTCGTCGACGCACGGAACGCCGGAGGTCAAGGCGTGGCTCGCCGCGAACCCGCGCGTGCACTTCCACTACACACCGACGAGCGCGTCCTGGCTGAATCAAGTCGAAGGGTTCTTTGGCATTCTGGGCAAGCAATCGCTCGGCGCCACCGACTTCCCCTCGAAGCGTGCCCTGCGCGACCACATCGAGGCCTACATGAGGTCGTGGAACAAGTCCCCCACACCCTTCGCCTGGACCAAGCCTGCACAAGCCATCATCAAGTCACACCGCAGAATGCTGAAGCGGATCTCGACGGCGCTGCACTAGCGTGTTGCCGCCGATCGTTTCTTGGCCGCAGGGGCTGCAGAGCCGTTGCCGTATGGTCCCACGACTTGATCGCTTGAAAGCACGGCATTTTCGTGGGCGCGCGACGGGGGGAGGGCAGGGCTAGCGGGCGTTTGCCCTGCCAGTCGCCCGGGGTAGGGTGGGCGCGGCGAAGGATCAGGAGAGCACCGCGCCGCTGCAGTTCCTCATCCTGCTGGTGGCCGGATTCCTCCAGCGACTGCAGAAGATGGCGATCGACTACCTTCTGGCCGAGAACCGCGTGCTCCGCGAACGGCTTGGCCCGAAGCGCCTTCGATTCACAAATGCCGAGCGCCGGCTTCTCGCGGGGAAGGGAAAGCGAGTCGGGCGCCGGCTGTTGGAGGAGATCGCGACTCTCGCGAGCCCCGAAACGCTCTTGAGGTGGTACCGGCGGCTGGTCGCCGCGAAGTACGACGGCAGCGCGAACTCCTCGAAGAAGGGCGCCTGCGGAAAACGGAGCGATGCCACCACGCAGCTGATGACGAGGGCCAGGGAGAACCCGGGCTGGGGCTACACTCGGCTCCGCGGAGCCCTCAAGAACGTTGGCTTCGAGCTCGTCCGATCCACAATCGCGCGCGTCCTCAAGGAGCACGGTATTGAGCCCGCACCACGGCGCGGTCGCTCGATGTCCTGGAAGACGTTCCTCGCGGCCCATTGGGAGGCGATCGCCGCCGCCGACTTCTTCAGCGTCGAGGTGGTCACGAGCCGAGGCCTGGTGCGGTACTTCGCGCTGTTCGTCATGAGGCTCAAGACCCGTCGGGTGTACATCGCGGGGATTTCGCAGCGCCTCGATAACGCATGGATGGCGCAGATCGCCCGCAATCTCACGGACTCGAAGGACGGGTTCTTGAAGGACGTACGCCATCTTATCGTCGATCGAGATCCGCTCTGCACGGAGCAGTTCAAGACGATTCTGGCCTCGAGCGCCGTCGAGCTGTTGAAGCTCCCCCCGTCGAGCCCAAATCTGAACGCATTTGCGGAGCGCTGGGTTCGATCCATCAAGGAGGAGTGCCTCGATCGGGTCGTGCCGCTCGCGGAGCGACACCTGCGGCACGTAATCTCGGAGTACGTGGAGCACTTTCATACCGAGAGAAACCACCAGGGGCTGGCCAACGTGATCCCGTTCCCCGAGACGACGCCCGGTAACGACCGCGTGGCGATCGAGCGTCGTGAACGGCTCGGCGGCCTCCTCAGCCACTATCGCCGAAAGGCTGCTTGATACGAGTTGATCATGCCGTGGGACCATACGCGGTACGCGGCTCGATTGTGCCGATTCCATGCTGACCGCCTACTGCGATGACGTGCGCGCCGGTGACCTGGTGCATGCCGTTGAGAAACAGCGCGGCGAAGTGTTCGCGGTCGGTGAGTCCGAGCAACGCGTGCATCGCTTTTGCGGCGAGATCGCCGTCCGAGATCGTGGCCTCGCCAAGGCGAAGCGGACGTCGCGCTTGAACAAGCCGGACTTCGTAGACGGGGATCTTCTGCAGCGTGGGGGATCGGGGTGTGTTCGTCGGATTCATGGGCGTCCTGCCTGGCTATGAGCCGCTCTCGGTCGGCTCGTTCGCCCTACGCGAGCTGCGCGGCGCTCCCCGGCACGGGCGGCCCGCATTCGCGGAAGGTCCTCCGGAAGACCGCGAAAGCAGAAGGCCGACGCCCCAACGGGGTCGAAGATGACGAGGCGCAGCTGCTCTCGGCAGCCCGCGAGAACGAGACGACGAGTGCGGAGACATTGCGCACGACCCAATGGTTTGAACGGCAACAGGCGCCGATAGCGGGCGCGGACATGCGCCTTTCGCACCCAGCATGCCCGCACTCGGGCCGCGTCTTCGCGGCGCTGGACTGATCCTCGTAGGTGGCGATGCGCTTGTATCCGCGCCTGCGGGCGAGCCGCTTCACATCGCGGCGCTGGCTCTCATAGGTCTGCTCGTCCGAACTGCCCCGCAAGTGGGGTAGATCGCGGCGCGGCGCTCCTGCGGCATGCCTGAGGTTGCGCGATGGACCCGACGCGCTACGTAGGCGCGAGGCGTCGCGCGGGCACCAACGGTCAACCCCGGTAGGCGCACGGCAACATGCCGATGTACGTTGCCCTCGTAATCGTCTTCTTCTTCTCCGCGCTGTTCGTCAGCGCCTTGGTGACTTTCCAATTCGCGCGCGTGGTCGCTCCGCGCCTAAACGTGTGGTGGGTGCGGTATCGACGCCGCACGCTGCGCATCTACGGAGCTTGGTTTGCGATCTACGCCGCCTTCATCGCGCTCGGTACCGGTCCCGAGGAGCTGTCCTTGTACCCACCGCGGGAGACCTCGCCGTACCGGCTGCCGTGGCGAGCGGGTGTGTCGCGGCTGGTCGCCCAGGGAAACCGCAGCTTTGCGAGCCACCGCGGCGGCAACCTCCGGGCGTGGGACTTCTGGATGCCGATCGGGACCGAGGTGCTCGCGGCGCGCTCTGGAAAGGTCGTCGAAGTCGAGGACCGGCTCGACGGCATCGGCCTCCGCTCAAACTTCGTCACTGTGGAGCACGACGACGGCACTCGTGCAATCTACGCCCACGTGCGGAGGGGGGGCGCGACCGTGAGCGTTGGCAGCGATGTCCTTCAAGGACAGGTCATCGCCGCGAGCGGCATGGTAGGGCAGACAGTGTTCCCCCACCTTCACTTTGTGGTGACAACGCGCGACGGCGCCACGTCGTTGCCGATCTCGTTCGCCGACATGCCCGAGGGCGTGCCACTCGCAGGACACTGGTACGCGTCGGGCAATGGCGCGCGTTGAGGTCGAATCGCGACTGTCGGTCGCGAACGGACTGGACCGTTACCGGAAGTTTCCGCGCGGAGGGGCCGCTACCCCTGATGCTTGAGGCGAGGGGGACGCCCGCATTGTGCTTGTCTGAGCATGGGCCGCCCAATCGAGAACGAGGCCGAGCACGGCGCAGTTCCTGGGCGCGATCGACGCGACGAAGCTCGCGAGCAGGTAAACAAATGGCTTTTTCGCGGAATCTGGGGGCGTGAAAAGAGCGGAGGTGGCACGCCTGGTTGCGCAAGGATGCACACCACCTGGCGGTAACGGCGTGGATGCCCCGGTACCCGGTAGTAACGATTTTCGGCGCATCCGGGTTTCGGGTGGATCCGGCGCCGAGGACGCGGTCTTGGAGAAGCCCGTCACGCAAGCGCTGCTCATGCGCACGTCCGCCGGAGCGAGCGTTTGCCGCGCCCGGGGAGCAAAGTATTCCATCGGTGACCTGACGTACTTCTGCGGCCGGCCGGACCACGCTACGCGCGAGAGCGGAGGTCACGATGGGACACGGAGCACAGACAACAGGCAGGCATGGCGGCCTACCGCGGTGGACGGAGGACGAAGCGCGGACGGCCCTCGCGGAGCTCGCGCAGTCAGGGCAGAGCATGGCCGAGTTTGCGCGTCGCCGAGGGTTCTCGACGGCGCGTATCCGGTACTGGAAGGAGCGGCTTGGCGTGACTGCGGCGATTCCCGCGTTCGTGCCCGTGAGCCTTCCGGTCGCCATCGGGGCAATGGTCAGGCCGACGATCGAGATCATCGCGAGAGACGTAACCGTTCGCGTACGTGAAGACCTCGACGTCGAGCATGTGGCGCGTCTCGTGGAAGCGCTTGCGAATCGATCGCAAGGATGCTGACGCTGCCGCCGGGGGTGCGCGTGTTCGTCGCGACGGGGCGCGTAGATGGGCGCAAAGGCATTGATGGTCTTAGCGCGCTGGTGCGCTCGCAGTGGGCAGAAGACCCGCTGTCGGGCTCGATGTACGTTTTCTTCTCGCGGCGGGCGGACCGCGTGCGGGTCCTTTACTTTGACCGCGACGGATACGTCCTAATTACGAAACGTTTGGAGAAGGGCACCTACCGCTTGCCGTGGTCCGCGGAGCAAGGCCGCGTGGTGATCGAAGCCGCCGAGCTGCTCTTGGTGCTCGAGGGGATCGACTTGCGCGGCTCGGCGCGGCGCGCGCGATGGTCGCCTCGACACGGGCTGCACGCGACGGCGGCCTCCGTGTGAGCCGTATCCACACTTTGTACGATCCATCTATCGTTAGGATCGTCGAATTCGCTTTTCATCCCTTTCCGAATCAGGCAATGGGATATCGCGATGTCCGCCTCGGACAAGCCTCCGTCGATCACCAGCGCGCTCGCTCCCGATCTGGACGCGGTCAAGAAGTTCATCGCGGAGATGATCGCCAAAGGCAGCATCGCGGCGCTGGTGGCCGCGATCGTTGCCCTGATGGCACGCATGCGCGACCTCAATGCGGAGCTGATGAAGAAGCTCGCGAGCAAGTCGCGCAGGCATCCGCCGAGCGAGACGATGCGGCGCCTTCAGATGCAGCTGCCGTTTCTGTGCACGGCGGCCGCCAACGACGTCGCGCCGCAGCGACCCGAAGGCAAAAAGCCAAAAAAGCGCGGGGCCAAACATCCCAAGGCGCACGGCCGACCCCAGTTGCCCGCTCACTTGCCGCGCGTGCCCAACGTAACGCTGGTGCCGACCGACAAGCGCACCTGTCCGCATTGCCGCACCGAGGTCAAACGTGTCGCCCTCAAGACGACCGCCCATAAGCTCGACGTCCGACCCGCGCAGTTCATCGTGATCGAGACGCAGCTCGAGACGTGTTCCTGCCCCAAGTGCCACCAGTACATCGTCACCGCTCCCAAGCCCGATGAGGTGGTCGACCGCGGCATTCTCGGCAACGAGCTGCTCGTGCAGGCGCTCGTCGACCACTATGAAGATGCCGTGCCCTTCGAGCGCATGGAGCGCAACGCGCGTGCCGAGGACGTACCGCTGGCTGCCAACACGCTCGCCGCCTCAGTCGGCAAGCTCATCGACCTGTTCGATCCGGTGGTCGGCCATATCCGTGAGCAAGCCCTGTCGTCGCGCTTCACCGCGCTCGATGCCACGCGCATGCCCGTGCTCGATCCGCTACATCCGCTCGGCATCAAGAGCGGCGCGCTTTGGCTCATCGAGGGCGATCACCGTTATGCGTGTTTTCTTTATGCGCCGAGCGCGCACGCCGCCCACCTCGAGAAGTTTTTCGAGGGCCGCACGCTCGGCAGCGTGATGTGCGACGGCTCGCCCACCAACAATTGCGTCGAGCAGCAGGCCGGCGCCCTGCGCGGTGGCTGCAACGCGCACGGACGGCGCCGTCTGGTCGATGCCGTTCGGTGCGGGGACGCGCGCGCGGTCGAGGGCCTGGCGCTTTACGCGAAGATCTTTCATGTCGATGCCGAGTCCAAGCGTCTGGGCGAAGCCGTCGAGCAGCGTCACGAGCGCCGGCTGCGTGACAGCGCCCCCGGGGTGGGCGAGCTTCGCGCCTGGGTCGACCGATATCTCGGTGACGTCGAGCCCAAGACTCCGCTGGGCCGCGCGCTCGGCTACTTGCATCGGCAGTGGTCACGCCTGACGGCGTTCTTGCGCGACCCGCTCATGGAGCTGACCAACAATGAAGTGGAAGGCGACATTCGTCCCTGGGTGCTCAATCGCAAAACATGGCTATTTGTCGGCCATGAGCTGAGCGCTCGACGTGCCGCCGACGCGCTCACGATCCTGACGACGTGCCGCAAGATGGGCATCAACCCGCGCGCCTACCTGCGTGACACACTCGCCAAGATCCTCGCCGGCGAAAAGAGCCTCGCCGCGCTGCTGCCCGAGACCTACGCCGCCGCGCGCACCGAGAACGTGGCCGCTGCCGCGTAGACGGGCGCGCCGCTGACGCCGCGGCGCGGGCGTGCTTGCATACCTGCTCGATGTTGCCCCTGGAAGGAACATTGCTCGAGAAGCTGCGCAAGATCGAGGCGCTCCACGCGGGCACCACCGTCGACGGCGAACGAGAGGCCGCGCGACGCGCCGCCGAGCGTATTCGCGCTCGTCTGGCCGACCTCCGTGGTCGCGAACAGGATATCGAGCTGCTCTACAGGCTGCCCGACCCCTGGAAGCGAAAGCTCTTCGTCGCGCTCTGTCGTCGCTACGGCCTCAAGCCGTTTCGCGAGCCCGGCAGGCGCTACAGTACGGTCCAGGTGCGAGCCCCCAAGCTCTTTCACGAGCGCACGCTCTGGCCTGAATTCGTCGCCTTGTGCGAAGAGCTCCACGCTCATCTCGACGAGCTCACCACGCGCGTCATCCGCGAGGCGATCGACGAGGACGTCAGCGAACCGGCCGAGCAAGCGCCCCCGCCCAAGTTGCTCCCTCAGCCCGGCGGTTGCTGAACGCCGCCCGCCTCGGCTGACAACGTCCCCTCGCGCAACGCGCGTCAACACCCGATTGCCGTCCGCGTCAATGGCCTCCTCGGTCGTCGCTGACCGATGGGATACGGAGCAAACCGATCGGCCCAAGCTACGCGGCCCAGGCGGGCAACTCGAACCAGAACGTGGATCCCTTTCCGACCCGGGACCGAACGCCGACCTTACCGCCATGCGCCTGCACGAGCCGCTGGACTGTGGCCAGACCCAGCCCGAGCCCCGGGCGGCTGGAGTTCGCCCGGACGTAGGGCTCGAAGATGGTCCGCTGCAGCTCCATGGGAATGCCCGACCCGGTGTCCGCGACTTCGATCTTCACGGAATCGAGCCGTTCTTCGGCGCGGACATAGACGACGCGCGGCTCGCAACCGGCTGGCATGTGCTTGACCGCGTTTCGGATGAGATTTTCGAGGATGCTCGACAAGACGCCGGGGGCGCAGCACACCGAACGCCCGGGGATGTGGGCCACTTCGACGTGCACTTTGGCCGCAGCCGCCTCGCTTTCGACGTCGCTGAGCGCGCCCGATACCGCCTCGGTCAACGAGCTGCACACGCCCGGCTCCGGCGCGGCCGCGGCGCGCGCAAACAGGAGGAGATCGCCAATGAGCGAGTCGGCGCGCTTGAGGCTCCGCACGCCCTTTTCTACGACGCTTCTTTGATCCGCATCGACGGCGCCCTCCTTGGCGAGCCTCTGCAGGGTCATGAGCGGCGCGGACAGCGGACCGCGAAGGTCGTGGGCCACGCGGGCGGCGAACGCGTCGAGCTCGTCGGCCCGTCTCGATTCGGCGTTCATCGCGCGTCGCAGGAGCATCACAGCGAGCGCGGCGAGCGACGCCGTGAAGATGGCGCACGCCACGTCGAGCGCAATCGCAACGGAGCGGGCGTGCGCCATCGCCTCGTCGGCCTGACGCCCGGCGGCGGTGCCCGCATTGAGGTTGATGCGCCGCAGCTCCCAGAGCGACGCCTCGGCCATCGCCGCCACGGGGACGTAGCTCTGCGCATAAGTTGCCTCGGCCTTCGCGAAGTCGCCCGCCCGAACCGCGGCCACGACCTCGGCGGCCGCCCGCGAGGCGCCGTCGAGGAGCAGTCGAGCGTGCGCCGCCTCCCCGGCCTCTCCTGCGAATTGCGGCAAGGCCCGGTATCGGCCCCACGCTTGGTCGACCTCCTGGAGGTGCGCTTCAGCGCCCCCAAGCTCTTCCGGCACCCCCTCGGCTGCTTCGTCGAGGGATTGCCCCAGGGCGGCCATCTCGAAAAGGAGGCTTCCGACCTGCGCGAGACTCGGCATGGCATTCTCGGACACGTCGTGGGTCAGCCACGTGACCCGCTCGAGCTGTCGGTTCGCAACCGCACCCGACCCGATGAAGGACAGCGCACCCAGAATGAAGCAGGCCGCGACGAAGAGAAGATAGCCCCACCCTTTGCGCCGCTGCCTCACCAAACCACGTCGCACCGTGGTCGAAGCCACGCTCGAGCCCCCCCGCCCAACCCGCTCGGTCATCACCGGACGAGGGGTAAGCGTCGCCGAGCCCGATGGCAAGGTGAGGGCAATGTAATGTCCTGACGATCGACGCGCGTGTACGACCCAAGCGAACGAGCATTGCCCTCAGCCGTTGCCCCTGATCAGCTCGGGTCTACGGCGCTATCCTGCCAACGCCGCAGCGCGCATCGCCGTCCGGGAGCTCGTGAAGGCGTTGAACGCGAAGGACCCTCCGGAGAGGGTCATCTTGTGCGCGTTCACTTCGGACGCCAGCGCTGCCCTTCGTGTGGCGTGGAATGAAGCGCCCCGATCCACTGCCAATGCGCCGGTCGGTGCGCCATGACCCCGGGAGAGGTGCGGCGGAAGCTCTGCGCCTTGGCGTTCTTCCCGAGCGAGATTCACGGCCCCGGCCATTGGTTCCGCGTCCGACGCTTCGGCGCCATATTGGCGGCCCTGGAGGTGACCTGCTCCCCGAGTTGGTGCCGTCGATTCCTCTTTAGTTGACTTCAATCATATGTTCTGCGTGTTGGCAAGTAACCAGTTGACAAGGCGCCTGCTCGGCGAAGCCGCTCAAGGCGGCGGCAGCCCCCGCCGCAGGCGGCACCTTCTGGCGGGCTTGATCCCCGAACATCTTGGGAGTGACGTAGCCGAGCGCGCTGTGCGGGCGCTGGGTGTTGTAGTCAATGCGCCATTGCTCGATCTCGAGGCGAGCGCGGGCCAAGGTGGGAAAGCGCTCCTCGGAGAGGCACTCGTCGCGAAAGCGGCCATTGAAGCTTTCGACGTGGGCGTTCTGGGTGGGCTTGCCCGGTTGGATGAAGTCGAGCTTGACGCCGTGTCGCCTCGCCCAGCGGTCGAGCATCTCCGAGATAAACTCCGGTCCGTTGTCGACCCGCAGGGTCTCCGGAAGTCCGTAGCGCCATACGAGCCGATCGAGAACCTCGACAACGCGGCGCGCGGATAGGGACGTGTCGACTTCGATGGCCAGGCATTCGCGCGTGAACGCGTCGACCACGTTGAGCATGCGCAGCGTGCGCCGGTCGGCCAGGTAGTCGTGCACGAAGTCCATCGACCATCGCTGATTGGCGTGCTCGAGCGTCGGCGAAGGCGCGGCGCGCGCGAGCCGCGGTCGGCCTCGAGCCCGACGTCGCACGGCCAGGCCCTGGGCGCGGTAGATGCGGTAGACGCGCTTTCGGTTGATGGCGCGCCCCTCACGTTGCAGCAGCGCGTGAAGACGCCTGTAGCCGAAGCGAGGCCGCTCGGACGCCAGCTCGCGAAGGCGAGCGGTCAGCTCCGGCGGGTCGCTCCGACGGCGCTTGTACTGGCAAGTCGAACGGGCCAAGCCCGCCAGCGAGCAGGCGCGCCGCTGGCTGATGCCTCGCGACTTGAAGAAGCTGACGACATCCCGTCGCACGGACGTCGTCACCATTTTCTTCCCAGGGCGACCCTCATTGATTCGACCTCGAGCGCGAACTGCGCGACGAGCGCGCGCAGCTTGCGATTCTCTTCCTCAAGCCGCCGCTTCTCCTGCACCTCCGGCACGCTCATGCCGCTGTACTTCGCGCGCCAGCGCTGGAGCGTCTGGGTGCTCACTCCCAGCCGTCGCGATATGTCGGTCTGCGTCGCGCCGCCCTCAATCTCGTGAACGGCCGCCAGGATCTCTGCGTCTGAAAACTTGCTCTTCCGTCCCATTCCGTGCCTCCTTATCCGGCATCGGAACCCACGGCCCAGTTTTCGGGAGTCAGATCACTCGTGGAATCGATCCTGGTGGCGGCTCGGTCGGCTCCCTTGGAGGAGCTCTGGGCCGACCCCGGTGGTACGCGCCATGAACCGCGTCGCAACGGCGGCGTCGCAGCGAACAGGCTGCCGGCCGTCGACTGGTCCGCTGGCGATGGCGGTCGGCCTACGCAAGCTGCGGCGAAAACGCTCGAGCTTGTCGTGCTGCTCTTGAGGGGCCAACCGGGGGGCATGGGTGCCGAGCACCTCCGCAAGAAGCTCGGAGTCTCCAAGCCGGAGATCACGCGCGCTCTCAAACAAGGACTCGAGTCCAAGAAGATCGTCAGCAAAGGTGAGAGACGCGCGACGACCTATTTCGCGGCGGCGTCATAGCCGATAGCGGTCCTTATCGGGGACTTCGAGCGGCGACGGGCGTGTAGGCAGTCCTCGGCAACGCCCGGCCGCACGCAGGCAACCGCGACATCGATGGGCTTGCCACGGGCTGTAACCTGGCCCATCGGCCGCAGGCGCCAAACCCGGTAGCGCTAGCGTCGGCGCCAGGCCGATGTCGCCGCGAGGACGTCCAGGGTCCGCTCGACGGGTATGCGCGTCCTCCCTTCGATTCTCCTGCTGCGAAGCAGCCGATATCCGCCGGTAATGATCAGAAGTTGTGCGCGATGCCGCCGGTCTCATCGTCGCGATCCAAGAACGGCGAGAGCTCCAGTTTGAACGTTGTAATCCTCTATCTGCCAAGCGAGCGGTGCCGGCGCCTCGGGGCTTTCTACTCCCAAGTGGGAGCGTTGATTCCGAGCGGCCCCGCTGGGATGGTCCAGCTCGCTTCGGTCCCTTCGATTCGACCTGGGCAGCAAATGCGGCAGATGGATCCAAATAGCGTGGGGGCCGTCTCGGTCCAGCGCTCGACCCGGTCGGGTGCGAGGTCTGGACTTGCGATGTCGCCTTCGGTCCCAAACTCGGTTAAGAGCGCGGCTGTGCGTGAGAGAGAGAGGCGAAACTCGCTCGCCTGATGGTCGACGACCGCCCGGATCAAACCACGGCATGCCGCTGCGGCGAGCAAGTACCCCGTGCCGTGATCGAGCGCCTGTGCTGGGAGCGGGAAGGGTCGGTCTCCTCCCGTTGCCTGTCGTCCTCGGTCAGCGATTCCGCAGCTCATTTGAACGGCTCTTCCGCGGAATCTGTGGGCGTACGAAACGCGCGAGTGACGCACGCCGCGGGTATCGTGCGCGCCGGCGTGAGACGCAGCCGAGGGATCGGGGTGTAGCGAGTAGAGGGTGCATCGTGCAAGAAGCCAGGTTGTTCAGGCCAAGGCGACTCACACGATGCACATGGAGTTTATCCTGCGACGGCTGCACCCGCTGCCCGGCTTCGTTTACGAGACGGTACGCTGGAAGGGCACGCGTACATGCCCCTCGCTCTGGGTCCACGTTCGCCCACGACGAGGTTCGCGCGGCGTCTGCTCCACCTGCTTGCGGAAGCGACCGGGCTACGACGTGCTCGACTCGCGCTTGTTCGGTTTCGTGCCCCTCTGGGGACTGCCCGTGTTCCTGGTCTACGCGATGCGCCGGGTCGATTGCCGGCGCTGCGGCGTCACCGTGGAGGCGGTGCCGTGGGCGGCAGGCAAGATGCAGACGACCCACGCGCTCGTCTGGTTTCTCGCGAGCTGGGCGAAGGTACTGTCGTGGCGCGAGGTGGCCAAGCGCTTCCACTCGACCTGGGACACCGTCTTCCGGTGCGTCGAGCACGCCGTTCGCTGGGGGCTGGCGCACCGAAACCTCGACGGAGTCGTGTCCATCGGCGTAGACGAATTCGCCTGGAAAAAGCGGCACAAGTACCTCACGCTCGTCTACCAGATCGACCACAGATGCAAGCGTCTGCTGCACGTGGCGCGTGACCGCACGGTCGGGTCCTTCAACGCCTTCTTCGACATGCTGGGTGAAGAGCGTTCCAAGGCGATCGTGTTCGTCGCCAGCGACATGTGGCAGGCGTTCCGAAACGTCATACGCAAGCGATGCTCGACGGCCATCCACGTCCTCGACCGCTTCCACCTCACCAAGCTCCTCAACGAGGCCGTCGACAAGGTCCGACGACAGGAGGTGCGCAGCCTGCGAGCGGCCGGTCGCCCCGCGATGCTCACCAAAACCCGGTGGCTGCTGCTCAAGCGTCGAGAGAACATGTCGACCGACGAGCGGGGCCGTCTGCGCGAGCTGCTGCGGATCAATCTCCGCTCGGTGCGTGCCTGCCTGCTCAAGGAACAGTTTCAGCACTTCTGGGACTACTCCTCCAGCCTTTGGGCGCAGAAGTTCCTGGCGCGATGGACGACCACGGCGATGCGCTCGCGCATGGATCCCTTCAAGAAGTTCGCCCGCACGCTGCGCACCCATCGGCGTGAACTGCTCGCCTGGTTTGCCGCTCGTGGCCTCTTCGCCCACGGCGCCACCGAGGGATTCAACAACAAGGCGCGAATCACGACACGAAAGGCCTACGGCTTTCGCAGCTACGAGCACGCCGAAATCGCCCTGTACCACGCGCTCGGCGAGCTACCCGAGCCCGACTGGCTCGCCCACAGATTTTGCTGAAGAGGCATTTGAACGAGGCTGTCGAACCCTCGTCGGCGCGACCACGGGCCGGTGAAGCCATACGCATCGTGCGACACGTCCACGAGAGACGGGTTGATCTCGCGGCGGCAGGCCGCGCCGAGCCCCAGGCGGTCCATCGCGTCCGAACGCAGGCCATGGACCATCACGTGTGCCCCGGCGATGAGTCGTTCGAAGCACTCTCGGTCGAACCGGTCGTGAAAATCCAGGAAGGCACGGCGTTTTCCAACCGTCATCTCGGGCAGTAGCGCGCCGACCTCCTCGAACCCCGGCGGGTCGATTCGTAGAACGTCGGCGCCATGGGCTGCCAGAAAGCGCGTGCACACTGGGCCTGCAACAACACGCGTGACGTCGAGAACCCGAATCCCCGCCAGCGGGCGCGTGGCGCCATCAATGAACGATGCGGCCGAGGCCGCACGGACTTCCGTGGCGAAAAGCGGTTCCGCACCGACCGCTCGACCCTGCGGGTGGGCGGCCCATTCCTCGGTGCTTCGCATTTTTGCGGCGCAGCCGCCTTCATCAACAATCGCGGTTTCAAGGTCTTCCCCGATCCACGTGCTCACGGTACTGGCGACGGCGTCGCGTGATGGGTGCGATCGCAGCACCCGAAGCGCCGCCTCGCGGTGCGAGCGATAGTTCGTGTGAAGGCGGATCCAACCGTCGCGCGTGCGGTAGTCGCCCGCAATCGGATCCCATACTGAGGGTAGTGTCCAGCCGACCGCGGAGGCGTACCGCTCGCTTCGGAATGCCGCGGCGGCATGCGTGCGGTCTACGGTCACCGGACGGAGTCCCGCACCGGTTCGGACCGCCTGCAGCGCCGATACGGCGGCCGCGGCCGCGGCGACGGTGGCGCTCGCCAGCGCGCTGACCGCGTACACCGATGGTAACGGGGCTATTTCGCCCACGAAGGCCACGGCGGGAGCCGGCGGCCCAGCCAAATCGGACCAGATGCGATCGAATAGCGCGGCTTCGGTGCTCGTCATACGGGCGAGTTTTGATAATTCGCCCGATTCGTCAACGTTGATTACAGTCAACGTGGATGATACGCAACGTCCTCACGGCCAAACAAGTCGCCAAGCGCCTCGGCATCCAAGTCGAAACGGTCTGCGCGTAGGAGGAGCAAAGCCAGGCGAGAACGCAAGGGTTTGACGAAAAACGCCTTATCGGTTCTTGGAGCCTCGGCGATCCGTTCTCAGCGGAAGAGCGTCCCAATTTGAGTGAGATGCCTCGCTCCCTCAGCACCTCGTTGGTCGCGTGAATGAAGTCGAAGACCCGCGCGATGCCGAGGTACGGCACCGCCTGGTAGACGATCTCCTTCACCTCGATCGGCGAGACACCCACGTTCAGGGCGCCGCCGAGCATGACGCGGTACTCGTTCGTGGCCTGGCACGCCATGATTGCCGCGAGCTGCACCATCAAGCGCGTCCTCGCATCGAGCACCGAGTGCTTCAGCACGTCGTCGAAGGCCCAGTTGTCAAAGAGCTCGACGAGCTCGGGATCGGTCACCTTCAGCGTCGACTTGTGGCTCGGGAACAGCGCCTCGTGATTGCGATCCGCCTCCTTGCTGACGGCCATGACCTTCCCCTATCTCCCGGAGCGGGCCGCAAGGTGCGCCGGATAGCGGGCGCCCTGAACTTCGATGCTCGCGAGCGCGTCGCCGATCGTGCGCAGCTCGTCCGTGGTCAGCTCGATCGCGGCGGCGCCGACGTTCTCCCTCATGCGGTCCACCTTGGTGGTGCCCGGGATGGGCACGATCCACGGCCTCTGAGCCAGCAGCCACGCGAGCGCGATCTGAGCCGGCGTGACCTTCTTCTCGGCGGCGATGGCGCCGATCCGATCGACGAGCGCCTGGTTGGCCTTGCGCGCCTCCGGGGAGAAGCGGGGGACGATGTTGCGGAAGTCGTCCTTGGCGAACGTGGTGCTCGCGTCAATCTTGCCGGTCAGGAAGCCTTTGCCGAGGGGGCTGAAAGGCACGAAGCCGATTCCGAGCTCCTCACACGTCGGCAGGATCTCCTTCTCGGGCTCGCGCCACCACAGCGAGTACTCGCTCTGGAGCGCGGCGACCGGTTGCACGGCGTGCGCGCGGCGGATGGACTGCACGCCGGCCTCCGACAGCCCGAAGTGCTTCACCTTGCCCTGGCGGATCAGCTCTTTCACAGTGCCGGCCACGTCCTCCATCGGCACGTTGGGGTCGACGCGGTGTTGGTAGAAGAGATCGATGTAGTCGGTCTTGAGCCGCCGGAGCGAAGCCTCGGCGACCTCCCGGATGTGCTCCGGTCGGCTGTCCATGCCGACCGTCGAGTCGCCGCTCTTGAAGCCGAACTTCGTGGCGATGACGACCTTGTCCCGAATGGGAGCCAGGGCCTCGCCGACGATCTCCTCGTTCGTGAACGGACCGTAAGCCTCGGCGGTGTCGAACAGCGTGACGCCGCTCTCGAACGCCGCCCGGATGAGCGAGACGGCGCCCTGCCTCTCCATGGGCTTGCCGTAGGCGAAGCTGATCCCCATGCAGCCCAAGCCGACGGCCGAAACCTCGAGGCCGCTCTTTCCCAGTACGCGCTTCTTCATCGTCGCATCCTCCTCACTTCGTTTCTTTCGGGGCGAGCTCGCCGAAGAAGTACGAGGCCGTGACCCCGCCATCCATCAGGAAGTCGCTGCCCGTGATGAACGCGCCGTCGGGCCCCATGAGGAGCGCGCCGACGTTGCCCACTTCGTCCGGCGTGCCGGCGCGCCCGACGGGGCACCGCTCGACCATTCGGCGGTAGCCTTCGCCGCGCGGACCGGTCAGCTCGTCGTGCGCGAGCGGGGTGATGATGATGCCCGGGCTGATGGTGTTGACGCGCGCCCCGCGCTTGCTCCAGCGCACGGCCTCGGCCATCACGCGCAGCGAGTTCCCGCGCTTCGCGAGCTGGTAGGCATGGAGCGAGTCCTTCACCTGGTCGGGCTGGAGGAACGGGAGCGAGAGCAACTGCTCGGCGGGCGTCGTCGCGAGCGCTTTGTCTTGCTCCCCGCTCAGCGCTCCGAGGCGATGGCCCGACTGCGAGGCGATGACCACGGCCGAGCCACCACGCGCGATGACGTTGCCGAACTCCTCGAGCAGAACGGCGGTGCCGAAGAGGTCGACTTTGAGGATCGTCGCCGGCGACGCCTGCGAAGGGGAGACGCCCGCGGCGTGAATGACGCCCGTGACCTCGCCGATCTTCGTCGCGGCGAGGACGAGCGCGTGGATCGACTCGCGCGACGAGATGTCGACCGTCGCGGTGCTCACCTCGAAGCCGGCTTTGGTCAGCACCTCGGCGGCTGCCTTCGCATTCTCCAGCCGCACGTCGGCGAGGAGAACGTGTTTGCCCGCGCTGACGCGGCGGGCGATGGCCTGGCCGATGGAACCGGCCCCGATGACGACGATGACGTTGCTCATGACGCTCCCCTTTCGTTCGACTTCGCCGCTTCCTCACGCTGGCCTCGGTACTGCTCGTCGGTGACCTTCTCGAGCCACTCGACGGCCTTGCCGTCGAGCGCCTCCTGGATCGCGATGTGCGTCATCGCCGTCGTCGGCGCGGCGCCATGCCAGTGCTTCTCGTTCGGCCCGACCGTCACGACGTCGCCCGCGCGGATCTCCTCGATCGGTCCACCCCAGCGTTGATGGAGACCGCACCCGAACGTGACGACGAGCGTTTGGCCGAGCGGATGCGTATGCCAGTCGCTGCGCGCGCAAGGCTCGAACGTCACGTACGCGCCGGAGGCGCGCGCGGGCGGGCTCGCCTGGAAGAGCGGGTCGAGGCGAACCTTGCCCGTGAAGTGCTCGGCCGGCGCTATCTGCGTGGGCCGTAATCCGTTTCGCGAGATGCTCATGTTCGTAGCGCTCCTTCCTGCATCACAGCTCCTGGCGTGTCGGCCGAAACAGGATCTCGTTGATGTCCACGTCGTCGGGCTGGCTGATCGCAAAGGCGACCACGCGTGCGAACGAGTCGGCGGGGATCGCGACCGCGTCGTAGAACTTCTGCACGCCCGCCGCGACGTCGGCCTCGGTGATGCTGTTCGGTAGCTCGGTGGCGACGGCGCCCGGCGAGATGATCGTCGTCCGCAGGTTGTACGGCTTCACTTCCTGACGAAGCCCTTCGGAGAGCGCGCGCACCGCGTGCTTCGTCGCGGCGTAGACCGCCCCGTTGACCCCCACCTTATGCCCGGCGACCGACGAGACGTTGATGATGTGCCCCGCCTTCTGGCGCTTCATGTGCGGGAGCGCCGCAGCGATGCCGTAGAGAACCCCCTTGATGTTCACGTCAATGGTTCGATCCCAATCGTCGATCTTGAGGCGCTCGAGCGGCGAGTGCGGCATGAGGCCCGCATTGTTCACGAGCACGTCGATCCGTCCGTAGGTGTCCACGGCTGCGTCGACGAGCTTCGTCACCTGCTCGTGACGGGTGACGTCTGTAGGGATCGCGAGCGCCTTTCCGCTGCGTGCGATGAGCTCTTTCGCGAGCTCGTCGATGCGCTCGACGCGCCGTGCCCCGAGCACAACGGTCGCACCTTCGGCGGAAAGCAGCCGAGCGGCCGCCTCGCCAAGCCCGCTGCTCGCTCCGGTGATGACGACGACCTTTCCTTCGATGTTCGTCATGGCTCCTCTCGCCTCCGACCAAAGAAGTACGACCTGTTCGCCGTTCGCACTACGCACAAGATCGGAATGCGCCTTGAAGCTATGATTCACAATCATGGCGCTGAGCTCGAGCCTCCTACCGCAGCTGCACGTGTTCCTCGCTGTTGCCCGCCTGCGGAACTTCAGCGGGGCTGCGCGCGAGCTCGGCGTCTCGACCTCGGCGGTGAGCCAGGCCGTTCGTCAGCTCGAGGAGCAACTCCGCGTCAACCTGCTGACGCGCACCACCCGCAGCGTCGCGCTGACGGATCCGGGGCGACGACTCGTCGACTCCGCAGACCCCGCGGTGAGGCAGGCGTTCGTCGCGCTCTCGGAGGTCTCCGCTCGTCCCGGCGAGACGGTGGGGCGCGTGCGGCTGTCCGTTCCTCAGGTTGCAGTGCAGTTCGTCGTGGCGCCCATGCTCGCGCGGTTTCGCGAGCGGCACCCGCGCATCGAAGTCGAGGTCGTCGCGGAGGATCGCTTTGTCGATATCGTCGCCGAGGGCTACGACGCAGGGATCAGGCTTACCGAGTCGATCGAGCGGGACATGGTGCAGGCGCGGCTCACGGACGCCTTTCGCTTCGTCATCGTCGGCGCGCCGAGTTACCTCGCGCGACAGGGCACGCCCCAGCGCCCGCAGGATCTGCTCCGTCATGAGTGCCTCACATTTCGCTCACCTTCGACGGGAACGCTGTACGCGTGGGAGCTCGAACGGGGCCGTCGCAACTGGCGCATCCCGGTCCGTGGCGGCGTCGTCACGAACAACAGCCAGCTCCGACTCTCCCTCGCCGAACAGGGGGCCGGGCTGACCTACGTGTTCGAGTCGATGGCGGCAGAAGCTCTTCGCGCCGGCCGACTCGAGTGCGTCCTCGAACCCTACGCCGCGACCGTGCCCGGCTTCTTCCTCTACTACCCGAGCCGCGCCCAGACATCCCCAGCGCTGAGGCTGTTCGTCCAGGCGGCGAAGGAGCTAGCGGTGCGCGTCGCTAAGTGACGGTCGCAACGCAGGCGATCGAGGTACGCGCTGCGCCGTCCGGCCGCCCGAACAGTCCAAGTCGGTGCGGGCGAGTACTCCGGTGAGCTCGCTCGGGGCCGGGAAACGCCGAGCATCCGCGCATCGCATCGTGGTCCAGCGTGCAATGCGCCCCCGCGCAACTGAAAACAAGGGGTCCGGCGTTGGTACAAGCCGGACCCCTTGGTACATGCGCTTGGTACAGGGGTTCGGGGACGAACCTGCGCGATTTGAACATCGGGCCGCTGGGGCCGTACGATGGACGTGGGCGGGCGAGTCGCCGCCGCCCTCGTTGGGCAGCTGCACGAGAGCCCCGTGCCCTCCGCATGGCCTCTCGGTTCGGGTCGCGAACCACGGCCGCCCTTTCGCGTGCACGGGAGGCCCGAGAATATTCCGAGGGCCCGATGCAGGTGGATTGGCCTACGGCGGGTGCCGAATTCTTTGGCGGGCACCTGGACCCAAGAAGCTGGTCAAGACCCGGGGCCACGCCGATGCCGTCTACGGTGCGCTCGCATTCGTGCGGTTCAGGAACCTCGGTGCGCGAGGTACGCTCAGGCGTGTCCGAGATTCCGCGACGAGGAGGCGTGACCTGGTGGGGCAATCCGCTGAAGGATCGGAGCGTGATGCTGCAGACACACCCGGAGACCACGATCGCGGAGATGACCGCGGAGCTGCTTTGGGCCCAGGCGCAGATGAAGGGGCTGCCACCCACCCCTGAATTGGCCGAGGTCGTATGGGCGAAGGCCCAAGAGATGGAGCAGCGCGATCTGCTGGCGACCAGGGCGCGTGGCGTGGCGAAGGACCTGCGGAAGCTAATCGGGTCCGGGCGAAAGAAGCTCGCGCTTCGCATCGCCAAAGCTATGAGCATCACGAAACGGGACCTGCACGACCTGAGCGTCAATTGCGGGGTGCTTGGGCTGTCGCACTACGCCAAGCACTTGGAGTTCGTTCCGGACCAGCGCCGCCTCACGGCGGAGGACAACAACGCGATTTTCAATCTTGACGGGTCGCGTACGCCCGAGACGCTGGGGAAGGCGACGTCACGTGTCACGGAGGTCTTCAAAGAACGGGAGCACCGGTCGGTACACCTGTTCGCAGATTCGCGCGAACGCTGGCACTGCTTCTTCCTAACCTTCCAGGACATCGCTGGCGAGCCGTTCACGGGGAAACACCACTGGGAACAAGGATCTCATATTCACTACGTGAGCCACCTCTTCGATCCGAACATCACGAAGCAGATGGTGTGGGAAGCCCTAGATGAACGGCGGCATTCGCTACCGACGGCGCACATCCGGTTCGACGACGAGCCGGTACCGAAGGATCCGGGAGGGCGCTTCGTGCTGGATGAGCAGCTGGGACGCGCGACAAAGGTCAAGACGTAGCACCTCGCTCGGCGCGGCTTTCCGGCCGCGCATCACCGGTGATAGCGGAACCATGACCAGCCATCCCTACGCAGCGTACAAGCCGGCCGCGCCCTACTTCGAGCTCGTCCGACGCGCGCTCGGTGACCTCGTCGATGGGGAGCACTTCTTCGACGTCGTGGACGAGCACACCGTCTACGAGGTCCTCTACGACCTCGGGGGATGGCCGCGTATCCTGCGCGGACGCACTGCGCTCATGGGCCAGTTTCGCGGTTACGTTGAGGCCATCAAGCTCCACGCTGCCGACCATCTCGTCGTCCACAAGACCGACGGCGAACGCGTAGTCGTCATCAAGTATGAGGTCCACGGCACGATCTTGGCGAACGGCGCCGCCTACAACAATCGCTTCTGCTCCGTCATCCACATCGACAAGCGCAAGATCGCGTACTGGCGGGACTACATGGACTCGCTCGCCGCCTCGACGGCGCTGAATCGCGACCGGTAAGTGTCGGCCGGCGCGTAGGAGGAGCAAAGCCAGGCGAGAACGCAAGGGTTTGACGAAAAACGCCTTATCGGTTCTTGGAGCCTCGGCGATCCGTTCTCAGCGGAAGAGCGTCCCAATTTGACCCATTCCAAAGCGCAGGTGTCCGCCGACGCGCGCCGCGCGCCTATATCGACTCATCCTCGTGCGTCGCTTCCGAGAGGTCGGTCGGATCCCGCGCGCGGGCGAGCGGCGTCGCGTGGGCTGGCTGGCCGAGGTGCTCGAGAATTTGGCGGACGGGTTGGGGGCCGGTTATGACGGCCAGGACGCGCAGGCGGCCGTTGCACTTGGGGCAGGCGAGCACGTCGACCTCGAAGGTGCGCCGTAGCAGTGCCGCCCAGTCGACGTAGGGCGAGCTGGCCAAGAGCGCACCGTCGTGAAGCCGGCGCCAATGGCCCAACGAAATGACGTTGGGAATAAGTTGAACCGCGTCACGGCAGGCGGGCGGCGGCAACTCGAAGACGGCGGCAGGCCCGCCCGCCGGCGTGGGCGCATTCGATTCGCCGTGGACCAGCCCGGCAATCGGCGCACCCGTGGCGTTCTCGCCGTTACGAGCTGCTTTCTCCTTTGTGGTCTTCTTGGTCGGTTTCTTCACCCTTCCCGCGGCGACGCCGCCATCGGCGACGTTGCGGTCGCACGCGCGCCGAGTTGCGGGCGGCTTGGGCACAACATGGCGCCTCCAGCTGGAGCGTGGTGCCAGCGCGCCGTGGAAGCGAACGAGTGGATAGCGAGGGGGCGGAATGAGTGCGGACAGTCGGGCCATTAGCTCGAGGGGCGTCATCACGCGATGCTTCGCACGGCCTTTGCCCGCATACTTCACCCGGAAGGTGATTCGTCCGTCGGGCAGCCGCCGGAGCCGATCGAGTGCGAACGCGGGACGGGCTCCGTACCTCCAGAGACGCTCGCGCCCGAGGTCGTCGCCCGCCGCGATGCGCACACCCGCATGCAGATTAAAGCCCTCGTGCTCGGCAGTGAAGCGGCGGCCGCCGGGCGGGCTCTCGGCGCCGTCGTCGTGGCTATCGTCGTCGGTCGCGAGCTTGGCGAATGCGCCGCGCTGCATGGCGATCGCCGCACACGCCTCGATAGCGCCCGGCTCGGGCCGTTCGTTCGACCGCATCTCGGCGGGTTGATCGTCGATGTAGCCGCGGCGAGCGAGCCACGTGGTGGCACGCCGATGGACTCGCCGTGCGATATCTTGTAGGTCGTCCGCGCTCGGCGGACTCGCGGGATGGAACCGAACGCCGCTTTGCTCGTTGCGGGTGAAGACGCCATCGAGAAACGCCGTGTGAAAGTGAACATTCAAATTCAGGCTTCCGCCAAATCGCTGAATGAAGGTAACGGCGCCGCATTGTCCCTCGGGGGTCCCGTCTCGCTTTGCATGGGCCCGGTAGTGGCTGAACACGACCTCTACGAAGATGCGCGCGAGCGCGGCGAGCACGTCCGACTTGAAGGCTGCGAGCAGGCGAAGCTCGAAAGGCAAGGAGAGCACGAACTGACGCACGGGCACATCGGGCAATACCCGATCGACCAAGTGGGCACCCGTATTCGCCATACGCCGTCCGGCACAGCTGGGGCAGAGGCCGCGACCTTTGCATGAAAAGGCGACAAGTAGATCGTGGCCGCATCCGTCGCAATGGCAACGGGCAAAGCCATGCGCGAGGACACCACATCGCAGATAACTTCGAAATTCGCGCTCGACGTAGTGGGGCAGCGGCGCGGTATACGATTCACGCGCGTGCGCGAGAAACGTTTCGAGTGTCGAGCATACCACCCGATAGAGGACGGTCTCCGTTGGTGTTCGCGGTGCATAGGGGGGCGCGAGGCGGGCCACGACTCGCGGACATGGCGGCCCGCATGCCGGAGCCAACGCGCGGCTTTCCGGCCCTCACACAGACTGCTGGCGTGTCCCGGACGGCTCGCAATGTGACCCGCGACAGTCTTCGCTTCGTACCGCGCGACGCCGATAATGCGTCTGGCCCTCTACCACCCGAGGTCGGTCTGGGGTCTTGCGCGGAACAACGCTGCGCGGCATCGGGGAGGACCCCGATCTCGTAGTGGAGCGTGTCGACGCCCATTCCGAGGCCGTCAGTCAGACCGAAATCGAACGAGGTCGCTTCGAAGTCGGCAGACAGCACAACTCGGATACGCTCCTGATAAAAGAGGGCGATCGCCTCGAGCAGCGTCTTGGCCGCCAGGCGGTGCGCTCGCGTTGCGGACGGCAGTCGAGCTTAGCACTTCGTCGTTGCCGTCGGTGACCAGCACCGCGTGGTCGACGAGGATAGAAACCGAACGGTGATCGACACGGGCATGGGCAGGCACGGAGGTCGCGCTCTCGAGCATGCCGTCAGTCGGCACGGCCGGAGCGAATGGCCACGCACACCGTGCCATCGATGGCCAACTTCCCGGTGCGGTTGTCCGTCACGCGCGCGCGTCGTTGGCGCCGGTACTCGCGCTGCCGATCAAGATGATCGAGCCGTCCTTCCTCGCTGCGCTGGTAGCGAGCGTTGGCTCGGCGATGGGCGTGAAGATATCCAGCACGACGACAGGGGTCATCGCAGTAGAGCTGCCGCCGATCGTGCCGCGGACACAGGTAGAAGATGCCGCTGCACCACCCACAACGCTCCGATCGAAGACTCTCTCGCTGCAACCGCGGCCCGCTCTCGAGCGGACGTCGCCACGAACTTGTCTTCCCTCTCTAGATGAGCGACACCGCGATCCACCTCGAGGTCCGCTCTCGACGGGAAGGCTCGGTGTACGAGACCGGGCCTTCCACCTTTTTGTGCGCGCCGCTCCGCGACGTTTCCTACACCGAGCCTTTCACCCCGGCCGACTTCTCTGCGCTCCCCGGGGGCTGGGGCGTCGGATTTGCCTGGTCAGAAAAGAACGGATTGGGGTGGCCAACCAATGTCGGATCTAGGCGGTCAGAAAACGTCGGTTCTGGTCGTCCATTAACACTCGTGTGGTTGCGGGCGCAGAAACACAGCAGAGATTCGACCGAGGGACTCGTGCCCGCCGCCAAGCTGAGCATGCGACCCCGGCAGACGTGTTCAACGCGTGGTCTCTGGTCCCGTCGCAGGCGGCGAAGGGGGCCAAGAACACCCCTACCTTCCGAGGTCCCGGTCGGGACTGGCTCGAAGGACCATGCGTCCGCCGGGATCGCGTGAGATCGCGACCCGTTGGCCATTGAGGTCGCGGAGAGCGGCCGTCGCGGGCATCAACGCGAACTGCGTCCCGTCGGATACGACGGCATAGGAGGTCCCCGCCCGCGCAGTGTGGATCTGAACGAGATCCGCGCATGCCGTCCGGCGCGCTCGGGATGAAGGCCCGTCCGGAGGACGCGGCCAACTCCTGCCCGACCGCGCGCCGTTCCAGCTCGCGCAGGGAGGCCAGCCGCCGGGAAGGCTCTTCCGGGACCCCGAGCTGCCGCAACGCCGCGAGGCGATCATGGACGGCTTTGCGCACTTCGGCACCGAGACCGGAGGGAGCGAACGACTGCGAGTCTACCCGGTCGAGCCACACGGGCCCCGGATAGTTCACTTGCTCCGCCAAAGACAGCGGCTCGTTATGCCATTCAACCCGATGACGCGCAGGCGAGCTCCGGGCACGCCGCTCGAGCAACTCGAGCAGGTTCGGCGGAACCGCCCACCGATTCGGCGCGATGGCCATGACAACACCAAGCCGCTCGAGTTGTTGCAGCCGCCGCTGCGCCCGTTCCGACGTTACCGCGTCGCCAGCCGCCGATTCGAGCTCGTACACGTCTTGTCGGGCTCGGGCGATTTCGGCAATGTGACGATCGACCGGACGAACGACGGCTTCTGGTTTCGTCGTGAACGACACCCAATCGCCCCTCCCGAGTTCCTCGGCGGACCGCGCGTCGAGCGGCACATGGTAGGCGTGCCCCGTCGGCGTCTCAATGACCGCGTAACACGCGCCGCGGAGTTCGTCAGACAGACCCTTGTCCGCGATGCGCCCTGTGACGACGTGGGCGCCGTCGGTCCCATCGGGTTCGAGCGGCTGCCCGGCCCGAACGACGTGGTAGCGGGCCGGGTCGCCGGAGATGGCCGCGTGAATTTGCTTGATGATATCGCTGCGGGCTCCCCACTCACGAAGGGACTGCTGCCACCCGGGCGCCAGAGCCCACTCGGTCCTCGATATCCGTTCCGCGAGCCGCACGGTCTCGAGGTGCTCAAGACGGCCAACAAGCAAGGACTCGTCGACTGCGGCTTCGGAGCCGAGCCGTCCCACCCGAACGCGGTCACCGTTGATGCGCCGTGCGAGCTCGCGGTCGAGCGACGTGAACCGGTCCTGGGTGAGCTCCTTGCCGAGCGCCCGGCGGATGGCGAGCTCGTGGCGGGGCCCGAGCTCCTCGGTTGCGATCTCCCGGGCGCGCCAGCGCATGCCGCTCGAGATGTACGCGCGGTCCAAGCGCACCTCGCGCCCATCGCGGTCGACGCCGCGGATGACGACGTGCGTGTGGGGATGATCCGTGTTGTGATGGTTGACCGCCGCCCACTCCAAGTTGCGGCCGACGTCCCCTTCGACGCGCGCCATCAGGCGCCGCACGAACGCGGTGAGGTCGAGCTCACCGGCGTCCTCGGGCGAGATGATGAGTCGGAACTGGTGGTTCTCGCCGGGGCGGGGCCCCTCGAACGCCTCCGACGGGACCGGACCGTGGGCGTCGTAGAGGATCCCCTTCGAGCCATCGGGCTCCACTCCGTCGCGCTGGATGTATCGAAGGTGGAGCGCCGCCGCCTTGGCGCCTCTTGCCGTCAGGCGAGCGACGTGCGCCTTGATAACGACGCGCCGGGCGCTTCCGCCGTGCCCGGCGCCAGCTTCCGACGCGTTCGCGCGGGGTGAAGCCGCACCGCGCCGCAGCCCGAGGAGCAGGGCGTTGCGGAGCGTGGGCTCACGCGCGTCGCGTCGCGCGCCTCTCCCCAGACGAGGCCGAAAAATCGGCAGATCGTCGTGGTCATCTCGGGTCGGCGCCATGATTTCCTATGCGGTTTTCCATAGTTGAGTAGGGGTCGGCGTCTCGCCGTGTCCGCGTGACACGAACTTTCCAAAGAGAAATCAATTACTTAAATACCCCATGACGCCGGCCCTTTATCTTGCACTTCGCTTTTCGCTCCGTGGTGTTGGTTCTTCCGCGCGGCTCTTTGACACTCTCGACAGTGCTGCCGGTGTGCTGCGCGCAGTACCGAAGCAAGCGCACTTGAAGCAGCGCGCAGTGCATCAGCGCAACACTGTCGCCCCAATCCGTTGCCAGGTGCGTGAGTACTTGCGAATCACGACGTATGTTACAGGTGCATAGTCGCGCGGGCGCCTTATTACCCATCGGGAAGGGCACTGCATGCCCTTCGGCGGCAGCAGAACGTGCGAACAACTCCGCTGAAGCCGTATTAGGCAACGCGGTACTTTCCGCCAGGACGTTGGATGTGGCGAACTCGCACGCAGTGATGCACTTTCCCGCGCTCCTCTCGCGTCGCTCGACGTCTTGCTGTGTGCGCGCTCGGTTGAGCGATGCGTCGATTCCTGTCCTTAGCCCGTCCGGTTCGGATCCGCTTCGCACACGCGTACGGCAAATGCCAAACCAAGGTTGGCACCCCTGGCGACTGAAGCTCTGCCATTCCGAGCGCCCGTTGCGTCGCCATCGTCTGTGCCTTTACCCGAGCCGAGCAACGATCGCGGCGCATACCGCACCGGCCACGACGCAGCACCCGACGACGCAGCCTGCATGCACGCATGGGGCTCCAAACGCGATTACTGCGGCAACCGCCCCGCCAACCTGATGAATCCGGAGCGGATTGTCGGGCGGCTTATGATCAGGTCCACGCTCGCCTCGGCGTCCTTCGCAATGACTTCGCGCCCCACGGCGGCAACCTTCTCGTGCGCTGCAGTGGCACATGCCGCGCGCACCTTCTCGACAGCACATTCGGTAGTCTCTGCCAGCTGCCGCCGGGTACATTCAAAATCGTCTTTGTGTTCGAGGGCCATGACGATGCTCAAGAACGCGTCGTTCTCGCGAAGGTCGTCCGACCAGCTGCTCGAACGGTGTCTCGGCCTTTGCGGCCGCGGCTTGCGGCGTGGTGCGCTGAGGGCGCTCGCGGCACTGGGCGTGTGTCACGCGGGGACCGCTGTCGCCAGCGACGTTCCATGCGCCTCGTCGGGCGCCTGGGCTACCAGTTGAGCGAGTACTTTGCCCACCTCGCCGCGCCACCGACGGAGCTCAACCCGTTTCAACTGTAATCGGCAGCACCGTGTATGCCGCACAGAGCGAGCCGCTTGGTGTAGATGTCGTCGGCCACACTCCGTGCCGTCGCGCTGCCGGTTGATGACCCACCGCGCATCGAGCTCAGCACCGAGCGCTTCGAATGCTGGCGTGGCGGTGTCTCCGGGTGGCGGCTCACGGTCTCATTGTTTCGTGCAGCGGCGTTCAGGATGACCGTTCTGTCGCGATGCTTATCGCAGAGGTTCACGAGGTGAATCCAGCCGTCCGCGATCGTCAAGATTGGTCCGCTCGGTGGGCACCAGGTCCTGGTACGCGCGATACCCATCGGGGTTGGCATTGTCGCACTCGACCAAGACGACGCTCAAGCCCTCCGCCAAGAGGCGGTCGAGCGCCGCAATCGTCGTCATCGACTTGCCGACGCCGCCCTTGCTGCCGCCAATCGACACGCTCTGACTTACATGTTGGGTCTCTGCCCTCTTACTGTCCATGAATATTCGCCTCCGATACTGGCTGCAGATGTTCGTCGGGCGTTTCCGCCATGGGATCCGGAGCCCGACGGGGATGACGTCACATGCGCGCCGATGAGCACGACTTCACAGCCGTGCCGGCGAAGCGCGTGCCAGTCGCGCGGGTTCTTCGGAGAGCGACTCTGCAGTGCCTCGGAGTCCGGAAGCATCAGCGAACTCGGAGCGCGTCGCGCCATGCTGGATCGACCGCCCGACCGCTTCTTTGGCAGCAAGCTTCGCGGCGGGCGCCTCGCGCTTTGTCGGGTGACATGGGCAATACCGGTGGGTGTGCCGGCGCAGCGACGCCGAAATGCTCACAGATGGCTCTTCGACCGGCCTTTTTGCGGCCTCTGTGAGTTCGCCCGGAGGCACCTACAGCAGCGGGCGAGGAGGATCGCAGATATCCTTAAGGACCGACTCACGGGCTGACAGCCCCTGCTCGCCCAGCCACGCTGCGATGTCGCTTCGGTGCTAGCCTGCCGCTTGCCTATCGCCGTATCGCGATGGGCCGGCACGGGGTGACAACCGATTCCCGCCGCAGCGTTCGCACGTGCACCCAGTGCGTTACCGCAAGGGAGCCCACTCGAGCACTACGTGGTGCGCTCCGACAGTACTGTGATGAGTACAAAAGTGCTGCACGAGAAAGGCAACGCCACGGAGCGAAAAGCGAAGTGCAAGATAAAGGACCGGCGTCAATGGGTGTTCAAGTCGTGGATTCGATTCCACAAAAGCTGTGTCACCCGGAATTGTTGTGACGCCGACCAACAGCTAAGTCATCAATTGGTCAACGGAAATCGTGACGCCGACCCCAAACGACGGGCTGATTTAGACGTTTTCTTTGGCATCTTTCGGCCGCTGCGTTTGGGTGACGTGCAGCGCGCTCCCCCAACGATTACCCAGGCCCGGGGAGCGCCCTCCGGACGGAGGTCGAGACTCGACCGATGGCTGCCTAGCGCAGCCCTTTGCTGTCACGTGTGCGAGCTCGCGGCGGCGAGCCGCCCGTACTGAATCGGCGTCCGGTGCGCCCGAACTCCCTGGAGCAAAAGTGGCCCGGCGAACTCGCTTTTCGCCAACGAGCACGAACGAACCCTACGTCGAACAGCAGCCACTTGTCCGCGTGGCAGTGTCGGCGGATTTTTGCGCCTTCCGTTTTTGATGAATGCGCGGCCGCTGTCTCGCTCGGCTCGGCGTTCCGGCTAGGCTTTGTGCGTGGAATGGGGAGAGCCTCTATGAACCAGATCCTTCGCGCTGCGTCCGTGGGGTTCGTCGCGCTCGTCGCGACAGCGGCTTGCGGTCGGGTGGACGAGTACGCTCCGAGAGGCGTCGCCGGCGGATCCGCCCACGAGGGAGGCGTCGCGCTCGGCGCGGGTGCCTCGCCGATGGCAGGCGCAGGCGCTCTCGACGCCGGTCCCCCGCCAGCGGCAGGCACAGGCGCGCTCGACGCCGGTCCCCCGCCAGCGGCAGGCACAGGCGTGTTCGGCTGCCCGGGCATTGGCGACGCGGCGGCGACCGTGGCCAGCCACTTCGTCGCCGTGTCCATCGGGAATGATTTCACCTGCGCCCTCACCGCGAGCGGCGCGGTCCAGTGCTGGGGATCCAGCCCAGTCGCTTCCAGCGCGTACCCGGTGACCGTTCCTGGTCTCGAGAGCGGCGTCACGGCCATATCCGCGGGGAACGATTACGCATGCGCCCTGACCGCGAACGGCGCGGTCCAGTGCTGGGGTCAAGATACTGCCAGCGTGACCCCGGTGACTGTTCCCGGTCTCGAGAGCGGCATCGTCGCTGTCTCAGTCGGAAGCACCCCAAGGCATCCCACCTCTGCCTGCGCACTCACAGCCGGCGGCGCGGTTCAGTGCTGGGGCGACAACACCTACGGTCAACTCGGCAACGGCTCCAGCGGATTTTCTTCCAACGGCACGGGGGTTACGTCCTACTCGTCAGAGATAGTGCCCGTGCCTGTCACGGGGCTCGGTAGCGGCGTGACGGCCGTGTCCGTGGGTGGCGTCGATGCATGTGCCGTCACCGCGGGCGGCGCAGTCCAGTGCTGGGGCGACAACACGTATGGTCAACTCGGAGTTGATCCGATGGCGCTCGCGTTCAGCGCGGTGCCGGTGACGGTTCCTGGTCTTACGTCGGACGTCACCGCCGTGTCCGTTGGAGACGGTGCGGCCTGCGCGCTCACCGCAGATGGCCAGGTCACGTGCTGGGGAAACGCTTGGGGCTTCGTTTCTCAGGTGGCCGGACCGTGGGGGCCCGTGCCTGTCGCGGGCCTGTCGGGCGGCGTCACGGCGGTATCCGTGACGGGAAACGACGGCTGCGCGGTCACCACGGGCGCTGGGGTCATGTGCTGGGGCGACGATGTCTCGCTGGGCAACGTGTATCCACCGATGACCGTCGCGGGGCTCGAGAGCGGCGCGACCGCCATCGCCGTAGGGGGCCCTGATTACAGCATTTCCGCCTGCGCGGTGACGGGTGACGGCAGAGTCGAGTGCTGGGCAGGGCTGAGCCTCGGCATCACCTCTCTTCCTACGCCGTTCGGGCTCGCGTGCGCGTACGAGAATGTGGATACCGGAGGCAACACCCCCGACTCGGCCGATTCTTCCACGACGGGATGCGCCGACCCGCTGACGTTTGCGGACCCGTTCGTCGAGGCCACCGTGCGCGAAGCCATCGGCGTGCCGAGCGGGCCAATCCATCCGGCCGACGTAGCTGGTCTCACCGACTTGGAGATGTTGCAGCCCCAGGGCACCCCGTCGAACTGTCCTCCGGGTTACGTCGGTCCCGTCACGTCCCTCGATGGCATCCAGTGTCTTTGGAACCTGCGCACGATTTATTTCGAAGTGTACTTCGTGGACCTCACACCGCTCTCGGACCTTCCGAACCTCACGGTGCTCAGTTTGCTGGAAGCGTGCGAGACCACCGTTCCGCGTCTACCTCAGGTGACGGAGTTTCTGGCAGACCTTCATTCGAATACCGCGGACTGGTTGGCTGCGCTTCCTTCGTTGCGTGTGCTCAGGTTGGCGGTCGCCGACGTCTCGACCGCTCAGGCCCGAGCCGCGCTCTCGGCAATGACCGGTCTGGCGACGCTCTCCGTTTCAGGCGCGGGGCTCACCGACACGGCCCCCCTCGCGCCCCTGAGCCTTCTGACGGACGTCGATCTCAGCGGGAATCAGATTCAAGACATCTCGTCCCTGTCGGCACTTGCAAACCTCCGGAGTGTCGACCTGAGCGGCAATCAGGTCACGGACCTGTCTCCCTTGGTCGCCAACGTCTCCCTCGGCTACGGGACCGGCATCGATATCACGGGCAACCCGATCGACTGCGCGGCGCAGGCGCAAAACATCGCGACGTTGAGGGCGCGCGGTGTGACCTTGACCACGAACTGCCCGTAGCAAGCGTCTCGCCCGCGTACGGTTGACCCTCGAAGCCAGGGCAGTGGGGGTGGCTAAAAATCCGCCAGGGGGGTGGGTGGATTGTTTTTGGCCAGTAGCCGAAGGCGGACACGTAATTTCGCGAGGTTAGCCGCGCTTTTCGAGACGCGCCCGCGGGTACGCCCGTTGCCATATCGGTCGGCATGACCGCGCGAGCACACGCAGGCCAGGCCCCCGTACCTCTCGGCGCAAAGACGCCGTGAGTCGCGAGGACCCCGTTTGGCGGACCTATCTCACGACCCGCGAAGCCGCCGACTACTGCGGCTTCAAGACTACGGGCGCGCTTCGCAAAGCGAAGCTCGACGGCCGGCTTGTCCCCGTCGGTCGGTGGGGCGGGCGCGGCACGCTGATGTGGAGTCGCGAGTCTCTCGACCGGTACCTCCACGGCGACGTGCCTGCTACCCTTGCCGGCGGACGTGCGCGAACGCTTCCGGAGGCCACCGGAGGCACGCATGAAGAAAGAACAGTGGGTTCGGAAGTGGAACAGTTGGGTCAATCCCAGGCCGGCGCTGCCCGGGGTCTATCAGCGAAAGGAGGGAGGGTTTCTGGTTCGAGGGCGAGCCATCGATCCGAAGACGGCATCGATGCGGCAGGTTGTCCGAAACCTGCCGGACCTGACGGAACCCGAGCAAGCGCGTCTTTGGTTGAAGACGGAGCTCGACTCGATCCGCAAAGGCGCAAGCCGGCCGACGACCAGGGAGCCCGAGCGCTTCGCGACTTACGCCGCTTCGTTGCTTCGCTCAAAGATTGAGAAGCGGCAGATCTGCTCGTCCAAGACCGAGGAAAAGTGGCTCATCACCCTGCGTCACCTCTTCGGACTCAAAGACGACGACGGCGCGATCGACGTCGGCATCGAGGGGCTCGGCGACATCTTCGTCGACAAGCTCACTCGCACCGACATCGAAGCGTGGCGAGATTCGTGGGAACCGCGCATCAACGTCGGCGAGTATGCGCCGACCACGGTCAACGACTGGCTCGCAGTCCTGCGCGTCATCACCAAGAAGATGAAGGCAGACTACGACCTGGCCGTCGACCCGTGCGCGGACGTCGAAGACGTCTCGGCCAAGGGGCACCGCACGTACACGTTCGAGCAGCCGAACTCGCTCAGCGTGTCCGAGCTAAGCGCCTTCTTCGAGATCGCCTGGGAGAGGTACCCGCAGCACTTTGCTGTGATTCTGCTCGGCTCCGTCACGGGGCTACGTCCCTCGAGCCTCTACGCGCTCCGGCGCTCTGGCGACAACGCCGACGTGAAGTGGGACCAGGGCCTTCTCCTGATCCGACGTTCGCGCGGCATCAAGGGGCGGGTGATGGAGATGACCAAGACCAACCACGATCAGGTCATCAAGATCCCCGACTTCGTGGTGTCCGTCCTTCGCTGGCACGTCGACAAGCAGCTCATCACGAGGGACATGGAGCGCAGCGAGCTGCTCTTCCCCTCCGAAGTGGGCACGTTCCGTCGCAACTCGACCCTGGCCAAGCCGTTCAAGGCGATGACCGAAGCGCTGGGGCTCTCCAAGCAGATCTCGCCGAAGGCCATGCGACGCTCGTTTCAGGACGCGATGCGGGAGGCGGAAGTCGCCAACGTCGTGGTCCGGAGCATCTCGGGCCATCTCACCGAGCAGATGCAGCAGCGCTACTCCACGGCCCGCGGCCACGAGCAAGAATCGGCCATCGCGAGAATCATCGACCTCACGCGGGTCGAACGGCACCTGGCGCGCGGAAACGAGGCCCGGATGGACAGCAAAGTGGACAGCACCGGTGGACAGCAATAAAAAAGCCGGCTGAGCCTCAGCTCGAAACCGGCGTCTTTTCAACTACTTACCTTGAGCGGGAGAAGGGATTTGAACCCTCGACGTCCACCTTGGCAAGTTTGCCGGTGCGTTCGCGCGGCCCTTGAAATCCCAGTAGTTCATTAGGCTTCCTCGGTCTTCACACCGGTTTTCACACCGTTCTGCAAAGTAGGCGTAATCACGGCTCGTCTCTCGAAGTGCAGTCGCATCGTCGCGCATGTTCAGCATATCCGGGATGGCTTGAGTCCGTAGCAATTTCAGCCCGTGGCGAGCGAGACCACCTTGCCGACGGCGACTCGCATCTCCTCGCGGTGGGCGGTCGAGTAGTGCCGCTGCATGCGCTCGGTCTGGTGACCGGAAATCGCGCGCGTCACGACGTCATGAACCTCGGCCTGCCGGGCCAGGTCTTGGAACGTTCGTCGCAGGCCGCGCGGCGTGAATCGCATCTTCCAGTTGAGGGCCTCGAGTACCTCTGCAAACGGCTTGTCTAGCACCGAGCGGGTCCGCATCCCTCCTGTCAAAGAAGGGAAGAGATACATGGAGTCGCGCATCGGTCCCTCGGGCAGGGATGCAACGTGGTCCTTCAAGGCCTGCTGCGCAGCCATCGGTAGCGGAATCTCCTGGTCGAGTGCGGTCTTCGTCCGGTCCATGATCTCAGCGCGCCGCGAGTTTGACCGACGCAAAAGGATGATTCCCTCCTCCCAAAGAACGTCGCACTCGGGGCCGCTTCGCCGCAGCGGCCGAAGGGTCGAGGGTCGGGCACCCGTGACCATGCCGAGGAAGACCATCGCGTAGTGGTTCGGATGAAGTTCCGCGAGTTTGGCGAGAAATACGGGCACTTGCGCTGCCGTCAGAGCATTCGGCTGCTCGCGCGTGTACGTGCGGAGCCTAGGAAAGTACTCGAGTGCCTCCGCCGGATCACGATCCAGGTCGAAATGCTTTTTCATGGCAGCGCAGATTGTCTTCAAAATGGACAACCAACCGTTGGCCGTGACCGGGGATAGCCTGACGGTCTTGTTGGTGCCGAGATCGCGCTTGCGACTGGATGGCATTCCGTCGCGAATCCACCGCGCAACCTGACTCCGCCATGCGACCAAGTCCGCGTGGCGAAGATCATGCACATACAATTCACCAAAAGCCGGGACCAAGCGCGATAGTGCGTTCGCCCATCGCTCGCGGGATGCCGCGGATGCCAACTTTCCCTCAGCAACCTTGGCCTCGAAAAGCGATGCGGCGTATTCGCTCCAGAGCGTCCGCGACGGCGTCCTTCCGGCGGACCGTTCGCGTCCTCTGGACCGGAGTTCCATCTGAACTCGAAGGGCCTCGAGCAAGGTGACGTTCGGGCCCCTCAGTGTCTTCGAGATTCTGGTACTCGCGACCCGTTCTCGAATCGGTGACTCTCGCGCGAACGAGATACCCGCCCCCTTTGAGTCTCCAAATGCCTCGACGCG
This sequence comes from uncultured delta proteobacterium, assembly GCA_963764075.1. Lineage (GTDB taxonomy): Bacteria > Myxococcota_A > Polyangia > Polyangiales > Polyangiaceae > Palsa-1150. The sequence goes on from CAVXQZ010000003.1 coordinate 3,978,581, forward strand.
TCGCTGTCTTGGCCAGTTGGTAGCGCCATCGCGTCACCCATTTCACTGCTGCCTCGGAGGAATGCATCTAGGTCCTCGCGTCTCCAAACGAAGGTGCCGGTTTGTCCGCGCCTGCCCCAGGGACGGAGTTTACCTCGCCGGTATGCGCTGAGCAGGCCATTTGTGTTCCTAAACCCGCAATACTGGGCTGCGATTGAGGTCGGCATGAAAGGTGGATAGGGCGACATCGGGGGCACGCGGAGGCCTGGCGGCGCGAAGTATCAGCGGGCTCTATTCTTCTGCTCGACATGCAGTGGGGTCTTTGAGATGGCATGTTTGCGTAGGGCTGGGACCGGAAGCCGATCGGTGCGGGGTCCATGTTGACCCAGAGGCCGGGATGCGCGCCCGAGGGCAGTGAGTGGACAAGAGCGAGTGGAGGAGGATGCTGCGGGCCGGAATGCGCCCCGTGAGGGCCACGCCAACCCGCAGGTAGAACGCGTCGGTCAGGTGCGACGGCTGTCGCCCGGTCTTCGTCAGATAGGCAAAGAGGTCGCGTGTCAGCCGAACGCGTCCCGCCGACCGCACCGCGATCAAGAGCCTCACGCGAGGCCGTACACCGGGGACGAAGGCAGCGAGCCGGTCATCGATATCGAGCGTGCGAAAGACGAACAGGCGCGTGAGTCGGCGGCTGCGCAGTCGGTAGGCGACAACCTCTCCGGGCGCGAGGAGGGCTATGGGACCGAGATCGCCGACGAGAAACCGGAGCGGCGACCCGTGAACGAGATCGCACCGAGGCATGTCGCCCGCCGCGAGGGTCCGGAGCTGGACTGCGGTGTTCATCGGCCGCGATCCGATCCCCGGTCACGAACGGTCCTGCCCAGGGGCGATGGCACGTCAACCGGGGGCGACCAGTCGTAGCGGCGCTGTCCGAGCGCGCGCTTTGCTGGGTCCAGGCTCGGCGCGCCGCCTGGGTTGCGCGCAAGCTCGGCCGACGGGAGGCCGGTGTCGACGCCGCGCGAGTCGGCACCAATCGGGGGCGCCAACCGCGGGCTTGCGTGTTCCGCGGGGCGACCGAGTTTGAGATCAATCGCGCGCTGCGCCTCCTGCCACCGCCGGAGTCGCGCTTGGACCTCCGTTTCATTGGGAATGAGCGGCGCCGGCAAAGGGAACCAGTCGCCGATTCGCCGATTGAGCGAGGCATCACGCGCCGCCCCTGTTAGGGCGTGCTCTATGGCGCTGGGCGCGTGCACTTCGGACTTATGGGAAGGCGCCCCCCCGCCGACCAGCGCCGGCGCCGCCGGTATGC